>NZ_CM188259.1:0-3966620 GCF_052748465.2 Agromyces selenitireducens
ATGACAGAACAGCCCATTTCCGACACGTGGGCCACGGTCCTCGAACGGTTGTCGGAAGATGAGGCGATCACGCCGATGCTCCAGGGGTTCCTGAACCTGGTCGAGCCGAAGGGCATCGCGGCGGGGACGTTCTACCTCGAGGTCCCGAACGACTTCACGGCGAGCATGCTCAACCAGCGCATGCGGGTCTCCCTCCTCTCCGCGATGAGCGCGATCGACGCGCCGTCGCCCGTGACCTCCTTCTACGTGGTCGTCAACCCCGAGCTCGAGGACACGCGCCAGGCGGAGGCGCAGACCGGGCTCGGCGCGGCGACCGGCTTCGGCGACGGAGTGGGCGTGGGAGTGGGCGGCCCCGGCATCGCGGCCGTCGACGGCGCACTCGACCCGGTGGAGATGCCGGCCTCGCATCAGTCGGTGTTCGAGACCGCCAACCCCGACCGACCGCGCGACGCGCGACTGAACCCGAAGTACTCGTTCGACAGCTTCGTGATCGGGCAGTCGAACCGCTTCGCGCACGCCGCCGCGGTGGCCGTGGCCGAAGCTCCGGCGAAGGCGTACAACCCGTTGTTCATCTACGGCGACTCGGGCCTCGGCAAGACGCACCTGCTCCACGCGATCGGCCACTACGCGATGAGCCTCTACCCGGGCATCCGCGTTCGATACGTCTCCTCCGAGGAGTTCACGAACGACTTCATCAACTCGATCGCGAACAACCGCGGATCGCTGTTCCAGCAGCGCTACCGAAACATCGACATCCTGCTCATCGACGACATCCAGTTCCTGCAGGGCAAGGCGGAGACGCAGGAGGCGTTCTTCCACACCTTCAACACGCTGCACGATCACAACAAGCAGGTCGTGATCACGAGCGACGTGCCGCCGAAGCACCTCACCGGCTTCGAGGACCGCATGCGCAGCCGCTTCGAGTGGGGCCTCATCACCGACGTCCAGGCGCCCGACCTCGAGACGCGGATCGCGATCCTCCGCAAGAAGGCGCAGAACGAGCGCCTCCAGGTGCCCGACGACATCCTCGAGTACATGGCCTCGAAGGTCTCGAGCAACATCCGCGAGCTCGAGGGCACCCTGATCCGGGTGACGGCGTTCGCGAGCCTGAACCGGACGCCGGTCGACATGCCGCTCGTGCAGACCGTGCTGAAGGACCTGATCACGGATGACACGGACAACGTCGTCGCGCCGGTCGACATCATCACGGTGACGGCCGACTACTTCAAGCTCACCGTCGACGACCTGTACGGGTCGAGCCGGTCGCAGGCGGTCGCGACCGCGCGCCAGATCGCGATGTACCTGTGCCGCGAGCTGACGAGCCTCAGCCTGCCGAAGATCGGCCAGCTGTTCGGGAACCGCGACCACACGACCGTCATGTACGCGAACAAGAAGATCTCCGAGCTCATGAAGGAGCGCCGCTCGATCTACAACCAGGTCACGGAGCTCACCGCGCGCATCAAGCAGCGGTCCCGCTACCGCTGATCGCCGTCGAGCGCCGAGGACGACCTCGGGAGTCGAGCAGCGGTGGAGCCGCGTCTCGAGACCCGGGCGGAACGAGACTCTCGATACGCGCTCGGCGCTACCCGACCAGCGGTTCGGCAGGGGTCCCGTTCGGCGTACCTGCGACCGCCCGAGCCGATTCCGCACAGGTGTGGAGAATCTGTGGATTGTTAACGAGCAACCGCGCCAGGCCTGTTGAGATCGGCGACCGGCCTGTGCACAACTCCGTACGCCCGTCGATGTCGGGATGCCGCATCCGCACGTGTCTCCACACCCCGTGCACAACCCCGAGGGCCCGGTTCGCCCGCCGTTGCAGGGATCACCGCACGCCATCCACAGTTTCCACACCGGTTAACACCGTTAAGAGATAGATGGTTAATCCGGGGAGCTCGACAACCTGGACGACGGCGCTGCGCTCGGACCCGGGTGGAGCCCGAAAAGCCCGACGACCCGGGTGACCGTGCGGATAGCATGGGACCCACCCAGCACCTCCACGACGGGAGAACCGTGAAGTTCCAGGTCAATCGCGACGTCTTCAGTGAGGCCGTGTCCTTCGCCGTCAAGCTGCTGCCGCAGCGCACGACCCTGCCGATCCTCTCGGGGGTGCTGATCCAGGCGAACGACGACGGCCTCGTCCTCTCCTCGTTCGACTACGAGGTGTCGTCGCGCACCGAGATCCAGGCCGACGTCGAGGAGCCCGGCACCGTGCTCGTGTCCGGCCGGCTGCTCGCCGAGATCGCGGGCCGACTGCCGAACGCACCGGTGAAGGTCTCGACCGAGGAGTCGCGCATCTCGGTCACGTGCGGTTCGGCGAGCTTCACCCTCCTCTCGATGCCGGTCGAGGAGTACCCCTCCATCCCGGAGATCGGCGAGCAGACGGGCGTCGTTCCGGCCGAGGAGTTCGCCTCGGCCGTCGCCCAGGTCGCGGTCGCAGCGTCGCGCGACGACGTGACCCCCGTCATCACGGGCGTGCAGCTCGAGGTGCGCGAGAACAACGTGAGCCTCGTCGCGACCGACCGCTACCGCGTCGCGATCCGCGAGATCGAGTGGGACGGCGGGGGCGTCGCCGGTGAGGGCGTGGAGTCGCTCGCCGCGCTCGTGCCCGCGCGCACGCTGCAGGAGGTCGGCAAGACGTTCGGCCACTCCGGCAACATCGCCATCGCGATCACCAGCCGCGACGACCGCGAGCTCATCGCGTTCTCCGCCGATCGGAAGACGGTCACGAGCCTGCTCATCAAGGGCAACTTCCCGCCCGTGCGCCGGCTCTTCCCCGAGACCGTCGACAACTACGCGGTCATGAACACGGCCGAGCTCATCGAGGCGACCCGGCGCGTGTCGCTCGTGCTCGAGCGCGAGGCGGCGCTCCGGTTCACGTTCACCGCCGACGGCCTGACGCTCGAGGCGATCGGCAGCGAGCAGGCGCAGGCGTCCGAGTCGGTCGACGCGATCCTCACGGGCGACGACACCGTCGTCTCGCTCAAGCCGCAGTTCCTGCTCGACGGCCTCCAGGCCGTTCCGAGCGAGTTCGTGCGCATCTCGTTCACGAAGACCGAGAATCCCAACAAGCCGGGTCCGGTGCTCATCACGAGCCAGACCTCGCGCGAGCAGGCCGGTTCCGACAGCTACCGTTACCTGCTGCAGCCGAACCTCCTGCTGCGCTGAACGGGCGCGCCACCGCTGTCGGCGGCGGCGGGTAGCGTGGGGGTTCGCAGGAAGGGAGCCGCACCGTGCACGTCGCCAGGCTCTCGCTCACCGACTACCGCAACTACCGCACGGCCGAGCTCGCCTTCGAGCGGGGCGCGACGGTCATCGTCGGGCGCAACGGCCAGGGCAAGACGAACCTCGTCGAGTCGATCGGGTACCTCGCCACGCTCGGCTCGCACCGGGTCTCGAGCGATCAGGCGCTGATCCGCTCCGGTGCCGACGCCGCGGTGATCCGGGCGGTGCTCGCGCACGGCGGCCGCGAAGTGCTCCTCGAACTCCAGCTCAACCGCCAGGGTGCGAACCGGGCGCAGGTGAACCGCGCGGCCGCGAAGCCACGCGACCTGCCGCGCTACGCGCACAGCGTGCTGTTCGCACCCGAAGACCTCGCGATCGTGCGGGGCGAGCCCTCCGTTCGTCGTCGCCTGCTCGACGAACTGCTGGTCCAGCGGTCGCCGCGGCTCGGCGGCGTCATGGCCGACTACGATCGCGTCCTCAAGCAGCGGAACTCCCTCTTGAAGAGCGCACGGGCACGCGGGCTCGGCGCGGCGCAGCTCACGACCCTCGACATCTGGGACGAACGGCTCGTCCAGCTCGGCGCCGAGCTCATCGACCGCCGCCTCGAACTCATCGACGAGCTCCGCGACCCGCTCGCGTCGGCCTACCGGTCGATCGTCGACGCCGACCACCGACCGGAGCTGCGTCCCGTGCTCTCGATCGACGGCGCCGATCCCGACGACGAGACCCCGACCGATGCCGCGAGCGACGCCGACGGCGAGGAGCCCGCCGCGCCGGCCGGTCGTGCCGTGACGGCCGAGCGCTTCGCCGCAGCCCTCACCGCGCTGCGACGCAAGGAGCTCGAGCGCGGCGTCACCCTCGCCGGACCGCACCGCGACGACGTGCTCCTGCTGCTCAACGGCCTGCCGGCCAAGGGGTACGCGAGCCACGGCGAATCGTGGTCGTTCGCGCTGTCGTTGCGGCTCGCGTCGGCCGAGCTGCTGCGCCGCGACTCGACGACCGGCGACCCGGTCCTGGTGCTCGACGACGTGTTCGCCGAGCTCGATCGACGTCGGCGCGAGCGCCTGGCCGCGGCGATCGGCGAGTACGAGCAGGTGCTCATCACCGCGGCGGTCCTCGAAGACGTGCCCGAGCAGCTCGCCGGCCGCGTCGTGCACATCGACGGCGGCCGGGTGCTCGATCCGCCGGGCGACGGCGGCGGGACGCGCGGTGCCGGCGCGCGCGAGACGGAGGCATCCGGTGTCTGAAGCCGCCCGCACCTATCAGCACTTCCGCGAGATATTCGGCGGCGAGCCCCGGATCCGCCCCGGCCGGGCGCGGACCCGCACGCGCGAGGCCACGGGCAGCGAGCCGTTCAGTCCCGGCCGCGACCCGAAGCCGCTCGGTGCGACGATCGACGCGCTCACCGCCCAGCTGGGGTGGACCGGCCCGCTCTCGCAGCACGAACTGCTCGCCACCTGGCCCGAAATCGCCGGCGACGAGATCGCCCAGCACTCCGAGCCGATCGGCATCGAGGGCGGCGTGCTGCAGGTGCGCTGCGAGTCGACCGCGTGGGCGACGCAGCTCCGGATGATGCGGTCCGAGCTGCTCCGGGCGATCGCCGATCGCCACCCGCACGCCGGCGTCGAGACCATCCGCTTCCAAGGCCCGGATGCCCCCACCTGGAAAAGGGGTCCCAGATCGGTTCCAGGGCGCGGTCCGCGCGACACCTACGGCTGACAGGGCAAAATCGGTCACTCGTGCTCTCTCGGGCCCGCAGATCGGCGCGGAGCGCCTTGGATCGTCCCCGTTGTTGATAGGATCAAGGGTCGCCAGTACGACGGTTTGGAGCCCGATTCACCCATGACAGCGGAACCGACGAAGGCCCAGCAGACGCCGGAATACGGCGCCGACGCGATCCAGGTTCTCGAGGGCCTCGAAGCGGTCCGCAAGCGGCCGGGAATGTACATCGGCTCGACGGGCCCGCGCGGCCTGCACCACCTCGTGTACGAGATCGTCGACAACTCGGTCGACGAGGCGCTCGCCGGCCACTGCGACACGATCGACGTGACGATCCTCGCCGACGGCGCCGTGCGCGTGGTCGACAACGGCCGCGGCATCCCGGTCGACATCCACAAGGCCGAGGGCCGCTCGACGGTCGAGGTCGTCCTCACGGTGCTGCATGCAGGCGGCAAGTTCGGCGGCGGCGGGTACGCGGTCTCCGGCGGCCTGCACGGCGTCGGCTCGTCGGTCGTCAACGCGCTCTCCTCGCGCCTCGAGGTCGAGGTCAAGCGCCAGGGTCACGTCTACCGGCAGTCGTATACGGTCGGCGTCCCCGATGCGCCGCTCGAGCAGGGCGAGGCGACGGATGCCACGGGCACCTCGATCACCTTCTGGCCCAGCGAGGAGATCTTCGAGACGGTCGAGTTCGACTACGAGACCCTTCGCGCGCGCTTCCAGCAGTACGCGTTCCTCAACAAGGGGCTGCGCATCAACCTGACCGACCTCCGCGAGATCTCGCAGATCTCCGACGGCGAGGAGGACGATCAGGGCCACCGCCACGACAGCTTCCTCTACGAGCGCGGCCTCGTCGACTACGTCGAGTACCTCAACCGCTCCAAGAAGACCGACCTCGTGAACGACGAGATCATCTCGTTCGAGGCGGAGGACACCGACCGGCACATCGCGCTCGAGGTCGCGATGCAGTGGACCACGGCCTACACCGAGTCGGTGCACACCTACGCGAACACGATCAACACCCACGAGGGCGGCACGCACGAGGAGGGGTTCCGCGCAGCGCTGACCACGCTCGTCAACCGGTACGCCCGTGAGAAGGGCCTGCTGAAGGAGAAGGACGCGAACTTCTCCGGCGAAGACGTGCGCGAGGGCCTGACGGCCGTCATCTCGGTGAAGCTCTCCGAGCCGCAGTTCGAGGGTCAGACCAAGACGAAGCTCGGCAACACCGAGGCGAAGTCCTACGTGCAGCGCGTCACGAGCGAGCAGCTCGGCGACTGGTTCGACCGGAACCCGAACCAGGCCAAGGAAGTCATCCGCAAGGCGCTGCAGGCGGCCACTGCCCGTCTCGCGGCCCGCAAGGCGCGCGAGGCCACCCGACGCAAGGGACTGCTCGAATCCGGTGGCATGCCCGGCAAGCTCAAGGACTGCCAGTCGAAGGACCCGTCGATCTCCGAGATCTTCATCGTCGAAGGCGACTCGGCCGGCGGTTCGGCCGTGCAGGGGCGGAATCCCGAGACGCAGGCGATCCTCCCCATCCGCGGCAAGATCCTGAACGTCGAGCGCGCGCGCCTCGACCGGGCGCTCGCCAACGCCGAGGTGCAGGCGATGATCACGGCATTCGGGGCCGGCCTCGGCGAGGACTTCGATCCCGAGAAGGTCCGGTACCACAAGATCGTGCTCATGGCCGACGCCGACGTCGACGGCCAGCACATCACGACGCTGCTGCTCACGCTGCTGTTCCGCTACATGCGCCCGCTCATCGAGCTCGGCTACGTGTACCTGGCCCAGCCGCCGCTGTACCGCATCAAGTGGTCGAACGCCGACCACGAGTACGTGTTCTCCGACCGCGAGCGCGACGCGCTCCTGACCGACGGCCTCGCGCAGGGCAAGCGCATCCCGAAGGACAACGCGGTGCAGCGCTACAAGGGCCTCGGCGAGATGAACCACCAGGAACTGTGGGACACGACCATGAACCCCGAGAGCCGCACGCTCCTGCAGGTGACCATGGACGACGCCGCCGCGGCCGACGAGATCTTCTCGACGCTGATGGGCGACGACGTGGAGTCGCGCCGCAGCTTCATCCAGAAGAACGCGAAGGACGTGCGCTTCCTTGACATCTGATCGCACGAGTCGCGGCGGCGGCTCGATCACGGTCGAGTAGCCGGCAGTTCCGGCCGGCGTATCGAGACCCACACAGGCAGAAACGAGATCCACGAGAATGACAGACGAGATCGGGACCGGCGAGGGCCACGGCATCCACGGCCGCATCGACCAGGTCGACCTGCAGCTCGAGATGCAGCGGTCGTACCTCGACTACGCGATGAGCGTCATCGTCGGGCGCGCCCTGCCCGACGTCCGCGACGGCCTGAAGCCCGTGCACCGCCGCGTGATCTACGCGATGTACGACGGCGGCTACCGGCCCGACCGGGCGTTCTCGAAGTGCTCGCGCGTCGTCGGCGACGTCATGGGCCAGTTCCACCCGCACGGCGATACCGCCATCTACGACGCGCTGGTGCGCCTGGTGCAGCCGTGGTCGATGCGATACCCCCTCGCGCTCGGCCAGGGCAACTTCGGCTCTCCCGGCAACGACGGCGCCGCCGCGCCCCGGTACACCGAGACGAAGATGGCCCCCCTCGCGCTCGAGATGGTGCGCGACATCGATGAAGACACCGTCGACTTCGGCGACAACTACGACGGCCGAACGCAGGAGCCGACCATCCTGCCGGCCCGCTTCCCGAACCTCCTCGTCAACGGCTCGGTGGGCATCGCGGTCGGCATGGCCACCAACATCCCACCACACAACCTCCGCGAGGTCGCGGCGGGCGCGCAGTGGTACCTCGAGCACCCGGATGCCACGCGCGAGGAGCTCCAGGAGGCGCTGATCCAGCGCATCAAGGGGCCGGACTTCCCGACCGGCGCGCAGATCCTCGGCACCAAGGGCGTCCTCGACGCGTACCGCACCGGTCGCGGGTCGATCACCATGCGTGCGGTCGTCAACGTGGAGGAGATCCAGGGCCGGACCTGCCTCGTCGTCACCGAGCTGCCCTACCAGGTCAACCCCGACAACCTCGCGATCAAGATCGCCGACCTCGTCAAGGACGGCAAGCTCGGCGGCATCGCCGACATCCGCGACGAGTCGTCGGGCCGCACGGGCCAGCGCCTCGTGATCGTGCTGAAGCGCGACGCGGTCGCGAAGGTCGTGCTGAACAACCTGTACAAGCACACGCAGCTGCAGGACAACTTCGGCGCGAACATGCTCGCCATCGTCGACGGCGTGCCGCGCACCCTGCCCATCGACGGCTTCATCGCGCACTGGGTCGACCACCAGATCGAGGTCATCGTCCGGCGCACGCGGTTCCGCCTGAACAAGGCGGAGGCCGACGCGCACATCCAGCGCGGCTACGTGAAGGCCCTCGACATGCTCGACGAGGTCATCGCGCTCATCCGCCGCTCGCCCGACGTCGAGCAGGCACGCAACGGGCTCATGGAGCTCCTCGGCGTCGACCAGCTCCAGGCCGATGCGATCCTCACGATGCAGCTGCGCCGTCTCGCGGCCCTCGAGCGGCAGAAGATCATCGACCGCCTCGCCGAGCTCGAGCGCGAGATCGCCGAGTACCGGGCGATCCTCGCCGACGAGTCGCGCCAGCGCGGCATCGTCTCGGAGGAACTCGCCGAGATCGTCGACAAGTTCGGCGACGAGCGCCGCACCCACATCCTGCACGGCTTCGACGGCGACATGTCGATGGAGGACCTGATCCCCGAGGAGGAGATGGTCGTCACGGTGACCCGCGGCGGCTACGTGAAGCGGACGCGCAGCGACAACTACCGCTCCCAGCACCGCGGCGGCAAGGGCGTCAAGGGCGCCCAGCTCCGGGCGGACGACGTCGTCGACCACTTCTTCGTCACGACGACCCATCACTGGCTGCTGTTCTTCACGAACCAGGGGCGCGTGTATCGCGCGAAGGCGTACGAGATCCAGGAGGGCGGCCGCGACGCGAAGGGCCAGCACCTCGCCAACCTGCTCGAGCTGCAGCCCGACGAGCAGGTCGCCGAGATCCTCGACATCCGCGACTACGAGGTCGCCAGGTACCTCGTCCTCGCCACCCGCGACGGCCTCGTCAAGAAGACCGAGCTCACCGCCTACGACACGAACCGCTCGCGCGGCGTCATCGCGATCAACCTCCGCGAGGGCGACGAGCTCGTGTCGGCGATGTTGGTCGACGAGCACGACGAGATCCTCCTCGTGTCGAGGAAGGGCATGTCCCTGCGGTTCGAGGCGACGGATGACGCGCTCCGCCCGATGGGCCGCGCGACGTCGGGCGTCAAGGGCATGAGCTTCCGCGCCGGCGACGAACTGCTGGCGGCATCCGTCGTACCCGGATCGACCGAGGCGGAGGCGGCCGAGGCCGTCGCCGCGCCCGCGGACGAGACCGGCCAGAAGGCGAGCCCGGCGGACACCTACGTGTTCGTGGTCACCGAGGGCGGCTACGCGAAGCGCACGCGCATCGAGGAGTACCGCAAGCAGCAGCGCGGCGGCCTGGGCATCAAGGTGGCCAAGCTCAACGAGGACCGCGGCACGCTCGCGGGTGCCCTCATCGTCTCGCGCGGCGACGAGGTCCTCGTGGTTCTTGCCAGCGGCAAGGTGGTACGCTCTGACGTCGCCGAGGTCCCGGCCAAGGGCAGGGACACGATGGGCGTGGTCTTCGCGAAGTTCGTCGCCGACGATCGCATCATCGCCATCGCGAAGAATTCCGAGCGGAATCTCGCGGTCGAGGCCGTCGAGACCGATGCGGCCGAGACCGCGGGAGAGGAGTGACCGTCATGAGCAGCGTCGCAGACAAGCTGGCCAAGAAGACCAACCGCAAGCCCCCGGGCAAGCAGGTGCGCCTGCGGCTGGTGTACATCGACTTCTGGTCGGCAGTGAAGCTGTCCTTCCTCGTGGCCGTGTGCCTCGCGGTCGTGAACATCGTGGCGTCGTTCCTCGTGTTCACGGTGCTCAGCTCGACCGGCATCTTCGAACAGGTCAACAGCCTCGTGCAGGACGTCGCGGGCGCCGGAACCGACCTGCGCACCTTCTTCTCGCTCGGCAACGTCATGGGCTTCGCGGTCATCGTCTCGCTGCTGAACCTGGTCGTGACGACCGCGCTCGGTGCCGTCATCGCAGTCCTGTACAACCTCAGCGTGAAGATCACCGGCGGCATCCTGGTCGGCTTCACGAACAGCTGACCAGGTGGTCGAGGAGGCGGGCCGGAGGGCCGCCGGCCGGGACCCGGCCCGATTCGGAGATTCTCGCAGCGTCGGGTAGTCTTTCCTTCGGCCGAAATTCGGGGATATAGCTCAGGCGGTTAGAGCGCTTCGCTGATAACGAAGAGGTCCGAGGTTCAAGTCCTCGTATCCCCACTCCGATAACTCCACAACCGGATGCCGCGGCATCCGCCCCGGGGCCTTAGCTCAGTTGGTAGAGCGCCTGCTTTGCAAGCAGGATGTCAGGAGTTCGAATCTCCTAGGCTCCACATCTCGTGACCCCCAGGTGAACGGCATCGTGATCGAGCCGGCGCCGACGCGCTGTCCGCGCCTGGTCTCGCCGCCCTCCCGCCCGCGCATGGCCTGAGATGCGGCCGGGCGGGAATCCGGCCTTCGCCTCGGAAAAAAATCTGTCGGCAGTGCATCCGTACGCGTGCTCGGAGCAGAAGCAATTGGTGAAGGGTGAACACCCACCCGCCGATAGAAGGAGAAGTCCAATGAAGCGCATCCTCGCCACCGGATTCATCGCCGGTCTCGCCACGTTCGGCTTCGCCGGCGCCGCCCACGCTGCGCCCGCCGACGCTGCCTGCTTCGGCCAGGTGCACAAGACCATCAACACCGAAGGCGCCCTCGGATTCACGGGGGTCGGTGAGGTCGTCAAGGCGGTCGGCGGCCAGCTCAAGAACGAGACCGCCCGCGGCATCTGCGGCGACTGAGCGGTTCGACGCTTCTCAGACCGTCGTCGGCGGCTCGGAACCCTCGTTTCCGAGCCGCTGACTCGTCTTCCGACGTCGTCGTCGATTCCCATCGGCATGCACCGTGTCCCGCGTGGATGGCTGCGCGTTCCGGCGATCGGCGCCGGTTGATACGGTCATGGCCATGGCTTCCGCCCCGCAGTCGCCCGGAATCGATTCGGAGATCGCCGACATCGCCGCCCGCCTCCGCGCGGCCGGCAGCGTCTTCGCCGCGGACGAGGCCGCCGTCCTGCTCGAGGCGGCGACGGATGACGCCGAGCTCGACTCGCTGCTGAAGCGCCGCATCGCCGGCGAGCCGCTCGAGCCACTCGTGGGCTGGGTCCGGTTCGGTCGCCTCCGGCTCACGGTCGGACCGGGCGTGTTCGTCCCACGACAGCGTTCGCTCATGCTGGCGCGCGCCGCGGCCCGGATCGCCCGGGCCCAGGCCGATCCGGTCGTGCTCGAACCCTTCTGCGGGGTCGCCCCGATCGCCGCCTCGGTCGCCGTCGCGGAGCCCGACGCCGAGATCCACGTCGCGGACGTCGATCCCGTTCCGCTCCGGTTCGCGCGCCGGAACCTGCCGGCCGATGCGAACGTGCACGTGGGAGCTGGGCTCACCCGGCTTCCCGTCGCGCTCCGCGGGCGCGTGTCCCTCGTGGCATCCGTGCCCCCGTACGTGCCCGACGGCGAACGACGCTTCGTCCCGCGGGAGGCGCTCGAGCACGAGCCGCCCAGCACCCTCTTCGCCGGTGCCGACGGCCTCGACCACGTCCGAGCGCTCGTGACCGACCTCGTCGGGTGGCTGCGTCCGGACGGGAGGGCGCTCATCGAGCTGCATCGGACGCAGTGGAGCGCTGCGGCGGAGCATGCGGCGGCCTGCGGTTGGCGGCCGTCGCGCCGGAACGGCTCCGACGGCCAGACGGTGCTGCTGGGGCTCGCGCCGGGGTAATACAGTGGCGGGATGGACATCCGCATCGCCGCGTACGGGGTCATCATCCGAGACGGCGCGATCCTGCTGTCCCACTGGAACGAGCACGGCCGGTCCGCCTGGACGCTTCCCGGCGGAGGCATCGAGGGCGCCGAGCACCCCTTCGACGCGGCGGTCCGCGAGATCCGCGAGGAGACCGGGTACGACGCCGAGATCGAGCGGCTCCTCGGAATCGACACCATGGTGGTCCCGGCGTCGAAGCGGCACCACGGCAAGGCACCGCTCTACGCCATGCGCATCGTCTACCGCGCCCGCGTCTCCGGCGGCGAACTCCGCAACGAGGTCGGCGGCTCGAGCGACGAGGCGCGCTGGTTCCCGCTCGACGCGATCCACGACCTCACGCGCGTGAGCCTGCTCGACATCGCGCTCCGCATGAACGCGGAGCCGCCCGCGACGGGCGTGCTGCCCAGGCGCTGACCGCACCGGTCCCGCAGACGGCGACGGCCCCGTCCGGCGAGCGGACGGGGCCGTGGCGATCGGGTCCAGCACGGCGGCCATGACGATCAGAGCGTCCGGGCCAGCAGTGCCAGTGCGGTGAAGTTCGAGTCGCGGAGGCGGTCGGCCTCGCGCTGCAGCTCGGCTCGGCGGCGCGGGTCCTCGCGCAGGCGTCGCGCCTCGGCGGCACGGCTCCACGCGAGCAGCGCGAGTCCGGCGCGGCGGGCGAGGCGCTCCTGGAGGCGGCCGGCGCCGGCGCGCACGGCCTCCGCCTGTTGAGCGGTCGAACGGGTGGCGGTGAGTGTCGTGTTCACGATGGTTCCTTCGTCGGATGTGGTGCGAACGGATGGCACGCGCGGGCGCGCGCGCCGGGAGGAGACGAGCGGGACCCATGTCGCCGCGCGCAGCCGACGGTCGCCCGTCGAGGGCGCCGATGCCGCGCGCACCGCGTCATGGGAGGAGAGGCCGGCGGCTCGGGTGCGTCGTCGACGCGGTCAGGCGAGCGGATGCCGGTGGGACGGGGGCCGGCTCGGAAGCGAGCGGGCGAGCGTCGTCAGGCGGGCGGGATTCCTGCGATCAGCGCTGGATGCGCGACGTCAGCAGGCCGCGAAGGGGGCGCCGAGGAAGGCGACCTCTGTGCGGATCGGGGTGTGAATGTGCCGGATCATCATCGTGGTCTCGCCTCCTCTCCTGTGCCATCGTGGCTGGCCGAGAAATGACACTAGCGGCATCCTTTCGGCTACCGCAAGAGGGAATTCGGAATCGGTCGAAGATCAGTGCCGGCCCTGAGCTCCGGGCGGCATGGCGACGGCCCCCGTCCGAATCATCGGGCAGGGGCCGTCGAGAAACCGTGGTGCGTCAGATCACCGGCGACGGGCTCGCGTTCGAACCGGACGACGTCGAGGACGCCGCCGGCTCGTCGTCGGCGACCCAGAGCTCGTCGTCGGCGCGGAACGTCTGCCAGACCGCGTAGGCCACCCCCGCGGCCGCGACGATGCCCGCCCCGATCGCGAGGTAGGTGCCCACGCCGGGACCCTGCTTCTGCTTCACGACCGCCGCCGCACGGGGCGACACGCGTTCGAGCGCACGCCGGACCCGCGTGTCGTTGGCGATGTCGCCGATCGACATCAGCGAGCCCAGTGCGGAGCCGAATGCGCGCTCCGCGGTCTCACCCGCTCCGCGGGCGACCGAACGCGCTTGCAGCAGGCCCGGACGGACGTAGCTCTCATATCCCGTGCGCACGCGCGGGGTGACCTCTTCCTGCGTCAGCAGGCCGAGCTGGTGACTCGCCTCGCGGGCTACCTTCGCAGCCCGATCGAGGACTTCCTGCTGGCCCCCCCACAGTTCCTCTGCACTGCTGCGCAGCCGCTTGAGTTCCTTCCGGCGCTTGCGTGACAGGCTCATCTCGACCTCCATCGTTGTGCAGCGAACTCCTCCATCCTGCCACCGAACCGGCTGGATGTGGGGTGGGAGTGCGGGGGGTTGCATACCGTGCCCCGAATCCCCACGTGAGAGAATCGTCGCTATGCCGAATCCCACCGCAGTCGCGACGATGACCACCAACCACGGCGACATCAAGGTCGACCTCTACGGGCACCACGCGCCGAAGACCGTCGAGAACTTCATCGGACTCGCGACGGGCGAGATCGAATGGACCCACCCCGCCACCGGCCAGAAGTCCACCGACCCGCTGTACGACGGAGTCGTCTTCCACCGCATCATCCCCGGCTTCATGATCCAGGGCGGCGACCCGCTCGGCCAGGGCGTCGGCGGGCCGGGCTACCGGTTCGACGACGAGATCAACCCCGAACTCGACTTCACCGAGCCGTACATGCTGGCGATGGCGAACGCCGGCATCCAGGGCGGCCGCGGCACGAACGGGTCGCAGTTCTTCATCACCGTCGGCCCGACGACGTGGCTGCAGGGCAAGCACACGATCTTCGGCAAGGTGACGGACGCCGCGAGCCAGGCCGTCGTCGACAAGCTCGCCGCAATCCCGACCGACGGCCGCGACCGTCCGCTCGACGACGTCGTGATCGAGAAGATCACGGTCGAGCGCCGCTGAGACGCCGGCGGTGAGCGAACCCGCGCCCGGGCGCGAGAGCTTCTGCTACCGGCATCCGGATCGGCAGAGCTTCGTGCTCTGCCAGCGGTGCGGCCGCACCATCTGCGGGGAATGCCAGACGCCGGCACCGGTCGGCGTGATCTGCCCGGAGTGCATGCGGGAGCAGCGCGCGACCGCCCCCCGCACGAAACCCGCAGTGCTGACCCGTGCCCGCGCCGCTGCCGAACGCGGCGCACCAGTCGTGACGTACTCGATCATCGGGGTGACGCTCGCGGTGTTCGTGCTGCAGCTCATTCCGGGACTCGCGCTGACCGACCGCCTGCTCTATGCCGGCGTGTACTCGCTGCCGTTCAACTTCGAGCCGTGGCGCATGATGACCGCGCTGTTCGTGCACTCGACGCAGCTGCTCTTCCATGTCGCGCTGAACATGTACACGCTGTGGATCTTCGGGCAGTTGCTGGAGGGGCTGCTCGGTCGGTGGCGCTTCCTTGCGCTCTACCTGATCTCGGGTCTCGCGGGCTCGGTGGCGGTGCTGTGGCTCGCCGATCCCCGCACGGGAGTGGTCGGCGCGTCGGGCGCGATCTTCGGCCTCATGGGCGCGTTCCTGGTCATCCAACGTCGTCTCGGCGGGAGGGCGACGCAGCTGCTCGTGCTCGTGGGCATCAACCTGGTGATCGGGTTCGTCCCGGGATTCAACATCTCGTGGCAGGCGCACCTCGGCGGCCTGATCGGCGGCGCGCTCGTCGGGCTGATCTACGTCGAGACGCGCAAGCGCGACCAGAAGGGCCTGCAGATCGGGCTGCTCGCGGCACTCGTGGCGGTGCTCGTCGTGCTGTCGTTGCGGTTCTTCTACCTGCCCCTGTTCTGACCTCGAGGCACAGCGCGGCGGAGTTATCCACAACGTTGTGCACAGTTGGGGAGAGTTACACGGGTGTGATTCCGCACGATGTCGGGAATTCCGCGCTTTCCCGTCGTCCACAGGGTGTGGATGGTGTGGAGAAACCTGTGGAAGGTGTGGATAACCCTGTGCATAGACATGAACGAAGCGGGGCGGATGCCGCAGCATCCGCCCCGCTCACGTCGTCGCCGGTCAGCGCCAGCGTGTGGTCATGAGGAAGCCGATGAAGGCGATGCCGAATCCCACCAGGATGTTCCACGAGCCGAGTTCTGCGACGGGGAGCGCACCCTGGCTGACGTAGAACACGATGATCCAGATCAGCCCGAGCAGCATGAAGCCGAACATCACGGGCTTGAACCAGACGGGGTTCGGCGCGTCCTCGCCGCTCGGCTGCTCCGCGCGAGCGGGCTTCGATGAATTCGTGCGTGCCATGCGGGAGATTCTAGTCGATCCGGCTGGAGCACTCGGAGACCGCACAACCGCGGGCGAATAGAATCGCCGGTATGCCCGGGCGCCTGATCGAGGACCGGGCCGATCCCGTCGAGACCGAGGAACGGCCCGCAGCGTCCGACGCGCCCGACGGGTCCGTCCGCCCGCGCGCCAGCATCGTCGGCATCGCCGGCGAACTCCTGGTCACCGCGGGCGTGCTCATCCTGCTCTTCCTGGGCTGGCAGCTCTGGTGGAACGACGCGATCATGGCCTCGCAGCAGTCCGACGCGGCATCCGACCTCTCGACGGAGTGGGTCGAGCAGGCCAGGGCCCAGCAGGCCGACGCACCGCTGCCCGCGGCAGAGGGCTTCGGCGACCCCGTCGTCGACACCACGGCGTACGGCAACGGCGAGGCCTTCGCCGTCATGTACGTGCCCAGGTTCGGCGAGGGCTCGCAGCGGGGCATCGCGGAGGGCATCGGCCTCGACGTGCTCAACAGCTACCAGCTCGGCGTCGGCCACTACCCCGACACGCAGATGCCCGGCGAGGTCGGCAACTTCGCGATCGCGTCGCACCGCAGTGCCTACGGCGGCGGCATGCACGAGATCGAGCAGCTGCAGCTCGGCGACGGCATCTTCATCCAGACGCGCGACGGCTGGTACACCTACCGGTTCCGCGACTTCGAGTACGTCACGCCCGACACCGTCGACGTGCTCGCCCCCGTGCCGCACCGCCCCGACCTCGCGCCGGCCGACCGCATCATCACGCTCACCAGCTGCAACCCGCTGTACTCGACGGCGGAGCGCATCGTCGCCTACGGCGTGCTGGAGTCCTGGCAGCCCGTCAGCGCCGGGCCGCCCGACGAGATCGCCGCGCAGGTCGCGGCGTGGGGGGAGTGATCGTGTACGCGGCGCTCTGGCGCATCCTTCCCGGACCCGTCTGGGTCCGCATCCTGCTGCTCGCGGTGATCGCCGCCGCAGCGCTGTTCGCGCTGTTCGCCTGGGTCTTCCCGTGGCTGGACGGCATCGTCAACCCAATCGACGTCACGGTGGAGCAATGACCCGGATCCTCGTCATCGACAACTACGACAGCTTCGTCTACACGCTGAACGGCTACCTGCAGGAGCTCGGCGCCGAGACCGAGGTCGTCCGCAACGACGACATCGCCGTCGCGGACGTGCCCGGGCGCATCGCCGAGTACGACGGCGTGCTCATCTCGCCCGGGCCCGGCAAGCCCGCCGACGCCGGCGTGTCGATCCCGGTCGTCGAGGCCGCGCTCGAGTCGGGTCAGCCGCTGCTCGGTGTGTGCCTCGGGCACCAGGCCATCGCCGAGGCGTTCGGCGCGACCGTCACCAACGCCGAGGAGCTCATGCACGGCAAGACGTCGCGCATCGTGCACGACGACAGCGCGTTCTACGAAGGCGTGCCGCAGCCGTTCACCGCGACCAGGTACCACTCGCTCGCGGTGGTCGACGGCACCGTGCCCGAAGAGCTCGTGGTCACGAGCCGCACCCAGGGCGGAGTGATCATGGGTCTCCGGCACGAGTCGGCGCCGATCCACGGCGTCCAGTTCCACCCCGAGTCGGTGCTGACCGAGGGCGGCTACCGGATGCTGGGGAACTGGCTCGCGGAGACCGGGCTCGCCGGGGCATCCGAACGCGCCCGCTCGCTGAACCCGTTGGTGCGGGTGTCTCAGCCGGCGCAGTAGACGAGTTCGACCTCGGACTTCTGCGGCACGTCGCCCGGCGCGAGGGACTGTCGCACGACCGGCGAACCGGGCTGCGACGGGCAGCTGCCGTCGGGCACGGGCACGGGCGTGAGCTGGAGCGTCGACGATCCGAGGTACGACGAGGCCGCCTGCAGCGACTGCCCGGTGAGATCGGGCAGCGTCACGTTCCCGCTCGAGACGACGAAGTTCACGGTCGACCCCGTCTCGACCGAGGAGCCCGACTCGGGATCGGTGGCGAGCACCGTTCCCGCCGCGACGGTCGGCGAGTTCTGGCGGGTCTCGCTGCCGGCGACGAGGCCGACCGCCTCGACGTCGGCCTTCGCCTGCTCGAGCGTCTTGTTGACCAGGTTGGGCACTGCGACGGCCTCTCGGCCCGTCGAGATGAACACCCGGATGGGCGTGCCCGTGTCGACGATCTCGCCCTCTCTCGGCTCGGTGCGGATCACCTCGCCGGCGGGCACGGTGTCGTTCGTCTCGTCGATCCGCGTGGCCGGCAGCGTGAGGGCCTGAAGCTCGTTCGCGGCCTCCTCCCACGTCGAGCCGGTGAGAGCGGGGACCTGTCTCGCATTGGACGGCAGGTCGTCGGCGGGCTGGAGGTTGAAGGCCCAGTACATCACCGCGACCACGATCACGACGACCGCGATGATGCCCGACCAGATCCAGATCGCCGGCGGACGGCGCTGGGTGCGCGTCATGGTGTCGTCCTCGGCGAGCTGGCGCAGGGCGAGTTCCGAAGTCGAGAGCGAGCCGGTGTCGGTGCCGAAGAAGAGGGCGGTCTCGTCGACCCTGCGCTTGGTCGGCACCCGCCCGGACGCCGCCTCCTCGACGTCGGCGCGGAACTCCGCCGCCGTCTGGTAGCGGATGTCGCGGTCCTTCGCGAGCGAGTGCAGGACGACGGTGTCGAGCGCGGGCGAGACCTTGGGGTTGATGACGCTCGGCTTGACCGGGCGTTCGCTGACGTGCTGGTAGGCGACGGCGACGGGGGTGTCGCCGCGGAACGGCGGACGGCCCGTGAGCATCTCGAAGAGCACGACGCCCGTGCTGTACAGGTCGGTGCGCGCGTCGACGATCTCGCCCTTCGCCTGCTCGGGAGAGAAGTACGACGCGGTGCCGAGGATGGCGGTGGTCTGCGCCACGGTGGTGGCGGAGTCGGAGACCGCGCGCGCGATGCCGAAGTCCATGACCTTCACCTGGCCGCCGGTGGTGATCATGATGTTGCCGGGCTTGATGTCGCGGTGCACGACGCCGGCGCGGTGCGAGTACTCGAGCGCCGTGAGCACGCCCTCGATGACCCGGGCCGCGGCGAGCGGCTCGAGGGGACCCTCGTGGATGATGTCCTTGAGCAGCCGGCCCTCGACGTACTCCATGACGATGAAGGGGAGCTGGACCTCGTGCCCCGAGTCGTCGCGGACGGTCTCCTCGCCGGCGTCGAAGACGCGCACGATCGTCGGATGCGCCATCCGGGCGGCGGACTGCGCCTCCTGCCGGAAGCGCATGCGGAACGACGGATCGGTCGCGAGTTGCGGCTTCAGGAGCTTGATCGCCACCTGGCGTCCGAGCCGGCTGTCGGTGCCGACGTGCACATCGGACATGCCACCGCGGCCGATGAGGGCACCCACGCGGTAGCGACCCGCGAGAATGCGACCTTCATCGTTCACGGTTCCTCCGATCGGTAGGGCTCTCGGGAGCGGACTAGGGCGTGACGGTGACCGGCGCGGCCGGGGAGAACGGAGAGTCGAGCTGACCGCAGAAGTAGCGGTAGGTCGCCTCGAACGACTGGCTGCCCGCCTGCACGTTGACGCTGGTCGTGCCGGGGCCGACGGGGCTCGGCGCGGTCGCGTCGCCGGTCACGGCGACCTCGTAGCCGCTGAGCTCCTGGCCGGAGGGACAGGTCGCCGCAGGCCAGCTCACCTGCACGATTCCGCCGGCTTCGACCTCGGTGGGGTTCACCGTCGGGGCGTTCGCCGGTGCGCTGGGCGTCTCGGGGGCGCCGAGGAAGGTGACCGTGATCGCGGAACCGACGGCGAGGGTGCCGCTGGGGTTCACGTCGGAGACGGTGTTCGCCTGCTCGGGCGAGGTCGCCGCCGCGCCCTCCTGCGTGGTCACGGCGAAGCCGGCCTGCTCGAGCTCGGCGCGGACCTCGTCGACGTTGCGGCCGATGTACGCGGCGCGGTCCACGACCACGGTCTGCGGCGCCTCCGTCGTCGGCGGGGGCGCCTCCGTCGTGGTCGGCGGGGCCGAGGTCGGCGTGGAGGCCGCCGGCGTGCTGCGGGTGGGTTCGGGCTCCTCGCCATTGTTGAGGGCGAGCGCGATCAGCGTGCCGATGAGCACCAGGGCGAGCAGGATGATGAGCACGATGAGCGGCCACGTCCACGGGCTGCGCTTCTTCTCGGGCTCGGTCTCCTCCTCCACGGTCTCGGTCGTGGTGACCGCTCCGCCGGCGGGGAGCACGGTCGTCGCCGCGGTTCCCGGACCGGCCTGCTGCGGCAGGAGCGCCGTGGCGGCGGTGGCTCCCGCCGCGGCGCCCAGGATCGCGGGCACCGCGGCCGCGGCGCCACGCACGTCGCCGCGACGCAGGGCGTTCGCCGCGCGCGACAGGTGGGCGGCCGTCTGCGGACGGTCGGCCGGGTTCTTCGCGATGCAGGAGTAGACGAGGTTGCGGACGGGCTCCGACACGGTGACGGGCAGGTCGGGCGGCGTCTCGTTGATCTGCGCCATGGCGATCGCGACCTGCGACTCGCCGGTGAACGGCCGGCGACCGGCCAGCGCCTCGTAGGCGACGATGCCGAGCGAGTAGATGTCGGTGGTCGGCGACGCCGGGTGACCGGACGCCTGCTCGGGGGACAGGTACTGGACGGTGCCCATGACCTGGCCGGTGGCGGTCAGGGGAACCTGGTCGGCGATCCGCGCGATGCCGAAGTCGGTGATCTTGACGCGCCCGTCGGGCGTGATGAGCAGGTTTCCCGGCTTGATGTCGCGGTGCACGAGCCCGGCCGCATGGGCGGCCTGGAGCGCCGCCGCGGTCTGGGCGACGATGTCGAGGACCTTGTCGGTCGGCAGGACGTGCTCGCGCTCGAGGATCGTGGACAGCGCCTCACCGGGCACGAGCTCCATGACGAGGTAGGCGCTGCCGTCCTCCTCGCCGTAGTCGAAGACGTTCGCGATGCCCTCGTGGTTCACGAGGGCGGCGTGCCGTGCCTCCGCGCGGAAGCGCTCGAGGAAACCGGGGTCGCCGAGATATTCGTCCTTGAGGATCTTGATGGCGACCTGCCGCCCGATGACGAGGTCGGTGGCCTGCCACACCTCGCCCATACCGCCGATGGCGATCCGGGACTGCAGTTCGTAGCGCCCACCGAAGGTGAGCCCTGCGCTCGGTCTCATTTGTTCAGCACCGCCTCTAGTACCTGTTTCGCAACCGGCGCGGCAATCGCGTTGCCGAACCCTTCCTGACCTAGTCCCCCGCCGTCTTCCACGAGGACCGTGATCGCATACTGAGGGTCGTCTGCGGGGGCGAACCCGGTGAACCAGAGGGTGTATGGATCGTCCTCGCCGTTCTCCGCGGTCCCGGTCTTACCGGCCACGCTGACGCCGTCTATTCTTGCATTACTCGCGGCGCCGTTCTCGACGCCCTGGACCATCATCTCGGTCATCGTGCGCGCCGTCTCCGCGCTGATCGCGCGGCCGAACTCCGCGGCCGAGAACTCCTCGATGGTGCGGAAGTCCGGAGCGGTGATCGCGTCGACCAGGTCGGGGTTCATGACGATGCCGTCGTTCGCGATCGCGGCCGAGACCATCGCCATCTGCAGCGGCGTCGCGCGGACGTCGCCCTGGCCGAATCCGGTGAGCGCGGTCTGGGGCTCGTCGGGGTCGGCGGGGTACGTGCTCATCGCCGTCGGGTTGGGAGTCGTGAAGTCCGAGTTGAAGCCGAACTTCTCCGCCTGGGCGCGGATGGCGTCGTCGCCCAGCTCGAGGGCCAGCTCGGCGAACGGGATGTTGCAGGACAGCCGGAGCGCGGTCGCGAGGGTGACCTCGGAGCCGCCGCCGCAGGTGCCGCCGCTCGAGTTGCGGACGACCGAGCTCGTGCCCGGGAGCGTGAACTCCGCCGGGTTGGGGAAGGTGCTGTCGGGCGTGTACTGCCCGGACTCGAGCGCCGCCGCGGTCATGACGAGCTTGAAGACCGATCCGGGAGGATTCATGTCGCCGCCGGTCGCTCGGTTGAAGAGCGGGTCGGCCGGGTCCTCGACGAGCGCCTGGTAGGTCTCCTCGACCTGCTCGCCGTTGTGGACGGCGAGGCTGTTCGGGTCGAACGTCGGCTTGGTCACCATCGCGATGATCCGGCCGGTCGCCGGCTCGGTCACGATCACGGCGCCGGTGTAGTCCCCGAGCGCGTCCCACGCCGCCTGCTGCGCGACGGGGTCGATGGCGACCTCGACCGAGGCGCCCATCGGATCCTGCCCGGAGATCAGACGGTTGAGCGAGTCGAAGAACTGCGAGTCGGACTGCCCGCTGAGCTCCGCGTTGAGCGAGAGCTCGAGGCCGGTCGCCTCGCCGTTCACGGGGATGAAGCCCGTCACGGGCGCGTAGAGCGGTCCGTTCGCGTAGATGCGCTGGAACTTGTAGTCGTCGTCGCTCGGCTCCGAGTACGCGATCGGATCGCCGCCGACGAGGATCGGGCCCCGCTCGACGGAGTAGCTCTCGTAGAGCGTCCGCGCGTTCCGCGGGTCGGCGGCGAGGTTCTCGGACTGCACGTACTGGATGACCGTCGTCGCGACGAACAGCGTGAGGAACATGAGGAGGGCGACGATGGTCACCCGCTTGAGTTCGCGGTTCATCCGTCGATCACCAGCCTCGGGTGGTTGCGGACCGTGTCGGAGAGTCGGAGGAGGAGGGCGACGATGATCCAGTTCGCGACGAGGGACGAGCCGCCGGCGGCCAGGAACGGCGTGGTGAGTCCGGTCAGCGGGATGACGCGCGTGACGCCGCCGACGACGATGAACACCTGCAGTGCGACGACGAACGAGAGGCCCACGCCGAGCAGCTTGCCGAAGTCGTCCTGGCCCGCGAAGCCGATGCGGAAGCCGCGTGCGACGAACAGCACGTACAGGGCGAGGATGATGAACACGCCGGCGAGGCCGAGCTCCTCGCCCAGGCTCGCGATGATGTAGTCGCTCTGCGGCACAGGGGTGAGGTCGGGCCTGCCCTGGCCGAGCCCGGTGCCGATGAGCCCGCCGTTGGCGAGGCCGAACAGGCCCTGCACGAGCTGGTACGACCCGCCCGCGGCGTCGTACACCTCGGGGTTGAAGGCGTCCAGCCAGTTGCGGAACCGGCCGTTGACGTACTCGAGGGTCTGGCTGGCGATGATGGCGCCGCCGAAGAACAGGGCGAGTCCCAGCACGACCCACGACAGCCTGCTGGTCGCGACGTACAGCATGACGAGGAACAGCCCGAAGTACAGCAATGCGGTGCCGAGGTCGCGCTGGAAGACGATGACCGACATCGACAGCGCCCACACGACGAGGAGCGGCCCGAGGTCGCGGGCGCGCGGGAACTTCATGCCGAGGAACTTGCGGCCGACCATCGACAGGGAGTCGCGGTTGCGCACGAGGTAGCCGGCGAAGAAGACCGCGAGGGCGATCTTGGCGATCTCGCCGGGCTGGAAGGTCGCGATGTCGCCGACCCCGATCCACACCCGCGCACCGCTCACCTCGCGCCCGAGGCCGGGCACGAGGGGCAGCAGGAGCAGGACGATGGCGATCAGGCCCGACAGGTACGTGTAGCGGAACAGCGTGCGGTGGTTGCGGAGCAGGAGGATCGTCGCGAGGCCCGCGATGATCGCGATCGCGCTCCACACGATCTGGCGGACCGCCGCGCTCTCCCACCCGCTGTCGCCGTACGCGATGTCGATGCGGTAGATCATCGCGATGCCCAGGCCGTTCAGCACCGTCGCGATGGGCAGCAGGAAGGGATCGGCGTCGCGGGCCACGAAGCGCATCGCGATGTGCAGGCCGAAGACGAGCGCCGACAGGCCCGCGCCGAGCAGGACCAGCTGGGTGTCCACCCTCCCCATGGCGCCCAGCTGCACGAGCACGATCGCTCCGGCGTTGATGATGCACGCGACGAGGAGGAGGCCGAACTCGAGGTTCCGCAGCTTCTGCGGCAGGCGGATGCGGCGCACGCTCTCGGTCGCGGGTGCGCGGTCGGCGGGACGGGTCGCTCGGTCAGTCAACGGATTCCTCCAGTCGCGACACGATCCGCACCGCCTCCTCGAGGCTGCCGGCGCTGATGGTCTGCTCGACCCGCTGCTGGTCGTAGGTCCGCAGCTCGGCGATGTCGACCGGCGTCTCGGAGTGCAGGCGGCTCAGCGAGATCGGGCCGAGGTCCTGCTGGATGCCCTGGTAGATCGCGACGCGCCCGTTGTACTCGCCCACGTAGTAGCGCGTCTGCGTCCACTGGTAGCCGACGAGGAACGCGGTGACGATCGCGCCGACGAGCAGGAAGATCCACAGTCCCCAGAACATCCGGCGCCGACGGCGGCGCCGCTCGTCCTCTTCGATCAGCTCGTCGAAGTACTCCTCGGAGTCGGGCTCGAAGTGCGTCTCCTGCACCGGGTGCGGACGGAACGGGGTGAGGCGGATGCCGGGCCGGCGCGCGGGCTCGGGCGTGCCGAACGCGAGCGGCGCCGCGGCGGATCCGACGACGAGCGGCGGCGTGTCGGGCGCGGGCGGGTCGCCGATGTCGACGACCACGACGGTGACGTTGTCGGGCGCGCCCCCGTCGAGCGACGCCTTCACGAGCCGGTCGGCGACCTGCTTCGCGCCTGCGTCGGACGAGAGCATCTCGTGGATCTCGTCGAACGGGACGACGCCCGACAGGCCGTCGGAGCACAGCATCCACCGGTCGCCGGGGTGGGTGTCGATGACGAGCGTGTCGACCTCGGGGGAGGACTCGACGTCGCCGAGCACTCGCATGAGCACGGAACGGCGCGGGTGCACCATCGCCTCCTCGGCGGTGATGCGGCCGGCGTCGACGAGTCGCTGCACGAACGTGTGGTCGGTCGACACCTGGCTGAGTTCGCCCGAACGGAGCAGGTAGACGCGAGAGTCGCCGATGTGGGCGATCACGACGCGGTCCTGCTGCACGAGCATGGCGCTGACCGTGGTGCCCATGCCGGTGAGCTCCGAGTGGTCGGCGACGGTCTCTTCGAGCGTGCGGTTCGCCGACAGGAGGGCAGCCTCGAGGGCGGCCCCCGCGTCGGCGGATGACGCGTAGTCGGTGTCGGCGACCTCGGAGATGCGGCGCGTGGCGATCGCGCTCGCGACGTCGCCGCCGGCGTGGCCGCCCATGCCGTCGGCGACGAGGAACAGGCGTCGACCCGCGTAGCCGGAGTCCTGGTTGTTGGAGCGGACCCGGCCGACGTGCGAGACCGCCGCGCTCGCCTTGACGCTGGCCATCGGCTACCGCCGCAGCTCGAACGTCGTCGCTCCGACCTTGACGGTGGCTCCGAGCGGAATGGGCGTGGGCACGGTGACTCGGGAGCCGTTGAGGAACGTGCCGTTGGTGGAGTCGAGGTCCTGGATCATCCACCGGCCGTTCCAGAGCATGAGCCGGGCGTGGTGCGTCGACGTGTAGTCGTCGCGGATGATGATCGCGGAGTCGCTCGACCGACCGATCGTGATCTCGTCGCGACCGAGGGGGAATTCGGCGCCGGCCTTCGCCCCCGATGTGATCACCAGGCGCGTCGCGTTCTCGGTGGTGGCGTCGCCGCCGTCCGGGGGCGCCGACGGGCGGTTCACTGCCGCGGTCGGGGCACCGGGACCCGCCGCGGCGGCGGGGGCCGGTGCAGCGCCGGCGGCCGCGGCATCCGGTTGCAGCTTCCGGACGCGCTGGCCGAACAGGTCGCTGCGCAGGGCGTACACGATGGCGAACACGAACACCCAGAGCAGCACCAGGAAGCCGAGCTGCAGGACGAGGAGGGTCAGTTCACTCATTCGGTCGGCCCCCAGAAGCCATCCGCGTTGCGGCGCTGGCTGGGGTCGACTCGGCGACCGACGGCGGTGTCGGAGGGATCGGCTTGGGCGAGCACCCGGAACACGATACGCGAGCGCCCGATGGTGATCACGGAGTCCGGCTCGAGCACGGCGTCCTTCACGGGGGCGCCGTTCAACTGCGTGCCATTCGTGGATCCGAGGTCTCGGACGCGGGCGCGCTGGCCGTCCCACTGCACCTCTGCGTGACGGCGTGAGGCGCCGGCGTCGTCGAGCGTGACGTCCGCCTCACTGCCGCGGCCGATGACCGTGCGGCCCTTCAGGAGCGGGAAGCGGCGGCCGTCGACGTCGAGCACCGGGGTCCAGGCGACGCGGCCCTTCACGTTCTGCGAGTCGACCTGCACCATCCCCTCGGCGAGGCCCGCGTCGGCCTGCAGGTCGATGCGGATGCCGCCGGCGAACTGGAAGCGCTGGCTCGCGGCGTGCTTCTGCACCAGGTCGACGAGCTCGTCGATCAGCGCCGGGCCGAGCGAGGTCATGCGCTCGTGGTCGGCCGGGGACATGCGCACCGCGAACCGGTTGGGCACGAGCACGCGGTCGCGCGACACGACCGCCGCCTTCGTGTCGATCTCGCGCTTCAGCGCGGCCGTGATCTCCACAGGCTGCAGCCCCGAGCGGAAGGTCTTCGCGAACGCGCCGTTGACGGCGCGTTCGAGACCCTTCTCGAAGTTGTCCAGTAGGCCCACAGGTCTCCCGTCCGGTCCGTGCTCGACTGACATGCTAGCCCGAGCGCATGCGATCGCGCCGGGGACGGCGCGGAACGATGCCGTTCCGCGACCTCCCGTCAGTCGAAGACGGACGCGGCCTCCTCCTCGTCGACGTCCAGCGACAGCGTCGGGATCGACGCCGTGAGCAGCGTGCCGTCGGCGCGTCGCGCGCCGCGCACGTTCTGCATGGTCGGTGCGCCGACGCGACGCGCGCCGTGCCCGTCGAGGGCGACCACCAGCGGGGCGCCGGGGGTGACGACGACACGCTCGCCACGCACCTCGAGGGGCACCGCGGCATCCGCTTCGCCCACCTCGATGGTGAACCGGACGGCCTCGGCCGTGAGGTCGACGCGGATGCGCGTGCCGCGCAGCGTGAGC
This sequence comes from Agromyces selenitireducens, assembly GCF_052748465.2. Classification (NCBI taxonomy): domain Bacteria; kingdom Bacillati; phylum Actinomycetota; class Actinomycetes; order Micrococcales; family Microbacteriaceae; genus Agromyces; species Agromyces selenitireducens. The sequence goes on from NZ_CM188259.1 coordinate 26,590, forward strand.
CGGAACGAGAGCCGCTCCCAGCCGTCGGGAAGGCGTGGATCGAACGAGAACCGGCCGTTGTGGTCGCGGAACCCGCCGAAACCGGACACGAGGCCGGCCCAGACGCCGCCGGTCGATGCGACGTGCACGCCGTCGGCGGCGTTGTGGTGCAGGTCGGCGAGATCGACGAACAGCGCCGAGCGGAAGTAGCGCAGCGCGAGCTCGTGGTACCCGACCTCGGCGGCGATGATCGACTGCACGACCGCCGAGAGGGTGGAGTCGCCGGTGGTCAGCGGGTCGTAGTACTCGAAGTCGGCGAGCTTCTGCTCGGTGCTGAAGCGGTCGCCCTGGAGGTAGAGCGCGAGCACGACGTCGGCCTGCTTGAGCACCTGGAACCGGTAGATGACGAGCGGGTGGTAGTGCAGGAGGAGGGGAAGGCGGTTGTCGGGCGTGTGCTCGAGGTCCCACAGCTCCTTCTCGAGGAACGCCGAGTCCTGCGGGTGCACGCCGAGCTGCGCATCGAACGGGATGTGCATGTGCGCCGCGGCGCGACGCCAGCTCGCGACCTCGGCCGGTGTCACGCCGAGCCGCTCGACGAGCCGCTTGTGGCCTTCCGGGTCGTGCACCTGCAGGTTGTCGACGGCGGCGGCCGCAGCGGCGAGGTTCGCGCGGGCCATCACGTTCGTGTACAGGTTGTCGTTCACGACGGTGGTGTACTCGTCCGGCCCGGTGACGCCGTGGATGTGGAACACGTCGTCGGTGTTGGTGCGCCAGAAGCCCAGGTCCTCCCACATGCGCGCGGTCTCGACGAGGATGTCGATCGCGCCGCGCGCGAGGAAGTCCTCGTCGCCCGTGGCGGCCACGTACTGGCACAGCGCATAGGAGACGTCGGCGTCGATGTGGTACTGCGCGGTCCCCGCGGCGTAGTACGCGGACGACTCGAGGCCGTTGATGGTGCGCCAGGGGAACAGGGCCCCGCGCTGGTTGAGCTCGAGCGCACGGGCGCGGGCGGCGTTCAGCATCCGCTGACGGAACCGCAGCACGTTGCGGGCCACGATCGGCGCCGTGTAGCTGAGGAACGGCATCACGTAGATCTCGGAGTCCCAGAAGTAGTGGCCGCCGTAGCCGGAGCCCGAGACGCCCTTCGCGGCGACACCGCCGCCGTCGGTGCGCGCGGTCGCCTGCGCGAGCTGGAACAGGTTCCAGCGGGTGGCCTGCTGCAGCTCGGGCTGCCCGGCGATCTCGACGTCGGAGCGGGCCCAGTAGTCGTCGAGCCAGGTGCGCTGCTGTTCGAACAGCTCGGCGATGCCGATCTCGGCGCCGCGGTCGAGGGTGCGATCGCAGCGGTCGACGAGTTCGCGCGCGGGCACCTTGCGGGCCGTGTGGTAGCTGATCAGCTTGGTGATGCGGATCGGCACGCCCTTCTCGGCGCGGACCCGGTAGGTGTGCTTGGCGAGGTCGTCGCCGACCGAGCCGGTCTCGGTGTACTCGTTGTCGGTCGCGATCGAGTGCCGGGCGCCGACCGAGATCGCCATCTTGGAGTTCGTGCACTGGTACCCGAGGACGTAGTGCCCGCCCTGGCGGTGCTGCACGCGAGGCTGCAGCACGCGCTCCGTGAACGTCTCGGCCTTGCGCGGGTCGAATGCGCCGGGGGCCTCGGTCACCCCGGCGCGGTACTCGTCGCGGCCGTCCTGGCGGTTGAGGATCTGGCTGGAGATCGTCACCGCGGCGTCGGCGTCGAGCATCTCGACCTCGTAGTCGATGACGCCGAGGTGGCGGTCGGTGAAGCTCGTCATCCGGCGGCTCGTGATGAGCACGCGCTTGCCCGACGGGGTGCGCCACTCGATGCGACGGCTGAGCACGCCCAGCCGGAAGTCGAGCCGGCGCTCGTAGGCCATGATCTCGGCCTCGGTGATCACGAGCGGCTCGTCGTCGACGTACAGGCGGATGATCTTGGCATCCGGCGCGTTCACGATGGTCTGGCCGACGCGCGCGAAGCCGAAGGCCTCTTCGGCGTGGCGGATCGGCCACGTCTCGTGGAAGCCGTTGATGAACGTGCCGTGCATGTGGCCGTCGCGGCCCTCCTCCACGTTGCCGCGGAGGCCGAGGTAGCCGTTGCCCACCGCGAAGAGCGTCTCGGTGCGGCCCATGTCGTCGACGCCGAACTCGGTCTCGACGAGCGCCCACTCGTCGGTCGGGAAGATCGTGCGGTTCAGGGGATCGGTGTCGGCGAACCTCATGCGCGGTCCTCTCCGGTCTGCGGGTCGTGGAGCGGCGCAGCCGCGTCTCGTGACCCGGGGATCTCTTCGTTGCGTGCAGCGGATGCCGCGCCGGCGCGCTCGAGCGCCGGGAGGAGCTCGTCGAGCTCGTCGACGATCACGTCGGCGCCGAGCTCGGTCAGCGCGTCGCGCCCGACGCCGCGGTCGACGCCGATCACGAGTGCGAACGGGCCGGTGGCGCCGGCCTTCACGCCGGACTCCGCGTCTTCGATCACCGCGCACTCCTCCGGCGCCAGGCCGAGGAGCTCTGCGGCGCGCAGGAACATGTCGGGCGCCGGCTTGCCCGGGATGCCCTCGCGCGCGGCGACCGCGCCGTCGACGACGACCTCGAATCGGCCGTCGATGCCGGCGGCCGCGAGCACCGCGGGCGCGTTCTTCGAGCTCGACACCACGGCGACCTCGCCGCCGGCGCGCTCGATCGCGTCGAGCAGCGCGACGCTCGCCGGGTAGGGCCGCACCCCCTCTTCGGCGAGGGTCTCGTTGAACGCGTCGTTCTTGCGGTTGCCGAGGCCGTGCACGGTCTCGGCGCTCGCGGCATCCGTCACCTCGCCCTCGGGCAGCACGATGCCGCGGCTCGCCAGGAGCGACCGCACCCCGTCGTACCGCGGCTTGCCGTCGATGTACGCGTAGTAGTCGGCGTCGCGGTAGGGCTCGGCGCCGCGCTGTTCGAGGAACGGCGCGAACAGGCGCGCCCACGCGTGCATGTGCACGACCGCGGTCGGCGTGAGCACCCCGTCGAGGTCGAACAGCCAGCCGCGGATGCCGCCGAGGTCGACGTCGGCGGGGTCGACGGGCGCGCTGTCGCGCAGGCTCGCGCGATCGTCGCGGGGGTGGGTCACGGGCGATCCTTTCGATCGGGGGAACTGGTCGGGCGCCGGTGCCGGTAGTCAAGGCTATGCCCGCGCTCGGGGGCGGCGCGAGAGGCTCGGGCGACTCGGAGCGGTTGCCGAGGTCGTGCTGGTGTGGAGGGGGCGTGGCCGGACGCCACGCGGAGGTATGTTAGTCTCGGTTGGCTGGTTCGCGCCTGTGTACGAGTCGGTATGCGCAAGTGGCGGAATAGGCAGACGCGCACGGTTCAGGTCCGTGTGCCCGAAAGGGCGTGGGGGTTCAACTCCCCCCTTGCGCACCAGCGTCGGGAACGGCCCGGGTCATCGACCCGGGCCGTTCCCGTACTCCCGACACGTTCGACGTGATGGTCGGCATCAGGCACGTGCGAGTTCAGGAGTGCCCCGGGCGGCCCGGTCCGTGCTTCGGAGGCCGACCGCGGGGCGGCTAGGCTGCCGGGCATGCACCGGGTCCTCCGCTCGTTCGTCCTGCCGGGGCTGGGAGCGATCGCGGCGCTCGCCGCAGCCGGACGGGCCGCACGGCTCGTCGGCGGCGATGACCCGTGCGAGGACCGGGCGGTGCGCGCGCTCCAGGACGCCTTCGGCCACCGGCCCGACGACGATGACGGCGCGTCGGTCGACCCGCTCGAGCCTCGTGAGCTGCTCGATCGGGTCACCGGTCCGCTCTCGTGGTACTCGGGTGTGCCGCAGACGATCGCGAATGGGGCGTTCTGGTGCGGCGTGACGTGGTGGCTTACGCGCGACCGGCGCGGCGCCATCGCCCCCGGTGCGGCACTCGCGCTCGAGACCGCCTGCTTCGTCGGATCTGCGGCCCTCGTGGGAAGGCCGCGACCCGGTGGGGTGTGGCGGCCGGAGCGGCCCCACGCGACGTCGTCCTTCCCGTCCGGGCACACGGCGGCGGCCGTCGCGCTCCACACCACGCTCGCCGACCTGCTCGACCGGCACGGGGTCCGCGGGGCGCGAGTCCTCGGACCCCTGCTGCGGTACGTGATTCCCGGCGGCATCGCGTTCTCGCGGATCTACCGCGGGCAGCACCACATCTCGGACGTGCTCGCGGGGGTCCTGCTGGGGCGTTGGAGCGCCGCAGTGGTCCGGCGGGAGTCGCTCTCGCCATAGGGAACGGGCGCACTGCGGCCCTCGGACGGACGCGGGCGGATCCGCCCTCCAGCCTGCTCGGGTACCCGTGGCGCGCCGCGTGCGGGCCGCCTTGGACGCCGACCCCGCCCGGTAGTCGCCGCCGTCTGACCGACGAGGGGATCCGCGAGCCACGGGCGCCTCCCCGTCCCGGCGTCACCGTGCGAGCGCCAGCACCTCCGCGTTCGGCAGGGATGCGAGGTACGCGCCGGTCACGAGCAGCTTCGAGCCGCGGATGCCGCTGCCGATGATGAGCCGCTCGTGCGCCGCGACGGACTCGTCGACCAGGATCGCCCAGTCGTCGGGAAGGCCGATCGGCGTGATGCCGCCGTACTGCATGCCCGTGAGCCGCACGGCCTCGTCCATCGACGCGAACGACAGCTTCCGTGCGTCGAGGTGCCGTCGCACCACGCCGTTGATGTCGGCGCGATCCGAGCCCCGCACGAGCACGGCCGCGTACCACGTGCGGTCGCCGCGCCGAGCCTGCACGACGACGCAGTTCGCGCCGTCTGCCATGGCGATCCCGTAGTGCTCGCAGAACGCGGCGGTGTCGGCCAGGCCGGGATCGATCGCGGCGACGAGCACCGGGTTCGCCGCGGCATCCGTCGCACTGATCGCCGTGGCGGTGGGCGCCGAGAGGAGCTCGGGCGAATGGGCGGCGGGCGTGAAGTCGAGCGTTCCGAAGCGCATGCGGCGAGCGTACGACGGATGCCGCCGCGCGATCACCCGCGCTCGAGAGTTCCGACCATGAGCGAATCGGGCTCGAAGACGGCGCAGAGGACGACCCGATCGCCCGAGTCCCACTCGTCCTTCGACGGGACGAATCGCTCGACGGCCAGTACGGCTGCAGCTGGCGACTCGCCGACCGAATCCTCGAACGCCTGATCGCAGCGCTCCGTGGCGGCCGCCTCGATCGCGTCGGCCGAGTACGTCGCCGTCGGCAGCGATTCGACGTGGAGCACCTCGTACCCGTGCGGAGCCTCGCACCATGCGGTCAGCGCCACCCGGCCGTCGGAGTTGCTGAAGCAGTCGCCGACGGCGAGTTCGCGGATGAACACGGATTGCCCGAACGCGGCGGTCGAACCGTCCCACGCATCGATCCGTGGCATCCCGTCGGTCGCGCCGATCCACTCCCACGCGGTGGCCGTCACGCCGGAATGGGTCTGCACGTCCACCGGCACGAACAGGCCGGACTCGAGTGCGGTCTGCTCGCGGACGAACGCGTCCGCCGTCGAGGCCTCGAGGGTCAGGAGGAAGCCCGGGACCTCGCCGCCGGGCTCGAACTTCGCGGCGGGATAGCCGAGGCCCGAGTCGTACAGCAGGCCGTCGACGACGGCCCGGGTCGACGACTCGACATACTCCTTGATCTCGGCGTATCGCGACTCTCCGGGCATCGACGACCCGTATACGAACACGTGCACCGCATCGGTCGCGTTCGGCGAGGCCGCGTCAGGGGCGGCGGAGTCGCGAGGGAGACCGACGAACACGCTGACCAGGGCGACAGCGACGGCCGCGACGCCGGCCAGCGCGGACACCCCGGCCGGAGTCCACCACCTGCGATGCTCGGGATGCGCGGGGTTCTCGGGATCCGGCGGGCTCGCTGGCGCAGCGGCGTGCGCGGAGTCCGGCGGATCGGGGATCGACATGATGCACCTCGCGCACTGTTCGGACGTCGCACTCGGCGGTGGGTTCGTCGCTGCGGCGTAGGCCGGATGCGGTCATGATACGCCCGCGGCTGCCGCAGTCGCGTGAGCCGGGTCAGCCGCGCGGTTCGAGTCGCAGGGTCGTGGCGGCCGCGTCCGGGCCGACGACCGTCGCGACGATGCGCGGCGGGTGCGCGGCGTACTTCGCCCGGTACGCGGCATCCAGTGCCTCATGCGTCGCCGCCTCGGCTGCGGGGACGTCGACGAACGCCACGTCGTGCTCGACGCCGCCGGCTCGCACCCGGCCGGAGCCGCTCGCCTTCGCACGGCGGAACCAGCCGTTGTCGGGACCGTAGGCCGAGCGGACGAACAGTTCGTCGCCGACCCGGGCCGACCAGATGATCACGTACTTCCGCAGCGAGCCGTCGCCGCGGTGCGAGGACACCTCGATCTCCTCGGCGTCGCCGATGCGGGCAAGCTGCTCAGTGCCCCATGTCGTCATCGTCGCCCCTTCCCACCATCCGATTCTCGGCGCCCGGGTGCCGCGAGGCAACGGGAGCGGCTCGGCCCCGTCCCCGGCGCGCGCCACCGCCGTCGATGTCGCGCTGCGGGCCCCTCAGATCAGGGTCGGGTCGTCGCCGAGCGGCTCGATCAGGGTCGGGTCGTGCGGGTCGATGCGGCGGTGGTTGTTCACGCGCGGGTCGACCTCGTATTCGGTGATGGTCGGCGCGACCCGGTCGGACTGCGCGAGGAGGAAGTCGACCATCGCCTGCGCGTCGGCGGGCGTGAGCTTGGCGGGATCGAGGTAGTGGTCGATCGCGTCGAGGGGGAGGTACACCGGCATCCGGTCGTGGATCTCGCCGGAGGCGTCACGGGCCTCGCGCGTGATGATCGAGGTCGACACCTCCCACGTGTCGTCGTCGAGCTTCCGCGCCGTCGAGATGCCGGCCGCAGCGAGCAGCTCGTCGGGGCCGTGCAGGTAGTGGGCGCGCTTCCTGCCGGGCTCGCCCGTCCACTCGTAGTAGCCGCGCATGGGCACGATGCACCGGCCGGAGGCGAACGCACCCTTCCACAGCCCGTTGGTCGCGACCGTCTCGATGCGGCTGTTGAACTGCGGCCGCTTCGACTCCTTCATGAACGCCGGATGGAAGTTCCACCGGGCCGGCTCGAGGCGCCGCACGAACTCGCCGGTGTCGGACTTCGCACGTTCGCGCACGATGGGGATCGTGTCGGTCGGCGCGAGGCTGTACGACGGGCGCCAGTCGGCGAAGTCGTTCTCGGCGTCGAACACCGCGGTGAGGTCGTCGGCCTGCTGGGAGACCACGAATCGTCCGCACATGAGGGTCCTCCGATCGGGATGACGCGAGCCTACGCCGCGCCGCCGACGACCCGTCGAGTCAACATGAGCAATCCTCGGACAACGCTTGCTGACATCACGCGGATTCCTAGCTACGTTTGGACCAGAGATCGGCTCCCCGGGGCCGCGTGCCGCACGACGACGTGCGGCCCGTCCGTGTCATCGGGGGCCTTCGATCACGCAATGGAGCGAGAGAAGAGGGAACTGATGACCATCACCTCACGACGACCCGCCAGATGGCGCAGACGCGCCATCGCGGCATCCGGAGCGCTGATACTCGGCGCCTCGCTGATGACCGCCACGGCGGCCTCGGCAGGAGACGACCCGCGCGTCGACCTGCCCGCGGGATTCGACGACGCCGGGATCGCCGCAAGCGGCGTCGAACTCCTGGACAGCCTGCCGGTGCCGGCCGGGTTCGTCATCAACTCCGACCTGGCCTTCACGGGCGACAAGGCCATCGTGGGCAGCTTCTCGGGCTTCCAGGTCTTCGACATCTCCGACCCGGCGGCACCGGCCCTCGAGACGGCGTTCGTGTGCCCGGGCGGCCAGGGCGACGTCTCGGTCTACGGCGACCTGCTCTTCATGTCGGTCGAGGCGACCAACGGCCGTATCGACTGCGGCACCGCCCCGATCACGGATCCGGCTGCCGAGCGGTTCCGCGGCGTGCGCATCTTCGACATCAGCGATCTCAGCAATCCCGTGCAGCTGCCGGGCGTGCAGACCTGTCGCGGATCGCACACGCACACCGTCGTGACCGACCCGGATGACGCGGCCAACGTGTACATCTACAACTCGGGCACCTCGAGTGTGCGCTCGGCGCTCGAGCTCGAGGGCTGCGAGAACGCCGCGCTGACGACCGACCCGGTGACCGAGGGCGACCCGACGCAGTGGCGCATCGACGTCATCAAGGTGCCGCTCGCGGCGCCCGAGACGGCCGAGATCGTCAGCCAGCCGCGCATCTTCACCGATGTCGACACGGGCGCGTACAACGGCCTGCAGAACACGCTGCCGGGCAGCGCACAGCACCCGAGCGGCAGCACCTACTCGCCGACGCCGAACACCAACACGTGCCACGACGTGACGGCGTTCCCCGAGATCGGGCTCCTCGCGGGCGCGTGCCAGGGCAACGGCATCCTCGTCGACATCAGCGACCCGGTGAACCCGGTGCGCATCGACGCCGTCGCCGACACGAACTTCTCGTACTGGCACTCGGCGACGTTCAACAACGATGGCACGAAGGTCGTCTTCACCGACGAGTGGGGCGGCGGCACGGGGGCCCGCTGCCTGGAGACCCACCAGCCCGAGTGGGGCGCGAACGCGCTGTTCGACATCGTCGACGGCAAGCTCGAGTTCGCGAGCTACTACAAGCTGCCGGCTCCGCAGACGGCGCAGGAGAACTGCGTGGCGCACAACGGCTCGATCATCCCCGTGCCGGGCCGCGACATCATGGTGCAGGCGTGGTACCAGGGCGGCATGTCCATCCTCGACTTCACCGACACCGAGAACCCGGTCGAGATCGCGTACCTCGATCGCGGTCCGATCAGCGACACCGCCCTGACCCTCGGGGGCTACTGGTCGACCTACTGGTACAACGGCAACGTGCTCGGCAGCGAGATCGCACGCGGCTTCGACACGATGGAGCTCGTCGAGAGCGACATGATGTCGGCGAACGAGATCGCTGCGGCCGGTGAGATCGAGCTCGCCGAGTTCAACGCGCAGCTGCAGTCGATGCTCGAGCACGACCCGAGCTTCGCCGTCGCCCGGTCGTACGTCGACCAGGCCGAGCGAGCCGGCACCCTCTCGGGCGCACAGCTCGACAAGGTGAACAAGTTGATCGACAAGGCTGAGTCGACCAAGGCAGGTAGGTCGGCCTCCGGGCTGCTCACCGCCGCTGCGAGCGAGTCCGGCTTCCCGGCGGACTCCGACCTGGTGCAGGGGCTGAAGGCGCTCGCCGCCAGCCTCCGCTGATCCGACGGCGGGGAGGTCGGTGACCCGGCCTCCCCGCCACCGCACGACGCCCTAAGACGCGCGCTCGGCGAGCATGGACTGCATGCGCGCGATCTCGATGGCCTGATCGCCCTCGACGTGGCGTGCGAACTGCCCGATGGCCTGCTCCTGCCCGCCGTCCGAGGCCCAGAGGTCGGCGACCATCTCGAGGGCGCCCTGGTGGTGCTGGATCATGTACTCGAGGAAGAGCCGTTCGAACTCCTCGCCGTCGGCGGCCTCGAGTCGCTCGAGCTGCTCGTCGGTCAGCATGCCCGGCATGTCATGGGCGCCGCCGTGGCCGCCGTGCTCGTCCCGCAGCGGGGTGCCGCGCTCCTGCAGCCAGCCCGCCATGAGATCCATCTCGCCCTCCTGGCTGATGCGCATGCGCTCCGCCAGCAGTCGGATGTCGCGATCCGTCGTGCGCTCCTCGACCCACTCGGTCATCGTGATGGCCTGGTCGTGGTGCACGATCATCATCTGCATGAACTCGACATCCGCCTCGGTGTGGGCGGGCTCCTCGATGCCGGCGGCCTCCTCGGGCGACATCGTCCGGTTCGGCTCACCCGGCGCGCCGAGCTGCACGGTCGGGTTCGTGGCCTCCGGCGCCGCGGACCCGGCCGTGCAGCCGCTCAGGGCGACGCCGAGGACCAGCACTGCCCCGATGCGGATGGGTCGCTCGAATGCCGTCATGCCACTCCTTCGTGTGCGCGCCCGGCCGGGCGCCACGTCCATATAACGCGAAAACTCCCGCACATGCCAGCGGTGCGAGCGCCCGGCGGCGATGCGAGCCGACGGCCCTCGACGCGGCATCCGTCGCCGCCGGTCGGCAGGGTGCAGGATGGCGGCATGGCCTTCGGACTGCGTGCGGACGTGCTGCGCCCGGCCGACACGGATCGCGCGGAGCGCGTCACGTACGTCGAGCTCTTCTTCGACCTCGTCTTCGTGTTCGGCCTCAACCAGGTCGCGGCGTCCCTGGCGGAGAACCAGACGCCGCTCGGTGCGCTCGAGGGTGTGATCATGGTGTGCGCGCTGTGGTGGGTGTGGGTCTCGACGACGTGGGTCACGAACTGGCTCGACCCCGTGAAGCTGCCCGTTCGCGTGACGGTGATCGTGCTCGCCTTCATCGCGTTCGTCATGAGCACGTCGATCTCAGAGGCGTTCGGCGAACGCGCGTGGGTGTTCGCCCTGGCCTACGTCGTGCTGAAGCTCGGGCGCGCCGGGTTCATGGTCTGGGCCACCCGCCGGCACGACGAGCGGGTCGCCGACGACTTCACCAACGTGCTCGTCTGGGCGCTTGCGAGCTCCGCGTTCTGGATCGCCGGAGCCCTGCTGCCGCAGCCCCTGCAGCTGCCGCTCTGGGCCGCGGCCCTCGGGGTGGAGTTGACGGGAAGCCTCCGCGGATACCCGGTGCCCGGTCGCGGTCGCATGGAGATCGACCGGTGGGACGTCTCGGGCGGGCACCTCGCCGAACGGAGCGCGCTGTTCGTGCTCATCGCGCTCGGCGAGGGACTGCTCGTGACCGGGTTCGAGTTCGTCGGCGAGGACGCGACGCCCGACCGGGTCATCGCCGTGGCCATCGCGTTCGTCGCCGCCGCCTCGTGCTGGTGGATCTACTTCGACCACGGCGAGCGGATCGGCGCGGAGGCGCTGCAGGCGGCCGGTGCCCCGGGCCGGATGGCGCGCACAGCCTACGTCTGGGTGCACCTGCTCATCGTCGCCGGCATCGTGCTGCTCGGCGTCGGCGACAAGGAACTGCTCGGCAATCCGCACGAGCAGAGCGTCCCGGCGACCGTGGCGGTGCTCGGCGGTCCGATGCTGTTCCTGGTCGGGACCATGTTGTTCCGGCGGGTCCTCGAGCGGCGCTGGATGCGGGCGCAGCTCGCCGGGATCGTCGGGCTGGTCGTCGTGCTCGCCGCGGCGCCGTGGCTCGAGCCGCTGTCGACCGGGGCGCTCGCCGCCCTCGTGCTGGTGCCCACCGCGGCGGGCGAGACGATCGAGCGCTACCGTCGGCGCGCGCCCGAGGGCGGCTGAGCCGAGTGGGCGCTCAGCGCCCCCCGAACTCCTCCTGGTCGTCCTCGGGGTCGGCGACGTCCTCCATCACGTACTCGGCGTCGTCCTCGCCGACGCCCTCGGCCTCGAGCTCCTCCTCGTACTCGACCTCGGCCTCGCGGCCCTTGTCGTACCCGTGCCCGAACGGGTTGTCCATGTTGATGCTCATCGGCTTCCCTCCGTCATCGCGGACCGCGCCGGTCGTCGGGCGACCCGCGTGCAGACAGGCTAGTCCGGTGTACCGCGCGGTGGAACGGGTTGACCGGGATCAGCGTCGCGGCAGCGCGAGGATGCGCTCGAACGCGGCATCCGTCGCCGGGTCGACGACCTGCAGCTCGGGGCGCGCATCGTGGAACGCGATGATCTGCCGGGCGCCCTCGTCGAACGTGATCGTCGTGCGGAACTCCGGCACGAGCGCCTTCACCTTGCTGTTGTCGAAGACCATCGAGTGCGCCTTGTCGCCGAGCAGGCCCGGTCCCCACTCGGGGTGCACGGCGGCGATGGTCGCGGATGCCACGTGCACGAGCTCGGGATCGGGGACGCCCGCGGCATCCGCGAGCCAGCCGTAGATCTGGTTCCAGGTGGGCGCGTGGTCCCCGGTGATGTGGAAGCTGTCGCCCACGGCCATCGGGTTGCCGAGGAGGCCGACGAACGCGACGGCGAAGTCGGCGTGGTGGGTGATGGTCCAGAGGCTCGTACCGTCGCCGTGCACGACGACCGGCTTGCCCGCGCGCATTCGGGCGATATCGGTCCAGTGGCCGGCGGTGGGCAGCAGGGTGCGGTCGTAGGTGTGCGAAGGGCGAACGATGGTGGCGGGGAAGCCGCGCTCGCGGACGGCCGCGACGAGGAGGTCCTCGCACGCGATCTTGTCGCGCGAGTACTGCCAGACGGGGTTCACGAGCGGCGTGGACTCGGTCACCGGCAGCCGGCTCGGCGGGGTCTGGTACGCGGAGGCGGAGCTGATGAAGACGTACTGTCCGATGCGCCCCTCGAAGAGGTCGACGTCGGCCTGCACGTGATCGGGCGTGAACGCGGTGAACTCGCACACGACGTCGAACTCGAGCGGGTCGCCGCCGCCGTGCCCGAGGGCTTCGCGCACCGAGTCGGGGTCGCGGATGTCGCCGACCACCTGTCGCACGTCGGCCGGGAGCGGCCTCAGGCTCGACGACCCGCCGCGGTTGAGGACGGTCACGTCGTGCCCGACCGCCACGGCACGGGCGACGCACGCCGAGCTGATGACGCCGCTGCCGCCGATGAAGAGGATCCGCTTCGCGGTCATCCGCCCATGTTCCCACTTCGCACACCGTCTTCCGGTGGTGCGGCTTCGCGTCCTACTCGACCCGCGGGGGGGCCCGCGCGACCCGCCCAGGGGTCGTAGTCGACGAGGAGCGGCTCCTGCTCGGGACGTTCGCCCTCGGGGACGTGCTGCAGGTTGACGCGCACGCGGTACCAGAGCGAGCTCGACCCGCGCATGCCGTCGAGCATGACGTCGGCGGGGGAGAGGTGCGGGACCACGTCGGGATGCGCGGCCTTCCAGCGCTCGAGCGCGTCGACTGCCTCGGGCTTCGTCTCGGTGCGCGCGACCTCGATGAGCGGCATCCGGGACTCGCGTCGACCGGAGCCGCCCGAGCCGCCCGACCCGCGCGGTGCCTTCTCGGCGGGCCCGAGCTCGTCGGCGAGGCGCAGCAGTCCCTCGAGGCCGCCCGCCGCATCGTCGATGCCGGCATGCGGGTCGCCCCGCTCGGCGAACCGCTCGAGCACCGTCGCGACCGTGAACTCCTCCGGCCGCCGGGTGCGCACCTCGCTCCAGTCGAGCGGCGTCGACACCCGGGCGTCCGGCAACGGCCGGATCGAGTAGGCGGATGCCACGGTGCGGTCCTTCGCGTTCTGGTTGAAGTCGACGAACACGCTCTCGCCGCGCTCCTCCTTCCACCAGCGGGCGGTCGCCAGCCCGGGTGCGCGCCGCTCGACCTCGCGCGCGAGCGCCTCGGCGGCGAGCCGCACCTCCGGATACTCCCACTCGGGACGGATGCGCACGAGCAGGTGCATGCCGCGTGACCCGGACGTCTTCGGCCAGCCGACGAGTCCGTGGTCGTCGAGCACGTCGCGCGCGACCATCGCCACGTCGACGATCTGCGACCAGTCGACGCCGGGCATGGGATCGAGGTCGACGCGCAGCTCGTCGGGATGGTCGAGGTCCTCCGCTCGCACCGGGTGGGGGTTGAGGTCGAGGCAGCCGAGGTTCACGACCCATGCGAGGCCCGCGGCATCCCGCACCACCGCCTCCTCAGCCGACGTGCCCGACGCGTATCGGAGCGTGGCGGTGTCGATGAAGTCGGGGTGGTTCTCGGGCACGCGCTTCTGGAAGAACGGCTCCTTCGCGATGCCCTTCACGAAGCGCTTCAGCACCATCGGGCGCCCGCCGGCGCCACGGAGCGCGCCCTCGGCGACGGCCACGTAGTACTCGACGAGGTCGAGCTTGGTGAGGCCGGGCTCGGGGAAGACCAGCTTGCCCGGATGGCTCACGCGGACGTCGTGGCCCTCGACGTCGAGGACCACCGCGTCATCCTTCGCGGCCGCCACGACACCACACTATGAGGTGACGGATGCCGGAGCGAGGGGCACCCCGCCGTCGCCGCCGTGATCGGCGGGCCCGTCGCCCTCCCCGTCGGCGTCGCGGTCCGCGGCATCGGCCTCATCGTCGACCGGGACCGCCGCCGGAAGCAACTGGATCAGGATCGCCGCGGCGAGGCAGGACGCCCCCGCCAGGGCGATGAGGGACCCGGCCGGCGATGCGTCGCCAGCAGACCCGCCGAACGCGGCCGCGAGGTCCTCGCCGATCCCGATGCCCGCCCACCACAGGAAGAAGCTCGTGGCGTGGATCAGGAGCAGCCCGCCCGTGACCACGAGGTGCGCGTTCACCGTCCCGCGCCGTGCGCCGACGAAGGCGGATACGGCGGCCGCGACGGTGGCCAGCGTCGAGACGATCGCCCACGCGACCGGGCCGCCGTCGACGCCGCCCGGCCCCTCGCCGAGCACGAGGTAGATCTGCGAGGCGTCCAGCGCGGGCACGCGCGCGAGCGGGTTCCACAACAGCAGATGCAGAGTGCCGAGCGCGATGACGACGAGGTTCGCTGCGGCGAGCACCGCGATCGCGGTCGTCGTACGACCCGGCAGGGAGTCGTCGCGGCGATGCTCGGTCAGGCCGAAGACGATGAGCGCGTAGCCGCCGACCGCGGCAGCCAGCGCGATCAGGATGAGGAACGGCGAGCGCGCGGCACCCGAGAGCTGCACCGCGATGGGCGCCGCGACGGCCGCGGCCACTGCCACCGCCCGTCGCCATCCCGCCGGCTCCCCGGCAGTGAAGAGGAGGGCGACCCCGAGCGGCAGCGCGACCCACACCGCGGCGAACTCGAGCGCGTGCGACGCCGTCGCGACGATCGTGCGCCATTCCGCCGAGGCGAAACCGAGGACGCTGAGGTCGACCGACACGCTCGTCGCCGCGAGGATCACCGCCACGGCGAGGAACGACACGCCCGCGCGCGCGTGCCGACCCGCGAAGGGGGAGCGTCGCGGCAACCGGGCCATGGCGACCTCATCTCGTGCTCGACGGCGTGTGCCGCCGCTCCCAGACTGGCATGGATGCCGGCGTCAGGGAACCGTGCCCCGGTCGCGCGTCGTGCGCGCGTGGACCCACGGGTGAAGCACGTCGAGCTGGACCAGCACCGCCCCGAGCTCGACGAAGCCGAGCGCGAAGTACACGGCCTGCAGCGGACTGAACGGGATGTAGACCATCTGCACGAAGATCCAGGTCAGGATGCCGAAGCCCGCGATCGCCGACGCGACCATCGCCCAACGCATCCGCCGGGCGACCATCACGAACGCGACGGCCTGCGTGCCGCCGACGACGAGCGCGAGCGCGAGTCCGGGAACGAGCGTCGACGCGAACGGCGACCCCTCGAGGTAGGAGTCCGGGATCGCGATCGGCGACTCGCCGAGGTCGGCCAGCGACCCGGCGACCAGCATCGCGCCGCCCAGCATCGACGTGACGGCCGTGAACGCCAGCGCGGCCAGCAGAACGATCCGCGCGACACGCTGCAGCGACATCCGGCACCCCCTCGATGGGTTCGCTCGCCAGCATCCCGTCTCCGCACCCCGTCCGGGGGGACCAAAGCCCCGGCATCATCGGGCCTGCGCGCGCACCATGGAAGCAGCGGCCGGGCGCGGTGCGCGCGCGTCCACCTCGTGATCACCGACCGAGCCGACCGCATCCCACGAGCCGACCGCGGCGGCGACGGACGCCGCCGCACACCGAAGGAGGAGGGACCATGGCCCGAAATGTCATCCGCTTCGACCCGATCGCCGAGCTGGACGCCCTGCAGCGACAGCTGTTCTCGGGGAGCTGGCTGAACCAGACGCGGCGATCCGCGCCGACGACCGACATCTACACCGAGGACGACCAGAAGCTCACGGTCGAGGCGCACCTGCCCGGCTTCAGCGAAGGCGACATCGACGTGGACGTCGACCAGGGCGCACTCGTCATCCAGGCCGAGAAGCGCGAGAAGCAAGAGGACAAGGACAAGAAGAAGTACGTCGTCCGCGAGAGCAGCACGAGCTACTACCGGCGCATCGAACTGCCCGAGCTCGCCGACGAGGAGGCCGTCAGCGCCCACTTCGAGAACGGAGTGCTCCGTGTGACGGTGCCGTATCGTGCCCTGCCCAGCCCGCGCAAGGTCTCGATCACGTCCACGGGCGGCGAGTCCGCGGGCGGCGAGTCCCGCGGCGGTGAGCCTGGCGGCGGCGAGACGGCGACCGCCTGAGCACGGCACCACCGCGCGCCGCATCCGCACGGCACCACGACCGAGACGAGGGGGAGCACGACATGGCCGACCGGTACACCGACGACGAAGTGAAGATGTGGGTCGAGGAGGAACTCGACTGGACCCCCGGGCTCGACTGGGCCGGCATCGGCGTCTCCGTCGACGACGGCGCGGTGCGACTGACCGGGAGCGTCGCGAACCTCTGGGAGCACGCCGAGGCCGTGCGAGCCGCCGAACGCGTCCGCGGGGTGACGACGGTGGTCGACGATCTCGCCGTGAAGGAGGACCGCGACCGGGAGCCCGACGAGGACCTCGTCGCCCGTGCGGTGAAGCACGAGATCGCCGCGGCCGGACCGGGCGCCGCGTCGGTGCACGCCGAGGTGCGCGGTCGCACGGTGCTCCTGACCGGCGAGGTCGAGTTCAACGCGCAGCGGGAGCGCCTTCGCGGAGCGGTGAGCCGCATCCCCGGCGTGCACTCCGTCGAGAGCCGGATCGCCCTCCAGCGGAAGCCGTCCGCGGACGACACCGCGGAGCGGATCCGCAGGGCGCTCGTCCGGCACGCGGTGATCGACGCGAACCACGTCGACGTCGCCGCCGAGGGCACGACCGTGAAGCTCACCGGATGGGTGTCGTCGTACCTCGAGCGGGCGCAGGCGGAGGAGGCGGCGTGGGCGTCGCCGCACGTCGAGCACGTCGAGAACCACATCGCGGTGGTGCCGTAGCCGCGTCCGGACCAGCGGCGGCCCGGTCGCTCGGGGGACCGGCCGGGCCGTTCCGCTCAGGGGCGCATCTCGACGCGCATGCGGTCCATCGGCAGCGCCGGGATGTGCCGCAGGCTGATGCGGAGGTCCTGGTCGGGCACCGAGAACGGGCGCCTCGCGGCGAGTTGCGCGAACCGGGCGGTGAGCGCGATCGTGGCCGCTTCGCCCGGGCAGCGGTGACCCGTCGCGGCATCCCCGCCGCCCTGCGGCACGAGCGTGTTGGGGTCGCCGTCCCACCCCTCGAACCGCTCGGGGAGGAAGCGCCCGGGCTCGTCCCAGCTGCGGGGGTCGTGGTTGGTCGCGTAGAGGTCGAGGATGGCGCGCTCGCCGGGTTCGAACTCGCGCCCGCGCCACTCGAACGGCCGCCGCACGGTGCCCGCGATGACGGGGAAGAAGGGGTAGTGCCGGCGCACCTCGTTCGTGACGCGCGTCGCGGCGTCCGCATCGGACTCGACGACGGCGTGCCACTGCGGGTGCGTGTGCATGGCGTGCACCGTGAACACCAGGAACCGGCTGACCGCCACGATGGGGCGCAGCAGGTTGAGCACCTCGACTGCCGCGACCTCCTCGGGCAGCGGCGCGCCGTGGTCGTCGGAGCCGTCGGCGATGGTGCGGATCGCGGACGCGGGATCGGCGTGGACATGGGCGGCACGCACGTCGGCCACGAGTTCGGCGGCCCAGTCCTCCGCCCGGCGCCGTCGCACGCGCGCGGCCCAGTTGACCGGACCGATCGTGCTCGCGGCATCCACCATCGCGGCCAGCCGGCCCGCGAGCTCGCGGTCGTCGACGCGTTGGGCCGGCACGCCCGACCACGCGAGCGCGGCCCTCGTGAGCACGAGGTTGCCGACGTCGTAGAGCGGCACCTCGTGGCCGGCGTGCTCGGCTCGAACCCGGGCCCACTCGCGTTCGAACGCCTCGACGAGCCGCGCGACGCTCGCCTCGTCGAGCATGCGCATGAACATCGACTTGCGGTGCCGGTGCGGTTCGCCCTCGAGGGTCTGCATGCTGCCCTCGTCCTGCAGCAGGTGCTGCACCGACGACGGCATCGCGCGCTCGCGCGAGAAGCGGTCGTCCTCGTAGAAGACGGATGCCGCCTCGCGGCCGTGCATCACGACGGCTCGGGTCCCGGCCAGCCGTGCCTCGAACGCGTCGCCGTCGAGCTTCCGGAACCGGCGGGTGCCGTACAGGTACCCGTCCTTCAGGAACGCCAGCGTGTCGTCGGGGGCGGGTGAGCGGGGGATCACGGTAGGGGTGTCGCTCATCGTTCCACGGTAGGCCGGATCGACCCGGACGCGGCAAGGGGGTTGACGCGTGTCCGCCCGTGGACCCGGCTTCAGCGGGGTGCGTCGAGGGCGTCCCGCTCGGCGCGCTGCGCGGCCTCGACGGGCGTGAGCGGGTCCGCGAGCGTCACGGCGGGCGTGCGGGCGGGCGGCTCGGTGCGGAATCCGATCGTCCGATGGGAGCCGTCGCAGAACGGGCGGATCGCAGACGCACCGCACCGGCACAGGGCGATCGTCCGCCGCGGCGCCTCGACGGGGTCGCCGCGCTCGTCCACGAGGTCCACGTCGCCGCGCACGATGAGCGGCCCGTTCGCACAGGCCGTGACCGTGACCGGTCGAGCGGATGCCGCGCCGCGGGCCGCGCGGCTCATGGCAGGGGCATCCGCAGCGCCGATTCGCCGCGCTCGAACGCGTCGCGAATGCCGCCCCACAGCCGGCCGTCGATCGTCAGGCACGCCGACGCGCCGAAGAGGATGTCGTCGACGAGGGCCGGCTCGGTCTCGGCCAGGCCGCCTGCGAGGTCGTTCGCGGCGAGCTGCTCGTGCACGGCGTCGGCCTCGACGTGCTCGTCGAAGTAGTCGACCACGTCGTCGCCGAACCCGAG
Organism: Agromyces selenitireducens; assembly: GCF_052748465.2. NCBI lineage: Bacteria > Bacillati > Actinomycetota > Actinomycetes > Micrococcales > Microbacteriaceae > Agromyces > Agromyces selenitireducens. Next base: position 45,327 of record NZ_CM188259.1, read on the forward strand.
TCGCCGCAGTCCGCGCGCGTACGCCCGGCAGGGGATGGTCGAGGTCATCTCGTAGGCCGCGAGGTGCCCGACGATCGCACCGCGCCAGCGCCGGTGCAGGCCGAAGTACGACATGAGGTTCATCGACGTGTAGACCCGTGCGGGCACGTGGTCGGCGTACGCGCCGTACCGGTCGTCGAGTCCGGCGCCGCGAAGCGCCTTCGCGAAGATCGCCGCATGCTGCCGTTCGGGGCGACCATCGCCGTACTCGTCGGCCTGGATCTCGACGAGCGCGACCTTCGCCGGGCCGTGCAGGCGCGGGATCGCCCAGGAGTGCGGGTCGGCCTCCTTGAGCGTGTAGATCGAGCGGCACGCGAGCACCTCGAGCACCTGGTCGGCGGTCGCGTCGCGTTCGACGTAGGCGGACAGGCCCGGGCTGTCGTCGAGCGACACGAGCTCGGCGAGCGCCTCGGGCACGCCGCGAGTCGCAGCCGGCTGGGGCACGGCGCCCCGGAGCGCGATCTCGAACGCCCGCTCGAGGTCGCCTCGCACCTGCAGCAGCCTCGGCTCCCACTCCCAGCTGTCGGGCACTCCCTCGATGCCCCCGTAGTGCAGTTCGTAGAGGAGGAACAGCGCGAGCTGGATGTCGTCGTCGTCGAGCACGTCGCGCGTGCGCGCGAGGGCACCGGTGGCGCTCGCATCGACGAGGTCGAGGCCGGCGAGGCGCTGGTGGGTCATGGTGCGCAGCAGGGCGGCGCTGAGAGGGCCGCGCGGCGCGGGGGGCGCCATGGGGCGCATGGGGTCGGCCGCGACCGGGATCGCCTCGTCGGGCGTCTCCGGCTTCGGAATGCCGGTCCCGTTCGGCTCGATGGGCGTCGGCGCGTTCGTCAGTGTCACGCGGTCCCTCCTCGCCTTCGTCCCCCGTGTTCAACGTTACGACCGGCCCCTGAAGGCACGCAGGGGGTTGACCGCGTTTCCGCGCAGGTCTACCCCTCAGTCGACCGCGACGGGCGGGGCGGCGGCGTCGAGCGCGCGGCGCAGGTCGCGCACGAGGTCGCCGGGGTGCTCGAGCCCGACCGAGAGGCGCACGAGCCCCTCGGGGATCGTCTCGGCCTCCGACGGCCAACGCCGGCGGCGCTCGAGCGTGGACTCGACGCCGCCGAGGCTCGTGGCGTGCACCCAGACGCGCGTCGACTCGGCGACGCGCTCAGCGGCATCCGCCCCGCCTCGGACGACGATCGACACGATGGTGCCGAAGCCGGGGTAGCGCACCTCCTCGAGCGCGGGATGCCCCTCGAGCGCGTCGACGATCGCCCTCGCGGTCGACTGCATGCGCTCGAGCCGCACCGGGAGGGTGCGCAGCCCGCGCAGCGCGAGGAACGCCTCGAACGCGCCCGGGATCGCGCCGTTGAGCCGCCTCCGCTGCTCGATGCGGGCGAGCAGTTCGTCGTCGCGCCCGATCACGGCGCCCATGAGGACGTCGCTGTGTCCGGCGATCGACTTCGTGGCCGAGTGCACCGACAGGTGCGCGCCCGAGTCGAGCGGATGCTGCAGCAGCGGCCCCGCGAACGTGTTGTCGACCGCGAACAGGGCTCCGGCGTCGTGCGCGGCACGGCCGATCGCGTCGAGGTCGCCGACCTCGAGGGCCGGGTTCGTGGGGGACTCGATCCAGACGAGGTCGGCGCCGGCCGCGGCATCCGTCACCGCCTGGGTCTCGCGCACGTCGACGTAGCGGACCTCGACCTCGCGGGCGGCGGCCAGGTCGTCGAGCTGCCCGATGGTGCCCGTGTAGGAGTGGCGCGGGGCGACGACCACGCCGCGGGTCGGAACGAGGTCGAAGACCGCGGCGATCGCGGCGATGCCCGACGCGAACGACACGCAGCGGCCGCCCTCGAGTGCGCCGAGCGCCTCCTCGAACGCCGTCCACGACGGGTTGCCGTAGCGGCCGTAGGCGACGGGGCCGCCTGCCGAGTAGGTCGACGTGAGGTGCACGGGCGTGTTGAGCGGTCCGTCGGGCGTGCGCTCGGGGCGGCCGGCGTGCACCGCGAGCGTCTCGGGGTGGAGGGTGTCGTCGTCGTGGGTCATCGGGCTCCTCGGGTGGGTGCGTGCTGCAATCCTCGCCCATCGCCGGGTCGTGCGTCGGCGGGAGGGCGCAGACTGGAGTGGTGACCCCCGACCTCGCGCTCGACTGGCGGGCGCCGCACGAGACCGACGTGATGCAGACGCTCGGGTCGCTGCGGCGCGGGCCGGGCGATCCGACGTTCGCGCTCGGGCCCGACGGGTCGGTGTGGCGCACGTCGCTCACGGATGCCGGTGCGGCGACGCTGCGCGTGCGGCAGGTCGGTCGCGACCTCATGCGCGTCGAGGCGTGGGGTCCGGGTGCCTCGGCAGCGCTCGCGCTCGCGCCGTCGATGCTGGGGGAGCGCGACGACACGTCGGCGTTCGCGCCCGGGCTCGCGCTGCTCGCCGACGCGCACCGCCGCAATCCGGGCCTGCGAGTGCCGCGCACTGCGCGCGTCATGGAGGCGCTCGTGCCGGCGATCCTCGAGCAGAAGGTGATCTCGCTGCAGGCGCACATGTCGTGGCGTCGGCTGCTCGAGCGGTTCGGGTCGACGGCGCCCGGCCCGACGCCGCGGCCCATGCGGGTGGTGCCGTCGGCGAGCGGATGGCGCGCCATCCCGTCGTGGGAATGGCACCGGGCGGGCGTCGACCCGCGGCGCGCGGCGACCGTCCAGCGCGTCGCCGCGTACGCGGCCCGCATCGAGGAGGCCGCCGAGTTGTCGCCCGCCGAGGCGACGGCGCGGCTCACGCACTTCGCCGGCATCGGCGTGTGGACGGCCGCCGAGGTCGCGCAGCGCGCGTTCGGCGACGCCGACGCGGTGTCGGTCGGCGACTACCACATCTCCGACTACGTGGGCCACGCGCTCCACGGGCGCGACATGACCGACGACGAGATGCTCGAGGCGCTCGCGCCGTGGGCGGGGCAGCGGTACCGCGTCATCCGCCTGTTGATGGCGGCTGGGGTGCCGGGCCGGCCGCGGCGCGGGCCGCGCATGGCGTTCGTCGACCACCGCGCCTACTGAGCGGCGAGCGGATGCCGCGGGCCGGGCTCAGCGGGAGGCGGTCACGTCGAGCAGCTGCGAGAGCTCACCGAGCGCGCCCGGCACGAGCTTGTAGTACGCCCAGGTGCCGCGCTTGCTGCGCGTGAGGAATCCGGCTTCCATCAGGATCTTCAGGTGGTGCGACACCGTCGGCTGGCTGAGGCCGATCGGCTCGTTGAGGTCGCACACGCACGCCTCTTCGCCCTCGGACGCGGCGACCATGGAGATGAGTCGCAGCCGGGTCGGGTCGGCGAGGGCCTTGAGCTTGCGGGCGAGCAGGTCGGCCTGTTCGGGTTCGATGGTCTCCCGGGTGAGGGGCGCGCAGCACACCGTCGCCTCGGGCTCGACCATCGGGAGCAGGTTCACCGTCATGCGAGCCATCCTATCCTGAATATTGACAAACTTCGATGTATGGGCCAGTCTCAATATCGAAGTTCATCGATGCATAGGAGCGACCCGACCATGACCCTGATCGACCTCACCGCCAGCAGCCTGCAGGAGCGTCGGCTCGACACCCTGCCCGTCGCCATCATCGGCGCCGGACCCGTCGGGCTCGCCGCCGCCGCGAACCTCGTCGAGCGCGGCCTCGACTTCGTGATCTACGAGGCGGGCGATGAGATCGCCAGCAGCATCCGCAAGTGGGGTCACACGCGGCTCTTCTCGCCCTGGAAGCTCGTCGTCGACCCGGCGTCGCGTCGCCTGCTTCAGGCCACCGGGTGGGAGCTGCCGTCACCCGAGTCGCTGCCGACCGGTGCGGAGCTCGTCGAGCGGTACCTCGAGCCGCTCGCTGCACTCGAGTCGATCGCGTCGCGGATCCGCACGGGCGTGACGGTCGACGCGGTGACCCGGCAGGGCATGGACCGGACCCGCACGGCGAACCGGGCGGCGACGCCGTTCCTCCTCCGCGTGCGGTCCTCCGACGGCGTCGAGGAGTTCACGGCGCGCGCGGTGATCGACGCGTCGGGCACGTACGACCAGCCGAACTCGCTCGCGTCGTCCGGGCTCGACCCGCTGGGGCTGCCCGAGGTCGCCGACCGGGTGACGCACGCGCTGCCCGACGTGCTGGGTCGCGACCGCGCTCGCTTCGCCGGGCGGCGCACGACCGTCGTGGGCGCGGGTCACTCGGCAGCGAACACCCTGCTCGCGCTCGCCGAGCTGGCCGAGCAGGAGCCGGGTACGCGCATCACGTGGCTGATCCGGAACGCGAGCGCGGTGCGCGTCACCTCGTCGGACGACGACGAGCTCGTCGCGCGCGCCACGATCGGGCGTCGCGTCGACCGGCTGGTCGGGGCCGGCCGGATCGAGGTCGTGGACCGGTTCGAGACGGTGCGGCTGGGTCGCACGGATGCGGGCGTGCGCCTGTACGGCCTGCGCGGCGACGACCTGGTCGAGCACGAGACCGACCTCGTGGTCAACGCGACCGGGTTCCGCCCGAACCTCGACATGCTCCGCGAGGTGCGCCTCGAGCTCGACGAGATCGTGCAGGCGCCTCGGCGGCTGGCCCCGCTCATCGACCCGAACGTGCACACCTGCGGCACGGTCGAGCCCCACGGCTTCGCCGAGCTCGAGCACCCCGAGCCCGGCTTCTTCCTCGCCGGCATGAAGAGCTACGGACGCGCGCCGACCTTCCTCCTGGCCACCGGGTACGAGCAGGTCCGCTCGATCACCGCCTGGATCGCGGGCGACGAGGCCGCGGCCCGCAACGTCGACCTCGTGCTGCCCGCGACGGGCGTGTGCTCGACGAGCCTGCCCGCGGACGGCGGGGCCGCGGCATCCTGCGCCGCCGAGCCCGTGGCCGCCGCCACCGGGCAGTCGAGCTGCTGCAGCTGACGCCGCTCGCCTGACCCGGGAAGTCGGGTGCAGTCGAGTACCGTCTGCAGGATCCCACCGCGCCGGGCTGACATGACGATTCCACCCGGGCGGCGGGGAAACGCTCGTGGGCCGCGCACGGTCGATAGCGTGGCCCGACGACACGACCTGTGGGGAGCGCATCTCCGATCGACCGCGACGATGGCGCTTCCCACCGCCTGAGGAGGAGCAGGCGGCCGCGCGGCGCTGAACCGCCTCGTTCCCGCCTGACGCCTCAGGCGGTCGCGGCCTCCGGGAGGATCTCGCCGATGAGCTCCTCGATGCGGCGGCGGATCTCGTCGCGGATCGGACGCACGGACTCGATGCCCTGGCCGGCCGGGTCGTCGAGCTCCCAGTCCTCGTAGCGCTTGCCCGGGAAGATCGGGCACGCGTCGCCGCAGCCCATGGTGATCACGACATCCGACTCGCGAACCGCCTCGGTCGTCAGCACCTTCGGCGTGTTGCCGGCGATGTCGATGCCCTCCTCGGCCATCGCCTCGACCGCGACCGGGTTGATCTCGTTCTTCGGCGCGGACCCCGCCGAGAGCACCTCGACGCGGTCGCCGCCGAGGGCCCGCAGGTAGCCGGCGGCCATCTGCGAACGACCCGCGTTGTGGACGCAGACGAAGAGGACGGTGGGCTTCGAAGTCATGACAGAAGCATAGACCAGGATCTATGCGATGTCGAGCGAGCCCAGCAGCCCTCGGACATGGGCTTCGATGCGATCACGGATGTCGCGCACGCGCTCGAGCGGCAGCCCCACCGGATCGTCCAGCTCCCAGTCGAGGTAGCGCCGCCCCGGATAGATCGGGCACGCGTCGCCGCAGCCCATCGTCACGACCACGTCGGCCGCGCGGACGACCTCGTCGGTGAGCGGCTTCGGGAACTCGCCGCCGATCGGCACGCCGATCTCGTCGAGCGCGCCGACGACTGCCGGCCGCACCGCATCGGCTGGCGCCGACCCAGCCGTGCGCACGTGCACGCGATCGCCCGCCAGGTGCCGCAGGATCGCCGCGGCCATCTGCGACCGTCCGGCGTTCTGCACGCACACGAACAGCACCTCCGGCACCCCGCCCGTCGCAGCCGACCCCTCCGGCGCCGCGGCCGCCAATGCGGTCAGCCGCTCGGCCGCGAACTGCGCCGTGAGCGACGGCAGCCGACGCGTGATCCCCGACCGCTCGGCGAGCAGCTCGTGGCTCTCGCGCACGTACCGCGACACCGTCTCGGGCCCGAACACGCCGGCGAAGCGCGCGGCCAGGTCTCGCGCGATCCGCTCGAGCACCGCGGCATCCGTCACCGCAGCGCCCGCGGCGCCGGCGCCGGAAACGGACGCACCGAGCAGGTCGGCGACCCGCTCGACCTCGTCGGGCGCGACCGAGTACCAGGCCCGTCGCCCCTCGGGTGTGCGCACGAGCACGCCCTCGTCGTGCAGCGCCTTCGCGTGGTGCGACACGGTCGGCTGCCGGAGCCCCAGCTCCGCGGCGAGCTCGGTCACGGTCGCGCGCCCGTCCGGCCTCGCGAGGATCAGCGACAGCATGCGGGCGCGGGTCGGATCGGCGATCAGCGCGAGGCCGCTCACCGCGGCATCCGCTCGCCCCGAGACCATAGATCACAGTCTATGCAAGCGACGGATGCCGCGGCCGAGTGACCTTCGGCCCACCCCGGCGACCCCCCGCCCGGAAGGCTGAAGACAGGACGCACCGAGGCGACCGGCGAAGGGGTGGTGCAGGTGTTCACGAAGATCGTGGTCGCATGGGACGGATCGCCCCACGCCGAGGCCGCGCTGCGCTGGAGCCTCGCGCGCGAGGGCGACGCGGTGCTCGAGCTCGTGCACGTCATCCCGGGCAGCGACCAGTCGAGTGAGTACCTGCGCGCCACCGGCGACCTCTCCGAGCAGCGCATCGACCTGATGGATCGCGCCGAGGCCCTCCGTGCCGAGCACCCCGGCCGCACGATCACGACCGAGACCGTGCACGGCCGCCCCGACAGGGAGCTCGCCACGCGCCTCGGACACGACGTGCTCGTCGTCGTCGGCACCTCGTCGCACGGCCGCGAGACCGCCTGGACGCTCGGTGCGCGCCTCGCCGCGAGCCGCGCGCTCGGCAGCGTCGCGGTCATCCCGGTCGACTGGGACGCCATCGAACGACGCAACGTCGTCGTCGGCGTCGACGGCTCCGTCGAGTCGATGGCCGCCGTCCGCGTCGGGGTCGAGGAGGCCCGCCGCACCGGCGACGAGCTCGAACTCGTGCACTCGTGGGTCGTGCCGACCAGCTGGAACTCCGCCTACGTCGAGTACCTCGGCGACGTGCAGCTGATGGAGGACATGCGCCGCGACGTGCTCGACGAGGCGCTCGACTACGCCCGCTCCCTCGGCGGCGCTCCCGCCGGCCGGCTCGAGCAGGGCGGCGCCGCGCCGATCCTCGCCGAGCGCACCCGCACCGCCCGGGTCGTCATCGTCGGCAGCCACGCCAGCGGCGGCATGACCCGGTTCCTGCTCGGCTCGGTGAGCCACGACGTGCTGCTCGAGGCCGTCGGGCCCGTCATCGTCGTCAGCGACAACGAGTAGCCATGGCCGTCACCCTCCGGTTCCTCGGCGCCGCCGACACCGTGACCGGCTCGCGCTACCTCGTCGAAGCGGATGGCGCGCGCGTGCTGGTCGACTGCGGACTGTTCCAGGGCTACAAGGTGCTCCGCGAACGCAACCGCCACCCGTTCCCCGTGGCGCCCGAGTCGATCGACGCGGTCGTGCTCACCCACGCCCACCTCGACCACTCCGGATACCTGCCCGCGCTGGTGCGCGACGGGTTCGCCGGCCGCATCATCGCGACGCCCGGCACCATCGAGCTGTGCCGCGTCATGCTCGCCGACAGCGCCTACCTCATGGAGGAGGAGGCGCGTCATGCGGCGAAGCGCGGATGGTCGCGGCACCGCGATCCGCGGCCCCTCTACACGTCCGCCGACGTGAAGGCGACGATCCCGCGGTTCGCCGAGCTCGACTTCGGCGGGTCCCACGCCGCGGCGCGCGGCATCGACGTACGGTTCGTGCACGCCGGGCACATCCTCGGCGCCGCGCAGGTGCGCCTCGAGGCCGGCGGCCGCATGCTGCACTTCACCGGCGACCTCGGCCGCCGTCGCGACCCGCTCATGCGGGCGCCCGCCGACCTCGAACCGTGCGACGTGCTCGTCACCGAGTCGACCTACGGCGACCGCCGCCACTCGTCCGAGGACCCGGCCGACCGGCTCGGCGAGGTCATCACGCGCGTCACCGGGCGCGGCGGCGTCGTGCTCATTCCCGCGTTCGCGGTCGGCCGCACCGAGACCGTGCTCCTCCACCTCTCGCGCCTCGCCGACCGCGGCGAGTTGCCCGACGTGCCGATCTACCTGAACAGCCCGATGGCCGTCGACGTGGCATCCATCTACGAGCGCTACCCCGAGGAGCACCGCCTCGGCCACGACGAGCTGACGCGCATGTACCGCCTCGCCACGCGCATCACCACCGTCGACGACTCGAAACTGCTCAACCTGCGCGGCGGGCCGATGATCATCGTGTCGGCGAGCGGCATGCTCACCGGCGGCCGCATCCTGCATCACATCCGGGCCTACGGGCCCGACAAGCACAACGCGATCGTCCTGACCGGTTTCCAGGCGGGTGGCACGCGCGGCGCCGCGCTCGTCGCGGGCGAGCGCAGCCTTCGCATGTTCGGCGAGGAGGTCCCGATCCGCGCCGAGGTCGTCATGATCGAGGGCATGTCGGCCCACCCGGATGCCGACGAGATCATGCAGTGGCTGCGCGGCGCGGCATCCGCCCCCGGCGAGACGTTCGTGACCCACGGCGAGGCGCACGCCGCCGACGCGTTGCGCGCGCGCATCAAGCACGAGCTCGGCTGGCCCGCGCGCGTGCCCGAGCACGGCGAACGCGTGACCGTTGGCGCCCCGGACGAGAGAATCGGGACGGATGCCGCGGCCGCGGCCGCCGGCTCCGTCACCGCGATCGACGCCTCGATCTGACCACCGACCGACACCACCGAGGAGGACACATGGACGAGCAGGACGACGACCGTCCCCCCACCCGCCATCTGGAGGAGGACGAGTGCTGGCGGCTCATCGAGGCCGCGCCGTTCGGCCGCGTCGCCGCGTCGGCCGCGGGCGAGGTCGACATCTTCCCCGTGAACCACAAGGTCGACCGTGAGGGCGTCGACGGTCCCGCGATCGTGTTCCGCACCGCGCCGGGCACGAAGCTGATCGAGCTCACCATCCACGCGAACGTCGCGTTCCAGGTCGACGGGTACGACGACGAGGAGGCGTACAGCGTCGTCGTCAAGGGCGAGGCCCGCCAGCTCGAGCGATCGACCGAGATCGAGCACGCCGAGACGCTCGGCGTCACGCCGTGGGCGCCGGAGGAGAAGCCCCGCTGGGTCCGCATCCAGCCGACCGACGTGCACGGTCGCGCGTTCCTGCGCCGCCGCACCGCGGGGTAGGCGGCCCGAGGGCGAGGCGGATGCCGCGGTGCGGGGGTGCGCCGCGGCATCCGTCGCCTCGGTCGTCTCGTGCGACCGCGCCTCAGTCGTCGATGAGTGCGTCGAGCGACGAGTGCAGGTGCCGGCTGACGATGGCGGATGCCGCGTGCTCGGCGCCGACCTCGAGCGCCCGGTCGACGTCGGCGCCGTCGAGCGTCGCGTGCAGCACGCCCGACATGAACGCGTCGCCCGCGCCGTTCACGTCGACGACCTCGACGGGCACCGCGTCGACGCGATGCTCGCGGACCGGGCCGTCCTTCGCGTCGCGCGACACCGCCACCGCACCCTGCGCGCCGAGCGTGCACACGACCAGCCGCGCGCCGCCCTCCACCAGGCCGCGCATGAACGGCAGCGGGTCGGGGCCGATGCGGTCGCCGTTCATGAACACGACCTGCGCGGCGTCGATGAAGTCGCGGTGGAACTCGGTCGTGCCGTCGTAGTCGTGGACGTCGGTCCAGATCGGCCGGCCCGACGCGCGTGCGTCGGGGATCATGCGCCGCGACCGTTCCGACAGGTCGAGCACGATCGCCTCGGCATCCTCCATGGCGGTCGTGAGCCGGTGATCCTCGGGGCCGGGGCGGTCGTCGGGCGTCGACAGGTAGATCGAGACGCGCCCGCCGAGCGGCGTCATCAGGTTGAGGTGCCGTTCGGTGCGGTTGCCGTCGACCGCGTGCAGCTCGAGGTTCGGCACGCGCTCGAGGATGCCGCGCAGGCGCTCGCCGTCGGCATCCGTGCCGATGAGCGTGTGCAACTCGACCTCGCGGCCGAACGCGGCGAGGCCGAGCGCCTTGCCCGCCCCGGTGCCGCCGACGGTCTCGTGGTCGCCGAGCGCGAACTGCATGTGCGGCGTGGGCTCGGGCAGGTGCTCGAGCAGGACGATCTCGTTCCATGACGCCGGCCCCGAGATGATGACCCTGCCGCTCACGTGATGCTCCCGTCCGCGCCGCGCGCGTCGCGGCACCCGGTCCATCCTGCCGTGACGGATGCCGCGGCGCGACCGTCGGCACGGCAGGGGTCCGCTAGCGTCGGGGGATGCCCGACTCCTTCTTCTGGTTCAACCTCGTCGCCGTCGGGATGTACGGCGTCCTCATCGCCCTCGCGATCGCGCTGTTCCTGCTCGTGCTCGCCGGCATCCGCGCCCTGAACGCGTACACGCGGGCGACGACGCTGCGAACCGAGCTCGCGCTCGCCGAGGCCGGCGCGATCGACCCCGAGCTCGAGCCGCTCCGGGGCTGAGCTGCGCGCGTCGGGTCCACTACGCTGACGTGCACCCCGGAAGCCGCACCTCGAGGAGTCCCCCGCATGCCCCGTTTCGACATGCCCGTCGACGACCTCCGCGCCTACCGCCCCGAGGTCGCCGAGCCGGCCGACTTCGACGCGTTCTGGGCCGACACGCTCGCCGCGTCGCGCGCCGTCGCCGAACCTCCGCGCCTGAGGGGCGTCGACTCGCCGCTCACCCTCGTCGATGTGCATGACGTCGAGTTCTCCGGGTATGCCGGCGACCCGATCAAGGGCTGGCTGACGGTGCCGGCGGGCGCCACGGGGCCGCTGCCCGCGGTGGTCGAGTACAACGGCTACGGCGGCGGCCGGGGTCTCCCGCACGAGCGGCTGCAGTGGGCGGCATCCGGGTACGCGCACTTCTTCATGGACACCCGCGGGCAGGGCAGCGCGTGGGGGACCGGCGGCGGCACGCCCGACCCGCACGGCACCGGGCCGTCGCACCCCGGGTTCATGACGCGCGGCATCCACGACCCGGCCGAGTACTACTACCGGCGCGTGTTCGCCGATGCGGTGCTCGCGATCGACGCCGTGCGCTCGCTCGACGTGGTCGACGCGTCGCGCGTCGCGGTCGCCGGCGGGTCGCAGGGCGGCGGCATCGCGCTCGCCGCCGCGGGACTCGTCGACGGTCTCGTCGGCGCCATGCCCGACGTGCCGTTCCTGTGCTGCTTCGAGCGCGCGGTCGGGCTCACCGACCGCGACCCGTACGACGAGATCGTGCGGTTCCTTTCGGTGCACCGGGATGCCGCGCCGACCGTGTTCCGGACGCTCTCGTACTTCGACGGCGTGCACTTCGCCAGGCGGGCCACGGCGCCCGCGCTCGTGTCGGTCGCGCTCATGGACCTCACCTGCCCGCCGTCGACCGTCTACGCCGCCGCGAACCACCATGCCGTGGGCGCCGAGGTCGTCGAGTACGCGTTCAACGACCACGAGGGCGGGCAGGGCGTGCACTGGCAGCGGCAGGTGGCGTGGCTCGCCGAGCGGCTGGCCGCCTGACGCCCCGGTCGACAGGAGATCCCGCGGTGCACAAGGCGCGATCGCGGGCTTGGTCCGGTGACTCGACGGGACTCCTGTAGACGGACCGGGGGCAGCGGGACGGGCGGCCGACGGGCGCGCCGGGCCGGCTCGGGAGCTCGTCCGGACTACTCGTGCGCGACGTAGCGCTCGATCTCGTCGTCGGACACCGAGATGCCCGCGTCGGCGAGCCGCTGCCGGAGCAGCGCCGCCTCGTCGTGGGCGTGGCCCATCTTCACGTCTTCGCGGACCTGAACGAGGATGCCGCGGATCTGCTCGCTACGGCTCGCGTCGCCGGCGCCGTCCTCGATGGGTGCGTCCTGGAAGCCGGGGTGCTCGGCCATGGGGTGGTCCTCCCTCCGCGCGGCACGTGCGCGCCGCCACCGTCGATGCTGCCCCACGCCGCGGCATCCGTCGAGGCGTTGACAGGCGACGGATGCCACGACGCGAGGCCGCGGCATCCGTGCCCGCGCGCTCGGCGACGCCGAACGGTCGCGGATGCACGGAGCTGCGCGCCATCCGCGACCGTTCGACGGCCCGCGAGCCTCAGCGACGCGTGAGGTACGCCTCGATGCGGTCGAACGCGCCGACCCACGCCTCCGAGGCGAAGAAGTCGCGGATCTCGGGCGTCGGGAACCCGGACTGCACGACGCTCATGAGCGTGCCGCCCTCGACGGGCTCGAACGTGACGACGACGCGCGTGGTCATGGTCGCACCGCTCGGGTCGCTGCCGGTCGACTCGGTCACGAGCCGGTGCGGGCGGTCGATCTCGAGGAAGACCTGCTCCTCGCGGAACAGCGTGTCGCGGTCGGGGCCCCACACGGCGACCTGGGTGCCGCCCACGCGCAGGTCGACCGTGATCTCGACGACCCCCGGCTCCTCATCGAGGATCGAGAACCAGACCTTCTGCTTCTCGGCGTCGGTGTAGGCGTCGAAGACCTCCTCGGGGGTTGCGGGAAGCGTGCGCGAGGCGCGCAGCTCGAGGGTCTCGGTGCTCGTGTCGGCGGCGCCGCCGCCCGTGTGCTCGGTCATGATGCATCCTTTCCGGTGTCGTCCTGATTGCCGTTGCGGAGGGTGAAGTAGGCCTCGAGACCGTCGAGACGGCGCTCCCAGAGGCGCTGGTAGAAGGAGATCCACGCCATGGCGTCGTCCAATCGCTCGGCGCCCAGCCGGCACTGCCGGGTGCGTCCGACCTTCTCGGTGGTGGCGAGCCCCGCGTCGACGAGCACGTCGACGTGCTTGCGGATGCCGGTGAGCGTCATGCCCGCGGACTCGGCCAGTTCGCTGATCGTGGCGGGCCCGTCGCCGAGCCGTACCAGGATGTCGCGTCTGGTGGTGTCGGCGAGGGCGGCGAACGCCCGGTCGAGCACCTCATGGTGAACCATGAGGTTCAGTGTACTTCACTGAACCGAAAAGTTCAACATCTTCTCCGGATGCCGCGCGGCGGGGGTTTTCCGGGCGCGCCCTGACGTGGCGCGGCATCCGTTCACCCACACTGAGGATGACTCGGGTTCGCGGGAGCCCGCTCGTCGCGGGGGTGATCGCATGGTGCTGCGCATCGGCGGAGTGGAACTGCACATGGGCCCGACCTCGGTCGGCGGGCCCGACGACCTCGACGCGGCCATCCGCGACTTCATCGACGATGCGCGGCACACGCTCGCGATCGCCGTGCAGGAGATCGACTCGCGCCGCATCGCCGAGGCGATCGTCGCCGCGCGCGCACGCGGGGTGCGGGTGCGCGTCATCCTCGAGGGCGACTACCTCACCGAGGTGCGCGCCGTCGCCGACCCGTGGAACGGACCCGGCGCGCACGATGAGAACCGGCTGATCTCGAGCGCACTGCTGAAGTCGAGGGTCGACCTCATCACCGACCTCAACCCCAAGATCTTCCACCAGAAGTTCATCGTGCGAGACTCCGGGAAGCCGCGGGCCGCGGTGCTCACGGGCTCGACCAACTTCACGCTCACCGACACGGGCACCAACGCGACGACCGGCCGCGGCAGCGGGCAGAACCTCAACCACGTCGTCGTGCTGCACGGGCAGCGCGCGGCATCCGCCTACCAGCGCGAGTTCGACCGCATGCGTTCGGGGACGTTCGGTGCGCTGCGCGAGCGCGTCGAGGCGCGTCCCTCGGAGTTCGGCCTGCCCAAGGTGCGGGTGAAGCCGCTGTTCGCTCCGCGGCACGGCCCCGAGATGGAGATCATGAAGCAGATGCTGAAGGCCGAGCGCACCGTGGACTTCGCGATGTTCACGTTCGCGCAGTCGTCGGGCATCGACGACACGATGATCCGGCTGCGGCCGCAGCTCGACCGCATGCGGGGCGTGCTCGACCGCGACCAGGGGGCGGCCGCGTGGGCCGCGACGAAGGGCCTCACGGGCGGGGCGATCGAGCTGCACGCCAACCGGCGCGGCACGGGCGTGCGCAAGCTGCACCACAAGCTCATGGTCATCGACGAGCGACTGCTCATCGTCGGCAGCTTCAACTACACGGAGCCGGCCAACAACCTCAACGACGAGAACATCATCGTGATCGGCGACCTCGAGGAGCCCGCCGGGACGCCCGCCGACGACGCGCAGCGCGAGCTCGCGCGGTACGCGCTCGACGAGATCGAGCGGATCATCCGCGACCTGGCGGCGCCGATCGCGGCATAGTCGTCCGAGACGGCTCGTCGACCGCCGTTCGCCGCGACAGGTGCCAGGGGACGCGACACGCCGCGCGGAGCCCGGCGACGGCGGCGTGTCGCGTCCCCTCGCGCACGCACGGCGGGCGCAGCAGCGCGGGGATAGGCTCGCGCCATGACTCAGGTGATCGGCGACGTCGTCCCGTTCGCGATCGGGGTCGCGCTCAGCCCGCTGCCGATCATCGCGGTGCTGCTCCTGCTCCTCGCCCCCGTGGGGGTGCGCGGCGGGCTCGCGTTCCTCGCGGCGCGGCTGCTCGCGTTCGCGGTGCTCGTCGCCGTGTTCGCGTGGGCGGCCGACCTGATCGACGACGCGGCCGGCTCGTCGACCCCGGCGGCGGTGCTGCGCCTGGCCGTGGGCGCGGGCCTGATCGTCGGCGCGGTCGTCAAGTGGCATCGGCGCCCGCGCGGCGACGCCGAGCCGAAGCTGCCGGGATGGATGCGTGCGATCGACGGCATGGGAGCGGGTGCAGCGTTCCGCCTGGGGGTCGTGCTGAGCGTCGCGAACCCGAAGGAACTCGCGTTCGCCGCCGGCGCAGGGTTCACCGTCGGCGGCGCATTCCTGGCCGTGGGGCAGCTCGTCGCGGCGGGCGCGGTGTTCGTCGTGCTCGCATGCACGAGCGTCGCGATCCCGGTGGTGGCGGTACTCGTCGGCGGCGAGCGGATGTCGCCGGTGCTCGCCGAGCTCGGCGACTGGCTCCGCCGCAACAACGCGATCGTGATGGCGCTCGTGCTGCTCGTCGTCGGCGCGATGCTCATCGGGAGCGGGCTCTCGGGGCTGGGGTAGCCGTCCGCGCCTGACTCGCGAGGGGACGCAACAGGCCGCATCGCGCTGGAGGCCGGCGCCGGCCGCGCGGCATCCGTCGTCAGGTCACGGTGACGAGCACGCGCTGCCAGCCGGTGGAGCCGTCGGGCGCGATGGGCGCGCGCTCCTCGACCTGCAGAGCGCCGGCGCGGTTCACGGCACGCGCCGTGACGTAGTGCGTGCCGGGCGCGGCATCCCACTCGAGGAACCACTGCACCCACGTGTCGGCGTTCACGGGCGTCGAGAGCGTCGCCGCCTGCCAGTCGCCGTCGTCGATGCGCACCTCGACGCGCTCGATGCCGACGGTCTGCGCCCAGGCCATGCCCGCGATCACCGACGTGCCCGCGGTGACCGGCGTGCCCGAGCGGGGCGTGTCGATGCGCGACGAGAACTTGATCGGCGCCTCGGCGCTGTAGCCGCGCGGGGTCCAGTACGCCTCGTCGGCGGCGAACGTCGTGACCTTCAGTTCCGTGAGCCACTTGGTCGCCGACACGTACCCGTAGAGCCCGGGCACGACCATCCGCACCGGGAAGCCGTGCTCGAGCGGCAGCGGCTCGCCGTTCATTCCGACCGCGAGGATCGCGTCGAGCCGCGGGTCGGTCAGTGCATCGAGCGGCGTCGACGCGGTGAAGCCGTCGACGCTGCGGGAGAGCACCATGTCGGCGCCGGCCTGCGGGCCCGCCAGGGCGAGGATGTCGCGTACGGGCACGCCGATCCACTTCGCGGTGCCGAGCAGGTCGCCGCCGACCTCGTTCGACACGCACGTGAGCGTGATCGAGTACTCGTCGAGGCCCATTCCGACGAGCTGGTCGAACGTGAGCTCGACGCGGCGGCCGACCATGCCGCCGACCACGAGCCGCCACGTCGACGGGTCGACCTCGGGCACGGTCAGCGCGGTGTCGACGCGGTAGAAGTCGGCGTTCGGCGTGTACAGCGGGCTGAGACCGGGCAGGTCGAGCTCGGCGCCCGCAGGCACGGCGACCACGCTTCGCGGTGCGGGCAGCCGGAGCGCCTCCCGGATCGCGTCGATCGACGACGTCGCGGCGCTCACGACGCGCGCGCCGACGCCGACGACGAAGGCGGATGCCGCGGCGATGCCCGCCATCGCGAAGAACCCGCGACGGTCGACACCGGCTCGGGCGGTGGCGTCCCCGGCGGCGACACCGGTCTGCCCGGTTGCGCCGGCGGCGGCTGGTGCGGTGACGGATGCCGCGGCCTGCGCCATCACGACCCCGAGCTCGACCGCCTCGCGATCCTCGATGGCGGCGACGGATGCCGCGGCATCCGCTGCCCGCGCGCTCGCCTGCCATGCCCGCAGACGCCGCACCAGGAGCTCGAGCACGGCGATGCCCGCGATCGTGCCGACCACCGGCGGCACCCAGGCCAGCGGCGTCGCACCCGCGCGCGTGACGATGGCAGCGAGCGACAGCGCCCCCGCGAGGCCGAGTGCGACCGCGCCGAGCGGCGGCCGCGCGAGCTGCAGCACGCCTGCGATCGCGCTCGCGACGACGACCGCGATGCCGAGGCTCGCGAGCAGCACGACCTTGTCGTAGGCGCCGAACGCGGCGATCGCGAGCTCCTTCACCGGCTGCGGCACGATGTCGATCACGAACGCCCCGATCGCGAGGATCGGGCTCCCGTCGCGCGCGACGAGCAGCGCCGCGAGCTCGGCCGCCGCGAGGAACGCGCCTGCCGCGATGACGCCGGAGACCGCCGCCCACGACCGCGCTCGGTGTGGGTCTCTGCGATCGGGGCGGCGGTCGCCGCCGCCGTCGTGATGTCGGCGTGCCGTGTTCGCCATGCGCGGGCCTCCCTTCGCGGGGCGCGGGCCGTCCCCGGTACGCGAGTGGTTCGTCGCGGTGCCGCGTCCGGTTTGCCCGGCGCGGCCGACGCTTGCTGTCGGCGGCTCGTGATCGGGTGGGCGCATGGGGTTCGATGCACGGTTCCTGGGGGTCGACGCGGCGATGCCCTCGGTGCCCGAGACGGATGCCGCGGCATCCGTCGTCCTCGACTACCTGCACTTCACGGTCGTGCTCGACACCGGCCGCCGGTTCGCGCGTGCGACCGGGGTGAACGTCGACGGCGCCCGGATCGTCGAGGTGCCGCGGGGCGACGACTGGCGATTCGACGAGCGCATCCCCGAGGCGTGGCAGGCGGGGCCCGACGTGTACGCACGCAACGACCTCGACCGCGGTCACCTCGTGCGGCGGCGCGATCCTGTGTGGGGTCCGCCCGAGGTCGCGGCCCGCGCGAACGCCGACACCTTCCGCTACCCGAACGCGGCGCCGCAGCAGGCGCAGTTCAACCAGTCGCTCGAGCTGTGGAACGGGCTCGAGGACCACGTGCTCGCCTTCGCGACCGTGCACGCGCAGCGGCTGAGCGTCTTCACCGCGCCGGTGCTGGCGCCCGACGACCCCGAGTACCGCGGCATCCGCGTGCCGCTGCGGTTCTTCAAGGTCGTCGCCTGGCGCTCGGGCGACGAACTCGCGACCGCCGGGTTCGTGCTCGACCAGTCGCCGCTCGTCGACCTCTCCGATGCCGCGGCGCTCGCCGAGCGCGAGCACGCGCGCCTCGCCGCAGGCGCGACGGCCGTGCCCGACCTCGGACCGTTCCGCACGTTCCAGGTGCCGGTGGCGGACGTCGCCACGCTGTCCGGCCTCGAGATGCCGTCGTTGACCGCAGCCGACCGGATGCCGCGCGCGGTCGCCGTCGAGGGGTGGCGCGCGGTCACGCGGCCCGACGAGCTCCTGTTCGGCGGATGATGGTGCGGGTCCCCCTCCCGCGCGACGCGCGTCGGTGACAGGCTGGGGTCATGGCGGAGTCCGAGACCCTGCGGACCGACGTGCTCGTCGTCGGGGCCGGCCCGAGCGGCCTGATGGCCGCGAACGTCCTCGCGAAGCTCGGCGTCGACGCGATCATCGCCGACGGCAAGCACGGGCCGACGCGCGAGTCGCGCGCGCTCGTCGTACAGGCGCGATCCATGGAGCTGTACGACCAGCTCGGCCTCGCGGAGCGGGTCGTCGCGCAGCGCGGCGAGGCGATCGGCGCCGTGCTCGCGTTCCGTCACCGCGTGCTCGGTCGGGTCCCGCTCCGGGAGTTCGGACGCGGTACGACGCCGTTCCCCGAGATCACGGTGCTCGAGCAGAGCCGCAACGAGCGCATCCTCGTCGACGCGCTCGCCGAGCGCGGCCGCGACGTGCTCTGGGGACTGCGGCTCGTCGCCCTCGAGCGAACCGGGGCGTGCGTCACCGCCGTGTTCGAGCGGAACGAACCGGGCGAAGGGCAGCATGCGGCGGGCGGGCCCGGCGAGACCGTGCGCGTCGAGGCGCGCTACGTGATCGGCGCCGACGGCGCGCACTCCGCGGTGCGCGAGCTCAGCGGCATCCGCTTCGAGGGCGCGACGAACGAGCACACGTTCTTCGTCGCCGACGCGATCGGCGCGACCGGGCTCGTCGAGGGGCACGTGAACATCCGGATGGCGCCCGACGACATCCTGCTGTCCTTCCCGATGGGGGAGGCCGGTCACGCCCGCATCATCGGGCTCGTGCGCGACGCCGATCTCGGCGACGGGGGAACGCTGCCGGAGGGCCTGGTGCGCTCGCGCATCGCCCGCGGCTTCACGGTCGGCTACCGGTCGTCGACGTGGTTCGCGACGTACCGGCTGCACCACCGGGTCGCAGAGCGGTTCCGCGAGGGCCGCTGCTTCGTGGTCGGCGACGCCGCCCACATCCACTCGCCCGTCGGCGGGCAGGGCATGAACACCGGCCTGCAGGACGCGCACAACCTCGCGTGCGCGCTCGCCGACGTGCTCGTCGGCCGCATGCCCGACCGCCGTCTCGACCGGTACGAGGCCGAGCGTCGGCCCGTCGCCCGGAAGCTCGTCACGACGACGGATCGTCTCTTCGGCTTCGTCACCTCGGAATCCGGGCTCTCGCACTTCATCCGCGGGCGGGCGGTGCCCGCGATGGGGCCGGCCGCGGTGCGCGTGCTGCCGCGTCTCATCGGCGGCCGCAAGCTGTTCGGGTTCCTCTCGCAGACGCGCATCAGGTACCGGATGTCGCCGGAGCCCCCGTCGCGCTCGCAGGTGCGCGACGACGTGGTCGGCAAGCGACTGCGGTACACGGGCGACGACGCGCCGAACTTCGCGGCGCTGCGGTCCATGCGCTGGCAGGTGCACGGGTACGGGGCGCCCGATGACCTGGTGACGCGCGTCGCCGACCGGCTCGGCCTCGAGCACCACGTCCTCCCACCCGCGTCGGACGGGCGCCTCAGGTCGGACCGCCTCTACCTCGTGCGGCCCGACGGGTTCGTCGCCGCCGAGGCGAGCGTCGCCGCGGGGCGCCGAGCGCCGGCCGGAACCGTGCCCGCGAGCTTCCGCGAGCAGCTCGACGGCTGACGACCTCGGACCGGGTCAGCTGCCCGCGGCGGGCGCGCCGGGGGTCTCCGCGGCGCCCGCACCTTCGCTCGACGCGGCGACGGGCACGACCGCGACGCGCGCCGACCAGCTGGTTGCGTCGCGCGACATTGTCCACGGCTCGACCCGGCGCAGCCCGTGGCATCCCAGCACGACCTTGGCCACCCCGTCGGCGAGGTCGCGCGACGACGGCGGGTTGGTCCGGTTGAGTTCGTCGAGGCTGAACGCGTCGGCCGCGATCGGCTCGAGGCCACCGGCCGGGTACAGCAGCAGGTCCCACGACTCGACGTCGTCGGTCACGACGACCCGGCGCAACTCCACCCGCCCCGCGTGCTGCACCTCGTCGTCGGTCAGGCTTCCGAATGGCTTCGTCATGCGTGCACCCCTGATCACAGCCGACCACAGTCGCGTCCGTGTGCGGTGCAGGTTCGGGGGCGAGTCGTGGCTCGTGGCGGGCGTATCGTCGAGTGGTGACCCACGAGACCGCGCCGACGCCGGTGATGACGGATGCCGCGCTGCGCCGCCGCCGGTTCGCCGGCGCGTCGACGCAGCTGGGCACCGAGGTGTCGATCAACTTCGGCTCGTCGCTCGCCGGCCTCGTGATCCCGGTCGTCGGATCGTTCGTCGTCGTCGCGGTGCGCCAGCTCGTGATGGCGATCGCCGTGCTGCCGTTCTACCGGCCGAAGCGCGCCGAGCTCACCTGGCGGCGGCTGCGGCCGGCGCTCGCGCTCGGCGTCGTGCTCGCGGTGATGAACGTGACGTTCTACGAGTCGATCGACCGACTCGGGCTCGGCATCGCCGCGACGATCGAGTTCCTCGGCCCGCTGGCGATCGCACTCTTCACCTCGCGACGCCTGCTCGACGTCGGGTGCGCGGTGGCCGCCGGGGTCGGCGTGATCCTGCTGATCGGCCCGTGGGCGGGCGGGTCCGGTGGCGCGACGGACGCCGCGGCATCCGCTTCGGGCGTCGACCCGATCGGCGTGCTGCTCGCCCTCACGGCCGCGGCGAGCTGGGCCGCCTACATCCTGCTCACGCGTCGCGTCGCCACGAGGCTGCCCGGGCTCGAGGGCCTCACGGTCGCGAGCCTCGTCTCCCTCGCCCTGCTCGTGCCGTTCGCCGTCGCCACGCTCGACGTCGGCGCGCTCGACTGGCGCGTGATCGGGCTGCTGCTCGGCGTCGGCGTGCTGTCGTCGGCGCTGCCGTACAGCCTCGACACGTACATCTTGCGGCGCATCACCCCGCGCCTCTACGCGATCATCACGAGCTTCGGACCGGTGATCGCGGCGATCTTCGGCGCGCTGGTGCTCGGCGAGCGGTTCACCGTGGTCGAGGCGGTCGCGATCGTCGTGGTGTGCGGAGCCGCGGGCCTGGCGCTCGCGACCCAGCGGGATCGGCCCGTCACCGACCTCGAGGCGACCGCGAAGGCGATCCCGTAGCGCGCTGCCGGGCGTAGCGTTGGGGTGGGGCGCACGGCAGCGGAGCCGGGCGACACGACGTCGAGGAGGACGCGGATGGCCGTCATCGGGTGGATCGGGCTCGGGCACATGGGCGGGCCCATGGCCGCGCACCTCGTCGAGGCCGGGCACGAGGTCGTCGGCTTCGACATCGACGCGCGCATGGACGAGCAGGCCCAGGCCTCAGGCATCCGGACCGTGACGGATGCCGCGACGGCCGCGCGCGACGCCGACGCCGTATTCACGTCCCTGCCCCGGTCCGAGCACTCGCGGCAGGTGCTCATCGGCGACGCCGAACGGCCGGGGCTGTTCGACATCGTGCGGCCCGGCACCCTCGTGCTGGACACGTCGACCGTCGACGTCGACACGTCGCGCGCGTGCCACGAGGCGGCGTCCGCCCGCGGCGTCCGCTTCGTCGACGCGCCCGTCTCGGGCGGCATCGCGGGCGCGCACGCCGGCACGCTCACGTTCATGCTCGGCGGTGACGCGGATGCCGCCGCCGAGGCGGCGACCCTCGTCGAGCCCATGGCCGGGCACGTCTTCACGGTCGGCGGGCCCACCTCGGGCATCGCGGCGAAGCTCGCCAACAACCTCATGCTCTTCATCACGCTGCAGGCGTCGTCCGAGGGGGCGCGGCTCGCGGAGTCGCTCGGGCTCGACCCGAGGGTGTTCCACGACATCGCGACGGTGTCGTCGGGCGACTCGTGGCCGCTGCGCACCTGGTACCCGGTGCCGGGCGTCGTCGAGACCAGCCCTGCGAACCGCAACTTCGAGGCGACGTTCACGACCCAGCTCGCCGAGAAGGACCTCTCGTACGCGCTCGCCGCGGGCGAGGCGGCCGGGCTCGACCTCGCGGCGGGCCGCCTCGCGATGGAGCGGTTCGCGCGGCTCGTCGACGAGGGCTACGGCGACAGGGACTGCAGCCTCGTCGTGAAGTACGTCGGCCGCGACGGTCGCACGCCCGGGTTCGACCCCGGCGCCTGAGCCCGCCGGGTCGGCGAGGGCGGCGCCACGCGGCATCCGTTCACCGACGGTCGGTACGCTCGAACGGGTGCGATTCGAGGAGGTGCGCATGGGCCGGTTCCGGCTGCCGTGGCAGCGGCGTCGAACGCGCGTGAAGATGGCGCCGTTCGACCGTTCGAGGCTGCCCGCGGTCGCGACCGCGACGTTCGACGAGATGCTCGAGGAAGGCCTGCTCATGGCCGAGTCGGCCGGGCGGATGGCGCTGAAGAACCGCCTCATCGTCGACGCCCTCCGTGCCGATGAACCGTACTCCGAGGAGCGGGCGGCGGAACGCGCACGCGCCGTGCTGTACGAGCTCGTGCAGGAGGCCGACGAGGCCGCCGAGCACGTCGCCGAGGAGCGCGACGCCGCCGCCAAGCGCGAGGGCCGCTCGCAGCACCAGCACGACTACCACCGCGACGACCTGCTCAACCTGCGCCGCCGCGAGAAGGTGCACTCGGCGATCGCGAAGGAGCTCTGGACCCGGCGCTCGGACGACGAGTTCATCGCCGGACTCGTCGAACGCGCCCGTGACGACGCATGGCACGAGCTCGGCACGGCCATCGAGCAGGAACTCGACCGGCGCTGGCCGCGCTACGACGAGGAGCCCGACTACGCCGAGCACCGCTCCGAGCGCATGGCCGACGTGGGCGACGACCTGCTGCGCGACCTCGCCCGGCTCGAGGCGCAGCGCGCGGTCGAGGCGATCCCGGAGTACTGACCGGGGTTCCGGGCCGCGCCCGGGCGCGGCATCCGTCGACTCGCGCCCGCGCCGCGCCACACTGGGCGCATGACGCGCAACTGGACCCCGCTCGCGGTCGTGTACCTCGTGCTCGCCGTCGCCGGCCTCGTCGGCACGTGGACGTACAACATCATCGCCATCAGCGAGGGGAACGACTTCATCGGCGACCTCGTCTCGAGCGGGCCGGCGGTGTCGTCGATCACGACCGACCTGCTCGTCGTGGCGATCGCGGGCAGCGTCCTCATCGCGGTCGAGTCTCGGCGCCTCGGCATGCGGTTCGCGTGGGCGTACATCCTCGGGTCGGCCCTCACGGCGTTCGCATTCACGTTCCCGCTGTGGCTCGCGATGCGGGAGCGCCGGCTCACCGCGCTGAAAGCCGAGGGCCCGGCGACGGATGCCGCGGCGCAACTCGAGTAGCGCCGGCCCCGCCGTTGTGCGGCGTCGCGGCTAGCGTGGGATCATGACCGACGCCGACCGCGGCCCTGCCGCCGATTCCGCCGACTCCGGCTCAGCCGACCGCGGCCCCGCCGCCCCATGGAGCGCCGGACGCTGGACCCGAGAGCCCGTCGCCGTGCGAACGGAAGCCGACGCGATCATCGTCGAAGCTGCTGAGGGCAGCGACTTCTGGCGCACCACCCACTACGGCTTCGTGCACGACGACGGGCACGCCCTGCTCGCCCCCTGGCCGACGGATGCCGCGGTCGAGGTGTCGTTCGACAGCTCGACGCTCACCGGACTCTACGACCAGGCCGGGCTCATGCTGCAGCTCGACGCCGAGAACTGGGTCAAGGCGGGCATCGAGTCGAGCGACGGGATTCCGCACGTCGGCGCCGTTGTCACGAACCGGATGTCGGACTGGTCGCTGTCGCCCGTGCCGGAGTGGGCCGGGCAGGTCGTCACGATCCGCGCCAGCCGGTCGGGCGTCGAGGCCGACGCGATCACCCTGCGTGCCCGGGCGGGCGACGGGGAGTGGCGCACCATCCGGGTCGCGCCGTTCGACGCGAACGCGGCCACAGCAGGACCGATGGTGTGCGCGCCGACGCGAGCAGGTCTCGAGGTGCGCTTCACGGGCTGGGCGTTCGTGCCCGCCGACGTCGACCTCCACGAGGATCCGCCCGTCGCCTGAGCGACCGCGCGAAGCGTGCGTCCCCCCTCACGCGGCCGCGGGACCGATGGCCCGCTCGGGCGCGCCCGCGCATCCCTACGCTGGCCGGGTCGGGAGGGAAGCATGGCGGTGCTCGACACGGCCGGGCTCACCTCCGCCGAGGCGGCGGAGCGGCTCGCGCACGAGGGCGGCAACACGCTGCCGAGGGCGAAGCGCCCGTCGGTGCTGCGCCGCCTGCTCGGCGAGCTGACGCACTTCTTCGCGCTGCTGCTCTGGGCGGCGGCCGTGCTCGCGATCTTCGCCGACCTGCCCGCGCTCAGCGTCGCGATCGTGGGCGTGATCGTCCTCAACGCGGTGTTCGCGGTGATCCAGCAGGCGCGCGCCGACCGGGCGGCCGACCGGCTGAGCGAGATGCTCCCCACCCGGGTCACGGTGCGGCGCGACGGACGCCGACGCGTCGTGGAGGCCGCCGACGTGGTGGTCGGCGACATCCTGCTGCTCGAGAGCGGCGACCGGGTGCCGGCCGACGCGACCGCGATCGCCGCGAACCGGCTGCTCGTCGACACGTCGATGCTCACCGGGGAGAGCGTCGCGGCATCCGTCGCCGAGGGCGACCCGCTGTTCGCCGGCACGTTCGTCGTCGAGGGCGACGCGAGCGCGCGCGTCACCGCCACGGGCGGGCGCACCCGACTGGCCGGGATCGCACGCCTGTCGACCGGCGCGACCCCTGACACGCCGCTCACCCGCGGACTGCGCGGCGTGGTGCGGCTCACGGCGACGATCGCCGTCGGCACCGGGATCGCGTTCATGCTCGTGTCGGTGCTCGTGGGGAACCCCATCGAGGATGCGTTCGTCTTCGCGATCGGCGTGACGGTCGCGCTCGTGCCCGAGGGCCTGCTGCCGACCGTCACCCTGTCGCTCGCGCTCGGGTCCGAGCGGATGGCGCGCCGGCGCATCCTCGTGCGCAACCTCGAGGCCGTCGAGACGCTCGGCTCGACCACGTTCATCTGCACCGACAAGACGGGCACGCTCACGCGCAACGAGATGAACGTGGTCGAGGCGTGGGTGCCGGCCGGCGCGTCCCTCGCGATCGAGGGCGAGGGGTACGGGCCGGATGCCGTGTTCCGGCGGCCGTCGGCGGGGGAGTCAGGGGCCGCGGCACCGGTCGGCGACGCGGCGTCCGTCGGCGAAGCGGCACCCGCGGACGACGCGGCACCCGTCGGCCGCATGGCATCCGTCGACCCCGCGGCATCCGTCGACCCGGACCCGGCGGTGCGCGCGCTCGCGCTCGCCGCGATGCGCTGCTCGACGGGCTACGCCGAGCACGTCGGCGGCGCCTGGCGGGCCCACGGCGATCCGATGGAGGCGGCGATCGACGCGCTCGCCCGGCGGCTGGGGGTCGACACCGACACCGACCGGCGGACGAACCATCCCGAGTTGCGCTTCCCGTTCGACCCGCGGCTGCGGCGCATGGCGGTCGTGCTCGCCGACGAGGTGATCGTCAAGGGCGCGCCGGACGCGGTGCTCGCGCGCTGCGGCGACGACCCCGCGGCGCACGCAGAGGTCGACGCGCTCACCGCGCGCGGGTTGCGGGTGCTCGCGGTCGCCGCGGCGCCACGCGTGGGCCGGACGCCGCGGGCGCTCCCCGAGTGCGACGACGGCCTCACCCT
The DNA here is from genome assembly GCF_052748465.2 of Agromyces selenitireducens. Classification (NCBI taxonomy): domain Bacteria; kingdom Bacillati; phylum Actinomycetota; class Actinomycetes; order Micrococcales; family Microbacteriaceae; genus Agromyces; species Agromyces selenitireducens. The sequence goes on from NZ_CM188259.1 coordinate 70,934, forward strand.
GCTCGGACTGCTCGCGCTCGAGGATCCGCCGCGCGAGGGCATCGCCGACGCCCTGCGCGCCTGCCGCGGCGCGGGCATCCACGTGGCGATGATCACGGGGGACCACCCGGCGACCGCACGCGCGATCGCCGACGAGGTGGGGCTGCGCACCGAGCACGCGCCCGTGCTCGTCGGCGCCGACCTGCCGCCCGACGACCGCCACCTCGCGGCCGTGCTCGACCATGACGGGGTCGTCGTCGCGCGCGTCTCGCCCGAGGACAAGCTGCGCATAGCGCGTGCCCTGCGCTCGCGCGGGCACGTGGTCGCCATGACCGGAGACGGCGTCAACGACGCCCCGGCGCTGCACGAGGCCGACATCGGCGTGGCCATGGGCCGGTCGGGCACGGATGTCGCGCGCGAGGCGGCAGACCTGGTGCTGCTCGACGACTCGTTCGAGGGCATCGTCGCCGGGGTCGAGCAGGGTCGCGCGACCTACGTCAACATCCGCCGCTTCCTCACCTACCACCTGACCGACAACGTCGCCGAGCTCAGCCCGTTCCTCGTCTGGGCGCTGTCGGGCGGGCAGTTCCCGCTCGCGATCGGCGTGCTGCAGATCATCGCCCTCGACCTCGGCACCGACACGCTCTCGGCCGTCGCGCTCGGTGCCGAGCCGCCCGCGAAGCACCTGCTGCAGGGCCCGCCCGTGCGAGGGCGCCTGATGAACGGCACCGTGCTGCGCCGTGCGTTCGGGGTGCTCGGTCCGCTCGAGGCGCTGCTCACGCTCACGGCATTCGTCATCTCGCTCGTCGCGCTCGGCTGGCGACCCGGCGAACCGTTCCCGACTGGGTCGGACCTCATGGCGGCCTCGGGTGCGGCCTTCATGACCGTCGTGTTCGCGCAGACCGCGAACGCCTTCGCGTGCCGCTCCTCGACCAGGTGGCCGGGCGCGCTCGGTTGGACCACGAACCGACTGCTCGTCATCGCGGTGGTCGTCGAACTGGCGTTCTCGCTCCTCGTGCTGTGGTGGCCGGCCGTCGCCGACATCCTGGGGCACGCGAATCCGCCCCTCGCGGGGTGGGCGGTCGCGCTCGCGTCGATGCCGATCCTCATCGCAGTGGATGCCGCGGACAAGGCGCTCCGCGCCCGCCGCCCGCCGCTCCCGCACGAGGGTGCTCGGAAGCGGGTTGCGCGCCGGGCCCTCGCCTGACGTTTCCGCAGGTGACTACGGCGCGATGTGATGCGTCGCGCGGAACACGTCACCGGGATCGTACTGGGCCTTCACCCGCCGCAGGCGCTCAAGGGTCTCCGGCGGGAACACCCGCGCGAGGACCTGGTCGTCGTGCTCGTGCGAGAAGTTCGAGTACACCCCGCGGGTGAATTCCACCGTCGATTCGAGCGGGACCTTCGCCGCGGCGACCTGCGCGGCGTCGGCGTCGGCGGGCAGCAATGTGGTGGCCACCGCCAAGGCGACGCTGTCGCGGTACGCGATCGGGGTCGCATCGGATGGCACCCGCGAGAACGCCCCGCCGAGCGCGCGCATGATGAGCATGGTTGGCAGCTCACCCTCGACCGTGCGGGCGAAGGCGTCGAGGGCCTCGTCGGTGAGCTCGGGTACGAAGCCGCCGTCGGCGACCATCACGAACGGGGGCATACCGGGCGGCGCCTCCTCGAGCAGGTCGGGGTAGTCGACGGGGGCGAGCGCGACCGCGGTGACGGACGGCAGCGACAGGAGTGGCTCGAGCAGACGCCGGAGCTCTGCCTCCGAGCCGAGCAGCGCAACCTGCAGCATGGGTCCGGCAGGCATCTCGGGCATCAACGGCGGCATCACCGCGAGCGTCGAGTTGAGTTCGTCGGGCGCGTCGACCATCACGTCGCGCCAGGCGCGCAGCACGGACGGCAGGTCGGATTGGTCGAACAGCACGTGGCCGCCGACCAGCCCGTCGACGGGCGCGGCCCGGAAGGTGAACCGCGTCGCCACGCCGAAGTTGCCGCCGCCGCCCCGGAGCGCCCAGAACAGCTCGGGATGGGAGTCGGCGTCGACCGTGAGCACTGAGCCGTCGGCGGTGACGAGCTCGACTTCGGTGAGGATGTCGATCGTGAGCCCGTGGAGGCGGACGAGCCAGCCGGCGCCGCCGCCGAGCGCGAGACCGCCGACGCCGACGTCGCGCGTGTCACCGGACGTGATCCCGAGCGCGTGCGGCGCGAGCGCATCGGCCACGCCTCCCCAGTGCGCGCCGCCTCCGACGTGCACGAGTCCACCCTCGCCGACCTCGACGTGCGCGAGTTCGCCGAGGTCGATGACGACCCCGCCCGACACGGGATCGGATCCGTGCCCGCCGCTCCGGACGGAGAGGGGAACGCCGGCGGTGACGGCGGCGCGGACCGCCTCCCCCACCTCGGCGGCCGAGGTGGGGCGTACGACCGCGTCGGGCGTGCCCTGTCCGATGAACACGGTGGCGCCGGCCTCGTACTCGGGGGTGCCGGGCGCGTGCACGCGCTGCGGCATCCGTTCACTCAGTTCTGCGATGAACGACATGCCGCACAGTCTGCTCCCGTCCGCCGACATCCGGCGAGCCCCGATCAGGGCACGTATCGTGCACTTCCCGCCAGCCCCCCTCCTCCCGCGCCGGGTCTCCTGTAATGGGCGGGAGGCGGATGGCGGTGGCGTCGGTCACTCGCCGCTCGGGTGCGCGCCCGCCGCGTCGATGATCCACGCGCTCGCGAACGAGCGCTCGCGCCACGCCGCGTACCGCCCCGAGACGCCGCCGTGCCCGGCCGCCATCTCGATCTTCAGCAGCGGGTCGGCGCCGACCTCGCGCAGGCGCGCCACCCATTTCGCCGGCTCGACGTAGAGCACACGCGTGTCGTTCAGCGAGGTGATGGCGAGGATCCGCGGGTACGTGACCGGGTGCACGTTCTCGTAGGGCGCGTACGACCGCATGTACGCGTACACCTCGGGGTCGTCGAGCGGGTTGCCCCACTCGTCCCACTCGATGACGGTGAGCGGCAGCGACGGGTCGAGGATCGACGTGAGCGGGTCGACGAACGGCACCTCCGCGACGATCCCGGCGAACAGGCGCGGAGCCAGGTTCGCGACCGCGCCCATGAGCAGGCCGCCGGCCGAGCCGCCCTGCGCGACGAGGTGGTCGGGTGTGGTGATGTCGATGTCGACGAGGTGCTCGGCCGCCGCGATGAAGTCGCTGAACGTGTGCTTCTTGTGCAGCTTCTTGCCGTGCTCATACCAGAGTCGGCCCATCTCGCCGCCGCCGCGCACGTGCGCGACCGCGAACACCATGCCCCGGTCGAGCAGCGACAGCCGGGGGATGCCGAATCCGGGGTCGATCGCGTGCTCGTACGAGCCGTACCCGTAGAGGAGCGTCGGCGCGGGCTCGCCCAGGGTCACGAGGTCGTGCCGGTACACGAGCGAGATCGGCACCTTCGTGCCATCCGGCGCCGTCGCCCATTCGCGCTTCTGGGCGTACCGCTCGGGGTGGTAGTCGCCGAGCACCGGCTGCTGCTTGCGCACGGTACGGGTGCCGGATGCCACGTCGACGTCGATCACCATCGACGGCGTCACGAACGAGCCGTAGCCGATGCGCAGCGACGGCTGCTCCCACGCGGGGTTGCCGCTGACGCCGACGGAGAAGAGCTCCTCGTCGAAGGGGAGCTCGTGCAGCGTGTCGTCGGGGGTCGCGTCGGCGGGCAGCCCGTTCGCCGGCACCTTCGCGATGGCGACGCGGGGCAGCCCGTCGCGACGGTACTCGAGCGCGACGAAGTCGCGGAACGCGTGCGCCGCCTCGATGCGCATGCGCGCGTCGTGGGGCAGCAGCATCCGCCGCGGCCCCTGCGGGTCGTCGGCCGACACGCTCACGAGCTCGAAGTTCACCGCCTCGCCCTCGTTGTGCACGATGAGCAGCCGGTCGCGCCCGCCGGCGATCACGTGGTCGACGTCGTACTCGACCCCGTCGCGTCGCGGCCACACCACGCGGAACTCGCCCGTCGGATCGGCGGCGTCGAGCAGCCACGACTCGCTCGTGACGTGGGATCCGGCCTCGAGCACGAGGTACCTGCGGCTGCGGGTGAGGCCGACGCCGAGCCAGAACCGCTCGTCGGGTTCGTGGAAGACCTTCACGTCGGATGCCGCGGGCGTGCCGACCTCGTGCCGCCAGATCGTGTCGGGCCGCCAGGCGTCGTCGACGGTCGCATAGAAAAGGTACCGGCCCGACGGCTCGAAGACGGCGCCCGCGGCCGTGCCGGGGATCTCGTCGTCGAACACGCGCCCGGCGCCGCTCACGTCGCGCAGCTTGATCGTGTACCGCTCGTCGCCCTCGACGTCCGCGGCGTAGAGCATGGTCGATCCGTCGGCGGTGAGGTCGAAGCTGCCGAGCGAGAAGAACTCATGACCCCTGGCCTCGACGTTGTCGTCGAGCAGCACCTGCTCGCCGGGCAGCGGCGACCCGTCGTCGGGGATCGCGGGCGGCTCCCAGTCGTCGGCGCCGCGCACGGCGACTCGGCAGTGGATGCCGTACTGCAGGCCCTCGACCGTCCGCGAGTAGTACCACCACTCGCCCTCGCGCGTCGGCACGCTGAGGTCCGTCTCCTTGGTGCGGCGCTTGATCTCCTCGAACACCTGCTCCTGCAGCACCGCGAGGTGCTTGGTCTTCGCGCGGGTGTAGGCGTTCTCCTCCTCGAGGTGGGCGATCACCGCCGGGTCGTCCTTGTCGCGCAACCACTCGTAGTGGTCGATCACCACGTCGCCGTGGTGGGTGCGTTCGGTCGGTCGCTTCTCGGTCACCGGGGGAGTCAGCACGGGTCCCACGCTACGCCGCCCGTCCGGCTCCCGGCATCCGCTCGCAGCGATCTTCGGTCGAACGGATGCCGCGGCCCGGCCCTACTCGATGCCCGCCCTCTGCCAGTCGGCCGATGCAGATGGGTCGAGTGTTACAGGTCGCGCCGAGTGATGCCGTTCCCGCGGTATCACTCGGCGGGAACCTCGACACTCGACGCGAGCTCGCGCTCGACGGCGGCGCGCACGCGCGCGAGGGCGTCGGCGAGCTCGGTGTCACTCGGCGACCCGTAGCCGAGGATGAGCCCGGACGGGCCTTCGCCGGGGATCGCCGAGTACTCGGCGAGCGACGAGATCGCGACGCCGTCCGTGGCGAGCCGTGCGACCACACGCGCGGCGACCTCGTGCGACGGCAGCCGCACGACCGCGTGGAGTCCGCCGTCGAGCCCGGTGAGCGGCGCCCCGTCGATGCCCGAGAGCGCGTCGATCACGAGCGCGCGCCGGTGTGCGTAGTCACGACGAGCGGCGGCGATGTGCCGCCGCACCGCGCCCGAGGCGAGCAGCTCGGCCATCGCCTCCTGTGCGATTCCCGGCACCGGGCAGGTCTCGTCGTCGCGCACGGCCGCCACGGCGCCGCGCAGCGCCGGATCCGCCGGCAGCACGAGGTAGCCGAGCCGCAGCCACGGCGTGAGCACCTTCGAGAAGCTTCCGACGAGGACGGCCCGCCCTGCGCGGTCGAGCGAGGCGAGCGCGGGCAGCGGCGCGCCGACGTGGCGGAACTCGCTGTCGTAGTCGTCCTCGATGACGACGGCACCGGATGCCGCGGCCCACTCGAGCAGCTCGAGCCGCGCCGCCACCGGAAGGCGCCCGCCGAGCGGGTACTGGTGGTGCGGCGTGACCATCACGGCGTGGGGGGCGGGGTGGATGGCGCGGAGCGCCGCGACGTCGATGCCGTCGGCGTCCACCGGCACGGGGACCGTCTCGAGCGCGCCGCGTCGCTCGATCACTCGTCGTGCGGACGGGTATCCGGGATGCTCGACCGCGACCCGCGGCATCCCGTCGACCATGATCCGGAGCGCCGACGCGAGCAGCGCGACCGCGTCGCTCGTGCCCGCTGTGACCACGACGTCGTCGGGCGAGCACGCCAGGCCGCGCGCGTGCCGCAGGTGGTCGCCGATCTCGGCGCGCAGGCGCGTCGATCCGAAGTCGGGCGGGATGTCGCCCGGCACGGCGAGGCGCGACGCGTGCCGCCAGGCAGCGCGCCACGCGCGTTCGTCGAGCCGCGCCGTCGACGGCAACCCGGGTCGCAGCTCGAGCGGCGCCGCCTCGTGCGGGTCGAGGAGCCGCACAGCGGCGTCTCGAGACCCTGGCGGTTCGTGGGGATCTCGAGACGCGCGCTGCGCGCGCTGCTCGACCCGTACGGGCGCGCGCTCCTCGACCTGGACGAGCGGGGCCACGCGCGTGGGCGCGCCCTGCCGCACCTCGAGGTACCCCTCGCCGGCGAGCTGGTCGTACGCGGCGACGACCGAGCTGCGGGCAACGCCGAGCTCAGTCGCGAGCGACCGCGTCGACGGCACCGGGTCGCCGGAGCGCAGCCGTCCGTCGAGGATGCCGCGGCGGAGTCCGTCCACGAGCTGCGCGCCGAGCGGGCGCGCGTCGTCGCGGTCGATGACGAGGAGCGGTCCGTCCACGGCGGCCTCCCATGACGCGGCGCACTGGACTGACCGAATGCGCGAGAACTGGTCTGCACACCATACCAGCGAGCTGAGCACACTGAACAGCATGACCACGATCACGCCCCCCGCCCGCCGCATCCGTCGCCTGCCCGACCGGCAGACCACCGACCGGTTCGCCCTGTACGACCTGCTCGACACCGAGCTCGTCGGGCACCTCGCGGTCGCGGTCGACGGCGTGCCGGTGATCGTGCCGATGGGCTACGCCCGAGTGGGCGGGCACCTGCTGCTGCACGGCTCGACCGGCGGCGGATTCGCCCTGCGCGCGGCATCCGTTCGCACGCCCGTGGCCTTCTCGGTCACCGCGCTCGACGGCCTCGTCTACGCGCGCAGCCTCTTCGACAGCTCGATGAACTACCGCAGCGCGACCGTGCAGGGCGTGCTCGAGCCGGTTCCGGCCGACGAGACGGATGCCGCGCTGCTCGCGCTCTCGGAGCGACTCATGCCCGGTCGCCCGGCCGAGGTGCGCGGCACGCCCCGCAAGGAGGTCGCGGCGACGCGCGTCCTCCGCCTCGCCCTCGACGACGTCGTGATGAAGCAGCGCTCCGGCGGCCCGTCGGAGGAGCCCGACGACGGCGAGGACCACTCGACCTGGGCGGGCGTGCTTCCGCTCGAGCGTCGCTGGGGCGCGCCGATCCCCTCAGGGCTCACCCCTGCTGGAACGCCCGTCCCGGATTCGGTGATCGCTCTGGCGACGCTGAGCCGCTGAAGCCCGAACCTGTACAGGTCGTAGAGAAACGGAAAGGAGGTGCGTGATGTTCGCCACGATGCTGGTGCTCGCCCTCATCTCGGCGTGGGCAGTGACCGCCGCGATGGTCGAGTTCCGCAACGACGGATACCGCCGCACGCCCACCCTCGCCCACTGAGGCCGGATCGACCCGAACATCCGCATCCGCCCCTTCTCCGAGGCCCGACCGGGGCGCATCTGAGGCCTGTCTGAGGCCCCCTCACCGCCCGGGCCCCCCGAAATACGCACATCTCCCGATGAACCGCCGCTGCCTCAGGGAGCACGCTCGGATCATCGCCAAGACCAGGAGGACACCATGGACTACGCCGCAGGCTTCGTCGCAATGCAGGTGCACGACGTGAACGTGCGTCGCGCCGAGGAGCGCATCGCGATCGAGCGCGCCGCGGCCGAACGCGCCGAGGGTGCGGAGCGCACCGCGCGGCGCACCCCGCGCCGCCACCGCGTCCGTCGCCACGAGCCGCTGCTCGCACGGTGACCGACGCAGGAGACGCGGTCGCCGCGGACTCCGCGGACGCCTCGAACGACACCACCGAAGCGCATCGGCGCCGGGTCCCGGGACCCGGCGCCGATGTCGTCGGTCGGTGGGAACATGGGACCGTGACCAGCTCCCCGTCGAGCCCCGCCATGATCGGCCGCGACGCCGAACTCGACTGGCTCCGCAGCCTCCTCGAGACCGTGCGCGCCGGCACGCCGGCGACCGCCGTGATCGGCGGCGAAGCCGGCATCGGCAAGAGCCGGCTGGTGGCCGAGTTCACCGCGGGGCTCGGCGCAGACGTGCGACTGGTCCGCGGCCAGTGCGTCGACCTCGGCGACGTCGCCGCCCCGTACGCGCCCGTGAAGGGCGCCCTCCGCCAGCTCGTCGCCCAAGTCGGCGCCGAGCGCGCGCTCGACGCGGTCGGTCCCGGGCGTGCTGCGCTCGTGGCGCTGCTGCCCGAGCTCGCGGCATCCGAGGCATCGACGACCGGCGAGATCGTCATCACGCCCGGCGGCGCGGGCAGCGGCCAGCTGCACGAGGCCGTGGCGGTGCTGCTCGAGACCCTCTCGCGCGACCAGCCCATCGCGCTGGTCATCGAAGACCTGCACTGGGTCGACGCCGCGAGCCTCGCGATGCTGCGGTTCCTCCTCCGATCGCTCGGCTCCAGCCGCCTGCTCGTCATCCTCACCTACCGCACCGACGACGTCACGCGCGGCCACCCCCTGCGCGGCTTCCTCTCCGAGGCCGAGCGCGACCGGTGGGTGGAGCGCCGCGAGCTCGCCCGGCTCGGCGAGGCCGACGTGCGCGCGATGGTCGCCTCGCTCACCGGCGACGGGGGCCCCGGCGAACCGGCGCTCGAGACGGTGATCCGACGCAGCGACGGCGTGCCGTTCTTCGTCGAGGAGCTCGTGGGCATCGACGGGTGCACCGACGAGGGGCTCGTCCCCGACACCCTCCGCGACCTGCTCCTCGCCCGGTACGAACGACTCTCCGACGAGGCGCAGGAACTCCTGCGCCTGCTCTCGACCGGCGGGGTCCGCGTCTCGCACGACCTGCTCTCGGCGGTGTTCCGCGGCAGCGACGATGCGCTCGAGTCTGCAGCGCGCGAGAGCGTGCTGTCGGGCGTGCTCATGATCGACGGCGACGACTACGCGTTCCGGCACGCCCTCGTGCGCGAGGCGATCCTCGCCGACCTCCTGCCCGGCGAGCGTGCCAGGTACCACGGCCGCTACGCCGAGGCCTACGAGGCCAAGGCTGCGGCGGGCGGTCGCCGGCTCGCGGCCGAGATCTCGTACCACTGGCTCGGCGCTCGCGATCCGGTTCGCGCGTTCCCGGCGACGATCCAGGCCATGCGCGAGGCGCGCTCGGCGGTCGCCTACGCCTCGGCGGCGCAGCTCGGCGAACGCGCGCTCGAGCTGTGGAGCCTGGTGCCCGATCCGGAGCGCGTCACGGGCATGACGAGGCTCGAGCTGATGGGCCGCACCGCGTCGCACCTCCGGCACGCGGGCGAGGGGGAGCGGGGCCTCGCGCTCGTGAAGGCCGCGCTCGCCGAGTGTCCGCGCGACGACCCGCAGTACCCGCGACTGCTCCGCGACAAGGCGCTGTACCTCGCGACCGTGGGGCGGGGCGGGTCGATCCCCGTGCTCGAGGAGGCACTCGCGGCGATACCGGCCGAGGGCGCCCACGAACTGCGCGTGACCGTTCTCACGGGCCTCGCGGGCCGGCTCATGATCGAGGCCCGCGTCGACGACGCCGTGCGCATCGCCGACGAGGCGTTCGAGCTCGCGCAGGCGATCGGCTACCCGCGCTACGCGTCGGTCGCGATGAACATCGCCGCCGTCAGCCGGGCCGCGCGCGGCGAGGTCGAGCGCGGGCTCGCCGACCTCGAGCGCGCACGCGAGCTCGCCGAAGGCGACGGCGCCGCGCTCCTGCGGTACTGGGTCAACGCGTCCGACATGCACCACCTCATCGGCGCCCACCGCGAGGCCGTCCGCCTCGCGGAGGAGGGCCTCGCACGAGCGCGCCGACAGGGCGTGGAACGCAGCTCGGGCGTCATCCTCGCGTCGAACGCCGTCGACCCCCTGTTCGCGCTCGGGGAGTGGGACCGCGCCGGGGCGCTCATCGACCGCGCGCTCGCGCTCGACCCCTCGGCGCCGTTCCGGGTCTACCTGCAGCGGGCGAAGATCTGGGCCCTCGTGTGGCGGGGCGAGCCCGAGCGCGCCGCCGAACTGCTCCGCGCCTACCGGGCGACGATGGCCCCGATCATGGAGGTCGAGATGCAGACGCGTCTCGGGGTGGGCCGCGTCGCGGTCGAGGTCGGGCTCGCCGTCGGCGACCTCTCGCAGGCGTGGCGCGACGGGCGCGCCGTGCTGCACGAGCGCGAGCTGCCGCTCGCCGGCTACGCCGAGCCGCTGCTGTGGGCGCTCGCCCGGGTGATCGCCGCGGTCCGCGCCGATCCAGCCAGGGTCTCCGAGGCCGAGGCGGCCGAGATCCTCGCGGCCGAGCCCGACGTGCGCGAGGTGATGCGCCGGCTCGAGTTCTGGCCGACGCATCCGCTCTGGTCGGCGTTCGTCGAAGCCGAACTGCGGTCGACGGATGACGCGTGGCGGGCCGCCGTCGAGGCAGCCTCCGCCGACACGGCGCCCGGCTTCCTCCGCCCGTACGCGCTGCTGCGGCTCGGCGAGGCCCTGCTCGACGACGGCGACCGTCAGGGCGCCCGCGACGCGCTGCAGGAGTCGTTCGACGCCGCGGTCGCGGGCGGCGTCACCGCCGTGCAGTCGCGCGCCGCACGAGTGGCGATGCAGGCGGGTCTCGCGCTCGACGGTGCGACGCGGGGCGACACGTCGCGCGGCGCGGCCGGGGTCGCGGGCGCCGACGACCCGACCGACGCGGTGGCCGAACTCACCGCGCGCGAGCGGCAGGTGCTCGAGCTCATCGCCGAGGGCCTCAGCAACCGGCAGATCGGCGAGCGGCTCTACATCAGCGGCAAGACCGCGAGCGTGCACGTCTCGGCGATCCTCCGCAAGCTCGGCGCCGCGAGCCGGACCGAGGCGGTGTACCGGGCGCGGGCGTTGCACTGAGTCGCAGTCGATCCGAAGCGGCCTCCCAGCACGCCCGGGTACGGTGGCATCCGTTGCCGACGCCGACGACGGCCGACGAAGGAGTACAGCGGCATGACCTCGCTCGAGACGATCCCGTTCCAGACCATGACCGGTGAAACGCGCACCCTCGGCGATTGGGGTGGTCAGGTGCGTCTCGTCGTGAACGTCGCCTCGCGGTGCGGGCTGTCGCCGCAGTACGCCAAACTCGAGGAACTGCAGCGCACCTACGGCGATCAGGGCTTCACCGTGCTCGGGTTCCCGAGCAACCAGTTCTTCCAGGAGCTGTCGTCGAACGAGGCGATCACCGAGTACTGCGCCGCAACCTGGGGCGTGACGTTCCCGATCTTCGACCGGGTGCGCGTCAACGGCCGCCGGGCGCATCCGTTGTTCATCGAGCTGAAGCACTCGCGCGACTCGGCAGGCCTCGCCGGCCCCGTCGTCTGGAACTTCGAGAAGTTCCTCGTGCTGCCTTCGGGCGAGGTGCGGCGCTTCCGTCCGCCGGTCGAGCCCGACGATGCGGCGATCGTCGCTGCGATCGAGTCCGCGCTCTCCGACGGCGACGGTCGAGCGGATGCCGCGGCCGGCGGCTCCGGCGCGCTCGCCTGAGGTCGGTCATGCCGGGCGAGCTTCGCGATCCGCCGTCGGGTCCGCTGTTCGCACCTCGGGCGTTCGGGTTCTACGCCGAACTCGCCGAGCACAACGACCGCGAGTGGTTCGCCGCGCATCGCGGCGAGTACGAGGAGTTCGTACGCGTGCCGCTCGAGCGGCTGGCGGAGCGAGCGGAGCCGCGATACGGAGCCGCCAAGGTGTTCCGTCCCAATCGCGACGTCCGGTTCACTGCCGACAAGGCGCCGTACAAGCTGAACGGGGCCATGACCGCCGGACGCGTCGGCGGCGTCTACGTCTCCGTCTCGGTCGATGGGCTGGTCGCCGGCGGCGGCCTCTACGAACCGTCCCGCGATCAACTGGCTCGGGCCCGCGAGGTCATCGCCGACGACGGCCCGCCCGCCGCCGAGCTGGCCGCGATCATCGACGAGCTCGAGCGCGACGGATTCGAGCTCGCGGGGCCCTTCCTCAAGACCGCCCCGCGCGGTGTCGATCGCGACCATCCGCGGCTCGGCCTGCTGCGGATGCTCCACTACGCCGCGCTTCGGCCGTTGCCGCGCGAGGCGACCGCCGCCGAGGTCGAGGCGGCGTGGGGCTCGCTTGAACCGCTGCTGGGCTGGGTGGAGCGTCTCGTGGGGCCCGCGCAGTCGAGCCGCTGACCGCCGTCACGGTGCGTGCGTCCTCCCACGTAGACTCGGACCTGCGCTTTGCTCAGCTTGTGTCGATTGTTACAAGTTGATGAAGCACTGGTAATCCTGAAACATCTGTTACATACTCGTGCGCAGACGTCGCTCACGGACGAGCGACCCGCACGAAGGGCTCGACATGACTGCACTCCCCCCGCGTTCCCCCGCCCGCCGCGCGATGGCCGCCTCCGCGCTCGCCGCCGGCTCGCTCCTCGTCCTCGCCGGATGCGCCACCGCCTCCGATGCCGACTCCGGCGATGCCGCATCCGACGCCGCCGTCGAGGTCGCCGGCATCGAGATCAGCGTCGACGAGGCCGCCGCCGAGCTGCTGCCCGCCGACATCGCCGATGCCGGCTCGGTCAAGGTGGCCACCGATGCGCCCTACGCGCCGTTCGAGATGTTCGAGGAGGAGGGCTCGGACGAGCTCACGGGCGTCGACGTCGACCTCGGCCACGCGATCGGCGCGAAGCTCGGCATCGACTTCGAGTTCGAGCAGCAGGCGTTCGACGGCATCATCCCCGCGCTGCAGGCCGGCAACTTCGACGTCACGATCACCGCGATGACCTCCAGCGTCGAGCGCATGGAGGTGCTCACGTTCGTCGACTACTCGGCATCGGGCACCGGCATCCTCACGACGGTCGGCAACCCCGAGGGCATCGAGAGCTACCTCGACCTCTGCGGCACGTCGGTCGCCGTCCAGGCCGCGACGAGCCAGGTCGACCTCGTGAACGACGTCTGGCAGGGCGAGTGCGAGGCCGAGGGCCTCGACCCGATCAAGCTGTCCGAGTTCCCGTCCGACGCCGACGCCCAGCTCGCGATCACGAGCGGCAAGGCCGTCGCGTCGCTGCTCACCAAGCCGAGCGCCGGCTACGTCGCGAAGACGACGAACGACGGTGAGACCTTCGAGGTCGTCGAGGACCCCGAAGCCCCCAACGGCTACGACGCCACGCTCAACGGCATCGGCGTGCTGAAGGAGAACGAGGAGTTCGCGACGGCGATCCAGGCCGCACTGCAGTCGCTGATCGACGACGGCACGTACGAGGCGATCCTCGACCAGTACGGCGTCACCGGCATCGGCATCGACGAGGCCACGATCAACGGCGCCGCAGAAGCCAAGTGACCCTCGCGGGCACGACCGGAACGGAAAGCACCATCCCCATGACCGCAACGCAGCCGTCAGCCACGGCGGCGCCCGCAGGGCCCTCGGGTCCCTCGGGCGCCGCCCACCCCGGGCCCATCGAGGCCGTGCCCGTCCGCCACCCGGGACGGTGGATCGCCGCCGTCCTCGTCCTGGCCATCGGGATCGGGTCGATGTACTCGATCCTGCAGAATCCCAACCTCGACCTGGCCACGGTGGGCGAGTACCTCTTCAAGCCGCTCACGCTCAACGGCGTGCTCATCACCATCTGGCTGACGGCCGCGTCGATGGTCATGGGCGTCTTCGGCGGCATCGTCGTCGCGGTCATGCGGCTCTCGCCGAACCCGGTGCTGTCGGTCGCCGCGATGCTCTTCATCTGGGTGTTCCGCGGCACGCCGCTGCTGCTGCAGCTCATCTTCTGGGGCTTCATCGGCGCGTTCATCCCGAAGATCGTGGTCGGCGTCCCGTTCACCTCGATCGAGTTCTGGTCGTTCACGACGAGCGACCTGATCCCCGCCACCGTCGCCGCGCTGCTCGCGCTCGGCCTCAACGAGATGGCCTACGCCGCCGAGATCGTCCGCGCCGGCATCCAGTCGGTCGACCACGGCCAGACCGAGGCGGCGCACTCGCTCGGGATGTCGCCCGCGAGGACCCTGCGCCGCATCGTGCTCCCGCAGGCGATGCGCGTGATCATCCCGCCGATGGGCAACGAGACGATCACGATGCTGAAGAGCACGTCGCTCGTGGCGATCGTGGCCGGCGACGACCTCATGTCGAACATCCGCGAGGCGTACACGCAGAACTACAAGATCATCCCGCTGCTCATCGTCGCGGCGATCTGGTACCTCGCGCTGACGTCCATCCTGTCCATCCCGCAGATGTGGCTCGAGCGGCGCTACGGCCGCGGCTTCGACGGCGCGCGGCCCACGATCGGCTCGCGGGTGTCGACGTTCACCCAGAGCATCACCCTGCCGGCGCGCACGTCGCGCGCGTCGAAGAAGGAGTCGGCGTCATGACCGCCACCATCCCCCAGGCCGCGCCGCTCGCGGCCGTCTCCGAGCGCCCCATGGTCGAGGCCGTCGAGGTGCACAAGCGCTTCGGGAACCTCGAGGTGCTGAAGGGCATCACGATGTCCGTCGAGCGCGGGCAGGTCGTGTGCCTGCTCGGCCCGTCGGGCTCGGGCAAGTCGACGTTCCTGCGCTGCATCAACCATCTCGAGCAGATCGACGCGGGAATGATCCGCGTCGCCGGTGAGACGGTGGGCTACCGCGAGAAGAACGGCAAGCTGTACGAGCTCCGCGAGAAGGAGGTCGCCGCCCAGCGTCGCAAGGTCGGCATGGTCTTCCAGCGGTTCAACCTGTTCCCGCACATGACCGCGCTCGAGAACGTGATCGAGGCGCCCACGCAGGTCGCGCGACGTTCGAAGGCGGATGCCAGGGAGCACGGCCTCCACCTGCTGGCCCAGGTCGGACTGGCGGAGAAGGCCGACACCTACCCGGCGCAGCTCTCGGGCGGCCAGCAGCAGCGCGTCGCGATCGCCCGCGCCCTCGCGATGGAGCCCGAGGTGATGCTCTTCGACGAGCCCACCTCGGCGCTCGACCCCGAGCTCGTCGGCGACGTGCTCGACGTGATGCGCGGCCTCGCCGAGAGCGGCATGACGATGATCGTCGTGACCCACGAGATCGGCTTCGCGCGCGAGGTCGGCGACGTGGCCGTGTTCATGGATGGCGGCGTGGTCGTCGAAGCCGGCGACCCGGCGCAGGTGCTCGGCGACCCGCGGGAGGAGCGCACGCGCTCGTTCCTGTCGAAGGTGCTCTGACGTGGCGGGGACGTTCGTCGACCCCCACGCCGCCGCATCCGCCACCACCGAGCCCGGCGCCGTCGTGCGCCCGGTGCCGACCGCCGAGTCGCTGCGTCGTGCCGCGCACGCCGTAGACGGCCGCTACCGCGAGGAGCTCGCGCACCTGGTGGGCATCGACTCGGGTTCGCACGATGCCGACGGCGTGGGCCGGGTGGCCGAGTGGGCCGCGGCGACGCTCGCCGCCGACGGCTTCGACGTCGAGACCGTGCCGACGCCCGAGCGCGACGGCCGGCGCTACGGCCCGGTCGTGATCGCCCGACGTCGCGGCGCGGGCACGGCCCGCGTGGTGCTGTTCGCCCACATGGACACGGTGTTCCCGGCGGGCACGGCCGCGGAGCGGCCGTTCCGCGTCGACGAGGGCATCGCCTCCGGCCCGGGCGTCTGCGACGACATCGCGGGCATCGCGGCGGGACTCGCCGCGGCACGCGTGCTCGACCGGCTCGGCTACGACGGGTACGGCGAACTGGTGCTGGCGCTCACGCCCGACGAGGAGGTCGGCTCGCCCGCGAGTCGCGAGATCCTCGCCGAGGTCGTGGGCGGGGCGGATGCCGCGCTGTGCCTCGAGTGCGCTCGTGAGAACGGCGACCTGGTCGGCGCGCGCAAGGGCGTCGCCGACGTGCTCGTCTCCATCCGCGGGCGGGCGGCGCACTCGGGCGTCGAGCCGGAGCGCGGCATCAACGCGGCCATCGAGGCGGCGCGGCTGCTGCTCGACGTGCAGGCGCTCTCGGGCGGCGCGCCCGGACTCACGGTGAACGTCGGCAAGGTGGCATCCGGATCGCGAGCGAACATCGTGCCCGAGCAGGCAGAGCTGCACGTCGAGGTGCGCGCGACGGCCCTCGTCGACCTGGTCGGCACGCTCGACGCGATCGACGAGCGCGCGCGGAATCCGTTCGTCGACGGTGCGCGCATCGAGGTCACGCGGCTCGACGTGTGCCCGCCGCTCGAGCGCACCGCGACCGACGACCTCGCGTCGCTCGCCCGGGAGGTCGGCGACCGGCTGGGGCTCGCGTTCGACGTGGCCGCGACCGGTGGCGCGTCCGACGCGAACTTCGTCGCCGCGCTCGGGGTGCCGACGCTCGACGGGCTCGGCCCCGTGGGCGGCGGCGACCACGGCGTCGACGAGTGGCTCGACCTCGCGAGCGTGCCCGACCGGGTCGCGCTGCTCGCCGGACTGGTCGCGGCGATCGCCGAGGCTCCGGCCCCGGAATGACCGACGCGAGCCGGGGGAGGGCAGTACGGTGAGAGGCGGAAGGGGGTCGCTGATGGCGGTGGACGCAGGCGCCGATGCACGGCCGGCGTCGGTCGCGGAGGCGATCCGGCGTGGCATGGCCGACTGTTCGCCCGCCGAGCGCAAGGTCGCCCGCGTGCTGCTTTCGTCGTACCCCTCGGCCGGCTTCGAGACCGTCGCGAAGCTCGCCGCCCGGGCTGGCGTCAGCGGCCCGACCGTGCTGCGCTTCGCGAACCGCATGGGGTATCGGGGCTTCCCCGAGTTCCAGCAGGCGCTGCGTGACGACCTCGACGAGCGCTCCGCATCACCGCTCGCGCTGTACGACCGCGGTCAGGGCACCGCGCTCGGCGGCGACGGCACGCGCCTCGAGCAGGCCGGTGCGATCATGCGCGCCACGCTCGAACGCACCTTCGCCAACCTCGCGCCCGACGAGTTCGAGCGTTGCGTCGAGGCGCTCACGACCGCGAAGGGGCAGGTGCTCATCGCGGGCGGCCGCTTCAGCGGGCTGCTCGCGCGGTTCCTCGCGCAGCACCTCCAGCTCATGCGCGCGGGCGTGTCGATGCTGCCGGATGACGCGGGCGGCCGTGCCGAGGCGATCGCCGGGCTCGGCCGCGGCGACGTGGTCGTGCTGTTCGACTACCGCCGCTACGAGGAGCGCACGCTGCAGGTCGCGACCGTCGCACGCGAGCACCGCGCCCAGGTGGTCCTGTTCACCGACTCGTGGCTGTCGCCGATCGCGTCCGACGCCGATGTCGTGCTCCCGAGCGAGACCGGCTCCCCCTCGGCGTTCGACGCGATGACGCCCGTGCTCGCGCTCGTCGAGTCGGTCATCGCCGGCTGCCTCGAGCGGCTCGGCGACGACGCGTCAGAGCGGATGCGGCGCATCGAGGCCGCTGGCGCGGAACTCGGCCTCTACTGACGCGGCTCGACGCGCGCCGCTCAGTCGATCGGCGTGAACCCCCGCGCCACCTCGGCGAGGATGCGCGCGCCGTAGCCCGTCGCACCCTTCGAGCGCCACGCGTCGTCGCCGTCGGACTGCATGGTGCCGGCGATGTCGAGGTGCGCCCACGGGGTGTCGCCGACGAACTCGGCGAGGAACAGGGCCGCGGTCGTAGCGCCGGCATCCGCCCCGCCGAGGTTGGCGATGTCGGCCACGTCGGAGTCGAGCTGCTTGCGGTACTTCCGCTCGAGCGGGAACTGCCAGGCCGGCTCGTCGACGATGACCGACGCGTCGCGCACGCGGTCGACGAGCGGCTGGCTCGTGCCGAGCAGCACCGACGTGCGAGAGCCCAGCGCGCGCAGCGCGGCGCCGGTGAGCGTGGCGATGTCGACGATCGCGTCGACGCCCTCTTCCGTCGCCAGCACGAGGCCGTCCATCATGACGAGGCGACCCTCGGCGTCGGTGTTCTTCACCTCGACGGTCTTGCCGCCGCGCGCGGTGAGCACGTCGCCGAGCTTGTAGGCCGAGCCCGACGGCATGTTGTCGGTGCACATCAGCCAGCCCGTGACCTTCGCGGTCGCTCCGAGCGCGCGCAGCGCCGTGAACGCGCCGAGCACGGCCGCCGCGCCGCCCATGTCCATCTTCATGAGCAGGTGCATGGGGTCGCTCGGCTTCAAGCTGATGCCGCCCGAGTCGTACATGATGCCCTTGCCGACGAGGCCGAGGTGCCCGGTGGGCTCGCTCTCGGGCTCGTAGCGCAGCACGATCATGCGCGGTTCCTCCGCGCTCCCGGCGTTCACGCCCAGCAGGCCGCCGCAGCCGAGCTCGACGAGCTGCTGCCTGTCGAACACGTCGACGTGGAAGCCGAACCGCCCGCCGAGCATCTCGGCGACGTTCGCCATGTCGGTCGCGGTGAGGTGGCTGGGGGGCGTGTTCGCGAGGTCGCGTGCGACGGCCGTGGCGCGCGCGGCGACGAGTCCGGTGGCGATGCCGGCGGATGCCGCGTCGCGGTCGGCGTCGTCGATGCGCAGCTCCACCCGGGTCAGGCGCGCCTCGCGCGGCTCGCCCTTGAGCGCGTCGTAGCGGTACCGCGCAAGCGTGGCGCCCTCGGCGAGGGCTCGGCCGGCCGATTCGACGTCGATCGAGCCGAGCGGCGGCACGCGGAGGCCGACCGCGGCGGCCTTGGGCACGGCGCGGACGAACGCGGCGGCGGCATCGCGCAGCGCGGCATCCGTCATCTCATCGGCCGGCCCGCCGCCGACGACGATGATCAGGGTGCGCCCGGCCTGCGGGATCAGCAGGGTCTGGCCGGGCTTCGATTCGAAGCCGGCCCGCCCGAGCGCCTCGCGGTCGAGCCCGACGCCCTCGGGCAGGGGCCCGTCGTCGTGGACGAGCACGCCGATCGCGTCGAGCTCGGCGCCGCCGGTGCCGCCGCCGAACTCGTCGACCGCGACGACCTCGACCCCGTCGAACGCGGCGAGCGACGGCACGGGCGAGAAGTCGTCGGGAATGAGCTTGTGCGGGCTGCGGGTCACGGTTGCGCCTCCAGGTGGTCGGGATCGACGACCTCGTCGATCGGGTCGTCGTCGTCGGGCTCGAGCTTCTCGGGAAGCTCGCCTTCACGATAGTTCGGCATGCGCATGGCCGGCACGATCGCGAGCAGCGAGAGCAGGGCCAGTCCGAGCAGTGAGATCTGGAGCGCGCGCAGTCGCGCGTCCTCGTTGATCTCGATCGCCGCGGCCACTTCGGCCTCGCTCGCCGAGGTGCCGCCGAGGACCTGCTCGAGCTGCTCGTTCGTGAGGAAGTCGGCGTCGTCGAAGTTGACCTCGCTGATGAGCTCGTCGCCGATCTCCGGGTTCTCGACCGCGGACGTGGCGAGGGTCGTGGCGAGCACGCCGACGGCGAACGCGGTCGCGACCGCGATGCCGACCGAGCCCGAGAGGTTGTGCACGAGCCCGCGCCAGGCGCCGACGTCGCCCGCGAGCTGCTTCGGCGCGGCCGAGAGCAGCGTGTTGAACACGAGCGCCACGATCGAGCCCTGGCCGAGCCCGAGCAGGATCAGCCCGGCCACGATGAACCACTGGCCCCAGTCGCCGCGGACCGTGAACGCCAGCAGCGTCAGCGCCGCCGCCACGACGACGAACCCGCCCGCGCCGAGCACGCGCGGCGTGAACCGTCCGTAGAGGACGGCGATGAACGTCGACGAGAGGAAGATCGAGAGCGTGTACGGGATGATCGAGAACGATGTCTCGATGCCCGAGAGGCCCTGCACGACCTGCATGTAGAGCGGGATCAGGAAGTTCGCGGCCGTGCCGACGAACAGCATCGTCGCCATGCAGGCGGTGACCGCGCGCTCGGCGCCCGTCGCGAGCACTCTCAGGTCGAAGATGCGCGGTTCGCCCGCGGCGCCGCGTCGCCGGAGCCACAGGAAGAAGCCCTGGCCCACGACGAGGCCGAGCACGATGAGGATCGGTGCGGGCGAGACCCCGAGCACCTCGAACGGCGCCTGCTCGGTCGCGTTCCACACGCCCCACGTGTTGAGCCCCGAGAAGCCGAAGCTGAGGAGGATGATCGCGACCGCCGCGAGCATCGCGCCCGTCCAGTCGATCGTGAGGCCCGGCTGCGCCGGCACGGGCTTGAGCCGGAAGCTCAGGAACAGGTTGACCGCGCCCAAGGCCACCATGAGCCAGAACGACCACCGCCAGCCGATCGTCGTCGCGAACTGCCCGGCGATGAGCAGCGCCAGCACGCCCGCCGCCGGGATCGCCGCGGCGAGCAGCCCGATCGCGCGGGCCTGCTGCGCGCCGTGGTAGTTCGTGGCGATGAACACCGTGAGCGCGGGGGCGATGAGCGCGATCACCGCACCCGAGGAGGCCTGCGCGATGAAGAGCACCGCGGGCGTCGGTGCGAGGGCGACGCCCGCCATGGCCAGCGCGTGGACCGCGACCGCGAGTTGGAACACCCGGCGCGTGCCGTACCTCGCGCCGACCTTCGCGCCGAGCAGGATGAACGCCGCCATCGAGAACGTGCCCGCCGTGATCGCGGTGCCGACCGACGACGCGGCCGTGTCGAGGTCTTCGGTGATCGGCGCCATCGACACCGTCAGCGCGTTGACCGCGAACGACGCCTGGATCTGCGTCAGCACGACGACGATGAGCGGAAGCCACGACGCCGCCGGCGTGGCATCCGTCGCCTGCTGGGTGGAACCGGCCGACTGCGGGCTGGAACTCATGTGGACCCCCGGGAACCGGCCCGGCGCGGGGAGCCGGGCATCGATCCGACAGTAACCCGGCGCGCGGCCGAACGATAGAGCACCGAACGGGGGGCGTGGCGAACGGATGCCGCCGGGCTAACCTGTGCGAATGGACCCCGTGGCGACGACGCTCGTCATCCTGGCGCTCGCGGTCGTGGCGTTCCTGTCGAACCGGATCCCGCTCGGCGTCGTCGCGATCGGGGTGTCCGTGGCGCTGTGGGCGACCGGCGTGCTCGAACTGGGCCCGGCGCTCGCCGGGTTCGGCGACCCGACGGTCATCTTCATCGCCACGCTGTTCGTGGTGAGCGAGGCGCTCGACTCGACCGGCGTCACGGCATGGGCCGGACAGCAGGTCGTCGGTCGCGCCGGCACGGGCCGCACGTCGCTGCTCGTGGTGGTCTGCCTGCTCGTCGCGGCGGTCACGGCGCTCATCAGCGTCAACGGGGCCGTCGCCGCGCTGATCCCGCTGGTGGTCGTCGTCGCGACCCGCGCCGGCATCCCGCCGTCGCAGATGCTGATGCCGCTGGCCTTCGCGGCGCACGCGGGCGCGCTGCTCGCCCTCACCGGCACGCCCGTGAACATCATCGTCAGCGATGCGGCAGCGGATGCCGGGGCCCGGCCGTTCGCGTTCTTCGAGTTCGGCCTCGTCGGCGTGCCCCTCGTCGCGGGCACCGTGCTCATCGTCGCTCTCTTCGGCCGTCGCCTGCTGCCGGACCGGGTCCCGACGACGCTCCCGCAGGACCTCGCGACGCGCACGCGCGTGCTGCGCGAGCAGTATGCCGTCCCGGACGGCACCGAGCTCATCGGCGTGAGCCGCGGGGTGGCGGAGGTCGTCGTCGCGCCCCGGTCCGAGCTCATCGGACTCCACCTGTTCCCGGGCATGACGACGCCGAGCGGCGACCTCGTGGTGCTCGCCGTGCAACGCGGCGGGGACCCGCTGCACGGTCCTGAGCACACGCTGCGGGCGGGCGACACGATCCTCGTCTCGGGGCCGTGGGAACAGCTCGAGCGCAACACCGGCGGTCCCGATGTGCTCGTCGTTGATCGCCCCGCCGACGTGCGGCGCGCGGTGCCGCTCGGCGCGGGCGCGAAGCGGGCGATCGTCGTGCTCGTCGCGATGGTGCTCCTGCTCGCGACGGGCATCGTGCCGCCGGCGATCGCGGGCCTGCTCGCGGCATCCGCCCTGGTGCTCTCGCGCGTGCTCACGCCGAAGCAGGCGTACCGCAGCGTCTCCTGGACGACCGTGCTGCTCGTCGGCGGGATGATCCCGCTCTCGACCGCGTTCGTGACGACCGGGACCGCCGACCTCATCGCGACGGCGCTGCTCGACGTCGTGGGCGACGCGTCGCCGTACACGGCGCTGCTCGCGATCTGCGTGCTCACGATGGTGCTCGGCCAGCTCATCTCGAACACCGCGACCGTGCTCATCGTCGCGCCGATCGCCGTGGTCGTCGCCGGGGACCTGGGCGTGTCGGTGCTGCCGTTCATGATGGCGTTGTCGGTGTCGGGCGCCGCGTCGTTCCTGACGCCGGTGGCGACGCCGGCCAACACAATGGTGCTCGAACCGGGCGGATACCGGTTCGGCGACTACTGGAAGTCGGGACTCCCGCTCCTGCTGCTGTTCCTGGTGGTCGCGGTGCTGTACGTTCCGCTGGTGTGGCCGTTCCGACCGTGATCGGCACCGAGCGGATGAGGAGAGGGTCGGGTCGATGACGACAGGACCGGAGACGGGCGGACGCAGCGGCGCATCGCGGGCCGCGAGATCCGCCGACATCGCGCTCGCCGAGGAGCGCGGGCTCACGGCGTCCATGTGGCTGGCGATCGTGATGTCGGTCGCGGCCATCGCGCTCGGCGTCTGGGCGAGTTCGCGCGTGCTCGTGCTCGTCGCCGCCGTCGGCGTCATCGGCATCGGGATGTCGTGGCTCGCCTTGCGCGCCTCGCGCGCAGCCGACCTCGGGCCGACCGAACGGTACCCGTACGGCCGCGACGGCCTCACGCCGATCATCGTCGCCCTGCAGGGCCTCGCGGTCGCCGCGACGATCGTCTTCGCCGCGACCGATGCGGTCATCGTGATCCTGGAGGGCGGCGAGCGGGTGGCCGCCCTGACCGTCGCGCTGTACGCGCTCGTCGCGGCCGCGGCATCCGTCGCCCTGGCGCTCTGGTTGCGCCGCACCGGCGCCGGCAGCGACCTCATCGCCGCCGAGGCGAGGCAGTGGAACGCGGCCGCCGTGCGCCGGTTCGTCATCGCCGCGGGGGCCGCGCTCGCCGTCGTGCTGTCCCTCGCCGGCATCGACTGGCCTCTCGACTACATCGACCCGGTGCTCGTGCTCGTCGCATGCGCGCTCATCGCGCCGGCTCCGGTCCGGATGCTGCGCCGCGGGCTCAGCGAACTGCTCGAAGGCCAGCCCGACGGGCACACCCTCCTGGCCATCGAGCGCGCGGTCGACGGCGTGACCGCCCGCTTCGACCTGCCCGGAGCGGAGGTGCGCTCGACGAAACTCGGCGCGAAGCTCTACGTCGACGTCGTGTACCTGCTGGCCGATGCGACCGCCACGATCGGCCAGGAGGACGAGGTGCGCCGGGCGATCATCGCGGCGCTCTCCCCGCTGCCCTTCGACGTCTGGGCGACCGTCGAGCTCACGGCCGACCCGGCGCTGGCGGACTAGCCGCGATTAGACTCGCCGGTGACCCACGAGGCGACAGGCGGGTGAGGTGGAGATCTTCGAGGGCTGGCCCCTTCCGGCCGCGATCGGCGTGCTCTTCGTGATCGTCCTGCTGCGCGCGGGCGGCACCTATGCGCTCGGCCGTGGATCGCGGGCGGGTGTGAAGCGGCTGATGGAGCGCCGGGGCCGGATGGCGCCGCAGCTCGCGCGGGCCGAGACCGTGATCGAGCGCTTCGGTGCACCGGTCGTGGCACTGTCGTTCCTCACGGTCGGCTTCCAGACGGCGGTCAACCTCGCCGCGGGCGTGCTCCGGATGCCGCTGATCAGGTACCTGCCCGCGCTCGTCGTCGGCGGGGCGATGTGGGCCACGCTGTACGGCGTGCTCGGCCTCGCGACGGTGAACGCGATCATCCAGGCCGCGCAACGCGACCCGGTGGCGGCGATCCTCAGCGCGCTCGCGGTCGCCGGGCTCCTCGTGCTCATCGAGTTCGCCACCCGCCGGGCTCGCGCGTTCGCCGCGGTGCAGGCGGGTGCCGCCGGGCCCCGACTTCCGGAGGACGCGGGTCAGACCGAGTAGCCGCCGTCCGGGGCGGGCACGGCCGCTGCCGCGGCCTCGCCTCGCTCGGCGATCGCGTCGATGAAGCGGATGAAGACCGAGATCCAGCCGAAGATGGTCGCGAACGCGAGCAGTTCGAACGCGGTGAGGCTGTAGTAGCCGACCGGCTCGAACAGCAGCGCGCCGCCGAGCAGCAGGGCCGCGGCGCCGGTGCAGAACCAGAAGAACCTCGACGGCATGCCTCTGAGCGTCCATGGCGCCGAGAGCAGCATTCCCAGGAAGGTCAGCGACATCCCGATCGCCGAGAGGTTGTGCAGCCAGAAGCTCACGTCGAGCGGGAAGATCCCCACGCACGCGAGCAGCACGCCCATCACGACGAACACGGTCGAGACGAACCGCGGCGCCCACGCGTGCGCGAGCACCCCCTGCCGCACGAGCGTCGTGAGGTCGCGGTGCACGTAGAGGGCGAAGGTCGTGACGAAGGCGCCGCCGATGATCACCGCGAGGTTGAAGAGCCTGCTCGAGATGTCGTCGGCGGTCCCGAGCTGGCTGAAGTGGTACTCCCACCACGCCGGGTCCTGGGCCGTGGCCATGCTCGCGAGGACCGATGAGCCCATGAAGACGACCAGGAGCGTGGCGAGGCGGTTCGTCGTGATGGCCGACACCGACAACGAGATCCAGTAGGCGGCGAGCCCGGCGGACGCCGCGGTCGCCGCGGCCGACGTGAAGGCGTCGACGATGATGCCCTCGAAGGAGCGCTGCAGGACCACGAACGTGGTCACGGTGAGGATGCCGGCGATGATCGCGTGCACGGCCGCGACCGTCGCGACGTCGAGCGCGGTCTTCCACGGGCGGAGCCGGCGGCGCCACTCCTGGCCCGGGAGGTCGCGCGACCGCCGGTACCCGACGGCGCCGATCACGATGCCCGTGATGACGACGCTGATCGCCGCGACCGCGCCGACGGACCACTTGCCCCAGAGCGGCCAGACGAGCCCGCGGAAGAACACCCAGCCGACGAGTCCGCTGGTCGTCGCGGCGATGACGCTGCCGACGAGCGCCTCGGTCTCGACCGCGAGTCGACGACGGGCGGATGCCACGTCCGTCGTCGGCGGCCGCCGGAGGGCGCGTCGCGGCGCCTCCAGGCCTGCGCCCTCCACGGGCGCCGTCGATGTTGCCATGACGTCAGGGTAGGGCGGCCACGACGGCCCGGACCGGACCAAGGTCCCCACGCGGGTTCCGAAGCCCTGTGCGCCCGGGGGACGATCAGGGGGCGGGCTCGGGAGACGCGGTACGACCTCGGCGCGCAGTCTCCTGGGACGGCGCGGGCTCGGTCGTCGCCGCCGCATACGACGTGTCGCCCGCGGTGCCGTAGGCCAGGGCGAGCGACTCGACGTCGCCGCCGGTGCCGCGCACCTGCAACTCGGCACTCCCGCTCGAATCGAGCACGCCCGTGTAGAGCACGTCTCCGCCGCTCGCGACGGTGAAGGGCTCGTTCGGCTCGCCGGTCACGGTGAGCGTGCGCCATCCATTCGCGCCGGGACGGCCGAGCTCGGCGTCGAGCGGCGCCCGATCGTCGCCGGCCGCGGGCGGTCGCGGAGCGTCGATCGACTGCGGGCCGTCGCTCGAGCTGGGCGAGCTGCCGGGCCGCGGTGCCGCATCGCCGGAGGAGGCGTCACCCGTGCCGTCGACGCTGCCGCCCTCGTCACCCGGCGCAGGCGCGGGCTCGCGGTCGGCGCCATCGGATTCGGGGTCGGCGTCCGGCGAGGCGTCGGGTGCGGCGGTCGGCGGGTTCG
The DNA here is from genome assembly GCF_052748465.2 of Agromyces selenitireducens. NCBI lineage: Bacteria > Bacillati > Actinomycetota > Actinomycetes > Micrococcales > Microbacteriaceae > Agromyces > Agromyces selenitireducens. Next base: position 96,480 of record NZ_CM188259.1, read on the forward strand.
TCTCGGCGTCATCGGGCAGGTCGGTGGCCATGACCTCGGGTGGGAGCAGGTGCGGTGCCGCCTCGGCGACGTCGGACGTCGCCCCCGGGTCGGCGAGGAGGGCCGACGGGTCGTCCGCGCCGCCGTTCCAGGCGGCCAGCGAGGTCACGAACGCGGTCGCGGCGGCGATGCCGGCGAGTGCCGCGCCTGCCGTGACGACGCGTCGGCGCGGCGCACTCCTGATCGCGACGGCCAGCGTCGCGGCCAGTGCGACCAGCCCGCTCGAGGGCTGCGGGACGGCGGGGTCGGCCGCTGCTGCATCGGCCGCCGCGGCCTCGGCAACGGCCGCAGCCGTCTCGGAGACGGATGGCACGGGCTCCGTCGCGGCCGCGGAGGCGCCCTTCCGCAGCGACTCGAGGAAGGCGATGCCCCCGCCTGCGCCGAGCAGCAGCAGGGGCATGGTCGCCATGGCGCGCCCCGAGACCGACTCGGGCGGAGCGGCGAGGGCGCGGCATCCGTCGCACTCGTCGAGGTGGGCGCGGGTCCGGCGGCCCTGCTGCGGGACGGCGGCTGCAGTGCGGCACGGCGCGTCCTCCGGGAGGGCGGCCAGGCGCAGCGACGACCATTCGGTGCGGAGTGCCGAGCGGGCGTCGGCGAGCATCGACTGGACCGCCTCGGCCGTGAGGCCGAGCTCGGCCGCGACCTCGGCCGTCGGGAGCCCATCGACCTCGGCGAGCCAGAGCGCCTCCTGCCAGCGCGTCGGGAGGGACGTGTACGAGGCCGCCAGTGCGGTGCCGTCGCCGATGGCGTCGGGCAGGATGTCGCGGTAGGTCTCGACCGGCGCACGTTCGAGCGCCGGAGCCGGGCCCGCGGCGGGGTCGCGATCCGTTGCGCCGTTCGCGGACGGGTCGGCGGCGCCCTCGGCGTCGGCGACCGCACGCCGGACCAGCGCGAGCAGGTGCGGCCGGACGGCGCCGGACGGCCCGCGGCCGTCGCGGAGCTCGGCGATGAGCAGCTCGGCCGTGCGCACGACGACCGGCTCGGCGTCGGGTCGGCCGCTGGCCGCGCGGGCCGCGGTCCACGCCACGGAGAGGTGGCGCTGCCAGAGGAGGGTGATCGCGAAGGAGTCCCCGGTACGTGCGGCCTCGACGAGCTCGGCGTCGCTCGCGTTCTCGATCACCGGGGGTGGGTCGAGGAGTGACGGTGCGCGGTCGGCCGCGTCGTCCACATCCACTCCTCTCCACCCGCCGGGGCACGGGTGGCGTGTCGCTGCCCGTCCGGGGGATGCGCCGGGTCGCGGCGCGATTCGGGGTTGCTCGCCGTCGAGGCCCGGTTCGGCGTATGAGGGCGGCGCCTCGGGGCAGGCGTTGCGCTCCTCCGCTGCACGTCGTGTGCGGCTTCGACGGATGCGCCCGAGTCTACGACCACTCACCGGTCGCCCCGCAAGACCCCGTTCGCTCCGCCGGGGTCGCGGGGCGCGCCGGTCAGCTGCCGAGCTGCGGCGAGACGACGCCGGTGCGCAGCAGCGCCCCCTCGTGCCGCACCGTGGCCGCGGCGATGGTCATCGCCTCCCGGAGCGCCGCGGACCAGCCCTCCACCGAGGTCGGCACGCCGTCCTGCGCGATGCGGTGGACGACCGACGACAGGGTCGCGTCGCCCGCGCCCATGGTGTCCACGACCGCCCCCGGGAGGGCGACGATATCGGCCTGCACCTCGAGGTCGCCGTGGTGGATCGACGCGCCGTTCCGTCCGGCGGTCGCGAGCACGGCCGGACCCCGGGCGGGCGTCGCGGCATCCGCTGCACCGGCACCGGACCGCAGGCGGCGCACGAACTCGGCCAGCGGTGCGCCGAGCAGCAGCTCGGCGTCTTCGTCGCCGACCTTGACGAGCAGCGATCGTGCGGCGACGCGCTCGAAGTTCGCGAGGAAGCGATCGCGGTCGTGCAGCATGCCGGACCGGGGATTGCCGTCGACGATCAGCCGGCGCTCGGGATCGTCGATCGCGTCGAGCAGCAGGCCGACCTGCTCGTCGTCGTCGAACGGGTAGCAGCTCACCACGACGAGATCGGCGCCGGCGAGGGCGGCGCGCGTGTCGTCGTCGAAGCGCAGGCAGCGGTTCTGCGCGGCCTCGTTGAACTCGTAGCGGGGTTCGCCGTCGGTGCGGATCGACACCGCTCGCGACGAGCCGTGCTCCGACGGGCTGGCGACGAGCCGCACGTCGTAGTCGTCGAGGAACGCGCGGATGCGCCCGGCCGGCTCGTCGTCGCCGACCATGGCGAGGAGGGTGGCGTCGTCGCCGAGCAGGGCGAGTCCGACGGCGACGTTGAGCGCCGCGCCGCCGACGAACTCACGCGAACCCTCGGGGTCGCGCAGCTCGTCGATGAGGGCGTCGCCGACGACGGTGATGCGTTTCCCGGAGTCGCTGCGCTGCGTCATCCGCTCGACCTTCCTGTCGTGGCCCCGCACGGGCGGCTCGCCGCGTGCCCGACCAGCGTGCCACGAGGGTGCGCGCCCGTCCATGGCGAACGCGTGCACGGAACGCTGTACGGTGTGTCGAGTCGCCCCGCAGGAAGGCCCCATGAGACCCGGACCCAGACGCAGCCTCACCCACCCCGAGATCCTCGACGCCGCGTTCGAACTCCTCGAGACCAAGGGCTTCGACGCCGTCTCGGTGCGCGGCGTGGCCGGCGCCCTCGGCCTCACGCCGACGGCCATGTACACCTACTACCCGAACAAGCAGGCCCTGCTCGCGGGCATGGTCGAGCAGGTGCTCGGCCGCCTGCACGCCGGAGAGACCGATGCGACGACGGATGCCTCCGGCGCGCCCGTCGACGCGGCCGCCGCCGATCCGCGCACCCGAGTGCGCGCGCTCGCCCGAGACCTGCGCGCACTGCTCGTCGAGCACCCCGGCGCGGTCGGACTCCTGCTCGCCACGCCCCTCGATGGCCCGAACGCCACCCGGATGGACGAGCAGCTGCTCGACGCCTTCACCGGGGCGGGGCTCGACCTCGTCGGCGCGGGCCGCGCTGCGCACGCGGTGCGCGTGCACGTGCTCGGCGCGGTCGCGTTCGACGCCGCCGACGCGGCGCGCGCCGAGGCGGACCTCGAGCCCGGTGCCCGCACGATCACGTCGGTCGGCCGCGTCGCGGCATCCGACACGCTCTGGGACGACCTCGAGTCGTTCCCGCTCAGCGAGCGCAGCCGCAGGCTCGACGACGACCCCGCCGAACGGTTCGCGTGGGGGCTGGACCGGCTGCTCGACGGGCTGCTCGGGGGATGACCCGAATCTCGCGATGCGGCCTTCGGTCGCTTCTCGACCCGCAGGGACGGGCTGCTCCTCGACCCGCGGACGCGACGAGGCGCCGACCCCCGAGGGGGCCGGCGCCTCGCCGGTGTCAGGATCCGATCAGCCCGCGGTCGGCGGGGTGATGGCGATCAGGGCGGCCCGGTTGCCGTCCAGCGCCTTCTTGACCTCGACGACCGTGCCGTAGCCCACGCCCGAGTCGGCGGGGTTGCCGGTGCCGAACACGGTCCAGCCCAGGTCGTAGCCGAACAGCGCCTCGACCGGGTTGCCGTCCGGGTCGACGATCCGGGTCGTGTACGGCTGGTTGTCCACCGAGGGCACGACGGCCGAGCCGTCGATGTGCCGCCAGAAGAGGCCGCCGTCGCGGTACTCGATGCCCGGCGTCCAGCCCTGGTCGTCGGTGAAGGTGCTCACCGCGGGAAGGGCCGGGATGTCGGTGCAGTACTCGGTGAACTCCGCGTCGACGATGCACTCGGTGAAGGGGTACGTGTCCTGCAGGCCGAAGGCCGCGTTCGACGACTGAGCGCGCGAGGGCAGGTTCTTCAGCGTCGACGGGTCGTTCGCCGCCGCCTCGCCGGTGCGGCGCAGCGGGTCGAAGTGACTGTCGACGATCAGCAGGCCGCCCTTGGCGCCCGCGCTCGGCATCGCGGTGGAGCTCGACGTGACGTGGTTCGTGTTGCCGTAGGTCGTGTCGCGGTACCAGACCAGCGCGCCGGGCGCGTTGTACTTGATCTTGTCGACCTTCCACGCGTCGGTGCTGTACACGGTGTCGTACGCGTACTTCAGGCCCTCGTCGAACCCGTCGAAGTTGCGCCACTCCACGAGGTAGTAGTGCGCCTTCGACGACGTGCCCGAGTCGGTGCGCCATCCGGGGCCGGTCGTGTCGACGAACGTCGAGACCGCGGGGGTCCAGCCGTTGTCGCCCGACTCGACGTCGTCGGACCAGACCGTCTCGGTGCCGCTCGTCAGCGTGAAGTCGTCCGCGAACCAGCCGCGGTCGAGGTAGGCGGCATCCGTCGTCTGGCGCAGGCGCAGGTCGACCGTCTGGCCGGAGTACGCGCCGAGGTCGACGTAGTGGTGCTGCCAGCCGTGCGAGTCGCCGGTCAGGCCGTACTGCTTGCCGCCGAAGGTGGCCATGTTGCCGTTGGGGTCGGCGTAGCCGTCGGGCGTGGTGACCTCGGCACCGGCCTCGTCGTAGACCTTGAGCTCGGTCCACGAGTCGCCGCCGTCGGTCGAGACCTCGACGAAGCCGTAGTCCCAGTCGAGTTCGATGACGTAGTCGTTCCACATCCAGAACTTCGCGTCGGCGGGAACCTCGAGGCTGCGCGTCAGCGTGATGTCGGCCCAGTCCTGGTCGGCGCCCGTGTACCAGGCGTTGTCGCCGCTGTGGGGCGTCGTGAGCGTCACGACCTTGTCGGGCAGGTTGATCTTGACGCCGTCCTCGGTGCCCTTGAGGGGCCGCGAGTTCTGGCCGACCTTGACGGTGAGCTCGTCATCGCCCGGGTTCACCTGCTTCGGGTTCGCCCAGCCGAGGACCCACTTGTCCCAGAGGCCCATGTGCGTGGGCATCGACTGGAAGATCGGGCCGGAGTGCGAGCCCGACGACATGAGGTCCCAGAAGTCGACGTCGGAGTTGCCGGCGCCCGACGTGTCGTACAGGTCGGGTAGGCCGAGGTCGTGGCCGTACTCGTGTGCGAACACGCCCACGCCCGAGTCCTCGGGCTGCACGATGTAGTTCGACAGCTTGAGGTCGGTGCCGGGGATGTCGGCGCCGCCGGCGACCGCCGACGAGTGCGCCCAGAGGGCGTAGGTGCCCTCGGCGCCGCCGCCGCCGGACTTGTCCTCGCCGGCGTGCACGAGCACCACGTGGTCGATCACGCCGTCGGGCTCGAAGAAGTTGCCGTCGCCGTCGCGGTCGCCCTGGTCCTCGATGTCGTAGTCGGCGAAGGGGAAGTCGGGCTGCTGCGAGGCGAGCGCGTCGACGGCGTCGATCGCGAGCTGGCCCGCGCCGAGCGGGTTGTCGGGGTGACCCTGCATGTCCTGGATCGCGCCGGCCTCGTAGACGCCCTCCTCGTTGAGGTGGCAGACGCTCGCGCCGTAGTACGCCTCCGAGTGCGGCACCATGACCCACTCGGTGGTCTTGCCGGTCACCGTGTAGGCGCCGCGCGACATCTCCTCGTACATGTTCTTCATCGTGTAGCCGGAGATGTCGAAGCCGGGCTGGCCGTCGGGGCCGGTGAGGTCCGTCCGCACGCGATCCGTGATGCCCTCGTCGCTGAACAGCATCGCGTCGAAGTGCTCGGGGGAGAAGTCCGGGACCCACATCGTGTTGTTGTCGGGCATCGACGCGCCGGCGGGGTCCGGGATGTTGTTGTGCAGCGGGCCGTTCTGGACGCTGCCCGGCTTGCAGTCGCTCGCGCCGAACGCGGTCGGCACCTGCACGCCCGTGAAATCGTCGTTCGCCTGGTCGTTGAACTCGACGAGGATGGTGAGGAGCTTCGCCTCCTGCGTCGACTTCGAGCCCTTGAAGCGGTCCTTCAGCTCCTTCGGGCTCTTGCCGGTCTCGATCGACTTCGCCTCGAGCTTGGCGAGGCCGCGCGCGGCGACCGGGTTGCCCGACGCGAACTTCTCGTCGACCGCCGTCGCCTTGGCGATGGCCGCCTTCTGCGCCTCGACGCCCTTGACGACCTCGACGTCGGTCCCGAACGCGTCTTCGACGTGCGGTTCGGCGTAGTTGATGTAGTACTCCGAGGCGTCGATCGACGTCTCGCCTCCCTGCGGTGCCGCCGTCGCCATCCCGCCCGCGCCCGTGGCCGCGAGTCCGGATGCGACGAGGGCGAGCGCCGGCAGGGCTGCCGCGGCGCGCTTCCGCGCGCGCGAGCTGGTTCCAGCCATGGTTCTCCCTCCGAGTGCACGCGGCGGTGGCCGCGGACACGATCGTCGTCCGCCGGTAGGCGGACGTAGGGGGAATCCTGCCCCCCGTCCGGGGGCGCTGTGAAGTCCCCCGGAGGGAAGCGAGCCGAATCGTTGCTATCGAGGCATCCTCACGGAATCGGGAGATGACTCGACCCTCGTGCGACGAACGGCAACGGGTGCCGCAGCATCTGCGGAATCAGCCGAGGAGGAGCCCGCGCAGCTGGTCGGCGGAATGGACCACGGCCAGGGCGTCGCCGGCCTCCTCGGGTGAACCGTAGCCCCACTCGACGAGGACCGTCGGCACGCCGTGCGCGCCCGCGCCGAGGATGTCGTAGCCGCGGTCGCCCACCATGACGGCATCCGTCGTGTCGATGCCGCGCGCCTGCAGCCGGCGCAGCGCCTCGGCGACCACGTCGGCCTTGGTGCTGCGGGTCTCATCGTCGCTCGCGCCGGCGATCTCGTCGAAGTACTTCGCCAGCCCGTTGTGCTCGAGCACGTCGCGCGCCATCGACTCGGGCTTGCTCGTCGCGATCGCGATCGGGATGCCCGCGGCCTGCACGCGCTGCAGCACGCCCTCCACGCCGGGGAAGACGGGGGAGCGGAGCAGGTGCTCGTCGTAGTGGTCGCGGTAGACGTTCAACGCCTCCCACGCCTCGACGTCCGTGAAGCCGGCGGTCATCTGCAGGCTGTCGAGCAGCGGCGGTCCGACGTAGGAACGAAGCGTGTCTGCGTCGGGCACCGGGACGCCCATCTCGGTGAACATGTGCGCGAGCGAGTCCATGATCTCGCTCGCCGAGTCGACGATCGTGCCGTCGAGGTCGAACAGCACGGCGGACCATACGCGCGGGGGAGCGCTCGTGGTCGTGGGCGTGGAAATCGGGGAAGTCACCGCGCCATCCTAGGGCGCGAAGTTTCGAGGAACACTCAGGAAACGTCCGGCCGCGTGTGCCGATCCCGCGATTCCGCGCCGTCGAAGGGGGTCAGAACAGCCGCGCGTGGCCGCTGTCGACTCCGCGCATGGCGTCGTAGTCGAGCACGACGCAGCGGATGCCGCGGTCCTCCGCCAGGGTGCGGGCCTGCGGCTTGATCTCCTGGGCGGCGAACACGCCCGACACGGGCGCGAGGCGCGGGTCGCGGTTCATCAGCTCGAGGTACCGGGTGAGCTGCTCGACGCCGTCGATGTCGCCGCGGCGCTTCAGCTCGACCGCGACCGAGCGGCCCGCGGCATCCGTCGCCAGGATGTCGACCGGGCCGATCGCGGTCATGTACTCGCGGCGCACCAGCCGGTAGCCGTCGCCGAGCACCTGGATCTGCTCGGCGAGCAATTGCTGGAGGTGCGACTCGACGCCGTCCTTCTGCAGCCCCGGGTCGACGCCCAGGTCGTGCACGGTCTCGTGCAGCACCTCGTGGATCGACACGATCAGGCGGTCGGCGGTCTTGCGGTGCGTGACGGTCCACACCTCGGCGACGCCCGCGGCGCGCTGGTCGTCGTCGGGCTCGGCGGTGTCGAGCGAGCACGGCGGGCTCATCCAGTTGAGAGGCTTGTAGCTGCCGCCGTCGGAGTGCACGAGCAGGCTGCCGTCGCCCTTCACCATGAGCAGGCGGGTGGCGAGCGGGAGGTGCGCCGACAGCCGGCCGGCGTAGTCGACGGAGCAGCGGGCGATGACGAGGCGCACCCTGCGAGTCTACGGTGGAGGTCGGACGTGATCGGGTGCGCGGCGCCGGGCGGGGTCCGGAGGAGGACCGATGGGCCGCTTGATCTACTCCACGCTCGCGTCGCTCGACGGGTACATCGCCGACCGCGACGGCGCGTTCGACTGGGCGGTGCCGGGCGACGACCTGCACGAGGCCGTCAACGAGGCGTTGCACGGCGTCGGCACGTTCCTGCTCGGACGACGGATGTACGAGGTCATGCGGGCGTGGGACACGTTCGACCTCGACGGACAGCCCCCGACCATCACCGGGTTCGCCCGGATCTGGCGCGCCGCCGACAAGGTCGTGTACTCGCGCACGCTGCCGGGCGTCGACGCCCCGCGGACACGGCTCGAACGACACTTCGACGTCGACGAGGCCAGGCGCTTCGTGGCGTCCGCCGGCCGCGACGTGGCGATCGGCGGTCCCGACCTCGCCGGTCCCGCATTCCGGGCCGGGGTCGTCGACGAGGTGCTCGTCCACGTCTTCCCGGTGCTCATCGGCGGCGGAACCGCGGCGTTCCCCGAAGTGCGGCTCGACCTCGACCTCGTCGAGGAGCGGAGTTTCGAGCGCGGCGTGGTGCGACTCGCGTACCGGCGCGCCGGCGCCTGAGCCGGCGGCCCGCTCGGCGCCGGGTCAGCCCTGCGGCGGGCCGTCGTGCGGGCGCGCCTCGTGGTGGCGCAGACCGTGCGTGCGGTTGCGCTCCTTCATCTCAGACTCGTAGACGTGGCGGCGGCCCGCGATGAGCTCGTCGCGCGCGGCGCGCTCCGACGCCTTCACGGTCGCGTAGTAGCCGTCGTCGTACTCCTCGACGATCTGGAACGTCCAGCGCCCCTCGAGCACGTTGCGCCCGATCACGTGCCGGTCGATGTCGTCGGCGAGCTCGCCGTGGCCGGCCTCGCGGAGCAGCTCGACCGCCTCGCCGATCTTCATGTCGGCCATGCCCGTGAGCCGGTGCCAGCGGTAGAGCGACCCGCGTGCGTCCTCGATCACCTCGAGTGCCTCGGAGTACTTGCCGAGCGCCTCCACCGTGGCATCCGTCACGCCCTCGGGTCGCGTGTGCTCGGGCAGCGGCTGGTCGTCGGCGTCGGTCGGTGGCGTCTGGTCGCGTTCGCTCATGACGGCATCATGCCGAGCGGATGCCGCAACCGGTAGGCCTTGCGGCCCGCGGAGCCCGGTCAGCGGCGAGGGCGCGTTCGCTCTCGCGCGGCCGGCGCGGCGAGCCCCGCGACGACCATCAGCCCGAGCAGCAGCAGCAGCCCGTTGAGGATGCCGAACTGCTCGCCGAGGAAGCCGATGAGCGGCGGGCCGACGAGGAACGCGCAGTAGCCGATCATCGCGACCGCGGAGACGCGGGCCGCGGCATCCGCTCGGTCGGGTACGTCTGCGGCGGCCGACATGCCGACGGGGAATGCGAGCGAGCAGCCGATGCCCCAGAGGAGGGTGCCGATGACGAGCACCCACGGGTCGGAGCCGAAGATGAACAGGGCGAGCCCGACCACGCCGATCGCGGCCATCGACTGCAGCATCGCGACACGTCCGAAGCGGTCGATGAAGGGACCGCCCGCCACGCGCGCGCCGGTGATCGCGACGGTGAAGACGGTGAAGATCACCGCGGCCGTGGTCTCGTCGAACCCGTGTCCGTCGACGACCGCGAGCGCGAGCCAGTCGTTCGCGCTGCCCTCGGCGAACGCCATCCCGAGCAGGACCACGCCGACGAGGAGCAGGCGGACGTCGGTCCAGACGGACAGGCTCCGCTTCAGGCGCACGGACCAGGGGTCGCGGGGCGCGGCGGGGTCCGCGACGTCGCCGAGCTCCTCGCGGACGGGCACGAACCGCACGGCGACGATCACGCCGACGGCGACGAGCGCGGCGATGACGCCCAGGTGCACTGCCACGATGAGTCCGAGAGCGGAGGCCGCGGCCGCGAGCGCGGCGCCGGCGACCGTGCCGAAGCTGAAGAACGCGTGCATGAGCGGCATGACCGTCTTGTCGAGCTCGCGCTCGGCCTCGGCTCCCTCGACGTTCATCATTACGTCGACCGCACCGTTTCCGAAGCCGAACAGGACGAGCCCGATCGCGACGAGCGGCACGCTCGGCAGCACCGATCCGCCGATGCCGACGAGCGCGAGGCCGACCGCCACCGTGATGAGCACGCCGGACATGCCGAGGCGCGCGCCGAACCGCGCCATGAGCGGAGGCGCCGCGATGAGGCCGACGATCGAGCCGATCGACCCGGCGAGGATCACGAGCCCGACGCCCTGGGTGCTCAGCCCGACGTCGTCGCGGATCGCGGGCAGGCGGGCGACCCAGCTCGCGAGGCTGAGGCCCGAGAGGAAGAAGATCGCGAAGATCGCGTTGCGCCAGGCGACGAGCTCGCGCCGCGGGCGGGCGGGTGCCGCGGCGGCGGTCGAGCCGTCGCCCGCGCCCGGCGGTTGGTCGGTTCCGTGCTCGGTCATCGTCTCTGCGGGGTCTCGGTGCTGCGACATTACTGCCTCGTGGTCGGACGGGCATCGGGCCCGTGATGCGGTGAACGCGTCGAATCGATTCGAGTCGAATCGATTCGACCACGATATCGGGGCTCGATCCGCCGAGCAACCGGTGGGCCGCGCCGGGCGGTCCTCGTTCGGTCGGGGCGCAGATCGCGCGCTCGTCAAGTCCGCGAAAAGGAGGCCTGGCGGGGCCCCGCCGCGCGTGTGATGATCGCCCCAATCGAGGACGGCGGCAACGTGCATCGCTGCCGTCCTCGTCCACTCCCCGGCGAGTGCGCCCCGCGTCATCCGCTCTCGCCCTGCGGCTACGATGGGGCGGGTCACCTCGACGATGCGCCGTGACCCTCGGCGCACGAAGCCGGCGCCGGCCCACCCCGCGGGCGCCCGTACGCAGAAGGCACCGCCGATGAAGGCCCTCTACAAGTCCGCGCCCGGCGCAGGATTCGAGTTCGTCGACCGCCCCGAGCCGGAGCCCGGGCCCGCAGACGTGAAGATCCGCGTGCTCCGCACGGGCATCTGCGGCACCGACCTGCACATCGATCAGTGGGACGACTGGTGCTCCTCCGAGATCCGCACCCCCCTGATCGCCGGCCATGAGTTCTACGGCGAGGTCGTCGAGGTGGGCGAGCTCGTGCACGACGTGGCCGTCGGCGACCGCGTCTCCGGCGAGGGGCACATCGTGTGCGGCATGTGCCGCAACTGCCGTGCCGGCCGTCGCCAGATGTGCATCCGCACCAAGGGCATCGGCCTGCACCGCGACGGCGCCTTCGCCGAGTACGTCGTGATCCCCGGCGAGAACGTGTGGGTGCACCACGCGGATGTCACGCCCGAGGTCGGCGCGATCTTCGACCCGTTCGGCAATGCCGTGCACACCGCACTCGCGTTCTCGGTCGTCGGCGAGGACGTGCTCGTCACCGGCTGCGGCCCGATCGGGCTCATGTCGATCGCCGTCGCCCGCCACGTCGGCGCGCGGTTCATCGTCGCGTCCGACGTCAGTCCGGCCCGCCTCGAGCTGGCGATGAAGATGGGGGCGGATGCCACGGTCGACGTGTCGCACGAGCGCATCCGCGACCTGCAGCCGCGCCTCGGCATGCGCGAGGGCTTCGACGTCGGCTTCGAGATGTCGGGCTCGGCGAAGGCGCTGCCCGAGATGATCGACAACATGAACCACGGCGGCCGCATCGCGCTGCTCGGCCTGCCCAGCGAGCCCTTCGCCGTCGACTGGGGCAAGGTCGTGACGCACATGCTGACGCTCAAGGGCATCTACGGCCGCGAGATGTTCGAGACGTGGAACTCGATGAGCGCGATGCTGCAGACGAGTGCCGAGCTGCGCGAGCGCGTGGCATCGATCATCAGCGACCGGTACCCGGCCCGCGACTGGCGGGCGGCGTTCGACGCGGCGGCGTCGGGCGGCGAGGGCAAGGTCATCCTCGACTGGACGGAGGTCTGAGCATGTACGGATCGGTGAAGGCGCAGCTGCGCGCCGAGCTCGACGAGATCGAGGCCGCGGGCCTCACCAAGCGCGAGCGCGGCATCCACGGCCCGCAGTCGGCCGAGATCGAGGTCGCCGGGCGGTCCGAGCTCAACTTCTGCGCGAACAACTACCTGGGGCTCGCGAACGACCCGCGGATCGTGGCCGCCGCGCACCGGGGCCTCGACGAGTGGGGCTACGGCATGGCGAGCGTGCGGTTCATCTGCGGCACGCAGGAGCTGCACCTCGAGCTCGAGCGGCGCGTCTCCGAGTTCCTCGGCTACGACGACACGATCCTGTTCTCGTCGTGCTTCGACGCGAACGGCGGGGTCTTCGAGGTGCTGTTCGGCCCGGACGACGCGATCATCTCCGACGAGCTCAACCACGCGTCGATCATCGACGGCATCCGGCTGTCGAAGGCGCAGCGGTTCCGGTACCGGAACCGCGACATGGGCGACCTCGAGGCGCAGCTGCAGGCGGCATCCGCTGCCCGACGCCGCGTCATCGTGACCGACGGCGTGTTCTCGATGGACGGCTACATCGCTCCCCTGCGGGAGATCTGCGACCTGGCCGAGCAGTACGACGCGCTGGTGTTCGTCGACGACTCGCACGCCGTCGGCTTCGTCGGTTCGCACGGGCGGGGCACGCCCGAGCTGTGCGGTGTCGAGGGTCGCGTCGACATCACGACGGGCACGTTCGGCAAGGCGCTCGGCGGGGCTTCGGGCGGCTACGTCGCCGCCAGGCAGGAGATCGTCGACCTGCTCCGCCAGCGCGCGCGGCCCTACCTGTTCTCGAACACGCTCGCGCCGATGATCGTCGCCGGCACGCTCGAGGCGCTTCGCCTCGTCGGCGAGTCGGGCGAGCTGCGGCAGCGGCTGGTCGCGAACTCGGCGCTCTTCCGTGAGCTGATGACGGATGCCGGCTTCGACCTGCTGCCCGGCGAGCACCCCATCGTCCCGGTGATGTTCGGCGACGCGGCGCTGACCGCGCGCATGGCGGCGGCGCTCAACGAGCGCGGCGTCTACGTCACGGCGTTCTCGTACCCGGTCGTGCCGAAGGGGCGCGCGCGCATCCGCGTGCAGCTGTCGGCGGCCCACACCGAGCACGAGATCCGTCGCTGCGTGGCGGCCTTCGCCGAGGCCCGCGACGCGGTGCTCGCCGGCGCGTCCGCCTGACCAGCGCCGTCGCATCCGCTCGCCGTCTCGTGTCGTCTCTCCGCAGGCACGGACGGGGGCGGCGCGCTCGAATCGATTCGACCGTAGAATCGTAGGCGTGACCCCCGAATCCGCCACGACCGGCGCCGTCCCGCGTCCGACGCTCGCCGACGTCGCCGCACGCGCCGGCGTGTCCGCGTCGACGGCCTCGCTCGCGTTCAGCGGCTCGGGCCCCGTGTCGGATGCCACGAAGGAGCGCGTGCTCGCCGCGGCATCCGAGCTCGGCTACGCCGGTCCCGACCCCCGCGCGCGCTCGCTTCGGCGCGGTCGCTCGGGCATCGTCGGCGTCGTCCTCGAGGAGCGGGTCCGCGCAGCGTTCCTCGACCCCGTGAAGATCCAGACGCTCGACGGACTCGCAGAGGGCATCGCGCCGCTCGGCGCCGGCCTGCTGCTCCTCACCGACTCCGGCGACCCCGCGGCGCCCGTGAGCCTCGACACCGCGCCGCTCGACGCGGTCGTGCTCATCGGGTGCAGCCCGAAGTTCTGGAAGCAGATGGAGACGCTGCAGCGGCGCGGCATCCCGATGGTCGCCATCGAGGGCGCGCCGGGCGGCGGCATCCCCGAGATCACGATCGACAACCGCGAGGCCACCCGGCTCGGCGCCGAGCACCTGCGAGAGCTCGGCCACACCGAGGTCGCGACCGTCACACTGCCCTTCGAGCCGACGCGTGCGCGCGGCCCGCTCACGCCCGAGATCGAGGCCGCGGCCACGGTCGACACATCCGTCGCGCGACTGCGCGGCGCGCGCGACGTCTACCCCGGCGTGCGCGTGCAGGTCGCCGGCGCGAGCTCGATCGAGGAGGGCCTCGAGTCGGGCCGGGCCCTGCTGGCGGATGCCGCGACCCGCCCCACCGCGGTGATCGCGCAGTCCGACCTGCTCGCCGCCGGCGTCATCCAGGCCGCCGAGGAGCTCGGCCTCGACGTGCCCCGCGACCTCAGCGTGGTCGGCTTCGACGGCATCCGCGTCGACGGCCTCCAGCACGACCTCACGACGCTCGTGCAGCCCTCGGTCGCGAAGGGACGCGCGGCCGGTGAGGCGATCGTGCACATGCTCTCCGGCGCGGACGCCGCGGGCACCGCCTTCACGAGCACCCTGCACATCGGCGACACCACCGCGCCGCCGCGCGCCTAGGCCACGCCGGCTGCGACGCGGCCGCGCTCACTCGGGGGCGAGATCGCCCGAGCCCGAGATGCTGCTGCGGATCTGCGGCCGGCCCGAGTACCGCACGTCGCCGCTGCCCGAGATGGTGACGTCGAGTTCGTCGCTCGCGTTCACGGAGACGTTGCCCGAGCCCGAGACGACGATCTGGGCGGTCGAGGCGTCGAGGTCGCCCACGTCGATGTCGCCGGAGCCGCTGACCTCGGCCACGACCGAGTCGGTGCGTCCGGTCAGCTCGATGTTCCCGGACCCGCTGATCCCCGCGCGCACGGAGGAGGCGTCGAGGCCGTCCGCCTCGATCTCGCCAGAGCCGCTGATCTCGACCGATACGTCGTCGGCGTCCCCGAAGTCGGCGGTCACGTCGCCGGAGCCGTTGATGACGACGCGCTCGAGGGACGTCACCGTCACGTCGATCCGAAGGCCTCGCTCGCCGACGATGATCGGCCCACGGCGGATCTCGATGACGAGGCGGCCGTCGTCGACCTCGGTGACGAGCCGTTCGAGCAGGTTCTCGCCGCCGGTCACCGTCAGGGCGGGTTCGTCGCCGAGGCGGATGTCGACATCGCCGCCGGTACGCAGGAACACCGCCGACGCGTCCTCGATGTCCCGATCCTCGGTGCGGGTCTCGCCCGCCGTGACGAACGGCGCGCACGCGGTGAGCGTGGCGAGCAGAATCGCGCCGACCGCCGCGACGGCGAGTCGACGCACGGATGCGCGATGCATGGCTTCGGCCCCTCTCGGCCCCCGTCCTGCCGGGGGCACCTCGCCGAGGCTACTCCGACGGAACCCCCGCCCGTGGGCCGTTGGTCACTCGCCCGCGAGTCGCGCGACGGTCGCGGTCAGCCCGGCGCCCCCGTCACCATCCACGCCTGCCCGCGCGCGCGCAGCGACAGCGTGACGGCGCGCGCCGCGAGGTACGCGAGGACGAAGGCGCCCGTCACGAAGGCGAGGGCGACGGATGCCGCGACCGGCGCATCCGCGACGGCGCCCGCCCCCGCGGCATCCGCCCCGCCGGCCGCCCACCAGACGACGGCGAAGGCGATGGGCGCGTAGACCGCGAGGTTCACGAGGCCCGTCCAGGCGAGGTAGCGGGCGTCGCCGGCGCCGATGAGCACGCCGTCGAGCACGAACACCACGCCGGCGAGCGGCGTGGAGACGCCGAGCACGACGAGTGAGAGCGGCAGCAGCTCGCGGACGTCGGTCGACGAGGTGAAGAGCACGGGCAGCGCCCAGGCCCCGGCCACCACGAGCGCGCCGAGCACGACACCGGCCCCGACGCCCCACTCGAGGCAGCGACGAAGCACCGCGCGCACCTGCGCGACGTCGCCCGCGCCGAGGCCCTTGCCGACGAGCGCCTGCGCCGCGATGGCGAGCGCGTCGAGGGCGAAGGCGAGCGTCGCGTAGAGGGTCATCGTGACCTGGAACGCCGCGAGTTCGTCGGAGCCGAGCGAGGTCGCGGACCAGGTCGCGACGAGCAGGGCCGCCCGCAGGCTGACCGTGCGCAGGAACAGCCAGCCGCCCGACGCCGCTCCGCGCAGCACACCCGCGTGATGCGGCCACGGGTTCGCGCCGACGCGCCGGGCGTGCCGGGCCACGACGACGAGGTACACCGCGACCATGGCCCACTGGGCGATCACGGTGCCGATCGCGGACCCCGCGATGCCGAGCCCGAACCCGTAGATGAAGAGCGCGTTGAGCGCGATGTTCGCCCCGAACCCGAGCCCCGCGACGTACAGGGGGGTGCGCGTGTCCTGCAGGCCTCGCAGCAGGCCGGTCGCGGCGAACACGACGAGCATGGCGGGCAGCCCGATCATCGAGATCGAGAGGTAGACGACCGCCTGGCCGGTCACCTCGGCCGACGCGCCGAACACCCCCGCGAGCCACGGCGCGGCGGCCCATCCGCCGAGCGCGAGCAGGGTGCCGAGGCCGAGCGCGAGCCACAGTCCGTCGATGCCGGATGCCACGGCGCCGCGCTCGTCGCCCGAGCCGAGCCGCCGCGCGACCGACGGCGTCGTCGCGTACGCGAGGAACACCATGAGCCCGACGATGGTCTGCAGGATGGCGCTCGCGAGCCCGAGCCCGGCGAGCGGCGTCGCGCCGAGGTGGCCGACCATCGCCGTGTCGGCGAGCAGGAACAGCGGTTCGGCGACGAGTGCGCCGAGCGCGGGCACGGCGAGGCGCAGGATGTCGCGGTCGACGGCGCGGCGGATCCCGAATTCAGGAGGCGACGGCGTCGGCGCGCCGGTCACGACCGCATTCCGGTGTGATCGCCGCGCCCGGCGGGCGCGCGCTCCTGAATTCTGCACGAATCGACGTGGTTCAGCGCGACTCGACGATCTCCTTGCCGAGCGGCGCGAGCGACACCGGGATCAGCTTGAAGTTCGCGATGCCGAGCGGGATGCCGATGATCGTGATGCACATGATCACGCCCGTGATCAGGTGCTCGAGGGCGAGCCACCAGCCGGCGAGGATGACCCAGATCACGTTGCCGAGGAACGACCACGTGCCCGAGCGCGGGTTCGAGACCACCTCGCGGCCGAAGGGCCACACCGCGTAGTTGCCGATGCGGAACGACGCGAGCCCCCACGGGATGGTGACGATGAGGATGCACATGAGCACCCCGGCCAGCATGTACCCGATCCAGAGCCAGACGCCCGCGAGCACGAACCAGATGACGTTGAGGAGTGTGTTCATGATGGCTCGATCATCCCACCGCGGGGAGGCGCACGGGAGGGGGTGGACGGACGCCGTGGCATCCGCCTGACGAGGGCCGCCGCAGGCGTATGATCACGCGGTGACCTTTCGCGAGTCGGCGGTCCGCATCCCGCGGCGCCTCCGCATCCGACGGGGGCTCCGACTCCATCCGGCGCAGGCCGTGGTGGCGGGGTTCGCCACCGCCGTCCTGGTCGGCACCCTCCTGCTGTGGCTGCCGCCGATGACCGTCGAACCCGGCGGCACCACGTTCATCGACGCACTGTTCACGGCGACGAGCGCGGTGTGCGTGACCGGCCTCACCGTCGTCGACACCGCCGTGCACTGGAGTCCGCTCGGCCACGCCGTCATCCTGCTGCTCATCCAGGCGGGCGGCCTGGGCATCATGATCTTCGCCTCGCTCATCGGCCTCGTGCTCGCCCGCAGGCTGTCGGTGCGGGCGCGCCTGAACACCGCGACCGAGGCCAAGGCGGTCGGCTTCGACGACGTGCGCGGACTCGTGCGCGGCATCGTGCTCATCTCGTTCGCGATCGAGGGCGCGACGTGGGCATTCCTGTTCCCGCGCTTCCTGTTCGGGTACGGCTACAGCCCGGGGGATGCCGCGTGGCACGCGCTCTTCCACTCGGTGTCGTCGTTCAACAACGCCGGCTTCGCGCTGTATTCGAACAACATGATGGACTTCGTCGCCGACCCGCTCATCTGCCTGCCGATGGCCGTGGCGATCATCCTCGGCGGGCTCGGCTTCCCCGTGATCATGCAGCTCCGCAAGGAGTTCACGCGACCCCTGCACTGGACGATGAACACGAGGCTCGTGCTGTGGGGCACGGTCGTGCTGCTCGCCGGCGGATGGCTCTACCTGACCGTCGTCGAGTGGGACAACCCCGACACCTTCGGGCCCCTCGACCCGGCCGCGAAGCTGCTCGCCGGATTCTTCGCGTCGGTGCAGACCCGCACCGCCGGCTTCAACAGCGTCGACATCGGGCTCATGCACGACGAGAGCTGGATCGCGATGGACGCGCTCATGTTCATCGGCGGCGGACCCGCGGGCACCGCCGGAGGCATCAAGGTGACCACGTTCGCGGTGCTCTTCTTCATCATGATGACCGAGTTCCGCGGCGAGGGCGCGGTGAACATCTTCGGCAAGCGGCTCTCGCGAGCGGTGCACCGCCAGGCGATCACGGTCGTGCTCGTCGCGGTCGGCGCGGTCGTGGTCGCGACCGTGGTGCTGATGCACCTCACGGGGCTCGGGCTCGACCGGGTCCTGTTCGAGGCCGTCTCCGCGTTCGGCACCGTCGGGCTCTCGACCGGCATCACGGGCGACCTGCCCCCTGCTGCCGAGGTCGTGCTGGTGCTGCTGATGTTCCTCGGCCGCATCGGCCCGCTCACGCTCGGCTCGGCGATCGCACTCCGCGAGCGCCGCATCCTCTACGAACTCCCCAAGGAAAGGCCCGCCATTGGCTAGGTTCTCGCTCTTCGGCGGCGGTGCCGCCGACACGTCCCGGCGGATCGCCGAGGCGGACTCCGTCGCCGTCATCGGCCTCGGCCGGTTCGGCAGTTCGCTCGCGCTCGAGCTCATGCGCGCCGGCACCGAGGTGCTCGGCATCGACGCCGACGAGGAGATCGTGCAGGCGCTGAACGGCGTGCTCACCCAGGTCGTCCGCGCCGACTCCACGAAGGCGGAGGCACTGAAGCAGCTCGCCGTCGACGAGTTCGACCGCGTCGTCGTCGCGATCGGCTCCGACATCACCGCGTCGATCCTCACGTGCTCGGTGCTCCTCGGCATGAAGACGCCGATCATCTGGGCGAAGGCGGTGACCGAGCAGCACGCGCTGATCCTCGAGCAGCTCGGCGTGCACCACGTCATCCGGCCGGAGGCCGAGATGGGCAAGCGCGTCGCGCACCTGGTCCGCGGGGCGGCACTCGACTACATCGAGATCGAGCCCGGCTACGCGATCGTGAAGTCCGCACCGCCCGCGCGCCTGCACGGCGTGCCCCTCGGGCAGACCGGGCTCCGCAGGGAGTACGGGGTGACGGTCGCCGCCTACAAGCACCCGGGCCAGGAGTGGCACAACGCCGACGCCGACACCGTGCTCGCCGAGGGCGACACGATCCTCATCGTCGGGCCCACGCGCAAGGCCGAGGGGTTCGCCCAGCTGCGTTGAGCGCTGCGCCGAGCGGATGCCGCGGCATCCGCTGACCGCTCACCGATGGCGCCCGCTTAGGGTGGGAGGATGACCGACGCGACGAAGCCCTCCGGCATCATCCTCGACGAGCTCGACCCCGAGGTGCGCCCGCAGGACGACCTGTTCCGGCACGTCAACGGCAGGTGGATGGACCGCACCGAGATCCCCGCCGACAAGGCCCGCTACGGCAGCTTCATCGTGCTGTACGAGGAGGCCGAGCAGGCCGTGCGCGAGATCATCGAGGAGGCCCGGGGCGCCGAGCCGGGCACCGAGGCGCGCAAGGTCGGCGACCTCTCCGCGTCGTTCATGAACGAGGAGCGCGCCGAACTGCTCGGCGCCACCCCGATCGCCGGCCAGCTGGTCGAGACGTCGCTGCCCGGCACGATCGACGAGCTGCTCGAGACGGTCGGCCGGCTCGAGCGGCAGGGCGTCTCCGGGTTCGCGCAGCTGTTCGTCGACAACGACCCCGGCGACCCCGAGCGCTACCTCGTGTTCGTCGAGCAGGGCGGCATCGGCCTGCCCGACGAGAGCTACTACCGCGAAGAGCGCTTCGCGGGTATCCGCGACAAGTACCGGGCGCACCTCGAGCGCATGTTCGGCCTCGCGCAGCTCGATGACCCCGCCGCCCGCGCGAAGCGCGTCTTCGACCTGGAGACCGAGATCGCGGCGACCCACTGGACCAACGTCGAGTCGCGCGACAGCCAGAAGACCTACAACCTCCGGCGGTGGTCGGATGTCGCGGCATCCGTCGCCGGCGCCGGCGACCTCGTGCGCCGCGTCGACCTCGACCTGTGGCGCGACGCGATGGGCGTGCCCGCGCACGCGTTCGACGAGCTCGTCGTGCGCCAGCCGAGCTTCCTCGAGGGGCTCGGGAAGCTCCTCACCGACCACCGCCTGCCGGCGTGGCGCGACTGGCTGGCCTGGCAGGTCATCCGCTCGAGCGCCGCGTACCTCTCGAAGGACTTCGTCGACGCGAACTTCGACTTCTACGGCCGCACGCTCTCGGGCACGCCCGAGCTGCGCGAGCGGTGGAAGCGCGGCGTCTCGTTCGTCGAGGGCGCGATGGGCGAGGCCGTCGGCCGCATCTACGTCGAACGGCACTTCCCGCCGGCGGCGAAGGAGGCCATGGACGAGCTCGTCGCGAACCTCGTCGAGGCGTACCGGCAGTCGATCGCCGGCCTCGACTGGATGGGCGAGGAGACCCGCGCGAAGGCCCTCGACAAGCTCGAGAAGTTCACGCCCAAGATCGGCTACCCCGTGAAGTGGCGCGACTACTCCACGCTCGAGGTCGACCCCGACGACCTGATCGCGAACGTGCGCGCCGCGGCCGAGTTCGAGTTCCAGCGTCAGCTCGGCAAGATCGGCAACCCGATCGACCGCGACGAGTGGTTCATGACCCCGCAGACGATCAACGCCTACTACAACCCCGGGTTCAACGAGATCGTGTTCCCGGCCGCGATCCTGCAGTACCCCTTCTTCGACGCCGAGCGGGATGCCGCGGCGAACTACGGCGCGATCGGTGCCGTGATCGGCCACGAGATCGGCCACGGGTTCGACGACCAGGGCTCGCGCTTCGACGGTGACGGGCGCCTCGTCGACTGGTGGACCGAGGCCGACCGGACCGCGTTCGAGGAGCGCACCAAGGCCCTCATCGACCAGTACGACGTGCTCGTGCCGCTGCAACTCGACGGCGGCGCGACCGAGGGCGAGGGCGGCGCGCCGCACCACGTCAACGGGGCGCTCACGATCGGCGAGAACATCGGCGACCTCGGCGGCCTCGCGATCGCGTGGAAGGCCTACATGCTCTCGCTCGGCGGTGCCGAGCCGCCCGTGATCGACGGGCTGACGGGCGCGCAGCGGTTCTTCCTGTCGTGGGCGCAGGCGTGGCAGCTGAAAGGACGCGACGAGGAGGTCATGCGCCTCCTCGCGATCGACCCGCACTCGCCGAACGAATTCCGGTGCAATCAGATCGTCCGCAACATCGACGAGTTCTACACTGGCTTCGAGGTCACTCCCGATGACGCGCTCTGGCTCGACCCGGCCGAGCGCGTCCGAATCTGGTAGCACCTCCACCCGACCCCGTCCGATCCCGTCGAGCGCACCGCGATGCCGCGGTGGGGGAGCGCCCGGCCCGCACAGGAAGTCCGTCAACGCCACCGTGGTGACCTCGTCGCAGGGTTCCGAGCGCCGTGCTCGGCACGCCTCCTTCCGACGCGGCCGCCACCGCACCGACGAGCACATCGAGGACTTCTCGCGCGGCTTCGACGCGCTCGGCGAACTCGCCCTCGCCGGTGTCCAGGTCTCGGCGCGGGCCACCGATCTCGCCACGGGACGCGTGCTGTTCTCGGTCGACGACCACGTGGTCATGGCGACGGCGTCGATTGGCAAGGTGCTGCTGCTCGTCGAGGTTGCGGCTCGGCTCGGCACGACGAGCCCCGAGGCCTTCACGGTCCTCGACCGCGACCCGCGGGACGCGGTCGGCGACTCCGGAATCTGGCAGCACCTGCAGACGCCGTCGCTGCCCATGGCCGACCTCGCGGCGCTCGTCGGCGCGACCAGTGACAACCTTGCCACGAACGTCCTCATCCGCCACATCGGCCTCGAGGCGGTGCGCGCCCGCACCGAGACGCTCGGCCTCACGCGCACGGCGCTGCTCGACCTCGTGCGCGACCATCGTGGTCCGGATGACGCGCCGCAGCTGTCGATCGGCTCGGCGAAGGAGCTCACCTGGCTGTTCGCGGCGCTCGCCCGCGGCGAGATCGTGAGTCCCGAGGTGTCGCAGCGCGTCGTCGGCTGGCTCTCGCTGAACGCCGACCTCTCGATGGTCGCGTCGGCGTTCGGCCTCGACCCGCTCGCGCACCGCATGCCCGACCACGGCCTGCTGCTCATGAACAAGACCGGCACCGACGGCGGAGTGCGCAGCGAGGTCGGCGTGCTGCGCGGGCCGCGCGCGAGCGTCGCGTACGCGGTGTCGATGTACTACGCCGACACGCAGCTCGCCACGCGCCTCGCGGTGCTCGACGGCATGCGCCAGGTCGGCGCCGACCTGCTCGAGTACGTGCACTGAGCGGATGCCGCGACTCTCGTGCGGCATCCACGCTGCAGCATCCGCTCGGCGCGGCCCTCGGCCGGGGGCTTGACTGCGCCGCCGCGACCGGAGGAACGTGAGGTTCATTCACCGGCGGCAACCCGACGCAACGGTGCACCGGGCGCACGCCGGATGCGGGGGTGGCGACATGCATCAGGTACCCGGACTGCAGCGGCCGATCAGCCGGCGCGCGTTCATCGCGGCGGCGGGAGCCGCGGGCGTGGGGTTCGTGCTCTATGCGACCGGGCCGGGCGGGGAGCGCGTCGCCCTCGCTCAGATCCCCGGCGGCACGCTCGCGCCCGGCGACGTGACGAAGTTCCAGACGCCGCTGCTCATTCCGCCGGTCATGCCACGCGCCGACACGCTTCCCGCTCGGGGCGGCAAGAACATCGACTACTACGAGATCTCGATGCGGCAGTTCGCGCAGCAGATCCTGCCGGCCGGCCTGCCCGCCACGACCGTGTGGGGGTACGGGGCCGTCGCATCGGCGAAGAAGCAGGGACTCCTCCTGCACAACGCGCCCTCGCTCACGATCGAGGCGCGATGGAACCGCCCGGTGCGCGTCAAGTGGATCAACGAACTTGTCGACGAGGCCGGGAACCACCTTCCGCACCTGCTGCCCGTGGACCCGACGCTGCACTGGGCCAACCCGCCGGGCGGGCTCGACCACCGCGACTCACGGCCGGACTTCGACGGCGAGCCGGAACCGTACGACGGACCCGTGCCGATCGTGACCCACGTGCACGGCGCCGTCGGCGTCGGCGACGAGAGCGACGGCTACGCCGAGGCGTGGTACCTGCCGGACGCCCAGGACATCCCCGGTGGCTACGCGACCGAGGGCACCTGGTACGACTTCTTCGCCGGCAAGGCGGAGGCCGGCTTCGGCGCCGAGTGGGGGCCCGGGTTCGCGACGTTCCAGTACCCGAACGACCAGCGCGCCTCCACGATCTGGTACCACGACCACACGCTCGGGATGACGCGCCTGAACGTGTACGCCGGCCCGGCCGGATTCTTCCTCATCCGCGGCGGACCTCATGGCGACGACGCGGTGATCGACGACCGGTCCGGCACGACCGCGGTGCTCCCGGGGCCGGCGCCGAAGGAGAACGACAAGTTCCCGCCGAACAAGACCTACTACGAGATCCCCATCGCCGTGCAGGACCGCTCGTTCAACGACGACGGGTCGCTCTTCTACCCGGACACCCGGGAGTTCTTCGACGGGATCGTCGGGCCGTACATCCCCGATGGCGAGTTCTCGCCGATCTGGAACCCCGAGTTCTTCGGCAACATGCTCATCGCCAACGGCAACACCTGGCCGTTCCAGGTCGTCGAGCAGCGCCGGTACCGGCTGCGCTTCCTCAACGGATGCCAGTCCCGATTCCTCATCCTCGACTTCAGCGGCATCCCGGGCGTCGAGGTGTGGCAGATCGGCAACGAGGGCGGCTTCCTCGCGGCCCCGGTCAACCTGTCCGCGGACCACGCCGGGCAGGTCCTGCTCGGCCTCGCGGAACGGGCCGACCTCATCGTCGACTTCACGAACGTGCCGCTGGGCAACCACGTCCTCGGCAACCTCGGTCCCGACGAGCCGTTCGGAGGCGGCGTGCCCGGCGTCGACTTCGATGCCGCCGACCCCGAGTCGACCGGCCAGGTGCTCGAGTTCCGCGTCGTGCCCGCGGTCGGCCCGGATCCGACGACGCCGCCGCAGCACCTGGTGCTTCCGGCGCTCGCGCCGCTTCCGGCTGAGACGGTCACGCGCCCGCTCGCGCTCATCGAGAAGATGGGCATGGGCGTCGACGCGAACGGAGACCCCCTGGAGGGCCCGGTCGAGGCGCTGCTCGGCACCGTCGAGGGCGGCGTCCTCGCCGAGCGGCTGTGGATGGACGAGGTGTCCGAGAACCCCGCCGTCGGCGCGACCGAGGTGTGGGAGTTCGTCAACGCGACGGGCGACGCCCACCCGATGCACGTGCATGAGGTCGCGTTCGAGGTCGTCAACCGTGAGGGCCTCGTGCTCGCGGACGACGACGAGATCGCCGAGCCCGTGCAGCCCGATGGCGTCGTGACGCCGCCGGAGCCCTGGGAGACCGGCGTCAAGGACACGGTCATCGCCTACCCGGGCCAGGTCACGCGGGTTCGGGCGACCTTCGCCCATCCCGGCCAGTACGTGTGGCACTGCCACATCGTCGAGCACGAGGACAACGAGATGATGCGGCCCTACCGCATCGGCCCCGAGCAGCCGGGACAGCCGAGCGGGAGCCCGTGACCCGCGCCTGATCGAACGAGCGGATGCCGCGGGCACACGCCCGCGGCATCCGTCGCCCCTGCACCGGGTCTCGTCAACCCTTCTCGGCCCCCGCCGTCGTGTTCATGATGCGGCGCTGGAAGATGAAGAACAGCACCGCGACCGGGATCGTCATGAGCACCGCCGCCGCCAGCTGCAGCGGGAACTGGTTGCCCGAGCCGAGCTGCCCCGACACGAGCGAGGCGACACCTGTCGTGAGCGTGTTCAGGTCGGGGCTCTGCCGCGACACGATGAAGTGCTGCAGCTCGTTCCACGAGCCCTGGAAGCTCAGGATGATGAGCGTGACCAACGCGGGGCGCGCCATCGGCAGCACGACCGACCAGAACGTGCGGAACTGGCCCGCGCCGTCGATGCGCGCCGCTTCCTCGATCGACACGGGGATCGAGTCGAAGAACTGCTTCATGATGAACACCCCGGCCGCCGTCGACAACAGCGGGATGATCATGCCCGCGTACGAGTCGTACAGGCCGAGTTGCTGCAGGATCAGGAACCGGGGGATCAGCAGCACCACGCCCGGCACCGCGAGCACGCCGATGAAGAACAGGAACACGAACGCGCGTCCCCGGAACTTCAGCCGCGACAGCGCGTAGCCGGCGAGCGAATCGAAGAACACGCGCCCGAGCGTCACGACCACCGTGACGAGCAGCGTGTTGCCGAACCAGAGCGGGAACGGCACGTCGGTGAAGAGCCGCTCGTACGCCGCGAACGTCACCGTCTCGGGGAGGAGCGAGAGGCCGTTCCGGGTGGCATCCGCGTCGGTCTTGAAGCTGCCCGCGACCGACAGGATGAACGGGTAGATGTAGATGAGCGCCAGGCCGATCAGGATCAGGTAGCTCGTCCAGAGTCCTGCACGCACCTTGGCCGGTGTGCGGCGGCGCCGCGGCGTGGGGCGAGCGGATGCCGCGCCCCCTTCACCGTCGGCCGTGACCGCTCGCGTGCTGAGATCGGTCATGATCAGCTCCTCTTGCGGTGGTCGTCATGCTCGGCGGCGTCGGCCCCCGAGACGAGCGCGCGGTCGGTGGCGTCGGCGCCCACGACTGCCGACGCGGCGTCGGGCTCGTGGCGGCGGAGCTCCTCGCTGCCCGCCGCTCCGCGGGCGCGCCGTGCCGGCCCGCCCATGCCCTTCGGATCGCGCTCGCGAAGCCACCACCGCTGCAGGAGCGTGAGCAGGATGATGAAGACGAACAGGATGAACGCGATCGCCGCGCCCTGGCCCCACTGGAGCTCGTTGAACGACGTCTCGTAGGCGAGGAACGCGGGCGTCGTGATGGTGCCGCCCCCGGTCGATCCCCCGAGCACGTAGATCTGGTCGAACACCTGCCACGAGCCGATGAGTCCGAGCGTGAGCACCGTGAACAGCGTCGGCCGGAGCATGGGCACGGTGACGGAGAAGAAGGTGCGGACGGGGCCGGCGCCGTCCATGCGCGCGGCCTCGTCGATCTCGCCGCCGATGGCCTGCAGCCCCGCGAGGAACAGCAGCATGAAGGTCCCGGAGGTCGTGAAGATCGCGAGCGCGATCAGCGTGCTCATCGCGACTGAGGGGCCGGCGAGCCACTCCCACCACGTGATGCCGAGCGGACCGTCTTGGGCCAGGGCCTCCGGGGGACTCGTGAGGCCGAAGACGGCGAGCAGGTTGTGGAACACCCCGCTCGCGTCGTTCAGCCAGTTCGGGCCGTCGATCCCGAAGAATCCCAGCACCGCGTTGACCGCACCCGACGCGGTGAACAGGAACTGGAACACGATGACGATCGCGACCGTCGAGGTGACCGACGGGAAGTAGAACGCGGTGCGGAAGAAGCCTCGCCCGCGCAACACCGCACGGTTGACCTGCACCGCGAGCAGCAGCGCCACGATGGTCTGCAGCGGCACCACGAACACGACGTACCAGAGGTTGTTCCGCACGGCCCGGCCGAAGTTCTGCTGGTCGAGCCCCGGCTCGGTGGTGATGGCGGCGTAGTTCTCGAGGCCGACGAAGTTCACGTTCGGGTTCAGCGGCGACCGGAAGCCGTTCCAGTCGCTGAAACTGACCCAGAGGGCGAGCAGGATCGGGACGGCGAGGAACACCACCACGATGACGACGGCGGGCGTGACGAAGAGCCAGCCCGCCCGGGCCTCGCCGCGGCGGAGACCTCCGCCGCGACGAGACCCGGAAACGGTGCCGGTCATGATCAGCCGTTCGCCTCGGCGGCGGCCGCCTCGAGATTCTCCTGGAACGGTCCGAGCACTGCGGCCGGGTCGGCGAGTCCCTGCGACTCGAGCGACGTGTTGAATTCGGCCACCGCGGCCGCGGCGCCCGAGAAGGCGACGGGGCTCTGCGCGTACTCGACGCCGGCCACGAAGGCCGCGTTCTCGGGGAACTGCTCGGCGTAGGCCGCCGAACCCGATTCGGTCGACGGGATCACGCCGAACGCCTCGGCGAACGCGAGTTGCTGCTCGTCGGCGGTGAGGTACTCGACCAGGTCGACTGCGGCGTCGCGCGTGTCGGACTCGATCGGGATACCCCAGCAGTTGCTGAACGCGAAGGTCGACGGGCCACCGGGACCCTCGGGCAGCTCGACGCTGATGAACTCGCGGTCCGGGAAGTCGTTCGCCATCGCGCCGTTGATCCACGGACCCTCGATCACCATCGCGGCCCGGCCGAGGCCGAACGCCTCGCCGGCCCAGCCGGCTTCGAGGTCCTGCGGGTACGCGAGCGCGCCCGCGTCGATCAGGCCCTGCAGGTACTCCAGTGCCTCGGCGTTCTCCGGGGAATCGGCGGTGACCTCGCCGTCCTCGTAGACGCCGCCGCCGGCCTGTCCCATGAACGTGCCGACGCGCTGGTACTCGCGGCCCATGGAGAGCCCGACCTGGTCCCCGGTGGTCAGCTGCTCCGCCACGGACTGCAGGCCCTCCCAATCGGTCGGCACGTCGGCGTCAGTGAGGCCGGCGGCCTCCCACGCGGCCGTGTTGATCTGCAGTCCGAGCGTCGAGAAGTCCTTCGGGGCGCAGTAGAACTGGTCCTCGTAGCTGAACTGCTCGCGCAGCGCGGGCAGGAACTGGTCGGCGTTCTCGAGGTCCTCGGCGTACGGCTCGATGAAGCCCTGGGCGGCGTAGGTCTGGAACTGGTCCCACGGCATGTAGAACAGGTCGGGCGGGTTGTTGCCCGAGAAGCCCTGACCGAGCTGCTGCACGAGGTCGTTCGCAGCGATGACCTCGACGGTGTTGCCGGATTCCTCCGCCCACGCCTCGGCGGCCTCGGTGACGGCGGTGGTCTCGGCGTCGCCGGACGAGCCGATCAGGATGCTGAGTTCCTGTCCGCTCGCCTCGCCGTCGCCGTCGCCGCCGTTCCCGCCCGGGGAGCAGGCGGCTAGGGTGATGACGAGTCCCGCCGCCACGGCGACGGCGCTCCATTGTGATGTCCTCACGATGTATCCCTTCTGTGATTGCCGGCCTCAGGTGCCGGGGATCGCGTCGAGCGCCAGGTGTCCAGGCCGTCGCTCGACGAGATGGGGCGCGAGGAGCCGGTCTGCCGGCTCCTCGTTGCTGCTCGGATTCGGGCGCACGTCGTCGCCCTCGGGCCCGAACAGCAGGTCGAGTGCGGCGGCCACCACGTCGTCGAGGGGCTGCTCCACGCTGGAGAGCCCGACGGCGGCGGCCACCGGGGTGTCGTCGAACCCGACGACGGGGAGCGCGGGGCGCCCGGCGGTGCGGGCGGCGATCATCGCCCCGAGCGCGAGCGAGTCGCTCGCGCACACGATCGCGTCGGGAGGCTCCGGCAGGGCGAGGAGCTCCGCGGCGGCGCGCGAGCCCTCGGTGACGCCGTCCACGGCGTGCCGGGCGAGTCGCTCGCGCACGTCGGCCTCGAGGCCGCACTCGGCCTCCCACCCCGCGCGGCGCTCGTCGCCCGTGCCGGAGCCGTGGGGCCAGCCGATCCAGCCGACGCGCTCTGCGCCCTGCCGGCGCAGATGGCTCACGGTGTCGGCCACCCCGGCGCGGCCGTCGACGTCGACCCAGCGGTGGGGCACGGCGCGCGTCTCCGGGTCCCAGGGTCGGCCGAACGCGACGAACGGGACGCCCTGCTCGGTGAGCGCGCGGATGCGCTCGTCGCCGTGGGTCGTCGCGGTGAGGACGAACGCGTCGACGTCGGACCCCTCGCGGAGGCGGCGGATGCGGGCGAGCTCGTCAGCGGGGCTGTCGGCCGAGAAGACCATGACGCGGAGCCCGCGCGCGTCGGCGTGCTCGGTGAGCTTGTGGAGGAAGCGGTCGAGCACGGCGCCGGAGATGCCGTCGCGCCACGGGTCGATGCGGACGCCGATCGTGGCCGACTTCCGTGTGCGGAGACGCCGTGCCGAGGCGTGCGGACGGTAGCCCAGACGATCGATGGCCTCGAGCACGCGTTCGCGAGTGGCTTCGCGCACGATGCCGGGGCTGTTCAGCACGTTCGACACCGTCTGGCGCGAGACGCCGGCGGCCTGCGCGACGTCCTCGACGGTCGGCATCCGTGACACTGCGCCTCCTTTGGCTCGTGCGGGTCGTCTTCGGCGACGATCTGTCGATCCGCGGAATCCACCGGTTTGATCGATCAAATCTTTGCTAATGTTGCCCACAATCCGACAGCGGTGTCAACCCATGCGGCGTCACCGTTCCATCACGAACCGGAAGCGAGCACACCGTGACCGCATCTCTCCAGCCACTGCTGCACGACGCGCTGGCGGTCCTGCGGGCGCCCACCCAGGCCTGGTCGTCGCCCGACGGCGACATGGGCCGCGCGCCCGTCCACGGCATCTACAGCGCCGACGTCCGGCTCGTGCGCGGCCTGCGCCTCACGGTCGACGGGCACGCGCCCGAGCACCTCGCCACGGGCGGCGACCGAAGCGATCGCGTGCGCATCGACGCACTCGTGCGCACCCTCGACGACCCCACGCCCGATCCCGGCGTTCGGCTCGTGCTCGACCGCGCCGTCGACGCCGACGGCGTCGCCGACACCGTGACCCTGCGCAATCGGCGGCACGTCGAGGTGCGCGCCCGCATCGAGATCGAGCTCGAGCCCGACGCGAGCCCCGTCGACCACGTCAAGCTCGGCGCTGCGACGGCATCCGGCCCGCAGCCCGCTCTCGACGGCGACGTCGCCGAGTGGGGCGGTGATCAGGTCACCGCGCGTCTCTCGGCAGACGGGCTCGACGTGCACGTCGACGCCCGCGGCATCCGCCTCACCGCCGATGTCGTCGTGCCCGCAGCCGGCGAGGCGACCGTCGGCTGGCGACTCGACACCGTCGACGACGCCGCCGTCGTGCGCGGCGTCGGCACGCCCGCGCCGTGGAGCACGCCCGCAGTCACCGCCGCCGACGACCGTCTCGCGCGCTGGATCGCACAGGGCCTCGCCGACCTCGACGCCCTCCGCATGACCACCGTGCGGCAGCCCGGCGCCGAGTTCATCGCCGCCGGCGCCCCTTGGTTCTTCACGCTCTTCGGACGCGACTCCATCTGGACCGCGCGCATGCTGCTCCCGCTCGGCACGAAGCTCGCGGGCGACACCCTCCGTGTGCTCGCCGGCCTGCAGGGCGCGCGGGTCGACGACGTCACCGCCGAGGAGCCCGGCAAGATCATGCACGAGCTGCGCCGCGCGGCACTCGCGCTCGACGGCGACGAGGGCGAGCTCCCGCCGCTGTACTACGGCACGGTCGACGCGACCGCCCTCTGGATCGCGCTGCTGCACGACGCGTGGCGCTGGGGCCTGCCCGACGACGAGGTGCGCGCCCTGCTGCCGAACCTGCAGGCCGCGCTCGCGTGGATGCGCGATCACGGCGACGCCGACGGCGACGGCCTGCTCGAGTACGTCGACCGGTCGGGTCGCGGCCTGGCGAACCAGGGCTGGAAGGACTCCGGCGACTCGGTGCAGTGGCGCGACGGCTCCCTCGCCGAGGGCCCGATCGCGCTGTGCGAGGTGCAGGCGTACGCCTACGAGGCGGCAGTGCGCGGCGCCGACGTGCTCGACGCGTTCGGCGTCGAGGGCGGCGTCGAGTGGCGCGCGTGGGCCGCGCGCCTGCGTGAGCGCTTCCACGCCGGTTTCTGGATCGACGATCCCGCGGGCGCGTACCCCGCGATCGCGCTCGACGCCGACAAGCGCCCAGTCGACACGGTCACGTCGAACATCGGGCACCTGCTCGGCACGGGTCTCCTCGACGCCGACCAGGTCGACCTCGTCGTGCGCCGACTGACCGACCCGACGCTCGACTCCGGGTACGGCCTGCGCACCATGTCGACCGACTCGGACGGCTACTGGCCGCTCAGCTACCACGGTGGCACCGTCTGGGCGCACGACACCGCGATCGCCGTGCTCGGCCTCGCCCGCGAAGGTCGTGGGGCGGATGCCGCGGGGCTCGTCGAGGGCCTCCTGCGCGCAGCCGCGGGGTTCGGGTACCGGATGCCCGAGCTCCACTCCGGCGACCCGGCGAGCGAGGTCGCGGTGCCCGTGCCGTACCCGGCAGCGTGCCGCCCGCAGGCGTGGTCGGCCGCGGCATCCGTCGCCGTGCTCACCGCCGTGCTCGGGCTCGAGCCCGACGGCGACGAGGTGCGCACGAGCCCGATCGGGTCGTTCGGTGCGGTTGCGATCGACGGCGTGCGCGTCGCCGGCAGGGAGGTGCGCGTCGGGTAGGCCCTCCACATCGCCGGGTGATACACCTGCCCGCGAGTGATACGGCCGTATCGGTATCACTCGACGGGACCTGTATCACTCGGCGGGCGAGCACCGCGTCACCGACGCCGCCCGCGAGCAGCGCGATGGGGTCGGCTGAGCCGGCCGCCGTCAGGCGAGCTTGCGGAGGACCCGGCTCAGCGTCGCGGCGAACTCAGCGGGGTCGGGCGGCGGCGCGCCCGCGTCGGCGCTCCGCGACCAGGCCAGGCCCATGTAGCGCATCACGCCCGCGAGCAGGTGCGTGACGAGCTCGGCCTCCTCGGGAACCTCGGCGAGTTCGGCCTCGCCCGCGCCCGCCCGCAGCGCCTGCTGGCGCAGCCGCAGCTCGAGGATCTCGCGCAGCTCGCCCTCGATCCGGGTGAGGCGTTCCATCTGGCGCGCCATGAGCGTGGGGTTGCCCGAGATCGCGCGGATGCGCCGCGACAGCAGCGCGGCGTCGCCGGGCAGGCGGGCGGGATCGACGCGCACGAGCCCGGTCGCCTCGGCGAGCAGCGGGCCGTCCGAGACGATGAACGCACGGGCGGCCCGCTCGTCGACCTCGGGCAGCTCGGTGCCGAGCAGTGCCGCGTCCTTCGTCTTGAAGTGGTTGAAGAACGTGCGCTGGCTGACGCCGGCCTCGTGGCAGATCATGTCGACCGTGACCCCGTCGTAGCCGTGCTCGAGCACGAGGTCGACGGCGGCGCGCTCGATCGCGGCGGTGGTCTCCGCGACGCCGCGACGGCGCGATCCGGGCTCGGTCGACATGATCTGCTCCTCGGTCTACTCGTACCGTAGCGAGTCGATCGGGTCCTGCCGCGCCGCGCGCCGGGCGGGCAGCACGCCCGAGAGGAACGCGACGAGCATGATCACGAGGATCACCGTCGCCACGGTGGCCGGCTCGAACAGCAGCAGCGTCAGGCCCGGCAGGTCGGCGAGGACGGTCGTCGAGGCGCCCGCCGAGATCGCCGAACCGACGCCGATCGCCGCGAGCGCGCCGACCGCCGAGCCGAGGAGGCCGATGACGACCGCCTCGAGGCTGAACAGGCCGAACACCCGCCCGTTCGACATGCCCATGGCCTTCATCAGGCCGATCTCGCGCGTGCGTTCCTGCACGCTCATCAGCAGCGTGTTGACGATGCCGAAGGATGCCGCGACGAGGGCGACGATCGCGAAGGCGCTGAGCACGCCGATGATGCCGGTGATGATCGTCTGGATGACGCCCAGCTGGTCCTCCACGGTCTGGCCGGCCAGGTCGGCGTCGCCGAGGTCGGCCTTGACCGCGTCGATGTCGGCGGCCGTGACCGCGCCGTCGGCGCCCGAGCCCTCGAGGTAGGCGACCGCGACGGCGTAGGCGTTCGCCTGGCCGGGCACGGCCTGCGCGTCGGCGACCTCGTCGGTGAGCGCCTGGTTCACCCCGGATCCCGCGGCGAGCAGGCTCGTGCGCGCGACACCGACGACCTCGGCCTCGAGCGTCTGCTCGGCCATCGCCGCGTCGGTGTAGCCGAGCGTGACGGTCTCGCCGATCGCGGACTCGGCGTCGTCGAAGCCGAGGGGGTCGACGTAGTCCTCGGGGAGCAGGATCTGCAGGTTCTCGGCCTCCTGGTCGAGCTGCGCGCCCGCGACGAGGTCGCTGCGGCCGATCGACGAGGTGGGGTTCACGTCGAGCTCGAACCGCGCGACGTCACTCGCGCTCGCGTCACCGGCGACCCAGTCGACCGTGATCTGGCGCACGGGCTCGACGCGGTCGACGCCGTCGATGGCGCGCGTGGCGTCGAGGTCGTCGTCGTTCAGCAGGGTTCCGGCGCCGAGCGGATTCGCCTGGCCGGACTGCTGCCGGCCGTCGGGGTCGTACGCGTTCGGCCCCTCGGTGGTGTCGGTCGAGGCGGCGGGCGTGACGAGCAGCACGTCGCCGGTGCTGAGCGCCTCGACCTGCGTGGTGACGTAGTCGTTCACGCCCGCGCCGAGTGCGGTGGTGAGCGTGAGGGTGAACGCGCCGACGAACAGGCTGAGGGCCGTGAGGGTCGTGCGCAGCTTGCTGCGGAACGCGTTGCGCGTCGCGGTGGTGATGACGTCGGCGGCCCTCATCGACCCGCTCCTTCCGTGACGACGGATGCCGCGGCATCCGCTCGGGCGATGATGCGGCCGTCGGCGATCGTGATGCGCCGGTCGCAGCGCGCGGCGAGCTCGTCGTCGTGGGTGACCACCACGAGCGTGAGGCCGCGGTCGCGCTGCAGGCCGAAGAGGAGGTCCTCGACCTGGCGCCCGGTGGCGGAGTCGAGGTTGCCGGTGGGCTCGTCGGCGAAGATCACATCGGGCTCGTTGACGAGGGCGCGGGCGATGACGACGCGCTGCTTCTGCCCGCCCGAGAGGTCGGTCGCGCGGTTGCGGGCCTTGTCGGCGAGGCCGAGCGACTCGAGCACGGCCATGCCGCGACGGGCGCGCTCCCGCGGCGGCACGCCGGCGACGAGCAGCGGAAGCGTCACGTTCTCGAGGACGCTCTGCTGGGCGGTGAGGAAGAACTGCTGGAACACGAAGCCGAAGCGCTCGTTGCGCAGGCGGTCGAGGTCGCGGGTCGCGGCGTCGGCGACGTCGTCGCCGTCGACCTCGATGCGACCGGCGTTCGGGCGGTCGAGCAGCGCGAGCAGGTGCATCAGCGTCGACTTGCCCGAGCCCGACCGGCCGACGATGGCGAGCGATTCGCCGCGGTGCACGTCGAGGCTGACCCCCTTCAGCGCGTCGAAGCGGGTCTCTCCGGATCCGTAGGTCTTGGCGAGGTCGACGGCCCGAAGCACGGGGGCGCCTCTGGGCGGGGCGGCGGGGATCATGACGGATGTCCTTTCAGTCGCTACATCAATAGTATGCAGTAACTGTAATCCTGGGTGCGCTTGCTGCAATGAACCTCGGAGAAGGCTGTGTCGCGGCTATGGTCACGGGCCGAACGTCCCATGCGGTGCCGGGCCGTCGGCGTACGCTCGGCCGGGTCGCACGACGGCGGGTGGCGCAGCGCTCCTCGATGCGCTTGAGGGAGATTCGACATGGACGAGCGGACGACGGACGTGCTGGTCGCGGGATACCAGGACATCGAGACGGCACAGCACGACTTCGACGAGCTCGTGGCACTCGTGCGCGCCAAGACCGTGAAGATCGAGGGTGCGATCCTCGTGAAGCACGACCTCGACGGCGAGGTGACCATCGCCGACACGGGTGACCACTTGGGCCGCAAGGGCGCGGGCTGGGGTGCCGGGGTGGGGCTCGCCGTCGGCCTGTTCGCCCCCGCGCTCATCCCGGCGATCGCCGTCGGTGCGGCGGGCGGAGCGCTCGTGGGCGTGTTCGCCGACAAGCGGATGAAGAGCGGCATCGCCGACCACATCGGCGCGAACCTCCCGCCCGGCCGAGCGGGGATCATCGTCGTGTTCGACGACGAGTACCGGCTCGCGGTCGAGCAGGCGCTGCCGGGTTCGCCCGCGAAGTCCATCGCCCAGTCGGACGGGCACGGCATCGCCCGGCTGAAGGAGTCGCTCGCGGAGGCGGCCGGCAAGTTCGCGCCCGACCGCACGGTGCTCCCGCTGAAGGACCCGACGTTCGGCGGCACGGCCGGACGCACCATCGACCAGTCCGTGCCCGACTGGACCGTCGTCATGACGCCCAAGCCGCCCGCTGGTGCGCCCAACGTGCTCGTGGTGCTCATCGACGACGCCGGATTCGGCAACCCGAGCACCTTCGGCGGGCCCATCGACACGCCGAGCATGACCCGCGTGCAGCAGATGGGCCTGGCCTACAACCGCTTCCACGTCACCGCGATCTGCTCGCCGACGCGAGCTGCGCTCCTCACGGGACGCAATCAGCACCGAGTCGGCTTCGGCTCGATCGCGGAGTACCCCGGCCCGTTCCCGGGCTACACCGCCGCCGTGCCGAGGAGCTGCGCGCCGGTCGCGCGCATCCTCCGGGACAACGGCTACGTCACCGGCGGCTTCGGCAAGTGGCACCTCACGCCCGACAACCTGCAGGGCGCCGCCGGTCCCTTCGACCGGTGGCCGAGCGGCTGGGGCTTCGACCACTGGTGGGGCTTCCTGAGCGGCGCCGCCGGACAGTACGACCCGATCATCACGCAGGACAACGCCACGCTGGGCGTTCCGCAGGGCAAGGACGGGACGCAGTACTACCTCCCGGACGACATCACCGACAAGGCCGTGGAGTGGCTCCACGCGGTGCGCGCTCAGGACCTTGCGAAGCCGTGGTTCATGTACTACTCGACCGGGTGCTCCCACGCCCCGCACCACGTCGCCTCCGAGTGGGCCGACAAGTACAAGGGCCGGTTCGACGCCGGCTGGGACGAGTACCGGAAGACCGTGTTCGCGCGCCAGAAGGAGCTCGGCATCGTGCCTCCGGACGCCGAGCTCACCGAGCGGCCCGACCTGTTCCCGGCGTGGGACTCCCTCTCCGACGCGGAGAAGACGCTCTACGTGCGCCAGATGGAGGTCTTCGCCGGATACTCCGAGAACGCCGACTGGAACGTCGGGCGCCTCCTCGACTCCATCGAGGAGATGGGCGACCTCGACAACACGCTCATCTTCTACATCTGGGGCGACAACGGTGCGAGCATGGAGGGCACCATCACGGGCTCCTTCAACGAGCTCACCTTCCTCAACGGCATCCCGCTCACCCCCGAGCAGCAGCTCGCGCTCATCGAGGAGCACGGCGGCATCGAGGAGCTCGGCGGCATCGACACCGCGCCGCACTACGCCGCCGCATGGGCATGGGCCGGGAACACCCCGTTCCAGTGGGGCAAGCAGACCGGAAGCCACCTCGGCGGCACGCGCGACCCGATGGTCGTCGCCTGGCCCGACCGGATCCCGGGGGGCGGCGAGATGCGCTCGCAGTTCACGCACTGCATCGACATCGGCCCGACGATCCTCGAGGCGGTCGGGCTGCCCGAGCCGACGCGCGTCGACGGCATCCAGCAGGAGCCGATGGACGGCACGAGCTTCGTCCACACCTTCGATGACGCGGCCGCGGAGGAGCGCCACACGGTGCAGTACTTCGAGTCGATGGGCAACCGGGCGATCTACAAGGACGGCTGGTGGGCCTGCGCCCGACTCGACCGGATCCCGTGGGACTTCTCGCCCCCCACGATCGCGAAGCTCGCGCCCGGCGTCTACGACCCCGAGCAGGACATCTGGGAGCTCTACTACCTGCCCGACGACTTCCCCCAAGCGCACGACCTCGCCGCCGAGCAGCCGGAGAAGCTGGCCGAGTTGAAGGAGCTCTTCTGGCAGGAGGCCGAACGCAATAGGGTCCTGCCGCTGCTGGGTGGCATGTCGGTCTTCTTCGGCATCCTCCCGCCGCTGCCCACGACGACCCGCTTCACCTTCCATGGCGACGTCCAGAACGTGCAGCGGGGCATGATCCCGCGCATCTACGGCCGCTCGTACGCGATCGAGGGCGATCTCGTCGTCCCCGACGGCGGTGCCGAAGGCGTGATCGTCGCGAACGCCGACGAGATCGGCGGCTTCGCGCTGTGGGTCGACGGCGACGGGCTCCTCCACCACACCTACTCGATGCTCGGCGTCGAGCAGTACCGACAGGTGTCGACCGAGCCGCTTCCCACGGGCCGGGTCGCGGTCCGCATGCAGTTCGACGCCGACGAGGTGAAGCCCGGCACGGGCGGGACGGCGTCGCTCTGGGCGAACGGAGCGAAGATCGGCGAGGGCCGCATCGACCGCACCGTCCCCATCGCGTTCTCGTCGTACTCCGGCATGGACATCGGGCGCGACAACGGCCTCGTCGTCGACGCCGCGTACAAGGATCGGGCGCCGTACGCGTTCACGGGCACGGTGAACGCCGTGGTGTTCGACCTGAAGCCCGCACCGGTCAGCGTGGAGCAGCAGCTGCATCACGCCTCCGGGGCGACGCGGATCGGCGCCGGTGCCGCGGGTTAGCGCGATCGCGCCTCCGGCCGGGCGAACAACAGCATGACGCTGAGCACCAGCACCCATGCCGGGAAGAGCAGCGGGGTCCATTGGCGCTCGCCGGAGGCGACGAGCAGGACCAGGGCGACGAGGTAGCCGAGGTAGTACACCCAGCGGGGCACCGATGAGGTCCGCAGTCCGACGGTGCTCACCGAGAGGGTGAAGACCGCCGCCATCCGCATCGCATAGACCGAGATGAGCGTCTCGGTGCTGGTCCGGCCGAACGCCCAGAGGTCGGCGTCGGCGTTCACGCTCGACACCATCTCGAGCATGCTCGCCGACGTCACGGCGGCCATGAACAGCGTGGCGAGGAACAGCAGTCCGCTGCCGAGGAAGACGGTGGAGAACAGCCGGTCCTCGATCTCGGCCAGCCGTTCGCGCACCACGCCGATGAACCAGAGGAACGCGATGCCGGCGAACGGCACCAGCCCGAGGCCCCAGGCGAGCAGCGTTCTCCGCTGCGAATCCGACCGGAGCGCTTCGAAGCCGTCCTCGGACGCCGCGAGACGCATCAGCGTCATCGCCGCGACGAGCAGGATGGCGAACGCGATCCCCGCGACCGCGGCACCACGCCTACTCCGCCAGAAGGGCGGGGTCGGCTCCGCCGTCGTCGAATTCTCGTCGCCGGGCATGGTTCCGGCCTCACCGATCCCCGGGATCCTGGGCCGGGCCACTGCCCGGCCGGGACGTCCGGTGACCACGACGCGGGAGACCGCGGACGGCGAGGTCGGCGACCGCGCCGTCCGGTTCCGGCCCCCGCGCCGCCTCGGCCCTGCCGTACCGGACCGCGAGCGGCGCCGCGCTGGCCCCGTGCGCGACGACGCTCAGGGACACCGTCGCCGCGATGACGGTAACGGCGAGGTCGGCATCCGATTCGCCGAGTTCTTCCAGTGCCAGCAGGGCGAACACGAGGGACGCCAGACCCCGGGGCCCGAACCAGCCGACGAACAGGACCGTGTTCCGATCGAGGCCCGACCCGATCAGAGCGATCGCAACGGGGAGCATCCGCGCGATCGTGAGGCTCAGGATCGCGTAGAGCACCAGCATCGGGGTGAGGCGGTCGAGGAGGAGCGGAACAGCGATCGCGCCGAACGCGAGCCACACGAGCAGCGAGACGAGGCCGCTGGCCTGCTCCAGGAACACCAGCTCCGCGCGCCCGCGACGCCCCGCGGTCGCGCCGAATGCCATGCCACCGCAGAACGCCGCCACGAACCCGTTGCCGCCGACGACGAGCGCCGCCAGGTAGGCGACGAGCGCGAGTGCCAGGACGGCGATCCCGGCGAAGTCCTCGGCGACCCAGCCCTTCCGGCGAGTGAGGCGCAGCAGGGCGCCGCCCGCCGCTCCGATCACGACCCCGATGAGCGAACCGGTCGCCAGCTGGGCGAGCGCCGGTCCGAGGCCCGAGGCGCCCGCCACGCCTTCGGCCGCTGCCGCACCGGCGATGGCGAACATCACGACCGGGGTGGCGATGCCGTCGTTCAGCCCGCTCTCGACCGTGAGCAGTCGCCGTACCCGCGAGGGCACCGCCGGGTTCGCCACGACGGGCACGCCGAGCGCCGCGTCGGTCGGGGCGAGCGCCGCGGCGACCAGCAATGCGAGCCATCCGTCGAGGTCCGGGAAGAACCACTTCGCGAGGCCCCACCCGGCCAGGATCGTCAGGGGCAGCCCGATGCCGAGAAGCCGGGAGTACCGGCCGAGGTCGGCTCGGAGGTCTTGGACACGCACCCGTGCGGCATCGGAGAAGAGCACCCAGACCAGGGCGAGTTCCGCCAGCGGCTTCAGGGTCTCCGGAGCCCCTGCGGCCTCGACCAGGCCGAGGGCGACCAATCCCGCCCCGAGCAGCGTGAAGACGATCGGGGCGGCGAGGTCAGCGCGCTCCAGTCGTGACGCGACGGCTCCCCAGAGGAAGACCGCCGCCGCCACGAGCAGCACCACCAACTCATCCATGTCCCGCCTCGCCGGCCCGAACGGCTGCTCGAGCCGTACCGTGCCGTGCCGTACCGCGATGCCGCGGGACTCGCCGCTCGCGGGCCGGCCGCCGGCATCCGGGACCAGCATCTCAGCACGTGTCCGGGGGCCCGGGGCCCTTGGTCCTGCAACCGGCGCGCGGCGCCGGCCGGCACTCAGGGCGTGCGCGCCGGGTCGGCCAGCAGCGCGACCCCGTCGATCACCGCGCGATGCGTCTCGGGCGCGCCGAGGATGCGGAAGTGCCCGGGCACGGGCACCCGGATGTTCGTCGCCCCGTCGAGCACGCTCCCGCCGGGGATGTGCGGGTCATAGCGGCCGAACACCGACACGATGCGGGCGTTGACGGATGCCGCGCGCCCGAGCATCACGATCGTCTCGTCGCTCGGCAGCAGCGCCCGCACGCTCGGGTCGATGATGAGCCGTGCCATCCGCGAGCCGGCGAACGGCGTGCAGATCGCGACGACGCCGAGCAGCCCGCGCGCGCCCGCGGGGACCCCGGCCCCGTCGTCGACGGACGCCGAGCCCGCGGCATCCGCTTCGGCCACCAGCAACTGCTTGGCGATGAGCCCGCCCTTGCTGTGCGCGACGATCACGCGGCCCGCGGGCGGCACGGGCACCTTCGCGAGCGCCCTCTCGAGCTTCTTCGCGGTGTCGGCGACGCCGCGCCGGTTGGTTCCCATGCCGTGCACGACCCGCACCCGGTGCCCGGCCGCCGAGAGCGCGTCGCCGAGCGGCCG
This sequence comes from Agromyces selenitireducens, assembly GCF_052748465.2. Lineage (NCBI taxonomy): Bacteria > Bacillati > Actinomycetota > Actinomycetes > Micrococcales > Microbacteriaceae > Agromyces > Agromyces selenitireducens. The sequence goes on from NZ_CM188259.1 coordinate 136,314, forward strand.
CATGAACGACCAGTGCTCGTAGATGCCGGGCAGCAGCACCACCTCGGGCATCGACGGGTCGCCCGACCGCCAGGTCGCGGGCGGACGCCACCCCTCTTTCACCGCGGCGACCTGCCGCCAGCCGGCGTAGACGTAGTCGCCGGCCCACCACCAGCCGCGTTCGAGCGGCGACGGCGGCGCGGGCTCCGAGACCCGGTCGATCTCGCGCCCGACGACTTCGCCGCGCGCGTGCCGGGCGATGAGGTCGGCGACCCGGTCGCCCGCGGTGACCATGGTCTCGTGTCCGCGGTCGGGCACCTCGACGTAGCGGCCGTGCGGCAGCATCATCGCGACCTGCTCGGCCCACGGCCGGGGCGCGAGGTGGTCGTGCTCGCCGCGGATCACGAGCGTGGGCGCGGCGACATCCGGCAGCACCAGCTCGATGCGGTGGTCGAGCATCTGACCGAGCTTCTTGAAGTACCAGCGCGGCCCGGCCTGCAGGTACGAGCGGACGGCGAGCGCCACGACCTTCGGGCGCGTGAGCGACGGGTCGCCGAGCAGCCTGACCCCCTGGATCACGGCCGAGCGCTCGCGTGGGTTCACGGTCGGCGCGATGAGCACGACGGATGCCACGAGGTCGGGTCGCTGCACGGCGGTCTCGGCGACGATCTGCGTGCCCATCGAGTGCCCGACGAGCACGACGGGCGCATCGAGGCCCTCCGCGGCGATGAGCTCGGCGAGGTACTCGCCCGCCTCCGACATGGTCTGCGGACGCTCGGGCTCGGGCGCCTCGCCGAACCCGGGCAGGTCGAGCGCGAGCACGCGCCCGGTGCGCGCGAGCGAGTCGGCGAGGTCCGACCAGTACCGGTGCCCCATGCCGATGCCGTGCACGAGCACGAAGCTGGGACCGCCCGTGCCGGACTCGGTGATCACGGTCACCTTGTCGCCGCGGCGGAACTCGCGCGTCCGCGACATCCGCACCCCCTCGCCGGCCGCGCAGCCTCCCGATTCAGGAGATCGGAGGCTGCTCAGGACCGAATCGGCGGATCCATCCTGATCCGCGCACCTTCTCCTGCATCGATCATGCCGGATGCCCTCGCCACACGTGCATCGGCGGGCGGGCCGGGGAGGAGCCCGCCGCGTTCGATCAGTCGATGAGGCCGGATGCCGCGAGCCGGCGCAGCACCTCGACCCCAGCGGGCGGGCAGCGGTGCGCGTCGGCCGTGCCGACCCAGTGCACGGCGTCGATCTCGCCGGCCGGCGCAGGCGCGGCATCCGTTTCGGCGAGGAAGACGTGCATCAGCACGTGACGACCCTCGCCCTGCCCGTGCGCGAGTTCGCGCACCGTGAACGACTCGGTGAGCGACGCCGGGTCGAGCGCGAGCCCGACCTCCTCGAGCGCCTCGCGCGCCGCGGCCTCGGCGGGCGTCTCGCCGGGATCGATCTTGCCGCCGGGCATGTAGTGCACCTCACGCCCGCGCGCCGTGACCATGAGCACGCGGCGGTCGCGCACGAGCGCGACGGCGGCGACGTGCAGGTCGGGCAGGGGCGGCATCCGTTCAGCCTACGGTCGCCCGGACGGCGCGGCCGGACCGGCCGGCGATCACGGATGCTGCTCGGTGATGAACACGTCGTTCAGCGTGACGGTCGTGAGCCCGCGCTCGTCGAGCAGGTCGGCGAGCTGCCCGAAGACGCGCGTGGCGGGGTCGTGGTTGAGGTGCCCGATGACGATGCGTCCGGCCGTGAACCACTCGGTCGCGGCCGCCAGGATCTCGCCCTCGGATGCGGCAGGCGGGCCGAGGTCGCCGTACCAGCGGGTGGGCACCGTGTACCCGATCGCCGCCGCGGCGGCGTCGACGCGTGCGTCGTGCGCGCCGTACGGCGGCCGGAAGTAGGGCCGCGCGTCGACGCCGTACACCTCGGCGAGGAAGTCGTGGTTGCGCTGGAGCTCCGCCTGGATGCCGGCGTCGTCGAGCGTGGTGAGGTCGGGGTGCGACCACGTGTGGTTCGCGAGCTGGATGCGGCTGCTCGCGACGTGCGGGCGGAGCGTCTCGGCGTTGTCGGTCCACGACCGGTAGGTGCCGTTGACGAAGTAGGTGAGCCGCAGGTCGCGCTCGACGGCGAACGCCGTGAACGCGCCGACCACGGCCGAGTCGGTGCCGTCGTCGAGGGTGATGGCGATCACGTCGCCGGCCTCGGGCGGCAGCCCCGTCAGCGTGCCGGGCGGCACGGCGGCTCGGGGCACGTCGGGCGCGGGGGCGACCGGCGTCGCCGGTGCGGCCGCGGCCTCCGGCGAGGCGCCGCCGCCGTCGCGCGCGTCGGCCGCGAACTTGGCGAACAGGAGCACCGTCCCGATGCCGAGGGATGCCACGACGGTGCGCCGCGTCACGTCTCCCATCGGGCGCTCCCGTCCGGCGCCGTCCGGGCGGCGCCCACGGCTGTTCTACACCCGCGCCCGGACGCCCGGGCGTCGTCGCACCCGCGTGGTGCGATCCCGCGCCGCCCCGGCGAGGTGACGGATGCGGAACGCGTGCGCGTTTCGGGGCGGCATCCGCTCGACCGTAGGATAAGGACACCGACTTGCGGGCGTCTCGCCCGATTCCCTCTTTCGCTTTGGACCATTGGAGCCACCGTGGCCGCACCCAGCCGTCTCGATTCCGTCATCACGCTCGCCCAGCATCGGGGCTTCGTCTTCCAGGCGGGTGAGATCTACGGCGGATCCCGGTCGGCGTGGGACTACGGCCCCCTCGGCGTGGAGCTGAAGGAGAACATCAAGCGACAGTGGTGGCGGTCGATGGTGCAGGGCCGCGACGACGTCGTCGGCCTCGATTCGAGCGTCATCCTGCCCACGCCGGTGTGGGAGGCGTCGGGCCATGTCGCGGTGTTCACCGACCCGCTCATCGAGTGCCTGCACTGCCACAAGCGGTTCCGCGAAGACCACCTCGTCGAGGCGTACGAGGAGAAGAAGGGCCGCGAGCCCGAGAACGGCCTGCTCGACATCGCCTGCCCGAACTGCGGCACCCGCGGCCAGTGGACCGAGCCGCGCGCATTCTCGGGCCTGCTGAAGACGTTCCTCGGCGTCGTCGACGACGAGTCGGGCCTGCACTACCTGCGCCCCGAGACCGCGCAGGGCATCTTCGTGAACTTCGCCAACGTGCTGCAGGCGGCGCGCATGAAGCCGCCGTTCGGCATCGGCCAGATCGGCAAGTCGTTCCGCAACGAGATCACGCCCGGCAACTTCATCTTCCGCACGCGCGAGTTCGAGCAGATGGAGATGGAGTTCTTCGTCGAGCCCGGCACCGACGAGGAATGGCACCAGTACTGGATCGACGCCCGCTTCCAGTGGTACGTCGACCTCGGCATCGACCCCGGCAACCTGCGCCTGTTCGAGCACCCGAAGGACAAGCTCAGCCACTACTCCAAGCGCACCGTCGACATCGAGTACAAGTTCGGCTTCACGGGCGGCGAGTGGGGCGAGCTCGAGGGCGTCGCGAACCGCACCGACTTCGACCTGTCGACGCACGCGCAGCACTCGGGCAAGGACCTGTCGTTCTTCGACCAGTCGAAGAACGAGCGCTGGACCCCGTTCGTGATCGAGCCCGCGGCGGGCCTCACGCGCTCGCTCATGGCGTTCCTCGTCGACGCGTACCACGTCGAGGAGGTGCCGAACGCGAAGGGCGGCACCGACACCCGCACGGTGCTGAAGCTCGACCCGCGCCTCGCACCGGTCAAGGCCGCGGTGCTGCCGCTCTCGCGCAACGAGCGGCTCTCGCCGCTCGCGCGCGACGTCGCCGCACGCCTGCGCACGCTGTGGAACGTCGAGTTCGACGACGCCGGCGCCATCGGCCGCCGCTACCGCCGCCAGGACGAGATCGGCACGCCGTTCTGCGTCACGGTCGACTTCGACTCGCTCGACGACGACGCCGTGACGGTGCGCGACCGCGACACGATGGGGCAGGAGCGCGTGCCGCTCGCCGAGCTCGAGTCGTACCTCGGCGCGCGCCTCGTCGGCGCCTGAGCCGAGCCTCCGCCCGTCGCCTGGCGGCACCCACGGTGTACAGGAGATCCGCCGATCCACAGGACGGTCCGCGCCGATCCGTCCTGTGAATCGCGGGTCCTCCTGTTGACGGGGTTGGGTGATGGTGTGCAGAGCGGATGCCGCTGACGCCGCCGCGTCGCTAGGGTGAGCCGCATGCACGCGGCATCCGGTGGTGGCTTCTTCGACGTCGACCCGCCCGAGCCGCCTCCCGAGCCGGAGGTGCCGCCCGTCCCGCCATGGATCCAGCCGCCGCGCGACGAAGTTCCCGGCCGAGTTCTGCTCGACGAGGTGCTGTTCCGGAGCGATCGCGTCGTGCTCCTGCTGCGGGAGCTTCGCCGCTTCTCCACCGGCGTCGAGATCCGGCTCGGATGGATCGCACGCTCGGCGGGCATGCCGCACCGTGAGTGGGACCAGCTCATGCAGGAGGTCATGGGGTGGCACGGGTACCAGGACGGCGACCGGGCGCTCCGCGCCGGTCTCGTGCTTCCGGACGGCCGTCCGCTCCGGCCGCTGCATCTCACGCGGGCCTGGGACGCCGGCGAAGCGACCGAGCCACCGACTCTCGTCGTGAACCAGGGCGGCAGCGGTGGCGGGCCGGACCACTACGACGGCCGCCATTCGGCGTGGCTGTGGTGGCCTGAACTCCCTGACGGTGACCTCGAGCTCGTGTATGAATGCCGGGGCTTCGGCATTCCGCAGGGCACCCGCCGCATCCCGGCGAGCGTGCTCGCCGCCGCTCCTGCGCCCCGCCCGCTCTGGGATTGAGCGCCGTCAGCTTTCCGTAACCGTTCGCCCGGGTCGCCGCGCGCCCGCCGCGCGTACCGTGAGAAGACGGAGCGGGCCGAGGGCGCCCGCGGAACGAGGACCACGATGCGCGCACGACCCGACCGGCCGGTACGACCCCTCGGTGTGATCGCGCTGCTCGTCGGCGCGCTCGCGCTCGCCGGGTGCGCGACGACGGATGCCACGGGCGCGGGCGCCGACTCCGCAGCCACTGCGGAGCCGGACGCGATGACGTCCGAGCCGATGGACGACGCGAGCGAGACGCCCGAGGCATCCGCCGACACGATGGACGACGCCGAGGCCGCACCCGCCGAGGGCGCCTACCTCGACTACGAGGACGGCGCGATCGAGGCGACCGCCGGGCCGAAGGCGCTGTTCTTCCACGCGAGCTGGTGCCCGAAGTGCCGCGCGCTCGACGACGACCTGAAGGCGCAGGGCGCGCCCGACGGGCTGACGGTGTTCAAGGTCGACTACGACTCGCGCACCGACCTGCGCCAGCAGTACGGCGTGACGATCCAGACGACGATCGTGTTCGTCGACGACGCGGGCGAGAAGATCTCGAGCGTGGTGCTCTACGACGACCCGTCGGTCGAGTCGCTCGTCGCCGCGATCCCGTGACCGCGTCGCTCACCCTCGCGCTCGCCGCGGGCGTGCTCACGGTCGCCGCGCCATGCGTGCTGCCGCTGCTGCCCGTGATCGTCGGCGGCTCGATCGTGCGCGACGGCGACGAGCGCCGCGCCAGGTGGCGGCCGTACGTGATCGCGGGGTCGCTCGCGGCATCCGTCGTCATCTTCACGCTGCTGCTCAAGGCGACCACCGCGCTGCTCGGCATCCCGCCGCAGGTGTGGCAGGTGATCGCCGGGGGCATCGTGATCCTGCTCGGCGTCGACCTGCTGTTCCCGCAGCTGTGGGACCGCGTGTCGACCGCGCTCGGACTCGGCGCGCGCAGCGGCGCGATGCTCGACCGGTCGGTGCGTCGCCAGAGCGTGGGCGGCGACATCCTGACCGGTGCGGCCCTCGGCCCGGTGTTCTCGAGCTGCAGTCCGACCTACGCGCTCATCGTCGCGGCCGTGCTGCCGGTGTCGTTCGCGGAGGGCGTCGCCTATGTGTTCGCCTACGCGATCGGCCTGGCCGGGATGCTGCTGCTCATCGCGCTGCTGGGTCGCCGGCTCGTGCGCCGCCTCGGCTGGCTTGCGAACCCCGACGGATGGTTCCGCCGCGCGATCGGCGGGGTCTTCGTCGTCGTCGGGATCATCGTCGTCACGGGCTTCGACAAGCAGCTGCAGACGTGGATCCTCGACGCGGGGCTGTACGATCCGATCGCACGCCTCGAGGAGGTGATCGGTGGCGGCTGACGCGGACCTGCTGCTCGACGGGCGCCTCGTGCTGCTCGTCGACGACGACCCGACCGTGCTCGAGGTGTGCCGCAGCTACCTCGAGCAGGCGGGCTTCCGCGTGCTCGCCGCCGCCGACGCGTTCGCCGCGCTCGACCGCGTCGCGCGCGACCGCCCCGACCTCGTGGTGCTCGACCGCATGCTGCCCGGGCTCGACGGGATCGAGGTGTGCCGCCGCATCCGCTCGACATCGACCGTGCCCGTGATCATGCTCACCGCGCTGGGTGAGGAGGCCGACCGCATCGCGGGACTCGAGGCGGGCGTGGACGACTACCTCGCCAAGCCGTTCTCACCGCGGGAACTCACGCTGCGCGTGCGGTCGGTGCTGCGGCGGGCGCTGGCCGTGGAGGCCGTGGCCGCCTCGACGGCCGGCTCGCCGGCGGCCGTGATCGAGCGCGGACCGCTGCGCATCGACACGGCCGCGCACACCGTCGACCTCGACGATCGGCGGGTCAACCTCACGCAGCGCGAGTTCGAGCTGCTCGCCTTCCTCGCGCGACGGCCCGGCACCGTGTTCTCGCGTGAGGACCTGCTGTCCGGCGTGTGGGGCTGGACCCACGGCGACCTGTCGACCGTGACCGTGCACGTGCGGCGGCTGCGCGAGAAGATCGAGGCGGATGCCGCGAACCCGCGCCTGCTCGTGACGGTGTGGGGTTACGGTTACCGGTTCGACGACCCCGGCGAGGCGACATGAGCGGAACCGAGCTCCTCACGGTCATCGGGGTGTCGGCGGGCATCGCCGCGATCGTCGGCGTGGCGGCCTGGCTGCTGCTGCGGCGCTTCGCCCGCGCCCCGATCACGGTGCACCTCGTGACGGTGGTCGTCGCAGCGGTCGCCTCGGTGGTCGGCGGCGTCATGGTCGCGACGCAGGCGATGTACCTCACCGACCGCGACGCGCGCATCGCGCTCGTCATCGCGGTCACGAGCGGCGCGGTCGCGGTCGTCACGGCCTCGCTGCTCGGGCTCGAGATCGCGCGCGCCGCCCGGGTCCTGCGCGCCGCCGCCGAGGGCCTCGGCCGGGGCGTGCCGGTGGAGCGGCAGCCCCTGCCGGTCGGCGAGTTCCGGGCCGTGCTCGACGAGCTCGCGGCATCCGACGCCCGCCTTCGCGCCGCGCGTGACGAGATCGACCGGCAGGAGCACGCGCGGCGCGAGCTCGTGACGCGCATCGCGCACGACCTCCGGGTGCCGCTGGCCGGCATCCGCGCGCAGGCCGAGGCGCTGCAGGACGGCCTCGCGCCCGACCCCGACCGCTACCTCGCGCAGATCGGCGCGCAGGTCGGCCGGGTGGACGCGCTCGTGGCCGACCTGTTCGCCGTGTCGCAGATCGACGCGGGCACGCTCCGCCTGCGCCGCGAGCGGGTGTCGCTGGCGGACGTCGCGAGCGACGCCGTCGCCGAGCTGCGCGGTCTCGCCGACGGTGCGGGCGTGACGTTCGAGTTCGCGGCGACCGGCGCGGGCACGGTCGACGGTGACGCCGTCCAGCTCGGGCGAGCCGTGACCAACCTGCTGGCGAACGCCCTCCAGCACACGCCGAGCGGCGGTCGCGTCGCCGTCGCGGTCGACGAGATCGGCGAGCACGTGCGCCTCACGGTGGCCGACGGCGGCCCCGGCTTCGCGGCCGTCGACCTCGAGCACGCGTTCGAGGCCGGGTGGCGCGGCTCGGACGCCCGATCGCCGCACCGGCTCGACCTGACCGGCGGCGCCGGGCTGGGCCTCGCGATCGTCCGTGGGATCGCCCGCGCCCATGGCGGCGACGCGTCGGCAGCCAACGCCCCCGGCGGCGGTGCGGTGCTCACGCTCTCGCTGCCTGCCGCCGCCTGATCCGCACGAGATCGACCCGCGACCCGCGGGCGGGTCGTTGCCGCCCGCGGGTCCGGCTGCGATCATGACGCGCAAGCGCACGTCCGAGCGATCCCATTGGGGGAATGATGTCGAACGCATCCGGAGCGAACCCGCCCGACGACCGCACCGCGGTGATCGGGCCGGACGGGTCTCCGCCGGAACAGGGGCAGCGCAACGGGCTCGGCATCGCGTCCCTCGTCGTCGGCATCGTCGCAGCGGTGTTCGCGGTGCTGCCGATCGACTGGGCATGGATCGCCGGGGTCGTGCTCGCCGTCATCGGCCTCGTGCTCGGCATCGTCGGCCTCACCAGGGCCGACCGGCCCAAGGGCGTCGCGACGGCCGGCACCGTCGTGTCGGCCGCGGCGCTCGTGCTCGCGGTGATCGTGGGCATCCTGTACGGCACCGGCGTGCTCGGGGGCGGCCGGGCCGCGCCCATCGCCTCGCCCACCCCGTCCGCCTCGGTTCCGGCGTCGCCGACCGAGACCCCCACGCCGACGCCGACCGAGACGCCGACGGCGACCGTGCAGGAGTGGGCGGACGAGACGTGGGGCACGTTCTCGGCGGTCGACCAGGACGGTTCGGGCGATGCCGTCATCGCCATCCCCGCAGGCGCCACGGGCGGCATCGTCACCGCCACCTCCGACGGTGACGGCTTCACGCTCACGCTGCTCGACACCTCGAACTCGCCGTCCGGCGCGCCGCTCGTCGACGCTGCCGACGACTACGACGGCGTCACTGCGTGGGGCGTGTCCGACGCCACGTCGGCCACGAGCCTCCAGATCACCGCGAGCGGTTCCTGGACGGTGCGGATCGACCCCATGTCGGAGGCGCCCGAGTTGCCGAATGCCGCGAACGGCGACGGTGACGTCGTGTACCTGTACGGCGGCGACGCCGCGACGCTCGACGCGACGCACTCGGGGGACGACGCGGAGGACCCGTTCGTCGTCGCCCAGCAGGCGGCGCAGGCGTTCGGCGGCGCGAGGCTCATCGACGTGACCGGCCCCTACGACGGCAGCGTGCCGCTCGCCGCGGGACCGTCGGTGCTGACGGTGCAAGCCGACGAGGACTGGACGCTCTCGGTGGGCTAGGCGAGGGGCGCGGCGCGCAGCGCCCGCCATTCGCGGCGCAGTATCCCGTACACCGCGCTGTCCTCCCACGCGCCGTCGTTCCACTCCTCCTCGAGGAGGGTCGCCTCGTGCCGCATGCCGAGCCGCTCGCAGAGCCGGGCGGATGCCGCGTTGCGCGCGTCGAGATGCGCCTCCACGCGGTGCGCGACGAGCCGCCCGAATCCCAGGTCGAGCCCGGCGGCGGCGGCCTCCGTGGCGAGCCCGCGCCCCTGGAAGGCCGGATGCACGACCCAGCCGATCTCGAGCCGTGCATGATCGGCGGCCACGAGCCGGAGCATGACGTCGCCGATCACGCGGTCGGGTCGCGGGCCGTCGGGTCCGGCGTCCGTCGGCGAGGGCTCGCCGATCAGGACCATCGCGAGGAACACCGCGTCGCCGTCGGCCGCGAGGCGTCGCGAGGCCGCACGGTTCGCGGTGTGCTCGCGCGCCTCGTCGCGGTCGCGCTCGGGCCAGGGGATGTACCGCAGCACCTCGGGCAGGCGCTGGTACTCCCACACGTCGTCGGCATCGGCGGCGGCGAGCGGGCGCAGTCGCATCCGTTCGGTGCGGATCGGCCGGTGCTCGAGCTCGGCCATGTCGAACGGCAGGCGCAGCGCGGGCGGGCCGGCGTCGGCGGCCTCGTCGGGGCGGTCGAGCATGCTCACGGACCGAAAGCGTAGCGCCCGTGGAGCGTCAGCGGCCGCCGTCGGCGCGGCGCTCGGCGTCCGACTCCGGGTGCGACGCGTCGGTGCCGGCGGATGCCGCGGCCCCGGCCTCGGGGCGGATGCCGAACAGCGCCTCGAGCCCGTCGAGCCAGGCCTGGTGCTCGCCGGCGCGCGCGTACTCGCGCGACCGGGCCATGGGAGTGTGCAGCAGCACGCCGGCCATGTGGCGGAGCGCCGCCTCGGTGCGTCCGTCGTCGTCGCCGCGGACGCGTGCGCGACGGATCTCGCCGTCGAGCACGTCGAACACGTGCCTGCGGAGGGCGACGACGGCGGGCGCGAGGTCGAGCTCCTCGCCGACGCGGCTGAACTTGCGCGCGGCCCGCTCGACGAGCTCGCGAGCTGCATCGGTCGCGCCGAACTCCTCGAGCGGAGCGTGGATCTTGATGGTCTCGAGGTCGAGCAGGTCGACGCCCGCGAGGCCGGCGACGTCGGGGTCGACGTTGCGCGGCAGGCCGAGGTCGATCACGAGTTGCCGCGGCGCATCGGCCGTCGCGGCATCCGCCTCGCCTGCGTCGTCGCCGGCGCCCTCGCGCCCCGGGATCAGCGCCACGGGTGCGGGCAGATCGGCCGCGGCCAGCTCGACACGGCCGAGCTCGATGAGGGCACGGTCGACGACGTGGTGCTCGACCAGGGTGCAGGTCACGATGAGGTCGGCGCCGGCGGCGGCCATGGCGTAATCGCCCTGGGCCACGGCCGCGATGTCGTGGCTCGCGGCGAACTTCGCACCGCGGCCGGTGGGCGAGTACACGGCGACATCGGTGACGCCGCGGTCGCGGAGCGCCGCGAGCGACGCGCCCGCGTACCGGCCGGTGCCGACGAGCAGCACGCGCACGGCCGCCCAGTCGGTGACGCGGCTCTCCGCGAGGTCGAGCGCGAGGCGCACGAGCGAGCGGCCCTCGGTGCCGATGCCGGTGGCGTTCTTGACGCGCCGCGACGTCTGCGACGCGCGCTGGAACAGCCGTTCGAGCTCGGGGGTCGTGGTGCCCTCCCTGCGGGCTCGCTCGAGCGAGCGGCGCACCTGCCCGGCGATCTCGCCCTCGCCGACGACGACCGACTCGAGGCCGGATGCCACGGAGAACAGGTGCCCGGCGACCGCGTTGCCGTGCACGAAGCCGAACGTGCCGCGCAGCTCGTCGGGCTGGAGCTCGGCCACGTCGCCGACCGCGCGGATCGCGTCGTGCACGGCGTCGACGGGCGAGTCGCCCTCGGGGGTGTCGAGGTCGAGGTACGCCTCGAATCGGTTGCACGTGGCCACGACGACGGCGCCCTGCACGGCCGCGTGCCCGTCGAGGATGCGGGGTGCGGCGTGCTCGGCGGTCGCCGAAAGCCGTTCGAGCATGTCGAACCCGGCGTTCTTGTGACTCGCGGTGAGACAGATGAGCACCTGACGATTCTACCGGTGGTCGAAAGGTGCTCCGACCGGCGGTGTCACATCCGCCGGCCCGCGCGGCGTCAGGCCACGGCGTGAGGCCGGACGACCGGGATGGCGCCCGTCAGCGGCGGCAGCTCGAGGCCCTCTGCGGCGAGGGCGGCGCGGTGCCTGGCCTTCCATGCGCGCACGGTGGCGAAGAAGGGCCCGTCGGTGAGCGCGTACCGGCCCGGCCTCGGGTCGCTCAGCATGACGGGCAGCTCGATGCTGGTCCCGCCGCGGCGGATGCGGATGACCGCGACGGGCACGCTGGCGCTGCCCGCGACGGTGCTGTCGGAGCGGATGTTGCGCACCTCGCGCCATGGGAACGACGCGACGCGGCTCGGTCGGCGACCGCCGCCCCAGAACGAGATGCCGGCGTCGTCGGCGAGGATCGAGAACCGGCCCGGCAGCGTGCCGCCGCGGCTGCCGGGCTGACGCAGTTCGGCGAGGCGCGCGACGAGCTCGCGGTTGCGGATGCCGCAGGCGACCGCGCCGCCGTCGACCGACTCGAGCGCGCGGGCCCGGGCGCCGGCGCGAGTCGCGGCCGCCGCGCGCCGGAGTGCCGCGATGAGCGCCACGACCGCGGTCGCGGCGCCCAGGCCGACGACGAACTCGGTCGCCGGGACGTCGGGCAGGCTCGGCACGAGCCGGTCGATCGAGGAGCGGCCGAGGACGAGGCCGGCGACGAGGAGGGCTGCGGCCAGCGCGACCAGGACGATCAGTCCGGTGCGATGCCGCGTTGCAGTGCTGGACATGGGGACTCCGTCGGTGGCGGAGGCGCGTCGTCGTCGGGTGAGGCGTCCGGCGCGTCGTCATGCTCGGGGGTGCACGACCCGTCCGACTGTAGCGCCGTGGGAGCGCGCCCACCAGCCCCCGTTCTCCGGCGGGACAACATGACGGCGCAGGACGCGCCCAGCCGCGATGGGGGAGGATGTCGGTCGTGATCCTCTCCCCGCAGCATCCGCTCGCCTCAGGCCAGACCCATGACTCGCGCCTCGTACGTGCCTACCGTGCGGAGCGCAGCGACACCACGCCCGTGTGGTTCATGCGCCAGGCGGGGCGGTCGCTGCCCGAGTACCGCGAGCTGCGCGTCGGCACGCGCATGCTCGACGCGTGCCTCGACCCGGCCATGGCGGCCGAGATCACGCTGCAGCCCGTGCGCCGCCACGGCGTCGACGCGGGCATCTTCTTCAGCGACATCGTCGTGCCGTTGAAGCTCGTCGGCGTCGACGTCGAGATCCAGCCCGGCCGCGGACCCGTCTTCGCCAAGGCGTACGGGGATGCCGCGGGCGTCGCCGAGCTCACCGCGATCGACCCCGCGCGCCTCGACGAGGCCGCCGCGCCGATCACCGATGCCGTCCGGCGCACGGTCGCCGAGCTCGCCGGCCTCACCGCGCCCGGCGCCCCGACCTCGACGCCGCTCATCGGCTTCGCCGGCGCTCCGTTCACGCTCGCCGCCTACCTGACCGAGGGCGGGCCGTCGAAGGACCACCTCGCGGCCCGCACGCTCATGCACGCCGACCCCGGTGCGTGGCGCGCCCTCATGGAGTGGACCGCCGAGCTCACGGGCCGCTTCCTGCGCACGCAGGTGCTCGCCGGCGCCTCGGCAGCGCAGCTCTTCGATTCCTGGGCCGGCGCCCTGTCGCTCGCCGACTACGAGACCCACGTGGCGCCCGCCTCGGCGGCGGCGCTCACGCACGTGCACGACCTCGAGTACGACGTGCCGGGGGCGGCGGATGCCGCGGCCGAGCCGGCCCGCCGGGCCGTGCCCGTCGTGCACTTCGGCGTCGGCACAGGCGAACTGCTCGGCGCCATGAAGTCGGTCGGCGTCGACGTGGTCGGCGTGGACTACCGCGTGCCGCTCGACGTCGCGTCCGCCCGCATCGGCGCCGACGTGCCGTTGCAGGGCAACCTCGACCCCGCCCTGCTCGCGGCACCCTGGCCCGTGCTCGAGCGGGCCGTGCGCGACGTGCTCGCCCGCGGCCGGGTCGCCCCCGCGCACGTCTTCAACCTCGGCCACGGCGTGCCGCCCGAGACCGATCCGTCGGTGCTCACGCGCGTGGTCGAGCTGGTGCACGAGGCCGGGCGATGACGGATGCCGCCGACGCCCTCGCGGGCGCGGAGCACCGCACGACCGACGTGGTCGTGGTCGGCGGCGGCGTCGCCGGGCTGGTCGCGGCGCTCGAGTGCGCCCGGCTCGGGCTCGGCGTCACGGTGCTCGAGCGGGCCGAGCGCCCCGGCGGATGCGTCGGCCGCATCGACCTCGACGGCCTCGCGCTCGACAGCGGGGCGGAGTCGTTCGCGACGCGGAACGGCTCCGTCGCGGCGCTCGCCGAGCGACTCGGCCTCGCCGACCACGTCGAGAAGCCGAATCCGTCGGGTGCCTGGCTCGTGTGGGGTGAGGGCGACACACCGAAGGCGGCGCCACTGCCGCGGACGGGCGTGCTCGGCATCCCGGCGAACCCGCTCGGCGACGACGTGCGCGCCATCATCGGCTGGGGCGGTGCGTGGCGGGCCTGGCTCGACCGCATCCGCCCGATCCTCAAGATCGGCCGCGCCGAGCGGCTCGGCCCGCTCGTGCGGGAGCGCATGGGACAGGCGGTGCTCGACCGACTCGTCACGCCGATCTCGGCGGGCGTCTACTCGACCGACCCGAATGACCTCGACGTCGACGTGGTCGCACCCGGCCTGAACGAGGCGATGACCCGCGCCGGCTCGCTCTCGGGCGGCGTCGCGCAGCTCGTGGGCGAGCGCAGGGCCGGCACCGCGGTGCTCGGGCTCCGCGGCGGCATGCACACCCTCGTGGATGCCCTGCTGGCCGAGCTCTCGCGCTTCGGCGCCGACGTCCGCACGGGCGTGCGCGTCACGGTTCTCGAACGTCGCGACCCGAACCCGTCCGACGTCCAGGCCGTGCCGTCGTCGTGGCGCGCCGTCGGCGACCTGGCGGCAGCGGACGAGGACGCCGCCATCGTGGTGGACGCGCGCTTCGCGATCGTCGCGACCCCGGCGCACGTGTCACGGGAGCTGCTCGCCGGCATCGCGACCGAGGCGGCGCTCGCGGAGGAGTGGCCGGACGCGGCATCCGTCGAACTCGTCACGCTCGTGCTCGATGCGCCCGCGCTCGATGCCGCACCGCGCGGGACGGGCGTGCTCGTGGCCGCCGGAACGCCCGGCGTGACCGCGAAGGCGCTCACGCACTCGAGCGCCAAGTGGCCCTGGCTCGCGGATGCCGCGGGGGGCCGCCACGTCGTCCGGCTCTCGTACGGCCGCGCCGGGAGCGCCGGCCCGCTCACCGGGCTCGACGACGACGCCGTGACCGGACTCGCGGTGCGCGACGCGTCGGCGCTGCTCGGCGTGCCGCTCGACGCGACGCACGTCCGCGCGTCCGGTCGCAGCGCCTGGCGCGACGCGCTCTCCCAGGCCGCCGTGGGCCAGCGCGACCGCGTCCGCGCGCTCGAGGCGTCGATCGACGACGAGCCCGGGCTGGCGATCACCGGGTCGTGGGTGGCCGGAACCGGACTCGCGTCCGTCGTGCCGCACGCGATCGAGGCGGCGGGCCGCATCCGTCATCTCGCGCTCCACATCGCCGACGACGCATAGCCCCAGCGGAATACGAGGGGCGTCCGGAGCCCGCAACCCCCTTGCGCCGCTCGGAGCGGGGTCTACGCTGGAGGGACTGCTGTCTTCCAACCGCAGCGGGGGATGAGGTGCACATGAAGGGCAAGTTCCTCTTCGTCGTCGGCCTCGGTGTCGGCTACGTGCTCGGCGCGCGAGCCGGCCGCGAGCGCTACGAGCAGATCCGCAAGGCCGCTGAAGACGTCTGGAACCGACCGCAGGTCCAGGAGGGCGTCGGCACGGTCAAGGAGTTCGCCATGAGCCGGGTCAGCGACGTGAGCGATGCGGTGCTCGACGGCGCCAAGAAGCTCGTCAAGCAGGTCTCGAGCACGCAGGGCTCCACGACGCGCTCCTCGAGCTCGTCGTCCGGATCGAAGTCCTCTGGTTCGAAGTCATCTGGCTCGAAGTCCTCTGGCTCGAAGTCCTCGGGATCGACGTCGTCGGGCTCGAAGTCCTCGGGCTCGTCGAGTCGCGGTTCGGCGTCGAAGTCGGGTTCCAGCGGATCGTCGGCTTCGTCGAAGTCGGGTACGACGTCGTCCAAGTCGACCGGAACCGGGTCGGGCTCATCGAGTTCGTCCTGACCACGGAGGTGGAACCCCGATGACCGCACCACTGAACGACGAGCGCTCGCTGTTCACGCTGCTCGGCGAGCTGCCCGATCGCGTCTCCACGCTCGTCCGTGCCGAGATCGACCAGGTCAAGGCCGAGCTGTCCTACAAGGCGAAGCACTTCGGCATCGGCGCGGGCCTCGTGGTCGGCGCCGCCTTCGTCGGCATCTTCCTGCTCGGCACGCTGATCGCCACCGGCATCCTCGCGCTCTCGCTTGTGATGCCCGGCTGGGCCGCGGCGCTCGTCGTCTCCGGCGTGCTGCTGCTCATCATCCTGATCCTGCTCGGCATCGCCATGCTCAACTTCAAGCGCGGCAGCGAGCCGCTCGAGTCGATCGAGAGCGTCCGGCAGGACATCGACGCGATCACCGGGAGGGGGGCGTATGGCGGCCGGGACTGACGTCGCGACGCTCGACAAGAAGACGCAGCGCAACCTCACGCGCCTGCAGGCGCACGACAACGCCCGTGCGGCGCGCGACGAACTCGCGATGACGCTGAGCGAGCTGGAGGAGCGGCTCAACGTGCCCAAGCGGGTCGCGCGGGCCACGACTCGCGCGAAGCGTCGCATGCAGCGCTTCGCCGACGAGCAGCCCGGCACGGCGATCGCCGTGGCGGCCTCCGTCGCGGTGGCGGTGGGGGTCGGCGTCTGGCTCGTGGTGCGTGCGAACCTCGAACGGTGACGAACCGGTGACGGATGCCGCGGCGCCGGTCGTCGCGGCGGGTCCCGGAGTTGCACCGACCGCGGTCGAGCGCGTCACGTCGGTGCTGCGCGACGAGATCCTGAGCGGTCGGCTGGGTCCCGACGCCCCGCTCCGCGAGGAGTCGTGCGCGGCCCGGCTCGGCGTCTCGCGCCACACCATCCGCGCGGCGTTCCAGCGCCTGGTCGCGGAGCGGCTCGCCGTCGCCGAGCCCTACCGCGGCGTTCGGGTCACGAGCTTCGACGACGCGCAGCTGACGGCCCTCCAGCAGTTGCGGGCGGCGCTCGAGGTCGAGGCGGTCCGAATCGCGTTCCGTCGGCACGGGGGCACGCTCCCCGAGTCGGTGCTCGCCCCGGCGCGCGCCGCGATCGACGCCATGGAACGACTGGGCACCGGCGACGACGCGCCTGGCGCGGCGACGGATGACGCATGGCTGGAGGTCGAGCGCCTGCACGCCGAGTTCCACGCGGTGCTCGTCGCGGCCTCCGCGAGCCCGCGCATCATCGAGACGCACACGGCGCTGGGCAGCGAGCTGCTGCTGTTCATCCTGCATGCGCGCACGCACTACAGCGTGGCCTCGGTCGTCGCGGAGCACCGGCGCCTGCTCGACGAACTCCCCGAGCGCGGCCCCGATGCCCTGCGCGCCCACCTCGAGCACTCGACGAGGCTGCTCCTCGACTGATCGGCCGGAACCCTGAGGACAGGAAAATGGACAGGACCGAACTGCGCGCCCTGCAGGCCCCGCTCAAGGAGCGCTACCGCGAGGATCCCGACTCCGCGGTGACCCCCGTGACCGCGCGCGGCTCGTTCGCGGAGCCCGGCATCTCCGCGACGATCGACACGTGGGCCGGCCCGATCCGAACCGGCCTCCACCCCTCGACGGGCGGCCACGGCGCCGACGCGTGCTCGGGCGACTTCCTCCTGCAGGCGCTCCTCGGCTGCGCGGGCGTCACGCTGCGATCGGTGGCGACCGCCATGGGCGTCGAGATCCGCTCGGCCGAACTGCGGGCCGAGGGCGTGTTCGACGCGCGCGGCACGCTCGGCATCGACCGCACCGTTCCCGTCGGCGTGATGGACGTGGTCGTGACCGCCGTGATCGACACCGACGCCGACGACGCGGCCCTCGAGCGGCTCCGTACGGGCACCGAGCGATTCTGCGTGGTGGCGCAGTCGCTCGCCGAGCCGCCGGAATTCGTGATCGAGCGCGCCACGCGATGACCACGCGACATCCGTCGTCGCTTTGGACCTTTCAGGTTGCGGGGGGAGGATAGAGCCATGTCTTCCCCCGCTGCCGAAGGGGCAGCCGACGCGCGCCCGACCGAAACCGACGTGGAGCAGACGTACGAGGGCTACACGCTCTTCGCCGTGCTCCGGAAGGACCCCGCACGCCCGGACGACCTCGACGGGCGCGACGTCCCGCGTTTCGTCGACGAGCTCGACGGCCTGATCAACGTCGTGGCCGACGAGGGTGTCACCGTCCGCGGCATCTACGACGTGTCGGGCCTGCGGGCCGATTCCGACGTCATGCTGTGGCTGCACGGCCCGACCGCCGAGGGGCTGCAGTGGGCGCTGCGCGAGCTGCGCCGGTCACGGCTGTTCCGTGCGCTCCTGCCGACCTGGAACGCCATGGGCGTGCACCGCGACGCCGAGTTCAACAAGGCCCACGTGCCCGGCTTCCTCCGCGGTGTCGAGCCGAAGTCGTGGCTTACGATCTACCCGTTCGTGCGCAGCTACGAGTGGTACCTGCTGCCGCCCGAGGAGCGGGGCCGCATGCTCGCCGAGCACGGCCGCAAGGGCGCCGCGTTCCGGGGCGTCGTCGCGAACACGGTGTCGGCGTTCTCGCTCGGCGACTACGAGTGGCTGCTGCCCATGGAGGCCGATGAGCTGACCGACCTGGTCGACATGATGCGCGACCTGCGCGCCACCGACGCCCGTCGCCACGTGCGCGACGAACTGCCGTTCTACACCGGTCGCCGCATCTCGACCGCCGAGCTCGTGGAGGTGCTGCAGTAATGGCCGCGACGAACATCGGCCGCAAGCCGGCGCCCGCCACCACGGCGTACTGCGCACCCGGCGCCGTCGTGCCCGGCGCGACGGAGCCGGCGCAGTCCGGCCCCGAGCACGTCGAGGAGCCGGTCGCGTACGACGCGATCCTGCTCGCCGGCTTCGGCGGGCCGGAGGGCCAGGACGACGTCATCCCGTTCCTCCGGAACGTCACCCGCGGCCGCGGCATCCCCGACGAGCGTCTCGAGGAGGTCGCGCACCACTACCGCCACTTCGGCGGCGTGAGCCCCATCAACGAGCACAACCGCCAGCTCAAGGCCGCCCTCGAGGCCGAGCTGGCCCGGCGCGGCGTCGACCTCCCGGTCATCTGGGGCAATCGCAACTGGGACCCGTACCTGAACGACGCCGTGCGCGAGGCGAACGACCGCGGCCTCACGACGCTCATCGCGATCGCCACGAGCGCCTACAGCTCGTACTCGAGCTGCCGCCAGTACCGCGAGGACTATGCGGACGCCCTCGAGGACGCGGGGCTCTCCGAGGTGATCCGGATCGACAAGGTCCGCCAGTTCTTCGACCACCCCGGCTTCGTGACGCCGTTCGTCGACGGCCTGCGCGACGCACTCGCCAAGCTCGAGGCGGAGCACGCCGGCCTGGACCGCACGACCGACGTCGAGGTCCTGTTCGCGACGCACTCGATCCCCACGGCGGATGCCGCGAAGTCGGGCCCCGCCGAGCGCGGGTTCGGCGAGGGCGGCGCCTACGCCGCGCAGCACCTCGCTGTCGCCGAGGTCGTCATGCGCGAGGCCGGCGCGTCCGACGTGCCGTGGCAGCTGGTCTACCAGTCGCGCTCGGGACCGCCCTCGCAGCCGTGGCTCGAGCCCGACGTGAACGACGCGATCGCCGAACTGCCCGCCGCGGGCCGCAAGGCCGTCGTCATCGTGCCGCTCGGCTTCGTGAGCGACCACATGGAGGTCATGTGGGACCTCGACGAGGAGGCCATGGAGACCGCGCAGGAGCACGGCCTCGCCGCGGTCCGCGTCCCGACGCCCGGCGTGCACCCGGCGTACGTCGCGGGCCTCGTCGACCTCGTGATGGAGCGCGTGAACGGCACGCCAGCCGTCGATCGGCCGCACCTGACCGACCTCGGGCCGTGGTACGACACGTGCCGCCCGGGATGCTGCGAGAACGTGCGCCTCGGCTTCAAGCCTGCGCTGGCGGGGATCGCGCCGTGACCGCTTCCCGGGAGGTCATCCGCGTCGGAACGCGCGGCAGTGCACTCGCGCTCGCGCAGACGACGCAGGTCGCCGAGCGCCTCGGGGCGGCCGCCGACGCCGACATCGAGATCGTCACGGTCACCACGCAGGGCGACACGTCGCGCGCGTCGCTGCAGCAGATCGGCGGGACGGGCGTGTTCGCGGCGGCGCTGCGGGAGGCCCTCGTCGCGGGGGAGTGCGACGTGGTCGTCCACTCGTTGAAGGACCTCCCCACCGGCGAGCACCCCGACCTGCGGCTCGGTGCGGTGCCGAAGCGCGCCGACGCCCGAGACGCGCTGTGCGCCCGCGACGGCCTGACGCTCGCCGAACTGCCCGAGGGCGCCCGCATCGGCACCGGTTCGCCGCGCCGCATCGCACAGCTCGGGCGGGTCCGGCCGGATGTCGTCGCGGTCGACGTGCGCGGCAACATCGACACCCGGCTCGGGTTCGTCGGGGCGGACGACGCCTCGACGGGCTCGGGACAGCGCCTCGACGCGGTCCTGCTCGCGTCGGCCGGGCTCACGCGACTGGGCCGGGCGGATGCCGCAACCGAGCGCTTCGAGCTCGCCGACTGGCCGACGGCGCCGGGCCAGGGGGCGCTCGCCCTCGAGGTGCGACGCGAGCGCGGGGCGCGCCATGTCGAGCGCGGACTCGAGGCCGTCGACCACGCGACGACCCGCGCGACGGTGCTCGCCGAGCGGCTCGTGCTCGCGGAGCTCGAAGCCGGGTGCGCGGCCCCCATCGGGGCCACCGCCTTCATCGAGGACGAACTTCTGTTCCTCACGGCGACCGTGTACAGTGCCGACGGGACGCGGTGGTTGACGAGTTCGCACGCCGCGACCCCCGACAGCCGCTCGGCCGCCGACCTGGCGGGCGCGGCTCGCGACGTCGCCGAACGCGTCGTCGCGGAACTCCTCGGCAACGGCGCCGCCGACCTCGCACCTGCCCTGGAGTCGCCGTGACCGAATTCGAACCGATGACCGGCCCCCTCCACCTGCCCGGCGCGAGCGGGTCCAAGCCGCTCGCCGGCTGGCGTGTGCTGGTCCCTCGCGGCGGCCCGTGGGGCGATGCCGTCGCCGGATCGCTGCGCGCGCGCGGCGCCTCGCCGATCATCGCGCCGATGATCAACTTCGCGCCCACCGACGACCAGTCGGCACTCGAGGCCGCGCTCGCGAAGCTCGCCGCCGGCGGCTTCGACTGGGTCACGGTCACGAGCGCGACGACGGTCGACGTGCTGTCGACGTACGGCGCGGTCATCCCGGAGTCGACGAAGGTCGCCGCGGTGGGCGAGACCACCGCGGCCGCCCTCGTCGCGGCCGGCTACCGTGCCGACATCGTCCCCAGCGAAGACAACTCGGCCAAGGGCCTGCTGGAGGAGTGGGATGCCGCCACGAACGGCGAGAAGCCGCTGCGCGTGCTCGCGCTCCGCTCGGCCATCGCCAAGCAGGTGCTGTCGATCGGCCTCGAGCGCATCGGCCACCACGTCGAGGCCGTCGTCGCCTATCGCACCGTCGGCGTTCCCGTCGCGCAGAAGGTCGTCGACGACGTGCGCGCGGGCAAGGTCGACGCGATCCTCGTGACGTCGGGCAGCGTCGCCGAGCAGGTCCAGGCGCAACTCGGTCCCGTCCCCGAGCGCACCCTGGTCGCCGCGATCGGCCCGCAGACGCAGCAGGACGCCGCGAAGGTCGGCCTCCGCATCGACGTCGTCGCCGCCGAGCGCAGCGCCGAGTCGCTCATCGAGGCGGTCGTGAACTCGGCCCTCGCCCGCGCCTGACCGCTCCGCGGCATCCGCTCGCCCGCGGGCCCGACCGTCGAGTGCATCCGTTCGCGGTGGATGCGCCGGTCCGAACGGCGCCGCTCGCGCCGAACGGAAGCAGTCGGCACGAGGGTTCGGCGCCCACCCGGCGCCCAGCCGCGCGCGCGTAGGCTGGTCGGGTGACTTCCGCACCCGCCCCCCGCGTGCGGCCCCGGCGCCTGCGTGAGACGCCGGCCCTGCGCCGCCTCGTGTCCGAGACCCGCCTCGACGCCGCCGAGCTCGTGCTGCCCGTGTTCGTGCGCGAGGGGGTCGACGAGCCCCTGCCGATCGCGTCGATGCCGGGCGTCGTGCAGCACTCGCTCGACTCGGTGAAGCAGGCGGTGACGGATGCCGCGGCCGCGGGCGTCGGCGGCGTGATGCTGTTCGGGGTCCCCGAGACCCGCGACGCGACCGGCACGTGCGGCGTCGACCCCGACGGCATCCTCAACGTCGCGACGCGCGTCGTCGCCGAGGAGGTCGGCGACGCGCTCGTCGTGCAGACCGACCTGTGCCTCGACGAGTTCACCGACCACGGACACTGCGGCGTGCTCGACGAGCGCGGCCGCGTCGACAACGACGCGACGCTCGAGCGCTACCGCGAGATGGCGCTCGCGCAGGCCGAGGCGGGCTCGCAGCTGCTCGGGCTCTCGGGCATGATGGACGGCCAGGTCGCCGCGGTGCGCGACGCGCTCGACGCCGCCGGCCGCAGCGACGTCGCCCTGCTG
The DNA here is from genome assembly GCF_052748465.2 of Agromyces selenitireducens. NCBI lineage: Bacteria > Bacillati > Actinomycetota > Actinomycetes > Micrococcales > Microbacteriaceae > Agromyces > Agromyces selenitireducens. The sequence continues at coordinate 158,291 of NZ_CM188259.1, forward strand.
GCCTACTCGGCGAAGTACGCCTCGGCGTTCTACGGCCCGTTCCGCGATGCCGTCGAGTCGACCCTCGAGGGCGACCGGCGCACGTACCAGCTCGACCCGGGCAACCGGCGCGAGGGCCTCCGCGAGGCGATGATCGACATCGACGAGGGCGCCGACATCGTGATGGTCAAGCCCGCAGGGTCCTACCTCGACGTGCTGGCGGATGTCGCCGCCGCGAGCGACATCCCCGTCTGGGCGTACCAGGTGTCGGGCGAGTACGCGATGATCGAGGCCGCCGCCATGCACGGCTGGATCGACCGTCGCCGCGCCGTGATCGAGTCCGTGCGCGGCATCCGTCGGGCCGGCGCCGACGCCGTGCTCACCTACTGGGCGACCGAGCTCGCCGGATGGATCCGGGAGGGGATCGACTGATGACCAGCGCACGGGATCTCGAGACGCCTTCGGCTCCTCGATCCGCACAGGCGGTGACGCCTTCGGCTCCTCGATCCGCACAGACCAACGCCGACCTGTTCGCTCGCGCGCAGGCCGCGATCCCGGGCGGCGTGAACTCGCCCGTGCGCGCGTTCCGCTCGGTCGGCGGCACGCCGCGCTTCCTCGTCTCGGCGCGCGGCCCGTACGTGACCGACGCCGAAGGGCGTGAGTACGTCGACCTCGTCGCTGGCTGGGGTCCGGCGATCCTCGGCCACGCGCACCCCGAGGTGATCGCCGCGGTGCAGGACGCCGCGGCGCGCGGCCTCTCGTTCGGTGCGTCCACGCCCGTCGAGACCGAGCTCGCCGAACTCATCGAGCAGCGCGTGGCGCCCGTCGAGAAGCTCCGCCTCGTGTCGACCGGCACCGAGGCCACGATGAGCGCCATCCGTCTCGCCCGCGGCTTCACCGGACGCGACCTGCTCGTGAAGTTCGCCGGCCACTACCACGGTCACTCCGACGGCCTGCTCGCCGAGGCGGGCTCGGGACTCGCGACGTTCGCGCTGCCCGGCTCGGCCGGCGTGCCCGCCGAGGTCGCCGCGCTCACGCTCGTCGTGCCCTACAACGACCTCGACGCGCTGCGCGCCGTGTTCGCCGAGCACGGCGACCGCATCGCGGCCGTGATCACCGAGGCGGCTGCGGCGAACATGGGCGTCGTGCCGCCGGTTCCCGGGTTCAACCGCGCGCTCGTCGAGCTCGCGCATGCGCACGGCGCGCTCGTCATCAGCGACGAGGTGCTCACGGGCTTCCGCGTCTCGGAGTCCGGCTGGTGGGGGCTCGAGGCGGGCACCGACGACCAGTCGACACCCGACCTGCTCACCTTCGGCAAGGTCGTCGGCGGCGGCATGCCCGTCGCCGCGCTCGGCGGCCGTGCCGACGTCATGGAGCGGCTCGCCCCGCTCGGCCCGGTCTACCAGGCCGGCACGCTCTCGGGGAACCCGGTCGCGGTCACCGCGGGTGTCACGACGCTCAGGCTCGCGGATGCCGCGGTGTACGCGAGGCTCGACGAGACCGCCGCGCTGCTCCAGGGCGAGGTGTCGGCGGCGCTCGCCGCCGAGGGCGTCGCCCACGTCGTGCAGACCGCCGGCAGCCTCTTCAGCTTCATGTTCGGCGAGACCGTCGCCGGCGGGGCCCACGACTACGCGACCGTGCTCGCCCAGGAGTCCTGGCGCTACCCGCCGTTCTTCCACGCGATGCTCGACGCGGGCGTCTCGCTCCCGCCGAGCGTGTTCGAGGCGTGGTTCGTCACGGCCGCGCACGACCACGGTGCGATCGCGCGGATCCTCGACGCCCTGCCGGCGGCGGCCCGCGCCGCGGCATCCGCTCGCCCCCCGGCCTGATCACGTTCTCCAGGAGTCATCCGGCGGGTTGCTGCCGCGTACGGCGTGTCGTCCTGAGACATCCCGTTCGCGGCCGGCCCTCCTGAGAAACGGATGTCGATGGTCGGATTCGTGCACGGATCGGATGTCGCGTTTGTGGAGCGTCGACGGGGCGACCCCGCGACGGGTCGGGCAGGATGGGAGATATGGCCAACCTCCGCGTGCACAACGACCGGCTCGAGGTCCACCTCACGCCGGCCGAGAAGTCGCTCGCGCTGCGTTCGGCCGACGTCATCGTCCAGCGCGACGACATCCGCTCGGCGACCATCACCGACGACCCGTGGATCTGGATCCGCGGCATCCGTCGCCGTGGCACCGAAGTGCCGCTCGTCGTCGCCGCCGGCGTCTGGAAGACCCACGGCGGCAGCGACTTCGTGCTCGTCAAGCGCAAGCGGCAGGCGGTCGTGCTCGAACTCTCCGGCGGCGAATTCGCCCGTCTCGTGCTCAGCACCAGCCGAGCGTCCGAGCTCATCGACCGACTGAAGGTGGGCGCCCCCGTCGAGGGCGAGGGCGAGCCCGAGTCCGACCCGGATGACACGGAGCAGGGCGGCGAGTCCGCGCACCACGTCCCGAGCGACGTGTTCGCCGAGGAGGAGACCAGCGGCGACTGACCCGGTCCACGGCCGCGGTCAGAACAGGAACAGCACGAAGCCCAGCAGCGGCAGCGTGCCCTGGATGAGCGCGGGCCGCAGGTAGCCCGGACCGCTCGTCGTCAGCACCACCGCGGCCGCGGTCATCGCCGCCGTCGTGAACAGCACGAGCGCGCGCCCGGCGTACGGGAGGCCGAGCGCCAGCAGCGCGAGGCCCGCGAACGCCCCGACCGCGAGGAAGAGGTTGTAGAACCCCTGGTTGTACGCCATGGGCCGCAGCACCTCGGCCTGCTCGTGGCTGCGGACGCCGAACACCCGCCAGGTGGCGGGCTGCATCCAGCGGATGCTCTCGAGCACGAAGATCCAGACGTGCAGGAGTGCGGCCAGCGCGACGACGACGATGGCGGCGATCTGGAGGAAGCCCATGGCCGGATGCTACGCGGCGGGGCGGCCGCGTGGCATCCGCCCCGAACGTGGGGGTGCGTCAGCGCGTGGGATGTGTCAGGACACGTCGCGGCGCCAGGTCGTCGCACCGCCGAGGACCGTCGCCACGACCGCGATCCCGAGGAGCACGAGCCCGCCCTGCCACCATTCGAGCACCTCGACCGCGCCGCCGATGCCGGCGATGCTGTAGAACGAGGCACCCACGAGCGCATCGCTCGCGGCACCGGGCAGGAACCGCCCGATGTCGGCCGTCACCTCGTTCAGCGAGGCCACGAGTCGCAGCACGGGCTCGACGAACTGCGTGAACGCGATCACGATCACGATCGCCGCGACCTGGTTGGGCACGAGCGCGCCGAGGCCCACGCCGATCGCGCCCCAGAGCGCCATCGCGAGGATGCCGCGTCCGACGAGTGCCCAGGTGTCGGAGGAGTCGAGGCCCGTCTCGAGGTCGAAGGCGGCGAGGGCCGCGGCGCCGGTGCCGACCGAGGTGGCGAAGCCGATCACGCCGAGCACCGCGCCCATGACGAGCTGCGACGTGAACTTGCCGCCGAGCACGGTCGTGCGGTGCGGCTCGGCGAGGAAGGTGGTCGTCAGCGTGCGGTGCCGGAACTCCGTCGTCACCGCGAGCGCACCGAGCAGGACCGGGAAGACGTACCCGACCGACGTCGCGAAGCTGTACAGGAGCGGCGCGAGCTCGAGACCCGGCGGGATGGCAGTCGCGTTGCCGGTCTGCGCTGCGGCATCCGGGTTCTGCACCGTCCACCCGAGGAACGCGCCGAAGCCGCCGGACATCACCGCCACGTAGGCGACGAGGATGAGCGAGAGCAGCCACCACATGCGCGTGGTGAACACCTTGCGGAACTCCGCGCCGATCGATCGCACGAACGACATCACTCCTCACCTCCGCCGACGAGCGCGAGGAAGGAGTCCTCGAGGCCCGATGTCATCCGATGCAGTGCACTCAGCTCGACCCCGCCCACGAACGCCGCATGCCCGACCACGCCCGGCTCGGGCTCCGCGACGACCATCCCGTCCGGGCCCTCCGAGTACTCCAGTCCGGCCTGGTGGAGCGCTGCCGCGAGCCGCAGCCGGTCGGGCGAATCGACGACGGTGCGCGGAGCGATGTCGCGCTCGAGGCTCGACAGCGGTCCCGACTTCACCAGGCGGCCGCGCGAGATGATCACGACGTCGTCGACCGACTGCTGCACCTCGCTCAGCAGGTGGGAGCTCACGAGCACCGTGCGCCCCTCGCGCGCGAGTCCCTGCAGGAAGCCGCGGATCCACTTGATGCCCTCGGGATCGAGGCCGTTGATGGGTTCGTCGAGCACGAGCACGCGCGGATCGCCGAGGAGGGTCGTCGCGAGCGCGAGGCGCTGCCGCATGCCCATCGAGTACCCGCCGACGCGCCGGTCGGCGAACTCGGCCAGCCCGACCTGGGCGAGCACCTCGTCGACCCGGTTCGAACGGATGCCGCCGGCGCCGGTCATGACGCGGAGGTGGTTGCGGGCGGTGCGCCCCGGGTGGAACGCCGCGTCGAGGGCCGCACCCACGGTCTCGAGGGGTCGCTCGAGGTCGCGGTAGCGGCGGCCCGCGAACGTCGCGGTGCCCTCGGTCGGGCGCACGAGGCCGAGGAGCGCACGCAGCGTCGTGGTCTTGCCGGCGCCGTTCGGTCCGAGGAATCCGGTCACCCGGCCCGGTTCGACCCGGAACGAGAGGTCCTGGACCGCGGTCACCCGGCCGAAGCGCTTGGTGAGGCCGCTGATCTCGATGGGGATGCCGTCCGCCATGCATGCTCCTCGGGTAGGGTCCGGGGCCGCGCGACGCCGCGGGCCCCGGCCAGACTATCGACTCGTCGGCGACCTCGGCGCGGGTGCGCGGGGCGGGTCAGGTGAGAGGGCGGATGTCGCGGGGCAGCACGCCGCCGCGGTACAGGTACGCCGCGGCATCCTGCAATGCGGTGAGGGCGAGTCGCTGCGGGTACGGACCGTACGAGATGCGGGCGACGCCGAGGTCCTCGAGCCGTGCGGGCGGCGGGACCGACGGCAGGCCGATGACGCTGAGCCGTCGTTCCCCGAGGCCGGCCACGAGCTCGACGATGACGTCCTCGCCGAAGTCGCCCGGCACGAACACGCACGTCGCGCCGGCGTCGAGGTAGGCGCGGCCGCGCTCGATCGCGTCGCCGACTCGGGCATCGCGCGGACGATCGCGGTCGCGCAGCCACGCGTCGGTGCGGGCGTTCAGGGCGAACGGGACCCCCTCGGCCTCGGCCGCCGCGACGGCCGCGCGAACGGCGCCGACCGAGTCGGCGAGCGGCCGCAGCTCGTCCTCGAGGTTCGCACCCGCGACCCCGAGCCCGATCGCGCGTCGGACGGTCTCGCCGGGGTCGCCGTAGCCGGCCTCGAGGTCGGCGCTCACGGGCACGTCGACCGCGGCCGCGATCCGACCCACCATGTCGAGCATCAGGTCGACGGGGATGCGTTCGCCGTCCGGGTACCCGAACGTCGCGGCGATCCCGTGGCTCGCGGTCGCGAGCGCCCGGGTGTCGGGAAGCGCGGCGACGGCGCGAGCGCTCGCGACGTCCCACACGTTCACGACCTGGAGCAGTTGCGTGTCGGAATGCAGGCGCTGGAGCTCGGCAGCGGACGCGGCGGGGGTCATGCGCACAGACTAGGGCCGGACGGGTGGCTCCCGTCCGCTGGCGCGCGCACGTCGCGGGAGTACCCTGCGCTCATGGCCACGCACCGCGTGGCGACGCGTCACGCGCTCACCGGCATCGCCCTCGTCGCGGTGATGCTCGCAGGATGCAGCGCGTCCGAGGAGGTCACCTACGAGTTCGACCGCTCCGACCCCGACGTGCGCGGCACGGGCGACCCGGCGATCCTCTCGCAGCTCGAGCGCAGGTACCCCGGCGACCACCACAGCGTCGCTGCAGCGGTCGTCGCAGGCGACGAGATCCGGACGGCCTTCCTCTCCGCGGACGGATCCACGATGTTCGAGATCGCGTCGGTCACGACGACGCTGACGGGACTGCTCCTCGCCTCCGCCCTCGAACGCGGAGAGGTGCGCCTCGAGGACCGGCTCGGGCAGTACCTCGACCTGGGCGATTCGGACGCGGCATCCGTCACGCTCGAGCAGCTCGCGACCCACCGGGCCGGGATGCCGCCCATCTCACCGGACCCGGAGTTCGTCCGCGAGTTCGACCGGCAGGCCGCAGCCGGGCAGGACCCCGACGAGGGCGACGTCGCGCAGCTGCTCGCGCACGCCGCGTCCGTGGAGATCCCCGAGGACCCGCCGTACCGGTACTCGGACATGGGTGCGGCCCTGCTCGGCCATGCACTCGCCGCCGCCGCGGGCGCCGACTACGGAGCCGTGCTGCGCGAGCGGGTGCTGGATCCCGCGGGGATGGAGAGCGCGGTGGTGGTCGAGACGGCGGAGCAGGTGCCGGCGGCGCTCGCCCTCGGGCACTCGGCATCCAACCGGCCCATCGTGCCGTGGTCGTTCGAGGCGTACACGCCCGCGACCGGGGTCGACGCCGCCCTCGACGACCTCGTCGCGCTCGCCGCGGCCGTGCTGTCGGGAGCGTTCAGCGAGAGCCCCGCGCTCGACCCCGTCTCCGAGGTCGACGCGGGTACGAGCGTGGGCTACCTCTGGTTCATCGACGAGCACGCCGATCGGACGCTGACCGGCCACGACGGTCGCAGCGGCGGGTTCGGCAGCACGATCCTGATCGACCGCGATGCGGGAACGGCGTCGATCGTGCTGCGGAACTCCGCGGGCGACACGCGAGGGACCGCGCTGGGCCTGATCCAGCTGGCCGGCGGGTGAGCCGCGGCCGGCCGTCCGTTCAGCGCAGCGCCGCGGTCAGGCCCGCGAGCAGCCGGTCGACGTCGGATCGGTCGGTATAGGGCGCGAGGCCGACCCGGAGACCTCCGTCGTCGCCGAGACCGAGGTGCCTCGACGCCTCGAGCGCGTAGAAGCTGCCGCTCGGAGCGAGGACGCGGTCGGCCGCGAGCCGCTTCGCGACGTCGGAAGTCGCAGCCCCGTCGAAGGTCATGAGCACCGTCGGCGTGCGCCGCTCGGCCCGCGACCACACGGTCACGCCGTCGAGCTCGTCGAGTCCGGCGCGAAGCCGGTCGGCGAGGGCGCGCTCGTGCTCGTGCAGGGCGGCGTACGACGCGGCCAGTCGCGCGCGGCGAGAGGCCGCGGCATCCTCGGTGTCGGTGTCGAGCGAGGCGAGCACGTCGACCGCGGCCGTGACGCCCGCGAGCAGCTCGTAGGGCAGCGTGCCGAACTCGAAGCGCTCGGGCACGGCGTTGGTCGAGGGGAGCAGCTTCTCGGGCTCGATCGTCTCGAGCAGCTCGGGGCGGGCGACGAGCACGCCGCAGTGCGGGCCGAGGAACTTGTAGGGCGAGCACGTGAAGAAGTCGGCGCCGAGGGTCGCGACGTCGGGCAGCTCATGGGCGGCGTAGTGCACCCCGTCGACGAAGAGCAGCGCCCCGGCGGCGTGCACGGCAGCGGCGATGGACGGGAGGTCGGGCATCGTGCCGATGAGGTTCGACGCCGCGGTCACCGCGACGAGCCGGGTGCGGCCGCCGAGCAGCGACGTGACGGCCTCGACGGGCAGTTCGCCGGTCTCGGGGTCGAAGTCCGCCCAGCGCACGGTCGCGCCCGTCCGCTCGGCCGCCTGCACCCATGGGCGCACGTTCGAGTCGTGGTCCAGGCGGGTGACGACGATCTCGTCGCCGGCGCCCCAGTCGCGCGAGAGGTGGCGGGAGAAGTCGTAGATGAGCTGCGTCGTGCTGCGACCGTGCACCACGCCGCGGGGGTGGGCGTTCACGAGGTCGGCGACCGCGAGGCGGAAGCTCGTCACGGCCTCCTCGGCGCGCACCTCGGACTCGCCCATCACGCCGCGGTTCGACAGCGGCCCGGTGAGCACGGATGCCACGGCCTCCCCGACCTGCCGCGGGGTCTGCGTGCCGCCGGGCCCGTCGAACTGCGCCCACCCGTAGTCGAGCGCGGGGAACCAGGACCGGATGCGGACGACGTCGTAGGCCATGGGCGAGAGCCTAGGTCACGTCACCGCCCTCGGGGGTTAGCATGCAGGCATGCAGGGGGCAGCGGAGTCGCCCGGACCGCGCGACGAGCGCCCGCCGCCCGACCTGCCGCCCCGGATGTCGTTCACGGCCCTCCTCGACGGCTTCTTCTTCATCTTCGCGGGCCTCGCGACGGTGTGGCTGGCGTGGCTGCTGTTCGAGCAGTCCTTCGAGTTCGGATGGTGGGGCATCGCGTTCTTCGTCGTGTTCTGGCTCGTGCTCGCGTACCTCGCACTGCCGCGCCTGCACCGCATCCTCACGACCGTCTACGTGCCCGACTACTTCATCGGCCGCACCCGGACGAGCGACGGATTGCTCGGCGACCCCGTGAACCTCGCCTTCGACGGCCCCGAGGACGCCGTGCACGCGGCGATGCGCGCCGCCGGCTGGACGCGCGCCGACGACGTCACGCTCGCCTCGGGCTGGCGCATCGTGACGTCGACGCTCACGCGCCGCAGCTACCACGAGGCGCCCGTGAGCCCGCTCTTCCTGTTCGGTCGCCAGCAGGACTTCGCGTACCAGCAGGAGGTCGAGGGCAATCCCGCCAAGCGCCATCACGTCAGGTTCTGGCGCACGCCCGACGGCTGGCTGCTGCCGGGCGGACATCGCGTCGACTGGCTCGCTGCGGGCACGTTCGACCGCGCGGTCGGATTCTCGCTGTTCACCCTGCAGGTCACCCACAAGATCGACGCCGACATCGACATCGAGCGCGACCACATCGTCGCGACGCTCACGGCCGCCGAGGTGGGCGTGCGCGTCCGCGTGCTGCACGACTTCTCCACCGGGTATCACTCGCGCAACGGCGGCGGCGACACGATCCGCACCGACGGCGACCTCCCGGTGGTCGACGTCGGCGGGGTGCGGGTGACGGATGCCGCGGGCGGAGCCCGCGCGGAGGCGACCGACGGCCCGGAGGCATCCGTCATCGAGGGGGCGGCGCCGTGACCGCCGCGGCCGGCCCCGACCTCCCCGTCGAGAAGCGCGCCGCCTTCGAGCCGCCCACGCGCCTCGCCGAGCACGAGCCGCTGCGCCGGCGGATGCACCGGCCCGCCGCGACCGCGTTCGGGTCGGTCCTCGTCATGCTGCGGGTGCTCGCCGGCATCGTGTGGCTCATCGCGCTCTCCGCGAACTGGGGTCTGGTCGAGGAGGAGTTCGACGTGCGCCTCGGCGGCGGGTCGGCCGCGGCGTCCGATGCGGCGCTGACGGTCGTCCTCGTCATCGGCGGCACCGTCCTCGCGATCGACCTGGTGCTCGCGGTGCTCGTCTGGTTCGGCAGCAACTGGGCGCGGATCACCGTCATGCTCTTCGCGACGATCAACATCAGCATCGCCGCGATCGACTCGTTCACGGGCGACGTCGAGGTGACCGTGCGGACGACGTTCGTCACCGTCGCGCTCGACATCCTCATCCTGCTCGCCCTGTCGAGCCGCAACGCGCGCGCCTGGGCGCGGCTGCCGCGCACCGGCCGGCACGCGGCCTCAGGCCGGGGCCGGGGCCGGACGGGCCGCACCCTCCGGGACACCCCTGATGACGTCGTCGGAACGACGCCGTAGGTTCTCCGGGTGCCGACCGACTCCTCCACCCGCCGCCACCTGCGCCGCATGGCCGCCGTCGTGCTCGCGCTGGCCACCACGGCCGCACTCGCAGGATGCACGCCAGGCGCCGTCGCCGGTTCCCCGGGCCCGGCGGCATCGCCGAACGCCGGGAGCGACGAGGAGTTGCTGCGCGCCATCCGGCCGACCTTCACCGACCCGGATGACCGGGCCGCGGTGGCGGTGGTGGAGGGCGACGACGTGCGGGTCGCCTTCGTCGGCGCGGACGACGACACCGCGTTCGAGATCGGGTCGGTCACCAAGACCTTCACCGGGCTGCTGCTGGCCGATGCGGTCGAGCGCGGCGAGGTCGCGCTCGACGACCCGATCGGCGAGTACCTCGACCTGGGTGATGCCGCCGTGGCATCCGCCACCTTGGGAGAGCTCGCGACGCACCGCTCGGGCCTGCCGACGTTCCCGAGCGACCCGGAGTGGATCGCCGCCGTCGAGGACGGCTTCCACTCGGGCGAGGACGTGCTCGACGAGACCGTGCCCGAGCTGCTCGCCCTCGCCCGGGCCGAACCGCTCGCGCCGGACGCGAGGCCGCAGTACTCGAACCTGGGCGCCGCACTCACGGGTCATGCGCTGGCCGCCGCCGCCGGTACGGATTATCCGACCCTGCTCGAGGAGCGGATCCTCGATCCACTCGACCTCGACGGCGCGTCCCTGCCGGTCGAGGACGACGAGGTCCCCGCGTCGCTCGCCCCCGGTTTCCTCGCCGACGGGCGCCCGGCGGAACCGTCGACGCTCGGAGCGTTCGCGCCCGCGGGCGGCATCGTCGCGACGATCGACGACCTCGCGGCCTATGCTCGCGCGGTCATCGACGGGCCGTTCGCCGACAGCGCCGCACTCGAGCCGCTCGCGGAGTGGGAGGGGTCGCGGATCGGCTGCTTCTGGAGCCTGTCGACCGGGTACGCAGGCCACGACGTGGCCTCGCACGGAGGTCTCACCGCCGGCTTCGGCGCGAGCCTCGTCGTCGACCGCACAGCCGGGCGTGCCGTGATCGTACTGGCGAACTCGGGAGAGCCGGTCGACGCGCTCGCCGAGGACATCATGATCCGGGTCTCCCGCGACGACGGCTGAGTGCTCGGCCCTGTCGAGCCGCAACGGGTTCAGCCCGAGCGCAGCCAGTGGTCGGCGACGAGTTCGCCGACGAGCGGCTCGACGAGCGCCGAGACGTCCCACGCGCTGCCGGCGAACACCAGCGCGCGGTAGTCCTGCGTCTTGGTCAGGTACACCTCGACGTGCGACCAGTCGCCGGTCTCGGACGCGTAGGCCGCGCGTCTGGGCACTTCGCGCAGCATGAGCGCCGACTGCTGTGCGCTGGAGGCCCGTTCGACCGGGGCGAGCAGCCAGGTGTCCATCGGTCCGGCGAGCAGGTCGGCCATCGGGGCGAGCCAGTCGACGGATGCCGCGAGCAGCTCGTCGGTCGCGGCCGACGCCGCGCGCAGCGCCCCGGCGTCGAACCGGGTGTCGGGGGCGGTGCCGAGCGGTTCCTCGAGCACGACGTCGAGCGCGGCGAAGATCGTGCAGGGGGAGGTGTTCGGGCCCGTGCTGGTCGTTCTGCCGTTCGACGGTGAGGCCGAGGGGATCGCGCTCGCGAACGACAGCGCCTACGGACTCGCCTCATCGGTATGGACCTCCGACGTCGCCCGGGCGCTGCGGGCGAGCCAGTCGCTCGACGTCGGCGTGACCTGGGTCAACGACCACCTCCCGATCGCCTCCGAGGCGCCGCACGGCGGCGTGAAGGGCTCCGGCTTCGGCAAGGACATGTCCATCGAGCCGCTGCTCGACTACTCGGTCACCCGGCACCTCATGATCCGGCACGCGGCGCCGCCCGAGACGACGGGGTTCCGCCCGGCCTGATCGGGCGTCGCGATCAGGCGACGGACGCCGCGTGGCGGGCGCACCGCGCGGGCCCGCACGACGCGCATCGCACCAGCTGCGTGCGGCACGCGGCATCCGTGCAGTCCACCGTCTGCTTCGTCGGCGACCCGCAGCCCTCGCACACGCCGATGACCGCGGCGTGGTCGCTGAAGTCGACCGAGCCGCGCCCGTCGAACACGTACAGCGAGCCCTCCCACAGGCCGTCGTCGCCGTAGCGCTCGCCGTAGCGCACGATGCCGCCCTCGAGCTGGTACACCTCGCCGAAGCCGCGACTCGCCATGAGGCTCGAGAGCACCTCGCAGCGGATGCCGCCCGTGCAGTAGGTCACGACCGGCCGGCCCTTGAGGTCGTCGTACTTCCCCGACTCGAGTTCGGCGACGAAGTCGCGCGTGGTCTCGACGTCGGGCACGACCGCGTCGCGGAACCGCCCGATCGCGGCCTCGAGCGCGTTGCGGCCGTCGAAGAACACGACGTCGTCGCCGCGCTCCGCCACGAGCTGGTGCAGCGCCTCGGGGGTGAGCCGTGTGCCGCCGCCGACCACGCCGCCGCCGTCGACGCGCAGCTCGCCGGGCGCGCCGAACGACACGATCTCGTCGCGCACCTTCACGCTGAGGCGCGGGAAGTCGAGGCTGCGGCCGTCGTCATCGAGTCCGGTGCCCTCGCTCCACTTGACGTCGACGGGCTTGAACGCGGCGTAGTCGCGGATCTTGCGCACATAGCGCTTGAGCGCGCCCATCTCGCCGCCGAGGGTGCCGTTCAGCCCGTGCTCCGAGATGAGGATGCGCCCCCGCAGGCCCAGCGACTCGGCGAGGTCGCGCTGCCACAGCCGGATCGCGTCGGGGTCGGCGAGCGGCGTGAACACGTAGAACAGCAGGATCTTGGCGAGCGGCACCGGCCGATCATAGGTCGATTCGCTGGGCGGATGCCGCGTCGCGGCGCGTGCACGACGGCGTTCGCGATCGCGGTCGTATCCTGACCGCGACGCCGCCCGCCCCGAACGAGGAGGATCGCGATGCTCGACGTGGACCCCTACGACGCGTTGCAGAAGCTTCGGCCCGTGGGCTCGTTCGCGGTCACGAGCACCGACTTCGCCGACGGCGGGCCGCTCGCCCGCCCGCAGTGGAGCGCCGCGGCGGGCGGGGTCGACCGCTCGCCGCAGCTGTCGTGGTCGGGCTTCCCCGAGCGCACGCGCAGCTTCGTCGTGACGTGCCTCGACCCCGACGCGCCGTCGGGTTCCGGATGGTGGCACTGGGCGGTCCTGAACCTCCCCGTGAGCACGACGAGCCTCGATGCCGGCGCCGGAGGGCCGGGTGGGCCGCCGCTGCCCGAGGGCTCGCTGGTGCTCCGCAACGAGGACGGCGACCGCGGTTTCGGCGGGGTCGGGCCACCGCGCGGCACCGGCCTGCATCGGTACCTCTTCGTGGTGCACGCGCTCGACGTGCCGAGCCTCGACCTCGACCCGGACACGTCGCCGGCGATCCTCGGCATCCGCTGCTTCTTCCACAGCCTCGCGCGCGGCATCCTCACCGGCACCGTCAACCGCGACTGACGCCGCGGTCGGTCGTCGCCCGGTCAGTCCCGGCGACGGCCGAAGAGGAAGTACGACAGCGGGCCGATGAAGTTGACCAGGATGATGACCGCCCACATCGGCTTCGGTCCGTTGACCTCCTCGGCGGGGCGCTTCGCGAGGTCGGTCCACGCGATCGCCGCGAGGACGAGCTGGATCGTGGCCGAGACGATTCCCCCGGCCTGCTGCTGCGGCGTCAGGTCGCCCCACCGCTTCTTCGTCGCCATCGGATTCCTCCGCTTCCGGATCGTGCCGATCCCTAGTGCTTGTTCCCCGACAGGGCGAGCACGCCGCCGAGGCCGATCATCATCACGCCGCCCGTCGCGGCGAGGTGCGACGCCCGCTGCGGCGACCGCCCGAACCAGTCGCGCGCCCAGCCGGCCGCGAGCGCCCACACGGAGTCGCACGCGAGCGCGAGCACCACGAACGCGGTGCCGAGCATCGCCATCTGGAGCGGGATCGCGCCCGCCTCGAATGCCACGAACTGCGGCAGCACCGCGACGAAGAACGCGATCGTCTTCGGGTTGGTGACGCCGACGACGAATCCCTCGCCGAGCAGTCGCCACGGCGATCGAGCGGCGATGACGCCGGTGACGGATGCCGCGGCATCCGCCCGATGACGGATGGCCTGCACCCCGAGGTAGACGAGGTAGAGCGCGCCCGCGATCTTGATTCCCGTGAACAGCAGCACCGACTGGGCGACGACGACGCCCACGCCGAGCGCGACGGCGGCAACGAGCGGCAGCATGCCGAGCGCGTTGCCGAGCACGCTGAGCAGCCCGCCGGCGCGCCCGAGCGCGAGCGAGCGGCCGATGACGAACAGCACGCTGGGCCCCGGGATGACGATGAGCACCACCGAGGCGAGCACGAACGCCCACAGGTTCGACGCAGGGATCACGAGCGGATGCTACTCCGCCCGGCTGCGCGCCGCCGCTACTCCTCCTCGGGCTGCGGCGCGATCGCCCGTGCCAGCCGCACGCGCGTGCCGAACGGGTCGGCGACCATCGAGACGCGCTCGCCCCACGGAGTGTCCTCGGGCTCCTCCACCACGAGGTAGCCGGCGCTCCCGATCGCCGTCGTGGTCTCGTCGACGTCGTCGACGTAGAACCAGAGCAGCATGCCCGCGCCCTCGCCCGCCGTGCCGTTCTCGGCCAGGCCCAGTCCGAGCTGCGACGACCCGGCCTGCAGGGTCACGTAGAGCGGGTCGCCGTCGGTGGGGTAGCGGTACACCACGGTCGTGCCGAGCGCGTCGTGGTAGAAGCGCATCGCGGCATCCATGTCGGGCACCTCGACGATGGGGAACGCGGATTCGATCATGGCCCCTCCCTCCTCCCGACGCTACGCGGCGCCGACCGTTGCCGCTACCGTTGCAGCGTGAGCGAGCACATCTCCACGGGCGTGGCCGACGGCGTCGGCCGGCTGACGCTGCAGCGCCCCCAGGCGCTGAACGCGCTGAGCTACGAGATGATCCGCTCCATCACCTCCGTGTTCGAGGCGTGGCGGCACGACCCCGAGGTGTCGTTGGTCGTGCTCGACGGGGCCGGCGAGCGCGGCTTCTGCGCGGGCGGCGACGTGCGCGAACTGTACGGCTACACGACCGGCGGGCACGCGGCCGAGGCGCTGCGCTTCTTCCGCGACGAGTACCGCCTCAACGCGATGATCGCGCGGTACCCGAAGCCCGTCGTCGCGATCATGGACGGCATCACCATGGGCGGCGGCATCGGCCTGGCAGGCCACGCGTCCATCCGCGTCGTCACCGAGCGCTCGCGCGTCGCGATGCCCGAGACGCGCATCGGCTTCACGCCCGACGTCGGCGGCACCTGGCTGCTCGGCCGTGCGCCGGGCGAGCTCGGCGTGCACCTCGCGCTCAACTCGCGCACGATGGACGCCGCCGACGCCATGCACGCGGGCTTCGCCGACGCGTACGTGCCGTCTGAGCGCATCCCGCACCTGCTGCAGGCGCTCGCCGAGCGCGCCGATCCCGGCACGCCGTGGGAGATCGTGATGCTCTTCGACGAGACGCCCGGCCCGTCCGCGCTCGCCGCCTCGCGTCCGTGGGTCGACGCCTGCTACTCGGCGCCGACCGTCGCCGACATCATCGCGCGCCTGCGGGGCTTCGCCGAGGGGCGAGCGGATGCCGCGGAGCGGGCAGGGGCCGCGGCCGCGGCCTACGCGGCCGGCGCCGCGGACGAGCTCGAGACGCTCTCGCCGACCGCGCTCACGATCACGCTCGAAGCCGTGCGACGCGCGCGAACCCTGCCGTCCCTCGAGGACGCGCTCGAGCAGGAGTTCCGGGCCGTGTCGTGGTTCATCGGCGAGCACGACCTGCACGAGGGCATCCGCGCCCAGGTCATCGACAAGGACCGCAACCCGAAGTGGGATCCGCCAACGCTCGACGACGTGCCCGCCGGACTCGCCGAACGCGTGCTCGTCGAGCAGCTGCACGACCCCGTCTGGCCTGCGGCGTCTGCGGGTTGAGGAGCGCCGGAGGCGCGTCTCGAAACCCCGGACACGAGGTCTCGACGCCGCTGCGCGGCTCCTCGATCCGCAGAGGCGCGTCAGCGCGCCTTCGCGACCGCCGCCTCGAGCGCGACCCAGCCGAGCATCGCGCACTTGATGCGCATGACGTACTTCGCGACGCCGTGGAACGCGATCGCGTCGCCGAGCACCTCTTCGTCGGGCTCGCCCTCGCCCTTCGAGCGGAGCATCTCGCGGAACGTCTCGGCCGTGGCGAGCGCCTCGTCGACCGGGCGCCCCTGCACGAGGTCGGTGAGCACCGACGCCGACGCCATCGAGATGCTGCATCCGTCGCCCTCCCAGGCGACCGCCTCGATGCGGTCGTGCGCGGCGTCGAGCTTCACCCGCAGCGTGATCTCGTCGCCGCACGTCGGGTTGTACTCGTGGTGCTCGGCATCGGCCCCGTCGAGCGGGCCGGCGCCGTGGCGCTCCTTCGCGTGGTCGAGGATGATCTGCTGGTAGAGGCCCTCGAGACCGGCCATCAGGACACCTTCCGTCCGAGTCCGAAGAAGCCGCGGACCTCGCCCATGGCTGCGACGAATCGGTCGGCCTCTTCCGCGGTCGTGTAGACGTGCGCGCTCGCCCGCGTCGTCGCCGTGATTCCCAGCGCGCGGTGCAGCGGCTGCGCGCAGTGATGACCGACCCGGACCACGAGGCCGGCGTCGTCCAGGAACTGGCCGACGTCGTGCGCGTGCACGCCGTCGACCGCGACGCTCACGAGGCCGGCACGGCGCTCGCCCGGCTGCGGACCCACGATGCGGATGCCCGGGATCGCGGCGAGGCCGTCGACGACGCGCTCGGCGAACGACTCCTCGTGCGCCGCGACCGCGTCCATGCCGATCGACTCGAGGTAGCGGACGGCCGCCCCGAGTCCGACGGCCTGCGACACGGGCTGCGTGCCCGCCTCGAAGCGGTGCGGCGCGGGGAGGAAGTGCGCCTCCTCCAACGTCACCTTCGTGATCGTCGAACCGCCCGTGCGGGCCGGCGGCAGCGCGTCGAGCAGGTCCTCGCGGCCGTAGAGCACGCCGATGCCGTTCGGGCCGAGCATCTTGTGCGCCGAGAACGCGGCGAAGTCGACCCCGTAGGCGGCGAGGTCGACGTGGCGGTGCGGCACCGACTGGCACGCGTCGAGCACGACGAACGCGCCGTGCCGGTGCGCGAGCTCGGCGACCTCGGCGACGGGAGCGATCTGCCCGGTCACGTTCGAGACCTCCGGGAACGCCACGATTCGCGTGCGCTCGGTGAGCAGCGCGGCGACGTCGTCGACCGTCCAGCGACCGTGCTCGTCGACGCGCACGGGCACGATCCGGGCGCCCGTCCGCTGCGCGACGCGCTGCCACGGCAGCAGGTTCGCGTGGTGCTCGGCCTCGGTGAGCACGATCTCGTCGCCCGGACGGAGCGCGAAGCGCGCGGCATCCGCACCCCCGATGCCGGCGCTCGCGTCGGCGATGCCGAGCGCGACCATGTTCAGCGCGTCGGTCGCGTTCTGCGACCACACGACCTCGCGCTCGCCGGCGCCGACGAAGCGCGCGACGTCGGCACGGGCCTCCTCGAAGAGGGTCGTCGACGCACCGGTCGCCGCGCTCGCGCCGCGGTGCACCGCGGCGAGGTGGTGCTCGAGGTAGTCGCGTTCGGCGTCGAGCACCGCGGACGGTCGCTGCGAGGTCGCCGCGGAGTCGAGGTACGCGGTCGGCCGGTCGTCGCCGGTCGTGGCGAAGGCGGCGAAGTCGCGGCGGATGTCGCGGAGCGTGCGTGCGCCCAGGGTCTCCGAGTCGGTGTGGGTCATCACCTCAATGGTCCCATGCCCGAGCCGCATGACCGCCGTCAAGCTCAGGCGCATCACGGGTCCGGTTCGATAGCGTGGCCACGTGAAGACCCACCACCTGCGTACCCACCGGAGCGACGAGAACCTCGCACGAGAGGGCCAGCTCGCCTGGCAGCTCGCGGCCGTCGCGATCGACCCCGTCGACGTGGAGGACGACGTCGTCGACATGGTCGTGAACCGGGTCATCGACAACGCGGCGGTCGCCGCGGCATCCCTCGCCCGCAGGCCCGTCGTCGCGGCCCGCAGCCAGGCCCTCGCCCACCCGGTCTCGATCGGCGGCGACGGCGCCACCGTCTTCGGGGCGGATGCCGCTCGGAGGACCTCGCCCGAATGGGCCGCCTGGGCCAACGGGGTCGCGGTGCGCGAGCTCGACTTCCACGACACGTTCCTCGCCGCCGACTACTCGCACCCCGGCGACAACATCCCGCCGATCGTCGCGGTCGCGCAGCACCTCGCCGCGGCCCGCGGCCTGACCGGGCGCGAGGTGGTTCGCGGGATCGCCACCGGGTACGAGATCCAGATCGACCTGGTCAAGGCGATCACGCTGCACGCGCACAAGATCGACCACGTCGCCCACCTCGGGCCGTCGGCCGCGGCCGGCATCGGCACGCTGCTCGGGCTCGACCAGGAGACGATCTTCCAGTCGATCGGTCAGGCGCTGCACACCACGACCGCCACGCGCCAGTCGCGCAAGGGCGAGATCTCCACGTGGAAGGCGCATGCGCCGGCGTTCGCGGGGAAGATGGCCGTCGAGGCGGTCGACCGTGCGATGCGGGGCGAGACCAGTCCCGTGCCCATCTACGAGGGCGAGGACGGCGTGATCGCGTGGCTCCTCGGCGGCCCCGAGGCCAACTACGAGGTGCCGCTGCCCGAGGAGGGCGAGGCGAAGCGCGCCATCCTCGACTCGTACACCAAGGAGCACTCGGCCGAGTACCAGGCGCAGGCGCTCATCGACCTCGCGCGACGCATCCACGAGGCCTACCCGATCATCCTCGACGACCCCGACCGCATCGAGTCGATCACCATCCACACGTCCCACCACACCCACTACGTGATCGGCTCGGGTGCCAACGACCCGCAGAAGTACGACCCGGATGCCTCGCGCGAGACGCTCGACCACTCCATCCCGTACATCTTCACCGTCGCGCTGCAGGACGGCACCTGGCACCACGCCGACTCGTACGCGCCCGAGCGCGCCCACCGGCCCGACACCGTCGCGCTCTGGCGCAAGGTGTCGACCGTGGAGGACCCGGAGTGGACCCGCCGCTACCACTCGCTCGACATCGCCGAGAAGGCGTTCGGCGGCCGCGTCGTCATCCGCCTCGCCGACGGCAACGAGATCGTCGAGGAGATCGCGGTCGCCGACGCGCACCCGCTCGGCGCGCGCCCCTTCGGGCGGGAGCAGTACGTGCAGAAGTTCCGCACGCTGGCCGCGTGGGTGCTCGAGGAGGCCGAGATCGAGCGGTTCCTGGACGTCGCCCAGCGTCTGCCGGAGCTCGGCCCCGACGAGCTCGGCCAGCTGACCATCACCGCGGCGCCGGGCGCCCTCAACCACGTGCAGATCCCCACCGGACTCTTCTGAGGCCGAGCCGCCGCCTCGCCGCCCACACGTCCGCCGCCACCCGCGGTTCACAGGAGACCCGACGATCCACAGGACCTCTCGGCCGGATCCGGCCTGCGAATCGTCGGATCTCCGGTGATCGCGCGGCGGGCGCGGTCACCCGTAGGCTGGGGAGGCGTCCGCGACGCGGCGGGCGCCCGAGATCCCACGAGGAGCAGGATGAGCGAGCAGACGTCGCAGGACACCCCCCCGGCCGCGGCCTTCCAGCCGCAGATCTTCAAGGGGCTCGCCGGGGTCCCCGTCGACTACACCGCGATCTCGAAGGTGAACCCGGAGTCGAACTCGCTGCTCTACCGCGGGTACCCGGTGCAGGAGCTCGCGGCATCCGTCACCTTCGAGGAGGTCGCCTACCTGCTCTGGAACGGCGAGCTTCCGGATGATACGCAGCTCGCCGAGTTCGAGGAGCTCGAGCGCAGTCACCGCGGCCTCGACCACGAGGTGAAGCGCATCGTCGACGAGCTGCCGCTCACGGCCCACCCGATGGACGTCGTCCGCACCGCCGTCAGCGTCATCGGCGCCAGCGACCCGGCGACGCCCGACGACTCCCACGAGGCGAACCTCGAGAAGGCCATCCGCCTCTTCGCGAAGCTGCCGTCGATCGTCACCTACGACCAGCGCCGCCGGCACGAGCTCGAGTTCGTCGAGCCGCGCGCCGACCTCGGCTACTCGGCGAACTTCCTCTGGCAGGCCTTCGGCGAGGCCCCCGAGCTCGAGGTCGTCAACGCGTTCGACGTGTCGATGATCCTGTACGCCGAGCACTCGTTCAACGCCTCGACGTTCACGGCCAGGGTGATCACGTCGACCCTCGCCGACCTGTACTCGGCGGTCGTCGGCGCGATCGGCGCGCTCAAGGGCCCGCTCCACGGCGGCGCCAACGAGGCCGTGATGCACGCGTTCGAGGAGATCGGCCTCGGCGACGGCTCGGGCGAGCGGGCCGTCGCCTGGCTCGACGCAGCGCTCGCCGAGAAGCGCAAGATCATGGGCTTCGGCCACCGCGTCTACAAGAACGGCGACTCGCGCGTACCGACCATGCGCGATGCGCTCGAGCGGATGACCGAGCACTACGGCCGCCCCGACATGATCGAGCTGTACGCGGCGCTCGAGCAGGCGATGGAGGAGCGCAAGGGCATCAAGCCGAACCTCGACTACCCGGCCGGCCCGACCTACCACCTCATGGGCTGGGACACGGAGTCGTTCACGCCGCTGTTCGTCGCGAGTCGCGTCACCGGCTGGACCGCGCACATCATGGAGCAGAACGCGGCCAACGCGCTCATCCGCCCGCTGTCGGTGTACAACGGGCCCGACGAGCGGCACGTGCCGCCGAAGGGCAACGCGTCGGGCGAGCCGGCGGCCTGAGCCGAGCCGGGTTCGCGGCTGTGCACAACGGCGCGGCGCGGCATCCGTCGTCGAACTGTGCCCACCGCACGAAGGTGGAGACATCCACCACGGATCGGGCATACAGTCGTCGACTATGCACATGTTGTTCCGCACGCTACTGCACGTGCTCTTCCTCTCGCGCCGCAAGCCCGACCTCGACCACTACGACGTCGCGCGCACCCGCTTCATCACGCTGCCCACCGACCTCGACGTCAACCGGCACATGAACAACGGCGTGTACTTCTCGATCATGGATGTCGCGCGGTTCGACATGCTCGTGCGGAACGGCGTCTTCGGCATCATGCGTGCGAAGGACTGGTACCCGGTCGTCGCGAGCGAGACGATCACGTTCCGCAAGTCGCTGAGCCTCTGGCAGCGGTTCACGATCGAGTCGCGCCTCGTCGGCTACGACGAGAAGGCCGTGTACCTCGAGCAGCGATTCGTGCGACCCGGGCCCGACGGGCGCGACGAGATCTACGCGCAGGGGTTCATCCGCGCGCGGTTCCTGCGGAAGGCGGGCGGCACCGTGCCCGTCTCCGAGCTCGTCGAGGCGTTCGGCGCCCCGCCGGCCGAGGACGAGCTTCCGGAGTGGATCGAGCGGTGGGGTGCGGATGTCGCGCTGCCCCCGACGCGTGCGGCCGCGCCGTCCGTCTGGCGCTGACCGGCCGGATCGCCCGCACCGTCTGGACTAGGACACCGCCTGCCTCGGCACCACGATCTCGCGGAGGATCAGGAGGATGCCCGCCGAGATCGGGATCGCGACGAGCGCGCCGAGCAGGCCCAGGAGCGTGCCGCCCGCGAGCGCCGAGATCAGCACGATCGTGCCCGGCACCTGCACGGCCTTGCCCATCACGCGCGGCGTGAGGATGTACGCCTCGACCTGCATGTAGACGAGCATCGCGATGAACACGATGAGCGCCGCGGTCGGCGACACGAACAGCGAGACCACGGTCATCAGCACGGTCGTGAGCACGGTGCCGATGAGGGGGATGAGCGTCACGAACAGCGCGATCACGCCCAGGATCAGCGCGTACGGGTTGCCCGTGAGCACGAGCAGGATCGTCGAGTACAGCGCGTTCAGGAACGCGAGCACGACCATCCCGCTCAGGTACTTGCCGACCGACTGCATGATGCGCTCGGCGAGCGGCACCACCACGGCCCGGTCGGATGCCGCGACGAGCGTGTAGATCGCGCGCTTCGAGCTGTCGAGCGTGGCGATGAAGTAGATCGAGAGCACGACGACGAAGAACCCGGTCGAGACCGCGTTGAGCACGCTCGCACCGAAGGCGAGCGCGCCCCCGCCGATGGTCGCCCACGTGTTCGGGTCGCTGAGGATGTCGCCGATGCCGGTCGCCAGGGTCGCCGCGAGGCCGTTCGTGGTCTGGTTCACCTGCTCGAACCAGCCCGAGTCCTCGAGCCCCGCGACCTGGGCCGGCAGGTTCGTGATGAGCGAGGTCGCCTGCTCGACGACGGGCGGGACCAGGATCCACACGATGCCGACCACGACGACGATGAACAGGATCAGGACCGTCACGATCGCCGAGGGCCGCGACATCCCGCGCCGTTCGAACCAGCGGATGAGCGGGTCGAGCCCGAGCGCCACGAACGCCGCGATGAACACCGAAAGCAGCACGTCGCTGAGGTTCACCACGACGAGCGCGAGGAGGACCGCCGCCAGCAGGCCGAGCGCGACCCGGAAGCCCCACAGCACGGGGTGCTCGACGAAGAGTCCGGTGCGGTCGGGCCGCCGGGTGCCGGGCGTGCCGGGCGTGCCGGTGCTGCCGGAGCGCGTGCGAGCGACGGCGCGAGCGGAGCGGCCGCCGCCGGGCGGCCGTCGGTCGATGCTCACCGGGGCCTACGCGGCCGGGATCCGGAGTTCGCGGTAATGGGGCCCGAGCGTGTCGAGGTAGCCGTCGCGTTCCCAGTCGGGCATCGCGTCGCCCGCGCGAACCGCCGTCAACCGGTCGAGGTAGTAGTCCCAGCCGGCGCCGAGGCTGCCGACATCCTCGCCCGGCGGGAGGCGGTGCGCGAGCGTGAGGGTCGTGAGGCCGCTGCCCTCGTTGAGGTGCACGAGCAACCGCCACGGCGGGGCGTCGTCGGGCTGCTCGACGTCGAGGTGCACACGGTGCGGCGGCGCGCACTCGAGGATGCTCACGTCCTCCCACGGCGCGTCGGCGCCCTCGGCCGTCATGCGGAAGCGCACCGCACCCGTCGAGGGGCTCCCCTTGTAGGTGCCGATCCAGCCGTTCAGCGCCGTCGGGTTCGTCAGCGAGAACCAGACCTCCTCGATCGGGGCACGGAACAGGCGGTCGAACTGCAGGTACAGTCCGTCCGCCTTCTGCGTGTAGTGGCCGGTCGGTCGGATGCTGGTCATCTTCGCCCCCCGCGTGTCGTCCTGAGTTCAGGCTAATCCCGGCGTGCGTGCAGGGCTAGAGTGACGCGCATGGGCAGTTCGGGTTCGAAGCCCCGGGTGAAGCACACCCCGGCGCAGGCGCAGCATGACGACGAGACGCTCCGCATGGGCGGACGGCATCCGGACATGTGGGGGTGGTTCGTCGGCCTCATCGTCTTCGCGCTGCTCGCGGTGCCGCTCAGCGCCGCGTTCGCGTTCGCGACGAACCCGGCCACGCAGCAGCTGTTCGCCGGTCGCCTGTCGGATGCGACCTCTGCCGGGTACCAGGCGTTCTGGTGGGTCGTGACGCTCCTGCTGCTCGCGCTGCCCGTGCTCGTCGGCTACGGCATCGCGCGCATGTCGGCCCGAGCGCTGGCGATCGTGGGCGGCGTGGTGGCGGTGTTCTTCATCGCCATCCTGATCCTCGGGCAGCTGTTCGTCTTCTGATCCCGTCCCCGGCCACCGCTGCCGGGCCGGTTCGCTCGCTCGGCCGATCTGCGAGGTGGATGATGCAGGTCCCCAAGCCCTCGGATGACACGAAGGCGATGTTCGCGTCGGTCATGCCCGACGACCCTCGCGTCGTCGTCAAGCCGATGTTCGGCAACCTCGGCGCGTTCGTGAACGGCAACATGTTCGCCGGGCTCTTCGGCGACCGCGTGGGCGTGCGCGTGCTCGACGAGCAGACTCGCGCCCGACTGGCGGCGACGGATGGCGCGGGGCCGTACGGACCCGAGGGGCGGCCGATGGGCGGCTACGTGTCGGCGCCCGCCGCGTGGGCCGACGAGCCGGAGCGCATCGCGGCGTGGGTCGCCCGGGCGTTCGACGACGTGGCGGCACTGCCGCCCAAGGCGCCGAAGTCCCGCAGGTAGCGCCGGGCCGCGGTCGTGCGGGTCAGGGCAGTTCGCCCTCGAGCACGGCCATCGCGGCGTTGTGCCCGCCGAGGCCGCTGACCGCACCGCCGCGCACCGCGCCGGAACCGCACATGAGCACGCGTGCGTGCGCGGTCGCGACGCCCCAGCGCTCGGCCGGCGTCGCGAGCGGCGCGTCGGGCTCCGCCCACGGCCACGACAGGGGTCCGTGGAAGATGTTCCCGCCGGGCATGCCGAGCGCGTGCTCGAGGTCGCGGGTGGTCTTCACCTCGATGCACGGGCGGCCTGCGGCATCCGTCGCGATGACGTCGGCGATCGGCTCGGCGAGGACCGAGTCGAGCGAAGCGAGCACCGCGTCGCGGAGGAGGTCGCGCAGCTCGTCGTTGCCGTACCGGTCGACCAGCCGGTCGGGCACGTGCAGGCCGAACACCGTGAGCGTCTGCGCCTCGGAGCCGGCGAGCTCGGGGCCGAGGATGCTGCGGTCGCTGAGCGTGTGGCAGTAGATCTCGCAGGGGAGCGGGTCGGGCAGCACGCCGCCGGACGCGCTCGCGTACGCGTCGGCGAGCTGCGAGCCGAGCTCGTTGATGTGGAACGTGCCCGCGAACGCGTGCTCGGGCGCAACCGACTCGTCGCGGAGCCGGGGGAGCCGGGTGAGCAGCAGGTTCACCTTCACCTGGGCGCCCTCGGGGATGCCGAGTCGCTCGACGCGGCGGCGCGCGTACTCGTCGAGGGGGACCTCGGGGTCGGTCGCGAACGGGGGCTCGTCGCGCGGGGCGACGGCGGGGGTCCGCTCGGAGTCGGGTCTCGAGACGGCGTCGGGGGCGCCTCCTCGACCCGCGGGTGCGGCGCCTCCTCGGCCGTCGGGGAGCAGTCGGTCGAGGACGTACGGCGCGACGTTCGCGAGCACGACGTGCGCGCGCGCCATCCGCTCGCTGCCCGCCTCGACCCAGCGGACCTCGCCGCTCTCGGGGTCGACCGAGGTGACCTCGGCCTCCGTGCGAAGGCTCGCACCCGCCTCGCGCGCGGCCCGCGCGAGCTCGCCCGAGACCGCGCCCATGCCGCCGACGGGCACGTCCCAGTCGCCCGTGCCGCCGCCGATGACGTGGTACAGGAAGCAACGGTTGGCCTCGAGCGACTCGTCGGCGGCGTCGGCGAACGTGCCGATGAGCCCGTCGGTCGCGACGACGCCACGCACGAGGTCGTCGCCGAAGCGCGCGTCGATCGTGGTGCCGAGGGGCTGCTCGACGAACTCGCGCCAGGCGCGGTCGTCGCCGACGAGGGCGCGCGCCTCGTCGCGGGTCGGCAGCGGTTCCGTGAGGGTCGGGAACAGCGCCTCGGCGACGCGGGCGGTGTCGGCGTAGAACTCGCGCCACGCGTCGGCGTCATCGGCCGCGCCGACCCGGGCGAACGCGTCGCGGGCCGCCGCGGCATCCGCTTCGACGTCGACGAGCAGGCCGCGGCTCGGATCGCGCGGGTCGGGCGTGTACGACGAGAACCGCCGGCGCACGAGCCGGATGTCGAGCCCGAGGTCGTCGATGATGCGCCGCGGCAGCAGGCTCACGAGGTACGAGTAGCGGCTGAGCCGCGCCTCGACGCCGTCGAACGCCTGCGCCGAGACGGCGGCGCCGCCGAGATGGTCGTCGCGCTCGAGGAGCAGCACGCGCCTGCCGGCCCGGGCGAGGTACGCGGCGGCGGTGAGTCCGTTGTGGCCGCCGCCGACGATGACGACGTCGTGGTCGGGCGCGGGGCTTGGGTGGGCCTCGGCGGGCCGAGGGTCGTCGGCGGGGTGCGCGTCGGTGGGCATCTTCCCGAGCGTAGACGAGCGGATGCCGCTCCCGGCGCGCCGCTCGACCGGGGTCATGTGCAGGATTCAGGAGCGGCATGCGCGACACGCGGCGCGCACCGGCGTGTCGATGGTGACACGCCGGTGCGGCTCCTGAATCCTGCTCGAGGTGGCGCTGTGAGCTGGGCGGGAGGATCAGCGGGCGCGGCGCATGGCGCGCACGCCGAGGACGAGCCCCACCGAGCAGGTCACGACGGCGGCGACCGCGCCGCCGAGGATCGCTGGGTCGGTGAAGTCCCCCGCGGGCAGGGCGCGCTCGGCGTCGACGAGGTAGCTGAGCGGGTTGACCGCCGCCGCGACCTGCATCCAGTCGGGGCCGTCGTCGAGCGGCAGCAGCATGCCCGAGAGGATCATGAGCGGGAACAACACGGTCTGGTGCACCATCCAGAACATCCAGTCGCGGTTGCGGCACGCGAGCGCGAGCGTGTAGCTCAATGCGCCGAGCCCGACGCCGAACACCGCGAGCGCGACGAGCCCGACGACGAGGCCGGGCGCGTCGAGGCGGAATCCGAACGGCACGGCGACGAGCACCACGAGGGTGCCCTGGACGACGAGGGGCACGACATCCTTCAGCGCGCGTCCGACGAGCAGCGCGCCGCGCGAGAGCGGTGCCACGAGGGTGCGCTCGTGCGAACCGGTCTGCATCTCGAAGAGCAGGTTCGCGCCCGTCGAGCCCGTGCCGAACAGTGCGACCATCACGAGGATGCCGGGCACGAACCACTGGAGCGTGCCCGCGACGTCGCCGCCGGCCGCGCCGACGAGCAGCGGCCCGAACAGCCCGAGGAACACGAGCGGCTGCACGAGCGAGAACACGACGCTGAACGGGTCGCGGACCAGCGGGCGCGATTCCCGCACGAAGACGGCGGCGGTGTCGCGGGCGAATCCGGTGGGGCGGGCGACGGATGCCGCGGCGCGGGCGTCCGCCGGGCGGGCCGCGGTCGCGGCCTCGGTGGTGAGGGTGTTCATCGTGTTTCCTCCAATGTCGTTCTCTCCCCGACTCACGCGAAAACGCCCCAGTGAGGGCCGTTTCGCGTGAGTCGAGGTGGTGGGGTGGTGGTTCTCTGCCCGACTCACGCGAAAACGCCCTTGTATGGGCCGTTTGGCGTGAGTCGGTTTGTTCGAGGGGATGGGCGCGGTCAGGCGGCGGTCGCGGCGGCCGGGTGGTCGGCGGCGGCGCCCTCCTCGCGGAGGCTCCGGCCGGTGAGGGCGAGGAACACGTCGTCGAGCGTGGGCGGGCGGTGCGTCGCCGCGCGCACCTCGAGTCCGTCGCCCCCGAGGTCGCGGATCCAGCGGGGGAGCGCCCGGTCGCCGTCCGGTGCCGTGACGGTCACGACGGCCCCGCGCGACTCGCCGCCGATGCGCGCCGCCGCGGCTGCGGCATCCGTCGCCGACCCGAACGTGAGCGTCACGCGGTCGCCCGCGAGCTGCTGCTTGAGCGCCGGCGCGGTGTCATCGGCGATGACCCGGCCGTGGTCCATGACCATGACGCGCTCGGCGAGCTGGTCGGCCTCGTCGAGGTAGTGCGTCGTGAGGAAGATCGTCGTGCCCGTCGTGCGGCGCAGGTCGACGATGTGCTCCCACAGGTTGGCGCGGCTGTGCGGGTCGAGGCCGGTCGACGGCTCGTCGAGGAACAGCAGCTCGGGCCGGTGGATGAGGCCGAGCGCGATGTCGACCCGCCGCTTCTGCCCGCCCGACAGCGACTGCACCGGCCGGTTCGCGACCTGGCCGAGCTCGAGCGACTCGAGGAGTTCAGCCGCCCGCGCGCGAGCCTCACGGCGGCCCATGCCGTAGAACGCGCCCTGCGCGTGCAGCTCGTCGCGTACCCGCTGGGTGTGACCGCCCGAGTCGCCCTGGCCGACGTAGCCGATGCGCCGACGCACCCCGGCGGGGTCGTGACGGATGTCGCTTCCCGCGACGATCGCCTCGCCGGCCGTCGGTGGCAGCAGCGTCGTGAGCATCCGTACGGTCGTCGACTTGCCGGCGCCGTTCGGGCCGAGGAACGCCACGAGCTCGCCCTCCCCGACGGAGAGGTCGACGCCCTGCACGGCCGCCACCTCCTCTCCCTTCGCGCGGAACGTCTTGGCGAGGCCCCGCGCCGTGATCATCTGGTTCGTCATGCATCGAGGTTCTCGCGGCATCCGGTCATGTTCTGACCTCAATTCGAGGAGAATCGGGAACATGGCCGCCACCACCACCCGCACCCTCGAACTGCTCTCGCTGCTGCAGAGCCATCGGCACTGGACGGCGCGCGAGCTCGTCGACCGGCTCGAGGTCAGCGAGCGAACGCTGCGGCGCGATGTCGAGCGGCTGCGCGAGCTCGGCTACTCGATCGAATCGACCCGCGGCGTCGCGGGCGGGTACCGGCTCGAGGCCGGCACGGGCCTGCCGCCGCTGCTGCTCACCGACGACGAGGGCGTCGCGATCGCGGTCGGCCTGCGCTCGCAGGCCGCCGCCGGGTTGCGCGGTGCCGAGCACACGACCCTCAGCGCGCTCGCGAAGCTCGAGCAGGTGCTGCCGCCCGCGTTGCGGCGCCGGATCGGGGCGCTGCAAGCGGTCGCGGCGCCGATGGGCGCGGGCGCGGCGGGGTCCGGGCCGGGCGGCTCGGGCGGCGCGCCATCCGTCGACAGCGACCTGCTCGGCACGCTCGCGTTGTGCTGCCGCGACAGCGAGCGGGTGCGCATGCGGTACACGGATGCCACGGGCGCGGCATCCGCTCGCTCGATCGAGCCGCACCGGCTCGTTCCGCTGGGCCGCCGTTGGTACCTGCTCGCGTGGGATCGCGATCGCGAGGACTGGCGGACGTTCCGCCTGGACCGCATCGACGACGTGTTCCCGACGCGCGTGCGGTTCGCGCCGCATCCGCTCTCGGACGAGGAGGCGCTCGAGCGCGTGCAGCGGGCGGTGCGGTGGCGCGAGCAGACGGTGCGTGCGACGGTGCACGTGGCGATGCCCGTCGACGAGCTGCGGGCGCGGCTCGGCTGGTGGGTGCGCGACGCGGTCGCGTCGGCCGACGGCGTCGGGTCGGTCTGGCCGGTCGAGGGTGAGTCGGTCGCTGGTGTCGCGGCGGCGCTGCTCTGGGTGCCCGAGGGTGTCGGATGCCGCGCCGAGGGGCCGCCCGAGCTGCACGCGTACCTGCGGGCGCAGGCCGCCCGATTCGCCGACGCGGCGGGCCCGGTCGACGTGGCTCCTGCCGCCCCGCCCGCTGCTTCGCCCGCCTGACCTCGAATCGACTCACGCGAAACGGCCCCGCGAGGGGCCGATTCGCGTGAGTCGGTGGCGGGCGGGCCGGGGTTGAGTCGGGGGACGAGCGTCGCGGGAGTGGACGGCGTCGGTGGGGCGCGGTCGAATGGGCGCATGGACATCGCCTTCATCGCCGGCTTCGGGCCGATCGGCACCGTGGGCTCCGCTTCGCACGACTTCTGGGCCGGCGCGCTCGGCATCCCGTTCCACGAGAACGCGCCGCGCTACTTCCATACCGAGGAGGTCGCGGGCGCGAAGGCGTTCGCCATCTGGCCGCTCGACCAGGCCGCCGAGGCCACGTTCGGCACGACCGAGTGGCCGGCCGACCGGACCGTTCCCCAGGCGTGGATCGAGTTCGACGTCGCCTCGCCCGAGGCCGTCGCCCCCGCGGTCGAGGAGCTGCGCGCGAAGGGGCTCGAGATCCTCGTCGAGGCGCACGAGGAGCCGTGGGGGCAGACCACCTCGCGCCTCATGAGTCCCGAAGGACTGCTCGTCGGCGTGAGCTACACGCCGTGGATGCACCGGGCGGGCTGACCGGCGTCGAGATCAGGCGCCGGCATCCGGGCGGTCGCTGCGCGCCGCCGCTCGCGCGAGTGCGTCGCGCGCCGCGACGACCGCGGGACGCCGGGCCGACGCGCGCCGGGTCGACGAGAACACCTCGCGCTCGGGGTCGCCCGGCAGCGGCGCGAGATGCACGCTCGGCGGCTCGCCCGCCCACACGAGGTCCGGCAGCAGCCCCACGGCGTTGCCCGACCTGACGAGGCGGATGTGCGCCATGAGGTCGGCGGTCTCGAAGCGCACGTCGGGCTCGAACCCGGCCTCGCGGCAGAGCTGCTCGGCGAAACGGCGGGCCGCGGTCCCGTGCGGTTCCATGACCCACGGCATGTCCGAGGCGGCGGCGAGCCCGTCGTCGGAGACCAGGCGCAGCAGCTCGGGTGCGGGCGATGGTCGCAGCACCGTGCCCGCAGCGAGCGGCGCCGCAGCGGGGTCCACGCGCCGCGCCGCACGGTGCCGCGCTGACGGGTGCGGCGGCAGCGCCAACCGGATCGCGTCGCGCGCGAGCGGCACCCGGTCGAGCTCGGGATGCAGCGGCCGAGTGGTGCCCGGGTACTGCTCGGCGACCACGAGGTCGAAGTCGCGCGCGGCCACGTCGAACAGGGCGAGCTCGGGCTCGCGCTCGGTGATCTCCACGCGCAGGTCGGGGTGCTCGGCGGCGAGCAGCGTGAGCGCCTGCGGCACGACGGCGTGCGCGGCCGACTGGAACACGGCGATGCGCACCGTGCCGCTCACCGTGGTGAGCGAGCGCGCGACATCCGCTTCGGCCTCTTCGAGCCGTTCGAGCACGGCCTGCGCGTGTCCGACGAGCAGTTCGGCCTGGGGCGTGAGCTGCACGCGCCGGCCGACCTGCACGAGCAGGGGCACGCCGACCTCCTTCTCGAGCTGGCTGAGCTGCTGCGAGACCGACGACGGGCTGTACGCGAGCGCCTCGGCGACGGCGGCGAGCGTGCCGCGGCGGCTCAGTTCGACCAGGAGGCGCAGGCGGCGCACATCGAGCATCGCGTGGCACCTCCTCGTGCGGCATCCGTCGGGGTACGTTCGGCGTGCCGGATGCCACGGCACCGAACGATCGGGAAACATGAACAGTATGCATCGGATTCATTCGCTGTACTGAACGGATGTCGCGGCGCACACTGAGAAGTGCCGGGCGTGCACCACCCCCGCGCGCCCTCCGAGACAAAGGACATCGCCGTCGTGACCACTCAGCACACGCTCGCGGACGTCGTTCCGAGCACCGACCACGTCGTCGCCCTCGTCGAGCGCTGGCTCGCCGAGAGCCGCAACCACCCCGTCGACCCCGCCGCCCAGCGCCTCGCGGGCGTGCTCAAGGACCCGAGGGGGCTCGCGTTCACCGTCGGCTTCGTCGACGGCGTCATGCGACCCGAAGACCTGGGCGTCGCCGGCCGCAACCTCGCCGAGGTCGCGAAGCTCACGCCGAAGTTCCTGCCGGCCCATCTCAAGGCCGCGATCCGGCTGGGCGGGGCGATGGCACCTGCCTTCCCGTGGATCGTCATCCCGATCGCGCGCCGCGTGCTGCGTGCGATGGTGGGCCACCTCGTGCTCGACGCCACGCCGGCGAAGCTCGGGCCGGCGATCGCGAAGCTGCGCGAGTCGGGCAACGGCCTGAACCTCAACCTCCTGGGCGAGGCGGTGCTCGGCGAGCACGAGGCCGACCGCCGACTGCAGGGCACCTACGACTTCCTCGCGCGCGACGACGTCGACTACGTCTCGATCAAGGTCTCGAGCGTCGTCAGCCAGCTGTCGATGTGGTCGTTCGACGAGGCCGTCGAGAAGGTCGTCGCGAAGCTCACTCCGCTGTACGAGCTCGCCGCGAACAGCCCCACGGCGAAGTTCATCAACCTCGACATGGAGGAGTACCGCGATCTCGACCTCACGATCGCGGTCTTCAAGAAGCTGCTCGAGCAGCCGCAGCTGCAGGGTCTCGAGGCCGGCATCGTGCTGCAGACCTACCTGCCCGACGCGCTCGGCGCCATGCAGGACCTCACCGAGTGGGCGCAGGCCCGACGTGCCGCGGGCGGCGCCGCGATCAAGGTGCGCGTCGTCAAGGGCGCGAACCTCGCCATGGAGCAGGTCGACGCCGCGATCCACGACTGGCCGCTCGCGACCTACTCGACCAAGCAGGACTCCGACACCAACTACAAGCGCGTCCTGCACTGGTCGATGACGCCCGACCGCATCGACGCGGTGAAGCTCGGCATCGCCGGCCACAACCTCTTCGACGTCGCCCACGCGTGGCTCACCGCCAAGGAGCGCGGGGTCGAGCAGGGCGTCGAGTTCGAGATGCTGCTCGGCATGGCGACCGGCCAGGCCGCGGCGGTGCGCGGCGACGTCGGCAACCTGCTGCTGTACACGCCGGTGGTGAACCCCTCGGAATTCGACGTCGCGATCGCGTACCTCATCCGCCGCCTCGAGGAGAACGCGAGCCAGGACAACTTCATGTCGGCCGTGTTCGAGCTGAGCGAGAACCGCGCCCTGTTCGAGCGCGAGCGCGACCGCTACCTCGGGTCGCTCGCCGCGCTCGAGAGCGAGGGTGCCGCGGCGCCTGCTCCGGCCCCGAACCGCACGCAGAACCGCCGCACCGAGTGGGACGAGAAGGATGCCGCAGATCTCGGCATCCCCGTCGCAGCGCCCGCCCCCGGCGACCAGCACGAGGGTTCGCTCACGAGCGTCGTGCTCGGCATCACGCGCGGCTCCGACGGGGAGCCCGTCCTGGGCTACGCCGACGAGGCTGCCGCGCTCGTCGGCCCAGGGATCACCCCGGGATTCCGCAACGAGCCCGACACCGACCCGGCGCTCGCCGCGAACCGCGACTGGGGCCGCCGCATCCTCGAGCGCGTGCCCGGCTCGACGCTGGGCATCGACACCCTGAAGGCGAACCGGATCGAGACCGCCGACGAGCTCGAGCGGCTCATGTCGACCGTCGCCGCGAACGGCGCCGAGTGGGGCCGGATGTCGGGCGACGAGCGCGCCGCCGTGCTGCACCGTGCGGGCCTCGCGCTCGCCGCGAACCGCGACCGCCTCATCGAGGTCATGGCCGCCGAGACCGGCAAGACCATCGCCGAGTCCGACCCCGAGATCAGCGAGGCCATCGACTTCGCGCACTACTACGCCGAGCGCGCCCGCGAGCTCGACCACGTGCAGGGCGCTCGCTTCGTGCCGTCGAAGCTCACCGTCGTCACGCCGCCGTGGAACTTCCCGGTCGCGATTCCGGCGGGCGGTGTGCTCGCCGCGCTCGCCGCGGGTTCGGGCGTGATCATCAAGCCCGCGAAGCTCTCGCAGCGCTCGGGTGCGGTCATGGTCGAGGCCCTGTGGGAGGCCGGCATCCCGAAGGACCTGCTCGCGCTCGTCGACCTCGGCTCGCGCGACCTCGGCACGAAGCTGGTGTCCGACGAGAAGGTCGACCGCGTCGTCCTGACGGGCGCCTACGAGACGGCCGAGCTGTTCCGCTCGTTCCGCCAGGACCTACCCCTGCTCGCCGAGACGAGCGGCAAGAACGCGATCATCGTGACGCCGTCGGCCGACCTCGACCTCGCGGCATCCGATGTCGTCAAGAGCGCGTTCGGCCACGCCGGGCAGAAGTGCTCGGCCGCGTCGCTCGTGATCCTCGTCGGCTCGGTGGCGAAGTCCGAGCGGTTCCGCCGCCAGCTGGTGGATGCCGCGACGAGCCTGCGTGTCGGCTGGCCCGAGCACCCGTCGAGCCAGATGGGCCCGATCGTCGAGCCCGCGAACGGCAAGCTGCTGCATGCGCTCACGACCCTCGGCGCAGATGAGGAGTGGCTCGTCGAGCCGAAGCAGCTGGATGACACGGGCCGCCTGTGGTCGCCGGGAATCCGGGCGAACGTGAAGCCCGGATCCTACTTCCACCTCACCGAGTTCTTCGGTCCGGTGCTCGGCGTCATGCACGCCAAGGACCTCGACGAGGCCATTCGGTTCCAGAACGCGGTCGACTTCGGCCTGACCGCGGGCCTCCACTCGCTCGACTCCGACGAGCTCGCGACGTGGCTCGCGAACGTCGAGGCCGGCAACCTGTACGTCAACCGCGGCATCACGGGTGCGATCGTGCAGCGCCAGCCCTTCGGCGGCTGGAAGCGCTCGTCGGTCGGCGCGGGTGCCAAGGCGGGCGGCCCGAACTACCTGTTCGGCCTCGGCGACTGGGAGCCGGACCACGGTGCCGGCAGCCGCTCCCTGCACCTGCGCGGACTCGAGAAGCGCGTCACCGAGCTCATCGAGGCGTCGCAGTCGTCGCTCGACTACGAGTCGTACGAGGTGCTGCGCCGCGGCGCGCTCTCCGACGAGGTCGCCTGGGCCGAGGAGTACGGCACGGTCAAGGACGTCTCCGGCGTCGGAGTGGAGCGCAACCTGTTCCGCTACCTCCCGCTTCCGGTGACCATCCGCGTGAGCGAGGACGCCACGCTCGCCGACGGCCTCCGCGTCATCGCAGCGGGCCTGCTCGCCAAGTCGAAGCTGTCGATCTCGACCGCGCACGAGCTGCCCAAGGGCGTCCGCGCGATCCTCGCGGCCCGCGACATCCGCGTGGTCCGCGAGGGCGACGGGGGCTGGCTGGCACGCGCCGCGAAGGGCGAGATCACGACGTCTCGGGTGCGCCTCGTGGGCGGGTCGGCGACCGCGCTCGCCGAGGCGACGAACGGCACGCCCGACCTCGCGGTGTGGTCGCACCCGGTCACCCCGTCGGGTCGCGTCGAGCTGCTGCCCTTCCTGCACGAGCAGGCGGTGTCGATCACCAACCACCGCTTCGGCAACCCGACGACGATCTCCGACGACGTCATCTAGCTGCTGCGGGTCGAGAAGCGCGCTCACCGCGCGTCTCGAGACCCGAACGGATGCCACGAGGGGCGGTCGCACGAGCGGCCGCCCTCTCGCGCGCGCTCGGTCACGACGGATCCGACGGATGTTCTCTGGATCGCTCAGGTCAGATCCGCCTCATGTGAGGCGGCGTCGACACGAGCCATCCGGAGACGGTCGCCCGCCGCTGCTCGCAACCACCCGTCCCGGCGCGGGCTGTCGCCGTAGGCTCAGGACATGTCCGCGCACGCGCCGATCGTCACGCTGACCATGAACCCCGCGCTCGACGTGTCGAGCACGGTCGACCGGGTCGTCTCCGAGCACAAGCTCCGGTGCGGCCCGAGCCGATTCGACCCGGGCGGGGGCGGCGTGAACGTGAGCCGCGCCATCCGGAACCTCGGCGGCGACTCGATCGCGATCTATCCGCTGGGCGGGCCCACCGGCCAGGCGTACCGCGGGTTCATCGAGTCGGCGGGCATCGTCGGGCGCGTCGTCACCATCGCGGGGAGCACGCGCGAGAGCTTCACGGTCGACGAGACCTCGACCGGCGAGCAGTACCGGTTCGTGCTCCAGGGGCCGACGTTCCGCGAGCCGGAATGGCGCGCCTGCCTCTCGGTGGTCGGCGATCACCTTCCGGTCGGCGGATACCTCGTGGCGAGCGGCAGCCTGCCGCCGGGCGTGCCGACGGACTTCTACGCACTGCTCGCGCGGATCGCCCACCAGCACGCGATCCGGGTCGTGGTGGATGCCTCGGGGCCGGCGCTCGCGGCGGCGCTCGACGAGGGCGTGTTCCTCATCAAGCCGAGCCGCGACGAGCTCGCCGGCCTGGTGGGTGCAGACGGAGATCTGGGGCTCGACGAGCAGGTCGATGCGGCTCGCGCGATCGTGCACGGCGGCCGCGCCGAGGTTGTCGCGCTCACGCTCGGCGGCGCCGGCGCGGTGCTCGTCACGGCGGAGGGCGTGTTGCGGCTCCCGACCCCACGCGTCGAGGTCGCGAGCGCGGTCGGCGCGGGGGACGCGTTCCTGGCCGGGCTGATCCTGCGGCTCGCCGAGGGGCGACCGATCGCCGACGCGTTCCGCACCGCGGTCGCGGCCGGATCGGCGACCGCGATGATGCCCGCGACCGAGCTGTGCCGGGCTGAGGATGTGGCCCGCCTCGAACGGGAGCTCGCGGCCTGACGGTCTCGATACGCGCGCTTCGCCTGCTCGTCGACCAGGGGTCTCGCGCGCTTCGCCTGCTCCTCGACCACCGGTCTCGCGCGCGTCGGATCCTCCTCGACCAGCGGGCTGCGGGCTCAGGCGCGACCGCGATTGCGGCGACGGATGGCGCGCGGCGCCCGGCCGCCCACGAACGAACGGCCGGCGTCGACGAGGAACCCGTTGCGGAGCGCCTCGCGGCCGATGAGCATGCGGAACCCCATCTCGTCGCGGTTCGTGAGGGTCACCTCGGCGGTCACCTCGCGGCCGAGGAGCACGAGGTCCATGAGCACCACGAGCCGCTCCTGAGTGTGTCCGGTCGAACTGCGGACGACGCGGCGGTCGTGCACGGGCAGCTCGACGGTCGCGGCGTCCTCATCGGTGTCCTGCCAGGGATGGATGCCGAACCGCACCCGGTCCACGCCGGCCTCCGTGAACTCCTCGACGTCGAACGCGTGCAGCGCCGACGTGCGGGCGCCCGTGTCGAGCTTGGCCTTGATCCACTCGACCTCGGCTTGCGGCAGGCGCACCCATTCGCGCCATCCGGCGATGGTGTTTGAATGGGTTGGCTCCACCGTCACCCGATCATCTTCGCAGGGACTCCCGCATGAAACTCGCGATCCTCTCGCGCGCGCCGCAGGCGTACTCCACCCAGCGCCTCCGCACTGCAGCGCAGCAGCGCGGGCACGACGTGAAGGTCCTCAACACGCTCCGGTTCGGCATCGACCTGTCCGGGCCCGAACCCGACCTGCAGTACCGCGGCCGGCAGTTGTCGGACTACGACGCGATCCTTCCGCGGATCGGCAACTCGATCACGTACTTCGGCACGGCCGTGGTCCGCCAGTTCGAGCAGATGGACGTCTACACGCCCAACACCGCGAACGGCATCACGAACGCACGTGACAAGCTCCGCGCGACGCAGATCCTCTCGCGGCACAACATCGGCATGCCCGCGACGACGTTCGTGCGCAACCGGGCCGACCTGCGACCGGCGATCGAACGCGTCGGCGGTGCGCCCGTCGTGATCAAGCTGCTCGAGGGCACGCAGGGCATCGGGGTGATCCTCGCCCCCGAGGTGAAGGTCGCCGAGGCGATCATCGAGACGCTGCACTCGACGAAGCAGAACGTGCTGATCCAGAGCTTCATCAAGGAGAGCCGCGGGCGCGACATCCGTGCGCTCGTCGTCGGCGACCGGGTCGTCGCAGCCATGCGGCGCAGCGCGGCGGGCGACGAGTTCCGGTCGAACGTGCATCGCGGCGGCACGGTCGCGGCCGTCGAGCTCACCCCCGAGTACGAGCAGGCGGCCGTGCGGTCGGCGCAGATCATGGGGCTCAAGGTCGCGGGCGTCGACATGCTCGAGGGCAACGAGGGTCCGCTCGTGATGGAGGTCAACTCGTCGCCCGGCCTGCAGGGCATCGAGACGGCGACGAAGCTGGATGTCGCGGGCGCCATCATCGACTACATCGCCAACCAGGTCGCGTTCCCCGAGATCGACGTGCGCCAGCGCCTGACGGTCTCGACCGGGTACGGCGTCGCGGAGCTGCTCGTGCACGGCGCCGCCGACCTCGTCGGCACGACGCTCGGCGAATCCGGCCTGTGGGACCGCGACATCACGGTGCTGACGCTGCACCGCGGCACCACGGTCATCCCCAACCCGCGCAAGGGCGTCGTGCTCGAGGCCGAGGATCGCCTGCTCTGCTTCGGCAGGCTCGAGGAGATGCGCTCGATGATCCCCGAGCGTCGCCGTCGTCGCCAGAAGGTGCGCAAGCTGCCGAAGGAGCCGATCCCGGCGCCGGTCGAGGCGGCGAGCTGAGCGCACCGCAGGCGTCAGCGCGAGCGCAGGGCGCGTTCGACGGCTTCCAGCGCGGCATCCGTCGGCACCCCGAGGCGACCGACCGCATCGGCGTAGGCGGATGCCGCGACCTGCAGCGCCCGCTCGACCGGGTCGCCCGCTGCGCTGACGAACGTGCCGCTGCGCCCGCGGCCCTCGACGACGCCGTCGGCCTCGAGCTGCTTGTAGGCCTTCGCGACGGTGTTCACGGCGAGACCGAGCTCGTCGGCGAGGGCGCGCACGGTCGGGAGCTTCGCGCCCGCCGCGAGCCGTCCGTCGCGCACCGCGTCGACGACCTGCATCCGCAGCTGCTCGAACGGCGGGGTGCCGGAACCCGCATCGACCGTGAAGCGCATCGTGCGGTCGCCGTCAGTCGCGGTTGCGGTTGACGAGCCGCGAGAGCACGATCGCGCTGCGCGTGTGGTCGACGTTGGGGGCGATGCGCACGCGCTCGAGGGCGTCCTCGAGCGAGGTGATGTCGCGGGCGCGCATGTGCACGATCGCGTCCGCGCTGCCGGTGACCGTGCCCGCGTACACGATCTCGGGCACGCCCTGCAGGATGCGCTGCAGTTCGTCGGGCGCGACCGTGCCGCGGCAGAACAGTTCGACGTACGCCTCGGTCGACATGCCGTCGACGGCGGGGTCGACCTGGATCGTGAACGACTTGATGACGCCGTCGGCGACGAGCTTGTCGACGCGACGCTTCACTGCGGAGGCGGAGAGCCCGACCGAGGACCCGATGTCGCCGTACCCGGCGCGGGAGTTCTGCCGCAGCAGGTCGAGGATCGCGCGGTCGAGGTTGTCCATGGGGCGAGTGTAGGACTGTCCATTGCGTCGCGATATGGGCCGACGCGGATTTCGTGCGCGCTGTTGCGGTTTCGTGATCGGGGGAGCGTTTCAGCCGTCGACGGCCTCAGCCGCGGGGGAGGGCGGCGTGCCGCACCCGCAGGCCGTGCATGAGCGCCTCGAGGCCGAGGCGGAACGCCCGCCCGGCGCCCGACGCGTCGGCGTGCTCGGGGTCGAGGGCTGAGCGCAGCGCGTCGAGTTCGGCGGGCACGGTCGCCTGCGCGAGCAGGTCGCCGGGCGCGACGATGTCGAGCGCCGAGCCCAGCACGTGCGCCTCGACGGTGCGCATGACGGCGACGGCGTCGCGAGTCGGCCATCCGCCGGCGAGCAGCGAGCCGACGACGGTCTCGTACATCTCGAGTGTCGATCGATCGCGGATCGGCGTGGTCGCGAGCAGCGGGATCACGTTGGGGTGCGCCGCGAAGGCCGTGAGGTACGAGCGCGCCCACGCCTCGAGCGCGGCATCCCACGGGTGCACGCCGAACGCCGAGACGTCGATGTCCTCGACGATGCGAGCCCGCACGAGTTCGATGAGCTCGGCGCGGCTGCCGACGTGGTTGTAGAGCGACGACACCTGTCGGTCGACGCGCGCGGCGAGCGAGCGCATCGTGAGGGCGCTGCCGCCCTCCTCGTCGACGAGGTCGAGTGCGGCGCTGACGAGCTGCTCGCGTTTCAGCCGGGTCACGAATCTCCTCGTGGGTCTTCCGTCGTCGTGATCCGGAGTGTAACGTGCACCGCACACAAACACGAACAGTGTTCGTAAACGGATGCCGCGGGCGCGATGCCCCGGGCAGACGAACCCGATGAGGCAGGTGCGGTGACGACGACGTTCTTCCACGGCGGCACGGTGTGGACCGGTGCCGGAGGCGGTGACGCGCGCGCGCTCCTCGTGCGCGACGGCGTGGTCGAGGCGGTGGGCGCGGCGGCCGAGGCCGCGGCATCCGCTGCGCCGATCGGCGTGATCGAGACCGTCGACCTGCAGGGCGGGTTCCTCATGCCGTCGTTCGGCGACGGCCACGCGCACCCGATGTTCGGCGGTCTCGAGGCCCAGGGGCCCGACGTGCGCGCCTGCCGTTCGGTCGACGACATCGTCGCCGAGGTGCGCCGCTTCGCCGTCGCGCACCCCGAACTCGAGTGGATCACGGGCGCGTCGTACGACGGCAGCCTCGCCGAAGCCGGCCTGTTCGACGCCCGCTGGCTCGACGAGGCGGTGCGCGACCGGCCGGTCATGCTCCGCGCCTGGGACTACCACACCGTCTGGGTCAACTCGAAGGCGCTCGAGCTCGCGGACATCGACGCGTCGACGCCCGATCCCGAACTCGGCGAGATCCCGCGCCGCGACGACGGCACGCCGCTCGGCACGTTGCGCGAGTGGGGCGCCGTCGACCTCGTGACCGCCGTCATGCCGCCGCGCCCGGTCGCGAGCGGCGTCCGTGCGCTCCAGCGCGCCGGGCGCTACTACCTCGAGCGCGGCGTGACGTGGGTGCAGGACGCCTGGGTCGAACCCGCCGATGTCGACGTCTACCTCGCCGCCGCGGCATCCGGCGCCCTGCCCCTGCGGTTCAACCTCGCGCTCTACGCCGACCCGCGACACTTCGCCCGCGACCTGCCTGCGATGGCCATGGCGCGCGACCGCGTGGTGGCGGCCGGATCGCCGTGGCTCACCGCGAACACGATCAAGTTCTTCGCCGACGGCGTCGTCGAGAACGAGACCGGCGCGCTGCTCGAGCCCTACTGCTCGGGCCTGCACTCGCACGGGATGTCGGTCTGGGGCGCCGAGCGCCTCGCCGAGGCGGTGCGGGCAGCGGATGCCGCGGGCTTCCAGGTGCACGTCCACGCCATCGGCGACGCGGCGGTGCGCCAGGCGCTCGACGCGATCGAGCAGGCGATCGAGGCGAACGGCCCGCGCGACCGGCGCCCCGTGATCGCGCATGCGCAGCTCGTCGACGACGCCGACCTCGCGCGCTTCGCCGCCCTCGGCGTCATCGCGAACATGCAGCCGCTGTGGGCGCAGCTCGACGCGCTCATGACGGTGCTGACCGTGCCGCGACTCGGACCCGAGCGCGCCGACCGCCAGTACCGCATGCGCTCGCTCGCGGGCACCGGCGCGACGCTCGCGTTCGGCTCCGACTGGCCGGTCTCGTCGGGCGACCCGCGCGACGGGCTCGCGATCGCCGCGTCCCGCCGCACGGCCGACGGCGAGCCGGCGGGCGGCTGGACCCCGCACGAGATCGTGCCGATGGAGGCCGCACTCGGCGCCTACACCGCGGCGGTCGCCCACCAGGCGTTCGCCGACCGCGCCGCCGCGCCATGGGGACGCATCGTCCCCGGCGCGAGCGCCGACCTCGTCTGGCTCGCGCGCGATCCGCGCACCGTCGAGCCCCACGAGCTGCCCGCCGTCGAGGTGCGGCAGACGTACCTCGCGGGCGAGGCCCGCCTCGCGGCATCCGCCCACCCGGACCCCACCCCCGAAACCGCGGACACCTCCGCCGAACCCGAGCGCAGCGTCGCGCTCCGCCCCTGAAAGGACCCACCCCACGATGTCCCAGACCACCGTCGCCGGCACGCCCGGCCACGCGGCATCCGCTGCCGAGGGCACGCACCTTCGCCGCGTGCTCGGCGTCCCCTCGCTCGTGCTGTTCGGGCTCGTCTACATGGTGCCGCTCACCGTGTTCACGACCTACGGCATCGTCACGGAGCTCACCGGCGGCCGCGTGCCGCTCGCCTACGCGATCACGCTCGTCGCCATGTTCTTCACCGCGCGGTCGTACGCGCGGATGGCCGCCGCCTACCCGTACGCCGGATCCGCCTACGTGTACGCGCAGCGGAGCTTCGGGCCCGGCGTCGGGTTCCTCGCGGGCTGGTCGCTCATGCTCGACTACCTGTTCCTGCCGATGATCAACTACCTCGTGATCGGCATCTACCTGAACGCCGCGTTCCCGGCCGTGCCGCAATGGGTCTTCATCCTCGTGGCGATCGCGCTGGTCACGGTGCTCAACGTCGTCGGCATCCTGTCGGTCGCCCGCGCGAACTTCGTCATCATCGCCGTGCAGGCGCTGTTCATCGTCGCGTTCGTCGCGCTCAGCCTCGTCTCGATCGGCGGTACCGGCCAGGTCGACCTGCTGGCTCCCTTCGCCGGGGACGGCTCGGTCGAGGGCACGGGCGTGCTGTTCGCCGGGGCCGCGGTGCTGTGCCTGTCGTTCCTCGGCTTCGACGCCGTCTCGACGCTCGCCGAGGAGGCCAAGGAGCCGACCCGCTCCGTGCCGCGCGCGATCATGATCACGACCATCGCCGCCGGTGTCATCTTCATCGGGCTCTCGTTCCTGTCGCAGCTCGCCTTCCCGTCGAACGCGTTCACCGACGTGGACTCCGCCGCGCTCGACGTGATGGGCGCCGCGGGCGGGCAGTTCCTCGCGATCTTCTTCACGGCGGCGTACATCGCCGGCGCGACCGGCTCCGCACTCACGTCGCAGGCCTCGGTCGCGCGAATCCTCTACGCGATGGGCCGAGACCGGGTGCTGCCGCGCGCGATGTTCGGCCGCCTGTCGGAGCGGTTCCGCACGCCGGTCGTCGCGATCCTCGTCGTCTCCGCGGTGTCCCTGTTCGCGATCGTGATCGACCTCGGGCTCCTCGTCGAGATGATCAGCTTCGGCGCCCTCATCGCGTTCTCGGTCGTGAACCTCAGCGTCCTGAAGCACTACTTCGTCGACCGGCGCGAGCGCAACGGCGCTGCCGCGGTGGTGAACAACCTGGTGCTGCCGCTCATCGGCTTCGGCCTCACCGTGTGGCTGTGGACGAGCCTGTCGCCGCGCACGTTCGTCGTCGGGCTCATCTGGCTCGCCCTCGGGCTCGTGCTCCTCGGCATCGTCACGCGGGGGTTCCGTCGTCCGGTGCCCATGCTCGACCTCCGCGAGGACGGATCGGTCGACGACGGCGACGACCACGACTCGGCGACCGCTGCGGCGGCGCCGTCCGGCGGGCGCGTGCAGGGGTAGCGCGTTCCCCACGCCGCCCGCCGTGCCGAGCGCGGCGGGCGGCGCTGCGCCCGCCCGGCCCACCCGCACGCCGCCCGCCTCGACTCACGCGATTCGGCCCCGGCGGGGACCGATTGGCGTGAGTCGCGCGAGCATGCGTGCGGGAGGGCGGATGCCGCCGCCACGCGGTGCCGCGGTTGCCTTCGGGTCCTCGACTCACGCGATTCGGCCCCGGTAGGCGCCGATCGGCGTGAGTCGAGGCGGGCGGGCCGGGCCGGCCTGCAGGTCGGCATGCGGGCGTGCGGATCGGCCGCATGCGGGGAGGCGCGCGGCATCCGTTCGCCCACGGCTGACACGGGTGGGAAACCGCTCGCCCCCGACCTAGGGTCGAAGCATGACCCCGAACGCACCCGCCCGCCTCGGCATCCAGCTGCAGCCCCAGCATGCGACGTACCCGCAGATCCGTGACGCCGTGCGCCGCATGGAGGACCTCGGCGTCGACGTCGTCTTCAACTGGGACCACTTCTTCCCGCTCTCGGGCGACCGCGACGGCCTCCACTTCGAGGCGTGGACCATGCTCGGCGCCTGGGCCGAGCAGACCGAGCGCATCGAGTTCGGCACGCTCGTCAACTGCAACTCCTATCGGAACGCCGACCTGCAGGCCGACATGGCCCGCACGCTCGACCACATCAGCGCCAAGGGCGGCGACCGCGGGCGGTTCATCTTCGGTACCGGGTCGGGCTGGTTCGAGCGCGACTACGACGAGTACGGCTACGAGTTCGGTACGGTCGGCTCGCGGCTCGACGACCTCGCCGAGGCGCTCCCGCGCGTGAAGGCGCGCTGGTCGAAGCTGAACCCGGGGCCGACGCGCGACATCCCGATCATGATCGGCGGCAAGGGCGAGCGGAAGACGCTGCGCCTGGTCGCCGAGCACGCCGACATCTGGCACTCGTTCGTGCCGCCCACCGACCTCGCGCACAAGCTCGACGTGCTGAAGCGGTGGGGCGAGAAGGTCGGCCGTGACGTCTCGGAGATCACGATCTCGAACGAGCTCTCGCGCCGCGCGCTCGACGACGACCACGCCGATGCGCTGTACGACGCGGGCGTGCGGCTGTTCACGCTCGGCATCTCGGGGCCGGCGTACGACGATGCGGCCGTGAGGCACTGGCTCGCGTGGCGCGATCGCCGCAACGAGGGCGCGAGCGCCGCGTAGTCCTCCGTCGGGTCGGCGGCGAGCGGATGCCGCGGGGCGGGCGTCAGTCCAGCAGCGGCGGGTCGAGCGAGATCCGGCCCGTCGCGTCCCAGGTGGCGCGGTAGGAGCCGGAGCCCCCGTCCTCGGTCTCCGCCACGAGGCCCTCGATCGGGAAGCGGCCGTCCTCGGTGCACGCCGCCGCAGGCGAGCCCGCCGGGGAGATCAGGATGAGGCATCCGTCTCGACGGTCGACGGTGCGCACCGCCATCAGCCGCACGCCGTCCCATCGCGCAGCGAGCAGGCGCCGGCTGTCGCGGTCGAGGTTCAGGTCGACCGGGGGCATGGGGTAGCGGACGCGGTCCCCGTGGGGCGGCGACAGTTCGAAGATCCGCCACGCCTCGCTCTCCGACGCCCGGACCGCGCGGGCCTCATCGGCCTCCGAGCCGACGCCGCCGAGCGCCCACCCCGCGGTGAGGCCCGCGAGGCCCGCGAGGACCGCGATCGTGGCCGCCGCGACCAGGCTGGTCTGCGCCGCTCGGCCGCCGGGAAGCTCGCTCGTTCCGGTCGTGGAGTCGACGTCGCCGAGCGCGGGCTCATCCGTCGGCGCGTCCGCAGTGGCGGCGTCGGGTGCGCCGGCGCCGCCCCGTCCGGCGGCGCTCCGCCCGCCCGGGGAACGCAGCGCGGCGAGTTCGCTCGCGGCCGCCTCGCGTTCCTCATCGGGCACGTCGGCGCCGTACGCCGCGCGCTGCAGCCGCGCGATCCGCTCGTCGAGGTCGAGGTGGTCGTGCATCTGGGCTCCGTCGTCCGGCCGTCGGGTTCCGCGGCTCATCCGGAGGGCACGGCCGCCGCGTTGACCGTGACCCGCCCGTCGGCGTACCAGACGGCGACGTACTCGCCGACGGCCC
Organism: Agromyces selenitireducens; assembly: GCF_052748465.2. Lineage (NCBI taxonomy): Bacteria > Bacillati > Actinomycetota > Actinomycetes > Micrococcales > Microbacteriaceae > Agromyces > Agromyces selenitireducens. Next base: position 202,322 of record NZ_CM188259.1, read on the forward strand.
GCGCCGACACCTCGGCTCGGAGGCCGCCGGCCGGGAACCGGCTCATCTCCGTGCAGGCGATGCCGGGCCGGCCGACGGGCAGCACGAGGATGAGGCACGCGTTCCCGCCGTCGGCCGTCCGGGCGGCGACGAGTCGCACGCCATCCGACCGGGTGACGAGCAGGCGACGGCTCGACTCGTCGATCTCCGCCGCGCCATCGTGCGGCGGATGGCGCACGAGGTCGCCGTCGCCCGCGCGGCGGTCGAACACCTGCCAGGCCTGCGTCCACTCGATCGGCGCGTCGTCGCCGGCGCCCACCGACGGGTCGGTCGCGCTGCCGAGCACCCAGCCGGTCGCCGCGCCGACGAGCAGGGCCGCGACCGCGGAGACCACCGCGACGCGGATTCCGATGCGCCGATCCCGGGTGCCGGTTCCGGAGCCGGCGCCTCCGGCGGCTGCGTCACCCGTCGGGGCCGCCCGCTCCTCGACGGCGGGCGGTTCCGCGGCGACGTCGGAGTGCTCGTGCGCGGTGCCGTCCGTCGAGTTCCGCAGCGACGCCAGCTCCTCGAGTGCCGCCGCGCGGGCCTCCGCGGTCGCGTCGGCCCCGTACGCGATCCGCTGCAGCCGCGCGATCCGCTCATCGAGGTCGTCTTGGTGGTCGGGCATGGGAACTCCGTCGTCCTGCCGGTCGAGTCGACCAGTCCAGCATGCGACCGGACCTTGGGAATCGGGTGTGACGCCTACCCGGTCGACGCCGACGCCGTGTTGATGTCCGCCTGCCCGTCCGGCTTCCAGCCGGCGAGGTAGACCCCCACCCCCTGCACCGAGATCTCGGCGCGGAGGCCCTCGCGGGGGAACCGTCCGTCCTCGGTGCAGGCGGTGGCGGGCCGTCCCACCGGCAGGGCCAGGATGAGGCACGCGTTCTCGCCGTCCTTCGTCTGGACGGCGATGAGGCGTACGCCGTCGGATCGGGTGAGGAGCAGGCGCCGCGTCGAGTCGTCGGTGCCCATGTCGACGAGCGGGCCCGGGTGGCGCACGAAGTCGCCGTCGGTCGCCGGGCGCTCGAACACCTCCCAGGCCGTGGTCTCGGCGACCGGCACGCCCACGTCGGACCCTTCCGACGGCGCGATGCCGCTGCCGACCGCCCACCCGATCACCGCGCCGGCGACGAGCGCGGCCGCGGAGTAGGCCAGCACCGCACGGCGGCCGGAGCGCTGCGAACGAAGCGGTCGTGCGTCGGCTGGGACGACCGATGCGGATGCCGCATCCGAGGCCGACGGCGCGGGGCCCTCTGCCCGGCCGTCTCGTGCGGTGGCGTCTCCGGGGGCATGCTCACGCGCATCCTTCGACGCGCGAAGCGCGACCAGCTCGGCCTCGGCCGCCGCGCGTTCGGCCTCGGTCGCGTCGGCGCCGTACGCCACCCGCTGCAGTCGCGCGACGCGCTTCTCGAGGGCGTCGTCAGGTTGGGGCATGGGAACTCCGTCGTCCGGCCGGTCGTGCCGACGCGAACAGCATGCGACCCGACCTTGGGAATCGGGTGTGACGGGCTCACCCGCACGGCCGCACCTTCGGGACTGGGCATCACCCGGGCGCCCGAGTCGGATTCCCCTCCGCGATGCGGTCGCAGCCACCCCGGGATCTTCAGGATCCGGCGGAGACGCCGACGCCTTCCACGCGAATCCGCAGGTCACCGCTCGGCTCGAGCGGCGACGCGCGGCTCGGCGGCGAGCGGGAGCGCGAGCTCATCGGCGGGGTCTCCGGCCGAACCTTCCCGCTCTGCGATGAGCTCCGCGGTGGCCATCGAGCCGCTGAGCCAGCCGACTCCGAACCCGATCGCGAGGGCGATCGCACCGACGAGCACCGCCAATCGCATCGCCGCGGTCGCGCCGGACCGCTCGTTCGCCGAGTCCGTGTCCGGTACCCCGAGACCGAGCGGATCCGCGTCGGCGTGCCCCGGCTCGGCGCCACCCCCCGTGACGGCGTCTCCGCGCAGCGCAGGAGATCCGTCCTCCGACGTGTCGGCGTCGGTGGGGTGGCCGTCCGCTCGTGTCGGAGCGTCGCCAGTTCATCGGCCGCGGCACGGCGCTCGTCGTCGCTCGCTCCCGCGCCGAACACGACCCGCTGCAGTTCGGCGATGCGCTCGGCGTTCGGCATCCGGGTCTCCTCGCTGGGCCGGCGCGGGGACCGGACTGCGCCCAGCCTGCCGGACGGATCGCCGGGCAGGCAAGCGACATCGCCGCGGCCGGGCGCCCGGCGAACGGCGCAGGATCGGTGCGCGCACGAACGCCGTCATGGCGGCGGAAACGCGCGGACGCGGCATCCGTCACGCACGAATCGTTGCGAATCGCTGGCGAACGCGCACGGATCGTGTGCACGATGCCGAGAAGTCCCGCGGGTTTCCCTTCACACTGGAGATGGCGTCTCGCCGCCGGTGGCATCCGATCACCGCCGTCGAGGCTCGAGAGAGCGACCTGGTCCGCCGACACCCCACCGGCCGAGCCGGCGGCGCGCCGCCACGCTCGGCTGATCAGACCCACTTGAGGAGTGAGATGTCGACTGTGATCGAGACCGAGACCCGTACCGCCGCCACCGAGCGCACCCCGTCGAAGAAGACCGTGCTGATGTGCCGTCCCGAGCACTTCGACGTGGTGTACCAGATCAACCCGTGGATGGACCCGGCCAAGCCCACGAACACCGAACTCGCCGTGCGGCAGTGGCAGGTGCTGCACGACACCTACGTCGGGCTCGGCTTCGACGTGCACCTGATCGACCCGGTCGACGGCCTGCCCGACATGGTCTACGCGGCCAACGGCGGCACCGTCATCGACGGCATCGCCTACGGCGCGAAGTTCACGCACGAGCAGCGCGCCGCCGAGGGCCCCGCGTACATGGAGTGGTTCCGCGCCGCTGGATTCGACGTGCGCGAGCCCGTCGAGGTCAACGAGGGCGAGGGCGACTTCCTGCTCGTCGGCGACGTGATCCTCGCCGGCACCGGCTTCCGCAGCGACTCGTCGAGCCACGACGAGCTGCGCCGCATCACCGGCCGCGAGGTCGTGTCGCTCACGCTCGTGAACCCGAGCTTCTACCACCTCGACACCGCGATCGCCGTGCTCGACTCCCGCCCCGGGCAGGAGCACATCGCCTACCTGCCGAGCGCGTTCGACGAGCCGTCGCTCGAGATCCTGCGCGAGCGCTATCCCGACGCGATCCTGGCCTCCGAGGAGGACGCCGCGGTGCTCGGCCTCAACTCCTACAGCGACGGCCGCAACGTGGTCATCGCCGCGCGGGCCACGGGCTTCGAGCAGCAGCTGCGCGACGCCGGCTACAACCCGATCGGCGTCGACCTGTCCGAGCTGCTGCTCGGCGGCGGCGGCGTGAAGTGCTGCACGCTCGAGCTGCGTCGCTGAGCGGGTCGCCCGCCCCGGAGCGATCGAGGGCGGATGCCACGGGCTGCGGCCTGCGGCATCCGCCCTCGCTCATGGCCGGCCGCGCACGCGCGGCCGCGAACCTGCGCGCTACGATGCAGCGAGACGCAGGACCGTGATGACCGGAGGTGCGACGATGGCGCGCAAGAAGTCCGAGAAGAAGGCCAAGGCCGCGAAGCAGGATGCCGCTGCCGAGGCCGAGTCGGCCGCGAAGGCCGCCCGGAAGGCTGCCGCCAAGGCGCTCGATGCGGCGAAGGCCGCCGTCGCCGAGGCGGCGCGACTCGCCAAGAAGGCCGACAAGGCCGCACGCGCGAAGGCACGCGACCTCGAGCAGAGCCTCGCGAAGCTGCGCAAGCGCGGCGCCCCCGAGGTCGACGGCGAGCCGACGCGGGCCGAGCCCGCCGACATCTCGCCCGAGGCCGCGACCGAAGCGGCCCGCGAGGCGGCGGACGACGCGGGCAAGCCCGCGCCGGCGAGCAGGCCCGCGCCCGCGGCGAAGAAGCCCGCAGCGCAGAAGCCCGCGCCCGCGAAGAAGCCCGCAGCGCAGAAGCCCGGGCCCGCGAAGAAGCCCGCGCCGCAGAAGCCCGCAACCGCGAAGAAGCCCGCGCCCGCGAAGAAGTCCGCCGCCGCGGCATCCGCCGACGAGCTCTCGAAGAAGACCGTCGCCGAGCTGCGCGCGCTCGCCAAGGAGCGAGGCGTCGCCGGCTACTCGCGAATGCCGAAGGCGCAGCTCATCGACGCGCTGCAGCGCTGACGGTCGAGTCGGCGCCCGTCACGAGCCGAGGAATGCCAGCAGCGCCGCGTTGACCTCGTCGGCGTGCGTCCAGAGCAGGCCGTGGGGTGCGCCATCGATCTCGACGTACTGCGCGTCGGGCAGCCGCTTGGTGAACTCGCGCGCGGTCGCGTCGATGGGCAGGATCCGGTCGGCGGTGCCGTGCAGGATCAGCGTCGGCACGTCGATCCGCTCGATGTCGCCGCGGAAGTCGGTGAGCCAGGTGTCGACGCACGCCGACGCCGCGTACCACGACGCCTGCGCGGCGGTCGCCCAGCTGCCGCGCACGGCCGCCTCCGAGATGCGCGAGCCGAGGTTCTCGTCGAGGTTGTAGAAGTTCTCGAAGAAGCCGTCGTACCAGGCGAATCGGTCCGCCTCGGCCTGCGACCTCAGCCCGTCGAACTCGGGCGCGGCGCCGGCCGGGTTGTCCTCGGTCTGCCGAAGGTACGGCTGCAGCGAGCCGAGGAACGCGGCCCTCGCGATGCGATCGCTGCCGTGGGCGCCCAGGTAGCGGGCGACCTCGCCCGTGCCCATCGAGAAGCCGACCAGCGTCACGTCGGTCAGCTCGAGCGCGTCGAGCAGCGTCTTGAGGTCGCCGGCGAACGTGTCGTAGTCGTACCCGGTGGTCGGCTTGCCCGACCGCCCGAACCCGCGGCGATCGTAGGTGACGACCCGGCGCCCGGCGGTCAGCAGCGCGCGCTGCTGCTTCTCCCACGACTGCCCGTCGAGCGGGTAGCCGTGGATGAGCACGACCGGCCGGCCGGACCCGTGGTCCTCGTAGTAGAGCTCGATCGGTGCGGAATTCTCGGTTCCCACTTCGATGTACGGCATGCGTTCCCCCCTGGTCGCTCGTCACGTGTCGGGCAAGTCCACCATCCGGCGGATGCCGCGGCAAGGCCCGGCACGGGCGGGTGCCATCCACAGGAGGACCTGCTAGGAGCGGGCGCGTCGTCCCCGGATCCGGGTGCATCCGCCCGCTCCCCGCGCATTCGGCCCGAAGCGGGAGCGCCGGTACGATTCCACTCGTGCCGTCGCGACCTGAGGAGCAGCGCATGACCGGGCCGCTGGTGGTGATCCCGACCTACAACGAGCGCGACAACCTCGCGGAGATCGTCGCGCGCGTCCGTGCGGCGGTGCCGGCGGCATCCGTGCTCGTGGTCGACGACAACTCGCCCGACGGCACCGGCGACCTGGCCGACGAGCTGGCGCGAGCGGATGCCGCGGTGCACGTGCTGCACCGCGCCGGCAAGGCGGGCCTCGGCGCCGCGTACCTCGCCGCGTTCGACTGGGCGCTGTCGCGCGGCCACGACCCGGTCGTGCAGCTCGACGCCGACGGGTCGCACCTGCCCGAGCAGCTGCCGCAGCTGCTCGAGGGCCTCGAGTCGACGGATGCCGCGGGCCGGCCCGCCGACGTCGTCATCGGGTCGCGCTGGGTGCCGGGCGGCGCGGTGGTGAACTGGCCCGCGCGACGCATCTGGCTGTCGCGGGCCGGCAGCGCCTATTCGAGGTGGATGCTGCGGCTGCCGGTGCGGGATGCGACAGCGGGGTACCGGGTCTTCCGCGCGGAGGCGTTGCGCGCGCTGCACCTCGAGGAGGTGCACACGCGCGGCTACGTCTTCCAGGTCGACATGACGTGGCACGCGGCGATCGCCGGCCTGCGCATCGTCGAGGTGCCGATCACGTTCGTCGAGCGCGAGCGCGGGCGATCGAAGATGAGCGCGGCGATCGTGCTCGAGGCGATGCTGCGCGTGACGCGGTGGGGCCTGGCGCTGCGCTTCGGGCGCCGCGTCGGCGCCTCGCGATCTCCCAGCCGCGCCGCGTAGCGTCAGCGCCGCTCTTCGGCGACCGTGTTCCCGCCGTCGACGGTGACCAGTTGCCCGGTCACGTACGACGCGCCCGGGCTCGCGAGCCACGCGATCGCCGACGCGACCTCGTCCGGCCGGCCGCTCCGGGCGACGGGCACGAGCATCCCCTCCTCGGCCTCGCTGGGCAGCTGGCTCGCGGTCGCGATCCAGCCGGGTGCGACGGCGTTCGCGGTGATGCCCGAGAGGGCCTCGTCGACGGCGAGTGCGCGCACGTACCCGAGCATGCCGGCCTTCGCGGTCGCGTAGCCGACATCGCCCTTGGAGGCCATGAGCGGACCGGACACGCTCGAGACGCAGATCACCCGGCCCCAGCCGAGATCGCGCATGCCGGGCAGCATGGCGCGCGTGAGGAGGAACGCGGTGGTGAGGTTCATCGCGAGGCCGGCGTTCCAGTCGGCGAGCGTCATCGTGCCGTCGCCGTGCAGCATCTCGGGGTCGCCCGTGACGACCATGCCCGCGTTGTTGACGACGATGGAGGGGCGGATGCGGGCCCTCGCGAGCTTCGCCGCCAGGTCGTCGACCTGCTGCTCGTCGTCGAGCCGCGCCACGAACGCGGTCGCGGTGATGCCGTCGCGGCGGAGCTCCTCCGCCCGCTCGTGCACGCGATCGCTCGTCGCGGTGAGGACGATCCCGGCGCCCAGTTCGCCGAGCGCCCGCGCCGCGGCGAACCCGATGCCCTGTGCGCTGCCGGCGCCGCTCACGATGGCGACGCGTCCGTCGAGGTTCCACATCGAGGGGAGGTTCATGGCGTCATCGTAGGCATGCGAGCGGCTCGTGCGGCAGGTCCGATCGTCGGGAATCGGCTTCGTGGCGATCACGCGGCGGCGGCGAACGCAAGGGGTTGGGCACGGATCGCTGCCCGGCGTAGCCTCATCGCGAGGGGGCGGCCGGCACGGCCGTCGTCCGCGTGAGCCGCCCGCACGCCGTCCGCACCATGGGTGCTGAAGAAGGAGGAGGGACCGCATGACGAAGACCCGGACCGACCGCGACGCCCGCCGCGACGCCAAACGCGCCGTCAAGCAGGCCGAGAAGGCCGGCAAGGAGACGAGCAAGCTCGCCTCGTCGCTGCCGGAGCCGGCGAAGTCGAAGGTGAAGGCCGCCGCCAAGGTCGAGCAGGCCCGCATCGGCGACGCGAAGAAGGCGGCATCGCACCGCCCGTACGCAGCGAAGCGAGTCGCTCGACGCTCGTCGGCACGGCTCGAGCGCGTGTCCGTCCGCTACGGCACTGCCGGGGGGAGGGCGTCGTCGACCGGCTCGCCGAAGAAGGGCTCGAAGGCGAGCACGATCAAGCAGCAGCGCGCGCAGGTGAAGCAGCCGTCGAAGATGGCGATCTTCAGCGGGTTCCGCACCCTCTTCACCTCGATCACCACGCCCACCGACCAGGAGCGCGCGCGCAAGACCGCCAAGGAGCGGGTGCGCCGGATGAAGCGAGCCTGACATGGCCACACGACTGAACGAGACCGCGCTGCGGCACGCGCGTTCGCTCGTGCGCGACGGCAAGGTCGTGCGCGACGAACGCGACGATTGGAGCGAGCACGCGCCGAGCGCCGACGACGAGAACCGGTTCGTCGACGAGGAGGGCTGGACGGAGTTCCGCCACTGGCACCTCGGGATCGACGACGACGAGAACGACGAGACGAAGGGCGCCTACTCGTTCCCGTACGGCGACTTCTCGAAGGTGCACCGCTGCGCGGTCATCTCGCTCGAGAGTCGCGCCGGCCAGTACGACCACGACGAGATCCGCGACGCCGCGCGGAAGCTCCTGGAGCTGATCGACGAGGGCGACTGACCCCGACGCAGCGATCGTCGCGTCACCGGATCGTAAGGAACCTCCTCGATCCGGCGCAGCGGGGGACGGGCAGGGTTGAGCCATGGAGACGGTGGGGGTCATCGGCGGCACCGGGCTGGCCGCGCTGATCGACGGTGCGCCGCGCGAGCACGCGACGCCGTTCGGCGCGGCGACGGTGACGACGGGCGAGCTCGGGGGCCGCGCCGTGGCCTTCCTCGCCCGGCACGGCGACGGGCACACCATCCCGCCGCACCGGATCAACGCACGCGCCAACGCGTGGGCGCTCGCCGACCTCGGCGTGCGGGCCGTCGTCTCGACCGCGGCCGTGGGGTCGCTCCGCGCCGAGTTCCCGACCCAGTCGTGGGCGATTCCGGATCAGCTGCTCGACCGCACCTGGGGGCGCGCCGACACCTTCTACGACGGATCCCTCGTGCGGCACCTGCCGTTCGCCGAGCCGTTCTGTCCCGAGCTGCGTCGCTTCGCGGTCGAGGCGGTGACGGATGCCGCGCCGCGTGCCACCGTCGCCGTGATCCAGGGTCCGAGGTTCTCCACGCGCGCCGAGGCATCCGTGCTGCGAGACGCCGGAGCCGACCTCGTGAACATGACGCTCTGCCCCGAGGTCGCGCTCGCCGCCGAGCTCGGCATGGGCACGGTGACGCTGTGCCTCGTGACCGACACCGACACCGGGCACGTCGACGACGACCCCGACGCGGTCACCGCCGAACTCGTGTTCCGCCGCCTCGCCGAGGCGCGGCCGCGCGTGCTCGCGTCCCTCGAGCGCATCGTCGCCGCGATCCCGTCGGACTACGCGCCGCGGCCGCTCATCGACGATGAGGCGATCGCGCACGTGCTCGCCCTCCCGGTGGCGCGATGACGATCCTCGTCACGGGCGGCGCCGGGTTCATCGGCGGGGAGGTCGTGCGGCTCGCGCTCGAGCGGGGCGAGCCGGTGCGGGTGCTCGACTCGCTGCGGCCCGACGTGCACGCGGCATCCGCTTCCGAGCCGGAACGACTGCCGGACGGGCTGCCGGACGGCGTCGAGCTCGTGCGCGGCGACGTCCGCGATCCGGCGCTGGTCGACCTCGCACTCGCCGGCGTCGGCGTCGTGTTCCATGAGGCGGCCAAGGTCGGCCTGGGCGTCGACCTGCAGGACGCGCCCGATTACGCGGCGACGAACGTGCACGGCACGGCCGAGCTCGTCGCGGCGATGGCGCGCGCGGGCGTCGGCCGGCTGGTGCTCGCGTCGTCGATGGTCGTCTACGGCGAGGGTGCCTATCGCGATGCGGAGGGGCGGCGTCGCCGGCCGGCTCCGCGCACGGTCGCCGACCTCGACGCCGGGCGGTTCGAGCCGCGCGACCCCGAGACGGGACATCCGCTCGCCCCGGACGTCGTCCACGAGGACGACGCGCTCGACCCGCGCAACGTGTACGCGCTGACCAAGCTCGCGCAGGAGCACCTCGCCGCGGCCTGGGCGCGCTCGACCGGCGGTCGGGCGGCGCTGCTGCGGTACCACAACGTCTACGGGCCGCGGATGCCGCGCGACACTCCCTATGCCGGTGTCGCGGCGATCTTCCGCTCGTCGCTGGCCCGCGGCGAGGCGCCCCGCGTCTTCGAGGACGGCGCACAGCGCCGCGACTTCGTGCACGTGACGGACGTCGCGGCCGCCAACCTCGCCGTGGCCGCCGCGCTCGACGACCTGCCCGCCGGTACGGCACGCGCGTTCAACGTCGGCTCCGGCACCGTCACGACGGTCGGCGAGCTCGCGCACGAACTCGCCCGCGCGATGGACGGCCCCGACCCGGTCGTCACGGGGGAGTACCGGCTCGGCGACGTGCGCCACATCACCGCGTCATCCGCCCGAGCGCGCACCGAGCTCGACTGGGCGCCGCGCGTGCCGCTCGCCGACGGGCTCGCGGAGTTCGCGGCCGCGGGTGCGGGTGCGGGCGACCGCGCGGGCGCCGCCGGCACGGGTCCGGCGGAGGTGCCGCGATGACGGGCGGGCGGATGCCGCAGGTGCACGTCGACCTCGTGCTGCCGTGCCTCGACGAGGAGCGCGCGCTGCCGTGGGTGCTCGATCGACTGCCCGACGGCGTGCGCGCGATCGTGGTCGACAACGGCTCGACGGACCGTTCGGCCGACGTCGCGCGCGAACACGGGGCGACCGTCGTCACCGAGCCGCGCCGGGGGTTCGGTGCCGCCGCCAACGCCGGTCTCGAGGCGGCGACCGCGCCGTTCGTCGCGTTCTGCGACGCCGACGCGTCGCTCGACCCCGCCGAACTGCCGCGGCTGCTCGGTCCAGTCGAACGCGGCGAGGCCGACCTGGTGCTCGGCCGACGACGGCCGACGGCCGGGTCGGCGTGGCCCGTGCACGCGCGGTTCGCCAACCGCGTCCTCGCAGCCCGGATGTCGCGCCGCACCGGCACGCGCCTGCACGACCTCGGGCCGATGCGCGTCGCCGAGACCGCGCGCCTGCAGGCCCTCGGCATCCGCGACCGGCGGAGCGGCTTCCCGCTCGAGATGGTGCTGCGAGCCGCGGCCGACGGATGGCGCATCCTCGAGCTGGACGTGCCGTACCTGCCCCGCGAGGGTCGGTCGAAGGTGACCGGCACCGTGCGCGGCACGTTCACGGCGATCGCCGACATGTCGCGCATCTTCGCGGAGGTGCGTCCGTGAGCGGCGAGATCCGGCCGGCCGGCGCGGTGGCCCGGGCGGTGGCCGTGGCCGTGGCCTCGGCGGCAGGGGGCCGCCGATGACCGCCGTCGCCGTGATCGCCAAGGAGTGCCGCCCGGGTCGCGTGAAGACACGGCTGACCCCGCCGTTCACGCCCGAGGAGGCCGCCGCACTCGCTTCGGCAGCGCTCGACGACACGCTCGAGGCCGTCGCGGCGCTGCCCGTCGACCACCGCGTGCTCTACTACGACGGCGACGCGGTACCCGAGGCCGCGCTGGGCTTCGAGGTGCTCGCGCAGTCGCCCGGCGAGCTCGACGAGCGGCTCGCACGCCTCTTCGACGCGATGGACGAGCCGACGCTGCTCGTCGGCATGGACACCCCGCAGCTGACGGCCGGTCATGTCGCCGCGGCGCTCGGCGTCGGCGACCCGGATGCCGCCGTCGAAGCCTGGATCGGGCCTGCCGCCGACGGCGGCTTCTGGGCGCTCGCGATGCGCGAGCCCGACGGTGCGCCGATCCGCGGCGTGCCGATGTCACGCGACGACACCGGGCGGCGGCAGCTCGAGCGGCTCGAGGCGGCCGGCCTCGCCGTCGGACTGCTCGGCGAGCTCACCGACGTGGACACGGTCGCCTCAGCGGCATCCGTCGCCTCGGTCGCACCGGGCACCCGGTTCGCCCGGCTGCATCGCGAGCTCACCGGGGGCCTGCGATGACCGGCCCGGGCGCAACCGCGCACGTCGGAGTGCCGCGCGAGCACGCCGGCTTCGGTGCCGGTCGGGGCGAGCCGTACGTGCGACTCCTCGAGGGCCGGGCCGAGGCGGCCCTGTCGCTCCGCAGCGCGGACGGCTCCTCGCACCGGCTCGACGCCGCGAGCTGGGTGGGTCCCGCCGGCGACGCCGACCTGACCGTGCTCGACCGGGCAACGGGTCCCCTGCTCGACGTCGGCTGCGGGCCAGGGCGGATGCTGCACGCCGCCGACGCCCGATCGCTGCCCGCGCTCGGCATCGACGTCATGCCGCACGCGGTCGAACGGGCGCGACTGACAGGCGGGCTCGCCCTGCAGCGCTCGGTGTTCGACCGGCTCCCGCTCGAGGGACGCTGGCAGAGCGTGCTGCTCATGGACGGCAACATCGGCATCGGCGGAGACCCGCGCGCGCTGCTCCGTCGCTGCGCCGAGCTCATCACCGGCCGCGGACAGGTGCTCGTCGAGGTCGACGCCGACCCCGAGCTCACGGTGGTGGACCACCACTGCACGCTCGTCGATGCGGACGGCCGCGAGAGCTCGCCGTTCCCCTGGGCGCGCGTCGGCCGGTCGGCGATCGTGTCGCTCGCCGCCGGCGCGGGCCTCGCCGTCGCGGAGCACTGGGATGCCGCGGGGCGTCACTTCGTGCGGGCGACGCGCTCAGCTCACGCGGCTCGCTCCGCGCGGCGCACCGCCGTGCGCGAGACGCGCAGCGCGATCCCGGCGACCACGATCAGCACCGCCCAGATGACGGCGAGCGCGATGCCGTAGGACCCGACGAGGATCGTCGGGTTCGGATTGCCGAGCGTCGACGCGACGAGCGCCGGCACCGCGACCGCCGTGAGGATCGCGCCGACGAGCAGCGCGCCCTGCGCCACCGCGACACCGCGATCGCCCAATCCGAACCGCTCGCGCACCTGCGCCGCGCCGAGGCCGACGGCCACGACCACCGGCGCGACCACGCCGTCGTGCAGCAGGATCGCCGCGCCCACCCACACCGCGACGCCGAGCCAGCGCGACGGCGCGACCTCGGTGAGCAGCAGGAACCCGCCGAACGCGGCGAGCCCCAGCCCGGCCGCGATCAGGATGCCGCGCGCCGCCCTCATGCCGTCACCTCGATCCGTCGCAGCCACTTCGTCTGCATCACGCCCGGGCGTGCGGGAGCGATCACGCGCGCCGGGTAGCCGTGGTCGACGTGCAGCGTGCCGCCGTTCAGCTCGAGCGCGATGAGGGTGAGCGGGTCGCGCGCGTACTCCGGCGGCATCTCGGTCCGCGCGAACGCGCCGCGCTCCTGCAGGCTCTCGAAGCGCAGCGGCGTCGTCGGCTCGGCGGCATCCACCTCGGCGAGCAGGTCGACGAGGCGCACGCCGCGCCAGGTCGCCGACTGGCTCCAGCCCTCCACGCAGGCGATCGGCAGCACCTCCTCCGACTGCGGGAGCGCTCGCAGGTCGTCGAGCGTGAAGTCCCGCGAGCCCGCCGGCGTCGCGACCGTGAGCACCCAGTCGGGCGCGACGGCCGTCTCGGTCACACCGGCCTGCGCGGCCGTCCGGTTGATCGGCAGCCCCTGCGGGCCGACGCCCATGCGGCGCGGCGCGAGCACGTTGAGCGGTGCGAGCGCGGGCACCGACTGGCCCGCGGTCAGGGCGACGGCGGATGCCGCGGCCGCGCCGACCGCGCCGAGGAATCCGCGCCGCGACACGAACCGCCCCGCGGCATCCGCTCGGTCGCCGGGCTGTCGTCGCCACACGCGGACGATGACCGGCAGCTTCACGCCGAGGTGGATCGCGAGCGCGCCGATCAGCACCCACGCGAGGGCGAAGTGCGTCGCGCGGAACGGGAACGGGAACACGTACCACTGCACGAGGTTCAGCAGGCCGATCGTGACCTCGACGAGCGAGACGCCGACGAGCACCGCGATCGACGCGCGCTCGAGGAAGTGCCCCACCGACCGCACCGGCGGCCAAGTGAACAGGCGCGGGTACACCGTCCACAGCTTGGCGAGCAGCAGCGGGACGGCGATCGTGCCGCTGATCACGTGGGCGCCCTGCGTGACCCGGTAGAGCTCCACCGGCCGGGTGGGCAGGGGTACCCCCGGGATCGGGTCCTGCAGCACATGGCTGAACAGTCCGGTCGCGAAGCACACGAGGAACGCCGCGCCGAGGAGCCGGCCGACGACGACGGTCGTGCGCGGCGACTTCACGGGATCCGATGCGGTCGAGCCCGCGCTGCGCGCGAGCGGCTCGAGGCGCTCGGCGATCCGCGCTGACGCGCGTTCCGTGAAGCCGGCCATGCCTCCAGTGGAGCACGACCCGCCGGCCGGCGGGAGTGCCCGGACCTTACGGTTCGGCGACGCGCACCGAGCGCTCGGCCCGCGTTCCGCGTTCCGTAACCTGTCCACCCCTACGCTCGCTCGCCCGTGCTCCGTAGTCTCGGAGGGTGCCCACCGAACCCGTTCGATCGTCCGACGATGCCGCCGCCGAGGCATCCGGATCGGCGCGTCACGATGCCGGGCTCCGGGTCTCGGACGGAGAGACCCGCGGGCGGCGCGGGCGGATCCTCGCTGCGGCGGTGCCGTGGATCGGGCTCGGCATCGCGCTCGGCCTGATCCCGCTCGCGATCATCGTGCCGCCGCTGCTCGGGCAGGACATGAATATCCGCTCGTTCCCGCCGCTGCATGCCGAGTGGATGCCGCGGCTCGGCCCGGGCTCGGCGCCCGCGCTCCTGCTGGCGGTGCTCGCTGCGGCGTACGGCCCGGCGCTCGCGCGTCGCCTGCGTTGGGGGGCACTGCTGGCGGTCGCCTACGCGGCCGGGGTCGCGTGGATGGTGAGCCTGGCGACGGTCGACGGGTGGGACGGCATCGGCGCCGTCCTCGAGCACCCCTACGAATATCTCGGCACTGCACGGGAGGTCACCGACTTCCCGGCGACGCTGCGCGACTACATCGCGCACATCCCCCTCGACTCCGAGGACAACTGGCCCGTGCACATCGCCGGGCACCCGCCGGGGGCGCTGCTGTTCTTCGTGGTGCTCGTCCGCCTCGGCCTCGGCGGCGGCCTGGCCGCCGGCCTCGTCGTCCTGCTGCTGGGTGCGACCGCCGCGATCGCCGTCCTCGTGCTCTTGCGGCGACTCGGCGCCGAGGAGATGGCGCGGCGCGCTGCGCCGTTCCTCGCCATGGGACCCGCGGCGATCTGGTTCGCGGTCTCGGCCGACGGCATGTTCGCCGCCGTCGCCGCGTGGGGCCTGTGCGCGCTCGGGTTCGCCGCCACCGCCCGGACGACGGCGCCGATGGCGGGATGGAGCCTCCTCGCCGGCCTGCTGCTCGGCTACTGCGTGATGCTGTCGTACGGGCTGCCGCTGCTCGGCATCCTCGCGGTGACGGTGCTCGTGATCGGCCGGGACTGGCGGCCGATGCCGATCGCGGCAGCGGCAGCGCTCGCCGTGGTGCTCGGGTTCTGGGCATTCGGCTTCGCGTGGTGGGAGGCGTTCCCGGTGCTCGTCGAACGCTACTGGGACGGCGTCGCGAGCCGCCGGCAGTTCACGTACTGGTGGTGGGCGAACCTCGCGGCGCTGGCGATCAGTGCCGGACCGATGGTGGGCGCGTCCGTCGCGATGGCAGGTCGCGGGGCGGCGTCATGGCGATCCCTCGGCGCGGGCGAGCGCGTGATCGTGCTGCTCGCACTCGGCGCCGTGCTGACGATCGCCGCAGCCGACTCGTCCCAGATGAGCAAGGCCGAGGTCGAGCGCATCTGGTTGCCCTTCGTCCCGTGGCTGCTGCTCGGCACGGCACTGCTCTCCGAGCGGTGGCGGCGGTACGGCTTCGCCGGGCAACTCGGGTTCGCGCTCGTCGTGCAGCACCTGCTGGTCACGAGCTGGTGAGTCGACGCCGGCGCGGAGTCCGGCCCGCTCCCGAACCCCGCATCGGCGGTCGCGCGTCGCGGGTCGCGGTCGCGTGTGAATGGGTGATTCTCCCGATGCCGCGGCCGGACGCGGTCGCTAGCATCGGGCTCATGGGCATCGCAGTGCTCGGCGCAGTGGCGGGGTCGCTCCCGCGGGAACCGGCGCGCGCGTCATGAGGTGGAACCTCGCCCGGCGGGCCCTGGCGGCCTACGAGAACCTCCCGCTCCCCGCAGGGTCGGCGATCGGCGCGGTCCTCGTGCTCGTGCTCGAGCACGCGCGTCCTGCGCCGATTCCCGGCCGGCCGGCGGTCCACCGAGCGGCAGGATCCGCGGCGCTCGCCGCGGGCTGCGCACTGAACGCGTGGGCGCTCGCCGAACGTCGCCGTCGGACCGCCGGCGCGTTCCAGCTCGAGCAGCCCGAGTCGATCGTCGCCACCGGGCCGTATGCGTTCAGCCGTCACCCGATGTACTTCGGATGGTGGCTCATCCACCTCGGCATCGGCCTGCTGCGCGGGTCCCGGTGGATCGCCGCCACGCTGCCGGTGGCCGTGCTCCTCGAGCACTTCGGCGGCTCGATGGTGGAGGAACGCGAGCTCCGGCACCGGTTCGGGGCGGAGTACGCGCGGTACGCCGAGCGGGTGCCGCGCTACGCGGGCCTTCCGCGACGGGTCAGTCGAGCGGCAGCACGCACGTCGGCGACGTGAGCTCGAGCACCCGGCGCGCCGCGCCCGTGACGAGGTCGACCTCGACGAGCGCGTTCCCCTCCTGCGCGGCGATCACGACCGTGCGGTCGTCGAGGTGCGCGTGGTGGCGTGGCCACGCAGCGCCGATCGGGTGCTCGGATGCCAGGCGCGGGCGCGCGGCATCGGCGCCGCCCTGAGGCCCTCGAAGGGTCGCGTCGAACACGCTCACCGAGTCGCGGCCGCGGATCAGCGCCGTGAGCAGCCGGCCGGACGGGCTCGCGTCGAGGTGCGACGGCTGCACGACGTCGTCGGCCCTCGCGGGCGGCCGCACGACCGCCGGTTCGGTGCCGGCCGCGCGGGCGGTGGCCGCATCGACCTCGAACGTGTGCAGCAGCCCGTCGAGTTCGCCGATGACGTGCAGCAGCCCGCCGCGCACGAGCATGTGGCGCGGCCCGGTGCCCGGGGCGACGTCGATCGTGCGGGTGATGCGGAGCGCCGGCGCCGCGGCATCCGCGCCGCCCTGAGCCTCTCGACGGGTCGCCGTGCCCGCCGTACCCGCCGACTCGGCGACGAGCTCGTGGATCGCGTCGCCGCCGAGGTCGCTCACGAGGTGCGTGCCCCACGGGGTGGGCACGAGCTGGTGCGCGTGCGGGGCGTCCTGCCGGTCGGCGACCGGCCCCGTGCGGTGGGGCAGTGGCAGGGTGACCGGCCGCCCGAGCGCGCCCGCCGCGTCGAACGGCACCGCCGTGACCGACCCGCCGCCGTAGTTCGCGACCAGCAGCACGCCGGATGCCGCGTCGACCGTCACATGGCACGGGTGCGCCTCGCCGTGCTCGACCGAGTCGACCAGTTCGAGCGCGTCGCCGTCGATGCGGAAGCTCGCGACCGACCCCGACGCGTCCTCGGCGACGGCGAAGATCAGGTCGCCCGAGCGCGCGACGAACGACGGGTTCGACGTCGTCGCCGACGCGACGATGCGCCACTCGCCCGCCTCCGAACGTTCCGCGAGGTGCAGGCCGGGTGCCGGTCCGTCGGGAGTGTACGACCCGAGGGCGAACCGTCGCGTCGCGCCGGCGGCGGCCGCGGTCACAGCTGCACCGGCATCCGCTCGGCCACCGCCTCGGCCGCCAGCGCCGTCGGCCGGGCGACCGGCACGAGACGGGTCAGCTGCGTCACGTGCTTCGGGGTGAGCTCGTCGAGCGTGGCGACCTCGAGCAGCTTCATGGTGCGCACGATCTCGCTGCGCAGGATGTCGATCGTCCGGTCGACGCCGCGGCGGCCGCCTGCCATGAGGCCGTAGAGGTAGGCACGGCCCACGAGCGTGAAGCGGGCGCCGAGGGCGACGGATGCCACGATGTCGGCGCCCGACATGATGCCCGTGTCGAGGTGCACCTCGAGGTCGCTCCCGACTTCGCGGACGACGTCGGGCAGCAGCAGGAACGGCACGGGCGCGCGGTCGAGCTGGCGGCCGCCGTGGTTCGAGAGGACGATGCCATCGACGCCGGTGCCCGCGAGGAGCCTGGCGTCCTCGACGGTCTGCACGCCCTTGACCACGATCTTGCCCGGCCAGATCTCGCGGATCACGTCGAGGTCGGCGAACGAGATCGTGGGGTCCATCGCCGAGTCGAGCAGCTCGCCGACGGTGCCGCCCGTCGACGAGAGCGACGCGAACTCGAGCTTCGGCGTCGTGAGGAAGTTGATCCACCACGCCGGCCGCGGGAGCGCGTTGACCACGGTGCCGAGCGTGAGCTGCGGCGGGATCGAGAAGCCGTTGCGCTTGTCGCGCAGGCGCGCGCCCGCGACGGGCGTGTCGACCGTGAAGAAGAGGGTGTCGAATCCGGCAGCGGCGGCGCGCTCGGCGAGGCCGTACGAGATCTCGCGCTGCTTCATGACGTACAGCTGGAACCAGTTGCGGCCGTTCGGGTTCGCGGACTTCACGCCCTCGATCGAGGTCGTGCCGAGCGTCGACAGCGTGAACGGGATGCCGGCCGCGCCCGCGGCGGCGGCTCCGGCCTCCTCGCCCTCCGTCTGCATCATGCGGGTGAAGCCGGTCGGGGCGATGCCGAAGGGCAGCGCGCTCGTGCCGCCGAGCACCTCGCGGGTCGTGTCGACCTCGGGGACGTTCCGCAGGATCGACGGGTGGAACTCGATGTCGAGGAACGCCTGGCGCGCCCGCGCGAGCGAGATCTCGGCCTCGGCCGACCCCTCGGTGTAGTCGAACGGCGCCTTGGGCGTGCGGCGCTTGGCGATGTCGCGCAGGTCGGCGATCGTGAGCGCCTTCTCGAGTCGACGGTCGGTGGGGTTCAGGGTCGGGCGCTTGAACTTCATGAGCTCGGCGAGCTCGCGCGGGTCGGGGAACTGGCGCTTCACCATCGTGGGTGCTCCTCGGGGGTGCTCGGCGCGGCCATGGCGCCATCTGGGGCGGTCTCGGCGTAGTACGCCGAGATGTGGTCGTGGATGCGGCTTCGGGCCGCCGCGGCATCCGCTGCCCTGATGGCCTCGACGACGCCGCGGTGCTCGGAGCGGAGTCGTGCGGACGTGACGGGCCAGTCGGCGATGCGATCGAGGCCCGCGAGCGCGTACCCCTCGATGCCGCTGCGCAGTCCGGCCATGGTCGCGGTGACGACCTGGTTGCCGGATGCCTCGGCCAGGGCCAGGTGGAAGGCGGCGTCGAGCGCGAGGAACTCGGCAGGGCTCAACGCGGGGTCGTCCATCGCGTCGAGCAGCCGCTCGGCGGTGCCGAGATCGGGTCGTGGGTCGCGAGCGGATGCCGCCGCGAGGGCACCCGCGACGTGCGCCTCGAGCACGAGCCTGGTCGCGACGATGTCGGCGACGGGGAACCCGGCCGCGGCGACCTGCAGGCGCATGAGCGCGCTCATGCCGCCGCCGGGCGTGGCGATGATGATCGCACCCGCGTTGGGGCCCGAGCCCGCGTGGGTGCGGATGAGGCCGAGCACCTCGAGGACCCGCAGCGCCTCGCGCACGCTCGAGCGGCCGACGCCCAGGTCGGCGGCGAGCTGGCGCTCGCCCGGGAGACGGTCGCCGGGCGAGAGCTCACCGTCGAGGAGCTGCCGCTCGACGTGCTCGAGCACCGCCTGCCAGGCGCGGGGCTCGATCGAGCGGGCGGATGCGTCGTCGCCCATGCCGTCTCCTCGTCACGCCACTGTGGTCTGACCACAGGGTACCAGATGTGGTCAGACCACAGCGCGGTGAGCGGATGCCGCTACCGGCCGCCGCACGCCGCCGCAAGCCCCTGCCGTCGCGCCGGCTGCTGGAACAGACTGAGGCCACGGCGCACCAGGGCGCCGGGAAGCGGAGGCCGCCATGTCCGACATCAACACGCCCCACCCGGGAGAGGATGCCGACCTCCCGCGCGAAGGCGACCGGGACACCCCGCCCGAGGAGATGTCCTCGTACGACATCGAGCCCCCGCCCACCGAGGAGGGCCGGGTCCCCGGCGTCCCCGACGAGAGCAGCGCGCTCGATGACGGCACGGAGGACGAGCCCGGCGCGAACGCCACCGGCGTCGGGAGCTGACGGGCCGTTCGGCCTTCCGCACCGCGCCCGAATCAGGCACGCTGGGCGCATGAGCGGATACGCGAACCCGGACCGGCCCGAGGAGCGACTCAGCACCTCCGAACGCGAGGAGGCCGTGACGCGCCTCTCGGAGTTCCACGTCGAGGGCAGGCTCACCTCTGCGGAATACGACGAGCGCGCCGCCGCGGCCCGCGCCGCCGTGACCCGCGGCGACCTCGCCCCGCTCTTCACCGACCTCCCCTCGGCCGGGCCGTCATGGGAGTCCGAACCCTGGGCCGCGAGCCCGACCGCCTCGGCGGCGACCGGGACGCCGGGTTCGACCTTGGCGCCGCCGCCGGCACCCGGCTGGTCGCCGGCCGATGCCCGACCGGCCCGCACCTCGCGCGCCCTCGGCGGCCGCGCCGGCGACACCGTCATGGCGCTCACGCCGTTCCTCGCGGTCGCCCTGTTCTTCCTGTTCGGCTTCGCGGGCGGGTTCGCCTGGTCGTGGCTGTGGTTCCTGATCATCCCGATCGCGGCGATCATCATCTACGGGCCGTCGGGCAAGCCGGACTCCGATCGCTGACGGGCATCCCGCGCCGACGGCCTGCCCAGCTCAGCCCTTCTTCGGGCGGATCCGCACGCGGTTCTGGCCGGCCGTCTCGTCGAGTTCGACCACGCCGCCACGCGACTTCAGGAAGTCGGTGAACGACGCGAACCCGAGCCGTCGCTCCTGGAACGACGGGTCCATGCGCAGCATCTGGTTCTTCACCGAGCCCGACGACTGCCACTCCTCGTCGTTCTTCGCGCGCAGCAGCTCGAGGGCCTTGAGCAGCAGCCGGCCCGGATTGCGCGTGGTGCCGGCCGCGGCTTCGTCCGCGGCGCCGGGCTCGACCGGGGCCACGAACTGCACGGCCTTGGTCGACGTCCTGGGTGCGGCGGATTCCTTCGACGCGGGGGCCTCTGCCGCAGCGTCGGCAGAGGCCGCCTCCGTCACGGACTTCGACGAGGCGCGCCGGCGCCGCGCGGGTGCCGCCGGCTCCGCGACCGGCTCGGCCGCGCGATCGACCGGCTCGGCCGCCCGCTCCGTGACCGGCGGCGCACCGCGCGCCGACGACTTCGCGTCGACGGCGCGCGACGCGGCCTCGTCCTCGTCCTCGCGCACCGCGGCATCCGTCGCCAGCAGCGCATCGTAGTCGGCGTACTCGTCGCAGGCGGCGGTGAGCGCGCGGCTCGTGCCGCCCGCGACGCCGATGCCGACGACGTACCGGCCGAGCCGCTTGGCCTTCTGCGCGAGCGCGACGTAGTCGGAGTCGCCCGCGACGACCACGATGTGCGTGAGGTCCTCGATGCGGAACATGTCCTCGACCGCGTCGACCGCGAGGCGGATGTCGGCGCCGTTCTTCGTCGCCGAGAGCGGGAAGAGCTGCACGAGGTCGACCGCGCGGTCGATGAGCTGGCCACGGTAGCTCGCGTTCACGGGCGTCGACCAGTCGGCGTACGCGCGAGCGATGGCGATCGTGCCGAACGTGGCGGCGAAGTCGAGGACGGCGTCGACGTCGACCGTCGCCTCCTTGAGGCGCTCGGCCGCCTTCGTGCCGGGCGACACCGCCTTGCTGCGCGAGGTGTCCTTGCGGTACGAGCTGTCGCCGTGCAGCTGGTCGTACCGGGAGATGACGATGTTGTCGAAGTCGAAGTAGAGCGCGACCCGGGGTTCTGCCGTAGCGGCCATGAGGACCTTCCGTCGTGGGCGTCACCTCGATCGTAGCGACGCCACCGTCGAGCCCGGTGGGAACGGCGAGCGCGGCATCCCCGGCGCGCCGCGCCCGGCCGTTCGCCCGGGTCCGCCGGGTCAGCTCGCCGACGCGCCCGCCAGCTCGGCGTCGGCGCGTACGCCCGCGGCCTCGAGCACCTCGAGGAACGCCTTCATCCAGGTGCCGTTGTCGGGCCACGCGCGGGCCGTGACGAGCCGCCCGTCGACGACGCCGCCGCCGTTCTCGAACACGCCGCCGGCCGTCTCGACGTCGACGGCGAGCTCGGGGTACGCCGACGAGGTGCGGCCCTGCAGCACGCCGGCCGCGGCGAGCAGCAGCGGCCCGTGGCAGGTGGCCGCGACCGGTGCATCCGCCTCGAAGAAGTGGCGCACGATGCGCTTCGCATCCACGTTGTTGCGGATGTACTCGGGCGCGCGCCCGCCGGGCACCACGATCGCGACGTAGTCGGCCGGGTCGACGTCGGCGAACGCGACATCCGCCGGCCAGGTGTGGCCGGGCTTCTCGGTGTAGGTGTCGAACCCGTCGACGAAGTCGTGCACGACGAACTGCAGCCTCCGCGCCTCGGGCGCGCCGAGGTGCACCTCGAAGCCCGCCTCCTGCAGGCGGTGGTAGGGGTAGAACACCTCGAGGGTCTCGGCTGCGTCGCCGGTGAGGATGAGGATCTTGGACATCGGTGCACCTCTCTGTGCGTCGGGCCTGCGCGCGTCTCGTGCCGGCAGGCGGTGGGGCGGGCGAGCGGATGCCGCGGTGCCCGCGGAACCCACGCTGCGCGCCTTCGGGGCGTCGCGTCATCCCCGTTTCGCACTATGTGCGAATCGCGGGCCGGAGTCGACGGCCCGCGTCGGCGCCGGCCGGGGACGCCGCCGGTCGCGCGGCGTAGCATCGGGGCATGAGCGCAGGGGAGCGCCGGGCCGGCGCAGGCATCCAGTCGGCCGAGCGCGCACTGCGCATCCTCGAACTCGTCGGCGCCGCACCCACCGGGCTCACCGCGGCCGAGATCGCCGAGCGGCTCGGGCTCGGTCAGTCGACCGCCTACCGGCTGCTCGCGACGTTGCAGCACGAGGACTACCTCGCCCGCCAGCCGGGCGAGCACCGCTACATCCTCGGGCGCTCGGTCGACGAGCTCGGCCGGGCGCTGCAGGTGCAGCTCGTCGCCACCGACCCGGTGCGGGCCGTGCTGCGCGCCCTGCACGACGCCGTGCATGCGCCCGCCTACCTCACGGTGTTCCGCGGCGACGACATCGCCGTCGCCCACATCGCGGACTCGCCGGAGCATCCGCGCATCGGGCAGCTGCACGTGGGGTTCGCCGAGGCGTCGCACACGACGGCGTTCGGCAAGCTCATGCTCGCGTCGCGCGACGACGCGGCGGTCGCCCGGTTCCTCGAACGGCGCGGCGCCGCCCGGCTCACGGCGTCGAGCGTGACGGATGCCGCGAAGCTCCGCGACCAACTCGACGAGGTGCGCGCCCAGCAGCTCGCCGTCGAGGTCGAGGAGTACCTGCCGAAGCTCGCGTGCATCGCGGCGCCCGTGCGCAGCCCCGCCGGACGCGTCGTCGGCGCGGTGTCGGTGTCGGTCTCGGCGAAGGACCTGCCGTCGCGGGCATGGGATCTCGAGCGCGCCGTGCGTCGCGGGGCGTGGCAGGTGTCGGCACGCGTCGCCGGCTGACCCGCACCGGCCTACGGGTCAGGCCGCGGCCGCCACCGCGTTGTGCAGCTCGTCGGCGTCGAGCCCGAGCCGGGTGATGCCGCCCCCGACGTTGGTGAGCAGCACGAAGCAGACGCCGAGCGAGGGCGTGATCCAGAACTCGGTGCCCGCCCATCCGCCGTGGCCGAACGTGTCGCGGGTGAGCAGCCCGGGCGCCGAGTGGCGGAGGTTCCAGGTGAAGCCCCAGTCCTGGCCGCGCGAGGCGGGGTAGGGCTCGAGCTTCGGCAGGCCCGCGGTGAGCGGGCGGAGCATCGCGTCGCGCGTCGTCGGCGAGACCAGGGACCCGTCGCTCCGCAGCAGCGCGCTGCCGACCGCGAGGAGGTCGGCCGCGCGCCCGAAGAGCCCGGCGCCCGGATGCCGCAGCGACGCCAGCCGCGGCCAGTCGAGGCCCTGCTCGGCCGCCTCCAGGGGCGCGTGCGGCGAGACGTCGTCGAACGTCAGGCCGGCGGCATCCGCTCGCTCGGCGACGGTCGCGACGGCCCGCTCCCACGGCGCGCCCGACGCATCCTCGATGAGCGCCGCGACGCCCTCGAACGCGATCGTGGAGTACCGCGAGACGCTGCCGGCGGCGAAGTCGCGGCCGCCCGCCAGTAGCGACGGGCGCAATCCGCGCGGAGTGTCGAGCGGCGGCTCGACGATGCCCGACGTATGGCTCACGAGGTGCCGCAGACGTACGACGTCGTCGCGTCCGGCGCCGAACGCGGGGATCGCGCGCGTCAGCGGCGTCTCGGGCGTGAGCCGCCCCTGCTCGACGAGCCGAAGCGCCGCGAGCCCGACGATCGGCTTCGTGATCGAGAACAGCGGGTAGTGGTCGTCGACGGATGCCGCGCCGAACGCGTCGAGCGCGACCGCGCCCTCCGCGGTCGCGACGCCGAGCACGGCGGTCGGCAGCCGGTCGTCGTCCACGTGGCGGCGGACCCAGTCGAAGGCGTGGTCGAACTGCGGCATGCGGTGGTGTCCTCTCGGTGGGGCGCATGGTCAGGTGCGGAGCACGACGTTGCGCGGCTCCTCGCCGCGCCGCATCCGCTCGATCTGGTCTCGGAGCAATCGCGCCATCCGCGGCATCATCGCGGTCGTCGCGCCGCCCACGTGGGGCGAGATCAGCACGTTCGGGAGCGCGAACAGCGGGTGGCCGTCGGGCAGCGGCTCGGGGTCGGTGACGTCGAGCGCGAAGCGCAGGCGTCCGGTCGCGGCCTCGGCGTGGACGGCGTCGGTGTCGGCGACCGGCCCGCGCGACACGTTGACCACGAGCGCGCCGTCGGGGAGCGCGGCGAGGAAGCCGGCGTCGACGAGGCGGGTCGTGGCATCCGTCAGCGGCACGACCACCACCACGATCTCGGCCTCCGGCAGCAGCGCCGGCAGCTCGTCGATGCCGTGAACGTGGCCGTGCTCGTCGTCGCGCGCGCGGCTCGCGACGCGGGTCAGCTCGACCTCGAACGGCGCCAGCCGCGCCTCGATCGCGCGACCCACCCCGCCGTAGCCGACGAGCAGCACGCGACGGTCGGCGAGGCTCGCGTGCCGCGCCGGCGCCCAGCGGCCCTCGGCGGCGGCGCGCACGAAGTCGGGGAGGCCCCGCTGCGCGGCGATCGCGAGTCCGACCGCGAGCTCGGCGGTCGAGGTCTCGTGCACGGATGCCGCGTTCGCGAACACGTGCCCGGCGGGCAGCGCGGCGGGAACGTCGTCGTACCCGATCGACTGCGACTGCACGAGCCCGACCTCCACGCCGTCGAGCACGCCGAACCGCGCCGATGCGCCCATGTACGGCGGCACCACGATGTCGATCCGGCGTCCCGATGCCGCGGCCGGAGGCGGCCCCGCAAGATCCCACTCCACCAGCTCGACGCCGTCGGGCACGCCGCCCGGCGTCTGCTCGAGCGCGCGACGCAGCGTCGCACCGGGCACGGTCACGAGGAGGGGCCGGGTTGCGGTCATGCGTCGATCCTCGCAGAGCGGATGTCGCATCGTCGGGCGGCGGTGCTACCGTGACGCCCATGGAGCAGGGGGCGGCCGGGGCTGCTGCGGACGGCGACGCGGCGGCGGGCCGGCCCGATGCGATCGACGTGCACGGCGCAGAGGTGGTCGGGCATCCGGCGCGCCACGGCCGGGCGCACCGCCGGCACCCCGAGCGGCCCCAGCGACCGCGTGAGGAGCTGACCGAGGCGCTCAGGGAGCGTGTCTACGCGAGCTTCACCGGGCTCGCTATCGTGCTCGTGCAGCTCGAGAACGTCGAGCACGTCGGTCCGGTCCGCGCCACGGTCACCCTGCTCATCGGCATCGTCGCCATCACCGCGGCGGGGTTCGTCGCCGGCGTGGTCGCCCACGTCGCCGTCCACAGCGCGTTCCCGGACCGCGCCGAGTTCGGGCGGATGCTCCGCGTCTCCGGGACGGCGATCGCGTCGGCCGCTGCTCCGCTCGTCATCCTGGCGCTCGCCGCGTTCGGCGTGCTCGAGCTCGAGCCCGCCCTGCGCATCGCGTCGATCCTCTACCTCGCGACCCTCGGGCTCATCGGGCTGGTCGCCGTGCGGCGCACGCATGCGCCCTGGTGGAAGCAGCTCGTCGCACTGGGTGCGCTCCTGGCGCTCGGCCTCGCCGTCGTCGTGCTCCAGCAGCTCGCGCACGGGCACTGACCCGCCCTCGCGGCTCGAGCAGCCCGCTCCGCGGCCGAATCGAGACCCCACCCGCCGACCCACGCCCGCTCAGCGCGCCGACGGCTCGTACCGCCTCGGCGCGAACGCCCTCGCGACGAGCGCCCGCAGCGCCTCGAGGTCGCCGCTCGCGAAGCCCTGCGCTCGCGCCTGCACGAGCACGTTGCCGATCGCGGTCGCCTCGACGGGACCGGCGAGCACGGCGAGCCCGGAGCGGTCCGCCGTGCGCTGGCAGAGCAGCCCGTTGAGCGCGCCGCCGCCCACCACGTGGATCGTCTCGACGTCGACGCCCGAGAGGATCGACGCGGTCCGCACGGCCTGTGCGAACGCCTCCGCGAGGCTCTCGACGATCGACCGCGCGAACTCCGCGCGCGACTGCGGAACGGGCTCGTCGTGCTCGCGGCACCACTCGGCGATCCGGCCGGGCAGGTCGCCGGGCGCGAGGAACCGCGGGTCGTTCGCGTCGAACACCGTGACGGCCCCGGTGACGGATGCCGCGGCCGCGAGCAGCTCGGGCAGGTCGATCGCCTCGCCGTCCCGCTCCCACCAGCGCACCGACTCGCTGAGCAGCCAGAGCCCCATCACGTTGTGCAGGAACCGGACCCGCCCATCGACGCCGCCTTCGTTCGTGAAGTTCGCGTCGCGCGCGGCATCCGTCGTCACCGGGTGCTCGACCTCGACGCCCACGAGACCCCAGGTGCCGCACGAGATGTACGCGGCGGACTCGGCGCGCATCGGCACGGCGACGACCGCCGACGCGGTGTCGTGCGAGCCGACCGCGACGACGTCCAGGCCGTCGGGTGCGCCGAGCTCGGACGCGAGGTCCGCACGCAGGCCGCCGAGCGAATCGCCGGGGTCCACGAGCGGTGCGAAGACGGATGCCGGATACCCGAGCGTTTCGATCAGCTCGTCGTCCCACTCGCCGCTCTCGACCGCGACGAGGCCCGTCGTCGACGCGTTGGTGCGTTCTGCGACCGTCGCTCCGGTGAGCTGGAACCCGATGAGGTCGGGGATCAGCAGCAGCGAGTCGGCGAGGTCGAGCCATCCGCTGCCCGCATCGCGTTCGGCGGTGAGCTGGTACACGGTGTTGAACGGCAGGAACTGCAGGCCGTTGTGGCGGTAGAGCTCGGCGAACGGCACGCGGGCATGCACGGACTCGACCGCGGCCTCGTTGCGGGCGTCCCGGTAGTGGAACGGCTCGCCCAGCAGGCGCCCGCCCCTCAGCAGGCCGTAGTCGACCGCCCACGAGTCGACGCCGACGGATGCCACGGCGGGCTCGCGACGGAACGCGTCGGCGAGTCCGTGCGTGAGGTCGCGGTAGAGGCCCGTGAAGTCCCAGTGCAGCCCGGAGGCCATGCGCACCGGGCCGTTCGGGAACCGGGCGACCTGGTCGAGCTCGAGCCGCCCGGCCGCCTGGTCGACGTGCCCGACGATCACGCGCCCGCTCGTCGCCCCGAGGTCGACTGCGGCGACCGCGCCGCCGCCACCCGCGTTCATCGCTCGCCGCCGTCTCGCGAGCAGGGCGGGGCCGTGTCGTCGCGCGCGCTCATCGCAGGAACGCGGCCGCGACGCCCGAGTCGACCGGGATGTGCAGGCCCGTGGTGCGGCTGAGCTCGGGACCGGTGAGCACGTACACCGCGTCGGCGACGTTCTCGGGGACGACCTCGCGCTTGAGGATCGTGCGGTTCGCGTAGAACTGCCCGAGCTCCTCCTCCTTCACGCCGTAGGTCGCGGCGCGGTTGGCGCCCCAGCCGGCGGCGAAGATGCCCGAGCCGCGCACGACGCCGTCGGGGTTGATGCCGTTGACGCGCACGCCGTGCTCGCCGAGCTCGACCGCGAGCAGGCGCACCTGGTGGGCCTGGTCGGCCTTGGTCGCCGAGTACGCGATGTTGTTCGGGCCCGCGAAGACCGAGTTCTTCGACGAGATGTAGATGACGTCGCCGCCCATCCTCTGCTCGACGAGCGCCTTCGCGGCGGCCTTCGCGACGAGGAACGAACCCTTCGCCATGACGTCGTGCTGCAGGTCCCAGTCCTTCTCGGTGGTCTCGAGCAGCGGCTTCGAGAGCGAGAGGCCGGCGTTGTTCACGACGAGGTCGATGCCGCCGAACGCGAGGACGGTCGCGTCGATCGCGGCCTGCACGCCCTCGGCGTCGGCGACGTTCGCGGCGACGCCGATCGCGACATCCGTGCCGCCCAGCTCGGCCGCTGCCGCCTGCGCCTTCTCGAGGTCGAGGTCGGCGACGACCACGCACGCGCCCTCGGCCGCGAGGCGGTTCGCGATGGCCTTGCCGATGCCGGATGCCGCGCCCGTCACGAACGCGATGCGGCCCTGGTGGGTCGCAGGCGCAGGCATCCGCTGGAGCTTCGCCTCCTCGAGGGCCCAGTACTCGATGCGGAACTTCTCGGCGTCGGAGATCGGGGTGTACGTCGAGAGCGACTCGGCGCCGCGCATGACGTTGATCGCGTTGACGTAGAACTCGCCGGCGACCCGCGCGGTCTGCTTGTTCGCGCCGTACGAGAACATGCCGACGCCCGGAACGAGCACGATGAGCGGGTCGGCGCCGCGGATCGCGGGCCACGTGCCGGTCGAGCCCGCGTGCGCGTCGTAGTACGACTGGTAGTCGGCGCGGTACGCCTCGTGCAGCTCCTGCAGGCGCGCCAGTTGCTCCTCGACGCTCGCCGTGGCAGGCAGGTCGAGGAGCATCGGCTTGACCTTGGTGCGCAGGAAGTGGTCGGGGCAACTCGTGCCGAGCTCGGCGAGGGCCGGCGCCTTCTCGGAGGCGAGGAAGTCGAGCACCACGTCGGAGTCGGTGTAGTGGCCGACCATCGGCTTGTCGGTCGAGGCGAGTCCGCGGATGGTCGGCGCGAGCGCCGCAGCCCGCGCGTGCCGCTCGGCCTCGGGCAGCGCCTCGAAGCCGGCGCGCACGCCGCCGAAGGGCTCGGCCCTGCCGTGCTCGGCGATGTACGCCGCCGCGGTGTCGATGATCCACAGCGAGTTGCGCTCGGACTCCTCGGACGTGTCGCCCCACGCCGTGATGCCGTGCCCGCCGAGGATGCAGCCGATCGCCTGCGGGTTCTTCGCCTTGATCTCGGCGATGTCGAGGCCGAGCTGGAAGCCGGGGCGGCGCCACGGCACCCACGCGACCTTGTCGCCGAAGATCTCGGCGGTCAGCTCCTCGCCGTCCGCCGCCGTCGCGATCGCGATGCCCGAATCGGGGTGCAGGTGGTCGACGTGCGCGGCGTCGACGAGGCCGTGCATGGCCGTGTCGATCGACGGCGCGGCCCCGCCCTTGCCGTGCAGGCAGTAGTCGAACGCGGCGACCATCTCGTCCTCGCGCTCGACGCCCGGGTAGACGTCGACGAGCGCGCGCATCCGGTCGAGGCGGAGCACCGCGAGGCCCGACTCCTTCAGCGTGCCGAGGTCGCCGCCCGAGCCCTTCACCCAGAGCAGCTCCACGGGCTCACCCGTGACCGGGTCGGTCTCGGCGCCCTTCGCGGACGTGTTGCCGCCCGCGTAGTTCGTGTTCTTCGGGTCGGCGCCGAGGCGGTTCGACCGCGCGATGAGGTCGGCAGCAGCCTGGTTCGTCATGGGGTGATTCCTTCGGTGGGAGTGGATCTATGGTCAGGTGTGGTGGTCGAGGAGGCCGCTCGCGGCCGTCTCGAGACCCCGGCCTCGAGACCCGCGATCCAGTCGACGACGCGGTCGACGGTGACGGATGCCGCGGGCTCGCCCGGCCGGTTGAGGTGCCCGTGCTCGGTTCCGGGCTCGGTGACGACCTCGACGGGAACGGATGCCGCGGCGAGCGTCGCCGCGAACACCTCGCCCGACACGCGGAGCTCGTCCGCCTCGTCGTTCACCATGAGCACGGGCGGGAAGCCGGCGACGTCGGCCGGCGTCGCGAGTCCGGGCACGGCGGCCAGCGGCGCGTCGTCCGCGGCGCCCCCGAGGTAGTGCTCGTACATGGCACGCACCACGTCGGGACCGAACCGGTCGGCGACGGGGTTCGCGTCGAGCATCGCCCGCAGTGCGGCATCCGGTTCCGGCTGGACGGCGAGGAGCGTCGGATAGGCGAGGAACACGCCCGCCGGCAGGCGCTCTGCAGGTTGCGGAGCCTGCGTCGGCTGTGCGGATCGAGGAGCCGACGGAGGAGGCGTCTCGAGATCCCCCCACGCGGTCTCGAGACGCGCCTCCGGCGCTCCTCGACCCGCAGCGGCGGCGTGCCCGAGCAGGCGCAGCACGGCGCCCGTGACCAGGTTGGCGCCCGCGCTCGCGCCGCCGATGAGGAGACGCGCCGGGTCGACGCCGAGCCGGTCGGCGTTCGCGACCGTCCAGCGCCAGGCGGCGAGCACGTCGTCGGACGGCGCCGGGTAGCGGCATCCGTCGCCCGCGAGCCGGTAGTCGATCGAGACGACCGTGACGCCGCGGGCCGCGAACGCGCGTGCGACCCAGTCGGCCTCGGGCATGTCGAGGTCGCCCCCGGCGAACCCGCCGCCGTGCGCCCAGGCGAGCGCGGCCGTGGGTCGCTCGGCAGCGGCATCCGCCGGGTACACCCGGACGAGGCCGCCCGCGGCCGCGTACGGCTCGGTCGTCTCGATCGACATGGATCCTACGCGCCCCAGCCGGCCTGCACGCCGCCGACGCGGTCGGCCGCGATCCGCTGCAGGTAGCCCGACTCGGCGAACGCCGCCATCGGGTCGGCCGCGAGCCCGCGCGACTCGCGCCACTCGGCGAGGGCGGGGCGCACGTCGGTGTAGAAGGCGTCCATGAAGATGCGGTTCGCCTCGAGCACGTCGCCCGACACCTGTGCGGCGCGCAGCGCGCTGGTGTCGACGAGCAGGGCGCGGGCGGTCATCTCCTGCACGTTGAGCACGGAGCGGATCTGGCCCGGGATCTTGTCCTCGACGTTGTGGCACTGGTCGAGCATGAACGCGACGTCCGGGTGGTTGAGGCCGCCGCCGCGCGCGACCTCGTAGACGATGCGGAACAGCTGGAACGGGTCGGCGGCGCCCACGATGAGGTCGTCGTCGGCGTAGAAGCGCGAGTTGAAGTCGAACGAGCCGAGCTTGCCGAGGCGGAGCAGCTGCATGACGATGAACTCGATGTTGGTGCCGGGCGCGTGGTGGCCGGTGTCGAGGCAGACCATGGCCCTGTCGCCGAGCGCGGCGACCTGGGCGTAGCTCGTACCCCAGTCCGGCACGTCGGTGTGGTAGAACGCGGGCTCGAAGAACTTGTACTCGAGCACGAGGCGCTGCTCGTCGCCGAGGCGCTCGTAGATCGTGGCGAGCGACTCGTGCAGGCGGTCCTGCCGGCCGCGCAGGTCGGCCTGGCCCGGGTAGTTCGAGCCCTCGGCGAGCCAGATCTTGAGGTCGCGGCTGCCGGTCGCGTGCATGATGTCGATGCACTCGAGGTGGTGGTCGATCGCCTTCTGCCGCACCGATGCGTCTTCATGCGTGAGGGCGCCGAACTTGTAGTCGTCGTCCTGGAAGGTGTTCGAGTTGATCGTGCCGAGCGAGACGCCGTGCTCCTCGGCGTGGCGGCGCAGGTCGTCGTACGAGTCGACCTTGTCCCACGGGATGTGCAGCGCCACGGTCGGCGCGAGCTTCGTGTACGCGTGCACCTGCGCGGCATCCGCGATCTTCTCGTACGGGTCGCGCGGCGTGCCGGGCGTGGCGAACACCTTGAAGCGGGTGCCCGAGTTGCCGAAGGCCCAGCTGGGCAGCTCGATGGACTGCAGCTCGAGCTGGTCGAGGACGGTCTGCGGAATGGTGCTCACGAGTCGCTGCTTTCTGTGGTGGTGGTGACGGATGCCGCGGAGCCGGCGTCGGCCGCGGTGGTGACGGATGCCGGGTGGGCGCGGTCGGCGTCGAGCGCCGCGAGCTGGTCTTCGAGGTGGAACACCTCGGGAAGCCGGGGGGCGCCCTGGTCGGGGCGGGCACCGTCGAGTGCGACGAAGAACGGCGCCATCGCGGCCTCCCACGCCGCGGTGCGCGGGTCGTTCGCGAGCGCCGCCTGCGCGGCCCGGTCGTCCTCGACCTCGTAGTAGCCGATGAGGAGGCCGTCGTCGCGGAGGAAGAGCGAGTAGTTGCGCCGGCCCGATTCCTCGATGGCCCGGAGCATCTCGGGCCGGACCGCGGCGTGGCGCTCGCGGTACTCGTCGAGGCGCGCGGGGTCGATCTGCAGCTGGAAGCAGACCCGCCGGGTGGTGCCTGTGCTCATCGTCGAGCTCTCCATTCTGTATGAATCGTTTCAAGCGTAGACGCCGGCGCGCATCCCCGCAAGTGGGAATGCGCTTACCGGCGTCTAGGCGGTCACGAGCGCCGCCGGATCGGCCACCCGCGCGGCCGAGACGACGATGCGATGGACTCCCGGGCCGAGGATCGGCGGAGCGGCGGCATCCGTCGTCGTGCCGTCGATCGCGACGGTGGAGGCGTCGGTCAACGGCAGGTCGAGCACCGCCTCGGCGCCGTACGGCACCCGCAGGTCGATCCCGAGATCGCCGTCGACGAGCCGCCAGTCGATCGACACGGGCCCGAGACGCGACTCGACGCTCGCCCGCGCCCACGGGATGCTCGCGGTCGGCCGAGGCGCGACGACCACGCGGCGGTAGCCCGGCTGCTCGACCGTCGGCGCGATGCCCGCGACGTGCCGGTAGATCCAGTCGACCACCGCGCCGTACGCGTAGTGGTTGAACGAGAGCATGCCCGAGCTGTCTCCGGTCGCCATCTCGCCCGAGTGGATGGTGCCGTCGGGGGCGAGCGCGTCCCAGCGCTCCCAGACCGTGGTGGCCCCCATCTCGACCTGATAGAGCCACGAGGGCGGAGCCTGGCGCAGCAGCATGAGGTACGCCTCGTCGACGTGGCCGCTGTGGACGAGCGCGAAGAGCACGAGCGGGGTGCCGAGGAACCCGGTCGCGATGCGGCCGTGTTCGGCGCGGACGTTGCGGGCCAGCGCCTCGCCGATCCGCTCGCGCTCGGCCGCGGGGGCGATGGCGAACTCGAGCGCGATCGCGGCGCCGGTCTGCGTCGCGACCGCGGCCTCGCCCCACTCGACCCATGTGTCGCGGGCGACCCGATCGGCGAGCGCGTCGGCTCGCTCGGCCCGTCCGGGATCGCCGACCAGTCGCTCGGCATCGGCGAGCAGGCGCGCGCTGCGCGCGAAGAACGCGTTCGCGACGAAGTCCGCCGAGACCTTCGCCTCCCACGGGCGATCACCGGGCGCGTCGGGGTCGAGCCAGTCGCCGAACTGGAACTCCGTCGGCAGCAGGCCGCGCTCGTCCGCGCGACGCTCGAGGCTCGCGACCCAGCGACGCATCGAGTCGAGCTGGCGCTCGAGCACCTCGGTGCTGCCGTACGACTCGTACACGGCCCACGGCACGATCGTCGCGGCGTCCGCCCAGCCGGCCCGGCCCATGATGCTGTGGGCGCCGCCGTCCGCGGGGAACTCGTCGCGAGTGAGGATGTTCGGCACCACCGCCGCAACCGCGCCGTCGGCGTCCTGCTCGAGTTCGACGTCGCGCAGCCAGCTCATCCAGAACGACTCGACGTCGAACAGCGTCGACGCGGTCGGCGCGAACGCCTGGGCGTCGCCGGTCCAGCCGAGCCGTTCGTCGCGCTGCGGGCAGTCGGTCGGCAGCGAGACGAAGTTGTCGCGCTGCGACCAGGCGACGTTGGAGTGCAGGCGCTCGAGGCGCGGGTCGGCGCACGCGAACGTCGAACGAAGCCGGTCGGCGCTCGAGATCGCGACGGCGGTCGCCCCGACGACCTCGGCTCCCTCGACGTCGGCGTACTGGAAGCCGTGGAACGTGAGCAGCGGCTCGAGCACGGTCTCGCCGTCGCGGGCGAGCAGGTACGTGTCGGTCGCGCGCGCCGTGCGGAGCGCCGCGGTGTGCAGCGATCCGTCGGGTTCGAGCACCTCGGCGTGGCGCACCACGACGCGGTCGCCCGCCCGGCCGCGGACGGTCAGGCGGAGCCAGCCGGCGATGTTCTGGCCGAGGTCGAGGAACGTGCGGCCGGCACGAGCCTCCGCGGTCACGTCCCACTCGCCGATGGTGCGCACTCCGCCGTCGATGCGCGGCTCGACCACGGCGGTGTCCACGGAGACCACGCGGGCGGCCGGCCATTCCGCGTCGAAGCCGGGGGAGTCCCACCCCTCGGGCTCGGCCGACAGGTCGACGTCGACCCCGTCGTAGAGACCGGCGAAGCGGATGCCGCCCGTCGAGGTGGTCCACTCCGGCGAGCTGGCGACCCGCACGTGGGTGCCGTCGGCGCACTCGACGTCGAGCTGGACGAGCGCGGCGAGCTCGGAACCGTAGTGCTCCAGCTCGTCCTCCCAGCCCAGCCGGCCGCGGTACCAGCCGTCGCCGAGCACGGCGCCGACCGCGTTCTCGCCGGCCTGCAGCAGGTCGGTGACGTCCCACGTCCCGAGGAGGATCCGCTCTGCGTACGGGGTCCAGCCGGGAGCGAGGTGCTCATCGGTGGCGCGCCGGCCGTTGATCCTCAGGTCGCCGACGCCCCAGAAGGTCGCGCGGAGTCGCGCCCGCACGGGGCGGGCGGGCAGCGTGAGGCTCGTGCGCAGCAGGGTGGCCGGGCCCTCGACCGGCTCCGACCCGCCGATCGGCACGGCCTCGAGCTCGTCGGCCTCCAGCGCGCCCTCGACGACGAGGTCCTCGCTCCACCCGGACCACCCCGCGGCCGTGGCGATGCGCACGGCGTACCGGCGACCCTCGCCCGGGCCGAGGTCGGGGCCCGGTGTCGCCACGCCGATGGACCGGTCGCCCTCGACCGGCTCGGCGACGACGGTTCCGGTCGCGCCGTCGTGCCAGCGCAGCTGGTAGCCGACCTGGGCAGAGGCGGCTTCGGCGCGCCAGGTGAGCCGGAGACCCGACCGCGGAACGCCGAGCAGGCCGTCCGGGTACTGGGATCGGAGCGAGACGACCCGCGCGGTGGCGTCGGTGGTCGTGGTGTCGGGCAGCTGCGTGGGCATCCGCGTCCTTCCGTGGGTGGCGCCCGACGTGGCGGGTGAGGCCGGGTGGATCAGTGGTCAATGGGGCGGCGGATCGGTTCCGCGGCCGCGGGGCCGGTCGACCCGCGGACCTCGAGCGAGGGCACGACGGTGAAGTTGACCGGTTCGGTGCGGCCCGCGATGCGTTCGAGGAGCAGCCGGATGGCGCGCTCGCCGAGTGCCTCGCCCGACTGGTGGACCGTCGTGAGCGAGATGGCCGGGTGGCTGGCGATGTCGACGTCGTCGTATCCGACGAGCGACACGTCCGCCGGCGTTAGCCCGCGCTCGCCGAGTGCGCGCTGCGCGCCGAAGGCGAGTTCGTCGTTTCCCGCGAAGATCGCGGTCGGCACGTCGTCGTCGAGCAGGGCGTGGGTGTCGAGGCGCGCCGATTCCTCCGTGAGTCCCGTGCGCACGACGCGGACGTGCTCGGCCAGCCCGGCCTCGGCCATGAGCGCGAGGTACTGCTCGAGTCGGACGGCGTGCGGCGTACCGGAGCCGGGCACGGTGACCTCCTCGTCGCGTGTGAGATGCACGATGCGACGGTGCCCGAGGTCGAAGAGGTGCTGCATGGCCAGCCGCGTGCCGAGCACGTCGTCGTCGGTGACCGTGTCGTAGACGGCGGGCCGGTCGTGCCGTCCGATCATCACGACGGGCACGCGCGCCGCGAGTCGCTCGAGCCACTCGGGACGGACCTTCGGCGAGATCGCGATGATGCCGTCGACCTGCCGGTCGGCGAGGGCGCCGAGTGCCCGGACGCCCTCCTCGCCGTCCATGTCGGCGGGGGCGATGATGAGCTGGTACGGCGTGCCCTGCAGTGCGCCGGTCGCCCCGGCGATGATCTTCGTGAAGAAGGGGTTGCCGATGCTGGGCAGCTCGATGCCGAGCGTGAAGCTCGAGCCGCGCATCGCGCGGGCGGCGACCCGCGGACGGTAGTCGAGCGCCTCGATGGCGGCGTTCACGCGTTCGCGCATCGCGGGGCTCACGCCGTAGGCGTTGCGGATCACCTTCGAGACCGCGGCGCGCGAGACGCCGGCCTCGCGCGCGACGTCCTCGATGGTCGCGGCTCGCGCTGCGCTCATGCTCGTTCCCCTTTCGCCGTCGATGTCGGGATGCACGATCCCGGTGTCACCATACACACCGGGACGCCTCAGCATAGAACGATCTACGCGACGACGGTATCGCATCGCGGGATGCGTCGTAAATCGTTTCAAACATTTTGTGTAGATCGGTTGACAACATCGTGCGGACGCTCGTAACGTGGGCCGCGCCACAGCACCGAGTCCCTTCGGCGCACCCCGACAGCGCAGTTGCTTTACATGGAGGTAAAGAAGATGGTTCCCCGTTCCCCGCGACGCTCCGTCGTCGCCCTGGGCGCAGGCGGTCTCGCCCTGTCGCTCGCCCTGGCCGGCTGCAGCGCCGGCGACTCCGGCTCCGCCGACGGCGAGGTCGAGCTCACCTTCCTCGTCGACAACGGCGAGTCGACGGTCGCCACCGCAGAGGCACTCGCCGAGGCGTTCACGGCCGAGAACCCCGACATCACCATCGAGGTCGAGACGCGCCCGCAGGGCGCCGACGGCGACAACGTCGTGAAGACCCGTCTCTCCACGGGCGAGATGGCCGACCTCTTCCAGTACAACTCGGGCTCGCTCCTGCAGGCCCTGAACCCCGACCAGACCCTCGTCAACCTCGCCGACCAGGAGTACGTCGACAAGCTCGACGAGAACTTCGTCGAGAGCGTCTCGACCGAGAACGGCGTCTACGGCGTCCCGATGGGCCAGTCGATGGCGGGCGCGGTGCTCTACAACAAGGACATCTACGCCGAGCTCGGCCTCGAGATCCCCACCACGTGGGACGAGTTCATCGCCAACAGCGAGGCGATCAAGGAGGCCGGCGTCGCCGCCCCGATCGTGCAGACCTACGGCGACACCTGGACCTCGCAGCTGTTCGTGCTCGGCGACTTCAACAACGTGCTCGCCGAGGACCCGGACTGGGCCGAGAAGTACACGAACAACGAGGCGAAGTACGTCGACGAGCCGGCGTTCGCCGGGTTCGAGCACCTGCAGGAGGCGTTCGAGAAGGACCTCTTCAACGAGGACTTCGCTTCCGCGCTCTACGCCGACGGCGTCTCGATGGTCGCGACCGGCGAGGGCGCGCACTACCCGATGCTGACGTTCGCCGCCTCGCAGCTCACGACCACGAACCCCGAGGCCGCCGACGTGGTGGGCACCTTCCCGCTGCCGGGCGACGACCCCGAGACGAATGGGCTCACGGTCTGGATGCCGACCTACACGGTGTACGTCCCCCAGTCCACCGAGGGCGAGAAGCTCGAGGCGACCCAGCAGTTCCTCGAGTTCCTCACGACGCCCGAGGCCTGCGACATCCAGTCGGAGACGAACGCGCCGCAGGGACCGTTCGTGGTCGAGGGCTGCGAGCTCCCCGAGGACGTGCCGGCCATGGTCTCCGACCTCCAGCCGTACTTCGACGAGGGCAGGACCAACCTCGCGCTCGAGTTCCTCTCGCCCATCAAGGGACCGGCCCTCGAGCAGATCACGGTCGCCGTCGGCTCCGGGATCACCTCGGCTGCAGAAGGCGCCGCCCAGTACGACGATGATGTCGAGAAGCAGGCCCAGCAGCTCGGCATCGAGGGCTGGTAGGCCGCATCACCTCACCTCGCGGGGCCGGGCCGCCGGCCCGGCCCCGCGATCACATCCGGGAGACCACCATGACCACCGCGACGGCCGCCGGCCGCACCGCCACGGGTCCCGAGGCGACGGCGCCTCCGGCACCCGCGAAGCGGAAGCCCATGAAGAGCCCGTATCCCACCTGGTTCTTCATCCCCGCAGGCGTCTTCTACGTCGTCCTCTTCCTCGTCCCGACCGTCGCGTCGTTCTACTTCGCGCTCACCCGCTGGACCCTGTTCGACGTCGAGTTCATCGGACTCGACAACTTCATCCGGTTCTTCCAGGAACCGCAGCTGGTCACCGGGTTCGTCAACACGTTCATCTACGCGTTCCTGACCTCGGGCGCGAAGGTCGTCCTCGGCCTGCTGCTCGGTGTCTTCCTGAGCTCGCAGATCATCGCGCGGGGCTTCCTGCGCGCGACCATCTTCTTCCCGGTGCTGGTCAGCACGATCGGCGTCGGCATCCTGTTCAAGGTGCTGATGGACCCGTTCGGCGGGCCGATCAACGAGTCGCTCGCGGTGATCGGCATCGAGGGGCCGGCGTGGCTCACCGACCCGTCGCTCGCGCTCATCTCCGTCGCCCTCGTCGACATCTGGAAGGGCGTCGGCCTCGCCACGCTCATCTACATCGCCGGCATGGTCGCCATCCCGCAGGAGTACTACGAGGCCGCGAAGGTCGACGGCGCCGGCGCCTGGCACAACTTCCGGCACATCACGCTGCCGCTGCTGCGTCCGGCGACGGTCACGGTCGTCCTGCTCTCGCTCATCGGCGGGCTTCGCTCGTTCGACCTGATCTGGGCGATGACCGGCGGCGGACCGGGCTTCACGAGCGACGTGCTCGCCTCGGTCATCTACAAGCAGTACCAGGCCGGGTTCTTCGGCCTCTCCACCGCGGGCAACGTCGTGCTCTTCGTCGTCGTCGCCGCGATCGTCTTCCCGCTCTCGTGGTGGCTCAACCGGAAGGAGGACGACCGATGACCAGTCGGCTCTGGCGCATCGGCGGCGGCGTCGCCGCGATCCTCGTCGCCCTCGTGATCTTCATCGTCCCGTTCCTGTTCATCGTCTTCACGGCGGGCAAGACGCAGGCAGAATCCTCGTTCCTCGAGTACAGCTGGCCTACCGAGTGGGTGCTGTTCGAGAACATCGCCACCGTGCTCCAGAACCGCGACTTCCTGCTCGTCCGCGCGTTCGTGAACAGCACCGTCCTCACGCTCGCCGCGGTCACGATCATGGTCGTGCTCGGCGCGATGGTCGGGTACGTGCTGCAGCGGCGCAAGTCGCGCTGGAATCCCGTCGTCAACTCGCTCGTCCTGGCCGGGCTCATCATCCCGCCCGCCGTGGTGCCGACGATCTGGGTGCTGCAGGGCCTCGAGCTCTTCAAGTCGATCCCCGGGCTCATCGCGGTGCACGTCGCCTTCGGCCTGTCGTTCTGCATCCTGCTCTTCCGGGCGTTCGTCGCGACGATCCCGCGCGAGCTCGACGAGGCGGCGATCATCGACGGCGCGGGTCCGGTCAAGCTCTTCTTCCGCGTGATCTTCCCGCTGCTGCGCTCGGTGATCGTGACGGTCATCGTCGTGCAGGCCGTGTCCGTCTTCAACGACTTCACGTTCGCGCTGTACTTCGCGCCGGGCGACGACAACGCGACGGTGCAGCTGACGACGTTCAACTACATCTCGCAGTCGGTCAGCTCGTTCAACCTCCTGTTCGCGAACGTGCTGCTCATCACCATCCCGCCGTTGATCATGTACATCTTCTTCCAGCGCCAGATCGTCGCCGGCATGACGTCCGGCGCCGTGAAGGGCTGACGGATGCCGCAGGAGCCGCCGCGCTCGGCCGACGAGCTGCGGCGGTGGGTGCGGGCGCGCTCGCCTCAGCCGTTCGACGACGCCGCAGTCGTCCCGCGCACGGCCGACCTCGAGTGGCGGTACGGCCCGGGCCAGTACCCCCTCGCCCTGCTGGCGCGCATCGTCGAGGACGGGTTCGCCGCCAACCGGCACGTGCACTACCCGCGGAACCACGGGCGGGTCGCCGAGCGCGTCGCCTTCCGGGCGGTCGCGACCGCCGCCGGCAGCGTGCCGGTGCGGGTGTCGGGGCGAGCGGATGTCGCGGTGCGCGACGGCGTCCGAGTGCGGGCGGTCGACGGCGGCCTCGAGCTCACGCTCACCGGCGCCGGCGCGATCGTCGAGTTCACGGTCACGGGCGGTTCCGGCGCGGTGCCCGCGGTCGGCGTCCCGGTGGGGGCCGCACTCGGCGACTGGGCGGCGGCCATCGACGGCGACCCCTGGATGCCGGTACGGCTGAGGCCCGGCGGCGACCGGCCGCCGCACCTCGATCCGCCCGGCACGGTCGACGTGGTTGCACGTCCTGGGCCGGCCGGCGTGCTCGATGTCGGTGCACCGGTGCTCGGCCGCCCCATCCTCCCGCCCGGGCCCGAGCCCGTCCTGACCAGCGGCGAGAGCGTCGCCGAGGCGCTCGCCGACGAGTCCGCGCTCGAGACCCGGCACGACGTGGTCCGGCTGCCCGACGGCGGGTGGACCACGCGGCATCCGCTCGGGTTCAGGTACCTGCGGGTGCGAACGGATGCCGCGCCGCACCCGGTCACGGTGCGCGCCGAGGTCGCTCCGGCCGCGCGCCCGGGAGCCTTCGCGTGCTCGGACGACCGGCTCACCCGCATCTGGACGGCGGCGCAGTACACGCTGCGGCTCTGCGCGCAGGGGCTCATGCTCGACGGCATCAAGCGCGATCGGATGCCGTGGGCCGGCGACCAGGCGCTGAGCACGCTCGCGAACGCGTTCGCGCTCGGCGATGCGCAGGTCGTGTCCGACGGCCTGGTCGCGCTCGGCCGCCCCGAGCACGGCTACGTCAACGGCATCGCCGACTACTCGGTCTGGTGGCTCGTCAACGCCGACCGGTACGTGCGGTACTTCGGTGACGCTGCGTTCGCCGAGCGCGAGGCGGAGCACGTGCACGCGTTCGTCGCCGAACTCGCGCGGCACGCCGGCGACGACGGGGTCTTCCGGCCGGCCCCGCAACCCGGCGGCTTCGTCGACTCCGGTCCCGGGTCGGTGTTCCTCGACTGGGGTCTCGCGCTCGAGCAGGGGCGCGACCCGGCCGCGCTGCAGATGCTGTGGTGCTGGGCCCTGCGCAGTGCGGAGCGGCTGCTCGACCGCGCGGGCCACCCGGGGGCGACCCGGTGGGCCGCGCTCGCGGACGAGGTCGAGTCGACCCTGCGCATGCGCGCCTGGCTGCCGGGAGCCGGTCGCTGGGCCGACTACCTCGACGCGGATGCCGCCACGGCATCGCCCGCGCCGTACGCCAACTTCCTCGCGGTGCTCGCAGGCCTCCACCCCGACGGCGTGCCGGCGGGCGTCGCCGGGTCGATGCGCACCGGCACGGCGGGGACCCCGTTCATGACCGCGTTCCGCCTGCGGGCGCTGCTCGACGCGGGCGCGCACGACGCGGTGCTCGACGAGGTGCGCCGCATCTGGGGCGCGATGCTCGACGCCGGTCCGGGCACGTTCTGGGAGGAGTCCGCGAGCGGCGGCGACGACCTCACGATGTACGGCCGGCCGTTCGGACGCAGCCTCTGCCACGCGTGGGCCGCGGGTCCGGCCGCGATCCTGCCCGAGGCGGTGCTCGGCGTGTGTCCGCTCGCCGACGGCTGGTCGCGCTTCGAGGTCGAGCCGCGGCTCGGCGACCTGGACTGGGCGGCCGTGGTGGTCCCGGTGCCGTCCGGCGACCTCGTCGTGTGCGCCGAGGGAGCCGGCGTGACCGTGCACGTGCCCGCCGGGACCGCGCTCGTCCGGGCCGGTCGCGTGGACCACGGCCCGGCGGTGGTCGAGTGGTCGACGACCGCCGGACCGGCAGCCGTCGTCGGTGGAGGCGTGCACGGAGCACCATGAGTGCGCAGGCGCGCTCGCCCCCGGTGCTGACGGTGCGGCTCCGGTCTCCGCCGGGTTCGCCTGCGATCATGGAGCATCCCGGTACGGCCCCCGAGGCGAGGAGGAATCGCATGGCAGTCAGCGTGCGCGAGGTCGCGGCCGCGGCATCCGTCTCGGTGGGCACGGTGTCGAACGTGCTGAACCGGCCGGACAAGGTGTCGCCCGAGACCGTCGCCCGGGTGCTCGCGGCGATCGACGCGCTCGGGTTCGTGCGCAACGACGCCGCCCGCCAGCTGCGAGCCGGTCGCAGCCGTTCGATCGGCCTCGTCGTGCTCGACGTGCGCAACCCGTTCTTCACGGATGTCGCCCGCGGGGCGGAGGACCGCGCCGCGGAGGACGGCATGACGATCCTCCTCGGCAACAGCGACGACAACCCCGACCGCGAGCGCTCCTACCTCGACCTGTTCGAGGAGCAGCGCGTGCACGGCGTCCTGATCACGCCGCTCGCCGACGACCTGCCGCGGCTCGAGCGGATGCGTCGACGCGGGGTGCCCGTCGTGCTGGTCGACCGGGAGTCCGAGGACCGCAGCTTCTCGTCCGTGGCGGTCGACGACGTCGTGGGCGGCGCACTCGCCGTGCGCCACCTGGTCGAGTCCGGGCGTCGGCGCATCGCGTTCGTCGGCGGTCCGACGACGATCCGGCAGGTCGCCGACCGACTCGAGGGCGCGCGGCGTGCCGCCGCGGAGACGCCGGGCGTCACGCTCGAGGTCGTCGAGACCGAGTCGACCACCGTGCTCGAGGGTCGCGCAGCGGGGGAGCGGATCCGGGACCGCGCGCCCGAGGACCGCCCCGACGCGATCTTCGCCGCGAACGACCTGCTCGCCGTGGGCGTGCTCCAGGCGCTCGTCATGCTCGGCGGCGACGTCCGCGTGCCGGAGGACATCGCCCTCATCGGCTACGACGACATCGACTTCGCCCAGGCCGCGGTCGTGCCGCTCTCATCCATCCGGCAGCCCGCGTGGCTCATCGGCTACACGGCCGTCGACCTGCTGCTGCGCGAGGCGCGCGAGGGCGCGGACTTCACGCCCGACCAGGTGCAGTACCAGCCCGAGCTGGTGGTGCGGGAGTCGACGCCACGGTGAGCGGCCCCGTGCGCCGGGCCGCGACGTGCGCGCCCGGGGTCGACTCGGGCCGTGCCACCGCGACCGGCCGCGTGATCGGCACCGCGATCGCCGCCGTGGGCGGCTCGGCGTAGTCGAGCCCGAAGCGGGGCATCCACCCGCCGACCGGATGCCGCACCACGCGCAGGCCGCGGGCGACGATGAGCCAGGCCAGGCCGATGAGCGCCGCGAGCCCGGCGGCGACGGCGGCCACGCCGAGCGCCCAACGGGGACCCCACGCGTTCGCGACCGCGCCGACGATGGGTGCGCCGATCGGGGTGCCGCCCGAGAGGATCGCCATGTAGAGCGCCATGACGCGCCCGCGCAGCAGCGGGTCGGTCGTGGTCTGCACGTATCCGTTCGCCGTGGTGAGCATGGTGACGACGGTGAAGCCGATGAAGACGGTCGAGGCCGCGAACAGCCAGTACGTCGGCATGACCGCGGCGACGGTGGCCGCGACGCCGAAGAACGCGACGGCGAGGATGATCACGCGCAGTCGTGCCCGCTCGCGCTTCGCCGCCAGGAGCGCGCCCGTGAGCGAGCCGATCGCGAGGATCGACGACAGCAGTCCGTACTCGCCCGCGCCGCGCTCGAACTCGACCGCCATGGTCGAGGCGAAGATCGGGAAGTTCATGCCGAACGCGCCCACGAGGAAGACGATGACGAACACGACGACGAGGTCGGGCCGGCCGGCGACGTAGCGGAATCCGGCGACGAACTGACCGCGCTCCCGGGAGGCCCGCGGCATCCGTCGCCGTGCCGAGCCCCGCAGCTTCGCGAGTGCCACGAGCACCGCGACGAACGAGATCGCGTTGATCACGAACACCCAGCCGGAGCCGACGAGCACGATGAGCAGGCCCGCGAGCGCGGGGCCGATCATGCGCGCGGCGTTGAACGACGCCGAGTTGAGTGCGACCGCATTCGACATGTTCGACGACGACACGAGGTCGGCGACGAACGTCTGACGGGCGGGCATGTCGACGGCGTTGACGATGCCGAGCAGGCCCGCGAAGACGTAGAGGTGCCACAGCTCGGCGCGCCCGAGGATCAGCAGTGCGCCGAGCGCGAAGCCGAGCGCCATGAGCGCCGACTGCGTGAACATGAGCACCTTGCGCCGCTCGAACCGGTCGGCGATGAGCCCCGTGACGGGCACGAGCAGCAGCTGCGGCGCGAACTGCAGCGCCATCGTGATGCCGACCGCGAACGCGTCGTTGTCGGTGAGCTCGGTGAGCACGACCCAGCTCTGGGCCGTGGCCTGCATCCAGGCGCCGATGTTGGAGATGAGCGCGCCGACGAACCAGATGCGGTAGTCGACCGACGCGAGGGAGCGGAACATGGCTTTCACGTGGTGGCGAGGTCTCCCATCAGTTCGGCGGCTCGGGCGAGGGTGGCGCGGTCCTCCTTCGAGAGGTCCCGAAGGCGCGTGGTGAGCCACGCGTCGCGCTGCTTGAGGGTCGTGGCGACGATGTCGCGGCCGGCATCGGTGAGGCGGATGTTGCTGCGCCGCCGGTCCGCCTCGTCGGCCTCCCGCACGAGGTAGCCCACCTCTTCGAGGCAGTTGACCGTGCGGTTCATCGAGGGGGACGACACGCGCTCGTGCTCGGCGAGCTGGGTGAGGGTCAGCGGGCCGCGCTTGTCGAGCCAGCCCAGGACCGCGAACTGCCCGTCGGACAGGCTCGGGTCGACCCGCTCGGCGCGGAGCCGACGGGCCAGCCGCAGCGTCGACATGCGCAGCGCGGTGCTCTGCTCGGCGATCGTTCCCATGGATTGATTAGCATAACAAATTAGCAATGCTAAGTAAAATGGATGGCACGGGCCGGACCCACGCCGGAAACACCCCCGAAACCCCCGACTGCGACCCTCTGGACATGGGCAGCATCTTCGACGGGTACGCGGCCACGCGGCCGCGCGCGCGAGCCCGGGCCAGGCCGTGGGACGAGATGTTCCCCGCCGACGCGGTGAGCGTCCGCGAGCCCTACCGGGAGCTGTACCCCGCGCTCGCCCGCATGTCGCAGGACGAGCTGCGCGGGCGCACCGAGGCGCTCGCGAGCTCCTACCTCGCCCAGGGCGTCACCTTCGACTTCGCCGGCGAGGAGCGACCGTTCCCCCTCGACGCGGTTCCGCGGGTGATCTCGTCGACCGAGTGGAGCGTCGTCGAGGCCGGCGTCGCACAGCGGGTCCGCGCGCTCGAGCGCTTCCTGAACGACGTGTACGGCCCGCAGGAGGCGGTGCGCGACGGCGTCATCCCGGCGGCGCTCATCAGCTCGTCGACCCACTACCACCGGCAGGCCGCCGGGATCGAGAGCGCCAACGGCGTGCGGATCCACGTCGCGGGGATCGACGTCATCCGCGACGAGGTCGGCGACTGGCGCGTGCTCGAGGACAACGTGCGCGTGCCGAGCGGCGTCTCCTACGTGATCTCGAACCGCCGCGTCATGGCGCAGACCCTGCCGGAGCTGTTCACCTCGATGCGGGTGCGACCGGTGGGCGACTACCCGAACCGCCTGCTGCAGGCGCTGCGCGCGAGCGCGCCCGAGGGCGTCGACGACCCGACCGTCGTCGTGCTCACGCCAGGGGTCCACAACTCCGCGTACTACGAGCACACCCTCCTCGCCCGGCTCATGGGCGTCGAGCTCGTCGAGGGGCGCGACCTGTTCTGCTCGGGCGGCCGGGTCTGGATGCGCACCACGGCCGGGCCGACCCGCGTGGACGTGATCTACC
Organism: Agromyces selenitireducens; assembly: GCF_052748465.2. Lineage (NCBI taxonomy): Bacteria > Bacillati > Actinomycetota > Actinomycetes > Micrococcales > Microbacteriaceae > Agromyces > Agromyces selenitireducens. Next base: position 247,226 of record NZ_CM188259.1, read on the forward strand.
GCCGCGTCGACGACGAGTTCCTCGACCCGCAGCACTTCCGCCCCGACTCCGTGCTCGGCGCGCCCGGCCTGATGCTCGCGGCCCGGCTCGGGCACGTGACCATCGCGAACGCGGTCGGCAACGGCGTCGCCGACGACAAGCTCGTCTACACGTACGTGCCCGACCTCATCCGCTACTACCTCGGCGAGGAGCCCGTCCTCCCGAACGTGCAGACGTGGCGACTGGAGGAACCCGAAGCGCTCGCCGAAGTGCTCGACCGGCTCGGCGAGCTCGTCGTGAAGCCGGTCGACGGCTCGGGCGGCAAGGGCCTCGTCGTGGGGCCGGATGCCTCGAAGTCGACCCTCGCCGAACTCCGGGGACACCTGCGCAAGGACCCGCGCGGCTGGATCGCGCAGCCCGTCGTGCAGCTGTCCACGATCCCGACCCTCGTCGAGGACGGCATGCGCCCCCGGCACGCCGACCTCCGCCCGTTCGCGGTCAACGACGGCGACGACGTGTGGGTGCTGCCCGGGGGGCTCACGCGTGTGGCCCTTCCCGAGGGGCAGCTGATCGTGAACTCGAGCCAGGGCGGGGGTTCGAAGGACACCTGGGTGCTCGACGACGCCTCCACGACCGGGCCGATCACGGGGCTCGTCCCCGGCCCGCGCACGGCCGGCGCCGGCGTCGGCCCGCTCGTCGCCGACCAGGCGGCACCGGCGACCGCGTCCATCCCGGTCGTCGGCACGACCGCGGCATCGAGCCCGCACCACCCGCACCGTCCCGAGTCGTCGCCGCAGGACGAGGACGCGCCCGTCCGTCAGCAGCAGCAACAGCAGCAGCAGCAGCAGGGCTCGTGGGGGTCGAGGAGGTCGCGCCGCGGCCGCGGCGAGACCCGGCCGTTCGATGGATCTCGGGACGCCGACTCCGTCGGCGCCTCGACCCGCACGATCGACAGGGGGGTCAGCTGATGCTCTCCCGCATCGCCGAGTCGCTCTTCTGGATCGGGCGCTACATCGAGCGCAGCGACGGCACCGCGCGCATCCTCGACGTGCACCTGCAACTCCTCCTCGAGGACCCCTGGATCGAGGAGGACTCCGCCTGCCGCGCGCTGCTGTCGGTCATGGGCAGTGAGCCGGACGGCGATGTCGCCTTCGCGCGCCACGACGTCATCGCGCTCCTCGCGGTCGACCCGCTCAATCCGGCCTCGATCGCCCACTCGATCACCGCCGCTCGCGAGAACGCCCGCCGCGCGCGCGAGATCGTCTCGACCGAACTGTGGGAGGCGCTCAACCAGACGAACTCGCGGATGCCGCGGCAGGTGGCATCCGACAAGACGCATGAGTTCTTCAGGTGGGTCCGCGACCGCGCCGCGCTCGCCGTCGGCGTCGTCGACTCGGCCGCGAGCCGCGACGAGGCCTGGCACTTCCTCCACCTCGGACGTTCGATCGAGCGCGCCGACATGACCGCGCGCCTGCTCGCCACCCGGTCCCTCACCGAGGCGAGCGGACCCAGCTGGACGACGATCCTCCGCAGCTGCGGCGGCTACGAGGCCTACCTGCGCAGCTACCGCGGGGTGCCGTCATCGCAGTCGGCGGCCGAGTTCCTGCTCCTCGACCGGTTGTTCCCGCGGTCGATCATCGCCAGCGTCATCCGCGCCGAGGAATCGCTGCGCGAGATCGACCCGCGCGCCGGACGCGTCGGCGTGACCGACCAGGGTCAGCGGCTGCTCGGGCAGATCCGCTCCGAACTCGAGTACCGTCCCATCGCCGACCTCCTCGCCGACCTCGCCGGGTCCATGGAGCACGTGCAGGAGGCCGTCTCATCCGCGAGCGAGGCGATCCGCCAGCGCTACTTCCCGGCGAGCGTCGTGCCCGTCTGGATCGGGGAGGTCTCGTGAGCCGGCTCCGCATCGTCCACCGAACGGGGTTCGACTACGCCGAACCCGCGACCGCGTCGTACAACGAGGCGCGCATGCTGCCCCACTCGGGCGGCGAGCAGTTCGTGCTGCAGGCGTCGCTCGACATCCGCCCCGGCGCCACGCAGCATGCGTACCTCGACTACTGGGGCACGCGAGTGTCGACGTTCGAGGTGCTCACGCCGCACCGCGAGCTGTCGGTGACCGCGACGAGCATCGTCGAGGTGCGGCCGCTGCCGCGGCGCGGCCCCGAGCCGACGTGGGAGGAGCTCGCCGCCATCCGTGCCTCGAGCGTGCCGTTCGTCGAGTTCACCCAGCAGACGGATGCCACGCAGCCGCCCCAGGAGGTGGCGGCCCTCGCCGCCTCGATCGCCGCCGAGGGCATGCCCGTCGGCGAGACGGCGCTCGAGATCGCGCGCGCCGTCGGCGACGCCGTCGAGTACGTGATGGGCGTGACCGGCGTGAACTCGACCGCGCGCGAGGCGTGGGCCGAGCGCAAGGGCGTCTGCCAGGACATCGCGCACCTCGCCGTCGGCGCGCTGCGCTCGGTCGGCATCCCCGCACGGTACGTGTCCGGCTACCTGCACCCCGACCCGTCGGCGCCGATCGGCGTGACGGTCACCGGCGAGTCGCACGCCTGGGTCGAGTGGTACGCCGGGTCGTGGCGCGGGTACGACCCGACGAACCTCGCCGAGGCGGGCGAGTCCCACGTGCTCGTCGGCCGTGGCCGCGACTACGACGACGTGACCCCGCTGCGAGGCGTCTACGCGGGACCGTCGTCGTCCGAGCTCTTCGTCTCGGTCGAGGTCACGCGCGAGTCGTGATCTCCCGGACGGATGGCAGGATGAGCGCATGCCGACCTTCACCGACGCCCACGGCGTGCGCATCCACTACCAGTCGTGGCGGGTCCCCGAGCCGGTCGCGGTCATCCAGCTCGTGCACGGCATCGGCGAGCACATCGGCCGGTACGGCGAACTCGTCGAGGCGCTGAACGCCGCCGGGTACTCGGTGTGGGCCGACGACCACCGCGGCCACGGGCAGACCGGGTTCGAGCAGCACGGCGGCGACCTCGACCGCATGGGCCGGCCCGGCCCGGGCGGCATGGCCGCGGCGATCGCCGGCGTCGAGCGGTTCGGCGAGATCATCCGCGAGACCGAGGGCGACGACGTGCCGTTCGTGATCCTCGGCCACTCGTGGGGGTCGTTCATGACGCAGCACGTCGTCAACCGGCATCCGGAGCGCTACGACGGCGTCGTGCTCACCGGCACCGCCTGGCTGCAACTCGGCTACACGAACATCGGCGACCTCAACAAGCGCTTCGCCCGACCCGGCGGCACCGAGGTGGAGTGGCTGAGCCGCGACCCCGCCGTCGCCGTGGCCTGGGAGGCCGACCCGTACACCACGAACCGCACGCTGCAGCAGCTGTTCGGCTGGCCGCAGTCCTTCACGCTCATGACCCGACCCTCGAAGCGGATCCCGAGCGAGTTGCCGCTGCTCATCATGGTCGGCTCCGACGACCCGGTCGCCGGCGAGCGCAGCGCGAAGGCGCTCCTGAAGGACTACGTGCGTCGTGCGGGCCTCGTCGACGCGACGCTCGTCGTGTACGACGAGGCGCGCCACGAGGTCTTCAACGAGATCAACCGCGAGGAGGTCCGCGCCGACCTCGTCCGCTGGCTCGACGAGCGCTACGCCGTCGACTGACCTGCGGGATCGAGTAGCGCCGCCGAAGGCGACGCGTATCGAGATCGCCCCGTCGTGAGACGCCCGCCGCGCCCGGGAGACGGATGCCGCGTCAGGCGCGGGGCGGGATGTTGAAGCCCAGCAGGCGGGCGCGGCGCCCGCCGCCGAGTTCCTCGAAGCGGAGGATCGTCGGCGCGCAGTTCTCCACGACCGGGAACAGCTCGCGGTACCGGTCCGGGTCGATGCCGAGCAGCTCGCACAGCACGAGCCGCATGAGCGTCGCGTGCGTCACGACGAGCACGCGCCCGTGCGGGAACTCGTCCGCGAGCTCGAGCAGGGCCGGCAGGGCCCGTGCGATGCCCTCGACGCCCGACTCGCCCGCGGGCATGGGCTGGCGGGCCGGATGCCGCTCGAAGGCCGCCCACTCCGCCGGCATGCGATCGTCGAGCTCGGCCGGGGTCAGCCCTTCGCCGGAACCGAAGTCGATCTCGACGAGACGAGGGTCCAGGCGGATCTCGATGCCCGTGGCGTCCGCCGCCGGCTTCGCCGTGACCCGCGCCCGCAGCATCGGCGACGCGACGATCGCCGACAGCCGCGCGCGCGTGGCCCACTCGCCGAGCTCATCGGCCTGCACGCGCCCGTGGTCGGTGAGCTCCACGTCGGACGAGCCGGCGTAGCGGTGCTCGGCGTGCCAGACGGTCTCACCGTGGCGGGCCAGGAAGAGCGTGGTCATCGCGGCATCCGTTCGTCGTCTCGATGTCGTCGTTCGGGCGGGAGCGCCTGCGCCGAGCCTACGCCCGCGCCTCCGCCACCGCCCGCCTCCGCCACCGCCCGCCCCTCGCAACGCCGGTTCACAGGAACAGCGGCGATTCACCGGTCAGATCCGGCACCGACGTGCCGCAGATCGCCGAATCTCCTGTGAACGGCGGGTGGTGCAGGCGGCATCCGTAGGCTGGAGCCCATGCACGGTGAGTACAAGGTGCCCGGCGGCAAGCTCGTCGTGGTCGACTTCGACGTCGTCGACGGCGCGATCCGCAACCCGCGCGTCGCGGGCGACTTCTTCCTCGAGCCCGACGATGCGCTCGGCGACCTGAACGCGGCGCTCGAGGGGCTGCCCGCGGCATCCGACGCCAAGCAGATCGCCGCGGCGATCGCCAAGGGCCTGCGTCCCGACGCGGTCATGCTCGGCTTCTCGCCCGAGGCGGTGGCCGTCGCGGTGCGGCGTGCGATGACGGATGCCGCGACCTGGACCGACTACGAGTGGGAGATCGTGCACGACCCGGCAGTGCCGCCGCGCCTGCACCTCGCGCTCGACGAGGTGCTCGCCACCCGCGTCGGCGAGGGGCGGCGGAAGCCCACGCTGCGGTTCTGGGAGTGGGAGGAGTCGGCGGTCGTGATCGGCTCGTTCCAGTCGGTCCGGAACGAGGTCGATCCGGATGGCGCGGCCCGCTACGGCTTCGACGTCGTGCGCCGCATCTCGGGCGGCGGCGCGATGATGATGGAGAAGGGCAACGTCGTCACCTACTCGCTGTACGTGCCCGCCGAGCTCGTGCAGGGCATGAGCTTCGCCGACTCGTACGCGTTCCTCGACGACTGGGTGCTGCAGGGGCTCCGCTCGCTCGGCATCGAGGCGACCTACCAGCCCCTCAACGACATCGCGAGCCCCGCCGGCAAGATCGGCGGTGCCGCGCAGAAGCGCCTCGGCTCGGGCGGCGTGCTGCATCATGTGACGATGGCGTACGACCTCGACAACGCCAGGATGCTCGAGGTGCTCCGCATCGGGCGCGAGAAGATCAGCGACAAGGGCATCGCCTCGGCCGCCAAGCGCGTCGACCCGCTCCGCTCGCAGACGGGCCTGCCGCGTGCCGAGGTCATCGAGCGGCTCAAGGCGACGTTCGCCGACCTGTACGGCGCGACGCCCGGCGCGGTCACGGCCGACGAGCTCGCCGAGGCCGAGTCGCTCGTCGCGTCGAAGTTCGCGACGGAGGAGTGGCTGCAGCGCGTGCCGTGACCGTGAGCCGGTCTGCGGAATTCAGGAACGGGCAGGGCTCACGGTGCGTCACCGCCGGGGAATCCCGCCCGAACCGGGGTGGCGGCGGCCTGGGTTCCTGAATTCTGCTCGACGGATGCCGCGGCATCCGTCGCCCGTGGTGCAACTCGGCGGACGGGCTGGGGAACAGCTGAACGTGAGCAGTCGTCAGCCCGCTACAATCGCCGGGTGGACTGGTGGATGGGACTGCTCATTACCGGCGCGGTGCTCGCGTTCGGCGCGATCGCGGTGCGCCTGCGCTGGATCGACCTGTCCGACAAGACCAGGCGGGGCAAGCCCAGCGGCTCGGCCGTCATGATGATCGGCGACGAGGTGTTCGCGCCGCGCAAGTACGAGGCGCAGGTCGAGGTCGACCGTCAGGCCCGCCTGCCCGTGCCCGCGCCCGTGCCCGGCGACGGTGACAAGGGCATCTCGTACGCGGCCGCCGACGCCGACGACGACGATCCGGAACGGTTCCGCGGGCGCATCCGCCTCGACGTCGGGCGCTGACGCCGCGGCATCCGTCACGGCGCTACGCGTCGATCAGCGTCGCGCCCCACTCGTGCGCCCGCGTGAGCTCGCCGTCGGCGACCGGGCCCGAGTAGCCGTGCACACCGAACGTGACGGCATGGTCCACCGGGCGGAATCCCTTCGACACCAGCACCTTCAGCGCCTTCTTCGCCGCCGACCCCGGCAGGCGCGGCTTCACGGTGCGCGTGTCGAACGTCGCGACGGCCACCGGCGACGACGGCGCGGCCAGCGCATCGAGCCATTCGCGGATGCCGCGGGCCGGGATGACCGTCGCACCCTGCTGCCTGGCGGATTCGCGCGTCTTCGCCGTGGTCATCGAGAAGGCGTGCGTCGGCCCGCCCACCACGACGAGGTCCACCTCGGGGTCGATGGCGCCCGGCGCGGATGCGGCCTCGACCACGTCGACGGTGTCGACCCCCTCGCTCGACCGCAGCCCGTCGGCGATCGCCCGGGCCAGTTCGCCCGTGTTTCCCCAGATCGTCTCGTACACCACCAGCGCGCGCATCGTGTTCCCTCGTTCCTGCTCGTTCGGGTCCAGACGCGTCAGGTTACGACGACGGATGCCGCGCCGGGAGGGACCTTCGGCCGGTGGGCCCCGCCGCTGGCAGACTTGAGCGGTGCCCGCCGACGAGCCCGACCGCGTCATCCACGCCGACAACCTCGACGTGCTGCCGAGCCTCCCCGACGGGCGCTTCACGCTCGTCTACCTCGATCCGCCCTTCAACACGGGGCGGCCGCAGTCGCGCCGGTCGACCCGGCACGTGCGGCAGGGCGTGGCGGATGACGCGGGAACCGCGCCATCCGGAACCGTCACGGGCTTCTCGGGCAGGCGGTACGAGCGGATCCGCGGCGACCTGATGCGCTACGACGACCGCTTCGACGACTACTGGGGGTTCCTCGAACCGCGCCTCGCGGAGGCGTGGCGCCTGCTCGCCGACGACGGCACGCTCTACCTGCACCTCGACTACCGCGAGGCGCACTACGCGAAGGTGCTGCTCGACGCGCTGTTCGGGCGCGAGTGCTTCCTCAACGAGCTCATCTGGGCATATGACTACGGCGGCAAGTCGAAGCGGCGCTGGCCGACGAAGCACGACACGATCCTCGTGTACGTGAAGGATCCGGAGCGGTACTTCTTCGACTCGGCCGCGGTGGACCGCGAGCCGTACATGGCGCCGGGGCTGGTCACGCCGGAGAAGGCGGCGGCGGGCAAGCTGCCGACCGACGTGTGGTGGCACACGATCGTGTCGCCGACGGGCCGCGAGAAGACCGGGTACCCGACGCAGAAGCCCGAGGGCGTGCTGCGTCGCATCGTGCAGGCGTCGAGCCGACCCGGCGACTGGGTGCTCGACGCGTTCGCGGGCTCGGGCACGACGGGCGCGGTCGCCAGGTCGCTGGGCCGCCGTTTCGTGCTGGTCGACGAGCACGCCGAGGCGATCGAGGTCATCCGGCGCCGGTTCGCGGATGCCGCCGGCATCCGCTTCGAGGCCTGACGACCCGCAGACGCCCTACGCCGAGGCCCGCCGCACCAGGTGCGTCGGCATGATGTTGCGGTGCGGCACGTCCTCGCCGGCGATGAGGCGCAGGAGGAGGTCGGCCATGAGGTAGCCCATCTCCTCCGACGGCTGGTGCACGGTCGTGAGCGGGATCGCCGAGGAGGTCGCGGCGGGGCTGTCGTCGTACCCGACGACGGCGATGTCGCCGGGCACCTGGCGGCCGCGCTCGCGGAGCACCGCGAGCGTGCCCGTGGCCATGAGGTCGCTCGCGACGAAGACCCCGTCGAGGTCGGGCACCCGGTCGAGCAGGCGGCGGGTCGCGTCGACCGCACCCGAGACCGAGAAGTCGGCGGTCTCGACGGCGTCGTCGGGCAGGCCGGCCGTCGCCATCGCGCGACGGAAACCGGCGAGCCGGTCGACGGCCGCGGGCATGTCGAGCGGGCCGGTGATGGTGCCGATGCGGCGACGGCCGATCGCGAGCAGGCGTTCGGTCGCCGTCATGCCGCCCTCGGCGTTGTCGACGTCGACGAAGATGTCGTCGTCGGCGATGTTGGGCGGCCGGCCGCCGAAGACCATCGGCATCTCGTGCGCGGCGTCGCGCAGCGAGTGGTCGCCCTCGTGGTGCGACACGACGAGCGCCCCGTCGACGACGCCCGACCGCAGGTACCGCAGGGTCTTGCGGGTGGGATCGCTGGTCGACAGCAGCAGGTTGAGCAGGTACTCGCTCACGTCGAGGCGACGCGTGATGCCCTGCACGATCGCGGCGAAGTACGGGTCGCCGAAGAAGCGGGTCGTGTCCTCGGGAACGACGAGCGCGATCGCGCCCGACGTGCGGCTCGCGAGCGAGCGCGCGGCGCGGTTGGGCACGTAGTTGAGCTTCGCGATGGCCTCGTTGACGACGCGCACGACCTCGGGGGAGACCTTGGGCGAGCCGTTCACGACACGGCTCACGGTCGCGCGCGAGACGTTCGCCTCGCGGGCGACCATCTCGAGCGTCGGCGCCGACGGACGCGCCCCGGACCCGATGACCCCCTGCATGCCTGTCAGTCTATTTCCGGGTGGCATCGGGTCGTCGGGTCCGGGGGTCCGTCGGGTCGCTCAGCGAGCGGATGCCGCGGGCAGGGCGCGGTCGCGGATGACACGCTGGTACGCCAGGCCGCTGTCCTTGACGGTGCGCTCCTGGGTGTCGTAGTCGACGCGGACGATGCCGAACCGCTTGTCGTAGCCCCACGCCCACTCGTAGTTGTCGAGGATCGACCAGTAGAAGTAGCCGTCCACCGGCGTGCCCTCGTCGATCGCGTCGAGGATCGACGAGAGGTGCGACAGCAGGAACTCCGTGCGCTCGACGTCGTGCACGGCGCCGTCGGCCGCGACCTCGTCGTCGTACGCGGCGCCGTTCTCGGTGACGATGAGCCGTACGCCGGCGGGGCCGGTGTACTCGCGGTGCACGCGCCCGAGCAGTTCGCGCAGCCCGTCGGGCTGCACCTCCCAGCCCATGCCGGTGCGGGGCAGGCCCTGCGAGTGGAAGTGCACGCCGTCGGCGGCGGGGAACGGTGAGCGGGTCGGCCGGTCGGTGGGCGCCTCGCCCTCGATCGGGTCGGCGGCCGGGCGGTCGCTGACGTACTCGCCGTGGTAGTAGTTCACGCCGAGCGCGTCGATGGGCGTCGAGATGATCTCGAGGTCGCCCGGCTGCACCACGTCGCGGAGGCCCAGGTGGCCGACATCCGCCATCAGGTCGCCTGCGTAGTGGCCGCGGAAGATCGGGTCGAGGAACACCCGGTTGAACTGCCCGTCGATGCGGCGGGCGGCGTCGAGGTCGCCCGGGCTCTCCGGGTCGACCGGCTTGGCGACCGTGAGGTTCAGCGTGATGCCGAGCTCGAGCGAGGCGTCGCGATCACGCAGCGCCTGCACGGCGAGGCCGTGGCCGAGCATGAGGTGGTGGGCCGCGGCGAGCCCCGCCGCGACGTCCTGCCGCCCGGGCGCGTGCGCGCCGGCGGTGTAGCTCAGGAACGACGAGCACCACGGCTCGTTGAGCGTCGTCCAGATGTCGACGCGGTCGCCGAGCGCGTCGTGCACGCTGAGGGCGTAGTCGCGGAACCGGAATGCGGTGTCGCGGTTCGCCCAGCCGCCCTGCTCCTCGAGGGCCTGCGGGAGGTCCCAGTGGTAGAGCGTGAGCCACGGGGTGATGTCCGCCTCGAGCAGCTCGTCGACGAGGCGCGAGTAGAAGTCGACGCCCTTCGGGTTGACCGGACCGCCGTCGGGACGCACGCGCGCCCACGACGTCGAGAACCGGTACGCGTTGAGGCCGAGCTCGCGCATGAGCGCCACGTCGTCGCGGTAGCGGTGGTAGTGGTCGCAGGCGACGTCGCCGTTGTCGGCGTTGACGACCGCGCCGGGCACCCGGCTGAACGCGTCCCAGATGGAGTCGGTGCGCCCGTCCTCGTGGGCGGCACCCTCGATCTGATAGGCCGCCGCGGCGGCGCCCAGCAGGAACCCGTCGGGGAAGCGGCGGACGGCGGCGGGCTCGGCGGAGACCGAGGGTGCGGCATCCGCCGTCACGGGTGCGGACGGCTGGACGGTGGTCTGGTCGTGCATGGAGCGCGTGCCCTCTCGGAGTTCGGTCGTCATCCCTTCACGGCTCCCGCCATGATGCCGCTCACGAGCTGCTTGCCCGCGAACACGAACAGGATGAGGAGGGGGATCGTCGACAGCAGGACGCCTGCGAGGACGATCGAGTAGTCGACGAAGTAGTTGGACTGCAGGAGCGACAGCGCCACCGGCAGGGTCGGGTCGTTGCGGTCGAGCACGATGAACGGCCAGAAGAAGTTGTTCCAGGCCGTCACGAACGTGAACAGGCCGAGCATCGCCGCCGCGGGACGTGCGGCCGGGAGTCCCACGGTGAGGAAGGTGCGGAACGAGCTGGCCCCGTCGACGCGGGCGGCCTCGATCAGCTCGTCGGGCACCGCCTGCTGCAGGTACTGCGTCATCCAGAACACGCCGAACGCGCTGGTGAGCGCCGGGATGATGATCGCGCCGATGTTGCCCGTCCAGCCGAGGTCGGAGAACAGGATGTACAGCGGCACGACGCCGAGCTGCATGGGCACGGCCATCGTCGCGACGACGAACACGAGCAGCCATCTGGACCCGCGGAAGCGGAGCTTGGCGAACGCCCAGCCCGCCAGCGTCGAGAAGAAGACGACGGATGCCGCGATGAGCGCCGAGCTGTAGATCGAGTTCCACAGCGCCCGCCAGAAGTTCACCGCCGGATCGTTCACGACCGCGAGCGCGTTGGCGAGGAAGTTGCCGCCCGGGATCCAGGACATGTCCGGGTCGCGGATGGTCGAGGAGTCGCCGGATCCGATGAGGAACGACCAGTAGAACGGGAAGGCGGCCGCGGCGAGGACGACGCCGAGCGAGGCGTACACGAACCAGCCGGGACGCGAGCCCCGGATGGGGCGTGGGCGCCGGCCGCGTCGGTCGGGCGCCGCGGTGATGGCCGACGTGACCGAGGGGTGCTCGTCGGGAGCGGGCGTGACGTGGGTCGGGGTCGGGGTGCTCATCGGAGTGCCTCCGTGGTCGTGTCGGCGGCGGTGCCGCTCGCCTCGCGATCGGCGCTGATCCGCTTGCGCGCGGCTCGGGCCGCTGCTCGACGCTCACGGCCCGAGAGGTCCGATCGCGTGCCTTCGTCGCGGACGAGCCGGCGGGTCACCAGGAGGTTGACCACGCCGATCGCGAGGATGATGAGGAACAGGATCCAGGCGAGCGCGGCGGCGCGACCGAAGTTCCACTGTCCCCAGCCGATGTCGTACAGGTAGAGGGTGATGGTGAGCCACTGCGAGTTGGCGCCGCCGACGCCGAACTGGTCGTACATGCGCGGCTCGTCGAAGATCTGCAGGCCGCCGATCGTCGACGTGATGATGACGAAGATGAGCGTGGGACGCAGGCTGGGCAGCGTGATCGACGCGAACTGGCGGAACCGGCCCGCGCCGTCGATCGAGGCCGCCTCGTAGTAGTCGCGGGGGATGGCCTGCATCGCGGCGAGCAGGATCAGCGTGTTGTAACCGGTCCAGCGGAAGTTCACCATGGTGGCGATCGCGATGTGGCTCGCGAAGGCGTCGCTGTGCCACGGCACGGGGGGCACGCCGAGGTCGGCGAGGATGCTGTTCACGAGGCCGTACTGGTCGCCGAACATGTTGCTGAAGATGAGCGCGACGGCGACGGGGGCCATGACGTAGGGCAGGAGCACGCCCATCCGCCAGAAGGTCTTCGCGCGGATGTTCTGGTCGAGCATGGCGGCGATGAAGATCGCCAGGAGCAGCTGCGGGACGCTCGAGAGCAGGAAGATGCTGAACGTGTTGCGCAGCGCGATCCAGAACTTCGGCTGGCCGAGCACGTAGGCGTACTGGTCGAAGCCGATGAATTCGCCCGAGTTGCGCACGAGGTCCCAGTCCATGAACGAGATCACCGCGGTGAAGGCGATCGGGAACAGGCCGGTGACGGCGAAGAGGATGAAGAAGGGGGAGATGTAGAGGTACGGCGAGAGCTTGAGGTCCCACCGGCTGAGGCGATGCCCGAAGGCGATGCGTCGCGGCTCGCGGGGCGGGCGTGCCGTGGATTCCGCGGGCGCGGAGTCCGCGGGAGTCGGCGGGGCCGTTGCGGTCGAGGTCACGGTGGTTCCTTACGTTCCTTGAGCTGCGGGGTGGTGCCCGGCGGGTCGGGTGGGACCCGACCCGCCGAGCGGTGCGCTCAGCTGCGGGGTCAGCCGATCGCGGTCACCTCGGCGACCCACTGGTCCCACGAGGTCTGCTTGTCCTGCGTGCCGTCCTCGACGCGGGTCAGCGCCTGCTGCATCGCGTCGTTGATCTGGAAGTAGTACTCGCCCTTGAACGGGGCGACGGTGACGGCGTTGGCGCGGTCCGTGAGGATCTGGCCGACGGGCGCGTCGTTGAAGTACTCGTTGGTGAACTCCGTCAGCGCCGTGTCGGAGTAGGCCTCGGTCTGGCTCGGGAAGGTGCCGGCGTTCTCGAACGCCTTGATCTGCTGCTCGGGAGCGGTCAGCCAGTCGGCCAGCTTCTGGGCCTCTTCGACGTTCTCGCCGTTGGCGGGGACGGTCAGGTACGAGCCGCCCCAGTTGCCGCCGCCGTTCGGGAACACGTTGGCGATGTCCCAGCCCTCGACGTCGGGCGCGTTGCCCGAGATCACGCCGAGCATCCAGCCCGGGCAGAGCATCGTGGCGTAGGCGCCGTTGGAGAGGCCGGCGAACCAGTCGTCGCTCCACTGGCCGAGGTGGGCCGACTGCGTCGCGCTGGCGTCGAGCACCTGGTTGTAGAGGTCCTCGACCTCGCCGTTCTCTGCAGCGATGATCTCACCCGACTCGGGGTCCTCGTAGGCCGCCTCGACCTGGTTGATCATGCCCTGGTAGGTGCCGCCGGCCGAGTCGAACCAGGCCTTGCCGGTCGCCTCGGTGTACTGCGCGCCGACCTCGAAGTACTTGTCCCAGTCGCCCTCGAGCAGCGCGGCGACCTCCTCGCGGTCGGTGGGCAGGCCGGCCTCGGCGAACAGGTCGGACCGGTAGCAGACGCCCTCGGGGCCGATGTCGGTGCCGTAGCCGATGAGGCGGCCGTCGGCGTCGGTCGCGGCGTCGACCTTCCAGTCGAGCCAGCGGTCGGTCACGTCGACCTCGGCGAGCAGGTCGGAGTACTGCATGACCTCGGGGAGCCAGTCGACCTCGATCGCCTCGACGTCGGCCAGGCCGGTCTTGCCGAGCTTCTGGAAGTAGTTGGCGCGCGCGTCGTTGGAGGTCGCGGCCTTGTTGTGGACGATCGTGACGTTCGGGTTCTCGTCCATGTACTCCTGGAGGAGTTCATCGGTGTAGCCGAAGTCGTTGAACGTGGAGATGGTCAGCTCGACCTCGCCGCCGTCTCCGGCTGAGGCGGTGTCGTCGCCCGCGGCGCAGCCGGTGGCGATGAGGGCGAACGAAGCGGCGCCGGCGACGGCCGCGAACGCCTTGGTGCGTCGTGAAAGCATCACGGTCACTCCCTTGTGTGCGTGGTTGGTGGGGGCTCGTGGGTCGCGCCTCGCCGAAATGGTGAGAGCGCTCTCACGATGCGATTCACGATGTTAGGGACATCGAATGCGGGTTGTCAAGAGAGCGCTCTCACCGATTCCGTTCGTTATCGAGACGTGACCGGCCGAGCGGGCCGGGACCCCGGGCCTCGTCCGCGACGCTCCCGCCCGCACGCGAGTACAGTTGGCCGCATGCGCCGGCAGGCGAGTGAACGGATGTCGCGACGCGGGCTGTCGCTCGCCGTGCTCATCGTCAACCAGCTCCTCGCCGGCGTCGGCGTCGCATCCGGACTCGCACTCGCCGCGATCCTCGTCGCCGACCTCACCGACGTGACCGCGTTGGGCGGCCTCGCAATGTCGTCGAGCGTGCTCGGCGCGGCCATCGCCGCCGTGCCGCTCGCGCGTCTCGCGGTACGCGCCGGGCGGCACGTCGCGCTCGCGACCGGCTACGCGTGCGCCTTCCTCGGCGCCGTGCTCGTGATCGCCGCGGCGACGGGCGGATGGCCGGTGCTCGTCTTCATCGGACTCGCCGCGTTCGGTGCCGGGGCGGCCGCCGGACTCCAGGCGCGGTTCGCGGCGACGGAGATCGCCGCACCGGGCTTCGCGGCTCGCTCGATGTCCCTCGTGCTGTGGGCGACGACGATCGGGTCCGTGGCCGGCCCACTGCTCTCACAGGTGGGCGACGATCTCGGCCGCTCACTCGGCCTGCCTCCCCTCGTGGGGCCGTTCGTCTTCTCGGGTGTGGCGTTCGCCCTCTCCTCGATCCTCGTCGCCACCCTGCTGCGCACCCCGAAGGCCGGTTACCTCGCCACGGACGGCTCGGGACCCGAACCGGAGGGCGCCGCCGAGCCCGCGGGGGGCCCCGATGCCGGCCCGACCGCCGACGCCGACGCCGCGGCGGGCGGTCTCGCGCCCGAGCGCGTTGCGACCGCCACCGGCGCGGTTCCGGTGGCGCCCCCGGTCGCCGAGCGCATCGGCGCGTGGCGGGCGTTCAGCGCCGCCGTCCGCAACCCCACCGCCCTCGTCGCGATCCTCGCGATCGTCTGCTCGCACACGGTCATGGTCGTCGTCATGGTCATGACGCCGGTGCACATCGTCGGGCAGGGGTTGTCGCTCTCGGTCGTGGGCATCGTGATCAGCATCCACATCCTCGGCATGTACGGGGCGAGCCCGATCATGGGATGGCTCGCCGACCGCATCGGCTCGGAGCGGGTCATCGCGATCGGTGCGGCCCTCTTCGTCGCGGCGACGACCATCGGCATCCTGGCGCCGAACGACGTGCTGCTCGTTCCGCTCGCCCTCGGCCTGCTCGGCCTCGGCTGGTCGGCCGGCCTCATCGGCGGTTCGACCCTGCTCACGACCGCGGTCGATGAGCGGCTGCGTGTGCCGCTGCAAGGGGCGACGGATGCCGCGATGAACGTCGCGGCCGCGACATCCGCTGCGTTCTCGGGGCTCGTGCTCGGTCTCGGCGGATTCGCAGCCGTCAACGCCGTGGCGATCATCCTGCTGGTTCCCCTCGCGATCGCTGGGCTCCGGCTCGTCTTCCTGCGACGCAACGCCGCCGTCTGACGCGGGCATCCCCCTTCACCCGCCGAGCACTCAGGCTCAGCGGATGCTGCTCCCGGCGTCCTCGGAGCCGGCGCGGTTAGCGTGGCCCGCGTGATCCGATCCCTCCTCGTCGCCGGGCTCGCCGCCGGGCTCGCCCTCTGCGCCACCGGCTGCGCGGGCATCCCGCCGCTGCCGCCGCAGGCGACCTCGCCGGACGCCGCGGCATCGGTGCCGCGCACCGCCGACGTCGCCGAGACGGAGGCACCGGAGGAGCCCGCCTACGTCACCGACGAGGCCACGGATCCCGCCGTGTTGGCGCAACTCGACTACGTCCTCGCATACTGGTCGGACTACAACGACGAGGAGTGGGGCGTGCTCGAGGGCAACGACTGCGTGAACTTCACCAGCCAGGCGCTCGCCGTGCGCGGCTGGGAGCAGAACGACGACTGGTACCACGGCGGAGACCCGTACGCGTCGAGCCCCACGTGGCGCAGCTCCACGGCGATGCGCGACTGGCTCATGACCCGGCCGGACCTCGCGACGCCGCTCGACGACAGCCGGAGGGACGAGGTGCAGCTCGGCGACATCGTCCAGTTCGACTGGGACGTCTCGGGCGACCGCGACCACACCGGCATCGTCACGCGCATCGAGCGCGGCGACGACGGGGTGAAGGTCTACTTCGCGGGTCACACGCTCGACAGCGACTACCGCGATGTCGACGTCGCGATCACCGAGGAGCACCCCGGGGCCGCGGTGTACTACTGGCGCCTGGCCGACTGATGGCCGAACGGAACGAACCGAGCCCGGAGGTCCAGCGTCGACGGCTCGTCGTCGCATCGGTCCTGAGCGTCATCCTCATCGCGGGGTCCTTCATCGCGCTCTTCGCGACGGGAGCCGGCTCGGGAGGCGCCGAGGCGACCGGCGACGGCGCGCCCGTGGCATCCGTCGCCGCCACGCCCGAGCCGACCGCGCATCGCCCCTCGCCCGAGGTCACGCCGACGCCCGAGCCCGTCGTGCCCGCGTTCGACATGGCCGCGCGCTCCATCGACGACCCCGCGAGCATCTGGGTGGTCGTCGACAAGCTGCGCCCGCTGCAGCCGGCCGAGTACGAGCCCGCCGACCTCGTGCCGGTTCCCGTCGCCCACACCTGGGAGCCGCTGCTGCGGCAGGAGGCCGCCGACGCCGTCGTCGCGATGTTCGGGGCCGCGTCGCAGGAGGCCGGACTCGCGCTCGCGTCGAACAGCGCCTACCGGTCGTTCGGCGCCCAGCAGAACATCTACGTCGGCGACGACGAGCTCACCGCGCGACCGGGGTTCAGCGAGCACCAGACGGGCCTGGCCATCGACATCGGGCCTGAGTCCGGTGTGTGCGCGCTCGACGTCTGCCTCGCGGACACGCCCGAGGGGCAGTGGCTGCGCGACAACGCCCATCGCTTCGGCTTCATCATGCGGTATCCGCCCGACAAGCAGGCGGTCACGGGCTACCAGTTCGAGCCGTGGCACTTCCGGTACGTGGGCACCGAGCTCGCGGCGGAGATGCGCACTCGGGGCATCACGACGCTCGAGGAGTTCTTCGGCCTGCCGGCCGCGCCCGTCTACCCCTGAGCGTTCATCGAGTTCCCAGCGCCCGCGAGGCATCCTCACACGCCCGCATGATGTGATTCCCGTGTCCCCCTTTATGCCGACACGGAAACCCCCCGACCATCGTGCCCCGTAAGCCCCTCCTCCCCGCGTTCCGCCGTTCCACCTTCCGCGCGCCCGATCCCGATGCGGCCGCCCGCTTCGACCTCGCGCTCCCCGGCGCCAACACGGAGGCGGAGCGACGGCCCGCCGCCGAGCTCGCCGAGCAGGCGGGCCTCCGCTCGGAGTCGCTCGAGACCGCGCTCGTGGAGCACCGCCTGCTCGTCGAGGAGCGCCTGCTCGCGGAGGTCGCCGCCGATCGCGACGCCACGTCGCACCGCAGCGCGCCCGACGCGACGGCGGCACGCGGCCCCGAGGTCGCCCGCGCATCGTTCGTCGTCCGGGCCTCCGACGAGCACTCCCGGCACCCCCGGCACCGCGCCGACCGCATCGGCAACCGCCGCCCCACGAGCGGCCCGCGCCGCCCGCTGCTCGCCGGCTGAGCGCCTACGCAGGTGCGGTGACCCGAACGAGCGGACGCCGCGATCCCCACCGGATTCCCAGCAAGCCGGGGCGAACGTCAACCTCTCGACAATATGATCCGGCGGGGGCGACACTGGCGCCCAGGACGGACGACACGTCCGCGGCGCCCGGCGCCGCACGTGCCGAACGAGGGGAGGCACCGTGGGGGTACAGACCGCGCTCGACGCCGTGACGGGCGCGCCGACGATCGTCGACGCGATGCGCCTCGCCGACGACCTCGCCTTCGAGGCGGGTCGCGATCCGGGGCTGCGCACCGTCCGCGTCCTGGCGCAGGCCTTCCAGGGCGACGACGAGCTCACCGCGATCGCCGCGACGCACGCGCTCGCAGGGGTGTTCGACCCCGAGGCGGCCCGTCTCCTGGTCCGGTTGCTCTCCGACGACCGGGCCTTCCTCCGCGAGCACGCGGCGTGGGCGCTCGCGTCCGGCCTGCCGCGTCCGGACGCGATGGGCGCCCTGCTCCGCGCCGTGGTCGACGGCGGGTTCACGGGCATGCTCGCGCAGCGCACGCTCGAGCAGTGGTCCGACGCGAACGCCGACGCCCTCGTGGTGGGCGTCGAGGGCGCGCTGCTCGGCGTCGACGAGCCTGAGGCGCGAGCGCGACTCGTCGAGACGCTCGGCCTCGTGCGCGACCCGCTCGCTGCGCCCGCGCTCGTCCGGGTGGCGACGGATGCCGCGGAGCCCGATCCGGTCCGCGTCGCCGCGGTCTCGGCGCTCGGCGACCGTCGCGCCGACGACGACCTGCTCGCCGTGCTCGACCGCCTGACGGCGGAGGACGGGATGCTCGGCGACGTCGCCCGCCTCGCGCTCGTGGACCTCGACGCGGTCGCCGCCGGGCCGAAGGAGGTCCGGGAGGGCCTCACGGTCGCGCAGCTGTTCCTGCATGCCGACATCGACCCGGGGCTGAGCGCGGCCGGCTCGGGCGACAACGGCGGCATCGCGACCCTGCTCGTGCGGCTCGGCGACGCGCTCGTCGCCGATCCCGGCTCCGGCGTCCGTCGCGTGCTCACGCTCTCGCGCGGTTCGGTCCGGCAGGCGATGGCCGACCTCGAGTCCCTCCGCACCTCGGGCGCCGGCCACGTCTACGGGCGCATCCCGCTGCTCCGAGGCCCGATGCCGTCCGCGGCGGCCTGGCCGCTGCGGGTGGTCGCGCGCCGCGCCATCCGCCGCGTGCTGCGCGCCGCTGGCGGCGTCGACGTGCTGCACCTGCGCATGGCAGACGTCGGCAGCCTCGCCGCGTCCGACGTCGCGCGCGAGCTCGGCATCCCCGCAGTGTTCTCGCTCGCACCCGACCCGCACGCCGTGATCGAGTCGCTCGACCGCTCCGGTCGCCTCACCCGCGAGGGCTTCGGGCGGGCCGACCTCGTCGAGCACTTCTGGTTCCGTGCCCGACTGGTGCAGCGACTCGCGGCGAACGCCGCGCACACCGTCGTCTTCCCGCGACCGCGACTCGAGGAGGACCTGCGGCGTCTCGTCGGCGTCGATCTCGCAGCGCACGCCGAGCGGCACACGATCGTGCCCGAGGGCGTCGACCTCGCCACGATCGACGCCGCCGTCGACGAGGCGTCCGCGCACGCGCACGGATCCGGGCCCGCCCCCGCGATCGCCGACCTCCGCGAGCTCGTCGGCGCGCTCGCGTCCGAGCGGCGGGGACTCCCGCTCATCGTGACCGCCGGCAGACTGCACCGCGTCAAGGGCATGGCCGCCCTCGTCGAGGCGTGGGCCGCGGGACCGCTCGCCGAGCGGGCGAACCTGCTCGTGGTCGGCGGCGACCTGCGCCACCCGTCGATCGACGAGCGCGAGCAGCTCGACCGCATCGACGCCGTCGTGCCCGAGACCGCCCGCGCCCGAGCCGGCCTGCTCCTCGCCGGCCACCGCCCGAACGGAGTCACGGCCCGCTGGATGGCCGCCGCGAGGCTCGGACTGCCCGGCCTCGCCGCTCCCGGCGGCGTGTATGCCTGCGCGAGCATGAAGGAGGAGTTCGGCCTCGCGATTCTCGAGGCGATGGCCACCGGGCTCTTCGTCGTCGCTCCCGACGGCGGCGGCCCGGCCACGTACATCGATGACGGCGTCACCGGCATCCTCACGGCGACGTGGGACCGAGCGCGCCTCGAGTCCGCGCTCGGAACGGCGCTCGATGTCGCAGCGAGCGAGGCCGCGGCGGGCGACGAGGCGCGCGCCGACCGGTCGCGCGCGATGGTCCACGACCACTTCACGATCGGGCGGATGTCGCACGCCCTCGCCGGCGTCTACGACGGTGTCGCGCGCGCCGAGGCAGAGCTCCTCCAGCGCGCGGAGGCGGTCGCATGACGCTGCTCGTGATCAGCCCCGACTACGCGTCGCACCTGCTCCCGCTCGCCACGCTCGCCACAGCGTGGCGCGACCGCGGCGAGCGGGTCGTCGTCGCGACGGGACCGGCGACCGCGGGCATCGTCGAGGAGTTCGGCCTCGAGCGGGTCGACCTGCGGCTCGGCCGCGGCAGCAATCCGGGTGTCATCGCCGCCGACCGGCAGCCCGTCGACGAGGGGGAGTCGCTGCGCGGGTTCTTCGCCGCCACGCGCGAGGGCGCGGTCCCCACGCTCGCGTACCAGGCCGCCGAGCGGCTCACCGACCTCATGTGGCGCCCGGTCGAGGCGGCTCGGGCGACGCAGCGCATCGTCGACGACGTCGCACCCGAGCAGGTCGTCGTCGACCACCTGGCCTTCAGCGCACGCCTCGGACTGCAGACCGCCGGCATCCCCCACGGCGACGTGGTGCTCGGCCATCCGACGGCGCTGCCCGTCGGCGACGAGGTGTACGGGTTCCCGCCCATGTGGCCGTCGGCGTTCCGGCCCGACCCGACGGCGCTGGCCGGCCTGCGCGAGCTGTGCGAGCGCGTGTCGACGCGCTTCACCGCCGAGTGGAACCGCGCCGCGCGCGAGCTCGCCCCGTCGCATCCGCCCACGGCCGACGCGTTCGCCGAGCACGGGCCGCTCGTGCTCTACAACTTCCCGGCTGAGCTCGCCGACGGCGACCGCCGGGCGCTGCTGCCGCCCCACCGCTTCCTCGGCTCGGCGCGCCGGGTCGAGCGCGTCGACGACGACATCGAGCGCTGGTCGGCGGGTGCAGGGCGGTTCGTCTACCTCAGCTTCGGCAGCTTCCTCTCGGTGCGAGGCGACGTGCTGCGCCGCGTCGTCGACGCGCTGCGCGTCCGCGGCCTGCGCGCCGCGGTCGCCACCGGCTCGACGGATGCCGCGGAGCTCGGCGACCTCCCCGGCGACTGGCTCGTGCGCCCGTACCTCCCGCAGGTGCGGCTGCTCGACGCCGCGGCGGCCGCGGTGACGCACGGCGGGAACAACTCGGTCACCGAGGCGATCGGCGCGGGCGTGCCGCTCGTGGTGCTGCCGTTCTCGACCGACCAGTTCGCCGGCGCCGCGTCGATCGAGCGCGCCGGGTTCGGGGTCGCGCTCGACCCGAACGCGGCGACCGTCGACGAGCTGGCTGCCGCCCTCGACCGCGTGCTCGACCTCGACGCCGGCGCGCGGGCCCGGCTCGATGCGGCCGCGTCGCTGCAGGCCGCGCGCCCGGGTCCCGAGATCGCGTACGCGTCGCTCGTCGAGAGCGCCGAGTCGGCCGCCTGACCCGCGCCGCCCTGCCCGCGGCCCGCTGTCCGCTGCCCGCGGCCGCCGCCCGCCGCCCGCGGCCCGCGGCCGCCGCCCGCGGCCCGCGGCCGCCGCCCGCCGCCCGCCGCTGCCCGCCGCACCCCTCGTGCGGGCCCTCGCGTGATACAGGTCGCGCCGAGGGATACCGCTCCAACGGCATCACTCGGCGCGACCTGCATCACTCGGCGAGGGACGGGCGCCGGCCTGCGGTCAGCCGGCGGACTGCAGCGCCGCGTCGACGATCCGCTTCGCCTCCGCCTGCACCTCCGCGAGATGCTCCGGCCCCTTGAACGACTCCGCGTAGATCTTGTAGACGTCCTCCGTGCCGCTCGGCCGGGCCGCGAACCACGCGTGCTCCGTGGCGACCTTGACGCCGCCGACCGCCGCGCCGTTGCCCGGCGCGGACGAGAGCTTCGCGACGATGGGCTCGCCTGCGAGGTCCGTGGCCGTGATGGCGTCGCCGTCGAGCCTGCCGAGGGCCGACTTCTGGGCAGCGGATGCCGCGGCATCCGTTCGCTCGTACGCCGGGTCGCCGAAGCGCTCGACGAGCTCGGCGTACAGCTGCGACGGGCTCTTCCCGGTGACCGCGCGGATCTCGGACGCGAGCAGGCACAGCAGGATGCCGTCCTTGTCGGTGGTCCACACCGTGCCGTCCTTGCGGAGGAACGATGCGCCGGCGCTCTCCTCGCCGCCGAACCCGACCGACCCGTCGATGAGGCCCGGCACGAACCACTTGAACCCGACCGGCACCTCAACGAGCCGCCGACCGAGCGATTCCGCGACGCGGTCGATCATCGAGCTCGAGACGAGGGTCTTGCCGATCGCGGCATCCGCGGGCCAGTCGGGACGGTGGGTGTAGAGGTACTCGATCGCGACGGCGAGGTAGTGGTTGGGGTTCATCAACCCGCCGTCGGGCGTGACGATGCCGTGGCGGTCGGCGTCGGCGTCGTTGCCGGTCAGGATGTCGAAGCCCTCGCGGTTCGCGAGCACCGACGCCATCGCGTTGGGGCTCGACGGGTCCATGCGGATCTTGCCGTCCCAGTCGAGCGTCATGAACGACCAGCGCGTGTCGACCTTCTCGTTGACGACGGTGAGGTCGATGCCGTAGCGGTCGCGGATGGCGCCCCAGTACCCGACCGACGCGCCGCCGAGCGGGTCGGCGCCGATCCGGATGCCGCTCGACCTGATGGCGTCGAAGTCGATGATGTCCTGCAGGTCCTCCACGTACTCCCCGCGGAAGTCGTAGGTCTCGACCGCGGAGGGCTCGGCCTGGTTGACCTCGTGCAGTCCACCGGCGATGAGCTCGTTCGCGCGGTTCGCGATCCAGCTCGTCGCGTCTGAGTCCGCCGGGCCGCCGTGCGGCGGGTTGTACTTGATGCCGCCGTCCTGCGGCGGGTTGTGGCTCGGGGTGATGACGATGCCGTCGGCCTCGCCCTCGGCGCGCTTCGCGGGGTCGTTGTTCCACTTCAGGATAGCGTGGCTGAGCGCCGGCGTCGGCACGTAGTCGTCGTACTGGTCGGCCAGCACGCGCACGCCGTTCGCGACGAGGACGTCGAGCGCGGTCGTCTGCGCGGGACCGCTGAGGGCGTGCGTGTCGGCGCCGATGAACAGCGGGCCGGTGATGCCCTGGCTGTTGCGGTAGTCAACGACGGCCTGCGTGATGGCGAGGATGTGGTCCTCGTTGAACGCCGTGTTCAGGCTCGACCCGCGGTGGCCCGAGGTGCCGAACACCACGCGCTGCTCGGGTCTCGAGACATCCGGATGCAGGTCGTAGTACGCCCTGAGCAGGGCCTCCACGTCGATCAGGTCGGATTCGGTCGCCGGAGTTCCTGCTCGCTCGTGCATGCCCCCATCCTGCCCCTCGCGCGCTCCCGCATCCAGAGCTTGCGCAATTCAGGAACGTCAAGCGGGCGCGCGCCGATCAGGCCGGCGATTCGCGCGCGCGGAGGCGTCGCGGGCGCGCTCGCTCCTGAATTCTGCTCATCACCCCTCAGGCGAGGGACTGGATCGTCGTCGCGATCGCGTGGATCGTCAGGCCCGCGAGGGCCCCGACGACCGTGCCGTTGATGCGGATCACCTGCAGGTCGCGGCCCACCTGCAGCTCGAGCTTCTCGGTGGTCTCGGTCGGGTCCCATCGCTCGACGGTCTCGGTGATGAGCCCCGCGATCTCGTGCCGGCTGCGCCCCACGACGTAGGTCGCGGCATCCGTCACCCACGCGTCGACCTTCGCCGCGAGCTGCGCGTCGGTCGCGAGCCGCCCGCCGAGCTCGGTGAGCGCCCGCCGCGCGCGCTGCCGCAGGTCGCTGCCGGGGTCGTCGAGCGCGGCCGTCAGGGTCTCCTTGATCGACGCCCACGCCTCGCCGGCGAACTCGGCCAGGCGCGGGCTGTCGGCGAGGTCGTGCTTCAGCCGCTCGACGCGCGCGATCATGTCCGGGTCGTGCTGCAGGTCGTCGGCGAGCTCGGCGAGCCAGCGGTCGATGGCGAGGCAAAGCGGATGCCGCGGGTCCTCCCGCACGGCGGCCACGAACGCGACGACCTCGCGGTGGGCGCGGTCGTCGACCACGCGGCCCACGAACCCGGGCAGCCAGCGCGGCAGCCGCTCGGACACCATCGACCCGAACGCCTCCGGATGCTCGGCGAGCCACGACTCGGCCCGCTCGAAGACGGCGTCGACCGCCGCGCGCTGCTGGTCGGCCTCGACGAGCCGCGCGCCGACCCGCCCGATGGCGGGGCCCCACTCGGGCTCGAGCAGGTGCCGGCGGGCGAGCTGCTCGATCACGTCGGCGACGTCGTCGTCCTCGAGCAGCGTGAGCACGCCGCGTCCGGCGACGGATGCCTCGGCGACGACCCGTTCGGCGTTCCCGGTCTCCCGGAGCCACTCGCCCGCGCGCCGCGCGAGGCCCATGCGTCGCAGCTTGTCGCGAACGACCTCGTCGCGCAGGAACTCGTCCTGCACGAACGCGCCGAGCGCCGCACCGATCTCGTCCTTGCGGTTGGGGATGATCGCGGTGTGCGGGATCCGCAGCCCGAGCGGGTGGCGGAAGATCGCGGTGACCGCGAACCAGTCCGCGAGCGCCCCGACCATCGCGCCCTCGGCGGCCGCTCGCACGAAGCCCATCCACGGCACCGACTCCTGCAGGGCGAACGCGACCGCGAACACGACCGCGGCGACGAGCAGCAGCGAGGTCGCGAGCCGTTTCATGCGCACGAGCGCGGCGAGGCGCTCGGCGTCGGTCGGCACCGTGCGGCGCCGGGCCGCGGCATCCGTCATCGCACTCATCGCCACCCCCGACCCGCCGAACAGAATTCAGGAAGTACAGGTGCAGAATTCAGGAGCGGTCGCGCCCGCCCGGCCGGTCGGGACGGCGATTCGCCCGCCACGCGGCGATCGCGCGTCGCGACCTCCCTGAATTCTGCACACGCACTTCCTGAATTCTGCACCTGTCCGCCGGGATCTGCGGGCCGGCGGGCCGCGGGCCGCGCTCTAGGCTGGGCGCATGACGGATGCCGCAGCGCCACGACCCGACGAGACGTACTCGTACCTCGGGCCCGCCGGCACGTTCACCGAGGCGGCGCTGAAGCAGGTGCCCGAGGCCGCCGGCCGGCACTGGCGGAGCGTCAACAACGTGGGGGAGGCGCTCGCCGACGTGGTCGACGGTCGCTCGACGGCGGCGATGATCGCGATCGAGAACTCGGTCGACGGCGGCGTGTCCGCCACGCAGGACGCGCTCGCGACCGTGCCGGGCCTGCGGATCGTGGGCGAGTACCTCGTTCCGGTGAACTTCGTGCTCGTCGCGCGTCCGGGCACCGGGCTCGGCGACGTCCGCGTCGTCAACGCCCACCCCGTGGCCTACGCGCAGTCGCGCGGCTGGCTCGAGCGCAACCTGCCCGAGCACGGCCACATCCCTGCGACGAGCAACGTGCAGGCCGCGGCATCCCTGTTCGAGAACGGCCTGGCGGATGCCGCGGTCGCCCCGCCCGGCATCGTCGACCACCTCGACGTCGACGTGCTCGCCGAGTCGATCGGCGACAACCCCAACGCGATGACGCGCTTCGTGCTCGTGAGCCGCTCAAGGCGCGTCCCGGAGCGCACGGGCGCCGACAAGACGAGCCTCATCGTCGAACTGCCCGATGACGAGCCCGGCTCGCTGCTGGCGATGCTCGAGCAGTTCTCGACACGCGGCGTGAACCTGTCGCTGCTGCAGTCGCGCCCGATCGGCGACGAGATGGGTCGCTACCGGTTCGTCGTCGACCTCGAGGGCCACGTGGAGGACGAGCGCGTCGCCGACGCACTGCTCGGCCTGCGGCGGTTCAGCCCGAAGGTCATCTTCCTCGGGTCGTACCCGCGCGCCGACCGACGCGAGGCGCAGTACCACTCGAAATACGAGGACGACATCTTCATCGAGGCGCGCGACTGGCTGCGCGGCATCCTGAGCGGCGAGCCCGAGGAGGACTGAGCGGCCCTACTTGTCGGCCTGCTCGCTCTGCTCGGTCGCCTCGGCCTCCTCGGCCTCCTCGAGCTCCTGGATCTCCGCGGGCGGCTCGATCTCCTCGGTCTCCCCGACGTCGTCGCCCTCGTCGTCGCCCTCTTCGACCGTCTCCTTCGGCTCGCCCGCAACGGGCTCGTCGGCGATCTTCGGCTTGGGCGGCTCGGCGACGCGGACCACGAGCGCCTCCGGGTCGATCGTGAAGCGCGCAGCAGTGATCTGGCCGCGTTCCTCGCCGTCGATCTCGAACTCCTGCGGGCCGCCGTCGATCACGATGTCGATGACCCGCCCGCTGGCGTAGACCACCTCGCGCCGCTTGTTGCCGCCCGTGAGGTCGATGAGCTGGCGGCCGAGCGCGCTCTTGCGCAGCACGCGGTTCTCCCACGCGACCTTGCGCCACACCATCAGCCAGCCCCAGAAGTTGCGGGGCTGCAGGCGCACGACGTCGAGCCGGCCGTCGTCGATGGACGCCTCGGGGATGAGCTCGATGTTGCCGGGGAGATAGCCGAGGTTCGCGATCAGCACGCTCGCGACGCGCGAGCGGTGGGTGCGGCCGCTGTCCATGCGGTGAGCGATCCGGAACGGCGCCGAGTTCGGGATGGCGCGGATGCCGGCGTCGACGTACGCGAGCCAGCCGACGCGCTTCTTGAGGTCGGGGTCGGTGTTGGCGATCATGGCGGCGTCGAACCCGATGCCGCTCATGACGAGCGAGACCTCGTTCTCGGTGGCGCCGTCGGGGCGGCGCACGCGCGCCCGCAGCACGTCGACCGGTCGGTCGACCCCGGTGAACGCGAGCGCGGCCGCGGCGGGGATGTCGTTGACGGGGATCTCGAGGTTGCGGGCGAACAGGTTGCCCGTTCCCAGGGGGATCAGGCCCACGGGGACCTCGGTGTTCTCGAGTCCCTCGGCGACCGCGCGCACCGTGCCGTCGCCGCCCGCGGCGATGATGAGGTCGACCTGCGCCTCCACGGCCTCCCGCGCCTGGCCGGTGCCCGGGTCGTCCTCGGTGGTCTCGATCCACAGCGTCGGGCCGAAGCCGTGCTCACGCTCGATCCCGGTCACCACCGTGCGCAGCTCCTCGACGCCCTCCTTGATCGGGTTGAAGATCACCGCGGCGCGCCTGCTGCCGCCCGCGGCATCCGTCACCTGTTCGTCCCCACCGCTCATGGCTCGAATCTAGGGCATCGCGGCTGCGCGACGGCCGTGGGCGCGAGGGGCTTGACGGCCGAGGGGGCGACGACGGATGCCGCGACTACACTTGCACGGGTGATCGACCCCGTGCTGCTCCGCGAGAGCCCCGACCTGGTCAAGCGCTCGCAGGAGGCGCGTGGCGAGTCCACCGCCTTCGTCGACGAGGCCGTGGCGGCGGATGCCGCGCGCCGCGCCGCGATCGCGTCGTACGAGGCCCTCCGCGCCGAGCAGAACGCGTTCGGCAGGCAGGTCGCGAAGGCGCCCAAGGAGGAGAAGGCCGCGCTCGTCGCGCAGGCGCAGGAGCTCGCCGCGAAGGTGAAGCGGGCCGGCGCCGACGCCACGGCCGCCGAGGAGGCGTTCACCGCCGCCGTGCAGCGCCTCGGCAACGTCGTGATCGAGGGCGTGCCCGCGGGCGGCGAGGAGGACTTCGACGTCCTCCGCGAGGTCGGCGAGATCCCCGCGTTCGGCTTCGAGCCGCGCGACCACCTCGAGCTCGGCGAGCTGCTCGACGCGATCGACATGCCGCGCGGCGCGAAGGTGTCGGGAGCCCGCTTCCACTTCCTCAAGGGCGTCGGCGCCCGCCTGCAGCTCGCCCTGATGAACATGGGCCTCGACAAGGCGATCGCGAACGGCTTCACTCCGCTGATCACGCCCACGCTCGTGCGCCCCGAGGTCATGCAGGGCACGGGCTTCCTCGGCGCGCACGCCGAGGAGGTGTACCACCTGCCGGCCGACGACCTCTACCTCACGGGCACGAGCGAGGTCGCGCTCGCCGGATACCACGCCGACGAGATCCTCGACGTCTCCGGCGGCCCCATCCGCTACGCCGGCTGGTCGACCTGCTATCGGCGCGAAGCCGGCAGCCACGGCAAGGACACACGCGGCATCATCCGCGTGCACCAGTTCGACAAGCTCGAGATGTTCTCGTACATCGACCCGGCCGACGCCGAGATCGAGCACGAGCGACTGCTCGCCTGGCAGGAGGAGATGCTGCAGGCGCTCGGCCTCGCCTATCGCGTGATCGACGTCGCGGCGGGCGACCTCGGCTCCAGCGCGGCCCGCAAGTTCGACGTCGAGGCGTGGGTGCCCACGCAGCAGGCGTATCGCGAGCTCACGTCCACGTCGAACTGCACCACGTTCCAGGCGCGTCGCCTCGACATCCGCTACCGCACCGACGGCGGCAAGACGGCGCCGGTCGCGACTCTGAACGGCACGCTCGCGACCACACGCTGGATCGTCGCCATCCTCGAGACGCACCAGCAGGAGGACGGCTCGGTCGTCGTGCCCGAGGGTCTCCGCGGCTACCTCGGCGGTCTCGAGGTCCTCCGCCCCGTCGAGCGATGAGCGAGCGGATGCCGCGGAGCGCGGGCGACGCCGCTCCCCGTGCCGTCTCGAGGCTCGACGCCGTGCCCGGCGCCGACCGCTGGTTCGTCGCGCTCGACGTCGACGGCACGGTCATGCACGAGGACGAGACCATCGACCCGGCGGTGGCCGACGCCGTGGCATCCGCCGTCGGGCGCGGCCACCTCGTCACGCTGGCCACCGGGCGGTCGTGGTCGACCACGAGGCCCGTGCTCGAGCACCTCGAGCTCGACCCCGAGTACGTCGTGTGCGCGAACGGCGCGATGACGATGCGGCGCGACCCCGCGTCGCCCGACGGATGGGTGCAGGCGCACGTCGAGACGTTCGACGCCACGCCGGTGCTGCAGCAGATCCGCGACGAACTGCCGAGCGGCCGCTTCCTCGTCGAGCTCGCCGACGGGTACCGCCTGTTCACCGAGGGCATGACCGACTGGAACCTCGATCGCGCGCGCCAGGTCGAGTTCGACGACCTGCTCGGCCAGCCCGCGATCCGCGTCGTGGCGACGTCCGTCGATCACGACCTCGACGAGTTCTTCGCGATCGTCGAGCGCATGGGCCTGCACCACGTGAGCTACGCGATCGGCTGGACCGCCTGGCTCGACATCGCCCCGGACGGCGTGAACAAGGCCACCGCACTCGAGCGCGTCCGCGGCTGGATGGGCGTGCCGCTGCGCCGGGTGATCGCCGTCGGCGACGGCCGGAACGACATCGAGATGTTCCACTGGGCGAAGGCCGCGGGTCGCGCGGTCGCCATGGGGCAGGCGCCGCCCGAGGTCGCCGCGGCCGCGGGCGAGCGCACCGGCACCATCGAGGAGGCCGGACTCGCCGCGGTGCTCCATTCCCTGCCCTGACGCCCCGGCGCGTGCCTCGCGAGTAGGATCGATCCCGGGGGAGACACGCGAATGGGCGATCCGGGTTCGGGTCCGCGCGACGACGCGGATCGTGAGGATGCGGTGCCGGAGACGGCCGGCCACGCCGAGTCCGACGCGCCCGACGAGTCCGACGGCCCCGAGCTCCCGCTGCCGCCTCCTCCGGCCGAACGGCGCGCCGACGTCCCGGTGCTCACCGAGGCGAACATCCCGCCCGCGCGCCACGGCCGGCTCACCAGGCGGTCGACGGCGAGGACCGTCGCGAAGGTGGTCGGGGCGACCGTCGCCGTCGTCGCGGTGAGCGCGACCGCGGTCGGCGCCTACGCGGTGGGCAACCTCGTCCGCGAGGTGCAACCGGGCGTCGTGTTCGAGAGCGAGGAGATCCTCGCCGACGTGCCCGACATCGGCGCGATGGAGGGCGGCCTCAACTTCCTCCTCGTCGGCAGCGACAAGCGCCCCGCGGACGGATCGTTCGGCGACCCCGAGATCGACTCGGCCGAGCTCAACGACGTCACCATGCTGCTGCACATCTCGCAGGACCACTCGCACGTCGAGGTGGTGAGCTTCCCTCGCGACATGCTCGTCGACGTGCCCGAGTGCCCCGACCCCGAGGACGCGTCGAGCACGCTCCCGGCCGGCTACGGCGTGAAGCTCAACCAGGTGCTGTCGTGGGGCGGCCTGAACTGCGTGGCCCGCACGATCGAGGAGCTGACGGGCATCGCCATCCCGGTCGGCGGCATCGTGCAGTTCAAGGGCGTCGCCGCGCTGTCCGAGGCCGTCGGCGGCGTCGAGGTGTGCCTCGTCGACCCGGTCGACGATCCGCGTTCGGGGCTCAAGCTCGACGCCGGCACGCACTCGATCTCCGGCTACACGGCGCTCGCGTTCCTCCGCACGAGGCACGCCGTCGGCGACGGGAGCGACCTCGGGCGCATCGCGTCGCAGCAGGCGTTCCTCGCTTCGCTCGCTCGCACGCTGCAGTCGAGCGGCACGCTGGGCGACCCCGTGAAGCTCTACGGCATCGCGAAGGCGGTGTTGCAGAACATGACGCTGTCGACCTCGCTGCAGGACCCGACGCGGCTCATCACCATCGCGCGCACCCTGCAGGACGTCGACCTCGACAAGATCGCCTTCATCCAGTACCCGACGGCGTACACGTGGGACTCGTCCGCGGTCGAGCCGACCGCCTCGGCCGATGTCGTGAACCGTGCACTGCAACAGGACGAGCCCGTGGTCTTCGACCCGGATGCCACGAGCGACGCGTCCTACGGCACGGTGAGGCCGGATGAGGCGACGGAGCCGCCGCAGGCACCGGCCTCCGACCCGGCGTCCACGCCCGTGCCGACCGTGCCCGCCACGATCCCGGCCGAGGAGCAGCTGCCGCCCGACGTGACCGGGCTGACCGCCGCCGAGGAGCGCTGCGCGACCGCGAATCCCGGCTGACCGGGGGTCGGGCGACCCGCCGCGGCATCCGGTTCAGCGCTCGCACAGGCGCTGTATGGGAGCCTTGCCCGAGAGCGTGTCGGCTAGAATCGGGGCCTGTCCGCCACCCGGACCCGCCCAGCGGGCGCCGAGGCGCGACGAGGAGGGCTGTCCGAGCGGCCGATGGAGCCGGTCTTGAAAACCGGTGGGCAGCAATGCCTCGTGGGTTCGAATCCCACGCCCTCCGCGCAGCAGACCACCTGTCATCCCGAACCTCGACGAGCCGAGAGGAGCTCCCCGGAGTGAGCCGCCAGCCCCGCGCGACACGTCGAACCGACGACACCCCGGCGATCGCCCGTCACGGCCGCCTGCGTCGCCACGGCGTCTGGTCGACCCTCGCGAGGGCCACTGCGTCGGTGCTCGCGGTCGTGCTCGCCTCGGGAACCGCGGTGGCCGCATACGCCGCGTTCGACCTCGCCGGCACCGCCAAGCCCAGCATCTCGCTCGGCAACGAGTCGGCGCTCGACGGCGTGCCCGACGTGGGCGCGATCGAGGGCGGCGTCAACATGCTCATCATCGGCAGCGACAGCCGCGAGGGCCAGGGCGACGGCTTCGGCGACCCCGACCTCGAGACGAGCGTGCTCAACGACGTGAACCTGCTCCTCCACATCTCGGAGGACCACACGCACGCCTCGGTCGTGAGCTTCCCGCGCGACATGCTCGTCGACGTGCCCACCGGCTGCACCGACCCCGACACGGGCGAGGAGCTGTGGGAGCAGTACGGCGTGAAGATCAACTCGGTCCTCGACTACGGCGGCATGCCGTGCGTCGTGAAGACGGTCGAGGAGCTCACGGGCGTCACGATCCCGTTCGCGGGCATCGTCCAGTTCATGGGCGCCGCCGCGATCTCGGAGGCCGTCGGCGGCGTCGAGGTGTGCGTGGCCGAGCCCATCGAGGACGTGCACACCGACCTGTACCTCGAGGCCGGCACGCACGAGCTCGCGGGCCTCGAGGCGCTCCAGTTCCTCCGCACCCGCTACGGCGTGGGCGACGGCTCCGACCTCGGCCGCATCTCGAACCAGCAGGTCTTCATGTCGGCGCTCGCTCGCGAACTGCAGTCGAGCGGCACGCTCACCGATCCGGTGAAGCTGTACTCCATCGCGAAGGCGGCGCTGAGCAACATGCAGCTCTCGTCGACGCTCACCGACCCCGCGAAGATGGTGTCGATCGCGAAGGCGGCGAAGGACATCGAGCTCGCCAAGATCAACTTCGTGGCGTACCCGACGGGCTACCTCGACTCCGCGTCGCTGGTGCCGACCGACTCGGCCGAGCTCGTCAACGAAGCCCTCCAGCAGGACATCCCCATCGTGCTCGACCCGACGGCGCTCGTCGACAACTCGTACGCCTCGGTTGGCGACCCGAACGCGCCGGTCACCACTGGCGAGCCGACGGATGCCGCGGCCGAGGCCCCCGCCGAGACCCCGGCCGACGGCGAGGCCACCGACGGCACGGCGACCCCGGCGCCGACCGAGCAGGCCCTGCCGTCCGACGTGACCGGGCAGAGCGCCGCCGAGACGCGTTGCTCGGCCGGCCGTACCCTCGACGACCAGTAGTCGCGGGCCCGCGGCATCCGCTCGCGCCGAATCGTCTTTCGAACGGATGCCGGTTATGATGGCAGTCGCGTTCGCCTTCGGGTGTCCGCGAGGAGACGTCGCATAGTCCGGTCGAGTGCACCACCCTGCTAAGGTGGAGTCCCCGTAAGGGGACCGCGGGTTCAAATCCCGCCGTCTCCGCTCGATGACAGGCCGCCCCGCAGGGCGGCCTTCGTCGTCTCCGCCGGCGGCACGGCCCGTTCGACCCAAGATCCCTCGTGGGCGAGGCCTGGGCTCCGGGTGACCACATGACACCAGGGGAGCGGCACGCATGCGACGATTCACCAAGACCGCCGCGATCACCTTCGCGGGAGCGCTCGCACTGACCGGCTGCTCGGGGCAGACCGGCGACGAGCTCCTCGCGGGCGTCGAGAGCCAGGAACTCGCCGACGCCGTCGAGGACTTCGCCGAAGAGGTGCGGGATTCGGCGGAGTACACCGCCGGCCTGTCCGACCCGGGTGCGGCGAACGAGGACGAACTGGCCGAACGCCGAGAGGAACTGCAGGACGCGGTGGCGGAGATCGAGGAGGCCTGCACGCCCGACGAGTAGGCGGACGTCGGGCGGCGCACCGTTACGCTGGACTCGTGACGTGGTGCTCACGCGAGGACGCGGCCGCGCGCTCCGGAGTGGAGCCGCAGTACGTCGATCGCCTGGTGGAACTCGGCATCGTCGCCCCCGCCGAGCCGGGCCGGTTCTCGGCG
Organism: Agromyces selenitireducens; assembly: GCF_052748465.2. NCBI lineage: Bacteria > Bacillati > Actinomycetota > Actinomycetes > Micrococcales > Microbacteriaceae > Agromyces > Agromyces selenitireducens. Next base: position 279,949 of record NZ_CM188259.1, read on the forward strand.
GGCGACGTGCGCCGGATCCTCATGGCGAAGTCGCTCGAGGAGGCGGAGATCTCCCTCGACGACGTGCTGGCGGCGCTCCGGGCGGGCGCCCTCTCGTTCGACTTCCTGGATGCCGCCGCGTACGAGCGCTTCGCCACCCTCGCCGACGAGACGTTCCGTCAGGTCAGCGCCCGCACCGGCGTCCCGCTCGAACTGCTGACCGCCATCCGCGAGGCCATCGGGTCACCCGAGCCGTCGCCCGACGACCGGCTGCGGAAGGACGAGATGGCCGTGGTGCCGTTCCTCGCGCTGCAGGTGGACGCGGGCTTCCGGCAGAACGGGATCGAGCAGCTCCTTCGGGCGTACGGCGACAGCACCCGCCGGATCGCCGAGGCGGAGGGCACGTGGTGGAACGCCCAGGTGATGGAGCCGGCCATCGCGGCGGGCGGGGATCCGGACGACGTGGCCGCGGCCGAGTTCGCCGATCGGAGCACGCCGCTCGCGGAACAGGCCGTCCTCGGGCTGTACCACGCGCAGCAGGCGCGGGCGTGGACCGCGAACTTCATCGAGGCCTTCGAGATGATGATGGCGGACGCGGGGATCCACAGCCGACTCGAGCGACCACCGGCGATCTGCTTCCTCGACGTCACGGGCTACACCCGGCTGACCCAGGAACGGGGCGACGACGCGGCCGCCGACCTCGCGACGACGCTTGCCCGCTTGGTGCAGCGCGGGTCCGTGCCCCACGGGGGCAGGCCCATCAAGTGGCTGGGCGACGGGGTGATGTTCTACTTCCGCGATCCCGGACCGGGCGTGCGCGCGGCGCTCGAGATGGTCGGGGAGATGGCCGGCGCCGGGCTGCCGCCCGCGCATGTCGGACTCCACGCCGGACCGGTGCTCTCGCAGCAGGGCGACTACTTCGGCCAGACCGTGAACCTCAGCGCGCGGATCGCCGACTACGCCCGGCCCGGGGAGGTGCTCGTCAGCGAGGCTGTCGCCGACGCGTCGCACGAGCAGGGGATCACGTTCCGGGACATCGGACCCGCCGAGCTCAAGGGCGTGGCCGGGTCGGTGCGGCTGCTGCGCGCCGAGTTCGGCTGAGCACCCGGTACAGGCGGCGGACGGAATGGCAGGAACCCCACGCCCACCGGCGGTTCCGTGTCGGTCCGGCGGCGTAGACTCCCTCTGTTCACAAGACAAAGGGGAGTTGCACACATGCGACGTTTCACCATGCCCGCGGCGCTGTTCTTCGCCGGCGCGTTGGCGCTCACCGGCTGCACCGCGCAGGACGGCGACAATGCCGGCGCCGCCGCCGAATCGGTCTGCGAAACGGTTGCCTCCGGCATCCGCGACATCTCGAACGGCATCCAGAACACGCTCGCCTCGGCGTCGGCCGAGAACCGCGACGAGGTCGAGGCCTACCTGACCGAGGCAGGCGAGCGTGTCGAGGCGTTCGCAGCCGACGCCGAGGACTCGGAGTTCGCCGCCGCCGTCGAGGAGTTCGCCGCCGAGGTCGAGGCGTCGGGCGAGTACGCCGGCGACCTGCCCGAGGACCCGTCCGAGCAGGACCCGGAGGAGCTCTCGGAGCGCCAGGTCGCGCTGCAGGAGGCCGCCGCGAACGTGAAGGACGCCTGCACGCCCGACGACGAGTAACCACGACGAGCGAGCGCGCGGCCCCGGTCGACGGGGCCGCGCGCTCCCGCTTCCGCGTCCGCGCCCTACGATGTCCTGAGGCTGACCGTTGGGGGATGCATGCACACCTGGCCCGGTTCCACCTACCCGCTCGGGGCGACGTTCGACGGCAACGGCACGAACTTCGCCCTGTTCAGCGAGGTCGCCGAGAAGGTCGAGCTGTGCCTGTTCGACAACCGGCGACGCGAGACCCGGGTGGAGCTCATCGACGTCGACGCCTACATCTGGCACGCGTACCTGCCGCAGGTGCAGCCCGGCCAGCGGTACGGCTATCGCGTGCACGGCCCGAACGACCCGAAGCGCGGGCAGCGGTGCAACCCGCGCAAGCTCCTGCTCGACCCGTACGCCAAGGCGGTCGACGGCGAGCTGAAGTGGAGCCAGTCCCTGTTCGGGTACCAGTTCGGCAAGCCGGAGTCGCGTAACGACGCCGACTCCGCCAAGAGCATGATGCTCGGCGTGGTCACCAACCCGTTCTTCGACTGGACGGGCGACCGCCACCCGCGGACCCCGTACGCGGCGACGCTCATCTACGAGGCGCACGTGAAGGGCCTCACCCAGACGCTGCCCGGCGTGCCCGACGAGATCCGCGGCACCTACGCGGGCATCGGCCATCCGGCCGTCATCGACCACTTGGTCAGGCTCGGCGTGACCGCCATCGAGCTCATGCCGGTGCACCAGTTCGTCAACGACGGCACCCTGCAGGAGAAGGGCCTGTCGAACTACTGGGGCTACAACACCATCGCCTTCTTCGCCCCGCACAACGCCTATGCCTCGACCGGGCAGCGCGGCGAGCAGGTGCAGGAGTTCAAGGCGATGGTGAAGGCCCTGCACACCGCGGGCATCGAGGTGATCCTCGACGTCGTCTACAACCACACCGCCGAGGGCAACCACCTCGGGCCGACGCTCTCGATGCGCGGCATCGACAACGCCGCCTACTATCGCCTCGTCGACGACGAACCGCAGTACTACATGGACTACACGGGCACCGGCAACTCGCTCAACGTCGGTCACCCGCACTCGCTGCAGCTCATCATGGATTCGCTGCGCTACTGGGTGCTCGAGATGCACGTCGACGGGTTCCGGTTCGACCTCGCCTCGACCCTCGCGCGCGAGTTCTACGAGGTCGACAAGCTGTCGACGTTCTTCGAGCTCGTGCAGCAGGACCCGGTGGTGTCGCAGGTCAAGCTCATCGCCGAGCCGTGGGACGTCGGCCCCGGCGGCTACCAGGTGGGCAACTTCCCGCCGCAGTGGACGGAGTGGAACGGCAAGTACCGCGACACCGTCCGCGACTTCTGGCGCGGCGAGCCCGCGACGCTCGGCGAGTTCGCGTCGCGGTTCACCGGCTCGGCCGACCTGTACGAGCACTCGGGGCGCCGCCCGGTGGCATCCATCAACTTCGTCACCGCGCACGACGGGTTCACCCTGCGCGACCTCGTCTCGTACAACCGGAAGCACAACGACGCCAACGGCGAGGACAACAACGACGGCGAATCGCACAACCGCTCCTTCAACCTCGGCGTCGAGGGACCGACCGACGACCCCGAGATCCTGACCCTCCGTGGGAGGCAGCAACGCAACTTCATCGCCACGCTGCTGCTGTCGCAGGGCGTGCCGATGCTCTCGCACGGCGACGAGCTCGGCCGCACCCAGCAGGGCAACAACAACGTGTACGCGCAGGACAACGAGCTCAGCTGGATCGACTGGGAGCATGCCGACCAACCACTCGTCGAGTTCACGGCGGCGGTGGCGAGGCTGCGTGCCGAGCACCCCACGTTCCGTCGCAGCCGGTTCTTCGACGGCCGCCCCGTGCGCCGCGGCGAGGGCGACCCGGTGCCCGACATCGTGTGGCTGCGCCCCGACGGCTCGACCATGGAACCCGAGGACTGGGACGCCGGATTCGGCAAGGCGATCGGCGTGTTCCTGAACGGCGAGGGCATCCGCGAACGCGACCGCCGGGGCGAGCGGATCGTCGACCGGCACTTCATCGTGCTGTTCAACGCGCACGACGAGCCGGTCGAGTTCACGATCCCGATCCACGAGGCGTCGCCCGAGTGGGAGGTGCTCATCGACACCGCCGGCAGGCGCGCCGACAGCGAGCCCATCCAGCCGGGCGGGATGATCCCGCTCGAGCAGCGGTCGCTCGTCGTGCTGTGCCAGCACGACCCGACCCCCGAGGAGGTCGACCACTCCGTGGCGGCATCCCTGTCGGCGATGGTGGCCGGCAACAAGGAGGAGTCGCAGGCGCCCAAGAGCGAGGCCCGCGAGTGATGCGCGAGCCGTTCGGCGCCCCGCATCGTCGGCGCGAACCGCGCTCGACGTACCGGCTGCAGGTGCGGCCGTCGTTCGACCTGCACGAGGCGGCATCCGTCGTCGACCACCTCGACCGCCTCGGCGCCGACTGGGTGTACCTGTCGCCGATCCTGCCCTCGCGCGCCGGATCCGACCACGGGTACGACGTCGTCGGGCACGACCGGGTCGACGATGCGCGCGGCGGCGAGCCGGGCCTCGAGGCGGTGGCGGATGCCGCGCACCGACGTGGCCGCGGCATCCTGGTCGACATCGTGCCGAACCACGTGGGCGTGGCGGATGCCGCGCAGAACCCGTGGTGGTGGAGCCTGCTGCAGCTCGGGCGCGAGTCGCCGCACGCCGACGCGTTCGACGTCGACTGGGCGCTCACGGGCGGCCGGCTGCGCCTGCCCGTGCTGGGCGGCACCGTCGAGGAGGCCGCGGCGGACGGCGACCTGCGTGTCGAGCACGGCGAGCTGCGGTACTTCGAGCACCGGTTCCCGCTCGCACCCGGTTCGGTCGACGACGGCGCCGACGCGCTCACCGTGCACGACCGCCAGCACTACGAGCTCGTGAACTGGCAGCGCGCCGACGCCGAGCTGAACTACCGGCGGTTCTTCGCCGTGAACGAGCTCGCCGGCGTGCGCGTCGAGCGGACCGAGGTGTTCCGGGCCACGCACGCCGAGATCGTCCGCTGGGTACGAGACGGCCTCGCCGACGGCATCCGGGTCGACCACCCCGACGGGCTCGCCGCGCCCGGCGACTACCTCGACCGCCTCGCGGAGGCCACGGGCGGCGCGTACGTGCTCGTCGAGAAGATCCTCGAGGGCGATGAGCCGCTGCCGCCGCACTGGCGCACCGACGGCACGACCGGGTACGACGCGCTCGCCGACATCGACCGGGTCCTCGTCGACCCGGCGGGCGAGGCCGCGCTCGACGCGCTCGACGCGCGCCTGCGCGCCGAGACCGGCATCGACGGCCCGACCGACTGGCACGAGCTCATCCACGGCACGAAGCGCGGCATCGCCGACGGCATCCTCCGAAGCGAGGTGCTGCGGCTCGAGCGGATGCTGCCCGAACCTCGACCCGCGGACGCCGCGGACGCGCTCGCCGAGCTCCTCGCGTGCTTCCCTGTGTACCGCTCCTACCTCCCCGGCGGACGCAAGCACCTCGACGCGGCCGCCCGGCTCGCGCGCGAGCACCGACCCGACCTCGCGGCATCCGTCGACGCCCTGCTGCCCGTGCTCGCCGACCCGGCGCATCCTGTCGCGATCCGCTTCCAGCAGACCAGCGGCATGGTCATGGCCAAGGGAGTGGAGGACACCGCGTTCTACCGGTGCACGCGGCTCGGCTCGCTCACCGAGGTCGGCGGCGACCCGTCGGAGTTCGCGATCGACGTCGACGCGTTCCACGCCCGCCAGATGCGCCGGCACTCGGCGTGGCCGCACTCGATGACGACCCTGTCGACGCACGACACCAAGCGCGGCGAGGACGTGCGCGCCCGCATCGACGTGCTCGCCGAGGTACCCGAGCGGTGGTCGATCGAGCTCGACGGCCTTCGTGCGACCGCCGGGTCGACGGGCGACGGCCCGTTCGACGTGCTGCTGTGGCAGGCGATCATCGGCGCGTGGCCGCTCGAACGCGAGCGGGCGCACGCCTACGCCGAGAAGGCTTCGCGCGAGGCATCCGTCTCGACGCACTGGACCGCACCCGACGAGGCGTTCGAGCGGCGCATGCACGAGGTGATCGACCGGGCCTACGACGTGCCGGCGGTGCGCGAGCGCCTCGACGCGTTCGTCGCGTGGCTCGCGCCCGCCGGCTGGTCGAACTCGCTGTCGGCCAAGCTGCTGCAGCTGACGATGCCGGGCGTGCCCGACGTGTACCAGGGCGGTGAGCTGTGGGAGACGAGCCTCGTCGACCCCGACAACCGGCGGCCCGTCGACTTCGACCTCCGGCGGCGCATGCTGCGCGAGGTCGACGCCGGGTTCGAGCGCGGCGATCTGCCGTCCGTCGACGAGTCCGCGGCGGCGAAGCTGCTCGTCACCTCGCGGGCGCTGCGCCTGCGCCGCGACCGGCCGGGCCTCTTCACCCGGTACACGCCGCTCGAGGTCGCCGGAGCGGCCGCGCGGCACGCGATCGCGTTCGACCGCGGCGGTGCGGTGACGGTCGCGACCCGGCTGCCGGTCGGCCTCGCCGAGCGCGCGGGCGCCGGCCCCGCGGCATCCGTCGGTCCCGACGCGTGGGGCGACACCGTGGTGCTGGTGAAGCGGATGCCCCTGCAGGACGTGCTCACCGGCCGCCGCTTCGACGGCGGCGCCATCCGCCTCGCCGAGCTGCTCGCGACCTACCCGGTGGCGCTGCTCGCACCCGACCCGGAGGAGACCCGATGACCGTGGAGCTGTGGGCGCCGATCCCGCAGCGCGTCGCGCTGCGCCGGCCCGGACACGACGACCTGCCGATGGAACGCGACGCCGCCGGGCGGTGGCGCGCCGACGTCGACCTCGCCCCCGGCGACGAGTACGGCTTCGTGCTCGACGACGACGAGCGCGCCCTGCCCGACCCGCGGTCGCGGCGGCAGCCTCGCGGCGTTCACGAACTCAGCGCGGCGTTCGACCTCGGGGCGCACGAGTGGGCGGATGCCGCGTGGCCGGGCCGTGCGCTCGCCGGCGGCGTGATCTCCGAGCTGCACGTCGGCACCTTCACGCCCGAGGGCACCCTGGACTCCGCGATCGAGCGGCTCGAGCACCTCGTCGACCTCGGCGTCGACTTCGTCGAGCTGCTGCCGGTCAACGCGTTCAACGGCACCCGCAACTGGGGCTACGACGGCGTGCTCTGGTACGCCGTGCACGAGCCGTACGGCGGGCCCGCCGCCTACCAGCGGTTCGTCGACGCATGCCACGCACGCGGACTCGCGGTGATCCAGGACGTCGTGTACAACCACCTGGGACCGTCCGGCAACTACCTGCCCCGGTTCGGGCCCTACCTGCGCACGACCGAACGGAACACGTGGGGCGACTCGGTGAACCTCGACGAGCCCGAGGTGCGCCGGTTCATCGTCGACAACGCGATGACGTGGCTGCGCGACCTCCACGTCGACGGGCTTCGGCTCGACGCCGTGCACGCGCTCCGCGACGGCTCGGAGCGCCACATCCTGCAGGAACTCGCCGAGAACGCCGACGTGCTCGCGTCCGAGCTCGGACGGCCGCTGACGCTCATCGCCGAGTCCGACCTCAACGATCCCAGGCTCATCACGCCGCGCGAGGCCGGCGGCTACGGCCTCACCGCGCAGTGGAGCGACGACCACCACCACGCGATGCACGTCGCCCTCACGGGCGAGACCGACGGGTACTACGCGGACTTCGCGTCGCTCGACGCACTCGTGAAGACGACGACGCGCGGCTTCTTCCACGACGGCACGTACTCCTCGTTCCGCGGTCGCGACCACGGGGTTCCGATCGACCCGGCCGTGCCCACGTGGCGCCTCGTGACGTTCACCCAGGATCACGACCAGGTCGGCAACCGCGCCGCGGGCGACCGCATCTCGCAGACCCTCTCCGAGCCGCGGCTCGCGGTCGCGGCGGTGCTGAACCTCACCACCCCGTTCACGCCCATGCTGTTCATGGGCGAGGAGTGGGGCGCGTCGACACCGTGGCAGTTCTTCACGTCGCATCCGGAACCCGAGCTCGGCCGCGCGACCGCCGAAGGCCGCATCACCGAGTTCGCGCGCATGGGCTGGGACGAATCGGTCGTGCCCGACCCGCAGGACCCGGAGACCTTCCGGCGGTCGAAGCTCGACTGGTCGGAGGCGACGGCGACGGATGGCGCACACGCGCGGCTGCTCGACCTGCACCGCCGACTGATCGCGTTGCGGCGCTCGCGACCCGAGCTCACCGATCCGGCGTTCGCTCACACGACGGCGTGGGCGGATGACACGACGAAGCGGTTCCGGATGGAACGCGGCGCACCCGACGCGCCCGATCGCGTCGTCGTGCTCGCGAACCTCGGACTCACGCCCTGGCAGGTGGAGCTCGACGACCCGGCAGACGTGCTGCTCACGACGGGTCCGGCGCTCGCCGACCGGATCCCGGCCGACGGCACGCTCGCCTTGCCCGCCGAGTCCGCAGCCGTCCTCCTCGTCCGCCGGTCCTCGTAGGGTCGAACCGCGTATCGGGGGCACCACTGAGGACGGGATCGCGGCCGACCCCTACGCTTCGCCCCATGGACACGCTTCACGGCGAGCGGCCGCGTCGACACGCTCGCGCCACGACCCGACGCCCGCGAACGGCGGCCTTCGCCGCCGTCCTCGCCATCGCCGCACTCGCGCTCAGCGCCTGCGCGACGCCCTCCGCCCCTCCCTCCGCGGGCACCGCACCGCCGACGACCGCGTCGAGCACGCCGACGCCCGAGCCCGCGGCCGGATCGGTCCAGCCGCCCTCGCGCTACGACCTCGACTGCGATGAGCTCGTATCGCCGAACTCGATCGTCCCGATGTTCAGCGTGCCGGTCGCGCCGACCGATCCGCTGGTGACCGCCGCCGGCGCGGGCATCGCCGTGCCGCGCATGACCTCGATCCTCAGCGTCGGCGGTCTCGCGTGCGAGTGGGCGAACGGCGAGCCGTTCAACAGCCAGTACGGCACGAATCCCGCGTACGTCGGCGTGCTCGTCACCGTCGTGCCGCCGCAGGCGGCGGGATGGTCGACGCAGGCGACGGACGCCGGCATTCCCGTCGCCGGAGGATCATGCGATCCGGAGACGTGCAGCATGACGCGCACGACCTCCGGCGCGTGGATCGCGGTCTTCGGGGCAGGGGGAAGCGGGCGGGCCATCGACCCGGTCGCGGCCGAGCAGGTCGCCGACGCCGCGGCCGCCGCCGTCGACTCGGCGAGCCCACCCGCGGCGGCTGCCACCGTCGACACCGGGCTGCCCACGGACTGCGAGGCGCTCGTGCCGACCGCTGCCGTCGAGACCGCCACCGGGGTGACGGGACTCACCGCGACATCCATCGCCGGCGGCTGGAGCGAATGGGCCGAGGCGATGGCCATCGCCGGGGACCTCGGCTGCCACTGGTTCCCGGCCGACTCGGACGAGGCCGCGGCGAGCGCCGCGTGGGTGCGAGGCGGCCGGTGGGCGTTCGACCGCATCGAGGCCGCCGGGGCGATCGTGCCGGCGTCGGCGGTCGCGCCCGTCACCGTGGCGAGCGGCGATCGCGCGATCGTCCGGTGCGACCCCGCATACTCCGTCTGCGCCGTCGACCTCGTGATCGGCCCCGACTGGATCGAGGTCAGGGCTCCCGACGAGGCGCGCGCCGTGGCCCTCGCCACCGAGATCGCCGCGGGCCTGTCGAGCTGACCGCGTCGGCTCCCGGTCGCCTCACGCGGCCGGGGGCTGTGCGCGTCCCGGGTCGAGCACCGGGAGCAGGCGCGTGTCGAACCCGCGGACGATCAGCCAGACCGCGAGCACCAGTCCCTGCACGGCGAGCGGTCCGGTGAGCGCGAGGTAGGCGACGCTCACCACGTCGACGACCCGCGCGAGCAGCAGGAGACTGCCGAGGATCGCAAGGGCGACGGCTGCGAGGCCCCACACCGACAACCAGGCCGGGACGAGACGCCGGCGCCGGAGCAGGGCGAAGAACAGCAGATCGCCGAACCCCATCGCCACGATGATCACGAAATGGTTCACCAGGTCCCGCCCCCGGCGAAGGGCCTCGGCGACCGCCTCGTGGGCCGATGGCGCGCTCGTCGAAGCGCCCTGGTCGTACGCCGCTGCGAGGTCGAGGAACAGCGGCAGCATGGCGACCGCGAGGAGGTGGAACCCGACCGCGATCAGGCGGAAGGTCACGAACCCGAGGCTCATCGTCGCGCCTGCCCGACGAAGGGTCGGATGCAGCACCAACGCGAAGGCGGCATACGCCGCGGCCATCAGGACCTGGAACAGCGCGCCCACGACGACCTCGACTTCGCGGCCCGGAAGCGATCCCAGGTAGTCGGCCTCCTCCAGCACCGGGACCACGCTCAGGAGGCCGGCGGCGAAGGTCACGAGCAGCAGCACGCCCGCGATCGTGGTCGCGCTGCTCCGGGAGCCCGTGCCCGATCGTCGGAGACGACGCATCCGATCCCGTGTCGCCGATCCGCGCAGATTCCCCATCGCCATCTCCTTTACGCCGTAAGGTGTCGATCCCACCTTACACTTGTAAAGTCACTCGTCCAGTCCCGATGGAGGCCGCCGTGCCGTCTCACCCCTCCGATCGACCGCCGCTCACTCCCGAACGCATCATCGACGCGGCCGTCGCAGTTGCGGACCACGGCGGGGTGGCCGCGGTGAGCATGCGCAAGGTCGCCGACCGGCTCGGCGTCGAGGCGATGGCGCTCTACTACCACCTGCCGAACAAGGTCGCCATCGTCGATGGGATCGTCGACGCGGTGTTCGCGGAGATCGACCTCCCGGGCGCGGACGGCGACCGCCGCGCCGAGCTCGAACGGCACTACTGGTCCATGCGGCGGGCCCTCTCGCGGCACAGCTGGGTCCTCGGGCTCATCGAGTCCGGAGACCACGTCGGGCCCCGCCGCATCCGCCGCCACGACGCGGTGCTCGGGATCCTGCTCGGCGCGGGCCTGTCGCCGGGAGATGCCGTGCTCGCCGTCTCGGTGCTCGACAGCTACGTCTCCGGCTTCGTCCTCCACGAGAAGCAGCAGCGCGTCTCCGCCCCTGCGGAGATCGGGCAGGCGGCCGCCGATCTCGCCGGCGAGCTCCGCGACGTGGACCTTCCCCACCTGCGCGCGGTCGCAGAAGCCCTGTCCGCCGGGCCGGCGCCCCCGCACGACCTCGCCTTCGCGCACGGGCTCCGCGTCATCCTCGACGGGCTGGGATTCGGGCAGGCGGATGGGGCCGACGCCGATGCGCTTCCCGGCGAGGCCGGCGTGGACCCCGCCTAGCCCCGGTTGCCGGGGCGCTCAGTCCGCGCAGGCCCCTCGAGGGTGCGTCGCCGAGGTCAGTCGCGGCCGGGCAGGTTCAGCTCGTCGGGGTCGACGTCCACGTCGCCGGAGTCGTCGGGCCCGCCCGTGCCGGGGACCGCTCGGATCTGCGACTCGTCGAGGTCGTCGGCGACGCGGTCGGGCACCGGATCGCCCTGCTTGGCCGCGGTCTCGTTCTCGCTGCTCGGACTCGTGCGCTCGTCGTCGGGGTTCGTGTTCGCGCCGGGGATGTCGTCGGCCGAGCCCGACGTGTCGGCGCGCGGCGCCGGCGGCCCGTTCTCTCCCTCGCCGGCCGCGAAGCGCGCGAGGATGTCGTCGTTGTCGCTCATGCCGCCACCGTACGTCCGGCGTCGCCGGGGGCACAGGGGTTGACGCTCGGGCCCCGGGCGCTCAGCCCGCCTTCTTGGCGGTCTTCCGCTTCGTCGCGGGCTTCTCCTCGGCCTCGCCGGATCTCGACGACGCCTTCGTGCCCGACTTCGCCGCGGCCTTCCGCGCGGCGGGCTTCTTCGCCGCGGGCTTCTTCTCGTCGGGCTCGGCCGCGGCATCCGCGCCGCCGCGCTTGGCTGCGATGGACTGGCGCAGCGCCTCCATCAGGTCGATGACCTCGCCGCCCTCCTCTTCGGGCTGCTCGCCGAACGTCGCCGCGGTGTCGAGCGCGTCGCCCTGCTCGAGCTTCGCCTGGATGAGGGTCCGCAGCTCCTGCTGGTACTCGTCGACGAACTCCTCGGGCTCGAAGTCGCTCGAGAGGCTCTCGATGAGCTGCTTCGACAGGTCGAGCTCCTTCGACGTGATCTTCGCGGGCTCGTCGAGTGCCGGGAACTTCGCCTCGCGCACCTCGTCGCTCCACCGCAGCGTCTGCACCATGAGCACGTCGCCGAACACGCGGAGCGCCGCGAGCCGCGTCTTCTGCCGCAGCGCCATCCGCACCACCGCCGTGCGCTCGGTCGACTCGAGCGCCTCGCGCAGCAGCACGTAGGCCTTGTTCGATGCCGAGTCGGGCTCGAGGAAGTAGCTCCGGTCGAACATGATCGGGTCGATCTGCTCGGTGGGCACGAACTCGACGACCTCGATCTCGCGGCTGCGCTCGGCGGGCAGCGACTTGAGATCCTCATCGGTGATGATGACCGTGCGCTCGCCGTCGTCGTACGCCTTGTCGATGTGCTGGTACGGCACGACCTCGCCGTCGATCTCGCAGATGCGCTGGTAGCGGATGCGCCCGCCGTCGGTGTCGTGCACCTGGTGCAGGGACACGTCGTGGTCCTCGGTGGCGCTGTAGAGCTTGACGGGCACATTGACCAGGCCGAATGTGACCGCCCCTTTCCAGACGGCTCGCATCCTCTCAGTAGACACCTTGGACGGCGCGAGCGGTAGCCCTTGCGTCGTGCCTACCAGCCCTGCGGGCCGCCGGATCCGGCCGGGTACTGCTCGAGGGGCACGAGGTCGTCGCGCCAGGCGGCGAGGACCGGCTCGACGATGCGCCACGACTCCTCGGCGACGTCGCCGCGGATGGACAGGGTCGGGTCGTCGTTCAGGATGCCCTTCAGCACCTCGCCGTAGGGCAGCAGAGCACCGGCGACCTGCTTCGCCACGAGCGTCGTCTGCTCGAGGACGAACGGGTCGCCGCCGCCGTTCATCGTCAGTCCCACCTCGACCTCGCCGGAGCGCAGGTCGAGCTCGATCCAGTCCGAGTGCGGACGCCCTTCGAGTCCGTCGATCGCCGCAGCCGGACGCAGCACCGCCCGGGCGACCTTCCGGCTCCGCCCGAGCGCCTTGCCCGACCGCAGGACGAAGGGCACGCCCCGCCACCGTTCGGTGTCGACTCCGACGACGACCTGCGCGAGCGTCTCGGTGTCCAGCAGCGGGTCCACACCGGGCTCGTCGACGTAGGCGGGAAGGCTCCGTCCCTCCACGTCGCCTGCTCCGTAGCGCGCGCGCCGGCTCGCGGCGCCGGGATCGTCGCGCCACACGGCGGTGCGGCGCAGCACCTCGGCCACCGCGTCGCGCAGGACGACCTCGTCGACCCGGTCGATCGGCTCCATGGCCACGAGCGCGAGCACTGCGAGCAGGTGGCTCTGCACCATGTCGATCAACGCGCCGGCGCCGTCGTAGTAGCCGGCGCGACCCTCGAGGCCGAGCGTCTCGTCGTACACGATCTCCACGCGCTCGATGGAGTGCCGGTTCCAGATGGGCTCGATGAGCCGGTTGGCGAACCGGGTGCCGAGGATGTTGAGGACCGTGGCACGGCCGAGGAAGTGGTCGATGCGGTACACCTGCCGCTCGGGGACGATGCGCGCGAGCAGCTCGTTCATGCTGCGGGCGCTGTCGCGGTCGGTGCCGAAGGGCTTCTCGAGCGCGAGCCGCATGCCGGCGGGCGTGTCGATGCGCTCGAGCGCGAGGCACACGCGGGCCGTGACGGCGGGTGGCAGCGCGAAGTAGACGACCGGCACGGCCGTGCATTCGGCGAGCAGTCCGGCGAGCGCGGCGGCGTCCGTCGCATCGGCGCGCACGTAGCGCGTCGACCCGAGCAGCCGCGAACGTCGCTGGGCCGGCACGGCCTCGAGTGCATCGGCGACCAAGCCGCGCCACTCCGCGTCGCCGACGTCTCGCAACCCGGACCCGACCACCTCGAGCTCCACGTCGTGCGCCGCGAGCAGGGTGCCGAGGCCGGGCAGCAGCAGGCGCTTCGTGAGGTCGCCGTCCGCACCCAGGATGAGCAGTGTCGCCGAAGCCGTCATGACGCCACGGTAGGCCCGATCGACCCTGTTCGCGCGCAGTCCGCGTGGGGTTGACAGCGCGGACGTGATGCGGGGCCGGGTGCAACCCCTTGACGGTGCGGCGGTCGCCCGGTTGCGTGGATCGAGTGAGGGACGAACGAGGGAAGGGGAACCACCGCATGAATGCGAGACGACTCCCGAGGACGGCGGTCCGCCGCGCGGCACCGTTCGCGTGCGCTGCGGCCGTGCTCGCCGCGATGGCCGGCTGCGCCGTCGTCGCCGGCGACGAACCGCTCCCTCCCGAGGAACTGGAGGCCATCGCGCTCGGCGCGAACGCCGAGGTCTCGGACGTCGCGGCGCGCAGCATCGTCCTCGTCGCGGCCGACCGCGGTGAACCGGGACGATTGCTCGGCACGCTGTTCAATCGAGGCGATGCTCCCGTCGAGGTCGAGCTCAGCGACGATGACGACACGGTCGTCGTGGAGGTGCCGGCCGGCGACCTGGTGGCACTCGAGGAGCAGGAGTTCCTCCTGGACACCGTGGAGCAGATCCCGGGGTCCTACGTCGAGGTCGATATCGGGGTCGGAGGGGAGGTCGTCGAGATGCAGGTCCCCGTCCGAGACGGCAGTCTCGAGGCCTACGCGCCGTACTTGCCCGAGGGGTGACCTCCAGCTGGAACCGGACGAGACGGTGTCGCGCGCGTGCCCGAGACCGCCGATGACGGTGTCGCACCCCTGCCCGACACCGCATGAGCCGGAGGCGGCAGGATAGGGGGATGGCCCAGGGCCCGTACCAGATGGTCGACGTCGACGGACGACGGCTGCGCCTGACGAGCCTCGACAAGGTCATGTACCCCGAGGCGGGGATGACCAAGGGCGAGATGATCGCCTACTACGCCGAGATCGCCCCGACGATGCTGCCGCACGTGGCCGGTCGGCCGATCACGCGCAAGCGGTGGGTGAACGGCGTCGGCACCCCGCAGCATCCGGAGCAGGCGTTCTTCGAGAAGCACCTCGAGGAGCATGCGCCGGAGTGGATCCGTCGCGGCGTGCAGCACCACTCCGAGGGCGACAAGTCGTACCCCGTGGCCGACAGCCGCGCGACGCTCGTGTGGCTCGCGCAGATGGGCGCGATCGAGTTGCACGTGCCGCAGTGGCGGTTCACGCCGGCGGGCGAGCCCGGCAATCCCGACCGCATGGTGTTCGACCTCGACCCGGGCGAGGGGATGGGCCTGCCCGAGTGCGCCGAGGTGGCCCGGATGGTGCGAGCGATCCTGCAGGGCATGGGCCTCGACGCCGTGCCGGTCACGAGCGGGAGCAAGGGCATCCACCTCTACGCCGCACTCGACGGCTCGCAGACGTCGGACCAGGCGTCGGCGGTCGCGCACGAGCTCGCCAGGGCGCTGGAGGCCGACCACCCCGACCTCATCGTGTCGAGCATGCGCAAGAGCCTGCGCGGCGGGCGCGTGCTCATCGACTGGAGCCAGAACAACGGCAAGAAGACGACGATCGCGCCCTACTCGCTGCGCGGCCGGTTCCGCCCGACCGTCGCGGCACCGCGCACGTGGGAGGAGCTCGACGACCCGGGGCTCGAGCAGCTCGAGGCCGACGAGGTCGTCGCGCTCGTCGCGGAGCGCGGCGACCCGATGCTGGCCGTCACCGCGGCATCCGCCGATGGCCCGCTGAGCACGTACCTGTCGATGCGCTCCGCCGGCGCGACGCCCGAGCCGATGCCGGAGTCGGCGTGGGGCGTCGCCAACGACGGCGAACCGGGCTTCGTGATCCAGGAGCACCATGCGCGCCGGCTCCACTTCGACCTGCGGCTCGAGCGCGACGGCGTGCTGAAGAGCTGGGCGGTCCCGAAGGGCGTGCCCGAGACCTCCGGGACGAACCACCTGGCGGTGCAGACCGAGGACCACCCCATGGAGTACCTGGTCTTCGAGGGCACCATCCCCGAGGGGCAGTACGGCGCCGGGTCGATGACGGTGTGGGACACCGGCACGTACGACACCGAGAAGTGGCGCGACGACGAGGTGATCTTCACGCTCACCGGCCGCGTGGGCGGGCCGCTCGGGCGAGTGCGGCTCGCGCTCATCCGAACCGGGGGGCAGGGGGAGAAGAGCCAGTGGCTGCTGCATCGCATGAAGGAGCAGCACGCGGCCGGCCACGGGGTCGAGGCGCCGGCTCCGTCGTCTGCTCGACCCCCGGAGCGTGTGCGCGTCGAGGAGCGCCCTCGGGACGCGTCTCGAGACCCTCGGAGAGCAGGCGAGCGGATGCCGCCCGTGCCGAAGCCGATGCTCGCGTCCGCAGGCGCGGTCGGACTCGTCACGGGCGACGAGTGGGCGATCGAATGGAAGTGGGACGGCATCCGCGTGCTCGCCCAGGTCGAGGGCGGGGTCACCCGGCTCGTCAGCCGGAACGGGCTCGACCTCACGGCGACCTACCCGGAGCTCGGCGACCTCGCGCGCGTGTTCCGCGGCGATGCGATCGTCGACGGCGAGGTCCTCGCGCTCGACGAGTCCGGCCGCCCCGACTTCGGGCTGCTGCAGCGCCGTATGAACCTGTCGAAGCCGCGCGAGGTCGAGGCCGCCGCGGCATCCGTGCCCGTGGTGCTGCACCTGTTCGACGTGCTCGAGGTCGCCGGCACGCCGACCGTCGATGAGCCGTACGCCCGCCGACGCGAGCGTCTCGAGCGACTGGTGCGGAGGCGAGACGACGTTCCCGTCGACGTGCCGCCGGCCGTCGATGTCGCGCCGGACGCGGCGCTCGAGGAGGCGCGCCGTCTCGGGCTCGAGGGCATCGTCGCGAAGCGTCGGCGGTCCGCGTACCGGCCGGGCGTCCGCAGCGACGACTGGGTCAAGGTCAAGGTGTCGCGCACGCAGGAGGTCGTGATCGGCGGATACCGGCGGGGCAGCGGGGGCCGCGCCGGACGTATCCGCTCGCTGCTGGTGGGCGTGCCGACGGGCGACGGCGGATGGCGCTACGCGGGCCGCGTCGGGTCCGGCCTGCGCGAGCGCGACGCCGAGCGGCTGCTCGAACGGCTCGACGGGATGACGCGTCCCGATGCGCCGTTCGAGGGAGTGCCGGCCGCCGACACCGTGGACGCGGTCTGGGTGCGGCCCGAACTCGTCGGCGAGATCGAGTTCGGGGAGTGGACGCGGACCGGCGTCGCGCGACACCCGCGCTGGCGGGGCCTGCGGCCCGACAAGGCCCCGGGGGACGTGCGGCTCGAGGATCCGCGGACGGCCGGCTCTCCCGACCCGACCGGCTGAAGTACTTCAGCGCGCAGCGGTTCGCTGAACGACCTGTGAATGCCCGCAGAAGCGACGCATTGTGCAACAAGAACCAGGCATCGCCCCCCGGATGGGGGTACGGTTGGGCCGTGGGCACTCTCTATTATGGCGATTCCGGTACGCCGGTCGAGATCGACGACCGAGCACTGGCGCACCTGAAGATCGCGATCACGACGAAGCTGCGGCGCGGCGAGAGCTTCATGCTCTCGTGGCGCCACGGCCCCGACCAGCCGCGCGGGCGCAGCTCGCTCTGGCTGCACCCCGCCATCCCGCTCCGCTTCGTCTTCCAGGAGTCGGAGGCGGGCGAGCTCGACCGCGAATGGATCGAGGACCTCATGAGGTCGGCGAACTCCGGCGGCGGCATCGTGCTCGACCCGGACCGGATGCCGGTCGGAGTCGCCTCGCCCGCCGGGCCGAAGCCCGTCGAGGCGGCCTGACCGCCGAACCGTCACCGACGAACCGACGAACGCCGCCCGGATGAATCCGGGCGGCGTTCGGCCGTCGTGCGGTCAGCGGCGCCGGAGCTCCCCGGCGGCCGGGCAGTCGAACGGGTCGCGCGCCGCGAGGCCGACCCGGTTCAGGTACTCGACGACGATGCCGTACGAGCGCATGAGTGTCGTCTCGGTGTACGGGATGTCGAGGGATCGGCAGTGCTCGCGGACGATGTCGCGCGCCTTTGCCAGGTGCGGCCGCGGCATGCTCGGGAACAGGTGGTGCTCGACCTGGTGGTTCAGGCCGCCCATGAACAGGGTGGTCCAGCGCCCGGTGATGTTGCGCGAGGTCAGCACCTGCTTGCTCAGGAAGTCGAGCTTCGCGCCGGCCGGCACGAGCGGCATGCCCTTGTGGTTCGGTGCGAACGACGCGCCCATGTAGATGCCGAAGACCGCGAGCTGCACGCCCAGGAAGGCGAACGCCATGCCGAGCGGGAGGAACCAGAACACCACGGCAAGGTAGAGGCCGAGGCGCGCCGCGATGAGGCCCAGCTCGAGCGCCCGGCCCGGCACGGCGCGGCGCTCGAACAGCGAGCGGATCGACGTCACGTGGAGGTTGATGCCCTCGAGCGTCAGCAGGGGGAAGAACAGCCAGCCCTGCCGCTGGGTGATCCACCGGAGCAGGCCGCGCTGCTTCGCTGCGGACTCCTCGGTGAACGAGATGGTGTCGAACGCGATGTCCGGGTCCTTGCCGACCTGGTTCGGGTTCGCGTGGTGCCGGGTGTGCTTCGTCATCCACCACTGGTAGCTGATGCCGACCACGGCCGTCGCGACCACTCGACCGACCCGGTCGTTCGCCCGGCCGCCGTCGAGGACGGCGCGGTGCGAAGCCTCGTGGGCGAAGAACGCGAACTGCGTGAAGATGATGCCGAGCGCCGCGGCGATGAGCAGCTGGAACCACGAGTCGCCGAGCAGCACGAACCCGGTGATCGCCCCGCCGAGCGCGATCGCGAGACCGCCGACGAGCAGGCTGTAGAACCACGGGGTCCGGCGCAGGAGGCCGCTCTCCTTGACCACCTGGGAGAGGGCGGCGTAGCTCTGGGTCACCGGGGGACGGTCGCCGCGGGGCTGGGTGAGGCGCACGGCGCCGAGCCTGGCGGGTGCTGAGGAGGATGCGGTTGACATGATGCCGGCCCGTCGTCGTCGACTTCCCAGCCGGTGTGTCACGGGCGAACGCCCGAAGAATAGATACCGCAAGCGTACGTCGGGCCGTGTACCGCGAGCGGAATGTCCGGCGGATGCCCAGCAGACCGTCACCCCGCACACGGGATGGGTCAGGACGATCCTTCCGCGGCGTCGTCCACGAGCAGTTGCAGGAGCGCCGTCTCGCGGAGGCCCCGCAGGTTCACCAGGCGGTCGTGCTGGTACGCCGCGATGACGCGCGGGTCCACGTAACTGGCCTTCGCGATCGCGGGCGTGTTGCCGAGCACGTCGCTGGCGTGTGCGATGGCCTCCTTCACGGATGCCGCGCGCGCCCGCTGCGTCCCGGCGGTGCCGAGCTGCGCCAGCCGGTCCGCCGCCGCGATCGTGCCGCGGAGCGTCCGGAAGTCCTTCGCGGTGAAGTCGCCCCCCGTGCGCAGGCGGATGTCCTCGTTCACGTCGACCGGACCGACCGGCCGCATGCGCCGCCCGTGGGTGAATGCGTACAGGCGCGAGGCGGGGGAGCGGCCCTCCATGGCGGCGATGAACGCCGCGAGCGACTCGTCCGTGAGGGTCAGGTCCTGCGAGATGCCGCCCTTCGCGCGGAACTTCAGCCGCACGACGTCGGCGCCCTCGAGTCGTGCGTTGCGGACGAGGAGCGTGGTGAGACCGCGGCTCCGGGCCGTCGCCAGCGACTCCTCGGACCCGATGCGGATGGCGCCCAGGTCGAGCGTGCGGAACGCAGCGGCCAGCACCCGCTCGCGCACCAGCTCCTCGAGCGCGAGGTCGCGTCGCACGCTCCGGCGGGCGCCGGGCAGGGCTTCGGCGAGCGCCGTCATGCGCAGGAACTTCTCCATGTCCTGCTTCTCGCGCCACACCGGGTGGTAGAGGTACTGGCGGCGTCCGGCCGCGTCGACGCCGACCGCGAGGATGTGCGCGTTCGGCGCCTCCGCGATCCACACGTCGTTCCACGCGGGCGGGATCGCGAGGTCCGCGATCCTGTTGCGAACCGCCCGGTCGACGAGCGAGCCGTCGGCATGACGGTACGTGAACCCGCGGCCACTGCGGAGCCTCGTGATGCCGTGCGACGCGTAGGGTTCGACGCGTCGGAGTCGCGGCATCCGCTGCCCCTCAGTGGTTGCGAAGGGCGCTGATGAGCTCGCCCTTGCGCTTGCTGCTGTACCCGGTGATGCCGAGCTCCTTGGCCCGCTTCTTCAGCTCGGGCACGGTCCAGTCCTCGTAGCTCCCCGATTCGCCGCCCTTGCGGCCGACCGAGCTGCGACCGCGCGACGCGGCCGCGTTCGAGATCCGGGCGGCCTTCTCCTTCGAGGCGCCGTCGTCGCGGAGCTCCTCGTAGAGCTCCGGGTCCTTGAGGGACGACTGCCCGCGGCGATCCTTCGGCATGGTGTGCTCCTTCCCAGTGGTGTCCCCGCTCCCCGGCTCAGAGCGGCTTGCCTCCCGTCACCGGGAGGATCGCCCCCGACGTGTAGGACGCGTCGTCGGAGGCGAGGTACACGTACGCCCCTGCGAGCTCGGCCGGCTGCCCGGCGCGCCCGAGCGGGGTGTCCTGGCCGAACTTCGGCAGCTTGTCGGGCCAGCCCGTCGACGGGATGAGCGGCGTCCAGATCGGACCCGGTGCCACGGAGTTCACGCGGATGCCGCGGGGCCCGAGCTCTTCGGCGAGCGCCTTCGTGAACGCGACGAGCGCCGCCTTCGTCATGGCGTAGTCGACGAGCCGCGACGAGGGGTCGAAGCCCTGGATGGACGAGGTCGTGATGATCGACGCGCCGGCCTGCATGCGCGGCACGGCGGCGCGGGCGAGGAACACGGTGGCGTAGAGGTTCACGCGCATGACGGCGTCGAAGTCGGCGGACGGCACCTCGTCGATGCCGCCGCGGTCGCGCTGGTGGGCGGCGTTGAGGACGAGCAGGTCGATGCCCCCGAAGGCGGCGGAGGTGCGATCGACGAGGTCGGCGCAGTGCTGCTCGTTGCGCAGGTCGCCGGGCAGCAGTTCGACCTTGCGGCCGGCATCGGCCACCCAGCGCGCCGTCTCCTCGGCGTCGGCCTGCTCGGACTCGAGGTACGAGATCGCGACGTCGGCGCCCTCGCGCGCGAATGCGATGGCGACGGCGCGACCGATACCGGAGTCGCCGCCCGTGATGAGCGCGCGGCGACCCTCCAGCCGGCCGGAGCCGCGGTAGCTGTACTCGCCATGGTCGGGCTGCGGCGACATCGCCGGCGTGAGGCCGGGGGGAAGCTGCTCCTGCCGGGGGAAGGGCTCCGCGGCGTGCTTGGTCGTCGGGTCGATCAGGTGGTCGGTCATGAGACCTCCTCAGTCGGTTCCGGTCGTCCGGACCCTGCCACGGTACGCTCGGCGACGGACCGCCGCGAAGGGTTGACAGCGCGCGCGCCGACGCTGCGGGCGTGTGCTCGCCCGCGGGTACCACCCCCCGCGAACGGGGGGCAACCCCTCGCGGCTCGCTCCGACGCTCCCGTACGGTCGACGTCACGAGGCCACCGGCTGCCTCGGAGGCCCTGCCGTCCCGGCGGGGCCGTGAACCGTCCAAGAGACGGAACCGAAGGAGAGATCATGAACATCCTCATCGCTGTCATCGCCATCGCCGCCATCGTGCTGCTGATCACGGGCGGCGCCGTGCAGTCCCTGCAGTTCCTGCTGTGGGTCGGCCTCGTGCTCGCGGTCCTGGCCGTCATCGTGTTCCTGGTGCGCTACCTCGGCGGGAAGAAGGCTGTCTGACCGTCCCACCCCGGACCTGAACGGCGGGCGGCTCCCTCGGGAGCCGCCCGCCGTCTCGTCGCGCGGAGTACCCTCGGAGGCATGGGCACGCTGTTCTACGGCGACACCGCAACGCCGATCGGGATCGAGGATCGCGCGCTCGCCCACCTCAAGGTCGCGATCGTCACCAAGCTCCGCCGCGGCGAGTCGTTCACGGTGTCGTGGCGGCATCCGGACGGCCAGCCGCGCGGTCGGACGACGATCTGGCTGCACCCCAACATTCCGATCCGGTTCGTGTTCGACGAGCCAGAACCGCCCGAGCTGAGCCGCAGGTGGGTCGAGGACCTCATGCGTTCCGCGAACTCCTCGGGCGGCATCCGCCTCGTGCCGGAAGAACTCGACACCGGGCCGATCGCGACGGTGGACCCGCTCGCGATCGAACCCGGTGTCAGGATGCGCGACTAGCGCCGTCAGGCGCGCAGGTCGGGGTCGCTGCCGGCGACGCCCCCGCTCGTCGGCGGGTTCGTCGAGCCAGGCGTGGCGCCCGTCGTGCGCGCCCCGGCGACCGTGCCCGGGGTCGCGGTGCCCGTGGCACCCGCACCCGGGGTCGTCTCGCGGCCGCCGTGCACCTCGCCGCGCCAGGCGCCGGTCGGGGTGTGGCGGTCCTCGATGAACTCCTTGAACCTGTGCAGGTCGCGCTTGACCTGCGCGTCGTCGAGCTGCAGGGCAGCGCCCGCCTTCTCGACGAAGCCCTCGGGCTCCCACTCGATGGTCAGGTCGATGCGGGTCCCGCCGTCGGAGCCGGGACGGAAGTCCACTCGGCCCCGGTGGTCGACCTCGGCGGTGGTGCTGCGCCAGGCGACGTGGTCGTCGGGCACCTGGTCGGAGACGTCGGCGTCGAATTCGCGCTTGACTCCGGCGATCGAGACCACCCAGTGGACGGTCGTGTCGTCGATCTGTCGAACGGACTCGACGCCGCTCATGAAGTGCGGGAACGACTCGAACTGCGTCCACTGGTCATAGGCCACGCGAACGGGCACGTCCACCTCGATGTCAGCGGTGACGGTCGTGCTCATGCTGATCCTCCGTTCCGGGCACGCTCGGTGCGCGCCCACCCACACGGTAGGCACGCGGGTCGGCGGCGTGCGAGGGGTTGCAGCATGCGCGGGGCGCTGGTACCACGGAGGGACGACGGCCAGGAACCGGGAGGCACGCCATGGGTGAGCACGCGACGGATGCCGAGCGCTGGTGGCCGCACCTGTCGATCGAGTCGAAGCACGCCATCCTCGACGACCCGGAGGCGGCGCTCCCCGACGGCGTCCGGCGCGAGATCGCCGAGCTGGGCGGTGACGCTCCCGAGCGCCTGGCGCCCGCGGACGTGCAGTTCATCCGGACGCAGATCGAGGCGGTCGACTGACCGCCCCGCGTCATCCGCTCGCCGACATCACTCGATCTCGAGCGGTTCGTCCTCGGCGGGCTCGGGCACGTTCTGCAGGCCGGCGGTGCTGTTCGCCGACAGCAGCATCTGCTCGATCCAGAGACGGTTGAGCTTGGGCGGCCGGTTGCCGCTGAACACGAACTGCAGCGGGATGGACTCGTGCAGCCACAGCGTGGTGCGACCGCTGCCGTGCTCGATGCCGTGCTCCCACGTCATGGCGAAGCTCTCGGAGCGGCGCAGCTTGTTGATGATCGCCACGCGCAGGTGCGCGAGGGTCCGGTCCTCGATCTCGATCTCGCGGTTCGAGGAGTTGTAGATGAGCTTGCCCATGCCCAGACTCTAATGCCCCGGTGGGGTACGCACGATCACGATGACCGGTCGCGACGGGTGTCAACCCCCTGATGACGGGAGCGCCGGCGGGCTGGGATGGCACGCATGAGAGCAGTCACCTGGCACGCCGCCCGCGACGTCCGCGTCGACGACGTCGACGACCCGCGCATCGTCGAGCCGACTGACGCGATCGTGCGGATCACGTCGACCGCGATCTGCGGCTCCGACCTGCACCTGCTCGACGTGTTCGGGCCGGTGATGCACCGCGGCGACGTCCTCGGGCACGAGGCGATGGGCATCGTCGAGGAGGTGGGCGCCGACGTGCGCCGGGTCGCCGTGGGCGATCGCGTGATCGTGCCGTTCGTCATCGCGTGCGGCGCGTGCCGGATGTGCCGTGCCGGCCTCACCACCCAGTGCGAGACCACGCGCAACGACGACCAGGGCACCGGCGCCAGGCTCTACGGCTACACCGAGCTGTACGGACGTGTCCCGGGCGGGCAGGCCGAGGCGCTGCGCGTGCTCCTGGCCGACGCCAACCTCCGTGCGGTCGGTCGCGACCTGCCCGACGAGCGGTACCTCTTCCTGACGGATGTCGCGCCGACGGCGTGGCAGGCGGTCGAGTACGCCGGCCTCGAGTCCGGCGACACGGTCGCCGTGATCGGACTCGGACCCGTCGGGCAGATGGCCGCGCGCATCGCCCGCCTCCGCGGGCATCGCGTGCTCGGCGTCGACCCCGTCCCGGAGCGCCGGCTCATGGCGGAGCGGTACGGCGTCGAGGCGTTCGACTACGGCGATCACGAGCGGGCGCTGGATGCCCTCGCGACCGCGACCGGCGGGTGGGGACCCGACGCCGTCATCGACGCGGTCGGCACCGAGGCCCATGGGAGCCCGGGCACGGCACTGCTGCAGAACGTGGTCGGCTCGCTGCCGTCGACGCTCGCGAAGCCGATGCTCGTGAAGGCGGGCGTGGATCGGCTCACCGCACTCTACCTGGGGATCGACGCCGTGCGGCGCGGAGGCACGCTCTCGGTCGTCGGCGTTTACGGCGGCAACGCGGACCCGATGCCGATGATGACGGTCTTCGACAAGCAGCTCACGGTGCGGCTCGGACAGGCGAACGTGCAGCGCTGGCTCGACGATCTCGTGCCGCTCGCCGAGGCGGAGGACGATCCGCTCGGCCTCGAGGACTTCGCCACCCACCGAGCACCCCTCGAGCAGGCGCGCGAAATGTACGACCTCTTCAAGGACAAGTCGGAGGGGTGCGTGAAGGTCGTCCTGAGACCCTGAGCCTGCGTGCCCGCGCGAAGCGCTCACCCCCCGTTCGGGGGTGAGCGCTGCTCCCGAGAAGCGCTTCTGTCAAGCCCCTTCTGACGGCATCGCCGCCGGCCCTACGGTTGCCTCGTCTCCGGGGGACGGGACGTGAACGAACGGGGTGGACATGCGTTCCGATCAACGAGCCCGCGCTGCGGGTGTCATCGCCGCCGCAGGTCTCCTGCTGTCCGGCTGCGCCGTGGGAACCGGCGGACAGGCCGGGGAGGTCGACGCGGAGTTCGACTCCGGCGCAGAGCTGTCGGGCGAACTCACGGTCATGGGCTTCTCCGGCGTCGACGAGGTCGCGACCTCGCGCATGGAGATGGCGGAGGCCGAGCTGGGCGACGTGCAGGTCGAGCTCATCGAGGGCGACCTCGACATCCAGCAGTTCCTCTCGGCGGTCGCCACGGGCGACCCGCCGTCCCTGCTGTACGCCGACCGCGACCAGATCGGATCGCTCGCCGCGCGCGGGGCCATCATCCCGCTCGACGACTGCATCGAGGGCGAGGGCATCGAGACGGGGGACTTCGTCGAGTCGGCGCTGAACCAGGTCACGCTCGACGGCACGGTGTACGGCATCCCCGAGTTCAACACCGTGCAGCTCACCATGGCCAATGCCGAGCTGCTGGATGCTGCCGGGATGACGATCGAGGACGTCAACGGGTCGGACCGGGAGGCGATGACCGAGGCCGCGGGCGCCATGGTGCAGCGCGACGGCAGCAACGTCACGGTGATCGGCGTCGACTCCAAGCTCCCGGAGTTCCTGCCGCTGTGGGTCGCCGCGGCGGGCGGGTCCGTCATGAGCGAGGACGGCCGCACTGCACAGCTCGACGACGAGACCACCGTCGAGGCGCTCGAGTGGGCCGTCGGCATCTACGAGGAGCAGGGCGGCTTCAGCGCGATCAAGGCGACCCGCGATGCCGCGGACTTCTTCGGCGGTGGCAACCAGTTCGCCACGGACACGCTCGGCGCCATGCCGATGGAGCAGTGGTACCTCAACGTGCTCAACGAGGTGTCTCCCGACGCGCCCATGGCGTTCGACACGGTCCGCACGACGGACGGTGAGCCCATCGCGTTCGCAGGCGGTTCCGCGTGGGCCATCCCAGCCGGCAGCGACAATCCCGAAGCCGCGTGCCGATGGGCGCGTGCGATGACCTCCGTCGACGCGTGGCGCGCCGCCGCCGACGCGCGGGTGGCGCTCCGCGAGGAGGAGGGCCTGCCCTTCACGGGCATCCTCACCGGCAACACCGTCGCCGACGAGGAGATCGAGGGTATGACGACCGCCGACGAGGCGCCGTGGAGCGAGGGCGTCGCCGCGATGTACGAGGCCAACCAGCACACCGAGACCCTGCCCGCGAACCCGGCCGACGCAGAGTTCGACGATGCCATGCAGGAGGCCGTGAACCGCGTGCTCAACGGCCAGGCCGAGCCGGCTGAGGCGCTCGCCGAGGCCCAGGAGACCGCGCAGGCCGCGCTCGACGAGGCGTGGGCCGAACTCGAGGGCGGTGACTGATGACCACCGTGACCCGGCCGGGCGGCGTCAGCTCCCAGCCGGATGGTCCGAAGCCCCCGGTCGGCGGCGCGGCGGTCGCGCCTCCGACCGGGGCGCCGCCGCCCCGGAACCGCCGCCGGGCCAGGCGGCGCAACCTCATGTCCGCGCTGCTGTTCCTGAGCCCTTGGATGGTCGGCTTCCTGGTCTTCACGGCGTGGCCGATGATCTACAGCGCATACCTCTCGCTCACCGACTACGACGTGATCAACGATCCGGAGTTCATCGGCATCGAGAACTACGTCGCCATGGCTTCGGACGACAAGCTGCTGCTCGCGCTCGGCAACACCGCGTTCTTCGCCCTGCTGCAGGTGCCGCTGTACGTGGTCGTGTCGCTCGCGCTCGCGCTGCTCCTCGACCGCGCCGGGCGGGCATCGGGCTTCTACCGCACCGTGTTCTTCCTGCCGAAGATGACGCCTCCGGTGGCGGTCGGCGTGCTCTTCCTGCTGCTGTTCAACGGCTCGAACGGGATCGTGAACGGCGCGCTCGGCTGGCTCGGCATCGACGGGCCGGCGTGGACCACCGACCCGAACTGGGTAAAGCCGGGCCTGGTGTTCATGTCGCTCTGGACCGTCGGCGCGTCGGTCATCATCCTCCTCGCGTCGCTGCGCAACGTGCCGAAGGAGCTGTACGAGTCGGCGCAGCTCGATGGTGCCGGGTTCTGGCGCCAGGCGACGAGCGTGACGTTGCCCATGATCAGCCCGGCGCTGTTCTTCATCATCGTCGTCAACACCATCGCGGCGCTGCAGACCTTCGACGAGGCCTACACGGCGTTCTTCGGGGCGGGCAACTCCACGTACAGCAACGACGCCGCGCTGTTCTACGTGATCTACCTGTTCCAGCAGGCGTTCGAGTTCCTGAACATGGGATACGCGTCCGCCATGGCGTGGCTGCTCTTCGTCGTGATCATGGCGATCACGGCCGTGCAGCTCATCGTCTCGCGCCGGCTCGTCTACTACGAGGGGGACCGATGAGCACCGACATCCGCGTGGCCGCCGCCGAGTCGCAGGCCGCCCGGCCCGATCACGAGACGACGGATGCCGCGGAGCGCTCCATCCCGGCCGGCCCCCGCGGCCGTGCCCGCGCCCGACGCCGGCTCGGCACGGTCGGGGCGTGGGTCGCGCTGACGCTGATCGGCATCGTCTTCGTCTACCCGTTCGTGTGGCTCGTGAGCGCCTCGTTCAAGCCGCGCAGCGACGTCTTCGACAACCGGCTCATACCCGAGACGTTCACGTGGGACAACTACGTGCAGGTGTGGCAGGAGGCGCCGCTCGCGCTGTGGCTGGTCAACACGGCGATCGTGACGGTCCTCGCGGCGGTGACGGTCACGATCTCGAGCGCGATGGTCGCGTGGGGATTCGCGTACTTCCGGTTCCGCGGCCGCGGATTCCTCTTCGGCCTCGTGCTCGCGACCATGATGCTGCCGGGCGCCGTCACGATGATCCCGACCTTCCTGATCTGGAACGCACTCGGCCAGGTCGGCACGCTCACCCCGCTGTGGGCGGGCAACCTGTTCGGCAGCGCGTTCTACATCTTCCTGCTGCGCCAGTTCTTCCTCGGGCTGCCGCGCGACCTGTTCGAGGCGGCCCGCATCGACGGCGCGAGCCAGTGGGGCGTGTTCTGGCGTATCGCGCTGCCGCTGACCGGTCCGGCGCTCGCCGTCGTGCTGGTGTTCGAGGTGCAGGCGGTCTGGACCGATCTCATGCGCGCGCTCATCTACCTGCGCGACTCGTCGACGTTCACGGTGCCGCGGGGCCTGAAGTCGCTCGTCGACGCGTACGGCTTCGGCGGCGAATGGCACTGGGAGATCATCGTCACGGCGAGCGTGATCACGACGATCCCGCTCATCATCGTGTTCTTCCTCGCACAGAAGCGCATCATCGACGGGGTCGCGTCGACGGGGCTCAAGGGCTAGGCGACCGGATGCCGCGGGGCGGGCGCCGTCCGTCCCGGTCGAAGGGAGGGTGCTCATGACGAGGTACCGGTTCAAGGGTGCGGCTCGTGAGGGCACGTTCTGGGAGCGGCACAGCCTCTCACTCGTGCTGGCCGGCATCCTGTTCGTCCAGACCGTTGCGGCGATCTTCGCCGGATACCACGTCTGGTCCGGCGAGCAGGAGGTGCACGGCCTGCCACTCGAGATGGGCGAGTTCTGGA
This sequence comes from Agromyces selenitireducens, assembly GCF_052748465.2. Lineage (NCBI taxonomy): Bacteria > Bacillati > Actinomycetota > Actinomycetes > Micrococcales > Microbacteriaceae > Agromyces > Agromyces selenitireducens. Next base: position 308,030 of record NZ_CM188259.1, read on the forward strand.
TCTGGTGGTTCTGGGAGTACAACATCTCGCTCGTCGCCGACACGTTCGGCGTCATCCTGATCGTGATGCTCTCGAAGCGGCTCGAGGAGGCGGGGAGCGCCGAGTCGAAGCACGAGCAGTCCCCGGAGGACGAGGACGACGAGGCGCAGCAGCAGGAGGAGCAGGAGGAGGAGGAGCAGCCGGTCGGGGGATGACCGGCCGGGAGGCCGTGGGATACCCGTTGACGCGCCCGGCCCGCGCGCTCGATTGGCGCGGCGGCGTCGCGTGGGATAAAGTAACGGGGTTGCCTGATGAGCGAAGATCGCGCAGGCGGCATCCCATGCGCCCGTAGCTCAATGGATAGAGCATCTGACTACGGATCAGAAGGTTGGGGGTTCGAGTCCCTCCGGGCGCGCAGCAGAAGGCGGTTCGCGAAGGCGGGCCGCCTTCGTCGTTCGGCTCATCCGGTGTTGCGCTCCATCGCCGCATCGAGGCAGAGGCCCGCGTTGCTGTTCGCTTGCACCATGAGCCGCTGGAGCCGATGCGGATCGAGTTCGCCGAGGTCGTGATCGTCGTAGGTCGCGGTGACCTCGGTGGTCGGGTTCACGAGGACGAACTCGGGCATGCCGTGCTCGTCCGTCCAGTTGAGGAGCACCGGCTCGCGGCGCCGGAGCTTCGTCACGATGACGGAGAAGACGTGGTGGAGCGCATCGTCGTCGAGTTCGATGCGTGCGATGGTGCTGATCAACAGGGCGCCCACTCCCACCGCTCCTCTTGTGGTCCGCGACGCGCGGGGTGAGGGTTCACCTCGGCCGCGGCTCCACGCACGGACCATGCTCCTCCATGCCGGACTCCGATGGAAGAGTTCGGAGTGATGTCGGCCGGGTGGCTCGCCGAGCCGGAGTCCTCGCCGCGTCAGAACCGCGGCGGCGCCTCGGCCGGCCGCACGCGCAACCACGCGACGTGGCACGGGTCGAGCACGATGCCGCGGTCGAGCCTGATCCGCCGATCGGTGATGAGCTCGTGCGCGTCCGGCGCGAACCCCGAGAGGGTGAGCGCGTCGATCGTGGCGGGGATGTCGCCCACGTTGGCGAGGCAGAGCACCGTGGTGTCGACGGATGCCGCGGCATCCGGGGTCGCGGGCGTGCCGGCGCTCGCCGCGGCATCCGTCGCACCCGGCCGCTGGTAGCCGAGCACCGTCGGGTGCTTCGCGTCGAACGGCACGAGGTGCCCTCCGGCGAGCTCCGGCGTCTCGCGCCGCACGCGGATGAGGCGGGTGAGCCCGGCGTACACCGCTCCCGCGGTCGTCGACGCGTCATGGCGTCGCGCGTACGCCTCGGCGGGGTAGCGCGGGCGGTTGACCCAACGGCTGTCGTCGGCCGTCGCCGGGTCGTCAACGTACGAGTAGTCGTTCAGCTGCGCGACCTCGTCGCCGAGGTACACGAGCGGGATGCCGCCGGTCGACAGCGCGATCGCGTGCGCGAGCAGGACCCGGTCGACGCCGTGCGCGTCACCGGCCTCGATGCCGGCGAGCGAGGCCGTCGTGCCCGCCACGCGCGCGTCGCCCGTGCGCGGATTCTCCTGGAACGGCACGCCGCGCGCGAAGCTCCCCGGGAACCGGTTCACGTAGAACGCGTTGAGGAACCGGCGGTGGTCGAAGCCGTCGATTCCGAACTCGGCGGCGTCCTCGTCGGCGAAGGTCCAGCCGATGTCGTCGTGGCCGCGCACGTAGTTCACCCACGTGCAGCCGTCGGGCAGCGCGTGCCGGCGCTCGAGGGCCTGGCGCAGCATCCGCGGGTCGCGGGTCGCGAGGGCCTCCCAGGTGAGCGCCATCTGCAGCGGGTTGTACGACAGCTGGCATTCGCCGAGCGAGATGTACTCGACGACCTCGTCGGGGTGCACGATCGCCTCGGACTTGAAGAGCAGGCTCGGCGCCGCGATGCGAAGGACCGCGTTGAACGCCTGCAGCAGCAGGTGCGCCTCGGGGAGCGACTCGCACGGCGTGCCGAGCCGCTTCCAGATGAACGCGACCGCGTCCATGCGGAGCACGTCGACGCCGAGGTTCGCGAGGAAGAGCATCTCGCCCGCCATCGCTCGGAACACCGCGGGGTTCGCGTAGTTCAGGTCCCACTGGAACGAGTGGAACGTCGCCCAGATCCACCGGCCGTCGGGCAGCTGCACGAACGAGCCCGGGTGGTCGTCGGGGAAGATCTCGCGGACCGTCTTCTCGTACGCGTCGGGCATCGTGCGGTCGGGGTAGATCAGGTAGAAGTCCTCGTACCCGGTTTCGCCCGCCACCGCGCGCTGCGCCCACTCGTGGTTCGACGCGGTGTGGTTGAAGATGAAGTCGAGCACGAGCGAGATGCCGTTCGCACGCAGCTCGGCCGCCAGGGCCTCCAGGTCGTCGATCGTGCCGAGGTGCGGCGCGACCGCCCGGTAGCTCGACACCGCGTACCCACCGTCGGAGTTGCCGTCGGGCACCGCGAACAGCGGCATCAGGTGCAGGTAGGTCAGGCCGAGCTCGACGAACTCGGGGATGCGCGCCCGCACGCCGTCGAGATCGCCCGCGTACCGGTCGACGTAGCAGACGCCGCCGAGCATGCCGTTCGAGAGGTACCAGCCGGTGTCCTGCTCCCGACGCGCATCGGCCGCCCTGAGGTCGGCCGGCCGCTCGGCCCACGAGGCGGCAGCGTCGGCGATCACTCCGGCCAGCGCGTCGAGCGCGTCGTCGCGTTCGCCGTAGAGCCGGCCGAAGAGCCCGTGCAGGGTGGGGAAGTGGGCCGCGAGGCGCGTATCGAAGACGGCGTCGGCGGTGACGGATGCCGCGGGCCACCGTTCGCGGATGCGGACGAGATCGGCTCCGGCGTCGGTTCCGAGGCGTGCCATATGACAAGACTGCACCATGGTGCAGGTTTGTCCCCCGGTTTGGGGGACAATGGCCTCGAGTCGCCGCACTCCCCGGATCGACGCGGAATTCCGGGGCTGACCGGGCATCGAGCGGCGACATGCGTTCCCAGTCGCGGCTCCCTCCCGGTTACGCTCGATACCGGCTTGTCTTCCGCGATCGGGGCGACTATGAGGGGTACCGGCACCACGATCGGCCAGGCGCCGATCGTCCGTCACATCACGCACATCACGCTGCTCGCGGCGATGCTCGTCATCGCGTCCGCGGTGGCGATCGCCGTCGTGCACCAGCTCATGCGGGTGTCCGGGCGGCACGTCGCATCGGTGGACGGTGCGGCGGCGGCGGCCTGTCTCATCGTGGGGGTGCTCGTCGCGGCGGTGCTGCTCGCCGCGCTCGTCATGGCCGTGGCGCGGCACCGTCGGCCGGAGGACGCGTCGGGTCGCGCTCCGCGGCTCACGAGCCGGCACCGTGCCGCGGCGAACGCGACGGTCTGGGCGGTGATCGCGACGCTCGCCGTCGGTGCCGCCGCGGACGCGTTCACGGCGCTCCCGGGTGGCGCCGTCGCCGCGGGCGCACTGATCGCCGGGCTGCTCGGCGGTGTGACGGGCGCCGTGCACCGCAGGGCGCACGGGCAGGCGGCGTACCGGTCGTTCAACATGGTCGCGCTGCTGCTGGCGGCGGGGTGTCTCGCCAGCATGAGCATGACGACGACGGGCGCATGGTGGGCCCTGAACTTCAGCACGCTCGGGACGTCGGACGACCTCGCGGCCGTCTTCTTCAACCTCGGGCTGATCCTGTCCGGCCTGGCGATGGCCGCCATGTCGGGGCGGCTCGCGAGCGGCATCGAGCGGCCCGAGCACGCGGCCCGGCGCGGTGCCGTCCCGACGGTGCGGGCGCTGATCGCCGTGATCGGGATCTCGCTCGCCGGCGTGGGGTTCGTGCCGATCGACACCGATGAGGTGCTGCACAACACCTTCGCGTGCGCGGCGGGCGCGGCGTTCGCCCTCCTCGCTTCGCTCACGCCGGTGCTGGTGCGCCGCATGCCCCGCAGCTTCGCGATCATGTCGCGGGCGTCGCTCGTGCTCGAGGTGTCGGCGTTCGTGGTCTACGACCGGCTGGGACTGGTCTCGCTCACGGTCTTCGAGATCGTGGCGTTCGCGCTCGTGTTCGTGTGGTTGATCACGCTGGTCGTGACCACGCATCCGGTCGTGATCCACGAACTCTCGGAGCTGGGTCCGGCGGGCGTCGAGGAGTCCGACGCCGACGGTCCGGTCGCACCGGTACTCGTAGGGCGCCACCGGCGCGCCGGGAGCATCGCCGAGGTGCACGTGCCGGTCCGCCGCCTCCCGGCGTCCGTCATGCCGGCTCGCGGAATGCAACCGGCCTATGCGGGGTTATCCTGACCAGAACTTGAGTCGACTGGACTCAATTCGTATCATCGAGGCATGGCTTGAGTCGATGCGACTCAACTTCGCCGCGAAGGAAAGGAGATCTGATCATGGCCAACACCGACCCGTTCCGCGACCTCGACCGACTCGCATCGGCGATCTTCGACACGACCCGCCGTGGTCCCCGCCGCATGCCGATGGACCTGTATCGCGACGGCGACCACTACGTGCTCACCGCAGACCTCCCGGGCATCGACCCGGGCTCGGTCGACATCGACGTCGACGGTCAGCTGCTCACGATCCGCGCCGAGCGCACCCTGCCTTCGGGCGAGGGCGTCAAGTGGATCACGCGAGAGCGCGAGGCCGCCTCGTTCCTGCGCCAGCTGAGCCTCGGCCAGGGCGTCGACACCGAGCGCATCTCGGCGAGCTATGCCAACGGCGTGCTGAGCGTCACGATCCCCGTGAGCGAGAAGGCGAAGCCGCGCAAGGTCGTCGTCGAGTCGGCCGACTCGGCACGCGAGGTCTCGTCGGGCTCCGACTCGATCCAGCCGGTCGAGTCGTGAGCGACCCCGACGTGCGGTTCAGCCGCGAGGACGGCGCCCGCCGGTACGAGATGCACGTCGACGGCGAGTTCGCGGGCTTCGCGGAGTTCCGCACGCGGCCGGGGACGATCGTGTTCACGCACACGGTCGTCTTCCCCGGCCGGGAGGGGCAGGGCCTCGGCAGCATGCTCGCCCGCCACGTGCTCGACGATGCAGTCGCCCGCGGTGAACGCATCGTTCCCCGCTGTCCGTTCATCGCGGCGTACCTGCGTCGCCACGACGGCTACGAGGAGTGGGTGGACTGGCCCGAGCAGGCCGTGCGCGAGTCCTGACGGGCGGCGATCGCCGCCCCCCGAGTGCGTGGCCCCCGGTCTGGGGCGGTGTGCCGACCCCTGCCGGAGCGATACGATTCCTCAAAACCCGAGCCCGGGTCCCCGAACCCGGCAGACGTCGAAAGACGACACTTGCGACCGGATGTCCCAGCAGAGGTCGCTCGGGATTCAGCTCGCCGAGCTCAGTTCGGGTCGCTCGGCGGGGAGGGCCTCCTCAGAGGCCGCGGTGGGGCGGGAGGTAGGGTTCCCGCCCCACCGTCATTTTCCGCTCACTGCACCGTCGGCGTGTTGGAGCGCGGCTGTGCCAGCCGTTCCTCCTGCGCCTCGCGCAGCTTGTCGCACAGCTCGGTGAGGCGGTGGAGCTCGCCGTCGTCGAGCGAATCGCCCATCCGGTCGGTGATCGACTGCATGTGCAGGATGGCGGCTCGCCGGAACTGCTCGAACCCCTGCGGCGTGAGGCGGACGAGCGTGCCGCGTCCGTCCTTCGGATCGTCGGTCTTCTCCACCAGGCCGCGTGCGGCGAGCCGGTCGATGAGGCGGCTCACGCTCGGCTGCGAGATGAGCACGTGGCGATTGAGCTCCTTCAGGCGCAGCGACCGCCCGGGAGCGCGCGAGATGTACAGCAGGACGTCGTACTCGTTGAACGACATGAGCTCGGTGGGGAACTCCGCGGCGAGTCCGCGCATCACCTGCACCTGCGCGCGGAACAGCGCCTCCCATGCCGCAACCGCCGCCGCGCGATCCGTCACGCCCGCTCCCTCCGTGGGTCATGGCGCCCGAGTCGTCCTCGATGCGGCGCCGCCGATCCTCCCACAATAGGGAGACGCCGGACGGCGGCGGGGCGGCCATGCCCTCACGTCACCCGGACTGGGGACGCCCGGACGCGGTTGAGGGCCGGTCGTAGAGGCTGACGACCGGCCCTCGCCCTTGCACCAAGAGTGTCCTGCAATCACATTCCGCACCGGCCGCCACAGCAAACAACCGGTGCACTTCGAAGATATAACAGATCGGTAACGGGCGCTAGGCCCGTGTGCCTCGAATGTGGCACGGATGTCGGATCGGCTCGCGCGTGCGACGACCCCCGGCTCACATCCGGGGGTCGCGGCGGCGCGGGGTCTCCGCGGTCAGAAGACGTCCGGGCTGGGCGTCGACGCCTGGCGGATCGAGACGTCGGCGTGGCGGTCGAACCGATAGCCGACGCCGCGGACGGTGCGGACGATGTCCTGGTAGTGGCCGAGCTTCGCGCGCAGGCGGCGCACGTGCACATCGATCGTGCGCTCGTTCGGGACCTCGTCCTCGTCGGACCAGAGGCCGTCGATGAGCTCGTGGCGGTCGATCGTGCGACCCTCGCGCAGCACGAGGTACTGCAGCAGCTCGAATTCCTTGTAGGTCAGGCCGGCGGGCTCGCCGTCGAGCAGCACCCGCTTCCGCGAGATGTCGATGATGACGCCGTCGGGGTGGCGGTCGGCGTCGCCGCGCAGGCCCTCGCCCTGCTCCTCGCGCTGCTTCGCGAGCGCGGCCGGGTCCTGCAGCGCGAGGCGGACGACGTCGACGTCGCGTCCGCCCGCGCCCTCTGGCGCCAGCGCGACGGCGGCGTAGGTCTCGGCGGACGGCGCGATCTCGGCGGTCAGGGTCCTGATCGCCTCGACGATGCGGTGCAGGTTCGTACCGTCGGCGGCGGCCTTCGCCTCGTCGATGCCGACGTAGAGCACGAAGCCGCGGGCCTCGGTTCCCTCGGGCACGGCGCGGACGCGGGGTGCGGGACGGTCTGCTGCGGCGGCCTCGGGCCGGGCGGGCGAGGACGGCGCCGGTGCCGCCGGCGCGGCGACGGGCCGGGCGGCCGGCTGCGGCGCGAAGGCGGCGGGGTGCGCGGTGCGCACGGCGGGGTGGGTCGGGCGGGCGGTGCGAGCGAGTGCGAGGGACATGAGCGGATCCTTGTGCTGAAGATGCGTCGTCGACCCCGGTCGAGGGGTCGGGGAGCGATGGCCGCGTGACGGGCCGGGGGAACCCGGAAGCGCATCGGGTTCGACGGAGCAGCGCCGATCGGGATGGGATCAGTCGCGTGACTCGGCGGGGGGTTCGCTGGTCAGCGGCACATTCGACAACACATGGCTGCACGCGTCGGCATCATCGTGCCGGGGGTCCTCTGAGCCTCGAGGGCGATCAGGGGGCGTGCGGTGTCGGTCATGTGGGGCAGTCAAGCGGCACATCGAGGATGTGTCAAATAGTGACGGCGGATGACACGTCGCGACGTCGCACGCGGTGCGCGACGCAGCGCCGCGTTCGGCGAGGTCACGCACCGATGCAGGACCGCCTGCAAGATCCTTCGACGGAACGCGAATCTGTCGAATGTCGCCGGATCAATTCCCCTTCGGCGTGTCTCACGACGAAGATCCTGCGACGAGAGGTGCCGGTAACACAGGATGTCGCGTCGCCGCGCGTGCGACGCGGCCTCGACTCAGACCGTGCCGTAGAGGCGGTCGCCGGCGTCGCCGAGCCCCGGCACGATGTAGCCGTGCTCGTTCAGCTTCTCGTCGACCGCGCCGAGCACGATCGACACCCCGCGCCCGTACAGCGCCTTCTCGACCGCGGCGAGGCCCTCGGGCGCGGCGAGGATGCAGATCGCCGTGACATCCGTCGCCCCGCGCTTCAGCAGGAACTCGATCGCCGCGATCAGCGACCCGCCCGTGGCGAGCATCGGGTCGAGCACGAAGCACTGCCGGCCCGACAGGTCGTCGGGCAGGCGCTCGGCGTACGTCGTCGGCTCGAGCGTCTCCTCGTTGCGCGCCATGCCGAGGAAGCCGACCTCGGCCGACGGCAGCAGCTTGACCATGCCCTCGAGCATGCCGAGGCCCGCACGCAGGATCGGCACGATGAGCGGCTTGGGGTCGGCGATGCGTACGCCCGTCGTCGGCGCGACCGGCGTGACGATGTCGATCGGCTCGACCTTCACCTCGCGCGTGCCCTCGTACGCGAGGAGCGTCATGAGCTCCTCGACCAGCGACCGGAAGACCGGCGAGGTGGTGTTCACGTCGCGGAGCACCGTCAGCTTGTGCGTGATGAGGGGGTGGTCGGCAACGTGGACTCGCATAGGCTCGAGTCTAGTTGCGGGGCCTCCCCGCCAGCGAGGACGGCGGGGCCTCCCCCGGCGAGAAGGGGCGAGAGAACGGATGCCGCTGCACCGGCCCGAACACGTCGAGTGGATGCGGCTCGCCCTCGCCGAGGCATCCGCGGCGCTGGCCACCGGCGACGTGCCCGTCGGCGCGGTGGTCGTGCGCAACGGCGAGGTCATCGCCACCGGACGCAACGAGCGCGAGCTCCACGAGGACCCGACCGCGCACGCCGAGCTGCTCGCCATCCGCGAGGCCGCCAGGGTCACCGGCGACCGGCACCTCACCGACTGCACGCTCGTCGTGACGCTCGAGCCGTGCGTCATGTGCGCCGGGGCGATCGTCGCCGCGCGCATCCCCACCGTGGTGTTCGGCGCGTGGGACGAGAAGGCCGGCGCGGCCGGATCGCTCTACGACGTGCTCCGCGACCGCCGGCTGAACCACCGCGTCGAGGTCTACGCGGGGGTCGAGGCGGATGCCGCGTCGAAGCTGCTGCTCGACTTCTTCGCCGACCCGGCGCGCCGGCCCTGAGCCAGCCCGTCGAGGAACTCGCCGAGGATCGCGCGCGAGGCTGCTGCCGCCGCCGGTCCGTGCTCGGCCTGGAGTTCGCGCATCCGCTCGACGGTGAGGCCGTACTCGGGCAGTTCGTCGCCCCACGCCGCGAGCCAGTCCTCGTGGATCGCCGGCGTCACCTCGGGATGGAACTGCACCGCGAGCAGCCAGTCGCCGACGCGGAAGGCCTGCTCGGCGTACTGCGGTGACGACGCGAGCCGCTCGACGCCCTCCGGCAGGTCGAAGGTGTCGCCGTGCCACTGCACGAAGCGGATGCCGCGCGCATGGCGCACCGGCGACGACGCTCCCGCCTCGGTGAGGTCGACGCCGAGCCACCCGACCTCCTTGCGCGGACCGCGGTGCGCGCTGCCGCCCATCGCGGCCGCGAGCATCTGCGCGCCGAGGCACACGCCGAACACGGGCGCCTCGGCGGCGACACGCCGTCGCAGCAGCTCGATCTCGTGCCCGATGTACGGATACCGGTCGGTCTCGTAGGCCGCCTCGTCGCCGCCGAGCACCACGAGGACGTCGGCGTCGAGCGGGTCGATCCCGGCGACGTCCTCGTGCGGGGCGTCGACGGTCACGACCTCGTAGCCGTGCTCCTCGAGCACCGGACCGAGGTTGCCGAGCCCGATCGCGGAATCATGACGGAGCACGAGCGCGACCGGCGTCCGTGCGGGTGGAGGTGCGGCGGAGCCGCGTCCGGCGACCGGCTCGCCCGCGGCATCCGTCATTCGAGGCCCTTGATGACGATCGCGTCGGTGGGCGGCGCATGCAGGTTGGGGTCGACGTAGATGTCGGGCTCGAGGTAGATGACCCGCGCGGCGGGCACGGCGTCGCGAACGCGCCGCTCGATGACGTTCACGGCCGTCGCGACCTGCTGCAGCCGCTGGTCGGCGTGGAAGCCGATCTTCGCGGCGACGAGGAGCTCGTCGGGCCCCAGGTAGAGGGTCTTCATGTGGATGATGCGCTCGGCCTCGGGGCCGGAGAGGATCGCCTCCTCGATGCGGCCGAGGTCGGCCTCGTTGGCGCCCTCGCCGACCAGCAGGCTCTTCGTCTCGATACCGAGGATGATCGCCACGACGATGAGCAGGGCGCCGATCATGAGCGTGCCGATCGCGTCGAACGTCGTGTTGCCCGTGAGCACCGTGAGGCCGACGCCGAACAGCGCGAACACCAGGCCGAGCAGCGCCGCGATGTCCTCGAGCAGCACTACCGGCAGCTCGGGTGCCTTCGCCCGGCGCACGAACTGCACCCAGGTCTGCGCGCCGCGGATCTTGTTCGACTCCTTCACCGCGGTGCGCAGCGAGAACGACTCGAGCACGATCGCGATGGCCAGCACCGTGAGCGGCACCCACGCGTTCGTGAGCTCGTGCGGGTTCCGCAGCTTGTCGACGCCCTCGTAGATCGAGAACAGGCCGCCGAGCGAGAACAGGATGATCGCGACGACGAAGGCGTAGACGTATCGCTCGCGCCCGTACCCGAACGGGTGCTCGCGATCGGCCTCGCGCTTCGCCTGCCGGCCGCCGAAGAAGAGGAGCAGCTGGTTGCCGGCGTCGGCGACGGAGTGCACGGCCTCGGCGAGCATCGACGCCGACCCCGAGACGAGCCACGCGATGAACTTGGTCACCGCGATGCCGGTGTTCGCGAGGAACGCCGCGAGGATGGCCTTGTGTCCGCCTGATGCGCTCATGCGCCAATCCTAGGATGGCTTCCATGACCTCCCGCCAGCCCATCGACCTGCCCGCGATCGCCTTCCTCGGGGCCGGCTCGATGGCCCGCGCGATCCTCGCGGGACTGCTGCAGCCGCACGTCACGGTGGACGGCGGCATCCGCGCCACCAACCGCTCCGAGGAGCGCGCGGTCGAGTTCGCCGACGAGCCGCGGGTGACGGCGTACGCGACCGAGACGGATGCCGCGGCGAACCGCCGCGCGGTCGCCGGCGCGAAGCTCGTGGTCGTCGCCGTGAAGCCCGCGATGGTGCCCGACCTGCTCGACGAGATCGCCGACGCGCTCGATCCGGGCGCGGTGGTGGTGAGCGTGGCGGCGGGCGTCACGGTCGCGACGTTCGAGGCGCACCTGCCCGCGCACGTGTCGGTCGTGCGGACCATGCCGAACACGCCGGCCGTCGTCGGCCGGGCGGTCACGGGCGTGTCCGCGGGCACGCGCTCGACCGAGGCCGACCTCGCGCTCGTCGTCTCGCTCTTCGAGACCGTCGGCGAGGTGCTCGTCGTGCCGGAGTCGCAGCTCGACGCGCTCTCGACGATCTCGGGGTCCGGACCGGCGTACGTGTTCCTCCTCATCGAGGAGCTGACGAAGACCGCGGTGGCGAAGGGCTTCACGCCCGAGCAGGCGGCGATCATGGTGCAGGGCACGTTCCGGGGCGCGAGCGAGCTGCTCGCGGCATCCGCCGACGACCCGGCCGAGCTGCGTCGACGCGTCACGAGCCCCAAAGGCACCACCGAGCGCGCGATCGCCGTGCTGCAGGAGGCCGACCTCGCTGCCCTGTTCGACCACGCGACCGACGCCGCCCTCGCGCGCGCCCGCGAGCTCGCCGCCGGCGCGTGACTTCCGCCGCCACCCCATCCAGAATTCTGGATGGGGTGGCGGCGGGTCAGCTGCGGGCGAGGAGCACCATGACCTCGAAGTGCGTCGTCTGCGGGAACATGTCGAAGACGCGCGCCTTCACCGGGCGCAGCGACGGCATCGACGCGAGGTCGCGAGCGAGCGACGCGACGTTGCAGCTCGAGTAGAGCACGTGCGCGGCATCCGACCGCTCGAGCCAGCCGGCGAGCTCCGCGCCGATCCCGCGGCGCGGCGGGTTCACGACCACGAGATCGGGGGCGGATGCCGCGGCCAGGGCGTACGCGGTGGCGTCGCCCGCGGCGAAGCGCACGCGCGAGAGCGCGGCATCCGTTCGGCTCAGTTCGGCGCTCGCGACCGCTTCGACGCTCGTCTCGATGCCCGTGATCCGGGTGCGGCCGACCGGGTCGGCGAGGTGCAGCGCGAAGCCGCCGACGCCGGAGTAGAGGTCCCACGCGTCCTCGGGGGCGAGGTCGCGGATCCAGTCGCGCGCCTCGGCGTAGAGCGCCTCGGCGATGGCCGTGTTGGTCTGGAAGAAGCTCTGCGGTCGCAGGTGCATCGTCACGTCGTTGAGGCGCATCGGCAGGGTGTCGGCCTCGGTGAGCACGACCTCGTCCGCGCCCTCGAGCACGGCCCGATGCTCGGGCAGCAGGTTCGCGGTGACCACGCGCGCGTTCGGCAGCTCGGCGAGCAGCGTCGGCAGGTGCTTGCGCATGCGCGCGAGCGGCTCGGTCGAGCGCAGCACGAAGCGCACCATGAGCTCGCGGTCGGGCGACTCGGTGACGATGACGTGCTTCAGCTCGCCGCGCCTGGCGGCGACGTCGTACGGCGTGATGCGCGCGAGCGTGATGAACCGCGCGAGCACGGGGAACGCGGCGCGGTGCCCCGGCGAGCAGATGCCGCACGCCTGCAGGTCGACGCCGTGCCCGTCGGCGTCGAGGATGCCGATCGTGGGCGCTTCGATCGTGCCGCCGACGACCATCTTCGCCTTGTTGCGGTAGTCGCGCTCGCCGGACGCGACGGGCGGCAGCCACGCCGGCACGTCGAACGGTTCGAGCAGCTGCTCGGCATGCCGTTGCTTCTCGGCGAGCTGCTCCGGGTACGGCCGGCCCATGAGCGAGCACGACCGGCATCGCCCCGCGTCGAAGTACGGGCACTGCACGCGTCAAGGGTACGCGGGACCGCCGGGCATCAGCCCTCGGTGACGAGCTCCCGTCGCCGCATCGCGACGACCGATGCCGCGACGCCGGCCGCGGCGATCGCGAGCATCCAGAATCCGCTCGTCCAGTCGACCTCACCGTCGACCGGGACGGGCACGTGCGAGAACGGCGACAGCTCGTGCATCCAGTCGGGGATGCCGAGCAGCTCGCCGAAGACGCCGAAGAACGCGCCGAGGGCGAGCAGCGACCATGCGCCTGGGATCGCCAGACGTGGGACGAGCGAGACGAGCAGGAGTCCGATGGCGAGGTAGACGAGCACCGCCGGGACCTGCGCGACGGCCGCCTGCAGCGCCTCGCCGGCGACGGCGCCGGGGTCGTCGGCGGTCTGCGCGCCACCGATCGCCGCGAGCGCGGACACCCCGAGCACGACGACCGCGGCGACCCCCGCGACCACGGCGTACCCGCCGAGCCACCATTCGCGCGGCACGGGCGTCGCGAGCACCGGCTCCGCGGTGCCGTGCGCCTCCTCGAGCCTCGCCCGGATGATCACCTGCAGCGCCGCCGCGGCGGCGAGGATGCCGACCATGGTGAAGAACGTCGTGACGAACGCCTCCTCGAGGGTCGCGTCGTCGCCGATGAACTGTCGCATGGTCTCCACGATGACCGGAGCGTCCGCCCCGATCTCGTCGACGAGAGGCGTGAGCGTGGTCGCGAGCGCGCCGAAGACGGCTGCGTCCACGGCCCAGGCGAGGATCGCGCCGGAGTTCAGCGTCCACGCGAGGCCCGTCGAGCCGGAGAGGAGCGGTCCGGCGTGATCGCGCCCCGAGAACTCGGGCAGGATGCTCGCCCCGCTGTCGCGGGCCGACTGGAACCAGAACACCAGGCCGACGAGCACCACGGCGACGCCGATCGAGAGCAGCGCGGGCGTGAGGTCGTTCGCGGCGAACGGTTCGGTGCGCTGCGTCCAGCCGATCGGCGAGAGCCAGCTGGGCCACGCAGGAGTGCGGAACAGCCCGTCCTCCGAGGACTGGCCGAGTGCGTCGCCGATGCCGCGCACGAGGTACGCGGCGAGCACCACGGCCACCGAGAACCCGTTCGCGCCGCGTGACGTGCGGAACAACTGGGCGGCCACGAGCCCCACCGCGAGGAATGCGATCCCGGTCGCGGCGACCGCCGCGCCCGCCACCGCCGAGCCGTCCAGGGCGAGCCCGCTGAGCGCGAACGCCAAGGTGATCGCGACGCCGAGGGCGACGTTCGCGAGCACCCCGTGCAGGACTGTCGCGATCGTCGGCAGGGTCCGCCCCGCGGGCGTCGACTCGACCAGCTCCGCACGGCCCTGCTCCTCATCGCCGCGCGTGTGCCGCACGGCCAGGAAGGTGCTCATGAGGCCGGCGAGGAGCGCCAGGAACGCGAAGATCAGGAAGATCGAGAACTCGCCCTCGCCGCCGCCGTTCGGCGTGCCGCGGAACACCAGGATCGCGGGCGCGATGATCGTCAGCCGCAGGATGGACTCGCGTTCCGCGCGGTCGCCGAACGTGTCGGCGACGGCGGTGGTCGCCATGAGCGCGAGGCCGGCCGTGCCGAGGATCCACAGCGCGAGCTGGAGCCGGTCGCGGCGGATGCGGTGCGCGAGCAGCGTCCCGAGCAGGTTCACGGGCGCGCCCCCTCGGCGGCGAGCGCCGCGTCATCGCCGTAGTGCCGGAGGAAGAGCTCCTCGAGCGAGGGCGGCGCGACCGTCAGCCCCTGCACGCCGAGCCGCCCGAGCTCGGGCAGCACCTCGGCGATCCGGTCGCTGTCGACCGTGAACTGCACGCGCCCGTCGTCGACCGCGAGGTCGTGGACGCCGTCGAGCGCGGCGAGCGCGCGCTCGTCGCCGTCGCGACGCGCGAAGGCGACCGACGAACGGGTGAGGTGCCGCAGCTCGGCCAGGGTCCCGGACTCGACGAGGCGGCCGGCCCGGATGATCGAGACGCGGTCGCACAGGACCTCGACCTCCGACAGGATGTGGCTCGACAGCAGCACCGTCGCCCCGTCGGTGGCGGCCCGGGTGATCTCCCGGTTGAAGACCTGCTCCATGAGCGGGTCGAGTCCGCTCGTCGGCTCGTCGAGGATGTACAGCTCCGCGGGCGTCGCGAGCGCCGCGATGAGTGCGACCTTCTGCCGGTTGCCCTTCGAGTACGCGCGGCCCTTCTTGCGCGGGTCGAGCTGGAACGCGTCCACGAGCCGCGCCTTCCGCTCCTCGTACGCCCGGCGGTCGGCGGTGCCGCCACGCAGCCGGGCGAGCAGGTCGATCGCCGCTCCGCCCGTGAGATTCGGCCACAGGCTGACGTCGCCCGGCACGTAGGCCACGCGCCGGTGGAGCGCGGCGGCGTTGCGCCACGGTTCCTCGCCGAAGAGTCGCGCCTCTCCGCCGGTGGCGCGGGCGAGCCCGAGCAGGATGCGGATCGTCGTCGACTTGCCCGCCCCGTTCGGTCCGAGGAAGCCGTGGATCTCGCCCTCCTGCACCTCGAGGTCGAGGCCGTCGAGCGCGACCGTGCTGCCGAACCGCTTCTCGAGGGCGCGCGTGCTGATCACGGTGGTCATGCGGCGGATGCTACGCCCGCTCCGCCTGCGCCGGGGGGACCAACGGCACCTCCCCGCGCCCTGTCATCCCGGTGCCCGCGCCGCAGGTACGCTCAGCCCATGGGTGTGCTCGTCGTGATCGCGCTCGTCAGCGAGGTGGTCGCCTGGATCACGCTCGTCGGCGGGGCGCTGTGCCTGCTCGCGTTCGCGTTCGCGCGCGTCGTCGATGGCACGTGGGAGCCCACGGAGGCGGTCGTCGCCGATGGGCCGGCCGGGCGGTCCGTGCGCTGGTTCGCCGGAGGCGAGTTCCACGAGCGCCCGCTCGATGACGAGGAGCGCGAGCTCGTGGGGCCGGGGGAGTCGCAGCCGGCGTTCTACCGCCGCCGCACGCCCGACCGCCTCCGATTCGAGCCGGACTCGCCGCTCCCGCGCATGCTCGGCGGCCTCGCCGCGATCCTGCTGTCGATCGGGCTGGTCGCCACGGTCGCGTCGACCGTCGCGGGCATCGTCGACTGACGCCGCGCCCCGGCATCCGTCACTCGAGCGCGGCGAACCGCTCGATGTCGCCCTCGGTGCCCGACACGATGATCAGGTCGTGGTTCGACACCACGGTCTTCTCCGTCGCGTACGTGAACGGCTTGCCCGGGCTCTTCACGCCGACCACCGTGACCTTGTGACGGGCTCGGACGCCGGACTCGGTGAGGGTCTTGCCCCGGATCGGCTTCGGCGGGTACATTTTCACGAGCGCGAAGTCGTCGTCGAACTCGATGAAGTCGAGCATGCGGCCGGACACGAGGTGCGCCGTTCGCTCGCCCGCCTCGCGCTCGGGGTAGATGACGTGGTTCGCGCCGATGCGCTCGAGGATCTTGCCGTGCGAGGTCGAGATCGCCTTCGCCCAGATCTGCGGGATCTTCAGGTCGACGAGGTTCGCGGTGATGAGCACCGACGCCTCGATCGACGAGCCGACCGCGCAGACCGCGATCGAGAACTCCTGCGCGCCGATCTGCTTCAGGGCGTCGACCGACCTCGCGTCGGCGACGACCGCGTGCGTGACGCGCTCCGCCCACTTCTGGACCAGGCCCTCGTCTTCGTCGACCGCGAGCACCTCGCGGCCGAGCCGGTCGAGCTGGCCGGCCGTGGCCGCCCCGAACCGGCCGAGTCCGATGACGAGCACGGGGGCGTCGTGCTTGATTCGATCAACCAACGATGGGCCTCTCTTCCGGTCGCTTGAACAATTGGTGCGTCTGCTGCGCCGCGAGGGCCGCGGCGAGCGTGACCGTGCCGACGCGTCCCATGAACATGGTCGCAGCCATCACGTACTTGCCCTCCGGCGGAAGGGACTCGGTGAGCCCGGTCGACAGCCCGCACGTCGCGAAGGCCGAGATGACGTCGAACAGCACGAAGTCGAGCGGCGCCTTGGTGATCTGCACGATGATCACCGTCGACACCGCCACGATGGTCGCACCCCACAGCACGACGCTCACCGCGAGACGCAGCATGTCGCGTGGGATGCGGCGGCCGAACGCCTCCATGGCGGGCCGCCCCTTCGCCTCGGCATACGCGGCCAGGAAGAGCACCGCCAGCGTCGTCACCTTGATGCCGCCCGCGGTCGACGCGGAGCCGCCGCCGACGAACATGAGCATGTCGGTGACGAGCAGGCTCGACCCGTAGAGGTCGGCCATGTCGATCGTGGCGAAGCCGCCCGAGCGCGTCATGGTCGACATGAAGAACGCCTCGTACAGGGTCTTGCCGAAGCCGAACGAACCGTACGTGCGCGGGTTGTCGTACTCGAGCACGAGGAAGGTGAGCGCGCCGGCGACCCAGAGGGCCACGGTCGTGGTGAGCGTGAGCTTCACGTGCACGCTCCAGCGGCGGGGGATCCGCCACGTGCGCAGCAGCGCGAAGATCACCGGGAAGCCGAGGCTGCCGAGGAACACGGCGAGCATCATCAGCGACTGGAACCAGTAGTCGTCGAAGAACTCGACCGGTCCGAGGGGGTTCGGGTTGAAGCCCGTGTTCGTGAAGGCGCTCACCGCGTAGTACGCCGAATACCAGACGCTCGTGCCGAAGTCGTAGCCCTGCGCCAGCACGCTCGGGATCATGCCCACGAAGATCACGAACTCGATCGCCAGGGTGCTCAGGGCGACCGTCGCCAGCAGGCCTCCGACCTCGCCCAGCCGGATCGCCTGCTGCTCGGAGACCGGTCCGGCGTGGGCGCGGGCGGCGTTCGTGTCGCTCGCGGCCATGAGCCGGGCGCGCAGTCCGAGCCGTCGCGACACGACGAGACCGAGGATCGAGGCCATCGTGAGCACGCCCATGCCGCCGATGTTCATGCCGATGAAGATCACCGCATTGCCGAACGGCGACCAGTACGTCGCCATGTCGACGGTGGTGAGGCCAGTGACGCAGATGGTCGAGGTCGCGGTGAAGAGCGCGTCGGCGAGCGGCGTGGCGCTGATCTCGCCGGCTCGCGCGATCGGCAGCGACAGCAGCAGCGTGGTGATGAGGACCAGCGACGCGAAGATGAGGATCGCGAACCGGGCCGGCGAGGTGCGCACCAGGCCGTCGAGGGCGTCGCGCACTCCGCCGAGCCAGGAGCGCCCGGTGCGGCGCCGGAACGGGCGCCGAGTGCCTCCACGGCGTCCCACCGGCTGCGCGGCCATCCACCCTCCTCCGCTCGACGCGTGTGTCATGGTACTCCCCGTCGCGAGTGACTACCCTTGACCCATGGCGGACATCTTCGACGTGGTGGCGGATCCGACCCGGCGCGACATCCTCGGGGTGCTCCTCGACCGCGAGACCACGGTTCCCGAGTCCGGCGGCGAGATCAGCGTCGGCGAGATCGTCACCGCCCTGGGCGTCAGCCAGCCGACGGTGTCCAAGCACCTCAAGGTGCTCCGCGAGGCCGGTCTCGTGTTCGTGCGCGAAGAGGGGCAGCACCGCTACTACCGGCTCGACCGCGGCCCGCTCGAGCGGTTGGAGGACTGGCTGATCCCGTTCGTGTCGACGGATGCCGCGGCCGACGCCGCCGCGCTCGCCGGCGTCGACGCGGCCGGTGACGAGGGGCTGAACGACGACCAGCGCGCGTTCGCGTCGGCGCTCGGCAAGGCGTTCGCCGACACCGCGCACCAGGTCACGGCCGTCGTCGTGTCGAAGAAGCGCCGCTAGTCACCGCAGTCGCGCCTCACCGCACCCGCTTCACCATCTCGAGCTCGAGCCCGCCCGGCTCGAGCTCGTACGGCCGGCTGTGGCCCGTGAGCTCGAACCCGAGCTTCTCGTAGAACCGTCGCGCGCGCGGGTTGTCCTCGTGCACCTCGAGCCGCAGCGTGTCGGCGCGCTCCGCGGCCCAGCGCTCGATCTCGGCGAGCAGCGCGCGCGTCACGCCCGCATCGTCGCCGCGCCGGTCGGGCGCGACGTAGACGCCCACGAGCATCGGGCCGGTCGCCTGGTCGGGCACGTAGCACGACATGGTCCCGACCCAGCGATCGCCCTCGATCGCGACGACCGCCGTCTGCCCGTTCGACTCGCCCCGACGGGCACGCCTGCGCCACTCGGCCTCGTCGTAGCCGAGCGATCGCTCGAGGGTGTCGGCGTAGGCGAGCGGGGTGTCGCGCAGCATCTCGAGCCGGAGGGCGCGCACCGCCTGCCAGTCGTCTTCGCGCGTCGTACGGATCACGAGTTCGGGTCGTGGCATCCCTCGACGGTACCGGATGGCGCAGCGCGGGCAGCCGCGGCGTTTCCGCACCCGATCGGCGAATGGGCTAGACTACCGCGAGGCCTTCCGGCCCTCGGCTGCGGCACGCGCGGCCGACTCGGATCTTTGTGAGGTTTTCGTGGGTTCCGTCATCAAGAAGCGTCGCAAGCGCATGGCGAAGAAGAAGCACCGCAAGCTGCTTCGCAAGACGCGCCACCAGCGTCGCAACAAGAAGTAGTCGATTCCGACTGGCAGAGCGTCAGGCCACCGGCCTGGCGCTTTTCGCTGCCCGGCGGGACGTATCCTGAGCGCATGAACGCGCCCGGCGACATCCGCCTCACCCTCATCGGCAAGCCCGGATGCCACCTGTGCGACGACGCACGCGAGGTGGTGGCCTGCGTGCGCGAGGAGCTCGCGGCGACGCCAGGTGCGCCCCGCACGACGCTCGCCGAACTCAGCATCCTCGACGACGAGGCGCTTCGGGCCCGCTACGCGGAGGAGATCCCCGTCCTGCTCGTCGACGACGAGGTGCACGGGTACTGGCGGATCGACCCCGTGCGGCTCAAGACGGCGCTGCTCGCCCGCGGCTAGCCTGCGGCATCCGTTCGCTCAAGGGGGTGACGACGGATGCCGCGTGGCGTTGACTTGGGCGCATGACGACCACCGATGCGCCCGGCGCCGACCTCCCCGGCGTGCCCGACCATGCCGACGTCATCGTCGTCGGCGCCGGCATCACCGGCCTCTCGACCGCGATCATGCTGCGCGACGCGGGCCGTCGCGTCACCGTGCTCGAACAGGAGGTCCCGGGCGCGCTCGCGAGCGGCCGCAACACCGGCAAGGCGAGCCTGCTGCAGGGCGACCAGCTGTCGCGCATCCGCCGCCATCACCCGGCGAGCCTCGTCCGGGCGTACGCGCACGCCAACCGTGCCGGCCAGGAGTGGCTCCGGCGCGCGTGCGAACGTGCGGGCGTCGCGGTGCGCGAGGCGACCGCGTACAGCTACGCGCAGTCCGTCGACGGGCTCGACGCGGTCGACGCGGAGGTGCGCGCCGCCCGCGAGGCCGGCCTGCCGGTGCGGCGCGTGCGCGACGTCGCCGACGACGTGCCGTTCCCGCTCGCGGGCGCGGCGGCGCTCGACGGGCAGCTCGCCCTCGACCCGGCGGAGCTCATGCGCGGGCTCGCCGACCTGTTCGTCGCGTCGGGCGGCGACCTCGTCACGGGCGTGCGCGTGCTCGGGGTGCGCGCGACCGACCCGGTGCGGGTGCGCACGTCGGCGGGCGTGTTCACGGGCGGCGCCGTGGTGATCGCGACGGGCGCGCCGATCCTCGACCGCGGGCTGTACTGGGCCAAGACGAGCGGGTTCCGGTCGATGCTGGTGTCGTTCGCGCCGCCGCCGGCCGGCGAGGGCATGCCCGAGGGGCTGTACCTCTCGGTGGACGACCCCTCGCGCAGCATCCGCTCGGCCGACTGGGGCGGGCGCACCCGCCTGATCGTCGGCGGGGGCGACCACCGCACCGGACGCGCCGACACCGCCGAGTTGCTCGACGAGATCCTCGACTGGACGCGCGCGTGGTGGCCCGACGCCGCCGAACCCGAGCACTGGGCGGCGCAGGACTACCGGCCGCACAACATGGTGCCCTTCATCGGGCGGATGCCGCGCGGCCGCGGCCGCGTCTGGTTCGCGACCGGCTACGCCAAGTGGGGGCTCACGAACGGCGTCGCCGCCGGCATCCGGATCTCGCACGAGGTGCTCGGCGCGCGGCGGCCGGACTGGGGCCGCACGATCGGCACCCGCCTGACCATGCCGGCCGACTTCGCGCGCGGCGCGGTCGAGGGTGCGAAGGTCGGCGCCGCCGCGGTGCGCGGTTGGGTCGGCGCGCTGCGTGCCCCCGAAGCGGATGCCGCGCCCACGCCGCCCGAGGGCGTCGGCGGCATCGCCCGGCGCGGACTCCGCCCGGTGGGCGTCTCCACGGTCGGCGGCGCCACGTGCGAGGTGTCGGCGGTGTGCCCGCACCTCGGCGGGGTGCTGCACTGGAACGCCGCGGAGTCGACGTGGGACTGCCCGCTGCACGCATCCAGGTTCGACCACCGCGGCCGCCGCATCGAGGGCCCCGCGATCGCCGACCTCGCACGCGCCGAGGCGGCGCCGCTCGAGGTGGTGCTTCGTGCCGCGCGCTCGAGCGCGACGGCCGAGCGCGACGCGGACGCGGACGCGGCCGAGGCGTCCGAGCGTGCCGCGGTCGGCGGGGAGCCGGCGACCGGCGGATGACGCGTCAGGCGTCGCGCGCGCAGCGGAAGCCGATGTGCGTGGTCGACGAGTCCTCCGCCTGGGCCGACCGCGCCGCCGGGCGGTAGCGCAGGCAGTACTGCGGCGAGCAGAGGTGCGAGCCGCCCTTCAGCACCCGGCGGGGGATGCGCGAGCCGGGCTCGGCGCTCGCCGTGGCGGCATCCGTCAACAGGTCTCGCCGCACGCCGCGGTCGACGCCCAGGCCGGGCTCCGCACCGGGCACGATGTGGCGCGAGGAGTAGTAGTCGGTCGTCCACTCCCACACGTTGCCGGTCACGTCGAGCAGGCCGTAGCCGTTCGCCGGGAACGTGCCGACCGGGGAGGTGCCGCGCCATCCGCTCGCCCCGGTGTTGCGGTAGGGGAAGTCGCCCTGGAACCGGTTCACCATGAGCCGGCCGTCCGGGAACTCCTCGTCGCCCCACGCGAAGCGCGCGCCGTCGAGTCCGCCGCGCGCCGCGAACTCGAACTCGGCCTCCGTCGGCAGCCGCTTGCCGGCCCATGCGGCGTACGCCGCGGCATCCTCGAACGCGACGTGCACCACCGGGTGGTCGAGGCGGTCGTCGATCGACGAGTCCGGTCCGAACGGATGCCGCCAGCTCGCGCCCGGCACCCACCGCCACCACTGCCGCCAGTCGCCGAGGTCGACCGGCCCCTCCGTGGGCGTGAAGACCAGTGAGCCCGGGACGAGCTCGGCCGGTTCGACCCCGGGGAAGTCGGCGGGGTCGAGCTCGCGCTCGGCGACCGTGACGTACCCGGTGGCGTCGACGAACTCGGCGAACTGCGCGTTCGTCACGGGATGCACGTCGAGTTCGAACGGCGCGACCTCGCGCACGTGGACCGGGGTCTCGTCGGGCGAGAACTCCTCGGAGCCCATGCGGAACGCGCCGCCCGGGATCCGGGCCATCCGCGTCGTCGTCGTGGTCACGCCATCGACCCTACGCCGGGCCGGCCACCGCCCGCCGCTCGCCGTCCGCACGGGCCCAGGTGGCCGGCCATGGAGCGCAGGAGATTCCGGGTCACACCCGCCCCACGGCGCCTCTGTGCCGGATTCTCCTGCGGTTTCGGCGGCCGCGAACGTGCGCGGCGCGCGCGAGCCTGCACGGCGCGGCCGAACGAACCTAGGGGAGCAGGCGCGTCGGGCCGCGGAACAGGTACGTGGTCTCGCGGATCGAGTGCTCGTGCAGCATGAGCATCAGCAGGCGCGCGAGGCCCATGCCGAAGCCGCCGTGCGGGGGCACTCCGTAGCGGAAGAAGTCGAGGTAGAAGCCGAGCTCCTCGGGGTCGAGGCCCTTCTCCTTCGCCTGCTCGACGAGCACGTCGATGCGGTGCTCGCGCTGCGCGCCCGTCGAGATCTCGACGCCGTTGTAGATGAGGTCGTAGGAGTTCGTGAGCGACGGGTCGCCCTCGTGGCGCATGTGGTAGAACGGCCGGATGCTCGAGGCGTAGTCGGTGAGGAAGACGAACTCGTGGCCGAGCTCCTCCTTGACGTACTGCGAGATCTGCCGCTCGCCCTCGGGGTCCATGTCGGCGTCGGCGCGGGGCACGACGTAGCCGCGCTCGGCGACGATGCGCTTGGCCTCGGCGAGCGGGATGCGCGGGAACGGCGTGCTCGGCACCGTGACCTCGACGCCGAAGAGCTCCTCGATCTCGGCGCCGTGCTTCTCCTTCACGGCGCTGAAGGCCGCGACGAGGAGCTCCTCGTGCATCTGCATCACGTCCTCGTGGGAGTCGACCCAGCTCATCTCGGCGTCGATCGAGGTGAATTCGGTCGCGTGCCGCGACGTGAACGACGGGTCGGCGCGGAACGCCGGACCCACCTCGAACACGCGGCCGAGGCCGGCCGGCTGCGCCATCTGCTTGAAGAACTGCGGGCTCTGCGCGAGGTACGCCTTGCCCTCGAAGTAGCCGAGCTCGAACAGCTCGGCGCGCGACTCGGACGCCGACGCCATGAGCTTCGGCGTCTGGATCTCGATCCAGTCGCGCTCGACCCAGTACGTGCGGAGCGCGTGCAGGAACGTGGTCTGCACGCGGAAGATGAGGTGCTGCTTCGGGTGGCGCAGGTCGAGGAAGCGCCAGTCCATGCGCTTGTCGAGGCTCGAGTCGGCCGCGATCGGCGTCTCCTCGGCCTCGGTCACGACGTCGAGCGACTCGATCTTCACCTCGAGCCCGCCGAGCTTCACGCGCTCGTCGTGCTTGAGCTGCCCGGAGACGATGATGAACGTGCCGTGGCCGAGCGCAGAGATCTGCTCGGTGAGCGCGAAGGCCTCGGCCGCGCCGACGCTGACGCCCTCGGGGTCGAGCTCGCGCACGGCCGGGTTCACGAGCTGCACGGCTCCGGACTCGTCGCGCAGGATGATGAACTGCACCTTCTTCTGATCGCGGACGGTCTCGACCCATCCGGCGACGGTGACGGGGCCGTCGGGCAGTGCGGCGAGGTCCTTGACGAGGGTGCGCGTATTCACGAGCGCCCATCCTACCGGCCCCGCTTTCCCCGCCCGACCGGCCCGACTTTCGCTGCTCCACGCGACGAGCGTCCAGAGGACGCGACCTCGCATCCCGACATCCGCCATGCTCTGGACACTCGCCGCCGACCTGCCCGTTCCGGCGCTCGGCGATTTCGAAGGGAACCGCTTCGTAGACTGGAGGGCGTGCCGGCCGAGCAGATCCATCTCGTGCGCCATGGCGAGGTCTTCAACCCCCAGGGCGTGCTCTACGGTCGCCTCCCCGGTTTCGGCCTGAGCGACCTCGGGCACGCGATGGCCGAGGCGGCCGCCGTCGACCTGGTGATGCGCAAGCGCCGGGTCGCCGCCCTCGTCTCCTCGCCGCTGCAGCGCACCCAGCAGTCCGCCGAGCCGATCGCCAAGGCGTTCGAGCTCGAGCCGACGCTCGACGAGCGCATCATCGAGCCCGCCAACCGATTCGAGGGCAAGCGGATGTCGGGTCGCGACTCGGCCCTGCGCGACGTGCGCAACTGGTCGTACCTCGTGAACCCGTGGGAGCCGAGCTGGGGCGAGCCGTTCCGCTCGATCGCCGACCGCATGCTGACCGCGATGACGGATGCCGCTGAGGCCGTCGATTCCGGCGATGTCGTCATGGTCAGCCACCAACTTCCGATCTGGATGGTGCACCGCCGCGTCGCCGGCAGGTCGCTCGCGCACGACCCGCGCCGGCGTCGGTGCGCGCTGTCGAGCATCACCACGTTCGAGCGCCGGACCGGCGGATTCGTCGAGGTCGGCTACCGCGATCCCGCCGCCGGGCTCCAGGAGCAGGCGACCGACGTGGGGGCGGTGTGATGGGCGTGCGCAGGTTTTCCGTCGTCGCCGCGCTCGCCGCGGCATCCGTCCTCGCGCTCGCCGGATGCTCGAGCGACCCGCTCGCCGAGCAGTACCGCGCGGGCGACAACAAGGGCTACATCGCCGGCGACGGCACCATCTCGGAGTTCCCCGCCGAGCAGCGCGGCGAGCCCGTCGAGTTCGCCGGCGAGACGATCGACGGCGACACCATCGACTCGGACGACCTCGCGGGCCAGGTCGTGGTCGTCAACTTCTGGTACGCCGGCTGCGCCCCCTGCCGCGCCGAGGCGCCGCTGCTGCAGGAGGTCTCCGAGGAGTTCGACGGCGAGGGCGCCTCGTTCGTCGGCGTGAACGTGCGCGACCAGGCCGCGACCGCGGCATCCTTCGAGGAGAACTACGGCGTCACCTACCCGTCGATCGTCGACG
Organism: Agromyces selenitireducens; assembly: GCF_052748465.2. Lineage (NCBI taxonomy): Bacteria > Bacillati > Actinomycetota > Actinomycetes > Micrococcales > Microbacteriaceae > Agromyces > Agromyces selenitireducens. The sequence continues at coordinate 332,841 of NZ_CM188259.1, forward strand.
TGAACGACGGTGCCGTGCAGTACGCGTTCGCCGGCGACGTGCCCCCGGCGGCCGTGCCGACGACGCTCGTGCTCGACGGCGAGGGGCGGGTCGCGGCGCGCATCCTCGGGCAGCTGAAGGACGCGTCGATCCTGTCGACCATCGTCGGCGACCTCGTCGACGAGGCCGCGGCGGCGTAGCGGCGCATGGACCTCGGCGAGATCGTCTTCAACGGCCAGCTGCTCGTGGCCGTGCCGATCGCCGTCGCCGCGGGGCTCGTGTCGTTCCTGTCGCCGTGCGTGCTGCCGCTCGTGCCGGGCTACCTCGGCTACCTCGGCGGGTTCGCCGAGGCGAGCGCCGAGGTCGACGAGCAGCGCCGCGCGCGCCGCCGCCTGCTGCTCGGCGTGCTGCTGTTCATCGCGGGGTTCACGCTCGTGTTCCTCGTCTTCACGACCGCGTTCGGCGTGCTCGGCGCGTGGCTCGCGCGGTACTCCGACCTCATCATCCGGATCCTCGGCGTGGTGCTCATCGTGATGGGCCTCGTGTTCATCGGGCAGTTCACCTTCCTCCAGCGCACGATCAAGCCGTCGTGGCGGCCGGCGACCGGGCTGGCAGGCGCGCCGTTGCTCGGCGTCGTGTTCGGCCTCGGCTGGACGCCGTGCATCGGCCCGACCCTCGCGGTCGTGCTCGCGCTCAGCGCCGACTCGGCGTCGGCGGGCCGCGGCGCGCTGCTCGGCCTCGCGTACTGCATCGGGCTCGGCATCCCGTTCGTGCTCGTCGCGCTCGGCTTCGGCTGGGCGGCGAACGCGCTCTCGTTCGTGCGGCGCCACATCCGCGCCGTCAACATCATCGGCGGCGCCCTGCTGATCGTGATCGGCCTGCTCATGGTGTCGGGCCTGTGGACCATCTGGATGTACGAGTTGCAGGCGGTGATCAGTGGTTTCGTCCCGGCGATCTGAGGCTGAGCGAGCGGATGCCGCAGCCGCACGCGGCGACGGCGTCGACCCGCTGCGCCCGTCGGACTACGACGACGGCACGGCGGGCGCGGACGGGGCCGGCCCCGCCGCATCCGTCACCGCCCCCGAGCTCGGACCCGTCGAGTGGCTGCGCTTCGCCTGGCGGCAGCTCACGAGCATGCGCACGGCGCTGCTGCTGTTGCTGCTGCTCGCGATCGCGGCGATCCCCGGCTCGCTCGTGCCGCAGCGGTCGAGCGACCCGAACGGCGTCGTGCAGTACTTCGCCGACAACCCCGACCTCGCACCGGTGCTCGACTCGTTCCAGATGTTCGACGTGTACACGTCGGTCTGGTTCTCGGCGATCTACCTGCTGCTGTTCGTCTCGCTGATCGGCTGCATCGTGCCTCGCACGAAGCACCACTTCCAGGCGCTGCGGGCGCGCCCGCCGAAGACGCCCGCGCGGCTGTCGCGGCTGCCCGCGTACACCGAGCGGCCGCTGTCGCCTGCGGGTCGAGGAGCGGCGGAGCCGGGTCTCGAGACCTCGTCCGCCGAGGCGGTCTCGACGAGCTCGACCCGCACGGCCGAGGGGGTCTCGACGAGCTCGACCCGCACAGCGGCGGAAGCCGCGATCGAGCGCGCCGCGGCCGACCTGAAGAAGGCCGGCTACCGGGTCGAGCGCTACGACCTGCGCGGGGCGCCGTCCGTCTCCGCCGAGCGCGGCTACCTGCGCGAGACCGGCAACCTCGTGTTCCACACCGCGCTCGTCGGCGTGCTCGTCGCCGTCGGCATCGGCGGCGGGTTCGGCTTCCAGGGCCAGCGCGTGATCGTCGAGGGGCAGTCGTTCGTCAACACGCTCGCCGCGTACGACTCGTTCAACCCGGGCCGGTTCTTCGACGACACGTCGCTCACGCCCTACCGGTTGACCCTCGATGAGCTCGAGGCGGTCTACGAGACCGAGAACCGCGATGCGCTCGGGCAGCCGATCGACTTCACGGCCCGGGTGACGATCGCGGGCGAGGGCGGCTCGGCCGAGCGCGACCTGAAGGTGAACGAGCCGCTCTACGAGTACGGCACCGACGTGTACCTGCTCGGCAACGGCTACGCGCCGACCATCACCGTGCGGAACGCCGACGGCGACGTCGTGTTCACCGACTCGGTGCCGTTCCTGCCGCAGGACGCGAACCTCACCTCGATCGGCGTCGTCAAGGTGCCCGACGGCCTCGATGAGCAGGTCGGCATGGTGGGCTTCTTCTACCCGACGCAGACCACGCTCTCGTCGGGCGCGTTCACGTCGTCGTACCCCGACCTGGTGTTCCCGGTGCTGACGCTCAACGTCTTCCAGGGCGACCTCGGGATCAACGAGGGCACGCCGCGCTCGGTGTACCAGCTCGACACGAGCGGCATGGAGCAGCTCACGGGCGGCCAGACGGGCGTCGACTCGATCGAGTTGATGCCGGGCGACTCGGCCGAGCTGCCGAACGGCCTCGGCACGGTCGAGTTCGAGAACGCGACGCCGGATGCCGCGGACGGCGACTTCTCGCAGAGCGTGCCCCGCTTCGCCTCGTTCGACGTGCACCACGACCCGTCGCAGGGGTGGGTGCTCGTGTTCGCGATCCTCATCATCGGCGGGCTGCTGCTGTCGCTGTTCATCCCGCGCCGGCGCATGTGGGTGAAGGCGGCGACCCGACCGGACGGCACGACCGTGCTCGAGTACGCGGGCCTCGCGCGCGGCGACGACCCCGGGCTCGACCGCGCGGTCGAGGAGTTCGCGGACGCGCACGGCGGGCCGCCGACCGAGCCGGCGGACGACACTGCACCCGGAGCCGACCCTCGGCCCGCTCCCCGGAACCCCGAGAATTCTTCGACGTAAGGTAGAACAGTGACGCTCGACGAGATCTCCATCCTCTCCGTGTACTCGGCCATGGCCGTCTACGCGCTCGCGTTCATCGCGTACTCGATCGACCTCGCGAAGCGGTCCGCGGCGTCGGCGAAGGTGGCCGACGAGCTCGCCGCCGGGGCGACGACGACGGATGCCGCGGTGTCGGCCGCCGCCGGCGGGTCGGTGCAGACGGCGCTGAAGGCGAAGGCTCCCGCGAAGGCGGCATCCGCTCGACAGGCTCGCGACGGCGCCGTCGACTACGGTCGCTCGCCGTCGTTGCGCGTCGCGGTCGCGATGACGGTGATCGCCTGGCTGCTGCACCTCGCGGCGACCGTGCTGCGCGGCATCGCCGCCGAGCGCGTGCCGTGGGCCAACATGTACGAGTTCGCGCTCACCGGCACCCTCGTCATCACGACCGTGTACCTCGTGGTGATCACGCTGTCGCGGAAGACCGACCTTCGGTTCCTCGGTACGTTCATCACGGGGCTCGTGCTCGTCTCGCTCGGCGTCGCCACGGTGAACTTCTACGTCAGCGTCGTACCGCTGCCGCCCGCGCTGCAGTCCTACTGGCTCGTGATCCACGTGTTCGTGGCGACCACGGCGGTGGGCTTCTTCGCGCTCGGGTTCGCCCTCTCGGTCGTGCAGCTCATGCAGGCCCGTCGCGAGGCGATCGCCGCGACGGCGGATGCCGCGAAGAAGTCGTTCCTCGCGACGCTGCCGAGCGCCGCGTCGCTCGAGAACCTCGCGTACCGCATCAACATCATCGGCTTCATCCTCTGGACGTTCACGCTCATGGCCGGTGCGATCTGGGCCGAGAAGGCGTGGGGCCGCTACTGGGGCTGGGACACCAAGGAGGTGTGGACCTTCATCATCTGGGTGGTCTACGCCGGGTACATCCACGCCCGGGCGACGCGCGGCTGGCGCGGCACCCGCTCGGCGTGGCTCTCGATCATCGGCTTCTCGGCGGTGCTGTTCAACTTCACCGTGGTGAACCTGTTCTTCAAGGGGCTGCACGCCTACTCCGGGCTCTGATCGGCTGCGCGCCTCGGCGCGCGATCGCCCGGTCGACGATGCAGCTGCTCTCGAGTGATACCGCTTGCGTCGAGTGTTACCGATCGAGCAGCAACACTGGGCGCGAACAGCGACATTCGACGGGTGCTCGATCGCGAGTCGAAGACGGTGCGCCGCGTGCGCGAGCACGCCCCGCGGATGAGGGTCACGAATTGAGAACGTTTCCACGTTCGCAGCGGGCCGAACTGCCCGAAACGGCCGATTCCCGACGGGCGGCGACCCGTCCGGCCCTCCAATGTTGCAAACGCTTGCATTAACCGCATCCGGCGCGCTAACGTCGCACCCAATGTCGGTGGGCACGTCGTCGTGCTCGAGGATCGGGAGTCAAGGATGACGAATCGAGCGCGCGCTCGCAGCTGGTTTGCATCGGGGGTGACGGGCGCCGTCGTGGCATCCGTTCTCGCCGTCGTACCCCTCGGGGCGGCAGCCGAGGAGGGCGACACGTTCGCGCTCGTCGGCTCGCTGCAGAACGAGCTGGGCTGCTCGGAGGACTGGCAGCCGAGCTGCGACGCCACCGAGCTCCTGCCGACCGACACGGCCGGTGTCTACGCCGCCGAGTTCACGGTGCCGGCCGGTTCCTACGAGTACAAGGTCGCGGCGAACGACACGTGGGACGCGAGCTGGGGCCTGGACGGCGGCGGCGACAACATCCCGCTGACCGTCGCCGGCGACACTGACGTGCGCGTGGTCTTCGACGACACCCAGAAGCGCGTCGGCCTCGAGCTGCTGAGCGCCCGCGGCGCCTACGACGAGACGACGGATGCCGCGCTCGTCGCGCCGCCCGTGCGCCAGCCGGGCAGCGCCGAGAACTTCTACTTCGTCATGACCGACCGGTTCGCCAACGGCGACGAGTCGAACGACACCGCCGGCATCGCGGGCGACCGCCTCGACCACGGCTTCGACCCCACCGACAAGGGCTTCTACCACGGCGGCGACATCCAGGGCATCCGCGACAACCTCGACTACATCGCGGGCCTCGGCACGAGCGCGATCTGGTTCACGCCGAGCTTCAAGAACAAGCCCGTGCAGGGCGAGGGCGCGAACGCCAGCGCCGGCTACCACGGGTACTGGATCACCGACTTCACCCAGATCGACCCGCACCTCGGCACGAACGCCGAGCTCGAGGCCCTCATCGCCGAGGCGCACGACCGCGGTATCAAGGTCTACTTCGACATCATCACGAACCACACGGCCGACGTGATCTCGTACGAGGAGGGCCAGTACTCGTACATCGACAAGGCCACGAGCCCGTACACGGATGCGGCGGGCAACGAGTTCGACCCGAGCGCGATCGCCGGCAGCCCGGACTTCCCCGACCTCGACCCGGCGACGAGCTTCCCGTACACGCCGACCATCGCGCCCGAGGAGGCCGACGTCAAGGTGCCGGCGTGGCTCAACGACCCGACGGTCTACCACAACCGCGGCGACTCGACCTGGTCGGGCGAGTCGGTCACGTTCGGCGACTTCGTGGGCCTCGACGACCTCATGACCGAGGACCCGACCGTCGTCGACGGCTTCGTGCAGGTGTACCAGGACTGGGTCGACCTCGGCATCGACGGCTTCCGCATCGACACCGCCAAGCACGTCAACTTCGAGTTCTGGGAGACCTGGTCGACCGAAGTGCTCGACTACGCCCACGCCGCCGGCAAGCCCGACTTCTTCATGTTCGGCGAGGTCTACGACGCCGACCCGGTGAAGCTCTCGCCGTACGTGCGCAACTCCGACATGAACTCGGTGCTCGACTTCACCTTCCAGTCGCAGGCCGTGTCGTTCGCCGCCGGCAACTCGGCGAAGAACCTGCAGTCGCTGTTCGCGGGCGACGACTACTACACGACGCCCGACTCGTCGTCGACGGCGCTGCCGACCTTCCTCGGCAACCACGACATGGGCCGCATCGGTTACTTCCTCGCCAACTCGGGCGACACCGCGGTGCAGCGCAACGAGCTCGCGCACGAGCTCATGTACCTCACGCGCGGCCAGCCCGTCGTCTACTACGGCGACGAGCAGGGCTTCGCGGGCACCGGCGGCGACAAGGACGCCCGCCAGACGCTCTTCGCGAGCCAGGTCGACGAGTACGTGAACCAGCCGCTCGTCACGGGCGAGAACGCCGGCAGCGTCGACCGCTACGACACCGCCGCGCCGCTCTACACGCACATCGCCGCGCTCGCCGAGCTTCGCGAGGCGCACCCGGCCCTCGAGCAGGGCGCGCAGGTCGAGCGGTTCGTCGCCGACGGCGCGGGCGTGTACGCGTTCAGCCGCGTCGATCGCGACGAGAAGGTCGAGTACCTGGTCGCCGTCAACAACGCGACCTCGGAGCAGACGGTCGACGTGCCGACGCTGACGGCGGACGGCGCGTTCACGGTGCTCCACGGCGACGGCTCGGCGGTCACCGCGAACGCCGACGGCGTGGCATCCGTCACCGTGCCGGCGCTCGGCGCCGTCGTGTGGAAGGCCGACCGCCAGGTGACCGCCCCCGAGGCGGCATCCGCCATCGCCGTCGACGTGCCCGTCGCGGGCGCCGGCGTCACCGGCGTGACGCCCGTCTCGGCCGACGTCGCCGACTCGACCTGGCAGGAGACGAGCTTCGCGTGGCGCGTCGCCGGCTCCGCCGAGTGGACGCCGCTCGGCACCGCCGAGGACACCACGCCGCGGGTCTACCATGACACCGCTGGCCTGGCGAACGGCACCCTGGTCGAGTACCGGGCCGTGTCGACGGATGCCGCGGGCAACCGCGCCGCCGCCTCGACCTACGCCTCGGTCGGCAACGCCGTGAACCTCGTCGTCGAGGAGGAGCCCGAGACCGACATCGAGCTCGTGACCGTGCCCGGCAGCCACAATTCCGAGATGGGGTGCCCCGGCGACTGGCAGCCGGGTTGCGAGGCCGCGAAGCTGACCGAGCGCGCCGACGGCATCTACGCCGGCACGTTCGAGATCCCGGCCGGCACCTACGAGTACAAGGTCGCGATCAACGGCAGCTGGGCGCTGAACTACGGCGCGAACGGCGTGCAGGACGGCCCGAACGTCACGTACACGACCGAGGGCGGCCCCGTCACCTTCTACTGGGATCCGCGCACGAACATCGTGTCGTCCACCGCCGAGGGCCCGATCGTGACGCTGCCCGGCAGCCTGCAGTCGGAGCTCGGCTGCCCCGGCGACTGGCAGCCCGACTGCATGGTCACGTTCGCGCAGGACGGCGACAAGGACGGCGTGTACGAGTTCTCGACCGACGGCCTGCCCGCCGGTTCGTACGAGCTGAAGGTCGCGCACGGCCTGTCGTGGGATGAGAACTACGGCGCCGACGGCGTTCGCGACGGCGCGAACATCTCGTTCGTGGTCGGCGAGGACGGCGAGTTCGTCACCTTCCGCTACACGCTCGAGACCCACGTGCTCGAGGTCGTCGTGGCCGACCCGCCGCTCGCCGGCACCGGCCAGCAGCGCGCGTACTGGCTCGACGCCGAGACGCTCGCCTGGCCGGCGTCGCTGCTCGGCGGGGCGGACGCGGCCGACCTCGGGTACACGCTCGAGTACGCGGCCGAGGGCGGGATCGGCACCGCCGACGGCGTCGTGACCGGCGCCGACCAGTCGGTCGAGCTCGCGTTCGAGCCCGCCGGCATCGGCGAGGAGCTCACCGCGACGTTCCCGCACCTCGCGAGCTACGTGGCGCTGCGCCCGGTCGGCCTCGACCGCGACGCGATCGCCGAGCTCGTCACGGGTGAGTTGCAGGTCGCGCAGCGCCAGGGCGACGCCCTCACCGCGATGACAGGCGTGCAGCTGCCGGGCGTGCTCGACGACCTGTACGCCGAGGGCGTGGCATCCGCTGCGCTGGGCGCCTCGTTCGACGGCGGCGACCTGACCCTGTCGGTGTGGGCGCCCACGGCGCGCTCGGTCTCGGCGCAGGTGTGGCCGGCCGGTTCGACCGGCGACCCGCAGGTGCTGCCCGCGACGTTCGACGCGGGATCCGGTGCCTGGTCGGTGACCGACGGCGTCGACGCCGGCGACGAGTACCGCTGGCTCGTCGAGGTCTTCGCGCCCTCTACCGGGGAGGTCGAGCAGAACTCGGTGACCGACCCCTACTCGGTCGCGCTCACCGTCAACTCGGCCCGCACCGTCGTCGTCGACCTCGACGACCCGGCTTTCGCGCCCGAGCTGTGGGCCGAGACGCCCGCGCCGCTCGTCGAGCGTCAGGTCGACCGGTCGATCTACGAGCTGCACGTGCGCGACTTCTCGATCACCGACGAGACGGTGCCCGAGGACGAGCGCGGCACCTACCGCGCGTTCACGCGCAACAGCGCGGGCACCGAGCAGCTCCGCGAGCTCGCCGCAGCCGGCGTGAACACCGTGCACCTGCTGCCCACGTTCGACATCGCGACCATCGAGGAGCGCCGCGACCAGCAGGCGACCCCCGACTGCGACCTCGAGTCGTTCGGCCCGGCGTCGGAGGAGCAGCAGGCCTGCATCGAGGCGATCCGCGACCTCGACGGCTTCAACTGGGGCTACGACCCGTACCACTTCCAGACCCCGGAGGGCTCCTACGCGGTCGACCCCGAGGGCGGCGCTCGCGTCGCGGAGTTCCGCGAGATGGTCGGCGCCCTGCACGCCACGGGCCTGCAGGTCGTGCTCGACAAGGTGTACAACCACACCGCGCAGTCGGGTCAGGGCGAGAAGTCGGTGCTCGACAAGGTCGTGCCCGGCTACTACCACCGCCTCAACGCGACCGGCGGCGTCGAGACCTCGACGTGCTGCCAGAACGTCGCGACCGAGCACGAGGTCGCCGAGAAGCTGATGGTCGACTCCAGCGTCCTCTGGGCGAAGGAGTACAAGGTCGACGGGTTCCGCTTCGACCTGATGGGCCACCACTCGAAGGAGAACATGCTCGCCATCCGGGCCGCACTCGACGAGCTCACGCTCGAGGAGGACGGCGTCGACGGGTCGAAGGTGCTGCTCTACGGCGAGGGCTGGAACTTCGGCGAGGTCGCGAACAACGCCCGGTTCGAGCAGGCCACGCAGGGCCAGCTCGGCGGCACCGGCATCGCCACGTTCAACGACCGTCTCCGTGACGGCGTGCACGGCGGCAGCCCGGTCGCGGGCGACTCGAAGTACGAGCAGGGCTTCGGCACCGGCCTCGCGGGCGAGCCGAACGGCAAGCCCGTGCGCGACGGCATCCGCAACCTCGGCCAGCAGACCGACCTCGTGAAGATCGGCCTCGCAGGCAACCTGCGCGACTTCCAGTTCACCGGGCACGACGGCGTGCTGAAGTCCGGCGCCGAGGTCGACTACAACGGGTCGCCGGCGGGCTACGCCGACCACCCCGAGGAGGTCGTCAACTACGTCGACGCGCACGACAACGAGACGCTGTTCGACCTGGGCGTGCTGAAGCTCCCGCAGGAGACGTCGATGGCCGACCGCATCCGCATGAACACGCTGTCGCTCGCGACCGTGACGTTCTCGCAGAGCCCGTCGTTCTGGCACGCCGGCACCGAGCTGCTCCGTTCGAAGTCGCTCGATCGCAACAGCTACAACTCGGGCGACTGGTTCAACCGGATCGACTGGACGGGCCGGGAGTCGACCTTCGGGTCGGGCCTGCCGATGAAGTCGGACAACGAGGACCACTGGCCGACGATGGCGACGCTGCTGGCCGACCCGGCGCTGAAGCCGGCCGCCGAGGACATCGCCGCCGCCGAGGGCGCCGCGCTCGACCTGCTGCGCACGCGCTCCAGCGTCGACCTGCTGAAGCTGGGCTCGGCAGAGCTCATCGAGCAGAAGGTGTCGTTCCCGAACAGCGGGGCGGATGCCACGGACGGGCTCATCGTGATGCTCATCGACGACCTCGTGGGCGAGGACGTCGACCCCGAGCTCGAGGGCGCCCTGGTGGTGTTCAACGCCTCGCCCGAGGCGATCACCGAGGACATCGACGGGCTCACGGGCCGCGACTTCAAGCTCGCCAAGCCGTTGCGGACCGGTGTCGACGAGGTCGTCAAGGAGACGAAGTGGAAGGCGAAGACCGGGACGCTCACCATCCCGGCCCGCACGGCCGCGGTGCTCGTCGACGACCAGAAGGTCACCGGTCCCGCAGCCGGTGCCGGCAAGTCCACCGCGCCGTCGGCGACGGGTGAGGCGACGACGGATGCCGCGGCACCGCTGGTCCGCCTCGACGCGGCGGCCGTGCAGGCCGGCTCCACGCTCGCGGTCGCCGGCACCGGATTCGAGGCCGGCGAGCTCGTGCAGGTGTGGCTCGAGTCGACGCCGACCCTCATGGAGGCGCAGCCGGCCGGCGCGGACGGCACCGTCGAGTTCGAGATCGGCATCCCGGAGGGCACCGAGCTGGGCGACCACCACATTCGCCTGATCGGCGTCGCCTCGGGCAGCGAGGCGGTCGCGGAGCTCACTGCGGTGAACGCCCTCGGGCTCACGGGCCTGCAGGCCGGCCTCGCCGGGTTCCTCGCGGTCGCGTTGCTGGCGGCGTGCCTGATCCTCGCCGCCCCGCGCCTCCGGCGCGTGCGAAGCACGGCCTGACGCGGCCGGGCGGGCGGGTGTGCGCCGCTCCGCCCGGACCGCATGGTTCGGCGCCCGGGTCCCCCCGCCCGGGCGCCGAACCGTGCACGAGGCGATGCCCGGCGGTTCCCCCTACGCGCCGGGCATCGTCGTCTCGTTCCGGCGAGTGCCGGCTAGAACGGCAGGTCGGCGCCGCAGGCCTCGAAGCTGCCCATGATGTCGCCGCCGTGCGCGGCGAAGATCTGGTCGATGCCGGAGCCGTCGCCGGCCTTCTCCGGGTGCGGGTTGTTCGAGGCGATGGTGCCGCCGTTCCCGTTCGCGCCCTTCACCATGATGGTGAACGACGTGGGCGCCCCGGTGGTCGCGTACGCGTCGAGCACGCACTCCGCGTCCTCCTCCGACAGGCCCATCGTGAGCTCCTCGACGTACACCGTGAGCCAGACGTCGGAGTGGGAAGCGCCCGCGTTCCCCTTGTCGGAGCGGTTGGGGTTGAAACACTCGTGCGCGTAGGCGGCTGCGCCGGTGCCGAGCACCGCGGCGGCCGCGAGCGCGACACCCGCGCCGATGTTGGTCATGGTCCGTCTGAACATCTCAATCCTCCGTGTGATCAGCGATTCATGCGCCATGACGATCAGCGCACGACCCCCACGGTCGCGTCTCCGTCGGCGCGAGGCATCCGTGTAGTCCCTGATTACCGGAGATCGGCCCCCGCTCCTGAATGCCCAGAGCTGGGGCTTGACAGCAGCGAGTGGCAGCGTTCGAGGCGCGCGAGCCACCACGCGGTGCGGTCCGCGTCGGCGGCGTACCGGTCGAGCAGCGCCGGGTCGGGGACGACGCGACGCACCTCGATCGCGCCGTCGCGGGGGAGCAGCGGGTCGCGCGTGACATCCGCCGCCAGCAGCGAGGCGGTGCCGAGGCCGCAGTCGTACTCGAGCTCGGGAACGGATGCCGCGAGGTGGGCCCCCATCGCGAGCCCGATGCTCGTGTCGAGGGCGCTCGAGACCACGACCGGCAGCCCGGCCCGCGCGACGATCTCGAGGGCGCGACGGATGCCGCCGAGCGGGGCGGCCTTGATCACGAGCAGGTCGGCCGCGCCCGCGCCGGCGACGGCGAGCGGGTCGTCGGCGCGGCGCACGCTCTCGTCGGCCGCGATGGGGATGCCCATGTACTTCGTGCGCCCGCGGATCTCGGCGAGCTCGTCGACGGTCGGGCACGGCTGCTCGACGTACTCGAGGTCGTACGGCGCGAGTTCGTGGATCGCGTGCTCGGCCTCGTCGATGTTCCAGCCGCCGTTGGCGTCGACGCGGATGCGGCCCTCGGGGCCCATCGCCTCGCGCACGGCCCGCACGCGCGCGACATCCTGGGCCAGGGTCTGATCGGATGCCGCGACCTTCACCTTCGCGGTCCGGCAGCCGGGGAACCGCTCGAGCACCGACGGCACCGCGTCGGGGTCGACCGACGGAACGGTCGCGTTCACGGGGATGCGGTCGCGCAGCGCGGGCGGCGGTGCGTGCCAGCCGAAGTCGATCGCGGCGGCGAGCCAGGCGGATGCCTCGTCGTCGTCGTACTCGACGAACGGCGCGAACTCGGTCCACCCCTCGGGGCCCTCGAACAGCACGGCCTCGCGCACGTCGATGCCGCGGAACCGCGTGACGAGCGGCAGTGCGACGACGCGAGCGGTCGCGAGCAGGTCGGACAGGGGCGGCACGGCGACGTCGCTCATGCCCCGAGTCTGCCACCCGCATCCTCTTCTCAGGACGGCGCGCCGCGGGCGCGCGCACCGCCCGGCGTGTCGTCCTGAGCACGAGGCGATTCGGGCGGCGGCTCCTGAGAAGCGTGCGAGGACGTCGCCCGGGTTGGCGCACGTAGGCTGGACGGCATGGCGGACGAGGGCGCGGTGGCGGTTCAGTCGACGGACACGACGACGGATGGACTCGGCTCGCTCGGCGTGGAGGCCGTCGAGGTGCGCGACTCCGTCGGCCGCAACGTCGTGATCGCGGTCATCGGGCTCGTGCTCGTCATGGCCGCCCTGGTGCCGCTCCTGTACGGCGCCCTCTGGGTGGGGTCCATCGTCTACGCCGCCGTGGTCTCGTTCCTCACCGGCGGGCCGGCCGAGCCGCCAGGCGCCGCGGTCTGAACGTAGGCTGGACGGCATGGCAGACGTGGTGTCCGAGCTGTTCGATGCGAGCGAGTGGGTGGATGCCGCGGCATCCGTCACCGGCTCAGCAGGTTTCACCGACATCACCTACCACCACTCGACCGACGGCCGCATCGCACGCATCGCATTCGACCGCCCCGAGGTGCGCAACGCGTTCCGCCCGCACTCGGTCGACGAGCTGTACCGCGCCCTCGAGGACGCGCGCACGAACCCGCGCATCGGCGTCGTGCTGCTCACCGGCAACGGGCCGAGCCCGAAGGACGGCGGGTGGGCGTTCTGCTCGGGCGGCGACCAGCGCATCCGGGGGCGCGACGGGTACCAGTACGAGGACCCGAGCGGGTCGAGGAGCGACGGCGGAGCCGACGCGTCTCGAGACCCCCAACCCGGGACGGATCTCGACACGGGCGCTGTGCGTGCTCCTCGACCCGCGGCTGCGAGTCTCGGCCGCCTGCATATCCTCGAGGTGCAGCGCCTCATCCGGTTCATGCCGAAGGTCGTCATCGCGGTCGTGCCGGGGTGGGCGGCGGGCGGCGGACACTCGCTGCACGTCGTGTGCGACCTCACGATCGCGAGCCGCGAGCACGGCCGCTTCAAGCAGACGGATGCCGAGGTCGGCAGCTTCGACGCCGGCTACGGGTCGGCGTACTTCGCGCGCCAGATCGGGCAGAAGTTCGCGCGCGAGGTGTTCTTCCTCGCCGAGGAGTACTCGGCCGAGCGGGCGCATGAGATGGGCGCCGTGAACCGGGTCGTGCCGCACGCCGACCTCGAGCGCGAGGCGATCGCGATGGCGCGCACCATCCTGACGAAGTCGCCCACGGCGATCCGCATGCTGAAGTTCGCGTTCAACGCGGTCGACGACGGCATGGTCGGGCAGCAGGTGTTCGCGGGTGAGGCGACCCGCCTCGCGTACGGCACCGATGAGGCCGTCGAGGGCCGCGACGCGTTCCTCGAGAAGCGCGACCCCGACTGGGGGCCCTACCCCTGGCACTATTGAGCCGCCGACGGATGCCGCGATGAAGCCGCTGCTGCAGGTCCCGGTGACGGATGTCGCCGCGCTCCGCGCGCTGCTCGCCGACGCGCTCGACGGCGGGCCGGCCGTGTGGCCCGTGCCGGCGCCTGCGGGTCGAGGAGCGGCGGAGCCGCGTTTCGCGACCGCGTCCGCCGGATCCCGCCCAGTGATGCCGATCCCGCCGAGTGATGCGGCTGCAGCGGCATCACTCGGCGCGAACGGCAACACTCGCGACGGCGAGGTCGTCGGCGAGGTGGGCGACGGCGTCGCGGTGGTCGTCGAGACCTCCGGGTCGACGGCCGCCCCCAAGCGCGTGACGCTCTCCGCGCACGCACTACGGGCGAGCGCCGAGGCATCCGCTGCCGCACTGGGCGGTCACGGCCGATGGGTGCTCGCGCTGCCGGCGCACTACGTCGCGGGGGTGCAGGTGCTCGTGCGCGGCATCGTCGCCGGCACCCCGCCGGTCGCGATGGCGCCGGACGAGCCCTTCACAGCCGAGGGCTTCGCCGCCGCGACCATGCGCCTCATGCGCCTGCGCGACGCACTGCCGCGGTACACGTCGCTCGTGCCCGTGCAGCTCGCGCGCGTCGTCGAGGCGGCCGAGGCCGATCCGTCCGGGCACCTGGCGCGCAACCTCGCGTTCTACGCGGCGATCCTCGTCGGTGGCCAGCGCGTCGATCCGGGGCTCGTCGAGCGGGCGGCGGCATTCGGCGCACGCGTCGTGCGGACTTACGGCTCGAGCGAGACCGCGGGCGGCTGCGTCTACGACGGGCGGCCGCTGCCCGGAGTGCTCGCGCGCGCGGTCGACGGCGAGCTCGAACTCGGTGGTCCGACGCTCGCGGACGGCTACCTCGACGACCCCGAGCGCACCGCTGCGGCGTTCGAGACCGACGCGAGCGGCATCCGCTGGTACCGCACGGGCGACCTCGGATCGGTCGGCGACGACGGAGTGCTGCGCGTGACCGGGCGTGCCGACGACGTGATCACCTCCGGCGGGGTGAAGGTCGTGCTCGGCGAGGTCGAGCGGGCCGTGCAGGGCGTGCCCGGGTTCGGCGACGCGGTCGCGGTCGCGGTGCCCGACCCCGAGTGGGGGGAGCGGGTCGCGGTCGTCGTCGCCGCCTCGGCCGATGCCGGGCCGGGTGCGCTCGACGCGCTGCGAACGGCGACGGATGCCGCGGGCCTCCCGCCCGCCGCCCGTCCCGTGCGCGTGGTGCCCATGCCGGCGGGCGACCTGCCGAGGCTCGCGTCGGGCAAGCCCGACCGCGTCGCGGCATCCGCTCTCGCCCGCGCCGCCACCGAGCCCGACGCCGGTTAGCGTTCGGCGACCGACTCGCCGCGGTCGCGGAGCACGCCGCGCCCAGCGCCGGGGCGCGGCGGCGCGGCTGCGCGGGCCGTCGCCGACTGCAGGATGGGGCGCGTCATCCGTCGCGTATCGGGTCCTTCGGGTGGGTGGTCCTGTGGTTCGGGGTCGGGCTCGGTGGTGCGGCGGGGTGGGCAGGCACGTACTGCAGGATGGGGCGCGTCATCCGTCGCATATCGGGCCCTTCGGGCGGGTGGTCCTGCGGTTCGGGACCGGGCTCGGTGGTGCGGCGGGGTGGGCAGGCACGTACTGCAGGATGGGGCGCGTCATCCGTCGCATATCGGGCCCTTCGAGCGGCTGGTCCTGCGGTTCGGGGTAGGGCTCGGTGGTGCGGCGGGGTGGGCAGGCACGTACTGCAGGATGGGGCGCGTCATCCGTCGCGTATCGGGCCCTTCGGGTGGATGGTCCTGCGGTTCGGGGTCGGGCTCGGTGGTGCGGCGGGGTGGGCAGGCACTACTGCAGGATGAGGCGCGTCATCCGTCGCGTATCGGGCCCTTCGAGCGGCTGGTCCTGCGGTCCGGGGTGGGGCGCGGTGGTGCGGCGGGGTCGAGGCGGTGGCGTGGCCGGGCGGGCCGCACGTACTGCAGGGCGGGCCGGCACGTACTGCAGGACGGGGCGCGTCATCCGTGGTGTGACGGGTCTGTCGGGGTGGCTGGTCCTGCGGTTCGGGATCCGGAGCGGATGGCGGATCCATGGCTGCGTCCGAGGTGCGGGCAGGCCTCGCCGAATACGATGTCGGGGTGGCACGCCCGAAACCCCAGCGCATGAACCCGTCCGCGAAGATCGCCAAGTCGAAGTCGAAGTCGAAGTCGAAGTCGACGTCGAATTCGACGTCGCCGTCGAAGTCGCGGCCGCCGGCGCGGTCCGGCAACCCCGCCAAGGCCGCCGCCGCGCCCGCCGTGCAACGGGGCCCGATCACCTGGCGCGACTGGGTCGGCGGTGCACGGCTGCGAACCCTGCCCCTCGCGATCGCCCCGGTCGCGCTCGGCACCGGGGCGGGCGTGCTGAGCCTCGCGTTCACCGATGAGCCGTGGCATCCGTGGCGGTTCGTGCTCGCGCTCATCGTGGCGCTGGCGCTGCAGGTCGGCGTCAACTACGCCAACGACTACTCCGACGGTATCCGCGGCACCGACGCGCACCGGGTCGGCCCGGCCCGGCTGACCGGGTCTGGGCTCGTGCCGCCGAAGCGCGTGCTCGCGGTCGCGCTGACGTTCTTCGCGATCGCCGCGGTCGCGGGACTCGTGCTCGTCGTGCTCACCCAGCAGTGGTGGCTGCTCGCGGTCGGCGCGGCGGCGATCGTCGCGGCGTGGTTCTACACGGGCGGAACCAGACCGTATGGCTACCAGGGCCTCGGTGAGCTGTTCGTGTTCGTGTTCTTCGGGCTCGTCGCGACCGCCGGGTCGGCGTTCGTCCAGGCGCTCACCGTGAACCTCGAGGCGTGGACGGGCGGTGCCGGCGTCGGCCTCATCGCGTGCGCGGTGCTCATGGCGAACAACCTGCGCGACATCGACCAGGATCGCGAGGCGGGCAAGCGAACCCTGGCGGTGATCGTCGGGCCGCTGGTGTCGCGCATCCTGTTCGCGGTGTTCCTGCTGCTGCCGTTCGGCGTGGTCGTCTTCTGGTCGTTCGTCTACCCGACCGCGATGCTGGTGCTGTTCGCGCTGCTCGCGGCGATCCCAGCGGCGGTCATCGTCGGCTGGGGGCGCACACCGCGCGAGTTCATCGCGGCGCTGCAGCTCGCGAGCCTCACCGGACTCGCCTACGGCGTGGGGATGGGGCTGGTCTTCGCGCTGTAGCACTCGCCTCGCGGCGTGGGGGAGGCCGCCGCCCCCGGGCCGGCCGTAGGGCAGTCTTCTTCTCGCTCCTGTCGACGTGGCCTCACATGAGGCGCGATCGAGGCGTGTGTTGGCGTCGCGATCGCTCTTGTCGACGTGGCCTCATATGAGGCGCGGTGGGTGTGTGTTCGCGTCGCGATCGGTCATGTCGGCGTCGCCTCACATGAGGTGAGATTGGAGATGCGCGGTGGGTCGCGCCGCGTTGCGGCGCGGGCCTGTCGGAGTCGCCTCATGTGAGGCGGCGTCGACACGAGCCAGATGGAAACTCTCATCCGCGTGTCACGCGGCCGGGGTCCCCATAGGGCGTTGCCCGCGGTGCGGCCGGTGCTGCCGGTGCTGCCTGCCGCCGCTATTCGGCCGCGCGGCGGGCGTCGGCGTCTGCATCGGCCGCGCGCGCGGCGTCGGCGTCCGCATCGGGTGCGGGCGGAGCGTCGGCCGGCGGTGCGGCGGCGGCGTCGACCGCTGCATCCTCGACCTCGTCGTCATCGCGTGCAACGGGCGTCTCGCGGTGACGCGCGGCGTAGAGGTCCTCGGCAAGTTGCTCGCGCTGACGGCGCAGGAAGATGAGCGACGCGCTGAAGCCGAACAGCGCGGCGACGAGCACGGCGATCCACGGGGTCACCCCGGCGACGAGCAGCACGACGAGCGGTGCGGCGAACAGCAGCACTCGGAGCAGCGTGTATCGGAGCCAGACAGGGATCTCGTTCACCCGATCAGTGTAGAAGTCCGATTCTGGGTGCCCGCTCCCAGCCGCCCGTGATGCTGCGCGCCTAGAATCGGGGAATGGTCCGCTTCTGGGTGATCGCGATCGTGGCCGTGGTGGTCTTCACGATCTACGCGGTGGTGGACTGCGCGCTCTTCGACCGCTCCCGCATCCGCGGACTTCCGCGCGGCTGGTGGATCGTCGTGATCCTCATCGTCCCCATCATCGGCGGCCTGCTGTGGTTCCTCGTCGGTCGCGGTCGCCCGCTGCGCTTCGGTCGCGGCGGCGGCGGTCGGCGCACCAACGCACCCGACGACGACCCCGAGTTCCTCCGTCGCCTGCGCGACGACGCCGAGCACGAGGAGCGCATCCGCCGTCTCGAGCAGGAGCTCGCCGAGCTCGACTCCGACGCCCCCGAGGCGGGGCAGCGCGGCGACGACGCGCTCGGCACCGACCGGCGGCGGCCCGACGGCACCGAGAACCCCGGGAACCCCGGCGACCCAGGCGGGTCCGGCCGGCCGAATGCGTGAGGCGCGCGCCGTCGCCTCTCCCGCGACGGCGTCGGCGCTTGCGCTGCTGTCCGAGTTCGTCCGCCTCGGGGTGACCGACGTCATCGTCGCACCCGGTTCCCGCTCGCAGGCGCTCGCGCTCGCCGCGGCCGAGCTCGAACGGGTCGGCGCGATCCGCCTGCACGTCCGCATCGATGAGCGCGGCGCCGGATTCCTCGCGCTCGGGCTCGCGGTCGAGTCCGGGCGTCCCGCGGTGGTCGTCACCACGTCGGGCACCGCGGTCGCGAACCTGCACCCGGCCGTGCTCGAGGCGCACCACGCGGGCGTGCCCCTCATCGTCGCGACGGCCGATCGCCCGGCGGAACTGCGCGGCATCCGCTCGAACCAGACCACGATGCAGCCCGGCATCTTCGCCGGCGCGGTGCGGCTCGAACGCGACGTCGACGCACCCGACGGCCGACCCGGTGAAGCGGATGCCGCGGCCGCCCTCGCGCGCGAAGCGCTGCACGCCGCGCTCGGGGTCGACGCCGACGGCGTGCTCGTCCCACGCCCCGGCCCGGGTCCGGTGCACCTGAACCTCCAGCTGCGCGAGCCGCTGTCGACTCCCGTCGAGGTGGCCGAGGGCGACGTGCCGAGAGCGGATGCCGCGGCATCCGTCACCCGCACCCCGCCGGCGGCACGCTCGGGGGCGCACATCGCACGCCTCGAGCACGGACCCCGCACCGTCGTCATCGCGGGCGCCGGAGCCGGGCCCGAGGCCGAGGAGCTCGCCCGCGCCGGCGGCTGGCCGCTGATCGCCGAGGTCACGAGCGGCGCACGGTTCGGGCCGAACCTCGTCGTCGCATACCGCGAGCTGCTGCGCGAACCCGGCTTCGGCGACCGGGTCGAACGCGCGATCGTCTTCGGGCACCCGACGCTGTCGCGCGAGGTGCCCGCGCTGGTGCAGCGCGACGACGTCGAGTCGATCGCGGTCGCGCCGTGGGGCATCGAATGGTTCGACCCGGGGCACGCCGTCGACCGGTTCGAGCGGGCCGTCGCGGTCGCGCCGCACGAGCCGACCGCCGACGAGCGGGCGTGGACGGGCCGCTGGGTGCGCGCGAGCCGCATGCTGGTCGACGAGGCCAGCGCCGCGGCCGAGCACGGCGGGGTCCGCGACGGTGTCGACGAGACCGGCCACGTGACCGACTTCGCCGCCCAGCGCGAATACCTGCGCGACCAGCTCGCCCGCGTCCGGCAGCCCGTCGACCGGCGCATGCTCGTCGAAGCGCTCTGGGCGGCGACCTGGCCGCACGACCGACTCGTGTTCGGCGCCTCCCGGCTGATCCGCGACGCCGACCGGGTCGTCCCGGGCCGGCGCATCGTCGCGCACGCGAACCGCGGGCTCGCCGGCATCGACGGCACGGTCGCCACGTCGATCGGCATCGCGATCGCGAGCCAGTCGGGTGAGCACGCCCACGGCACCACCCGCGCGCTCATCGGCGACCTGACACTGCTGCACGACGTCGGCTCGCTGCTGCTCGGCGACGGCGAGCCGCGACCGCGCGTGCTCGTGATCGTCGGCAACGACGGCGGCGGCACCATCTTCGACGCGCTCGAGGTCGCGGCATCCGCCCCCGCCGAGGCGTTCGACCGGGTGCAGTTCACGCCGCAGCGGGTCGACCTGGCACGGCTCGCGGGCGCCTACGGCTGGGAGTACCGGCGCGCGACGACGCGCGGCGAGCTCGACGAGGCGCTCGGCACGGCCGTCACCGGTCCGACGCTCCTCGAGGTGCCGCTGCCGCGCTGAGCGAGACCCTTGCCGCGACGGACCCGCCCCACGCGCGCCGCGCGCGCTCAGCTCCGACGGAGATGCGATCCGCCACCCCGGACTCACGGCCCGGAGCCCGGCCTGCCCGATCGCATATCCGCGGGGACGGACGAGGTGAGGGCAGCAGGGCCCCTTGCCGTGGCATCCGTCACGCCCCGAAGATGGGGGAGCGGCGCTGCTGCCGCGATGAGAGGGGACCCGGTGGGCCTGGAGACGTACTGGAACGAAGACCCGTCGGACACGCTGCGGGTGCGGCAGGGATTCCGGCTCGACGAGGTGAGCACGAGCGCCACGCCGGGCTTCGACGGCGACAAGTCCGACGCGGCAGAGTCGCTCGCCGAAGGCTCCCTGATCCTCGCCGAGCTGCAGGAGAAGCTGTACGCGGGCGCGCAGATGGGCGGCGACCCGCGACGGGTGCTGCTCGTGCTGCAGGCCATGGACACGGCCGGCAAGGGCGGCATCGTCAAGCACGTGATGACCGCCGTCGACCCGCAGGGCGTGCAGGTCGCGTCGTTCAAGAAGCCCACCGAGGAGGAGCTCGCGCAGGACTTCCTCTGGCGCATCCGGAAGGAGCTGCCGGAAGCCGGCATGATCGGCGTGTTCGACCGCTCGCACTACGAGGACGTGCTCATCGCGAGGGTCCGCGAGCTCGCGGAGCCCGACGAGCTTGAGCGGCGGTACGAGGCCATCAACGAGTTCGAGGCCGAGCTCGCGGCATCCGGCACCACCATCATCAAGGTCATGCTGCACATCTCGACCGACGAGCAGCGAGACCGGCTGATGAAGCGGCTCGAGCGGCGCGACAAGCACTGGAAGTTCAATCCCGGCGACATCGACGAGCGGATGCTGGCGCCCATGTACCGCGAGGCCTACCAGGTCGCATTCGAGCGCACGACGATGCCGCACGCGCCGTGGTACGTGATCCCGGCCGACCGCAAGTGGTACGCGCGGCTCGCGGTGCAGCACCTGCTCATCGACGCGCTCGACGCGATGAAGCTCGACTGGCCCGTCGCCGACTACGACATCGAGGAGCAGAAGGCGCGGCTCGCGGTCAGCTGATCGCGTGCGAGGGTCGAGGCGTTCGAGACAGGCGCGGGCGCCCTCCTCGACCCGCAGATGCGCGCGCTACGGGACGGACGGCGAGGGCGGCGGCCCCCCGAACGCCTCGACGATGGGGCGGAACTTCATGTCGGTCTCGGCGAGCTCGTCGGCCGGCATCGAGTCGTGCACGATGCCGCAGCCCGCGTACGCGTGCACCGTGCCATCCGGCGACACCTGCGCGCAGCGCAGCGCGATCGCCCACTCGCCGTCGCCGTCGGCGTCGATCCAGCCGACCGGCCCGGCGTAGCGCCCGCGGTCGAAGCCCTCGAGCTCGGCGATCGCGGCGAGCGCGACCTCGCGCGGCGTGCCCGCGACCGCCGCGGTGGGGTGCACCGCGGCGACCAGGTCGAGCGAGCTCGAGCCGTCGCCGAGCGTGCCCTTGAGGTCGGTCGCGAGGTGCCACAGGTTCGGAAGCTGGAGCGTGAACGGCTCGGGGCTCGCGTCGAGCCGCGCCGTGTGCGGTGCGAGCGTGGCGACGGCGGACTCGACGGCGAGCGCGTGCTCGGCGAGGTCCTTGTGCGAGCCGGCGAGGCGCGCGGCCTGCTCGCGGTCGGATGCCGGGTCGCGACCGCGCGACGCAGTGCCGGCGAGCACGCGTGCCGAGACGGTGCCGTGGTCGACGCGCACGAGCGTCTCGGGGCTCGCGCCGATGAGCCCGTCGACGGCGAACACCCACGTGTCGGGGTAGTCGTCGGCGAGCTTGGCGAGCGCGGCGCGCAGGCCCGCGTCCTCGTGCAGTTCGCCGACGAGCTGGCGTGCGAGCACGACCTTCTCGAAGAGCCCGTCGTCGATGCGGCGGACGGCCTCGTCGACGGCGGACCGGTACGCCTCGGGTGGCATCGCCCCGGATTCGAACCGCACGCGCGGCACGTCGCGCTTCGGCGCCGGTTCGGGCAGTTCGACCGGCGGTGCCGGGGCGACGGATGCCGCGTCGAGCACCTCGATCCGCGTGACCCACGCGCGTCCGTCACGGCGACCGAGCACGATCTCGGGCACGACGAGCACGCTCGTCGCCGCGGAGTCGTCGGCGAACGCGATCGCGCCGAACGCGACGAGCCCGGAGCCGGGCAGGCCGACGCGGTCGTCGAGGTCGGCGGCGGCGGCGAGCCGCCGCCAGGCGCGAGCGGCGTCGGCGATCCGGTTCGCGCCGCGGGTCTCGATGCGCAGCACCTCGCCGAGTCCGATGATGCCCTCGCCACGGCGCATCCACAGCAGCGGATGCCGCGGGTCGAGCCGGGGCACGAGGGGCGCGGTCTCGTCGACCGCGACGGTGCGGACGCGCAACCTCGTGTCGGTGGCGGCGGGGCGCGCCGCGGCATCCGTTCGCGTCACCGGACCAGCCTACGCCGCGGCCCGGGCGGGACTACGCGGGGACGACGTCGACGCCGCGCCAGAACGCGACGTGGTCGCGGATCTCGGCGGCCGCGCTCGACGGCTCGGGGTAGTACCAGGCGGCGTTGGGGTTGCGCTGCCCGTCGACCTCGACGTGGAAGTACTTCGCGGTGCCCTTCCAGTGGCACACGCTGCGGTTCTCGCTGTCGGCGAAGAACTCGGGGCGGATCGCCTCGCGGGGGAAGTAGTGGTTGCCCTCGACCACGACCGTGTCGTCGGACTCTGCGATGACCGTGCCGTTCCAGATGGCCTTCATGGGTGTTCCTCCGTTTCGTGCGACGGCAGGGTGCGCCGCATCCGTCATCGACAGCCAACGCGACGCGCCTGCGGATTCATCCCATTGCATGGAAACGCTCAGGGTTCCCGGGTGAATTCGCAGGATGAGACGAGTCAGGGGCCTCACCTGAGGCGGATGGCGCGTCCGATCCTGCGGTTCGGGTTCGGGTTCGGGTTCGGGTTCGGGTTCGGTGGCCGCGGCATCCGCTCACCGCCGCCGCCCAGTGCCGAATCGTAGACTCGCAGCATGACGCGCGCTGACCTCGGCAAGGACCCCCGTGACGTCTCGGCGATGTTCGACCGGGTGGCCGCGCGGTACGACCGCACGAACACGGTGCTGTCCGTCGGCAACGCGGCGCTGTGGCGCGTCGCGACCACGAAGGCGGTCGCGCCGAAGCCGGGCGAGCGCATCCTCGACGTCGCCGCCGGCACGGGCACCTCGAGCGCGAGCCTCGCGAAGTCGGGCGCGAGCGTCGTCGCCGCCGACTTCTCGCCGGGCATGATCGAGGTCGGCCGCCGCCGCCAGGCGCACGTGCCGAACCTCGTGTTCGTCGAAGCGGACGCCATGCACCTCCCGTTCGACGACGATCAGTTCGACGCCGTCACGATCTCGTTCGGCCTCCGCAACGTGAAGGAGCCGAAGGTCGCGCTCGCCGAGTTCCTGCGCGTGACGAAGCCCGGCGGACGCCTCGTGGTGTGCGAGTTCTCGCACCCGCCGGTGGGCATCGTTCGCGCCGGGTACGACTTCTACCAGCGCGTGATCATGCCGCCTCTGGTGAAGCTGTCGAGCTCGAACGACGACGCCTACGAGTACCTGAACGAGTCGATCAACGCCTGGCCCGACCAGCATCGGCTGGCCGCGTGGATCCGCGAGGCCGGGTGGGCGGATGTCGCGTGGCGCAACCTCACGGCCGGCGTCGTCGCGCTGCACCGGGCGCGCAAGCCGCTCGACGTGGTGGACAGCTGAGGGTTCCGCGTTCGACGACCTCGCAGCATCCGCTCGGCTCGCTCTCGGTAGGCTGGGCGACGTGAATCCGAGCCATCCGGTCGTCCGCCGCGGGTCGAAGCTCGCGGCCAACCTCGGCCTCAGCGAGCGCGTGTTCGCGACCTCGGCCGACCGGGCCATGGCGCGGTCCATCGACGACGGCCTCGATCGCGTCGAGGCGGGGCTCGTCGAGCAGGTGCGCTTCGCCGACTCCCTCGCGGATGTCTCCAGCCGCTACCTGCTCGAGGCCGGCGGCAAGCGCGTTCGCCCGATGCTCACGCTCCTCGCCTCGCAGCTCGGCGACGGCGTCATCGACGACGTGGTCACCGCGGCGATGGCGATCGAGATCACGCACCTCGGCTCGCTGTACCACGACGACGTCATGGACGAGTCCGACCGGCGCCGCGGCGTGCCGACCGCGCAGAACGTCTGGGGCAACTCGGTCGCGATCCTGACCGGCGACCTGCTGTTCGCCCGGGCGAGCCAGCTCATGGCGAAGCTGGGCGAGCGCGCCATCCGCATGCAGGCCGACACGTTCGAGCGGCTCGTGCTGGGCCAGCTCAACGAGACCGTCGGTCCCGACGCCGACGAGGACCCGATCGAGCACTACATCCAGGTGCTGGCCGACAAGACCGGCTCGCTCATCGCCGCGGCCGCGCAGTCGGGCATCGTGTTCTCGAACGCCGACCCGGCCCTCGAGCCGCCCATCGTCGAGTTCGGCGAGAAGATCGGCGTCGCGTTCCAGCTCATCGACGACGTCATCGACCTGTCGCCGCAGCCGGAGGAGACCGGCAAGGTGCCCGGCACCGACCTGCGCGCAGGCGTCGTGACCCTGCCCCTGCTGCGTCTCGAAGACCTGGCGAAGACGGATGCCGCGGCGGCCGACCTGCTCGAACGGATCCGTCGCGACGTGCTGCCCCCCGACGCGGCATCCGGCAGCCCCGACCCGGTCGACACGAACACGGGCGCCTCGCGGATCGTGCCGTCGCGTGCGACGATCGACGCCCTCGTCGACGAGCTGCGCGAGCACGAGGCGACGCGCGCTACGCTCGCTGAGGCCCACCGCTGGGCGCGCGACGCGGTCGCGGCGCTCGCGCCCGTGCCCGAGGGCAGCGTGAAGAAGGCGCTCACCCGCTTCGCCGACACCATCGTGGAGCGCACGTCGTGACGCCCGCATCGACCACAGGAGGACTTCACCGGTGACCAGGAACAAGCTGCGTCTGGCCATCATCGGCGCAGGCCCCGCCGGCATCTACGCCGCCGACATCCTGCTCAAGGCCGAGCGGCACTTCGACGTCTCCATCGACCTGTTCGACCACCTGCCCGCCCCGTACGGGCTGGTGCGGTACGGCGTCGCGCCCGACCACCCGCGCATCAAGGGCATCATCACGGCGCTGCGCGAGGTGCTCGACCGCGGCGACATCCGCATCTTCGGCAACGTGCGCTTCGGCGAGGACATCACCCTCGACGACCTGAAGAAGCACTACAACGCGGTGATCTTCGCCACGGGCGCGGTGAAGGATGCGTCGCTGAACATCCCCGGCGTCGAGCTCGAGGGTTCGTACGGCGCGGCCGACTTCGTCAGCTGGTACGACGGCCACCCCGACTACCCGCGCGAGTGGCCGCTCGACGCGCGGTCGGTCGGCATTATCGGCAACGGCAACGTCGCGCTCGACGCGGCGCGCATGCTCGCGAAGCACCCGGAAGACCTGCTGCCGACCGAGATTCCCGCGAACGTGTACGAGGGGCTCTTGAAGTCGCCCGTCACCGACGTGCACGTCTTCGGCCGCCGCGGCCCGACCTCCGTCAAGTTCACCCCGCTCGAGCTGCGCGAACTCGGCGAGCTGCGCGACGTCGACATGATCGTCTACGACGAGGACTTCGACTACGACGACGCCGCGCGTGCCGCGGTCGCCGGCAACAAGCAGGTGTTCGTCATCGACAAGGTCCTGCAGCAGTGGCGCAAGCGCGAGGTCGGCCAGGCGTCGCGCCGCCTGCACCTGCACTTCTTCGCCAAGCCGCTCGAGATCGTCGACGACGGCACCAGTCGGGTGGGCGCCATCCGCTACGAGCGCACCGCGCCGGATGGCGAGGGCGGGGTCGTCGGCACCGGCGAGATCCGCGAGATCCCCATTCAGGCGCTGTACCGTGCGGTCGGCTACTTCGGGTCGCCGCTGCCGGGGATCCCGTTCGACAAGAAGTTCGGCGTCATCCCGAACCACGAGGGCCAGGTGCTGATCCGCGACAAGGAGAGCGGACAGTCGCGCCAGATGTACGGCGTGTACGCGACCGGCTGGATCAAGCGTGGACCCGTGGGCCTGATCGGGCACACCAAGTCCGACGCGATGGAGACGATCAAGCACCTCATCAACGACCTCGGCAACTGGTGGCGGCCCGAGTCGCCGTCGGAGGAGTCGGTGATCGAGCTGCTCGAGTCCCGCGGCATCCGCTGGACCGATCTCGACGGATGGCACCGCCTCGACGAGCACGAGCAGGCGCTCGGCGCCGCCGAGGAGCGCAAGCGCATCAAGGTCGTGCCCCGCGACGAGATGGTGGGGATCTCGCGCGGCGAGGTCTAGCTCCGACCTGCTACGACTGCCGCCCGACCGGCGGCTCACCCACGTATTCGTGCGCCTCGCGCGCAAGCTCCGACCAGAGCTCCCGGTCGGCGACCCGCACCCACGTGGGGCTGTCGCCGCCCTGCGTGGAGTGGAAGGGCACGGCGATGCCCCGGCGGCGCAGGTCGGCGGACCGCCGTTCGGGCAGGTCGACGACGAGTTCTCGGCCGTCGAGGAAGGCGAACAGATGGCCCTTCACGAGCAGTCCGTCGGGAGTGGCGTCGACGTCGTAGTCGGCATCCTTCAGCAGCTCGTCCACGATCGCGTCGTAGGTCGCCTTCACCTCGTCCATCCGCGTGGCCCCTCTCCGTGGCGCATGGGATCGTGAGCGTCACACTACGCCGTATCTGCATCCCCGGTCGTCGAGCAGCACCGAAGGCGCATATCGAGACCCGCCCCCTCCGCTACGCTGCCGAGCATGCCGTCCGATGCCGCCACGATCGCCCTGATCGCGGCGGCATCGCTCCTCGGAGCATTGCTCGGCTGGTGGCAGCTCGCCGTCTGGGCAGACCGGTCCATCCACCGGCCTTCTTCCGAGCGGATGCCGCTGCGCCGGCTCCGCGTCTGGTCGGCGCTCGCGACCGCCGTGTCGTTCGGCCTCCTCGCCTGGCGCTTCGGCCTCGACCCCGTGCTGCCGGCCCTGCTCGCCCTCGCCGCCACCGGAGTCGTGCTGTCGATCGTCGACCTCACCGAGCACCGCCTGCCGAACGCGGTCATGCTGCCGACGCTGGTGCTGCTCGCCGCCCTGCTCGTGCTCGCATCGGCGCTGTCGGGGGAGTGGATGTCGCTGCTCTGGGCGCTCGCGGGCGGAGCCGGCATGTTCGCGCTGTACCTCGTGCTCGCGCTCATCTCGCCGTCGGCGATGGGCATGGGCGACGTGAAATTCGCGGCGCCGCTCGGGTTGGTGCTCGGGTGGTTCGGGTGGTGGGTATGGGTGTGGGGCGTGTTCGCGGGATTCGCGGTCGGTGCCCTGGTGTCCTTGGCGGCCCTCGCGGTGCGGCGGGTGACGCTGAAAGGGTCGCTTCCGTTCGGCCCGTCGATGCTCGCGGGGGCACTCCTCGCGCTGCTTGTGCTCGGTGTCTGACCAGCCTTTCGGACCGGATTCTCCGCAACCGGCCGAAGAGATTAGCAGTGCTCCGGTAACGGCCCGATCACGAACGCACTGGCCCAGACCCCCAAAGAGGGGGTGCCCCGAAGTGGGGCATATACGGGGGGCTGCGGCCACCTATACCTTCGTCAAACCGCTTGCGTGCAAGCGGTCCCTCTATTTGTTTTGCTTCGACCCGAAGGGTGCCCCTCATGAACAAGCTCGTTGCCAAGGCCCAGGCCCGCATCGCCTCGATCCGCAGCCAGGAGGAGGGCGCGACCGCGGTCGAGTACGGCCTCATGGTCTCGCTCATCGCCGTCGTGATCATCACCGCGGTGACCCTCATCGGCACCAACCTCGACCTGATCTTCAACGCCGTCGCGGCCGCGCTCTAGTCCGCTGCCTCCAGGCCGACTTCGATCCTCCGTGCACTGGAGGTCGTCAGACGACGACCTCCAGTGCACGGACATGTCCTGAGGAGCGTCTGAACACGTGAGGATCTTGTCCCTACGCAAGGAGCGTGGTGCGGCCGCGGTCGAGTTCGCGCTCGTGCTGCCGATCCTGCTCGCCCTCATCCTCGGTATCTTCGAGTTCGGGCGGCTGTTCAACATTCAGATCCAGATCTCGAACGCCGCCCGCGAGGCGGCCCGCGTCATGGCCATCCGCGACAGCGTGGGCGAGGCGCAGGCCGCCGCGATCGCGACGGCGCCCGCCCTGAATCCTGACCTCACCGCCGACCAGGTCTCGCTGAGCGTCGGCACGTGCGAGGACGCCCCGGAGGGCACCCCCGTCCACGCGACGGTGACCTACACGGCCGACCTGATCGTCCCCGGATTCTGGGAGTGGGCGACGGGCAACGACTTCACCCTCCAGGCGGAAGGACAGATGGTATGCGGCGGCTGATCCGACGGTTTCGACGTGCCGAGCGCGGCGCGAGCGCCGTGCTCGTCGGCCTGCTGATCGTTCCCCTCATCGGTGCCGCGGCCATCGCCGTCGACGTCGGCGCGATGTACGCCGAGCGTGCCGCCCAGCAGAACGGCGCTGACGGTGCGGCACTCGCCATCGCGAGTGCATGTGCGAAGGACGAGGCCGGCTGCGGCGCGGGGGCTCAGGCCATGGCCAGCGAGTTCGTGCTGCAGAACGCGATGATCTCCGAGCCCAGCGCTCTGACGCCGCAGATCGACTTCGACGCCCACCTGGTGACGGTGGCCACCGAGAACACGGTCAGCCATCCGCTCGCCGCCGTGCTGACCGGCACCGCGTCGTCGACCGTGCAGGCCGTCAGCTCCGCCGAATGGGGCAGCCCGAACGCGGGCATCGTGCTCCCGCTCGCGCTCTCCCTTTGCGAGTTCCAGGACCCCGACAGCGGCGTCCGAGTCCTCATCGAGTACCACCAGACCAGCGAGAACGACTGTACCCGCGACGACGGCCAGCCCATCGAGGGCGGATTTGGCTGGCTCGATCTCGAGGGCGGAGCCTGCGAGACGTACATCGACCTCGATTCCGGCTACGTCGGCAGCGATCCGGGCATCGACCCTGCGAACGAGTGCACCGCGCTCTTCAGCGACCTCGAGGGCCAGACGGTGCTGGTCCCCGTCTACGACGGCGGGAACGACATCAATGGCGCCAACGGCGAGTTCCACATCTACGCCTTCGCGGCCTTCGTCGTGACCGGCTGGAAGCTGACCGGTGGCGGCCCCGGCGTCTTCAACAACCCGGACCCGCTCGCGCCGGCCTGCGTCGGTGCGTGCCGCGGCCTCCAGGGCTACTTCACGGAATGGGTCGACCTCGGAGCCGACTGGGAGGTCGGCGGTCCGGACCTCGGCGTCGACGTCGTCCGTCTGAAGATCACCGACAGCCAGCTCGCCGACCTCCTCAACTGATCTCCTCCCTGCGCGTCCCCGCCGTTCGACCCGAAAGCCACACATGAAGACACGCATCATCGGCGCGATCGTCGCGCTCGTCCTCGCCATCGTCGGTACCGTCGTCCTCGTGGGCTACGTGCGCGGCGCCGACCAGCGGGCGGCCGAGGGTGCGGAATTCGTGGACGTGTACGTCGTCGACGAAAACATCCCCGAGGGCACCCCCGCGGAGGAGATCGAAGAGCTCATCTCGCGTACCGAGCTGCCCGCGATCTCGGTCGCCGAGGACCGCGTCACGGACCTGGCTGATCTCGTCGGGCTGGTCACGGCCGCCGAGCTCCTGCCGGGCGACCAACTGCGGGAGGACCGATTCATCGATCCGGCCGTGCTCGCGGCACAGGGTGACGTGCCCGTTCCCGAGGGCATGCAGGAGGTCACCGTCGCGCTTGAGGTGCAGCGCGTCGTGGGCGGCGCCATCCAGCCGGGGAGCAGGATCGGCATCGTGGTCACCAACAAGCTCCAGCCGGGGCCGCCCACGCAGGAGGGGGCGGCGACGACGATCCCCGGCACCAGGTTCATCGACAACCAGGTGCTCGTCACGCGGGTGAAGGCCGGCTCGACCTACACGCCCGAGGAGGGCGAGGAGACCACGAGCGCGGTGCAGAACATCATGGTGACCGTCGCGATGACGGCCCCGCAGATCGAGAAGCTCGTCTGGGCGCGGGAGATGCAGGAAGACGACCTCGCAGGTGTCTGGCTCACGCTGCAGAACGAGGGCACCAGCGTCGACGGCTCTCAGCTCATCGGACCGGCGAACATCCTCCCGTGACGCGCTATCTGCTCATCAGCCGCAGTGTCGAGTACGAGGTCCGCCTCGGCTCGATGCTCGGCAGCGAGCTTGCCAGCGTCGCCGGCGAATACCTGAGCTTCGGCGTTGAGCAGGTGCTGTCGCAGATCCCGGATCAGACACCGCACATTGCGCTGCTGGGGCCAGTCCTCAACTACGAGGAGACACGGCAACTCGTCGAGTCACTCACCGAGCGCTTTCCACAAGTCGGCATCATCGTCGTCCGGGAGCAGCGGGCCGACCTCGAGGACTGGGTCGACGGGATGCGGCTCCACGCCGTGCTCGCCCCTGATGCGAGCGAGCCGGTCACGCGCGCCCTGTTCGATCGCCTCAAGGGCTGGCTTGCACAGGTGCATGACATCGACGCGGCGTCCGGCGACTGGGGCGATCGGGCCTATGTCTCAGTCGAGGAACCGCGCCAGGAAGACGACTCCGCCGCGAGCGACTCGGAGGCGCCCGCCGAGACGGCATCGCTCGAGCCGACAGCCGAACCGACCGGTCTCGCCGCCCTCCTCGAGGCGGCGCCGCAACCGCCCGCGCCCGAAGAGCACGCGGAGCCGGAATGGCTCTTCCCTGCCGAACTGCCCGAGGGGGCTCGCTCCGACGTCATCGCCGTAGTGGCACCGAAGGGCGGGCAGGGCAAGACCACCGTGTCGGTGAACCTCGCCGCGGGACTGGCGTCCGCCGCGCCCAACTCGGTCGTGCTCGTCGACGCCGACGTGCAGTTCGGCGACATCGCGGCCGCGCTCGACCTCGATCCGACGCACACGCTGGTCGACGCCGTCCAGGTCGCCGCCGCCGGCGATGAGCTCGCCCTGAAGACGTTCCTCTCCCGTCACGCGGCGGGCTTCTACATCATCCCGGGAGCGGCGAGCCCCGAGACGGGCGACGAGGTCTCACCGCAGCAGCTCGGCGTGCTGCTCCGCCAGCTCACCCAGATCTTCCGATACGTCATCGTCGACACGACGCCCGGTCTCGACGAGCACACGCTCGCCGTCATCGAGAGCTCGACCGACGCGGTCTTCGTTACGAACATGGGCGTCCCCAGCCTTCGCGCGATGCGCAAGGAGCTCGAGCTCCTCCAGCAGATCGCCCTGCTCCCGCCGAACCGCCACATGGTGCTCAACTTCACCGAGAAGCACAGCGGACTGACCGTCCGCGACGCCGAGCGCATCGCGGGCGCGCAGATGAACGTCGTGATGCCGAGATCCACGGCGGTACTCCTTGCGAGCAATCGTGGCGTCCCGCTGCTGCTCGATGACCCGAAGGATCACGCCGCCGTCGCGCTCCGCGACCTGGTCCTCCGGATCGACCCCTCAGCTCATGCCCGACGCCGACGCACCAACAGAAAGGCGGCCGCAGAATGAGGTTGAACGAACGACTCGACGCCGCTCGCGGTATCCGTCGCACACCGGAGCCCCCGGTCGCACCGGAACCCATGACCGAGGACCGCGGGAACGTCGGCCTGCAGGTCGACGAGGAGACGCTGCCGCCGGAGGCGGTGATCCTCGCACCCGCCGTGATCGAGCACCACGAGGATCCCTTGGCCGCCTTCAAAGAGTCTGCGGCCCAGGAGCTGTTCGCGCGCATCGGCTCGCGCCTGAACGATTCGACGATGACGGAGGAGAAGCTGCACGCGCTCGCGCGTTCGGAGCTCGGCCAGATCGTCGCCGCCGAGCAGACCGCGCTCACCGCGGCGGAACGGTATCGGCTCATCGACGACATCGCGGCCGATGTCCTCGGGTACGGCCCTCTCGAGACCCTGCTCGAGGACCCGACCATCACCGAGGTGATGGTCAACCGCCATGACCAGGTGTACGTGGAGCGCGAGGGCCGGCTGAGCGAATCGGCATTGCGGTTCACGAGCGAGGCCCAGCTGCGTCGCGTGATCGACCGGATCGTCTCCCGGGTCGGCCGCCGCATCGACGAATCCTCGCCGCTCGTGGACGCCCGCCTCGAGGACGGCTCGCGCGTCAACGCGATCATCCCGCCCCTCGCGGTCAACGGGCCCTCGCTCACGATCCGCAAGTTCGCGCGCACGCCGTACACGGTCGAGGACCTGGTGACGTTCGGCACGATGACCCGCGAGATGGCGACGGTCATGGATGCCGCCGTCCGGGGCCGCCTGAACATCCTCGTCTCCGGCGGCACCGGCACCGGCAAGACGACGCTGCTCAACGTCCTCTCCGCGTTCATTCCGTCCACCGAGCGCATCATCACGATCGAGGACGCCGTCGAACTCCAGCTCCAGCAGGACCACGTAGTGCGCCTGGAGTCGCGCCCCGCGAACATCGAGGGTCGTGGTGAGGTCACCATCCGCGAACTCGTCCGCAACTCGCTGCGCATGCGGCCCGACCGCATCGTCATCGGCGAGGTCCGCGGCGGTGAGAGCCTCGACATGCTCCAGGCGATGAACACGGGTCACGAGGGATCGATCTCGACCATCCACGCGAACTCTCCGCGCGACGCGATCTCCCGCATGGAGACGCTCGTGCTCATGGCGGGCATGGATCTCCCGCTTCGGGCCATCCGCGAGCAGATCGCGTCGGCGATCGACATCATCATCCAGATCGGCCGCCTCAAGGACGGCACTCGTCGCATCACGCACGTCACCGAGGTGCAGGGCATGGAGGGCGACATCGTCACGCTCCAGGACGCGTTCGCCTTCGACTACTCGGCGGGCATCGACGAGCACGGCCGTTTCCGCGGGCACGCGGCGGCGACCGGGGTGCGGCCCCGGTTCGCCGAGCGGCTCGCGGACGAGGGGATCGCGCTGCCCATG
This sequence comes from Agromyces selenitireducens, assembly GCF_052748465.2. Taxonomy (NCBI): domain Bacteria; kingdom Bacillati; phylum Actinomycetota; class Actinomycetes; order Micrococcales; family Microbacteriaceae; genus Agromyces; species Agromyces selenitireducens. Next base: position 365,549 of record NZ_CM188259.1, read on the forward strand.
TCGGTCTTCCAGCCCGAGGTCCGACTGTCGCGGGAGTTCTGATGAGTCCGCTTCTCCTCATCTTCGGAGTCGCGATCACGCTGCTCGCCCTGCTCGTGCTCGTCTTGTTCGTGTTCTTCCCCGCCGCTCCGCGCGTCAGCAAGAGCCGGCGTATTGCGCCGGGCGACGAGCCCGACTCTGCACTGACCCGCCTCGCAGATCGCACGGTGTCCGCCGTCGAGTCGGCGACACGCGGACGCGACGACAGCATGCGCCGCTACCGCCTCGAGCAGGCGGGCATCAAGCTGGAACCAGCCGGATACACCGTCGTCACCATTGCGGCCGCCGCCGTACTCGGCATGATCGGCTTCGTGCTCGGCTGGGGCACCTTCTGGTCGGTACCCCTGGCCCTGGTGTTCGGCGCGGTCGCATTCGTCGTGGCCCAGATCGTCGTGTCCGTACGGACACGTCAGCGCCGAGCGAAGTTCGGATTCCAACTCGACGACACGCTGCAGCTCCTCTCCGGCGGTCTGCGGGCGGGGCACAGCCTGCTCCGCGCCATCGACTCCGTGTCACGAGAAGCGGACGCGCCGACGTCCGAGGAGTTCACTCGCGTGGTCAACGAGACCAGGCTCGGCCGCGACCTGGGCGAGGCGCTCGCGGTCACCGCGGAGCGCATGCAGAGCGACGACTTCTCCTGGGTCGCACAAGCCATCGCGATCAATCGCGAGGCGGGCGGCAACCTGGCCGAGGTCCTCGACCAGGCGGCGAACACCATCCGCGAGCGCAACCAGATACGCCGGCAGGTGAGCGCCCTGAGCGCGGAAGGTCGGCTCTCGGGGATCATCCTCGTCGTGCTGCCGATCGCCGTGTTCCTGTTCCTCCTCTGGGTTCAGCCCGCCTACTTCGCGCCGATGTTCACCAGCCTGATCGGATGGATCGCCCTCTTCCTCGCGTTCGTCCTGCTGGTCGTCGGCACCATCTGGATGTTCGCCACCGTCCGCGTGAAGTTCTAGGAGCCCGCAATGCAGTACATCGGCTTGATCGCGGCGCTCACTGTCGGCGTTTCCATCGGCCTCGTCGCCTGGTTCCTCATCGGCGCCGGCAGGGTCAAGACGGTCGAGGCGGCAGGCGCCGAGACCACTGAGCCGGTTCAGCGCGCCTCCTTCTCCGAAAGTCTCGTGAGCGCGGCCCCGAAGGGCTACATCGGCTGGCTGGAGCGCCAGATCATCTACGCGGGCCGCCCCGAGAGCTGGTCCGTCACGAAGATCTTCGTCTGGAAGATCATCCTCGTGATCACCGTCCTGGTGCTCGGCTGGCTGTTCATCTCCTCGGGCCCCGCGCCGATCCGGTTCCTGCTCGCCTTCGCGGCCCTGATCCTCAGCTTCTTCATCCCAGACGTGCTCATCAACAGCCGCGCGCACGACCGCCAGAAGGCGATCCAGCTGGCGCTGCCCGACACGCTGGACCAGATGACGATCGCCGTCGAGGCTGGCCTCGGCTTCGATGCCGCCATGGCGAAGGCGGGCCGCAACGGGCGTGGCCCGATGGCCGAGGAACTCATCCGCACGCTGCAGGACATGAGCATCGGGCGCACGCGCCGTGACGCGTACGCGGCCCTCGAGCAGCGGACGAACAGCGAGGACCTCCGCCGGTTCGTCCGGGCGGTGCAGCAGGCCGACGCGTACGGCGTGGCGATCGCCGACGTGCTCCGCGTGCAGGCCGGTGAGATGCGCATCAAGCGGCGTCAGCGCGCCGAGGAGCAGGCGATGAAGATCCCGGTGAAGATCGTCTTCCCGCTCGTCTTCTGCATCCTGCCCGTGCTCTTCATCGTGATCCTCACGCCCGCCGTGATCGGCTGGATGGCAGCGTTCAACTGACTGCACCACACGGCCGTCGAACGGGCCGTCGAGCGGCCCATTCTCGTGTAGCCGGGAGTCGGCGTTCGACCGGAGATTCAGGCTCAGAACAGGCCGGGCACGAAGCGCTTCGTCCGAAGCTTGTACGCCGCATACTCCGGGACGTGCGCCTCGAGCAGCCGCTCCTCCTGGATCGCGCGGTACACCTGGATGACGCCGACGAGCACGAGGATCCCGACCTTCGCCCAGCTCGGCGAGAAGCACACGGCGCCGGCGAGCACGATGATCTCGCCGACGTACAGCGGGTTCCGGATGACGCCGTAGGGGCCGTGCTGCACGAGCGTCCGCACCTTCGCCTCCACACCGAAGCTCCGGCCCAGCACGGCGAGGGAATAGACGGTGAACGCCATTCCCAGCGTCATGAGCGCGACCGCGAAGATGGCCACGCCATCCGGGACCTCGGAGCCGCCCACGAATGCGAGGGCCATGGGAAGGAACGTCCCCAGATAGGCCGCGGCCCGCGGGGCGAATCCAGTGCTCTCGGCCTTGGCCGGGGTCCTGATGATCAGGAGGAGCACCGCGATGACGTAGAAGGCGATCAGGAGGGCCAGGTAAATCAAGTAGAGAGCGCCCGCGAGGCCAGAAGCCGCGTGACGATCTGCATTCGAGACCAGCGAGAAGATCGTCAGGCACAGCAGGAACACCAAGACGGGGACGAGGACCACGCGCTCGACGTCGATAGATCGCAGTTGTTCACGCAGCCGCATGGGGGGTCCTCCGGTGGTTCGGGGAAAACGTTTCGGGGGGTCTTGCCGATGGACATCCGGCCGCTGGATCGGGCCCCCGGGCTAGATCATAACCGCCACGCCGCCGCGCTCGACGCGGAGCTGGGCAGAAGCGGGTGTCACTGACATTCGTTGCCTAGGCTGGCGGCATGGACGGGGACGGAACCGCGACCGCCGAGCCGACGCCGGGGACGGCCGAGGCGGCGAGGTGGGAACCCGACATCCTCGGGCCCGACTTCGAGCAGCTCACGCTGCCGCTCGGCGAGGACGACGAGGGCGAGGTCGTCGCGACGCTCGTCCGGTACGTGCCAGAGCCGCGTATGGCGAGGCGCGAGCGCCGGTGGCCCTGGCCGTGGGAACCCGCACCCGAGCCGGAAGCCCCGCCCGCGGCATCCGGTGCCGACGTGCTGTACGTGCACGGGTGGAGCGACTACTTCTTCAACCCCGAGATCGCCCGGTTCTGGGCCGACGCGGGAGCACGCTTCTTCGCGCTCGACCTGCGCAAGTACGGGCGCAGCCTGCGGGAGGGGCAGACGCCCGCGTACGTCACCGACTTGGCCGCGTACGACGCCGACCTCGAGGCCGCGCTCGCCGCAATGGACTCCGGCGGGCGGCCGCTGATCCTCATGGGGCACTCGACCGGCGGGCTCATCCTCAGCCTGTGGGCGGCCCGCAACACCGGGCGCGCCGCCGCGCTCGTGCTCAACAGCCCGTGGCTCGAGTTCCAGCTGAGGGGGATCGGACGGCAGGCGATCTCGCCGGTCATCGAGTTCGGGGCCCGCGTCAACCCCACGCGCCCGCTGCCCAACATCGACCGCGGCTTCTATGCCCGCTCGATCGCGCGCGAGTTCGACGGAGAGTGGGAGTACGACCACCGCCTGCGGCCCGATCGGGGGTTCCCGATCCATCCGGCCTGGCTCACGGCGATCCTCGCCGGACATGCCGCGATCGATGCCGGAATCGATGTGGGCGTGCCGGTGCTGACGCTGCTGTCGGCTCGTTCCACGTTCCAGCCGCGGTGGGATGACGCGATGCTGACCACCGACACGGTGCTCGTCGTCGACGACATCGCCAGGCATGCGATCGACCTCGGCACCGAGGTCACGATCGTGCGGATCGATGGCGCGCTGCACGACGTGTTCCTCTCGCGCGAGCCGGCCCGCACCGCCGCCTACGTCGCGATCACGCGCTGGCTGCGCGGCTACGCGCCGCAGGGCTGAGGGGAGCGGGATGCCCGGCGCCGCGGCATCCGCTCGCCGCCGACGCGACCGCGACTAGCGGAAGTTGACGAACTGCAGGTCGACGTCGAGGTCGGCGGCCTTGAGGATGCGGATGGTCTCCTGCAGGTCGTCGCGGCTCTTCGACTGCACGCGCAGCTCGTCGCCCTGGATCTGCGACTTCACCGACTTGGGTGCCTCGTCGCGGATGATCTTGCCGATCTTCTTCGCGTTCTCCTGCGATATGCCGTTCTTCAGGGCGATCTCGATGCGGAACTCCTTGCCCGACGCGTACGGCTCGCCCGAGTCGAGCGACTTCAGCGAGATGCCGCGCTTGATGAACTTCGACTGCACCACGTCGAGCACGGCCTTGACGCGCTCCTCGGAGCTCGCCTTCAGCAGGATCTTCTCGCCCGACCACTCGACCGACGCGCCCACGCCCTTGAAGTCGTAGCGCTGATCGATCTCCTTGCGGGCCTGGTTGACCGCGTTCTCGGCCTCCATCTTGTCGACCTTGCTCACGATGTCGAACGTCGAATCTGCCATGCGCGCCAGTCTAGCGAGGGGGTGAACGGATGCCACGGGGCCGGAGCAGCGTCTCGGGACGCGCTGCGCGCTCCTCGACCCGCACAGGGCGCCGGTGGGCCGGGCGTCAGCCCTCGGGCGGCGTCGCCGTCGACGAGCGCACGCGCAGCTCGAACGGCAGCTGCGTCATCGACGCTCCGGGCGCGGCATCCGGACCCGGCTCGAGGTGCTCCATCAGGATCTCGACCGCCTTCTCGCCCTGGCCGCGCGGGAACTGCGCCACCGTCGAGAGCCCGAAGAAGTCGGAGAGGTCGTAGTCGTCGATGCCGATGATCGACACGTCGCGCGGCACGACCAGGCCGAGGTCGCGCGCCGCGAGGATCGACCCGATCGCCATCTCGTCGGACGCCGCGAAGATCGCCGTCGGACGGTCGTGCGGGCGGCCCAGCAGCTGCTTCGCCGCGTGGTACCCGCCGCGGATCGTGAAGTCGGCCGGCGCGAACAGCGAGGGATCGGGCTCGACGCCGACGTCGCGCAGGGCGCCCTCGTAGCCGATGCGGCGGTTCGTGGGCAGGTGGAAGTCGAGGTCGAACTCGAGGTCGCCGCCGATGTGCGCGATGCGCCGGTGCCCGAGCCCGATGAGATGCTCGGTCGCGAGCCGCGCCACCGCCACGTCGTCGATCGTGAGCGTGCGCACCCCCGGGATGGGCCCGCCGACACCGACCAGCGGCTTGCCGAGGTCGTGCAGGCGCTGCACCTCGTCCTCGGTCAGCTCGAGCGACACTGCGATCACCGCGTCGACGCGCTGCCGAAGCAGGAAGTGCTCGAACACGCTCGACCGCTCGCGCCCGTCGCCCGACAGGTTGTACAGCGTCAGGTCGTACCCGCGGCGCAGCAGCGCCTGCTGGGCGCCCTCGAGCACCGACGAGAAGAACCACCGGTTGAGGAACGGGATGACCACGCCGATGTTGCGCGTGCGACCCGACGCGAGGCTCGACGCGTTCGACGACACGACGTAGCCGAGCAGGGCCGCGGCCTCTTCCACCTTCGCCTTCGATGCCGGCGAGACGTGTCCGCGGCCGCTCAGGGCACGCGAGACCGTCGCGGTGGAGACCCCCGCGAGCTTCGCCACTTCCTCGATGCCGGCCATCGCTCCTCGCCCGCCGCGGGTTGCCCGGGATGCAGCCCGGCGGCATCCGATCCTATCGCCGCGCGGAGTGGCGCATTGCCGTGCCCCGCGTTCTGGGGTAGTAAGGCAGGGTTCAGGGCTCGTCCATTCGGGGGGACAGGCTTGCCCACCGCACCGTTACGGAAGGGAATTCCACGTGAAGTGGGTCAAGCGCATCGCCGTGGGTCTCGTCGTCGTCTTCGCCCTGTTCTACATGGTCACCCGCCCGGAGGACGCCGCGGGCGCCGTGCAGGGCGCGGCCGCAGCCGTCTGGGGCGGAGTCGAGGCGGTGGGTCGGTTCTTCACCTCGCTGGCGGCGGGATAGCGGCGAACGGATGCCGCAGGTGATGCCGAAGGCGCGGACCCTGTTCGACCCCCGGGTCGAACGGTTCCTCATCGCCGACGAAGGCGAGGTGATCGTCGACGAGGTCGCCAAGCACTGGGCCGCGATCGTGAAGCCCGTGATGCTGCTCGTCGCGTCGCTGCCGCTGCTCATCATCGCGTTCTGGGTTCCGCCGCAGGCGTGGTGGGTGCCGGCGCTCGGCGCGGTCTCGCTCGCGGTCTGGGGCATGTGGCGCATCCTCCAGGCCCAGATGGACCGCTTCGTCATCACCAACATGCGCGTGTTCCGGGTCCACGGCATCCTCACGCAGAACATCGCGACGATGCCCCTCGCGCGAATCCTCGACATCTCCGTGCACCGGCCGGTGGTCGGCCGCATGTTCGGGTTCGGCCACTTCGTGTTCGAGTCGGCCGCGCAGACGCAGGGCCTCAAGGAGATCCGTTACGTGGGCGCGCCCAACGAGCGCGACCTCACCATCCAGCGGGTCATCGCCCGCGCCGGCCTCCGCGGCCCGGTGCGCAACGGCACGCAGCCGCTGCCGGGCATGCCGCCGGTGATCCAGCACCACCGGGCGCACGACCCCGAAGACGGCCCCGACGAGTACCGCGACGGCCGACGCGACGAGCTCGGCCCGAACGACACGATGCCCATCCACCTGTGAACGGATGCCGCACGCGGGCACCCGCGATGCGGCATCAGCTGGGCCCGGCGCGGGCCCCGCGGCATCCGCCCGCCCCGATTTCTCGACACGCCGCCGCATGGGTATCCTTGTGTGGCCCCCGGTCGTGTGAACAACGTGGCCGGGTGTACGGCGAGTTACCCAAGCGGCCAAAGGGATCTGACTGTAAATCAGCTGGCATAGCCTTCGGGGGTTCGAATCCCTCACTCGCCACCGCCGCAAAGCCCCGGTTCACCGGGGCTTTCGTCGTTTGTGGCCTCGGCGGCCGGCTCGTCGCCGGGCGCAACGGGGCGAAGCGGATGTCGCGGCGGGCGTAGCGTTGAGCCCATGACGCCTGACGCCGGCCACGCGGCATCCGCAGACCTGCTCGCCATCGCCCGACGCATCGCGCTGACCGTCGCGGAGACCGCCCTCGAGGAGCGCCGCCGCGGCATCGCCGTCGAGGCCACCAAGTCGACCCCGACCGACATCGTCACCGCCGTCGACCGCGACACCGAGGCCCGGATCCGGTCGATGATCCTCGACGCGCGGCCCGACGACGGCATCTTCGGCGAGGAGGACGACACCCACGTCGGCACGAGTGGGCTGAACTGGGTCGTCGACCCGATCGACGGCACCGTGAACCTGCTGTACGACATCCCGGCGTGGTCGGTGAGCATCGGCGTCGTCGACGGGCCGCCCGACCCGGAGCACTGGAACGCGCTCGCGGGCGTGGTCGTGAACCCCGTGTCGGCTGAGGTGTTCTCGGCGGCGACCGGCGGGGGAGCGCACCTCGGCGACCGCGAACTGCGCGTGAACGACGACGTGTCGCTCGCCCAGGCGCTCGTCGGCACCGGCTTCGGGTACTCCGTCGACCGGCGTCGCACCCAGGCCGAGGCGCTGCTGCACGTGCTGCCGCGGATCCGCGACATCCGCCGGATCGGGTCGGCGGCGCTCGACCTCGGCGCCGTCGCCGCCGGACGCCTCGACGCCTTCTACGAGCAGGGGCTGAACCCCTGGGACCACGCCGCGGGTGCGCTCATCGTGCGCGAGGCCGGCGGGCGGGTCGGCGGACCGGACGGGGGACCGGAGAGCGACCGGCTGCTGCTCGCGGCGGCGGCGTCGGTGTACGACGAACTCGCCGCGCTGCTGCGCGAGGCGGGGGTGCCGGCGGACTGAACTCCGCCCGTGGCGCGTCGGCGCGCTTCCTCCACAGCCTTGCGGCGGATGACACGGGGGACTTCGTCCACATGGCGATCCGGCGACCGAACGGTTACGCTTTATCGATCCGTGACCTCGGCCGATGGTCGAACCCCACGGCGAAGCATCCCCCGATACCGAGCCGAAAGCCCCCCACGTGCCCGAGTCCCCCCTCGTGCCCGACGGTTTCACGCCAGGCACCCAGGCCCATTCGCGGCCTTCGCGAGCCCTGACGCGTCGCGAGTTGCGGGATCGCTCCACCCCTCCGGCCGAGCCGGTCGGCCCTCGGGCCGGCACGGACTCGGCCTTCGGCGTCTCCGGGGCCAGGTCGTTCGAATCGCTGCTGCCGCCGCGCGGCGCTGGGGCGAGTGCGTCGACTCCAGGGGCGCGTGCCGTGCCATCGGCGGCTGCGGTGCGCGCGTCCGGGTCCGGGTCCCGGTCCGGGTCCGGTAGAGCGGATGCCACGGGCCCGCTGCGCCCCCGCGATCGCCGCGAGCCGGTCGCGCCCCCTGCTGCGCCCGCTTCCCGGCCGGCGCCGTCGGCGAACCCGGCGCCGTCCGCGGGTTCCGCGCCGTCTGCGCGCCCCGAGCCGACCACGACCGGGGACTTCGTCCCGCGCCGCCTCCGGCGCGACCCGGCCACGACCAGCGGCGAGCTCGCCCACGGCACGCCTGCGGCGGCGCAGGTTTCGCGGCCGATCCCGCACGAGACCCGCGCGCCCGCGCAGCCGCATGGCGTCGCCGAGGCGCGTCACGATGCGCCGTCGTCGCGCACCGGCCGACGCGCCGCATCCGCGCCGTCCGACCACGGCCCGGAGCAGGCTCCGCAGCGCCCGCCGGCGCGCGAGCCGCGCCCGGTGCCCCCGCCTCGCGCCGAGCGAGCCGCTACTGGCGATCGTCCTGCGGCCGAGCGGACGATGGGCGAGCGTCCCGCCGGCGAGCGCCCCTACTCCGAGCGATCCGACTCCCGACTGCAGCGCCCTGTCGCCGGTCGCCCGGTCGGTGACCGTCCCGCGGGGCCGCGTCCGGTCGGTGACCGCCCCGTCGATGAGCGTCCCGCGCAGGCGCGTCCGGTGGGTGAGCGGCCGGGGCCGCAGCATCCGGGCGGCGAACGCGCGGTGGGTGAGCGTGCGGTGCAGCAACGTCCGGTGGGTGAGCGCCCGGACCTGCAGCGTCCGGCGGGTGAGCGTCCTGCACGGCAGCGTCCGGTCGGTGAGCGTCCCGCGCAGCAGCTTCCGGTAGATGAGCGTTCGGCGCCGCAGCGTCCGGTGGGTGAACGTCCTGCACAGCAGCGACCGCTCGGTGAGCGCCCCGCGCAGCAGCTTCCGGTGGATGAGCGATCGGCGCCGCAGCGTCCGGTGGGTGAACGTCCTGCACGGCAGCGACCGATCGGTGAGCGCCCGGTCGGCGAGCGTCCCGCGCAGCAGCGTCCGGTCGGCGAGCGCCCAGTCGGCGAGCGCCCAGTCGGCGAGCGTCCGGTCGGCGAGCGTCCTGCCCAGCACGACTCGATCGCCGCGCGTCCCGAGTCGATGCGGACGTTGCGGCCCGAGGCGCCGCGCGTGATCCCCGCAGACCGGCGCCCACTCGCCGAAGGCTCCCGGCTCGATGATCGGCCGGCGCCGCGCCGCGACGGGCCGCGCGACCTCCGAGCCGACTCGACCGACGACCTGTCTGCAGTGCTCTCGGCTGCCGCGAACACCGGCCGCGCCCCCGCGGGGCTCGAGTTCCGCGAGTTCGACGTCGAGCCGCCGCGGGAACGCCGTCGTCCGCCGGTCGAGGAGCCGCGGGCGGCCGCCCCGGATGCGGCCGCAGCCTCGCCCGGCGGCCGCAACGCCGGACGACCGTTCGCGCCGTCTCCGGCCCCGCATGCCCGGCGCACGGGACCCGCGACTCGTCCCGACTCGACCGCCGCATCCCGCCCGACGCGAAGCCGCTCGCTTCGCCGCGCGATCACCACGCGGGTTGCGAGCACCGTGGCGATGGGCTTCGTCGCACTGCTTGCGATCGCGACATCCGTGCCCTCGCTCTCGCTGCTCTCGCCCGCCGACGTGCAGGCCATGGCGCTCAGCGAGACCACGATCGTCACGATCGACGGCCAGCGCGTCGACATCACCGGCGACGCGGCCCCCGCCGCGATCGGGCGCGAGGACTACCAGGCGCAGACCATCGAGGAGTACGCGCGTGCGGCGGGCATCCGCCCCGAGGCGACCTTCACGAACAACCCGCTCGGCACCATCCAGTGGCCGTTCGCGGTCGGCGTGCACATCGGCGACCGGTTCGGCTACCGCAACTGCGCCGGCTGCTCGACCAACCACCGCGGGCAGGACTTCAACCCGGGCGACGGTGCCGAGATCCAGTCGATCGCCGACGGCGTCGTGTCCGTCTCGACCGACGCGGGAGGGTCGCTCGGCGCGGTCACCATGATCGACCACGTCATCGACGGCCAGACCGTCACGAGCGTCTACGCCCACATGCAGTACGGCACGCGCCGCTTCGAGGTCGGCGACGTCGTCGGAGTCGGCGACGTCGTGGGCAACACGGGCAACACCGGAATGTCGACCGGCCCCCACCTTCACTTCGAGATCCGCATCGGCGGCGTCGGCGGCACGCACGTCGACCCGCTCGAGTGGCTCTGGGCGAACACGAACTAGACGGATGCCGCGGCCCCACGCCCGCCGCCGCGCCCCGCCGCCCGCCTCTTCAACCGCACGCGCGCCCGTCCGCGCCACCCGCGACCGCGCGACCAGCCGGGCCGTGGCACTCGGATCCGCCCCATCCTCCGGCCTCGGATGCGTCCACAGGCCCGCGTACCGCAGGATGCGGCGGCTCGTGCGGCCGGTGGGGCGCGGATGCCGCGTCTGGTCCTGTGGTGCGGGCGGTCGGTGGGTGCCGTCTCGCTCGGTACCGCAGGATGCGGCGGTTCATGCGGCCGGTGGGGCGCGGATGCCGCGTCTGGTCCTGTGGTGCGGGCGGTCGGTGGGTGCCGTCTCGCTCGGTACCGCAGGATGCGGCGGTTCATGCGGCCGGTGGGGCGCGGATGCCGCGTCTGGTCCTGTGGTGCGGGCGGTCGGCGGGTGCCGTCTCCCGCGGTACCGCAGGATGCGGCGGCTCGTGCGGCCCGTGGGGCGCGGATGCCGCGTCTGGTCCTGCCGTAGGGACGGCGAAGCACGGTCGAGCGGCCGGCACCCGGGCGTGCGGCCGGCACCCGGGCGTGCGGCCGGCGTCGAGCATCGGTCGGATCGCGCAGGTTCTCCACAGGCCCACCCGGAGCGGCGGGACGAGGCGTCACACTCGGCTGGTGGGTGCGAAGAATCCTGATGAGTCCGTGGCCGGCGCCATCCGAGCACGCGGCGGTGCACTGCCGTTCCGGCAGCTCGACGCTCTCGAGTTCACGCGGGAGCAGGTGCGGGCCGCGCGCGAGGCGGGCGAGATCCTGCAGGTGCGTCCCTGGTGGTTCGCGACCCCGGACGCGCCCGCCGACGTGGTGCGGGCCGTACGGGTCGGTGGGAGTCTCACCGCGTCATCCGTCGCTCGACTCGAGGGGCTCTGGGGCCGCCCCGACCCGCTGCTGCACGTCCGCGTGCCCAAGACCGCCGGACGGCTCTGGTCGCCCCTTCCGCCCGACGAGACCGGAGGAAGGAGAGTCGCACTGGACAGGGCGGCGCACGGAGTGTGCGTGCATTACCGAGCCGAGTCCGGCGTGGTCGGAGCGCGAGATCCGTTGCTGATCGCACTCGCCGAACTCGCGAGGTGCGCTCCTCGCCTGGACGCGCACATCGCCGTCGATTCGGCGCTCAACCTCGGTCGGATCGACGACGACGCGCTCGCCGAACTCCGAAGGAGGCTGGGGTCCACGCGGCACGCCATCGTCGATGGAGCGGACCGCGGATGCCAGTCCGGGATCGAGACGATCGTCCGGTTGCTGCTGCGCGGTCTCCGGGTGCGGCACCGCACGCAGGTGAGCATCCCTGGAGTCGGACGCGTCGACGTGCTCGTCGGAGACCGGCTGGTCATCGAGGTCGACGGCGAGGGATTCCACACCGGGTACGAGTTCGAAGCGGATCGCCGCCGCGATTTCGAGCTCGTGATGCGCGGCTACCTCGTCCTCCGGCTGAGCTACAAGATGATCACCGGCGATTGGGACCAGGTGCGGGCCGGCATCGTCGCGCTCGTCGAGCGTGACGAGCACCGCTGGGGACGGCGGGCACGCCGACATGAGCGATCGGCCGGGGAGTCGCTGGCCAAGCGGCATCCGGTCGCGTGAGCGGCTGCTCGACAGGACCCGCGCCGAAACCGCCTGCTGGGTTCAGCCGGTGCGGACTGCAGGATGGGGCGGGTCATGCGGGCGCTGGGGGTGGGATGTCGCGTGTGATCCTGCGGTACGGGGACGGCCCGGAGGGGCGTGCGGGTCGGGTGGGTGCGGACTGCAGGATGGGGCGGGTCAGGCGGCCGCTGGGGGTGGGATGTCGCGTGTGATCCTGCGGTACGGGGACAGCCCGGAGGGGCGTGCGGGTCGGGTGGGTGCGGACTGCAGGATGGGGCGGGTCAGGCGGGCGCTGGGGGTGGGATGTCGCGTGTGATCCTGCGGTACGGGGACGGCCCGGTGGTGTGCGCGGGGCTGTGGGCTCGGGCTGCAGGATGGGACGGGTCATGCGGCCGCAGGGGAGGGGATGGGGCGTCTCGTCCTGCGGTGCGCGACCGCCGGGCGGGCGGCGGCGAGCGGCAGACGCAGCCGGCAGACGCAGCCGGCAGTCAGCTGCCGGAGGCCGGAGGTCGGGCGGCGGGATCACGAGGGGGCGGACGCCGCGGCATCCGCCCGCTCGTGTGCGTCGACGAGCGTTAGGCGCGCAGCCAGACCGTCGTGTCGGCCGGCAGCTCGCCGCCCGAGACGTCGGCGCTCGCGAGCAGCACCTCGCCCGCCGGGAGCGCGACCGGCGAGGAGCCGGTGTTGCCGATCACGACGACCGAGCCGTTGCGGAACGCGAGCACGTCGTCGGCGTAGCCGTCGAGCCACTCGACGGCGCCGGTCGCCAGCGACTCCGACCGGCGCAGGCGCAGCGCGGTGCGGTACAGCTCGAGCGTCGACCCGGGCACGCCGCGCTGGCGGTCGCGCGCGAGCGACGCCCACTCGGCGGGCTGGGGCAGCCACGCGGCATCCGTCGGCCCGAAGCCGTACGAGGGGGCGTCGGCCTCCCACGGGATGGGCACGCGGCATCCGTCGCGGCCGTAGCGCTCGCCGTCGGTGCGGAACCAGGTCGGGTCCTGGCGCGCCTCGTCGGGGAGGTGGATCGCCTCGGGCAGGCCGAGCTCCTCGCCCTGGTAGACGTAGGCCGAGCCCGGCAGCGCGAGCATCACGGATGTCGCGGCGCGGGCGCGACGCAGGCCGACCTCGGCGTCGGGCAGCCCGGCGCTCTTCGGGCCGATGCCGTGGCCCTGCAGGCTGTCGGCCTCGAGGGCGAGGCGCGAGGCGTGGCGGATCACGTCGTGGTTGGAGAGCACCCAGGTCGACGGGGCACCGACCGCGCCGAACGTCTCGATCGAGTGGTCGATGACCGAGCGGAGGGCGGGTGCGCTCCACGGCGTCTCGAGGTACGCGAAGTTGAAGGCCTGGTGCATCTCGTCGGGACGCACCCACTTGGCGACGCGGGTGAGCGGGTCGACCCACGCCTCGGCGGCGAGGATGCGCTCGCCGTCGTAGGAGTCGAGCAGCGTGCGCCAGTCGCGGTAGACCTCGTGCACCTCCTCCTGGCCCCAGTAGGGGGCGCCGTCGCCCTCGTCGTGGATCTCGGGCTCGAGCGGCACGCCGCCCTCGAGGCCGTGGGCGTTGCCGCCCATCGACCCGGCATCGGCCGGCGGGGTGTAGTCGGGGAGCCCGTCGGCCTTGATGAGGCCGTGCGCCACGTCGACCCGGAACCCGTCGACGCCCCGGTCGAGCCAGAAGCGCAGGATGCGGCGGAACTCCTCGCGCACCTCCTCGTCGGTCCAGTCGAAGTCGGGCTGCGAGCTGTCGAAGATGTGCAGGTACCACTGGCCGGGCGTGCCGTCGGCCTCGGTCACGCGGGTCCACATGGGGCCGCCGAACACGGACTGCCAGTTGTTGGGCGGCAGCTCGCCGTGCTCGCCCGTGCCCTCGCGGAAGATGTAGCGGGCGCGCTCGGGGCTGCCGGGCGCGGCGGCGAGCGCCTGCTGGAACCACGGGTGCTGGTCGGAGGAGTGGTTCGGCACGAGGTCGACGATGACCCTGAGTCCCAACCGGTGGGCCTCGGCGAGCATGTCGTCGAAGTCGGCGAGCGTGCCGAAGAGCGGGTCGACATCGCAGTAGTCGGCGACGTCGTACCCGGCGTCCTTCTGCGGCGACGGGTAGAAGGGGGAGAGCCAGATGGCGTCGACCCCGAGGTCGGCCAGCTCGGGCAGGCGAGAGCGGATGCCGGCGAGGTCGCCCATGCCGTCGCCGTTCGCGTCGGCGAACGACCGGGGGTAGATCTGGTAGATCGCGGCGGTGCGCCACCATTCGGAAGTCATGAAGGGGATCCTAGGTCAATCTGAAAGCGTTTGCAGATGGGGGCCGGTCGCACTTTCCTGAGTAAGCGGTATCGATCAGATAACGCGGAGTTGTCAATGCGACCTTGACAGGGTATACCTGAAACCGCTTGCATTCACGACTGCGAGCGACATCCAAACGGAAGAACGGCCTTTCGAGCACGGTGCACAGGTCACCAGGCGAAGGCGCCGATCTCACGCACACTGAGAAGGGCACACACCAATGCGGGTGAACAAGAAGCTGTTCGCGGCCGGCGCCGTCGCCGTCGTCGCGACCCTGGGCCTCGCGAGCTGCGCGAGCGGCGATGCCGACAACGGCGAGAACGGCGCCTCGGGCGAGGGCGGCACGCTGACCGTCTGGGTCGACGCCGAGCGCGTCGACGCGGTGCAGGGCGCGGCCGACGCGTACGCCGAGGAGACCGGCGTCGAGGTCGAGATCGTCGGCAAGGACAACGCCACCATCAAGGACGACTTCATCCAGCAGGTCCCGACCGGCGAGGGCCCCGACATCACGATGGGCGCGCACGACTGGCTCGGCGAGCTGTCGACGAACGGCGTCGTCGCGCCGCTCGAGCTCGGCGACTCGGCCGGCGACTACCTCGACGTGGCGATCAACGCCGCCACCTACGAGGGCACCGTCTACATGCTCCCCTACGCGGTCGAGAACATCGCCGTGCTGCGCAACGCCGACCTCGTCCCCGAGGCCGCGACCAGCTGGGACGACATGATCAAGAAGGGCAACGACGCCGGCCTCGACCAGCCGTTCGTCGTCGAGCAGGGCGCCGAGGGCAACCCCTACCACCTCTACCCGTTCCAGACGGCGTTCGGCGCTCCGGTCTTCGGCACCAACGACGAAGGCTACGACCCGACCGACCTGCAGCTCGGCAACGAAGGCGGCATCGAGTTCGCCAAGTGGCTGGGTGCGCACGGCAAGACCGGAACCGGACATTTCAACACCGACGTCGACGCCGACATCGCCAAGCAGGCGTTCCTCGACGGTACGGCGGCCTTCTGGCTGACCGGCCCGTGGAACGTGGGCGCCGCGGTCGACGGCGGCGTGAACGTCGCGATCGACAAGGTTCCCAGCCCGACCGGGGACCCCGCCTCGCCGTTCGCCGGCGTCAAGGGCTTCTTCGTCTCCTCGGAGTCGGAGAACAAGGTCGCCGCGAACGACTTCCTGGTGAACTACATCGGCACCGAAGAGGTGCAGCTCGAGCTGTTCGAGGCCGGAAACATCCTGCCCGCGCTCTCGTCGGCTGCCGAGACCGCGTCGAGCGACCCGATCATCGAGGGCTTCGCGGCCGTCGGTGAGGAGGCCGTGCCGATGCCCGCCATCCCCGCCATGGGTTCGGTGTGGCAGTACTGGGGCATCGCCGAGGCCTCGATCATCAACGGCGAGGACCCGGTTGCGACCTGGGAGAAGCTCGCCGCCGACGTCCAGGCTGCGATCGACGCCAAGTAACGGCTGAGCACTCCGGGTCGGATGCCGCGCAGGCGTCCGGCCCGGAGCGCTCCCGTTCGACGAGAAGAGCGAGCAATATGGGCAGCATGATCGACGAGGACGTCACGGCCGACGCCGAGTCAGTGAAGAAGCCGACGAAACGTCAGCGCCAGGCGGCCTCGATCGCCGACGCGGCATCCGGCAACATGAAGTCGTTCATCATCAAGCTCGTGCTGATGGGCCTCGTGGACGCGATCGCGGTCTACGCGATCTTCATCCTCGCGGTGCAGCGCGAGTGGCTCGTGCTCGGCGTCATCGTCGCCGTGACGGCCTTCGTCAACTGGATCTACTTCTCCCGCCGGCGGCTCCCGGCCAAGTACCTCACCCCGGGCGTGATCTTCCTCGCGCTCTTCCAGGTGTTCGTGCTCCTCTACACGGGGTACGTCGCCTTCACGAACTACGGCACCGGGCACAACGGCTCGAAGGAGCAGGCGGTGAGCTCGCTCATGGCGGCCTCGCTCGAGCGCGTGCCCGATTCGCCGACCTTCCAGGTCACCGTCGTCGACCAGCTCGGCACGCTCGGCCTCCTCGTCACCGACCCCGACGGCGACGTGCAGCTCGGCACCATGGAGCAGCCCCTCGCCGAGGTCGACAACGCCGAACTCGAGAACGGCAAGGCCGTCGCCGTCGACGGCTGGACGACCCTCTCGTTCAGCGAGGTCATCGCCCGCACCGACGAGATCACCGAGCTCGCGGTCCCCGCCTCCGACGACCCGAACGACGGCGCGCTCCGCACACCCGACGGCTCGAACGGCTACCTCTACACGTCGAACCTCGAGTACGACGAGGCCGCGGGCACGATGACGAACACCGACACCGGCGTCGTCTACAGCGACGAGGGGACCGGCGCGTTCGTCGCCGAGAACGGCGACGAGCTTCGGCCGGGCTGGCAGATCGTCGTCGGGTTCGACAACTTCATCCGCGCCGTCACCGACCCGCGCCTGGCCGGTCCGCTCGTCTACGTGACGCTCTGGACCTTCGCCTTCGCGCTCATCTCGGTCGCGTCGACGTTCTTCCTCGGACTCTTCCTCGCGATCACGTTCAACGACATGCGCATGCGCGGTCGCAAGGCCTACCGCATCGCGATGATCCTCCCGTACGCGATCCCGTCGTTCCTGTCGGCCCTCGTGTGGGCGGGCATGATGAACGAGAGCTTCGGCTTCATCAACCAAGTGCTCCTCGGCGGGGCATCCGTGCCCTGGCTCACCGACCCGTTCGTCGCGAAGATATCCGTGCTGCTCGTGAACCTCTGGCTCGGCTTCCCGTACATGTTCCTCGTCTGCCTGGGTGCACTGCAGTCGATCCCCGACGACGTGCAGGAGGCCGCGAAGGTCGACGGCGCGAGCTCGTGGAACGTGTTCCGCCTGATCAAGCTGCCGCTGCTGCTCGTGAGCGTCGCACCGCTGCTCATCGCGTCGTTCGCGTTCAACTTCAACAACTTCAACGTGATCTACATGTTGACCAACGGAGGGCCGCGAGACACGGCCGCGCCGATACCCGTCGGCTTCACCGACATCCTGATCTCGATGGTCTACAAGGTGGCGTTCACCGGCCAGACCCGTGACTACGGGCTCGCGTCGGCGTACTCGATCATCATCTTCATCGTGGTCGCGGTGATCTCGATCATCGCCTTCCGCCGCACCAAGTCGCTCGAGGAGATCAACTGATGGCCGACCCGCGTCCCGTGTCCGGCACCGAGGCCGGCCTCCTCCAAGGCGAGATCGACGAGGAGCGCGCCGCCGTGCAGGCGGGCGGCGACCCCGAGCTGACGCGCGGAGTCCAGCAGAAGCGCCCGTTCAGCTTCGGCCGCTGGTTCAAGGCGACCGGATGGCGCCACCTCGTCGGCATCGTCATGGTCGCGTTCGCGCTGTTCCCGATCGTGTTCGTCATCTCGTCGTCGCTCAACCCGGACGGCACGCTGACCGGGTCGAACGCGCTGTTCTCCGAGATCGGCTTCGACGCGTACGCGCGGATCCTCACGAACCCGCAGGTGCCGTTCACCGCGTGGTTCGGCAACACGATCCTCATCGCGGGTGTCACCGCGCTGCTCACGGTGTTCCTCGGCGCGCTCGCGGCGTACTCGTTCTCGCGCATGCGGTTCACGGGCCGCCGTTTCGGGCTCATCTCGATCGTCGTCATCCAGATGTTCCCGCAGATGCTCGCCGTGGTCGCGATCTTCCTCGTGATGACCGCCATCAGCGATTGGTTCCCCGCGATCGGCCTGAACACGCACATCGGTCTGATCATGGTCTACCTCGGCGGCGCGCTCGGCGTGAACACGTACCTCATGTACGGCTTCTTCAACACGATCCCGTCGTCGATCGACGAGGCCGCGAAGATCGACGGAGCCGGTCACGCGCGCATCTTCTTCACGATCATCCTCCGGCTCGTCGCGCCGATCCTCGCGGTCGTCGCGCTGCTCTCGTTCATCTTCTCGGTGAACGACTACGTGGTCGCCTCGGTCATCCTCATCGACACCGACAAGCAGACGCTCGCCGTCGGCCTCACCAAGCTCGTGTCGAACCCGCGCTACGCCGACTGGGCGGCCTTCTCGGCGGGCGCCGTGATCGCGGCGCTGCCGGTCGTGCTGCTGTTCCTGTACCTGCAGAAGTACATCGTCGGCGGGCTCACGGCCGGTTCCGTGAAGTAGCCGACACCACGACGGCGAACGGATGCCGCGCGCGGGCCACCCGCGTCGCGGCATCCGTTCCGCTCACTCGAACTCGAGCGGTTGGACCTCCGTCGCTTCCCAGCGGATCGGCCATCCGCCCGGCACCGCGGCGCCCCCTGCGAGGTCCCGCTCGTCCTGGGGCGGGTAGGTGACCACGCTCGCCTTCGACCACAGGTGGGCGTCGAACGTTCCATCGAACCATGCGTCCTCGGCGACGGTGAACGTCAGCTGGATGGGGGCGATCTCGCCGGTCGCAGTCGCGTCGAGCGTGCACACGCGCTCGCGCCCGTCATAGCTCGCACACCCGATCGGGTCAGCGGTCGGATCGAGGTCGGCCGGCCAGTCGAAGTGCACCCGGATCAGCCGGGAGCCGTCCTCCGCTGCGGTTCGGTCGTCGAAGATCGCGGGAGTGAGCCTCACGGTCGCCTGCACCTCGGCGCCGGGTGCGGCGGCGGGGGGATCGAACTGCGCGTCGACCGGGAACACCTCGGCGCCCAGCACGACCGGCCCGGAGACCGGGGGGACCAGCTCGGCGACCTCGACCTCGCCCAGCGTCCGGTCGCCCTGCGTGAGCCCCACCGGCTCGAACGAGACGAGTCCTGACGCCGACCCGTCGGTCGGCACCTGGAGCGACATGAAGATGTACTGCGTCTCGAGCGCGCCGCCGACCCACCTGCCGCTTCCCTGATCGAACGGGGCGACATCGGCCGGGAAGTCCACGACGCAGACATCCGCCTCGGGGACGAGGATGCAGGCGGGCGCGCCGTACTGGAGCGAGGCGCCGTAGAGATTCGGCGGGTCGGCGAACCCGGGTGCCGAGATGCGGAACGAGAACTCCGCATCCTCGGTGCTCGCGTCGACGGTGCGGTGCACGGCGAGGACGAACAGGCGTGTGCTCGATTCGGGGTCGGGCCGGTACGCCTCGACCGCCATCCAGAACGGCGGTGGCTCGGTCGCGATCTCGAGCTGCGCAGTGTCGCTCGGACGGATCCCGGGATCGACCTCGGTGATCCTGCCGTCGTCCAAGCTCACGAGTTCGCGCGGCCGTGCGGTGATCGTGCCCGTGAACCCCTCGGGTGGAGCGGTGAACGCGAGGTCGGCCTGGGCGCGGAACGCCGCCGGATCGATCAGGCATCGATCCCCGGGCCGCACCAGCCCGGGTGCATCCGAGTCCCTGAGGTCGCCGGATGCCGAGTCGGCCCATCCGAGGCACGTATCCCCGGCGAGGGCGAGTTCGTCCGGCCACGACACCGCGACGGCGACGAGAGCATCCTCCGGAGCCTCCTCGGCGTCGACCGCGATGGCGAGCTCGATGCCATCGACGGGATCGGGGTCCGACGGCGAATCCAGCTCCGTGACGACGGTCACCGGCTCGAGCACCGGCGTGTCGGTGGGCGTCTCCGTCTGCGCCTCGTTGATCGCCGCCGACTCCGCGATGCCGGTGAGGCCGTTCCACGCGAGCACGCCGAGGCCGACGAGCGCGGCCAGCCCGATCGCGCACGCTGCGATGATCGCTCCGATGAAGGTCCGGCCGGGCAGGAGGGGCAGCTGGCGGAACGTCCCCTCGAGCGTTTTCGCCGGCTGACCATTCGGCGCCACCGTGACGGCGAAGTCGTGGTGCACCGGATCGCCCCGCCACAGCAGGCCTCGGGCCTTCACGTTGAGCCCGACGCCGTCGCTCGACCGGGGAGCGAGCGCCACGCTCTGGCGGTCGGTGGTGAACTCCAGGTTGGCGGCGGAGACCGCGACGTCGGCGTCGACCTGGGCGTTCCCGGTGTTGGCGACCTCGATGAGGGTGGCTGCGCTGCGGCGCCCCTCGATCGTGGGCGGTGACAGCACGGCGTCGACGTCGCCGCCGACGCCGCCCGACGACTGGATCCTCGCGATCGCGCCGAGCACGAGGACGTCGTCGGGTCGGTCGGTCGAGACGACCTGGAAGCGGACGGCCAGCTCGCCGGCCGTCGGGTCCCCCGTGGCTTCGAGGTGCAACGTCGCGGTCGCGGTGGCCGTCTCTCCCGGTTGGACGAGCAGGCTGTCCGGTTCGATGTCGACATGCTCCGCGGCGTCGCCGACCGCCGAGAGGAGGTACGTCTCGGCGTCCTCGCCCTCGTTGCGGATCGTCAGCGTGAACCGCTCCGCCGTCCCGGGGGTGATCGTCAGCGAGGCAGGCTCGATGTCGGCGACCATGGCCATGTACCCGACGCTACGAACGAACGGAGTCGTGCGCGGCGGCCCTCCGAGCCGCCTTCCGGGCACGAGCCGTGCCCCTTCGGCCATCATGAACGTCGTCGTATCGCCGAGCGCGCACACGTCGTGCCCCTATGGGCATGATGCTGCAGACTGGGGCCTTCGGGCCATACGATCGCGGTAGCGGATCCGAGTGCGAACCGAGGAGTCGGCGATGGCCGTGCGGATATGCGACACCTGCGGCGCGGAGAACGACGCGTCGGAGCGGTTCTGCACGACCTGCCACGCCTACCTCTGGTGGGACGCTCCCGAGGAGGCCACCGCCGACAGCGTGGGCGGCACGACGCACGCGGACGCACCGCCGGCCGCGGCCGACGCGTCCTCCGCCGCCGGCGCGGCCGCGGATCCGGGTGCGGCGACCGCGGCGCACCCGCAGGCGACGTCGCCCGAGCCGCCGCTCGCGCCCGGCACGGACGGCGGCGGAACCCCGGCGACGCGCGAGAAGCACGCTGCGCCGCCGAAGGTGGTCGTGCAGACCCCGGAGGTGACGCTCGGACCGGATGCCGCGGCCTCGGTGGTGCTCGAGATCGCCAACCCGTCCGAGATCGTCGACGGCTACGACGTGGTGCCCGTCGACCCGCCGGAGTGGCTCGTCGTCACCACCGAGGACGCGCACCTGATGCCCGGGGAGACCCGCCAGGTCGGCATCCGGCTGGCCACCGAGAGCGACCAGATGGTGCTCGCGCAGCGGGTGACGATGCGCCTCGACGTGGTCTCCCAGGCCGACGCGGCCTGTCGGGCCGAGGCATCCCTCGACATCTCGGTACCGCCCACCGGCCCGCGGATCGCGATCTCGGCGCGCCCCGCACTGCTGCGCCTGCAGGATGCCGCGGCGGGCGAGTTCACGCTCATGCTCGACAACCACGCCTCCAACCATCCGCAGACGCTCCAGCTCTCGGCGAGCGATCCCGAGAGCGCCGTGCGGTTCGCATTCGATCGGACGCGACTGACGGTGCGGCCGGGTGCCGTCGAGGAGCTCACGGTGGCGTTCTCGTCGCCGCTCCCGGACCCGGGCGCGGAGGTCACGCGTCAGCTCACCGTGACGGGCCAGCACGAGGAGGGACCGGTCACGGCGACGCTCACCCTCGTGCAGCGCACCCGCCCGGCACCGGTGGACGCGCCGCTGCGGGTCCAGCTCTCACCCGCCCACCTCTCGAGCGTGAACGGTGCGGACGCGGACTTCGACGTCGTGCTCGACAACCGCGGCGGTCACAGCGCCCGGACGGTCGTGCTCTCGGCGCGCGACCCGGAAAATCGGCTCGGCTTCGCGTTCACCCCGAGGGAACTGACGATCCCGCCGGAGGGCGCCGTGACGGCCAGGGCACGGGTCCGCGCCGCCCCGCCCGCGGCCGGATCGACCGAGATGCGCCCGTTCACGGTGATCGCCTCGGACGGCAAGGCCGACGCCGAGGCCGAGGGGATGCTCGAGGCATCCGCGACGCCGGACCCCATGACGACCGCCGCACTCTTCGTCCAGCCGCAGCACCTCAACCTGGGCGCCGCGAGGCGCGGCGACCTGCGCGTCGACGTCGACAACCGGCGCGGACTCGAGCCGTTGCACGTGCGGCTCAGCGGCAGCTCCGACGACGGTGCGGCGACCCTGCGGTTCCACCCGGAGGAGGTGGTCGTGGCGCCCCGCGCGACCGCGGCCGTGCAGCTCGCGGTCGAGGCTCCGCGCCCGCCCGCGCGCCAGTCGATCACGCGCGAACTGAAGGTGCAGGCCAGCGACGGCCGGCAGGCGATCGCGGCGGACGCCTCGGTCACGCAGGCGACGCCGGATTCACGCCCCGCGTGGAGCCGGGTGCTGGTGATCTTCGGCGTGTTCTTCGTCGTCGTCGGATCGTTCCTGGAGTGGTTCGGCGGTGCCGGCGTGAACCTGCCCTCCATCGGGCGGATCATGGGCGTGATCCAGTTCCAGACGTTCGAGGGGGACTGGCCGTACCTCGTCGAGGCCGGGGCGCGCGTGCTCGTGCTCGTGCTCGCGGTGATGATGGCGTTCGGCATGACGGGCCAGTCCGGCGGGCTCACCCGGAAGTCGGCGGTGCTCATCGTCCTGCTCACCGTGGGCCTCGTGATCGCGGGCGCGGTGGCGGGGATGATCTCCGGCCCGGGGCTGGGCCTGCTCGCCGTCTGGTTCGGCGCCGTCCTCGGGTACATCGGCGGCGTGCTCGCCAAGCCGCGCTGAGTCGCGTCACCCGCCGATGATCACGGTGGGCGCGCCGGGGCCCGGCGCGATCGGGAGCCCGTGCAGGGTCAGGTCGCCGAGGCGCGCGGCCGGGAATCCGCCGATCAGCACCGTCAGGCTGCCCTGCGCGATGCCGTTCGGCGCGGGGGACACGCACACGATGCCGCCGGGCACCGCGTTGGCGACGGCCGCGGGCATCCCGCCGATGAGGACCGTCGGCACGGCCGCCGCGGGCGTGATCGGCCCGCCCACGTGCGGCTTGACGCCGTCGACGAGGGCGCAGAGGGCCGTGTCGCCCACCCGGAGCGCGGGACCCATGGGTGCCATCAGCGGCCGGCCTCGATCGCGGTCATGCCTCGAGGCTAGGCGTGCTCCGCGCCATCCGGCCCGCCCTCGCGGTCCGGCGCTCGTGCATCCCGACTGCCCGTTGAGCGGGTGTTGAGTGCGCGAAGAGGATGCCCGAGCACACTGGTCCCGAGTGCCTCCGGGGCAGCTTCGCCCGTGACGAAGAGGAGACCAGGGAGAGGGAGCAGGACCGATGACCAGGACGACCGTGCGCGTCTACGCGCGCGACCCGATCTCGGAGGCGGGCGTCGCGAGCTCGCTGCGGCCGCGGCCGGAGGTGCGCGTCGTCGGCGCGGCCGAGGACGTCGCGCCGGAGGTAGTGCTCGTCGTCGCCGACGAGGTCGACGAGGAGACGCTCAACACGCTCCGCTTCCTGCGCCGCAACGGCGCCTCCCGCGTGGTGCTCATCGCGGCGCACCTCGACGACCAGGCGCTCGTGCGCGCCGTCGAGTCCGGCGTGGTCGGGCTGGTGCGACGCTCCGAGGCGACGACGGACCGCCTGCTGGCCGTCGTCGCGAGCGCGGCCGCAGGCGACGGCGCCGTGCCGCCGGATCTCCTCGGCCGGCTCCTCGAACAGGTCGGCCGCCTGCAGCGCACGGTCCTCGACCCACGCGGAATCACGTTCGCCGGGCTCGCGGCCCGCGAGGTCGACGTGCTGCGGCTGGTGGCTGAGGGCTACGACACTGCGCAGATCGCCGCGAAGCTGTCGTACTCGGAACGAACGGTGAAGAACGTCCTGCACGACGTGACCACGCGCCTGCAGCTTCGGAACCGGTCGCATGCCGTGGCGTACGCGGTGCGCGAAGGCCTGATCTGAGGGCAGTCGGGCCTGCCCGTCCGGGCGGATGTCGCTGCCCGAACGGCTGCACCGGACCACGGGTCGCCGCTTCCCGGCCGCCGCACAGTGGAGGGGTCGGAGGCGGCCCCGGAAGGTCCGACGGCGAGCGCCCTGCACTGCGCCGCGCGCCGCCGCCGCATGCGATCGGGAGGGGCGATGATCGGCGAGATCGACGATGCGCTGAAGGCGTTGGTGAAGGCCTCCGAGGGGATCGCCGCCGACATCGACATCGCGTTCGATGCGCCAACGACGGAGTGGGCGGCCCGCCGGAACGCGCCCACCGTCGACCTCTTCCTCTACGACATCCGGGAGGACGTGCGCCGTCGCGAGTACGGGTGGTCGGAGCAGCGGGACGAGCGCGGCGTGGTCACCGCCCGCGCCCCTGCGCCGCGGTACTTCAAGCTCTCCTATCTCGTCACCGCGTGGACGCAGCGTCCCGACGACGAGCACCGGCTGCTCGACGCCCTGCTGCGCTGCTTCCTGCGCTACGACGCGATCCCGGGCACGTTCGTGGTCGAGATTCTCGCCGAGACCGGGCTGCCGTGCTCGCTCACCATCGCGCAGCCGCCGCCCGAGGACCGCGCGTTCGCCGACGTGTGGTCGTCGCTCGGCGGCGAGCTGAAGCCGTCGCTGGACGTGGTGATCACCGCGCCGGTCAGCCGCGACGTGACCTACGCGGTCGGGCCGCCCGTCACCGACGGCGTCGCCGCGACCTTCGAGGACATGGGGACCGGAAGTGCGGACTCGCGGCACCGCCCCGCTCCGAGGGGGCGCTGACGTGGTGGACGATCCCAGCACCGCGCACCTGCTGGGTCGGCTCGGGGCGATCGAGGACCGGATCCGCCGTCTGGTCGCGTTCCGGCGCTCGAGCGATCCCAACCCCGACGACCCATTCCGCGGCCTGTACCTGAGCGACGAGATGGTGGACCGGCTGCTCGGCGGGGTGCCGGGCGTGCCCGACTGGTCGGACGCCTCGGCCCGCCTCGCCGAGTGCGAGCAGGCGGCCGACCTCGCCGCAGCGGCCGGCCGCGACATCCGACTCCGCATCCTCGCGGACGCCTTCGGGTTGGGCGCCATCGACGTGGACCTGCTCGTGATCGCGCTCGCCGCCGACCTCGACCCGCGGTTCGAGCGGTTCTTCGGGTACCTCAACGACGACGTCGGACGGCACCGGCCGTCGGTCGCGGTCGCCCTCGAGCTCTGCGGAGTGCCGCTCACGAGCGCGTCCGACCGGGCGCGGCTCATCTCCGGACCGCTCGTCGCCGGCGGCCTCGTGCACGTCGAGGACGACGATCGGCCGCTGCCGGGGCGGGCCGTGCGCGTGCCCGACCGCGTCGTGGGGCACCTCCTCGGCGACGACACCGCCGATCGCGCGCTCGACGGCGTGCTGCGCGAACCGCCCGATCTCGAATGGGGCGACGATCGCCGCGTCCGCCGTGCGCTCGGCACCGGCATCCGGCTGCTCTACCTGCGCGAGCCGGCGACCGGGTCCGGCGAGGCGGTCGCGATGCGCGCCATCCGCTCGCTCGGCCTCGATCCCGTCGCGGTCGACCTCGCCCGACTCGCGCGGGAACCCGACGGGATCACGCTCGCGCGCCTGGCGGTGCGCGAGGCACGGCTGCGTCGAGGCGTGCTGCTGGCGGCCCCGGTGACCGTGGAGACGCCGCCGGCGCTCATCGAGACGCTCGCCGCCTCGCCGCAGCCGACGGTGTTCGTCGGCGAGCCCACCTGGGATCCCGCCTGGTTCCGCGACCTGCCGGCCATCGCCGACGTCGAGCCCACCACGACCGAGGAGCGGTCGGCGCTCTGGCTGCGGTCGCTCGGGCCCGTCGCGGACGGGATCGACGTGGTCGCGGCGACGGCGCAGTTCCGGCTGAGGCCCGAGCAGGTGCGTCGCGCGGCGATCACGGCGCGCACGCAGGCGGGGCTGTCGTCGAGCGGGGTCATCACCGCTGACGACCTCGCCGCGGGGGCGCGTGCCGAGAACGCGTCGGCGCTGGATCGGCTGGCCAGACGGGTCACCCCGCGCGTCGGCTGGGACGACCTGGTGCTGCCGAGCGCGCCCATGAACGCCCTCCGCGAGATCGAGCTGCGCGCCCGGCATCGCGAGCAGGTCCTCGGCGACTGGGGCATGCGGCCCGGCGGCGGGCGCGGCCACGGCGTCGTCGCGCTCTTCGCCGGCGACTCGGGCACGGGCAAGACGATGTCGGCCGAGGTCGTCGCCGGCGGGCTCGGCCTGGACCTGTACGTGATCGACCTGTCGACCGTCGTCGACAAGTACATCGGCGAGACCGAGAAGAACCTGGAGCGCATCTTCCGGGCCGCCGCCGGCACGAACGCGGTCCTCCTGTTCGACGAGGCCGACGCGGTGTTCGGCAAGCGCAGCGAGGTCAAGGACGCCCACGATCGCTACGCCAACGTCGAGAGCGCCTACCTGCTGCAGCGGATGGAGACCTTCGACGGGCTCGCGATCCTCGCCACGAACCTCCGCGCCAACATCGACGAGGCGTTCACGCGACGGATCGACGTGATCGTCGACTTCCCGATGCCGGATGCCGCACACCGGGCGCGGCTCTGGGACCTCAGCCTGGGCGCACGCGTCGGCCGCGGCGACGACATCGACCTCGACTTCCTCGGCGAGGCGTTCGAGCTCGCAGGCGGCGCCATCCGCTCGGCCGCCGTCACCGCGGCCTACCTCGCGGCCGCCGAGCAGGCCGACGTGCGCATGAAGCACCTGATCATCGCGGTCCACCGCGAGTACCGCAAGCTCGGACGACTGCTCCTCGAGAGCGAGTTCGGGCGCTACTGGGTCGAGGTGGACACCGGATGACACGGCGTGCCGTCGACGCGGGCGCACGCGCTCCGTGTTCACGCGATACGTGGGGTGCTGCCGTGACCGTGCCCGGGACGTGGCCGTTCGGGTGGATCCGGCTGCCCGAACGGGCAGACCCCGTGCGGCGCGCGCGGCACGGCGGTCCAATGGAATCGGGCGATCGTGGAGGTGGACCATGCACGCACACGAGTGGGACGGCATCGACCCGGCCGTGAGCCGACGAGCGACCGAGGCCGCGCGCGAGGCGTCGGGCGCCGCATCAGCGGCAGGACTCGCCGCACGACGCGCCGACGTGATCGGGACCGCCGGGATGCTGCGGCTGCAGCGGGATGCGGGCAACGGCGCGGTGAGCGACCTCGTCGAGGAGCAGCGCTCGCCGGTGCACGACGTGGTCTCGTCCGGCGGGGAGCCGCTCGAGCCGTCGGTGCGCACGGACATGGAGGCGCGAATGGGCCACGACTTCGGCGACGTCCGGGTCCACACGGATGCCGCGGCGAGCGCCTCCGCGAAGTCGGTCGGGGCGCACGCCTACACCGTCGGCCGCGACGTGGTCTTCCAGCGCGACGCGTACGACCCGTCGTCGCAGGCGGGACGCACGACCCTCGCGCACGAGCTGACACACGTCGTGCAGCAGCGTTCCGGTCCGGTGGACGGCACGCCGGCGGGCGGCGGCGTGAGCGTGAGCGATCCCGGAGACCGCTTCGAGCGGGCCGCATCCGACAACGCCGCACGCGTGATGGGCGAGCCCGCCCAAGTGCAGCGACAGGAGGAGGAAGAGGAGGAGCAGGTGCAGGGCCTGTTCGTGCAGCGCGAGGAAGCGCCCGAGGAGGAGGAAGCGGCCGGCTGAGCCGCGCGGGGCCATGGCGCCGTACCCGGGCCCGCCGCGTCCGATCGTGACGGTCGGGCGCCGATGACCATCGCGCCGTCGTCGAACCACGCTCGCCGCTCGGCGAGCGACGCGCGGGGTGCGATGGTCGACGCGCTCGCCGTCGGGCGGCGACGCGCCGGGGGCAGCCGGGGTGGCGAGCGGGGCCCGGGCGCTGCGATGCTCGCCCTGCAGCGGGCGGCCGGCAACTCGGCCGTCAGTGCACTGCTCGCGGCGCGGATGCGCGGGCCGGGCGATGCGGCGATCGTCGAGATCGACGGCGCCCTCGTCGAGCTGCGTCGCGGCGAGCCCGACGTCGAGCGGGTCGAGCGCGGGCTCGAGCGAGCGAAGGCCGCCGGCATCCCCGTCGATCTCGAGGGGACGAAGCCGCCCGCGTCCGAGCTCGCGGTCAGGTTGACGGGCTTCGGTCCGAGCGCCGTCGCGGCGAAGAAGCCCGTCCCCCCACCGAAACCGGTGCCGCCGATCTCACCGCTCGGAAAGGCCGCCGCCGCGAAGCGCAAGGCGGCGGGGGGCCGAGCACGGGGGCGGACGCCACGCGTCCCCGCTGCGGGCGCAGGCGGCCCGGCCGCGACACGGGCGCCGGTGAACCTGGCCGGCGACATGCTGCTGCGTCCGCCGGTGCCGCCACCGGGCGTGAAGCCCGCGGAGGACCCCGCGTTCACGCGCGTCAGGGGGAACGTGAAGGGCTTCGCCTCGGCGAAGCGTTCGCATCCCTCCGCCGCCTCGAAGGCCGACGAGGCGCAGGCGGCCGCCGTCGCGCCGAGCGATGACCTCGCGGGCCAGGCGAAGGCCGCCAAGGCCGACACGATGGATGCGCAGCGACCCGGCACGTTCGACAGGAAGGCGTTCATCGCGGCCGTGAAGACCGCGATCGAGGCCAAGTCGCCGAAGACCCTCAAGGAGGCCGACGACTACGCGAAGTCCGGCAAGGCGGGCGAGGTGAAGGGCGAGGTCAAGGGGCTCGTCACACAGGGCAAGGACGCGTCCGTCCATGACATCGAGGCGGCGACGGAGGCGCCCCCGGACTCGTCGAAGGCCGTGGCGAAGCCGGTCGCGCCGATGGCCGCGGAGCACCCGGGCCAGGTCGTGCCGATTCCGGCGGCGGGCGCCGTGCCGAAGCCGGCGCCACCCGAGCAGCTGAATCTCGAAGCGGGCAAGCGGGAGGTCGATCGGGAGATGACCGACGCCGGCGTGACCGACGCGCAACTCGCGAAGTCCGGGGAGCCGGACTTCGAGGGCGCGCTCGCCGAGAAGCGCACGGCTGCCGCGCACGCCGACTCGGCGCCCGCCGAGTATCGCGCAGGCGAGCAGGCGACCCTCTCCCAGGGCCGGGCGCAGGCGACCGCCGTGACCGCCACCGGGGTGCAGGGCATGCAGGGCTCCAAGGGTGCCGCGATCGCCGGGCTGGTCGCCGACAAGGGCAGGGCGAAGTCCGAGGACGAGCGGAAGCGCGCCGAGGTCACCACGAGGATCCAGGGCATCTTCACCGCCACCGAGACGGACGTGAGGAAGATCCTCGACGGGATCGACCCGAAGGTCGAGAAGGCCTTCGAGCAGGGCGAGGCCAGGGCGAGGGCCTCGTTCGAGTCGTACGTCGCGGCGAAGATGTCGGCGTACAAGCGGGACCGGTACGGGGGATGGCTCGGCGGTCTGCGATGGGCGAAGGACAAGCTCGTCGGCATGCCGGCCAAGGTCGACGAGTTCTACGAGGCCGGCCGGGAGCTCTACCTCACGCAGATGGACGGCGTGATCTCCCGTGTCGCGGACATCGTCGGGGGCGACCTGATCGCCGCGAAGCAGCGGATCGCCAAGGGTCGGGCGGAGATCGCCTCGTACGTCACGTCGCTCCCGCGCGACCTCCGGAAGGTCGGATCCGACGCGGCCGCCGAGATCGGCGACCGGTTCGACCAGCTCGAGAGCGAGGTGAAGGACAAGGAGAACGCCGTCGTCGACGCGCTCGCGACGAAGTACGTCGAGGCGCGCAAGGGACTCGACGAGCGGATCGAAGCCCTCCAGGCGGAGAACCGCGGCCTCGTCGACAAGGCGATCGGCGCCATCAAGGCCGTGGTCAACACGATCCGCCAGCTCGCCGCCATGCTCAGGAACGCGCTCGCGCGTGCGGCATCCGTCGTCGGCGACATCATCGGGGACCCGGTCGGATTCCTCGGCAACCTCATCAGCGGCATCAAGGGCGGCATCGACCGGTTCTTCTCCAACATCGCCACGCACCTCAGGAAGGGCCTGATGGGCTGGCTGTTCGGTCAGCTCGGCGACGCCGGCATCGAACTTCCGGACACCTTCGACCTGAAGGGCGTCGTGAAGCTGCTCGCGTCGGTCTTCGGCCTCACGTGGATGAACATCCGCAGCCGCCTCGTCAGGCAGATCGGCGAGAAGGCGATGGCGGCGGTCGAGAAGGGCGTGGAGATCTTCCAGGTGATCCGCGAGCAGGGCGTCGCGGGCCTCTGGGACAAGCTGGTCGAGAAGATCGGCGACGTCAAGGCGATGATTATGGATCAGCTCCAGGACTTCGTCATCACCCGGATCATCACGGCGGGCATCACGTGGCTGATCAGCCTGCTGAATCCCGCCGCCGCATTCATCAAGGCGTGCAAGCTCATCTACGACGTCGTCATGTTCTTCGTGAACAACGCGGCGAGGATCGCGCAGTTCGTGAACACCGTCATCGACGGGGTGGTGGACATCGCGAAGGGCAACGTCTCGGCCGTCGTCGCGAAGATCGAGAACGCGCTCGGACAGATGGTGCCGATCCTCATCGGCTTCATCGCGAGCGTCCTCGGCATCGGCGGCATCGGCGAGAAGATCCGCTCGATCATGAAGTCGATCCAGAAGCCGGTCAACCAGGCGCTCGACGCCGTCATCAAGACCGGACTCAAGCTCGCGGCCCCCATCATCCGCGGCCTGAAGGGCATCTCGACCCGGGTCAAGGCGAAGGTCGCGGCGGGCAAGGCGTGGGTGAAGGGGAAGGCGGAGTCGGCGAGGGACAGGCTCAGCGGCAGGCGAACCGGCGCAGAGGCGGACCATTCGGGTCGGCTCTCGCCCCCGGCCGTCAAGGCCAAGGCGCGGGAGATGCTGGGCGGTCGCCGGTTCACCGATGCGGATCAAGCTCGCGCCGCACTTCACGCCGTATGGACGGAACTTCATCCGTTGGGACTGAAGGGACTCCTCCTCGATCCCGGTTCTCCGTCTCGCGCACCGGCCGTTCTGGCGAGTGCGAGCGTGGCCGAGCGAATCGCCCTGTCGACGAGCGCCGCGGAGGTCCTCTCGATCGCGCTCAAGATGCGGATGCTGTTCGGAACGACGACGGCATTCGTCACGTATGGAGGCGCGACCCGTTTCGGACCTGCCGGTGGATTCACGAACCGCGGCGGCCATGCCGAACTGAAGATCGAAGAGCGCGCCCCTGCGTTGTTGAGGCGGATCGAACGAGAACGCCGCCGTGGCATCTTCGCCGCGGGTGCCCCAGTCCCCATTGTGATCGACATGAACCGAGCACCGTGCGACCATTGCGTTCCCAGGATGAAACGCGCCTTCGACGACGCAATCGAACGAGGCGATGTGAGCGTCAGGATCAACGCCGCCTCCATCTGGAAGGACAAGTACAACGGCATCGACCTGACGAGTGACGAATCGCTCCGCGCGTTGATGAGCAAGGGCATCGAGGTGGCGCCGTTGCACGTGTGGCCGCTCATCGTCCGGAAGTTGCGCGAGCTCGGCGATCCCGAAGTGCAAGTCGGTGGGCGCGTGTATGCGATCGAGGAATGGCTCAATCTCAATGCGGGGTCGAACGGTGTGGGCGCATTCGACGTCACCGAGAAGCTCGCG
The DNA here is from genome assembly GCF_052748465.2 of Agromyces selenitireducens. Classification (NCBI taxonomy): domain Bacteria; kingdom Bacillati; phylum Actinomycetota; class Actinomycetes; order Micrococcales; family Microbacteriaceae; genus Agromyces; species Agromyces selenitireducens. The sequence continues at coordinate 397,171 of NZ_CM188259.1, forward strand.
CGGGTGAATGCGAAACCGCCGGTGCTCCCCGCGATCAAGGTGGGAGCCGGATCGGGCTCCTGACGCGGGCGGTCGCCGCGAACGTGCCCGATCGCGCAGCCACGGCTACCCAGCCGCACGCACCGGAAGACTGCCCGCAATGGCATCCGCTCGCCGACGCTGGAAGCACGCATGCACGCGACGCACTCCAGCGAAGGAGCATCCGATGCCCACATACCTGTCTCCAGGTGTCTACGTCGAGGAGATCGAGGCCGGAACGCGGCCGATCGAGGGCGTCGGCACCGCGGTCGCGGCGTTCATCGGCATGGCCCCGAAGGGCCCCGAGAACACGCCCACCCTGGTGTCGAACTGGACCCAGTTCGTCGACACCTTCGGCGGCCTGTATCCGGGCGCCTACCTCGCGTACTCGGTGTACGGCTACTTCCTGAACGGCGGGGGCAACTGCTACGTCGTTCGCATCGGCACGGCGTCGGACGGGTCCGGCAAGGGCGGTCGGGGAGGCAAGCGGAGCGAGCCCAAGCAGCTCGCCGCGGGCCCGCAGACCGCGACGATCGGCAACTACGTCTTCACGGCGAAGAACGCCTCGCCGAACGCCAAGCCGATCTCTGTCGAGATCGCGGAGCCCGAGGGCGAGTCGCCCGAGGAGGGGTCGTTCAAGGTCGTCGTCACCGCCGAGGGCCGCAGCCCCGAGGTGTACGAGCAGGTCTCGCCCAAGCCGAGCAGCCCGGCGTACGTCGTGACGAAGATCGCGGCGGAATCCAAGCTCGTCACCGTGGAGGAGGTGGACGCGGCGTCGGCCGGCGTCTCGCCGCGGACGGGCACGTTCGACCTCGCGGTGCCCGAGCCGGAGGAGCAGCCGATCGTGCTCGAGGGGCTCAACGCGGGCAACTACATCGGCGATGCCGCCGACCGCACGGGGTTCAGCGGACTCGAGGAGGTCGAGGAGGTCACCATGGTGGCCGTGCCCGACCTCATGGCGGCGTACGAGCAGCGCGCGATCGACCTCGAGACGGTGAAGGCGGTGCAGCTGGCCGTCATCGCGCACTGCGAGCTCATGGGCGATCGCATGGCGATCCTCGACCCGCCGCCGGACCTCTCCGCCCAGGAGGTGCGCGAGTGGCGCCGCACGGGGGCCGGCTACGACTCCAAGTTCGCCGCGCTCTACTACCCGTGGTTCAAGGTGCTCGACCCGGTGACCGGAACCAACCGGTTCGTGCCGCCGTCGGGGCACATCGCCGGCATCTGGGCGCGCAACGACAACGAGCGCGGCGTGCACAAGGCCCCGGCGAACGAGGTGATCCGCGGCGCCGTGGAGGTGCAGACGCAGCTGACCCGCACCGAGCAGGAGCTGCTGAACCCGATCGGCGTGAACGCCATCCGCGCGTTCGCGGGCCGCGGCATCCGGGTGTGGGGGGCACGGACGCTCTCGAGCGACCCGGCCTGGCGGTACGTCAACATCCGGCGCCTGTTCAACTTCATCGAGAAGTCGATCCTGAACGCGACCCAGTTCGCGGTGTTCGAGCCGAACGACGAGGCGCTGTGGGGCAAGCTCCGCCGGTCGATCTCGGCGTTCCTCGTGAACCAGTGGCGTGCCGGCGCGCTCTTCGGCAGCACCCCCGACCAGGCGTTCTTCGTCAAGTGCGACGAGGAGACCAACCCGGCCGAGGTCATCGACGCCGGACAGGTGCGCTGCGCGATCGGCGTCGCGCCCGTGAAGCCGGCCGAGTTCGTGGTGTTCGAGCTCTCGCAGTTCTCGGGCGGCACGAGCGTCGTGACGGAATGACCACCGACCACAGCTAGGAGACAGCCATGGCACTCGCGGATTCCTTCGACTCCTCACCGGCCTACGCCTTCAAGGTCACGATCGACGGCATCGAGCTGCCGAAGGTGACCGAGGTGTCGGGCCTGAAGAACGAGGTTGACAAGATCGAGCTCAAGCAGCAGCTCGCCGACGGCAAGTACGTCGCACGCCAGCTGATCGGCCGCGCCAAGACGGGCGAGTTCACGGTCACGCGCGGCCTCACCGACTCGAAGACGGTGAGCGACTGGCTGAACGTCGTCATGAAGGGCGACGTGAAGGGCGCCCGCAAGACCGCGTCGGTCGAGCTCCTCGACTACGAGGGCAGCGTCATCAAGAAGTACGAGTTCCGCAACTGCTGGGTGCGGTCGGTCGAGATCAACTCGCTGAAGGCGGGCGCGACCGAGCAGGCGACCGAGAAGTTCACGGTCTGCTTCGACGAGTCCGAGGTGCAGTGATGCAGCGGGTCATCGCGACGCGACCCGGCGAGGCGACGGATGCCGCCGGCGAGGCCGACGACGGGCTCATGCGCACGGAGTTCACCTTCGAACTCCCGCGCGGCTACGTCGGCCCCGACGGGACGGTGCACCGGCGCGGCGTGATGCGCCTCGCGACGGCCCGGGACGAACTGCTTCCCCTGTACGACGCCCGCGTGCAGGAGAACCCGGCATACACGACCGTCGTGCTGCTCGGTCGGGTGATCACGTCCCTGGGCACGCTCAGCACGGTCGACTCGTCGGTGGTCGAGAACATGTTCGCCTCCGACGTGGCGTTCCTGCAGGACTTCTACCGCCGCGTCAACGCCGAGGGGCACACGCGCATCGCGGTGACCTGTCCGGAGTGCTCGCATCGGTTCACGGCCGACCTGGCGGGTGGCCGCCTGGGGGAATCGTGACGTACGCGGCCGACCGGATCCATGAGGAGGTCGCGTACGTCGCCTACCACTTCCACTGGCCGCTGGACGACATCCTCGACCTCGAGCACGCGGAGCGCCTGCGCTACGTGCAGCAGATCGCCGCGATCAACACGAGGATCAGCGGGGAGCGCTGATGCGCTGGCCGTGGCAGCGCTCGGCGTCGGCGCCGTCGCCGGCGCCGGCCTCGCCGCGCCCGTCGCCGGCGGGATGGGCGTTCCTGCCGCCCTTGCAGCGGCAGCTGTCCGACACGCCCCCGTCGACCCTCTCGGCGGGCTTCGTCTCGTCGCTGCCCACGCGCCTGGTGCCGGCGCGCATGGGCTCGCTCGGCCATCTCGTCGATCCGGGTGCGCCGGCGGGCACGGTCGCGGGCGGTGTCGCGGAACTCGGCGCCCCGGTGCAGCGGGCGGTGATCGCCGACCTGACGCTGCGGCCCCCGGCGTGGGGTTCGTCGCGTGCCTCGGCCGGGCGGTCGGCGGCGACGGATGCCGCGTCGCCGGCGCCGCGCGTGGTCCCGCCGCAGGCCGACGCGGCCGCTGCGTCGCCACCGCTGCCCGATCCGTCGCCCGGCCGCGAGGAGCCGCAGCCCGGGGCGCCCGACCTGCCGGTCCGGACGGACGGCCGGACCGCGACTGGAGACCGTGCGGCGGCGTCGACGCCGCCCGCGTCGTCCCTTCCGCTCGCGGAGGAGCAGACGGCACACGCCGACGAGCGGGCCGACCCCGAGGTCGACCTGCCGGATGCCGCGGAGACGCCGGATCCTCCGGAGCCGCCGCATTCCCCGGGCGAGCACCCGGGGACGCTCGAAGCATCCTCGGCCGTCCTCGCCGATCGCCCGCTGCCGGCGGGCGGCGGCGTTCCGCTGCAGCCCTCGGTGCAGCGTGAGACGACGGATGCCGCACGCCGCAGCGCGGCACCGCCGTCGATCAGGGCGCCGAGCACGCCGGTCGTCCGTCGGCTCGGTCTCGGCGCTCCGCTCCCGACATCGAACGCCGGGCCGTCGCCTGCGCCGGGACCGCCACCGGTCTCCGGACCGGCGCCGGCAGTGCAGCGCATCGATGCCGCGTCCGCCGGAGCGGCACCGACCGCGTCGTCGGTCGTCGGAGCCGGTCAGGGTCGGCCGGGGGCGTCGGTCCCGGACACGCCTGCCGACGGCGACACGGGCCCGGTCGACGCCGGCGGTGCACCGTCGCCGGGCGCGTCGACCGCGTCGGAGCCGGCGGACGGCGAGGGCCGGGTCGCGCCCGACGACGGGGGTGCGACCGGCGAGCGGGCCCTCCTTGGCTCGGTGCCGCACTCGAGCGCGCTCGCGCCCATGGCAGCGGCAGGCGAACCGGACCGGACGGCCTCCGCGATCGACGAGTTCCCGCTCGCGAACCGCTCGTCGACGGGTGTCGCGGCGTCAGCCGACGACCCGAGCTCCGTCACGCCGGTCGGTGACTCGCTCACGCCGAGCACGCCGTCAGGCCCGGAGGGCGGCGAGCCCGAACCCGAAACCGAGACGATCCTCCCGCTCATCGCGCAGCGCACGCTCACGCCGCTGCTCACCGCGCCCACCGGATCCGCGCCGGCGGGGAGACGGCACCCGCGTGCCGTCGCCGTCGTCCCGCAGCCGCCCTCGATCCAGCGGGCGGACTCGGCGTCCGATCTCGCGCAGGGCGGTGGGGCCGCGAGCTCGCCGGGCGGGCGCGCGTCCGCCTCCGCGGTCGGCAGCGAGCCGGCGCGCGGTGGGCGCACGACTCCGCCGAGCGGGGCCGCCCCGGTGGACCCCGACGAGCCCGCCCGCGGTGGCGTGCTGGGCTGGCTCCAGCGGCTCGTCGCCCCCGGCCCGCAGCCCGCGTCCCCGTCCGCGCGCGCGCCGGGCGCGGAGAGCCCGCCGACCCCGCCGGCCCCGCCGGCCGCCGCCCCGGTCGCCGAACACGCGCACGGCCGACGAGCGGGCGTGGACCCGCGCTCGCACTCGCCGGAGGTGCACGCGCTCGGCGGGCAGTCCGTGGTTCCCGGCCCGGACGACGGCGCCGGCCGGTCGGGACCGGTCCGCGATGTGCTGCAACGATCGGCCGCCGTGACGCCGCAGCCCGCCACCATCCCGGAGCCGGCCGCCGCGCCGTCGATTCTCGCCGCCGCCCCCGGCACGGCCACCCCGTTCGCCACGGTTCACGGCGCCCGGTCCGGCCCGGCCCCCGTGGACAGCCCTCCGATCGCGCCGCCCCCGCCGCCCCGCCGCGCCCCGCTGCCCGTGGCGGCGAGCGCCGCCGAGCCGAGCGTGCAACGCGAAGCCGAGTCAGCCGCCGAGCCGCCCGCGCCGTCGGAGCCGCCCGGCCCGCCGCCGGAGACGCCGAGCACGTCGAGCGACGGGTCGACGTCGTCGCCCGACGCAGCGGCATCCGCCACCGCGACCGGGGCCGCCGCAGCCGCGACGGCCGCACTCGGCGCCGACGCCGCCGCGACCTCGCCCGCCGCGATCGAGACGCTCGCCGGACAGCTCTACGGCCCGCTCGTGCGACGCCTCAAGGCCGAGCTGCTGCTCGATCGGGAACGTCGCGGCGTGCGGATCGACGGAATCTAGACGAGGGGGAACCATGATCGAGGACACGCGGATCGCGGTCGGCGTCAGCTATCACGTGAAGATCGACGGGCAGTCGCTCGGCGAGTTCTCGACGTGCGACGGCCTCGGGGTCGAGGTCGTGATCGAGTCCCGCGAGGAGGGCGGCAACAACAGCTTCGTCTGGCAGTTCCCCGCGCGGCTGAAGTTCCCCAACGTCAAGCTCACGCGCCCCGTCGGCGAGGGCACGTCGGGGCCGATCCTGGCGTGGATCGCGAAGGCGCCGCAGGTGGCCCCGACCGACGCTCGCATCGAGGTCGAGAACGGCTACGGCGACACGATCGCGGGATGGACGCTCAAGCAGGTGCTTCCGGTCCGCTGGACCGGCCCGGGCCTGAACCCCGACCAGCCGAAGGTGCTCACCGAGACGCTCGAGCTCGCGCACCACGGCATCGAGGCCGACTGAGAGGGGCGCGCGCATGCCGGTCACGAAGACGGACACCTCGAGCGAGAGCCTCTCGCACGCCGAGCTCGAGCTGCTGCAACCCGGCAAGACGCCCGGAGTGCCCGGTGCGCCGATCGGCTCCATCGCGTTCCAGCTGAACCCCAAGGAGCTGACGATGACGAAGTCGGCCAGCTGGAAGGCCGAGAAGCAGAAGAAGGCGTCGTCGGCGCCGCCCGCGACCTACCAGGGGCCCGAGGCGCAGAAGCTCAGCGTCGAGATGTTCTTCGACGACACCCGCGGCGGGGGCGGCGAGTCCGTCGTCGCGCGCGTCGAGAAGCTGTTCTCCGCGTGCGTTCCCACCGAGGAGTCCCGCCAGGGCGAACGGCCGTCGGCGCCGTGGGTGCGGTTCAAATGGGGCGTGCTCGCGGGCTTCGTGGGCTACGTGAAGTCGGTCTCGGCGAAGTACACGCTGTTCTCGCCCACCGGCACACCGCTGCGCGCGGTCTGCACGGTCGCGCTCGAGGAGATCGCCGAGGAGCCGGGCAAGCAGAACCCGACGTCGGGCGGGCTGCGCCCCCGTCGCATGCACACGATCCGCGAGGGCGACTCGCTCGCCGCGATCGCGTACCGCGAGTACGGCAATCCGGCGCTCTGGCGACAGGTCGCCGAGGTGAACGGGATCGACGACCCGATGCGGCTTGCGCCCGGAAGCCCGGTGTTCCTGCCGGCCGCGGAGGAACTCGCCGGGCGTCCGGCGCGCGACGTGGTGCGGGCGGAGGTGGCCCGTGTCATCCGTTGACACCTACACCAGCCTGCTGCTCGTCGCGGTCGACGGCACCCCGCTGCCGGCGTCGGCGTCGGCCCTGCTGGTGACCGGCCGGGTGACGGATGCCGCCAACCTGCCCGACGCGTTCGAACTCGAGTTCACCGATTCCGCGGGCACCGTCCTCGCCGACGGCGGCTTCCGCATCGGCGTGCCCGTGGTGCTCACGGTGTCGGAGAACGGCCCCCAGGGGCCCGTCAGGCTGCTCGACGGCGAGGTCACGGCGATCGACCGCGAGGACATCGCGGGCGTGCTCCGCACCCGCGTGCGCGGCCTCGACCGGTCGCACCGGCTGTTCCGCGGGCGACGCGTCGCAGCCTACGTCGACCGCACCCCGGCCGACATCGTGCGCGAGGTCGCCCAGCGGGCCGACGTCCCGGTCAAGGAGGTCGGCGTCACCGGCAGCGTCCTGAACCACGTCACGCAGGACAACGTGAGCGACTGGGTGTTCCTGAAGCGGCTCGCGGATGCCACGGGCTCGACCTTCTCGGTCGTCGAGGGCGGGCTCGTGTTCGGGCCGCCGACCGAGGCGGGCGAGGCGCCCGGCGGCGCCCAGTCCGCACGCGACGACCCCGTGGTGATCGAGCACGGCATGAACACGCTCGCGCTGCACGCGACGGTCACGTCGGCGAGCCAGGTGCCGGAGGTCGAGGTGCGCGGCTGGGATCCCGACCGCAAGGAGGCGATCGTGTCGACCGCGCCGCCGAAGACCCGAGTCGTCGAGCTGCCCACGGTCGACCCGGAGCAGGTCGCCGAGGCGTTCGCGAGTCCGAAGCACGTCGCACCCGACGGCGACGGCCGGCCGGCCGAGCAGGACCGGCTCGCGGCATCCGTCGCCGACCGCATCGCCGGCGGCTTCGCGGAGGTCGAGGCACGGATCCGCGGCAACTCCGGCATCCGGTCCGGCACCGCCGTGACGCTGCGCGGATTCGGCGCCCCCTTCGACGGGCGGTACACCGTCACCGAGAGCGTGCACGAGTTCGCCGCAGGCGACGGCTACATGACGACCGTCGTCGTGAGCAACGCCTCCGACCGCTCCCTGCTCGGCGTGGCGACGGGTGCCGTCGGCGGGGCCGGGGCGGGCGCTCCGGCCGGCGGGCGCATGCCGGGCGTCGTCTCCGCGGTCGTCAGCGACATCGACGACCCGCAGCAGCAGGGGCGCGTGCGGCTGGCGTTCCCGTACCTCTCGGAGGACTACGTGAGCGGGTGGGCGCGGACGGTGCACGCCGGCGCGGGCGCGAAGCGCGGCGCCGTAGTGCTGCCCGAGGTCGGCGACGAGGTGCTCGTCGCGTTCGAGGCCGGCCGGTTCGACCGGCCGTACGTCCTCGGCGGCCTCTACAACGGCGTCGACGAACCCGCCGGCGGCTGGGGGAGCGTGCAGCAGGGCGGCGAGGTCGTGCGCCGGTCGTTCACCTCGCGCACCGGCATGAACCTCGTCTTCACCGAGGAGCCCGGCACCGAGACGGTCGAGATCACGACGTCGGACGGCGCACAGCGCGTGACGCTCACCCAGACGGCGCAGAAGGGGATCGAGATCGTCTCCGAGGGGCCGGTCGCGGTCACCGCGAAGACGGATGCCACGGTCACGGCCGACCAGGGCAAGGTCGCCGTCTCCGCGGCATCCATCGAGCTGAAGGCGACCGGTGCGGTGAAGATCGAGGGCGCGACCGTGTCGGTGAAGGGCTCCGGGTCGGCCGAGGTCGAGGGCGGGATGCTCGCACTCAAGGGCCAGGGCACGGCGGAGCTGTCGGCCGGCGGTGCGACGACGGTGCGCGGCGCCGTCGTGAAGATCAACTGAGGGGGCGGCGGATGTCACGCGAGTTCGTGGGACGGGGGTGGGCGTTCCCCGTGCATGCCGACGCGACCGGGCGCATCGCGCTCTCGTCGGACGAGCGCGAGATCGAGGAGAGCATCCGGCTGATCCTCGCCACGGCGCCCGGCGAACGCCCCATGCGGCCGGAGTTCGGGTGCGCCGTGCACGACTACGTGTTCGCACCGGCCGACGCGTCGACGGCGGGGGCGATCGGTGCGGCGGTGCGTGCCGCGCTGCGGTTCTGGGAGCCCCGGATCCGGGTCGGCGAGGTCGTCGTGTCGCTCCAACGGGCCGACGAGGGCGTGCTCGCCATCGACGTGGGGTACACGATCCTCGGCACAAACGACCCGCGCAACCTCGTCTTCCCGTTCTACGTCATCCCGCAGGAGATCGGAGGTGCGCCGTGACGCTCCCGGCCCCGAACCTCGACGACCGTCGGTTCCAGGACCTCGTCGACGACGCGAAGCGGCTCATCGCCCTGCGCTGTCCCGAGTGGTCCGACCACAACGTCTCCGACCCGGGCGTGACGCTCATCGAGGCGTTCGCCTTCATGACCGACGAGCTGCTCTACCGGCTGAACCGCGTGCCCGACCGGCTCCACCTGTCGTTCCTCGACCTGCTGGGCGTCTCCCTGTTCCCGCCCACGAGCGCCGTGGCCGACATCGTCTTCTGGCTCTCGGCGCCGCGTGCGGAGGCCGTCGTGGTGCCCGCCCGCACCGAGGTCGGAACCCCCCGAACCGAGCTCGCCGAGCCCATCGTGTTCGCGACGGTCGAGGAGCTCGCCATCCCGCCCCGGACGCTGCACCGGCTCGGCGGCACGCCGCACGACGGCGACCCGTGGGCACGGGACGCGCACCTCGGCTCGGCGGCGATCGACGCGTTCGCGACCAAGCCGGCACCCGGCGACGCGCTGTTGTTCGGCCTCGACAAGCCCGCGGGCGGCCTCGCGATCTCGCTGCGACTCGACTGCGCCGTGCGCGGCGTGGGCGTCGACCCCAAGGACCCGCCGCTCGTATGGGAGGCCTGGACCGGCCGCGACTGGAGCGCGTGCGACGTCGTCTCCGACGGCACGGGCGGACTCAACCGGGCGGGCGACGTCGTGCTCATCGTGCCGCGCGACCACGTGGCATCCGTCATCGCGGGCGAGCGTGCGGGCTGGCTGCGCACCCGGCTCGTGGAGCGTCCCCCTGAGGTGCCGACCTACACGGCGTCGCCCGTGCTGCACTCGGCCGGCGCCCGCACCGTCGGGGGCGTGACCGCCGCCATCCACGCCCGGACCGTGGACGACGAGGTCCTCGGCCTCTCCGAGGGCGTGCCCGGGCAGCAGTTCTCGCTCGCGGTGCGACCGGTGGTCGACGACGGCGACCGCTTCGAGGTCGAGGTCGGCACGGGCGCCGGATGGGAGACGTGGACCGAGGTGCGCGGCGGGTTCGCCGACCAGGGACCCGATGCGAAGGTCGTCCAGGTCGAGCGGACCGGCGGCACCGTGCGATTCCCGCCCGCGGTGCGGGAGCCCGACGGGTCGCTCCGGCGGTACGGGGCCGTGCCGCCGAAGGGCGCACCCCTGCGCGTGCGCCGGTACCGCGTCGGCGGCGGCGCGCGCGGGAACGTCGCCCGAGGGGCGCTGTCGATGCTGCGCACGACCGTGCCGTTCGTGAAGGGCGTCGTGAACCGCTCCGCCGCGCGGGGCGGCGTGGACGGGGAGACCGTCGACGAGGCCAGGCAGCGCGGGCCGCTGACCCTTCGCAGCCTCGAACGCGCCGTCACCCTCGACGACTACGAGCAGCTCGCCAAGCGCGCGGCGCCGAGCGTGGCGCGCGTCCGCGCGGTGCCCGCCATCGGCGACGGCGCCGGGCACGGGGTCCGCCTGCTCGTGGTGCCCTCGGCCGCGGCCGGCACAGACGGGCGCGTCGCATTCGACGACCTCCGCCCGACCGACGACCTGCTCCGACTCATCGCCGACGACCTCGAGCCGCGCCGCATGGTCGGGGCCCGGCTCTCGGTCGAGATGCCCCGATACCAGGGCGTCACCATCGTCGCCAAGCTCGTCGCCCGGCCCCGGACGGCCGTCGAGCCGCTCCGGGAGCAGGCGCTCGCCGCGCTCTACCGCTGGTTCGACGCCGCGCACGGCGGTGCGGACGGCACCGGCTGGCCGTTCGGCCGCCCGGTGCTCGCGGGCGAGGTGTACTCCGTGCTGCAGGCGCTGCCCGGAACCGAGATCGTCGATGACGTGCTGCTGTTCGCCGCCGACCCCGCGACCGGCAAGCGAGGGGATGCGCTGCAGCGCATCGACCTGGAGCCCGACGCACTCGTGTTCGGATTCGAGCACAGCGTGCGCGTGGTGGCGGGGGTGTGAGATGCGCGGGCTCGTGACCGGACTGGGAACTCCGGCGCCGCTGCGCGACCGGCTCCCCGGGATCCTGCAGGAGGACGAGTTCCTCGGGCGGTGGCTCGTCGGCTTCGACGACTCGCTCGCCCCGGTGTTCGCCGTGCTCGACAACCTCGACGCCTACGTGCGACCGGGAACCGCCCCGCCGGACTTCCTCGCCTGGCTCGCCGGCTGGGTCGACGTGCGGCTCGACGAGGCCTGGCCGCTCGATCAGGCGAGGCGCGTGGTCGCGGAGGCCGCAGTCCTCCACCGCCGTGCCGGGACGGCCGGCGGCATCCGCGCGGCGATGCTGGTTGCGGCCGGACCCGACGCTCGCGTCGAGGTCACCGAGTCGGGCGGCACGGCGTGGTCGGCCGACCCCCACGGCCCGCTGCCCGGGACCGCTGAGGCGGAGGTGCGCATCGACGTCGTGGTGCCGGCGGGTGAGGCGACGGAGCTGCATCGTCGCCTGGACCGCACCGCGCGCCGCGTCGTGCCGGCGCACGTGCGCTGCGTGATCGACGTGTCGGTCGGCGAGTCGTGAGCCGTCGCGCGGCGCCCGTGCCGCGGCGCGGGTGCGCGGGACCCGCGCGCGGCCGTCAGTCGACGCCGAGCGCGTGGCGCATGCTGCGGTAGCCGTCCTCCGCGCGGCGACCGGCGATCGCGTCGCCGGCGCGGCGGTGCATCGCGATGAGGGTTCGCCACGACTCGTCGATCCACGGATCGATCTCGACCGCCCGGCGCGCGGCGGCGACCGCGGGCCGCAGGTCGCCCAGCCGCGCGTGCACGTGCGCGAGCGAATTCGCGGCCTCCGCTGCGCGCAGGCGGTAGCGATCCCGCGCGCCCACCGCCCACTCGGCAGGGCCGTCCTCGGGCAGCACGTCGCCGACGTACAGGTCGAGCGCGCCGACGAGACCGTCACGGGCCCGCGCCGCGTCTCCGTGGAGCTTCGCCTCCGCGGCCTCGGCGAGCCGGTCGTCGAACGACGCGAGGTCGCAGTCGCGGCGGTCGGCGATGCCGAGGCGATACGCCTCGCCGACCCGCTCGACGATGCCGCCGCCGTCGGCCTCGGCGGGCAGCATCCGTCGCAGGCTCGACACGCTGACATGCAGGGCGTGCACCGCGGAGTCGGTGGCGAGCTCGCCCCAGAGCAGGCTCGCGATGAGGTCGCGGTGGAGCGGGGCGCCGGCGTTCAGGGCGAGCATCCGCAGCACCGCCCGCGCCTGGGGCCGGATGCCGTGGAGGTCGGCCTCCGATCCGTCGAGCCGCATCCGGAAGCCTCCGAAGCAGGCCACCTCCAGCCGCGGGCCGCGCTCCGTCAGCGTGAGCGTCGGGCGGCGTCCGTCCCCGAGCGCCACGCGAGGCAGCGGGATGCGCGGCAATCCCGTGCCGAGCGCGAGTCGCTGCGCCCCGGCGAGCCGGCGTTCACGGTCCGGCGAGGGCGACTCGAGTGCCGCGGCCGCCTCGAGCACGGCACGCGGCCCGGGGAGCCCCGTCGCGATCGCGGACGCCCGCGCCGCGGAGGCCAGCCCGGCACTCGCGGGCGTCGCCGATGCGGCGCCCGCGAGCGCGGCGGCCGCACGCGCCCAGGCGCCGAGCTCGGCGAAGGCGAGCCGGTCGGCCCGGCGGGCGACGGCGAGCGCCGATTCGGGGTCCGAGTCGCCGCTGCGGACCCGGGCGAGCAGCTCGAGGGCGGCGACGAGGAGCGCGCCGTCGACGTCGCCGCGCGACTCGAGCTGTTCGATCACCCCGCGTGCCGACGAGCGATCCTGGTCGGGGCAGGTCGTGGCGATGGCGCCGCGGGCGACCCGGGCGATGCCGGCGAGGCCGTCGCTGCGCGCGTCCCGCTCGACCGCGGCGAGCGCTTCGGCGGTCGACGCCCCGGGGGCGAGCGGTGCCCGGATCACGGCGAGGGCCAGCCGGGCGAGGAGCTCGATGCGGTGCGAGGTCGGCGCCAGCAACGACCGGCGGAACCAGGGCACCGACCCGACCGCGTCACCGCGGACGAGATGCCGGACCGCGGTCGCGAATGCGTCCCGGGCGGCATCCGGCGTGCGCCGGCGGACCGGCGCGGCGGCCGTCGCGAGGTGCACGGACTCGCGATCCTCACGACGTCCGCGCTCGGCCGCGAGCGCGATCGCAGGACCGCGCCGGATGACATGCTCGGGCACGCCGCCGATCCAACGCGATGCACCCCGCGACGCTTCGGGCTCGGCATCGAGGAGTCGGGCGAGGTCGGACCAGCACGCCCCGGCAGCGAGCGCGTCGGCCGCCCCGGCGGGATCGCCGGCGTCGCGCAGGATGCGGGCGGCATCCGCGGCGGCGGTGCGACGGTCCGGTTGCGGCATCCCGTCGAGCAGGTGGCGCCGGAGCATCGGCGGCAGCGCCCGCCGTCCTGCCGCGCCGCGCACGTTCATGACGACGCCCGAGTCGAGGGCGGCGATGAGCGCCGCCCCCTCGGCGGGCCCGAGCAGGCGCGTGGCGCGAGCGAGGTCGATGCCGGGGAGTGCCGCCGCCCGCGTGAGGGCGGCCACGAGCCGATCCGGCAGCGGATGCAGCGACTCCTCGAGCCACGCCGCGGCGAAGTCGCCTTCGAGTTCCTGCTCGAGCGCCAACGGGAAGGACTCGTCGGCGGGACCCCGTGCGACCGCGAGGCGGCGCACCAGCTCGGGCCAGCCGGCCGTCTCCTGGGCGACGTGCGCGGCGGCCTCGAAGTCGATCCGACGGTCGCCGCGGTCACGGAACATCGCCACGATGTCGGTGAGTTCGAGGACGAGTTCGGAGACCGTGACCAGGGCGTCGGCTCGCAGTTCGAATGTCGGCGGGATCCGCGAGACGACGAGCAGGCGCTCCACCGGCGGCGAGGAGGCGATCGACTCGAGCGCGACCTCCGCGTCCGTGCCGACGAGGCGGTGGGCGTCGTCGACGACGATCAGGGGCGGATGACCACGCACGGCGGCGGAGAGGTGCCGCCGCGCCCGGTCGGCTGTGGACCATTCGGCGGAGGCGTGCAGGACGCGCCCGCCCGCGGCCGCGGCCCAGCGCCGGGCGAGCGTGGACTTGCCGCCGCCGGTCGCGCCGATCACGAAGACCGTGCTCGCCCCGGCCGGCCACGGGATCCGGGCGCGCTCGGCCGCGGGAGCGTGCGGACCCCCAGGCCCGGGTCGTGTTCGTCTCTCCATCCGTCATTCCCCCCATGACGGCACCGGTCGACGGTGACAGGGCACAGGGTACGCCGTCGTCGCCGGGGCCGCACGAGGGGTTTCCCGGAGCCCCCGCTCCGTGCCCGCATGGGGTGGTCCGCGACCGTCGCGGCAGCGCCCTCTGGAAGCCCCGACGGTCTCCGACGGCTGATTTAATGCACACGCTGCGAGGTGATATCCTCGTGTGGTTGCCGTGAGAGCGGCAGTGCCCCGATAGCTCAGTGGTAGAGCACTTCCATGGTAAGGAAGGGGTCGTCAGTTCAATCCTGACTCGGGGCTCGGGTTCCTCCGGTTCGTTCGGAGCAACCTTGCGGCGGGGTAGCTCAGGTGGTTAGAGCACACGGCTCATAATCGTGGTGTCGCGGGTTCGAGTCCCGCCCTCGCTACCGTCAACGGTCCGGATCCTCGTGATTCCGGGCCGTTCTCGTTTCTCCGGCTCTCCCGCACGCGTCGGACCGTTGTCATCCCGTTAGCGGATGGATCGGCTCACGTCGACCGCTGTATCGTGCGCTCGCGCCGACCTAGCGTGGTGGGGAGGTGAGTGCAGTGGACGTGGAGAAGGACCTCGACCGACCCCGGGTGCCGGAGGACGAGACGGCCCCCGACTCGCCGCGGGACCGACGGCGTGGGCGTCGTGCGGCTCGGACCGACGACCGGCCCGAGGCGGAGCGGATGAACGCCGCCGAGCGTCTCGCGAAGCGCCTCGACCGACCGATGGGGATCCTCGGCGTGGTGTTCCTGTTCGTGGTGCTCGGGCAGGTGCTGGCCCGGGATCCGACCCTGGTGACCGTCTTCTCCGTGATCGGCTGGATCTTCTGGGGGATCTTCGTCGCGGAGTTCGTGCTGCGCGCCGTCGTGGCGCGGTCGGCCGCGTTCTGGCGGCGCAACTGGTGGCAGGTGCTGTTCCTGGCGGTGCCGTTCCTCCGGTTCTTCCGCGCGCTCACGTTCTTCCGCGTCGCACCGGTCGCGCGGCTCGGCGGGATCCTCACGGCAGGAGTCCGCGGATCGCGGTCGGCCGGCCGCCTGCTCTCCGACCGGATCGCGTGGCTCGGCGCCGTCACGGCGGTGGTCATCCTCGCCGCCAGCCAGCTGCACTACCTCACCGCCGACGGCATCAGCTACGGCGAGGCGCTGTACCAGTCCGCGCTCGCGACGGTCACCGGCGCCCCCCTCGAGGGGGAGTCACTGCTGACGCGGATCCTGCACGTCGCGCTCTCGGTGTACTCGGTCGTCGTGTTCGCGACGCTCGCCGGCTCGCTCGGCGCGTACTTCCTCGAGAAGCCCGTGCAGCGGCGGCGGGAGGACCGCGCGGCGGCAGGCGCCGATGAGCCGTCGTCGAAGGGAGGCACGTGGAGACGAACCTGATCCTGGCCCTCTTCGGCGGGGTGGTCCTCGTCCTCTCCCTCTTCTCGTCGGCGCTGCAACGGATGAGCCTCCCGGGACCGGTGCTGGCGCTCGCGTTCGGCGTGCTGATCGGTCCGTACGTCCTCGATCTGCTGCGG
The DNA here is from genome assembly GCF_052748465.2 of Agromyces selenitireducens. Lineage (NCBI taxonomy): Bacteria > Bacillati > Actinomycetota > Actinomycetes > Micrococcales > Microbacteriaceae > Agromyces > Agromyces selenitireducens. Next base: position 412,581 of record NZ_CM188259.1, read on the forward strand.
ATCGAGGACTTCGCCGAGGATCCGGGCGGGCTGCTGGAGGAAGCCGCTCGCCTCACCCTCGCCGTCGGCCTCGCGGGTGTGGCGCTCCGACTCCCGCACGGATACTGGCGCCGGAACGTGCGCTGGATGCTGGTGATCATCGGCCTGGGCATGCCCCTCATGCTCGTCGTGGCCACCGGGATACTGTCCGCGACCCTGGGCGTCCCCTTCCTCCTCGCCGTGCTGCTCGGGGCGATCCTCACGCCGACGGACCCGGTAGTCAGCACGCCGATCGTCACGGGGTCGCTGGCGGAGCGACGAGTGCCCGAGAGCGTGCGCTTCGACATCTCGGCCGAGAGCGGAGTGAACGACGGGCTCGGCTACCTCTTCGTGATGCTTCCCGTGCTGCTGCTGACGGCTCCGGAGGTCGCCTGGCGCGACTTCTTCGGAACGGTGCTCCTGCGCGAGGTGCTGGGCGCCGCCCTGTTCGGCGCGGTCGCGGGATATCTGCTCGGACGGCTCTTCACGGCGGCTCGTCGACGGAATCTCATGGAGGAGAGCTCGTACCTGGGGTTCCTCCTGCCGTTCGCCCTGGCGGTGCTCGGGGCGGCCAAGCTGCTGGGGACCGACGCCATCCTGGCGGTGTTCGTCGCAGCGGCGGTGTTCGGGCAGGTGATCCCGCAACGGGACGAAGCGCAGCAGGACAAGGTCGAGGATGCCGTGAACCGGTTGTTCCTCCTGCCGATCTTCGTGCTCCTGGGGCTCGCGCTCCCGATCGCGGAGTGGATCGCCCTGGCCTGGATCCCGCCCGTCGCCCTGATCTCCGCGGTGCTGGTTCGGCGGCTGGTGACGCTCTGGGCCCTCAGGCCGCTCATCCGCGGGCTCCACGACCGCCGCGAGACGTTCTTCCTGAGCTGGTTCGGCCCGATCGGCGTGTCGGCCCTGTTCTACGCCACGATGGCGGAGCGACTGACCGGCGACGACCGGATCTTCGTGTACACCAGCCTCGCCATCACCCTGTCGGTGGTCGTGCACGGGCTGACCACGGCCCCGATCAGCGGATGGCTCGGCCGGCACGAGGTCGGCGCGAGTCGATCGGATGGCGCTCGCTCCTGACTTCAGGACCCGGCCGGCCGTGTCCGATTGCCGAGTCGCGGCCGCGCGCGCCTGCATCTGCGCGACCCGGGGCGGCGATGGGTCACACGCGGGCGGTGCGCCGTACGACGTCGCCGAGCGCGTCGGCGTCGAGCGCGAACAGGTCGCGCGATCCGGCCGTGGCGGCTCCGACGAGCCCGGATGCCGCCGGCAGCAGCTGCTCGGCGTAGAACCGGGCCAGCGGCAACTGCGCCGCCGCGACGGTGTCGCCGTTGAGCTCGCGAGCGGCGAGCGCGGACTTCGCGAGCAGCCAGCCGCCGACGACGAGTCCCCAGATGCGCAGGTACGGGCTGGAGCCCGCGAGCACCGAGTTCGGGTCGGAGGCACCCGTGCGGAGCATCCACCCGGTCGTCTGCTCGAGCACGTCGAGACCCGCGGTCAGCTGTGCGCGGATGGACGCGAACTCGTCGCCCGCGGCCGCCAGCTCGCCGTCGACCTCGCGCATGGTCGCGATGAACTCGAGGAACGAGGCACCGTTGCGCACGCCGAGCTTGCGCCCCACGAGGTCGGCGGCCTGGATGCCGTTCGTGCCCTCGTAGATCGCGGCGATGCGCACGTCGCGGTAGTGCTGGGCGGCGCCGGTCTCCTCGATGAAGCCCATGCCGCCGTGGATCTGCAGCGCGAGCGACGTGAGCTCGTTGCCGAGGTCGGTGCCGAACGCCTTGCAGATGGGGGTGAGCAGGCCCACGATCTCGTCGGCGCGGGCGCGGGTCGCGGCATCCGGGTGGTGGGTCGAGATGTCGACGTACACGGCGTTGAGGAGCATCATGCGGCGGAGTGCCGCGATGTACGACTTCTGCGTCATGAGCATGCGGCGCACATCGGGGAAGTCGATGATGGGGGAGTCCTGCGTCGCACCGATCGCGCGGCCCTGGATGCGCTCCTTCGCGAAGTCGAGCGACTGCTGGTACGCGCGCTCGGCGACGGCGAGGCCCTGCATGCCCACCGACAGGCGCGCGCTGTTCATCATGACGAACATGATGCGCATGCCGAGGTTCTCCTCGCCGATGAGGTAGCCGGTGGCGTCCTCGTACGACAGCACGCACGTGGGCGACCCGTGGATGCCCATCTTGTGCTCGACACCCACGGTGTGCACGCCGTTGCGCTCGCCGAGGGAGCCGTCGTCGTTCACGAGGAACTTCGGCACGATGAAGATCGAGATGCCCTTCGTTCCGGGGGGCGCGTCGGGCGTGCGGGCGAGCACGAGGTGCACGATCTGCTCGCTGAGGTCGTGGTCGCCGAACGTGATGAAGATCTTCTGGCCGGTGATGCCGTAGGTGCCGTCGGCGCGCTTCACGGCCTTCGCGGTGAGCGCCCCCACGTCGGAGCCGGCGTGCGGCTCGGTGAGGTTCATGGTGCCGGCCCACTCGCCGCTGACCATCTTCGGCAGCCAGGCCCGCTTCTGCTCGTCGCTTCCGTAGTGGAGGAGCGCCTCGATGGCTCCCTGGGTGAGCAGCGGTGCGAGCGCGAATGCCATGTTCGCGGTGGTGGTCAGCTCCTGGATGGCGAGGCCGATCGTCCGGGGGAACCCGCCGCCGCCGAACTCCTCGGGCAGGGGCACCGAACCCCAGCCCGCGTCGACGTAGGCGGAGTAGGCCTCTCTGAACCCCGTGGGCGTGGTCACCGTGCCATCGGCGTTGAGGCGGGCGCCCTCGGTGTCGCCGGCGCGGTTGGTGGGAGCGACGACCTCGGCCATGAAGCCGCCGACCTCCTGGAGGATCTCGGTGACGGTGTCGAAGTCGGCGTGCTCGAAGCCCGGAAGCTCGGCGACCTGGTCGTAGCCCACGACGTGCTTGAGCGCGTACGCGAGGTCGGCGACGGGCGGACGGAAATCAGTCATGTTCGGACTGTAGACCCGGCATGCGGGCGCGCGCCGACATCTGTCGCGATCGACGACGCGGGTGGGATGAAGCAGCACCGAGCTTGTGGCATCCGGCAACCGCATCAGCCCCGGCGCTCGTCCGAGCCCCGGAACTCCGCCGCTCACGACCCGGTCGGGCCCTGCCCGATGCTGAGCCATTCGCCCGCGTCGTCGGCACCGCCGGAGCGGCCGCGGCCGTTGGATGCGTCGGCGCCCTTCATAGCCTCGATCTGGCGGTCGATCTCCGACTGCGCGCTCATGGCGGCGAGCTGCCGCTCGATGTCGGCGTCGGGTGCGGCGGTCAGGTCGGTCAGGGCGCCACTGGCGAGCAGCTCGTCGGTCGCGGCCGCGCGCGCCTGCATCTGCGCGACCCGGTCGCGGGCGCGGTCGAGGCTCGTCCCGACATCGTTCATCGACGCGCCGATGCCGGCCACGGCCTCGTTGGCGCGCACCTGCGCCTCCGACGCGGTGTAGGTCGCCTTGATGGTCTCCTTCTCGATACGGAAGGCGGCGATCTGCTCGGAGAGGTGCCGCTCGCGATCCTGCAGCTGGTCGGTCTGCTTCTGCATCCCCGCGTACTGCTGCTGCAGGCCGGCGACCTGGCGCTCGATGAGCGAGCGCCGCTCGAGCGCAGCCCTGGCGAGGTCCTCGCGGCCGCTGCGCAGCGCCTCCTGCGCCTGCCCGGCGAGCTTCTGGTAGCGCGCTCCCAGCTCCTGGCCCTGCAGGTCGATCCGCTTCTTCGCGGTGGCGACCTCGGCGAGTGCCTGCCGCACCTGCTGCAGCAGCTTGACCTGCTGGTCGTAGCTGTCGTCGAGCATCTCGCGGGGGTCCTCGACACGGTCGAGGGCTCGGGAGGTCTTGCTCCGGAAGATGTCTCGCATGCGCGACGAGTTGCTCATGGTCGTGTTCCCCTATCTCGAGCGGTTCAGGCGCCGGGTCGACGGGTCCGACGCCGGTTCGGCGATGCCGTCGCGTGCGTTGAGGATGCGGAGCTCCTGCACGCCGGCGTGCAGCGCGGCGACCTCGCGGTCGACGTCGGCGCGGAGGGCGGCGAGCGCGCCGTCGGTGAGTCCGTCGAGCTGTGCGCCCACGGCCGACCGCACGCGCCGCACGAGGGCGACGACCTGGTCGACGCGGTCCTCGGCGATCGGGAGGTCGCGGGCGAGCGCTGTCGGGTCGGTCTCGCTCTCCATGAAGCGCAGTTGCCGGTCGAGCGACTCGCCCTCCCGTCGGATGCGCTCGTGGAGGCGGTCGAGTTCGCCGCGCGGGCCCTCGCCCCCGCCGGCGAGGTCGACGGCGGCCTGACCGCTCGACAGCGCGTCCGCGAGGCGGACGCGCAGCCGGATCACCCGGCCTCGGGGCCCGGTTGTGAACCGTGCGCGCGTGCGCAGCGCGCGTCCGGCGAGCGCGCGGCTCCGGCGGATGCGACGGACCAGCCATCGCACCAGGAGCACCGCGATCACGACCGAGGTCACGACCATCGCCAGGAAGGCGAGGAATATCCAGAGGAGGACCTCCACGCGACCACCTCCATTGCTCGGGTCCCTCGCGAGGCGCAGCCGCGGCACCTGACGCCGTCGGTCCGAACTCGCGATATAACGCAATGTACGCCGGTTCGGCCGCATGCGTCAGGGTTCCCGCGAAACTCACATGATCCGGCTCGGCGCCGGCAGCACCTCGCGCACCGTCACCACGACGACCACGTCGAGAACGGATGCCGCGGCTCGGCGTTCGGGTGGCCGCCCGGCTCAGCCGCGCGCTGCGTGTTCGGCCGAGCGGATGACGGCGTCGACGCCGAGCATGAAGAGGTCGCGGTCCTCCAGTTCGACGAGGCGCGTGCTCACGGAGGCGATGCGGGGGTACCTGCGCGGGTCGGCGAGCAACGGGCCCTCGAACCAGGGGCTCGGGTCGTCGTCGGCGCGGGTTCCGCCGCGTTCGCCGCGGGCGCGGGCGATGCCCGCAGCGCTCGAGAGCACGTGGGAGGCGAGCAGGGCGTAGTGCCGCACGAGGTCGTCGCCCTCGAGTCCGGCGCGGGAGAACGCGTCGAGCATGACCTCGACGGCGTCGAGTTCGCCGGGGCCGTGCGTCGTGAGCACGGTGGCCTCGACGCCGACTGCGGGGTAGTGCACGAACAGGCGCAGGGTGGCGCGGGCGAGCTGGCGGATGCGCTCGCGCCAGTCCGCGGGGTCCGCGGTCACCTCGGCGACACTCCGGCCGATCAGTTCGTCGAGGAGCGCCTGCATGAGGTGCTCCTTGCTGCGGAAGTGCCGGTAGATCGCCGTCGGATCGGCACCCAGCCTTTCGCCCAGGTCGCGCACCGAGATCGACGTGGTGCCCGGCGTGGCGGCCAGTGCGAGGCCCGCCGCGATGATCCGCTCGCGATCGAGTCGCGGTCGCGCTTCGGAGGTGCGCTCGCCGCCGCCGCGCCGCCCTGGACTCGCAGCTGTGCTCATGGTCCTCGCTCCGGTCGGATCACGGTGGATGGCGCCACGCCCGCGACCCCTGCGGGCCGGAGCTCGCACCGCGGGCGTGGCCCTCCGATCGTACCAAGTCGCACAACGAGACTGTCAACGATGTTGACAACGCAGCGGACGTCGAGCTAGCCTCGCCGGAATCCCACCCCCGACGACGAGGAAGCGAGGTCACCGTTGCCTGCAGCCGACGTACTGTTCACCGGCGGAGCCGTGTTCACCGGCTCCGGCGAGCCGCTTCGAGGCCACGCGGTCGCCGTGGTGGGCGACCGCATCGCGGCCGTGCTCCCCGAGCAGGAGGCCGCGGCGCTCATCGACCAGCGCACCCGGGTCGTCGACCTGGGCGGCGGCCTGCTCAGTCCCGGTTTCCAGGACGCGCACGTCCACCCGACCAGCGCCGGCGTCGAACTGCTCATGTGCGACCTCAGCGGGTCGACCGATGCCGCCGACGCGGTCGCCACCGTCGCGACGTACGCCGGCGCGCACCCCGACGAGGCGTGGATCATCGGCGGCGGCTGGTCGATGGACCACTTCCCCGGCGGCGCCCCGGCGCGTGGGCTCCTCGACGGGGTCGTCCCCGACCGCCCGGTGCTCCTGATGAGCCGCGACCACCACAGCACGTGGGCGAACACGGCGGCGATCCGGGCGGCCGGTCTCGATGCCTCGACCGCCGACCCGCGCGACGGCCGCATCGAGCGCGAACCCGATGGCGCACCGGCCGGCACGTTCCACGAGGGAGCGGGCGACCTGTTCGACCACGTGCGCCCGCCGATCGAGGCGGATGTCGCGTACGCGGGGCTGCTCCGCGCTCAGGACGAGCTCATCGCCCTCGGCATCACCGGATGGCAGGACGCCTGGATCGGCAGCGGACTCGGCGGCGTGCAGGACGTGGCATCCGTCTACCGCCGGGCGCTCGCCGACGGGACGCTGCGTGCGCACGTCGTCGGCGCCCAGTGGTGGGAGCGGTCCGGCGGGATCGAGCAGGTCGCCGGGATGGTCGCACGCCGGGACGAGGCCGCCCGACTCGGAGACAGCAGGTTCTCGCTCGGCTCGGTCAAGATCATGGTCGACGGCGTCGCCGAGAACCAGACCGCCGCGATGCTCACCCCCTATCGCGACGCCCACGGCCACGACACCGCCAATCTCGGTCTCTCCTTCATCGAACCGGGCGAACTGCGTGCGATCGTCACGGCCCTCGACGCCGAGGGCTTCCAGGTGCACTTCCACGCGCTGGGCGATCGCGCCGTCCGCGAGGCGCTCGACGCGGTCGAGGCGGCCCGCGCCGCCAACGGCCCCGGGAACGGTCGCCACCACCTCGCACACCTCCAGGTGGTGGCCGAGGCGGAGGCGGCCCGCTTCGCCGAGCTCGACGCCATCGCGAACATCCAGGCGCTCTGGGCCACGCACGAGGACCAGATCGACGAGCTCACCCTGCCCTTCATGCAGGACGGCGCCGAGGTCCGCCACTACCCGTTCGGCGACCTCGTCCGCCGGGGCGCGCGCCTGGCTGCGGGCAGCGACTGGCCGGTGTCGACCGCCGATCCCGTGGCCGCGATCCACATCGCGGTCAACCGGGTCGCTCCCGGCCTCGACGCCGAACCGCTCGGCGGTGCGCACCAGCGCCTCGACCTCGCGACGGCGATGGCCGCCTACACCTCCGGCTCCGCCTACGTGAACCACCGCGACCATGACACAGGATGGATCCGCGAGGGGCACCTCGCGAACCTCATGGTGCTCGATCCCGACCCATTCGGCCTCCCCGCGCACGAGATCCACCGGTCACGAGCGGTCTCGACCTGGATCGAGGGCGAGTGCCTCCATTCCCTCACCTCCGAAATCCGAGGAGCATCATGAACACCCCACGCACCCTCAGGCGGCGCAGCGTCGCGCTCGCCGCAGGCGCCCTGGCAACCGCCCTCGCGGTCACCGGCTGCACAACGCCCGAATCCGTCGCCGTCGCCGACGTCGACTGGGAACCGACCACGCAGACTCCCGCGCCGTCGGGCGACCTCGACGCGTTCTCGTGGGCGACCTACGCCGAGCCCTACTCACTCGACTACGCATACGCATTCGACTACGCCGACAACCAGGTGCTCGCCAACGTCTGCGAGTCCCTGCTGCGGCTGAACCCCGACTACACGCTGACGCCCGGGCTGGCGGAATCGTTCGAGCACCCGACCCCGACCACCTGGGTCTACGCGATCCGCGAGGGCGTGACGTTCCACGACGGCGCGCCGCTCACGGCGGCGGACGTCGTGGCCTCGATGCGCCGGCACCTCGACCCCGCGGTGGGCTCCTCGTGGTACTCCGTGTACCAGAACGTCGTCGCCATCGAGCAGACCGGCGAGCGCGAGGTCACCGTCACCCACTCCGTGCCCGACTCGCAGTTCAACCTGGCGATGGGCGGGTCGGCCGGCGTCATCGAGTCCGCGGCGACGCTGGCCGAGACCGGCGCCGACTACGGCAACTCGACCGGCGGGGTGAACTGCACCGGACCGTTCCGCCTCGGCGCCTGGAAGCCCGGCGAGTCGATCACGCTCGAGCGCTACGACGGCTACTGGGACGACTCGCTTCGCGCGAAGTCGGGCGAGGTCGAGTTCGTCTTCATGAACGACGCCACCGCTCGGGTGAACGCCCTGAAGGCCGGCGAGGTCGACGGAGGCTGGATGATCCCCATGGACGCCATCGAGCAGCTGGCATCGTCGGGGACCGGGGACGTGCACTTCGGCATGAACACGGCGGTCTCGAGCCTCATCGTCTCGAACCTCGACGGTCCGCTCGGCGACCTGCGCGTGCGGCGGGCACTGCTGATGGCACTCGACCGCCAGGGCATCGTGGATGCCGCACTCAAGGGCTACGGCGAGGTGACGAACGCCCTCACCACGGAGTCGGTGTGGGTGGGCGCGAGCGACGCCGCGCTCGAGTCGGCGTTCGACGGACTCGAGGACTACCCGTACGACCTCGAGGCGGCGACCAGGCTCGTCGAGGAGGCGGGTGCGTCGGGCGAGGAGATCGTGTTCGCGACCGCGCCCATCGCGAGCGAATTCAACGTCATCGCACAGGCGACCGCCGCCGCGGCCGAGTCGATCGGGCTGACGGCGACGATCCAGACGGTCACGCCGAACGCCTACACCGCACTGTTCTCGGATCCGAGCGCGCGCGAGGGGATCGACCTCTTCTTCACGGGCTGGTACCTGTCGAGCCCCGACCCCCTCGAGATGTACGGCGTGCTCCGCACCGGTGAGTTCAGCAACTACGGCGAGTGGAGCGATCCCGAGTTCGACGCGGTGGTGAACGAGGCCGTCGCGATCGACGACCCTGCGGTGCGGTCCGAGACGACCGCCGAGGCCCAGCGGATCGCGAGCGAGCAACTGCCGTGGCTGCCGCTGTTCACCGCGCCGATGCCGCTGTTCCTCGGGGAGCGCATCACCGGCGTCGCGCCCTCGATCGCGTTCCTCTCGTACCCATGGGCGGCGACCATTGGTGCTCGCTAGTCCGCAGACGGCGTCGAGCCCGACGGTCCGGCGGGGCGGAGGTCGATGGATGGCCGTGCTCCGCCGGGTGGCGGGCAAGCTCGGGGCCCTGCTCCTCACGCTCTTCCTGGCCTCCCTGCTCGTGTTCTTCTCACGGTTCCTCGTTCCGGGCGACCCGGTGCGGTTCCTCCTGCGCGGCCGGACGCCGAGCCCCGAGGCCGTGGCGCAGGTCACCGAGCAGTACGGCCTCGACCTGCCGCCGTGGCAGCAGTACCTGGACTGGGTCGCCGGCGTCCTCCAGGGCGACTTCGGCCGGTCGCTGCAGTACCGCCAGGAGGTCTCCGTGGTGATCGGCGAGCGACTGCCGGTGACGCTGGGGCTCGTCCTGATGGCAGGCGCCATGATCGCGATCGTCGGACTGATCGCGGGCGTGGTCGCGGCGCTCAACCGCGGGCGGCCGACGGACCGGGTGGTCCTGATCGGCCTGACCACGCTCGGCGCCATCCCCTCGTTCGTCGGCTCGATCGTGCTCATCGCGGTCTTCGCCGTGCAGCTCGGCTGGTTCCCCACGTTCGGGTCCGGTGACGGCGGCCTCGATACGGTGCACCACCTCGTGCTCCCGTCGCTCGCGCTCGCGCTGGCGTTCGTGGTGCTCGTGGGCAAGATCACGCGATCGTCGATGGTCGACCAGCTCGGCCGCGAGCACGTCGAGGTGGCCGCGAGCCGCGGCCTCGGCCGCGGCAGCGTGGTCCGACGCCACGTGTTCCGCAACGCGATCGGACCGATCCTCACCGTGAGCGGCCTGCTCGTCGCCGGCCTGCTCGTCGCGAGCTCCATCGTCGAGGCCGCCTTCGGCCTCGCCGGGATCGGCTCCCTCCTCGTGCAGTCGGTCGACCGGCTCGACTTCCCGGTCGTGCAGGCGATCGTCCTCCTCGTCGTCACCGCGTTCGTCGTCGTGAACGCCGTCATCGACCTCCTCGAACCCTGGATCGATCCCCGGTCCGCAGCCGGAGCCGGTGCGAGATGACCACACCCACCCTCGCGATCCAGGTGCTCCGCGCCCCGCGCATCCGCCGGGCGAACGTCGTCCTCCTCATCGCCTCGGCCCTCGTCGCGACGATCACGCTCGCCGCCGTCTTCGCCCCGTTCGTCGCACCGTACGACCCCGATCTGGTCGACCTGTCCGCGGTGCATGCCGGCCCGAGCGCGGCGCACTGGCTGGGCACGGACGCGCTTGGGCGCGACCTGCTGAGCCGCCTCGTCTTCGGCGCGCGCACCGCACTCCTGGGCCCACTCCTGGTGGTGGTGTCGTCCACGGTGCTCGGCATCCTCCTCGGCCTCGTGGCCGGATGGCGCGGCGGATGGCTCGACTCGGTGCTCGGCCGGATCTTCGACGTCGTGTTCGCCTTCCCGTCGTTGCTCATCGCGATCATGGCCGTCGCGCTGTTCGGCAAGGGCCTCGTCGCGCCCGTGATCGCGATGAGCATCGCGTACGCGCCGTTCGTGGCGCGCCTGACCCGCTCACTCGTCGCCGCCGAGCGCACGCGGCCCTACGTCGCCGCCTACCGGGTGCAGGGATTCGGCGGGGCGTGGATCGCCCTCCGGCGCGTCCTGCCCAACGTCATGCCGATCGTCGGGGCGCAGTCGACGCTCAACTTCGGCTACGTGCTCGCCGAGCTCGCGGCCCTCTCGTTCCTGGGGCTCGGCGTTCAGGCGCCGACCGCCGACTGGGGCGCGATGATCAACGAGGCGCAGGCCGGCCTCATCGGCGGACACTTCCTGCCAGCGATCCTGCCGGCGGTGGCCGTGGTGCTCGTGGTCGTCGCGGTGAACGTGATCGGCGAAGAGCTCTCTGACCGCATCGGAGGCGAGAACCCCGCATGACGCTCCTCGACATCGACGGGCTCACCCTCGACCTCCCCGACGGCACCCGACTCCTCGACGGGATCACGCTCGGCGTCGCCGCAGGCGAGACCGTCGGGCTGGTCGGCGAATCCGGCTCGGGCAAGTCGCTCACGGCGCGCTCGGTCCTCGGCCTGCTCCCGTCAGGCGCCTCGGTCGGCGGATCGGTGCGCCTCGACGGCACGGAGGTGCTCGGGGCTCCCGACCGACGGCTCCTCGAACTCCGGCGCAGGAGCGCTGCGATGGTGTTCCAGGACCCGCGTGCCGGCATCAATCCGATGCGCACCATCGGCGACCACCTCACCGAGGCCGTGCGCCTCGGCGGCCGGACGTCGGCTGCGGAGGCGCGGCGACGCGCCGTCGAGATGCTCGGCGCGGTGCGGATGCCCCGGCCCGACGAGCACCTCCGCCAGTACCCCCACGAGCTGTCGGGAGGGATGCTGCAGCGGGTGATGATCGCGGGTGCCCTCATGGGCTCGCCGCGCCTGCTCATCTGCGACGAGTCCACCACTGCGCTCGACGTCACGACGCAGGCCGAGATCATCGCCGTCCTCGCCGAGCTGCGAGCCGACCGCGGCATGGGCATGCTGTTCATCACGCACGACCTCAACCTGGCAGGGTCGCTCTGCGACCGGATCGTCGTCATGCACCGGGGGCGCATCGAGGAGCGCGGCGACGCGCAGCGCGTGCTGGGCGCCCCGCAGGCCGAGTACACGAGGCGGCTCGTGGCGGCGACGCCCACGATCGAGTTCGCCGAGCGTCCGGATGCCGCGATGGTGCCGAATGCCGCCGGCATCCCGTCCGCCGGTTCCGGTGCCGGCGTCGGGTCGGCGCCATCCGGCGGGCCCGAGCCGATGCTTCACGTCACCGCGTTGTCGAAGGCCTACCACCCTCGCAGGGGCGAGCCCGTGCGCGCCGTGGTCGACGCGTCGATCGCGATCCCGCGCGGCGGGGCGCTCGGCGTGGTCGGCGAGTCGGGGTCGGGGAAGTCCACGCTCGCGCGCATGATCGTCGGACTCGAGCAGGCGGACTCGGGAGAGATCCGGATCGCCGGGCAGGAGCGCACCGCCGCACCGCGAACGTCGGCCGGCCGGCTGGGGCACGCGCGTTCGGTGCAGATGGTCTTCCAGGACCCGTATCTGTCACTCGACCCGCGCATGACCGCGGGGCGCGCGATCGAGGATGCGCTCAGACTGCATGCCCGGCACGGCATGCGGGACCCGCGCGAGCGAGTGCTGGCCCTCCTCGACCAGGTCGGGCTCGACGAGCGCCACGCGCAGGCGCGGCCGCGCACGCTCTCCGGCGGGCAGCGTCAGCGGGTCGCGATCGCACGCGCGCTCGCGATCGAGCCGGACGTGCTCGTCATGGATGAGGCCACCAGTGCGCTCGACGTCTCCGTGCAGGCCCAGGTGCTCGACGTCGTCGCGCGCATCCGCCGGGAACGGGGCCTGACCGTCCTCTTCATCAGCCACGACCTCGCCGTCGTGCGGCGCGTGTGCGATGAGACCGTCGTGATGCGGCGCGGGGAGATCGTGGAGCGCGGCCGGACCGTGGAGATGCTGCGGGCGCCCGCGCACGAGTACACCCGACTGCTGCTCGACTCGGTGCCGCGGCCACGATGGGCCCTGGCGGCGGCGGTCGGCTGACCGGGCCACCGGACTAGGCTCGCGAGCGTGACGGATGGCATGGCCCTCGCCCCGCTCGGACTCGGCCTGGCCGCGCTCGGCCGCCCCGCGTACATCACCGCGGGACGGGGCGACGACCTCGGCCGCGAACGCAGCGTCGAGGCGCTGCGCGAGCGCGCGCACGCCATGCTCGACGCGGCGTGGGCCCGCGGCATCCGCTTCATCGATGCGGCGCGATCGTACGGCCGCGCCGAGGAGTTCCTCGGGTCCTGGCTCGCCGCCCACCCCGAGCGTCGGGCCGAGCTCACGATCGAGTCGAAGTGGGGCTACGAGTACGTGGGCGGATGGCGCATGAACGCGGAGGTCCACGAGCGCAAGGAGCACTCGCTCGCGATGCTCGAGCGCCAGTGGCCCGAGACCCTCGCCGCGCTCGGCGGCGCGCCGGACCTGTACCTCGTGCACTCGCTGACGCCCGACAGTCCGGCCCTCGGCGACCACGCGCTGCTCGGGCGGCTTCGCGGGCTCGCCGCCTCCGGCGTCCGCGTGGGCGTCTCGACGAGCGGACCGCGGCAGGGGGAGGCGCTGGGCGCGGCGCGCGAGCTGCCCGGCTCGCCGTTCACCGTCGTGCAGGCCACGTGGAACCTGCTCGAGCCGTCAGCGGGCCCGGCGCTCGCGCGTGCCCACGACGCCGGGTGGATCGTCGTCGTGAAGGAGGCCGTCGCGAACGGGCGGCTCACCCCGGCCGGCAACGACGGAGCCGCCGAGGCGCTCGCCGTGCGGCTGGGCGAGCCGCTCGACGCCCTCGCCCTCGGCGCCGCCCGTGCGCAACCGTGGGCCGACGTCGTGCTGTCGGGCGCGGTCACCGCCGACCAGCTCGACGCGAACCTCGCGTCGACGAGGTCGTCGCCGCCGACGGATGCCGCGGCGTTCGCCGCGCTCGCCGAGGAAGCGGCGACCTACTGGGCAGCGCGCCGTTCGCGCCCCTGGACCTGACACGCGCTGCGCGCGGGCCCAGCCGGCATCCCGGCACGACGCCACCGGCACGACGAACGCCCCGGGCCGTAGCCCGGGGCGCTCGTCGCTTCGATCCGGCACCCGACGCCCCGGGATGGGACACCGGCACGCCGTCCGAGGCCGGATCAGGCCTGCTGGGGGAGGATGTCGAACGCCACGCGCCCGTCCTCGCCCACATGGGCGTCCAGGGTCTTGTCGTCGAGCGCCTTCGCGGCGTTCTCGGCGAGGTAGACGCGTGCGCCCGCCTGCTCGACCACCGCGTCGCGCTCCTCCGGCGCCGGCGCGATCGCGACGCCGAACTCGGTTCCCGTCGCGTCCTCGCTGTCGATGCGAAGGCCGGCCCCGTCAGGGGCACCGCTGCGGTCGACGATCTCCTTCACGACGGTGCTCGCCGTATCGGTGAGAGTCAGCATGTCGTTCCTCCTTCACTCGTCAGAAGCCTCCCACCCTTCCGTGCCCGGCCCTCCGCTGCGACCCCCTTGCGGTATGGCGACGGATGCCCCACACTGGGCGCCCCTCGCCCGCCCGGGACGCCCCCTCGCCCGCCCGGGACGCTGGGACGCTCGGCACACCGGGAGCACGGCACCCGGGCGCCGTTCAGGCGCACGGACTACCCTGAAGCGTGACTTCCGTGGATTCCCCCGTCGAGGCCGCGGCTCCCGAGGAGCCCGCCGCGATCACCTTCTCAGACCTCGGGCTCGACGGCGCAGTGCTCAAGGCGCTCGACGACGTGGGCTACGAGACGCCGTCGGCGATCCAGGCGGCGACCATCCCGACCCTGCTCGCCGGCCGCGACGTCGTCGGCCTCGCCCAGACCGGCACCGGCAAGACCGCCGCGTTCGCGCTGCCGATCCTCGCGCGCCTCGACGTGTCGCAGAAGACGCCCCAGGCGCTCGTGCTGGCCCCGACCCGTGAGCTCGCCCTGCAGGTCTGCGAGGCGTTCGAGCGGTACGCGGCGCACCTCAGGAACGTGCACATCCTTCCCGTCTACGGCGGGCAGGGCTACGGCGTGCAGCTCTCGGCGCTGCGCCGCGGCGTGCACATCATCGTCGGCACGCCCGGTCGCATCATGGACCACCTCGACAAGGGCACGCTCGACCTCTCCGAGCTCAAGTACCTCGTGCTCGACGAGGCCGACGAGATGCTGAAGATGGGCTTCGCGGAGGACGTCGAGACGATCCTCGCCGACACCCCCGACGACAAGCAGGTCGCGCTGTTCTCCGCGACCATGCCGGCGACGATCCGGCGGATGTCGCAGCAGTACCTGCACGACCCCGAAGAGATCACGGTCAAGACCAAGACCCAGACCTCGGCCAACATCGCGCAGCGCTACCTCGTCGTCTCGTACGCGCAGAAGGTCGACGCCCTGACCCGCATCCTCGAGGTCGAGAACTTCGAGGGCATGATCGTCTTCGTCCGCACGAAGAACGAGACCGAGACCCTCGCCGAGAAGCTCCGCGCGCGCGGCTACGAGGCCGCGGCGATCAACGGCGACATCGCGCAGGCGCAGCGCGAGCGCACGGTGAACCAGCTGAAGTCGGGCAAGCTCGACATCCTGGTGGCGACGGATGTCGCGGCGCGCGGCCTCGACGTCGAGCGCATCAGCCACGTCGTGAACTTCGACATCCCCACCGACAGCGAGCCGTACGTGCACCGCATCGGCCGCACCGGCCGCGCCGGACGCACGGGCGACGCGATCAGCTTCGTCACGCCCCGCGAGCGCGGCCTCCTCGCCCGCATCGAGAAGGCGACGAAGCAGCCGATCACGCAGATGCAGCTGCCGAGCGTCGACGAGGTCAACGAGACCCGCCTCGCACGGTTCGACGACCGCATCACGGCGGCGCTCGGGCAGGCCGAGCGCATGGACGGGTTCCGCGACATCATCGCCCACTACGTGCGCAACCACGACGTGCCCGAGGCGGATGTCGCGGCCGCCCTCGCCGTCGTCGCCCAGGGCGACGCGCCGCTGCTGCTCGAGCCCGAGCCCGAACGACCGCAGCGCGAGCGGTTCGACCGCGACCGCGGTGGCCGGGACCGCTTCGACCGAGACGACCGCCGCGAGCGGGGCGACCGGCCCGAGCGCCGCCAGCGCCCGGGCGGGAAGCCGATGACCACGTACCGCATCGCCGTCGGCAAGCGGCAGCGCGTCGAGCCGCGCCAGATCGTGGGCGCGCTCGCGAACGAGGGCGGGCTGCAGCGCGACGACTTCGGCGCGATCCAGATCCGCCCCGACTTCTCGCTCGTCGAGCTGCCGGCCGACCTGCCCGCCGACGTGTTCGACCGGCTGTCGGGCACGCGCATCTCGGGGCGGCTCATCGAGCTGCGCCCCGACACCGGACCGAAGCGCCGCCCGCGCGACGGCGACCGTCCGTACCGGCGGCCGCGTGACGACGAGCGCGGGGATCGCGAACCGCAGGACGACAAGCCGTTCCGCAAGCCGCGGCACAAGAACAGCTGACGGCCGCGCCGCCGACCCCGGACGGCGGACGCGCGCGCATCCGGCCATGGTCACGCGCGAGGGGCGAGTTCCTCGCTGCGCCAGCGCTCGAAGCGCTCCCACGGATCCTCCGCTCCCGCGGCGACCTCGGCGATGTGCCGCACGAGCGCGTCGTCGAGGCGGAACCACTCCGTGCCCGGCCACCGGGAGCCGGCGAACTCGGCGTGCCGACGCTGCTCGAGCGTGCGCCCGCCGCGCTCGAACGCGAGCACCTCGTCGTGGGGGATCACCGCGAGGCGCTGCCGCGGGTTCGACGACGTGCCGATCTTGACCCGCTCGCGCCACCGCACGTAGTAGACGACGTCGACCCGCGGAGGCAGCACGTCGACGTCGGGCACGTCGCCGAGCCGCCACTCGCACACCGCACACACCCAGCCCGACGGGTATCGGACGCCGACGCGCGAGCCGCACACGAGGCAGGCGCCGGGCAGCACGTCGGTCACGCCCTCGTCACGTGCGACCCAGTCGTGCGCGGCCAGCAGGTGCGTGATGCACAGCGACAGCGGCGCGCCCGGCTCGGCGGGAGCCGTGCACGCGCCGACGTCGTCGACCGCGGTGCAGGCCGTGGCATCCGTCACCATGCGGGCACGCTACCGCCGCCCACCGACGCGGGCGATCACGCCTCGTGCGTGCGGCGCTCCATCTGGTAGATCGCGGCCTGGGTGCGGCGCTCGAAGCCGAGCTTCGACAGCAGCCCCGAGACGTAGTTCTTCACGGTCTTCTCGGCGAGCCCGAGCTGCTCGCCGATCTGCCGGTTCGTCAGGCCGTCGGCGATGAGCGCGAGCACCTGGCGCTCCCGCAGGTTGAGGGCCGCGAACCGCGGGTCGTCGTGGTCCTCGCGCTGCGCCTGCTGCGACACGCGGGCCGTGAGCTTCGCGTCGATGAGCGACCTCCCCGCGGCGACCGCGCGCACGTCATCGACGATCGTCGACCCGCGCACGTTCTTCAGTACGTACCCGGCGGCGCCCGCGAGCACGGCCGACATCGCCGCCGCATCGTCGTCGTAGGCGGTGAGGATGAGGCACGCGATCTCGGGATGCCGCGAGCGGATCTCACGGCACAGGTCGATGCCGTCACCGTCGGGCAGCCGCATGTCGAGCAGCGCGACGTCGGGCGAGGTCGCCGCGATACGGGGGAGCGCGTGCGCGACGGTGTCGGCCTCGCCGACGACCACCAGGTCGGGTTCGCGCTCGAGCAGTTCGGCGACGCCGCGGCGCACGATCTCGTGGTCGTCGACGAGGAAGACACGGGTCACTTCGGTTCCACTCCCTAGCGGCTCGAGCCCACGCGCTCGGCGGGCACGGTCCACCGTGCTCGCGTGCCGCGCGGGCTGCTGTCGATCTCGAATGCGCCGCCGAGCCGTTCGGCGCGCGTGCGCAGGTTCTCGAGGCCGCTGCGCCGCACCGGACTGCCGATGCCCCGGCCGTCGTCGACGACCTCGGCCGCGAGCATGCCGTCGGATGCCGCGATGGTCAGGCCGACGGCGTGCGCGTCGGCGTGCTTCACCGCGTTCGAGAGCAGCTCGCGCACCGACGCCGTGAGCTCGTCGGCCAGGCGTCCCTCGGAGATCATGTCGACCGGTCCGCTGAACGACACCGACACGGGCTGCCGCAGGTGGCGCGACGCGGCGCCCGCGAGGTCGAGCACGCGGTGCCGCAGCGTCGGCGCACCGTCCGCACGGGGCGTGAGCGCGAACACGATCGTGCGGATCTGGGCGATCGACTCGTCGAGCGTCGCCACGGCCGACTCGATGCGCTCCGCCGTGGCGCTCGGGCTCAGCGAGGCGACCGCCTGCAGGTCGAGCCCCGCGCCGTACAGCTGTTGCACGACGTGGTCGTGCAGGTCGCGGGCGATGCGGGCGCGGTCCTCGAGCAGCAGCGAGCGCTGCTGCGCCTCGCGCGCCTCGGCGAGTTCGTGCGCGAGCGAGACGCGCTCCGCGAGGTCCTCCGCGATCCGCATCTCGGCGGGCGTGAAGTGCGCCGAACCGGGCTTGCGACCGGCGGCGATGACCGCGGCGGGAGAGCCGGCCCTCCGCAGCGCGACGAACAGGACGGGCCCGGCATGGTCCTCCGAGTGGAGCGCGAGCGCCTCGTCGGACTGGTCGGTCCGGAGGCCGGGCGTCGCCCGCGTCTCACCGCCCTCGAGGGTGGCGGCGGCGAGCGTGCGGCCCGCCTCGAGCTCGGTGCCGGAGAGGTCGTCGCAGTCGACGCCGCGCGCCTCGAGCACGCGCACCGAGCCGGGTTCAGCTCCGGGCACGACGATCGCGACGCGGTCGGCGGCGCCGCGCGAGGCGAGCTCGTCGGCGATGAGGGCCGCGGCGTCGTCGCTCGACGAGGTGAGCAGCGCAGCGGTGACCTGGGCGGATGCCGCCGCCCACGCCTCGCGCATCCGCGCCTCGGCGAAGCGGCGTGCGTTGTCGATCGCGACGCCCGCGGCGGCCGCGAGCGCGGAGATCAGCTCGACGTCCTCCTCGGAGAAGTCGCCGTCGGCGCGATTGGTGAGGTACAGGTTGCCGAAGACCTCGTTGCGCACGCGGACGGGCACGCCGAGGAAGCTGTGCATGGGCGGGTGGTCGGCTGGAAAACCCACGGACCGGGCGTCCTCGCCGATGTCGTGCAGGCGGATCGGATCGGGGTGGTCGATCAGCGCCCCGAGGAGGCCGCGACCGTCGGGGAGGTGGCCGATCCGGTGCACGGCGTCGTCGGGCATGCCGACGTGGATGAACTCCTCGAGGCCGCCCTGCGGGGCGAGCACGCCGAGCGCCCCGTACTGGGCGTCGACGAGCTGGACCGCGGCCTCGACGATGCGGCGCAGCACCTCGGAGAGCTCGATCTGCTCGACGACCGCCTGCGTGGCCGTGAGCAGCGCCCGGAGGCGGCCCTGCGTGCGCATGACCTCGTCGGCGCGCTCGACAAGGTCCCTGAGCGCCCGGTCGAGCTCCACTCGCGGACCTTCAGGAAACGACAGCGGCGATGACTCCGACGTTCCCACCCCCATCCCGGCGGTTTGGCGCCACTGTAGCACCCGCTTTCCCGCGTTCCGGCGGCGTTGCGGGACCAAAGGCCCCGGTCGCCCAGGGAGCGATGCCGGATGCTGGTCGCATGACGATCGTGGTCGGGGCCGATGGAAGCGTGGCGAGTCGAGCGGCCCTCACTTGGGCGATCGATCGTGCGCGCAGCACCGGCGACGACCTCGTGCTCGCGACGGTCGTCGACGACGGGTGGGGTTCGGTGGGCGGGTCCGCGCTGGCCGAGTTGAAGGGCGCCGCTGAGCGCGGCGCGGAGCGCGAGATGGAGTTCGTGCGCGGTCTCGTGCCGACTGTGCGCGCATCCTCGACCGTCGTCGTCGGCAGCCCCATGCTCGCCCTCGCGGAGGCGGCGCGCGGCGCCGGCCTGGTCGCCGTAGGCACCCACAAGGTGGGCTACTTCCACGGACACGCGCTCGGCTCGCGGAGCCTGCAGCTCGCCGCCGTGTCGGCGACGCCGACCGTGGTCGTTCCCGTGACCTCGTGGCGCGGGCGCTCCGGCGTGGCCGTCGGGGCCGCGGAGGGCACCGACAGCGACGACGCCGTCCGGTTCGCGGCTCGCGAGGCCAAGCGCCTCGGCGAGACCCTCGTGATCGTGCACGCGGACGGCGACGACGAGCGCCCCGCGCCGGCCGAGCGGGCCGCGTCGCTCGCCGCGGCCGTGCACCCCGACCTCCCCATCGAGGTGCGCAGCACCGCCGACCCCCCGTCGGGCGCGCTCATCGGCGTCTCGCGGAGGGCGGTGCTGACCGTCACCGGCCGCCGCGGAGCCCAGCGGGGGTTCCTGCCGCTCGGCCGCACGAACTCCGACCTGCTCATGAACCTCGCCGGCCCGGTGCTCGTGGTCCCCGCGACCGCGGATTTGGTCGCAGCCGGATCGGCTGCGTCGTCGACCTCGTCGGTCGCCTGAGCCGCGGGATCCCGCCGGAGCCCGCGATCGACCCGTCAGCGACCCGAGTCGCTGCGCGCGCGCGAGCGCACGAGCAGCCATACGGCGACCGATGCGCCCACGGCCCACAGCGCGAGCACCCCGATCGATGTCCACGCCACGAGCGGCCCGTCAGGCCGCCACGCCTCGAGCAGCGCGATGCGCAGGTGCGACAGCGGGAACGCCGCGCCGATCCGGCTCATCCAGTCCGGACCTCCCACGAGGAACACGTCGGAGAGGAACGCGACCACGAAGAGCATCATGAGCGCGGCAGCGCCCGCGGCGCGGTTGTCGGGCAGCGCCGTCGCGAGCAGCAGGCCGCACGCGGCGAGCGACACCACGGCGAGCACGAGCACGACCGCGCCGAGCGCCAGGCCCCCGGCGGTGGTGCGCAGCCCGAACGCGAGCAGGCCGAGCAGCAGCAGTGCTGTGGCGATCGCCCAGCTCACCAGCACGGTCGCGACCCCGCGACCCGCGCCGAGCTCGCCGGTCGACAGCGGCGTGCCGCGCAGGCGCTTGAGCTGACCGCGCTCGGCAGCGCGCGATACCCAGTCGGCCGTGTTCATGAACGCGACGACCGCGACGCCCCATGCGCACATCGCCGCGGCCGTCGACGTGACGATCGGGATGCCGTCGCGCTCCCCGTTCTCCTGCAGGGTCACGAGCAGCCACATGAGCCCGACGGGGATCGCGACGGCGAAGAACAGGTCCCCAGGCCGGCGGACGGTCGAGCGCAGGGCTGCGGCGACCTGGCCGAGCACGCGCGATGCGACCGTGCTGGGGCGCGCCTCGACGCGGGTGACGGGTGCCGCGGGCGGCGCCCCCGCCGCGGCATCCGCTCGCACCGGCCGGTCGACCCGACCGCGACCGCCGTGCGGCCCGCGACCGAACCGCGGTTCCCACCGGAACGCGACCGCCGCGACGATCGCGCCGCCGACGCCCCACGCCGCGACGATCGCGAGGTTGCGGAGATTCCACGGCGGCAGGTCGTCGTACGGGTCGAACAGCTCCTGCAGGCTCACGACGAACGGCTTCAGCGGCCCGAACCACGCGATCGTGTCGATCCACGCGGGCAGGGTGCCGATCACGAAGATGCCCGAGACGAACGCGAGCACCACGGCCGCGCCGATCGTGACGGACTCCGTCGCGCGCGCGGACGGCAGCAGCGACGCGATCGCGATGCCGAGCGCGCTGAACGAGGCGAGCGCGATGAGGATCGTGACGACGAGCGGCAGCGCCGCCCCGTCGGGGATCACCACGTCGTACGCGATCATCGCGACGCCGAGCACGACGGCGACGGCGGCGGCTCCGAGCAGGGTGACGGCGAGCACCTGGGCGGTGACGTAGGCCCAGCCGGGCAGCGGGGTGCCGCGCAGCCGCTTCAGCACGAGCTTCTCGCGATCCTCGGCGACGCCGATCGCGATCGAGGGCAGCGTCGCGAACAGGCAGCCCATCGCGATCGCCGTCGGAGCGGCGAACTGCATGACCCGCAGCCCGGTCGTCGGGTCGACGACCTCGTTGCCGGCGACGATGCCGATGAGCACCAGCCACACCAGCGGCAGGCCGAACGTGAAGACGAACGCGATGCGCGCCCGCCACAGCGAGCGCAGCACGTGCACGGTGCGGCGCGCGAGCATGCCGGCCGCGGCCGGCCGGCCGGCGTCGACCGCTCCTGGCGGGGCGGGGGCGACGGATGCCGCAGCCGGGCCGCTCACGCCGTCACCGCCTCATCGGCCCCCGCGTGCACGGCGCGCTCGCCGACCAGCTCGAGGTAGGCGTCCTCGAGCGTCGGGCGGCGCACCTCGAGCGCGTCGAGCTCGACGTGCCGTTCGAGCGACCAGGTCGTGAGCGAGTGCAGCGTCGCCGTGGCGTCGTCGGTGGCGACGCGCCATCCGGTGCCGTCGGGTTCGAGCCGGGCGGATGCGCCGAGCGCGGCGGTGAGGCCGGGAGGCGCGCCGTCGGGTGTCGCGGCGGACGCGGGCACCGCGGCATCCGTCGCCCCCAGCCGGAATGCGACGACGGTCGACCGCCCACGCGAGGCGAGCTCGGCGGGCGTACCCAACGCGACGAGGCGGCCCGCGACGACGACGGCGACCCGGTCGGCGAGGTGCTGCGCCTCGTCGAGGTAGTGCGTGGTGAGCAGCACGGTCGTGCCGGCGTCGCGCAGGTCGCGCACGATCGACCACGCCCGGCGCCTGGCCTCGGGGTCGAAGCCGACCGTCGGCTCGTCGAGGAACAGCACCTCGGGTGCGCCGACGAGCCCGAGCGCGAGGTCGAGGCGCCGCCGCTGCCCGCCGGAGAGCGTGCGCACGCGCGCCGAGCGCTTCTCGGCGAGCCCGACGAGGTCGATCACGGCGTCCGCCTCGAGCCGTCGCGGGTAGAGCCCGCGGTGCAGGCGCACGAGCTCGGCGACCGTGGCGTCCTCGTCGAAGCCCGCCTCCTGCAGCACGATGCCGATGCGCTCGCGGAGCGCGCGTTCGCGCCGTGCCGGATCGTGCCCGAGCACGCGCACGGTGCCGGAGTCGGCCGAGCGATGGCCCTCGATGATCTCGACGACGGTCGTCTTCCCGGCCCCGTTCGGGCCGAGCAGGGCGAACACCTCGCCGCGCTCGATGCCGAACGAGACGCCGTCCACGGCCTGCACGTCGCCGTACGCCTTCCGCAGGTCCTCCACCTCGATCGGACGCATGCCGCCACCTCCCCGGGTCTTCTCGACGCTACGGGCGAGCGGATGCCGCAGCCCGGGCCGAAGGGCCCGCCGCAAGTCAAGCCCCGACCGGTGTCCCCCGTTGGGCGGCGTGTTCAGGTCCCGACGGGTAGGCTGCACTCCGGCAATCGCAGGTGAGAGACATGTTGGACGACGGAATGGAACGGCCCCGGGGATCGGCGGGTGCGCGGCGCGGCCGCCACGCGGCGCCCCCTGAGGGACCCCGCGGACCCGTCGAGCGTGTCGCCGCCGTCGCCCTCGCCGTGCTCGCCCTGGGTCGTGAGCGCGTGTGGGCTCCGCTCACGGCACGGGTCGCGCCCGCGCGCGATCGGGCCGGCACGGCGCTCGCCGCGTTCAGGGCCGGCCCCGTGGTGCCGTGGCTGTCGGCGCACCGAATGCCGGTGCTCATCGGCGGGGCGCTGCTCGTGTCGGCGATCGCGCTGGGCGGCGCCGCCGCGATGATCGCGTCGTCCACGTCCGTCGCCGGCGTCGACGACGAGGCCGCCGAGGTCGGCGACCGCCCCGGTCCCGGCTCCGGGTACACGATGCCGACGCCCGCTCCGTCCTCGCCCGTCCCGACGCCGACCTCGACACCGACCCCGACCCCCACGCCGACGCCGGCGCCCGTGGCGCCGGGCGCGACCGACCCGTCGATCGACCCGGAGCCGACCACGGTCCCCGCCGAGCCGACCACGGAGCCCGAGGACGATGCGCCCGGCAACTCCGGCGACTCGCCCGGCGCGGCCAACCGGCCGGACAAGGACAAGGACTGATCCCTCGCGAGGAGTGCGGCAGGCCGGCGGCGCGAGCTCCCGGGGGACGGGAACGGTCTTCGGCGCGCCGCCGGGCCTGCCGGAGGTGACGACACCTCGCCTCGAGTGTGCGCCCGGTCACGCCGGCTCGTCAGGCCCTTGACATCCGCTCGACGTCGTGCGCGGGCCGGTGTTCAGGTTCGTCACACTCCGCATTCACTGATCGTTCGGCTCGACGTGCTGCGCTAGCTTCGAACCGACCCGGACGATCGGCGACGAGACGGAGTCAACGTGAGCACCCGCAGGGCCGAGTACCCGCGCCCGTCCCACTTCCTCCTGCACATCAGCGACACGCACCTGCTGGGCGGAGGGCGGCGGCTCTACGACCGGGTCGACGCCGACCGCCACCTGCGCGAGCTGTTCGAGCAGTTCGAGGCGTCCGGCGGCAGGCCCGACGCGATCGTCTTCACCGGGGACCTCGCCGACCGCGGCGAATCGGAGGCGTACGACCTGCTGCGGCGCATCGTCGAGCCCGCCGCGGCCCGGATCGGAGCGCGGGTCATCTGGGTCATGGGCAACCACGACGACCGCGACGCGTTCCGGCGCGGACTCCTCGGCGACGTCGCCGGCGGCCAGCGTCCCGTCGACCGGGTCGACGACGTGAACGGGCTCCGGGTGATCACGCTCGACACGACCGTGCCCGGCCGCCACCACGGCGAGCTCTCGGGCGACCAGCTCGACTGGCTCGCCGAGGAGCTCTCGATTCCCGCGCCCGACGGCACGATCCTCGCGATGCACCACCCGCCCGTCCCGAGCGTGCTCGATCTCGCCGTCTCGGTCGAGCTGCGCGAGCAGGGGGCGCTCGCCGAGGTCGTCGCAGGCAGCGACATCCGCTCGATCATCGGCGGGCACCTGCACTACTCGTCGACCGCCACGTTCGCAGGCGTGCCCGTGTCGGTCGCGTCGGCCAGCTGCTACACGCAGGACCTCAACGTGCCCGTCGGCGGTACGCGCGGCCGCGACGGCGCCCGCGCCTTCAACCTCGTGCACGTGTATCCGGGCACGGTGCTCCACTCGGTCGTGCCGCTCGGCGAGACACCCGCGCTCGACTGGATCGACGCCGACGAGACCCGCCGCCGCCTCGCCACGGCCGGCGTCGAGATCGCGGATGCCGCGGCGCCGGCGCCCGTGCCGGCCGAGCCGCCGCACGCCGAGACGTTCACGGTGCTCGCGTAGCGCGGAGTCAGGCGGCCGGGTCGTCGGCCTGGGCTGCGCGCGGCGAGCCGTCGGCCGCGAAGACCGCGCCCGCGGCATCCGTCGCGCCCTTCTCCCACGGTGCGGGGAACGGGAAGTACCGCTCGAGGAAGTCGATGACCGCCTCGGTGCGCTCCTCGACCGAGATCTCGGGGAAGCTGCCGTCGTTGAGGCAGAACATGTCGACGTCGCGGCGCTTCAGCAGGCGCCTCATCGCGGGCAGCGCGCGCCTCAGCGTGGTCTCGACGTACTTCACGTTCGCGTCGGTCTGCACGACCGCGCGCCCGGTGAGCAGCGCGTAGTAGTGGTACAGCGAGTTGGTCACCGAGATGTCGGTCGCCGAACGGAACCGGCTCGCCGCCGTGCGGCGGAACTCCTCCGGGAACTCCCGCTCGAGCTCGGCCATGACGGATCGACGCAGCGGGGCGGCGCAGTGCTCGAGATGGCGCGTGGTGACCTTGCCGTAGCGGTCGTGCAGCAGGCGACGGTTCACGCGCGCGGCGTTCTCGAAGCCCGAGCGGCTCGGGTCGGACTCGCCCAGGCCGATGCGGGTGCCCGCCTCGACGAACTTCGTGATGCCGCCCGGCGAGAAGAACAGGTCGGGCGAGAGCGGCCGCCCGAAGAACATGTCGTCGTTCGAGTAGAGGAAGTGCTCGGCGATGCCCGGGATGCGGTGCAGTTGGCTCTCGACCGCGTGCGAATTGTAGGTGGGCAGCACCGACGTGTCGGCGAACATCTCCTCGGCGCGCACGATGGTCACCTTCGGATGCTTCGCGAGCCACGCCGGCGGGCGCGAATCGGTGCAGACGAAGATCCGGCGCACCCACGGGGCGAACAGGTACACCGAGCGCAGCGCGTACTTCAGCTCGTCGATCTGCCGGTAGCGCGCCTCGGAGTCGTCGCCCTCGCCGACCACGTACGTCTGCATGCGACGTGCTCGCTCGCGCAGGAACTCGACATCGGAGCCGTCGACCCACGAGAACACCATGTCGATCTCGAAGTCGATGTCGCTCGCGAGCGGCGACCACATGTGCTCGAGCGTGCGCCAGTCGCGGCCGTGCAGGTGCACCGTCTCCTCGACGGCCTCGGCGCGGGGGAGCGTGCGGCGCATGAGGGCGTTCTCCCGCGGCGCCTCGATGACGTCCTCGCCGAACCGCCAGAACTCGAGCTGCACCGCGGACTCGGCGCCGTAACGCAGCCGGCCCACGGGCT
The DNA here is from genome assembly GCF_052748465.2 of Agromyces selenitireducens. Taxonomy (NCBI): domain Bacteria; kingdom Bacillati; phylum Actinomycetota; class Actinomycetes; order Micrococcales; family Microbacteriaceae; genus Agromyces; species Agromyces selenitireducens. The sequence continues at coordinate 438,436 of NZ_CM188259.1, forward strand.
CGACGCGCGGCCGGTACAGCCGCACCGCCTTCGGCTTGCGATGCGTCGACAGCGCGCCGTCGGCGACGAGCACGTGCCGGTCGCCCGCCACCCGCTCGGGCACGAGCGTCGCCGAATAGAACGGCTCGTCGGCGAACGCGGCGACGAGGGCACGCACGACCGCCTTGCGCTCGGCCCGGTCGACCGCGATCACCGCGCGGCCGCCGTCGCGGCGCACCAGCAGGTAGTCGATGCCCACGTCGTCGAGCGCGGATGCCACGGCGCAGAGGTCCTCGACCATCGACTCCTGCGGGGTGACGTGCCCGTTCCGGAGCGCATACTGCCCCTTGCGCACCACGATGTCGTCGCGATCGAACCGCGAGTGCGTCGCGTCGGGGGAGACGAGGACGAGCTCGGGCACGTCGCTCAGCCGCAGCCCGGGGTCCGGGTCGGGACGACGGCGGCGGAAGGCGTCGCCGGTCTTCGGCATGCGGTCGCGGCGGGTCTCGGCGGGCTCGGTCGTCGTCACGTCGTGAGGTGCTCCTCGGTCGGGGTCGCGCGCCGATCGGCGCGGTGGTGCTCTCATGGTACGTCCGCCGCGGGCCCCCGCGATGAGGCTTGCGCCCGGTCGACCCCGGCCGCCGCGTGTTGCGCCGCATGTCGTGCGGTGTCGCGACGTGACGGCACGTGCTTGAGGGCCGGCCGGCGGCATCCGTAGCCTCGGGCGCACCGTCGGCGCACCGGAGGGAGCTGGCATGTCGATCACCCGCACGGACGCACCGCACTCGGTGCTCGCGCCGCTCGCCGACGCCGGCCTCGAGGTGCCGGTCCTGGGCGGCGGCAGGGTACGCCACGTGAACCTCGACATCGCGGCATCCGCCCCCGCGCTCGCGGTCGTCGCCGTGCACGTCGAACGCGTGCTGCCGTACTACGCGAGCGTGCACCGGGGCACCGGGTACCTCTCGCAGGCGTCGACCGCGCTCGTCGAGGACGCGCGCGTCGCCGTCGCCCGCCACGTCGGCGCCCGGATCGACGATCACGTCGTGTTCACGCGCAACACGACCGACGCGCTCAATCTGCTCGCCTCCGCCGTGCCCGGCGACACCGTGGTGCTCGACATCGAGCACCACGCCAACCTGCTCCCGTGGGAACGGCGCGGGCGCCGCGTCGTCCTCGCGCAGCCCACCCTCTCGGCGACGATCGATTCGCTCGCCGCCGAGCTGCGCCCACGCCCCGCCGCGCTGCTCTCGGTCACGGGCGCGTCCAACCTCACGGGCGAGGTGCTGCCGATCGACGTGCTCGCATCGCTCGCGCACGAGCACGGCGCCCGGCTGGCGGTGGATGCCGCGCAGCTGCTGCCGCACCGGCGCGTCGACCTCGCGGCCTCCGGCATCGACTACGTCGCGTTCTCGGGGCACAAGGCGTACGCCCCCTTCGGGGCGGGTGCGCTCGTCGGACGCGCCGACTGGCTCGACGCCGCGCCCGCGCACCTCGCGGGCGGCGGCGCCGTCGAGTCCGTCGGGCTGGCAGCGTCCGTGTGGAGGACCGGCCCGGAGCGGCACGAGGCGGGGACCCCGAACGTGATCGGCATCTCGGCGATCGCGAGCGCGCTCGGCGAACTCGAGCGGCTCGGTGACGACGCGCGCCGGTCGCACGAGACGGCGCTCACCGAGCGGCTCCACGCGGGGCTCGCCGGCATCCCCGGCGTCCGCGTGCTCCGCGGGTTCGCCGACGTCGACGACCGGCTCGGCATCGCGACGATCGAGCTCGAGCGAGGTTCGGTCGGCCTCGTCGCCGCGGCGCTCGCCGCCGAGCACGGCATCTCCGTCAGGGCCGGGCGCTTCTGCGCGCACCCCTTCTTCGACCGCCTGGCCGCGCGCGCGAACGGCCTGCGGGCGAGCGTCGGCGCGGGCTCGTCGGCCGACGACGTCGACCGGTTCGTGGACGCGCTCGCCCGGCTGGTCGCCGACGGGCCCGCGCACGCGTACGACCGGACCCCGGCCGGCTGGTGCCCGCGCCACGACGACCGCCCGCGGCCGGAGCTGGGCTGAGGGCGGGCCGACGGCGCCGTCGCGCGGCAGGCGACATCCGGAGACCCGCCTACACTGGTTCGGGTCGAAGGGGGTCGGAATGCGTCCGCTCAGCGAGGACGAGCTCCGGTCGTCGTTCGTGAACGCGACCGATCGAGAGCTCGAGGAGCTCGAACTGCCGCTCGAGTACCTGCTGGTCGACTGGGAGCACGTCGACGCGCTCGCATGGCGCGACCGGAGGGCGAGCCGCCGCGGCTACCTCGTCACGATCATCGACGACGAGCCCGTCGGGATCGTGCTGCGCGCAGCCGACCCGCCCTCGTCGCGGTTCCGCGCCGGCATGTGCAACCTGTGCCACACCCAGCAGCCCGCCAACCAGGTCACGATGTTCTCCGCGCGCCGCGCCGGCGAGGCCGGACGCAACGGCAACACGGTCGGGACCTACCTCTGCAGCGACCTGTCGTGCCAGGAGAACGTGCGCCTGCACGCCCCGCTCGCCCCCGCCGAGGTGCGCACGGGCTCGCACGTGTGGGCGCGCATCGACGGGCTCGCCCGCCGCACGCGTGCGTTCGTCGAGGGCGTGCGCGCCGGCTGAGCCGCCCTCTGCTGGTCGAGGCTGGTCGAGTAGGACGCGTCGCGCCGTATCGAGACCCCGCCGCCGGGTCGCGATACGCGGCTTCGCCGCTGCTCGACCGCCGGGTGCCTACGCGTCGAGCGCGACCGGCTCGAGGACGGCGCGCTTCGCCGCGCGTCCGTCGCCCGACGAGCGGCCGGTGAGGCGGCGGCCGATCCACGGCAGCACGTACTCGCGGTAGTACACCGCGGTGTTGCGGCTGCGCGGGCCGGGGGGTGCGGCGGCGACCTCGGCGACGCCCCACTCCTCGGGCACGGGCACGCCGAGCGCGGTGAGCACGTTCGAAGCGACCCGCGCGTGCCCGAGCGAATTGAGGTGCAGCTTGTCGGACGACCAGTAGCGGATGTCGCGGAGCCCCCGGTCGGCGAAGTTGTCGACGAACGTCACGCCGTCGAGCGACGCGAGGTCGTAGAGCGCCGTCGTCAGGCGCGCGCCGCGCGCGTCGAACACGCGCCCGAGGGGGAGATGGTCGGTCGGATTCGCGCCGCTCAGCATGAGCACGTGGATGCCCTCATCGCGGATGCGGTGCACCGCCTGCCGGAACCGCTGCGCCACGAGCTCCTCGGGCATGCGGGGGCGGAGCATGTCGTTGCCGCCGCCGTTGAAGCTGATCACCTCGGGCTTCAGCGCGATGGCCGCCTCGAGCTGCTCGTCGACGATGGGGCCCAGCTTGCGGCCGCGGATCGCGAGGTTCGCGTACCGCACCGGCTGGGGCGCGGCCTCCTTCGCCATCCCGAGCGCGACGAAGTCGGCCCAGCCCCGCACCGAGCCGTCGGGCAGCACATCGCCCACGCCCTCGGTGAAGCTGTCGCCGATCGCCACGTACGAGTGGAAGAGCATGCGTTCCACGCTAGCGTGCGGCTCCGTCACCCTCGCCGGATTGCGCTACGGGCGTCACGGAGCCGCGGCGTGTCTGCCACGGCGGCCGCCGTTCAGTGCGCGGCGTGCCGGTGCGCGTGCTCGATCTCGCAGTCGCTGCCGGGGTAGAGGAGCGCCTCGTGGCCGTCGTCGAAGCGCACCATGTACGGCGGGCCGCCGTCGGCGCCGCGCACCTCGAGCACCTCGCCGTGCCGTTCGGCGCTGCCGACCTGCTTGCCGTGGATGACCAGTCGATCTCCGACCGTCGCCTGCATCGGGAACCCTCCCTCTGTCGCGAGAACCGTCCTCGTTCCACCGTACGCCGACGTCCGGAGGCCCGGAAGGGGGCGCGGGTCAGTCGGTCGCGAGCAGGGCCGCCCAGAGGTCGGCGCGTGCGTGGAAGCCCGACAGGTCGCGACCGAGCAGTTTCTCGGCGAGCGCGATGCGACTGCGCACGGTGTGACGGTGCACGCCCAGCTCCTGCGCGGTCGCGTCGAACTGGCCGCCGTTCGACAGCCAGGCGCGCGTGGTCTCGAGCAGCGCCGTACCGCTCTCCGCGTCGTGCTCGATGAGCGGGGCGAGCGTGGCCCGGGCGACGGCGCGCGCGTCGGTCCGGGCGAGGAAGGCGAGCACGCCCTGACGGCTGATGTCGTCGAACATCGTGACGCCCGGCCCGGTCTCACGTGCCCGTTCGAGCGCGCGCAGCGCCTGCTCGTGCAGCTCGGCGAGTCGGGCGACGGATGCCGCGTCGGAGACCCCGACGGGCACGTCGAACTCGACCGCGAGCTCGTCGGCCACGCCGCTGTCGGAGTCCTGCATGACGAGCGTCATGGATTCGCCGTCGCGGCCGAAGAACAGCCGCCCGCCGCGCTCGTCGACGCGCAGCTCGAGGAACTCGGCGACGCGGTCGATGTGCTCGGTGGGCAGGTCGGCGACCGCGACCCGGACGGGGTCGGCCGGCAGCGGGCCCCACATCTCGGCGGAGACTTCGCTCGCGAGGTGCACGTCTCCGGCGAGCATCGAACGCAGGAGCCCCGAGCGCAGGTGCCCACGGGCGCGGTCGAGGTCGCGGTTCTGCTCGAGCGCGAGTCCGGCGAGCGCGATCACCGAGGTGACGACCTCGCGACCGGCCTGGTCGAGCTCGGGGGACTCGCCGATCGCGAGCACGCCGCGCAGGGCGCCGCCCGCGCCGAGGGTCTGCAGCGTCATCCGCTGCGGCCGCCCCACCGACGCGCCAGCCTCCAGCGTGCGGCCGGCGCGCTGCCCGCGGCGCAGCATGGAACGCGCCTCGCCGACGACCTCGCCGAGCGCCGGCTGGCCGAGACCGCCCTCGGGGGCCTCGCGGTCGAGCGCGCCCGCAGCGTCCACGAGTCCGACCCAGGTGCCCAGGCGGTTGCTCAGCTCGGTGAGCGTCGCGCCGAGCCCGTCGGGGCGGAGCGCGGCGAGCGAGATCGCCCGCTGCGCCTGCAGGGCCCACGCCTGCCGGGCGTTCGAGTCGGCGGCGTTGAGGTCGGCGATCGTGCGGGCGATGCGGATGAACGGCACGCGGTACGGCACCTCGAACAGCGGCACGCCGTGGCGCCCGCAGGCCTCGACGAGTAGGTCCGGCGTGCCGGCGCGGACCACCTCGGTGCCGAAGCCGAGCGCGGCGAGACCGGCGCCGGCGAGCCGGGCGACGTACGCGTCGAAGACCGCCGGGTCGTCGTGCCCGGTGTCGGCGCCGAACTGGGTGCCGGTCGTGAGCAGCACCTGCCCCGGCTCGAGGAAGGGGGCGGGGTCATCGAGGTCGGAGCTGTGCACCCACGGCACCGGGGCGTCGAGCGCGCCATCGGGCAGGTGCGACTCGCCGACGAGCGCGGTGAGCGCGAGGTCGCTGCGTTCCAGCAGGGTGCGCACGGTCGGCTTCACGGGATCACCTCGATATACGTCACGTCGAGAACACTGGTGTCGAGTGTACATCGGGGAGAGGGTGGCATCCGTTTCGGCCTGCCTACCATGGCCCGACACCGCCACCGTCGTCACCGCATCGGAGCATCCCATGACCCTCGTCGAACCCACGGCCACCGCCGTCGGCGGTCCCGCCCTCCCGCAGGAGCGCCGCCTCGTCACCAGCATCCCCGGCCCGCGCTCGCAGGAGCTCATGGACCGGAAGGCCCACGCCGTCGCCAAGGGCGTCGGCACCACCATCCCCGTCTCGGTCGTCGCGGCCGGCGGCGGCGTCGTCGTCGACGCCGACGGCAACTCGATCATCGACCTCGGCTCGGGCATCGCCGTCACCGGCGTCGGCAACGCCAACCCGCGCGTCGTCGAGGCGGTCACCGCCCAGCTGAACGCCTTCACCCACACGTGCTTCACGGTCGCGCCCTACGACAGCTACGTCGCCGTCGCCGAGAAGCTCAACGAGCTCACGCCCGGCGACCACGAGAAGCGCTCGGCCCTGTTCAACTCGGGCGCCGAGGCCGTCGAGAACGCGATCAAGATCGCCCGCCACCACACGAAGAAGATGGCCGTCGTCGCGTTCGACCACGCCTACCACGGCCGCACGAACCTCACGATGGGCCTCACGGCGAAGAACATCCCCTACAAGGACGGCTTCGGCCCGTTCGCGCCCGAGGTGTACCGCGCGCCGCTCAGCTACCCCTACCGCGACAACGGCCTCTCGGGCGCCGAGGCCGCGGCCCGCGCGATCACGCAGATCGAGAAGCAGATCGGCGCGAACAACCTCGCCGCGATCATCATCGAGCCCATTCAGGGCGAGGGCGGCTTCATCGTGCCCGCACCCGGCTTCCTCCCCGCGCTCGTCACGTGGGCGAACGAGAACGACGTCGTGTTCATCGCCGACGAGGTGCAGACCGGCTTCGGCCGCACGGGCGCCTGGTTCGCGAGCGAGCACGACGGCATCGTGCCCGACCTCGTCGTCACCGCGAAGGGCATCGCCGGCGGACTGCCGCTCTCGGCGGTCACCGGCCGCGCCGACATCATGGACTCCGCCCACGTCGGCGGCCTCGGCGGCACCTACGGCGGCAACCCCCTCGCGTGCGCCGCCGCGCTCGCCGCGATCGAGTCGTACGAGCAGGACGGCCTCATCGAGCGTGCCCGCCAGATCGGCGCCGTGCTCATCGGCCGCCTCAACGCGCTCCGCACCGCCGACGCCCGCATCGGCGACGTCCGGGGCCGCGGCGCGATGGTCGCGATCGAGCTCGTCGACCCGACGACCGGGGCGCCCGACGCCGCGCTCACCGGCCGGCTCGCCGCGTACGCCCACGCCAACGGCGTGCTCGTGCTCACGTGCGGCACGTACGGCAACGTCATCCGCTTCCTCCCGCCGCTCACGATCAGCGACGAGCTGCTCGTCGAGGGCCTCGACGTCATCGCCGAGGGGCTGAAGCAGGCATGAACCCCGTGACGGCGCCGACGGATGCCGCGGCATCCGTCACGCTCGAAGCCACCCCGCTCGCCGACGCGCGCTCGCAGCTCGCCGAGGCCGTCGACCTGCTCGGCTACGGCGACGGCCTCCACCAGATGCTCGCGACCCCGCGCCGCGAGCTCAGCGTGGCCGTGCCGCTGCGCATGGACTCGGGCGAGAGCCGCCTGTACCTCGGCTACCGCGTGCAGCACAACTTCTCGCGCGGCCCCGCCAAGGGCGGCCTCCGCTACGCGCCGAACGTGAACCTCGACGAGGTCCGCGCGCTCGCGATGTGGATGACCTGGAAGTGCGCCCTGCTCGACGTGCCGTACGGCGGTGCGAAGGGCGGGCTCGCGATCGACCCGCGCGAGCACTCGATGGCCGAGCTCGAGCGCGTCACGCGCCGCTACACGAGCGAGATCCTGCCGATCATCGGCCCGGAGCGCGACATCCCCGCACCCGACATCGGCACCGACGAGCAGACCATGGCCTGGATCATGGACACCTACTCGGTGAACTCCGGCTACACGGTGCCCGGCATCGTCACCGGCAAGCCGATCTCGCTCGGCGGCTCGCTCGGCCGGGCGTCGGCCACGAGCCGCGGCGTCACGCACATCGCGCTCGCCGCGCTCCGCCACGCCGGGTTCGAGCCGTCACGCTCGACCGCGGCCGTGCAGGGCTTCGGCAAGGTCGGTGCGGATGCCGCGCGGTTCCTCGCCGAGGCCGGCGTGCGCGTCACCGCGGTGAGCGACCAATACGGCGCCGTGCGCGACGACCGCGGCCTCGACATCGAGGCGCTCAGCGACCACGTGCGCGCCACCGGCTCGGTCATCGGCTTCGCCGAAGCGGACGAGCTCGGCCGCGATGACCTGCTCACCCAGGACGTCGACCTGCTCGTGCCCGCCGCGGTCGAGGGCGTGCTCAACGAGTCCAACGCGCGCGACGTGCTCGCCCGCGTGATCGTGGAGGGCGCCAACGGCCCCACGACCCCCGCCGCCGACGCGATCCTGCGCGAGCGCGGCGTGCTCGTCGTCCCCGACATCCTCGCCAACGCGGGCGGTGTCATCGTCTCGTACTTCGAGTGGGTGCAGGCCAACCAGGCGTACTGGTGGCGTGCCGACGAGGTCGAGAGCAGACTTGAGGAGCGGATGCTGAACGCCTGGCGTCACGTCCTCGGCTACGCCGAGGCCCGCGACCTCTCGCTCCGCACCGCCGCCACGGCGCTCGCCGTCGAGCGCGTCGCCGAGGCGCACCGCATCCGCGGCCTCTACCCGTGATCGCGCGAGACCCGCGCACGACTGGAACGGACACCAACGCATGACCAGCACTGCAACGCAGGAATCCGCCCTCCTCGACCGCGTCGCCGACGGCCTCTTCATCGGCGGCGAGTGGGTCGCCGCCGAGGGCGGGAAGACCTTCGAGGTCCGCGACCCGGCCACGGGCGAGGTCATCAAGACCATCGCCGATGCGTCGCCCGCCGACGGCCTCCGCGCCCTCGACGCTGCCGTCGCCGCGCAGGACGCGTGGGCCGCGACCGCACCGCGCGAGCGCGGCGAGATCCTCCGCCGCGCCTTCGACCGGCTGATGGAGCGCCGCGAGGACTTCGCCCTCCTCATGACGCTCGAGATGGGCAAGCCGCTCGCCGAGGCGCGCGGCGAGGTGAACTACGGCGGCGAGTTCCTCCGCTGGTTCAGCGAGGAGGCCGTGCGCATCACCGGCCGCTACGGCTGGAATCCCGAGGGCACGGGCCGCATCGTGGTCGCGCAGCGCCCCGTCGGTCCGTCGTACTTCATCACGCCGTGGAACTTCCCGCTCGCGATGGCGACCCGCAAGATCGCGCCGGCGCTCGCCGCAGGCTGCACCGTCGTCGTGAAGCCCGCCGCACTCACCCCGCTCACGACCATCGCGTTCGTGCAGCTGCTGGAAGAGGTCGGCCTGCCGAAGGGCGTCGTCAACGTCGTCACGACCACGAGCTCGTCGAAGGTCTCGGGTCCGATCATCGCCGACCCGCGCCTGCGCAAGCTCTCGTTCACGGGTTCGACCGAGGTCGGCCGCAAGCTCATCGAGCAGTCGGCGCAGGGCATCCTCCGCACGTCGATGGAGCTCGGCGGCAACGCGCCGTTCGTCGTGTTCGAGGACGCCGACCTCGACAAGGCGGTCGAGGGCGCGATGGTCGCGAAGTTCCGCAACATCGGCCAGGCATGCACGGCGGCAAACCGGTTCATCGTGCACGAGGCGGTCGCCGCCGAGTTCGCCAAGCGCGTCAGCGAGCGCGTCTCGGCGATGCGCGTCGGCCGCGGCACCGAGGACGGCGTGAACATCGGCCCGCTCATCGACGACGACGCCGTGGCCTCGACCCACGAGCTCGTCGAGGACGCCGTCGCCAAGGGCGCGAAGGTCCTCGCGGGCGGCTCGCCGATCGACGGCACCGGCTCGTTCTACGCCCCGACCGTGCTCGGCGACGTCGGCTCCGACGCGCGCCTGCTCCGCGAGGAGATCTTCGGGCCGGTGCTCGGCATCACCACGTTCGCCGACGAGGACGACGCGGTGCGCCTCGCGAACTCCACCGAGTACGGCCTCATCTCCTACGTGTTCACGCAGGACCTCGCGCGCGGTCACCGCATGATCGACCGCCTCGACACCGGCATGATGGGCCTCAACACCGGCCTCGTCTCGAACGCGGCCGCCCCCTTCGGCGGCGTCAAGCAGTCGGGCATCGGCCGCGAGGGCGGCTTCGAGGGCATCCACGAGTTCCTCGACACGAAGTACACCCTGATCCCGGCCTGACCGGGCGAGCGGATGTCGCGACGCGCCTGGCACGTGCGTGCTCGCGTCGCGACATCCGCCCCCTTCGCACAATTCAGGAACTGCTCACGCGTACGCATCAAACGCAGTTCCAGAATTCAGGAGCGGTGGTCGTGACTGGGCACCCGCGCGAGTGAATGTGCGCGACGACCGGGCGGCGCGACCGCCGCGCTCCTGGATTCTGCAACCGGCGCGGACGCGCCGTTCCTGAATTCTGAACAGAAAGAACCAGAACCATGCAACGGATCGACACCGACGTCGTCATCGTCGGCGCGGGCGCCGCGGGCCTCACGGCCGCGACCGAGCTCGTCAGGGCCGGGCGCGACGTCGTCGTGCTCGAGGCGCGCGACCGCGTCGGCGGCCGCCTGCACACCGACGTCATCGACGGCGCCATGCTCGAGGTCGGCGGCCAGTGGGTCTCGCCCGACCAGGACGCCCTCATCGAGACGCTCGACGAGCTGGGCCTCGAGACCTATCCGCGCTTCCGCGAGGGCGTCAACGTCTACATCGGGCCCGACGGCGAGGTCAAGAAGTTCGAGGGCGACATCTTCCCGGTGCCGCCGGCGACCGAGCAGGAGATCCTGACGCTCATCGAGAAGCTCGACGCGCTCGTCGCCGAGATCGACCCCGAGCAGCCGTGGGCGCACCCGCGCGCGAAGGAACTCGACGAGATCTCGTTCGCGCACTGGCTCGAGACCCAGACCGACGACGAGGAGGCGCGCGAGAACATCGGCATGTTCATCGCCGGCGCCATGCTCACCAAGCCCGCGCACGCGTTCTCGGCGCTGCAGGCCCTGCTCATGGCGGCATCCGCGGGCTCGTTCTCGAACCTCGTCGACGCCGACTTCATCCTCGACCGCCGCGTCGTCGGCGGCCTCCAGCTCGTGCCGATCGGGCTCGCGGAGCGGCTCGGCGAGCGCGTTCGCCTGAACCAGCCGGTCCGCACCATCCGGTGGCAGGCGGATGCCGCGCCCGGGCGGGCCGCGGTCGTCGCCGTGACCGACGAGCTCGAGGTGCACGGCCGCGAGATCGTGCTGGCAGTGCCGCCGATCCTCGTGAACCGCATCTCGTACGAGCCGCCGCTGCCGCGCCGCCAGCACCAGCTGCACCAGCACCTCTCGATGGGCTTCGTCATCAAGGTGCACGCCGTCTACGAGACGCCGTTCTGGCGCGAGCAGGGCCTGTCGGGCACCGCGTTCAGCCCGTGGGAGCTCGTGCACGAGGCGTACGACAACTCCAACCACGGCGACCCGCGCGGCACGCTCGTCGCGTTCGTCGCCGACGAGGCCGCAGATGGCGTGTTCCAGCTCTCGGCCGAGGAGCGCAGGGCGCGCATCCTCGAGTCGATGTCGCACTACTACGGTGAGCAGGCCAAGCACCCGGTCGTGTACTACGAGAGCGACTGGGGTTCGGAGGAGTGGACGCGCGGCGCGTACGCCGCGAGCTTCGACATGGGCGGCCTCGCGCGCTACGGCGCCGACCTCCGCGCGCCCGTCGGGCCGATCCGCTTCGCCTGCTCCGACATGGCAGGCAAGGGCTACCAGCACGTCGACGGCGCCATCCGCATGGGCCGCCTCGTCGCCTCGCAGATCCTGGAGGAGCTCGCGTGAGCGACCTGAAGATCGTCGTCGGCTACACCGCGAACGAGGCCGGCGCCGACGCGCTGGCGCTCGCGAACCGCATCGCGACCGCGGCCGAGGCGCTGCTCGAGGTCGTGATGATCCTGCCCTCCGAGGCGCGCAACAGCCTCGTGCCCGCCGACGCGGGATACGAGCGGTACCTGCGCGAGCAGTCGCGCGAATGGCTCGCCGAGGCGTCGAAGCACCTGGGGGCGGATGTCGCGTCGAAGCTGCACCTCCGCTACGCCGAGTCGTACGCCGAGGGCCTCGTCGCGGCCGCCCACGAGTTCGGCGCCTCGCTCATCGTCGTCGGCGCCGCCGGCGGCGGACTGCTCGGCCGGTCCCGCATCGGGTCGGTCGCGAACGAGCTGCTGCATTCGTCCGACGTGCCCGTCGTGATCGCTCCCGCGGGCTCGCGCGAGGTGCCGGCCGGCCGGGGCGTCACGCGGATCACCGCGTGCGTCGGCACCCGGCCCGGCGCCGACGCGCTGCTGGATGCCGGCGTCGAGCTCGCCCGGGCGGCGAATGCGCCGCTGCGCCTGGTCTCGCTCGTGCCCATCGACCTGCCGCACGGGCTCGACCCCGAGCTCGTGAAGCTCACCAGCACCGTGCACGCCGAGGAGGTGCTCGACGAGGCCCGCCGAGCGCTGCCCGACGGGATCGACGCGACCGTCGAGACCGCGACCGGCGCCTCCATCGAGGACGCCGTCCGCGCCCTCGACTGGCATCAGGGCGAGCTCGTGCTCGTCGGCTCGAGCCGCCTCGCGGCGCCGCGCCACCTCTTCCTGGGCTCCACCGCGGCGAAGATGCTGCGCGAACTCCCGGTGCCCATGATCGTGGTGCCGCGCACCACCGACTCCGGAAAGACAGTGCAATGACGCAACCACCCCCCGCCCAGGCCCCGCTCACCGAGGCGACTCGAGCGGTCGCCTCGTCGGATCACGGCATCAGCAAGAAGGGCCTGTCCGCCGGATCGGTCGGCCTCATCGGCGCGGTCGTGATCGCCATCTCGTGCATCGCCCCCGCCTACACGCTCACGGCCGCCCTCGGCCCGACGGTGTCGGAGGTCGGCACGCAGGTGCCGGCGATCATCCTGCTCGGCTTCGTCCCGATGCTCCTCGTGGCATTCGGCTACCGCGAGCTCAACCGCCGCATGCCCGACTCGGGCACCTCGTTCACGTGGGCGACGCGTGCGTTCGGCCCCTGGATCGGCTGGATGGCCGGATGGGGCCTGGTCGCCGCGACGATCCTCGTGCTGTCGAACCTCGCCGGCGTCGCGGTCGACTTCCTGTTCCTCGCGATCTCGCAGATCGTGGGCGACCCCGGGATCGCGGGCATCGCCGCGAACCCGTTCGTGAACGTGGTCGTCTGCCTGCTGTTCATGCTCGGCGCGACGATGATCTCGTACCGCGACATGCAGACCACGCAGAAGCTGCAGTACTGGCTCGTCGGGTTCCAGGTGCTCGTGCTCGTGATCTTCTCGGGCGCCGCGCTCATCGGCGTCGCCAACGGCTCCGCGTTCGACGCCACGCCGATCGAGCTCAGCTGGTTCAACCCGTTCGCCGTCAGCGACTTCAGCGCGCTCGCAGCCGGACTGTCGCTGTCGATCTTCATCTTCTGGGGCTGGGACGTCGCGCTCACCATGAACGAGGAGACGAAGGGCGCGGAGAAGACCCCGGGGCGCGCGGCGACTCTGTCGGTGCTCATCATCGTGGCGCTCTACCTGCTCATCTCGGTGTCGCTCATCGCGTTCGCCGGTGTCGGCGAGGGCGAGTTCGGCCTCGGCAACCCCGACATCCAGGACAACGTGTTCTTCGCGCTCGCCGGTCCCGTGCTCGGCCCGCTCGCGATCCTCGTGTCGCTCGCGGTGCTCACGAGCTCCGCGTCCAGCCTGCAGTCGACGTTCGTGTCGCCCGCGCGCACGCTCCTCGCGATGGGCCACTACGGCGCGCTGCCGAAGAGGTTCGCGCAGGTGAGCCCGCGGTTCTTCACGCCCGGGTACGCGACGATCGTGTCCGCGGTCGTGGCATCCGCCTTCTACGCGGTCATGCGCTTCGTGAGCGAGAACGTCCTGTGGGACACCATCACCGCGCTGGGCATGATGATCTGCTTCTACTACGGCATCACGGCGTTCGCGGCGGTGTGGTTCTTCCGGAAGACCTGGTTCCGCACGGTGCGGGAGTTCTTCTTCACCCTGCTGTTCCCGCTCGTCGGCGGCGTCATCCTGTCGGTGCTGTTCGTCACGACATTGGTCGACAGCATGGACCCGGACTACGGCAGCGGCTCGAACGTCTTCGGCCTCGGCCTCGTGTTCATCCTCGGCATGGTCGTGCTGCTCACGGGCGTCGTGATCATGATCTGGCAGGCGATCACGCGGCCCGCGTTCTTCCGCGGCGAGACCCTCTCGCGCGCAGCGGCCGACTGAGACCGCCCGGGCCGTGCGGCGTACCGCGCGGACCCGGTGCGACACCGCGAACCGCCCCGCCGGCGACACCCGGCGGGGCGGTTCCGCGTCTTCGTCCCTCTGTGCGGGTCGAGGCGCCTCGAGACCACGGATGCCGCGGACGCGTCAGCCGTCGGCGTGTTCCGGAGCCCCGGTGTATGCCGCATACGTGGTGTCGGCCGCACGGCGGGCGGTCGCGGCATCCGCCCCGCTCGCCTCGTGCGCCTCGGCCCACCGGTCGGCGCTCATGCGCTGGAACCGCCGGCCCTCGTCGGTCTGCAGCCACTCGGCGGAGTTGTCGGGGCGCACCTCGCGCGTGGTGAAGTGCAGGGCGAGGCCGAGCAGCGCACCGTCCCAGCCCATGCCGGTCGCGGCGGGGCCGAACTGCTCCCACATCTCGGCGCCGATGTCGTCGGCGAGCGCGACGTGCTCGAGTTCGACACGGGTGTGCACGTCGTCGACCGCGGCGAGGCGCACGGTGAGCCAGGTGACGCCGCCGCCGAACTCCCACGTCACGCCGTACGAGGCGGGCGGGTCGCACGACTCGATCGTGCCGCTCGCGTTGCCCTCCACCTGGTACCGCCCGCCGAGCCGGAGGTCGCCGCTGACCGGCAGGAACCAGCGGGGGATCCGCTCGGCCGAGGTGAGCGCGTCCCACACGTCGCCGATCGGGGCGGGGTAGGTCTGGGCGAGTGTCTGCACGTGGGTGGCGGCGCCGTCGCGGGTGCCGCCCGTGAGGCCGCGGTCGACCGCGTCGATCTGGGCGTCGATGTCCATGTCAGGTCTCCTTCGTCGGTGAAGCGGATGCCGCGAGCCGGCGCGCCCGCGCCGAACGGGCGAGCTCGGTGCCGAGCGCGTCGAGTCGCGGGCGCCAGAACCGCTCGAACGGCGTGAACCACTCGGCGGCCTCGGCGATCGGCTCGGGGTCGAGCGCGTACAGGCGCCGCGTGCCCTCGGCGCGCACGGTCGCGAACCCGGACTCGCGCAGCACCCGCAGGTGCTGCGACACGGCGGGCTGGCTGATGCCGAACTCGCCCTGCACGACGCGCCCGACCTCGCCGGCGGCGAGCTCCCCGTCGGCGAGCAGTTCGACGATCCGGCGTCGGACCGGGTCGCCGAGGATGTCGAGCGCGTGCATGTCTCCATCATTCACTCAAGACTTATATAAGTCAAGACTAAATCTGCTGAGGCACGGCGGCCATGGGCCGAGCGTCCGCGGCGCGAGCCGCTTCCCGGGAATTCCCCGATCGATGCGGGCGCGCGGCTCGCCCGCCCGCACGACTCACGCCATACGGCCCCGACGGGGGCGAAATCGCGTGAGTCGCTGGCCCGCCCGCACGACTCACGCCATACGGCCCCGACGGGGGCGAATTCGCGTGAGTCGCTGGCCCGCCGGCGCGACTCACGCCATACGGCCCCGACGGGGGCGAAATCGCGTGAGTCGTGCGAACGGATGCCGCAGCGCGGGGGTACCGTGACGGCAGGCCGATCACCGGGAGGGCGCATGTCCGAGCACGATCTCATCGCGGCGTGGCGGGCGAGTCGCTGGCACATCATCGCATCGCAGCTGGGGCCGACGTTCCTGCTCACGCTCACGATCTGGTTCCTGCTGCTCGGGCTGGGCGACGCCGAGCCGCCCGTGAAGGTCGCCGCCGCCGGCATCCTGCTCGCGTCGGGCATCCTCGGGGCGGTCGCGCAGGTCAGCGCCGCCGACGAGGGCCTCGCGATCATCGAGGAGTTGCAGGCGCTGCCGGCGGCGACGCCGCTCGGGCGCAGGATCGCGGCATCCGCCAACTGGATGCAGGTCGTGAAGTGGGTGACGCCCACGATCTTCGTGCTGATCTACCTGGCGCTGCTCTGGGCGATCTTCCTCGGCTGACGGCCGCCGCTGGATGTTCGCCGAATGCGCCTTCCGCGGCCGTGACCCGCCCGATAGCGTGAGCCTGGGCGCCCGACGGCGGGCGCGAAGGGGGACCGCACCAATGGCCGCGTACGACGACATCATCGCCAACATCCCGATCTCCGACCTCGCGAGGCGCCTCGGCGTCGACGAGGGCACTGCCCGGCAGGCGGTCGACGAGGCACTGCCGGCCCTGCTCGGCGGCATGGGCGCGAACGCCCAGGACCCGGCCGGCGCCGCGTCGCTCGAGCGCGCGGTCCAGCATCATCCGCCGCAGCTGTTCGAGGGCGGGGTCGACCTCGACGAGGTCGACGAGCAGGACGGCGACAAGATCGTGCACAACGTGTTCGGCTCCAACACCGACCAGGTCGTGCAGAAGCTGGGCGCGTCGGGCGGCGCCGACCAGGGCCTGATCCAGAAGCTCCTGCCGATCCTCGCGCCGATCGTGCTCAGCTTCCTCGCGAGCCAGTTCACCAAGCGCCAGCAGAACCCGGCGCAGGCGGATGCCGGGCCCACGGGCGGCGGCGGCATCGGCGACATCCTCGGCGGACTGCTCGGCGGCGGCGGCGGTGGCGGTGCAGGTGGCGGTGGCGGTGGCATGTTCGGCGGCATCGGCGACGTCCTCGGCGGCCTGCTCGGCGGCGGCAAGCGCTGACCTCGGCGGTCGGCCGGGCGAGCGGATGCGTCATCCGCTCGGCGGACGGACGCCTGCGTAGACTGGCACGGTGCCAGTGAACCCCGAGCTGCAGGGGCGCGACTTCGCGCCCGCCGCGCCGTACCTCGTCGGCCGCGAGAAGGTGCGCGAATTCGCGCGCGCCGTGTTCGCGACCAACCCGATCAACCTCGACGTCGAGGCCGCGCGCGCCGCGGGCCACTCCGACGTCGTCGCGCCGCCGACCTTCGCGGTGGTCGTGCAGGAGCACACGCTCGCGCAGCTGCTCGCCGAGCCCGACGCGGGCATCGACTTCTCCCGGGTCGTGCACGGCGACCAGCGCTTCACCTCGTCGCGCCCCATCGTCGCGGGCGACGAGCTGACCGCGAAGCTGACCGTGTCGAGCGTGAAGACCCTCGGCGCGCATTCGATGGTGACCGCCGAGTCGGTGATCACGGATGCCGCGGGCGCGCACGTCGTGACCGCCATCTCCACCCTCGTCGTGCGAGGAGACGACTGATGCCCGCCGCCACCCTCGCCCCCGACTTCGACGCGCTCGCCGTCGGCGACGTGGTCGCCGAGCGCGAGTTCCACCTCACGCGCGACTCGCTCGTCCGCTACGCGGGCGCATC
Source organism: Agromyces selenitireducens (assembly GCF_052748465.2). NCBI lineage: Bacteria > Bacillati > Actinomycetota > Actinomycetes > Micrococcales > Microbacteriaceae > Agromyces > Agromyces selenitireducens. The sequence goes on from NZ_CM188259.1 coordinate 455,394, forward strand.
GGGCGACTTCAACCCGATCCACTACCGCGACGACGTCGCCGCGTCGGTGGGGCTGCCGGGCGTGCTCGCGCACGGCATGCTCACGATGGGCCTCGCCGTGCAGCCCGTCGTCGACTGGGCCGGCGACCCCGGCCGCGTCGCCGACTACCAGGTGCGCTTCACGCGTCCCGTCGTCGTCGACCCGGAGACCGGCGCCGACGTCGCCGTCGTCGCGAAGGTCGGGCAGCTCGACGCCGAGGCGCGCACGGCGCGCGTCGACCTCACCGTGACCTTCGAGGGCGCGACCGTGCTCGGCAAGGCCCAGGTGCGGGTGGTGCTCGCCTGACATGAGCGATCCCGCCACCACGGAGGAGCGCGGCATCCGCTTCGCCGACCTCACCACGCTGCGCGTCGGCGGCCCCGTCGACCGTCTCGTGACCGCCACCACGCCGGCCGAGCTCGTCGGCCTCGTCCGCGAGGCGGAGGCGTCGGGCGAGCCGTGGATGGTGCTCGGCGGCGGATCGAACCTGCTCGTCGCCGACGACGGATTCCCCGGCACGGTCGTGCGCATCGCGACGAGGGGCATCGACGTGCTGCCCGGCGCCGAGGAGGGCACGGTCCACCTCCGCGTGCAGGCCGGTGAGAACTGGGACGATCTCGTTGCCTACACGGTCGAGCACGGCTACTCGGGGCTCGAGGCGCTGTCGGGAATCCCCGGTTCGGTCGGCGCGTCGCCCGTGCAGAACATCGGCGCGTACGGGCAGGAGCTCGCCGACGTCCTCGTCGGGATCGAGTTCCTCGACGAGGGGGCAGACGAGCCGCGCACCATGTCCGCAGACGAGCTCGGGCTGGGCTACCGCACATCGGTGCTGAAGCAGGGGCTTCGCGGCGTGGTGGTCTCGGTCGAGCTCGCGCTGCACGACACGGCCGCCGAGCGCGAGGTGCTCGGCGAGGCGGTGGGTCGCCCGGTCGCGTACGCGCAGCTGGCGCAGGCGCTCGGCGTCCAGCTGGGCGATCGCGTGCCCGTCGCGCGCGTGCGCGAGGCGGTGCTCGCGCTCCGCTCGGGCAAGGGCATGGTGCTCGACCCCGGCGACGCCGACTCGGTGAGCGCCGGCTCGTTCTTCACCAACCCGATCGTCACCGAGCACGTCGCGCGCACCCTGCCCGGCGACGCGCCGCGCTGGTACGTCGAGCCCGACGAGCCCGACGAGGTGATCCCGCTCGCGGAGCTCGAGGCGGCCTCGCCGCTCGATGCCTTCCTCGCGCACCAGGCCGAGCTCGAGCGCGCCGAGCAGCAGGCGACGGATGCAACGCCGGGGGAGCCGCTCGTGAAGCTCTCGGCCGCGTGGCTGATCGAGCACAGCGGCATCCGACGCGGGTTCGCCCTGCCCGGCTCGCGGGCCGGCATCTCGACGAAGCACACCCTCGCGCTCACCAACCGGGGCGGCGCCTCGGCCGAGGAGGTCGCGCAGCTGGCGCGCTTCGTGCAGGGTCGCGTGCAGGCCGAGTTCGGCATCACGCTGCATCCCGAGCCGATGCTCGTCGGCCTCGAGCTCTAGGAGGCCGGCTCCGCCGCGGACTCGATCGCGTCGACGGTCAGCCCGCGTCGCGCTGCGCCAGGAGCTCGTCGCGCACCTGTCGCCGCAGCACCTTGCCGATGAGCGAGCGCGGCAGCTCGTCGACCTGCACGACGCTCCTCGGCACCTTGTAGGGGGTGAGGCTCTCGCGGCAGAAGTCGCGCATCGCGCCGGCGTCGAACACGGCGCCCTCGCGCAGCTCCACGGCCGCCGTGACCTCCTCGCCGCCCGATTCCCGCGGCAGGCCGACGACGGCGGCGCCGCGCACGTCCGGGTGGCCGAGCAGCACGCCCTCGACCTCCGACGGCGAGACGTTGAAGCCGCCCGTGATGATGAGCTCCTTGAGCCGGTCGACGATCGTGACGAACCCGTCGTCGGAGACCCGCACGATGTCGCCCGTGCGAAGCCATCCGCCCGGCAGCAGCGTCTCGGCCGTCTCGGAGGGTCGCCGCCAGTAGCCCTCGAACACCTGCGGACCGCGGAGGAGGAGCTCGCCCTCCTCGCCCATCGGCCGGTCCTCGGTCGGCTGCTCGGGATCCACGACGCGGATCTCGGTGCTGGGGAACGGCACGCCCACCGTGCCGGGCCGGCGGGTCGGCCCCATGGGGTTGCCGATCGCGACCGGTGAGGATTCGGTCATGCCGTAGCCCTCGACGAGGAGGCCGCCGGTCACCCCCTCCCAGCGGTCGACCGTCGCGGTGGGCAGCGCCATCGCACCGGAGATCGCGAACCGGATGCTCCGCAGCGGCGCCGTCCCCCGCTCCTCGGCGGCGCGAGCCAGCGCATCGTAGATGGGCGGCACCGCCGGAAGGAACGTCGGCGGCGAGTGCTTCGCCGCACCGAAGACGAGGTCGACGTCGAACTTGGGGAAGAGCACGAGGCGTGCGCCGATGCTCATCGCGAACGTGAGGCAGAGGGTCATTCCGTAGGCATGGAAGAGCGGCAGCACCCCGTAGAACACCTCGTCGCCCTCCCGGAGGCCGGGCACCCATGCGCGCCCCTGCATGGCGTTGGCCCGCAGGTTGCGATGGGTGAGCACGGCGCCCTTCGGCACGCCCGTGGTGCCGCTCGTGTACTGCAGCAGGGCGGTATCGGTGAGCGCGGGCCGCGGATGCCGCTTCGAGAGCGGGCGCGAGTCCTGCACGTCGTCCCACTCGAGGACCCCCCGTGCGGTCGGCCTGGTCGTGAGCGCTGCACGCGACGCGCGCGCCTTCGGGATCGGCAGCCGCAGCGCGATCCGCTTCGCGAGGGGCAGCGCGCGGGTGAGGTCGACCGCGATGATGCGAGCCGGGCGGATGTCGCGGGGGAAGTCGGCGACCGTGTCGGCGACCGCGTCCCACACGATCGCCACCGTCGCGCCGTGGTCCTCGAACTGGTGGCGGAGCTCGCGCGCCGTGTACAGCGGGTTGTGCTCCACGACGACGGCCCCGAGCCGGAGCACGGCGTAGAACGCGACGACGTGCTGCGGGCAGTTCGGCAGCACGATGCCGACCCGGTCGCCGGCGGCGACGCCGAGGCGACGGAGCCCCTCGGCGGCCCTGGCGATCTGCTCGCCGAGCTCCCGGTAGCTCGTCTCGGCACCGAAGAACTCGAGCGCCGTGCGTCGTCCGAACCGGGCGATCGCGTCGTCGATCAGGTCGACGAGCGTCTGCGTCGGCTCCTCGATCTCGTGCGGAACGCCCGTGGCGTAGTGCTCGAGCCACGGCCGCTGCTCGTACGGGTTCATCGGGTTCCTCCCATCGGCTGGGCCGCGGTTCGCACCGCCGGCCGGTAGACGTCGACCGCGCCGGGCACGATCCGCACCGTCGTGCGGTAGCCGGGGGCCGACAGGTCGGCGGATGCCGCCGTCGGGCCCTCCAGCGCGACCTCGCCGTCGTGCGCGAACCCGGGCGCCTGGCCCCGGCGGGGCCGCACGTCGACGCTGAGCTCGGTCGCGGTGAACGCCTCGACGCGCTCGGGGATGAGCCGCAGGCGCCGGAGCAGTCCGGCCGATCGACGGCCGAACGCCAGCGACGCGACCGCCCGGATGTGCGACCCGGCGTGGAGCACCCGCACCTCGAGCAGTCCGTCGTCGAGGTACTGGCGCTGCAGCGGCGCAGGGGTGTCGTGGTCGTTGCGCCCGACGCCGACGAAGAGCGTCCACACCTGCGTGCGGCGTCCGTCGATCACCACGGCGGTCGGAGCGGCCCGGCGCAGCACGCCCTCTGCGGCGACCACGCCCGCGAGCCACTTGTTCCGCAGGCGCCGCTGCAGCGCATCGCGCGCGGCGACGAAGTCGGGGTAGACGCCGACGGATGCCGCGTTGATGACCGTGATCGGCTCGGCGTCGCCGAAGACGAGCTCCGCGACATCCGCGCGCACGCCCTCGCCTCGCTGCAGCGCCTCGACGGCGACCTCGGGGGAGGAGATGCCCGCCGTGCGGGCGAAGTGGTTGAACGTGCCGCCGGGCACGATCAGCAGCGGCAGGCCCGCGCGCCGTGCCTCGTGCGCGACGGACGCGACCGATCCGTCTCCGCCGCAGACGCCGAGGATACGCGGCGGAACGGGACGGGCGAGCGCCTCGCGCACGACCGCGCCGAGGTCCTCGCCGTCGTCGAGGATGCGGACCTCGGCGCGTGGCAGCCGCTGCTCGATCACCTCGATCGGGTCGGCGCGCACGACGCTGGTGCCCGAGGAGCGGTTGACGACGACGAACGCACCCTCGCCGTCGGGTGATGCCGGCAACTGCCGGTCCGAGCCCGCGGGCAGCGGCGGAGGCGGAGGGCCGGGTCGTGGGCGCACCGCCGCGGCCCCGACGGCCGCGACGCCCGCGCCGAGCGCGAGCCCGCCGAGGACGTCGGAGAGCCAGTGGGCGCCGACGTGCAGGCGCGAGTAGGCGACCCCGACTGCGACGGGCGCGATCGCGGCGCCCAGGCGCGGCGCCTCGAAGGCGACGCCGGTCGCGAAGGCCGCGGCGCTCGCGGAGTGCCCCGACGGGAACGTGCGGCTCGACGGCTGCACCGGCAGGCGCCGCCCGATCGGGACGTCCTCGAGCGTCGGCCGGTCGCCGCCGAACACGCGCTTGGCGATGAGGTTGGTGAGCGCGCTCGCCGCGACGAGCGAGAGGATGCCGCGTGCCGCAGCCCGGCGACGCCCGACCACCGCGAGCACGCCCGCGATCGTGAACCACAGCACGCCCTTGTCGGCGAATCCGGTGAGCCGCGACCAGAACCGGTCGACGTTGGGATGCGAGTGCCATCCGTTCACGCGACGCGCGGCCGCGGCATCCGCTCGCTGCGCCCATGCCGGCAGCAGGCGCGCGCGGCGAACGGCGACGCGTACGCCGGTGACGACCCCCATCAGCCCAGCGTACGACCCATGGTCGAGGCTCGCCGCAGGCGCGGCTCGCGACCGCGGTCTCGAGACGGCGGTCGCGCCTCCTCGCCCACCGGGTGTCAGAGCAGCCCGAGTTCCATCGCGCGGGTGACCGCGCGAGTACGGTCGCTCACCTCGAGCTTCGCGAACGCGTTGATGAGGTGCGTCTTCACGGTCGCCTCGCCGATGTGCAGCAGCCGTGCGATCTCGGGGTTGGAGCGTCCGTCGGCGACGAGTCGCAGCACGTCGAGCTCGCGGGGCGACAACGCCGGCGCAGGCCGGGCCGCGGCTGCCGCGCCCCGACGCACCCGCGAGACGAGCTTCGCCGCGATCGACGGCGCGAGCACGGTCTCGCCCGCGGCGACCGAGCGGATGCCGGCGAGGATCTCCTCCTGCGGCGCCGCCTTGAGGAGGTAGCCGCTCGCGCCGGCCTCGATCGCGGCGAGGATGTGGTCGTCGGTCTCGTACGTCGTCAGCACGAGCACCCGGGTGGTGCCGCCCGCGTCCGCGAGGATCCGCTCGGTCGCGGCCGCGCCGTCGAGCACGGGCATGCGGAGGTCCATGAGCACGAGGTCGGGCCGCAGCTCGACGGCGAGCGCGACCGCCTCGGCTCCGTCGACGGCCTCGCCGACGACCTCGATTCCCGGCTCGGACTCGAGCAGCCCGACGATGCCCGAGCGGACGATGGGGTGGTCGTCCGCGACCACGACGCGGATCGGCAGGGCGCCGTCCTGAGGCTCTCGAAGGGCGCCGTCCTGAGGCTCTCGAAGGGCGCCGTCCTGAGGTTCTCGAAGGGCGCCGTCCTGAGGTTCTCGAAGGGTCATGCGCGCGCCTCCTCCTCGCCGGCCGAGGCCTCGGCCGCGGCATCCGCTCTCGGCACCGTCACGCGGAGCACCGTGCCGCCGCCCTCACCCGGGCCGAAGTCGACGCGGCCCCCGACGAGCGCGACCCGGTCCCGCATGCCGGCGAGGCCGAAGCCGACGTCGCCCGCGACGGCGTCGCCCGGACCGACGCCGTCGTCGCGCACCTCGAGCGTCACCTCGTCGGCATCGGTCGCGACGGTCACCTGTGCGGCGGCGGCCCTGGCGTGCTTCCGCACGTTCGCGAGCCCCTCCTGCGCGCAGCGCAGCAGCACGACCTCGAGTTCGCGGTCCAGGTCCGCGGCATCCGTGGTCGCCGACACCCGCACGCCGGTCTCGCGCTCGAACGAGGACGCGAGCCGCCGGAGCGCCTCGGCGAGCCCGGCCCCGGGATCGACCGGTGCGAGCGAGGCGACGAGCCCGCGCGCCTCGGTGAGCGCCTCGCGGGCCATCTGCTCCATGAGCTCGAGGTCGCTGCGAGCGGATGCGACGGTCGCGCCGTCGACGACGGCGAGCCGGCGCTCGGTGCGCTGGGCGACCATCACGAGCCCGGTGAGGCTCTGCGCGATCGTGTCGTGGATCTCGCGCGCGAGCCGCGCCCGCTCATCCGCAACTCCCGCGTCGCGGTGCATCGCCGCGAGCTGGCCCTGCGCGGACTGCAGCTCGTGGAGCAGGCGTGCGCGTTCCTCGCCGTACATCGCGATCCGGGTGACCCAGAGCCCGAGTGCGATGCTGAAGCCGACCGACAGCGCGGCGACCGCGGTCCCGGTGATCAGGCCACCGGGCCAGGATCGCACCGCGTAGCCGACGACGATCGCGACGGCGATGAGCAGGTTCGCGACGATCGCGCTGCGCGTCGACGGCGAGGTCGACCAGACGAACGGGTAGAGGAAGGCCTGCAGGATCGCGAACGACGGCTCGATCGAGGTGCCGATCCCGAGCAGCACCGCGTAGGCGATGGCGACCGCCAGGTGCAGGCGGGGCGACGCCACCGGCACGCATCGGCGGCCCCACGCGAGGTGGACGAGCAGGAACGCCCCCGCAGTCGCCCAGGTCGCCGCGTCGTCGGCTCCGAACGGCGGGTCGAGCAGGCTGATCGCGACGATGACCACCGCGACCGCGACCGCCGCGGCATCCCACCACCGCACGTTCTGCATGAGATCAGGCTCCCACAGGCGTCACGCGTCGCGCCGGATCCACCGGAAGGTCAGCTTGCTCGCGACGAGGCCGATGACGAGCCAGAGGAGCAGCGCGACGGCGACCCAGCCGAGGTCCCAGACCTCGTTCTGCTCGAGCACCGCGAAGTCCTCGGGCAGGAAGACCGCGCGCATCCCCTGCGCCATCCACTTGAGCGGGAACAGGCTCGCGACGTTCTGCATCCACTCGGGCAGCACGTAGAACTGCAGGTAGACGCCTGAGATGAACTGCAGCACGAGCAGGATGGGGATGACGACGGCGGCCGCCGACTTGCCCGACCGCGGCACGGCCGACAGTGCGATGCCGAGCAGCGCCGACGTGCCGACGCCGAGCACGAACACCCACGCGAACGTGAGCCACTTCTCCGGCTCGGTCGGCAGCGCGATGCCGAACACGGTGGCGGCCGCGAGGAGCAGCAGCGCGGCCTGCAGCACGCCGGTCACGAAGACCTGGCCGATCTTGCCCAGGAAGTACGACACCGGCGAGAGCGGTGTGCCGCCGAGGCGCTTCAGGGTGCCGTCCGACTTCTCCATCGCGATGTCGATCGCGAGGTTCTGCACGCCGGAGAGCAGCATGCCCGCGGCGAGCAGGCCCGGCAGGTAGTACGCGCCGACCGAGATGCCCTCGCTTCCGGGCCCCGCCTGGATGTCGCCCGAGGAGCTGAACGCGGCCGTGAAGATGCCGAGCATGATGAGCGGGAACAGGAATGTGAAGAACACGGCGTCGGGCGTGCGGAAGTAGCCGCGCACCTCGTGCCCGATGCGGGTGATTCCGACGGCGAGCCGGCTCGGCCGGCCACCCGCGCCGTCGCCGACGCGGGTCGGGCGGGCGCCGCGGGCCGGTCCCGCCGCGGTGGTGCTGGTCTGGGTGCTCATGCGAGCGTCTCCTCATCGTCGAGGGCGATGGCTCCGGCCACGCCCACCAGGTCCAGGTAGATGTCCTCGAGGCTCGGGCGGATGACCTCGAGCCGGTCGGGTTCGCCGCCGAGGTCGCGGGTGACGGATGCCACGAGCTCGCCCGGCCGCTCGGTGCGCACCTCGTGCGGGGTGCCGTCGCGGTCGCGCCACCGGACGAGCGGGACGCGTGCCCCGGCGCCGCCGAGCTCATGGATCGGGGCGACGTCGACGAGCTTCCCGCCGACGATCACGCCGGCGCGGTCGCCGAGCTGCGCGGCCTCGTCGAGGTAGTGCGTCGTGAGCAGGATCGTCGTGCCCTCCTGCTTGAGCCTGCGGATCAGGTTCCAGAACTCGCGACGTGCCTCGGGGTCGAACCCGGTCGTCGGCTCGTCGAGGAACAGCAGCTCTGGCCGGCCGATGATGCCGAGCGCGACATCCACTCGCCGCCGTTGCCCGCCCGACAGCTTCGAGATGCGCGTGCGCGCCTTCGCCTCGAGGCCCACCGCGGCGATGACCTCGTCGACGCTGCGAGGGTTCGGGTAGAACCGCGCGAAGTGGGCGAGCTGCTCGCGCACGGTGTACTGCCCCGGCTCGCTGGCCGACTGCAGCACGATGCCGAGCCGGGACTTCCAGTCGAGGCCGCCGTGCGCGGGATCGACGCCGAGCACGCTCACCTCACCGGCCGTTCGCAGCCGGTACCCCTCGAGGATCTCGATCGTGGTCGACTTGCCTGCGCCGTTGGGGCCGAGCAGCGCGAACGTCTCGCCCCGGGCGATGTCGAGGTCGATCCCGTCGACCGCGGGGGCGCCGCCGTAGTCCTTGCGGAGGCCGCGCACCCGTACCGCGGGCGCCTCCGGTGATGTGGTCTGGTCCATGCTTCCGAGACTGCCCGTACCCGGACCGTGCCGGTAGCCGTGGAGCGGTCGATTTCCGCCTCCACCGATCGGTGGAGGGTGCCGTGCTTCGGTCGCCGGTCGAGGTCGCGCGTTCCTGCGAAGATTGCCGCATGACTCTCGCCGACGACGGCCGCAACGGCCTCGGCATCCGTCGCGCGTCGCCGGTCCGACAGGTGCTGACGATCTTCGGCGACTACTGGTGGCACGTGGATGAGCCGATGCCGACCGGGGCGCTCGTCTGCGCGCTCGACGACCTGGGTGTCAAGGAGGCGGCCGCGAGGGCGACCCTCACCCGGATGACGCGGAACGGGCTCCTGTCGCTCGGCCGAGCGGGACGGCGGACCGTGCACCGGCTCACCGAGCGGGCCATCGCGATCGTGGACGAGGAGGCGGCGTGGCTCGACACCTTCGGCGTGGTGGAGCCGCGCTGGGACGGGCTCTGGAGCGTGCTCGCGTTCTCCATCCCCGAGTCGCAGCGCGCGCAGCGCCACCTCGCGCGCTCGCGCCTGAAGTGGCTGGGATTCGCGCCGCTGTACGACGGGCTGTGGATCTCGCCTCGCGACCGGGCATCGGAGGCGATGGCGCAGCTGCGCGAACTCGATGTCACGGATGTCACCTCGATGCGCGCGAGTCTCGAGACCTCCATCGAGGGCGGACCGCAGTCGGCGTGGGATCTCGAGGCGGTGGCCGAGCAGTATCGCAGCTTGATCGACGCGCTCGGCGCCGCTCAGCCTCCGGCGAGCAGCGTCGATGCGTTCGCGGAGCGGACGCGGCTGATGCTGGCCTGGCAGGCCTTCCGCGAGCTGGACACCGGGATGCCGGCCGAACTCGTCCCCGATGGCTGGCCTCGGGCGGCTGCCCGGCGAGCATGGGCACGGCGGTTCAACGAGCTCGGGGAGCCCGCCGAGGAGCGCGTGCGGGAGCACGTCGGAGCGATCGCCGACGACCTCTCGCGGCTGGTGACCAGCCGCCGGCTAAAGGATTGAGCTTTAATTCGACTTTTCGTTGACGACCGTTACGAGTAGTTCTAGCCTGTCCGCAGGACGGCGGCAAGGACGCTCCGTCCCGTGACGACGACGTCGACGGAGGATTCGATGAAGAGTTCCAGGACAGGTCCCGTCGCGATGGGGGTGCTCGCCACTGGCGGCGCGCTCATCGCCGGGCTGCTCATGCCGATCGCGAGCCAGGCGGCGCAACCGGTGACGATCGACGTGGTGTCGGGGCGCTCCGACACCGTGTCGGGCGGGGATGCCCTCGTCTCCGTGGCAGGGGCGAGGAGCGACTTCCGCATCCTCGCCGCCGGCGTGGACGTCACGGAAGCCTTCGAGCCGCTCGGGGACGCACTCGTCGGGATGGTGGACGGCCTCCCGCTCGGTGCGAGCGACATCCAGGTGATCAAGAAGAACGGACAGGTGCAGGCCGAGCTCGAGGTCGAGAACCACCCGATCACCGGTCCGGTGTTCTCCGGGCCGCAGCATCCCATGTACTGCACGGCGTCCGGAGCGCCGTGGAACCTGGGCCCGGTCGATGAGGACTGCCACGTCGAGGGCCCCGTCGTGAGCTACCGGTACCGGACGACGGGCGGACAGTTCGCGAACTACCCGACCGACGGCTCCACGCCCGCCGACGTGGCGAGCGCCACCGTCGACGGTGTCGCGGTGCCCTACGTGGTCCGGATCGAACGCGGCACCATCAACCGCGCGGTCTACGAGACGGCGATCCTGCACGAGCCGGGCTCGCCCGAGCCGACGCCCTGGCAGCCCTCGCCGGGGTGGAACGGCAAGCTCGCCTACACCTTCGGCGGCGCGTGCGGCGTCGGGTACTGGCAGGGCAGGTCGACGGGCGGGGTGCAGAACGACCTGCTCCTCAGCCGCGGGTACGCCGTGGCATCCGCGACCCTGAACGTGTACGCGCAGAACTGCAACGACGTCACGAGCGCCGAGACCGCGATGATGGTCAAGGAGCACGTGATCGAGCAGCTCGGACCCGTGGCCTACACGATCGGCTCGGGCGGGTCCGCCGGCACGATGCAGCAACTGCTCCTGTCGAACAACTACCCGGGCATCATCGACGGCGTGCTCGGCGAGATCGGGTACCCCGACGAGCGCTCCACGACGATCGGGGGCCATGACTGCCGTGGGCTGCTGAACTACTGGAACTCGGCCGCCGGCTCCGGATGGACCGAGGCGCAGAAGGTCGCGGTCACCGGACACGCCGTGTCGGGCACCTGCTTCGGGTTCACCTTCTTCGACGGCGTCGACGACCCCAACCGCGGCTGCAACGCCGCGATCCCGGTCGCCGACCGGTGGTCGCCGAGCAACCCCGACGGGCTGCGGTGCACGATCGCCGACATGGTGCAGAACGTGTACGGCACGGATGCCGAGGGCCGCGGACTCCGCGTCGAGCCCGACAACGTCGGACTCCAGTACGGATTGAACGCCCTGCGGGACGGCGTGATCAGCGTCGAGCAGTTCCTGGCGCTGAACGAGGGCGTCGGCGGCATGGACATCGACGGCAACCGCACCGCCGAGCGGTCCGAGGCGAGCGTCGAGGCGCTCGAGCGGGCGTACGCCACCGGTCGCATCAACATGATGACGGGTGGGCTGGAATCGATCCCGGTCATCGAGATCCGCAACTACACGGATCCGACGGGCGACTTCCACGAGCGGTACCGGTCGGCGATCATCCGCGAGCGGATGCTCGAGGCGCACGGCAACGCGGACACCCACGTCAGCTGGACGGGGGCGAACCTGTCCGCGAACACCGCGCAGATGCGCGAGACCGCCCTCGAGCAGCTCGAGGCGTGGCTCGACGCGATCGAGGCGGCCGGTGGGCCCGGCGACCGCGCCCGCACCGTCGAGGCGCGCCCGGCGAGCCTCGTCGACGGATGCTTCGACGCCCAGATGACCTTCATCCCGGAGGTGCTGGACTACGACGACCCGTCGACGACGTGCAACCAGCTCTACCCGTTCCACTCGCAGCCGCGCGCGGAGGCGGGGATGCCGCTCATCGCGGACGGGCTGAAGTGCGAGCTCGCCGAGCCGGTGCGCGACGACTACCCGGAGATGAGCGACGACCAGTGGGATCGCCTGACGGCGGTCTTCCCGACCGGCGTCTGCGACTGGTCGCAGCGTCCCCAGGGCGTGACCGAGCTCGAGGGCACGTGGCTCGACTTCGGCGCGACCGACCTGGTGGACGCCTCGACGCCGGTGGTGGAGGGGAAGCCCCGAGTGGGTGAGACCCTCACGGCGCGGATCGACCTCCCGGACGGGGCGACGGTCGCGTACCAGTGGATCGCGGACGGCACGCCCGTCGACGGAGCGGTCGACGCGACCTTCGCACCCTCGGCCGACCTCGTGGGGGCCGAGCTGCGGGTCCGTGCGACCGTGTCGGCCGACGGCGTGGTCAGCCGGACGCTCCTCTCCGACGGGACGACCAGGGTCGTGCAGACCGGGGGCACGAGCTAGCCCGGGAACGCCGAGACCATCCGCCGCGGATGCACGTCGCGAACCGCGCGACCGTGCATCCGCGGCGGACGCGTGCCCGCGGGCGGCGGGCCACGTCGTCTCGTTATTGCATCTATTCGTGACGCGCGTCACGAATCTCTTGACAATGGTGATCGGCGTGCCGGACGATGAAACTGTCAACGCAATGGCGCTGCGACCCCCGCAGGCGACGTCTCGTCGCCTGAAGGCGCCGGCACCCGTTGACCTCCTGCCCGCATTCCGAAGAGAGGCCCGTCAATGAAGAAGGCTCTTACCGTCGTCGCGCTCGGCGCGGCGGCCGCGCTCGCCCTGAGCGGCTGCACCGACAGCGGTGCCGCCCCGACCTCCGCCCCGACCGAGGACGCCGGTTCCGGCGAGCTCCGCTCGGTCCGTGTCGCCGCCCTTCCCATCGCCGAGACCGGCGCGCTGTGGGCGGCGATGGAGGAGGGGATCTTCGAGGACCAGAACATCGAGGTCGAGGTCGTCCCGGCTCAGGGCGGCGCCCAGGCGATCCCCGCGCTGCTGAGCGGCGACATCCAGTTCGCCATCGGCCAGCCGTTCGGACCGTTCCGCGCCGACCTGCAGGACCTGGGCGTGGTCATCATCGGCGACTACGCCGACAGCCTCGCCGAGGGCAAGGACGTGAACGCGGTCGTCTCGCTCGGCGACTCGGGCATCGCGGGCCCCGCCGACCTCGCGGGCAAGCGCGTGGCGGTCAACAGCCTCGGCGCCGCGGGTGACGTCACGATCATGAAGGCGGTGGAGGATGCCGGCGGCGACCCGACCACCATCGAGTTCGTCGAGGTCGCGTTCCCCGACGCGCAGGCGCAGCTCGAGGCCGGCAACATCGACGCCGCGTGGGTTCCGGACCCGTTCATGTCGAACGTCGTGAACGCCGGAGGCAACATCGTCGTGCACCCGTACCAGGCCACGATCCCGGGGCTGACCGTGCTCACGACGATCACCACGCAGGAGCTCATGGACTCCGACCCCGAACTGGTCGCGGACTTCGCCGCCGCCATGGCAGAGGCGCTCGAGTGGGCATCGGGCAACGAGGAGGCCGTGCGCGCAGCCATCTCCACCAACATGGAGATCCCGGAGGAGGCCGCAGCCGGCATCACGCTGCCGACCTTCACCTCCGAGATCAAGGTGGCGGACCTCGAGGAACTCGCCGCCCTCGCCGTGGAGTTCGGCGTCCTCGACGCCGAGCCCGACTTCGACCGGCTCGTCCAGCCGCAGTAGGCGTCCGCCGCGCCGCAGCACCCCGACACCGAGCGGGGGTGGGATGCCTCGACGCGAGGCGTCCCGCCCCTCCTCGTCTCACGGAAGAGACCCATGCACCCTGTCGCCACCCCGGTCGACCCCGCCGCGGTCGAGCCCGCGTCGCCGGCCGATCCGCCGCCGCCCGTCGATCCCGCCCGAGGCCGGTACCGCCGGGCCCGCGGGCGGCGCACGATGCGGAGGACGCTGCTCGGCGTCGCCGGCATCCTCGGCTTCCTCATCACATGGCAGCTCATCCCGACCCTCGGGATCCTCGATCCGCGGTTCTTCCCGACCGCGACCGACACCCTCGCACGCCTCGCCGAGGACCTCAGGGATCTCGAGTTCTGGCGCAACGTCGGCCGGACCATGACCGCCTGGGCGATCGGCCTGGCCATCGCGACGGTGCTCGCGACCGTGCTCGGCACGATCATCGGAATGGTCCCGTTCCTGCGGCGTGCCACCCACACCACGGTGGAGTTCCTCCGCCCCATCCCGTCCGTCGCACTGATCCCGCTCGCGATCCTGATGTTCGGCATCCAGCTGCAGGCGGCACTCCTGATCATCGTGTTCGCGAGCTTCTGGCAGGTCTTCGTCCAGGTGCTCTACGGAGTGGCGGACGTGGACGCCGTCGCGCGCGACACCGCACGCAGCTTCGGCCTCTCGCGGGGCTCGCGCGTCGTGAACCTCGTGTTCCCCACGGCGCTGCCATATCTCATGACCGGGGTCCGCCTCGCGGCGGCGGTCGCGCTGATCCTCGCCGTGACGGCGGAGATGTTCATCGGAACCCCCGGCCTCGGCCGCGAGATCATCTTCGCCCAGTCCGCCGGCGACTACGTCCACGTCTACTCGCTCGTGATCACGACCGGACTCCTCGGCCTGCTCGTCAACATGGTCTTCCGCTTCATCGAGCGCCGCTCACTGTCGTGGCACCAGTCGGTACGAGGGGAGGAGGTCCTGTGACCCTGCACACCAGCACCATCGTCGTGCCGCGCCCCAAGTCGCGCGCCTGGGCGAAGTTCGGTGAGAACATCGCCTACGCCCTCGGCCTGCCCATCCTCCTGCTCGTCATCTGGGGCGTCTGGGCGTCGGCCTCGCCCGCACCCTTCTTCCCCAGTCCGCTCGTCATCTTCGAGGCCTTCGTCGACACCTGGATCGGGCCGGCGTTCGTGACCGACGTGCTGCCCAGCCTCGGGCGGCTGGCCATCGGCATCGTGCTCTCGGTCCTCGTCGGCGTCGTCGCCGGCACCCTGATCGGGCTCATCCGCTGGCTGCGGGAGCTGCTCGAACCGATGCTCGAGTTCTTCCGCGCGATCCCGCCGCCCGTCCTGATCCCCGTCGTCGCCGTCCTGCTCGGACCGACCGACAGCATGAAGATCACCGTGATCGTCGCGGGGTCGGTGTGGCCCGTGCTGCTGAACACGATCGACGGCGTGCGCGCCACCGACAGCATCATGACCGAGACGGCGCGATCGTTCGCGCTCACCCCGGCCGAGCGCATCCGCTACCTCGTGCTGCCGGCCGCGAGCCCGCGCATCATGGCGGGCACACGGCAGTCCCTGTCGATCGCACTGATCCTGATGGTCATCTCCGAGATGTTCTACTCGTCCTCGGGGCTCGGCTATCGCATCGTCTACTTCCAGCGGAACTACCTCATCGCCGAGATGTGGGGCGGCATCCTGCTCCTCGGACTCATCGGCGTGCTGCTCGCGGTGATCTTCGGATTCGTCGAGCGGCGAGTGCTGCGCTGGTACCACGGAATCAAGGAGGTGGAGCGTGCCTGACACGCTGCTGAAGGTCGAGCACCTGAAGAAGGTCTACGAGTCCACGACGGGCGACGTCGAGGCGATCGGCGACATCAGCTTCGAGATGGCCTCGGGAGAGCTCGTGTGCATCGTCGGTCCGTCCGGGTGCGGGAAGACCACGCTGCTCAAGTGCATCGCGGGGCTCCTCAAGCCGACGGCCGGACGCGTCGAGCTCGACGGCGAGGCGGTCACCGCTCCGCCGCCCAGCATGGCGCTGGTGTTCCAGGAGTACGGCCGGAGCCTGTACCCCTGGCTCACCGTGCGAGGGAACGTCGAGCTGCCGCTCAAGCACAAGAAGCTCTCGCGTGCCGAGCGCGACCGGCTCATCGACGACGCCCTCCTCGCGGTCGGCCTCGAGCACTCCGCGAAGAGCTACCCGTGGCAGCTCTCGGGCGGCATGCAGCAGCGCGTGGCGATCGCCCGCGCGGTGGCGTACCAGCCGGAGGTGCTCATCATGGACGAGCCGTTCGCCGCGGTCGACGCCCAGACGCGCGCCGACCTCGAGGACCTCGTGCGCGCCCTGCACCGGGAGCGCGGGATGTCGATCCTGTTCGTGACCCACGACATCGACGAATCGGTGTACCTCGGGGAACGCGTCGTCGTGCTGTCGAAGTCGCCGACGTGGGTGCAGGAGGACCTCGCGATCGACCTGGCTCCCGAGCGGGACCAGATCACGACGCGCGCGCTGCCGCGGTTCACCGAGCTGCGCACGCACGTGTACGAGCAGATCCAGCGCGCGAAGCGCGGGGAGGCCGTGCGGCCGGGGAACGCGGCGGCGTGATGACCGCGGCGCAGCTGATGGCGCTCGGAGGCGCGCCCGCGGAGGCGTCCGTGCTGAACCGCAAGCCGCGTCAGCTGCTGCTCGCCTTCTTCGGCGAGTACGTCTGCGATCGCTACTTCGAGCCGCTGCGCGCCGGCGTGCTGCTCGGCGTGCTCGAGGGCGCCGGCGTCGCGGCACCGGCCGTGCGGACCAACCTCGACCGGATGGTCCACAGCGGGCTGCTCGAGCGACGGCGCCTCGGACGGGAGATCGCATTCGAGCTCACCCCGCACGGCAACGAGGTCCTCCGCGACGCATCCCGTCGCGTCAACGGGCCGGCTCCGTTCGAGCCGCAGGGTGAGGGATGGACGCTCGTCACCTTCTCGGTGCCGGAGCACATGCGGACCCTGCGCCACCGTCTTCGCGCCGCGCTCACGTGGTCCGGATTCGCGCTGCTGCGCGACGGGCTGTGGATCGCGCCGGGAGCGGTCGACCTCGCGTCGGTGCTCGACGCGGCGATTCCAGACCTTCCCCCGGGGTCGGTCAACGCCTTCGCCGCGTCCGAGCTCGACGGCTTCCCGATGGCCGAGGTCGTTCGCGCGGCGTGGGATGTCGAGCGCATCCGATCCGCGCACGACGAGTTCATCGCGCACTGGCAGCGTGACGACGAGGCGGCCGGCCTCCCGCCACTGACCGCCCGGACGATGCTCGTCGCGGACTGGCTGGCGCTGCTGCGCATCGATCCTCGGCTCCCGCGCCAGTACATGGGAGGCGACTGGCCGGCGGACCGGTCCACCGAGGTGTACACCAGCCGGCACCGCGAGCTCGCCTTCCCGGCGGTGCGGGAGTTCGCGCGCCTCGTCGGATAGCCGTCATCGGATCCGACGGCGCTACCCCCGGAACCGCGCCCGCAGGTCGGCCTTGCGCACCTTGCCGGACGCGGTGCGCGGCAGCTCGTCGACCACCACGACGCGCTTCGGCAGCTTGTAGCGAGCCAGTCGGCCCTCCAGGTGCGCCCGGACCGCGTCGGTGTCGACGGATGCGTCGTCGCGCACCGTGACCGCGGCCCACGGCACCTCGCCCCAGCGATCGTCCGGCACGCCGAACACGGCCACCCCGGTGACGCCGTCGATGTCGCTGATGAGGTTCTCGACCTCCGCCGGGTAGATGTTCTCGCCGCCGGAGATGATCATGTCCTTGAGCCGGTCGGCGATGTAGAGGTACCCGTCGGGGTCGAGGTACCCGAGGTCGCCGGAGCGGAACCAGCCGTCGGCGGTGAAGGCCGTCGCCGTGGCATCCGGGTTCGCGTGGTACCCGAGGAAGACGTTCGGCCCGGAGATCTCGATCTCCCCGACGGTGCCGCGCGGCACCATCGCACCGTCCTCGTCCGCGATGCGGACGTCGGTGAAGAAGTGCGGCAGGCCGACGCTGCCCTGCTTCTCGCGCGTCATCGCGGGTGACAGGGAGGTCGCGCCGGGCGAGGTCTCGGTCATCCCGTATCCCTGCGTGAACGACAGTCCGCGCTCCTCGTACGCGTTGAGGATGCGCGTGGGCACCGCCGAGCCGCCGCAGGTCAGGGTCCGCAGGCTCGAGAGGTCGGTGCCGGTCCAGTCGGGATGGTCGGCCATCAGCTGGTAGGTGGTCGGTACACCGGAGAGCATCGTGACGCCGTGACGTTCGACCTGTGCGAGCGCGCGTCCCGGGTCGAAGCCCTTCTCGAGCACCATCGTGGCGCCCTTGAGGATCACCGGCAGCGCGCCCATGCCCAGGGAGGCGACGTGGAACAGCGGCGAGATCATGAGGGCGATGTCGGTCGAGACCACGTCGTAGTCGACGATGCAGTTGAGCGCGACCCACGTCAGGTTGCCGTGCGTGAGCACGGCGCCCTTCGCCTTGCCGGTCGTCCCCGAGGTGTAGATGATCGCCGCCGGGTCGTCGAGCGCGACGTCGGCGTCGGCGTGGCCGGCGCGGGTGGTGCGCAGCATCTGCGCGAGCCCCGGGCGGTCGGAGGTGCCTTCGCCCGTCTCGATGCGGTGGGCGATGCCGCCCTCGTCGACGACGGCGGCGATGCGCTCCGCGAACTCGGTGTCGTGGATGAGCGCACGCGTACCCGAGTCGACGAGCACGTGCGCGATCTCGGGTGCGGCCAGCCGGGTGTTCACCGGCACGAAGACCGCCCCGAGCTGCATGACGCCGAACATCACCTGGATGAACTGCGGGCTGTTCTCGCCGAGGTAGGCGACGGTGTCGCCCTTGCGGATGCCGCGCTGCCAGAGGAGCGCCGAGACCCGGTCGGCCGCGTCGGCCAGCTCGCGGTACGTGATCACCTCCCCGTCGAAGACGAGCGCGGCCGCGTCGGGCGACTTGAGCCGGCGCTTGGCCATCCAGGAGCCGAGTCCGTGGTTGTGCATCGTTGCGGTCTCCTCTTCGTCGAGGGAGGGGTGGCGGGGGGAGGGAGGAGCCGGGTGGCTCAGGCGTAGAAGCGGTACAGGCCCCGGGCGACGACGGCGGGCTTGTCGGCGCCCTCGATCTCGATGGTCTGGTCGACGGCGAACTGGTAGCCGCCGCGCACCTCGGTGACCTCGTCGATGACCGCGTTCATCCGCACGCGTGCGCCGACCTTGACCGGCGAGACGAACCGCACCTTGTCGAGGCCGTAGTTGACCCTCGTGCTGACGCCGGTGACGTCGAACAGCTCCGACCAGAACTTCACGGTCAGCGACAGCGAGAGGAACCCGTGCGCGATGGCCCCGCCGAACGGGCCGTCCTTGGCGCGATCGGGGTCGACGTGGATCCACTGGTGGTCGTCGGTGGCGTCGGCGAAGCGGTTCACGCGGTCCTGCGTGACCTCCAGCCAGTCCGTCCAGCCGAGGTCGGTGCCGCCGAGGCCGGCGACGTCGTCGTACGCGACGGTGGTGGTCATGATGGTGCCCTTTCGATCGGGTGTGCGGTTCAGGTGAAGGCCGACGAGCCGGTGACGGCGCGGCCGACGATGAGGGAGTTGATGTCGTGGGTGCCCTCGTACGAGTACACGGCCTCGGCGTCGGCGAAGAACCGCGCGACGTCGTGCTCGAGGAGGATGCCGTTGCCGCCGACCGTCTCGCGGGCGAGCGCGACGGTCTCGCGTGCCATCCGCGCCGTGTGCATCTTGGCGAGGGCGGAGTTCGCGTCGGCCCACTCGCCCCGGTCCTGCCGAAGCGACAGCTGCACGACCATCCCGAGCGACGACGTGAGGTTCCCGAGCATCCGGGCGATCCGCTCCTGCACCAGCTGGAAGCCGCTGATCGGCCGGCCGAACTGCTGCCGCTCGTCCGCGTAGCCGACCGCCGCCTCCAGGGCTCCGGCCTGGAGCCCGGTCGCGATCCACGCGACGTCCGAGCGCATGGCGCGCAGGATCCGGGACACGTCGCGCCATCCCTCGACCCGCTGCAGGCGGGCGGACTCCTCCACGCGCACCCCGTCGAGCCGGATGAGCGCGTTCTGCATGGGGCGGAGCGAGACCTTGCCGCCGATGGTCTCGATCGCGACGCCGGCCGCGTCGGTCGGGACGAGGAAGGCCTTGACCGCGCCGTCCCCGACGTCGCGCGCGAAGACCGCGAGGACATCGGATGCCGCGGCGCCGCCGATCCACTTCTTCTCGCCGTCGATGATCCACGCGTCGCCGTCGCGGCGTGCCGTCGTGGCGAGTCCCCGGGCGATGTCGGAGCCGTGCTCCGGCTCGGTCAGGGCGAACACGCCGCGCAGGTCGAACGAGGCGATGCGGGGATCGAGCTCGGCGGCCTGGGCAGGCGAACCGCCGAGGGCGACGGTGGTGCGGAACAGCCCCGACTGCGCGTTGTAGAGGGTCGCGACGGAGACGTCGGTGCGCGCGAGCACGTAGTTGCGGAAGCCCGAGAACAGGCTCGAGCCCGCCTCGGAGGCATCCGCACCCTCGGGCCGCATCAGGTCGAGGGCGATGAGCGCCTCGAGGATCTCGGACGGCATCGACGCGGTCTCCCACGCGTCGGCGAGCAGCGGGCGGATGTCGCGGTCGAGCACGGCCTGCAGACGACCGAGCGCTGCGCGCGCCGGGTCGCTCAGGTGCGTCTCGGCGAACGCGTAGGGGTCGAGGCCGAAGGTCGCGTCGGCGGTCAGCGTCGGCGCGCTCATCCGCCGAGCCCCAGCAGTCGAGCGGCGTTGTCCTTGAGGATCCCGGGCATGACCTCGGGCTTGAGCGCGGTCTGCTCGACGTCGCGCAGCCAGCGCTCGGGGGTCAGCAGCGGGAAGTCCGAGCCGAAGAGCACGCGCCGCTTCAGGATCGAGTTCGCGTAGCGGACCAGTTCGGCGGGGAAGTACCTCGGACTCCAGCCGGACAGGTCGATCCAGGTGTTGTGCTTGTGCGTCGCCACCGAGAGCGCCTCGTCCTGCCAGGGGACCGACGGGTGCGCCATGATGATCTGCAGGTCGGGGAACCGGGCGGCGACCGGGTCGAGGAGCATGGGGTTCGACAGGCCGAGGAGCAGTCCGCGGCCCCCGGGCAGCCCCGCGCCGATGCCCGTCTGGCCCGTGTGGAACAGCGCCACCACGCCGGCGTCCTGCAGCACCTCGTAGAGGGGCCGGTGCGCCTCGTCGGACGGATCGAACCCCTGCACGGTCGGGTGGAACTTGAAGCCGCGAACGCCGTGGTCCTCGATCAGTCGTCGTGCGAGGTCGACCGCCTCGGCGCCGCGGTTCGGGTCGACCGAGCCGAACGGGATGAGCACGTCGTTGTTGCGCGCGGCGCCCTCGGCGATCTCGGCGCTCGAGAGCGGCGGGTGCCCGAGCTGCGTCTGCGCGTCGACCGTGAACACGACCGCCGCCATTCGCCGCTCCCGGTAGTACTCCGCGATGGAGTCGAGGTCCGGTCGCGGGCCGTCGGTGCTGAAGTACTTCGACGCGGCCTCGACGAGGTCGGGCGGCAGCGACGCGTGGCCGTGGCCGTCGACCTCGATGTGCACGTGGACGTCGATCGCGGTGATCGCGTCGAGGTCGATCGCGGGTTCGTAGCGGGTCATGGGCGGAGGTCTCGGTCAGGAGGTCGGGGCGGGCCGCTGCAGGTCCTCGGGCAGCGGCGGGAACTCCTCGCCGACCGACTGCAGGTCGCCGACCGCCTCGGCGAAGCCGGCCTCGAGCGCCTCGTACGACCAGCCGCTCTGGTGGTAGGCGGTGGCGACCGGTTGGGGGTGCGACCACAGCTGGATGCGGTCGCCGCCCACGCCGATGGCCTGGCCGGTCACGTTCGCTGCAGCGTCCGAGGCGAGGTAGGCGACGAGCCCCGCGACGTCGTCGGACGTGCCGAAGCCGAGGTCGTGGCGGAAGAAGTCGGGCATCGGCTCGCCGCGCTCCTCGGCCTCGACCGCGGCGGCGAAGTACGGCACGGTGGCGGTCATCGCGGTCGCGGCGACCGGGATGACCGCGTTGGCGGTGATGCCGGCGCGCTTCAGCTCCATCGCCCAGGTCCGGACCATGCCGACGATGCCGGCCTTGGCGGCGGCGTAGTTGGTCTGGCCGAAATTGCCGCGCTGACCGGTCGGCGAACCGATGCAGACGATGCGCCCGCCCTCGCCCGCCTCGCGCATGTGGATCGCCGCCTCGCGGACGCAGGTGAAGGTGCCGCGGAGGTGCACGTCGATGACGGTGTCGAAATCGTCGTCGCTCATCTTCCAGAGCACGGTGTCGCGCAGGACTCCGGCGTTCGTGACCAGGACGTCGAGCCGGCCGTAGGCGTCGAGCGCGGCCTGCACGAGCTGCTTCGCGGTCTCCGTCGGGCCGACCGGCGCGACGACGGCGACCGCCCTGCCGCCCTCGGCCTCGATCGACGCGACCGCCTCGGCGGCCGTCGCCGCGTCGACGTCGTTCACGACCACTGCGGCGCCGCGACGAGCCAGCTCCTGCGCGTAGGCGAGCCCGAGCCCGCGCCCGGAACCGGTGACGATGGCGACTTTGCCTTCGAGTGACATGCCTGACTCCTTCGTGTCTCCTCCCATTGAACGCGAAGACCGTTGAGATTGTCAATCGTTCCTTTCGTCCATGGAATCGGCTACCATCGACGCCATGCCGAAGCCCGCCGACGCCGTCGCCTCGACCGCCGCGTCGCGCACGCCCGCGCTGACCGACGACCTGAGCTTCCTGCTCGCCAGGGCCAACGCCATCTCGCTCGCCGCGGGCAACGCGGCGCTCGCCGAGCACGGCCTCAAGGCGAGGTCGTACTCCGTGCTCCTCCTCACGACCGATGACGCTCGGCCCTCCCAGCGCGAGATCGCCGAGTTCCTGCGGCTCGACCCGAGCCAGGTGGTGAGCCTGGTCGACGACCTGCAGTCGCGCGGCCTCGTCGAGCGCCGGACCGACCCCGCCGACCGGCGCGCGAACGTGGTGGTCGCGACCGACGCCGGCCGACGGCTCGCCGCTGCCGCGCGCGAGACGGCGCGAAGCGCCGAGGAGCACGTCCACGGGCAGCTCACCCGGGAAGAGCGGCAGAGGCTCACCGAGCTGCTTCGGGTCCTCGCCTTTCCCGAGCGCTGAGCTTCGCGTCCAGCCCGGCGAGGCGTCGTTCGAGGAAGCGGCGCTCGGGGCCGGTACGGGCGAGCTCGATCGCCTGACGGTAGCGGGTGGCCGCGGCAGCCGTCTCGCCCAGGCGGTGGAGCAGGTCGGCCTGCGCGGCCGGCAGCAGGTGGTAGCCGTCGAGCCGGCCGGATGCCTCGAGCAGGGCGAGATCGTCGAGGCCCCGCTGCGGCCCGAACGCCAGGCCGCGTGCGATCGCCCGGTTGAGGGCGACGAACGGCGAGTCGGCGAGCATCGCGAGTGCATCGTAGTGTCCGACGATGACGGGCCAGTCGGTCGCGTCGGCGGAGCGCGCGCGGGCGTGGACTGCCTGGATCTCGGCCTGCAGGCGGTATGGGCCCGGTGGGTCCTCTGCTCCGGGCGAGTTCGTCCGCTCGAGCAGCGCGAGTCCCTCGGCGATCTCGGCGGCGTCCCACCGCGAGCGGTCCTGGTCGGGGAGCGGCACGAGTTCGCCCGCGGCATCCGTTCGGGCGGCCGACCGGGCGTGCTGCAGCAGCATGAGCGCGAGCAGGGCGCGCGCCTCGTCTGCGTCCGGCAGCAGCGCGACGACGAGCCGCGTGAGCCGGAGCGCCTCGGCGGAGAGGTCGAGCCGCTGGAGGGACTCGCCGTGCGAGGCGAGGTAGCCCTCGTTCGCGATCAGGTAGAGCACCGCGAGCACGCCGCCGAGCCGCTCCGGGAGGACGTCGGCGGTCGGCACGCGGTAGGGGATGCCGGCGTTGCGGATCTTCCGCTTGGCACGGGAGATGCGCTGGCCCATCGTCGCCTCGGGCACGTGGAACGCGCGGGCGATCTCCGCGGTGTCGAGGCCGCCCACCGTGCGGAGCGTGAGCGCGACCCGCGACTCCATCGGCAGCGCCGGGTGCGCGCACGTGAAGACGAGGCGCAGCCGGTCATCCCACTCGTCCTCGGCGGCGACGAGGTCGGCCGGGTCCGGCGAGCCGTCCGCTCGACCGTCGAACCGCTCCATCTCGATCCACTCCCTGACCTTCTCGGCTTCGACGCCCTGGCGGCGAAGTCGGTCCAGCGCGAGGTTGCGCGCGGCGGTCGTGAGCCACGCGCCGGGGTTCCGCGGCACGCCGTCGCGCGGCCAGGTCTGCGCGGCGCGCTCGAACGCACCGGCCGCGGCGTCCTCGGCGACGTCCCAGTCGCCGGTGCGACGGATGAGCGTCGCGACGACCCGCGACCAGTCGGAGCGGTAGGCCTCCGCCAAGGCGGCCGCCACGCCGGGTGCGGGGGAGTGGGCCTCCTCCGCACCCGGCGCATCATCGCGGCCGTCGTTCAGCGCTGCGCTCCCGCGAGCGCCTCGGCAGCGGTCGGCTCGATCCGTCGGTCGCGGTCGGGGGTCTCGCGCTCCGTGCGCGCGACGCTGTCCTCCCGGTCGTCGAGCGGCCACAGCGGGCGGAGCTCGATCGCACCACCGCGCGCCATGGGGTGCTTCGACGCGACATCGATCGCCTCGGCGAGGTCGCGGACCTCGATCAGGTCGAAGCCGGCGATCCATTCCTTCGCCTCCGCGAAGCCGCCGTCGGTCACGAGCACCTCGCCGTGCCGACGCCGCACGAACGTGGCGTCCCCGGGCCTCCGCAGCACTTCGCCGAAGAGACGGATGCCGCGGCCGTCCATCTCGCGCACCCACGCCTCGGGGTCGTCGTCGCCGGCATCGCTGCCGGCCGCGGCATCCGCTCGGCCCGGCTCGACGACCACCTGGAGGAGGTATCGACGACCGCGCACGGGCCGATCGTGGAAGCCGTCCGGCACGACCCGTGCGTCCGGCGCCGCGTCGGGCCATCGCACGAACGGCCGGACCTCGACCTGCCCGAAGGAGGCGACGGGGTGCTTCGAGGCGATCTCGATCGCCTCGTCGAGGTCGCGCACGTCGATCACGTCGAACCCGCCGATCGTCTCCTTGGCCTCGCTGAACGGCCCGTCGGAGACGAGCACCTCGCCCGCGCGGACCCGGACGACGGTCGCGTCCTGTCCGGGACGCAGGCGCTCGCCGTACTCCGAGACGCCGCGCGCCACGACCTCGTCGACCCACTCGCCGATGTTGTCCTCGGCGGGCACGTAGGGCAGCGGGTCGGTGCCCTCGGTGTAGAACAGTGCGTACTCCATGACGGTCTCTCCTTCTCTCGGTCACGCTACGCAGGTACGACGAACGGGGGAACCCGGTTTCGACACCTCCCGGACCTCTCCGCTGGCTCTCAGCGGTCCCACGCCACCGCGCCGTCCGGTCTGATCCGCGCGCCCTCCGCCGGCGGATGCGGCACGAGTCGGCCGTCGTGCATGAGATGCCGAACTTCGCCGAGCCCTCGCAGCACGACGACGTCGGCCACGAGGCGGCGGTGGCACCGCCACCACACGCTCTCGCTGCACATCATCGCCGTGCGCGTTCGCGCGGCCTGCTCGACCAGCTCGGCGAGCGCGTCGCCGAACTCGGGAGTCCGCGTGTGCGCGGCGTAGGCGGCGAACTGCTCGACGTGCCACCACGGATCCTCGACCGCCCCGTCGGCCGGCAGGCGGCGCCGCCCGCCGAGCCGCGGCTCGGCCCGGTAGGCGATGCCCGCGGCCGGCAGCCACTCCGCCAGCGTCTCCGATGCGACATCCGGGTTGCGACGGCTGCCCGGATAGCGGCGGATGTCGACGAGGGCGTCGACCTCGGCACCGTGCAGCAGCTCGGCGAACCCCCGCCGGTCGAGGCGGCCGTTGCCGACGGAGAGGAGCATGCCGCGATTCTGCCCGATGCGGCATCCGCCCGGCCGCCGTCGTGCTCACCGCCGGTTCGTTATGCGGAACACTTCCGAGCCGACAGGTGCGTGGAGTTGACCGCTCGGCGGAGTTCGGTGATCGCTGCATCGTGCGAGTTGCCGATGAGACGGAGGTTGCCGCGAATGATGCGTTCGATCGCCGCTACGACGTTCCTCGCGTGGGCCGGTATCGCACGGCGACCGCCCCCGACCGGAACTCATGGCGATCCACGAGCTCAAGCTGAATGCGCTCGCGCAGACCGGCGAGCAACGTCGGCCCGTGTCCGGCAAGGACCGGCTGCACAACGAACTCGTACTCGTCGATGAGTCCCAGATCTGCCAACGCCAGGGGGAGCGTCACGCCACCGACCCACAGGCCCTCGCCTGGCTCCTGCTTGAGCCGCTGTACCGCTTGCCCCAATCCGCCGTGCACCAGCTCGGCATTCCAGTCGACCCCGTCCAGCGTGCTCGAGACGACGTACTTCTTCGCCCTGTCGATCGCCTCGGCGAACGGGATCTCCCACTCATCCATCCAGTCAGGCCACGTGCCCGTGGCCGGCTTCCGCCACGCCGACTCCATCATTTCGTAGGTCACCCGGCCGAACAGCAACGCATCGGCTCGCTCCATCTCCGCGGTCCAGTAGCGCATCGACTCCTCGTCCGGAGGGAGCCCTGCCTCGTGATGGCAGCAGCCGTCGAGTGTCACATTGATCGAGTATCGAAGTGGTCTCATCTCTGCTCTCCTCTGACCTCGCCCATCGTGCGTTCGCAGGACTGCCCTCCGCAAGCACGGTGGAAGAGTATCCGGCCGGATCATTCCACTGCGATCGACGACCTCGCGCGGCGTTCCCTCGAGGCCGGGCACGGTCGATGCGCCGGCGCGAGCCGCGGCATCCGCTCGCTCAGGCGCCGACGAGCAGGTGCGGGTGCTGCGCCTCGACCACGTTGGGGTGCGCGCGCAGGCGGCTCTTCAGCCAGTTCTCGCCGAAGACGGCGTGGAGCGGGTTCGCCGGGTCCTCGGTCACGCCCCGCGCCTCGGCGGCGAGCGCCGGGGGCAGATCGATGGTCGGGATGGTGGCATCCAGCGACGGACCGTGGAAGTAGGGGATCGAGATGCGCTCGGTGCCCGGCGCGGGGGAGACCACGCGGTGCAGGGTCGCCTTGAGGTAGCCGCCCGTGGCGATCTCGAGCAGCTCGCCGATGTTGACGACGAACGCGCCCGCGGGCGGGGTGACGTCGATCCACTCGCCGTCCTTCTCGACCTGCAGGCCCGCCTTGCCCTCCTCGACCGAGAGCAGCGTGAGCACGCCGAGGTCCTTGTGCGCACCGACGCCCTGCGCGGGCTGCTCGGCCTCGACGCCGGGGTACCGGGCGATCTTCATGTAGGGCGACGGCGTCGCGAAGGCCGCGTCGAACGTGTCGGCCGGCGCGCCGAGCGCCTCGGCCCACGCCCGCAGCAGTCGCGCGCTGACTTCGTCGAGGCGGGCGATCCACTCCTCGGCGACCTCGCGCAGCTCGGGCAGCGCCTCGGGCCACAGGTTGGGGCCCTGCAGGATCCAGTAGTCGGGGGTGTCGGGACCGGCGGGCACGGCGGGCCGCTCGGCGCCGATGTCGATCTGCTCGCGGATGTCGACGCGGCCGAGCGTGCGCTCGCCGCCCATGCGCGTGTAGCCGCGGAAGTGCGGGCTGTTGACGTTCTCGATCGCGAGCTTGTGCGACTCGGGCAGCGCGAAGAACGCGCGGGCGACCTCGTAGGCGCGGTCGATGAGCTCGCCGGGCACGCCGTGGCCGACGAGCGAGAAGAAGCCGACCTCGTGCGTCGCGCGGCGCAGGTCGTCGCGGAACTGCGCCTGCTGCTCGGGCGAGCCGTTGAGGAGGGAGAGGTCGATGACGGGGATGCCGGACATGTGCTGGTCCTTTCGAGGTGCCGGGGTGGGTGCGCCGACGGCGGTGCGGCCCCGGCATCCTTCGACGTCGGCTCGTGGCATCCGTTTCGAGTGACGTGCCTCGAAGAGCGGATGCCGCGGAGCTGACGCGGACGCGTCGGATGCGGCGTGAGCACGGGGGCTGCGGTCGGCGGCGCGGAGGAATCGCGCCCTGGGATCGTCTGGGAGACGATCGCCTAGCGGCGACAGCAGCGACAGGTGAAGGTGCTCACGATGACGCACACGGTAGCACGCGTCGGCGGAATCCGCGCAACCGCCGGCTCGGGATGCCGGCGTCAGTGCCGCGGCGCACGCTCCGCCCGGTCCCGGATGCCGCGCAGCATGCGCTCCGACATGAGGAAGCTGATGAACTCGACGGGCTCGACCATGGCGGCCGCCCACGGCGTGAGGTAGGCGTAGCGTTCGCGCACCACGAGCCGGGTCCCGCCGCCGGTTTCGTCGACCAGCGCGAACGCCCAGGTGAAGTCGTACGGCGCACCTTGAGCCCGTCCGTCCGGACCGACGCCACCCCGGAGGACGAGGTGGTCGCCCTCCTCGAAGGCCGCGACGTCGAGTGCCACCGGCGGAGCGAGGTTCACCGCCTCGCCCACGCCCCGGATCCGCAGTTCCGGCATCAGCCGGTCGGCGCTGTGGATGTCGATGCCGACCAGGTTCTCCATCCAGTCGTAGCTGTAGAAGCCCGCCCGGTTCTGGCCGATCTGCGCGATCCACGGCCAGACCTCCGCGCGCGGGGCATCGATCGAAATGGCGCGGGTCGCCTGCAGGTCGGCGATCGGGAGGATGTCGTCTCCCGGGAGCGACCTCGTCGCCTCGTCGCCCCTGGTGCCCCAGCGCAACGACACCGGCGCACCGCTCCGAGCGTCGCGGCGGCTGCCGCGACGACGCCGAGGGCGATGCCGATCGAACCTGCCCGGCTCATGGGACCAGTATCCTCCTCCGGCGCGACGCGCTCAGGCGGGCAGGACGAGCGAGACCGCGATCGCGAGCATCACGACCGCGATGACGCCGTCGAGGATGCGCCACGCCCGCGGGCTCGCGAGCACTCGGCCGAGGAGCCGCGCGCCGTACGCGAGCGAGAAGAACCACGCGACGCTCGCGAGCATCGCGCCCGTCGCGAAGATCCAGCGCTGGTCGCCGTAGGTCGCGCCGACGGAGCCGAGCAGGATGACCGTGTCGAGGTACACGTGCGGGTTCAACCAGGTGAGGGCGAGGCAGGTGAACACGACGCCGAGGAGTGCCGGTCGAGGAACTCCTCGGCCCGCAGGCATCGGCACGGGAGTCCCGACACGCGCCTCCGGCACTCCTCGACCCGCAGGCATCGGCACGGGAGTCTCGAGACGCGCCTCCGTCGCCCCTCGGTCCGCCGAGGCACCGTCCTCATCGACCACGAGTCCCGTCTCCGTGCCGCGCCACGCACGCCGCGCCGCGAGCACCGCGTACCCGACGAGGAACGCGGCGCCCGCCCAGCGCGCGACGCCGACGAGCCACGGCGCCGCCTGCAGCGCCGCGCCCATGCCCCCCACGCCGGCCGCGATCAGCACCGCATCCGACACCGCGCAGATCGTCGCGACCACGAACACGTGCTGGCGCCGGATGCCCTGGCGCAGCACGAACACGTTCTGCGCGCCGATCGCGACGATCAGCGAGAGGCCGAGCCCGAGGCCGGCCGCAAGCACGGTGAGGTCCATGTCGACGAGGCTAGGCAGCGATTCCCATGAAATCCAGCTCAGGATTCTTCAGAGGCATTAGCATCGCTTCATGCAGATCCCCCTCGACCTTGCTCGCACGCTCGCCGCGGTCGTGGATGCCGGCACGCTCGAGGCCGCCGCCGCCGACCTCAGCATCACGCCGTCCGCCGTCTCGCAGCGGGTGAAGCAGCTCGAGCAGCGGCTCGGGCGCGTGCTCGTCGTGCGGTCGAAGCCCGTCCGCACCACCGAGGCGGGCGCCGCCGTGGTGCGGCTCGCCCGCCAGCTCGCCCTGCTCGAGCACGACGCGCTCGCCGCGTTCGGCGCCGGCGACGCGGCATCCGCTCGGCCCACGAACGTGCCGCTCGCGGTCAACGCCGACTCGCTCGGCACGTGGTTCCTGCCCGCGCTCGCGCGCATCGCCGAGCAGCATCCCGTGGTCTTCGACCTGCACCGCGACGACCAGGACTTCACCGCCGACCTGCTCGAGTCGGGCACCGTCATGGGCGCCGTGACGTCGCGGGCGGCCCCGGTCGCCGGGTGCCTCGTGCGCCCGCTGGGAGTCATGCGGTACACCGCCGTCGCGACGCCCGGCTGGCTCGCGCGGTGGTGCCCGGGCGGGGCGGATGCCGCGGCGCTCGCCGAGGCGCCCCGGGTCGACTTCGACCGCCGCGACGACCTGCAGGCCGAATACCTCCGGCTCATCGGCACGGATGCCGCGGAGCCGCCGCGCCACTACGTCCCCGCGTCGAACGACTTCGCGACCGCGGTCAAGCTCGGGCTCGGATGGGGGCTGCTGCCCGGCTTCCAGTCCGACGACGAACTCGCCGACGGCCGGCTCGTCGCGCTCGGCGGACCGCCCGTCGACGTGCCGCTGTACTGGCAGCAGTGGAATCTGGGATCGCCGCTGCTCGACGCGATCGCCGAGGGCATCACGCGCGAGGCGCGCACGGCGCTGCGCTGACCACCGGTGGCGACTGCCTCGAGACGCCGCTTCGCGGCTCCTCGACCCGCAGGTGCGTCAGAGGTTCTGGCCGATGTCCCACAGCCGGTCGGGGCGGCCGTCGATCGCCTCGGACACCGCGAGCGCCTGGTCGTCGGACAGCGAGGCGACGTAGTCGATCACGCCGCGACCCACGCCCAGGCGGTGCACCTCCGACGCATCCGGGACCGGCACGTCGGCCGGTCGCGTCTCGCCCAGCCGTGCGTACCCGTCGGTGGCGATCTCGACGAGTTCCCGCAGGCGCTGCGGCACGCGGTCGCGGTCGTCCTCGTCGTGGATCCACGCGGTGAGTCCGTTGAC
This sequence comes from Agromyces selenitireducens, assembly GCF_052748465.2. Lineage (NCBI taxonomy): Bacteria > Bacillati > Actinomycetota > Actinomycetes > Micrococcales > Microbacteriaceae > Agromyces > Agromyces selenitireducens. Next base: position 485,720 of record NZ_CM188259.1, read on the forward strand.
CGCCCGCGTGAGCACGCGGCTGAGCCCGCGCTGGTACATCACGATGTCGGACCGGTCCAGGATGAAGTGCCGGTGCACGAACTTCAGGATCTCGACCTCGTGCCACGCCCGCACGTCGAGCGTGACGAGCCCCGCCCGCACGACGCCCGCGGGCGCCGGCACCACCGAGGACTGCAGGTGGTCGATCCACCGGTTCGTGAACGACGACAGGGCCCGCTCCGACGCGATCGAGCCGTCGAAGGGACTCGCGAGCAGGCCGTCGACGAGATCGTCGGCGACGACGCCCACCGCGTCGCGGAACGCGTCGTCGGCGGCGATCCACGGATCGCTCGCGTGGAGCTTGCGTCGCAGCGCCTCGAGCGCGCTCCCGGGCGGCGCAGAGCGACGCGCGAGCCCGTCGGCGTCGAGTCCGCGCAGCTCGGCGCCGGACTCGATCCAGCCGCGGAACTCGCGTGCGACGGCGCCCTGGCTCAGCAGGCCGGCCCGGTAGAAGTCGTCGACATCGTGGATGGAGTACGCGATGTCGTCGGCGATGTCCATGATCGAGCACTCGAGCGACTGCGCCAGCGGCGGATGGCCGGCGCGCGCCTCCTCGAAGTCGGCGGCGTCGATGCCGTACGCCGAGAACTTCAGCACCTCGACTCCGTCGGGGGTGCGCCGGAGTCCACGCGGGAGCGGCCCGTCGCCCAGGGCGGCGACATCCAGGTACCGGGTCCACGGGTACTTCGCCACCGCCGAGCGCACCGCCGCCGTGAGGTTGAGCCCGAGCGGGGCGACCTCGCTGACGTCGAGCGTCGCGATGATGCGGTAGCTCTGGGCGTTGCCCTCGAAGCCGTCGGAGAGCCCGAGTCGCTCGCGCGCCAGGCGATCCAGCACCCGCTCGCCGAGGTGCCCGAACGGCGGATGGCCGAGGTCGTGCGCGCTCGCCGCGGCCTGCACGACGACGGCGTCGCAGCCGTACTCGTGCGCGAGCGCGCGGGCGGGCGACGCGGCATCCGTCAGCTTGATCGCGATCGCGCGCGCGACCGCGGTGACCTTGATCGAGTGCGTCAGCCGATTGTGGATGAGCGGACCCGCACCCGGCTGCGCGATCACCTGCGTCACCGCGGACAGGCGCGAGAAGTACGGCGAGAACCGGATCCGCTCGAGGTCGAGGCGGAACTGCGAGTGCTCGCCGACCACGTCGGCGCTGCTGCGCGGCTCGTGGACGTGGCGCGCCGCGCGATCGGTCATCGGCACGCCCTCGCTCAGCCGAACAGGCGCTGCAGCCGCTGCACGCCCTCGAGCAGCGCCTCGTCGCCCAGCGCGTAGCTGAAGCGCAGGAACCCGCTCGGGCCGAACGCCTCGCCGGGCACCGCCGCGACCTCCGCCTTCTCGAGCATCAGGTCGGCGAGCTCGAGCGACGTGGTCGGCGTGGCCCCGTCCCAGTCGCGGCCCAGCAGGCCCGTGACATCCGGATACACGTAGAACGCGCCCCGCGGCACCGGCACCGACATCCCGTCGATCTTCGACAGCTCCGCCACGATCAGCCGGCGACGACGGTCGAACGCGCGCCGCATCTCCTCGACGGGCTCCTGCGGTCCGGTGAGCGCGGCGATCGCCGCGCGCTGCGAGATGTTCGACACGTTCGACGTGAGGTGCGACTGCAGGTTCGCGGCGCCCTTGATGACGTCGACCGGGCCCACCATCCAGCCCACGCGCCATCCGGTCATGGCGTACGTCTTCGCGACGCCGTTGACGAGGATGGTGCGGTCGGCGAGCCCCGGCACGGCCTCGACGATCGACACCGCGCGCGGCGGGGTGCCGCCCTCGTCGTCGGCGTAGGTGAGGTTCTGGTAGATCTCGTCGGAGACCACCCAGATGCCGTGCTCGAGCGCCCATTCGCCGATCTCGCGCACCTGCTCCGCCGAGTGCACCGCGCCCGTCGGGTTCGACGGCGACACGAACAGCAGCACCTTCGTGCGATCGGTGCGGGCCGCCTCGAGCTGGTCGACCGTGACGAGGTAGCCCTGGTCGCTGCCCGCGAACACGTCGACCTGGCGGCCGCCCGCGAGCTTGATCGCCTCGGGGTAGGTGGTCCAGTACGGCGTGGGCACGAGCACCTCGTCGCCTTCGTCGAGCAGCACCTGGAAGGCCTGGTAGACGGCCTGCTTGCCGCCGTTGGTGACGACCACCTGGTTCGCTCCGACCTCGAGTCCCGAATCGCGGAGCGTCTTCGCGGCGACCGCCTCGCGGAGGTCGGGAAGACCGGCGGCGGGCGTGTAGCGGTGGTTGCGCGGGTCGCGCACGGCCTCGAGCGCCGCCTCGACGATGTGCGCGGGCGTGGCGAAGTCGGGCTCGCCGGCGGCGTACGAGATCACCGGGCGGCCCTCGGCCTGCAGGGCTTTCGCCTTCGCATCGACCTTGAGGGTCGCGGACTCGGCGATGGCGGCGATGCGGGCTGAGAGACGGCGCTGTTCGTTCACGCGACCAGCCTAGGCCGCGGCGCCCCGCGCGCAGAAGGGCGCCGCGGCAGTGCCCCCAGCCGCGGCGCCGGCGCCCGCCCCCACGGGCGCGCCCTCTGCTCAGTCGCGCACGGCCAACTCCCTGCCGTGCACGGTGAGCGCGTAGATGACGAAGATGTTCAGCGCGATGACGATGAGCGACCACCACGGCTGCGCCGGGAGGACGAACAGGTGGCCGATCGCGCTGATCGACGCGAGGATGACCGCCACCACGCGTGCCCAGGTCTGCCCCGCGAACAGGGCGATCGCGGTGAGGATCAGCAGCGCACCGATGAGCAGGTGCCACCAGCCCCATCCCGCGACGTCGAAGAGGAACAGCGTCCCCTCGGTGACCACGAAGTACGTGCTGGCCGGCTGCAGGATCGCGATGAGGCCGTAGATGGCGTCGATCGCGCCGGCGATCAGCAGGATGGTTCCGGCGAACCAGCCCCAGCCGACCCATCCGGTGACCTGGGTTCCTGCGGCGTCCGTGCGAGTGGTGCTCATCTGGTCGTGCTCCCTTCCCCACGGTGTCCGTGGTCCCGTCGACCCGGCATCTCCGTACGCGCGACACGCTAGTCCGGTGACGGATGCCGCGGCCGGGACGTTCGTCCCACGGCGGCCGGGCCGCGTCCCGGCGCGGTTTGGTGCCGCTCCCGGCGTCGCATACACTTGGTGAGGTTGTTGAAGTCAGCCAAGATCTTCTGCGCCTTCTTCCGGGTCGATCCCGGGGGGCGGGCGCCGGGTCGGCGGCTTCGACGCACGTGATCCGGATCCGGATCGCATAGGGCGGTGGCTCAATTGGTAGAGCAGCGGTCTCCAAAACCGCAGGTTGCAGGTTCGAGTCCTGTCCGCCCTGCAAGCCGGCCGGCGTCGGCCGGCCCATGAAAGGTGTACGAGTGGCCCGGAAAGTGATCGACGAACCCAGCGAGGAGATCGTCGCCGACGCCAAGCGCGAGCGCGCGGCACGGCGCAACCCCTTCGCCCGGATCGCCCTGTTCATCCGGCAGGTCATCGGCGAGCTGAAGAAGGTCGTCACCCCGACGCGCAAGGAACTGTTCACCTTCACCGGCGTGGTGCTGGTGTTCGTGGTGATCATGATGGCGATCGTCTGGGGGATGGACCAGGTGTTCAGCTGGCTGGTGATTTTCGTCTTCGGACAGCCGGGGGTCTGATCGGGCCGTCGGCCCGATACCCCGCAGTCGCCGGAAGGGCGGCACGGCAGAAGAGAAGGATTGGAACACAGTGTCGAGGAACGAGCGCGAAGACGTCGACTGGGCCACGGCCGCTGAGCAGTCGTCGGAGGTCGAGGAGACCCAGGAGGGCGCGACCCAGGAGCACGACGAGGACGCGGTGGAGCCGGCCGAGCACCGTGCCGTGCACGTCGTGGACGACGAGGGCAATTCGGTCGACCTCGACGCGGTGCTCGACTCGCTCGCCGAGGCGACCGACCCCGAGGCCGACGCCGTCGTCGACGACGCCCTCGACATCGACTCCGCCGACGAGGCCGAGGCCGCGTTCGAGGCCGTGACGGAAGAGGACGAGGAGCACGACCCGTACGAGGCGTTCCGCAACGAGCTGCGCTTCCTGCCGGGCAAGTGGTACGTCGTGCACTCCTACGCGGGCTTCGAGCGCCGCGTGAAGGCGAACATCGAGCAGCGTCGCGAGACGATGGCGATGGCCGACTACATCCACCAGGTCGAAGTGCCGATGGAGGATGTCGTCGAGATCAAGAACGGCCAGCGCAAGATGGTCACGCGCGTCCGCGTGCCCGGCTACGTGCTCGTCCGCATGGACCTCAACGAGGAGAGCTGGTCGGTCATCCGCCACACTCCGGGGGTGACCGGCTTCGTGGGCAACGCCCACAACCCGACCCCCCTCCGCTTCGAGGAGGCCTTCAACATGCTGAAGAGCCTCGTCGAGCTGAAGGACGTCGCGCCCGCGAAGGGTGCGAAGGGCGCAGCCTCGGGCGGCGCCGCGCGCCAGATCCCCGCCGAGGTCGACTTCGAGGTCGGCGAGACCATCACGATCAAGGACGGCTCGTTCGCGGGCCTGCCCGGCACGATCAACGAGATCAAGCCCGAGAGCGGCAAGCTCACGGTGCTCGTCTCGCTGTTCGAGCGTGAGACCCCCGTCGAGCTCAGCTTCGACCAGGTCACCAAGCTGTAGCGCGCCGCGACTCCGGCGGTCGAGTCGGCGCGCCAGCGCCGTATCGAGACCCTCATCACGCGGTCTCGATACGCTTCGCCACCCGACCACCAGAGTTCCGTTATCATTGACAGGTTGTGCGCTCGCGCACGGCTCCCCAGATCACCGCAACCCGGAACCGCCGGGACCTGCGGGAGAGTGCCCCGGCCGAGTCGGTCGGGCGTTCGAACAGGAAGAGAGAAATCATGGCACCGAAGAAGAAGGTCACGGGTCTGATCAAGCTTCAGATCAAGGCCGGCGCCGCCAACCCCGCACCGCCGATCGGTCCGGCGCTGGGTCAGCACGGCGTCAACATCATGGAGTTCTGCAAGGCGTACAACGCCGCGACCGAGTCGCAGCGCGGCAACGTCATCCCCGTCGAGATCACCGTCTACGAGGACCGCTCCTTCACCTTCATCCTCAAGACCCCGCCCGCCGCCGAGCTCATCAAGAAGGCCGCCGGCGTGCCCAAGGGCTCGGGCGTCCCGCACACCACCAAGGTGGGCAAGATCACGCCCGACCAGGTCCGCGAGATCGCCGAGGCGAAGATGGTCGACCTCAACGCCAACGACATCGACGCCGCGTCGAAGATCATCGCCGGCACCGCCCGCTCGATGGGCATCACGGTCGAATAAGGCCGGTGGTCCCGGTGATCGAGTAGCGCGGAGCGCCGACCGAGATCCGAGACCAGCGGATGCCGCGGCATCCGTCACCACAGAACTCTCATTCCGTGGCAGCGCCCGCCAGGCGCGATGACCACACTCTCGCAAGGAGAACCAACATGGCACAGAAGTCCAAGGCCTACCGGGCCGCGGCCGAGAAGATCGAGGCCGGCAAGTACTACACCCCGACCGACGCCGTCGCCCTCGCGAAGGAGACCGGCTCGGCGAAGTTCGACTCGACCGTCGAGGTCGCGCTGAAGCTCGGCGTCGACCCCCGCAAGGCCGACCAGATGGTGCGCGGCACCGTCATCCTCCCGCACGGCACCGGCAAGACCGCCCGCGTCATCGTCTTCGCGACCGGCCCCGCGGCCGAGGCCGCGATCGCCGCGGGCGCCGACGAGGTCGGCGGCGCCGAGCTCATCGAGAAGGTCGCCGGCGGCTACACCGCGTTCGACGCGGCCGTCGCCACCCCCGAGCTCATGGGCCAGGTCGGCCGCCTCGGCAAGGTGCTCGGCCCCCGCGGTCTCATGCCGAACCCCAAGACCGGCACCGTGACCCCGAACCCGGCCAAGGCCGTCGAAGACATCAAGGGCGGCAAGATCGAGTTCCGCGTCGACAAGCACGCCAACGTGCACTTCGTCGTCGGCAAGGCCTCGTTCTCGCAGGAGCAACTGAACGAGAACATCACGACCGCCCTCGAGGAGATCGTGCGCCTCAAGCCGTCGAGCGCCAAGGGCCGCTACATCCAGAAGGGCGCCGTGTCGACCACGTTCGGCCCCGGCATCCCGCTGGACGTCAACGCCATCTGAGTCGCCTGACTCGTCACGAAGGGCCCGCCGTCTCGGCGGGCCCTTCGTCGTACCGCGGCGGCGTGGCAGGCGGGGTCGTGTGCGCAGTCGTCCGGCGGTTGCGTGGGACAGCACGTCGGGTCTAGCGTTCGGACCGGGGCGGGTGAGGTCCACCGGGCGATCGCGTCCGCCGGGTGGAGCGACATGAACTCGCCGGACGCATCCGACGCCGGCCGCCGTGCGGCCGCCGAACTCCGCTGGGCCGATGCCTTCGAGTCGCTCGCGCGCGTCGATGCGACCGTCGGGCTGCCGCCGCACGATCTCGAGACGCTGTCGACCGCGGCGCTGCTGCGAGGCGAGCCGACCGCGGCGGTCGACGCGAGATCTCGTGCGTTCGACGCGTATCTCTCCGAGGGCGACGCGTCCGGCGCCTGGCGGTGCGCCGGCTGGATCGCGTTGAACAGCATCGAGCTCGGCGACTTCTCGCAGTCGCTCGCCTGGGCGGCCAAGGGCATGCGCGTCGCGGACATGGCGGGGGCCTCGATGTCGGAAGCCGGGGTCGTGCGACTCGCGCCCGCACTCGCCCAGCTGGTCAGCGGGGACCCGGCGAGCGCGGTGCCGAAGCTCCGCGAGGCGCTCGACCTCGCGGACCGGATCGGCAACCACGACCTCGGCGCAGCGGCAGCGCTCGCCCTCGGCAAATGCGTGATCCAGGTCGACGGACCGGCGGCGGCGTTCCCCGCATACGACCGGGCGATGGCGTCCGTCGCCGCCGGGACGGTCGCCCCGGACTTCGCCGGAGTGATCGCCTCCGCCGTGATCGGGGACGCCTTCATGGCCTTCGACCTCGATCGGGCCGTGACGTGGATCGGGACGTTCGAGCGCTGGTGCGGCGCGCAGCCCCAGCTCCTCACCTTCACGGGTGAACTCCACGCACACCGGTCGGCGCTCCTCCAGCTCCGTGGCGACTGGGCGCAGGCCTCCGCCGCCGCTGAGCTCGCCATGGCCCGGCACCGCGCCGGCGACTTCCGCGCGGTGTACGGCGCTCCGTACCAGTTCGCCGAGCTCGCACGACTTCGGGGCGCGTTCCACTCGGCCGAGGAATCGTACCGTCGCGCCGGCGCGTCGGGCTGGGCGCCGCAGCCCGGACGCGCCCTCCTGCATGTGGCGATGGGTCGGATCGCCGAGGCGCAGGTCGAGATCCGCCGTGACAGTGCGTCGGCCGACCCGTTCATCCGTCGGTTCCTGCTTCCCTCGGTCGTCGAGGTCGAGGCGGCCGCGGGGGATGCCGCGGCGGCGCGGCGTGCGGCCGAGGAGTTCCGGGCCGGGGCTGCGAGCGCGGGCGCGATGGACACGACCATGGATGCTGCGGTCGCAGCGACCGCCGACGCGCGTGCCCACCTCGCCGGCGGTGCGCTGGACGACGCGCTGGCGGCGGGGCGCGCGGCGATCGAGGCGTGGACGGGCATCGGTGCGCCGTACGAGCGGGCGCGGGCGCGCGTCGTCGTCGGTCGAACCCTCGTCGCGCTCGGCGATGCCCCGGCCGCGGACGAGGAGTTCGCTGCCGCGCGCGCGGCGTTCCTCGCCCTGGACGCCGAACCGGACCTGGCCGCCCTCGCCGAGCTGGCGGACCCGGGGCGTGGAGGCGTGCTCACCGCCCGGGAGGTCGAGGTGCTGCGGCTCGTCTCGACCGGACTCACGAATCGCGGGATCGCGGAGCGGCTGACGCTCAGCGAGAAGACCGTGGCGCGTCACCTGAGCAACATCTTCGGCAAGCTCGGGTTGGCCTCGAGGGCCGCTGCGACGGCGTACGCCTACGAGCACGGGCTCGTCTGACGCGGTCGACGCCCGGTGGGATCCGGTCGGCTCGCGTCGGCTCGGATGTTCGTCGTCCGTGCGTCGTTCGACCCATGCCGGATGGCGGGAATGGGTGATCCGGCCGACGCGTGAAGCGTGTCCTGATCCGTAGCGTGATCGCCGAGGGGTCGCCTCCGAGACGGCCCGGGACGGAGCGGATCATGGATGCCGCGAGCCTGCCGCGTCGCGTAGCGGACGTGGCGGAATACGGGACCGAGGAGCACGAGACCGTCGTGGTGGGCGGCGGCCAAGCAGGCCTCACGATCGGATACGAGCTGGTCCGGCGCGGACGGGACGTGGTGATCCTGGACGCCCACGAACGCGTCGGCGACGCGTGGCGGCGGCGATGGGACTCGCTGCGGCTGAACACGCCCGCCAAGTACGACGGCCTGCCGGGCATCGCGTTCGGCCCGGACGGGCTCGCGTTCCCCACGAAGGACGAGTTCGCCGACTACCTCGAGCGCTACGCCTCTGCGAACGCGCTCCCCGTGGTGACCGATGCGCGTGCGGTCGACCTTGAGCACGCGGACGGACGCTACGTGGTGAGCACGGCCGACGGCCGACGGTTCGCGTCGGCGAACGTCGTCCTTGCGACCGGGCCGCAGCAGGTGCCGCGCGTGCCGGCGTTCGCCGATCGGCTCGCGCCCGGCATCGTCGGCCTGCACTCCGACGAGTATCGCAACCCTCGTCAGCTCGCGGACGGCCCGGTGCTCGTCGTCGGGTTCGGGAATTCCGCCTCGGAGATCGCGCTCGACGTATCGAGGACGCACGAGACCTGGATCTCGGGCCACCCGAGCGGACAGATCCCGCTGCGCCATGGTCGCGCGGCCGCGCGCTTCGCCTTCCCTCTGGTCCGGTTCTTCGGCCTGTACGTGGCCACGGCCGATCAGGCGCTCGGGCGGATGATGCTCGAGCGGAGTCGAGGGCGTGCCGAACCGCTCGTCCGGGTCCGACGGCAGGAGCTGGCGGCCGCCGGCGTGCGCATGGTTCCGCGAACCACTGGCGTCGAGCGTGGCCGGCCGGTCGTCGACGGTGAGCGCCTCGACGTCGCGAACGTCATCTGGTGCACCGGGTACGACGAGGACTTCGGCTGGGTGCACCTGCCTGCGTTCGACGGCGGGAATCGACCCGTGCACCGTCACGGAGCCGTCACGGGTGCCCCGGGTGTCTACCTGCTGGGACAGCACCTGCTGCACGCGGCGGGCTCGGGGACGCTCGTGGGGGTCGGTCGCGACGCACGATGGATCGCGCAGCGGATCGCGACGACCCCGGGGCCCGTGCCCACCGCGGACCGTGGATCGGTGCCGCTCCGGGCGGGCGTGCGGTCAGCGCGGTGAGGACCGCATCCACCCGTCGGCGATCGCCCGGTGCGGCCTTGCCGCTGCCGGGCGGGCGCGGTACCGTTCGCAGGAGGGCCCGGACGGCGTCCGATCGGTCGGCCGCCGGGCCGCAGCGCGATGGCCGCTTCGACGAGTCTCGAGCAGGCGCGCACCGCATACGCGGAGCGCCGGTGGAGCGACGCCCTCGACGCCTTCGAACGCGCCTTCGACGGTCCCGGGTCGCTGTCCGGCGACGACCTCGACCGGTTCGCGACGGTCGCCGGTCTCGTCGGCCTCGACGACCGCGCGATCGAACTGTGCACGCTCGCGCACGAGGCCCATCTCGCGGTCGAGCGGCCCGATCGGGCGGCGCGCAGCGCGACCTGGATCAGCCTGCTGTCGATCACCTCTGGCAACCCGGCGCAGGGCATGGGCTGGCTCGCGCGAGCCAAACGGCTCGTCGAGGGGCTCGACGAGCCGGGGGCCGTCGCCGGGTTCGCGCTCATTCCCGAGGGCCTCGCCGCGCTCTACGCCGGCGATCCTCATCGGGCGCTCGAGCTCTTCGGGCGTGCGGCCGAGATCGGTGATCGCGCCGGCGACCCCGACGTCGCGGCGTTCGGGCTGCTGGGCAGCGGCCAGGCCACCATCATGGCCGGCGACTCGCCGAGCGGGGTTCGGCTCCTCGACGAGGTGATGGTCTCGGTCACGGCGGGCGAGGTCGGCCCGGTGCCGTCCGGGATCGTCTACTGCGCGGTGATCGGCTACTGCCACCTCGCGTTCGAGTTGCGACGCGCGATCGAGTGGACGCGCGCGCTCGACCGATGGTGCCGCGACCAACCATCCCTCGTGGCGTTCAGCGGACAGTGCCATGCGCACCGCGCTGAGCTGTTCCGCCTGCACGGAGCCTGGTCGGACGCGATGTCGACGGCGAAGCTCGCCGAGGAGCGGCTGCTCGCGGGCGACTTCGGGGCCGCGTTCGGCGCCCACTACCAGCAGGCGGAGGTGCTGCGACTGAGGGGTGAGTTCGCCGAGGCGGAGGCGCAGTACCTGCTGGCGGCCGAATCAGGTTGGGACCCGGAGCCGGGGCTGGCGCTGCTGCGGCTGGACGAGGGCCGCGCTGCACTCGCTCAGAGCCTCATCCGGCGGAGTGCCGAGGGCGCCGACCCCGCCACCCGGTGCCACATGCTTCCCGCGCTCGTGAGCATCGAGGTCGCCGCCGGCGACCTGGCGGCGGCGACGAGCGCCGCGGACGAGCTGGCCGCGATGGAACGCGCGAGCGGCTCGGTCATGCTCCGGGCGATCGCGGCGTTCGCCGACGGGGAGGTCCGGCTGGCCGGCGGCGACCCGGCCGGCGCGTTCGCGCGCCTGCGCACCGCGCGCGAGGCGTGGGTCGAGACGGGCGCGCCGTACGAGGTCGCACGATGCCGGGTCCTGATGGCGAGGGCCTGGCGCGAACTGGGCGAGGACGAGGCCGCGGAGCTCGAGGAAGGCCTGGCTGAGGCGGCGTTCGCCGAACTCGGCGCCGCCGTGGCGCTGGCGGCGCTCTCGCGCGAGCGCGGTGCCGGTCGCCATGGCGACGGATCGCTGACCGGTCGCGAGGTCGAGGTGCTACGGCTGGTCGCACGCGGGATCACGAACCGGGAGATCGCGGCGGAGCTCCACCTCAGCGAGAAGACGGTCGCCCGGCACCTCAGCAACATCTTCACCAAGATCGACGTCTCGAGCCGTGCCGCGGCGACGGCGTACGCGTTCGAACGCGGGCTCGTCTGACGCCGGGTGCGCGGCCGGATGGGTAGAACGACCCATGCGTGCGCCGCGCGAGGTTGCGTGCTTCTCCCGAGGCGGGCCGGCACCGCCATCCGTAGCGTCGACGACATGGATGTTCCGGTGTTCGCAGGGATGATCGCAGCCGTCGTGTTCGCGATCGCGAACCTGCCGATGGTGGTGAAGGCACTCCGCACGCACGACGTGGGGTCCTACAGCCTCGGAAGCATCGCGATGATCAATGCCGCCAACGTGGTCTACTCGCTGTACGTGTTCAGCCTGCCGATCGGACCCATCTGGCTGCTGCATTCCTTCTACCTGATCGCGTCCGCGATCATGCTCGTGCTCTGCCTGCGACAGGTGCGAACCCGTCACGGCGCCCTGACGTCGGGCACGGCGGAACCCCGCAGGCCGGCGGAGCCGATCCACGACGTCCGCGCACGGCCGAATGCCCGGGTCTCGACGCAGCGCCCGACGCATCGGAGTCGCCGTGCGGCGGCATCCGTCAGCTGACGACGCGGAAGCCCCGCTCGCCCGTGGGATCGGCATCGGCCGTGCTGAGCGAGGAGACCTCGGCACCCGGCGGACCCTCGTCGAGCCAGGAGAGCATCGCGTCGACCGCCGCCGGTTCACCCTCGATCTCCGCCTCGACGGCGCCGTCGGAGCGGTTCCTGATCCAGCCCGAGACGCCCAGTCGCTGCGCCTCGACGCGCGCGCTGAACCGGAATCCGACGGCCTGCACGCGGCCGTGCACGATGACGCGCTGTCGGATCATGCGACCCCCTCGCTCCGAGGGTAGACCTCGGCCCGACCGAGCGCACGGATGCCGCGGGCGCGCCCTCGCGCGTAGCATGACCGCCATGGGCGAGGTCGGCGAGTACGTGGACGGATTGGATGAACCGGCGCGATCGACGATCCGCGGGATCTACGGGATCGCCCGCGAGACGGTGCCCGATGCGGTCGAGGGCGTCGGCTACGGCATGCCCGCCCTGCGCTACCGGGACAAGCCGCTGCTGTCGGTCATGCAGGCGAAGGCGCACCTCGGACTGTACCCGTTCAGCCCCGCGGTGATCGAGTCGGTCGCCGACCGGCTCGCAGGGTTCGACACGGCCAAGGGCACGATCCGGTTCACGGCGGAGCATCCGCTGCCCGACGACGTCGTGGCCGACCTCGTCCGGGCGAGGCGCGCCGAGATCGACGCCGGGGCGGGCGGGCGCCGGTGAGCGGCGACGAGCGATCGCGCCTGCTCGGCGCGGCCGTCGACGACGCGCTCGCGGACGCGCTCGGCGAGGTCGCGGCATCCGTTCGCGGCGGCCGGGTCGCCGACTACATCCCCGAACTGGCCGACGCGGACCCCGACGGGTTCGGGGTGTCCATCGCGAGCGTGCTCGGGCGCGTGTACGGCGCGGGCGACGTCGCCGCGGAGTTCACGATCCAGTCGGCGTCGAAGCCGTTCGTCTACGCGTTCGCGTCCGACGAACTCGGCGGTGAGGCGGTCCACCGGCGTGTCGGTGTCGAGCCCAGTGGCGAGCCGTTCAATGCGATCAGCCTCGATGCGCAGGGCCGCCCGGAGAACCCGTTCATCAACGCCGGCGCGATCGTGACCACGTCGCTCGTGCCCGCGGCCGACGCCGACGAGCGGTTCGCGCGCATCCGCGATGCGCTGTCGCGCTTCGCCGGGCGCGAGCTCGACCTCGACGACGAGGTGTACCGGTCGGAAGCGGTCACCGGCCATCGCAACCGCGCGCTGGCAGGCCTCGCGCTCGCGGTGGGCTCGCTCGCGACCGCCGATGTCGACTCGGCCACCGATCCGTACTTCCGACAGTGCTCGCTCGTCGTGACCACCGAGGACCTCGCGCTCATGGGCGCGACGCTCGCGAACGGCGGCGTGCACCCCCTCACGCGGGACCGCGTCGTGAGCGAGCGCGCGGCGCGCGACACGCTCTCGGTGATGGCGACCTGCGGGATGTACGACCGGTCGGGCGCATGGGCGTTCCGGGTGGGGATGCCCGCGAAATCGGGGGTCGGCGGCGGCATCGTCGCGGTGCGTCCCGGCGAGTTCGGCGTCGGGGTGTACAGCCCGCCGCTCGACGAGGCCGGCAACAGCCTGCGCGGCGTGGCGATGCTGGAGGCGCTCTCCGACCGGTTCGGACTGCACATGTTCGACCACACCCGGGTGCCGACGTCGCCCGTCGGCGAGGCGTCGGTCGACCGGGAGACCCGGACGGTCACGCTCGCGCTGCGCGGTGAGCTCGACTTCCTCGCCGCCGAGCAGGCCGTGCACGACGCGGGCCGCCTGGTCCTGCACGTCGACGCCCGCGCGCTGCGTCTCGACTTCACGGACGTCACGCTGATCACCGCGGTCGCCGAGCAACTGCTGCGCACGACGGCCGCGGCCGCCGAGGAGGCCGGGCTCGACGTGGAGTTCCCGGGTGCGCCCCAGGGCTTCGATCGCGGCATCGGCTGAGACGACGACTCGCCCCGCAGCGGATGCCACGGGGCGCGTCGTGCGGGATGAGACGCGGTTTCGCCGCTCCTCGACCCGCAGGTGCGTCAGCCGATGCGGATGAGCTTCTTGTTCACGAACTCGTCGGCGCCGAACCGGCCGAGCTCACGGCCCGAACCGGAGCGCTTCACGCCGCCGAAGGGGAGCTCCGCGCCATCCGCCAGCACGACGTTGACGAAGACCATGCCGGCCTCGATCTGGTCGGCGACGCGCATCGCCTGCTCCTGGTCGGTCGTGTAGACGTACGAGCCGAGGCCGAACGGGATGTCGTTCGCGAGGCGGACCGCGTCCGCCTCGTCCTTCGCGCGGTACACCTGCGCGACCGGGCCGAAGAACTCCTCCTTCGACGCCGGGTTGTCGCTCGAGACCTCCGTCAGCACCGTCGTCTGGAAGAAGGCGCCGTCGCGGCCGCCGCCGTGCACGAGCTTCGCGCCGTGCGCGACCGCCTGCTCGACCTGCTTCGCGAGACCCTCGGCGGCGCGCAGCGACGACAGCGGGCCGAGCGCCGAGTCGGACGAGGTCGGGTCGGTCGCCTCGACCTCGGCGATCTTCGCGGTGAACTTCTCGAGGAACGGCTCGTAGAGCTCGTCGATCACGATGAAGCGCTTGGCGGCGTTGCACGACTGGCCGTTGTTGTCGAGCCGCGCGTCGACGGCGTTCTGCACGGCCGCGTCGAGGTCGTCGGTCGACAGCAGGACGAAGGGGTCGGAGCCGCCGAGCTCGAGCACGACCTTCTTGAGGTGCTTGCCGGCCTGCTCGGCCACCGCCGCACCCGCGCGCTCCGAGCCGGTGAGCGACACGCCCTGCACGCGGGGGTCGGCGACGACCTTCGCGATCTGGTCGTGCGAGGCGTAGATGTTCACGTACACGCCCTCGGGGGCGCCCGCGTCGCGGAAGATCCGCTCGATCGCGGCGGCCGATTCGGGGCACTGCTCCGCGTGCTTCAGCAGGATGGTGTTGCCGATGATCACGTTGGGACCCGCGAAGCGCGCGACCTGGTAGTACGGGAAGTTCCACGGCATCACGCCGAGCAACGGACCGAGCGACGAGCGGCGCACGATCGCCGAGCCCTCGCCGCCCATCAGCTCGATGGGCTCGTCCTTCAGGAACTCCGCCGCGTTGTCGGCGTAGTAGGTGTAGATGTCGCCGGCGAAGTCGGCCTCGGCCAGTGCCTGCTCGATGGGCTTGCCCATCTCGCGCACGATGATCTCCGCGAGCTCCTGGCGGCGCTCCGCGTGCAGTTCGCCGACGCGGCGGATCAGGGCGGCGCGCTCCTCGAGCGTGGTCGACTTCGACCACGTGCGGTGCGCCTCGTCGGCGGCGGCGATCGCGGCCTCCAGCTCGGCGTCGGTGATGGTCGGGTACGTCTTGACCGTCTCTCCGGTGGCCGGGTTGACGACGGCGTAGTTCGTCATGGGACTCCTCTGGGTGATGGTGCACGGGACTCGCCAACCGGTCGGCGACGACGGTGCACGCCACTGTCCAGCCTAAGCCGACATCCGCGGAGCGCGATCGACGCGGTGTCCGATCCTCGCGCGGCGTTGGACACCCTGTACAGGTGAAGGCCTCCGGAGCGGTGGGTATCGTGGCGTCCGGACCCGCATGCGCGGGCCCCGATCGCCGAGGAGGGCGGATGGCGCACACGGAGCGGGACGCGGGCGGCGTCCTCCGCGGCATCCGCGTGGCCGACTTCTCGCGCGTGCTCGCCGGGCCCTACGCGACCATGCTGCTCGCCGACTTCGGCGCCGACGTGATCAAGGTCGAGCCGCCGGCGGGCGACGACACGCGCCAGTGGCATCCGCCGGTCGGCCCCGACGGGCAGGCCACCTACTTCGGCAGCGTCAACCGCAACAAGCGCTCGGTGGCGCTCGACCTGACGGATGACGCGGGGCTGGCCGAGGCGCGACGGCTCGCCGCGACCGCCGACGTGGTCGTCGAGAACTTCCGCCCGGGCGTCATGGGCCGGTTCGGACTCGCGTACGACGACGTGCGCGCCGCGAACCCCGGGGTCGTGTACTGCTCGATCACGGGCTTCGGCGCGGGTGACGGCGCCGCGATCGCGGGGTACGACCTGCTCGTGCAGGCCGTCGGCGGTCTCATGAGCATCACGGGTGCGGCCGACGGCGACCCGACGAAGGCGGGCGTCGCCCTCGTCGACGTGCTCACCGGGCAGAACGCGGTCGCCGGCATCCTCCTCGCGCTGCGGCGGCGGGATGCCACGGGCGAGGGTTCGCTCGTCGAGGTCAACCTGCTGCAGAGCCTGCTCTCCGCACTCACGAACCAGGCCGGATCGACGCTCGCGACCGGCCGCGCGCCCGGGCGGCTCGGCAACGCGCACCCGAGCATCGCGCCGTACGCGGTGTTCCGGGCCGCCGACCGCGAGCTCGTCGTCGCCGTCGGCAACGACCGGCAGTTCCGTACGCTCGCACGCCTGCTCGGCGCTCCGGCGCTCGCCGACGACGCGCGGTTCGCGACGAACGCCGACCGCGTGGGGGACCGCGCTGCGCTGCACGAGGAGCTCGAGCGGGCGCTCGCCGCGGCATCCGCTGCCCACTGGGTCGAGGTGCTGACGGATGCCGGCGTGCCGGCCGGACTCGTCAACGACGTCGCCGAGGCGCTCCACTTCGCCGAGCGGCTGGGGCTCGAGGCGGTCGTGGAGATCCCGATCGACGAGGGTGTCGAGACGCGTGCTGCGCGCGCTCCTCGACCCGCACACCGGTCGGTGGCGAACCCGATCGGCATCGCGACAGCCCCCGCCCGCTACGTCTCGTCGCCGCCGCGACTCGACGCGGACCGCGGTGCCGACTGGCACCCCGCTCCGCTGGTCGAGTAGCGCGCAGCCCGCGTTTCGAGACCCGCACTCCGCACCGGAAGGAACCGACCGATGACCGACACCGCCAGCGCCGCGACCGCGCCGCGCATCGACGCCGTCTTCGACCTCGACGCGCTGCTCACCGACGACGAGCTCGAGTGGCGCGACCGCGCCCGCCGCTTCGCGCAGGAGCGCATCGCGCCCGTCATCGAGCAGGACTTCGAGGACAAGCGCTTCCGCCGCGAGCTCGTGCGCGAGGCGGGCGAGCTCGGGTTCCTCGGCATGCACCTGACGGGGTACGGATGCGCCGGGGCCGGCGCCGTGGCGTACGGTCTCGTGTGCCTCGAGCTCGAGTCCGCCGACTCGGGGTGGCGCACGTTCGTGTCGGTGCAGGGGTCGCTCGCGATGAGCGCGATCCACAAGTACGGCTCCGAGGCCCAGAAGGAGCGGTGGCTTCCCGGCATGGCGGCCGGCGAGCTCATCGGATGCTTCGCGCTCACCGAGCCGCAGGGCGGCAGCGACCCGGCCGCGATGACCACCGTCGCGCGCCGCGACGGCGACGAGTGGGTGCTCGACGGTGCCAAGCGCTGGATCGGCCTCGCCTCACTCGCCGACGTCGCCGTCGTGTGGGCGAAGGTGGCGGATGACACCGGCGACGACGCGGGCATGGTGCGCGGATTCCTCGTGCCGACCTCGACGGCCGGGTTCACGGCGACGCCCATCGACGGCAAGCTCTCGATGCGCGCCTCGGTGCAGTGCGACGTGACGCTCGACGGCGTACGGCTGCCGGCCGACGCCATGCTGCCCGGCGCGCGCGGGCTTTCGGGTCCGTTCGGGTGCCTCAACGAGGCGCGCTACGGCATCGTGTGGGGCGCGATGGGTGCCGCGCGGTCGTGCCTCGAGGCGGCGCTCGCGCGATCCGTCTCACGCGAGGTCTTCGGGAAGCCGATCGGCGCGAACCAGCTCATCCAGGCCAAGCTCGCCGACATGCTCGTCGAGGTCGAGAAGGGGGTGCTGCTCGCGCTGCACCTGGGCCGGCTGAAGGAGCGCGGCGCGCTCACGCCCGCGCAGATCTCGGTCGGCAAGCTCAACTCGGTACGCGAGGCGCTGAAGGTCGCGCACGAGGCGCGCGCCATCCTCGGCGGCGACGGCATCACCTCGGAGTTCCCGGTGATGCGGCACGCCGCGAACCTCGAGTCGGTGCGTACGTACGAGGGCACCGACGAGGTGCACCAGCTCGTGATCGGGCGGGCGCTCACGGGGCTCAGCGCATTCTGAGCGCCCTCGAGGTCGAGGGCGCCGCCGACGCCAGGCGCGAGGTCGGCATCGACGGCTGAGGCCGGCACCCTCGCAGGATGCCGGCCCCGGGCCATTCGGTCGCGCGCGTCAGTTCACGCCGGGGATGACGATCCACCCCTGCGACAGCACGATCCACAGCACGATCAGCACGAGCGCGATCACGGTCAGCGCGATGCCGCCCCGCCGCGTGCTGCCGCGCATGAAGAGCTGCACCGCCACGACGATCGCGAGGATGATGCCGAGGATCAGCGACCCGAACGGGATGCCGGGGAAGAACAGCGAGAGCAGGAACAGCACCGCCGCGATGATCTCGATGATGGCGACCACGTTGGAGCCGCGCCCGCGAGCGCGCATGATGCCGTCGACCAGCGCGAGGATGCCGCCGGCGAAGGCGATGACGAGCAGCCAGGACAGGGTGAGCATGGGGGGTCTCCGTTCGGTGTGGGGGCACCACGACGAGGGAACCGGTCCCTCGACGGCCGCAAGCCTAGCCACGGCGCCCGGCGAAGCGCGGCCGGTTGCGCGTGGGGCCGCCGGCCGTGTATGCCCGCGCGCGCCGGACGCGAGGGCGGTGGAAGCGGGCGCGAGCGGGCGGGGCGCCCAGCGTCCGACCCCGCCGGGCGCGTAACGTGAGGGCATGCCAGCGACCGTCACCGGCTCCGCCGCAGGGGTGACGACCGCGAGGCGCGCACTCGGGGCGTTCCGCCTCGGCATCGCGGTGCTCGAGATCGTCGCGCTCATCGGCAACTACCAGTACGTGCTGCGGTTCCCGCTGTTCGCATCCGTGAACTTCTTCAGCTACTTCACCATCCAGTCGGCCTTGCTCGCCGTCGCGACCCTCCTCATCGCCGCCTGGTTCGCGTGGTTCCGGCCGAAGGACCCGATCTGGCTCGGCGCGTTCCGCACCATGGTCACCGTGTACCTGCTCGTCTCCGGGATCGTGTTCGCGCTCATCGCCCTGCAGGCCTCGGGCCGGGACTACCGGCTCGAGGTGCCGTGGTCGGACACGCTCCTGCACTTCGTCGTGCCGGTGCTCGCGCTGATCGCGTGGACCATCGACGCGGCCCTCGCCGTGAATCCGCCCGTGCCGTGGTCGACCATCGGCTACGTGCTCATCCTGCCCTCGGCGTGGCTGGCCTACACGCTGCTGCGCGGGGCCGATATCGGCTGGTACCCCTACTTCTTCCTCGACGGGTCGCAGGTGGGCGGGTTCGGGGGCGTGCTCGCCTATTGCGCGATCGTGCTCCTCATCTTCGTGGCCATCACCTCGGTCCTCGTCGCCGTGCACCGTCGGCTCGAGCGGCGCGGGGTCCGCCGCCGGGTGCATCGCAGGCGGCTCGACGTCGAGGAAGGGGACGCCGTCGAACGTGCCGGCGCAGCCACTGCGCCGGCCTCACCCGGTGAGTGGCTGGTCGGCGCGGACCGCCGCTAGCCCACCGCGAACGGCGCGAGCGCCTCCAGGATGATCGCGAGGGCCTCGTCGTCGTCTTCGACCGCGGCGACGCGGCGGGCGTGCTCGGCGGCGAGCATGCCCACGAGCACGGGCGACCGAGGATCCTCGCCGAGCTCGAGCCAGGCCGCGACGGTCGGGGTCGCGCCGGCGAGGGTGAGCACGTTCGGCGAGTACGTGCGCGGGAGCGGGACGCCCGCGGCATCCGTCGCGCCTCGCCAGAACGGCGTGTCGAACCGGAGCCACACGAGGTCGACCGCGCCCATGCCGAGCAGCGAGATCGCGCGTTGGTGCCGCAGCGGCAGGGGCGGGTCGAACGCGATCGTGTCGGTCCGGAGCACGCCGACCGAGGCGGTGACGATCGCACGCTGCACGCGCACCGACTCGCCCGAGTCGAGGCGCAGGCCCACGCCCTCCCCGTCGACCGCGACGTCGGTGACGACGCTCCCGCCCGCGATGTCGACGCCGTCGGTGAGCAGGTCGACGAGGCCGGTCCAGCCGCTCGTCACGAGTCCGGTCGGGCGCCAGACCCGCTGCGGGTCGAAGCGCTGGGCCGAGAGGCGCGACGGCGTCGCGCCGGTCGCCGGCTCGACGCCGGTCGCGAGCGCGTGGCGGAGCCAGTCGGTCGGCGTCAGGCCGAGGGCATCCGGCTCGGGCGGCAACGGCACCACGCCCGAGTCGAGGAGCGCGGTCGTCAGCGACACGTCCGACGGCTGCGCAAGCGCCCACGCCTGGGCCGCGGCGATCGCCTCGCCGCCGGTCGCCGGCGGTTCGCCGAGGCTCACGCCGTCGGGGGTGCGCGCCTCGAGCAGCGGCGTGAACTGCCGCGTCGCCACCGCGGCCTCGCGCAGCACCGAACGCATCGAGGCCCGGTCGGACACGAACGGGCTGCCGAGCTCCACGGGACCGCTGAAGTCGTCGTCGTCGACCGAACGCAGGCGGCCGCCGAGCCGGTCGGACGCCTCGATCACGACCACGTCGAAGCCGAGGTCGACGAGCGTGCGGGCCGCGGCGAGCCCCGCGATGCCAGCGCCGACGATCGCGACGCGGTCGCCCTCGTCGGCGAGGTCGGCGATCGCGCGCCCCGCACGGAGGCCCTCGTTGTAGGCGCCGTGCACGGTGCCGGGGGCGGTCGTCGAGGTCGCCTCGCCTGCGAGCACCAGCCGGCGTTCGACCGGTTCGCCGAGTGCGGTCCGCAGCTCGGCGGACGCGCCGACGCCGTCGAAGCTGTAGGCACCGCGTACGAATGGGTCGGCGCTCCAGCGCGAGCGGTGGAACGCGACCGGCTGCGGGACGACGCCCGGGCCCGGGGCCGGTGCCGGCGTGCGGGTCGCCGTCGGCGCCGGCGAGGCGGTCGGCGCCGGACCGCCGTCCGTGCAGGCGGCCAGGGTGAGCGCGGCACCCGAGAGCGCGGCCGCGAGGAACGCACGCCGCGGCATCCCATCGGCGGGCCCCCGAGCGTCCATGTGCCTCAGGCTAGCCGCTCGGGCCGCTCGCGCCGCGTGCGCTGCAGGGGCGGCGCCCGGCCGGGGCAGCCTCCGCCGGTCCGCAACCGCAGGATGAGCCGGGCGACACGGCCCAGGCGAGCCGTATGACGCGTCTCATCCTGCGGTTGCGGGCCGAGATCGCCGGTGTTCACCGCGGAGACCGACTGATTCACGGCGGAGACGACTGATTCACCGCGGAGACGCACGAGAATCCGCGCTGGGAGGGGCGCTCGGCGGCCATCCCGCGGAAGTGCTTCACGCGGAACCGGGCGCGCGCCGGGCGCGCGCCGGCTGAACGCGCCCGGGGATCCGCCACGCGGCGTCCCGCGCGTCGGAGCCCGGAGCGCCGGCGGTGTCAGCCGAGTTCGGCGTCGGCGACCTCGAGCGCCGCGTCGATGATGTCGAGGCCGCGCACGAGCTCCTCCTCCGAGATCACGAGCGGCGGGGCCACGTGCATCCGGTTGAAGTGGACGAACGGCCAGAGACCCGCCTGCTTGCACGCCGCCGCGACCTTCGCCATCGGCGAGGCATCCGCCCCACTCGCGTTGAACGGCACGAGCGGCTCGCGCGTCCCGCGGTCGCGGACGAGCTCGATCGCCCAGAACAGGCCGAGACCGCGCACCTCGCCGACCGACGGATGCCGCTCCGCCATCTCGCGCAGCCGCGGCTCGACGATGCGCGAGCCGAGGTCGCGTACGCGCTCGAGGATCCCGTCGCGCTCGAACACCTCGAACGTCGCCACGCCCGCTGCGCACGCGAGCGGGTGGCCCGAGTACGTCAGGCCGCCCGCGAACGCGACGGTGTCGAAGTGCGACGCGATCCGCTGCGAGATCACGACGCCGCCGAGCGGCACGTAGCCCGAGTTCACGCCCTTCGCGAACGTGATGAGGTCGGGCGTCACGCCGAAGTGGTTCACCGCGAACCACTCGCCGACGCGCCCGAAGCCGACCATGACCTCGTCGGCGATGTACACGATGCCGTGGCGGTCGCAGATCTCACGCACGCCCTGCAGGTAGCCGGGCGGCGGCACGAGCACGCCGTTGGTGCCGACGACGGTCTCGATGATGATCGCCGCGACCGTGTTCGCGCCCTCGAGCGTGATGACCTGCTCGAGGTGCGCGAGCGCGCGCTCGGTCTCCTGCTCGGGGCTGTCGGCGTGGAACGACGAGCGGTACGGGTACGGCCCGAGGAAGTGCACGACGCTGCCGTCGCTCGGCTCGTTCGCCCAGCGGCGGGGGTCGCCCGTGAGCGAGATCGCCGTCGCGGTGCCGCCGTGGTAGCTGCGGTACATCGACAGCACCTTGCGGCGGCCGGTGACGGCGCGCGCCATCCGCACCGCGTGCTCGTTGGCGTCGGCGCCGCCGTTCGTGAAGAACACCTTGTCGAGGTCGCCTGGCGCGACCTCGGCGATGCGCCGGGCGAGCTCGCCGCGCACGTCGTTCGCGAGTGCCGGCTGGATGGTCGCGAGGCGACCCGCCTGCTCCTGGATCGCTGCGACGAGGTCGGGGTGCTGGTGCCCGAGGTTGAGGTTCACGAGCTGGCTCGAGAAGTCGAGATAGGCGTTTCCGGCGTAGTCCCAGAAGGTCGAGCCCTCGCCCGCGGCGACGGGCAGCGGGTCGATGAGGGCCTGCGCGCTCCACGAGTGGAACACGTGGGCGCGGTCGTCGGCGCGCACCTGCGCCTCGGCGGCGACGTCGGGCAGCGGATGCCGCGTGCCGCGCCGGTCGACGTACGACGCGGTGCTCGCGGCATCCGTCGCCTCGGTCGCCGTCGCAGTGGCGGGTTCAGAATTCAGGAGGTCGGTCATCTCATCGGCTCCGTTCGGTCTCGGAATCCAGGAACGGCGGCGTTCATGCGCCCGGAGCGGCGACGGAAACGGCGCGCGACCAGGCTGGCCACCGAGCGTGTTCCTGAATTCCGCAGGGGGTTGCCGGGGTCCGCTCCTGAATTGTGGATGGGGTCAGTGGTTGCTCGGGAAGCCCAGGTTGATCTGCGACTCGCTCGGCTCGGGCCAGCGCGTCGTGACGACCTTGGAGCGGGTGTAGAAGTGCACCGACTCGGGGCCGTAGATGTGCGAGTCGCCGAACAGCGAGTCCTTCCAGCCGCCGAACGAGTAGGCGCCGATCGGCACGGGGATCGGCACGTTCACGCCGACCATGCCGACCTCGATGTCGAACTCGAACCGGCGTGCCGTGCTGCCGTCCCGCGTGAAGAGCGCCACGCCGTTCGCGAACCGGTTCGCGTTGATGAGCTCGACGGCCTCGTCGTACGTCTCGACGCGGACGACCGAGAGCACGGGTCCGAAGATCTCGTCCTCGTAGACCTTCATGCCGGGCTTCACGTGGTCGACGAGCGAGACGCCGACGAAGAAGCCGTCGTTGTCGAATGCCTGCTGCGTGCCGTCGACGACGACCGTCGCGCCCTCGGCCGCGGCGCCCGTGACGTACGAGGCGACCTTGTCGCGGTGCTCGCGCGTGATGAGCGGGCCCATCTCGCTGGCGGGGTCGGTGCCGTCGCCGATCTTCAGCGCGGCCATGCGCGAGCGCACCGCCTCGACGAGGTCGTCGGCGACGTCGCCCACGGCGACCAGCACGGAGACGGCCATGCAGCGCTCGCCGGCCGAGCCGTACGCGGCCGACACCGCGGCATCCGCTGCGCCCTCGAGGTCGGCGTCGGGCATGACGACCATGTGGTTCTTGGCCCCGCCGAGCGCCTGGACGCGCTTGCCGTTCGCGGACGCGCGCTGGTAGATCGAGCGGGCGATCGGCGTCGAGCCGACGAACGAGACGGCCTTCACGTCGGGGGAGTCGAGGATCGCGTCGACTGCGACCTTGTCGCCGTGCACGACGTTGAGCACGCCGTCGGGCAGGCCGGCCTCGCGGAAGAGCTTCGCGAGGAAGACCGACGCGCTCGGGTCCTTCTCGGAGGGCTTCAGCACGACCGTGTTGCCGAACGCGATGGCCGAGGCGACCATCCACAGCGGCACCATGACGGGGAAGTTGAACGGCGTGATCGCGCCCACGACGCCGACCGGCTGCTTGACCTGGTGCACGTCGACGCCGCGCGCGACCTGCTCGGAGCGCTCGCCCTTGAGGAGGTGCACGAGGCCCGCAGCGAACTCGATGTTCTCGATGCCCCGGCTGATCTCGCCCTTCGCGTCGGAGAGGACCTTGCCGTGCTCGTTCGTGAGGATCGCGGCCAGTTCGTCCTGCCGTTCGACGAGGAGGTGGCGGAGCTTGAAGAACACGTCGGCCCGCTTGATGAGGCCCGTCGCGCGCCAGCCCGGGAGGGCGGCCTTCGCGGCGGCGATCGCCTGCTCGACCTCGGCCGTCGAGGCGAACGCGACGCGGCGCGCGACCTCGCCCGTGGCCGGGTTGTAGATGGGGCCGGTGCGGTCGGCGCCGCCGACCTCCTGCCCGGCGATGAGGTGGCGGACGAGGGCGGTCGCGGGGGCGTCGACGGCCTCCGGGCCGGCGACGGTGTCCTGGACGAGGCTCATGGTGCTCCTTCTGGGTGGGTCGTGGTGCGGGTCGTGTCGACGGATGCCGCGGCATCCGTCACGGTCTGATCACTGTCGGCGCCGGGATCGGACAGATCGACCGGGCGCTGGTTAGGCTGGTGTCTCCCAGTTTTGCAGAGCAGGAGAGAGAAGCCGGTGCCAGAGCGTCGCGAACCCCGCCTGAATCGTACGGATCGTCCGGCTCGGCCGGAGGGGGCGTCGGCGAGCGCGGCGGGCGACGATGCCCTCCCCACTGTGGGCGAGATCCTCGCGCTCGACGCCGTCGCCGCGGGCGTGCCCGAGGTGCTCGTGGACGACGGGGCGCTCGACGCGCGTGTGCGCTGGGTGCACGTCTCCGACAGCGCCGGCGTCGCCCGGCTGCTGAACGGCGGCGAGCTGCTGCTGTCGACCGGGTCGGGCTGGCCCGCCGAGCCCGACGAGCTGCGCGCGTTCATCGCCGGACTCGTCGAGGTGGGCATCGCGGGACTCGTGCTCGAGCTCGGCGTGCACTACCGGTACGTGCCCGCGGTGATCGTCCGGGCTGCCGCCGACCACGGGCTCGCGCTCGCCGCCCTGCACCGCGAGGTCAAGTTCGTCGCCCTCACCGAAGCGGTGCACCGGCGCATCATCTCCGAGCAGACCACGGCGCTGCACGCACGCGACGAGGTGCGCGAGCGATTCACGGCGCTCGCGCTGCGCGGTGCGCCCGCCGACTACATCGTGCAGCAGCTCGCGCAGACCCTGGGCGCGCCGGTCGTGCTCGAGAACCTCGCGCACGAGGTCGTCGCGGCCGACCTCCCGCCCGACGCCGAGGAGGCGATGCTCGGCGGATGGCAGCTGCGCTCGCGCGACGCGCACCGTCGCGCCGGCTCCGCGGCCCGGTCGGCAGGCTCATCGGACGAATGGCTGATCGTGCCGGTGGAGGCGCGCGGCATCCGATGGGGGCACCTCGTCGCGCTGCCGGGCCCCGCGCATCCGGCCGGCCGCACGAGCGTGCTCGAGCAGGGCGCCATCGCGCTCGCGCTCGGCCGCCTCGCCGACGGCGACGACGACACCTGGGGGCGCATCGGGCGGCAGCGGCTGGTCGAGCACCTGCTCTCGGGGCGGTTCGCCGCGTCGGGCGGCGCGACGGCGCGGCTCGAGGCGGCCGGCCTGCCGGTCGCGGGCGCCGACCTGTACGGTCTCGTGCTGACCGGTCGCGTGGGCGGCGGCGGTGACGCGGATGCCGCGGCGCGGGCGCTCGTCGGGCGCGCACTCGAGGGTCGGCCGGAGG
This sequence comes from Agromyces selenitireducens, assembly GCF_052748465.2. Taxonomy (NCBI): domain Bacteria; kingdom Bacillati; phylum Actinomycetota; class Actinomycetes; order Micrococcales; family Microbacteriaceae; genus Agromyces; species Agromyces selenitireducens. Next base: position 511,106 of record NZ_CM188259.1, read on the forward strand.
GCGGGGGCGCACCGGCATCCGCTCGGGTCGTGCTGCTGTCGCTGCCGGCCGGCACGCGGTTCGACGACGCGGCGGCGCGCGGGTTCGCGGCGGCGCTCGTCGGGTCCGGCGCAGGGTCGGGTCCGGCGTCCGGGGTGACGGATGCCGCGCCGACGTCGCTCGCGATCGGCTCGCGCGCCGGCGACCTCGACGGCCTCCTCGTGTCGGTGCAGGAGGCGATCGACCTCGCCGCCACGCCCCTGCCTCGGCAGGCGCGCGGGATCGTGGTGCGCCGCTCGGAGGACCGCCCGCTCGTGCGCCTCGTGACCGCGCTGCGCGACGACCACCGGCTGCAGGAGCTCGGCGAGCGCATGCTGGCGCCGCTCATCGAGTACGACCTCGCGCGCGGCGGCGACCTGCTGGACGTGCTCGGCGCGATGCTCGCGCACCCGGGCAACCGCACGGCCGCAGCGCAGGCCAGCCACCTGTCGCGGTCGGTGTTCTACCAACGGCTGGCGCTCATCGGCGACCTGCTCGACGCCGACCTCGACGACGGCGAGACGCTCACGGCGCTGCACCTCGCGCTGCTCGTCCGACGGGGCGGCGGCGGCGCGCGCTGAGGTTCGCCGCGGCATCCGTTACTTGCTATTGACAAGTGCACTTGCAAAGAGCAAGCTGGGCGCATCACACAACCACCCGCATCCGTCACTGGAGGACACCATGGCTGCGACCAACATCTTCGTGAACATCCCGACCACCGACCTCGACCGCTCCAAGGCGTTCTACGAGGCGCTCGGCTACCGCATCAACCCGAACTTCACCGACGAGAACGCCGCGTGCGTCGTGCTCGACGACAACGTGTACTTCATGGTGCTCACGCGTGAGTTCCTCGGCACGTTCACCGACAAGCAGATCATCGACCCGAAGACCCAGGCCCAGGTGGCCATCTCGCTCACCTGCGAGTCCCGTGAGGCGGTCGACGAGATGATGTCGACGGCGCTGGCGGCCGGCGGCAGCGAGCCGCGCGAGGCGCAGGACTACGGGTTCATGTACTCGCGCGACCTCGAGGACCCGGACGGCAACATCCTCGGCTACCTCTACATGGAGCCCGCCGCGGCCGAGATGGGCCCCGAGGCCTACATGGCCGAGCACGGGGCCGGGGCCGGCGCGTCCGGCGCCGCCTCGTCCTGACCGGGCCGAGCGCATGGCGACCCGCGCCGCCCGAGGCTTCGGCCAGTACGGCGGCGTCGCGCGGGCCCTCGAGCGGGTCGGGGAACGGTGGGCGCTGCTCATCGTCCGCGACCTGCTCGTCGGCCCGCGCCGCTACGGCGACCTGAAGGCCGGGCTCCCGCGCATCCCGACGAACATCCTGGCCGACCGGCTCAAGGAACTGCAGGAGGCCGGCGTCGTCCGTCGCGTCCCCACGGTGCGCGGCGGCTACGAGCTCACGGCGCTCGGGCGCGAGCTCGAGCCCGTCGTCGCCGCCCTCGAACGGTGGGGGTGGTCGCTGCTGGGCGAGCCGGCCGAGGGAGAGCAGTTGACGCGCGAGGCACTCGCCACCGCGTTGCGGGCGGCGTTCCGAGCGGATGCCGCGGCGGGGGCGCCGCCGACCGAGTACGTGCTCCACGTCGCCGAGGCATCCGTCGCGGCGGTCGTCGTCGGCGGCACGCTCGACGTCGTGCCGATCGGCCCGGGTGCGCTGCCGCAGCCGGCCCGTTCGGCGCCCGAGGCCGCCTTCGAGGCGAGCCTCGAGGTGGCGCTGGAGCCGGCGGAGTTCGCCGACCTGCTGGCCGGCCACCTGGAGGCCGCATCCGTACGGATCCTCGCGGGCGACCTGGAGTCGGTGGAGCGGTTCCGGCGGACGTTCCGCATCGAGCCCGTCGGGCCTCCGGATGCCGCGGACGCCGGCGCCGCGGTATCCGTCGCCTGATCGCGCCTCGGCCCGGCCGGCGCTGCGCGCGCCGGACCGGCTCAGCCCCGGCGGTTCACAGGAGATCCCTCGACCTGCAGGACGGATTCGCGGAATGCGCCTGCAGATCGCGGATCCTCCTGTCATCGGGACAGCGGGAGGCGGCGGCGGTGCCGGTGGCGGATCAGACGCGGGGCAGCGCCTCGTGCGGCTCGGCCGGGAGCTCGACGACGACCGCGTCGCCCGGGCGGATGACGCCGCCCTCGACGACCACCGCCATGACTCCGGCGCGGAGGCGCGTACCGCCGCGCTCGCGACGGATGAGCCGTCGCATGAGCCCCGGCTGGAAGCGGTCGAGCTGCACGCAGGGCGTGCGGAGGCCCGTGAGCTCGATCTCGGCCGAGTCGCCGAGTCGCAGGCGAGTGCCGCGAGGGAGCACGAGCAGGTCGATCCCCGTCGTCGTGACGTTCTCGCCGAGCTCGCCGGGTGCGACCTCGTGCCCCTCGACCGCGAGCTCGTCGAAGAGCTCGCGCTGGATGAGGTGCACCTGCCGCAGGTTCGGCTCGGTCCGCGTTCCGCGGAAACGGGAACGTCGCCGCACCGTCTCGCCCGCATGCGCGTCGCCCTCGATCCCGTGACCGGTCACCAGCACGATCTCGTCGCGGAGCGGCTTGGTGAACCGGTGGCGGTCGTCGCGCGCGACCGCGAACACCGCGGGGACCGGCCGCTCGGATCTCATCGATCCAGTATGCGGCCGCATGTGCGTCGTCCACCGCCTCGCGGGGCGGCTCCCGGTCGGCACCCCGTGTGCAGGAGAATCCGCGATCCACAGGACCGTTCCGCGGGGAGCGTCCTGTAGATCGTTCATTCTCCTGTGAACGGCAGATGGGCGTTCGGGCGTGTACGGCGTGCGGCGCGGAGCGCCGCGGCTCAGCCGGCGATGAAGAGCTTGCGCAGCGTCTCGGCGACCTTCCAGACCGTCTGCATGCCGGCGTCGAGCCGCACGATCGAGCCGGGGCGCAGCTCGATGGGCGGCAGCGCCGGGTCGACGAACTCGACGGTCGCGCGACCCGCGATCACGAGGAACACCTCGTCGACCTCGGTGTCGCGCATCGCGCCCGGTGTCATCTCCCAGACGCCGAGTTCGCCGGCCGCGTCCGCGCCCCCCGGTTCGTCGAGCGGCGCGTACCCCGTGGTCGGCGTGCCCGCGACGACCTGGTCGGCCGGCACCGGCTCGTGGTCGAGCGGCAGCGCCGCGGCATCCGTCACCGCACCCGCGACGAGCCGGGTGAGCGCGTCGCCGCTCACGAGTCGAACCCCAGCCCGAGCGCGTCGAGCGTCTTGAGCAGCAGGTTGCGCCGGCCGAGGTCGTGGTCGGCGCGGTCGAGCGACCAGCGCGTGAGGTTGATGCCGACGGATGCCGCGGGCTCTGGCGGGAACGGCAGCGGGCGGGTGCCCACCATCTTCAGGCGCGTGCGCTCGGTGTCGCGGCCGGCGAGCAGGTCGAGCATGGTCTCGGCCATGAAGCGCGTCGAGGCGACGCCGAGTCCCGTGAACCCCGACGCGTAGGCGACCCGGCCGTCGCGCGCGAGTCCGGTGAACGCCGTGAACTGCGTCGACGTGTCGATCGCGCCCGCCCACTTGTGGCTGAAGCGCAGGCCCTCGAGCTGCGGGTAGGTGGTGAAGAAGTGGCTCGCGAGGCGCTCGAAGCTCTCGGGTCGGTCCTCGTAGCGGTCGCGGATGCGGCCGCCCGCGTAGTAGATCGCGTCGTAGCCGCCGTACAGGATGCGGCCGTCGCGCGTCATCCGCGAGTAGTGGAACTGGTTGGCCATGTCGCCGACGCCCTGCCGGTTCGCCCAGCCGATCGCCGCCTGCTGCGCGGCCGTGAGCGGCTCGGTCATCAGCACGTAGTCGTACACGGGCACCGTCATGAGCCGGTTGCGCTTGAGGAGCGACGGGAAGACGTTGGTCGCGAGCACCGCGCGGGTCGCGTCGATGCGTCCGTGCTCGGTCACGAGCTGCACGGCGCCCGTCGACCCCGGGGTGTCGAGTCGCCTCACGGGGGAGTGCTCGAAGATCTCGACGCCCGCCTCCTCGGCGACGCGTGCGAGCTCGACGGCGAGCTTCGCCGGGTGCAGGATGGCGCTCGTGCGCGTGTTCCACACCGCGCCGAGGTAGGTGGGCGAGTCGACCTCGGCGCGCACCTGGTGCTCGTCGAGCAGCTTCACGGAGTCGTCGCCCCGGCTCGCGGCATCCGCTGCGGCCTCGTGCAGCCACTCGACCTGGTGCGGCTCGACCGCGACGTCGAGCGAGCCGTTGCGCTCGAACTCGAAGTCCATGCCGAACTCGGCCTCGGACGCCTCGATCGCGTCGAGGTTCGCGAGCCCGAGCCGGTCGAGCTCGTCGAGCTCGTCGGGCCAGCGGTTCAGGCCGTTCTCGCGGCCGTGGGTGAGGCTCGCCTCGCAGAACCCGCCGTTGCGCCCGGATGCCGCCCAGCCGATGCGCTTGGCCTCGACGAGCACGACGTGCAGGTCGGGGTTCGCGCGCTTGGCGAGCACGGCCGTCCACAGGCCCGTGTAGCCGCCGCCGACGATGGCGAGGTCGGCGGCGCGCACGCCCTCGAGGCGCGACCGGGCGGGCTTCGCCGCGTCGGGCAGGTCGTCGATCCAGAACACGGACTGCCTGGTGTCGGCGAGGCTGCGGTCGATGACGGATGCCGCGGGCCTGCGGCGTTCGAAGACGGTCGTTCCCATGGCGGGATCACTCCAAGTCGGTACGGATGCCACCATGATGCCTCATATTGGACGCGTGGACAACAGCGCCTGTGGATGATGCGTGCGAGTGTCGGAGGATTAAGCGAGGATCGACCGCATGCCCGCAGTGCCGCCCGCCCCGCCAGTGCCGCCGCCCGCTCCCGACCTGCTCGAATTCGACGCCGACCTCTCGGGGCCCGAGCTCGATCTCACCCAGTGGATCCCGCACTACCTGCCCCAGTGGTCCAGCCGAGAACGCACCCGCGCCCGCTACGACGTGGCCGACGGCGTGCTCCGCCTCCGGGTCGACGCCGACCAGCCGTCGTGGTCGGCCGAGTACGACGGCACCACGCAGGTCTCCAACCTGCAGACCGCCGTCCGCTCGGGCCCGGTCGGCTCGGAGGCCGGTCAGCACCCGTTCCGCGACGGCCTCGTGGTGCGCGAGGCGCAGGGCGACCGGCGCCTGTTCACGCCGCAGTTCGGCCGCGTCGAGATCGTCGCCGCGATCGACGGCATCGACGAGCACGCCATGGCCGCGCTGTGGATGATCGGCCTCGAGGAGGAGCCCGAGCAGTCCGCCGAGATCTGCGTGTTCGAGGTCTTCGGCCGCGACATCGCCGACGACGGCAGCGCGCTCGTCGGCATGGGCGTGCACCCGTTCCGCGACCCGACGATCACCGACGACTTCGAGCAGGTCCGGGTGCACGACGACGTGCGCGAACCCCACACCTACACCGTCGACTGGCGCCCCGACGAGGTCGTGTTCTCGATCGACGGGCTCGTGCGCAAGCGCGTCGCGCAGTCGCCGCAGTACCCCATGCAGCTCATGCTCGACGTGTTCGCGTTCCCGCCCGAGCCGCCCGCGACCGCGTCGTACCCGCAGTCGTTCGCCGTGCACGCGGTGCGGGGGTACCGCGCCGCGTGAGCGCGCGGGGCCGCGGCGGTCGCGGGACCGGCCGCCGCGGCATCCGTCACCGGCTCGCGCGATGCAGGGCGCACTCGATCTCGACGAGCGTGCGGAAGCTGCGGACCATCTCTCGCGTCGAGCCGAAGTTCATCGCGATCTCCGCGTCGTGCACCGGGTCGTGGAAGACGTGCGTGGCGAGGATGCCGATGTGACCGACCGGTCGCGGCATCCCGCGGAGGAACGGCGACAGCCCCTCGAACCGCACCTGCATCATGCCCGCGCCATAGCGGATGCCGGGGCGGAACCGGTTGCGCGGCTCGGCCAGGTACGCGAGGTGCTCCGGGCTGATGAGCCGGCCGTGGTGGAGCGCGTCGCTGAAGGCGAGGAGGTCCGGCGGGGTGCCCACCACCCCGCCGCCCGCCCAGTCGCAGCTCAGGCTGAGGTGGTCGCCGACCTCACGGCGACCGAGGCGGACGGGCGCGATGACGGTGCCGGATCGCCCGGCCGCGCCGGCCGCGCCGGCCGATTCCAGCGCCGGTCCGCCGTCGCGCGCGCACCGCGAGTGGAACATGAGCGAGCTGTCCTCCATGCCGACCGGGCCGAAGACGCGCTCGTGCAGCAGGTCGTGGAACGCGCGACCGGTCGCCTCCTCGAGCACGCGCCCGAGCAGGATGTACCCGGTATCGGAGTAGGCGAAGCGGGCGCCCGGCCGGCCGACGGGGCGCTGGCGCTCGCGGCTGAAGTCGAGCAGTTCGCGGGGAGTCCAGAACCGGTCGGGCTCGTCGAGGACGAGTTCGAGCATCGTCGGACCGCTCGTGACGGCGCCTTCGAAGTAGTCGGCGACGCCCGCGGTGTGGGTGAGCAGGTGGTGCACGGTGGCGCCGCCTGCGGCATCCGTCGACCCGGTCGTGTCGAACAGCCCGTCGAGCTCGTCGCGGGGGAGCAGCCGGCTGACCGGCGTCTCGGTCGAGAACGCGCCGGATGCCACGGCCTGCATGACGAGCGTGGCGGTGAACAGCTTGCCGACGCTCGCGGTGTGGAACCGGGTCTCGGGATCGCCGAAGCGGTAGTCGATTCCGAGACGAGGTGCCCTCACGGCGACCTGGGGAGGCCCGAGTTCGCGACGTCGCGAGGCGACCCGGTCGAGATGGCGATCGAGGCGCGTGGCGAAGTCGGTGGCGGCGGTCATCTGCGAGAATCCTCTCGTCCCGGATCGTGATATCACGAAGCGGGATATCACGAACAGGAATATAGTCGGTGGCGAGGCGAGCGGCAAGGGTCGCCCGCGCGACCTCGGAAGGGCGGATCGGATGGGTCACGTGATCCTCGGGCTGTTGATGCTGCTGGGGCCGCAGACCCTGTACTCGCTCAACAAGCAGTTCGAACGGGGACCGTCGCTGTTCTACCGGGCGAGCTTCGGCAGCCTGCAGTCGGCCCTCCGCGGACTGCTCGCGGCCGGCCACGTCACGGTGCATGAGACCACCGAGGGCGGGCGCAACAAGAAGAACTACTCGGTGACGGATGCCGGCGAGCGCGCGTTCCACGCCTGGATCCGATCGCCGCTGACGGGCGGCGACCTCGAGGTCGCCGCGCTCTCGCGGCTGTTCCTGCTCGGGCTGGTGGAGGACCCCGCCGAGCGCCGCGACATCCTGGACCGCATCGTGGGCGAGGTGGAACGCGAGCTCGCGAGCCTCGACGAGTTCGCCGGGGTGCTCGACGCGCAGGCGGACGACGTGCCGGAGCAGTACCGCGCGGTGTTCCGCTACCAGCGGGCGACGCTCGACTACGGGCTCATGGCGCACCGCGCCGCGCTCGCGTGGTTCCGCGAGCTCGCCGAGCGCGAGGGCTGATCCGCGCCGACCCCTCGGAGGGGAGGGGGAGCGCGGCCGAGAGGAGGGCAGGCGTCACGCGCGGGGCGCGTGCGCCTCGAGGAACTGGTACACCTCGGTCTGGTCGACGCCCGGGAACGTGCCAGTCGGCAGCGCCGCGAGCAGCGAGGTCGGCGTGCGGGCCGCGGGCCACGAGGCATCCGCCCACTTGCCGGCGAGCTCGTCGGGGGCCCGGCGGCAGCACGACTCGTCGGGGCAGCGCGACACGGAGCGGCGCGGCGTCTCGCGTCCGCGGAACCACTTCACGTGCTCGAAGGGCACGCCGACGGAGACCGAGTACTCGCCCTCCTTGGCCTTCTCGATGCGCGAGGTGCACCAGAACGTGCCCGTCGACGTGTCGGTGTACTGCGAGTAGGGCGTGAAGCGGTCCTCGACGTCGAACACCGTGCGCGCCGTCCATTGCCGGCAGACCGTGGTTCCCTCGACCGCGCCGAGCGCGTCGGACGGGAAGCGCACCGCGTCGTTCTCGTACGCCTTGATGATGGTGCCCGACTCGTGCACCTTCATGAAGTGCACCGGGATGTCGAGGCGCGCCGTCGCGAGGTTCGTGAACCGGTGCGCGGCGGTCTCGTACGAGACCGCGAAGTGGTCGCGGAGCTCCTCCATCGAGATGCGGCGGAGGTTCTTCGCCTCGGTGAGGTAGCGCACCGCGGCCTGCTCGGGCAGCAGGATGGCGGCGGTGAGGTAGTTGGTCTCGATCCGCTGGCGGAGGAAGTCGCCGTAGTTGCCGGGCTCCTCGTGGCCGAGCAGGTGACTCGCGAGCGCCTGCAGGATGGGGGAGCGGGAGTCGCGCGACGGCGACTGCTGGGTGGGCAGGTAGATGCGGCCGTTGCGCTTGTCGGTCACCGACCGAGTCGAGTGCGGCAGGTCGCCGACGTAGTGCAGCGAGTAGCCGAGGTGGCTCGCCATGTCGGCGACCAGCTGGTGGGAGACGGGGCCGCCGCTGTGGCCGACCGCCTCGAGCAGCTCCGCGGCCTTCGCCTCGAGCTCGGGGTAGAAGTTGTCGCGGGCGCGCATCTCGGCTCGCAGCTGCGCATTGGCGCGGCGCGCCTCCTCGGGCGTCGCGGCGCGCTCGCGGTGCAGGCGGTCGATCTCGTTGTGCAGCGCGAGGATCGTCTGCAGGGTCTGGTCGTTCATCGTCTTCGCGACGCGGAACGGCTCGAGCCCGAGCGCCGAGAACACCGGGCCGCGCTGGGCGCGCTCGACGGCGATCTCGAGGGCCGCGCGCTCCGACGGCGCGTCGGGTCGCAGCAGCTCGTCGGCCGTCGTGCCGAGCGCGAGCGCGATCGTGCGGAGCATCGACAGGCGCGGTTCGCGCTTGCCGTTCTCGATCGCGGAGACCTGGCTCGGCGCACGCTCGATCGCGGCGGCGAGCTCGCCGAGGGTGAGGCCGGCGGCGAGGCGGCGGTCGCGGATGCGGCGCCCGAGCGTGAGCGCGTCGACCTCATCGGGTGCGGGCTCGGGCGGCGCGCCCACGAGGCGGGCGGGGGCCGCGGCGAGTGCTGCGGGGCGGACGCGATCGGCGGTGACCATGCCTCATGCTCACATGAGCACGCGGAAGTCGCAAACCGAACTCTCCGCGAACTTCCGCGTTATGGGCGGTCGGCAACCCACCGGGCGCTGTTCGCCACTGACGGACGGGAGAAAAACCGTCGGATTTCCGCCGTGGTTGCCGAGGCCTGGGCGAGGTGTGCTCCTGATCCGACGACTCAGCCCCCGAGGCGGCCGAGGAGGGCGTCCTCCTCGGCCATGAGGCGGCGCTCGCGCGAGGCGAGCACCTCGGGCACATTCGCCTCGGCCCACCGGCGTATCGCCTCGATCGGCTCGAGCAGCGATCGACCGAGGGGACTCAGCGAGTACTCGACGCGCGGCGGTGAGCCGCCCCACGCGCGGCGTTTCACCAGGCCGTCGGACTCCAGCGCGCGCAGGGACTCGGTCAGCACCTTCCGGCTGACGTCCCCGACCTTCGCCCGCAGCTCGGTGAACCGCAGGGTGCCGCCCGCGAGAGCGAGGATGACGAACATCGACCAGCGCTCGCCGATGCGGCCGAGCACGACGCGGCTCGGGCACTAGGGGTCCAGGACGTCGCGCGCGCCCACGTCGCAGGGGGCGCTCGACGTGAGGTCGGTGCGGGGCATCGGGGCGACGGTCGCCATGGCTCCTCCATTCGGCGCGGGATCCCGGACGACGGCGGCGTCGGCGGACGGGTCCAGTGACGGGAACGTTGAAGTAACCGAGGGGCATTCCCGTAGCGTCCCGGTCCATGAGAACTCTGCTCACCGGGGGAACCGGATTCATCGGATCAGCCGTGCTCGACGCGCTCGTCGGCGCGGGACATGACGTTCGGGCGGCCGTCCGCACGAACCGCGCCGCGACTGCCGTCGCCGCGCGGGGCGCGACGCCCGTGGAGGCCGACCTGTTCGACATCGACGCGACCGCAGCCGCGCTCGCCGACGTCGACGCGCTCGTGCACGCCGCCGCGCCCGAGCAGGGCGCCGACGAACTCAACGCGGCGGTGATCGAGGCCGCCATCCGCGCCTTCGGCGGCGGCCGCGGTCGCGTCGTGCTGACGAGCGGCATCTGGATCCGCGGCTCGGGCGACGACCTCCGGGAGGAGGGCGCGCTCAATGCGGCGCCCGACCTCGTCGCCTGGCGGGTGCCGCTCGAGGAGCGGCTGCTCGCGTCATCCGTCGACGCTCGGATCGTCGAACCGGGCGTGGTCTACGGTCACGGCCGCGGGCTCGTCGGTCTCATCGCCGACGGACCGCGTACCCCCGAGGGCGCACTGCGGCTCATCGGCGACGGCTCGCAGCACTGGACGTGGGTGCACGTGGACGACCTGGCCCGGCTCTAGGTGACGGCGCTCGAGCACGACGGGCCGTTGAGGCGGGTCATCGCCTCCGATGGCGTGCCGACGACCGTGCGCCGGATCGCCGAGGAGCTCGCCGGTCCTGCCGGCGTCTCGCCCGAGTCGGCGGATGCCACTCGCGAGCGACTCGGCGCCGCCTTCGCCGACGCGCTCCTCCTCGACCAGGCGGCCGTTGGAGCATTCGCCCGAACGCTCGGCTGGGAGCCGCAGCACCGGGGAATCATCGACGACCTCGTTCGCGCCGACCGGGCGGCCTGAGCGCCCGACGGAACACCCCGGCTCCGGTCCGCGCTCCGACCGGCTCAGGCCGTGAGTGCGGGCCGCAGCTCGTTCGCGAAGAAGTCGATGAAGCCGTCGGGGTCGGGACCCAGATTCATGATCGCGATCCGGTCGTAGCCGGCCCGCTCGTACGCGCGGACGGCCGCGACGTGCGCGTCGAGGTCGGGCCCGCACGGCACGTGCTCGCGCACGTCGTCGAGCCGGACGAACTCGGATGCCTCCTCGAAGTTCGCCGGGTTCGGCAGTTCGCTCATGACCTTCCAGCCGAGCAGCGACCACCGCGAGGTCTCGTGCGCGGCCTGCGCCGCGGTCTCCGCATCGGGCGCCCACGCGACGCCGACCTCGCCGTAGCGCGGGCCGCTGCCGCCGGACGCCCGGTACGCCTCGATGAGCGAGGCGTCGGGGTCGGTCCCGAACATGGCGTCGCCGTCCTCGGCGGCGAGCTCGGCGGCCTGCGGACCGCCAGCGGCGACCGCGATGAGGGGCAGCTCGTCGGGCAGGTCGAAGATCCGGGCGTCCTCGAGCGCGAGGTACTCGCCGTCGTACGACTGGTAGCCGCCGGACCACAACAGGCGGATGATCTCGATCGCCTCGCGGAGCATCGCCTGCCGGTCGCTCACCGACGGGAAGCCGTGCCCGACGACGTGCTCGTTCAGCCGCTCACCCGAGCCCAGTCCGAGCGTGAATCGGCCGTCGCTCAGCACGGCGAGCGTCGCCGCAGCCTGCGCGATGATCGCCGGGTGGTACCGCACGGTCGGGCAGGTGACGCCCGTGGCGAGCCCGATGCGCTCGGTGGATGCCGCGATCGAGCCGAGCACCGACCAGGCGAACGGCGAATGACCCTGCACGTCGAGCCACGGGTGGAAGTGGTCGCTGATCTCGACGAAGTCGAAGCCGGCCTCCTCGGCGAGCCGCGCCTGCCGGACGAGCTCCTTCGGTCCGAACGCCTCCGCCGCGAGCTTGTAGCCGAACTGCACCGTCATCCGGGCTCCCTCCCGCGCGGGCACGGCATGCGCCCGCGACGACCTCGGTGAACCCGTGACGCTACCCCGACGGCGGATCGCACGGGACCCGGTTGCGTCGCCGCGCCCGGGGGTGTACTCCCCATCCGTCGACGCGTCGGCGACTCGCGCGCGCCACGCGGTTATACGCTCCGTCGCTCGCCGGCGCAAGACCCTTGGGACCCGAGAACCGCCCTCCTAGCGTGGTCGAGCACATCCTGACGAGGAGCCGCGCGCTCCTCGCCGTCGGAAGGAGCAGACATGGTCAACACCGCAGGAACCGGGAATCCGGACCTCAAGCACGAGGCGGGTGCGGCCGGCCATCGGGTCGCCGACACCGCGAAGCAGGAGGCGCGCGACGTCGCGTCGGAGACGAAGTACCAGGTCCGCAACCTCGCGGACCGCGTCGGCAGCGAGGTCCGCTCGCAGGCGTCGACGCAGCAGCACCGCGCCGCGGGCGGCATCCGCGACGTCGGCTCGCAGTTCTCGGAGATGGCCGCGAACTCGACGCAGTCCGGGCTCGCCCGCGACGTCGTGGAGAACGTCGGTGCTCGCGCCGACTCGGTCGCGAATTGGCTCGACCAGCGCGAGCCGCAGGATCTCCTCGACGAGGTGAAGCGATTCGCCCGGCGACGGCCCGGCGTCTTCCTCGCGATCGCCGCGGGCGCCGGCGTCGTGATCGGTCGCCTCACCCGTTCCCTCGCGTCGTCGGATGACGACGACACGACGAGCACGCGGCCGACCGGCGACGCCTACGGCACGGGAGCGTACGGGGCCGGCGCCGCGGGCGCGGGCGGCTACCGAGCGGGCGCGTACGGCGACGGCACCGGCGCGTACGGCGACGGCACGGGCTCGTACGGCAACGGCACCCGCGCGCATGTCGCCGAGCCCGGCACCGCCGGCGGCGCTGCGCCGCGCACGGGAGTGACCGGGACCGAGCCGTACGTCGAGCCGATCCCGAGCGGCGACACCCGCCGGGGCGACGTGACGGGAGCGCCGTGATGAGCGGCGCACACGTGGGCGGCTACGAATCGCCGCCGGTCGGAGCCCGGGCGGCCGACGTGCGGCCGACGGACGCGCCGACGCCGTCCGAGCAGAAGGCCGCGAACACCTCGCTCGGCGACCTCGTCGCCGAGGTCACCCGCGACTTCTCGACGCTCATGCGGCAGGAGGTCGAGTTGGCGAAGGCCGAGGCGACCCAGTCCGCGAAGCGGGCGGGCAAGGGCGCGGGCATGTACGGCGGCGCCGGCGTCGCCGGATGGTTCACGCTGTTCTTCCTGTCGGTCGCGCTGTGGTGGGGTCTCGGCGACCTGATCGACAGCCTGGGCTGGTCCGCGGTCATCGTGGCGGTGCTCTGGGGCATCGTGGCCGCCGTGCTCTGGTTCACGGGCAAGAAGGAGTTCGACCGGGTCCAGGGCCTGCCCCGCACCGCGGACAGCCTGAAGAGGATCCCCGACACGCTGAAGAGGAATGAGGAGAACCGATGAGCACCGATCCGAACGCCATCCGTTCCGACATCGAGCGGACCCGCCTCGAGCTGGGCCAGGACGTCGACGCCCTCGCCGACAAGGTGAACCCCGGCAAGGCGGTGCATCGCCAGGCCGGCAAGGTGAGGAACGCCTTCCGTCGTGCCAAGGACGCGGTCATGGGCAGCGCCCACGACGCCGCGGACTCGACCTCGGGTGCGATGCACTCGGCGGGCGAGGCGGTCGGCGAAGCGCCGCACCGCGTGGCCTCGGCGACCCGGGGCAACCCGGTCGCCGCGGGGCTGATCGTCTTCGGGGCGGCCTGGCTGGTCTCGTCGCTCATCCCGGCGTCGCGCCACGAGCGCGAGGCTGCGGAGAAGGCGAAGGAGGCGGCGCAGCCGCTGGTCGACGAGGTGAAGCACGTGGCGCAGGATGCCGCGGAGCACCTCAAGCCCGAGGCGAAGGCCGCCGCCGAGTCCGTCAAGGAGCGTGCGGGCGAGGCGGCCGAGCACGTGAAGGCCGAGGGCCAGGGTGCCGCGACCGACGTGAAGGACGCTGCGCAGCACCAGCAGTCCGGCGCCGGCCAGCAGCCCGACAGCGTCCAGCCGTCCGGCACCGGCCAGACCTACCCGTACTAGCCGGTACGGCGAGGACCCGCCGGTCCCTTCGAGCAGGGGCCGGCGGGTCTCCCCGTGTCGCGGATGACCTGCACCGCGGCATCCGCTCGAATCAGGCGTCGGATGCCGCGTGGACGCGCTCGCCCTCGACGAACGTCTGCTCGACTCGCGTCGCGCCGATCTCGTCGGCCGGTCCCGCGAACGGGTCGCGGTCGAGCACCACGAGGTCGGCGTACTTGCCCGTCTCGATCGTGCCGGTGACCCGGTCGAGGTGGTTCACCCACGCCGAGCCGGCGGTGTACGCGGTGAGCGACGTGGCGAGGTCGATGGCCTGCTCGGGCAGGAACGCCTCGTACTCGCCCTCCGCATAGGCCGGTGCCGCCGTCCGGTTCACGGCGGTGTGGATGGCCGCGAGCGGATCGGGGGTCGACACCGACCAGTCGCTGCCCGCGGCCAGCACCGCGCCGGCGCGCAGGAGGTCGCCGAACGGGTACTGCCAGGCGTCGCGCGGCGAGCCGAGGAACGGCAGCGTGAGCTCGACCATCTGCGGCTCGAGCGCCGCCCACAGCGACTGCATGTTCGCCGCGACGCCGAGCTCGCGGAAGCGCGGCACGTCCTCGGGGTGCACGACCTGGATGTGCGCGATGTGGTGCCGGTGGTCGTTCCGCCCGTTCGCGGCGATCGCGTGCTCCACGGCGTCGAGGCACTCGCGCACCGCGCGGTCGCCGATCGCGTGGAAGTGCAACTGGAACCCGAGCCCGTCGAGCTCGGCCGCGGCCGCGTTCAGCAGTGCCGGGTCGACGAACGAGATGCCGGAGTTGTCGGTGAAGTGCCCTTGGCCGTCGCAGTACGGCTCGAGCATCGACGCGGTGAAGTTCTCGGCGACGCCGTCCTGCATGATCTTGATGCTCGTGGCCGCGAACCGGCCGCCGCGGTACCGCTCGCGCTTGTCGAGCAGGTCGGGGATCTGCTCGAGCCCGCGGTTCCGGTCCCACCAGATCGCGCCCACGACACGCGCCGTGAGGCGACCCGATGCCGCGGCCGCGAGGTACGCCGGGCCCGGATCGCCGGCGTCGCCGTAGCTGCCGACGATCGCGTCCTGCCAGCCGGTGACGCCGAACGAGTGCAGGTATCGCTGGCCGAGCAGCAGCGCCTCGGTGAGCGTCTCGAGACTCGTCTCCGGGAGCAGCCGGTTCACGAGCGCCATCGCGCCCTCGTGCAAGGTGCCGGTCGGGTCGCCGTCGGCGTCGCGCTCGATGCGGCCGTCCGCAGGGTCCGGGGTGCCGCGGTCGATCCCCGCGAGTCGCAGCGCGGCCGAGTTCACCCAGGCGCCGTGCCCGTCCCGGTTCGGCAGAAACGCCGGCCGGTCGGGCACGACGCGGTCGAGTGCGGCGGCAGTCGGGGTGCCGCCCGGGAACGCCGACATCGACCATCCGCCGCCGAGCACCCACTCGTCATCGGCGTGCTCGGCCGAGTACGCGGCGATGCGCTCGAGGTAGTCTGCCTCGGTCGCGAGCTCCGACAGGTCGCAGCGCATGAGATCGAGCCCGCCCCAGACCGGGTGCACGTGCGCGTCCTGGAAGCCCGGCACCAGCAGTCGGCCGCGCAGGTCGACGACCTCGGTCGACGCGCCGACGAGGTCGCGCACGTCGTGCTCGGACCCGACCGCGAGGATGCGGCCACCGCGGACGGCGACGGCGCTCGCACGCGAGCGCACGGTGTCGGCGGTGAAGACGGGCCCGCCGGTGAAGACGAGGTCGGCGTCGGTCATGTGTGAAGGGTCCTTTCGTCTGCGGGCCGAGGAGCAGCCGAAGGCCGCGTCTCGAGATCCGGGCTGGGTCTCGAGACGGCCTGCGGCCTCCTCGACCCGCACGGGCGGTGGGGTTCAGTTGCCGGTCATCGTGCGGGCGATCTGCGTCGCCGAGTCGCCCGCGCGCTTCAGCACGACCGCCACGAGCGCGAGCGCGAACAGCGTCAGCAGCAGCATCACGGTCGACACGGCCGCGATCTCGGGCCGCAGTCCGCCGCGCAGCGCGCTCAGCACGTAGACCGGCCACGGCGTCGAGCCCGACACCTGCACGAACGCCGAGATGACGGTGTTGTCGAGGCTGAGCGTGAACGAGAGCAGCAGGCCCGCGAGCACGGCCGGCATCGCGAGCGGCAGCGTGACACGGCGGAACGTGGTGAGCGGGCCGGCGTACAGGTCCGCCGACGCCTCCTCGAGCTGCTGGTCGAGGCCCACGAGCCTGGCGCGCACGATGTACGTGACCACCGCCGTCGAGAACAGCGAGTGGCCGATCACCAGTCGGGTCGTGCCGTCGTTGAACATCGACAGGCCCGCGTCCTGGCCGAGGAACACCAGCCACGGCAGCAGCGCGACCGCGTCGACGATCTCGGGCGTGACCGACACGAGCAGCAGCAGGCCGATGAACCACAGCGCCCATCTCCCGGGCTTCCGGGCGAGGGCGATGCCGGCGAGCGTGCCGAGCAACGTCGCGAGGACCGCGGCGATCGCGCCCGTGCGCAGCGACACGGCGACCGCGTCGCGCACGGCCGGCTTCTCCCACAGCGCGCGGTACGGCTCGAGGCCGAACTCGTTCCACGCGATCAGCAGTCGTCCGTTGTTGAACGAGTACACGATGATCACGATGATCGGCGCGAACAGGAACAGGAAGACGAGCACGCTCCAGACGGTGAGCGCGAGGTCGACGCCCGAGCGCCTCGGGCGGCGCACCGGCGGGCGGGCGACCTGCGGGGCAGCGGATGCCGCGGGCCGGCCGGACGCGGCATCCGTCACGGTCTCGGGAGCGGTCGCGGTCATTCGGTCACCTCCAGGACGACGCGGTTGCGGGCGCGGAACGGCAGCGACACGAGCCAGATGGCGAGGCCGATGGCGGCGGCCGACACCATGATCACGACGATGAGCAGGACGGCCATCGCCGAGCCGAGCGCCCAGTTCTGCGCCGCCTGGAACTGGCTCGCGACGAGCTGGCCCACCATGTTGCCCTGCGCGCCGCCGAGCACCGTGGCCGTGATGTAGTCGCCCATGAGGGGGATGTACACGAGCAGCAGTCCCACGATGATGCCCGGGCGCGCCAGGGGAAGCGTGACCCGCAGGAAGGTGCGCACGCGGTCGGCGCCGAGGTCCTTCGACGCCTCGCGCAGCGCCGGTCCGACGCGGTCGAACGCGACGAACAGCGGCAGGATCATGAGCGGCAGGTAGTTGTAGACGACGCCGATGAGCACTGCGGTCCGCGTGTAGAGGATCGCGAGCGGGCCGTCGGTGATGCCGACGGTCTGCAGCAGCTCCGACATCCATCCCTCGGGGGCGAGGATGATCTGCCAGCCGATCGTGCGCACCAGGAAGTTCGTCCAGTAGGGCACCATGACGAGGGCGATCAGGAGCCCGCGACGGCTCGGCGGGGTCTTCACCGCCATCCAGTACGCCACGGGCAACCCGATCACGAGGCACAGGAGCGTTCCGGCGATGCCCACCCACAGCGTGTTGAGGAACACGTCGAAGAACGTCGGCGACAGCGCCTCGGCGTACCGGTCGAACGACAGCACGTCGGTCGCGTGCGTGCCGAAGATGCCCGGCTTGTAGCCGAAGCTGAAGTACAGCACCGCGCCGACCGGCACGACGAAGAACGTGACGAGCCACGCCCACGCGGGGATCGCGAGGGCGAAGCCCGGCAGGCGGAGGCTACGCACCCGCAGCGGCCTTCGCCTTGTTCCAGATGTCGACGGTGCGCTGCTGCGCCTCGTTCACCTCGCCGTCGTTCATGGTCGCGATCTGCTCCTCGGTGAAGAACACCAGGTCGAGCATCTCGAGACCGGCCTCGGTCGCGGCCTCCTCGATGCCCGCCGCACCCGTGTGGTAGCCGATGTAGTCGACCTGCAGGAGCTGGTTCTCCGGGACCATCGTGAAGTCGATGAACGCGTGCGCGGCCTCCGGGTTGGGTGCGCCGACCGGGATCGCCCAGTTGTCCATCCACAGCTCGGTCTGCGGCGCGCCGAGCACCCATTGCCAGCGGTCGGGGTCCGGGCTCTCCATGATGCCGATGCGGGCGTCGCCGTTCCACGACTGCATGAGCGCCTGCGTGGCCTGCGGGATGGCCTGCCCGCCGGGGTACGAGTCGAACGCCGAGATGTGCGGGGCCAGCGTGTTCACGATGAAGTCCTCGCACGCGTCGATCTGGGCCTCGTCGGTGGTGTTCCAGTCGATGCCGTTCGCCCAGTAGTACAGGCCCGTGACCTCGGCGGGATCGTCGAGCACGCTCGTGCGACCGCTCGCCTCGTTCTGCGCGGCGTCGAGGAAGTCGTTCCAGTCCTTCAGTTCTCGCGTGATGACGGTCTTGTCGTAGACGAAGCCCGTCGTGCCCCAGGCCTTGCAGACCGAGTACTCGTTCTCGGGGTCCCAGCTGCGGCCGAGGAACGCCGGGTCCATGTACTCGAGGTTCGGCAGCAGGTCCTTGTTGAGCTTCTGGATGATGCCGTTCTCGATCATCTGCGGGATGAACGCGCCCGTCGGGACGATGAGGTCGTAGCCCGACGTGCCCTTGGCCGCGACGAGCTTGGAGATGAGCTCCTCGTTGGAGCCGTAGGAGTCGAACGTGACCTGCGGGCCGAGCTCGTCGGTGAACGCTGCGACGACGTCGGGGGAGTCGTAGTCGCCCCACGTGTAGATGCTCAGCGAGTCCTCGAGCTCGCCGCCGGTCGCGACGGGGGCGGACGACGTCTGGCCGCCGCCGGTCGAGCATGCGGCGAGGAAGGCGGTGCCGCCCATGGCGGCGGCGAGGCCGAGGAACCTGCGGCGGTCGAGCTGGCGCTTGATGATCGGCACCTGCTCGGCGCTCGCGAGGATCCGGATGGGGGTGGGCTTCTCGGCCATGTCGCTCCTTGGGTGATCGAGGTGTCGGGGTGCGTCGGGGGTGGGGTGTCTGCGGGTCGGCGTCCGGCAGGACCGGTTGCGGTCAGTGGGTGGGCGGGGGCACGTAGCCGCCCGCGACGGCGGCGTCGTCGGCGGGGAAGATCTGGACGCTCCCGGGGGTCCACGAGCAGCGGACGCGCGCGCCGGCCGCGAGGTCGGGGGCCTCGGGCGTCGGGCGGCGCACGATCAGGCTCTGGTCGTCGCCGAGGCGGACGAGGTACTGCATGGTCTCGCCGAGGTGCGAGACGCCGAGCAGTTCGCCGTGCACCGAGTTCGGCGCGGCGGGCGCGCCGCCCGCGGCATCCGCTTCGATCGAGACGAACTCGGGGCGCACGGCCGCCTGCGCCGGCGCACCGTCGACGAGCGCGGCGGCAGCCTCCGAGCGGATGCCGCGGATGAGCCCGTGCGCCGAGTCCACCGCGCCGCCGCGATCGGCCGCCACGCCGCGGAAGAAGTTCTGCTGACCCACGAACGCAGCCACGTACGCGGATGCGGGCTGCGCGTAGATCGTGTCGGCGTCGGCGAGCTGCTCGATGCGCCCGTCGCGCATGATCGCGATGCGGTCGCTCATCGACAGCGCCTCGCCCTGGTCGTGCGTGACGAACACGAACGTGATGCCGAGCCGCGACTGCAGCAGCTTGAGCTCGAGTTGCATCTCCTCGCGCAGCTGCCGGTCGAGCGCACCCAGCGGCTCGTCGAGCAGGAGCACGGCGGGGCGGTTGACGAGGGCCCTGGCGAGCGCGACGCGCTGCTGCTGGCCGCCGGACAGCTGGGTCGGCTTGCGGTCGGCGAAGCGGCGCATCTGCACGAGGTCGAGCGCGTCCGAGGCCCGCTGGCGCACCTCGGACTTCGGGGTGCGGCGCTGCTGCAGGCCGTACGCGACGTTCTCCGCGACCGACATGTGCGGGAAGAGCGCGTACGCCTGGAACACGGTGTTGACGTCGCGGCGGTACGGGGGAGCGCCCAGGACGGATCGTCCGGAGATGCGGATGTCTCCCTCGTCGGGCTGCTCGAAGCCGGCGATCATGCGCAGCGTGGTGGTCTTCCCGCAGCCCGACGGCCCGAGCAGCGAGATGAACTCGCCCGGCTCGATCGTGAGGGACATCCCGTCGACGGCGATCGCCTCGCCGTATCGCTTCGTCACCCGGTCGAGCTCGACCGAGCCCGCCCGCGCGTCGCGCTCGCCTGTCGCAGAGGAGGTCGTCTCCTCGGTCGCCGCTGTCACCTGTGGGCACCTCCCGGTTCGCCTTCGCGTCGTCGCGTCCGGCCATTCAACCCCCTTGTTGCACAGTTGTGCAATGGCCGGGTGGACAACCGGACGAACCATCGCCCGGTTCGTCGCGGTGCGACACTCCGTCCGGCGAACCGTCACGCGGCCGAAACCCGCCGCCGCGCCGCGACGTGTACGCCGCCGGAGCCGGGATGTTCCGCGGCGCGGAAGAACCCGGAAAGTTCACCCCCCGGATCGTCGGTCGGGGTGGGTGCGGCGCCCGCAGAGTGGATGACACAGACCCCCGGACGACGTCGGAGGA
The DNA here is from genome assembly GCF_052748465.2 of Agromyces selenitireducens. Taxonomy (NCBI): domain Bacteria; kingdom Bacillati; phylum Actinomycetota; class Actinomycetes; order Micrococcales; family Microbacteriaceae; genus Agromyces; species Agromyces selenitireducens. The sequence continues at coordinate 531,237 of NZ_CM188259.1, forward strand.
GACGCCGGACGGACACACCGAGACATCCGCACCGCTGCACCGAAGGAGCACCACGATGAGCACCAACCGCCCCGGAGACCAGACCCAGACCGCGGCCGAGCTCCAGCTCGAGTGGGACGCCGACCCCCGCTGGGAGGGCGTCAAGCGCGACTACACCGCCGAGGACGTCATCGCCCTCCGCGGCCCCGTCCGCGAGGAGCGCACGCTCGCCCGCCGCGGAGCCGAGAAGCTCTGGGAGAACATCCAGAAGAACACCGGCACCGCCTTCGAGCGCATGGAGGACCCCGAGTGGTCGGCCGCGCTCGGCGCCCTCACCGGCAACCAGGCCGTGCAGCAGGTCCGCGCGGGCCTCAAGGCCATCTACCTGTCGGGCTGGCAGGTCGCGGCCGACGCGAACCTCTCGGGCCAGACCTACCCCGACCAGTCGCTCTACCCGGCCAACTCGGTGCCGGCCGTCGTGCGCCGCATCAACAACGCGCTGCTGCGCGCCGGCCAGGTCGAGCAGGGCGCCGACGACCGCGACTGGATGGCGCCGATCGTCGCCGACGCCGAGGCCGGCTTCGGCGGCCCGCTCAACGCCTACGAGCTCATGCACCAGATGATCGAAGCGGGCGCGGCCGGCGTGCACTGGGAGGACCAGCTCGCGAGCGAGAAGAAGTGCGGCCACATGGGCGGCAAGGTGCTCGTGCCCACCGGCCAGCACATCCGCACCATCAACGCGGCCCGCATGGCGGCGGATGTCGCGGGCGTGCCGTCGATCATCATCGCCCGCACCGACGCGCTCGCCGCGACCCTGCTGACCAGCGACCACGACGAGCGCGACCAGCCGTTCGTCACGGGCGAGCGCACCGCCGAGGGCTTCTACCACGTGCAGAACGGCATCGAGCCGGTCATCGCGCGCGGCCTCGCGTACGCGGAGTACGCCGACCTGCTGTGGGTCGAGTCGGCCGAGCCCGACCTCGAGCTCGCCCGCCGCTTCGCCGAGGCCGTGCACGCGAAGTTCCCCGGCAAGCGCCTCAGCTACAACTGCTCGCCGTCGTTCAACTGGAAGCGCCACCTCGACGACGACCAGATCGCGAAGTTCCAGCGCGAGCTCGCAGCCATGGGGTACGCGTTCCAGTTCATCACCCTGGCGGGCTTCCACTCCCTGAACCACGGCATGTTCACGCTCGCGAAGGACTACAACGAGCGCGCCATGTCCGCGTACGTCGAGCTGCAGGAGGCCGAATTCGCCTCCGAGGCCGACGGCTACACCGCCACGCGCCACCAGCGCGAGGTCGGCACCGGCTACTTCGACCAGATCGCCACGGCGCTGAACCCGAACAGCGCGACCCTCGCCCTCGTCGGATCGACCGAGGAAGAGCAGTTCCAGCACTGATCGACAGGCGTCACGCCCGCGAAGGAGACGAGACCATGACCATCACGATCGACCGACCGACCACGCACGAGCCGAAGCCGGCGCGCACGGCACCCGCCTTCCAGACGGTGCAGCCGCACCTCGAGGTCACCGCGCCCTACGGCGAGCGGTACGACGAGATCCTCACGCCCGAGGCGCTCGCGTTCCTGGCGAAGCTGCACGACCGGTTCGCCGGCACCCGGCACGAGCTGCTGGCCGAGCGCCTGCAGACCCGCGTCGACGCCGCCAACGGCCGCGACCCGAAGTTCCTCCCGGAGACCGAGTGGATCCGCAACGACGCGACCTGGCGTGTCGCGGGCGCCGGCCCAGGCCTCGAGGACCGCCGCGTCGAGATCACCGGCCCGACCGACCGGAAGATGGCGATCAACGCGCTGAACTCCGGTGCGAAGGTGTGGCTCGCCGACCACGAGGACGCCACGAGCCCGACCTGGGCGAACGTCGTCGAAGGCCAGCTGTCGCTGTTCGATTTCCTCCGCGGCGACCTCGAGTACACCAGCCCCGAGGGCAAGGAGTACCGCGTCACCGCGACGGAGACGCCGACGATCGTGTTCCGCCCCCGCGGGTGGCACCTCGTCGAGAAGCACCTGCGGTTCCACGACCGCGCCGGTCGCGCCATGCACGCGTCGGGCTCGCTGGTGGACTTCGGGCTGTACTTCTTCCACAACGCCCGCAGGCTCATCGAGCAGGGCCGCGGCCCGTACTTCTACCTGCCGAAGCTCGAGTCGCACCGCGAGGCCAAGCTCTGGAACGACATCTTCGTCTTCGCGCAGCACGAGCTCGGCATCCCGCAGGGCACCATCCGCGCGACCGTGCTCATCGAGACGATCCAGGCCGCGTTCCAGATGGACGAGATCCTGTACGAGCTGCGCGATCACTGCGCCGGCCTCAACGCCGGCCGCTGGGACTACATCTTCTCGATCGTGAAGACGTTCCGCTCGCGTGGCCGTCGGTGGGTCATGCCCGACCGCAAGTCGATCACCATGACGGTGCCGTTCATGCGGGCGTACACCGAGCTGCTCGTGCAGACCTGCCACAAGCGGGGCGCGCACGCGATCGGCGGCATGAGCGCGTTCATCCCGAACCGTCGCGACCCCGAGGTCACCGAGCGCGCGCTCGCCGCGGTGTCGGCCGACAAGCGCCGCGAGGCGACCGACGGCTTCGACGGCACCTGGGTCGCGCACCCCGACCTGATCCCGACGGCGCGCGCCGAGTTCGACGCGGTCCTCGGCGAGCGGCCCAACCAGGTCGACCGGCTCCGCGACGACGTGCAGGTGACGGCGGCGCAGCTGCTCGACATCCCGTCGGTCGGCGGCGAGGTCACCGAGGCCGGCGTGTACGACAACATCTCGATCTGCATCCGGTACATCGAGTCGTGGCTCCGCGGGACCGGCGCCGCGGCGATCGACAACCTGATGGAGGACGCCGCGACCGCGGAGATCTCGCGATCGCAGGTGTGGCAGTGGCTGCACGACAACACGGTCGCCGCCGAGGGCACGCGCATCGACCAGACGTCGATCGTGCGGATCATGGCGGCCGCCGTGGCCGACCTGCCCCGGTTCGAGGGCGACCGGTTCGACGACGCGATCTCGGTGTTCCGGTCGGTCGCGCTCGAGCCCGAGTTCCCCACGTTCCTGACGGTGGGGGCGTACGCCCGGTTCCTCTGAACCGGCGCCGGCCGCACCGGCACGACACGGCGAGCGGATGCCGCGGGGCCCTGCCCCCGCGGCATCCGCTTCGTCGTGCCGGTGCGGAGGATACGGACCCGGGGGTGGATCGACCACCCCATGCCGCCCGCCGTCCGACCGCGTAGCGTGCCGGGTACGAAGGCGGCGGAGGGAGCAGGTCGTGTGGTTCGATTCGTGGGCGGAGACCGCCCGGGTGGTGCTGGTGGGAACCGCGGCATACGCGACGCTCGTGGTCGTGCTCCGGCTGTCGGGCAAGCGCACCCTCAGCCAGCTGAACGCGTTCGACTTCATCGTGACCGTCGCGCTGGGGTCGACGCTCGCGACGATCCTGCTGTCGTCCGACGTGTCGTTCGTCGAGGGGATCGTCGCACTGGCCCTGCTCGCCGCCCTCCAGTTCGTCATCGCCTTCGCATCGTCGCGCTCGGAACGGCTGCGCAGCGCCGTCGCCGCTGAGCCCACGCTGGTCGTGTGGAACGGCGAGATCGATCGGGACGCGCTGGAGCGCAACCGGCTCGCCGAGTCGGAGGTCCTGCAGGCGATCCGCTGCAGCGGCAGCGGCGGGCTCACTGAGGTCGCCGCGGTCGTGCTCGAGACGAACGGCACGGTCAGCGTGATCGCTCGGTCCCGAATCGGTGACGGATCCGCGCTCGGCGACCTGCGCCCGACGACCTGAGCGGCTCCGGATTCGTCGCGTCAGCGCATCGGGACCGACACGTCGACGCCGCCCTCGGGCGTGAGCCGCTGGTTCATCTTCACGAGCATCGGCGCAGGGACGAAGCCGCCGGCGAAGAGCGCCTCGCCCTGCCGAAACCACGGGGAGCGGGCGATGAGCCCCGTCGGCGCGTACCCGAAGTACGTGGCGAGGCCCTCGAGGTCGACCGGCGAGCTCATCTTCATGAGCGCGAGGTTGTCGCACTGCGAGATGATCCCCGGGTGCACCTTCGACGGTCGCTGCGTCGAGAGCAGCAGCCACAGGCCGAACTTGCGGCCCTCGGCGGCGATCTGCACGAGCCGCTCACGGACCGCAACGGCCACGGGCGCCTCGAGTTGCGGCGAGCAGAGGTTGTGGGCCTCGTCGATCACGAGCAGTACGGGCCGGCGCTCCTCGCGACGCTCCCACAGCTCGTCGAGCACCGCGAGCGCGACCACGAGCTGCTGCTCGGGGGTCGAGAATCCGCCGAGGTCGAGCACCGTGGCATCCGGTCGCTCGTCGATGACCTCGGTCGCGGCCTGCTTCGCACCCGCCCAGACCTCCCAGCCGAGCACGCCGAGGTTCTCCAGCCGGAGCAGCAGGCGCTGGTGCGCGGGCTCGGGCGAGGCGGAGAGCGTCGAGACGATCTGGTGCAGGTCGGTGGTCTGCAGCACGTCGCGCAGGTGCACGAGCGCGTTGTACTCGTCGCGGTCGGCGACGGGGTCGAGCTGCAGCACGGCGGCCTTCGAGGCCATCGGCATGGTCAGGAACCGGGCGCGCAGCGGGGCGCCATCGTCGTTCGGGCGGAGCACGCGGATGTCGCGCTCCCGCAGTGCGTCGACCGTTGGTCCGGAGACGCCGTCGCGCAGGTCACCCAGACGCACGAAGTCCGAGTTCGGGTCGAACACGACGAGCGGCAGCGCGGTGTGCGCGACGAGCTGCTCGAGCACCACGCCGAGCGCGTACGTCTTGCCCGAGCCGGACTGCCCGCACCAGAACGTGTGCCGGTTGAACCGGTGCGGCAGGAGCTTCGCGGCGCGTCCGGGGGGCGTGAGGTCGGTGCCGATCTCGAGGGCGGCGCCGGTCGCCGCGTGCAGCAGGTCGACGGATGCCGCATCGACGGCGGTCAGGGACGCCGTGGCGAACGCGGCACTCGAACGGGTGTCGAGCCCGCCGTCGTCGATCACGCCGATGAGGCGGCCGCGGAGCTGGCCGCGGTCGTCGTCGCGGTGCTCGATGAGGCCGAGCTGGCGTGCCGAGCCGTCGTCGGCGACGACGAGCGCGCCGACGGCGAAGGGCAGGTCGGTGCCGGACACCGTGAACGAGCGGCCGTCGTCGGAACGGGCCGTGACGCGAGACGCTTCTGACTCCATGGGGCCGATCCTGCCATTCGCGCGCGCGTGCCGGTAGCGTCGCAACCGTGAACGTCGTCACCCGCCTCGCAACGCCCGCCGACGCCGAGTCGCTCGCGCGGCTCGCGGCCGTGACGTTCCCGCTCGCCTGCCCGCCGTCGACCACGGCCGAGTCCATCGCGGACTTCATCGCCACGCACCTCACCGAGCTCCGGTTCGCGGACCACCTCGCCGGCGCCGACCGCACGCTGTTCGTCGCCCTTCCCGACGACTCGCCCGCGGGCGTCGCGCTCGCCGCATCGGAGGAGATCGCCGCGACCGGGCGCCTGATCGGGTGGTCGATGCTGGTGTCGACCGAGGGCGGCGTGCCGGCCGATGCGGATGCCGCGGCGTCGGTGACGGCCCGGCCGGCGATCGAGCTCAGCAAGATGTACGTGCACCCGGCGGTGCACGGCGCCGGAGTCGCCGGTGCGCTCATGGAGGCCACGCTCGACGCCGCGGCCCGCGCCGGGGCATCCGTCGTCTGGCTCGGCGTGAACCAGGAGAACCGGCGGGCCATCCGCTTCTACGAGAAGCACGGCTTCGAGGTCGTCGGCACCAAGCGGTTCCGGGTGGGCGACCGGCTCGAGCACGACTACGTGCTCGAGCGCCCATTGGCGGAGGACGCGTCGTCGGCGACGGGCCCGCTCAACGTGCTGCCTTGACCTTCTCGTAGGCGCCCAGGGCCGCGTCGCGCGTCGCCTTGAGGTCGACGATCGGCTCGGGGTAATCGTCGGTGCCGTACTCGGGCACCCAGCGGCCGACGTACCGCCCGTCGGGGTCGAACTTCTCGCGCTGCAGCTCGGGGTTGAAGACGCGGAAGTAGGGCGCGGCGTCCGCCCCGGACCCGGCGACCCACTGCCATCCGAACGGGTTCGAGGCGTGGTCGGCGTCGACCAGCGTGTCCCAGAACCACTGCTCGCCGCGGCGCCAGTCGATGAGCAGGTTCTTGGTGAGGAACGACGCGGTGATCATGCGGGCGCGGTTGTGCATGACGCCCGTGTGCCAGAGCTCGCGCATCGCGGCATCCACGACGGGCACGCCCGTGCGGCCGCGCTCCCACGCGGTGAGCGCCGACGGGCGCAGGCGCGGCCACGGGAACGCGTCGAACTCGCTGCGCCAGCTCCTGGTCGCGAGCTCCGGGAAGTGGAAGAGCACGTGCCACGCGAACTCGCGCCAGCCGACCTCGGAGAGGAACTTGCGCGCGCCCTCCGTGCCGGCGGCGCGCTCGCGGGTCGCGTGCCACACCTGGTGCGGGCTGAGCTCTCCCCAGCGCAGCCGCGGCGAGAGGCGGCTCGTGACCTGGCGGTCGAGGCGGTCGCGGCCGGTCGCGTAGTCGCCGAGGTCGTCGGCGAGGAATGCGCGGAGCCGCGCGTGCGCGGCGGTCTCGCCGGGCTGCCATGTCTCGCGCAGGCCGCCGGCCCAGTCGGGGGCGGTCGGCAGCAGCGCCCAGTCGCCGAGGTCGTCGCTCGCCGGCCCGCCGCGCCCGTCCGGCCCGCCGTACCCGTCGAGGTCGCCGGTCGATGGAGCGGGCAGCGGATGCCGCGGCTCGGGCGCCGCGAGGCACGCCTTCCAGAACGGCGTGAACACCGAGAACGGCGTGCCGGAACCGGTGCGGATCGTCCACGGTTCGAACAGCAGCGACCCGTCGAAGCTTCGGACCTCGAGCCCCGCGTCGGTCAACGACGACTTCAGGTCGGTGTCGACCTCGCGCTCGACGCCGCCGTAGCGGCGGTTCCAGAACACGGCGCCCGCGCCGGTCTCGTCGACGAGCGAGCGGATGACGCGGCCGGCCGCTCCGCGCCGCAGGACGAGCTTCACGCCGAGCCCGCGCAGGTCGGCGGCGAGCGAGTCGAGCGAGTGGTGGAGCCACCACCTCGCGGCGCCCCCGAGCGGGCGGATGCCGGGCGACTCCTCGTCGAGCACGTACACGGCCACGATCGGCTCGCCGCGCTCGACGGCCGCGTGCAGGGCGGGGTGGTCGGCCAGCCTGAGGTCGTCGCGGAACCAGACGATCGACGGCGCGGCGCTCATGGCTCGACGCTAGCCGAGGCGTCCGTCGGCACGTCGCGCTCTCCGCCGGTTCACAGGAGATCCCACGATCTGCCGGACCGGAGGTGCGGAGCGGTCCTGCGCATCGTGGGATCTCCTGTGAACCGGACGCGTGATGGGGTCGGGTCAGGCCGGGTCGGGGGCGACGCGCAGCACGAGCTTGCCCCGCACGTGCCCCTCGCCGAGCCGGCGGTGCGCCTCCTCGCCCTCGGCGAGCGGGAACTCGCCGTCGACGTGCACGCGCAGCGCGCCGTCGTCGATCAGCCGCGAGAGCACCGTCAGGGTGCGCGCGTCGGGCGAGACGACGTAGCCGGTGGCGCGGATGCCGCGGGCCTCCGCCTCCTCGGCCATCGTCGGCCACGACTTCGTGGGCACGTTGACGATGAGTCCGCCGCGTCGCAGCACGTCGAGCGAACGCGAGCCCGTGTCATCCGCGACGTTGCCGATCAGGTCGATCACGACGTCCTGCTCGCCGACGACCTCCTCGAAGCGCTCCGACGTGTAGTCGACGACCCGGGCCGCACCGAGCGATGCGAGGAACTCGGCGTTGCGGGGCGAACCGGTCGCCGTGACGTGGGCGCCGAAGTAGCTCGCGAGCTGCACCGCGACGTGGCCGACGCCGCCAGATCCGGCGTGGATGAGCATCCGCTGGCCGTCGTGCGCGCGGGCCACGTCGACCACGGCGCCCCACGCGGTGAGTGCCGCGCACGGCACTGCGGCGGCCTCGACGAAGCTCGCGGCGAGCGGCATCGGCGCGACGCTCAGCGACGAGACGCTGACGTACTCGGCGTAGCTGCCGGGCAGTCGCGGCACGCGAGCCATGCCGTACACGCGGTCGCCGGGCCGCAGCGGGTGCGCCGCGTAGGGCACCTCCTCGACGATGCCCGCGAAGTCGAAGCCGAGCACCGCGGGGAAGGACGCGATGGCCGCCGCGACGCCCTTCCCCAGCTTGGTCTTGCGGTCGATGGGGTTCACGCCGGCGGCGATCACCCGGACGATCACCTCGTCGAGCACGCGGTCCGGCCGCGGCACCTCGCCCAGCCGGAGGGTCGAGCCCTCGCCGGCCTCGTCGATGACCAGCGCCCGCATCGTCTCCGCCATCCGCCCGCCTTCCCCGTGCCGTGCCCGGATCCCTCTCGGGCAGATTAGGCTGCGACCACGTGACCCGTCGAGAGGGGATCGCATGCGCGCACTGTTCGGTGTGCTGAGGCTGGTGGCGGCGACGGCCGTGATCGTGGCGATCGCCGGCCAGTTCGTCGTCAGCTGGAGCATGGTGCCGGACCGCGCGGCGTTCGTCGTGAACTTCTTCAGCTTCTTCACCATCCTCTCGAACGCCCTGACCGCGCTGCTCATGCTCGTCGGCGCATGGATCGCGTTCACGCGCCGTGACGACCCCGGCTGGTTCAACCTCGTCCGCGCGTGCGCGGTCACCTACATGGCCACCACGTTCGTCGTCTACAACCTGCTGCTGCGCGAGATCTCGCTCGACCAGGCCACGACCGTGCCGTGGTCGAACGAGATCCTGCACGTGTGGGCACCGCTGTACGTCGTGCTCGACTGGGTGCTCGCACCCGGGCGACACCCCATCCCATGGCCGCGCCTCTGGGCCATCGTGCTGTTCCCGCTCGCCTGGGTCGCGTACACGCTGATCCGCGGGCCGATCGTCGGCTGGTACCCGTACCCGTTCCTGGACCCCGCGCAGGAGGCGGGCTACGGCGGCGTCGCCGTGTACGTCATCGCGATCGCCTCGTTCATCCTGCTGGTCGGTGCAGGGATCCTCGCACTGAGCCGCACGCCGTGGCCGCACGAGATCGCACCGCTGCCCGAGCGGGGGCGCGACCGGGCCGAACGGGCCGAACCCGCCGAGCCGCTCGACCGGGCCGATCCCTCCGACCCCGCCGACCGGGTCACGACCCGCTGAGCCACCGCCCGACGACGTCGCGCATCGCGGCCGTCTGCGCCGGCTGGCCGTCGTCGCGCGCCGGCACCCGCTCGAGCGGCGACCCGAGTGCGCCGGCCCAGCGCTCGGCGAGGGCGAACGGATGCACCGGGTCGCGGGGGGCGCCGACGACGAGCGAACGGATGCCGCGGGGCGCGAGTTCGGCGAGCTCGGCCTCGGCCGCGAACGCGCGGTTGCGCGGGATCTCGACAAGGCGGACCGCGCGCGCCGCGGCATCCGTCGCCGTGAACTGCGCGAGCAGCCCCCGCCCGCCCATCGGTGACTCGCGCGCCACGCGGAGGTACGGCTCGGTGCGACGGAACCGCTCGGCGCCGTCGACCGGCCCGGACTCGTGGAGCAGCTCGCCGATCACCGGGAACGGGCGCAGGTTCGGCGGAAGCGACCGGTCGTCGAACGCGGGTCGCACGAACACGGCGCGGTCGACCGGGAGCAGTCCGCGCAGGCAGATCCGCAGCGCGAGGGCCGCACCCATCGAGATGCCGACGAGCGTGAGCCGGCGCGCGGTGCGACCCGTCGCAAGCGTCGCTCGCGCTTCGGACGCGACCTCGTCGGCGAGCCGGTCGAGGGCGAAGTCCGCCGGCTCGCCGACGACGGTCGACGCGCCATGCGCCCGGACGTCGGGTGCCGCCACCGCCGCGATCGCGAGCCCGGGCGAGTCGAGCACCGGACCGAACAGTCCGAGGGGCTGGCTGCGGTCGGCGCCGAGCCCGTGCAGGAGCACGAAGCTCACGCCAGCGGCCCCGGGCGGTAGAAGGCCCGGTCGGGCGACTCGCGGTAGCCACCCGGCTCCGGCGCACCGGGCTGCGGCCGGATCGCCTCGAGCAGCAGGTTCGCGAGGCGCACGAGCATCGCGACCTGGCTCTCGTCGCGGTCGACCCACCGGCACTGCGGCTCGCCGACCGGAACGAACCCGTCGTGCTGCTCCCAGACCACGAGCGTGCGCTCGGCGCCGAGCACGTACTGCTGCCACCACACCTGCCGCAGGTAGCTTCGCGGGATGCCGCGCCAGGCCTTCGACGTCGTCTTGATCTCGCACAGCTCGAGCGCGCCGTTCGACCCGACCCCCAGGCCGTCCGGCGTCGCCAGGTGCCGTCGCTCGGCCTCGGCGTGGAACAGCAGCCGCGACGGCGCGAGCCCATGCTCGCGCCGCGCCCACTCGGCGATCACCGGCTCGCGCTCACGGCCGTGGTCGGTGTACCGGCTGCCGCCGAATCCGCGGCCGCGCGTGCCGTACAGCTTCTCGTTCGCCGCCGCCGTCACGGATGCCGCGGACGCGAGCTTCGCGGCATCCGTCGCCGTCACGCCGCGCGAGCGGGCCCGCAGCCACGCCACCCGGTCGCTCGAATCGGCGACCACGCGCTGCTCGTGCGGATGCCGCTGCGGCACGAGGGACGCTGCGCGCATCTCACCGCCCTCGAGGTCGAAGAGGGCGAACGGCTGGGTCACTCCACCACGGTACCCCCGGCCGCCGTCGTCGGCGGGCGCGCGCGCCGGACTACTTGACCGCGCGCAACGCTCCGGCGGAGGACTGCGCGATCATCGCCTCGATGTTCGCGGGCGAGAGGGAGTGGTGGATGGCGAGCATCGTCGCGCCGAGCACCGCGGCATCGGCGCCGGTCTGGGAGAGCGTGATGTGCAGCGCCTCGGTCGCGAGCGGCATCGACCGCCGGTAGACGACCTCGCGCACGCCGGCGATGAGGTGCTCGCCGGCCTCGGCCATCGCCCCGCCGAGCACGATCACCGACGGATTCATCAGGCTCACGCAGGTCGTGAGGACCTCGCCGACGTCGCGGCCGGCCTGGCGGACCGCCTGGATGGCGTTGACGTTGCCGTTCTTCACGAGGTCGACGACGTCGCGCGAGTTCTTGGCGGGGATGCCGGCAGCGGTGAGTGCGCGGGCGATCGCGCTGCCCGAGGCGAGCGCCTCGAGGCAGCCGAAGTTGCCGCAGCTGCACGCGATCTCGGCGCCGCGCGAGACGTAGACGTGGCCGATGTCGCCCGCGGTGCCCTGGGCCCCGCGCTGCAGGAAGCCGCCCGAGATGACGCCCGCGCCGATGCCCGTCGCGATCTTGACGAACAGCAGGTGGTCGACGTCGGGCCAGGCGCGCTCGCGCTCGCCGAGGGCCATGATGTTCACGTCGTTGTCGACGAGCACGGGGACGTCGATCTCCTGACGGATCCAGCCGGCGATGTCGAAGCGGTCCCATCCCGGCATGATCGGGGGATTGATCGGACGACCGGTGCTGAACTCGACCGGGCCCGGCACGCCGACGCCGATCGCGAGCAGGTCCTCGACGCGTCGGCCGGCCCGCTCGATCAGCTCGCGTGCGGCGGCGATCGCGGCGTCGAGCACGATGCGCGGACCCTCGGCGACCGCGATCGTCGAGTTGGTCTCCTCGAGGACGCGGCCCGTGATGTCGCTCAGGGCGGCTCGGACGTGCGAGGCGCCGATGTCGACGCCGATCACGAAGCGGTCGCTCGCGGTGATGGCGAAGAGCGAGGAGGGGCGACCGCCGGTCGAGGCGGCTTCGCCCACGGGCCCGACCAGGCCGAGGTCGGTGAGCGCGTCGATGCGCATGGCGACGGTCGTGCGGGCGAGACCGGTGATCGCGGCCAGCTCGCTGCGCGTGCGCGGCTGGCCGTCGCGGAGGATCTGGAACAGATCGCTCATCGCGGTCGAACCCAGCGCGTTCACGTGGGGTCGCGACTCGCCCGCACTTCTGTCACTCATATGCCAATTCTCCCATATGCGGCGGCGGAACTCTCATGGGAATGCATGTGAACTCCGCGGCGGCTCCGTCCGGCACGGTCAGTGCGATCGCGTGTTCTGGCCCGAGAAGCGCTGCTGGAGCAGCACCGCGACCACGATGATCACGCCCTTCGCCACGGCCTGCACCGAGGTCGAGAGGTTGTTCTGCGTGAACACGTTCGTGAGCGTCGCGAAGATCAGGACGCCGAACACGGTGCCGGTGATCGTGCCGCGACCGCCCGCGAGGAGGGTGCCGCCGACGACGACCGCCGCGATCGCGTCGAGCTCGTACAGCGTGCCGTGGGTCGAGGTGCCCGCCGTGGTGCGGCCGAGGATCATGATCGCGGCGATGCCCGCTGTGAGGCCGGCGAGGGCGTAGAGGTACATGGTGTGCCGGCGGACCGCGACGCCCGCGAGGCGAGCGGCCTCGCGGTTGCCGCCCACGGCGATCGTGCGGCGGCCGAACGTGGTGCGGTTGAGCAGGATCCACCCGGCGCCGGCGACCAGGACGAAGATCCAGATGAGCATGTCGACGCCGAGCAGGTCGAGGTTCATGAACTGCTGGAACTCCGGCACGCGGACGACCTGCGTCTGCCGGTTCGCCAGGATCTCCGCGAGGCCTCGCGCCGCCACGAGCATCGCGAGGGTCGCCATGAACGCCACCACCTTGCCGTAGGCGATCACGAAGCCGTTGATGAAGCCTGCGGCGAGGCCGACGGCGAGCGCGGCGAACACCATGACCACCCAGGTCGAGCTCTCCGCGGCGGCCTGCACCGCCGAGAGGGTCGCGACCACGGATGCCAGGCCCATGACCGAGCCGACCGAGAGGTCGATGCCGCCGCCGATGATCACGAAGGTCATGCCGATCGAGATGACGCCGATGATCGAGGCGAGGCGCAGGATGACGAAGATGTTGTCGATGTTGGTGAACCGGTCGCCCGCGGTGATGGCGCCGACCGCGAACAGCGCTCCGAGCGCGAGGATGAGGCCGAGGTTCCGGCCCACCGAGCCGCTGAGCAGCGAACGCGCGTCGAAGCGTCGTGCGGCGGGAGCCGGGGCCTCGCCCGCCGGGGCGGGCTCGGCGGGGGTGATGGTCTGCTGCTGCTCGCTCACGCGGCGGTTCCTTCCATGATGAGGTCGAGCACGCGGTGCTCGTCGATCTGATCTGCCTGCACGGTGCTGAGCACGCGGCCGTCCGCGACGACGAGGACGGTGTCGGCGAGGCCGAGGACCTCCTCGATCTCGCTGGAGACGATGACGACGGCGTCGCCGTTGGCGGCGAGCCGGCGGATGAGCGCGTAGATCTCGGCCCGGGCTCCGACGTCGACGCCGCGCGTGGGCTCGTCGAGCAGGAGCACCGATGTCCGGTTGACGAGCCACCGGGCGAGCAGGATCTTCTGCTGGTTGCCGCCCGAGAGCGTGCGCGCCGGACGGTCGGGATCGGCGGGCCGCAGCTGCAGCGCGGTGATCTGCTCGGCGGCGACGCGGCGTTCCGCCTTCTCGTTGACGAACCCCGCGCGTGCGTAGCGGGCGAACGAGGAGAGGGTGACGTTCTGGTAGATGGGCTCGTCGAGCAGGAGGCCCTGGCTCTTGCGCTCCTCCGGGGAGAGGCCGACGCCGGAGCGCACCGCGTCGCGGACCGAGCCGCGCTTGAGGGCTCGCCCCTTCACGCGGACCGAGCCGGAACTGGCGCGCCGGGCGCCGTACACGGTCTCCAGGATCTCCGAGCGCCCGGAGCCGACGAGTCCGGCGAGGCCGACGATCTCGCCGGCGCGCACCGTGAAGCTGACGTCCTCGAAGACGCCGTCCAGCGAGAGGTCGCGCACGTCGAGCAGGACCTCCGCCTCGTCGGGGACCGGCTCCGCCGGGGGGAAGACGTTCGCGACGGAGCGGCCGGTCATGAGGCGGATGAGCTCGGGGGTCGGGGTGTCCCCGACGGGCAGCCCGTTGGCGGTGCTGCGTCCGTCCTTCAGCACCGAGATGCGGTCACCGATCTCGCGGATCTCCTCGAGCCGGTGCGTGATGTAGACGACGGCGATGCCCGCCGCAGTGAGCTCTCGCACCACGCGGAAGAGGTTCTTGACCTCCTCGCTGTCGAGCACGGCGGAGGGCTCGTCCATGATGATGAGCTTCGTGTCGTGCGAGAGCGCCCGCGCCATGCTGACGATCTGCTTGTTCGCCGCGCTGAGCGATCCGACCTCGCGCGTGGGGGAGAGGTCGCCGTGCCCGAGCCGGTCCAGGAGCGCCCGGGCCCGTGCGTTGGCTTCGCCCGAACGGAGGAACCCGCCGACGGCGAGTTCGTGCCCGAGGAAGATGTTCTCGGTCACCGTGAGGCCGTCGACGACGTCGAGTTCCTGGTACATCGTCGCGATGCCGATGTCGATGGCGTCCTGGGGCGTCGAGAGGGTCACCTCCTCGCCGTTCCAGCGGATGGTGCCGGCGTCGGGAGTGTGCACGCCCGCGAGCGTCTTGATCAGGGTGGACTTGCCCGCACCGTTCTGACCGAGGATGCAGTGCACCTCGCCCGCGACGATCTCGAGGTCGACGGCCTTGAGCGCCTGGACGCCCGAGAAGGCCTTGGAGATGCCGCTCATTCGGAGTAATGCCGGAGAATGGTCGTCTTTGATCACTTGCACATCATAACTGCAACTTGCAGTGACGCAAAGGTCTTGGTGCGATTCTGCCGCCGGCGCGCCCGAGAGGTGCGCATGTGGCCCGCGTTCTGGGGCCATGCACTTTTGCCAGATGCTAAACATAAGTTGCGCACGCGCCGCGATCTTCTGTTACGCTCGCCGCACGTCAACGTGGACTCGTCGCGGGTGTGAGGCACCCGGGTGGTCGAAGTCCACCTGGTGGCGCTGCGTCACATCCGATGAGAGGACAAACACAAATGAGTGTCACGCGCACTTCCCGCGCCCGCCGCCTGGTCATGGCGGGGGCATCCCTCGCGGTCGCCGGCCTGCTGGCCGGCTGCACCGCCGGCGGCTCCGAATCGACCGTCACCCAGAACCAGAACTCCGCCGAGGAGAACGCCGAATCGGGCGAGACGGTCGTCATCGGCTTCTCCGGCCCGGCGGCCGACCACGGCTGGCTCGGCGCGATCAACTCGGCCGCGATCGCCGCGGCCGATTCCTACGACGACGTCGAGCTGCGCGTCGCCGAGGGCACGAACGACGCCAACCTGCAGATCAGCCAGGTCGAGACCTTCGTCAACGACGGCGTCGACGCCATCGTGCTGCTGCCCACCGACGGTGCGGCACTGACCGAGGCGGCGACCAAGGCGATGGAGGCGGGGATCCCGGTGATCAACGTCGACCGCGAGTTCTCGACCCCGGCCGCGGCCCGCGCGACGATCCTCGGCGACAACTACGGCATGGGCGTCTCGGCCGGAAGCTACATCTGCGAGCGCCTGGGCGACCAGGACGACGCCGTGGTCGCCGAGATCGCGGGCATCGACTCGCTGCCGCTCACGCAGGACCGTTCGCGCGGCTTCGCCGACGCGCTGTCCGAGTGCGGCCTCGAGGTCGCCAACCGCGTCGCGGCGGACTTCACCATCCAGGGCGGCGAGGCCGTCACGTCGCAGCTGCTCTCGGCCGCGCCCGAGATCGACGCGATCTGGAACCACGACGACGACCAGGGTGTCGGCGTGATGGCGGCCATCGACGCCGCGGGTCGCGACGAGTTCTTCATGGTCGGCGGCGCTGGCAGCGCCAACGCGATGCGCGCGATCGAGTCCGGTGACACGGTCCTCGAGGCGACGGTCATCTACCCCTCGACCCAGGCGGCCGACGGCATCGCGCTGGCCCGCCTGATCGCGCAGGGCAAGACCATGAGCGACCTGTACACGCCGGGCGTTCCCTACCGGATCGTCCTCGACGCTCCGGTCGTGACGGCCGAGAACGTCGACGAGTACATCGACTTCGCGTTCGAGTCCTGATCTGATCCACCGGCTGGGCGCCCGAGAGGGCGCCCAGCCGTCATTCCCTACACCTGAAAGGCGGAATCGATCCGCATGCGTGAACGTCTTCGCGTCGCGATGGTGGGCAACGGCTTCATGGGAGCCGCCCACTCGCAGGGATGGCGCGTCGCCCCGAGGTTCTTCGACCTCCCGCTCCTGCCCTCGATGGACGTCCTCGTCGGCCGCAACCCCGCGGGCGTCGCGGCCTCGGCCGAGAAGTGGGGATGGCGCGAGTCGTCGGTCGACTGGCGGGAGGTCGTCGAGCGAGACGACATCGACGTCGTCGACATCGTGACTCCCGGCGACACCCATGCCGAGATCGCGATCGCCGCCCTCGAGGCGGGCAAGCACGTGCTCTGCGAGAAGCCGTTGGCCAACTCGTCGGCAGAGGCCGAGACCATGACGCGCGTCGCCGAGGCGGCCGCCGCCCGCGGCATCCGCTCGATGCTCGGGTTCACGTATCGGCGGGTGCCGGCGACGGCCTTCGCGCGGCAGCTCATCGCCGAGGGGCGGATCGGGGACGTGCGCCAGGTGCGCGCGTCGTACCTGCAGGACTGGCTCGTCGATCCGGCGAGCCCCATGACCTGGCGGCTGCAGAAGGACCGCGCGGGATCCGGCGCGCTCGGCGACATCGGCGCGCATGCGGTCGACCTGGCGGAGTACATGACCGGGCTCCGGCTCGGCAGGGTGTCCGGCGTGCTCGCGACCTTCGTGCGGCAGCGGCCGATCGCCGGATCGTCGTCGGGAGGCATCGCGGCGGCCGCGTCGGATGCGCCTCCGGCGGAATACGGGGAGGTGACGGTCGACGACGTGGCCCTGTTCCGAGGGCGGTTCGAATCCGGTGCGCTCGGCACGTTCGAGGCCTCGCGCATGGCCACGGGCCGCAAGAACGCGCTCCGCGTCGAGGTGTCGGGATCGCTCGGCGCGATCGCGTTCGACCTCGAGGACCTCAACTCCCTCGAGCTGTACGACGCGACCGAGCCGGCCGGCGAGCAGGGCTTCAAGAAGATCATCGTCACCGAGCCCGAGCACCCGTGGGTCTCGGCCTGGTGGCCCGCCGGGCACATGCTCGGCTACGAGCACGGCTTCGCCCACCAGGCGAGGGACTTCGTCGAGGCCATCGCCACCGGCGAGGCGCCCCGACCGTCGTTCGCCGACGGGCTGCACGTGCAGCGCGTCCTGGACGCGGTCGAGCACAGCTCCGAGGGCGACGGCGCCTGGGTGGAGGTCGCCGGCGGGGCCGACTGAGCCGTCCCACCGTTCGCCCAGCGACCTCCCACGATGTCCGACCCCCACGAAAGGATCCGAGCATGACCGACACGCCCGCCACGACGCACCCCGTCACCCTCTTCACCGGCCAGTGGGCCGACCTGCCGTTCGAGGAGGTCGCGCGACTGGCATCCGAATGGGGCTACGACGGCCTCGAGATCGGCGTCGGCGGCGACCACCTCGACACGAAGCTCGCCGACGAGGAGCCGGGCTACCTGAAGGAGAAGCTGGAGCTCCTGAAGCGCTACGACCTGAAGGTGTACGCGATCTCGAACCATCTCACCGGCCAGGCCGTGTGCGACGACCCGATCGACTTCCGCCACCAGGCGATCGTGCGCCCCTACACGTGGGGCGACGGCGACGCCGAGGGCGTTCGGCGGCGCGCCGCGGAGGACCTCGAGCGCACCGCGCGGGTGGCCCGCAAGCTCGGCGTGGACACGGTCGTCGGCTTCACGGGCTCGAAGATCTGGCAGTACGTCGCGATGTTCCCGCCGGTGCCGGCATCCGTCATCGACGCCGGGTACGAGGACTTCGCGAACCGCTGGAACCCGATCCTCGACGTCTTCGACGACGAGGGCGTGCGGTTCGCGCACGAGGTGCACCCGTCCGAGATCGCGTACGACCACTGGACCAGCGTGCGCACGCTCGAGGCGATCGGCCGCCGCGAGGCGTTCGGCTTCAACTGGGACCCGAGCCACATGATGTGGCAGGGCGTCGACCCGGTCGGCTTCATCTGGGACTTCCAGGACCGGATCTACCACGTCGACTGCAAGGACACGCGCATCCGGACCGCGAACAGCCGGAGCGGCATCCTCGGCTCGCACCTGCCATGGGGCGACCCGCGCCGCGGCTGGGACTTCGTCTCGACCGGGCACGGCGACGTGCCGTGGGAGGACGCGTTCCGCGCGCTCGACGCGATCGGCTACACCGGCCCGATCTCGGTCGAGTGGGAGGACGCCGGCATGGACCGGCTGCACGGCGGCCCGCAGGCGCTCGAGTTCGTGCGCTCGCTCATCTGGCCGCGCCCGACCGCGTCGTTCGACGCCGCGTTCTCGAACCAGTAGGGCGGCGGATGCGCACGGCGCCGGTCGTGCGCATCCGATCCCGCGCGGGGATCAGTACCACTTCGCGAACGACTGGTAGCGCGAGAATCCCGCGTGCGCGTCGACCGCGCCGGGCACCCAGTACCCGCTGGCGAGCCATCCGAACGACCACTGGAAGTGGCCCATGCCGCCCTGGAACGGACGGAACGCCGCGGGGTGGCACATGAGACCGCAGTAGTCCGGGACCGTCGCGCCGAACGCCCTCGCCGATTGGCTGTGGCCGACCGCGGAATACTGGCTGCCGGGCAGGCCGAGGTCGTTCCCGCCGAGTGTCTGGTACATCGCGACGTGGTCGGGCTGCAGGTTGGGGTAGCCCTCGTCGGTGTCGTTGTAGAACCCGGCGCCGATGATGTCGCCCTCGAGCTGCGTCGGGAAGCGGTCGACGAGTCCCCGGGTGGTCTGGATCGCCCAGAGCACCTCGTCGGGCACGAGCGGGCCCATGTCGAACGACACGAACGCCCGGTCCTTGCCGACGCTGAGGTCGAAGTAGTCGGCCGGCTCCACCTCGCCCGTGGGCGAGCGGCGCTGCGGGATCGGGACCTCGCGTCCGTCGAACTGGGCCGGTCCGCTCGTGAGCCGCTCCCATTGCCCGACCGGGCCGAGCTCGGTGCCGTCCATGAAGACCCGCCAGCTGTCCATCCGGTGCTTGGTGCACCGCTCGGAGTACTGCACGCCCGTCGGTTGGGGCTGGGGCAGGTACTGCTGCGACGCCCACTCGTTCGTGATGTAGCGGCCGTTGCAGTAGCTGCTCGACTCGCCCGTCGTGAGCACGATGATCACGTCGTAGCGACGCGGGTCGGGCTCGCCGATGAGCGACCAGACCGAGAGGTCGTCGTCCGGATGCACGACCACGGTGTAGCGCAGGACCCGCCCCTCGTCGGGCAGCCACCAGGACACGCGGCGCGCTGCGTCGAGCGTCGCGCGGGGCGGCGTGCTGCCGGAGTCCACCAGGAGGAGCGGGCTGTCGGACGCCCCGGCCACGGCGCCCGCGCTCAGCCCGTCGGGGAAGGCCAGGCCGGATGCGAGGACCACGCTCGGCGTGGTGGGCGTGAAGAAGCGGTCGGCGACGGCGGCGGCGGTGGCGTACCGATCCGGACCCGAGACGCGGACGACCGAGCCGCCCGTGATCGAGCGGATGCGCGAGGCCACCGTGTCGCTCACGACGCCCGTTCCGCCGACGATGTAGACGACCGGCGGTCGGAGGCGCGCGAGTTCGTTCGCCGTCGCGGAGGGCACGGCGGTGGCGGACACCAGCAGGGACGGTGCGTCCTCCATGGCGGCAGCGGGACCGGCGCCCAGGGCGTCGGGGAAGTTCAGCCCGTTGACGACGAACGCGGCGGGCGCCGAGTCGAAGAACTCGGCGGACAGGTTCGCCGCCGTGCCGTAGCGGTCGGGGCCGGCGATGCGTTCCACGACTGCCGAGGGGACCGCCGCCGCGACGTCCGCGGCGACCTGCTCGGAGACCACGCCGGTCCCGCCGGCGATCCAGACGTTCGCGGGCGCGAGCCTGGCGAGCTCCGCCGCGACCGCCTCGGGCAGCGCCGCCCCGCGGGTGAGGAGGACGGGGCCGCCCCGGTCGCCGGCGATCGCCGACGCGGCGAGGCCGTCCGGGAAGTTCTCGCCGCTGGCGAGCCAAACGTCGGTGGTTCCGGGCGCGAAGTGCGCGGCGCTGAGCGCGACCGCGGTGAGGTACCGGTCCGCGCCGCCGCCGCGCTCGGCCGCGCGGTCGGTGACCGACCCGACCGTCGTCAGCGTCGATGCGCCGACCACGTCGGCACCCCCGGCCGCGAGGACCGTGCCGACGACCCGGTTCTCGATCGGGGCGGCCTGGATGCCGGCCTCGAGGGAGCGGTCGCGAGTGGTCGGGGCATCCTGTCCTTCGAGCACGTCGCTCGGGTTCTTCGGCGGCGACTTGTCGACGGGAGGGTCGTCGGGCCGGCCGGGAGGCTCGGCGCGCGACGAGGCCGGAGGCTCGGGTGCGGGCGTCGGGGCCGCGGCGGCGGGCTGGCCCGCGAACCCTGCGAGCACCACGGCGAGTGCCGCGACGCCTGCGAACCAGCGCTTCGTCATAGGGTGCACCTCCACGCACTAGAACGCTACGGTGCGGGCGCGAGGAGGGGCAGTCCCCAGAGGTGGGGCAAGTCGGGTCGCATCCGGCACCGATGCGAGCCACGCGCCCCCCTCCGACCGGGGTCAGCCCCGTTCGGTCACGGCCCCGTGCGTCAGGTGCAGCCGCCGCTCGGCGCGCCTCGCGACGGCGGAATCGTGCGTCACGATCACGAGCGTGAGCCCGCGGTCGCGCCAGAGGCCCTCGAGCAGGTCCATGATCTCCTCGCGGGTCTGCTCGTCCAGGTTGCCCGTCGGCTCGTCGGCGAGAAGCACGTCGGGCTCCTTCACGAGCGCGCGGGCGATGGCGACGCGCTGCTGCTGCCCGCCGGAAAGCTCGCTCGGCACGTGGTTCGCCCGGTCGCCGAGCCCGACCGACTCGAGTGCTGCGGTCGCGCGTGTGCGACGTTCGTCGGCCGCCGCACCGAGCGGTTCGAGTGCGGTCTCGACGTTCTCCTGCGCGGTGAGCGTCGGGATGAGGTTGAAGCCCTGGAAGACGAATCCGATCTCGCGGGCGCGGATGCCGCCGAGCTTCGCGTCGGGCATGCCCGACAGTTCGGCCTCGTCGAGCGAGATGAGGCCCGAGGTGGGACGGTCGAGTGCGCCGAGCAGCTGCAGCAGCGTCGACTTGCCGCCGCCGGTCGGGCCCTGGATCGCGACGAGCTGCCCGGTCGGGATGGTGAGGCTGACGTCCTGCAGCGCCGTGATCGTGCGTTCCTTCTGCCGGTAGGTCTTCGAGACGTTCTCGAGGGTGTACATGAGGCGGTTCCTTCCGTGGTGCGGGGGTCTGGGGGCGAGCGGATGCCGCGGCATCCGTCATGCGACGCTGCGGAGCGCCTCGGCGGGGCGGAGCAGGCTCGCGCGCCATCCGCCGATCGCACCGGCGAGGAGGCCGCCGAGCACGGCGAGGCCGACCGCGAGGGCGACCACGGTCGGGGTCACGGGCGCCGTGAGCACGACCTCGGCCGTGGCCTGCGCGGCGTCGAACGGGGTGCCGCCGCCCGCGAAGCCGCCGCCCATCGCGCCCGCGGCGGCGCTGTCGGGCGCGGTCGTCGTGGCGAGCGTCGGCGCGATCGCATTGACCACGCCGATGCCCGCGAAGCCGAGCGCGAGCCCGGCGGCACCGCCGATGAGGCCCTGCACGAGCGACTCGCCCGCGACCTGACCGGTGATGCGGCGGTTCGACCAGCCGATGGCCTTGAGC
The DNA here is from genome assembly GCF_052748465.2 of Agromyces selenitireducens. Classification (NCBI taxonomy): domain Bacteria; kingdom Bacillati; phylum Actinomycetota; class Actinomycetes; order Micrococcales; family Microbacteriaceae; genus Agromyces; species Agromyces selenitireducens. The sequence goes on from NZ_CM188259.1 coordinate 552,822, forward strand.
GTGCCGAACTCGCGCGTGCGCCGCGTGACCCCCTGGATGGTGAAGAGGATCGCGATGAGGAAGGCGGCCGCGAGCACCGCGACCGACAGCCACAGGCCGAGGCTCGAGACCAGCTGCGACGCACTGCCGAGCGACCCCGAGACGGATGCCGCGAGGTCCTCCTGCGTGCTCACCTCCTGCTCCGGCAGGGCGCCCTCGAGGTCGGCCTTCACCGTCGGGATCGTCGACGCCGACTCGGCCTGCACGGCGATGTCGGAGACCTGGCCCTCGAGGCCGGAGAGCTCCTGGGCCACGTCGAGCGGGATGTACGCGTTCGACGCGGTCGCCGCATCCGCCGAGGTCGAGGCGACCGTGCCCACCACCTCGAACCCGGTGCCGCCGAGGTCGATCGTGTCGCCGACCGCGAGGCCCTCGCTCATGGCGTGGTCGGCGTCGAGCACGACGACGGCCTGCCCGGCGTCGGCGGCGTCGAGGCCGCGACCGTCGACGAGCTCGACCGCGCTGAGCGGACCGACCGCGTCGGCCGTCGGGTCGACGCCCGTCACGCTCGTGCTCGCCACGTCGAACGCGCCGCCGCCGAAGCTGCGAGCGCCGCCATCGCCGGGCGCGGGCCTCGCGGCGTCGCCGCCGCTCGTGCCGGTGCCGCCGGTGTCGCTCGGCGGCGCGGGGAGCTCGCCGTCGAACGTGACGTTGGTGAGGCTCAGGGTGGCGGATGCCGCGGCGACGCCGTCGACGGACTGCACCGTCTCGAGCGTCGACGCGTCGAACGTCGAGGCGCCGGGGCCGGCCGTCAGGCGCGAGTTGCTGAGCTCGGTCGTGGTTCCGTCGTCGGCGGTCGCGCCGTCGTCCTGGCCGAACTCGAAGCGCACGCCGGGACCGCCCTCGCCCTCGCCCGGCGCCGTGGGCGCCTGCGACACGGTCAGGTCGGTGCCGACGCCGTAGACGGATTCCAGCACGGCGGCCTGCGCGTCGCGCACGCCCGTCGAGACGGCGTTCACCATCATGACGAGCGCGATCGCGAGCGCCATGCCGACCGCGATGATCGCGGTCTGCCTGCGCCGCCCGGCGAGCTCGCGCCGGAGGTAGGTGAAGAACATGGTGGGGTCCTCGTGGGTCGGCCTCCGCCCACCGGACGGCGGGCTGCCTCGGACGCTAGGGATGCCCGCTGTGGCCGCGCGATGGGCTGCCCCTGCGCCGGCCATGAGCGCGCGCCGGCCTCGGCATGCGAGCAAGGTCGCACGGCAGGGTCACAGGCGGCATCCGCTCGCGTCATAGGAACCGCACAGGAACGCGCGCATACTCGAAGGCATGAGCCATCCGACCACCGCATCCGGCGCCGCCCAGCGGCCGCAGATCGCCAAGGCCGACGGCAGCGCCGTGCGCGTGCTGGTCGTCGACGACGAGAACTCCCTCACCGACCTGCTGAAGATGGCCCTGCGCTACGAGGGGTGGGAGGTGCGCACCGCGTCCGACGGCCTCGGCGCCGTGCGCGCTGCCCGCGAGTTCCGGCCCGACGCGATCGTGCTCGACATCATGCTCCCCGACATCGACGGGCTCGAGGTGCTGCAGCGCGTGCGCGCCGACGGCACTGAGACGCCCGTGCTCTTCCTCACCGCGAAGGACTCGCTCGACGACCGCATCGCCGGGCTCACCGCGGGCGGCGACGACTACGTCACCAAGCCGTTCAGCCTCGAGGAGGTCGTCGCGCGTCTCCGCGGCCTGATCCGGCGCTCGACGCTCACGCTCGCCCAGGCGAAGGACCCCGTGCTGCGCGTCGGCGACCTGAGCCTCGACGAGGACTCCTACGAGGTCGAGCGCGACGGCACCCCGATCGAGCTCACCGCGACCGAGTTCGAGCTGCTCCGCTTCCTCATGCGCAACCCGCGGCGAGTGCTGTCGAAGGCGCAGATCCTCGACCGCGTGTGGAGCTACGACTTCGGCGGCCGGGAGACGGTGGTCGAGCTCTACATCTCCTACCTGCGGAAGAAGATCGACGCCGGACGGGACCCCATGATCCACACCGTGCGCGGAGCCGGGTACATGCTGAAGGCCACGACGTGACGCATCCCGGCGACCCGGGCCACGCGGCCGCCGCGCGACGCGCCGCGGCCGTGGAGGCGGTCGCCGAGCCGTCGGCCGGGCGGGCGGGCGCAGCGGGTGGCGGGCGACCCGGCTCCGACGGGGCGACGGATGCCGCGGCCCGGCGCCCGCCGCCGAAGACGCTCCGCCGGCGCCTGCTCCTCGTCGTCGCGGCGCTCGTCGTGCTCGTCAGCGCGATCGTCGGGCTCGTGAGCGTGGCGGTGCTGCACGCGCAGCTCGTCGCGCGCCTGGACGCATCGCTCGAGCAGGCGACCGACCGTGCCGGCCGGGCGCTCGACGACCCCGGCGGTCCGCTGCCCATCCCGCCCGAGGGCGCCGACGTGCTGCTCCGCATCCCGGGCCAGCCGGTGGGCACCGTCGCGGTGCTCGTGGTCGACAACGCGATCTTCGCCTCCAGCACGATCGACGAGCAGGGTGAGCTCGTCGAGCCGTCGCCCGATGCGTTGCGCGCGCTCGCCGCGGTGCCGGTCGACCGCCAGCCGCGGACGGTCGAGCTCGCCGAGCTGGGGGAGTACCGCGCGATCGCCGCCCCCACCAACGGCGGGTACTCCTACGCCGTCGCACTCCCGCTCGACGACGTGAACGCCACGAGCCGCCAGCTCGCGGTCACGATCGCCTTCGTCGCGCTCGCCGGGCTCGCGGGCGCGCTGGCGCTCGGCGCCGTGACCGTGCGGCGGGCGCTGCAGCCGCTGGACCGCGTGACCGAGACGGCGACCGCCGTGTCCGAGCTGCCCCTCGCTCGCGGCGACGTCGAGCTTCCGGCCAGGGTGCCGGTCGACGACGAGCGCACCGAGGTGGGGCGCCTCGCGACGGCGTTCAACCGGATGCTCGGCCACGTGGCATCCGCCCTCTCGGCCCGCGAGCAGTCGGAGCGCAAGGTGCGCCGCTTCGTCGCCGACGCCAGCCACGAGCTGCGCACGCCGCTCGCCTCGATCCGCGGCTACGCCGAGCTCACGCGGATGCACGCCGGCGAGCTGCCGCCCGACATCGTGCACGCGATCGGCCGCATCGAGTCGGAGTCGCTGCGGATGACCGACCTGGTCGAGGACCTCCTCCTCCTCGCCCGGCTCGACGAGGGCCGCGAGCTGCGCCGCGACGAGGTCGACCTCCGGCAGCTCGTGGTCGACGCGGTCGGCGACGCGCAGGTCGCGGGGCCCGACCACGACTGGCGCGTGGCCGTGCCCGACGAGCCGGTCGAGATCGCGGCGGACGTGTCGCGCCTGCACCAGGTGCTCGCGAACCTGCTCGCGAACGCGCGCATGCACACGCCGGAGGGCACGAAGGTCGTCGTTCGCCTGAAGCGCGTGACGGATGCCGCGGGCGACCGCGTCCGCCTCACCGTGACCGACGACGGCCCGGGCATCGACCCCGACGTGCGCGCGACGCTCTTCGAGCGGTTCGCACGTGGCGACGCGTCGCGCTCGCGCCGGGCCGGCAGCACGGGGCTCGGCCTCGCGATCGTGCGCGCCGTCGTCGAGGCCCATCAGGGCACTGTCGCGGTCGAGAGCGAGCCCGGCCGCACCGAGTTCACGGTCGACCTGCCGGCCTGACCCGCCCATGCCCCGCGCCGCGGTCCGGGTCGGGCGCGGGTCAGGCGTCGGCCGGCGGGGCGTCTTCGTCGAGCACGCCGCTGCTCAGCCGGGCGAGGAGACGTGCGAGCTCGCCGACGTCGGCGGCCGGCCAGGTGCGCAGTTGGGCGTAGAGCTGCTGCTGCATCCGCGAGCTCCTCCGCCCGACGCGCTCGATCGCGACGGGCGTCGGCTCGATGATGCGCACGCGGCCGTCGTTCGGGTCGGGCAGGCTCGTCGCGAGGCCGAGCCCCTCGAGTTGCTTGAGCTGGCGGCTCACGACGCTCTTGTCGATCTCGAGCGTCTCGGCGATGGCGCCGGCGTGCATGGGGCCTCTCCGGACGACGGCCGACAGGATCTTGTACCCGACCGGCTGCAGCTCGGGGTGCACGGCTGCAGCGGCCTCCTTCCAGACGGCGCGCACGCGGACGAAGAGCGACCGCAGCTGCTCCTCGACCGCGGCGATCTCGTCGTCGCCGGCCGTGCGCGTCGCTGATGCGGCGGGGGCGGTCATGCGGCCGATCCTATTGCCCGTCTCGCCGCGGACGCGGGCCGACGGTGCCGACCGGCCCGGTGGCCGGGTCGTGGGCGAGTCCGACGGGGGTGAGGGCGACGGATGCCGCGGCCGCGTCGATCGCGGCGTCCTCCGCGTCCTCGAGCTCTCGCTCGCGCTCGTGGGCGGCTGCGGCATCCGCCCCGCTCTCGGACCTCGCCCGCTGGATCGCGTTCTGCGTACCCAGGTCGACGTTCGGGAGGAACGCCACCGCGATGAGCGTGACGACCGCGAGCGGGACCGCCGCGAGGAAGACCGCGGCCACCCCGGTGCCGTACGCCGACTCGACGACCACGCGCAGGAACCCCGGCAACTCGCCGACCTGCGGGATGGCCCCGCCGCCGAGGGTCCGGCCGGCCTCGAGCTGCTGCTCGGGGTCGAGCCCGCCGACGCCGTCGGCGATGCGCTCGGCGACGACGGTGCCGAGGATCGATCCCATGACGGCGACGCCCACGGTGCCGCCGAGGCTGCGGAAGAAGGTGACGGCGCTCGTGGCGACGCCGAGGTTCCGCACCTCGGTCGTGTTCTGCACGACGAGCACGAGGTTCTGCATGAGCATGCCGACGCCGGCCCCGAGCACGAACATCGACACGCCGACGTACCAGAACGCCGTGTCGTACTCGAGGCGCGAGAGCAGGATGCTGCCCGCGATCATGAGCACGCCGCCCGCGACCATGAAGCCCTTCCACCTTCCGCGACGGCTGACGAGTGCGCCGATCACCGTGGAGGCGATGAGCACGCCGGCCATCATCGGGATGGTGAGCAGGCCGGACTCGGTGGGCGTGGCGCCGCGCGCCAGCTGCATGTACTGGCTGAGGAAGACCGCGGTGCCGAACATGGCGACGCCGACGGAGATCGACGCGACCACCGAGAGCGTGAACGTGCGGTTGCGGAAGAGCCCGAGCGGGATCATCGGCTCGGTCGCGCGCAGCTCGACGACGATCGCGAGGGCGAGCAGCACCGCGGCGCTGCCGACCATGAGGAGCGACGGCCACGAGATCCAGTCGAACTCGCCGCCGGCGAAGGTGACCCAGAGCAGCAGGAGCGAGACGCCCGCGGAGATGAGCACGATGCCGGCGTAGTCGATGGAGACCTTCCGCTTCGGGTGCCTCGGCAGGTGGAGCGTGCGCTGCAGCAGGATGAGCGCGGCGACCGCGAACGGGAGGCCGACGAAGAAGTTCCAGCGCCAGCCGAGCCCGTCGGTGATGATGCCGCCGAGGAGTGGTCCTCCGACCGTGGCGACGGCCATCACGGCGCCGAACAGCCCGGCGTACCGGCCGCGCTCGCGCGGGCTGATGATGTCGGCCATCACGATCTGGCTGAGGGCGGCGAGGCCGCCGGCGCCGACGCCCTGGAGGACGCGCATGGCGATGAGCGTGCCGGTGTCCTGCGAGAACCCCGCGGCCGCCGACGCGAGGACGAACACCACGAGCGCCAGCTGCAGGAGCAGCTTGCGGTCGAACAGGTCGGCGAGCTTGCCCCAGACGGGCGTCGAGACGGTCGTGGCGAGCAGCGTCGCCGTGACGACCCAGGTGAACGCCGACTGGTCGCCGTCGAGGTCGGCGATGATGACCGGCAGCGAGCTGCCGACCACGGTGGTGGCCAGCATCGACACGAACATGCCGAGCAGGAGGCCCGACAGGGCGGTGAGCACCTCGCGGTGGGTCATGCCGGTGTCGGAGAGCGCGGCGGGATCCGCCTGCGGCTTCGGCGCGCGCGTGCGCGGGAGGGTGGCCATATGACTCCAGAAATCGTTGACTATTGTCAACCATAGTAAACCAGTGGACTTCGGTCAACTATTCCCACCGGCCCGATTTGGCGGCGCCCGCGGCATCCGTTACCCTTGTCGGAGCCGAAGACCGCTGGTCGTCGCGCCCGTCGCAAGACAGGTCGACCGAAGCTCTGCGAATGCAGGGGCCCGCGCAGGTGTGACGAAGACTTTCCGGGTTTCCCGAATCGAGCTCCGCGCGCTTGCGCCGGAGCTCTTCTCATTCTCCCGAACGTTTCCAGCGCTCCGAGGCCGTGCATCGCCACCGCGATGCACGTTGAAGACACAAGGAGTGGCCATGGCGAACAAGGAAGCCTCGGTTGCCGAACTCACGAACCTGTTCGAGAGCTCGACCGCCGTTCTGCTGACCGAATACCGCGGCCTCACTGTTGCCCAGCTCAAGACGCTGCGCAAGTCCATCAGTGGGGACGCGAGCTACGCCGTGGTGAAGAACACGCTGACGAAGATCGCCGCCAACAAGGCCGGCATCTCCGCGTTCGACGACGACCTCAAGGGCCCGTCGGCGATCGCGTTCGTGCACGGTGACCCGGTCGCCGTCGCGAAGTCGCTGCGTGACTTCGCCAAGGCGAACCCCCTCCTCGTGGTCAAGGGCGGCTATTTCGATGGCAAGCCCCTGACCGCCGAAGAGGTAGGCAAGCTCGCCGACCTCGAGTCCCGCGAAGTGCTCCTGGCGAAGCTCGCCGGCGCCTTCAAGGCCTCGCTGTTCGGAGCCGCATATCTGTTCAACGCACCGCTCTCGAAGGCCGTCCGCACGGTCGACGCGCTGCGTGAGAAGCAGGAGTCCGCTGCGTAGGCGAGAGCCTGCCAAGCGGTGAGTACCCAGGAAATCTAAGGAGAAGAATCATGGCGAAGCTGTCCACTGAGGAGCTGCTCGAGCAGTTCAAGGGCCTGACCCTCATCGAGCTCTCGGAGTTCGTCAAGGCGTTCGAGGAGACCTTCGAGGTCACCGCGGCCGCCCCGGTCGCCGTTGCCGGCCCCGCTGCCGCAGGCGGCGGCGCCGCTGCCGAAGAGGTCGAGGAGAAGGACTCCTTCGACGTCGTCCTCGAGGCTGCCGGCGACAAGAAGATCCAGGTCATCAAGGTCGTCCGCGAGCTCACCTCGCTCGGCCTCGGCGAGGCCAAGGCCGTCGTCGACGGTGCTCCCAAGGCCGTGCTCGAGGGCGCGAACAAGGAGACCGCCGACAAGGCGAAGGCCGCCCTCGAGGAGGCCGGCGCGACCGTCACCCTCAAGTAGTGGCCGCCCTCGAGGAGGGCAGCGACACCTGAGCGCGACCGTCACCCTCAAGTAGTGGCCGCCCGCGCGAGCGGGTTCGCAGCTTGAGGTGACCTGCGTCACCTGAACACACGGATGCCCCGTGCCGATTCGTTTCGGCCCGGGGCATCCGTCGTCTGCGCGGCGGCGGTGCGGGCCGGCGGATGCCGCGGCATCCGTCAACGCGACGGCGCGGTCGTGCTGCTGCGCACGACGAGTCGCGTGGCGAGCGGTCGGTCGGCCCAGCCCCGGTCGTCGTCGGACGGAGCCTCGCCGAGCGCGCGCATGACCTCCTCGACCGCGATGCGGCCCTGGTCCTCGGGGTACTGCTCGACCGTCGTCAGGCCGAACAGCTCGGCGTACTCGTGGCCGTCGAAGCCGGTGATCGACAGCGCCGACGGCACCGCGATGCCGAGCCGCTCGGCGGCCCGCATCACCCCGAACGCGATCTCGTCCGATGCCGCGAACACCGCCGTCGGCCGCGCGGTCGGATGTCCGAGCAACTGCAGCCCTGCCGTGTAGCCGCCGGGCAGGGTCATCTCGGCCTCGATCACGCCGCCGTCGACTCCCGCGGGCTCGAGGCCCGCGGCGTGCATCGCATGGCGGAAGCCGTCGCTGCGCAGCTGCTGCACGCTGCGCGCGGCCGACCCGGGCGCGGCGCCGGCGAGGTGGGCGATCCGAGTGTGCCCGAGCTGGATGAGGTGCTCGGTCGCGAGCCTCCCCGCCGCGAAGTCGTCGACCGCGAGCCGTGGGGCGCCGGGCGCCGAGCCTCCGAGCACCACGATGGGCTTGTCGCGTCGCCCGATCACCTCGACCTCGCGCTCGTCGAGATCGACGCCGACCGCGATGACCGCGTCCACGCGCTTGCGCGCCAGGAAGAAGTCGAAGACGCGGTCGCGCTCCGGACCCTCGAGGGCGAGGTTGTAGAGCGTCAGGTCGTAGCCCGCCGACAGCAGCGCGCGCTCGGCGCCCTCGAGCACCTCGCCGAAGAACCACCGGTTCACGAAAGGGATGACCATGCCGACGTTCTTCGTGCGGCCCGTGACGAGGCTCGCCGCGTTGGGCGACGCGATGTAGCCGATCTCGGCAGCGGCATCCGTCACACGACGGCGCGTCGACTCGGAGACGTACCCGTGGCCCGAGAGCGCGCGGGACGCCGTCGACTTCGAGACCCCGGCGAGGCGGGCCACGTCGGTGATCGCGGCCATGCGCGCCTCCCTCCGTCGGGCCTGCGAAACGGAGTGTACGCCGAAACCGGGCCGATATGGAACCGGTCCCAGATTTCGCGGTCGTCATCCGATCGTGACCCGGATCGCCCTTGCTCGCATCCGGATCGTCGCCTAGCGTTGTCGCTGGAACCGGTTCCCGGTTCCGCCCTGCACCGACTCGCACACTCGATGAGGAGATGAGAGATGAGTTCCATTCGGCATCGTCGCTGGATCGTTCCGATCGCAGCGGCGGCGACCCTCGGCCTCACATTGACGGCCTGTACGGGAGACATCGCGGCAGAGGACGCCGCCGACACCGACTGCGGCGACTACGAGGAGTTCGGCAGCTTCGACGGCGAGGAGGTGAGCATCTACGGCACGATCGTCGAGGTCGAGGCGGAGCGGCTCGAGGCCTCCTGGGCCGACTTCGAGACCTGCACGGGCATCGACGTCGTCTACCAGGGCACGCAGGAGTTCGAGACTCAGGTGCGCGTGCTCGTCGACGGCGACAACGCACCCGACCTCGGCATCTTCCCGCAGCCCGGACTGTTCTCGACCTTCGCAGAAGACCTCGTCGCTCCTCCCGCCGAGGTCGAGGCGAACGTCGACGAGTACTGGTCCGAGGACTGGAAGGGCTTCGGCACGGTCGACGGCACCTTCCTCGGCGCCCCGCTCATGGCGAGCGTCAAGGGCTTCATCTGGTACTCGCCGGCGATGTTCGAGGAGAACGGCTGGGAGCAGCCCGAGACCCTCGACGACATGATGGCGCTCACCGAGGAGATCGCGGCGTCCGGCGTGGTCGACAAGCCCTGGTGCGCCGGCTTCAGCTCCGGTGAGGCCACGGGCTGGCCCGGCACCGACTGGGTGGAGGACATGGTCCTCCGGCTGCACGGTCCCGACGTCTACGACCAGTGGGTGAACCACGAGATCCCGTTCAACGACCCGCAGATCGTCGAGGCGTTCGACGCGGCCGGCGCCATCCTGAAGAACGAGGAATACGTCAACGGCGGGTACGGCGACGTCAGGTCGATCAACGACATCACGTTCAACGAGGGCGGCTGGACCATCCTCGACGGCCAGTGCGCGATGCACCACCAGGCGACGTTCTACGAGGGTCTCTGGCCCGAGGGCACGACGATCGCCGAGGACGGCGACATCTGGGCGTTCATCACGCCGGGCACCGAGGCCGGTGCATCCGACGTGACCGGTGGCGGCGAGATCGTCGGCGCATTCACCGACAGCGAGGCCACCGCGGCGTTCCAGACGTACCTGTCGACCCCGCTGTGGGCCAACAACCGCGTCTCGGAGGGCGGCGTGATCAGCGCCAACAGCGGTGTCGACCCCGAGAACCTCTCGAGCGACCTGCTCCGCGAGGCGTACGCCATCCTGCAGGACGAGAACACCACGTTCCGCTTCGACGGCTCCGACCTCATGCCGGGCGCGGTCGGCTCGGCCTCGTTCTGGGCGGGCATCGTCGACTGGATCAGCGGCAACGACACCCAGACGGTGGTGGATCAGATCGAGGCGAGCTGGCCGCAGTAGCCAGCGACCCGTTCCAGGTCCTACCATCAACCGAAAGGGGGGTCGCGCGACTCATCGCGCGGCCCCCCGATTCCTCAACGGGGAGGGAGTGCAATGACGACATCCGACCTCATCAGCAAGATCTTCGTCGTGGTCGCGGGCATCGCGATCTTCGTGGCGGTCATCGGGCTGATCCTCTTCCTCGTGGACCGCGCCCCCAAGCGCGGCCGCGACTACTGGCAACTCGCGGGGTTCCTGCTTCCCGCGGTGCTGCTGCTCGCGTTCGGGTTGATCTACCCGGCCATCAACACCTCGATCCTCGCCTTCGCCAACGACGCGGGCGAGTTCGTCGGGTTCGACAACTTCATCTGGGCGTTCACCCAGCCGGCGGGCATCGTCTCGATCCGCAACACGCTGATCTGGGTGATCCTCGTGCCGACGCTGGCGACCGCGATCGGCCTCGCCTACGCCGTGTTCATCGACAAGGCGCGCGGCGAGCGCGTGTACAAGTCGCTCGTGTTCATGCCGATGGCGATCTCGTTCGTGGGCGCCGGCGTGATCTGGCGCTTCGTGTACGAGTACCGCGGCCCCAACCAGGATCAGATCGGCCTGCTCAACGCGATCGTCACGGGCCTCGGAGGCGAACCCGTGCGATGGCTGCAGGAGGCGCCGATGAACACGTTCTTCCTGATCGTGGTCATGATCTGGGTGCAGACCGGTTTCGCGATGGTCGTGCTCTCCGCGGCGATCAAGGGCGTGCCGACCGAGCAGATCGAAGCGGCCGAGCTCGACGGCACCAACGCGTGGCAGCGGTTCACCAACGTCACCATCCCGTCGATCCGCGGCTCGCTCGTCGTGGTCGTCACGACCATCTCGATCGCCACGCTCAAGGTCTTCGACATCGTCCGCACGATGACCGCGGGCAACTTCGAGACCTCGGTCGTGGCCAATGAGATGTACACGCAGGCGTTCCGTGCGAACGAGGCGGGGCGCGGCGCCGCGCTCGCGCTGATCCTGTTCCTCATGGTGCTGCCGATCGTCATCTACAACGTCAACATCCTGAGGAAGCAGAGGGAGATCCGATGAGCAGCGTCGCCCCAGCAGATCTCCCCGTTGCCAGGGGCAAGGGGGAGCTCGAGCTCGATGTCATCGAGGAGCCGAAGGCGGCGCGCGTCAAGCGTCGCCTGACCTCCCGAGGGGCCACGGCCGCGGCGCTCATCATCGCCGTCCTGTGGACCCTGCCGACCTTCGGCCTGTTCATCTCGTCGTTCCGTCCCGAGGAGCTCATCAAGACCACCGGATGGTGGACGATCTTCGAGAACTGGGGCTGGACGCTCGACAACTATCGCGAGGTGCTGTTCTCCTCGTCGACGTCGGCGCCGCAGCTCGGCTCCTATTTCGCGAACTCGCTCACCATCGCCATCCCGGCCACGATCTTCCCGCTCGTGCTCGCCTCGATGGCGGCGTACGCGTTCGCCTGGATCAAGTTCAAGGGCTCGTCGGCGCTGTTCGTGCTGGTGTTCGCGCTCCAGATCGTGCCGTTGCAGATGGCGCTCATCCCGCTGCTGCAGATCTTCTCGGCGACGATCCTGCCGTGGCAGCGGCAGGTCAGCGAGGTGTTCCCGATCGTCCCCGACGAGAGCTTCCTCCCGGTCTGGCTCGCGCACACGATCTTCGCGCTGCCGCTGGCGATCTTCCTGCTGCACAACTTCATCTCGGAGATCCCGGGCGAGGTCATCGAGGCGGCGCGCGTCGACGGCGCGAGCCACTCGCAGATCTTCTTCCAGGTCGTGCTGCCGCTGGCGCTCCCGGCGATCGCGTCGTTCGCGATCTTCCAGTTCCTGTGGGTGTGGAACGACCTGCTGGTCGCCCTCATCTTCACCGACGGCACCGCCGACACCGCACCGCTGACCCAGCGATTGGCGGAGCTCGTCGGCAGTCGCGGGCAGGAATGGCAACGCCTCACGGCCGCGGCGTTCGTGTCGCTGGTCGTCCCACTCATCGTGTTCTTCAGCCTGCAGCGCTACTTCGTGCGCGGCCTGCTGGCGGGCTCGACGAAGGGCTGACGGGCGGGCGGATGCCGCGGCATCCGCCCGAACGCCACGAGGGGGCGGATGCTGCGGCATCCGCCCCCTCGCTCGCGCACGAGCCCGTCTTGGGGACTCGGGCCGCTCGACGCAACCCGTGGCCGGGTCGGCCGGAAACGGGGAGAATCGACACCATGGCGACCTCACCGCTCCTCCTGGGGCCCATGCTCCGGTACGTCGACGAACGCTCGGCGAGCATCTGGGTCGAGACGCGCGCCGATTGCGTGGTGAGCGTGCACGCCGACGGCCGGTCGTGGGAGACCCGCACGTTCGCGGTGCACGGCCACCACTACGCGCTCGTCGAGGTCGACGGCCTCGATCCCGGCGCCAGCGTGCCCTACGAGGTGCGGATCGACGGCGCCGCGGTGTGGCCGGAGTCGGGCTCGGATCTCCCGGCGCCGGTGATCGCGACCGGCGAGCCCGGTCGCCCGCTGCGGATGGCGTTCGGTTCGTGCCGCACGAGTGTGCCCCACGACCGCTCCGGCAACCGCACGCACGGCGTCGACGCGCTGCGGGCGTTCGCGCTCGCCGTGGCGGCCGGCGACCAGCCCACCCCCGACCTCGTGCTGTTCCTCGGCGACCAGGTGTACGCCGACTCGACGTCCAAGGAGATGCAGGAATTCATCGAGTCGCGCCGCAGCCTCAGGGAGCCGCCCGGCAAGGAGCTCAAGGACTACGAGGAGTACGCGCACCTGTACCGGCTGGCCTGGTCCGACGACGCCAACCGCTGGCTGCTGTCGACGGTGCCGAGCGCGATGATCTTCGACGACCACGACGTCCGCGACGACTGGAACGCCTCACTCGACTGGAAGCGCAAGATGGAGGCCACCTCGTGGTGGCACGGGCGCATCGTCGCCGGGCTCGGGTCCTACTGGGTCTACCAGCACCTCGGCAACCTCTCGCCGGCCGAGCGCGCCGAGGACGAGCTCTGGCAACGGGTGGTCGCGTACGACGGTGACGGCGAGCTCGACCTGACCGAGGCCGTCGACGAGTTCGCCGCCCGGGTCGATGCGGAGCCGACGACGTACCGGTTCAGCTTCGCCCGTGACTTCGACGACATCCGGCTCATCGTGGTCGACTCGCGCGCCGCGCGCGACCTGACGCCCGACGCGCGCGGACTCGTCGATCCGCCCGAGCTCGAGTGGTTCGACGCCCGGCTGCGCGGCGGATTCCGGCACGTGCTCGTGGCGACCTCGCTGCCGTACCTGCTGCCGACGGGCCTGCACCACGTCGAGGCGTGGGACGAGGCGATCTCGCAGGGCGCGTGGGGGAGGCCGGCGGCGTGGGTGGGGGAGCGCCTGCGGCAGGCGGTCGACCTCGAGCACTGGGCGGCCTGGCAGAACAGCTTCCAGGATGTCGCGCGGATGGTGACCGACCTGGCCGATGGACGGCGCGGCGAGGCGCCGCAGTCGATCACCTTCCTGTCGGGCGACGTGCACTACTCCTACCTCGCCGAGGTCGACCGGGAGGACGGCGCGCGCATCGTGCAGGCGGTGTGCTCGCCGGTGCGGAATCCGCTGCCACGACTCCTGCGCTGGTTCACGGTCGTGATGTCGTACGGCATCGCGGCCCCGTTGGGTGCGCTCGCCGCCCGCTCGGCGAAGGTGCCGGATGCACCGTTCCGCTGGCAGACCGTGAAGGGGCCATGGTTCGACAACAACCTCGCCCTGCTCCAGGACGCGCCCGACGGGCTGGCCATGACGTGGCACACCGGCGTGGTCGACGACGGCCAGGAGCGCCGTCCGCGTCTCGAGGAGGTCGAGTCGGTCGTCGTGCCGGTCGAGCGGCGCGAGCCCATCCACGTGCGGGCCGAACCCCGACGCCGGACGCCGGTCAGTCGGCGTGCGGTCCGGTGACCCGCCGGGCGACCACGGCGACGACGCCGGCGACGACCAGGAGCAGGGCCGCGGGGACCAGGCCCGCCGTGCCGTCCGCGCTGTCCGTGGCAGGCGCCGGCTCGGCGGCGGCGGGTGAGTTCGCGAGAGCGAGGCCCGCGAGGGTGAGCAACACCGGGAGGACCGCCGCGATCGGCGAGCGCCGGCGCGGCCGACCGTCGGATTCGGAGCGGCGTACGGGCGAGGGGGCGACCTTCATCGCACGCTCCATTCTCGGCGGGGAAGACGGATCACGCTCAACGTAGCGGCGCGCACGCCCTCCGCGAACACCCCCCTTCGGGGCGACGAACCGGCCGCCGCGACTGGGGCGCCGCTTAGGGTGAATCCATGAGCATGCACGGGGGCGGGGGCATGGGCGCTCCCGGCGGGCGGACCGGCAGGGGGCCCGGTCCGCGAGGGCGCATCTCGAGCGCCGACGAGCGGGCGCAGCGCGCCGAGAACGCGGCGGCGCCGAAGATCCCGCACCTGTTCCGTCGCATCGTCGAGCTCTTCGCCCCGCACAAGGCGGCGCTCACCGTCACGGTCGTGCTCGTGCTCGTCGGCGCCGCACTCAGCGTCATCCCGCCCCTGCTCACGCAGCGGGCGTTCGACGACGCGCTGTTCCCCACCGACGGCACCGGCGGCGTCACCGCACCCAACCTCGACGCGCTCGCATGGATCGTCGGCGCGATGATCGCCGTGTTCCTGGTCTCGGCCCTGCTCGGCGTGTGGCAGACGTTCCTCACGGCGACGATCGGCAACAAGGTCATGGGTGCGCTGCGGGTGCGGCTGTTCAGCCACCTGCAGTCGATGGAGCTCAGCTTCTTCACGCGCACCAAGACGGGCGTGATCCAGTCGCGCCTGCAGAACGACGTGGGTGGCGTGGCATCCGTGCTCACCAACACGGTGTCGAGCGTGCTCGGCAACACGGTCACCGTGATCTCGGCGTTCGTGGCGATGCTGCTGCTCAACTGGCAGCTCACGCTCATCGCGCTCGTGCTGATGCCGTTCATGGTGATCGCGCAGCGACGCGTCGGCCAGGTGCGGGCGCGCATCGCCGCGAAGACGCAGGAATCGCTGTCGGAGATGACGGCCATCACGCAGGAGACGCTGTCGGTCAGCGGCATCCTGCTCTCGAAGAGCTTCACCCGCCAGGCGAGCGAGACCGACCGGTACGCCGGCGAGAACCGCAACCAGATCGAGCTGCAGGTGCGGCAGCAGATGTCGGGCCAGTGGTTCTTCGCGATGGTGTCGATCTTCATGTCGTCGATCCCGGCGATCGTGTACCTCGTCTCAGGCTGGCTCATCGCGGGTGGGGCCGACATCACCGCCGGCACGATCGTCGCCTTCACGACGGTGCAGGCGCGCCTGCTGTTCCCGTTGATGGGCCTGATGCGCGTCGCGCTCGACCTGCAGACCTCGAGCGCGCTGTTCGCGCGCATCTTCGAGTACCTCGACCTGACACCCGCGATCACCGACCCGCCCGACGCGCGCGCGGTGCCGACGGGCACGGATGCCGAGGGCGCATCGCTCCTCGGCCGCATCGAGTTCGACCACGTCTCGTTCCGCTACCCCGATGCCGACGACGACCAGCGGCCCACGCTCGACGACGTGTCGTTCGCGATCGAGCCCGGCCAATTCGCCGCGTTCGTCGGGCCGAGCGGGGCGGGCAAGACGACCGTGTCGTACCTCGTGCCGCGGCTGTACGAGGCGTCGAGCGGGTCGGTGCGGTTCGCCGGCGTCGACGTGCGCGAGCTGTCGCAGGTCTCGCTCATGTCGCACATCGGCATCGTCAGCCAGGAGACCTACCTCTTCCACGCGACGATCGCCGAGAACCTCAGGTACGCGAAGCCGGATGCCACCGACGCCGAGCTCGAGGCCGCGGCCCGCGCCGCGAACATCCACGAGACGATCGCGTCGTTCCCCGAGGCGTACGACACGGTCGTGGGCGAGCGCGGCTACCGGCTCTCGGGCGGCGAGAAGCAGCGCATCGCGATCGCGCGCGTGCTGCTGAAGGACCCGGCGGTGCTCGTGCTCGACGAGGCGACGAGCGCGCTCGACACGATCAGCGAGCGCGTCGTGCAGCAGGCGCTCGACGACGCGTCGCGCGGCCGCACGACGATCGCGATCGCGCACCGCCTGTCGACCGTGGTCGCCGCCGACGTGATCTTCGTGATCGTCGCGGGTCGCATCGCCGAGCGCGGCACGCACGCCGAGCTCATCGACGCCGGCGGGGTCTACGCCTCGCTCTACCGCCAGCAGGCCGAGCGGCCGGAGGTGCCGGCGCCCTAGGCCCGGGCGGTCACCCGGTCGCCCGGTCGCCCGGTCGCCCGTTCGCCCGTTCGCCCGTTCGCCCGTTCGCCCGTTCGGTCGGTCGCCCCGGCGCTCGACGCGCGAGCGCTACGATCGGGCGGCGAGCATGTCCTGCATGAGCCGGATCTCGGACTCCTGGCTGCGGACGATCGCATCGGCGAGCGACACCACGACCGGGTACGACGAGCGCGCGAGGACGGCCTCGGCCATCTCGACCGCGCCGCGGTGGTGCTCGATCATCAGCTCGAGGAACTCCCGCTCGGCCTCGACGCCCTCGAGCGAGCGCAGCTCGGCGATCTGCTCCGAGGTCGCGAGCCCGGGCATGGGCTCGCCCGGCTCGTGTGTCCCGCCTTCGCCGTCGCCGTGGTCGTCGTGCGACGCCCCGTCGTCGGCGGGCCGCGTCATCCAGGTCATGGACGGCTCGGGACCGGCCTGCGGCAGCCCCCACTCGGCGAGCCAGCCGTACATCTGGCCGGACTGCTGCGCCTGCGCAGTGGCGATGTCGTAGGCGAGCAACCGGGTCGCCTCGTCGTCGGTGAGGTCGCGCACGATCATCGCGAGCTCGACGCCCTGCTGGTGGTGCACCTGCATGTCGCGCGCGAACCCGGCTTCGGCGCTCGCGTTCGCGGGGGTCGGGTCGCCGAGGGTCGAGAGTCGGCCGATGGCGAAGGCGACCACCGCGACGACGACGAGCGCGACGGATGCCGCGAGCACGATCACCCAGCGGCCGACCCCGTCACGCGACCGCTCGCTGGTGGTCGAATCGCTCACGAGACCTTGCCGGGACCGTCGATCGCGCCCGTGCACAGGGCGCCGGGCTCGGGCACGCTCTGGCTCTGCCAGTACTCCTCGAGGTACTCGGCGATGCGCGGGTCGTCGGCCTCCTCGACCTGCAGCTGGGTGTTCCATCCGCTCAGCACGATGGGCGACGGCAGGCCATCGAACGGCGAGAGGATCACGTAGGTGCCGGGCAGCTGCGAGCGGAGCGTCTCGAGCTCGTCGTCGGAGAGCGCGTCGGCGTCGTAGGTCACCCAGATCGCCCCGTGCTCGAGCGAGTGCACGGCGTTCTCGGCGGGAACGGGCTCCTCGTAGATGCCGCAGTTCAGCCACGCCGGGTTGTGCGGGCCGCCCGCGGGCGGGGTCTGGTCGTAGTCGACGACGCCCTCGACGTGGTCGGAGGCGTTCTCGAACGTCTCGACCCCCTCGATCTCGGCGCCCTCGCCGCCCGCGGTGTAGCTCGGCCGCTGCGGCGTGAGCACGATCGTCGTGACGATGAGCGCGATGATCGCCACGCCCGCGGCGACCGATCCCCAGATCGCGATGCGGCGGTTGCGCTTCATGCGCGCTTCGCGCTTCTTGTACTCCTCGAGCTTGCGCTCGCGCTCGGCGGCGCGCTGCTGCTTGACGGTGAGCTTCTTTCCGGGCGGGGGCGTGGTCACGTGCGGCCTTTCCTGACGGGGATCCTCCCCATCCAAACGCATGGGACTGGGAGAACACCAGAGATCCGGTCGCCGGATGCCGCGTCGCGGGCCTGCCACGCGGCATCCGTCACCCGCTAGGCTGACCGGGTGAGCTTCTCGCCTCGGTGTTGTTGTCGTCGCTGATCACGCGACCCCCGACCTCGCGTCGCGCGCCCGATCGACGGCGCCGCTCGACGCATCTCCACACCAAGGACAGAACACCGGCATGAAGTACGCACAGCACATCACCGACCTCGTCGGCGACACGCCCCTCGTGAAGCTCAACCACGTGACCGAGGGGGTGACGGATGCCACGGTGCTCGTGAAGCTCGAGTACCTGAACCCGGGCGGCTCATCGAAGGACCGCATCGCGGCGCGCATCATCGACGCCGCCGAGCGCGAGGGAAAGCTGAAGCCGGGCGGCACGATCGTCGAGCCCACGTCGGGCAACACGGGCGTGGGGCTCGCGCTCGTCGCGCAGGAGCGCGGCTACAAGTGCATCTTCGTGTGCCCCGACAAGGTGTCGGAGGACAAGCGGAACGTCCTCACCGCGTACGGCGCCGAGGTCGTCGTGACGCCCACCGCCGTCGCGCCCGACAGCCCCGAGTCGTACTACGGCGTCTCCGACCGGCTCGCGCGCGAGATCCCCGGCGCGTTCAAGCCCGACCAGTACTCCAACCCGAACGGACCCCTCTCTCACTACGAGACGACCGGCCCCGAGATCTGGCGCGACACCGACGGCAAGGTCACCCACTTCGTCGCCGGCGTCGGCACCGGCGGCACGATCACGGGCACGGGGCGCTACCTGCGCGAGGTCTCGGGTGATCGGGTGCGCATCGTCGGCGCCGACCCCGAGGGTTCGGTGTACTCGGGCGGAACGGGCCGGCCGTACTTCGTCGAGGGCGTCGGCGAGGACTTCTGGCCGAGCGCGTACGACCCGGCCGTCCCGCACGAGATCGTCGCCGTGTCCGACGCCGAGTCGTTCGAGATGACCCGCCGCCTGGCGCGCGAGGAGGGCATCCTCGTCGGCGGGTCGAGCGGCATGGCCGTGGTCGCGGCGCTGAAGGCCGCCGCCCGGCCCGAGGTCACGGCCGACGACGTGTTCGTGGTGCTGCTGCCCGACTCCGGCCGCGGCTACCTGGGCAAGATCTTCAACGACAAGTGGATGCGCGCCTACGGGTTCGGCGATGCGCCCGCCGGGCACACGATCCGCGACATCCTCGCCGCGAAGGCCGACCGCACGGCGCCGCTGGTCTTCGTGCACCCGAACGACACCGTGCGCGAGGCGATCGACCGGATGACGCAGTCCGGGGTCTCGCAGCTCGTGGTGCTCTCGGCTGAGCCGCCTGTCGTGCTCGGCGAGGTCGTGGGCGCGCTGCACGAGGAGGAGCTGCTGGAGCAGGTGTTCTCCGGTCGGGCGAAGCTCACCGACGAGGTCGCGGCCGTGGTCGGCGCGCCGCTGCCGCTCATCGGCGTCAACGAGCCCGTCGCGACCGCCCGCCAGGCCTTCGGTGCGGCGCCCGCGATGCTCGTCACCGACGGCGGCAAGGCGCTCGGCGTCATCTCGCGCACCGACCTGCTCTCGTACCTCTCCTCCTGAGCGCCGTCCGCGATCGAGTGGTCGGAATTCAGGAACGGCGAGTGGCGGCGCCATCCGCTCGCTCAGTATTCAAGCTCTCAGACTTCAATCTCACTCGGAAAGGCGATGATCGACATGAACGCTCCTGAATTCGGGCACCCCAACGGCACGGGCGGGCAGGGGCAGGGGTTCGACACCCGAGCGATCCACGCCGGGCAGGAGTTCGACCCCACGACCGGCGCGGTGATCCCGCCGATCCACGTGACCTCGACGTACGCGCAGGACGGCATCGGCGGCCTCCGCGGCGGGTACGAGTACTCGCGCGGGGGCAACCCGACCCGCACGGCGCTCGAGACGCAGCTCGCGGCGGTCGAGGGCGGCATCCGCGGGCTCTCGTTCGCATCGGGCCTCGCCGCGGAGGACGCGCTGCTGCGCACCGCAGTGAAGCCCGGCGACCACGTCGTCATCGGCAACGACGTGTACGGCGGCACGCACCGGCTCATCCGCCGGATCTTCGGCGACTGGGGCGTGCGGCACACCACCGTCGACACGAGCGACCTCGACGCGGTGCGCGAGGCGATCGAGCTCGGCACCACCAAGGTGCTCTGGGTCGAGACGCCGTCGAACCCGCTCATGAAGATCAGCGACATCGCCGCGCTCGCCGAGCTCGGCGACGAGGCCGGCGTGCTCGTCGTCGTCGACAACACGTTCGCGAGCCCGGCGCTGCAGCAGCCGCTGGCGCTCGGCGCGGGCGTCGTGATCCACTCGACGACGAAGTACCTCGGCGGCCACTCCGACGTGGTCGGCGGCGGCCTCGTGTTCGCGGCCGGTCAGGAGGAGCTCGCCGAGCGCGTCGGGTTCACGCAGTTCGCCGCCGGCGCGGTGTCGAGCCCGTTCGACGCGTTCCTCACCTCCCGCGGCATCAAGACCCTGGGCATCCGGATGCAGCGGCACAGCCAGAACGCGCTCGCGATCGCCCGGCGCCTGTCGGAGCACCCCGGCATCGCGCGCGTGCTGTACCCCGGCCTCGAGTCGCACCCCGGGCACGCGCTCGCCGGCCGTCAGATGTCGGGCTTCGGCGGCATGGTGTCGATCGACCTCGCGGGCGGCGGCGAGGCGGCGCGCCGGTTCGCGGAGTCGACCGAGCTGTTCACGCTCGCCGAGTCGCTCGGCGGCGTCGAGTCGCTCGTGAACTACCCGTCGGAGATGACGCACGCCTCGGTGAAGGGCACCGAGGCCGAGGTGCCGGAGTCGATCGTGCGCCTCTCGGTCGGCATCGAGGACGTGGACGACCTGCTCGCCGACATCGACCAGTCGCTCGCCCGGCTCTAGCGGGGCAGCACGGGGCCGGTCACCCGTTCGGTTCACAGGAGATCCGTCTGCAGCCAAGCGGAGGGACGTCGGCAGCGGAGCTGGCAGGATGTTGCGCAACGGTGTCTGCTCTGCCAGCGCGCGCGGCGCGCGGCAACCGGCACGATGAACGGGTGAGTTCGAGAACCCTGGATGCCGCGGCATCCGTCGCCGCCGTCGGAACCGTGCATCGGGGGCGCCTCGGCCTCGGGCAGGGCACCGCACTGTACGTCGCGAGCGTGCTCGGCACCGGGATCCTTGTGCTGCCCGGCCTCGCCGCGGAGGCGGCCGGGCCTGCGTCGATCGTGGCGGTCGCGGCCGTGCTGCTGCTGTCGATCCCGCTCGCGGGCACCTTCGCCGCGCTCGCCTCGCGGTTCCCCGACGCCGGCGGCGTCGCCAGCTACGTGCGCCGCGCGCTCGGCGCCACCGCCGCCCGCATGACCGGGTACTGGTTCTTCTTCGGCGTGTGCGTGGGCGCGCCCGTCGTCGCCATCCTCGGCGGCGAGTACGTCGTCGCCGTGCTCGGCGTCGACCGTGCGGCCGTGCCGATCATCGCGCTCGCGGTGTACGTGCCGCCCTTCCTCGCCAACTGGTTCGGCGTGCGCGTCGCCGGGTGGGTCCAGTTCGCGCTCACCGGCCTCCTCCTCGCGGTCGTCATCGGCGTCGTCGCGGCGACGTTCCCGGCGGTCGAACCGGGCAACTTCACGCCGTTCCTGCCGAACGGGTGGACGGGCGTCGGCACCGCGATCAGCCTCTTCGTGTGGGCCTTCGCGGGCTGGGAGGTCGGCACCCACATCGCGGGCGAGTTCCGCGACCCGCGCCGCACCATCCCGCTCGCCACCGGCATCGCGATCGTCATCGTCGGGGTCGGGTACCTCGCGCTCCAGGTCGTCACGGTCGGCGTGCTCGGCGACCGCGCCGGCGACGGCCAGGTGCCGCTCGTCGACCTCGTCGCCGTCACGGTTCCCGGCATCGGGCCGGTGCTCGTCGCGATCGTCGCGGCGATCGTCACCGTGGGCGTCCTGAACGCCTACCTGCCCGCATTCGGCAAGCTCGGCGCCGCGCTCGGGCGCGACGGCGACCTGCCCCGGTTCTTCGCGAAGGGCGCCGAGGACGGGGCGGTGCCGCGCCGCGCACTCGTGCTCACCGGCGCCCTCATGGCCGTCTACTTCGGCTTCGCGCTCGTGCTCGAGCTCGACCTGGCGCCGTTCATCCTCATCCACACGAGCAACATGGTCGCGATCTACGCCGCGGGCATGCTCGCAGCGACGCTCCTGCTCCGGCGCTGGTCGTTCGGCTGGTGGCTCGCGGTGGTCGCGACGGTGCTCTCGGCCGGGCTGCTCGTGCTCGCGTGGCAGAACCTGTTCGTGCCGCTCGCGCTCGCCGCGGCATCCGTCGTCGTCACGGTCGTGCGCCGCGTGCGGGCGCGCCCACGCGTCCACGGCACCTGATCGGCACCGGTCCTCGCTGCCGAACCACTGGGGATCGGGCGCGGCGGGTGGCATCCGCGGTGCCATCCGGGCGAGGATGGGTGGCATGACCGCCCACGCGTACGCGCTCGCCGACGGCAACACGATCCCGGCGATCGGCCTCGGAACGTACGGGCTGAACGACCAGTCCGGCGTCGAGGCGATCGTCTCCGCCATCCACGACGGCTACCGGCTCATCGACACCGCGTACAACTACGGCAACGAAGAGGTGGTCGCCGAGGCGATCCGACGCTCGGAGGTCGACCGCAGCGACCTGTTCGTCACGACCAAGCTGCCCGGCCGCCACCACGGCACCGAGGAGACGCTCGCGAGCTTCGAGCAGTCGCGCAGGCGCCTCGACCTCGACTGGGTCGACCTGTACCTCATCCACTGGCCGAACCCGAAGCGCGACCGGTACGTCGAGAGCTGGCGCTCGATGATCAAGCTCAAGGAGCGCGGCGTGGTGCGCTCGATCGGGGTGTCGAACTTCACGCCCGCCATGCTCGACCGGCTCGCGGAGGAGACGAAGCTCGTGCCGGTCGTCAACCAGGTCGAGCTGCACCCCTACTTCCCGCAGGCCGAGCTTCGTGCCTACCACGCGGAGCACTCGATCCGCACCGAGAGCTGGAGCCCGCTCGCCAAGCGCACCGAGCTGCTGTCGGAGCCCGTCATCACCGAGATCGCCGCCGCGCACGAGTCGACCCCCGCGCAGGTCGTGCTCGCGTGGCACCTCGCGCTCGGCGCGGTGCCGATCCCGAAGTCGTCGGATGCCGCGCGCCGGCGCGAGAACCTCGACGTGTTCGACCTCGATCTCGACGACGCGGAGGTCGAGGCGATCTCGGGCCTCGAGCGAGGGCGCCTCTGGGGCGCCGACCCTGACGAGCACGAGGAGCTGTAGCCCTCGGCAGCTTCTCGACGGTGCGCGACCGATTCGACGGCGACGGATGCCGCGTGGCGGACGTAGGCTCGGTCAGGTGACCGAACGCTCCACCGCCACGCCGATCGAGGCCCCTCCCGGCGGACCGCTCGCACGCCCGTGGCGGTGGCTGTCGCTCGGCATGTTCGCGCTGATCTTCCTCGCGGCCTTCGAGGTGCTGGCGGTCACCACGGTCATGCCGCTCGTCGCGGCCGACCTCGACGGCGAGGGACTGTACGCGCTCGCGTTCTCGGTGCCGCTCGCCGCGGGCGTGGTCGGGATGGTCGTGGCGGGCAACTGGGCCGATCGGGCGGGGCCGCTCGCGCCGCTCCTCGCGTCCGGCGGCCTGTTCGTCGTCGGCCTCGTGATCGCGGGACTGGCGCCGAGCATGCCCGTGCTGGTCCTCGGGCGCCTGGTGCACGGCGTCGGGGGAGCGGCGGTGATCGTGCCGCTGTACGTGATCGTCGCGCGCGTGTACCCGGAGTCGGTGCGCGCGCGGGTCTTCGCCGGTTTCGCGGCGGCGTGGGTGATCCCGTCGATCATCGGGCCGGCCGTGGCCGGGTTCATCGCGGAGCAGGTCGACTGGCGTTGGGTGTTCCTCGGGGTCATCGCGCTCGTGCTGCCGGCGGGCGCGATGATGCTCGTCCCGCTGCTGCGCGTGCGCGAGCTCGTGGCGGGCGACCCGAGCGTTCGCTGGAGCCGGACCCGGCTCGCCTGGGCGATCCTCGCGGCGACCGCGGCGCTCGGCGTGAGCCTGTCGGCCGAGCTGGCCGATCCGTGGCGATGGATCGTCGCGGTGGGCTCGATCGCGCTCACGGTGGTCGCCGTGCGTCCGCTCCTGCCAGCCGGCACGCTCCGGGCGGTGCACGGCATGCCGGCGACCGTCCTCATGCGCGCGGTCGTCGCCGGAGCGTTCTTCGGCACCGAGATCTACCTGCCGTACCTGCTCATCGCCCGATACGAGTTGGCGCCGAGCCTCGCCGGGGCGGTCCTCACGGGGGCCGGGATCTCGTGGGCGGCGGCGTCGTGGCTGCAGGGTCGCCTCGGCGACCGCGTCTCGAACGTGGACTCGGTGCGGATCGGCACCGGGGTGCTCGCCGGCGCTCTCGTCGTCGTGCTGCTCATCGCCCTGCTCGGGCTGTCGCCCGTGATCGCGTTCGTCGCCTGGACGCTTGCCGGTGCCGGCATGGGCTTCATGTACCCGCGTTTCTCCGTGGCGGTGCTGGAGCTCTCGCCGAAGGAGGCGCAGGGGTTCAACAGCGCCGCGCTCGGGATCGGCGAGGCGCTCGGGGCCGCGGTCGCGCTCGCCGTGACGGCGCTCGTCGCGAGCGCCGCCGTCGGCGGCGGGTTCACCGCCGAGTTCGTGGTCACGGTGGTGATCGCGCTCGCCGCCGTGGCGCTCGCGCCGCGCGTGCGGCCGCCGGGTAGCGCGAAGTTCATGTGACCGTCACATTGTGACGGTCACATTCCGCGCGGTGCTGTGCATAATGGTCTCGCCGGCATGTGTGACCGTGAACATGCCGAGATCCGATCCCGAGGTCCCCCGTGCCAGAGACGCCGCAGGAGCCGACTCGCGTCCGCCCGCCCAGCATCCGCGATGTCGCCCGCCTCGCGGGCGTCTCGCACCAGACGGTGTCGCGCGTGCTGAACGCGCACCCCAGCATCCGGCCGGAGACGAAGCAGCGCGTGCTCGAGGTCATGGCCGAGCTGCAGTACAAGCCCAATCGCGCAGCGCGAGCGCTGGTGACGAGCCGGTCGCGCACGATCGGGATCCTGTCGGCGTCGAGCACGCACTACGGCCCGGCGTCGAGCATCGCCGCGATCGAGGCGGCCGCCCGCGAGTCCGGCTACTGGGTCAGCACGGCGAACATCGAGTCGTCCGATGCCGGCTCGATCGCCGACGGACTCGCGCACCTGCGCGCCCAGGGCATCGAGGGGCTCGTGGTGATCGCACCCCAGGTCCGGGTGTTCGACACGCTCGCCCAGCTCTCGATCGACGTGCCGTACGTGACGCTGCAGTCCACGGGTCGCGACCCCGCGCACACGATGTCGGTCGACCAGATCGCCGGCGCCCGCAAGGCGACGCGCCACCTCATCGAACGCGGACATCGCATGATCTACCACCTCGCGGGCCCGCAGGACTGGATCGAGGCGGAGGCGCGCATGCGCGGGTTCCTCGACGAGATGGGCGCGCAGGACGTGCCGACGACCGCGCCGATCCTCGGCGACTGGACCGCGGACTTCGGGTTCCACGCCGGGCGCGAGCTGCTCACCGTGCGCGACTTCACCGCGATCTTCGCGTCGAACGACCAGATGGCGCTCGGCGTCATGCACGCGGTCCGCGACGCAGGGCTCGAGATCCCGCGCGACGTGTCGATCATCGGCTTCGACGACATCCCCGAGGCGGCGCACTTCTGGCCGCCGCTCACGACGGTCCGGCAGGACTTCGCCGAGCTCGGCCGGCGGTGCGTCGCGCTCCTGCTCGGCGACATCGACCCCGCGGCCCCGGAGTACCGCGGCACGATCGAGCCCGAGCTGATCGTGCGGGACTCGGTCGGCGCGCCCTCGTTCTGACCGCCGTTCCGGGCTTCACAACGGGCGTTATCGTTCCGTGACCTTCGTTCAGTTGACAGGCTCGGCGATGGTGTGGCTACCATGTGACGCGCCATGTGAACGGTCACATCAGCCGTCGCGTGGTCCGACCATCGCCGCACCGACGGCCGTACCATCCGACGAGGGAGTCCCGCGTGACCAGCTTCGGCCCGCAGATCGAGGTCGCCATCGCGCGAGTGCGCGCCGATGTCGCCCGCCTGCACGGCGAGCTGACGCGCTACGGCCTGGTGGTGTGGACCGGCGGCAACGTGTCGGGCCGGGTACCGGGTGCGGACCTGTTCGTGATCAAGCCGTCGGGCGTGTCGTACGACGACCTGGCGCCCGAGAACATGATCCTCTGCGACCTCGACGGCAACGTGATCCCCGGCACGCCCGGCGCCGACCGGAGCCCGTCGAGCGACACCGCGGCGCACGCGTACGTGTACCGCAACATGCCCGAGGTCGGCGGGGTCGTGCACACGCACTCCACGTACGCGACCGCCTGGGCGGCGCGCGGCGAGGAGATCCCGTGCGTGATCACGGCGATGGCCGACGAGTTCGGCGGGCCGATCCCGATCGGCCCGTTCGCGATCATCGGCGACGACTCGATCGGCCGCGGCATCGTCGAGACCCTCACCGGTCACCGCTCCCGCGCGGTGCTGATGCAGAACCATGGCCCGTTCACCATCGGGCCGAACGCGAAGGACGCGGTCAAGGCCGCCGTCATGGTCGAGGACGTCGCCCGCACGGTCCACCTCGCCCGCGAGGCCGGCGAGCTGATCCCGATCCCCACCGAAGCCATCGACCGGTTGTACGACCGGTACCAGAACGTGTACGGCCAGTCATCCGACATCCGCCGTACCGCCCACAACTGAAGAGCTTGCGGCACCCGTCGTCCCGAACGGATGCCGCAGGGAAGCCGGTCGTCATGGACGAGGCCGACTTCCACAACGTCACCAAGACGACGACGTCCATGACCACACAGTGAAAGGACACACCGTGAACAGCACGAAGAAGGTGCTCCTCGCCACGCTGGCGGCCGGTTCGATGCTCGCGCTCGCCGCGTGCTCGGGCGGCGCGGGCGGCGGCGGCGAGGGAGAGGGCGACGGCGGCCTCATCGGCGTCGCGATGCCCACCAAGAGCTCCGAGCGCTGGATCCAGGACGGCGACTCCGTCAAGGAGCAGCTCGAGGAGCAGGGCTTCAGCGTCGACCTCCAGTACGCCGAGGACGACATCCCCACGCAGGTCTCGCAGGTCGAGAACATGATCACCAAGGGCGCAGAGGCCCTGATCATCGCCGCGATCGACGGCACCACGCTCTCCGAGGTGCTCCAGACCGCGGCCGACGCCGAGATCCCCGTCATCTCCTACGACCGCCTCATCCGCGACTCGGAGAACGTCGACTACTACGCGTCCTTCGACAACTTCGTGGTCGGCCAGCAGCAGGCGTGGTCGGTGCTCAACGGCCTCGGCCTCACCGAGCTCGACGGCACCCCGATCGAGGGCGCACCCGAGGGCCCGTTCAACATCGAGCTGTTCGCCGGCTCGCTCGACGACAACAACGCCTTCTTCTTCTTCGACGGCGCCATGAACGAGCTGCAGCCGCTGATCGACGACGGCACGCTCGTCGTGAAGTCGGGCCAGACCGACATCGAGCAGGTCGCCACGCTCCGCTGGGACGGCGAGACCGCCCAGAGCCGCATGGAGGACATCCTCACGGCGAACTACTCCGACGGCTCGCAGGTCGACGCGGTGCTCTCGCCGTACGACGGCATCTCGCGCGGCATCATCTCGGCGCTCGAGGGCGCCGGGTACTCGGTCGGCGACGAGTGGCCGATCATCTCCGGCCAGGACGCCGAGCTCGACTCGGTGAAGGCCATCATCGCCGGCGAGCAGTACGCGACCATCTTCAAGGACACGCGCGAGCTCGCGACCGTGGCCGTCGACATGGCGACCGCCATCCTGAACGGCGAGGAGCCCGAGGTGAACAACACCGAGGACTACGACAACGGCGTGAAGGTCGTGCCGTCGTACCTCCTCGACCCGGTGATCGTCGTCGAGGAGAACATCACGGAGGTCCTGGTCGACAGCGGCTACTGGACCGAAGAGGAAATCAACGGCTGATTCGCCGCTGAGCCGAATCGGATGACATGAACCGCGTGTCGGGACCTGAGGCGGGAGTACTCTCGCCTCAGGTCCCGGCCGCGGCATCCGTCGCACCGGACGGCGCACCGGCAATGGAGCAGGAGCAAGGATGACCAACCACATTCTCGAGATGCGCGGCATCACGAAGACGTTCCCCGGCGTGAAGGCCCTCGCGAACGTCAACCTCGGCGTCGAGCGAGGCGAGGTGCACGCCATCTGCGGCGAGAACGGCGCCGGCAAGTCGACGCTGATGAAGGTGCTGTCGGGCGTGTACCCGCACGGCACCTACGACGGCGAGATCGTCTTCGAAGGCGAGACGGTCGAGTTCAAGGACCTCACCGACTCCGAGGCCAAGGGCATCGTGATCATCCACCAGGAGCTCGCGCTCAGCCCCTACCTGTCGATCGCCGAGAACATCTTCCTCAACAACGAGCAGAAGGGCACCGCCGGTCTCATCGACTGGAACAAGACCAACTTCGAGGCGTCGAAGCTGCTCGCCCGGGTCGGGCTGAGGGAGAACCCCACGACGAAGATCCGCGAGATCGGCGTCGGCAAGCAGCAGCTGGTCGAGATCGCCAAGGCCCTGTCGAAGCGCGTGAAGCTGCTGATCCTCGACGAGCCGACCGCCGCCCTCAACGACGAGGACTCCGACCACCTGCTCGACCTGATCCTGCACCTGAAGGGGCAGGGCATCACGTCGATCATCATCAGCCACAAGCTCAACGAGATCAAGAAGGTCGCCGACACCGTCACGGTCATCCGCGACGGCAAGACGATCGAGACGATCGCGAAGCAGGATGTCACCGAGGACCGCATCATCAAGGACATGGTGGGTCGCGACCTCGAGCACCGCTACCCCGACCACACGCCGCACGTCGGCGAGGAGCTGCTGCGCGTGGAGGACTGGACGGCGCACCATCCGCAGGACGCGACGCGGGTGATGGTCGACAAGGTGAACCTCAACGTGCGCGCGGGCGAGATCGTCGGCATCGCCGGGTTGATGGGAGCCGGCCGCACCGAGTTCGCGATGAGCCTGTTCGGCCACTCGTACGGGTCGAAGATCTCGGGGAAGGTCTTCCTCCGCGGCAAGGAGATCAAGACGCGCACGGTCGCCGAGGCGATCGACAACGGCATCGCGTACGCGACCGAGGACCGCAAGACCTACGGCCTCAACCTCATCGAGGACATCAAGCGGAACATCTCGATGGCGTCGCTGCGGAAGCTCGAGAAGTACGGCCTCGTGCACGACAACGAGGAGTACGCCGTCGCCAACGAGTACCGGAAGTCCATGAACATCAAGGCGCCGAACGTCCTGGTCAAGACCGGAAAGCTCTCCGGCGGCAACCAGCAGAAGGTCGTGCTGTCGAAGTGGATCTACTCCGACCCGGAGGTCCTGATCCTCGACGAGCCGACTCGAGGCATCGACGTCGGGGCCAAGTACGAGATCTACACGATCATCAACAAGCTCGCCGCCGCCGGCAAGGGCATCATCGTCATCTCGTCGGAGCTGCCCGAGCTCCTCGGCATCTGCGACCGGCTCTATGCGATCTCGGAGGGACGCATCACCGGTGAGCTCCCGGTCGACGAGGCGACGCCCGAGTCGATGCTCAAGCTCATGACCATGGAAAAGCCCCGCTAGCCCGGCGCTCACGGAACACCACCAGGAGACACCATGTCGAATCCCAATCAGACTCCGACGCAGGAGTCCCAGGCCGTCGGGGCGAACATCAACCCCACCGAGAACAAGTTCACCGACCGGCTGAGTCACGTGCTCGCCGACCTCGGCAAGAACGGCATCTTCATCGCACTGATCGCGGTGGTCGTGCTGTTCGCCGTCCTCACCGACGGCATCCTGCTGCGACCGCAGAACATCTCCAACCTCGTCGTGCAGAACGGGTACATCCTCGTCCTCGCGATCGGAATGGTGATGGTCATCATCGCCGGGCACATCGACCTGTCGGTCGGGTCGGTCGCCGCGTTCGTCGGCGCGTGCTCGGGCGTGTTCGCGGTCCAATGGGGCCTGCCGTGGTGGCTCGCCATCATCCTGTCGCTCGGCATCGGCGCGCTGGTCGGCGTCTGGCAGGGCTTCTGGATCGCGTACGTCGGGATCCCGGCGTTCATCGTGACGCTGGCGGGCATGCTCATCTTCCGCGGCCTCGCCCTCGTCGTGCTCGGCAACTCGAACATCGGCTCGTTCCCGGCCGAGTACCGGGCGCTCGGCAACGGCTTCGTCACCGACGTCTTCGGCGAGTTCGACATCGACCCCCTCACCCTCGGCGTCGGCGTCCTCGCGATCGTGATCCTGGTCGTGCAGCAGGTGCGCACCCGCCGCGGCCGCGTCAAGTACGGCCAGGACGTCGAGCCCATCGCGTGGTTCATCACGAAGCTCGTGCTGGTCTCCGCGGCGATCGGGTTCTTCGCCTACGCGCTCGCGTCGTACAAGGGCATCCCGATCACGCTGATCATCCTCGGCGTGCTGGTGCTCATCTACAGCGTGATCATGGACCGCACGGTCTTCGGTCGCCACATCTACGCGATCGGCGGCAACCGCCACGCAGCCGAGCTCTCGGGCATCAAGACCCGCCGGGTCGACTTCCTGCTGTTCGTCAACATGGGTCTCCTGGCCGCGCTCGCGGGGCTCATCTTCACGGCCCGGCTGAACCTCGCCGGTCCGAAGGCGGGCGACGGGTTCGAGCTCGAGGCGATCTCGGCCGCATTCATCGGCGGCGCGGCGGTGCAGGGCGGCGTCGGCACCATCGGCGGCGCCATCATCGGTGGTCTGATCATCGGTGTCCTGAACAACGGCATGTCGATCATGGGCATCGGCATCGAGTGGCAGCAGGCCGTGAAGGGCCTGGTGCTCCTGCTCGCCGTCGCGTTCGACGTCTACAACAAGCGGCGGTCCGGCGGGCGCTGACCCGCACGATCCCCGCGACGAGGGGCGGATGCCACGTGGCATCCGCCCCTCGTCGTGTGCGCCGAGTCGCGCGATCACCGGTTGAGGTCGAGCGCCGTTAGCGCTAACATCGGCGATTGTGAGCGCTAACGAAGACGCACGATCCGCCATCGCCGAGGGGCGCACGTCGCTCGGCATCGAGTTCGGTTCGACGAACATCAAGGCGTGCCTCGTCGGGGAGGACCCCAACGAGGTGCTCGCCGTCGGCAGCCACGAGTGGGAGAACCGGTTCGTCGACCGCGTGTGGACCTACACGCTCGACGACGTCTGGAACGGCGTGCAGGCCGCGTACGCCGCTCTCGTCGCCGACGTGCGACGCCGCCACGACATGGTGCCCACGACGTTCGGCGCCATCGGCGTCTCGGCGATGATGCACGGCTACCTCGCGTTCGGCGCCGACGACGGGCTGCTCGTGCCCTTCCGCACCTGGCGGAACACCTCGACCGGGCCGGCCTCCGCCGAGCTCAGCGAGCAGTTCGGCCTCAACATCCCGTTGCGGTGGTCGATCGCGCACCTGCACCAGGCGGTGCTCGACGACGAGGCCCACGTCCCCGACCTCCGCTTCGCGACGACGCTCGCCGGGTACGTGCACTGGCGACTCACGGGCCGCCGGGTGCTCGGCGTCGGCGACGCGTCGGGCATGTTCCCGATCGACCCCGCGACCGGCGGATACGACGCGCGGCTCCTCGACGCGTTCGACGGGCTCGTCGCCGAGCGCGCCCCCGGCCTGAGCGTGGCCGGCCTGCTGCCCGAGGTGCTGCCCGCCGGCCGGGAGGCCGGGCGCCTCACCGCCGAGGGCGCCGCGCTGCTCGACCCGACCGGCACCCTGCAGCCCGGCGCGCCGTTCTGCCCTCCCGAGGGCGACGCGGGCACCGGCATGGTCGCGACGAACTCGGTCGCCCCGCGCACGGGCAACGTCAGCGCCGGCACGAGCATCTTCGCGATGGTCGTGCTCGAGCGCCCGCTCGCGAGCGCGCATCACGAGCTCGACGTCGTCACGACGCCCGCGGGCGACCCCGTCGCGATGGTGCACTGCAACAACGGCGCGAGCGAGCTCGCGGCGTGGGCGAGCGTGTTCGCCCGGTTCGCGGCCGCCGCCGGCGCCGAGCTCGACACCGACGCGGTCTTCGCGACGCTGTTCCGCGAGGCGCTCGAGGGCGAAGCGGATGCCGGCGGCCTCCTCGCCTACAACCACCTCGCCGGCGAGCCCATCGCCGGACTCGCCGAGGGGCGGCCGATGGTGGTCCGCACCCCCGACAGCCGGCTCACGCTCGCGAACCTCATGCGCGCGCAGCTCTACGGCGTGTACGGCACGCTCGCGCTGGGCATGCGCGTGCTCGACGGCGAGGGCGTCGAGATCGACCGGATGTTCGCGCACGGCGGCATCTTCCGCACCGCCGGCGTCGCCCAGCGACTGCTCGCCGGAGCCCTCGACGCACCCGTCGCCGTCGGCGAGACCGCCTCGCACGGCGGCGCCTGGGGCATCGCCGTGCTCGCCTCGTACCTGTCGGCCGCCGACGAGGTCGACCTCGGCACGTACCTCGACGAGCGCGTCTTCGCCGACGCCCCGATCGACGTCGTCCACCCCGACCCGGCGGATGTCGCCGGCTTCGCCGCCTACCTCGACCGCTACCGGGCCGGCCTCGCCGCCGAGGCCGCCGCGGTCGACGCGCTCTGAGCGCGGCATCCGTCACCACCCGACCCCGCACCAAGGAGAACACCGCATGACCCGCACCGCGCTCACCACCTCGCTCGACGGCTACGAGGTCTGGTTCCTCACCGGCAGCCAGCACCTCTACGGCCCCGAGACCCTGCAGCAGGTCGCCGAGCAGTCGCGGCAGGTCGCCGAGACGCTCGACGCGGCATCCGCCGTGCCGGTGAAGGTCGTGTGGAAGTCGGTGCTGACCGACTCCGACGCGATCCGCCGCATCGCGCTCGAGGCGAACGCCGACGACCGCGTCATCGGCCTCGTCGCGTGGATGCACACCTTCAGCCCCGCGAAGATGTGGATCGCCGGCCTCGACGCGCTCCAGAAGCCCCTCGCGCACCTGCACACCCAGGCGAACGTCGAGCTGCCGTGGGGCGAGATCGACTTCGACTTCATGAACCTCAACCAGGCCGCGCACGGCGACCGCGAGTTCGGGTACATCCAGACGCGCCTGGGCGTGCCGCGCAAGACGATCGTCGGTCACGCCTCCGACCCGCGCGTGCAGGGCGAGTTCGGCACGTGGCAGCGCGCGGCGGCCGGCCTCGCGGCATCCCGTTCGATGAAGCTCGCGCGCTTCGGCGACAACATGCGCTACGTCGCCGTGACCGAGGGCGACAAGACCGAAGCCGAGCTGCGGCTCGGCGTGCAGGTCAACACGTGGGGCGTCAACGAGCTCGCCGAGGCGGTCGCCGCGGCATCCGACGCCGACGTCGACGCGCTCGTCGCCGAGTACGAGGAGCTCTACGAGGTCGTGCCGGCGCTGCGTGCGGGCGGCGAGCGCCACCAGTCGCTGCGCGACGGCGCCGCGATCGAGCTCGGCCTGCGCTCGTTCCTCGAGGAGGGCGGCTTCGGCGCGTTCACCACGTCGTTCGAAGACCTGGGCGCGCTCAAGCAGCTGCCCGGCCTCGCGGTGCAGCGCCTCATGGCCGAGGGCTACGGCTTCGGCGCCGAGGGCGACTGGAAGACCGCCGTGCTCGTGCGCATCGCGAACGTCATGGGCGCGGGCCTGCCGGGTGGCGCGTCGCTCATGGAGGACTACACCTACGACCTCACGCCCGGCGACGAGCTCATCCTCGGCGCGCACATGCTCGAGGTGTCGCCGTCGCTCACGACGGCTCGCCCGTCGCTGGAGGTCCACCCGCTCGGCATCGGCGGCAAGGAGGACCCGGTGCGCCTGGTCTTCACCGCCGACCCCGGCCCCGCGGTCGTCGTCGCGATGAGCGACATGCGCGACCGGTTCCGACTCACGGCCAACGTCGTCGAGAACGTCGAGCTGCGGCATCCGCTGCCCAAGCTGCCCGTCGGACGCGCCGTCTGGAAGCCCGCCCCCGACTTCGCGACCTCGGCCGCAGCGTGGCTCACCGCGGGCGCCGCGCACCACACCGTCATGTCCACCGCGGTCGGCGTCGAGGTGTTCCGCGACTTCGCCGAGATGGCCAAGCTCGAGCTGCTCGTCATCGACGAGTCGACCGACCTGCGCGACTTCCAGCGCGAAGTACGGTGGAACCAGGCCTACTACCGACTCGCGCAGGGCCTCTGAGGGAGGACCGGGTGAGCGGCGAGCCGGGGGTGACGGATGCCGCCGGCGTGCCGGGGGTGGCGGATGCCGCCGGCGTGCCGACCATGTTCGACGTCGCGCGGCGGGCCGGGGTCTCGCACCAGACCGTGTCGCGCGTGCTCAACGACCTGCCGGGTGTCGCGGCGTCGACGCGCGAGCGCGTGCGCGCCGCGATCGCCGAGCTGAACTACACGCCCTCGCCGACCGCCCGCGCCATGGCCGGTCGCCGGTCGGGGTCGATCGGGCTCATCCAGGCCGGGCGACCCGACTACGGCCCGTCGAGCGCGGCGCTCGGGTTCAACGAGGCCGCGCGGGCGGCCGGCTACGCCGTCAGCCAGGCGAGCATGCGCGCGCTCGACGCCGACGCCCTCACGCAGGCGGTGCACCGGCTCGTGCTGCAGCGCGTCGAGGCGATCGTGCTCATCTCGGGCGAGCGCGAGGGCGTCGGGGTGCTGCGCGGCATCGACGCGGGCGTGCCGCTCGTGGTCGTGGCATCCGAGTCGTCGCCCGGGCTGCACCGTGTCTCGTTCGACCAGTTCGCCGGAGCGCGGCTCGCGACCGAGCACCTCGTCTCGCTCGGGCACCGGCGCATCGTGCACGTTTCCGGTCCTGCCGATTCGATGGATGCCGCGGAGCGCGCGCGCGGCTTCGCCGCCGTGCTCGCCGAGCACGGACTCGAGCAGCGTTCGCCGATCGCGGGGGACTGGCTCCCGGCATCCGGTCACGCCGCCGGCCGCCGCATCATCGACGACGGATGGGCCACCGCTGCGTTCGTCGGGAACGACCATATGTCGCTCGGGGTGCTGCGCGCCTGCGCCGAGGCGGGAGTCTCGGTGCCCGACGCGCTCAGCGTCGTCGGCTTCGACGACCTGCCCGAGTCGGCCTACTTCACCCCGCCGCTCACGACCATGCGGCAGGACTTCGACTCGCTCGGCCGCGACATCATGGCGACGGTTCTCGACGTGCTGCGCGACGAGGCGTCGGCGCCCGACCGCGCTGCGCGCGTGCCCGAGCTCGTCGTGCGCGCGAGCACGGCGGCGCCGGCGCCTTGATCGCGCGGCGGCGGCCGCGCGCTGGTCGCGCTGCGGCGCGGGCGCGCTGATCCGGAGCCGACGCCGGCGTCGTCGCCATCCTTACCGAGAAGACCGCAGGATGAGACGCGCTATGGGCCCGTATAGGCGGGTCTGACGCGTGTCATCCTGCGCTAGGCGGCTTCTGGACCGCCCCGTCGGCGCGCCGCCGGCGTCGCCGCTATGGAGACTGCAGGATCAGGCGCGTCATGGGCCTGTATGGACGGCTCTGACGCATGTCGTCCTGCGGTCGGCGGGTTGCGGGCCGCAGCTGCCGGCACGACGCTGGCGTCGACGCTCCGGAGACTGCAGGATCAGACGCGTGGGCCCGGATGGACACGTCTGACGCGTGTCATCCTGCGGTTGGACCGGCGGGACGATGGGCCGGGCGGATACCGCGGCATCGGGTCGGCTCACGCAGCCGCGGCATCCGCTCGACTCACGCGGCGCGGCATCCGCTCGGCTCAGGCGGCCGAGTAGTCGGGCAGCTGCTGCAGCGTCCAGCGGTTGCCGTCGGGATCGGCGAGCGTGATGAAGCGGCCCCACGCCTGCTCGTCGACGCCGTCGGCCTCGACGCCCTTCGCGCGCAGCTCGGCGAGTACGGCGTCGGCGTCCGGGATCACGACCTGGATCGTGTCCTGCCGCCCGGGCTCGAGGGTCATGCCGAGGCCCTCGCCGATCGCGATCGAGCACGCCGAGCCGGGCGGCGTGAGCTGCACGAAGCGGAGCGACTCCGAGACGCGCTGGTCGTGGTCGGCGACGAAGCCGAGCTTGTCGACGTAGAACTCCTTCGCGCGATCGACGTCGGTGACGGGCACGAAGATGAGCTCGATCTTCCAGTCCATGGTGTCCTCCTCGTTCGGGCCGGGCGGGGCGTCCCGGGGTTCGCGCCCAGTCTCGCGAGTCATCCGGTCAGTTCCCGTCCGCATTCGAGAACGGATGCCGCGGCAATCCGCCGTCCCGGCTCGACGCCCACGCCCCTGCCGCGCCCGAGCACAATTCAGGAAGGGTCGGCCGACACGCCGGCCGACGGCCGACTCGGCGCGGCGTGTCGCGCAGTTCCTCCTGAATTGTGCCGCCCGGACTGCCGCGTCCTCCCGAAATCGTGCCGCGCGGAGTGCGGCATCCTCCCGAAATCGTGCCGCCCGGACTGCGGCATCCTCCCGAAATCGTGCCGCCCGGACTGCGGCGTCCTCCCGAAATCGTGCCGCCCGGACTGCGGCGTCCTCCCGAAATCGTGCCGCGCGGAGTGCGGCATCCTCGCGAAATTGCGCCGCCCGGAGTGCGGCATCCGTCGAACTCGCCCGGCGCATGCGAGACCCGGTGGGAGGATGGACCGCATGACGACGACGCTGAACATCACGGGCGATGCCGAGGCCGACCGGCTGCTGAGCGAGGACGCGTTCGCGCTGCTCGTGGGCATGCTGCTCGACCAGCAGGTCGCGATGGAGACCGCCTTCGCGGGCCCCGCGAAGATCCGCGACCGCGTGGGGTCGATCAAGCCCGAGACCATCCTCGCGGTCGACCCCGACCACCTCGTCGACGTGTTCAAGGAGCCGCCGGCGGTGCACCGCTACCCGGGCTCGATGGCCGGCCGGGTGCAGGCCCTCGCCGCGGCCGTGCGCGACGACTGGGACGGCGACGCCTCCGCCATCTGGACCCGCGGCGAGCCCGACGGCCCCGAAGTGCTGCGGCGGCTGAAGGCCCTGCCGGGGTTCGGCGAGCAGAAGGCGAAGATCTTCCTCGCCCTGCTCGGCAAGCAGTGCGGCCTGCAGGCGAGCGGATGGCGCGAGGCCGCCGGCCACTACGGCGACGAGGGCTCGTACGCGTCGGTCGCCGACATCGTCGACCCGGAGTCGCTGCAGCGGGTGCGCGCGACCAAGCAGGCCGCGAAGGCCGCGGCCAAGGCCGCGAAGGCATAGCGCACACCCGCCGGCCGCGCCGAGTGTTACCGTTCGCGGCGAGTGATGCCGCGGCAGCAGTCACACTCGGCGCGAGCGGTAACACTCGACGGTCACGACGGGCGGGGCGGGCGGGACGGGCGGGGCAGTCAGGACGGGCGGGGCGGGCGGAGGCGGCGCGCCGCTACGCGGCCGCCCCGCGCAACGCGCGCTCGCGCCACGCGGGCGCGGTCGCGTCGAGCAGGGCGTCCCAGTCGGTCGGGACGATGCCGAACACCTCGGTGGTCTCGGACGCGTCGACGACGAACGGCCGATCGAACTGGTACTGCACGCCCCTGACTTCGCGCAGGAGCGGCACGAACGCGCCGCCGACGGCGAGGGCCCACCGCGGCATCCGTCTCAGCTGGGGCTCGCCCGTGCCGGCGCGCTCGCCGAGGGCGCGCAGCAGCTCGCGCACGCTCACGGGCGGGTTGGACGGTACGAGCCAGGCGGAGCCCCAGGCGCGCTCGACCCGCCCGAGCACCTCGAGGGTCGCCGCGATGTCGTCGACGGCGGTCCAGCTGTGCGGCGCGTCGGGGTCGCCGAACACCAGCGCCGGGCGTCCGGCGAGCGTCGCGTCGGCGTACAGCGGCAGGAGGCCGTTCGACGGGGGTGCAGTCGGTCCGAGGTAGTCGGAGGCGCGGGCCTCGGTCACGCGGACGCGACCGGCTTCGTGCGCGGCAAGGGCCTCCTGCCACATCGCGACCCGCAGGGCGCCCTTGTGGTCGGAGGGCCGGAGCGGAGTGTCGCGGCGCATCGGACCGTCGACGGGACCGTAGCCGTAGAGGTTGCCCATGCTCGCCAGCACGGCACCCGAGCTTTCGGCGGCGTGCAGGATCGACGCGGCGAGCGGCGGCCAGATCCGCTCCCAGAGCGGGTACCAGCCGGGATTCGCGCAGTTGTAGACGACCGACGCTCCGTGTGCCGCCGCGGCGAGGCGGTCGGGATCGTTCGCGTCGAGCGCGACGCGTTCGACGAGCGGATGGCTCGGCCCGCCGCCCGAGCGCGTGACGACGCGCACGCGCTCGCCGCGGTCGGCCAGCCGGAGCGCGAGCGCGGAGCCGACGGGCCCGGCGCCGACGATGAGGTGCAACGGTTGCGTCATGGGCGGCATCCTGCCGCATCCGGATGTCGCTGACGTGAACCACCGCCGGGCGGATCGGCGTGAGTTGAGCGCTCACATGCGGTCCTCGACGTGGGTGCCCTCGCTCGGCCAAGCCGGGTGCGGCCGCGCGCCGGCCGCCCGGACGGGCGGATCTCCGCGCATCTGGAGCTGTGATCCATCCGATCTCGAATTGCCTCTTGTGAGCGCTCACTTGTGAGCGCTAACATCTCGACTGCGGTCAGAACGGTCTGGCCGTCCGGCGCACCGAGACTCGCAGCACCCCCAGCCCCGCAGCCCAGCCGCCGGCACGTGAACAAGGAGGTTCCAGCTGATGAAGAAGCTCATCGGCATCGCCGCCGCAGGCGCGATGCTCGTCGCCCTGGCCGGTTGTGCAAGCGGCGGCGACGCTGCCGCGGAAGGCCCCAAGCCCCTCGACGAACTCGTGGTCGGGTTCGCGCAGGTGGGCGCCGAGTCGGGTTGGCGCACCGCCAACACGAAGGACATCCAGGCCGCCTTCGAGGAGGCCGGGATCGAACTGAAGTTCTCCGACGCCCAGCAGAAGCAGGAGAACCAGATCAAGGCGATCCGCTCGTACATCCAGCAGCAGGTCGACGTGATCGCGTTCTCGCCGGTCGTCGAGACCGGTTGGGACGCGGTGCTCAACGAGGCGAAGGCCGCCGGCATCCCCGTGGTGCTCACCGACCGCGCCGTCGACTCGCAGGACGACTCCCTCTACGTCAGCTTCCTCGGGTCCGACTTCGTGAAGGAGGGTGAGAAGGCCGGCGCGTGGGTCCTCGAGGAGTACGCCGACACGACCGAGCCCGTGCAGATCATCCAGCTCGAGGGCACGACCGGCGCCGCTCCGGCGATCGACCGCGCCGAGGGCTTCGCCGAGGTCATCGCCGAGAACCCGAACCTCGAGGTGGTCGCCAGCCAGACCGGCGACTTCACCCGAGCCGGTGGCAAGCAGGTGACCGAGGCGCTGCTCAAGTCGAACCCCGACGTCGACCTGATCTACGCGCACAACGACGACATGGGCCTGGGCGCGATCGAGGCCATCGAGGCGGCGGGCCTCGTGCCGGGCGAGGACATCAAGATCGTCACGGTCGACGCGGTCAAGGACGGCATGCAGGCGCTCGCCGACGGCAAGATCAACTTCATCGTCGAGTGCTCGCCGCTGCTCGGCAAGCAGCTGATCGAGATCATCGAGCAGATCAACGAGGGCGAGACTCCGGAGAAGCGCATCGTCACCGAGGAGACGACCTTCACGCAGGAGCAGGCGATCGAGGCGCTGCCCACCCGCCAGTACTGACCCGGGAGGGGCGGGTCGCGCGGAGCGGCCCGCCTCGACCGGCGGGTGCGCGGTCGTCCATGCCGCGCACCCGCAACCCCTCCCACCCCGCGCCGACGGTTCCGGCGCACAGCGAGCGGATGCCGCATCCGCTCGCCGACTCGATGGAGAGCACCGTGACCCCAGAGCAGCCACCCGCCGCACCCGCCGCGCCGGTCGTCGAGATGCGCGGCATCTCGATCACGTTCCCGGGCGTGAAGGCGCTCGACGGCGTCGACTTCCGCATGTTCCCCGGCGAGGTCCACTCGCTCATGGGCGAGAACGGCGCCGGCAAGTCCACGCTGATCAAGGCCCTGACCGGCGTGTACGGCATCGACGCCGGCACGATCACGCTCGCGGGCGAGCAGGTGTCGTTCTCGGGGCCCGCGCGGGCGCAGGCCGCGGGCATCTCGACCGTCTACCAGGAGGTCAACCTCCTGCCGAACCTGTCGGTCGCCGAGAACATCATGCTCGGGCGCGAGCCGCGCCGCTTCGGCGCGATCGACTGGCGCGCCATGCGCCGCCGGTCCGCCGAACTGCTCGCCGGCCTCCACCTCGACATCGACCCCGGCTCGCTGCTCGGCGACCACTCGCTCGCGGTGCAGCAGCTCGTCGCGATCGCCCGCGCCATCGACGTGAACGCCAAGGTGCTGATCCTCGACGAGCCGACCTCGTCGCTCGACGCCGACGAGGTGGCCGAGCTCTTCCGCGTCATCCGCTCGCTCAAGGCGCAGGGCGTCGCCATCCTGTTCGTGTCGCACTTCCTCGACCAGGTGTACGAGATCTGCGACCGGCTCACCGTGCTCCGCAACGGCACGCTCGTGGGGGAGTACCTCGTCGAGGAGCTGCTGCGCATCGACCTCGTGCAGAAGATGATCGGCAAGGAGCTCACCGCGCTCGACGACCTCGAGCAGCGGGCCCGCTCCGCGACGGTCGACGAGACGGATGCCGCGACCTTCGTCTCGGCGTCGCAGCTCGGCCGTCGCGGAGCGATCAACCCGGCCGACCTCCCGATCGCGGCGGGCGAGGTCGTCGGCCTCGCGGGCCTGCTCGGCTCGGGCCGGACGGAGTTCGCGCGCCTGCTCGGCGGCATCGACCGCGCCGACACGGGCGAGCTGACGATCCGCGGCGAGACCGTGAAGCTCCGCACCCCGCGGCAGGCGATCTCGAAGCGCATCGCGTTCTCATCGGAGAACCGCCGCGACGAGGGCGTCGTCGGCGACCTGACCGTGCGCGACAACATCGTCCTCGCCCTCCAGGCCGACCGCGGCTGGTTCCGCCCCATCCCGAAGAAGAAGCAGGATGAGCTCGCGCAGTCCTACATCCAGGCCCTCAACATCCGACCCGGCAACCCCGACGCGCTCGTGCGCAACCTCTCCGGCGGCAACCAGCAGAAGGTGCTGCTCGCACGCTGGCTCGCGATCGCACCCCGCCTGCTGATCCTCGACGAGCCGACCCGCGGCATCGACATCGGGGCGAAGGCCGAGATCCAGAAGCTCGTCTTCAACCTCGCCGAGAACGGCATGAGCGTGCTGTTCATCTCGGCCGAGCTCGAGGAGGTGCTGCGGCTCAGCCACCGCGTCGTGGTGCTCCGCGACCGGCACGTGGTCGCCGACCTCGAGAACGACGGGCTGACCGTCGACTCCCTGCTCGGCCTGATCGCCGACGGCCGGGTCGCCTCGGACGACGAGGCGCTGGAGGAGCTCCGTGAGCTCGGCGAGCTCGCGCCCGCGGCATCCGTCGCCCTCACCGACCCGGCAGACCCGGCCGACCCCACCGACCCCACCGACCCCACCGACCCCACCGAAGGAGGCCGCCGATGAGCGCGCTCGCCAGGCTCGTGTCGAGCCGGCTGTTCTGGCCGGTCGTCATGCTCCTCGTCCTGTTCACGATCAACCTGGTCGCGTTCCCCGGCTTCTTCACGATCACGGTGCGCGACGGGCAGCTGTTCGGCAGCCTCATCGACATCCTCCGCAACGGCGCGCCGACGCTGATCATCGCGGTCGGGATGACGCTCGTGATCGCCACGCGCGGCATCGACCTGTCGGTCGGCGCGGTCGCGGCGATCTCGGGGGCGGTCGCGTGCTCGATCATCCTCGGCTCGCCCGAGCCGGGCAGCCTCGCGACGGTGGCGGTGGCCGTGAGCGTCGCGCTGCTCATCTCGCTCGTGCTCGGCGTGTGGAACGGGTTCCTCGTCGCGGTGCTCGGCATCCAGCCGATCATCGCCACGCTCATCCTCATGACCGCGGGCCGGGGTGTGGCGATGCTCATCACCGAGGGGCAGATCCTCACGGTGAACAGCCCGCCGTTCAAGTTCCTCGGCTCGGGGTTCTGGATGGGCGTGCCGATCGCAGTGATCATCGCTGCCGTCGTGTTCGGCTTGGCCGCGCTCATCACCCGGCGCACTGCGCTCGGCATGTTCATCGAGTCGGTCGGCATCAACCCCGAGGCGAGCCGGCAGGCGGGCGTCCGCGCTCGCGGGCTGCTCTTCGCGGTCTACACGTTCTGCGCGCTGTGCGCGGCGATCGCCGGGCTCATCCTCACGGCGAACACCGCGGCGGCGGATGCCAACAACACGGGCCTGTTCATCGAGCTCGACGCGATCCTCGCGGTCGTGATCGGCGGCACCTCGCTCGCCGGCGGCCGCTACTCGCTGGTCGGCACGCTCGTGGGCGCGCTCGTCATCCAGACCCTCGTCACCACGGTCTACACGGTCGGCATCCCGCCGATCGCGACCATGGTGTTCAAGGCCGCGGTCGTCACGGTCGTGTGCCTGCTGCAGTCGCCGACCACGGCCGAGGCGTTCAGCGGATTCCGCAGGCGACTCGCCGTCCGAGCCGGGAAGGGGCTCGCCGCATCATGACCAAGCTGCTCGACGCCCCAAGCCGTTCCGACCGGCGCGCGCCGCGTCCGCCCGGCGGTCCCGCGGGCACCGGCCCGTCGGATTCCGATGGTAACCCTCTCGTCCGGTTCGGCCGTGCGGCCCTGGCCGTGCTCACGAGCCCCAAGTACGGACCCGTGACCGTCACCGCCATCCTGTTCGTCGCGGTGTTCGTCATCGGCGGCGTGCGGTACCGCGGGTTCTTCTCGGGGCAGGTGTTCCTGAACCTGCTCGTCGACAACTCGTACCTCATCGTGCTCGCCGTGGGCATGACGTTCGTCATCCTGACCGGCGGCATCGACCTGTCGGTCGGGGCGGTGGTCGCCCTGTCGGGGATGATCGCCGCGAGCCTGCTGCAGACCGGCTGGTCGCCTGGCGTCGTGATCCCGCTGATCCTCGTGCTCACGAGCGTGCTGGGCCTGCTCGTCGGGCTCATGATCCACGTCTTCAAGGTGCAGCCGTTCATCGCGACGCTCGCAGCGATGTTCCTCGCCCGCGGCCTCTGCTACGTGATCAGCCAGAGCTCCATCTCGATCACCGAGCCGACGTTCGTGCAACTCGCGGTCTCCCGCATCCCGCTCGGCGCCGGCATGTCGATCACGCCGAGCGTGATCATCGCGCTCGTGGTCGTGGCCATCGCAGTGTGGGTGCTGCACGGCACCCGGTTCGGCCGCACGGTCTACGCGATCGGCG
Organism: Agromyces selenitireducens; assembly: GCF_052748465.2. Lineage (NCBI taxonomy): Bacteria > Bacillati > Actinomycetota > Actinomycetes > Micrococcales > Microbacteriaceae > Agromyces > Agromyces selenitireducens. The sequence continues at coordinate 595,838 of NZ_CM188259.1, forward strand.
GCGGCGAGCAGTCGGGCCTCCTCATGGGCCTGCCGGTTGCACGCACCAAGGTGCTCGTCTACACGATCAGCGGCTTCTGCTCGGGCCTCGCGGGCGTGCTGTTCACCTTCTACACGCTCTCGGGGTACCCGCTCACGGCGATCGGCACCGAGCTCGACGCGATCGCCGCGGTCGTCATCGGCGGCACGCTGCTGACCGGCGGCTACGGGTTCGTGCTCGGCTCGGTGCTCGGTGTGCTGGTGCTCGGGGTGATCCAGACGATCATCACGTTCGAGGGCACGCTGTCGTCGTGGTGGACGAAGATCTTCATCGGCGCCCTGCTGCTGGTGTTCATCATCCTGCAGAAGGTGCTCACGGCCAGGCGGCGATGAGCAGGCAGAGAGGGGCCCGCAGCTGAAGGCGGGCCCTTCGCCTCCCGCTCCGGACGCTCCCGGGCGGGATAATCGATGTGACGAGCGCGCCGGGGGCGCGGGGCAGGGAGCCGGACGGCGAGTGAGCGATCAGGACGACAGGGCGCGGGCGGCGACGATCTTCGACGTGGCCCGGCTCGCCGGCGTCTCGCACCAGACGGTGTCGCGCGTGCTCAACGACCTGCCGAACGTGCGGCCGGCCACTCGGGCACGCGTCGAGCAGGCCATCAAGCAGTTGCGCTACGTGCCGTCGCCGGCCGCGCGGGCGCTCGTCACCCGACGCACGCGCACGCTCGGGCTGATCGTCACCGGTGCCCCCGACTACGGCCCGTCGTCGACGGCGCTCCACTTCAACGAGGCGGCCCGCGACGCCCGGTACGCGGTGATCACGGCGAGCATGCTCGAGACGGATGCCGCGAGCATGCGCTCCACGGCCGAACTGCTGGTGCGCCAGAACGTCGAGGCGATCGTGCTCATCGCCGCGCAGCGCGCCGCACTCGACGCGCTCGACGGCATCGAGCTCGGCGTGCCCGTCGTCGCCGTGGCATCCGAGGACCGCGGGGCGATGCACCGCGTCTGGCTCGACCAGTACGCGGGAGCCCGCCTCGCGGTCGAGCACCTCATCGGCCTCGGCCATCGCCAGATCCGGCACGTCGCCGGGCCGACCAACGCGATGGACGGCGAGGAACGCGTGCGCGGTTGGCGCGACGCGCTGGGCGCGCACGGGCTGCCCGCCCGGGAACCGCTGGTCGGGGACTGGTCGCCGGGCAGCGGATACGTGCACGGCCGCACCCTGGCGGCCGACGCCGAGATGACCGCGGTGTTCGTCTCGAACGACCAGATGTCGCTCGGGGTCATGCACGCGCTCGCCGAGGCCGGGCTCTCGGTGCCGGGCGACGTCAGCATCGTCGGCTTCGACGACATCCCCGAGGCGGCCTTCTTCGCCCCGCCGCTCACGACGGTGCGTCAGGACTTCGACGCGCTCGGTCGCGACGCGATGGCCGGCGTGCTCGCCGTGCTGAGCGACGACGACCGGATGCCGGCGCCGCGCGTGCCCGATCTCGTCGTGCGGGTGAGCACGGCGGCGCCGAGCCGCGATCGGGATCGGGACCGGGCCGCCGTCACCTCCTGAGCCGACGTGTGGGCGGTGCTGCGTGCGCCTATCGCTGCCGGACGGCGTAGGTCAGGTGGGTCACCCTCGGGGACGGTTCCGCGCGGACCGGGTCCAAGGCCGCGCGGGCTGCGTCCACGCCCTCGAAGAGGCGGATACCGGAGCCGAACAGCACGGGCGACAGCGCGATCGAGAACTCGTCGATCAGGCCGGCGTTCACGTACTCCACGATCGTCGCGCCGCCGCCCGCGATGCGGACGTCGCGGTCGCCGGCGGCCTGGCGCGCCCGGTCGAGCGCCGACTCGATGCCGTCGTTGACGAAGTGGAAGGTGGTGCCACCCGGTCGGTGAACGCCTCGAACACCAGCTCCGGTGGAGCGTCGATGACGCGAGAGATCGCGATCTCGCGGTCGGCCGTCGCGGACTGCGCCGGCGCTCCTCGTCCCGTCGTACTCATGACTCGTCCTCCTGCCGTTCCTGCGTAAGTTCCTGCACGTACACGTCCAGCCGGTCGAAGCTCTCGTTCCAGAACCGCTCGAAGCCGCCGGCCCATTCGTGGACGGGCCGCAGCCCGCGGGCGTCGAGGCCGTACAGCCGTTGCTTGCCCGCCTTGCGGTCCCGCACCAGCCCGACCTCCCGAAGCACCCGCAGGTGCTTGGACGCCCCCGGCTGGGGTATCCCGAGCTCCCGGGCCAACTCGGTCACCGGCCGCTCACCCGCCTGCAGCAGCACCAGGATCTCGCGACGCCGAGGCTCCGCGATCGCGTTGAAGACGTCCGAGGTGGTCGCTGCTCGTGCCATGGCAGCGATCATATACCCATATGGGCAACTGTAAAGGTGGCAGGAATTGCCTCTACCGCTCAACCACGGCGAACTGTTAGCGTTCACAATTGTGAGCGCTAACACGCTCGCATTCCGTGCTCCACCACCCACTCCCGATGAAGAGAGCGAGGACGGTCGATGACGACCAGAGCCATCCGGCACGCGCAACCGCAACGCCATGACGCGGCGCCCGAGGGGCGCCGCACCCCCGCCCGAACCAGGAGGGTGTCGATCGCCGGCGCCCTGACGTTCGCGCTGGTCACGCCCTTCGGCGCGGCGACCATGGCGAGCGCGACCGAGACCCCGGCCGCGGAGGCCGTGGCGGGCGTCGCGATCCCGAACCTGGACGATGTGCGCGGCAACCTGACGCTGCCCGGCACCGGCGCCGGCGGCGCGACCCTCAGCTGGCAATCCAGTGATCCTGCTGTGATCACACCCGATGGGGTCGTCTCGCGCCCGGAGACCGGCGCCGAACCCGTGTCGGTGACGCTCACGGCGACCGCGACGCTCGACGGCGAGACGGCCACGCACGACTACGCCGCGACGGTCGAGCCGCTTCCGGAGACCGAGCCCTACACGGCCTACTTTTTCCCTCACTTCGTCGGCGAGTCGACGGCCGACGGCGAGGAGATCTACTTCGCCGCCAGCGTCGGCAACGACCCCGAGGAGTGGATGAGCCTCAACGACGGCGAGTCGGTGCTCGCGTCGACGCTCGGCGAGCAGGGCCTGCGCGACCCGTTCCTCATCCGCTCGCCCGAGGGCGACCGCTTCTTCCTCATCGCCACCGACCTCAAGATCCACGGCGGCGGCGACTTCGGCACGGCGCAGGAGACCGGCAGCCGCTCGATCATGGTCTGGGAGTCCACGGATCTCGTGGACTGGTCCGACCAGCGCGAGGTGGTCGTCTCCCCCGAGAACGCCGGCAACACCTGGGCGCCCGAGGCGTACTGGGACGACGTGGCGGGGGAGTACGTCGTGTACTGGGCATCCGCGCTCTACCCGGCCGACCTGCCGCCCGAGCAGCGCGACATCACCACGAGCTATCAGCGCATGATGTACGCCACGACTCGCGACTTCGTGACCTTCTCCGAGGCGCAGGTCTGGATCGACGAGCCGCAGGGCGCCGGCCGGGGCATGATCGACTCCACCGTGGCGCGCGACGGCGGCACCTACTACCGCCTCACCAAGGACGAGTCCTACATGGGCATGCGGCAGGAGCGCTCGACCGACCTGCGCCGCACGCAGGGCGTCACCGAGGGCGACGGTTGGGAGCTGATGGCCGAGCGCGTCGGCTTCGGCCAGCCCAACCCGTGGGGCGGCACGTTCACCGGCGGCGAGGGCCCGTCGATCTTCCAGAGCAACACGGATGACACGTGGTACCTGCTGCAGGACCAGCCGTCGTACCACGGCGGCGAGGGCTACATGCTCTTCGAGAGCGCCGACCTCGCGACCGCCGAGTGGACCGCCGTGCCGAGCGCGAAGCTCCCCGAGAGCCCGCGGCACGGCACCGTCATCCCCGTCACGGCGAGCGAGTACCAGCGCCTGCTCGAGACGTACCAGCCCGACGCGCTCGAGGAGGCCGTGGCGGTCACGCCGGCCGAGGTCTCGCTCGCGCCGGGCGCGACGCGGCAGCTCGCGGCATCCGTCACGCCCGTCACCGCCGAGGACCGCAGCGTCACCTGGTCGTCGAGCGACGAGACCGTCGCGACCGTCGACGCGAACGGCCTCGTGACGGCCGTCGCCGACGGCACCGCGATCGTCACGGCGAGCTCCACCCGCGGCACGAGCGGGCAGGCGGCGATCACGGTCGCGAGCCCGATCGAGCCCGAGCTGCCCGCCGACGCGTGGATCGACGAGTTCGACGTCGACACCCTCGACGACCGGTGGAGCATCGTCTCCGAGGTGCCGAGCGCCTGGTCGCTCACCGAGAACCCGGGGTCGCTCACGCTGCACTCGCAGAACGGCGACACCTACCAGGGCGACAACTCGGCCGACAACGTGTTCCTCGTCGACGTGCCCGCCGGCGACTTCACCGCGTACACGTCGCTGACCGGGACGGTGTCGCGCGATTTCCAGGGCGCCGGCCTCATCGCGATGACCGACCTCGACAACTACGTGCGCGCCGGACTCACCAACGTGAGCTTCGCGCCCGGCGGCCCGACGGTCATCGAGAACGGGGTGGAGGAGAACGCGGTCTACCGCTCGACCTTCACGGCACGACCCGGCTCGACACACGAGCACCTGCGCCTCGAGCGCACCGGCGACGAGATCGTCACGAGCTACTGGACCGGGTTCGAATGGGCGGAGGCCGCACGCGCGAGCGTCGGCTTCGACGTGACGAGGATCGGCCTGTACGCGCTCGCCGCGGCCGGCGCGCCGAGCCACGAGGTCACGTTCGACCACATCGCGATCGTCGAGCCCGAGGGCGCGGACGTCGTCCCTGAGGGCGCGTTCACGCTCGAGCAGGACGGCGACGCCTCGCGGCTCGCCGAGGCCGACGGCGGCATCCGCTTCGTCGACGAGCGCCCGTTCGCGCAGCTCGCCTTCACCGCCGAGGAGCTCGCCGGCGAGGCATCCGCTCGCCCGATGGCACTTCGCGAGCAGGGCGGCGACCGGCCGGTGGTCGTGCGCGACGGCCGGGTGGCGTTGGGCGGCGAGGGCGACGAGCCCACCGCGTTCCGCCTCACCGACGTGGGCGGCGGCAAGGTCGCGCTGCGCACCGCCGACCGTGGCTACGTCGGCGTCGACAACGAGGGCCGGCTGGTGGTCGGCGACGAGGCGGATGCCACGCGGCTGACGGTCGTCCCGGTCGAGATCTCCGAGCACGCGATCGCGATCGACACCGCGGCGGAGCGCACCGACATGAGCGACGACCTCTACGGCATCTTCTACGAGGACATCAACTACGCCGCGGACGGAGGGATCTACGCGGAGCTCGTGCGGAACCGCTCATTCGAGTTCTCGACCGCCGACAACGCCTCGTTCGACGCCCTGACCGCGTGGCAGAAGGTCGAGCGAGACGGCACCGGCACGATCGCGGTCGGCAGCGACCGCGCGCGCTGGCTGAACGACTCGAACCGGGCCTCGCTCACGATCACGGCGGATGCCGCGGGCGTCGGCGTGCGCAACATCGGCTTCAACCGGGGCGTGCACGTCGAGGAGGGCGAGAGCTACGACTTCTCGGTGTGGGCGCGCTCGGCGACCGCACAGGACCTCGAGGTCGCGGTCGAGAGCGTCGACGGCACGGAGCAGTTCGCGCTCGGCACCGTCGCGGTCGCGGGCGACGACACCTGGCGAAAGCTCGAGGTGCGGCTGACCGCGAATGCGACGACGGATGCCGGCCGGCTGGTGGTGCTCACGGGTGCCGCGGGTTCGGTGCAGCTCGACATGGTCTCGCTGTTCCCGGTCGACACGTGGGTCGGCCCGGTGAACGGTCCGAGCGTGCTGCGCAAGGACCTCGCCGAGAAGGTCGCGGAGCTCGACCCGAGCTTCCTGCGCTTCCCCGGCGGCTGCGTGACCAACGTCGGCACGTTCGACACCTATCTCGAGTCCGACGGCCAGGACCGCCAGCGGACCTACCAGTGGAAGGAGACCATCGGGCCGGTCGAGGAGCGGCCGACAAACTGGAACTTCTGGGGCTACAACCAGTCGTACGGCATCGGGTACCTCGAGTACCTGATGTGGGCCGAGGACCTCGACGCGACGCCGCTCCCGGTGGTGTCGGTCGGCGCGAACGGCTGCGGCAGCCGCATCCCGGAGATGACGGACGACGCCCGCATCGCGCGCTGGGTGCAGGACACGGTCGACCTCATCGAGTTCGCGACGGGCGACGCCGAGACGACCGAGTGGGGCGCGAAGCGCGCCGAACTCGGACACCCGGAGCCGTTCGACCTGCGCTACATCGGCCTCGGCAACGAGGAGAACACGCGCACGTTCGAGGCGAACTTCCCGGCGTTCCGCGACGCGATCGAGGCGGCGTACCCCGAGATCACGATCATCTCGAACTCGGGGCCGGATGACGCCGGCGCTCGCTTCGACGAGCTCTGGGAGTTCAACCGGGCGCAGGGCGTCGACATGGTCGACGAGCACTACTACAACGACCCGGCCTGGTTCCTTCAGAACACGGAGCGGTACGACGCGTACGAGCGCGAGGGCCCGCACGTGTTCCTGGGCGAGTACGCCTCGCGCGGCAATACGTTCGGCAACGCGCTCGCCGAGGCGGCGTACATGACGGGCCTGGAGCGCAACTCCGACCTCGTCGAGCTCGCCTCGTACGCGCCGATGTTCGCCAACGAGGACCACGTGCAGTGGGCGCCCGACATGATGTGGTTCGACAACGACGAGTCGTGGGGGTCGGTGAACTACTACACGCAGCAGATGTTCATGACGAACGTCGGCGACGAGGTGGTCCCGTCGACCCACAGCGAGGCGGATGCCGCGAGCGACCTCGACGGCGGGGTGTTCCTCTCCACGTGGTCGACGAGCGCGGCGTACGACGACGTCCGGGTGACCTCCAACGCGACCGGTGACGAGCTGTACTCGCAGTCGTTCGACGCCGGGTCCGACTGGTCGCCGGTGGCGGGCACGTGGGCGGCGCAGAGCGGCGAGTACGTGCAGTCGTCCACCTCGGTGAACGATGCCCGGGCGCTCATGCCCGACGCGTATGCGCAGGACTGGTCGAACTACACGCTCGAGCTCGACGCCCGCAAGGTCGCCGGGTCCGAGGGCTTCCTCATCGGCTTCGCGGCTGGCGGCGCGAACGACTACTACTGGTGGAACCTCGGCGGTTGGAACAACACCCGCTCGGTGCTCCAGAACGCGTCGGGCGGTTCGGCCAACGAGGTCGCCGCGGTCGAGGGTCACTCGATCGAGACCGGGCGCGACTACACGGTCAAGGTCGTCGTGGATGGCTCGACCATCTCGCTGTACCTGGATGGCGAGCTGCAGCTCAGCTACACCGAGCCGAGCGCGAAGGGCCTCTACCAGGTCGTCACGCACGACGAGGAGACCGGCGCCACCGTGCTGAAGGTCGTGAACCCGACGGGCGCGACCGCGCGCACGGCGGTGTCGGTGACCGGCGGCATGCAGGTGGCCGACGAGGTCGCGGTAACCGAGATGGTCGGCGCGCCGGGTGACGTGAACAGCAAGGCCGAGCCGGAGCACCTCGTGCCGGTCGAGCGGTCATGGGACGGCGGCGCGAACGAGTTCACGTACGACTTCCCGGCGTACTCGATCACCTTCCTCACCCTCAGCGAGTACGTCCCGACGTGCGAGGTGGACTACGTGATCGAGGGCAGCTCGAAGAAGGCGTTCGACGCGACGCTCACCATCTCGAACATCGGCGACGAGCCGATCGACGGGTGGGAGCTCGGGTTCGACTTCGACGGTTCGCAGACGGTGAAGAACGGCCGTGACGCGTTCTGGTCGCAAGACGGCGCCTCGGTGACGGCGTCGAACCTGCCGTGGAACGGCCGCATCGAGCCGGGCTCGAGCATCGAGGTCGGGTTCAACGGACGCGTGAACGGGGGTGGCAACGAGGAGCCCGACGCGTTCACGCTGAACGGCGGGCCCTGCGCGATCGGCTGAGCCGCGTCATCCGCTCTCCCGGTGGGGCGTCGTCCGCTTCGGCGGGCGGCGCCCCTCGCGGCGTTCGCGCCGCGCCGCGCCGAGTGTTGCCGTTCGCGGCGAGTGATACCGCTGCAACGGCCACACTCGGCGCGAACGGTAACACTCGGCGAGAGAAGGGCCGAGGGGCCCGCGTCAGCGGGGAACGTGCGCGTCGAGGAAGTCCGCGATGGTCGCGGCCATGTCGTCGGGCTGCCAGGAGTGCTGCACCGCGGGGATGGCGCGACGCTCGGCGTTCGGCAGCGCCGCCGTGATCGCGTCGGCCGCCGGGGTCATCTCGTCGAGCGTCTCCTCGCCGACGAGCACGAGCGTCGGCGCCTCGACGGCACCGAACAGCTCGGCGTGCGGCGCCGACTGCGCCCAGGCGAGGGACTCGGCATCCGCTTCGAGGCTCGGGCCGATGCGCACCATGAGCGGCCAGGACGGGGTCGACTTGGCCTGCTCCATCCACTCGGGCGGCATGTCCTTCATGAAGTACTCGACGACCGCGTCGGGGTCGTCGCCGGCGATGCGTTCGCGGATGCCCGCGAGGAACTCGGCCCCCTCGGAGCCCTCCTCGGCGCCGATCGGCACCTCGAAGACGACGATCGCGGTGACGGGCAGTCCGGATGCCGCGGCCGCGAGCGCGATCGCCCCACCCGACGAGTTGCCGAAGAGGGCGACGCCCTCGCCGAGTTCGTGGGTGCGCTGCAGCTCCGACACGATGGCGCGCAGGTCGGCGAGGTTGTGGTGCAGGTCCATCGGCGCGTCGTGGGCGCTCTCACCGCGGCCGCGCCGGTCGTAGTTGACCACGGTGTACCCGCGTTCGGCGAGCAGCGTCGCCATCCGCTTCGTCGTCGGGTCGAAGGCGCGGAACTGGAACGCGCCGCCGACGAGCACCACGGGCGGGCCGCTGCCCTCGCGGTCGTAGGCGATCGCGGCGCCGTCGTGCGAGATCACGGTGTGGCTGTGCGACATTGGTCCTCTTTCGCAGGCTCGGGTCTGCGGGCATCGGGCTCGTCGTCAGGCTAGCCGCCGTGCGACCGCGCGCGATAGGGGGCGGAGGAGACGCTCAGCCGATCTTGGTGAGCGCCGTGATCGACATCGACGACGACTGCCCGTTCTGGCACGTCTGGTAGATGAGGTCGTATCCGCGGGGCAGGTCGTTCGACGTCGCCGTGTCCTGGTCGAGCATCTTCACGATGCCCTCGACCCGGTAGACGCCCTCGTGCACCCCGGTGAGGCGGATGACGGTGCCCGGGTCGTCGGGGAAGTCCTTGCCGCCGCACGACCAGTGCTCGGCGATGGTCGGCACGTCGTCGTAGCGCGCGGTGAGGTCGACGGACCCCTTGCACGCGTCGAGCTCGGGGTACCAGCCGCTCGCCCAGACGTGGTTGGCGTAGCTCGCGCTCGCGATGAGCGCCTGGCGCTCGTCCCACGCGGCGACCGCGGCGGCCAGTTCCTCGACGGGCGCGTCGAGGGCGGCGACGCTCTCCTCGAACCGGTCGAGGTCGTCGAACTCGAGCGCCTCGACATCGGCGGCGGCGTCGCGCTGCGGCGCACCGAACGCGAAGATCGACGGGTCGACGCCCTCGCCCTGCTCGAGCACGGTCTCGGCGGCTTCGATCTCGGCGCGCGCGGCGACGCTGCGCTGCTCGGTCTCGTCGAGCGCCGCGGCGAGCGTGTCGCGGCTCGACTGGTCGAGCACGGTCGTCTCGGTCGTCTCGAGTCGTTCGTTCGCTGCCTCCTGCTCGGCGATGAGCGCGTCGTAGCGGTCGCGCGCGTCGGCGACCGTCGTGGCGGCCGTCGACAGCGCCGCGTCGAGGTCGGTGGATGCCGCGGCCGTTGCAGCCTGCGCGCCGATGGCGAGCCCGCCCACGAGCACGGTGACGGCGGCGCCGCCGGCGATGAGCCGGGCGCGACGGGTTCGCGGCAGTGGAAGGGGCATCGCCTCCAGTCTCACCCGCGGGCGCAGAGAACGGTAGGGCGGCGGCGGCCCGCGAAGTGGGGGGCGGATGCCACGGGCTGGGCGCGACGCGCCGTGGCATCCGTCACCGGAATGTCGGTGGGTGGTGGAAGCATTGCTGCCACAACACCACATGTTGGGGTCGGCGGGGCGAGGGGGCCCAGATGTCGGGGGAGCTCGACACGCCGACGACACGCCCGGAATCCCTCCACAGGCGGAATCCGCTCGAACGAGCGGGCCTGTGGAGAACGTGTCGGGCACCCGCGAGAATCCGCAGGTCAGGGGCCGTGCGGGTTGTGCACAGGCTGGGGAGAACCCGGTGGAAAACTACACGAATGTAACTACATCATCTTGTGGTCGTGCATTTGCTCAGCCACTAGATGTAGTATCGAAGGACCGAAGCAACACGGGGGAATCGGCTCCTCGGGAGCCATGGAAAGAGGGGTCACAGAGATGACGGTCACGGTCTACACGAAGCCTTCGTGCGTGCAGTGCAACGCCACGTACCGCGCCCTCGACAGCAAGGGCATCGAGTACGAGGTGCTCGACCTGTCGCAGGACGAGACCGCGCTCGCCGCGGTCAAGGAGCTCGGCTACCTGCAGGCCCCGGTCGTCATCACCGACGAAGACCACTGGTCGGGCTTCCGCCCCGACAAGATCGACGAGCTGGCCACGCGGCTGGCGTAACGCTCCCGGCAGCTGACGACCGGGGGGTCGTGATGCAGCACCAGGAGCAACCATGACGAACCTGATCTACTTCTCGAGCGTGTCGGGCAACACCGCCCGCTTCATCGAGAAGCTCGGGCGACCGGCGGCGCGCATCCCGCTCCACGCGAGCGATGCCCCGCTCGTCGCCGACGAGCCGTACGTGCTCGTCGTCCCGACCTACGGCGGAGGCGACGGCAAGGGCGCCGTGCCGAAACAGGTCATCAGGTTCTTGAACGATCCGCGCAACCGCGCGCTCATCCGCGGCGTCATCGCCGCCGGCAACACCAACTTCGGTACGGCCTACGGCCTCGCCGGCGACATCATCGCCGGGAAGACCGGCGTGCCGCACCTGTATCGCTTCGAAGTATTCGGAACACCCGACGACGTTCGCGCCGTCGACGAGGGATTGGACGCATTTTGGTCAACGCAGCAGCATCCGGAAGCGACAGTGGCGTGAGCGTCATCGACGCACCGCGCAGCAGCAACGCGGGCATGGATTACCACGCCCTCAACGCGATGCTGAACCTGTACGGGCCGGACGGGAAGATCCAGTTCGAGAAGGACCGGGAGGCGGCGCGGGAGTACTTCCTGCAGCACGTCAACCAGAACACGGTCTTCTTCCACTCGCTGAAGGAGCGCCTCGACTACCTCGTCGAGAAGGAGTACTACGAGCCCGAGGTGCTCGAGATGTACTCGTTCGAGTTCATCCAGAAGCTCAACGACCTGGCGTACTCGAAGAAGTTCCGCTTCGAGACGTTCCTCGGCGCGTTCAAGTACTACACGAGCTACACGCTGAAGACCTTCGACGGCAAGCGGTACCTCGAGCGCTTCGAAGACCGCGTCGTGATGACCGCGCTCGGCCTCGCGCAGGGCGACGAGCAGCTCGCGATCGACCTCGTCGAGGAGATCATCGGCGGCCGCTTCCAGCCGGCGACGCCCACGTTCCTCAACACGGGCAAGGCGCAGCGCGGCGAGCTCGTCTCGTGCTTCCTGCTCCGCATCGAAGACAACATGGAGTCGATCTCGCGCGGCATCAACTCGTCGCTGCAGCTGTCGAAGCGCGGCGGCGGCGTGGCGCTGCTGCTCTCGAACATCCGCGAGTCGGGTGCGCCGATCAAGCAGATCGAGAACCAGTCCAGCGGCATCATCCCGGTCATGAAGCTGCTCGAGGACTCGTTCAGCTACGCCAACCAGCTCGGCGCGCGCCAGGGCGCCGGCGCGGTGTACCTCTCGGCGCACCACCCCGACATCATGCGGTTCCTCGACACCAAGCGCGAGAACGCCGACGAGAAGATCCGCATCAAGACGCTGTCGCTCGGTGTCGTCATCCCCGACATCACGTTCGAGCTCGCGAAGAACAACGAGGACATGTACCTGTTCTCGCCGTACGACGTCGAGCGCGTGTACGGCAAGCCGTTCGGCGACGTGCCGCTCACCGAGAACTACCGCGCCATGGTCGACGACCCGCGCATCAAGAAGACGAAGATCAACGCGCGCGACTTCTTCCAGACGATCGCCGAGATCCAGTTCGAGTCGGGCTACCCGTACATCGTGTTCGAAGACACGGTGAACAAGGCCAACCCGATCAAGGGCCGCATCAACATGTCGAACCTGTGCTCGGAGATCCTGCAGGTCAACACCCCGACGACCTACAACGAAGACCTCAGCTACAACCAGATCGGCAAGGACATCTCCTGCAACCTGGGATCGCTGAACATCGCGCACACCATGGACTCGCCGGACTTCGGCAAGACGGTCGAGACCGCCATCCGTGGCCTCACCGCCGTGTCGAACATGTCGCACATCGCGTCGGTGCGTTCCATCGAAGACGGCAACGACAAGTCGCACGCCATCGGCCTCGGCCAGATGAACCTGCACGGCTACCTCGCCCGCGAGCGCATCTTCTACGGCAGCGACGAGGGCGTCGACTTCACGAACATCTACTTCTACACGGTGCTGTTCCACGCGCTGAAGGCGTCGAACAACATCGCGATCGAGCGCGGCGAGGTGTTCGACGGCTTCTGGGATTCGAAGTACGCGTCGGGCGAGTTCTTCGACAAGTACACGGATGCCGCGTGGGTGCCCTCGACCCCGAAGGTGATCGAGCTCTTCGCCGACGCCGGCGTGCACATCCCGACGCAGCACGACTGGCAGGAGCTGAAGGAGTCGATCCAGAAGCACGGCATCTACAACCAGAACCTGCAGGCAGTGCCGCCGACCGGCTCGATCTCGTACATCAACAACTCGACGGCGTCGATCCACCCGATCGCGTCGAAGATCGAGATCCGCAAGGAAGGCAAGCTCGGTCGCGTCTACTACCCGGCGGCGTTCATGACGAACGACAACCTCGAGTACTACCAGGACGCGTACGAGATCGGCTACGAGAAGGTCATCGACACGTACGCTGCGGCGACGCAGCACGTCGACCAGGGCCTCTCGCTCACCCTCTTCTTCAAGGACACCGCGACGACCCGCGACATCAACCGCGCGCAGATCTACGCGTGGAAGAAGGGCATCAAGACCATCTACTACATCCGGCTTCGCCAGATGGCCCTCGAGGGCACGGAGCTCGAGATGTGCGTCAGCTGCGCGCTCTGATCCCCGGCATCCACATCCGTTCGCGACATCCGCTTCAGAAGGAACTGACATGACCCTCACCGACCCGGTCAACTCGGCGACGAACGACCCCGCCCACCAGGGCAAGGTCAAGCTGGTCGACCACGTCAACGCGATCAACTGGAACCGCATCCAGGACGACAAGGACCTCGAGGTCTGGAACCGCCTGGTGAACAACTTCTGGCTGCCGGAGAAGGTGCCGCTGTCGAACGACATCCAGTCGTGGAACACGCTCACGCCCGAGGAGCAGCAGCTCACGATGCGGGTGTTCACGGGCCTGACGCTGCTCGACACGATCCAGGGCACAGTCGGTGCGGTGTCGCTCATCCCCGACGCGATCACCCCGCACGAGGAGGCGGTGTACACGAACATCGCGTTCATGGAGTCGGTGCACGCGAAGAGCTACTCGTCGATCTTCTCGACGCTGTGCTCGACGAAGGACATCGACGACGCCTTCCGCTGGTCGGTCGAGAACCCGAACCTGCAGAAGAAGGCCGCAATCGTCATGGAGTACTACCAGGGCGACTCGCCGCTGAAGCGCAAGGTCGCTTCGACGCTGCTCGAATCGTTCCTGTTCTACTCCGGCTTCTACCTGCCCATGCACTGGTCGTCGCGGGCGAAGCTCACGAACACGGCCGACCTGATCCGCCTCATCATCCGCGACGAGGCCGTGCACGGGTACTACATCGGCTACAAGTTCCAGAAGGGCCTCGAGCGGATCTCCCAGGCCGAGCGCGACGAGCTGAAGGACTACACGTTCTCGCTGCTCTACGAGCTCTACGACAACGAGGTGCAGTACACCCAGGACCTCTACGACGGCGTCGGCCTCACCGAAGACGTCAAGAAGTTCCTGCATTACAACGCCAACAAGGCCCTCATGAACCTCGGCTACGAGCCGATGTTCCCGAAGACCGTCACCGACGTGAACCCCGCGATCCTCGCGGCCCTCTCGCCGAACGCCGACGAGAACCACGACTTCTTCTCGGGATCGGGCTCGTCGTACGTGATCGGCAAAGCGGTCGTGACGGAAGACGAGGACTGGGACTTCTGAGCATTGGTGTGAGACGTCACGGTAGCTGACCCACGGATACATCGAAGTTGACCCGATTCAGAGTTCCTGACCCTGATCGAGGTACTTGAGCCATGGGAATGCTGGGATTCACGCAGGCTCGCTGTGAGGCGGTCTGAGACGGCGCGGACCTCGGGAGAAGCCGAATCTCCTGACAGCGTCCGGATCGGTCGCTCGGGACGTGGGCGTGGACGAGGGCACCCTTCGGCACGTTCTCGCGGGCGATTCCTGGCCGGATCTGCGGACCATCGCCCGCATCGAGGCGTGCCTTCCGGCGCGCCTTTACCCAGGCTGATCGTCGACGGGTCGCTCCCGGCCGGCCTCAGGATGCGTTCCAGGTGAGGCCCCGCAGTGCGAGATTGACGCGGGCGGGTCATTCTGCGAGACGTGCCCGCATGGTGCTGACGCACCGGCCCTGGCGCATAGGCGGTCCGTTGGCGCGTATCAGGCGCGGACCGTTCACGGGCCGCCGTACACCTGGGGGGCATTCGTGCAACTGTTCGGTGGCTCTGCAGCCACCGAAGTGTCAACGTTCCGGAGCTTGGTCGGGATCCTCAGCGCGCACCGGGGGGCGTGCCGAACTTCGCCACTCGATCAGGCTCAGGGCCTCAACCCACGAGGGCATCCCGCCTGAGAGCTCGATTCCCACCGTCGCGAGGATGTTCGCGGCCTCGACATTGGGGCGCACGCGCATGTCTTCGATAGCCCGGCCGACAGAAGCAAGCGCAGCCTGCTCGTTAGCGCCGAACTCTCGTCGAGCCTTGGCGAGAGTGGCGAGCACTCTTTCGGCTGACCAGCTCACGAACTGAAGTCGCGCCGCGGCCGTTTCAATTTCGACCCCGACTGCGAGCCCCGACCGATACTTCGCTGCGGCGGTGATCGCGGGAATTGGAACCGACAAGACACCCTTAAGGCGGTTGAGGGCATGCGCCTCGAACGCCAAGCGCATGTTGGTGACGTGCAGGTGACCGCCGATCGACTCACGATTCGCCATGCCGACAACGCCGAGGAGTTGATCTGTCGCGAATCGCGACAATCCGTACTCGCTCGGCACGACAATCGCATTTGCCTTGGTCGTGAGACCGATTGACTCCCCAGGCAGGAGCGTGAGTGTCATCAGGATCCACCCGTCGACGTCCCGATCGCGCAAGCCCCGGCCGGGGTCGGCAGGGAAGCACGCAATACCTGGCCCCATCGCATGGTCATGGCCGCAAGCTATCGCTTCCAGTTCGTGGATGCCAGCGCTGATCGACCGACCGCCACGTGGATGCATAGATCCCGCAAGCCGGACCCCGACAAGGTGATTGCACGCGCCAGGGCGTTGTAGACGCGCGGCGTGATCGCATCCCTGAGATCAACACTTCACTCTTCGCGCACGGCAGCCGACCGGCTTGCGGGCGGCTGTGTCGAAGATGTGAGTTTGTCGGTTTCCGCACCCGAGACTCCTGCCGCACGGGAGTGCACCGTTTTCCGCAGTCTCGGCTCGCGCGTCCACCACTCGACGGCGTTCAGGAACTTGCTGCCCCCGACTGTGCCCCGACAGCCCGGGGTGGGATTCGCCCGAAACGAGTTACGGCCTGATTGTCGATTTGGCGGCCGGGTGTTCGCTGTCACTTTGACGGAGCCGGACAGGCCGGCCCGCGACCCAGTGCAGGAGGCACTTCCATGTCACAGTATGCGATCCTCATCTTCGAAGACCCGGCCTTCTACGAGACCATGCCGCTCGAGGGGTGGGCCGCGGTGGTCGACGCGCACAACACGTTCACCAAGCAGGTCTCCGAGCTGGGTGGGTCCCTGACTGGCGGGGGAGCTCTCGCGCCCGTGACGACGGCGACCACGATCACGGGCGGCGGCACGGTGACGGACGGGCCGTTCGTCCAGAGCAAGGAGGCCCTCCTCGGCTACTACGTCGTCGAGGCGCGCGACCTCGACCACGCCGTCGAGATCGGCAAGCTGTGCCCGGCCTCCGGCGGCGGCGTCGAGGTTCGCCCGATCGTGGACCCGTCGACGAACCCGTTCTGATCGCTCCCCGCGACGAGCCGACCGCGTCCGCCATGCAGGCGGACGCGGTCGCTGCCGCGCTGGTGCAGGCCCACCGCCCCGAGCGGGCCCGCGTGCTTCCGCCACGGTGCGCGTCGCGGTAGACCTCGACGTCGCAGCCCAGGCCTTTCTGATGTCCCCGCCTTCGATGCCGGCACGGTTCACCCGGGCCAAGGAGAATCTCTCCGAAGCGGTTCGTGTCGAATTCGGGCTTGCCCGTTCGCTGTAGGGGTGAAACCGTTCCCATGACGGAAGGACACGACCGTGAAGTACGTCATCATGTTCACAACCACGCCCGAACTCGACGCAGCGGCGTCGCCTGAGCACGTCGAGCAGGCCTATCGCCGCACCTACGACTGGTTCGGCATGCACAGCGAGGTGATGACCGAGTCCGGCGCCCAACTGCAGCCGGTCACCACCGCGACCACGGTCAGGTACGGCGGCGAAGAGCCGGTCGTGGCCGACGGGCCGTTCTCGGAGGCGAGGGAGGTCATCGGCGGATTCCAGGTGATCGACGTGCCCGACCTCGACGCGGCGATCGCCATCGTCAAGACATGGCCGCTGCTCGCGCTGCCCGGCGTTGCGGTCGAGATCCACCCGATCGTCGTCTACTAGAGCCGCATCGAGCCGTGAACGAAACGGATCCCGCGGCAGCGGAGTCAGGCCAGGCCCACGCCGCGGCATCCGATCAACTCCTCGCGAGGGTGATCCGCGAGGAGTCCGCGCGGATCGTCGCGGCGCTCACGGGATGGCTCGGGAGCCTCGACCTTGCAGAGGAGTCGGTCGCCGAGGCGATCGAGGAGGCCGTGCGCCAGTGGCGAACGCGCGGGGTGCCCCCCAATCCCGGGGGTTGGCTGACGCAGGCGGCCCGCCACAACGCCCTCGACCGCTTGCGGCGCGAGAAGCGGTACCGCGAGAAGTTGGCCCTGCTCGCCGATCCAGCCGAGGCTGCACCGCTCACCGGCGAGCCCGACGAGCGACTGCCGCTCCTGTTCGGCTGCTGTCACCCCGCTATCTCCCCGGACGCGCAGCTCGCTCTGACGCTCCGTGCGATCTGCGGCCTCACGACCGCGCAGATCGCGCGAGCCACCCTGGCCCCGGAATCGACAGTCGCGCAGCGGATCGTGCGGGCCAAGCGGAAGATCGGTGCCACCGGCATCCCCCTGCGGATCCCCGAGGGATCCGAGCGGGCCGCGCGCCTGGATATCGTCCTGACCGTCGTCTCCGTGATGTACAGCGAGGCCCACCTGGTCGCAGGCGGAGACGCGGCCGCGGACCGCGACCTCGCCGACGACGCCCTGTGGCTCGCGCGCGTCGTCGCACACCAACTGCCGCGCGAGGCGGAGGCGCAGGGACTGCTCGCACTGCTGCTGTTCCATCGAGCACGCGAAGGGGCACGCGCCGTCGATGGAGAGCTCGTCCTGCTCGCCGATCAGGACCGGGCGCGGTGGGATCGCCGACTGATCGCCGAGGCACAGGCAGTGCTCGAGAAGGCGGCGATGCTACGACGCCCGGGGCGATGGCAGTTGCACGCGGCGATCGCCGCATGCCACTCCGATACGCGCGACGGCGGCGACACCGACTGGCTCCAGGTGCTCACGCTCTACGACATGCTGCTGGCGTACGACCGCTCGCCGGTCGTACGGCTGAACCGCGCGGTGGCGCTCGCTGAGGTCGACGGACCGCAGGCGGCACTGGACGAGGTTGATGCGCTCGGACGCGCCCTCACGGGATATCACCTCTGGCACGCCGTGCGCGCGCGGATGCTTCGGCACCTGGGCCGTCGGGACGAGGCGATGGCCGAGGACCTGTGCGCCCTGCAACTCACGGCGAACGACGCCGAGCGGCGCCTGCTGGAGGCGCGGGTCGATCGCTGAGGCGGGCTCGCCTCGGCACCCGTGCTCAGCAGCGGCGGTTCGGACGACGGCATCACCACGTTGACTTCGCGCGCCATGCCGCCACTGATCGAGGCGCGTCGAACGCTTCGCGTACGCGCCAACTTCTCCTGCGGCATCGCCCGCCTGGGGCGATATCGAGGTCGTGCACGTCTGATCATCCCGCGGCAAGTGGCTGCTGCCGCGGCGGGTTGTACATGAACTCGAGGCGGATGCCGTTCTCGTCCTCGACGAAGGATGCGTAGTAGCGGTCGTTGAAGCGCGGGAACGGCTTCGGCCCGCTCACGGCCGTCCACCCGGCATCCATCGCGATCGCATGAAGGCGATCGACCTCGGCGCGCGAGTCGACGGGGAAGGCGAGGTGCTGCCATCCGACCTGGCCGTGGCGGTGCGGGCCGGTGCCCGGCTCGCGGGCGGGGAAGAGGATCAGCTCCTCCTCGCCGAGGTACCAGGACACGCCGTTGTCGGCGTCCTGCCGGGTGCAGCCGAGTGCCTGCATCACCGGGTCGAACTGGGCGATCGAGCGGGGGAGGTCGTCGACGGTGATGCCGATGTGGTCGAAGAGAGGCACCGGGACATCCTATGGACGGGGGTGCCATCTGCGCGGGCACGCGCCTAGCTTGGACGCATGACGATCTCCGAGGCCGACCTCGTCCACCTGCGCCGGGCCGTCGAGCTCGCGCGCGAAGCACTCGATGCCGGCGACGGTCCGTTCGGGTCGGTGCTCGTCGACGCGTCCGGCACGGTGCGGTTCGAGGACCGCAACCGCGAGGTGACGACGGGGGATGCCACGCGGCATCCGGAGTTCGAGATCGCGCGCTGGGCGGCGGCGAACCTGACCGCCGACGAGCGGGCGGCGGCGACGGTGTACACGTCGGGGGAGCACTGCCCGATGTGCTCGGCGGCGCACGCGTGGGTCGGGCTCGGGCGGATCGTGTACGTGGCGTCGGCGGAGCAGATCAGCGGATGGCGCGCAGAGCTCGGCGCCGCGGCATCCGCTGTCGCCGCTTTGCCGATCAACGTCGTTGCGCCGGGGCTGCCCGTCGAGGGGCCGGTCGACGAGCTCGTTCCCGAGGTGCGGTCGCTCATCGAGCAGGCGATTCGCTCCGACGAGGTCCGCTAGTTCGGCGAGTCTTGGGCCAGGAGGCTCCGGACCCGTCCTTCATGGTCGTCGAGGTCGGACTGAGCGAGTGTCAGACTCTCGTCGATCCACTCTTCTGACACGGTCGCGGTCTTCTCCTGGGAAGCCGTGAGGTCGGGCTCACTGACGCTCGTCACACCCAGCCAGACCGGCAGCGCCTGGGTGTCGAGAATGATGCCGACCAGCTTGAGCTCGATCTCGAGTGCCTGCTGAGCCTCGGGGGAAAGCGCGTCCCACTCGATCCGACGGCTCGCGTCATGCCCGGCTGCTGGGACGAACGGAGGTGCCTCCGCGTAGCGGGATCGGATGGTGCGTCCGAGCAGCTCAGCGCGCTGGATGATGGCTTGCTGGGCTTCGTTCCACCTCTCCGCGCGCGGGAGGGCGTCCTGCATGTCCTCCAGCGCCTGCTGCGCGGCATCGAGCTTCTCGGCTTCTGCTTCGGCTTCCTTGCGGAGCTTCCGGCCCTTCCAGACGAGCACTCCACCGATGGCCAGAAGCGCGGGCAAGGCGACGATGCCGCTCAGGACCGCCGCGCCGCCCGCTACGCCCATGCGACCGGCTGCGAGCGAACCACTTCCCAGCCAAGCGAGCGTCGTGCTGGAGGCAGCCGCGCCGGAGAGCGAGGCGATCGCAGTCCCGGTCGATGCGGTCCCGGCAGCTGAGAGGGCGGCGAACACACCGGCCGCGGTTCCTGGACCCGGCCCGCCCCCGGCGCCCGCGACGTTCGCGCGCTCGGCCATCGCCTTCAGGATGCTGACCTCCGTCTGCGCCCTGTGCTCCCTGATCTCGCCCTCGAGGGATCCAGCCGTCTCGTCGGTCGCCCCGGCATCCTGGGTATCGAGCCGCAGTCGCCAATCGATTCTCGCGGCGGTCTCGAGGAACGGGAGCACAAATCCATCGCGCGCTCGCTCCAGCGTGCGCTCGGAGTTGCGGATCTGGAACGTGACACGTTCGGTGAGCAGGTTCGACGAGGCGATGATCTGTGCTCGCCTCGCCTCGTTCTCGATGTAGATCGGCCCGGCCATGGCACGGGCGAGGACGCCGGGGCGCGAGAGCGCCGCGAGCGCTCGCTCCGTCTCCTCCTCGAGTTCGGCCTCCGTGTGCCCGAGCGCGTCCAAGAGACGTTGGCGGTACCGACCGGTCGGGTTCGTCTTTCCGGACTCGATGCGGGAGATCGCGACGGCGGCGCTCTTCGGGCTCTCGTCGCTTCCGTATCCGGCGATTCGCCCCAGCTCCTGCTGGCCCTTGCCGTTGGCGCGTCGCCACTCCCGCCCCCACGCCTTCAGGACCGATGCCTGAGCGGTCAGACGGGGTTCCGGAACTGCGCGCTCGGTCGCCACTCTTGACACCTACCCTAACTTCGTGCCTATACTCAGGCTAATGTGGGGCTAACTTAGCATCCGCACGAGCCCACTCTATAGGGAGATCATCATGACGATGAGTGCACTGCCGACGTGGTCGGAGCGGTCCGAGCAGGAGACGCCTTCGTCCGGGGCGAATTCGAGCGAGCCGCAGTTCGACGCCCGCACTCGCAACGGCAGCAACCCCTGGCTGATGCTGTTCCCCCTCGGGGCTGCAGCGGCGGTCTCGGCCGCTGTCCTGCTCCGACGACCGGCCGTGCGCAAGGCGTGCGGCGAGGTCGTGCGGGATCCCGAGGTGCGTGATGTGTGCAGGGATGCCGGCGAGCGTGCCTACCGCGTGATCGCTGCATCTTGGCGCCGGCATGGTGGTCCGGAAGGATTGGCCGAGACCTTCCTGCGCTGACTTCGCGAACGACGACGAACACGGCGCGCGCTGTGGGTGGCGCGGTGATGCAGCTCACGCCTGCCCCGCGGTGATCACCTCGGCCGCGCGCAGCGTCCGGGTGTAGTCCTCCTTCAGCACCGCGAGATGGAACCACGACTCGGTGTGGCTCACGCCCGGCAGGGCGCGGATCCGCTCGAGCGCCTCGTAGAGGGCTCCGGGGGAGGGCTCGACGAGCGTCATCACGAGGTCGAACCGCCCGAGCGTGCGGGCCGCGAAGTCGATGCCGCGCCATCCGCGGATCGCCTCGATGACCGCGTCGTCGTTGCCGGAGAGGTTCAGCCCGACGCCGAGCGAGAGCTGCCGTTGCGCGAGCCCACGGGCCTCGACGGCGCTGATCTTGATGACGCCGCCCGAGATGAGCCGCTCGACGCGCGTCGCGACCGCGGACGGCGAGAGCCGCACGGCTTCGCCGAGTGCTCGGAAGCTCGCGCGACCGTCGCGCTGCAGGTGCTCGATGAGCTCGGCGTCGATCCCGTCGATCCTGACGCCGCCGCGGTACTCGGACACGAAGAAGCCCTTGATCACCTTCGAGTAGATCAGGGTGTTGATGTCGACGACGCCCGGCAGCGCGCGGATCTCGGCGAGCAGGGCGTGGAGCGCCGGCATGGTGCCCAGCCGGATCTCGGTGACGAGGTCGTGGACGCCGCCCACCGCCGAGACGAGCACGGTCTCGGTGACTCCGCGGAGGTGCTCGGCGACCGGCTCGGTCGTGCCATCCGTTCGGATGGACACATGGGCGAGCACGTTCTGGCCCAGGAACGCGGGATCGACCGCCGCGAGAACGCGAACCGTCCCATCCCTCACCATCGCCCGGAGGCGCGACGAGACGGCGGCCCGCGAGTGGCCGAGCCGGAGTGCGAGGTCGTGGATGCTCGCGCGGCCGTCATCCTGCAGCGCGCGGATGAGATCGGCGTCGAAGCTCACCACCTTCGGGCCGATCCGCCGAGTTTCCTTCGAACGCGCAACCCCGTGGACATATCACCAGCGTAAGCGCCTTCCGGGTCCGCACCAAGTGTCGAAATGTGCCGTGCGCGATGCAGAACACCAGCGGATGACGCGCTCCGCTGGAGTTCCGCAGTTGCCGCCCATCCGTCGGAGTCATAGCCTTCACGCGTCGCCGGCTCGTCGGCGGCCCATCCCCGAACGGCGTCCACGATTCGCTTGGACCCGGGAGCATCCACCCGCAAAGGAGCGGTCATGACCACATCGCACAGATCGGCCAGGCGTGCCGGGTTCGCGGCCTTCGTCGGCACCACCATCGAGTGGTACGACTTCTACGTCTACGCCACCGCGGCGGCCCTCGTCTTCGGCCCCCTGTTCTTCCCGAGCGGCGACCCGCTCGCCGAGACGGCGGCCGCGTTCGCGACCTTCGCCGTGGCGTTCGTGGTGCGGCCCTTCGGTGGCATCCTCTTCGGCCACATCGGCGACAAGCTCGGCCGAAAGCTCTCGCTCGTGCTCACCCTGCTGCTCATGGGCATCGCCACGGTCCTGGTCGGCCTGCTTCCGACGTACGAGACGATCGGCCTCGCGGCACCCATCCTCCTGATCCTGCTTCGCGCGCTTCAGGGCCTCGCGGTCGGCGGCGAGTGGGGCGGCGCGGTGCTCATGAGCGTCGAGCACGCGCCCGAGAAGTCCAAGACCTTCTACGGCGGCTTCACCCAGCTGGGCAACCCGGCCGGCGCGCTGCTCGCCACGGGCGTGTTCGCGATCATGACGCGCTTCGGCGACGACTTCATCATCAACGGCGGATGGCGCATCCCGTTCCTGCTCTCGATCGTGCTGATCGGCGTCGGCCTCTGGGTCCGCTACCGCGTCGAGGAGACGCCGGTCTTCGAGCAGAAGGTCGAGGGCCGCAAGCAGTCGATGCCGCTCGCCTTCGCGCTCCGGAACAACTGGAAGCCGATCCTGCTCGGCATCGGCCTGCTCCCGATCTCGACCGGCGGCTACTACCTCGCCACCACGTTCGCCACCGCCTACGCCACCGGCGAGCCCATCTCGCTCAGCGCGCAGGTCATCCTCGACGCGATGACGATCGCCTCGTTCGTCGAGTTCGTGGTGACGCTGCCGATCGCCTGGCTCGGCGACAAGTGGGGCCGCAAGAACATCATGTACCTCGGACTCGTCACCTCGGTCCTCACCTTCATCCCGTTCATGCTGGTGCTGCCGGGCCGGATCGAGCCGCTGATCTTCCTGCTCGCCTCGCTCGTGCGCATCGCGATGAGTGCGACCTACGCGCCGATCGCCGCGCTCCTCGCCCAGATGTTCCGGCCGCAGGCGCGCTACACGTCCATCGCGCTGTCGTACGGCGTCGGCGCCGCGATCTGGGCCGGCTTCTCGCCGTGGTTCGCCACGATGCTCATCGCCTGGACGGGCAGCATCTGGTCGGTCATCGCCATGTTCACGGGCATGGCCGTCCTCGCCGGCATCTGCACGAAGCTCGCCCCGCAGCACTCCGACGAGGCGCCGGTCACGGCATCGTTCGACGCCCGCACCGACACGACGGCGACCCGCACGGCATGAGGAAGCTCACCGCCTTCGACCGGCCGGCGCAGGTCACGCCGCGAATCGTGATCGCCCGCGCCATCCACACCGTCGACCAAGCGTCCACCACGGCGACCGCGATGCTCCTCGACCGCGGACGCATCCTCGCGATCGGCTCCATGGCCGACTGCGAGACCGCGGCCCAAGCCGCCGGGCTGGTGCCCGAGCGCACCGACCTCGGCGACGCGGTCGTCGTGCCCGGATTCATCGACCCGCACGCGCATCCGCTGATGTACGGGCAGATGATGACGTGGGTCGACTGCGGGCCGGCGAAGGCGGGGAGCATCCCCGAGATCATCGCGCTGCTGAAGGCCGCGGCGGCCGAGCTGCCCGACGGGCGCCCGGTGCGCGGCTACGGCTACGAGCACCGCAATCTCGTCGAGCAGCGGCATCCGACCCGCTTCGAGCTCGATGAGGTGGCGACCGACCGCCAGGTCTACCTCATGAACGCGTCGGGGCACGGCGGCGTGGTGAACTCGTACACGCTCGAGATCAACGGCGTCGACCGCGACACCCCGAACCCGGAGGGCGGCGAGTTCTTCCGTGACGCCGACGGCGAGCTCACGGGTGAGCTGTCGGATGCCGCGTGCAACATCCTGACCGGGGTGCACGGCGTGAAGATCGGCCACCACGGGCCGAACTTCCACCTCGCCGACGAGCCCGACGAGCACCTGCGGCAGCTGGATGTCGCGACCCAGCGGTTCCTCGCGGGCGGGGTCACGACGATCGGCGATGCCCAGGTGTCGCGGCGCGAGTTCGACATGTACCTGCGGCTCGCGGAGGCCGGACGGCTCGAGCTGCGCGTGTCGATGTACCTGCTCTCGCACCTGCTGGACGACGCGCTCGACATGGGGCTCGTCGGGCAGTTCGGCAACGCGCACCTGAGCTTCGCGGGCATCAAGCTCTACGCCGACGGCACACTCGGCGGCTGGACCGCGTACTTCCCGGACGGATACGTCGGGGACCCGTGCCGCACCGGGCAGCTCTACCACGAGCCCGCCGAGTACGCCGAGCTGATCCGCAAGGCGCACGGCGCCGGCCTGCAGACCGCGACGCACGCCCAGTCGCCGACCGCGATCGAGATGGTCGTCTCGGCGGTCGAGGCGGCACTCGCGGAGCGGCCCGACGACGACGCGCGGCACCGGATCGAGCACTGCGGGCTGCCGACCCCCGAGCAGATCGGGAGGATGGCGGTGGCCGGCATCCGCCCGGTGAACCAGCCGCAGCACTACTACAACTGGGGCGAGGGCGTCGAGGACGCCATCGGCACCCCGGGCGAGCGGTTCAATCCGCTCGGCGAGTTCGCCGCGGCCGGCGTACCGATCACCATCTCGTCGGATGCCCCGGTCGCCGACCCGATCCCGCTCGAGGCGATCCAGACCGCCGTGACCCGGGTCACGCGGCGCGGGCGCCAGTTGGGATCCGACGACCTGCGGATCTCGGCACTGGCGGCGCTGCGCGCGCACACCTACGAGGGTGCGGTCTCGCTCGGGCGCGAGGACGACCTCGGCTCGCTCGAGGTCGGCAAGTACGCGGACTTCGCGGTGCTCGCCGACGATCCGCTCGCCGTCGAGCCCGAGCGGATCGCCGAGATCGCCGTGCTCCAGACCTGGGTCGGCGGGGAGCCGCGCCACCGGGCGGCCTGACGAAAGGGATGATCATGACGATGACGGATGCGCCGGTCGACCTCTCCGCACCGTACGCCGACACCGCCGGCCGGGCCGTGCTGGAGACCATCCGCGCCTACGGCGTGACGACGATCTTCGGAATCCCGGGCACGCACAACCTCGAGCTGTACCGTCCGCTCGCCGACCTCGGCATCCGCGCGGTGACCAACCGGCACGAGCAGGGCGCCGGCTACGGCGCCGACGGCTGGGCGCAGCAGACCGGGCTGCCGGGCGTCGTCATCACGACGTCGGGGCCGGGACTGCAGAATGCGATGAGTGCGATCGGCACCGCCTTCTGCGAATCGCGGCCGCTCATCGTGCTCTCCCCGGGCGTCGCGCTCGGCGAGGAGTTCCGCGACGTCGGGACGCTGCATGAGACGAAGGACGCCTCGGCCATGGTCGGGGCGATCGCCGAGTGGTCGCGCAGGGTGACGACGGCCGCCGAGGCCGTCGACGCGGTCCACGACGCGTTCGAGCTGTTCCGCACCGGACGGCCGCGTCCCGTGCATATCGAGATCCCCCTCGACGTCCTGGAGTCGCCGGCCGAGGTGCCGGCGGACGCACGGATGGCTCGTCCGGCGCCGCCGTCAGACCGCGGCGACGCGGGCCTGGTCCACCAGGCTGCCGAACTGCTCGCCTCCGCGTCGTCGCCGGTCGTCATCGCGGGTGGTGGCGCGACGCGCGCGACCGCCGAGGTCACCGCGCTCGCCGAACGGCTCGGTGCGCCGGTCCTGACCACGCTCAACGGCAAGGGAACCGTCGATGAGCGCCATCCGCTCGCGCTGGGCTCGAACCTGCGGCTCGCGGCGGCTCGCACGGTCGCCGAGGCGGCCGACGTGCTCCTCGTGCTCGGCTCGAAGCTCGGTGAAGCCGAGCTCTGGGCGCCGTCGCTGCAAGCTGGTGGCCGCGTCATCCGGGTCGACCGCTCGCCGGCGCAGCTGGATAAGAACCTCGAGGCGACCGTCGGGATCGTGGGCGACAGCGCTGCCGTGACCGCCGAGCTGCTGGCCACGCTGCCCGCCCCGGGCCGACCGTCGCCCGACCTCTCCACGGCCCGCCACGCGATCGCCGACGAGATCCGTTCGACGGCACCCGACACCGTCGCGCTCGCCGAGCAGATCGCGGAGGCCCTGCCTGACGACGTCATCGTCGCCGGCGACTCGTCGCAGATCATCTACCTGGCGCTGGCGAACATGCTCGAATGCTCGCGCCCGCATTCGCTGCTCTACACGCCGACGTACGCGACGCTCGGATACGGCCTCCCGGCCGCGATCGGCGCGCGCGTCGCGCAGGTTGATCGACCCGTGGTGGCCGTGCTCGGCGACGGCGCGCTGATGTTCGCGGTCAACGAGCTCGTCACCGCGGTCGAGCAGCGGCTCGACCTGACCATCGTCTGCGTCGACAACGGCGGGTATGCCGAGATCCGGCAGAACGAGGTCGACCGCGGCATCCAGCCCATCGGAGTCGACCTGGTGCAGCCCGACTGGGCGGCGCTCGCGGATGCTTTCGGTGCCACGGGTCGAACCGTTGCCGACCGCGCAGAGCTCGGCAGCGCCATCCGTTCGGCGATCGCGGATGGGGGAGTGCAACTGGTGCACTTCCGCGAGTAGGCGCCGCGGCGGCACGCTCCGCGCCGACCGGTCCAGCCCTCGCTACCGCCAGCCCAGCGCAGGCGCGACGTGCGTCAGGATCGACTCGAGCACGTGCGCGTTGTAGTCGACGCCCAACTGGTTCGGCACGGTGAGCAGCAGGGTGTCGGCGGCGGCGATCGCCTCGTCTTCGCGCAACTGCTCGATGAGCACATCGGGTTCCGCGGCGTAGCTGCGGCCGAAGACGGCGCGGAAGTCGTCGATCACACCGAACTGGTCCGACCGGTCGCCACCGCCGATGAAGTACCGTCGGTCGAGGTCGTTCACGATGGCGAAGATCGACCGGCTCACCGAGACCCGCGGCTCCCGCTCGTGCCCTGCCTCGGCCCAGGCCGCGCGGAACGCCTCGATCTGCTTGCGCTGCTGCACGTGGAAGGGCTCGCCCGACTCATCCTCCTTGAGCGTCGAACTCATCAGGTTCATGCCCTGCTCGGCCGCCCACACGGCGGTCGAGTCGGAGCCGGCGCCCCACCAGATGCGGTCGCGCAGGCCGGGCGACTGCGGCTGGATGCCGAGCGGCCCTGGGTGCGGGTTCGGGAACATCGGGCGCGGGTTCGGCTCGGCGAACCGCGCCCCGTCGATGACCTTCAGGAAGACCGTCGCGTTGTTCCGGGCGACGTCGGCCATGGTGGAGCCCTCGGGCGCCTCGTAGCCGAAGTAGCGGTAGCCCTCGATGACCTGCTCGGGCGACCCGCGCGAGATGCCCAGCTGCAGGCGGCCGCCCGCGATGAGGTCGGCGGCGCCGGCGTCCTCGGCCATGTACAGCGGGTTCTCGTAGCGCATGTCGATCACGCCCGTGCCGAGCTCGATGCGACTGGTCTTCGCGCCGGCCGCCGCGAGGAGGGGGAACGGGCTGGCGAGCTGGTTCGCGTAGTGGTGCACCCGGAAGTAGGCGCCGTCGGCACCGACCTCCTCGGCCGCGACCGCGAGGTCGATCGACTGCAGCAGCACGTCGGACGCCGATCGCGTCTGCGAGCCGGGCGAGTTCGACCAGTGGCCGAACGAGAGGAAACCGATGCGCTTCATACAGGGCTCCAACGCCTGGCGCGGCGGGGCATTCCGGGGGCGGTGCCGCGCGCGGCCCGCGGCCTGACGGCACTGACGACGACGAGCTCGGGTGGCGCCGCCTGAACCCGCTATGCGCGAGGGCGCGCGGACCAGGCAACTGGAAGACCGCGGAGCGTCAATCATCTGGACGATTCGCGGTCGATCGCAGGCGCTTAGCGTTGCGGCATGGAATCGCGGATCGCCCGGTCGGAGTTGCGACGGTTCATCGGTAGCACGGAGGACTCGATCACGCCCAAGGGCGTCGCCGCGCTGTACGGACGAGCCGAGATGCTCGCACGGCTGCCGCTGCGGGTACAGCGCTGGATCGTCTCGAAGGCCCGCGGTCCGGAGTACATGGGGTTCGTCGTGGAGCCGTACTGCACTTTCCTGGCGTACGAGATCGGCGACGAGGCCGCCGCGAACCGGATGCTGCCGTCGGGCTATCGCCTCGTCGCGACCTCGATGTTCGAGGGCGACGCTCCGCGCACCTGTGCGATCCTCGGCGCGTTCAACGTCCACGCCTCGGTCTTCTGGGGCGCTCGCGTCGAGCTGTACCTGATCGCGGAGAACCTGCGAACCGGGATGCTGACCTGGGTGATCTGCGACTACGAATCCAACACCATCAACTACGACCCCGGTCAGGGCTTCTCCGCCTCGACCACGGACCGGGCGCTCGTCACGACCTCGCACGCCGGCGAAGTGATCGTCGACGTCCGAAGCCGGGAACGTCCGAACGACCTGGCGCTCAGAGTTCGCCTGGCGGACGGCGCCATGCGGCCCCTCGACCAGCGGTTGTGGGTCGAGGGCAACCTGTCCGTCGACTACGGCGGACGGCTCGCCCACGCGGGGTCGGAGCCGTTCGGCCTGGTGTTCGACCCCGGCGAGATGAGCCAGGCGCTGCACCTGCCGCTGGACTCGGTCGTCATCGAGCGGAACACGTTCGGCACGGAGTTCCTGGCCGAGTCGCCCTTCTCGGCGGCGTGCTTCCCCTTCGCGCAGCACTTCCTCACGACGAGCTACCCACGGTCGACCCCGATCCAGGACCAGCGGTCCTTGGAGGACATGGTCCGGGCCCATGCGGGTCAGGCGCGCTGACGAGTTCCGATCCTGAGCTCACTGCGTGGCGTGCTCACCGGCTTCCGGTCGATGCGAGGTACTGCGCACCCGATAGCGCAGGTGAAGCACCCGGTCGCCCTGGATCACCACGTCGGGATCCTCCAACAGGTGCTGCGCGTGGACCGACCCGAAGTAGCGCTTGCCTGACCCGAACACGACGGGGACGACGTCCATCCGCACCTCGTCGACCAGGCCCGCGGCCAGCACCTGCCCACCGACGTCGCCGGCGGCGACCTCGACGATGCGGTCACCCGCGAGCTCCTGCGCCGTGGCCACGGCTGCCTCGACGCCGTCGACGAAGTGGAACGGCGCCTCGGGGTCCCAGCCCTCGGGCTGCGGCCGGTGCGTCACGACGACCACGTGGTCGATCCCGCTCGGAGGCGTCCCGTCCCAGCCGTCCGTGAGGTCGAAGACGTGGCGGCCGGCGATCGTCACGCCGATCTGGTCCCAGTACGGGCGGACGTAGTCGAACGACGCCTGCGACACCGTCAACACGCCGCTCTCGTCCAACGGGACGTCACCGCTGGTCAACCAGTCGAACAGCGGTCCGGGCTCGTCGTGCTCGTCCGCGATGAAGCCGTCCACCGACACCGAGGCGTACATGACCACCTTGCCCATGTGGCGCTCCTCTGCCTTGAGATGGCCCCAAACTAGCGCGTCGGGAGCTGTCGCTCTCGTAGGGAACCCCGCGAGAGCACGCGTCACGGCGTCCGTGGAACCCGACCGAATCGAACCGCGATAGTGGGGTGTGCGCCCGAGCCGATGAGCAGGCTGGATGCCGAAAGGAGGGCCGCCGTGATCGCAGCGTTGAACCGACTCGTCGACTTCGTCGAGGAGCACCTCACCGAGGAGCTCGACCTCGCCGATCTGGCAGGCGACGTCGGCACGACGGAGTACCACCTGCGCCGGATGTTCTCGTCGCTCGCGGGCATGCCGCTGTCCGAGTACATCCGACGACGGCGCATGACGGTCGCGGCATCCGAGGTGCTCACGGGTGGCGATCTGCTGGGCATCGCGGTGCGCTTCGGATACGGCTCGACCGAAGCCTTCAACCGCGCGTTCCGCGCGGTGCACGGCGTCTCGCCCGGCGACGTGCGCCGAGACGGTGGCCCCCTTCGCACTCAACCACACCTCAGGTTCCGCCTGACCGTTGAAGGGAACACCACCATGGACACTCGCATCGCCGATCGACCGGCCTTCCTGCTCGTCGGCCACACCGCACGCGTGCCGCTCATTCACCACGGACCCAACCCGCACATCCGGGCGCACCTCGCGTCGCTGCCGGAGGCGGAGCACCTGCGCCTGAAGCAGTTGAGCAACACCGAGCCGGCGGGACTGCTGCAGGTGAGCGCTGATGTCGATCCGGACTACACCGAGGGGAGTGAGCTGACGTACCTGCACGGTGTCGCCGTCGCCGCAGGAACGTCGGTACCCGGCGACCTCGACGCGATCGAGGTCCCAGCCGGCGCGTGGGCGGTCTTCCGCACGTCAGGGGCGTACCCGGCCGAACTGCAGGCCACGTGGGCGGCGACCGCCTCCGACTGGTTCCCGTCCAACCCCTGGCGGTTGCGGCCCGGCCCGTCGATGGTGGCCGTGCTCGAACGCGCCGCCGACTTCAGCAGCGCGACCACCGAGCTGTGGTTGCCGGTCGAGCGCGCCTGAGGTGAATCGCGTCGACCTGCCTCGGCCGGACTGGCGATGCGCGGGCGACGATCCGTCGAAAGGACCTTCGACTCCACGGCGGTGCGTGCCCGCGCTCCATGCTCGATGAATGCAGGTTGGCGGAGGCTCGCTGCCCGAGTCGAGGAGGCACTGGTCCGTGCGGCCCCCGGGGACCGCTCGGCGGATCATGATCGCCGGCCTGCGCGCGGGGCGACGGATCGCCCCGATGACCGGTCTGCTCGAGATGGACGTGACCACCGCGCGGGCGCTGCTCGCGGCGCCCGGTCGGGAGCCGCTCTCGATGACGGCCTATCTCGTGGCGTGCCTGGCACGAGCCGTCCGGCGGAACCCGGAGGTGCACGGCTATCGCGATTGGCGCGGGCGGATCGTCGTGCACGAGTTCGTGGATGTCACGGTGCTCGTCGAGGTGCCGACGTCGCAGCGGCCGATCGCATTCCCTCGGGTACTGAGAGATGCGCAGTCCCGCTCGGTTGCGGACCTCAGCGCCGAGCTGAGAGCCGCGAAGCGGGAGCCCTTCGCCGGACCCCCGGGCCGGATGCTGCGACGGTGGGGTCCGATCTTCGCGGCGATACCCGGAGCGACGAGCCTGATGTACCTGGTCATGGCCCGCTCGGTGCGCGTCCGGCAGCGGATCGGCACGGTGTCGGTGACGAGCGTCGGCATGTTCGGCGGCGGAGGGGGGCTTGCGATTTCGCCGCCGACGGTGATGTCGCTCGAGATGATCGTCGGGGGAATCAGCCGCCGGCCGAGGGTCGTGGGAGATGCGATCGAGCCCCGCGAGGTCGTCGACATCTCGGTGGTCCTCGATCACGTGGTCGTCGACGGCGGACCCGCCGCGCGATTCGTCCGGGACCTCCGCGAACTGGTCGAATCGGCCGAGCTCCTGCTGTCCGAGGCGACGGAGGCAGGGAAGGCGCGAAGCTCATGAGTGGCATCCCGGACCAGCTCTGGCGACTCGGCGCGACCGAGATCGCGGCGGCGATCCGCGTGCGCGAGGTCACGGTCCTCGAGGTGGTCGACGCCCATCTCGAGCGGATCGCCGACGTCAACGATGCGGTCCGGGCCGTCGTGCTCGTCTTGGGCGAGGAAGCGCGGCGGTCGGCTCGAAACGCGGATGACGCCGTCGGGGAGGGGGCGCGAATCGGGCCGTTGCACGGGGTGCCGTTCACGGTGAAGGAGAACATCGACCTCGCCGGCTCGCCGACGACGCAGGGCGTTCCCGCGATGCAGCAGGCGATGCCGCGCGACGATGCCCCGCACGTGGCGAGGTTGCGTCGCGCAGGCGCCATTCCGATCGGGCGGACGAACTGCCCCGACCTCGGGATCGGCTGGCACACGGTCAGCACCCTCTACGGGCCGACGTTCAATCCGTGGAACCCAGAGGTGACGCCGGGTGGCTCGAGCGGCGGCGAGGCCGCCGCGATCGCCACCGGCATGAGCCCGCTCGGCGTCGGCGGCGATCTCAGCGGGTCGCTCAGGTGGCCGGCCGCGTGCTGCGGGATCGCCGCGCTGAAGCCGACCCTCGGTCGCATTCCGCGGGCGCAGATGCAGGAGCCCGGAGACCTGCCCCTGAGCCTGCAGCTCATGCTCGCCGAAGGCCCGCTCGCGAGGTCGGTCGCCGACCTGCGCACCGCGCTCAGTGTGATGGCGGGCGAGGACTGGCGCGACCCATGGACGGTGCCCGCGCCGCTGAACGGCTCGGAACCGGTTCGTCCGGGCCGGGTCGCGCTCGTCCCGGATCCCTCTCCGGGCGCCACAGTGCCAGAGTTGCAGGACCGAGTGCGAGCCGTCGGCGCCGCCCTGGCGGATCTCGGCTACGCCGTGGAGGAGGACGAGCCCCCGGGGGTCGAGCGTGCCGCGGAGGTATGGCTCGACATCCTCAAGTCCGACATGTCCACGGCCATGGAGACGATGACGCCCCCGTGGGGGCCGGAGCAGGCGACCTTCGTGACACGGCTGTTCGAACTCGCCGACCCCTCGTTGCCGGCACGGACGATGGGCGCCTACGTCGAGCGCCTGAAGCTGCTGCGCGCGTGGGGCGAATTCCTCGATGGCGGTCGCGTCATCGTCGCCCCGGTCTTCGGCGGGCCGCCCTTCCTGGCTCGCGACAGCCTGCGGGACGTTCCGGGGACCTTCGCGAGTATGTCGATCACGACCGCGTGCAACGTGCTCGGCCTGCCCGCGGTCGCGGTCCCCGTCGGGCTCGCGAACGGGCTGCCCCTCTCGGTCCAGGTGATCGGCGGCCGATTCCGGGAGGATACGTGCCTCGCGGTGGCGTCCGCGATCGAATCCCGATTCCCGCCCCTCGCTCCGATCGAGCCCGTTCGTGCTCGGCTGGGTGCGACGGCCGGCCCGGTCGGCTCGAGATGACTCGGTTCAGCGTCGTTCGGCGGAGGCGGCCGTGGCGACGGGCTCGCGCGCCCCGACGGGCTCCGCCGTCGGGAACATCCGGGTGAGGAGGAGGTAGACGGCGCCGCTCACGATGAAGCCGAGGATCCAGGCGATGTCGACGAAGCCGAGGGGCTCGGCCAGCGGGCCGGTGTACATCGGGGTCACCATGAAGGGGATCTGGACGAGGATGCCGACCGCGTAGGTGGAGAGACCGACCGCGTTCCAGCGGCCGTAGCGACCGCCGTCGCGCTGGAAGAGCTCGGCCACCGCGTAGTCGCCCTTGCGCACGATGAAGTAGTCGGCCAGGTTGATCGCCGACCACGGGATGAGCACGTAGAGCAGGATCGTGACGAAGTTCTGGAACATCGTGACGAAGTCGCTCTCGCCGGCGAGGGCCCCCATCGTGGCGATCGCGCCGCACACGAGCGTGGTGATGACGCGCGTCCGGGTGGTGACGATGATCTTGGCGAAGGTCGAGTTCACGGTCGTCAGTGCGCACATGACGCCCGAGTACAGTTCCGCCGCGTTGATCATGGCGGCGCTGAAGGCGAAGATCAGCAGCCCCATCGTTCCGAAGACGCCGAGGAGTGCGCCCATCGCGCCGAGCGGGTTGGCGGGGTCGGCGGCGCCGAGGAGCACGCCGAGGATCATGACGAAGACGGAGCTCAGCACCAGGCCGAGGTACGTCGCCCAGAACGCCTGCTTGGGTCCCGTGTCCTTCGGCAGGTACCGGGAGTAGTCCGACACGTACGGGGCGTAGGCGAGCTGCCACACGACGCCGATCGCGAGCATCCCGAAGAATCCGGAGATCGTGAAGCCGGCCTCCGGGTTCGCCTGCGTGACGCTGGGCTGGAACCACAGCATGACCATGGCGACGACCACGACGACGGCGATGATGACCGACAGGAAGGCCATCGCCTTCCGGAGGAGGTCGTAGCCGTAGACGGCGATCGCGATGCCGACGACCGCGAACACGATGATGACGGCCGCGGGCGGCAGGTCGGGGAAGACCGCGAGCAGCGAGTCCTTCGCGACGACGAGGATGCTGGCGAAGAAGCCGAGGAACATCAGCAGGGCGACGAAGGCGAGGAGGCTGCCGCCGTAGAAGCCGAACTGGGCGCGGGCCTGCAGCATCTGCGGAACGCCGAGGTGGGGCCCCTGGGAGGCGTGCAGCGCCGCACCGAATGCGCCGATGAGGTTGCCCGTGAGGATCGCCACGATGCTCCAGCCGATCGAGAGGCCGAAGGCGCCGGTCGCGATCGCGCCGGTGACGACGGTGAGCGGCAGCATGTTGATGCCGACCCAGATCGCGAAGAGCGAGCGGACGGTGCCGGTCCGCTCGTTCTCCGGGATCGGCATGATGTGCCGGGTCTCGAACTGGACGAGGGATTGCGTGGTCGGTGGCGCGCTGGTCATGACTGCCCCTTCTCTCGGCGACGTTGCCGGGGATCTGTCGGGTTCGGGCGTGCGGTGGGGATTCGAGCCGGCCCGAACGTCCGGCTCCCGCTGGTGTTCCGTCCATGGTGCGCCCATCCGGTCCATCATGGAACTTCAGAAAGTCGAGCCAGTGCATCAATTGTTCAGATGCTCACGGCTCGTCGCGGCATCCGTCGTGGCATCCGCCGCGGTGATCGGAAGATGCCGTCTGCATCTTGCGAATTGATCCAGTGGTACGCGCACCGATATTGGCGGAGTCATCGGAGGTGAGGTGTACTCGTCTCATCCGATGGCTCGCGCCAACCCGCGAGACCTGACACCGCAGTTACGGAGAGCATCGTGAACACGACGACCGTCGCCATCGAACGGCGCACCCACCCCATGGATCCGCTCAGCGCCGAGGAGATCACGGCGGTCCGGGACCACCTCGTCGAGGAGGGTCGGCTCGGCGAGACGGTGCGCGTGGCCTACCTCTCGCTGAAGGAGCCGGCGAAGGCTCTCCTGCGGGAGGGTTCCGACGTGCCGCGCGAGGCGCGCGCCATCCTCCTCGACACCGCCACCGGGGCGACCACCGACCTGGTCGTCTCGCTCACCGAGGGGCGCATCGTGGCCGAGGCCGCCGTGGATCCCGCACTCGTCGGCCAGGCGCCCGTGCTGCTCGAGGAGTTCGCCTCGATCGAGTCCATCCTGGCGGCGGACGAAGGATGGCGCGCAGCGCTCGCCGCACGCGGCCTCACGCCCGACCAGGTGCGCGTCGCACCGCTGTCGGCGGGCCTCTTCGACTACGAGGGTGAGGAGGGCAGGCGCCTGCTGCGCGGCCTGGCCTTCGTGCAGCGCGAGCCCGGGGAGTACGCGTGGGGCCACCCCGTCGACCAGCTCGTCGCGTTCGTCGACATGATCGAGCGACGCGTCGTGCGCATCCTCGACGACGGCCCCTCCGACGACCCGCTCGCCAACGGGAACTTCGAGGCACCGGAACTGACCGGGCCGCTGCGCACCGACCTCAAGCCGTTGCACATCACGCAGCCCGACGGGCCGAGCTTCACGCTCGACGGCAACGTGCTGCGCTGGCAGAAGTGGGACCTCCACGTCGGGTTCGACGCGCGCGAGGGTCTCGTCCTCAGCCAGATCGGGTTCGCGGATGGCGGGCGCCGGCGATCCATCATCGACCGCGCCTCGATCGCCGAGATGGTCGTCCCGTACGGCGACCCGGCGCCGTACCGCTCCTGGCAGAACTACTTCGACACGGGCGAGTACCTCGTCGGGCGGGACGCGAACTCGCTCGAGCTCGGCTGCGACTGCCTCGGTGAGATCACCTACCTCTCGCCCGTCGTCGCCGACGACTTCGGCAACCCGCGCGAGATCACCCAGGGCATCTGCATCCACGAGGAGGACTTCGGCCTCCTCTGGAAGCACACCGACGAGTGGGCGAACCATACGTCCACGCGTCGTCAGCGTCGACTCGTGGTGAGCTTCTTCACCACCGTCGGCAACTACGACTACGGCTTCTACTGGTACTTCTACCTCGACGGCACCATCCAGTTCGAGGCGAAGGCCACGGGCATCGTGTTCACGGCGCGGTACCCCGGCACGGACTACCCGTACGCGTCCCAGATCGCACCCGGGCTGGGGGCGCCGTTCCACCAGCACCTCTTCTGCGCCCGCCTCGACATGGCGGTGGACGGCGACCGCAACGCGGTGCACGAACTCGACCTGCAGCGCGTGCCGAAGGGCGAGGGCAACCCGCACGGGAACGCCTTCACGCGCTCGCGGCGCGTGCTCGGCACCGAGACGGAAGCGCGACGACGAGCCGACGGCTCGCTCGGCCGCGTCTGGGACATCGTCAACACCGAGCGGACGAACGTCGTGGGGGAGCCGGTCGCCTACACGCTCATCCCGCAGGGGCTGCCCACGCTCGCCGCAGCGGATGACTCGTCGATCAGCCGCCGAGCGGCATTCGCGACCGAGCACCTGTGGGTCACGCGCTTCGCCGAGGACGAGCGCTTCCCCGCCGGCGACTTCGTGAACCAGAGCGTCGGCTCGCCCGGACTGCCCGAGTACATCCGGAAGGACCGGTCGATCGACGGCGAGGACATCGTGCTGTGGCACAGCTTCGGCCTCACGCACTTCCCGCGTGTCGAGGACTGGCCGATCATGCCGGTCGACTACACCGGCTTCACCCTCAAGCCCAACGGGTTCTTCGACCGGAATCCGGCGCTCGACGTGCCGCCCTCGCCGTCCGCGCACGCCGCCTGCCACACCGTAGGCGACGACGCCGGATGTCACTGCTGAGGCGGCGCTCCAGGAGTCGCCGAACCGCCGAAGAGCTCGCGAGCGAGGGTGCCGATCACCCTCGCTCGCGCGGTCGGGCGCACGTCGGCCACGCGCACGAAGCACACGTCGAGCGGGGCGATCTCCCCCGCGATCGGGATGGCGGTGAGCTCGCCGCCGTCGTAGGTGCGCGGTGACTGGGGGATGTTGTTCAGGATCGAGAAGCCCTCGCCGCGCGCGACGAGCGACCGGACCGTCTCGTAGCTGCGCGAGCTGTAGCGGATCTGCGGCTCGACGCCTGCGGCGTGCAGCATGCCGAGGAAGTACTCCCGCGAATGCGGGATGTCGAGGAGCACGAGGTCCTGCCCGTCGAGTTCGGCGAGCTTGATGCGCTTGCGCCGCGCGAGCGGGTGATCGAGCGGCAGGATGACATGGGGTTCCGCCGTGTAGAGGTGGTCGAACGCGAGGTCGTGCATGCGGCCGAAGTCGTACGCGATCGCGGCCTCGACCGTGCCGTTCAACAGCAGCTCGACCGTGCCGTCCACGTCGGCCTCGATGATCTCGATGCGCAGGCGCGGGTGCTCCTCCTTGAGACGCGAGATGAGCCTCGGCAGCACGAACGGCGCGAGCGTGACGAAGCACGCCAGTCGCAGCGTGCCTCGCACGTCGTAGTGGCGGCCGCGGACGGTGTCGGTCATCTCATCGACCTGGGCCAGAAGTGAGCGAGCGTCGCGGAGCAACTGCTCACCGGCGTCGGTCAGCGCGAGGCCCTTGCTCCGCTGGCGCACGAACAGTTGCACTCCCAGGCCGCGCTCGAGCTGGGCGATGGCCGTCGAGACGGCCGACTGCGCCACGTGCAGGTCGAGCGATGCTTCGGTCATCGAGCGCCGGGTCGCGGCCGTGACGAAGTAGCGCAGTTGCACGAGCGTCATGTCGGGACGGGTGAGGCGTGCCATGACCCGACTGTATCAACTCAACTGATGCAGTGCGCCGCCAATCTCATCTATACAGATTCCAATGCGATTCCTAGCCTGAAATCACCGACGCAGACGTCGGCGGAGCAAGGAGGGTCAGGATGTCGAGCGAAGAGACCGAAGTCCTCGTGATCGGCGCCGGTCAGGCCGGCATCGCGATGAGCGAGCACCTGAGCGAGCGCGGCATCGCGCACATCGTCGTGGAGCGCGAGCGCATCGCCGAACGGTGGCGCACCGGCCGGTGGGACTCGCTCGTCGCGAACGGGCCCGCGTGGCACGACCGGTTCCCGGGACTCGAGTTCGACGTCCACCCGGACGCGTTCGCCCCCAAGGAGACCGTCGCCCGGTACTTCGAGGCGTACGCCGAGAAGATCGCGGCCCCCATCCGCACCGGCGTCGAGGTGACCGCCGTGCGCCGTCGTTCCAGCGGCCCGGGCTTCACGGCCGAGACGTCCGCCGGCACCATTCACGCTCGCTATGTCGTCGCGGCCACGGGGCCGTTCCAGCGTCCCGTCATTCCCGCCGTGGTGCCCGCCGAGGCCGGCATCCATCAGCTGCACTCGAGCGGATACCGCAACCCGCAGCAGCTGCCGGACGGGGCCGTCCTCGTGGTCGGCGCCGGCTCATCGGGCGTGCAGATCGCCGACGAGCTCCGGCGCGCCGGCCGGAAGGTGTACCTCGCCGTGGGCCCGCACGACCGCCCGCCGCGCAGCTATCGCGGCCGGGACTTCTGCTGGTGGCTCGGGGTGCTGGGCAAGTGGGAGATGGCCGCACCGCCCGCAGGTGCCGAGCACGTCACCATCGCCGTGAGCGGCGCCCGTGGCGGCCACACCGTCGACTTCCGTCGGCTCGCCGCCGAGGGCATCACCCTCCTCGGGCGCGCGGGCGCGTTCGAGCGCGGCACGATGCGGTTCGCCCCCGACCTGGCCGCCAACATCGCGCGCGGCGACGCCAACTACCTGGACCTGCTCGACGAGGCCGACGCGTACGTCGCTCGCAACGGCATCGACCTGCCCGCGGAACCCGAGGCACGCGTCATCGGCCCCGACCCCGAGTGCCTCACCGACCCGATCCTCGAACTCGACCTCGCCGCGAGCGGCATCACGACCGTCCTCTGGGCGACCGGCTTCGCCGTCGACTACTCCT
Organism: Agromyces selenitireducens; assembly: GCF_052748465.2. Taxonomy (NCBI): domain Bacteria; kingdom Bacillati; phylum Actinomycetota; class Actinomycetes; order Micrococcales; family Microbacteriaceae; genus Agromyces; species Agromyces selenitireducens. The sequence continues at coordinate 634,947 of NZ_CM188259.1, forward strand.
GGATGGAGTTCGACGCCTTCGACGATCGCGGACGTCCGCGACATCACCGGGGCGTCTCGGTCGAGCCTGGCGTGTACTTCCTCGGGCTGCCGTGGCAGTCGAGGCGCGGATCGAGCTTCATCTGGGGCGTCTGGCACGATGCCCGCTACCTCGCCGACCAGATCATGATCCAGCGCGGCTACCACGCCTACCTCCCCGAGGCTGCGACGGCGGCCGGGGCCTCCACCCCGTCCGACAGCGGTCTCGACCACGTGGCCGCGCTCGCAGCATCCGGAGCACTCTGATGACGACCCACACGCGCATCCGTCCCTTCAACACCCGCGACACCTACCCCGAGCAGAGCCTCGCCAACGACCTGTGCCAGGCCGTCGTCGCGAACGGCGTGGTCTACCTGCGCGGGCAGATCGGGCAGGACCTCGACACCCGCGAATCCGTCGGCATCGGCGACGTCGAGGCCCAGACCGAGAAGGCGATGGCGAACATCGCGATGCTGCTCGAGGAGGCCGGCTCGTCGCTCGACGACATCGTCAAGGTCGTCGTCTACCTCATCGACCCGCGCTATCGCGAAACGGTGTACCGGGTCATGGGCCGGTGGCTCGAGGGCGTGTTCCCCGTCTCGACCGGGCTCGTCGTGAGCGCGCTCGCCCGCCCCGAGTGGCTCGTCGAGATCGACGCGACCGCCGTCATCAGCACTCCTGCGACGGAGGGCGCACGATGACGTTCTCACTCGTCGCCCGCGACGCCTCCGGTGCGCTCGGCTCCGCGATCTGCTCGTCGTCGCCGGCCGTCGCGGCCCGCTGCGTCACGCTCGCCGACGGCATCGGGGCGGTCAACTCGCAGAACATCACCGACCCGCGGCTGGGTCCGTCGGTCGTCGATCGCCTCCGGTCCGGAATGTCGACCCGCGACGCGCTCGACGCCGTCGTCTCGGCGACCCCGCACACCGAGTTCCGGCAGCTGCTCGTCGTCGACGCAGGCGGCGGTGCGGCCGTCCACTCGGGCGGACGCGCGCTCGGCATCTTCGGTCACGCGACCGGCGACGGAGTTGCCGCGGGCGGCAACCTGCTCGCCGCCGCCGACATCCCCCAGCGCATGGTCGACGCGTTCCACGCCGCGACGGGCGAGCTCGAGCACCGCCTGCTCGCGGCGATGCGGGCGGCGATGGATGCCGGCGGCGAAGCCGGCCCCGTCCACTCGGCGGGGCTCGCGGTCGTGCGCGACGCCGGATGGCGCGTGACCGACCTGCGCGTCGACTGGACCGACGGCGACCCCGTCGCCGAGCTCGGCGCGCTGCTCGAGCTCTGGGTGCCGCAGCGCGACGCCTACGTCACGCGAGCGCTCGACCCAGCCGCCGCACCGTCGTACGGAGTGCCCGGCGATGAGTAGCGAACTGGGAACCCTCAAGGGCGCGGCCGACCGGACGGTGGCCGCGGCATCCGCTGGGCTCATCGCCCTCTCGGAGACGCTGCACGCGCACCCCGAGACGGCCTGGGAGGAACACCGCGCCGCGGGCTGGGTCGGCGACTCCCTGGCGCGCGCGGGCTTCCGCGTGACGCCCGACTACCTCGGCTTCGAGACGGCGCTGCTCGCCGAAGCGGGGTCCGGCCCCGTGACGATCGGCATCATGGCCGAGTACGACGCACTGCCCGGGCTCGGCCACGCGTGCGGGCACAACCTCATCGCGGCGAGCGCCGTCGGGGCCGGTCTCGCGCTCGCGCAGCTGGCCGACGACCTCGGCATCACCGTGCGCGTCTACGGCACGCCGGCCGAAGAGGGCGGCGGCGGCAAGATCGAACTCATCGAGGCCGGCGCGTTCGGCGACCTCGACCTCGCCATGATGGTCCACCCCGCGCCGGTCGACGTCGCCGAGGCGCGGCCCTTCGCCGTCTCCCACAGCCACATCGCCTACGACGGGGTCTCGGCCCACGCCGCCGCCTACCCCGACCAGGGAGTCAACGCGAACGACGCGTTCGTCATCGCCCAGGTCGCGATCGGGATGCTGCGCCAGCAGCTTCCGTCGGACACGCGCGTGCACGGCATCCAGACCGTCGGCGGGTTCGCGCCCAACGCGATCCCCGAGCGCACGGAAGGCCGTTGGTACGCGCGCGCGAACTCGCTCGATGAGCTCGCCGTGCTCGAGGAGCGCGTGCGCCGGTGCTTCGAAGCCGGGGCGGTCGCGACGGGCGCGAGCCTGACGGTGACCCCGGAGTCGAAGCCGTACGCGGAGTTCCGCACCGACGAGCGCGCGCTCGCCGCGTACACGCGCAACGCCCTCGAGCGGGGGCGGGTCTTCGCGGATCCGTCCGTCGCAGGCCGCATGAACCGCGCCTCGACCGACATGGGGAACGTGTCGCAGATCGTGCCGGCGATCCATCCCTACATCGGCGTCGACTCGCTGCCCCACACCAACCACCAGAAGGAGTTCGCCGCGGCCTGCGTCGGCGGCGCCGCCGAACGGGCGCTGCTCGACGCCGCCGTGCTCATGGCCTGGACCGCCGTCGACATCGTGTCGGCCAACTCGACCCCTGCGGAGGACGCATCATGACCACCATCGACTGGACCGCCCGCAGCCGCGATCTCGCCATCGACGGACGCGCCTTCATCGGCGGTCGCCGCGTCGACGCGGCCGAGGGCCGCACCATTCCGGCGATCAGTCCCGGCTCGCTCGCCCACCTCGCCGACCTCTCGGCGGGCACCGAGCGCGACGTCGACCTGGCGGTCGGCCACGCCCGGCAGGCCTTCGACGACGGCGCGTGGAGCCGTATCGGCGCCGCCGACCGCGGGCGCGTCCTCATCCGGCTCGCCGACCTCATCCACGCGAACCTCGACGAGCTCGCGCTGCTCGAGAGCCTCGACTCCGGCAAGCCGATCGCCCAGACGCTCACGGTCGACGTGCCGGGAGCCGCCGAGACCTTCCGCTGGTACGGGGAACTCGCCGACAAGCGGTACGACGAGATCCCGGCGACGCCCCCGGGCTCGACGGCACTCGTGCGTCGCGTGCCCCTCGGCGTGGTCGGCGCGATCGTGCCCTGGAACTACCCGCTCGAGATCGCCGCGTGGAAGCTCGCCCCCGCACTCGCGGCCGGCAACAGCGTCGTGCTCAAGCCCGCGACCGAGACGTCGCTGACCGCACTCCGCCTCGCCGACCTCGCGCTCGAGGCCGGCGTTCCGGCAGGCGTGCTCAACGTCGTCCCCGGACGCGGCTCGACCGTCGGCGGCCGGATCGCGCGGCATCCGGGCATCGACGTGCTCGCCTTCACGGGATCGACCGCGGTCGCGAAGCAGCTCATGATCGACGCCGGCTCGTCGAACATGAAGCGCGTCGCCCTCGAGGCCGGCGGGAAGAGCTCCAACCTGGTCTTCGCGGACGCCGACTTGCAGGCCGCCGCCGAGAAGGCCGCCTTCGGTGCCTTCTACAACCAGGGCCAGGTGTGCTCGGCCAACTCCCGCATCCTCGTCGAACGCGCGGTGCACGACGAGTTCGTGGCCTTGCTCGCTTCGGCCTCCCACGCGTACGAGCCGAGCGACCCGCTCGCAGGAGCACCCGGCAACGGCAGCCTCATCAGTCGCGCGCACGCAGATGCCGTCGGGACCGCGATCGACCGTGCCGCGCGGGACGGCCGGCTCGTCAGCGGCGGCGACCGCGTCACGATCACCGGATCCGACGCCTACCTGCGGCCCGCGATCGTGACCGGGCTCGGTGCCGAGCACGAACTCCACCATGTCGAGGTGTTCGGTCCGCTCGTCGTCGTGCTGCCCTTCGACGCCGAAGGCGAGGCGATCGAGCTCGCCAACGCGACCGACTACGGTCTCGCGGCGTCGCTCTGGACCTCCGACCTCGGGCGCGCGCACCGCGTGTCGGAGCGGCTGGTCGCTGGAACCGTCTCGGTCAATACGGTCGATGCGCTGGGGCTCACCACGCCGTTCGGCGGCTTCCGCCAATCGGGCTTCGGACGCGACCTCTCGCGCCACGCGCTCGACAACTACACCGACTGGAAGACGACGTGGTTCCAGCACGGGTGAGGTTCGCCAGTGACTTCCTACGCTGACCGCCGTCGGGCAGGGTGACGACCATGACCGAGGTGCTGCACCCTGCCGCGATCGGCCTCACGGCCATCGCTGCGTTGCTGCACACCGGATGGCGACGGCGCGCTGCCCTCCCGGGCCTGCTCGCGGTGCTGCTGATGCTCGGCGCGATGGTGGACGTCGTCTTCCTCCACCGGATCGGCACCGTGCTCTGGTTGGCGGTACTGCTCGCTGGGGCGATCGGGTTGTCGGCGGTCCACGCATGGCGGCGTCGACGAGCCGGAGAGGACGCCGCGGAGTTGCACGTGGGGGCGACCCATGACGCCCTTGGCCTGGTCGTCATGGCGGCGTTGCTCCCGATGATGTCCGGAGGCCTCGGAGAGGCGGGAGCCGACGCGCACGCCGGACACGGCGCTGGCGTGAGCGGACTTTCCGCCCTCGTAGTGGCGGCCGCCCTGTCGCACACGGTGGTCTCCGCGGTCGCCTCCGTCCGAGGCGTCAGGGCGAGCGAGCGACTCATGCATCTGCTCATGGGCGGAGCGACGCTCCTCATGGCAGGGCATGCGCTCGGTCAGCTGTCCTGATTCGAGCGTCGTCGGGACCGGTGGCCGGACTACTCGAGCAGCTTGCCCGCGACCGACACCTCGCGGTCCATGAGCGCCGCGATCTCCTCGGGGATGGGCGGGATGGCCTCGCGGGTGACGCCGGCGGCGGGCGACCAGACGAGGTTGACCTGCAGCGCGGCATCCGTTTCGGGGAAGTCGGAGCGGTTGTGGCATCCGCGGGTCTCGCGCCGTTCGAGTGCGGCCTCGAGGGTCGCGCGCGCGGCGAGGGCAGCCGACTTGAGGTCGAACGCGTGGGCGAGGTCCTGGTAGCCGGCGAGGTCGGGGTGCACGCCGATGCCGGCCATGCGGGCCTCGATCGCGTCGAGCTCGGCGAGGCCGGCGCGGAGGCCCTGCTCGTCGCGCACGACGCCGGCGTGCTCGGTCATGGTGTTGCGGATGGCGCGCTGGAGGGCGCGCACGTTCTCCGCGCCATCCGCTGCGAGCAGGTCGTCGATCTCGGCCCGGGCCGCCTGGACCGCCGCCGCCGATCGCCGCTGCGCGGCGAGCCCCCGCGAGTAGTCGGCCGCAGCCTGCCCGACGATGCGCCCGAACACGAGCAGCTCGATGAGCGAGTTGCCGCCGAGTCGGTTGGCGCCGTGCAGTCCCGAGGAGGCCTCGCCGATCGCGTAGAGGCCGGGCACATCGGTGCCGTGGTCGTCGGGGCGCACCCAGACCCCGCCCATCGAGTAGTGCGCGGTGGGCGCGATCTCGATCGGCTCCGTCGTGATGTCGCGCATCTGCAGCTCGAGCATGGTCTGGTAGACGCGGGGGAGGCGGGTCATGATCGTCTCGCGAGGCAGGTGCGAGACATCCAGCCAGACACCGCCATTGGGGGTGCCGCGGCCCTCCTTGATCTCGGTGTACGCCGCGAGGGCGACGCGGTCGCGCGTCGACAGCTCCATCCGCTCCGGGTCGTACTTCGACATGAAGCGCTCGCCGAGGGCGTTGGTGAGGATGCCGCCCTCGCCGCGGGCCGCCTCGCTGATGAGGGTGCCGGCCGCGTTCTCGGGCTCGAGGATGCCCGACGGGTGGAACTGCACGAGCTCGGGGTCGCGCACCCGGCCGCCGGCCCCGACGGCGAGGCGCCACGAGTCGCCCGTGTTCTCGTCGCGACGCGACGACGTGCGGCGCCAGATGCGGTTATGACCGCCGGCGGCGAGGATCACCGCGTCGGCGTGGATCAGGTAGCGCGTGCCGTCCTCGAGGTCGAAACCGTAGGCGCCGAAGACCGCCCCGTCGTCGTTCACGAGGATGCGCGTGACGTAGACCGTGTCGAGGATCGGCACGCCGAGCTGCGCGGCCCGGTTCACGAGCGTGCGCTGGATCTCGAGGCCCGTGTAGTCGCCCGCGAACGCCGTGCGGCGGTAGGTGTGCGCGCCGAAGAAGCGCTGCGAGATGCGGCCGTCCTCCTCGCGGGCGAACGGCATGCCGTAGCGCTCGAGGTCCTGGATGCCGCGTGCCGCGCCCTTGGTCACGGTCTCGACGGTGCGCGGGTCGGCGAGGAGGTAACTCTCCTTCAGGGTGTCGGCGGCGTGCTGCTGCCAGCTGTCGTCGGCGTCCATCGTCGAGAGGGCGGCGTTGATACCGCCTGCCGCGAGCGAGGTGTGCGCGTCGGACTTCGCGCGCTTGCCCAGCGCGAGCACGTCGACGCCCGCCTCGGCGAGCTCGATGGCGGCGCGCAGGCCGGACCCGCCCGTGCCGATCACGAGGACGGTCGTGGAGATCTGCCGCTCGGAAGCGGCCCTGCCTGAAGCACTCATGGGATCCACGGTAGGTTCGGCGATCGGATGCGTCCAATGCATCTTGTGCTTGATGTCGATGCATCTAGGCTATCGACATGAACCTCGAGCAGCTGCGGTCGTTCGTCGAAGTGGCCCGATTCGGCAACTTCACGCGGGCTGCCGAGGAGCTCTACCTCTCGCAGCCTTCGCTGAGTCGCCAGATCGCCGCGCTCGAGCAGAGCCTCGGCGCCGAGCTGTTCCACCGCGCCCGCGGCGGCTCGACGCTGACCGTCGCGGGAGAGTCGCTGCTGCCGCTTGCGCGCCGCATGCTCGCGGACGCCCAGTCGGTGCGACGCGAACTCGCCGAACTCGCCGGGTTGGAGCGTGGCCGGGTTCGGCTCGGCGCGACGCCGACGCTCTGCATCAGCCTCGTCGCCGAGGTGCTCAGCGCCTTCCACGCCGAACATCCGGCCATCGAGCTGCATCTCTCCGAACAGGGGTCGCGGGGCCTGCTCGACGAACTCGGCGCCGGCGAGCTCGACCTCGCGCTCATCGTCACGTCGGAAGCCACGACCGCCGAGCGCTTCACCGTGACCCCGCTGCTCGTCGAGGAGCTCGTGGTCGTGTCATCCGCTGCTCTGCCGCCGGTCACCACCGACGACAGCATGGGGCCTCCGGATGTCGCGCGCCTGCCGCAGATCGTCTTCAGCTCGACCTATGACCTGCGCGCGACGACGGATGCCGCGTTCCGCGCGGCGGACCTCACCCCCGAGGTGGTGCTCGAGGGGGCGGAGATGGACGCCGTGCTGCGGTTCGTCGAGCGCGGGCTCGGCGTCGCGATCGTGCCCGCGATGGTGCTCATCGACCGGCCCGGGCTGCGGTCGGTGCGGCTCGAGGCGCCGACGCTCGAGCGTACGATCAGCCTGGCGCGGCCCGCGGATGTCGCGGCGACGGCTGCGGTCGAGGTGATGCAGACGACGATCGCGGCGACGGCGGTGGCCTTCGCGGGGCGGGCGGGCGAGACGATGCGGCTCGCGGGAGCGATGGAGTGGCGGAGATGATCGGCCGGCTCAGCCGGCATCCGCTCGCATGCCGGACGACCCGAGCACCCGCTCGACCGTCAACTCGAGCACGACGCGGTGCGGGTTGACGCGCGGCTGACGATATCGGGCCGCGTAGAGCTCGACGGCGAACGCGACCGACTCCGGGTCCGACAGGATGCGCACCGGTCCCTCGAAGCTGATCCACCTGGCGCCGTCGACGGTGTTCACGCTCGCCCGCCCTCCGCGCTCGGCGTTGACGAACTTCTGCGAGCCGCGACTGCCGATCACGCGGACGACGCCATCCAGGTAGGTGATCCCGACGGGCACCGAATGGATCCGGCCCGACCGGCCGATCGTCGAGAGCGTCGCGAGATGGCGTTCGGCGAGGAACTGCCTGGCCGCGTCGGTGATCACGGGGGTTGCACTCCTCGCAGGGGTCGGGGACTGTCGCTGCAGCCCAGTCTGTCAGCTGTGTCGTGTCGCAGAATCGAATGGTGTCATCTGCCGCCGCCGAGTTCATCGACCGCACCCTCCGGGCCGAGGGCTCCGAGGAGCGCGCGGCCGCAGACGCGGAGCGGGTCGGCGGCGGCCTGCACTTCTACGGGGCATCGGTGGGAGCGGTGCGCGGCACGGTCCGCGACGCCCGCCGGCGGCACCCGCGCATGACGCACGACGAGATCACCGCGCTCGCGTCGGAGCTGTGGTCGACGCCGGTCTACGAGCGACGGCTCGCCGCGATCGTCCTCCTGCAGGGCCACGTGACCGAGCTGCTCGCGTCAGACCTCACGCGCCTCGAGCAGTTCCTGCGCGATGCACGCGTCCCGGAGCTCGTCACGCCCCTCGCCGTCGACGTGGTGCGTCCGCTCATCGGCCGGCTCGAGGGCGCCGAGGCGTTGCGCTCGCGAGGGATCGTCGCCCGATGGGCGAGCGAAGATGACGCACACCTCCGTCAAGCGGCGTCTGCGATCTGACCGGGCCCGCCGTCACGTCACGACGCGGAACCGGAGATGGGTCGCGACATCCGTGGCAGATCGATGTCCGCTCCGGACGTTCGGCGTAGGGTGTGCCGCGAAGGGGATCCTGCGGGGAGCGATGGGAGGAAGGCGGCCATGACGAGATTCGGCATCGACGCCCTCGTCGCGCTGCGGCTGGTGCAAGAGGGGGTCGTGGTTGCCGAGGGCCACCAGCTGGTCGCGCCGAACGTGCTCCGCTCGCAGGTCCTCTCGCTCCTCTATCGCGAAGTCCGCCGCGGTGAGCTCAGCCGCGATGCGGCTCGCGCGCGGCTCGACCGGCTCTCGTCGATGCGCGTGCGGCTACTCGGTGATCGGGTGTCACGCGCGGTCGCGTGGCAGATCGCGGAACAGCTCGATTGGGATGACACGACCGCGGCAGAGTTCGTCGCCGTCGCGAAGCTGCAGGCCGACGCCTTCATCACCCTCGACGCGGACCTTGCCCGCCGTGTCGAGGGCGTTGTCACGATCGCGCCGTTCGAGGCCCTCGTCGCGGCCTGAGCGCGCTGAGGATGGCGGTCGACGAGCGCTGCTGCGAACGACGCGGCTCCCTGATACTGGACGCATGACCACGGACCGCACGCCCCTGTCGTGGAGCGCACAGCTCCAGCGAGATCCTCGGTATCGATTGATCGCGTCGGTCGGTCAGGTCCTGGGCGCTCCGTTCTTCATCGTCGTGGGAGTCGCGCTTTCCATTCGGTCGCCCTGGTGGCATATGCTCACCGTCGCCGCCATCGCGCTTCTCGCGTGGGGTGTCATGGGCGTGTGGCGGTATCGCAATGCATTCACTTTCGGGAGGCCGACCGGCACGGATCGGCCGCTGGCTTAACCCCCGAGCCGCTCGACGATCGCCGCGACCTCGGCCCGCGCCTCGTCGTCGAGCCCGCGGATCGGCAGCGGCAGGCACGAGCGATGGGCGAGTCCGAGCTGCTCGGCAATCGCAGCGACGACCCGGAGGCTGCCGTGCAGCGCGAACAAGGCCCAAAGCGGGCCGAGCCGGTCGGAGGCGGCGCGGGCGCCGGCGGCATCCGCTGCCTGCACCGCCCGCATGATCGCGAGGGCGGGTTCGGGAAGCGTGCCGGCGATGACCGAGTACCAGGCGTCGCATCCGGCGAGCAGGGCGGTGGTGGCGAAGGCGTCGCCGGAGATGCCGATCGTGACGTGGGCGGGCAGGCGCCGGCGGACGGCGTCGACACGGGCGGCCGCCGCATCCGCTCGACCGGGGATCGGCGGGATCTTGATCGAGGCGACGTTCGGCAGCTCGGCGATGCCGGCGTACAGCTCGTCGGTGAACGCGAAATGCGTGGTGCCGGGGTTGTCGTAGACGATGAGCGGCACCGAGAGGTCGCGCGTGACATCGGCGTAGAGGCCGAACACGTCGTCGGGAGTGAGCGGCTGGTAGGTGAGCGGCGCGAGCAGGAGGCCGGCCGCGCCCGCCTGCTGCGCGTCGTCGGCGAGCGCCTGCACGTGACTCGTGCGCAGCGCGCCGATGCCGACGAAGACGGGGACGTCGCCCGCGTGCTCGACCGCGATGCGCGCCGCGGCCGCGCGCTCCTCGCGCGAGAGGTAGGGGGCGGCGCCCGTCGAACCGAGGGCGGTGATCGAGTCGACGCGGGCGTCGGCCAGCCGCACGATGATCCGGGCGTAGGCCGCCTCGTCGAGCGCGTCGTCGCGCAACGGGGTCAGCGGGAAGGCGCTGAGGCCGGTGAATCGTGCGGCCCGCTCGGTCATGTGCTGCTCCGATCTGGGAAGCGGTCGGCGAAGCCCGCGATGCCGTCGAGCACCACGCCGAGGCCGATCTCGAACGACGACGCGAAGACGTAGTCGGTGCTCGCGGCGTAGAGCGCGGCGGCTTCGGCGATGCGGGGGAACGCCGCGAGGTCCATGCCGGCGCGCAGGTCGGCGGGGGAGTCGGGTAGGCCCGCGGTCTCGAGCATCGACTCCTGCAGCGCGTACCCGAAGACGAACGCGTCGAGCAGCGCGAAGGCGTGGGCGGATGCCTCGACCGAGAAGCCGGCGCGACGCAGCACGTCGAGCACGGCCTCGTGTGCGGCGAGGGTCGACGGGCCCGGGTGGGCGCGGGTCTCGAGCACCGACAGCGCCCAGCGATGGCGGGCGAGGAGGTCGCGCATCGCCCGGCTGCGGTCGGCGAGCTGCTCGCGCCATCCGTCGCTGTCGGCCCGGGGGAGCGGGACCTCGGCGAACACGCGGTCGACCAGTGCGTCGAGCAGCACGTCCTTCGAGGCGACGTAGTGGTAGATCGCCATGGGCTTCACGCCCAGGTCGGCCGCGAGGGCGCGGATCGTGAGCGCCTCGAGGCCGTCGCGGTCGGCGAGCGCGAGCGCCCCCTCCATGACTCGATCACGGGTGAGGGTGTTGCGCGCGGCCCTCGGGCTTGACATTCGGCCAGCGTACCGTACGCTGTACCGTACGACGTACCGTACAACGTACAGTACCTTGGTGCGAACGGATGCCGCCGGCATCCGTCACCGGAACGGAGCAGAACCCATGAACGCCTCGACCACCGCTCTCGCGGTCACCGACCGCGCCCCAACCCCCTCGACCGCCGCCTCGACCCGCGCCGCCGCGCTCGTCGCGGGCATCTCCCTCGCCCTCATGGCGGTGCTCGCACCGCTCGGGCTGTTGGTGGCGCTCCCCGCCGGCCTGACCGGCCCGGCCGCGGTCGCCGTGCTCGTGATCGCCGTGCTCGACGTCATCGTCGGCGTCGCGCTGTACCCGATCCTGAGGCCGGGCGGCGAGCTGATCGCCCAGGTCGCGGCCGCGCTGCGCGTCGCCTACGGGGCCGCCTTCGCCGTCGCCGCCGGCGCGCTCCTCGAGCCCGCCGATCCCGAGCGGTTCCAGGCGATGTGGGATGCCGCGCTGTTCGTGTTCGGCCTGCACCTGCTCGCCGTCGGCATCGCCGCCGTGCGCGCGTCGAGCATCCCGACCTGGATCGGCGTGCTCGTGCTCATCGCCGGCGCCGGGTACGCCATCGACGCCGTGAGCGTCGCGCTCGCGCCGTCCGCGCCGCTCGGCATCGGGCAGTTCGTGTTCGTCGGCGAAGTCGTGCTGCTCGTGTGGCTCATCGGCTGGGGCGGTCGCCGCACCCCCGCCGTCAGGTGACCCGATACGCGGCGTAGCGCACCGCGTCGGCGTCGCGCACGCACGAGGCGACGAAGACGGCGTGCTCGAGGTGCGCGAGCGCCGCGGCATCCGTCTCGATCGTGATCACCGTGCGGAAGTAGTAGCGGTCGGGGGAGACGTCGTCGCCGGCCAGCAGCGCCGCCAGCACCTGCGGTGGGCCGGTGCGGACGCCCGCCACCTGGAGGTAGATCAGTTCGCCGCCGGGCGTGCGCGCGGTGTAGCGGCCGTCGACCTCGATCGCGCCGTCGTCGCGGACCACCTGCCAGTCCGCCCCGCCGGGCAGGATCTCCGCATCGAGTCCGCCGGTGACCTGCCCGCCGATGATCGGGATGACGCGTCGGTGACCGGCGCGTGTGCGCCCGTGGTCGGCCAGCGGGCCGAGGCGCACCACGACGTCGAACGCGTGCTCGAGCGTCGGGACGGTGGGCGTGTGCGTCATCGGGGCTCCAGCGCGACGGTGAGGGAGGAGCGCGCGTTCAGCGCGTCGGGGTGGAAGCCCGCCGCGGCCTTGTACTCCGCGGCGATCCGCTCGAGCTCGGCCTGCGGAATGACGTCGTGGATGTCGTCGAACCCCTGAGGTGCGCGCTCGTGTGCGAGCAGCATGACCTGCTCCGGGCCGGTCCGGCGCGTGAGGCCGAGCAGCTTCTCGGTCGCGGGGCGGCGGATCCGGTCGTACGCCTCGAGGGCCTCCTCCGGCGACGGCGCGGTCGAGAGCTGGTACGCCACGGTGCGCGCGTCGAGGATCGCCTGCGAACCGCCGTTCGATCCGTTCGGGTACATGGCGTGCGCGGCGTCGCCGAGCAGCGTCGTGCGCTCGAACGTCCAGCGCGGCAGCGCGTTGCGATCGACCATCGGGTACTCGAGGATCTCGTCGGCCGCCGCGATCGCGCCCGGGATGTCGAGCCAGTCGAAGCGCCAGTCGCGGAACAGGTCGACGATCGGCGCCGGATCGACCGACCGGTTCCAGTCCACGTCGGGGCTCCCGGCTCCGCGCCGCTCGGCGATGAAGTTGATGCGCTGACGGCCGTCGGCCCCGCGCTCCTCGAGGGGGTACGCGACGAACTTCTGCTCGCCGTCGCCGGCCATGACCATCGTGCGGCCGTCGAGGTACGTCTGGATCGTCGCGGTGCCACGCCACAGGGTCAGCCCGCTCCACACCGGCTCGCCGTCATCCGGGTACCGAAGCGCCCGCAGCGCCGAGTGGATGCCGTCGGCGCCGATGACGACGTCGGCCTCCACGTCGACCCTGCCCTGCTCGGTCTCGAACGTCGCGGTGGCCGTGCGCTCCCCGTCGTCGATGCCGACGAGCCGCTGGCCGAGGTGGACGATGTCGCCGAGGCGCTCCTGGACCGCGTCGAGCAGGGTCAGCTGCAGCCGGCCGCGATGCACCGACAGCTGCGGCCACCGATAGCCGGCCGCGAGCCCGCGCGGTTCACTCCAGATTCGCTGGCCGTGCCGATTGAAGTACCTCAGCGTCGCGGGTGCGACGCCGAGCGCGGCGATGCGGTCAGCGAGCCCGAGCTCGGTCAGCTCGCGCATGGCGTGCGGCAGCAGGTTGATGCCCACGCCCAGCCCGCGGATGCGGTCGGCCCGTTCGAAGATGCGGATGTCGCGGAATCCGGCCGCCTCGAGGCTCAGGGCGGTCGCGAGGCCGCCGATGCCGGCGCCGGCGATGACGATGCGCATGGGATGACTCCTTCGGTGGCCGGGCCGTCGGACCCGATCGGTCTGGTACTAGCGGCGAGCCGGCTCGGGCGCCGGATGCTCGTCGACCGAGGCATCCGCCACCACCCGGCCGTCGACGAGGGTGAGCAGCACGCGTGCGCGCCCGAGGTCGTCGGGATCGGCGGTCAGCGGATCGAGGTCGAGCACGGTGACGTCGGCGACGGCGCCGAGCTCGAGCACGCCACCGCGCTGCCCGATGGTCGTATGCGGATGCGTCGTGAATCCGCGGAGGGCGTCGACCGCGCCGAGCGCCTGCTCCGGGTGCACGGGTTCGGCGTCGGGGTCGTCATGCGGACGTCGCAGGCGGGCGTCGGCGAGGATGCCGACCGCGTCGCTCGGCGCGATCGGCCAGTCCGAGCCCAGTGCAAGCGGAACGCCGGCGCGGACGAGGTCGCCCGTGCGGAAGCCGCGTGACGCCCGCTCCTCGCCGAGACGCGTCGACCAGTGATCGCTGCCGTCGGCCCGGGTGAACAGGGTGCAGTGCGTCGGCTGCATGCTGGCCATGATCCCGGACGACGCGAAGAGCTCCAGCGCGGCATCCGTCATCGTCTCGATGTGCTCGACCCGATGGGTCGCGTTCCGGCGCGGCAGCCCGGCGATGGCGCGCACGACGAACTCGATGCCGGCATCGCCGATGGCGTGCGTCGTGGTCGGGATGCCGCGGCGGTCGAGATCGGTGAGCGCCTCGCGGTACTGCTCGGGGTCGAGCCAGAGCGACGTCGTCGACTCGCCGAGGCAGTCGGGCTCGTGCAGCCACGCGGTTCCGTTGTCGATCGTGCCGTCGATCATGAGCTTCACGCCCTCGACGACCCAACGGCGCCCACGCATGCCCTGCAGGCGTGCGAGCCGGTCGACCTCCTGGACCGCGGTGCCGGGCTCGAACCACGGCGACATCCGGAGTCGGATCGGCAGGTCGCGAGTCTCCTCGATGGCCCGCAGCAGTTCGATCGTGTCGGGCGCCAGGTCCTGCACCTGCCCGGCGGTGAAGCCGGCGCGGGCCATCTGCATGAGGACCTCGTAGAGCCCGTCGACGCGCTGGTCGAAGGTGAGCTGCGGAACGAAGGGCTCGACCAGCGCCATCGCCTGCAGTTCGAGCAGGTAGCCGGTCGGCCGGCCCGTCGCATCGGTGACGACCCGGGAGCCGTCGGTGAACCGCTCGTCGCCGTGGCATCCGGCGATCTCGAGGGCGCGGGTCGACGCCAGCGCCGCGTGCGCGTCGAACAGCCGGATGAACGCCGGGCGGCCCGGGGAGACGTCGTCGAGCACGCGGTTGGTGACCTCGCGGCCCTCGAACGCGTTCGGGTCGAGGCCCCAGCCGAGGAGCCAGTCCCCGTCGCCCAGGCTCTCGAGCTCGGCGCGGAGCCGCTGCTCGACCTCGGCGAGCGTGCGGCAGCCCGTGAGGTCGGCGCCGCGCGTGAGGGCGAGGCCGAACACGGGGTGGATGTGGCTGTCGACGAAGCCGGGGAGGATGGCCGCGCCGGGTAGTTCGATCACCGCGGTGGCGTCGTCGATGAGACCCTGCAGCTCGTCGCGGTCGCCGATGGCCAGGATCCGCCCGTCGGCGATCGCCACGCCGGTGGCGCCCTCCGGGGCGAGGTTCCCGTCGGCCATCGTGATGACCGCTCCGCCGAAGAGGACGGTCTCGGCCCTGGCATCCGTGCTCATCGCGCCTCCACCTGCTCCCCGCCGCCGATGCGGGCGAACTGCTCGGGCCGGTTGGAGCGGAGGACGAGCGCGTACACCGCGCCGGCGACGAGGACGAGCGGCACCACGGTCAGGATGACGGCGTTGATCGCAGGACCGGCCGCGGTGAGGAAGTCGATCGTCGAGACGAGGATCGCGAGCAGCACCGTCATCGCCACGATCGAGAAGACGGCCGCCGGGAGCACGTACCACTTCCGCTCGAGGTGGCGGTTCCTGAGGATGAAGATCAGCACGGCGATGGAAGCGAGCAGCTGCAGCGTGATGATGCCGTAGACACCGGGCGAGTTCACCAGGATGACGAGCTGCGTCAGCGGGTCCAGGCCGGCGATCCCGAACGCGAGCACGACGGCGATCGCGACGGCGGTCTGCAGCAGCCCGGCCAACCAGGGCGCGCCGGTGCGGTTGGTGCGGTTGAAGAGGGCGGGCAGGATGCCGTCGCGCGACAGCGCGAAGCTGTACCGGTTGATGGCGTTGTGGAACGCCAGCTGCCCCGCGAAGATGCTCGACACGATCAGGATGAACATGACGGCGACGCCCCACTCGCCCACGTACTGCCCCATGGCGATGAAGAAGAACGCGGCCGGGTCCTCGGCGATCACGCCCTGGGCCGCGGCGTCGCCGAAGGCCTGGATCACCAGCCAGAGCGTGCCGGTGTAGAACAGCGCGAGGAACGCCACGGCGATGTAGGTCGCCCGCGGGATGGAGCGGGCCGGGTTGCGGGTCTCGTTGCGGTACAGCACCGTGGACTCGAAGCCCATGAACGCGGCGAATCCGAAGCCCAGGATGGCGAACATGCTCGGCGTGAAGATGTTCTCGGGGGCGAAGGTGGCGAATCCGAGGTCGCCGCCGCGCTGGCTCAGGATCGAGGCGGCGAGCACGAGCAGCAACGCCGTCTCGAGCACGAGCAGGACGCCGAGCACGCGCGCGCCGACGTCGACGCCGGCTGCGGCGAGGCCGAAGACCATCACGGCGCCGACGACCGCGAGCATCCACCACGGCAGCTGGATTCCGAAGACCTGCGCCAGCATGCCCTCGGCCATCACGCCGAAGAGTCCCCACAATCCGATCTGCAGGAGGTTGTACGACGCCCACGCGAGGAATCCGGCGCCGAGGCCGACGACCTTGCCCAGCCCGACGGCGATGTAGGTGTAGAAGCCGCCCATCGGCTTGAGGTTTCGGGCGGTGAAGAGGAAGCCGATCGAGAAGATCGCGAGGACAACGCCGGCGATCGCATAGACGAGCGGTGCCGAGACGCCGCCGATGAGGACCGCGAGGGGTCCGATTCCGGCGAGCACGCTGAGGGGAGCGGCGGCCGAGACCACGAGGAAGACGACGCCCCATGTGCCGAGCGCTGCGGTCTTCAGCGTTCCGGTCTTGGGTGCCTCGTCGAGGAGGGTCGAATCCAGGGTCACGAGCAACTCCTTCGTTGATGCCGACACGTGCGCGCTGCCCGTGGCGGAGGGGTGACCCGGCTGAGTCTGCCTCATCTCGAGCGAATGCGCAATCGATTGTGCAAATTTGTCCGCGGTGCGAACGTGGTCGCATAGGATCGGTCCGGGGAGGGGATGCATCCGATGGCCGCCACACGCCCGCCGACGCTGCAGGATGTCGCCGACCTCAGCGGCGTCTCGCGGGGCACCGCGTCGCGGGCGCTCTCAGGAGGCGGACGGGTGTCGGCTGAGACGCGAGCCCGCGTGGCTGCCGCCGCGGCCGAGCTCGACTTCTCGACGAACAGCGGGGCCCGGAACCTCCGACGTGCGCGTGCCGGCTCGATCGGCCTCTGGCTGCCCCAGGGCCTGCGGTTCATGGAGTACTACATGAACTTCACCCTCGGCGTGGTGGAGGCGACGAACGACCGCGAGCTCACCGTGTCGCTGATCCCCGGCGACTTCCCGCCGGGCAAGGCGCGCAGCCTGCACGTCGACGGTTTCGTCATGGCCGACGTCGACGGGCATGACGAGCTCGCGCGGGCGATCCTCGAGACGGGTCGGCCCGTCGTCACCTCCGAACTCGTCCCGCACGGCGTGCCGCAGCCGACGGCATCGGTCATGGCCGATCACGCCGCCGCGACCCACCTGCTCCTCGACCGGCTGCGCGCCGGCGGCGCGACCTCGATCGTGGTGCTCATCCCCGAGATCGACCAGATGTGGGTCCAGGGGGTCCATGCCGCCGCCGCGCGCTGGTCCGCCGAGACCGGCGTGGGATTGTCGTTCCAGCCCCTCACCGGCATCCCGCTGGCGACGGCGCTGCGCCGCATCGTCGACGACCTCATCGCTGCGCGGCCGGATGTCGATGCCATCGTGTGCGTTCCCGACGGGCTCGCCGTGGGCATCCTCTCGACCCTGCAGGAGCGCGGTCGCGCCGTGCCCGGTGACATCCAGATCGTGTCGTACGTCGACAGCGCGACGCTGCCGATCGTGCACCCGCCGATCAGCGCGCTCGACCTGCGACCCCGCGAGGCCGGTCTGCGCTCCGGGCAACTGCTCGTCTCGATGCTCGACGGCGAGGGCCCGGTGACGGAGGACGGGGCGACGCTCGTGGAGACGTTCGACCTCGAGTATCACGAGCGGGCGTCGACCCGTCACGCCGAGGGGAGCACTCGCTGATGGGATTCGCGCTTCCCGCCCCGGGCGTCGTGCTCGGCGTCGCCTCCCTCGTGCTGAGGGAGGGCGCCACGCTCGAGACCGCGCTCGTGGTCGTGCGCGCCGCCGTCGACGCCGGCGTGCTCGCGATCGACACCGCGCGTGCCTACGCCACGGTCGACGACGACGCCGCGGGGGAGCGGATCGCGCAGGCGGCCCGCGCGCAACGGCCCGACATCCCGATCATCACCAAGGCCGGGCACTTCCGGCTGGGTCGGGCGGCGTGGGATGTCGACGGCAGCGCCGAGCGCGTGCGCGCCGACGCACTGCGCAGCCGCGCGGTGCTCGGCGCCCCGCCCTCGCTGCTGCTGCTCCACCGAGCCGACCGGGTCGACGACCTCGACGCCTCGGTGCGCGAGCTCGCCGCGCTGCGAGACGAGGGCGTCGTCGAGGCGATCGGCCTGTCGAACGCCTCGGTCGAGATGCTCGACCGGGCCCGTTCGATCACCACGCTCGACGCCGTCGAGAACCGCTTCGCCCTCGGGCTCGACACGGCCGCCGAATACCACTACTGCGTCGACGCCGGCATCCCGTTCCTCGCCTACGCGCCGTTCGGCGGACCCAGGTCGACGCCGTTGGTGACCCACATCCCGCGCGTGGCGGCGCTCGCCATGACGCGCGGCATCTCGGTGCACCGCGCGGCGCTCGCGGCCATGCTCGAGGCGATGCCCGGCGCGTGGCCCGTCGTCGGTTCGACGCGCGTCGAGACGGTGCTCGACTCGATCTCCTCGGCCGACCTTGTCGTCGACGACGAACTGCGGCGGGCGTTGGGCGAAGACCTGCGCTCGCGCGGCGTCGGGCTGTAGGGAGCTGCCGGCCCCGTCGGCAACGGCCCGGCTCGTCGCGAGATGCGACTGCCGGGCCGGGTGCGCCGGGGGAGGAACGGCAGCTCGGAGGCGCGCTACCTGACCTTCTTGCGGTAGACGGACATCGCGAAGGCATACGCGACGACCATGATGCCGACGAGCCAGGCGAGGGCGATCCAGATGTCGGTGCCGACGGGTTCGCCGGCGAACAGGGCGCGGGTCGAGTCGACGATCGCGGTCACCGGCTGGTTCTCGGCGAACCAGGCGACCGGTGCGGGCATCGAGTCGGTCGGCACGAATGCCGAGCTGATGAACGGCAGGAAGATCAGCGGGTAGCTGAACGCGCTCGCACCGTCGACGGTCTTCGCTGAGAGGCCTGCGATCACGGCGATCCAGGTCAGCGCGAACGTGAACAGCACGAGGATGCCGGCGACGGCGAGCCAGGCGCCCACGGATGCTCCGGTGCGGAAGCCCATGATGAGCGCGACGCCGACGACGATCGCGACCGACACCACGTTCGACACGACCGAGGTGAGCACATGCGCCCAGAGGACGCTCGACCTGGCGATCGGCATCGACTGGAAGCGTTCGAAGATGCCGCCCTGCATGTCGAGGAACAGCCGGTACGCGGTGTAGGCCACGCCCGACGCGATCGTGATGAGCAGGATGCCGGGCAGCATGTAGTCGATGTACGACTCGGTGCTGCCGGTGTCGATCGCTCCGCCGAACACGTACACGAACAGCAGCATCAGCGCGATCGGCGTGACCGCGGTGGTGATGATCGTGTCGGGGCTGCGGAGGATGTGCCGGAGCGAGCGCCCGGTGAGGGTGCCGGTGTCGCCGAGGACGTGCGTGGTCATCGCGAATCCTTTCGTGTCGGAGCGGCGCCGTCGGCAGTGGAGTCGGCGTCGGTGGTGGTCGCCGTCTCGCCGACGAGCGCGAGGAAGACCTCCTCGAGCGAGGGCTGCTTCTCGACGTACTCGACCTTCGCGGCCGGGAGGAGCAGCTTGAGTTCGGCGAGGGTGCCGTTCTGGATGATCGTGCCCTGGTGCAGGATCGCGATCCGGTCGGCCAGGTGCTCGGCCTCGTCGAGGTACTGCGTGGTCAGCAGCACCGTGGTGCCGTTGCTGGCGAGCGTCCGGATCGTGTCCCACACCTCGAGGCGGGACTGCGGGTCGAGCCCGGTGGTGGGCTCGTCGAGGAAGATCACCGGCGGGTCGCCGATGAGGCTCATCGCGATGTCGAGCCGACGGCGCATGCCGCCCGAGTACTCCGCCACCTTCCGGCCGCCCGCATCGGTGAGCGCGAAGCGGGCGAGCAGGTCGTCGGCGATCGCACCTGGGTCCTTCAGGTGACGGAGCCTCGCGACCAGGACGAGGTTCTCGCGGCCGGTGAGCACGTCGTCGACGGCCGCGAACTGGCCGGTCAGGCTGATCGCCTCGCGCACGTCCTGCGCCTGCGTCGCGACGTCGAACCCGTCGACGCTCGCCGTGCCGCCGTCGGCCCTGAGCAGCGTCGACAGGATCCGCACGACCGTGGTCTTGCCCGCTCCGTTCGAACCGAGCAGGGCGAAGATGCTGCCCTGCGCGACGTCGAAGTCGACGCCGCGCAGCACGGCGAGGTCCTTGAACGACTTCTCGATGCCCCGGACGCGGATCGCGGCGTCCGTCCGCACCGCGGTGGTCATCGTGATCCCTCCTCTCGCTTCGCGTCGTCGATCGCCTTCGTCAGACGCGCGCGCTCCTTGTCGATCCACTGGGTGCCCCCGTAGGCCTGGGTGAACGTCTCGGCGAACTCCACGGGGTCCTCGCCGACGATGGCGCTTACCGGCGTGCCGTCGACGGCGGCGCGTTCCCAGAGGTCGGCGGAGTCGGCGAGCATCTTGACCATGGTGTCGCCGTCGGTGATGCCCCCGTAGTACATGAAGTACCGGTCGAATGCCTTCGCAGCCGCTCGGTACGGCTCGGGGAGCGCCTGGATGCGCGCCTTGTACTGCTTGTACTGCTTCTTCTGCTCGAGCGACCCGGTGAGGGTCTCGATCCACTTCGCGGCCATGGTCACTTCTCTCCTTCGTGGAGCTGTTCGATACGTTCTGCGAGGAAGCTCCATGTCCTCCAGAACTCGTCGAGCTCGGTTCGTCCCTGCGCGTTGAGCGTGTACACCTTGCGCGGCGGCCCCTTCTCTGAGGGCACCTTCTCGACATCGACGAGGCCGCGCTGCTCGACCCTGACCAGCAGGGCGTAGACGGTCCCCTCGGCGATGTCGGCGAAGCCCCGATCGCGCAGCCGCGCCGTGATCTGGTAGCCGTACGCCGGCTCCATCGCGAGGATCGCGAGGACGATGCCCTCGAGCGTGCCCTTGAGCAGCTCGGTCATCTGCTTGCCCATCGACGCCCCCTCTCTCTACTCAGCGTTACTGATTACCGGTACATAGTAAGCATGAGTACCGGTACATAGCAAGACTGAATAGTGAGGTCGTCGGCTCGCGTCGACTCCCGGGACGACTGGACTCCGTCTCGCGCGTGACCCGCCCGGCGCGGATAGGCTGCACGAGTGGGTCGCCGACGCGGTTCTCGGATGACACGGCGATCGATGGCCCGACGGGCACACGACTGATCCCCGCCCGAAACGGAGCCGCTGATCGATGTCCTGGGATGACGATTCGCACGATGACCGACCGGGTCGTCCGATGCAACCTGCGACCTGGCGGCAGGCGCTCCTCCAGGCCGCGGGATACGCCGGACTCGTGGTCGCGGTCGTGGCGCTGGTGATCGGGGCGGTCTCCCTCCCGGCCCTGATCGGGACGGCGGTCAATCCCGACGGGTTCGCCGCGCCGTCGGCGCACGGGCAGGGCGTGGCGCTGCCGCCGGTGAGCGCGCCGCTCGACGGCGGCGACGAGGGCGACGACGGCGACGACGGCGACGGGATCGACGAGGCAGATCCGGCGAAGGATCCCACCGACGTGACCGGGTCGGATGTCGCGCCGCTGGTGGAGCCCGACGTCGAGGTCGTCGACGACTGGGTCTCGCGGACCGCCTCCGCGACCGGGATCCCCGCGCGTGCGCTGTCGGCGTACGCCCTCGCGCACGTCTCGATCGCCCAGGTCGAACCCGACTGCGGACTCGACTGGACGACCATCGCGGCGATCGGCGCGATCGAGTCCGGCCACGGCAGCCATGGCGACGCGGTGCTCGCCGACGACGGGACGGTCCAGCCGACGATCCTCGGCCGCGCCCTCGACGGCGACGGCGTGGCCGCCATCCGGGATACCGACGGCGGCGCCCTCGACGGCGACGCCAGGTGGGATCGCGCGGTCGGCCCGATGCAGTTCATCCCGTCGACCTGGGCGATCTGGGGGATCGACGCCAACGGCGACGGGGTCGCCGACCCGAATCACATCGACGACGCCGCGCACGCCACCGCGCTGTACCTCTGCGCATCCGGGCCGATGACGAGTCCCGAGGGCTGGCGCGAGGCCGTGTTCTCCTACAACCACGACAACGCCTACGTCGACAAGGTGGCGACGATCGCGAACGGCTACGTGGCGTCGGTCGGGTGACCCGACCTTCTCATCGCGCCGTGAATGCCCGGAGCTCATGCGAGACTGCCCCGGTGACGGACATCGAACTCGCGCGGATCGCGGCCGGCACCGTCACCCTGCACGACGCCCGCCGCACGGTGCGATGGAGCGTCGACCTCGAGCCGTTCGAGATCGGCGTGTACCCGGTCACGCAGGAGCAGTTGGGGGAGATGCTCGGCGAGAGCGCGTCGTACCCGCACCCGCGCCGTCCGGCGACCGACGTGAGCTGGCTGCGCGCCATCCGCTTCTGCAATGCGGCGTCGGAGTGGGAGGGCCTCGACCCGGTCTACGGGTACGACGGCGAGGACGTCACGTGGCACGTCGACGCCGACGGCTACCGACTGCCGACCGAGGCGGAGTGGGAGTTCGCGTGCCGCGCCGGTTCGACGGGCCCGCACTACGGTCCACTCACCGAGATCGCCTGGACGAGCGCAGACGGCGTGACCGCTCCGCAGGAGGTCGGCGCGAAGCTGCCGAACCTCAACGGGCTCTTCGACACGCTCGGCAACGTGTGGGAGTGGTGCTGGGACCTGCTCGACCCGGCGCGGTACGACGACTACCGGGTGTTCCGCGGCGGCGGGTTCGCGGATGACGCGTGGAGCGTTCGCGCGTCGACGCGCCGCGGCGGGGCGCCGCGGATGCACCACGAGGACGTCGGGTTCCGGGTGGCGCGCGGCGGCTTCGAGACGACGGATGCCGCGCAGGGCTGGTCCGCGGCGACCGACCTCGAGCGCGCCGCGATCGACGGCCCGCTCCCGCCCGGGTGGACGCCGCGACGCTGAGCGACCGGAGCCAAGCTCCTCACGCTCGCGGCACGCGGGCGCTCACGTCGAAGCGCACTCGATGAAGCGCGGCCACGATGGCAGAGGTCAGCGCTCCGAGCTCACGCACCCCGGCTCGACCGGCTCGCCGGCGAACCGGGCAGCGGTCCACTCGATGAGCTCCGGCACGAGCGGCGAGTCCGGTTCGACCAGGGGCACGTGGTCGCGGCCCTCGTAGACGCGGTAGTCGACCTGCTGGCCGGCGGCGCAGAGGTCGTCGACGTAGGCGTCCTGCGCCGGCCGCACCACCAGCTGGTCGGCGGCGCCCTGGCCGATGAGGAGCGGTGCGAGGATCGTCGGCGGTGGCGTGTTCTCGACGAGGCGCTCGCCGAAGGCGCCGGTGGTCGGGTCGGCGGCGCCGATCTCGGGGTCGCGCGAGAGCCCGAGGACGCTCAACACCGACGCGAAGCTGCTCGGTTCGGCGAGGCACCGCTCGGCCATCTGCCGCACGGTGACCTCCGCCCCCGGCCGCACGTACTCGCGGTACGTGACATCCGGGTAGATCGCGGTGTAGGCGGCGATCACGAACGACTGGAAGATCGACCCGCCTGTCACCTCCGGGAGGTTCTCGATCAGGCCGGTGAGGTTGGACGCCGGCGCGAGGGCCGCGACGCCCGCGAGGTCGAGGTCGGGTGCGTACCCGTCGGCGATCGCGCCGGTCCAGAGCGCGGCGCCGCCGCCCTGCGAGTGGCCCCAGACGACGGTCTGATCGCCGAGGTTCGCCTCCTCCAACTCGGATGCCGCGCGGCGCGCGTCCAGCGCCGCGTGCGCGCTCGGCCGGCCGATCAGGTACGGGTGGGGCCCGGGGGTCCCGAGCCCCAGATAGTCGGTCGCCACGAGCGCCCAGCCGTTGTCGAGGATGTCGGGCAGCAGGAACAGCGCGCCGGACTCGAACGGCTCCTCGGCGAGCGACGGCGCGCACGGCTGCGCGAATCCGGTGGTGCCGTGCGTCCAGTCGATGACGGGGAAGTCCTCACCCTCGGTCGGCACGACCACGAGTCCGCTGGCCACGGCGGGCTCGCCGGCGTGGTCCGTGGTCGTGTAGAGGATCCGCCATCCGACGGCGTTCTCCGGCACGCCTCGCGTGAACGGCTCGGCTCGGATCAGCCGCCCCGGCTCGCCGGGCACGTCGCGCGGCGCCGCGTAGAACTCGTCGACGACGGGCGAGCCGCCTCGGAGCGTCGCGCTGATCGATCCGGCGATGACCGCGAGGAGCACGGCGACGACTGCCGCGATGGTCCGCGTCCATCGCCGCACGCCCGTGGCTGCCCCGGCCGCGCGACGCGACGGCTGCGTGCCGCGCACGGCATGCCAGGCCAGCAGCAGACCGACGATGATGAGCCGCGCGCCGAACACGACCGCGACGACGAGCAGCGTGATGTCGGGCCACAGCAGTGCGAGGAGGCCGAACGAGATGCCCGCCACGCCGAGCAGCGCGGCCGCGATGCGCGCGTCCCACGTCTGGCCGCGCCGGAACGCGGCGAGGAGCGACAGGACGCCGTTCACGATGAGCGCGATGGCGACGACCAGTGCGACGGTCCGCACCGTGAGGCCGGGGAAGAGGAGCACGAACAGGCCGGCGATGATCCACAGCGCCGCGGTGACGACTCGCCACCTCGGCGTGCGTTCCTCGTCGTCGGGGTCGCCGCCGCCGGCGAGTTCGAGGATGCCGCTCAGGACGAGTCCGGCGCCGATCAGGATCGCGAGGACCCCGAGGGAGGTCGTCGGCCGGGTGAGGATGACGGCGCCGAGGATGACCGCCACGACACCGAGGGCGCCGCGGACCCACCGCGGAAGGCGGGCGAACCACGTGTCGAGCCTGGTCGTCATGCGTGCTCCTCGGAAGCTCCCGTCACGTGCTCACTCTGGCATGCGTCCGGATGATCGCGCGAGCGCCCGAGGGCGACGCGTGATCAGCTCAGGAGCAGGTACACGCCCGCGGCGAGCGTGAGTACGAGCACGATCCGCTCGAACCATGCCGGCGAGATGCGGCGCGCGAGCCGCCATCCGACGAGGGCACCGACGATCAGGGCCGGGACGAGCACGAGGTTGAGCAGCAGCGACTCGGGCGTCATGAGGCCGAGCCCGACCGAGAAGGGCACCTTGAATGCGTTCACCACCAGGAAGAACCAGGCGGCGGTGCCGAGCACCGCCTGAACCGGGAGGCGGGATGCGACGAAGTAGAGCGACATCACCGGCCCCGCGGCGTTCGCGATCATGGTCGTGAAGCCGCCGAGCGGCCCGAAGACGTGCGCGAGTGCGGGAGGAACGGGCCGCGTTTCGGCACGGTCGCGACGTCGGCGCAGCATGAGCGCGAGGCTCAGTGCGACGAGGAACACCAGGATGGCGCCGATGATGCGGCGCACCGCCTGGTCGTCGGCGAACCACAGCACCACCACGCCGAGCAGCACGCCGACGACGACGGAGGGAACGAGTCGCCGGAGGATCCGCCAGTCTGCGTGCGCGTGGTACATCCGCACCGCGATGAGATCGCCGACGAGGAGCAGGCCGAGCACGGCGCCCGTCGACGCCTTCGCCGGCAGCACCGAGGCGAACAGTGCCGTGGGAACCGGGCCGAACGCCGGCATGCCGCTCTTGGAGAGCCCGACCGCGCTCGCGGCGAGCGCGAGGAGGAGCCACTCGAGCGCGGTGAATTCGGGCACGCAGCCACCTTCGCACGGCGCCGGGGTCAGGCTCGATCGGATGACGCGGGCGGATCGTCGCCGTGCGATGCAGCGACCGCCGCCTCGGCCGCGCGCTCCACCCACTTCGGCATCGCCCCGTAACGCTGGAACGGCACGAGACGGCCGGCCGCGCTGTCGTCGATGAGCTGGGCGAGCCGGCGCTCGCGCGTCGCCTGCTGCTTGGCCGTGAGCAGCCAGTGCGTGACGAGTCGACGATAGGTGGGGGTCGCCGCAGCCCAGAAGGCGGATGCGGCGGCATCCGCCGCCAGCCGCGCCGCGTACTCGGGAGGCAGTTCCTGCTCGGCGTTCTCGTGCGAGTACACCGAGGACCGATCGTCGCGTCGACGCTCGAAGGCCGCGAGGCCGGCGGGGTGCATGCGGCCCTCGGCAGTGAGCCGTTCGACGTGCGCGATGTTCACCGCCGACCAGATGCTCGAGGGCTTGCGCGGGGTCCAGCGCTGGCGCCGCGCATCGTCGTCGATGCGCTGCGAGACCGAGTCGATCCAGCCGAAGCACAGCGCTTCGGGGACCGCCTGCTCCCAGGTCAGCCCGCGACCCGGGACGTGCTTCTTGTAGAGGCCCATCCACAGCTCGGTCGCCGTCTCGTGGTTCGCCTCGAGCCAGGCGCGGAACTCCTCCGGCCCGGAGAAGAACAGCGCGGGGCGATCCGGGGTGCCGCCGGGGGTGCCGATCGTCGGGCTCATGCCGTGAGTCTGCCACCGCCCGCCGACGCCGGGCCCCGGTCGGCCGACGCCGGCCCGGGGTCAGCCGGCTGCCGGAGCTTACGGCAGTTCGAACGCCGTGCCGCCCAGTGCGACCGCCGCGAAGCTCAGGATGAGGCCGGTGCCGATGACGACCGCGGCGATGCCCAGCATGAGCAGGGTGCCGAAGATCGAGGCCTTGGACTCGCGCCCTCGGGGCTGCTGGTCGAGCCGATCGGCGGAGGTCGGGCGGTACAGCGTCATCGCGTGGTCCTTCGTTCGGCAGCGGTCGGGATGCTCCTCCGATTGTCGCAGCTTGCCGTCGGCGCGACATCCGTTTACCATCGACTGAGCGATATGTGAATGGTGTATTCGATTATCGAACACAGGCCAGGCGCAACGCACAGCAGACCACGACGATGTGAAGGAGCACCCGTGCAGTTCCACCACCACGGATATGTCTCGGGCAACCCCCGGGTGAAGCCGGCCGCCGGAGTCGGCATCGACCGCCCGGAGGAGCTGCCCGACGAGGTCGACGTGCTGATCGTCGGTTCGGGCCCGGCCGGCATGATCGCCGCCGCGCAGCTCGCGCAGTTCCCGAACGTCGTGACGCGCATGGTCGAGCGCCGCCCCGGCCGCCTCGTCATCGGCCAGGCCGACGGCATCCAGGCGCGCAGCGTCGAGACCTTCCAGGCGTTCGGATTCGCCCAGGAGATCATCGCCGAGGCGTACCGCATCACCGAGATGGCCTTCTGGAAGCCGGACCCCGCCGACCCGTCGAAGATCATCCGCACCGCGCGCCCCGCCGACGACCCGACCGGCGTCAGCGAGTTCCCGCACCTCATCGTCAACCAGGCGCGCGTGCTCGACTACTTCGCCGAGGTCGCCGCGAACGGCCCGACCCGCTCGGTGCCCGACTACGGCTACGAGTTCGTCGGCCTCGAGATCGCCGACGACTCCGAGGGCGCCGACCACCCGGTCACGGTGACGCTGCGGCGTACCGCCGGCGACCGCGAAGGGCAGGAACGCGTCGTCCGGGCGAAGTACGTCCTCGGGGCGGATGGCGCGCGCAGCGGGGTGCGCGACTCGATCGGCTGCACCATGAAGGGCGACAAGGCCAACCACGCGTGGGGCGTCATGGACGTGCTCGCCGTCACGGACTTCCCCGACATCCGCACGAAGTGCTCGATCCAGTCCGAGGCGGGCAACATCCTGCTCATCCCGCGCGAGGGCGGGCACCTCTTCCGCATGTACGTCGACCTCGGCGAGGTGCCGGCCGACGACCACCACAAAGTGCGCGAGACCACGATCGAGCAGATCATCGCTCGGGCCAACGCGATCCTCCACCCGTACACGCTCGACGTGAGGAACGTCGCGTGGCACAGCGTCTACGAGGTGGGCCACCGCCTCACCGACCGGTTCGACGACGTGCCGACGGATGCCGCGGGCACCCGCACCCCGCGCGTGTTCATCGCCGGCGACGCCTGCCACACGCACAGCGCGAAGGCCGGCCAGGGCATGAACGTGTCGATGCAGGACGGCTGGAACCTCGCGTGGAAGCTGGGCCACGTGCTCGAGGGCCGCAGTCCCGAGAGCCTGCTCGCGACGTACTCCGCGGAGCGGCAGGTCGTCGCGAAGAACCTCATCGACTTCGACAAGCAGTGGTCGACGATGATGGCGAAGAAGCCCGAGGAGTTCGCGAGCCCGTCGGAGCTCGAGGACTTCTACGTGCAGACCCACGAGTTCCCGGCCGGCTTCATGACCCAGTACGAGGCTTCGCTCATCGTCGGGGAGGCCGCGCACCAGGAGCTCGCGACCGGGTTCGCGGTCGGCAAGCGCTTCAAGTCGGCGCCCGTCGTGCGCGTCGGCGACGGCAACCCGATCCACCTCGGCCACCACGCGACGGCCGACGGGCGGTGGCGCATCTACGTGTTCGCCGACACGGCACGTGCCGGCGAGGCATCCGCGGTCGCCGATCTCGCGGAATGGCTGCAGACGGCGCCCGACTCGCCGATCGCCGCGACCCCCGAGGGGCTCGACCGCGACGCGTGGTTCGACGTCAAGGTCGTCTACCAGCAGCCGCACACCGAGGTCGACCTCGGCAGCGTGCCGAAGGTGTTCCTGCCGCACGTCGGGCCGTTCCAGCTCGTGGACTACGAGAAGGTCTACGCCGCCGATCCGGCGGACGACATCTTCGAGCAGCGCGGCATCGCCCGTGACGGCGCGATCGTCGTCGTCCGGCCCGACCAGTACGTGTCGCACGTGCTGCCGCTCACGGCGACCACGGAGCTCGCGGAGTTCTTCGCGCCGATCCTCCGGGCGGGCGAACGCGAGCCCGCGAACGCCTGAGGCGCGCCGTCAGCCGGCGGCCGCGCCGCCGCGCCCGAACGCCTCGGCGAACGGGCGCGGCGCGCGACCGGCCGGCTGCTCCGGCCGCGGGCCCGGGTGCGGCAGCGACGGCGTCGGCATCGTCACCGGGCGATCCCGCTCGAGGGCGACCTCTTCGTCGAAGTGGCGGACGGTCACCGGTTCGCCGTCGACGAGCGTGTAGGTCGTGGCATCCGTCGACGTGTCGACCCGGATCACCCGGCCGCAGAACCGGATGCCGAACTCGAGCCGCGTGAGCTGCGGGGGCAGGCGCGGCGCGAACCGGACCTCGGTCTCGCTGTCGCGGAACCCGCCGAACCCGGCGACGAGCGCCGTCCAGATGCCCGCGAGCGAGGCCAGGTGGACGCCGTCCTCGGTGTCCCCCTGCACGTCGTCGAGGTCGAGCGTCGCGGCCTCGGCGAGGTAGTCGGCGGCGAGCCCGAGATGGCCCACCTGCGCGGCGATCACCGCCTGGATGCACGCCGACAGCGACGAGTCGCGCACCGTCACGCCCTCGTAGTAGGCGAACGCGCGAGCCGTCTGCTCGGGCGTGAACGCCTCGTGCGCGAAGTACAGCGCGAGCACGAGGTCGGCCTGCTTGGCCACCTGCCGTCGGTACATCCCGAAGTAGGGGTAGTGGTCCTGCAGGGGGTAGCGGTCCGGCGGAGTGCCGGCGAAGTCCCATCGCGCGTACTCGGTGAAGCCCGCCGACTGCTGGTGCACGCCGAGCCGCTCGTCGAACGGCACCACGACGCGCGCGGCCGCGTCGCGCCATCCGTCGATCTCGTCGGACCCCACCCCGAGGCGTGCGGCGATCTCGGGCAGGTCGCCGGCGACGGATGCCGCCGCGCGCAGGTTCTGCGCGGCCATCAGGTTGGTGTACGCGTTGTCGTCGGCCATCGCCGAGTACTCGTCGGGGCCGGTGACGCCGTCGAAGTGCACGCCGCCGTCGTCGTCGCGCCGTGCCAGCGACATCCACAGCCGCGCGGTCTCGACGAGCAGCTCGAGGCCGTGGTCGCGCAGGAATCGCTCGTCGCGCGTGCCGCGGTGGAAGTGCACCACGGCGGCCGCGATCGCCGCCTGGAGGTGCCACGCGATCGTGCTCGCGAGCCAGTAGCCCGAGCTCTCGGTGCCGTCGAGGGTGCGCCACGGGAACGCCGCGCCCTCGAGATGCAGCTCGCGAGCGCGGTCGCGCGCCTTGCCGAGCGTCGCGTGCCGCCAGCGCAGCGCCTCGCGCGCCGCCTCCGGCAGCGTGGAGGTGAGCACGGGAAGCACGAACCCCTCGAAGTCCCAGAACGTGTGGCCCTGGTAGCCGGTGCCCGTGAGCCCCTTGCCGGGCACGGACCGACCGTCGAGGCGCGCGGCCGACTGGAACACCTGGAAGAGCGCGAACCGCACGGCCTGCTGCAGGCGCGGCTCGCCCTCGACGGTCACGTCGGCAGCGCTCCAGAAGTCGTCGAGCCGGCGGCGCTGGGCATCGGCGAGCGCGTCCCACCCCTCGCCGAGCGCGTCGGCGACCTCCGCGTCGGCGCGGTCGCGCAGCCCGCCGTCGGTCGCGTCCGTCGACCACTCGTAGGCCACGGCCTTGGTGAGGCGCAGCCGCTCGCCCGGCCCCAGGCGCACGCCGATCGTGGTCCGCGCGAGGTCCTCCGAGGTCTCGGTGTCGACGCGCCCGCCGCCGGGGGACTCGATGAGGTGGTCCATCGCGGACGCGACGCGGATCCGGCTGCGGCGCACCAGGTGCACGAGGGCGGCCGCCGTGCCGATGGCGAAGTCGCCGACCGGCACGAGCGGGTGCTCGAGCAGGCGCTGCACGCCGTCGTCGGGGTGGGTGTCGTCCGGGATCGGCACGTTCGCCACGAGCTCCGACTGCACGGTCACCTCGACCGCGGCATCCACCGCCTCGACCGCGTACCGCACGGCGGCCACCGCGCGACGCTCGAACGAGACCAGTCGCGTCGACGTCACGCGCACGCGGGAGCCCGACGGCGAGACCCAGTCCACCTCGCGGTGGAGCGTGCCGGCGCGGAAGTCGAGCCGCTGCACGTGTCGATGCAGGCGGCCGGTCCGCACGTCGAACGGCTCGCCGTCGACCAGCAGTCGGATCACCTGCCCGTCGGGCACGTTCACGATGCCCTGGCCCTCGGTCGGGTAGGCGTAGCCCGGCTCGGAGTACGGCATCGTGTACGTCTCGTACACGCCGTTGGCGTAGCACCCCGCGATGCCGACCGGTTCGCCCTCGTCGAGGACGCCGCGCCAGCCGATGTGCCCGTTCGAGAGGGCGAACACCGATTCGCGGTGCGGCAGGCGGTCGGCGTCGAGTCCCTCGAGACCGAGGCTCCACGGGTCGTCGTCGAAGTCGAGCGGGCGGCGTTCGGGGTCGTGTCGGTCGTCGCTCACGGCGCCCAACCTAACCGCCGAGTGCCGTGCGGATCGAGTCGGAGGCGGCCGTGAGGCGCGCGGCGATCTCCTCGTCGGCCTGCGTGCTCGAGACGTAGACGACCGCGAGCGCGGCGGGCTGCCCGCTCGGCAGACGCAGCGGCACGGCCGTCGAGCGCACGCCGGGGAGGACCTCGTCGTGGCTGATCGCCCAGCCGCGCGAGCGGACCTGCTCGAGCTCGGCCCGGCGCGCGGCATCCGTCGCCTCGGGCCACTCGTGCGCGGGCAGCGACGCGAGGATCACCTTGCCCGGCGCGCCGATGCCCATCGGATGCCGCGACCCGGGGCGCTGCGCGACCGACGCGACCGCGTGCCGCGGCTCGACGCTCGTGAGCGTGACGATCTCGTCGGCGTCGAGCACGGCGAGGAAGCAGGTCATCGCGAGCTCGTTCGCCGCGCTCGTGAGCTCGGGGAGCGCCTCGGCCTGCAGGTCGTGGGCGACGCCCGCCGCGAGCGCCGCGAGGCGCGCACCGAGCGTGATGCGCCCGCGCGGGTCGCGCACCGTGAGCCGATGGTGCTCGAGGGTGCGGAGCAGCCGGTACGCGACCGACCGGTGCACGCCGAGGCGCTGGGCGAGCTCGTCGATCGAGAGGGGCTCGCGGGCGTCGGCCAGGATCTCGAGGATGCGGATGCCGCGCGAGAGCGTCTGCGACTGCGGGCCGGCGGCGGGTGTGTCATCCGTTGCGGTCATGTTCTCTCTTCGGGATCTGGAGCAGCGGCGCGCTCGTCTCGATCGGGTGTCGAACGATGTGTTCGACTATAGAACATGAACGGCTCGGACGTTCGGCTCCGCAGGCCGGACGTCCTCGTACGGCGACGAGCCTCCGAACGGCCGGACCGCGTCGCATGCACCGGGCGGCATGCAGGCGGGGGCCCGGATGGCGGCGCGGAACGGCAACGTGGCGATGTCACCGGCGGGACGGGCGGCCGATGCCAATCGTCCATGCCGACGCACGTTCTGACCTGTCATGGGCAAAAGGGCTGCAGGAATGCATCTCGACGGCGGCGTCGTCCGTCGAATCCGCGCGTGGATTCGACGCTTGACGCTGGAAGTCGCCGTCCGCTAGACAGAGCGCACGGTGCCCGGGGCATCGCTTTCCGGCCGCCGGCCGGAGCGCCGCCGCCAACCCGACCGACCGCACCACCGCACAGAACGAAGCACCACCCACGAGGAGGAACGCTCGATGTACACGGTGAGAAGAAGAGCGCTCGGCGGAACGGCGGCAGCAGCCGCACTCGCCGGGTTGTTGTTGACGGGAATGACGCCGATCAGTCCGGCGGCGGGCACTGAGCCGCTGTCGGACGTGACGCACGACGCCGACGAGGAGGTCGGCGTCGTCGAGGTCATCCTGCCCGACCAGTCCGAACTCGACCGTCTGGTCGACACCGGCGTCGACCTGGACCACGCCGCACACCTCAACGCCGACGGCACGATCACCGCGCACGCGGTCATCAGCGACGGCGGGGCGAAGGCGCTCGAGGCACGCGGATTCACGGTCGGCAAGTCCGTGCACGACGAGGACGACACCGAGGAGGTGCTCGCCGAGCGGGACGCCAAGATCGCCGCGGCCGTCGCGGAGAACGAGGAGTTCGCCGCAGCCGCGGAGAGCGCCGCGGTGTCCGACGTCAAGATCATCCGCGCCGACTACTACACCTCGTTCGGTGTCGGCTACCTCTCCGTCGAGGCGAAGTGGGCCGGCGGCCAGGGCAGCTCGGCGCAGCTCACCGTCGAGCGCGACAGCGGCCCGGGCACCGAGCTCGGCTCCGGCGGCACGCAGAACATCAGCCGCTTCGTCGACGCCGGCGTCTACCTGTACCACCGAGGCGCGGCCGTCGTGGAGACCCGGCCCGACACGATCCGCATCACGAGCCCGACCGGCGACGTCGCGACCGCGACGGTGACCGACTGGCTGCCGATCGAGGGCGAGGGCGGCACCGGCCCGAACTACCAGACCGACTTCATCACCTCGTACCTCACGCCGACCGAGCTGTACGACCGCATCGAGGCCCTCGCCGCCGAGTTCCCGAAGCTCGCCGAGATCGTCGAGCTGCCGTACGAGACCAACGGCTACCGTCGCCTCGCACAGGCCCTGCTGGGAAGCAGCTCTGCGAGCCGCGTGGCCATCGACTCGGTCGCGTGGGGGCACGAAGGCGGCAACGACCTCAGCATCGCCATGACCGACCCGGGTGCGGCCGACCAGCCGCTCTCCGTGTCGGTGGCCGGCGACGACGTCGTCGTCTCGCTCGCAACCGACGGCGCGGGTGCGGTCACGAGCACCGCCGCTGAGGTCGTCGCGGCGATCAACGCGTCGCCCGCGGCATCCGCTCTCGTCGTCGCCTACACGTACCGCGGCAACGCCGGCGCCGGCGTCGTCTCGCCCGTGGCGGCCACCGCGCTGAGCGACGGCCTCAGCGCGCCCGAGTCGGTCTCGCGCGACCCGCAGACGGTGCACGCGATCCGCATCGGCAAGGTCCGCGACGGGTCGAAGATGGGCGTGCTCGCGTACGCCCAGGAGCACGCACGCGAATGGGTGCCCCCGCTGGTCACGATCGAGACCGCCGAGCGGCTCCTGCGGAACTACGCGCAGGATGCCTCGACGAAGAAGCTGGTCGACAACCTCGACATCTGGATCGTGCCGTCGGTCAACCCCGACGGCGGTCACTACTCGTTCTACGACTTCAACTCGCAGCGCAAGAACATGACCAACCACTGCGAGCGCACGGGCAGCGCCGATTACAACGGCCGCAACAGCTGGGGCGTCGACAACAACCGCAACTACGACACGTACAGCCTGTTCGACGGCTACAACGGTGCGTCCACCTCGTGCACGAGCGGCACGTTCGCCGGTCCCGCCGAGCTGAGCGAGCCGGAGAGCGCCAACATCGACTGGATCGCGTCGGAGAACGACAACATCCGGTTCGCGATGAACCTGCACAGCTCGGGCAACTACTTCATGTGGTCGCCGGGCGCGTACATCACGCCGGGGCGCATCTCGGCGCCGCGTCCGACGCTCGAGGAGGAGTCGTACTTCTGGGGTGCGTCGTCGCGGATCCTCACCGAGATCAAGCGGTACCGCGGGATGTCGGTGACGCCCGCGCGCACCGGGCCGATCTCGGACGTGCTGTACTCGGCCGCCGGCAACTCCGGCGACATGCTCTGGTACAAGCACGGGATCTACGCGTGGAACTTCGAGGTCGGCACCCAGTTCCAGCCGCCGTTCGAGAACGAGAACCCCAACGGCGCCTCGGCGCACGCGGAGTCGCAGGAGTACGCGAACGGCCTGGTCGAACTCATGCGCGTGGCTCACGACTTCGAGTCCGACAAGGTGCGGCCGAACACCACGGTGAAGGCCTCGGCGAGCAGCGAGCCGGGCATGGTCGACCTGACGTTCGAGATGAGCGAGACGGCCGCCGTGTTCTACACGCTCGACGGTTCGAAGCCGACCTACGAGTCGACCATGTACGGCACCTCCGGCCTCCGCGAGGGCGCCGAGGTGCTCACCGTCCCCGTGGGCACGAAGGTGCACTGGTTCTCGGTCGACTCGGCGGGCAACGTCGAGAAGAACTACAAGCCCGACGGCACGTCGAGCAACTTCAACAAGCTGACGGTCACCACCCCCCAGTGATCCGTCGATGAGAGCCGCGGCCGCGGCATCCGTTCCAGCGGATGCCGCGGCCGTGGCGCGTGCGGCCTACGATGGCAGGACACCACCCCCATCGTCCGACGGGAGGCGTCATGGTCCAGGTCCGCGTCCTCGGGGTCGCGCTCGATCAGTCCGGGCAGCACATCATCCTGCTGAAGCCGCTCGGCGAGGAGGACGGCCGCGGGCGCGTGCTGCCGATCTGGATCGGCGCGCAGGAGGCGACGTCGATCCTCATCGCCGTGCAGGGGGAACAGGCGCCTCGCCCCCTGTCGCACGACCTGATGAAGCTGCTGCTCGACGCGGTCGGGTCGAAGATCGAGCGGGTGGATGTCACCCGCATCGAGGACGGCACGTTCTACGCCGAGCTGACGATCATGACCCCGACCGGGCCCTACGTCATCGACGCGCGCCCATCCGACTCCGTGGCCCTCGCGTCGCGGACCGAGGCGCCCCTGTTCGTCGCCGACGAGGTGCTCGAGCAGGCCGGCATTCCCGCCGAGATGGTCGAGACGCGCTCCGACGAGGAGGAATCCGAGGAGTCGGCCGACGAGAAGCTCGAGGAGTTCAAGAAGTTCCTGGAGGACGTCGACCCGGAGGACTTCCAGGGCTGACGATCCGGCGTCCGCGCACGCTGTACGATCCCCCGATGCGCATCCTCCGCCGTACGGTCGCCGTCGTCGCCGTCCTCGTGCTGATCCTGATCGCCGCGTTCGCGGGCGTCTACCTGTGGCAGCAGCCGATCCTGCTGACCGGCACGGGCTACGCCGCGCACAACGCGTGCGCGGTGACCGAGGTGGCCGGCCGTGACGACCCCGAGTCCGACCTGCCGTCGAACCCGCTCGTGACCTACCTCCAGGTCGACGGCAGCGGCGACCCGACAGCAGGGTCGCTCTTCGGCGCGCTCGCGAAGCAGAAGGCCTGGTACACCGAGGGCTTCGGGTGCACGCTCGCCGACGCGCGGCCCGAGCTCGGCGCGGCATCCGTCATCGAACCCGGCGGCAACCCGTTCACCGACGGGCCCACGTCCCGACTGAGCGACGACCTCAGGGCGGCGCTCGGCAGGGCCTTCGGCGACGACCTGCCCGAAGCGGATGCCGCAGCACTCGGCACGCGCGGGGTCGTGATCGTGAAGGACGGCGAGCTCGTCGCCGAGCGCTACGCCGACGGCTTCGACGCCGACACCCCGCAGCTCGGATGGTCGATGTCGAAGAGCGTGGCGAACCTGCTGACGGGCGTGCTCGTCGATCAGGGCGTCGTCGCGCTCGACGACGACGGGCTGCGCCCGGAGTGGACCGACGAGCGCGCCGACATCACCATCGAGCACCTGCTGCGACAGACCAGCGGGCTGGAGTGGGACGAGACCTACGACCTCGGCACGCCCATCACCCGCATGCTCTACCTCGAGCCCGACATGGGCGCGTTCGTCGCCGGACAGCCGCTCGTGCACGAGCCGGGGACCGTGCAGCTCTACTCGAGCGGCAACACCAACCTGCTGTGCTCGGTGCTCGCCGAGCGCACGGGCCTCGGCGCCGACCTGCCGCGGCAGGTCCTGCTCGGCCCGCTCGGCCTCACCTCGGCGGTGTTCGAGCCGGATGCCGCGGGCACGCCCGTGTGCTCGTCGTACCTGTGGGCGACACCGCGCGATTGGGCCGCGATCGGGCAGTTCGCCATGCAGAACGGGGAGTGGAACGGCGAGCAGCTGCTGCCCGCCGACTGGATGCTGCAGAGCCTCACCGTCGACGATGTCGAGGAGACCGACGACCCCGGCAACGGGATGAGCTGGCGCGTCAACACGCTGCCGGGCGGCGAGCCCCGGTGGCCCGAGCTGCCGGAGGACACGTTCTACGCCAGCGGCCACGACGGGCAGAAGATGCTCATCGTGCCGTCGGAGGGACTCGTCGTGGTGCGGCTCGGATTCACGCCCGATGCCGACGACGATCCGTCGGTCGTCGCGCTCGTCGAGGAGGCGATCACGGCGCTCGGCTGAGCGGCCCCCGTACGATGGCCGGGTGAGCTGGATCTGGACGGTGGCCGGGGTCGCCCTCATCGCGGTCGGCCTCTACGAGGTCTTCCACACCCTGCTGCATCCCACCGGGCGCGGTCGCGTCACCGCGTTCGTGTCGAACGCGACCTGGCGGGCGTCGTCCCGGCTCGGGCGACGCGGACGCACCGTCGCCGGTCCGCTCGCCGCCGTGGCGGTCATCGTGCTCTGGGCCGGCTTCCAGGTCGTCGGCTGGGCGCTCGTGTACCTCCCGCACGTCCCGGAGGCGTTCGCGTACAACCCCGAGATCCGGCCCGAGGCGTACCCGGCGATCGTCGAGGCGTTCTACTACTCCGTGGTCAGCATGTCGACCCTCGGCCTCGGCGACGTGTACCCGGTCGACCCGTGGCTGCGCGTCGTCGCGCCGGTGCAGGGGCTCATCGGGTTCGCCCTGCTCACGGCGGCCGTCGCCTGGTTCGTGGAGCTCTACCCCGGACTCGGGCGGCGGCGCGCCCTCGCGCTGCGCATCGCGCTCATGGAGCGGTCCGACACCGCGAGCCACCTGCCCGACCGGGAGCCGGCGACGGCGAGTGCGCTCCTCGACTCGATCACCGCCGACCTCGCCCAGGCGCGCATCGACATGTGGCAGAACGCCGAGTCGTACTACTTCACCGAAGACCAACCCGAGGCGTCGCTGGCCGCGCAACTGCCGTACGCGTTGCACCTCGCCCGCCTCGCCCGGCGATCGCCAGACAGGACCGTGCGCAACAGCGGTGACATGCTCGAGGCGGGCATCGACGACTTCGCCCGCATCCTGCGCGGCCGGTTCTTCCGCAGCGCGGACGACACCGACGAGATCCTCCGCGAGTTCGCACGCCAGCACCGGCAGCGGGCCGTCGTGACCGGCGAGCCGACCGATGGTGCGCCCGTCTGAGCCGGACCGACGGGCCTGCGCAAGGGTGGTGCGCTCGCCTGCGCTGCGGACTAGCGTGAAGTCGTGTCCGCTCCTGCGATCGATGCACGGACCGCTCACGCCGAGGGCGTCGAGCGACTGCTCGAGAGCTACCGCGCGGTCCCGGCCGCGGCGCCCGTCCGGCTGGCGAAGCGTACGTCGAACCTGTTCCGGTCGCGCGCCGCAACCGACGTGCCGGGCCTCGACACCTCCGGGCTGACGGGGGTCATCGCCATCGACCCCGAGGCCCGTACTGCGGATGTCGCCGGCATGTGCACCTACGAGGATCTCGTCGACGCGACCCTGCCCCACGGTCTCGCACCGCTCGTGGTGCCGCAGCTGAAGACGATCACGCTCGGCGGCGCGGTCACCGGTCTCGGCATCGAGTCGACCTCGTTCCGCAACGGCCTGCCGCACGAGTCGGTGCTCGAGCTGGACATCCTGACCGGCGCCGGCGAGATCGTGACGGCGTCGCCGCACGAGCACGCCGACCTCTTCCGGGCGTTCCCGAACTCGTACGGCACGCTCGGCTACGCGGTGCGCCTACGCATCGAGCTCGAGCCGGTCGAGCCGTTCGTCGCGCTCACGCACCTCCGCTTCCACTCGCTCGCCGAGCTCATCGCGGCGATGGACCGCATCATCGACACCGGCAGTCACGACGGCGCGAGGGTCGACTACCTCGACGGCGTCGTGTTCGGCGCCGACGAGAGCTATCTGTGCCTGGGCGTGCGGACCGCGGCATCCGGACCCGTCAGCGACTACACCGGCCAGCGGATCTTCTACCGCTCGATCCGGCACGACGACGGCGCCGCCCACGACCGGCTCACCATCCACGACTACCTGTGGCGGTGGGACACGGACTGGTTCTGGTGCTCGGCGGCGTTCGGCGCGCAGCATCCGCTCGTTCGCAGGATCTGGCCGAAGCGGTACCTGCGCAGCCGCTCGTACTCGACGCTCATGCGCCTCGAGCGGCGATTCGACATCGGGAACAAGTTGGAGAGGCTCAAGCGGCGGCCGCCGCGCGAACGCGTGATCCAGGACATCGAGGTGCCGATCGAGCGCACCGAGGAGTTCCTCGACTGGTTCCTCGCGAACGTGCCCATCGAGCCCATCTGGCTCTGCCCGCTCCGACTCCGCGGCGACGACGCCTGGCCGCTCTACCCGCTCGAGCCGCACCGCACGTATGTCAACGTCGGCTTCTGGTCGACCGTGCCGGTCGGGCCGACCGAGGGCGAGACGAATCGGCGCATCGAACGGAGGGTGAGCGAGCTCGACGGGCACAAGTCGCTCTACTCCGACTCCTTCTACCCGCCCGACGAGTTCGACCGGCTCTACGGCGGGGATGCCCACCGGGCCGTGAAGCGGCGGTACGACCCCGACTCGCGGCTCCTCGACCTCTACGCGAAGGCGGTGCAACGACGATGACCTCGTTCAAGGACGACGCTGCGACGGCGACCCCGGCCGAGCCTCCACAGCAGGCGACGCAGCAGACGGATGCCGCGCTGCAGGCGCACTCGGAGGGGAAGCTGACGCTCGCGGAGATCCTCGAGATCCTCGCCGGCGGCAAGCTCCCGCTGCGGTTCACCGCCTACGACGGCAGCTCCGCCGGACCGCCCGACGCCCGGTTCGGACTCGACCTGAAGAGCCCGCGCGGCACCACCTACCTCGCGACGGGACGCGGTGACCTGGGCCTCGCGCGTGCGTACGTCGCCGGCGACCTCGAGGCCACGGGCGTGCACCCGGGCGACCCGTACGAGCTCCTCAAGGCGCTCGCCGACGACCTCGTCTTCGAGCGGCCGTCGCCGCGGGTCACGGCGAGGATCGTCCGCTCGATCGGCGTCGGCCGACTTCGGCCCGTCGCGCCGCCCCCGCAGGAGGCGCAGCCGCGCTGGCGTCGCGTCGCCGCAGGGCTCCGGCACAGCAAGGCGCGCGACGCCGAGGCGATCCACCACCACTACGACGTCTCGAACACCTTCTACGAGTGGGTGCTCGGGCCGTCGATGACGTACACGTGCGCCTGCTACCCGCGCCCCGACGCATCCCTCGACGAAGCGCAGGAGAACAAGTACCGTCTCGTGTTCGACAAGCTGCGGTTGAAGCCCGGCGACCGGCTGCTGGACGTGGGATGCGGCTGGGGCGGAATGGTGCGCTATGCCGCGCGCCACGGCGTCTCGGCCGTCGGCGTGACACTCTCGCACGAGCAGTCCATGTGGGCGAAGCGCGCCATCGTCGAGGAGGGGCTCGGCGAGCTCGCCGAGGTCCGCTATGCGGACTACCGCGATGTCGCCGAGACCGGCTTCGACGCGGTGTCGTCGATCGGGCTGCTCGAGCACATCGGGGTCCGCAACTACGCGTCGTACTTCGAGTTCCTCCTTTCACGACTGCGCCCCGGCGGGCTGCTGCTGAACCACTGCATCACGCGGCCCGAGAACCGCACCGAACCGGCGGCGAAGGGCTTCATCGACCGCTACGTGTTCCCCGACGGCGAGCTCACCGGCTCGGGTCGCATCATCAGCGCCGCGCAGGACGCCGGCCTCGAGGTGCTGCACGAGGAGAACCTGCGGCAGCACTACGCGATGACCCTCCGCGACTGGTGCGCGAACCTCGTCGAGCACTGGGACGAGGCGGTCGCCGAGGTCGGGCTGCCGACCGCGAAGGTGTGGGGCCTCTACATGGCCGGCTCGCGGCTCGCGTTCGAGACGGGCGGGATCCAGTTGCACCAGGTGCTGGCCGCGCGACCCCACGACGACGGTCGCGTCGGCGACCTGCCGCTCCGGCCGTGGTGGACGCCGTAACGACCGGCAGAATGGGCGACATGGATGCCGCCTTCCCCGCCCTGACCGAGATGCCGTCGCCGCAGTTCGTCATGTCGGGTGAGGGGCGCCGCATCGCCACCTACCTGTGGGGCGACGAGGACGCGCCGACCGTGATGTGCGTGCACGGGTTCGCGTCGAGCTGCCGCGACAACTGGGTCCTGACCGGGTGGGTGCGCGACCTCACCCGCGCGGGCTTCCGCGTGCTCGGCGTCGACCAGCGCGGCCACGGGCAGAGCGACAAGCCGCACGAGGCGATCGCCTACGGCATGGACGCCCTCGCGAACGACCTCGTGACCGTGCTCGACACGTACCTCCTCGACACCGTGCTCTACGCCGGGTACTCGCTCGGCGCCCGGGTCGGCTGGCAGGTCGCCGTGCAGGCGCCCCACCGCATCGAGCGGGCCGTGCTCGGCGGCATCCCCGACGGGCGCCCCCTCGCCCGCATGCAGATCGAGCAGGCCCAGGCCTACGCCGAGCACGGCACCCCAGTCGACGACACGGTGACTCGCAACTACGTGACGCTCGCCGAGCGGGTGCCGGGCAACGACCTGCGGGCGCTCGTCGCGCTGGCGGAGGGCATGCGGCAGGGCGACGCCGACCCCGACCCATCGAACCCGCCCGTGCAGCCGATCCTGTTCGCGACCGGCAGCGACGACGCGATCCTCGAGCAGTCGAAGCAGCTGGCGGATGCCACGCCGAACGGCACCTTCGTCGAACTGCCCGGCCGGCACCACTTCAACGCCCCGGGGTCGCGCGACTTCCGGAGGGCGGCGGTCGAGTTCTTCACCGGAAGTTCGCAGGCCTGACGCATCGATTCAAGGGTGCACGCTTGAATACCCCTGAATGGGGGGCACTTCTCCTGTGAATAGCGGGTGCTGCCTTGCCGCTGCACATCGACACTGCAACCGTGGCGGCCATGCGACAACGCGAAGAACTCATGCACACGGCATCCGACGCCGCCCTCGAGGTCGACGGCTGGATGCGCATCGAACTCGACGACGAACTGCTGGCGCACGTCGCCCTCGTCGTGTTCTCCAAGCTCCGCCGCAATGAGCCGCTCCTCGTCTCGTGGACCGATCCTGCCGGAAGCCCGGCACAGGCCTGGCTCCACCCCAACGCCACGATCGTGGCCCGTCACACGGCCGGCGCGGACACCACCATCGATCGTCGCCGCGCCGAGCGCATGATGGTCGCCGCCAACAGCAACTGGGGGCTGCGGCTCACCACGGAAGCGCTCGAACCGGCGCCCGCGCCGGCCGAGCCGGTTCCGGCCACGATGCCGGCGGAGGCGATGGCCGCGGCTTCCTGAGTCCTCGCCGCGGGCCGGAAGGCCCGCGGCGCGGCATCCGCTCGCCGTAGCGTCGGAGCATGGAGATCGTCGACCTGAACGCCGTGGCGCCCTACGACCCCGACCGGTTCG
The DNA here is from genome assembly GCF_052748465.2 of Agromyces selenitireducens. Lineage (NCBI taxonomy): Bacteria > Bacillati > Actinomycetota > Actinomycetes > Micrococcales > Microbacteriaceae > Agromyces > Agromyces selenitireducens. The sequence continues at coordinate 676,777 of NZ_CM188259.1, forward strand.
TCGCGAAACCCGTCGTCTCACGGGAGCACGGCAACGTGCGCATCATCCGTCTTGCACCGGGGCAGACACTGCCGCCCCACACGCATGGCGTGTCCGACCTCTTCCTCTACGTCGCCGAGGGCGACGCGGTGCTCGAAGAGAATGCCGGGGAGCGGCCGTTCCGCGCCGGCGAACTCGCCGTGCTCGCGGGCGCCGAGGAGCTGCGCGTGTCGAACCGCGGGAACGGGGGAGTGACCCTGCTGGCCTTCCTCGCGCCGCCGTTCCCGCCCGCGTCGTAGCGGCGGCGCGCCAACCCGCCGACGTCAGGTTCGCAGGAGCAGGAGGCTCGCCAGGTACACGAGGTACGCGCCGACGAACACGCCGCCCTCGATCCGCTGCATCCGCCGGCCGGTGAGGAACACCGGCACGCACGCGATCGTGGCGGCCGCCATCACCGGCAGGTCGATCGCGAGGAGGTCGCGGTCGACGCCTATCCCGCTCTCGGGCAGGAGGGCGGCGATCCCGAACACGATGAGGATGTTGTAGACGCTGCTGCCGAGCAGGTTCCCGACGGCGATGTCGCGCTCACGGCGGATCGTCGCGACGATCGCGGTGGCCAGTTCGGGAGCGGACGTGCCGATCGCGACGATCGTGAGTCCGATCACCGAGACGGGGACGCCGAAGCCCATCGCGAGGTCGACCGCACCATCGACGAGCCAGTCGGCCCCGAGCACGATGATGCCGATGCCGGCGAGCAGGGCCGCGGTCGCCCGGATCGCCCGCGCGCGCGTCGCCTCGGGCGGCATGCGCCGCTCGCCGAACTCCCGGGCGAACTCCGCGCGGATGGCGAGCGACTCGCGCCTCGCCGCGGCGACGACCACGGCCGTGTAGATCACGCCCAGGATCACGAGCACCACGCCGTCCGCACGTGAGACGACCCCGTCGACCGCGAGCAGCAGCAGGATGACGGCGGCCGTCACCATCGCGGGCAGGTCGAGGCGGATCGCGTGCGACCGCAGCGTCAGCGGCCGGATCAGCGCCGCGATGCCCAGGACGAGCAGGAGGTTGAGCGAGTTGGTGCCGACGATGTTGCCGAGCGCGAGCGAGCCGTTGCCCGTCGCGGCCGCGTCGATGCCGATCGCGAGTTCGGGCGCGCTCGTCCCGAGCGACACGACGGTGACGCCGATCACCATCGGCGAGACGCCGAGCCGCGCCGCGAGGTGGGTGCCGCCGCGCACCACCAGCTCGGCGCCGGCGACCAGGGCGACGAGCCCGGCGAGCACGATCCAGATCGACGTCATGGTGCGGCATCCACTCCCGGCGGTCGGGGTCGGGCGATCGGGCGGTCGGTCGGTCGGCTCCAGTCTCGCGCATCGCCACGGAACCGACCGGGGCGAAGGTCCGGCACGTCGTTCGCAGGCGCTTCAAAGCAGATCCGCAGCCCGACGGGCCGGGCGGCCGCCTACCGTCGAGGTATGGGCGAGGGCGGCGGCGGTCGGGCGGGGGGCACTCGTCCGCGCCCCGTTCGCCGTCCGGGCGCCGAGCCCCCGGCGTGGGCGCGGGCGCTCGCCGCGGGCGACGACGCCGGATTCTTCGGTCCCGGAAGTGCCGTGTGGGCCGTCCACGGCGCGCTGCCCACGCTCGTCGCCGGCATCCGCGCGCTGCTGCTGCAGACCCTGCACCCGGGCGCGATGGCCGGCGTGCACGACCACTCGCGGTACCGCGAGGACCCGCTCGGCCGGCTCGACGGCACGATCCGCTGGGTCGCGACGACCTCGTTCGGCGACCGGCGGGCCGCGACCGAGGTGTGCGCGTTCGTGTCGCGGCTGCACGAGCGCGTGGAGGGCACCTACGTCGACGCGCGCGGCGTCGAACGCGACTACTCGGCCAACGACGCGGCGCTGCTGCGATGGGTGCACGACGCCTTCACCGAGGCGTTCATCGGCGCGCACGAGATCTGGGGCGGGCCGATCCCCGGCGGCCCCGACCGGTACGTGCGCGAGTGGGCGCAGGTCGGCCGGCTGATGGGCGTCGCCGACCCGCCGACGACCGTGGCGCAGTTGCGGGGCGAGATGGACGCGTTCCTCGCCGATGCCAAGCCCGACGAGCGCGTCGCCGAGGCCGTGCGCTTCATCCGGCGGCCCGGGCTGCCGGGGCTCACGGGGCGCGCGTATCCGATCCTGTTCGGCGGCGCCGTCGCGTCGCTCGACCCGCACTACCGCGAGCTGCTGGGGCTGCGGCGTCCGTGGTGGCCGGCGATCACGTTCACGCGCGTGCTGCTGTGGGCGGCGACGCGGGTGCTGGGCCGGATGTCGCCGAGCGAGCGCAACGCGCGGGCGCGCATCGCGCGGCTCGAGCGCGAGTCCGCAGCGGGTGGGGAACGCAACCCCTCGCCGGATCGGACGGCCGGCACGTAGCGTGGCCCGCGACCGAGAGGAGCACCACATGCGCACGTACCGGGTCGGCACCTTCATCGGCAGCCTGTCCTCCACGTCCATCAACCGCACGCTCGCGAAGGCGCTCATGCGCGCCGCGCCCGACGACCTCGAGTTCACCGAGATCCCGATCGGCGACCTGCCGCTGTACAGCCCCGACTTCGACGATCACTACCCGCCCGAGGCGACCGCGCTGAAGGAGGCGATCGGGTCGTCGGACGCGGTGCTGTTCGTCACGCCCGAGTACAACCGGTCGATCCCGGGCGCGCTGAAGAACGCGATCGACTGGGCCTCGCGGCCATGGGGGAAGAACTCGTTCGACCACATCCCCGCCGCGGTGATCGGCGCGTCGCCGGGATCCATCGGCACGGCGGTCGCGCAGCAGAGCCTGCGCGGCGTGCTGAGCTACTGCAACGCCCGGCAGATGACCGCGCCCGAGGCGTACATCACCTACCGCGCCGAGGTGTTCGGCGACGACGGCTCGGTCGCCGACGAGAGCACCGAGGAGTTCCTCACCGACTTCATGGGGGAGTTCCGCGATCACCTCGAGCGCGTGCTGACGGTGCTGCCGCGCTGAGCGGCCACGCGACGCAGACGACGGATGCCGCGGGCTCCACCCCCGCGGCATCCGTCGTTCGCTGCACCCGGCCCGACCGGTGGTTCGCACCGACCGGGCCGGGGGTCCTCGTCAGCCGCGGCCCTGCACGGCGTAGGGGTTGAGGATGGCCTCCTCGGTTCCGGGGACGATGCCCTCCTCGGTGGCGGTGGGCTTGCCCGCGTCCGGCGGGAACGACTCGGTCATCGACATCGGCATCGCACCGTTGCGGTAGATGCTGTTGGAGCCGGTGGACGGCTTCCACTCGCCGGGCTCCCAGTCGGGGACGTAGTTGCGGTAGCCGCCCGTGTTCCACTCGACGCGCATGCCGCTCGGCTCGCGGAAGTAGAGGAAGCTCTGCTCGCCGACGCCGTGGATGGAGGGGCCGTACTCGATGTCGGTGCCGTGCTCCATGAGCACGTCGGCCGCCTGGAGGAGTTCCTCGCGCGAGTCGACCCAGAACGCGAAGTGGTTCACGCGACCGGGACGGTCGGAGCTGTCGAGCACGACGCCGAGGTCGTGGGACTTCTCGTTGGTGGTGATCACGCCGAAGACCGTGACGGGGTACTCGTCGAGGGTCGTGTAGGCCATGATGCGGAACCCGAGCACGTCGCGGTACCACTCGGTGAAGGCGCGCACGTCGGAGGCGGCGACGGTGACGTGGTCGAGCTGGCGCGGACCGACGGCGTGCTGCGTGCGCTTCTCGGGACGGTCGGGGAAGATCGACCGGAGCTCCTCGGGCGCCTGGTACCGCTCGACGTCCCAGAACAGCTCCATGGTGTGCCCCCAGGGGCCGGTGAAGCGGTACGCGCGGCCGTGGCCGTGGCCCGCATCGATCCATTCGCCGGTCACGCCGGCGTCCTCGACGCGCTTCGCGGCCTCGTCGAGCGCCTCGGGGCTCGAGGTGCGCCACGCCATGACGTTGAGCGCGGGCTCGGCGCCCTCGGCGAGCACGAGCGAGTAGTTGTAGTAGTCGCCCCACGAGCGCAGGTAGACCTTGCCGTTCGCGCGCGACTGCACGCGAAGCCCGACCTGCTCCTCGTAGAAGCGGACGGAGGCCTCGAGGTCGGGCGTTGAGAGCTCGAGGTACGAGAGGTGGGAGAGGAGTTTGATCATCGTCGATCCTTCGGTCGGAGTGCGGTGATGACGACCGCGTGGTACGGGGTGCCGTTCGGGGGCACGTCTCCACTGTCGGCGCTCGCCGGGTATCAGGGAAGCCGAATCTCTTGATGACGTTCATCGCTCCGATCGATACGGATGCCGCGGGGGCTAGCATGTGCGCATGTCGGGAGGCGCTGCGGATTCGCGCTCGGTCGCGGAGAAGCTCTTCGCGATCGCCGATGCGTTCGCCGGCCGGGAGGACCTCAGCCTCACCGAGATCGCATCGCGCGCCCGGCTGCCGCTCTCGACGGCCCACCGGCTCGTGGCCGAGTGGGTCGAGTGGGGCGGGCTCGTGCGCGGCGACGACGGGCGGTACCGGGTCGGCATGCGCCTCTGGCGGCTCGGCGTGCGCCAGCCGACGGCGCTCCGGCTCCGGCGCATCGCGATGCCCTACCTGGAGGACCTGCTGGAGTCGACCGGCGAGCACGTGCACCTCGCGGTGCGCGAGGGGATCGGCGCCGTCTACCTCGAACGGCTCTCCGGGAAGGGCGCGGTCGCGGCGATCTCGGACGTCGGCTCGCGCCTGCCCCTGCACGCGACCGGCGTGGGCCTCGTGCTGCTCGCGCACGCGCCATCCGAGGTCTTCGACGAGGTGGTCGCGTCGCAGCCGCGGAAGTTCCTTCCGAACACGCTCACCGAGGAGCGGGAGCTGCGTCGCCGGCTCGCGGAGATCCGCTCGTTCGGCCTGTCGACGTCGGTGGAGGCGCTGACGAGCGGCGCGTTCTCGGTGGCCGCACCCGTGCGGGACGCCTCGGGCGAGGTGGTCGCGGCGGTGTCGATCGTCGCGCACGCCGATCGGGTCGGGGAGCCGCAGTTCGCGCTGGGCGTGCGCATGGCCGCGCGCGGCATCTCGTCAGCGCTCGGGTATCGGCCGCAGGGCGAGTAAGTTCTTCCACTGGGTGGAATGTCCGCTGCGGTCCGCCCGGGAAGCGAGGATCCTTGACACGTCCACCCCGACGACGTGAGAGGCATGCCACTTTGCGAACGACCACTTCCGTGGCCATCATCGGCGCGGGCCCCGCGGGCCTGATGCTCGGGCACCTGCTCGCGCAGGCCGGCGTGCCCTTCACCATCCTCGAGGCGCAGACCCGCGAACACGTCCTCGGCCGCATCCGCGCCGGCGTGCTCGAGCAGGGGTCGGTCGACCTCCTCGCCGAGCACGGCCTCGACGCCGACCTCCGCGACCGCGGCCTCACCCACCACGGCATCTACCTGCAGTACGAGGGCCAGCGCCACCACATCGACTTCGTCGACCTCGTCGGCCGGACCGTCACGGTGTACGGGCAGCAGGCGCTCGTGACGCACCTGCTCGCCGAGCACGACCGCATCGGCTCGAACGTCGTCTTCGAGGCGAAGGACGTCGAACCGGTCGGCGTGACCGGCACGCGGCCGACCGTGATCTACACGAAGGACGGCGTCACCGAGGAGCTCGAGTGCGACTTCGTGGTGGGTGCCGACGGCTACCACGGCGTGTGCCGCCGCAGCATCCCCGACGGCGGCATCGAGGTCTTCGAGCGCACCTACCCCTTCGGCTGGCTGGGCATCCTCGCCGACGTGGCCCCCTCGACCGACGACCTCATCTACGCCCTGCACCGCGACGGCTTCGGCATGCACTCGATGCGTTCGCTCGAGGTCTCGCGCCTGTACGTCCAGGTGGCGCCCGACGAGTCCATCGACGACTGGAGCGACGCCCGCATCTGGGACGCCCTGCAGACCCGCCTGGGCGTCGACGGCTGGGAACTCCAGGAGGGACCGATCACCGAGAAGTCGATCACCCCCATGCGCAGCTTCGTCGTGTCGACCATGCAGCACGGCCGCATGTTCCTCGCCGGCGACGCCGGGCACATCGTGCCGCCGACCGGGGCGAAGGGCCTGAACTCGGCCATCGCCGACGTCGCCCTCCTGGCGCGCGCGATCCTCGACCACCGCGCAGGCGACGACACGGGCCTGCAGCGCTACAGCGACCGGGCGCTCGCCCGGCAGTGGAAGGTGCAGCACTTCTCGCAGTGGATGACCGAGATGCTGCACGTCCACCACGAGGTGCCGGATGCCGCGGCGCGCGGCTTCCGCTACCGAAGCCAGGTGGGCCAGCTCGAGTACGTCACCGGCTCGCACGCGGCCCGCCAGAGCCTCGCCGAACAGTACGCCGGCCTTCCCTTCACGACGGAGTGACCATGCAACGACCCGTACCCCAGCCCGAGACGGTCCAGCAGACCATCACCGACGAGATCGTCGAACGGCACCGCACCGAAGCGGATGCCGCGGCATCCGGCGGCCGGTCGATGCCGTCGCACCCGCGGCGCGACTTCGCGCCGTACCGGTCGACCGTGCTCCGGCATCCCACCCACGAACTGGTGCGCGCAGACCCGGAGGAGATCGAGCTCGTCTCGCCCGCCTTCGGCCACACCGATGTCGCGCCCGACGAGTCCGACCTCACCATCCAGCACGCCGGCGAGCCGCTCGGCGAGCGGATCATCGTGACCGGCCGCATCCTCGACGGCGACGGCCGCCCCGTGCGCAACCAGCTCGTCGAGGTCTGGCAGGCGAACGCGTCGGGCCGCTACGTGCACAAGCGCGACCAGCACCCGGCGCCGCTCGACCCGAACTTCACGGGCGTCGGCCGCATCATCACGGGCGACGACGGCTCCTACCGGATCACGACGATCAAGCCGGGCGCGTACCCGTGGAAGAACCACCGCAACGCGTGGCGCCCCGCGCACATCCACTTCTCGTTCTTCGGCACGGCGTTCACGCAGCGGCTGATCACGCAGATGTACTTCCCGGGCGACCCCCTGTTCGCCCTCGACCCGATCTACCAGTCGATCGTCGACCCGGCCGCGCGCGAGCGGCTCGTCGCGACGTACGACCACGACGTGACCGAGCCCGAGTGGGCGCTCGGCTACCGCTGGGACGTCGTGCTCACCGGCCCGAAGTCGACCTGGATGGAACCGGAGGACGCCGACCATGCCTGAGCAGCAGCAGCACCCCCACGACACCGCCGAAGAGGCCTGGGACGCCGAGGACCTGCCCGGCGCCCACGTCCACGCGGGCGCGCACACCGGCGGGTTCGCCCAGACCCCGTCGCAGACCGTCGGCCCGTTCTTCGGGTTCGCCCTCCCGTACGCGGGCGGCCCCGACGTGCGGGCACCGTGGCATCCCGACGCCATCCGGCTCCACGGCGTCGTGTACGACGGCGCCGGTGACGCCATCCCCGACGCGTTCGTCGAGATCTGGGGCGCCGACGCCACGGGCGCGGCATCCGCCCAGCGCGGCTCCCGTGCGCGCGACTCGCACGGCTTCACGGGATTCGGCCGCGCGGCGGTCGACGGCGACGGCCACTACGCGTTCACCACGATCAAGCCCGGCGCGATGCGGGAGGGCTCGGCGCCGTACCTGCTCGTGACGCTCTTCGCACGCGGCGTGCTCCACCACCTGTTCACGCGGGCGTACTTCGGCGACGAGACCGAGGCGAACGCGGGCGACCCGCTGCTCGGCCGCATCGACGAGGCCCGGCGCGGCACGCTCATCGCCGAGCCCGACGGCCCGGGCTCGTACCGGTTCGACATCCGGCTGCAGGGCGAGGGCGAGACCGTCTTCCTCGACTACGGCCAGGAGGGCTGAGCAGGATGGGGCGATGACCGACTGGGGACTGATCGACCCCGGCGCGACCGACACGACCGGCAGCGACGACGACGCCGTGCTCGCCGCGATGGTCGAGGTCGAACGCGCCCTCCTGCGCGTGTGGGGCGACATCCTCGACGAGTCCCTCGACCCGCAGGCCGACGCGCTCGACGCGGCGTCGCTCGACCGCGACGCGCTGCGCGACGGTGTGGCGCGCGACGGCGTGCCGGTCGTGGCGCTCGTCCCGGCGCTGCGCGCGCAGCTCGAGTCGGCGGGGCTCGCGGCCGACCGGCTGCACCTGGGCGCGACGAGCCAGGACGTGGTCGACACGTCGCTCATGCTCGTGACGCGCGATGCGCTGCACGCCGCGCGAGTCTCGCTCGTCGAGGCGGGCCGCCGGCTCGCCGAGCTCGCCCATACCGCGAGGCAGAGCCCGCGCATCGCCAGGTCGCTCGCGCGGCACGGCGAGGCCACGACGCTCGGGGTGCTCGCCGCCGGCTGGCTCGACGGCGTGACCGCGGCGATCGCGGCGATCGAGGCGCTCGAGTTCCCGGTGCAGTTCGGTGGGGCCGTGGGCACGGGTGCGGGTGCGGATGCCGCCGCCGGGCGTTCCGGCGCGGCGGACGACGTCCGCGCCGGGCTCGCCTCCCGGCTCGGGCTCGCCGATCCCGGACGGTCCTGGCACACCGAGCGCACGCCCGTGCTCGCGGCGACCGCCGCCGCCGCGACCGTCGTCCTCGCGCTCGGTCGGATCGCCGGCGACGCGATCCTGCTCTCCCGCGAGGAACTCGGCGAGGTGCGGCTCGCCGGCGGGGGCGGCTCCTCGGCGATGCCGCACAAGCGCAACCCGGTCGACGCCGTCGCGATCACGGCCGCGGCCGTCGAGGCGCCCGGACTGCAGCAGGTGGTCGCGAGCGCGGCGATCGCCGGCGACGAGCGATCGGCCGGCCGCTGGCACGCCGAGTGGTCGGCGTCGCGGCGACTCGCCCGACTCGCGCGCTCCGCCTCCGGCTCCGCGGCACGACTCGTCGCGGGCCTCGAATTCGACGCGCACCGGGCCGCCGCGATCCTCGAACAGGCCGGCGCCGCCGGCAGGCGCCCCGACGCCGACGTGCTGGCCGCGGCATCCGACCGCATCGTCGACCGGGCCGTCGCCCGCTTCACCCGACTCGCCGATCCGGAGGCCTCCCGATGACCGTTCCCCGTCTGCTCGGATCGTTCGCGCCCGGCGCCGCGCCGGGGCCCGCGAACCCGCTGCTCGTGCTGCTGCCCTCGCTCGGCACGTCGGCGGCGCTGTGGGACGGCGTGGTCGCGCGCCTGCGGTCGGACCCGCGCACGGCGGGCCTGCGGATCCTGCGCATCGACCTTCCCGGTCACGGGGTCTCGCCCACCGCGGCCGAGCCGTTCACGATCGCCGAACTCGCCGAGGCCGTGCTCGCCGTGGTCGACGAGGCCGGCGGTGGGGCGTTCCACGTCGCGGGCGTCTCGCTCGGCGGCGCGATCGCCCTCGAGCTCGCGGTCGCCCACCCCGACCGGGTCCGGAGCCTCGTGCTGAGCTGCAGCGGATCCCGCATCGGCACGCCGCAGGGTTGGGCCGAGCGGGCCGCATCGGTGCGGGCCAGCGGCACCGCCTCGCTCGTGACCGGCAGCGCCTCGCGGTGGTTCGCCCCCGGCTTCCTCGAGCGCGAGGGCGGCGGGCCGGGAGCCCGGTCGCTCACCACGCTCGTCGACGTCGACGACGAGTCGTACGCGCGGTGCGCCGAGTCGCTCGCGGACTTCGACCGCACCGCCGACCTCGACGCAGTCGGCGTCCCGACCCTCGCCATCAGCGGCGAGCACGACGCGGTGACGAGTCCCGCCTCGATGGAGGACCTCGCCGACGCCGTCCCGGGCGCCCGGCACGTCGCACTCGACGGGGCGTCGCACCTGGCCGTGCTCGAGGAGCCCGCCGCGGCCGCCGAGCTGATCGCGCAGCACGTCGACGCCTCGGAGCGCGAGGCCGCGGCATCCGTCGCCAACGACCGCGGCATGCGCGTGCGCCGCGGCGTGCTCGGCGATGCGCACGTCGACCGTGCCGTCGCCGCGACCACGCCCGAGACCGCGGCGTTCCAGGACTTCCTCACGCGGTATGCGTGGGGCGACGTCTGGGCCCGCCCCGGGCTGTCGCGCCGCGAACGCTCGATCGTGACGCTCACGAGCCTGACCACAGGCGGGCACGAGAACGAGATCGCGATGCACGTGCGCGCCGCGCTGCGCAACGGCCTCACGCGCGACGAGATCGCCGAGGTGCTGCTGCACACCGCCCTCTACGCCGGACTGCCGGCGGCGAACTCGGCGTTCGCGATCATGCGCGAGGTGTTCGCCCAGCAGGATTCCGCGGCATCCGCCTCGGACGCATCCGCCCCGGACGCACCCGCCCCCGAGACCCCCTGAACCCGGAGGAGACCATGGACAAGACCTTCGCGTCGGCCGAGGAGGCCGTCGCCGACATCCCCTCGGGCGCATCGCTCGCCGTCGGCGGCTTCGGCCTGTCGGGCGTGCCGATCACGCTCATCCGCGCCCTGCTCGAACGCGACGTCGACGAGCTCGAGGTCGTCTCGAACAACTGCGGCGTCGACGGGTGGGGGCTCGGGCTGCTGCTCTCCGAGGGCCGCATCCGCCGCATCATCGCGTCGTACATCGGCGAGAACAAGGAGTTCGCCCGCCAGTACCTCTCGGGCGAGGTCGAGGTCGAGCTCACGCCGCAGGGCACGCTCGCCGAGCGCATGCGGGCCGGCGGCGTCGGCATCCCCGCGTTCTACACCGCGACCGGCGCCGGCACGGCCGTCTCCGACGGCGGGATGCCGCTGCGCTACGCGCCCGACGGATCGGTCGCGCTCACGAGCGAGCCCAAGGAGATGCGGCCCTTCGACTCGTTCGGCAAGAACCGCGAGTACGTGCTCGAGCGCGCCATCCGCACCGACTACGGGCTCGTGCGCGCCGCGGTCGGCGACCGGCACGGCAACCTGCGGTTCGAGAAGTCGACCCGCAACTTCAACCCGCTCGCCGGCATGGCCGGCAAGGTCACGATCGCCGAGGTCGACGAGCTCGTCGAGCCCGGCGAGCTCGGACCCGACGACATCCACCTGCCGGGCATCTACGTCGACCGGGTCGTGCAGCTCACGCCCGAGCAGTCCGCCGACCTGCCCATCGAGAAGGTCACGGTCCGTCCGCGACCGGAGGGGAACTGACATGCCGCTCACCCGCGACGAGATGGCCGCCCGCGCCGCCCGCGAACTCGAGGACGGCACGTACGTCAACCTCGGCATCGGGCTGCCCACGCTCATCCCGAACCACCTGCCCGAGGGGGTCGAGGTCGTGCTGCACTCCGAGAACGGCATCCTCGGCGTCGGCCCGTACCCGTGGGAGGGCGAGGAGGACCCGAAGCTCATCAACGCCGGCAAGGAGACCGTGACGGTGCTGCCGGGCTCGGCCTACTTCGACTCGGCCGCGAGCTTCGGCATGATCCGCGGCGGGCGAATCACGACCGCGGTGCTCGGCGCCATGCAGGTGTCCGCCGGCGGCGACATCGCCAACTGGGCGGTGCCCGGCAAGATGGTCAAGGGCATGGGCGGCGCCATGGACCTCGTGAACGGCGCCGAGCGCGTCATCGTGGTCATGGAGCACGTGGCGAAGGACGGCTCGGCGAAGCTCGTCCAGCAGTGCACCCTGCCGCTCACGGGCCGCGCGTGCGTCGACCGGATCATCACCGACCTGGCGGTCTTCGACGTCACCGACGACGGATTCGTGCTCGTCGAGCTGGCGCCCGACGTCACGGTCGAGCAGGTGACGGATGCCACGGGCGCCCCCTTCGCGGTCGCCGAATCGCTCGCGCAGGAGACCTCGTGACCGAGCTCCGAGACGTCGTCGTCTGCGCCCCCCTGCGCACTCCCGTCGGGCGCATGGGCGGCGTTCTCGCGCCCGTGCCCGCCCTCTCGCTGGCGACGACCGTGCTCACCGCGCTCCTCGAACGCTCGGGCGTCGACCCCGCCGCGATCGACGGCGTCGTCGCCGCCCAGGGGTACCCCACCATGGAGGCGCCCGCGATCGGGCGGGTCGCCGCGCTCGACGCCGGCTTCCCCGTCGAGACGACCGGGTACCAGCTCGACCGCCGCTGCGGTTCGGGCCTGCAGGCCGTGCTCAACGCCGCGATGGAGGTGCAGACCGGCGTCTCCGACGCGGTCGTGGCGCTCGGCGTCGAGTCGATGTCGAACGCGCCGCTCTACACCGTCGAGGGTCGACGGGGCCTCTCCGGCGCGGGGCTCATGCTCCACGACGCGCTCTCGCGCGGCCGCGAGACCGTGGGCGGGCGGCGCTTCCCGACCCCCGACGGCAACGTCGGGTCGGCCGAGCTGCTGCGCGCCGACTACGGCATCTCGCGCGAGGCGCAGGACGCGTTCGCGCTGCAGTCGCACCAACGCGCGGTCGCCGCGCAGGAGTCCGGCGCGTTCGACGCCGAGCTCGTGCCCGTCGAGGTCGCCGGGCGCCGGGGGAGCGTCACGGTCGACCGCGACGAGCACCCGCGCGCCGACACCTCGCTCGAGGCGCTCGGCGGGCTGCGCGCGATCATGGGCCGGCGCGACCCGTCGGCCACGGTGACCGCCGGCAACTCGAGCGGGCAGAACGACGCGGCGGCCGCGTGCATCGTCACGACCGCCGAGCGGGCCGCCGAGCTCGGACTGACCCCGATGCTGCGACTGGTCTCGTGGGCGGTCGCGGGCAACGACCCGCTTCGCTTCGGCGTCGCGCCCGTGCCGGCGGCGAACCTCGCGCTGCAGCGCGCCGGCATCCGCTTCGACGACCTCGACGTCATCGAGCTCAACGAGGCGTTCGCCGTGCAGGTGCTCGCGTGCCTCGCCGACTGGGGGCTCGACGCCGAGGACCCGCGCCTCAACCCGCGCGGGAGCGGCATCTCGATCGGGCACCCGATCGGCGCCACCGGCATCCGCATGCTCGCGACGCTCGCGCACGAGCTGCCCGACCTCGACGGGTCGCTCGCGCTCGAGACGATGTGCATCGGCGGCGGCCAGGCGCTCGCGGCGGTGTGGGCGCGCGCCTGACCGCCCCCCGCTTCGCTCGCCCGCTCCTGTAGACGGGCGGGCGGCCTCGGGCAGCGAGTCGGTCGTGGCCCGCGCCGGCAGCCGGCGCCCGCGCCTCAGCGGGCGCGCTCGGGCCCGCCGGTGCTGTCGATGCCCGTGACGGTCGTCAGCAGGAAGACGGAGTCCTCGAGGGCGAGCACCGCGTGGCGCGCATGGGTGAGTACGTCGAGCCGCCCTGCGGCGACCTCCGTGGGGTCCTGCCCCGTCACGCGCACCCGCCCCGCCAGTACGTGGATGCTCGCGGCCGCGGGCGAGTTGTGCTCGGCGAGCTCGACCCCCGAGCGCAGGGCGATGATCGATTGGCGCAGCGGCCCGTCGCGGAGGATCAGCTCCGCGCTCCGGCCGTGCTCGTCGGCGAGCGCGGCGGCGAGGTGGGTGCGAGCGAGATCGATGAGGTCGGCCACGGGAGTCCTCCGTCGAACGTGATGCCGTCCAGTATGCCAACCGCGTGCGCGGGGCGGAGTCAATCTGCGACGAGCGTCCCGCCATCGATGACGAGGTACTGGCCGGTGGTGAAGGCGCCCGCGGATGACGCGAGCCAGACCACCGCGCCCGCGACCTCCTCGACGCGGCCGAACCGGCCGAGCGGCGTCCGCTCCCGGCGGCGGGCCGCGGTGGCCGAGTCGTCGGTGATCGGCCGCGCGAAGTCGGTCGCGATCACGCCCGGCGAGATCGCGTTCGCGCGCACGCCCGCGTGCCCCCATTGGACGGCGAGGTTGCGGGCGAGCTGCGCGTTCGCGGCCTTCGTCATGCCATAGCCCGACAGCACGCGATTGCCGCGAAGGCCGGCGAGGCTGGACATGACGAGGAACGCCCCGCCGCCGCCCTCGGCGATCAGCGGCACGGCGGCGTTCGCCAGCTCGGCGACCGAGCGCAGGTGGAGTGCGTACATGCGATCGAGCGCGTCGAGGTCGATCGGGCCGGTCGCGTCGAGCGCGGCGCCGGCGTTCGCGACGACCGTGTCGAGGCGGCCCCAGCGTTCGACGGCTGCGGCGACGACCGCGGCCGCGGACCCGGGCGCCGCGAGATCGACGCCGACGGCCTCGACATCGAGCCCGAGCTCGCGCATCCGTCGGGCGGCCCCCTCCGGGTCGGCGTCGGGCAGCGCGGCGACGAGCACGCGGGCCCCCGCGGCGGCGAGCGCCTCCGCGCAGGCCCGCCCGATTCCGGAGGATCCGCCCGTGACGATCGCGACCTGCCCGGCGCACGAGAACAGGCGTGCAGGGTCGAGCGCCGAACGCGGTTCGTCGTCGATATCGGCCATGCGCGCCATCTCCCGAGGTCTCAGGCCAGCGTAGGGACGGTGCACGGGCGTGGTCATCGCCATCCGTGATGCGACGCATCACGCGCCGTCCGAGGCGACACGATGGAAGCTCGGGCGTTCGCAGGGAGGGGGGCCGCCGATGGCTTCGCATGAGGGTCGTACGTACGTCGTCACCGGCGCGGCATCCGGGATCGGGGCGGCGACGGCCGCGGCGCTCGCCGAAGCGGGAGCCCGCGTGATCGCGGCCGACCTCGCCCGGGACGCCGCACCTCCGGACGCCCATGACCTCGAGCGGGTCTCGCTCGACGTGAGCGACGCGGCATCGTGGACGTCGGTCGCCGAGCGCCTGACCGGCGCCGGCACCGCGCTCGACGGCCTCGTCAACGCCGCCGGCATCACCCGCCGCGCCCGCCTGGGCGACGCCACCGCCGACGACTTCGCGGCGGCGTTCGCCGTCAATGCGACCGGCCCGGCGCTCGGCATCCAGGCGCTCGCGCCGCTCATGCCGACGGGGAGCTCCATCGTGAACGTCGGCTCGGCCGCAGGCGCGATGGCGCACTACGGCGTCGCGTACGGCGCGAGCAAGTGGGCGCTGCGCGGCATCACGAAGACCGCGGCGATGGAGCTCGCTCCCCGTGGCATCCGCGTCAACCTCGTGAGCCCGGGCTTCATCGAGACGCCGATGACAGCGAGCGCCCCGGACGCGTTCCGCGCCGTGAATTTGGCGTCCACGCCGCTCGGCCGAACCGGCACCCCGGAGGAGGTCGCCGCCGTCATCGTGCACCTGCTGTCGACGGATGCCGCGTACGTGACCGGAACCGAGATCGCGGTCGACGGCGGCCTCACCGGCCACGGCGGCGGGCTGCCGATCGCGCGGGCGATGGGGTCGGCGCATCCACCGGAGTGATGAAGTCCATCATGCATCGACCCTTCACTGATATCCGCCGAGACGGTTGACTGGAATCACGCCGCCCACCGCCGCGCGCGTGATTGGAGACCCACCCGTGACATCGTCGTCCGACGGACTGACCGCCCCCTACGCCATCGTCCGCTTCCGCGAGATCGCGAGCGCGGATGCCGAGCCGGTGCTGGGCCTCGTCGTGGGCGACCGGGTCCGCGAGATCGGCCCCGACGAGCTGGGAGCGCCCGACCTCAACGCCTTCCTGGCCGAGACGCCCGATTCGTGGGACCGGCTGCGCCGGGTCGCCGAGCAGGCGGATGACACGTGGCATCCGCTCGCCGACGTCACCATCACGGCGCCGGTCACGCCGCGCCAGGTGCTGCAGACCGGAGCCAACTACCGCACGCACGTCATCGACCTCGTGGCCGCGGGCCGCGCGAAGAACGACCCGCGCCCCATCGAGGAACTGCGCGAGTGGGCCGCCGACATGATGGACCGCCGTGCGCGCGAGGGCATCCCCTACTTCTTCATCGGCCTGCCCGCGGCGGTCGTCGGCGACGACGTCGACCTCGTGCTGCCGTCGTACAGCGAGCAGCACGACTGGGAGCTCGAGCTCGCGATCGTGATCGGCAAGGAGGCGTTCCGCGTCGACCGCGAGCACGCCATGGAGCACGTCGCGGGCTACACGATCGTGAACGACGTCACGACCCGCGACCTCGTCTTCCGCGAGGACATGAAGGAGATCGGCACCGACTGGTACCGCGGCAAGAACGCGCCCGGCTTCCTGCCGACCGGCCCGTTCCTGGTGCCGGCGCCGTTCGTCGAGAACCCCGGCGACCTGCACCTGCGGCTCACGCTCAACGGCGAGACGATGCAGGATGCCACGACCTCCGACCTGCTCTTCGACCTGCCCGCGCTCATCGCCGGCGCCTCGCAGAACATGCCGCTGCTGCCCGGCGACCTGCTCCTCACGGGCAGCCCGGCCGGCAACGGCATCGTGCACGGACGCATGCTGCGCGACGGCGACGTGATGGTCGGCGCGATCGAGGGTCTCGGCGCGCAGACCGTGCGCGCGGTGGCCGAGGGGGTGGCCCGATGAGCTCGCCGGACGTGCGGGTCGAGCAGGCGCGCCAGCGCCGTCTCGAGACCCACCCCACCCCCGCCGAGGACCCCGCCGAGCTCGACCGCAGCGATCCCGAGCGCCACATCGCCGAGGCCGCCGAGGCGTACCGCAACTGGGGCCGTTGGGGCGAGGACGACCGCCTCGGCACGCTGAACTTCATCGGCGACGCCGAACGCGCCCGCGCGGCCGGCCTCGTACGCCGCGGCGCGAGCTTCTCGCTGTCGCAGCCGTTCGACATGAACGGCCCCCAGCAGGGCTGGCGCCGCCGCACCAACCCCGTGCACACCATGCTCGACACGGGCACGGATGCCGCGGCCGGGAAGCAGGGCTTCCCCCACGGCATCGGCGGCGCCGACGACGTGATCGCGATGCCGCTGCAGTGCTCCACGCAGTGGGACGGCCTCGGCCACATCTTCGACCGGGGCGTGGCATGGAACGGGCGCCCCGCCGGCGAGGTGGTCACGAGCGACGGCGACCTCGTCACGGGCATCGAGCACGCGGCATCCGCCATCGCCGGTCGCGGCGTGCTGCTCGACCTGGGCCGGTTCCTGAGGCCCGACGATGGCGAGTTGCCCGACGGCTACGCGATCACGACCGCCGAGCTCGAGGCGTGCATCGAAGCGCAGGGTGCGACGAGCGCCGTCGGCCGCGGCGATCTCGTCCTGGTCCGCACCGGCCGGTAT
This sequence comes from Agromyces selenitireducens, assembly GCF_052748465.2. NCBI lineage: Bacteria > Bacillati > Actinomycetota > Actinomycetes > Micrococcales > Microbacteriaceae > Agromyces > Agromyces selenitireducens. The sequence goes on from NZ_CM188259.1 coordinate 693,677, forward strand.
GCGCGCGCCCTCCGCGAGGGATGGAACGGCTACGCCGGCGGCCCCAGCGCGGGCCTGTCGTTCACGACCGCCGGATGGCTGCACCGCACCGAGGTCGCCGCGATCGCGACCGACACGTGGGGCTTCGAAGTGCGGCCGAACGAGTTCGACGACGCCTTCCAGCCGCTGCACCAGGTCGTCATCCCGAACCTGGGCCTCACCATCGGCGAGATGTGGAACCTCGAGGCGCTCGCCGCGGACTGCGCCACCGACGGCGTCTACGAGTTCCTCCTCGTCGCGCCACCGCTGCCGATCACCGGCGCCGTCGGCTCACCCGTCAACCCCATCGCCCTCAAGTAGTCCAACCCGAACCGAATCCCAAAGGAGGGATCCACCATGACCGCAGTCTCCCGTGTCGCGATCGTCGGCTCCGGCGTGGCCGGCAACGCCGCCGCCATCCTGCTCGCCGAGGGCGGCGTCGACGTCGACGTCTTCGAGATCAAGCCCGACCTGTCCGCGCTCGGCTCGGGCATCACGCTGCAGGGCAATGCCCTGCGCGTGTTCGACCGGCTCGGCGTGTGGGAGCAGGTCAAGGAGGCCGGCTACACGTTCGACGTGCTCGGCCTGCGGGCGCCCGGCCCCGACGCGAAGGTGATCGCGCAGATCCCCGACGCGCCCACCGGCGGGCCCGAGTACCCGGCCACGGCGGGCATGTACCGGCCCGACCTCGCGCGCATCCTCGCGGACCGGGCGACCGAGGTCGGCGCCCGCATCCGCTTCGGCACGACCGTGACGAGCTTCACGCAGGACGACAGCGGCGTCGACGTCACGCTCAGCGACGGCACGACCGGCCGGTACGACCTGCTCATCGGCGCCGACGGCCTGAACTCGTCCATCCGGAAGCAGCTCGGCGTCGAGGTCGAGCCCGAACGCACCGGCATGGGCATCTGGCGCGCGTTCGTGCCGCGGCCGAAGGACGTCACCAACACCGACCTCTACTACGGCGGACCCGTCTACATCGCCGGGTACTGCCCGACGAGCGACGAGATGATGTACGCCTACCTCGTCGAGCCCGCGCAGGACCGCCACCTGCTCTCGCCCGAGGAGGGCGTGCAGGTCATGAAGGAGCTGTCGCAGGCGTACGGCGGCCCGTGGAACGAGATCCGCGAGTCGCTCGACGACGCGTCGCGCGTCAATTACACGTGGTTCACCAAGCACGTCGTGCCCGACGCGTGGAACCGCGGCCGGGTCGTGCTCATCGGCGAGGCCGCCCACAGCTGCCCGCCCACCATCGCGCAGGGCGCCGCGCAGGCCGGCGAGGACGCTCTCGTGCTCTCCGAGCTGCTGCTCTCGCACGACGCCGTCGACCAGGCGCTGTGGGACGAGTTCCACGCACGCCGCCTGCCGCGCGCGACCGAGGTCGTCGAGGCATCGGTGCAGCTCGGCCAGTGGCAGATCGACCACGTGCAGGACGCCGACGTGCAGGGCCTCATCCGCCGCATCGCCACGCTCGTGAGCCAGCCGGCATGAGCGGCGAGCACCCGACGGTGACGGATGCCGCGGCGCCCGCCGACGGCGCGCCCGTCGTCGACGTGCACGCGCACCTGCTGCTGCCCGCGCTGCAGCAGGCGGTCGGTGCGCGCGATCCCGAGGGGTTCGGCGCCGCCCAGGCGCTCGAGGCCCGCCGCAACGGGCCCGAAAGCCTCGCGGCATCCGGTCGCATGATCGGCGAGCGGATGCCGCTGCTCACCTCGCTCGACGCGCGCCTCGCCGAGATGGACCGGCAGGCCGTCGACGTGCAGGTCGTGTCGCCGTCGCCGTCGCACTACTACCCCTGGGCGGGCGAGGAGCTCGCGGCGTGGGCCGCGCGGGAGGCGAATCGTGCGATCGCCGAGCACGTGGCGGGCGCGCCCGACCGGCTGCTCGGACTCGGGCTCGTGCCGCTGCAGCATCCGCACCTCGTCGTCGACGCGCTCGAGGACGCGGTCGTCGGCAACGGCCTCGCGGGCGTCGAGCTCTCGTCGTTCGCGGGCGACGTCGAGCTCTCCGACGAGCGGCTCGAGCCGTTCTGGACCCGCGCCGAGGAACTCGACGCGATCGTCTTCCTGCACCCGTTCGGCTGCAGCCTCGACGAGCGCCTCGACCGCTTCTACCTGTCGAACACGGTCGGCCAGCCCGTCGAGAACGCGGTCGCGCTGTCGCACCTCATCTTCTCGGGCGTGCTCGACCGGCACCCGAGGCTGAAGCTCGTCGCAGCGCACGGCGGCGGATACCTGCCGACGTTCCTCGGTCGCTCCGACCACGCGTGGCAGGTGCGGCCCGAGGCGCGCGGATGCCGCGAACTCCCGTCGTCGTACCTGCGACGCCTGCGCTTCGACTCGCTCGTGCACACGCCGGGCGCGCTGCGCGCGCTCGTCGACGCGGCGGGCGCCGACCGCGTGCTGCTCGGGACCGACTACCCCTTCGACATGGGCGTCGACGACCCGATCGATCGCGTGCGCGAGGCCGGACTCGCCGGACAGGACGCACGGGCCGTCCTGTCGGGAAACGCCGCCGAACTGCTCGGGTCCCGCCTGTCGGCGCGAGCCGCCGCCGCGGCGGGGAGCACCGGGGGAGCCGCATGAGGATCGCGAGGTGGACCCACCGCGGAGCAGTCGGCGAGGGTTTCGTCATCGGCGACGGCGTCGTGCCGTTCCCGCGGGGCCTCACCGTCTCCGACATCCTCGTCGCGGGGCTCGCAGGGCTGCCCGCGCTCGCGGCGGAAGTCGAGGGGGACGCCGCGGCATCCGTCACGCCGCTCGCCGATGTGGAACTGCTCGCGCCGGTCGTGCCCGCGAGCGTGCGCGACTTCGTCGCGTTCGAGGAGCACGTCGAGGGCGTCACCGCGGCGGTCGACGGCGCGAGCCACGTCGCCGACGAGTGGTACACGTACCCGACCTTCTACTTCACCAACCCGCACTCGATCGTCGCGACCGGCGCCGAGGTGCGTCCGCCCGCGAGCGAGCGCCTCGACTTCGAGCTCGAGGTCGGTGCCGTGATCGGCGGGGTCGCCGGTTCCGACGGCCGCGACCTCTCGCCCGCGGATGCCGCCGGCCACGTCTTCGGCTACACGATCTTCAACGACTGGTCGGCGCGCGACATCCAGGGTCGCGAGATGAAGGTGAAGCTCGGTCCTGCGAAGGGCAAGGACTTCGCGACGACGCTCGGGCCCTGGATCACGACCGCCGACGAGTTCGCCCATCTCGTCGACGACGAGGGGTTCCTGCCGATCCGCATGGAGGTCTTCGTCAACGGGGAGCGCGTCGGGCACGACCTGCTCGCGAACATGGGCTGGCCGTTCGGCGACCTCGTCGCGTACGCGTCGCGCGACGCGCGGGTGGTGCCGGGCGACGTGCTCGGATCGGGTACGGCCGGCAACGGCGGATGCCTCGCGGAGCTCTGGGGCCGCGCGGGCGAGCTCACGCCGCCCCCGCTCGCCGAGGGCGACGAGGTCGTCATGCGCGTCGAGGGCATCGGCGAGATCCGCAACACGGTCGGGCGTGCCCGCCCGGTGCCGGAGATCCCCCCGGCGCGCCGGCGTTCGCGCGCTCGCGAACGCGCGTGAGCGGCTGACCCGGCGGCGTCCGTCGACGCGAACGGATGCCGCGGCTCAGGCCGCCGGCTCGCCGAGCCCTGCCGACGCCTCGACGAACAACCCGCGCAGCCATTCGTGCTCCGGGTCGCGGCGGTGCACCGGATGCCACCACATCGCGTTGTGGATCGGCGTCGCGTCGAACGGCGGCTCGAGCACGCGCACGCCCGCCGCGTCGCGGGCGTAGTCCGCGAGGCTCGCCTGGATGAGGGCGAGCCGGTCGGTGCCGGCGACGAACATCGGCAGCAGCAGGAAGCTCTCGACGACGGCCTCCACGCGCGGCTCGATGCCGAGCTGCTGGATCTGCCGCGTCGCCGAGGTGAACGCCGACCGGGACTGGTAGGTGAACACCCAGGGCAGCCGCGCGACGTCCTCGAGCGTGACCTCGTCGGCGATCGCGTCGTTGCCCTCCGAGGCGAGGACCACCCACCGGTCGTTCCACAGGTCGGTGAACGGCAGGTCGGTGAGGAAGCCGTGCGGCATGAGCAGTGCGTCGGCGCTGCGGAGCCGGTTCACTGCGTCTTCGACGATCTGCGGGTTGTGCATCATGAAGCGGAACCGCACGCCGGGCGCTCGCTCGGCGGCGAGCGCCGCGACCCGCCGGCCGGTGGTCGCGACGCTGTAGTCGGAGCCGTAGATGGCGAAGTCGCGCGTCGACTGGCTCGGGTCCCATTCCGCGGAACTCTCGAACACGCGCCGGGCGGCGTCGAGCGCCGCGGCGGTGTGCTCCGCGAGGCGCGAGGCGAGCGGGGTGAGCTCGTAGGTGTTGCCGGTGCGCGCGAGGATCGGGTCGTTGAAGTGCGTCCGGAGCCGCGCGAGCGATGCGCTGAGCGCGGGCTGGCTGAGGTGCAGCCGCTCGGCGGCGCGCGTCACGCTGCGCTCGGTGAGCAGCGCGTCGAGCGACACGAGCAGGTTGAGGTCGAGCCGGGAGAGGGGAGGCTGGGGATCGGACACGTCGCTGTGTTCCTTCGCTGGGTCGGATTCCCCAGTCTATCCACGCGGTCTATCCCGAGCGCTAGGGCATCGCGTCGCGTGATGCCTCATCGTGATCCCTCGCCGCGCCCTCCGCGAGCGAATCGGACGCGAGCGCGAGGTGGCGCCGGGTCATGTCCGCGGCATCCGCGTCGAGCCACTCGTGCCCGCCCCACTCGCTGCACAGCGTGCCGGTGAAGTCCGAGCCGGCGAGCACGGTGCCGAGGTCGCGGATCGGCTGCGTGATACGCCCGTCGGCGTCGTCGAGGTCCCAGAACTTGAGGTGGAACGCGCCCACGAGCGGCAGGATGTCGCGCAGCACCGCCGCGTCGGAGCGGCCGAAGCGCACGAGCATGTCCATGAACAGCGCGTGCGCGTGCGGCGGCACCGCGCCGGCGCGGAGCGTCGACATGAGCAGGCCGACGGTGGCGGGGTCGTGCCATCCGGCGGCCAGGCGATCGATGAGCGAGCGGTCCAGGCCCGCGGCTTCGAGTGCGTCGAGGTAGGTGACCGGCAGCGCGGGCATGAGCATGCTGCAGTCGACGAGCACGCGGACGTGCGGGTCGTCGAGCGCCGCGATCGCGTCGAGGGCGCGCGCGGTCTCCGGGTCGTCCGGCGTCTGGCGTCCCTGCGCCTCCTCGTAGAGCACGAGGTCGAGCTCGTGCAGCACGGGCAGCACGCGAGCGAGGAGCGCCGGGCCGGCCTGGCCGATCGGGAGGCGCACGCCGGATGCGCCCACGCGCTGTGCCGCGTGCAGCTGGGGGAGGAGGAACGCGAGGCGGTCGTCGTCGTCGCGGCGGCGGCGATCAGGAGTCCAGTCGTCGAGGCTCGCGCCGGCGATGCTCACGGTGCCGCCGGCCGCGTCGAGCGCCGTGCGGAACGCGTCGACCTCGTCACCGGCGGGGACGGGGAAGCTGCGCCACATCTGGCCCGGCTCGATCTCGATGACGGATGCCACGCCATCGCGCACGACACCGACCGCGATGTCGGCGGCGGGCTGTTCGGCTCGGACGACCTCGGGCGTCCAGTTGAAGGCGCTCGCAGCGAGGGTCCATCCCGTGGGGAGGTGTCGAGACGCGACCCGCAGTCCTCGACCCGCAGAGGGGTCTCGTGACGCGCTTCGCGCCCCACGACCTGCGTCCGGGGAGGCGACGAGGGTGCGCTGGGCGTGGAAGGGGAGCGTGAGCGGACCATCGGGGCCGGCCTGGAGGTAGGGGATCGTCAGCCGGAACGACACGGCCACCTCGTGAGCGCCGTCGCCGAGCGGCCCGGCGCCGTCGACGAGGAGGCGGTCCTGCACGAACCACCACTCGCCGTCCGGCCGGGGACGGAGGTCCGGCACTGCGGCACCGTCCAGCGACACCTCGAGGTCCGACAGGCTCGCGAACGGCAGCGAACGGATCCACGGCAGGCTGAGGCGCACCGCGAAGCCGTCCGGGGTGCGCGCGAGCGCGTCGTCGAGCAGGATCGGCAGGCTCATCAGGCGACCGCCGTCACTTCTGGGTGGCGGGCTCGCCGGCGGCGACCCACTCGTCGAACATCTGCCGCACCATCGGCTCGAGCGTGGTGGGCCACCAGTCGCCGCCCTCCACGGCATCACCGAGGTCGGCGGGCGTGGGAAGGGTCACCTGTCCGGTGGCCGCCCACTCGGCGCTGCGCGGGAACAGCGCCCGGAACGCCGGGTGCCCGATCGCGGCCACGTTGTGCCCGATGCCGATCGAGACCGAGCGGCCCTCGCCGTACTCGACGGTCCAGGCCACCGGGTGCTCCTCGCCCATGCCGGGCAGCGCGCGCCACTGCGACGGCACCTGCGTGTAGCGCAGCGGGTTGTCCCATCCGGTCAGCAGGATCGTCTTCCTCACGCCCTCGGGCCACTTGAGGCCGACATAGAGGTCATCGCCGTAGTGCGGGAACTCGGCGGGCCAGCCCGTGGTGATCGGGTGCGCTTCGGCGGTGTGGATCATGAAGTCGTTGTTCGGCGCTCGGCGCGAGGTGTCCTCTCGCATGACGCCGCCGAGCAGGCGCTCGTACTCCGGATCCCAGCCGACGCCGCCGGCGAGGGTCGGGTGGTACGCGATCAGCCCATTGCCGTTCGCGACGAAGTCGAAGAGGGCCCGCTCGGCCTCCTCGCCGAAGCGTTCCTCGGGCACGTCGCGCCACGGGTCGCGCCGGCCGTAGTAGTTGAGCACCACGAGGTCGTACGGTTCGAGCGTCTGCGCGGTGGCACCGCGGAACTCCTCGGTCACGCGCACCTCGAACCGGCCCGTGCCCTCGAGCAGCTCCTTCAACGCAGGCGTGGTCGCGCGCCAGTCGTGGTGGACGTCCGTCATCCCGGTGACGATGAGCGTGCGGATGGTCTGCTCGGGCATGGCACTCCTTCGTGTCTCATTGAGACTGAAAGATACGCCCTTATGTCTGAAAACGGAAGAAGTGGGTCAGGATGCTACGGGCATGACGTCGCGCACGAGCGGCCGGCCCTCGGCGAACCAGCGCGGGAACGTGGTCTCGAACAGCTGCTCTCGCACCATCTCAGCGCCACCGCGCAACGGCTCCTTCTCGTCGCCGAGCGAGCGCACGATGCTGAGGTCGCGAGTGGCGAGCGGCAGTGAGAGCTCGTAGACGCGCTGCCGGACCTCGGCGAGGAACACCTCGCCTGCCGACGACACGGCTCCGCCGACGACGATGACCGCCGGGTTGAACATGTTGACCAAGGCCGCGATCGACTCGCCGACGAGGCGCGCCGAGCGCTGGATGAGCGAGATCCCGAGGGCGTCGCCGTTCATCGCCGCGACCGCGATGAGCTGGGGCGTGATCGGCGTGCCCTCGGCGACGTGATTCGCCAGCGCGCCGGTCGCACCTTCTTCCACCGCGCGCTCGGCGTCGCGGACGAGGGCCCAGCCGCCGGCCTCCGCCTCGAGGCAGCCGACCTTGCCGCAGCGGCACGGCGTCTCCGAGTCGCGCACCCGAACATGTCCGACATCCCCCGCCGCGCCGTTCGCGCCGCGGTGGATCCGGCCCTGTGACAGCAGACCGGCGCCGATGCCCGTGCCGACCTTGAAGAAGATGAGGTCGAGCCGCTCGTCGGGCCGCCGCGATCGCTCGCTGAACGCGAGGAGGTTGACGTCGTTGTCGACCCAGACCGGAGCGTCGAAGCGCTCCTCGAACCGACGGCGCATGTCGAAGCCGTTCCACCCGGGCATGATCGGTGGAGCCACCGGGCGGCCGCTGTCGAAGTCGACCGGACCCGGGATGCCCACGGCGACGCCCCAGACCGGCACGTCCTCGTGGTCGGCGAGGATCTCGTCGAGCATCGCGAGGGCCCGGTCGATGGTCTCCGCGGGCCCGCGCGCGATGTCCCACCCGACGTGTCGATCGTCGACGATGTCGCCGTCGAGCGAGGCGATGCCGACGCGGATGTGCAGTGCGCCGAAGGCGGCCACGATGATCCGACCCTGCTCGGACCGGAAGCGCAGGGTGCGCGGCGCGCGGCCGCCGGACGACGGAGCGTACTCGCCGTCGGCGAGGAAGCCCATCTCGATGGCCTGGTCGACCCGCTGGGTGACGACGCCGCGGCCGAGGCCGGTCAGGCGGCCGATCTCGGGGCGGGTGGTGGCCTCGCCGGTGCGGACCAGGTTCACGATGCGCAGGAGGCTCGTGACCTCATCGGTCTGGGCCCCGAACCGGAGGGTGGACTCGCGTGTCATGCACTGAATTCTGACACAACGAAAGTCATCAGACACCGATTTCACACATCGATAGACAGAAGTCGCGCCAACTTTTGTATAGTCGAGGCCAAAGTCGGAACGGCGGGAGAACGGATGGCATGGGGCGTCGGCGTGATCGGGGCGGGGCCGGGGGTCGCGGCACTGCACCTGCCCACCCTCGATCGCCTGGCCGACCGGTTCCGGGTGGTCCACGTCACCGACGCCGGGTCCGGGCGCGCTGCAGGACTCGCCGCGCGCAGCGACGCCGCCGCATCGAGCGGTACGGGCGCACTCCTCGCCGACCCTGCCGTCGAGGTCGTCGCGATCTGCAGTCCTCCCGCCGAGCACGCGCGGCACGTGCGCGAGGCGATCGCCGCGGGCGCCCGCGGCATCCTGTGCGAGAAGCCGCTCGCGACCGACGCCGACGACGCGCGTGCGATCGTCGACGCGTGCCAGGAGGCCGGGGTCCCGCTCGTCGTCGCGACCAACCACCTGTACGACCCGGCCTGGAGCCGGGCCACGCACCATCTGGTCTCGCTCCGTTCCGAGGTCCGCGCGATCTCGGCAACCGTCGCGCTGCCACCGAACGAGCGGTTCCACGACGCGGTGACCGAACCCGAATCGTCCGCCGCCCCCGGACGCGGCCTTCCCGATCTGGCTGAACCCGAGCTCGCCGCCGGTGTCGTCCGGCAGCTCGTCCTCGGCCTCGCGGTCCACGACCTGCCCGCCGTACGCGATCTCGCGCCCGGACTCGACGGCGTCGACTTCGCCGTGCCGGTGCCCCCGATCGGATACGCGATCGGCTTCCGGGCCGGCGGCATCCCGGTGCTGCTGGTCGCCGTCATGGTGGCCGAAGGCCCCGACCCGGTCTGGCGGATCACGATCGACACGTCGACCGACCGCCTCGATGTCGAGTTCCCGCCCGCCTTCGTGCACTCGGGCAGCGCCGACGTGCGAGTGCGCGGTGGGGATCTGCGCACGACGAGCTACCCGCGCGAGGGTGAGGACGGCTACCTCCGCGAGTGGCGTGCGCTCGCCGACCTGGTCGACGGCGCGGCCACCACGGAGTACCACGAGATCCTCGACGATGCGCTGTTCGCGATCGAACTCGCCGACGCGGCCGCCGCCGCAGTTCGCGCCGGAGCCGGCGCATGACCGCGCGCGTGGTCGTGCCCACGACCCTGCCGGCGTTTCGCGCGGCGGTCGCGGGGCTGCCCCGCAGCGCCGAAGCCGTCGCGGCCCCGAACGGCGCGGTCGTCGTCGTCGACGGCCGCGGTACGTGGTGGGAGGCCGCGGAGCAGGCTGTCGACCACGGCGCCGGCGCCGTGCTGGTCGCCGATCCCTCGCGAGCGCCGCTCGAGGAGATCGATGCCATGACGGCGCGAGCGGGCGCCCCCGTGCTGGTCCATCGATCACGCCTGCGCCACGATCTCGTCACGCGGGCGCTGGACGCGCGACAGGGGGTGACACCCCGGGTGGTCGTCGCCGAGTGCCGCGCCGAACCCGCCGACCTGCTTGAGCTCGCGCGCGACGCGGTGGGCTGGATCCGTCTGCTCCTCGGCGGTCCGCTCGAGATCGCCGCGGCCGGGGGTGCCGCACTGCTGCGCACGCCCGGACGGGCCCATCCCGTCGGAACGCTGCTCCCGACGGTGACCACGGCGGGCGGGCCGGTCCTGAGAGTCCGAGCCCTGGGAGAGACGACGACCGAACTGGAGATCGACGACCCGCTCGGGCGGCGCGAGCTCTCGACGATCACGGCGAGCGGCCGGACCATCGCCCCGACCCTGTACGAGTCTGCAGCACGCGCCGCGCTGCGTCGTGCGATCGACATCCTGGCGGCGGGTGGGGCGGTCGGCGATCTGACCGACCTGGCTCAGGACGTCAGGCTCGCCGCCGACGTCATGCCTGCGTCAGCACGCGATCTTTAGTTGCTTTCCAACTAAAGATCGCTTAGAATCGACATGACGTCGGGACCCTCTGGGGTCCGATCTCCGCCGTGAGGTTGCGTGCGGGGGCACATCCGGTCGCGTCGACGGTCCGATCGTTCGGGCATCACACGAATGTCGCTCTCACCATTCCGCCTTCGCATCCTCGTCGCCTCCCTCCTGACCGTCGCCTTCCTCGGCGCGCTCGACCACACGATCGTCGCGACCTCGCTCGCCACCGTCGCGGGCGAGCTCGGCGCGCTCGAGCACATGAGCTGGGTCGTCGTCGGCTACACCCTGGCCGGCACCGCGCTCTACCCCGTACTCGGCAAGCTCGGCGATCTCGTCGGACCGCGGCTGGTGTTCCTCACCTCGGTCGCGGTGTTCCTCGCCGCGTCCCTCGCGTGCGGCTTCGCCCAGGACATGACGCAACTCGTGATCGCTCGCATCGCCCAGGGCATGAGCGCCGCAGGCGTGCAGCTGATGTCGCAGACGATCGTCGCGTACGTCACCACCCCTCGGCAGAGACCTCGCTACATGAGCATCATCGGTGCCGCCTTCCCCATCGCCATCCTCGTGGGCCCGGTGCTCGGCGGGCTCATCACCGACTACTGGGGCTGGCCGTGGGTGTTCTGGATCAACCTGCCCTTCGGCCTCGCCGCACTCGCGCTGGCCGCGTTCGCGGTGCCGCACATCGAGACCGGCGCGCCCCGGCGATTCGACTACCCGGGAGCCGTGACCTTCACGTTCGCGCTCGTCGCCCTCGTGCTCGGGGTCACCTGGATGGGCGACCCCGAGTCGGCGCTCGCTGCGATCGTGGCGTTCGCCGTCGCCTGCATCGGCCTCGCGGCGTTCCTCGCGATCGAGGTGCGGGCGCCCGAGCCGATCGTGCCGCTCGGCTTCTTCGCCGACCGCACCGTCGCCGCCGGCGTCGCACTCTCGGCGATCATCGGCATCGGCCTCTTCTCGGTCACCGCGTACCTGCCCACGTACTTCCAGATGGCGTACCGCACCAGTGCGACGGTGTCCGGCTTCGTACCGATCGCCACTGTGTTCGGCATGCTCGTCGCGAACCTCGCGACCGGTTGGCTCGCGAGCCGCACCGGCCGCTACCGCGGGTACACGATCTTCGGCACGAGCCTCGCCGCGGTCGGCCTGTCCGTCATGGCGCTCCTGCCCGTCGGGACTCCGCTGTGGGTGCCCATGGCCGTCATGTTCTTCGTCGGCGTCGGGACGGGCTCGTTCATGAGCCTCATCATCGCCGTCGTGCAGGGCGCCGTGCCGCGCAACGAGACGGGGACGATCACCGCGACGACCAACCTCGTGCGCCAGATGGGGTCGACGCTCGGCACCGCCGTGATCGGCGGCGTCATCGGGGCCGGGGTCGCGGCGCGGCTTCCCGCCTCGCTCGATCCGTCATCGCTCACCCCGAGCCTCGTGCACGGTTCCGTACCCGCAGTGCAGACCGAAGTCGCCGACATCTACGGTGCCGTGTTCGTCCCCGTCTTCGCCGCGCTCGCGATCACCTACGCGATCGGCATCGTCGCGGCGATCCTGCTGCCGCCCGGCCGGCTCTCCGACGAGCCGGCGCCATCCACCACCGAACCTGCAACCGAACCCGCCAACGCGTGAGACTCGAAGAGGAGACGCACATGTCGCACCACCCCACCATCGCCGTCGTCGGCAGCGGACCGATCGGCTCCGCCTACGCCCGCCTGCTCCTCGAGGGACTGCCCGACGCGCGCGTCATCATGTTCGAGGCGGGCCCGCAGCTGACCGAAACGCCCGGCGAGAGCGTCCGCAACATCGTCGATCCCGACGAGAAGGCCCGCGCCCGCGAGATGTCGCAGGGTCCGCAGGCCGGCGACCACCGCGAGTCGCTCGGCATCCCCGCCGCGACCGTCGTCGAGGGCATGTTCACGGCCCGCCAGGGCACGCACCTCTTCGACTTCGGCGGCGACGGCTCCGCCCACGCGCCGACCTTCCCGGCCGCCGCCGGCGCGACGAACGTCGGCGGCCAGGGCGCGCACTGGACCTGCGCCATCCCGCGCCCGGCGTTCAGCGAGAAGGTCGACTTCATCGCCGACGACGAGTGGGACGAACTCATCCGGACGGCCGAGGGGCTGCTGCACGCGCAGAGCGCGGCGTTCGCGGACTCGGCCGTCGGCCGCGGCATCCGTTCGCTGCTCTCCGAGGAGTTCAGCGCCGAACTGCCCGAGGGCTACGGCCCGAGCACGCTGCCCGTCGCGGGCGACCCGCAGCCCGACGGCACCATGCGCTGGGCCGGCGCCGACGCCGTGCTCGGCCCGCTCATCGAGCCCGGCAACCCTCTCGCCGAGCGGTTCGAGCTGCGCGACCTCTCGCTCGTGCGTCGCGTCGAGCGCGACGGCGACCGCGTCACGGGCGTCACGGTCGAGGACCTGCGCACCCGGGAGACCACGTTCGTGCCCGCCGACCTCGTGGTGGTCGCTGCCGACGCGTTCCGCTCGCCGCAGCTGCTCTGGGCGTCGGGCATCCGGCCGAAGGCGCTCGGCCACTACCTCACGGAGCACCCGGTCGTGATCTCGACCGTCGCGCTCGACGGGGAGCGCATGGGACGGTACGCGACCGAGGACGAGCTCGACGCCGAGCTCGCCCGCCGTTCGACCAACGCCGCCGACCCGGTCGCGGCCGTGAACCGCATCCCGTTCTCCGAGCCCCACCACCCGTACTCCCTCCAGGTCATGTACTCCGAGACGACGCCGTTCCCGATGGACCCCGAGCACCCGCTCGCGAAGAACCGCTGGGGGTACGTGAACATGGGCTACGGAATGCGCAAGTTCCCGCGCTACGAGGACGCCGTGACGTTCGACGACGGCGAGCCCGACTACCGCGGCTTCCCGAACATGACGATCGAGTACGAGCTCACCGAGCGCGAGCTCGCCGAGATCGAGGCCGCAACCGAGCGCCTGCGTCGCGCCGGTGAGGCCCTCGGCACGTTCGTCGCCGAGCCGCGGCTCATGCCGAACGGTTCGAGCCTGCACTACCAGGGCACGATGCGCATGGGCGCGGCCGACGACGGCACCTCGGTGGCCGACCCGTGGTCGCGCGTGTGGGGCATCGACGGCCTCGTCGTCGGCGGCAACGCGCTCATCCCGACCGCGACGGCCATGAACCCGACGCTCATGAGCGTCGCGATCGCGGTGCGAGGGGCGCGCAAGGCCGTCGACGAGCTGTCGACCCGCACCGCGGCATCCGTCACCGCCTGACCGAACGACACCGACCCACGAGAGAGAGCGACGATGCTGCTCGAGCGAGACCTCATCCAGTCCACCGGCTTCCGCAACGTCCGCGACGGCGACCGCGTGACGGGCTTCCAGCTCCGCGTGCGCATGCCGTCCTACCGCGGCATGGCGGCGTCCCTCATCGACGGCATCGCCGTGAAGGTGGGCGACCTCGTCGACGTCGGTCCCGAGGTGCCGCTCTGGACCTTCGGCGGCCGCACCTCCACGCTCGCCGAGCTCTGGGACGCCGACGGCGTGCGCTGGCCGCTCGAGGAGGCCGCGGTCGTCACCGTGCCGCTCGAGGGCGGGCTCCCGCAGGGCGTGCATGAGGTCTCGATCGAGCTGCGCCTGCGGATGTCCTACATCCCCGAGGAGCACCAGCCCAGCACGTATCGGGTGACGCGGCACATCACGCTCTCGCCCGACGGCGACGGGGGGCCGTTCAAGTACGGCGTCTCGCTCTACAGCTACATGACCGACTACGGCACCGTGCTCGACCTCGAGACCGCGCTCGCGCACGTCGCCGACGTCGGTGCGACGGGCGTCGAGATCCTCGGCGAGGGCCACGTCGACGGCTACCCCGAACCGACCACGGAGTGGACCGACCGCTGGTTCGCACTGCTCGACCGGTACGGCCTCGAGCCGACCAACTACGGCTCGTGGATCGACACGCGCCTGCACTCCAGCGGACCGAACGCGCGGCGGCTCAGCGCCGAGGAGGGCGCGGGCATGCTGCAGCGCGACCTCAGGCTCGCGAAGCGACTCGGGTTCCGCTTCGTGCGGCCGAAGATCGGCGTCGTGTCGGGCGACCTCGTGCCCGACCCGATCTGGACCGAGTCGGTCGAGCGCTCGCTCGACCTCGCCGCCGAACTCGACGTCGTGATCTGCCCCGAGATCCACTCGCCGACGCCGATCAAGCACCCGGTCGTCGACGACTACATCGACCTCATCGAGCGCACCGGCACGAAGCACTTCGGGCTGCTGCTCGACACGGGCATCTTCCAGGACCGCCCGATCCCGCTGCGTCCGGGCGAGCTGCCGGGGCAGCGCCCGGCGTTCCTCGACGGCATCGGCGTCGACCCGGCCGACATCGCCGACATCGCGGAGTACGTCGTGTTCATCCAGGCGAAGTTCCACGACATCGACGAGCACCTCGAGGACCAGCAGATCCCGTGGGAGCCCGTGCTCCGCGCGTTGAAGGACGCCGGGTACACCGGCTACCTCTCGAGCGAGTACGAGGGCGAGCGCGAGCCGTGGCGCTCCATCGAACAGGTGCGCCGACAGCACTCGCTCATCCGCCGGATCGCCGCCGGGCTCTGAGCCGAGGCATCCGCTTCTCGCACCACCCAGGACAGGACAGGACCCATGCCGAACGGACTCATCCAGGCCGACAGCCTGCGCACCCACCCCGAGGGCCTCGCCCTCTCGCTCACCCTGCCGTGGTACCGCAGCCTGTGGCTGTCGTCGGTGTCGACGCTGCGCCTCACGGTCGACGGCGAGGAGCTCGAACCCGAGGACCTCGCGCTCGAGCTCGGCGGCGTCCGGTACGCGCTCGACGAGCTGCCCGAGCAGAGCGAGGTGCTCTGGTACCTGCAGGCGCACCCGCTGCTCATCGCCACCCGCGAGCAGCCCGTCGCGCTCGGCGAGACCCACGAGGTCGAGATCTTCGGCGAGCTGCGCCTGCCGTACATGCAGATCGCGCCCGGCGCCGACGGCGGGCCCGGCATGTACGTCCCGAACGTCGTGCGGCAGACACTCGAGCTCACGGTCACCGACCGCGACGCGCCGCCCCCGGCGATGGTGACGGATGTCGCGGCTCCGCCGCCCGCGACGGACGCCGACCCCTTCACGCTCGGCCTCACGCTCTACTCCGCGAGCGCCGAGTTCCGCGCCGGCTGGTACGACTTCGCCGGGCTGCTCGACCGGGTTGCCGAGCTCGGCATCGGCCCCGGCATCGAGATCGTCGCCTCGCAGGTGCTGCCGACCTACCCGGTCGTCTCGGACGAGTTCGTGCGCACGTGGCGCGACGCGTTCGACCGGCACGGCTTCGACGCGAGCTCGTTCGGCGCGAACCTCGACATGGGCCGCCGGCGCGACCGCGACATGACGCCCGACGAGGAGTTCGAGTTCAGCGAGACGCTCTTCCGCGGCGCCGCGAAGCTCGGCTTCCCGCTCGTGCGCATCCAGTCGGCGAAGCCCGAGCTGCTGCGCCGGCTGCTGCCCGTCGCCGAGGAGCTGGACCTGAGGCTCGGGTACGAGATCCATGCGCCGATGGGCCCGAACGCCGAGCCGATCATGAAGGTGCGCGAGACGTACGCCGAACTCGACTCGCCGCTCCTCGGCTTCGTCGCCGACTTCTCGTCGACCATGCGGCGGATGTCGCCGACGCTGCTGCGCGCAGTGCGCCGGGCCGGCCTCGACGATGCGGCGATCGATCGCCTGCAGGCGATCTGGGCGACCGACGCGCCCATGCGGGAGCGCCAGGAGGAGTTCATCGGCTACCTGCGCGGCCGCGACTTCGACCCGGGCCGGCTGGGCTCGTTCGCGCACCTCGCGTTCAACATGCACGGCCACGTCGACCCGCGTGAGTGGGCCGACATCATGCCGCAGATCCTGCACGTGCACGCCAAGTTCTACGACATCGACGAGCAGGGCCAGGAGCCGGCGATCGACTACCCCGAGCTCGTGCGCGTCTTCGTCGAGGGCGGGTACCGCGGCTACTGGTCGAGCGAGTGGGAGGGCCACGCCTTCGCCGAGCTCGGCGAGGTCGACCCGCTGCTGCTCGTCCGGCGCCAGCACGACCTGATCCGGGCGAGCATGCGGGCGGTGCAGCCGACATGACGAGTGCACGGAGGGCGGAGAGTGCGGACTTCCGGAGCATGCCCATCGCGGATGCCGTCCGCTGGCTCGCCGAGCACGGCGAACCGGCCGACCCCCGCACCGACATCGACACGGCGTCGCTGAAGCGCCGCTTCCCGCATTTGTCCTCCGTGGAGACCGCCGACATCCGCATCGACGGGCCGCACGGCAGGCTCGTCCCGGCGAGGCTGTATCGGGATGCCGCGGCGGCGGCATCCGGCCGCGCCCTGGTGTGGGTGCACGGCGGTGCGTTCATCGGAGGGCATCTCGACATGCCCGAGGCGAACTGGGTCGCGCTCGAGCTCGCCGCGCGCGGCATCCCGGTGCTGTCGGTCGACTACGTCAAGTGCCTCGGCGACGTGCACTTCCCCGAGCCGACCGACGAGGTGCGCACGGCGTGGGAGCACGCGCGCACGCACGCGGGTGAGCTGTTCGGGGTCGACGCCGGTGCGGTCCTGCTGGGCGGCGCGAGCGCGGGTGGCAACCTCACCGCGGGTGCGGTCGCGCAGCTGCAGGACGCCGGCGAGCCGGTGCCGGCGGGGCTCGTCCTCGTCTACCCCGTCGTGCACCCGAACGACCCCGAGGCATCAGCCGAGGTCGACCCCGCGTCACCGCACGGGCAGCTCGCGCTGAACTTCGCAGGGTCGGAGGAGGCCCTGCGCGACCCGCACGCGTTCGCCGCTCTCGGGCGGGTCGAGGGCTTCCCTCCGACGCTCGTCATCGTGTGCGAGAAGGACGGTCTCCGTCCCTCGGGGGAGGCGTTCGCGCGTCAGCTCGAGGCCGGCGGCATCGACGTGACCCTGCGCACGGAGTCGGGTGCCGATCACGGTCACATCAATGAACCCGCCGACCCGACCGCGTTCCCGACGGTCGAGGCGATCGCAGAGTGGATCAGGGCCCGAGCATGACGACGTTCACCAACCCGATCCTGCCGGGCGACCGACCCGACCCGGCGGTCATCAAGGTCGGTGACGAGTACTGGCTGACGTACTCGTCGTTCGAGGCGGCGCCGGGTCTCCCGCTGTTCCGCTCGACTGACCTCGTCACCTGGACATACGAGACCTCGGCCCTGCAGAACCCGGTCGGCACCACGTTCGCCGTCGACATCGCCGAGCACGATGGCCGGTTCTTCATCTACATCCCGTTCATCCCGACCCCGTGGTCGACGCTGACGGATGCCTCGATCTTCGTGATCCACGCCGACGCGATGGCAGGCCCGTGGTCGGAGCCGATCGACCTCGGGATCCGCGGGGCGATCGACCCCGGTCATGTCGTCGGCGAGGACGGCACGCGGTACCTGTTCACGAACGGAGTTCGCCGCATCCAGCTCGCTGACGACGGGCTGTCGACGGTGGGCGACCTCGAGAAGGTCTACGACGGCTGGCGGTACCCGGACGAGTGGATCACCGAGGCGTATGCGCTCGAGGGTCCGAAGTTGTTCCGTCGCGGTCCATGGTTCTACCTGGTCAGCGCCGTCGGCGGCACCGCCGGCCCGCCCACCGGACACATGGTGATCGTCGCGCGCTCGCGGTCGGTGCACGGCCCCTGGGAGAACCACCCCCGCAACCCGATCGCCCGCACCGAGGACGCGTCCGAGGCGTGGTGGTCGCGCGGGCACGCGACCCTTGTGCCCGGGCCTGCTGCTCGCACTGCGGACGACGAGTGGTGGATGATCTCGCACGGATACGAGAACGGGTACCGCACCCTCGGCCGGCAGATCCTGCTCGAGCCCATCCGCTGGGGCGAGGACGGCTGGCCCGAGGCGGTCGTCCGCGACCTCGGCAAACCGATCGACGCGCCCGTCGGGGCAGTCGCCCAGACCCCTGCGGCGGACATCGACGACGACTTCTCGCAGCTCGAACTCGGCAAGCGCTGGACCTTCCACGCCCCCGGTCGGGGCGAGGCCGAGCGCATACGGGTCGACGACGGCCTGGCGCTGCGGGGCAAGGGCACCTCGCCCGCCGACACGTCGCCGCTCGCAATGCTGACCGGCGACCACTCGTACGAGATCGAGGTCGACGTGACCGTCGAGCCCGGCGTCGAAGCCGGCATGCTCCTCTTCTTCAACAACCGGCTGTTCTGCGGCATGGGAATCGACGGGGAGCGGATGCTGAGCTATTCGGGCGGTGTCCGCACGCACTGGCGCGAGCCCGCGCCGACCAGGGAGCGCATGACGCTCCGCATCCGCAATGACGAGCACATCGTGACGGCCTGGTACCGCGTCCCGGGTGGAGAGTGGATCCGCCACGGCATCCGCTACGAGACCTCCGGTTATCACGTCAACACCGTGGGCGACCTGCTCAGCCTGCGCCCGGCGCTGTACGCGACGGGTACGGGCGAGGCACGGTTCCGCGACTTCCATCACCGCTCGCTGCGCTGACCGGACCTCCTCCATCAGGATCGCGCCGGCGTGAACGCCGGGCAGAACAGGACGCATCATGAGCGACACCGTCTCTCCGGCCCCGCGCCCGTGGGCCTTCTCGGCCGAGGCGCCCTTCGCGCTCCTCCGCGCCGGCGCGCCGGCGCTGCTCGTCGGCGGCCAGGTGTTCAATTCGGCCTCGTCTTCGCCGAAGGCGATCGTGGACTCGTTCGCGCACGTCCGCCGCGTCGGGAGCAACGTCGTGCTCTCGCCCGTGAGCTGGGCCATCAGCGAGCCCGCCGAGGGTGCCTTCGACTTCACGCTCGTCGATGTCATGCTCGCGGAGGCCCGCAGGAACGATCTACGACTGGTGCTGCTGTGGTTCGGCGCATTCAAGAACGCGGCGTCGACCTACGCGCCGACGTGGGTGCGTGGCAACCCCGAGCGGTTCCCGCGCGCGGTGGTGGAGCCGAAAGGCATGCAGGCCTTCACCTACGAGGGGGCGACGGCCAAGCCGGTGCTCTCGGTCTTCAGCCCGGAACTGCGCGAAGCCGATGCGAAGGCCTTCGAGGCGCTCGTCCGGCACCTCGTCGATGCCGATCCCGACGGCACGGTCGTGATGGTGCAGGTCGAGAACGAGTCCGGAATCCTCTCCGACAGCCGGGACCGCAACGCTCTCGCGGAGGCGGCGTGGGCCGCACCCGTACCGTCCGAGCTGGTCGCGCACGTGCGCGCGACGCCGGCGGGCAGCACCTCCGCCCGATCGCTCTGGGACGCCAACGGCAGCGCCGAGAGCGGATCGTGGTCACAGGTCTTCGGCGACACGCCCGCGGCGGAGGAGGTCTTCATGGCCTGGGCCATCGCCACCTACGTCGAGCACCTCGCGGCTCGCGGCCAGGCGATCGCAGACATCCCGATGTACGCAAACGCGTGGCTCGGGCCGCAGCCCGGCCAGGACACCCCCGGCCAGTACCCGAGCGGGGGTCCGGCATCCACCGTGCTCGATGTCTGGCGGGCCGCGGCTCCGTCGCTCTCCTTCCTCGGACCGGACATCTACGTGCGCGATGCCGACGCGGCGATGAAGCAGTACTCGACCGGCATCCAGCCCTTCTTCGTTCCGGAGTCCCAGCTCAGAGCTGCCGAGCTGGTCCGCGCGATCGGCGCGTACGGCGCCGTCGGCTGGTCGGCGTACGGGCTCGACGCTGCGAATCCCGACGGGCAGCTCTCGGCCACGATCACCTTCATCCCGGGGCTCGAGGACGAGATCGCAGCGGCGGCCCTCCGAGGCAGCCTCCGAGCAGTCGTGCTCGAGCCCGGCATCGGGCTCGAGAACCGGAGCATCGACGGCATCGACATCACGGCGCGCGGGGCACGCGCGCTGCTTCAGCGGATGCTGCTCGATGTCGGCGTGAGCATCCCCGACACCGAGCTGGCGGTGCCCGACGAGACGGTTCCGCACGCGCAGATCGCCGCACCTGGGGAGACGCGGCCGTTCGCGCTGATCGCCGGCACCGGCGACGACGGCTTCCTCGTGATCGGGCGAGCTCACCCTGGACTACTTCGCCGCCGATGCCCGGATCGAGATCGATTCGGTGCAGGAGCTGCTCGTCGAAGACGGCGAGGTCGTCCCGGGCCGCGTGCTGAACGGTGATGAGCGACTGATGATCCTGCCGAACGATCGTGTCGGCGCGGCCCGCATCCGCCTCGTGCGGCTCTGACACGAACGGGGCGGGTGATGACTCCGGAACACCGGCCGTTGCGCTGGGGCGTGGTGGGCACCGGCGCCATCAGCCGCCAGATGGTCGCGGACTTCGCCCTCGTGCCGGATGCGACGGTCGGTGCGGTCGCCTCGCGCCAGGTCGAGCGCGCCGACGCGTTGGCGGATGAGTTCGGCATCGCCGAGCGCTACTCGAGCCGGCGCGAGATGTTCGCTTCCGACATCGATGCCGTGTACCTCGCGACGCCCCACGTGACGCACTTCGAGATCGCCTCCGAAGCGATCGCAGCCGGGAAGCACGTCCTCTGCGAGAAGCCGCTCGGCATGAACGAGCGCGAAGTCCGCGAGCTCTCGGCGCACGCAATCGATGCCGGCGTCTTCCTGATGGAGGCGATGTGGATGAAGTTCAATCCCCTGTATGCGCGCCTCTCCGAACGCATCGCCGAGGGCGTGCTGGGTGACGTGCGCAGCGTGAGGGCCGCGTTCGGCGCCGCCTTTCCCCGCGATGGCAGCAGCAGGTGGAAGCCGGGTGGGAGCGCGCTGCTCGACCAGGGCATCTATCCCGTCACGCTGGCGCACATGCTTCTCGGTCGTCCCGACACCGTCCACGCACGGGGGACGGTGCGCCCCGACGGTGTCGACCTGCGCGAGGAGTTCTCCCTCGGTTATGAGGATGACCGTTTCGCGCACGGCGCCAGCTCGATGGTCGAGTGGATCGATCCCTCTGCGGCGGTCAGCGGAACCGAGGCGTACGTGACGATCACGGGAGGGTTCTGGTGGGGATCGCAGCTGACCGTCCACCACCCTCTCCCGTGGGAGCAGCGTCGGCAGGAGGTCATCGAGGTCGAGCGGGAAGGCAACGGATACGTGCCGATGCTTCGCGCGGTCGTCGGAGCGATCCGCGCGGGTGAGCTCGAGCATCCCCTGCACACGGCGGCCGCGACCGCCGCGATCTACTCGACACTGGACGAGATCAGGCGTCAGATCACTCGGTGACGGTGAGCGTCACGGGCTGGGTGCGATCGAGCGCACCGCCGACGTGCAGCACGAAGGCTCCCGGCTCGACCGTGGACCGACCGTCGGCGAGCCGGAAGCCGAGCTGCTCCGGCCCGATCGAGAACTCGAACGTCCCGGTCTCACCCGGCACCAGGGTGCGCCGTTCGAACGCGACGAGCCGCCGCACCGGCGGTGCGATGCTCGCGACGAGGTCCTCGAGGTACACCTGGACGACCTCGTCGCCCGCGCGTGCCGACGTGTTCGTCACGTCGAGCGAGAGCACGATGGTCTCGCCGGCACCGACCTCAGCCGCCGACACCAGGGGCTCGCCGTGCACGAAGCTCGCGTAGCCCGACCCGTGCCCGAACGCGAACTGCGGACCCAGCTCGAGATCGAGGTACTTCGAGGTGTACCTCTCCTGCACGTTGTCGGGGCCGTGCAGGCCCACGTCGACGGCCGTGTCGGTGAGCGTGCCGCCGGTGGTCGCCGGGCGTCCGGTTCGCTCGTGCGCGTAGTACACCGGCACCTGGCCGACCGAACGCGGAAACGACATCGGCAGGCGTCCGGCGGGGTCGGCCTCGCCGAGCAGCACGTCGACGATCCCCGCGGAGGCCTCGGTGCCGCCGTGCCACGCCTCGAGCACGCTCGGCGCCTCGTCGATCCAGTCGGCGACGACGAGCGGGCGTCCGTTCTCGAGCACGACCGCGAACGGGGTGCCCGTCGCGGCGATGGCCCGGATGAGGTCGGCCTGCAGCCCGGGCAGGCGGAGGTCGCTGCGCGAGGCGGCCTCGCCGGACAGTGAGCTCGGCTCGCCGACCAGGACCAGCACCACGTCGACGTCGCGCGCCGCCGCCGCGGCTTCTGCGATGCCGTTCGCGTCGTCGTCGAGGAAGCCGACGCCGGGGACGACGCGCACGTCGGCGTCCGGGCGCCGCTCGCGGAGCTCGTCGGCGATGCTCCGGGCCGGAGCCGCGAACGACTGCGTCCACGCGCCGAGGTGGTCGGTCGACTCGGCGTACGGGCCGGTGAGCAGCACGCGCCGAGGTTCGCGCAGCGGCAGCGTGCCGTCGTTCTTCAGCAGCACGCACGACCGGGCGGCCGCCTCGCGCACCATCCGCCGCGCCTCGGCGGTCGGCTCCGTGCGTTCGTCGGCCTCGGAGACGTACGGGTCGTCGAAGAGTCCGAGCGCCTCCTTGAGGGCGAGCACGCGCGCGGCCGCGTCGTCGACGCGGGCCGGGTCGAGCCGCCCCGGGGCGAGTTCGGACGGGTCGAGGTCGGCGGGTGCCCCGCCCATCTCGACGTCCAGGCCGGCCGCGTACGCGAGGCGCACGGCGTGGGCGAGGTCCTCCGCGACGCCGTGGGGGATGAGGTTCCGCACGCCGTCGGCGTCGCCGACGACCACCCCCGCGAACCCCCACTCCTCCTTGAGCACACCGCTCAGAAGTCGCCGGTTGGCGTGCATCGGACGCCCCGCCACCGTGTTGAACGAGGCCATGACGGATGCCGCGCCCTCCTCGACCACGGCCCGGAACGGTTCGAGGTGCACGTTTCGCAGGCGGTGTTCGGAGACATCCGCCGCGTCGTAGTCGCGACCGCCCTCGGGCTGGCCGTACGCGACGTAGTGCTTCGCCGTCGCGGCGATGGCATCGGATGCCGCGAGCGAGTCGCCCTGGTAGCCGCGCACCATCGCGCGGCCCAACTCGGCGGTGAGATGGACGTCCTCGCCGAACCCCTCGACCGCGCGACCCCAGCGCGGGTCGCGTGAGACGTCGAGCATGGGGGAGAACGTCCAGTTCGCGCCGCCCGAGCGTGCCTCGGCCGCCGCGAGGCGCGCGAGGCGCTGCACCATCCGCCGGTCGAAGCTCGCCCCCTGGGCGAGCGGGACGGGCGCGATGGTGCGCTGTCCATGGATCACGTCGAGCCCGACCAGGAGCGGGATGCCGAGCCGGGTCTCCTCGACGGCGACGCGCTGCAGCGCGTTGGTCGCCGCGGCCGACCGCGGCCAGAACACCGAGCCGACGCCGTCGCGCACGAGCTGCGCGGCATCCTCCGCTCGAGGGCGGAACACGATCTGGAGCTGGCCGAGCTTCTCGGCCCAGGTCAGTCCGTCGAGCAGGGCTCGGACGCGGGGGCTCGGGGACATGGGTTCTCCTTCGGCGGGGACGCGGATCGCCGCCCGGGGCGCGAGGCCCCGAGCGGCGATCTGTCGGTGAGTGGATGGTGCGACCGGGTCACTGGTCCCAGGCGGCGTCCATCTCCTCGAGGATGCTGTCGACCGTCGTCTGGCCTGTCAGCAGGCCCTGCACGCCCGCGCCGAGCGCGTCGTACACGGCGGGGTTCGGCCACGTCGAGTTCGGGAGGCCCGTGAAGGCGCCCGACTCGAGGAGGCCGCCGATCGGCTGGTAGATCGGGAGCAGCTCGTCGGTGGCCGCGTCGCCGATCGGCACGGCGCCGAAGGTGTCGGCGAAGAACTTCGCCTGCTCGGGCTCGGCGGCCCAGTCGAGGAACTCCTGCACGGCGGCCTTCACGTCGTCGTCGGACGCGGCGTTGATCGCCCAGGCGTAGTTCGCCGAGGCCAGCGTGAACTCGCCCTGGCCGTCGGCCGGCGGGAACGCGCGCACGTCGGTCTCGAGACCGGCGCCGGCGTTGATCGAGTTCGCAGCCGAGCCGGGGACGGGAGCCGCGAGCGAGGAGCCGCCGCCGATGCCGTTGGTGATGTTGTCGAACGTGCCGCCCGCGGCGCCGTCCTGGAAGCAGCCGGCCTCGTTCAGCTCGACGAAGTCCTCGAGTGCGTCGCGCCATCCGCTGTCGGCGAAGGTGACGTCACCGGCCGCGCGCTGCTCGTTCCAGTCGGGGGTCTCCTCGTACACGCGGGTCGCGGAGAGGATCTGCGAGAACAGGCCGGTGTTGAACGGGATGGAGCCGGCGAGCACGAGGAAGCTCTTGCCGCCCTCGCGCGCCGTGGCGCAGGCCTCGAGCAGGTCCTCGTACGTCGCCGGGAACTCGTCGATGCCGACCTCCTCGGCCGCCGCCGGGTTGTAGACCAGGCCGACCGGCTGCAGTGAGGTGGGCTGGGCGTAGATCTCGCCGTCGACCTCGTACAGCGACTCGGTGCCCTCGGGGATCACGCCGACCGAGGTCTCGCCGACCGGCTCGAGGAAGCCCGCCTCGGCGAGCGTGATGACGGAGATCGGCTGGCCGGTGCCGGGGGAGAGGATCATCGCGTCGGCCGCGTTGCCGCCCTGCAGCTGCGTCGTGACCTGCGTGTTGTACGCGTCGGACGGGTAGGGGATGACCTCGACCTCGACGCCGGTCTCCTCCGAGTACTGCTCGAGGAGCTGGGCGTAGGCGTCGTCGTTGTCGTTGGCCTGGGCGACCATGACCGAGAAGCTGTCGGCGGAGCCGCCGTCGGCGCTGTCGCCGCCGTCGTCCGAACCGCCGCCGCCGGCGCAGCCGGCGAGGACCATGACTCCCGCGACGGGAGCGGCGAGGAGCGACCACCGGAACTTGTTCGCGGGGTGCTGTGCGTGCTGTGGCATTTCGACCCTTTCGTGACGTCGTTGTCGCCAGCTCTGGGGGCTGGCACGGCGCTCGGCCGTGAAACCAGACTGGCACACATTCGCACAATTCTGACATTAGTATCGGTTATGTGGGGCAATAGTCCCACTGATCCGGGATCGCGCCCCGTCAGTCGTGCCACTCGGCGATCAGCGTCACGGGGCCCGCGAGACCGGCCCGAAGCGGCTCCGCGGTCGGCTCGAACACCGTCGTCAGCGGGGAGGGGATGCCACCGCTCGGCGAGTCCGCCTCCGCGATGAGTCGATTGCGCCACGGCGTCGCCACGTCGACCTCGAGCACGTTGCGGCCCGGGCGGACCGCGGCGGTGACGTCGAGCCGGAAGGGCTCGGTCCACGCGACTCCGCAATCGAGGTCGTTGAGGCGCACTCGCGCGATGTCGCGAACGGTGCCGAGGTGGAGCACGAGACGATCGGCGGTGGGGCGTTCGGCCAGGTCGAACTCCATCCGGTACGTGCCGACGCCGGAGAAGCCCCGCCCACCGTCGACGGCGTCTGCGTCGGCGTCGGCGTCGGCGTCGGCCCAGAGTCGAGGGCCGGGCGAGACGGATGACGCTGATCGGCCGGGCAGCTCGATCGTCCACTCTCCCGCGAGCGCCAGTGTCGTGGTTCGGGCCGGTGCGTCGACGGCGTCGTCGCGCGGCTCCGGCGAAGCGACCACGAAGACGGATCCGAACGGCTCGAGTGCGATCACGTGGGCGTCGTCACCCGGGGGCCGCTCGATCGGCGCGCGTCGAACCTCGACGGGATCCCATGCGACGAGTGTGCCCGGCTCAGGGGTCCGAAGTCGGAGTTCGATGGGCTCGCCCGAGGGATTGGCGACGAACGTCACCCGTCGCCCGTCGATCTCCCGCGCGATCCGCCGCACCGGTGTCCCGTCGATCTCGAGCGCGGGACGCCATCCGAGTCCCCGAAGGGCGTCGGCCAGGTCGGAGGTGCCGACGACGCGTCCGCGAGCGCGCTGCGTGCTCCAGATCCGTTCGCACGCCGCGTCGAACTCGTCGGGGTCGTCCGCGAGCGAGGGCGTGCCGGTCGGGCGCGTGCCGATCACGGTCGCGCCCGCGTCGAGCAGACGCTCGATCGCGCGCAGCGTCGGCAGCGTCATCCGCTCGCTCGACCCGCCCAGGTACAGCGCCCGATAGGACGCGCCCTTCGAGCGGATCGCGTCCGCCTCGACGCGGAGCACGTCGCGGAGGGCATCCGGCCCGACGTAGTCGAAGTCGAATCCCGGCGGTACTGCGTCGTCGAGCCGATGCTCGAACAGTCCGGTCACTGGCGCCTCCTCGCCGACGAAGACCGCGACGTCGACCGCCGCCGTGCCGGCTGCGAGCACCGCCGAGCATCGGGCGAGGTAGTCCATCCATTCGCGAGCCATGCCCGACCACGTCTCGTGCACCGTGAACGCCTGACCGAGGAACGGCGCCAGTGCGATGCCCGGCGCGGGCGCCGCGATCGGCTGGTGCGGCGACGTGTGGATGCAGAAGCGCGTCACGCCGAGCGCGAGCTGCAGGTCGGCGACGTGCTTCAGCGTGCGCGGGGTCCACGACCACGGGCGGTCGAACGACGTGAAGGCCTCGGCTCCGATCCAGCGGCGACCGTGCACGTGGGCGACCGAGGCGGCCCCCTTCAGGTCTGCGACGTAGGTCGGCCGCGGCCCCTCGGCGGGGTCGAACGTCCACATCGCCCCCATCGGCACGTCGGCAGGCGCACGCATCGCGAGGTCGTCGCCGAGCTGCGGCCGTCCGTCCTCGAGCGCTTCGGCGTAGTACGCCATGCCTCGTCGATGGGCCTCGGCGGCGAGGGTGCCGTAGTACTCGTCGGCGTAGAGCTCGGCGATCGTGCGCCGGTAGTCGTACAGGAACCGGTCGGAATCGTCAGGGGTGCCGACCAGCAGTCCGGTCAGTGCGGGAAGCCAGCTGGTCGGGTCGTATCCGCGCAGCCGGCGCAGGTGCTCGGCCATCGCGTCGGTCCAGTTCTGCGACCCGGCCTCGATGCTGTCGCTGAGCAGGGCCGAGAACCGAGGCGCGCCGGATGCCGCGCCATCGCGCTCCACGCCGAAGCGCTCGAGATGCGTGTCGAGGTAGGCCCGCACGCGCGCGCCGTCGAGCTTGTCGACCTCGAGCCCGGTGGCATCCGCCGGAGCCGGGCCGTTCGTCTGCCCGGTCAGCGAGCCCCCGAGGCGGAGCACCGCCCACTCGCCCGGCGGCGGCGTCCATCGCAGCACGCCCTCGCTGACGTGATCGGTCACGTCGAGGACGCTCGCGGGGTCGATCGCACCGACGGCGGCTGCCTCCGGCGTGGGGACCGCGTGGTAGTCGGACACGACACCGAACCCGGCCTTGGCCTCGGCGAAGTGCACGCGTCCTGCCGAACGCAATGCGAACTCGGACACATGGAACGCGTCGGACTTCCGCAGCACGGGCGGGAGCCGCACGCCGGGCGCGACGGGGGGCAGGGCCTCCGCGGCACTCGCGGCCGACAGGACCAGTCGGAATCGCCGAGCCGTCACGGCCGAGAAGCTGACCGTGCGCGAGGGGACGGCGGACGGCGGAAGCACCGCGACATCCCGATACTCGATGCCGTCGTCGCTCACCTGGAGCACGGCGTCCGCGGGCGGAGCTGCGCCGAAGCCATGCGGTCCGGGGAGGCCGACGGTGACCGAGCGCACCGTCGTCGCCTCGTCGAACTCCTGCTCGATCCAGGCCGACGAGTGATGGTCGGGGTCCCGGGGGAGCTGCAGGACGGGGCCGAATGCGCCGTCGGTGAGGCATGCGACATCGTCGAGTGGCGAGGACGCGTGCACCGAGGTCGGGGCGAGGATCGTCCGCGACGCGGCCGCCGGGAAGGCGAGGACACACCAGTCGACGGCGAACCCGCTCGCCGTGCCGTCGGCGCCCCAGCGCGGGCAGTCCTGGAAGGCGCCCGGAACCGCGGGCAACGGCGGCAGGACGACGTCGACGGGGCTGCCGCCCGTGATGTCGCGCTCCGACCAGACGACCTTCTTCATCGCGTCGGCCGGTGCCACCCATGGGCCGCCGGACGCGCTCCATCCGGACGACGTCGCGACGGCGAGTTCCATGGCGAGTTCGTTCGCCGTGGCGACGGCGGTGTCGACGGCCTCGTTCCAGTCGGGCGTCCCGGGGCGCACGGCCGAGGGCACCACGAGCGACCCGCCCATGCCGCCGTCGAACACCTGGGCGCCGCGCAACCCGGTCGCGTGCATCCAGCGCAGGTCGCGGTCGATGCCGACGGGGTCGACGTTGCCGTCCATCCAGTGCCACCACGCGCGCGGCCGGGCCTCGTCGGGCGGGTCCACGAACGCCTCCCACAGGGCGTCCCCGCCCGCGCTCGGTCTCGTCGACTCGTACGCGTCCATGGGATCGAATCCTTTCAGCCGTCGCTCCGGGCTCCCAGTGCAGGCCACTTATACGTGGCATCGGGATGACTAATGTGTGTTTTCGACACAAGCATGGGAGAGTTTTCTCAGCGCTCCACACGCCTCGAGAGCGCGCGACGACGATGTCAGGAAGCGAAATGACTGTGACGACGCAGGACAGCACCCGCACCATCACCGTGCCGCCCGATGCGCGCAACACGCCGCCGCCCCGTCGGGGCGGTCGCAAGCCGCTGATCTCCTTCGGGCACTGGTGGTGGGCGCTGCCCGCCGTCGTGCTCGTGATCGGGGTGCACTACCTCGCGACGCTCACCGGCGGCTTCTTCTCCCTGACGAACTGGACCGGACTCGGCGACTGGGACTTCATCGGCTTCGAGAACTTCCAGCGCATCTTCGAGGACCCGCTCCTGCTCGGCGCCGTCTGGAACACGCTGTTCCTGGCGTTCGGGTCGGTCATCCTCACCAACGTGTTCGGCCTCCTCTACGCGCTCGCGATCAACCGGATGCTGAAGACCCGCTACATCCTGCGGACGCTGCTGTTCATGCCGGTGGTGCTCAGCCCGCTGGCCGTGGCGTACGTATGGAAGTTCATCTTCCAGTTCGACGGACCGCTCAACGGCTTCCTGGCGCTCATCGGGCTCGAGGAACTCCAGAAGGTCTGGCTCGCCGACCCGACGTGGTCGATCTGGGCCATCCTCATCACCGTCGTCTGGCAGCAGACCGGCTTCGTCATGGTCATCTACCTCGCCGGCCTCGCGAGCGTGCCCGTCGAGGTCGAGGAGGCCGCCGCGCTCGACGGGGCGGGCATCTGGGGCCGCTTCTGGCACGTGGTCGTACCCGCCATCCGGCCGTCCATCGCCATCGCCACGACGCTCGGCATCATCCAGGGCCTCCGGATCTTCGACCAGATCCTCGCGCTCACCGGCGGCGGCCCCGCCGGGGCGACCGAGACGCTCGCGACCGAGGTCTACAAGCAGGCGTTCTCGCTGGGGCAGTTCGGCTTCGGCTCCGCCCTCGCCCTCGTTCTCACGGTGATCATCCTCGTGTTCGCCATCCTCCAGCAGTACGTCACTCGCGACCGCGAAGCCGGAAAGGCCTGACCATGTTCCGTTACACCAAGCTCACCGCGTTCCGCGAGGTGCTCGTCTGGATCGTGACCCTGATCGGGCTCCTGCCGCTCTACCTGCTGGTCGTCACGGCGCTGAAGCCGGACGCCGAGGTGCTCACCACGAGCGCCGTCGCACCACCCAGCACGGTCGACTTCAGCGCATTCGTCGAGGTGCTCACCTCCACGGGCCGCAACAGCATCCCGATGAGCATCCTGAACAGCGTGATCATCACGGTCGGCGCGATCGCGGGCCTCGTGTTCCTCGGCTCGGTGACCGCGTACGTCATCGCCCGGCGGACCCGCGCGTGGACGAACGCGACGTACTACCTCGTGCTCATCGCGATCATCCTGCCCGCTCAGCTCGGTACGGTGCCGCTGTACATCGGCGCGCGCTCGGTCGGCCTCACGGGCAACGCGCTCGGGATGATCCTGCTCTGGATCGGCATCCTGCTTCCGCTCGCGATCTTCCTCTACGCGAGCTTCTTCCGAGGGCTCACGACGGAGTACGAGGAGGCCGCCGTCATCGACGGCGCGACCCCGACGCAGGCCTTCTTCCGGGTGGTCCTGCCGCTCATGGCGCCGGCGACGGGCACGGTCGCGATCCTCGCGGGCCTCATCGTCTGGAACGACTTCTTCAACTCGCTGATCTTCCTCGGCGGTTCCGAGACGCAGACGCTGCCGGTCGCGATGTACACGTACGTCGGCGGCCTGGTCTCGGCGTGGAACAAGATCTTCGCCGTGGTGATCATCTCGATGATCCCGATCCTGGCCTTCTACATGTTCGCGCAGAAGCGCTTCATCCAGGGCTTCGCGGGCGGGCTGAAGGGCTAGGCGCCACCGCGGGCCTCCACCGATTCGAGAACGGCCGGATCGTCGAGCACCGGGACGTGCTGCCGCAGGTTCCCGTGCATGCCGTTCACGACCCATTCCCAACTCCGACCCAAGGAGGCGCGCGTGTACCAACTCGCACCCAACATCGAACTCCTCTTCACCGAAGCCGGCGACTACCACGACCGCGTCCGCGCGGCCGCCGCGGCGGGCTTCACCGCCGTCGAGATGTGGGGACCGACCGGCGTGGACGCCCCGGCGAAGCCGAAGGACCTCCCGGCGCTCAAGGCGGCGCTCGGCGAGACCGGCACGCAGCTGACGGCGCAGCTCTCGGAGCCCCGCACGCAGTTCATGATCCCGCCGTGGGACCACTCCGAGTTCTTCCGCAAGCTCGACGAGGGCGTCTCGATCGCGCAGGACCTCGGGTGCCCGCGCATCGTCGTCGGCAGCGGCACCGGATTCGGCGGATGGAAGCGCCAGGTGCAGCTCGACAAGCTCATCGAGATCTACGAGAAGGCCATCGCGCAGATCGAGGGCTCCGGCATCACGCTCGTCCTGGAGCCGGTGAACGTCCGCGTGGATCACCCCGGGTCGCTGCTCGACCGGACCGCAGAGGCCGTCTACGTCGCCCGCGGCGTGGACTCCCCCTACTTCGGCGTCCTGTACGACATCTACCACTCGGCCGTCGAGGGCGAGGACATGGCGGCCGAGCTCGCGAACGCCGGCGGGCTCGTCAAGTACGTGCAGCTCGCCGACACCCCGGGCCGCGGTGAGCCGGGCTCCGGTTCGCTCGACTGGGCCGCGACGCTCGGCATCCTGCGCGCGTCGGGCTACGACGGTCCGATCGGGCTCGAGTACTACCCGACGCAGGAGTCCGAGGCATCCGTCGCCCTCATCCGCGAGCTGGCGGTGTCGGCATGAGCCGCTACCCCGAGGCCGTCGACGTCGCGATCGTCGGCAGCGGCCCCACCGGCGCCGCGTACGCGCGCATCCTCTCCGAGGAGGCGGCGGGCGTCACGATCGCCATGTTCGAGGTCGGCCCGACGGTGTCGGACCCGCCCGGGGCGCACGTGAGGAACATCGAGGACCCGGCGGCGCGCGCTGCCGCGCAGCGCGCGTCAGAGGGTCCGGGCGCCGGCGCCGACACGGTGAGCCATCCCGGTGCGGTCAAGAGCGGCGAGCGCCGCGCTCGCCCCGGCACGTTCCTCCTCGACGACGGGTACGCGTTCCCCGGCGAGGACGGCCTGCCGGTCGCCGCCATGTCGAGCAACGTCGGCGGCATGTCCGCCCACTGGACCGGCGCCTGCCCCAGGCCCGGCGGCGGCGAGCGCATCGCGTTTCTGCCCGACCTCGACGAGCTGCTCGACGAGGCCGACCGGCTGCTCGGCGTCACGACCGACGCGTTCGACCAGGCGCCCTTCACGGGCCTGGTCCGTGAGCGGCTGGCCTCGGCCGTCGACGACGCTCGCGAGCCGGCGGCACGCGTGCAGCGGATGCCGCTCGCCGTGCATCGCCGGCCCGACGGTCGCCTCGTCTGGTCGGGCTCCGACGTGGTGCTCGGCGAAGTCACGCGCGCCAACCCGCGATTCGCGCTCCACGACGAGTCGCTCGTCACACGCGTGCTCGTCGAGGACGGCCGGGCCGCGGGGGTCCGGGTGCGCGACCTGCGCACGGGCGGGGAGCACGACGTGCGCGCCCGTGCCGTCGTCGTGGCCGCCGATGCGTTGCGCACCCCGCAACTGCTCTGGGCCAGCGGCATCCGCCCGCCGGCGCTCGGCCGCTACCTCAACGACCAGACGCAGGTCGTGTTCGCCTCGCGCATCCGCGACGCCCAGCCCGGTGAGGGAGCCGAGGAGTCGGCGCCCGCCGAGGGCGGACTCAGCGAGCAGAGCGGCGTGAGCTGGGTGCCGTACACCGACGACCAGCCCTTCCACGGTCAGATCATGCAGCTCGACGCCTCGCCCATCCCACTCGCAGAGGACGACCCGGTCGTCCCCGGCTCGATCGTGGGCCTCGGCCTGTTCTGCGCGAAGGACCTGCAGCGCGAGGACCGCGTCGAGTTCAGCGACGACGAGACCGACGCGTACGGCCTGCCCGCGATGCGCATCCACTACCGGCTCACGGAGCGCGACCACGAGGTGCTCGATCAGGCGCGCGAGGAGATCGTGCGCCTGGGCGCGGCGGTCGGCGAGCCCCTCGACCCGCGACCGTTCACGATGCCGCTCGGCGCGTCGCTGCACTACCAGGGCACGACGCGCATGGGCGAGCAGGACGACGGCGAGAGCGTCTGCAGCCCCGACAGCGAGCTGTGGGTGGCCCCCGGCGTCTTCGTCGCGGGCAACAACGTGATCCCGACGGCGACGGCGTGCAACCCGACGCTCACGAGCGTCGCACTCGCGATCCGCGGCGCCCGCGCCATCAGCCGCCAACTCAGCGCGAAGCTTGCTTCCGTCGAAAACAGACATTAGAGTGTAGGAATCATGACGAAGAAGTCGAGGAGGTCCGCATGATCGCCGACCGCATCATCGAGCAGGGCACATTGACCACTGACGGGGCACGCGCCTCGGTCGAAGTCCGCATCCCGTGGTACCGCGCCCTGCCGGGCTCGTGCATCGGCGGCGCGGCGCTCACCGTCGACGGCGTCCAGGCGCCCGCCGACTCGCTCCGCTGGAGCATGAACGGCCGCGAGTTCACGTTCGCCGACCTCGTCGACGAGACCGGCGAATGGTGGTTCCCCACCGACTCGGCGGTCCTCTCGGGCGAGATCGCGGTGGCGACGGATGCCGCGGAGCACGAGGTCCGCGTCGACCTGACGCTCTACATCCCCTACATCATCATCGGCGACGGCGAGACGCTCCACATCGAGGAGCACGACACCAAGACGATGCCGGCACGGAAGGCGGTGGCGGCATGAGCCCGCTCGGCACGCCCATCCAGGGCGTCACGCTCTACAGCTTCACCCGCGCCTTCCACGGTCGCGAATACGACCTCGAAGGCCTCATCCGCAAGGTCGCCGCAGAGGGCTACGGTCCGGGCCTCGAGATCATCGGATTCTCGAGCTTCCGGGGCTTCCCCGACATCGATGACCGGTTCGCGGGCGAGTTCCGCGACCTCGTCGACGAGGTGGGCCTCGTCACGACCTCGCTGGCCGTGAACGCCGACATCGGCATCCACCGCGATCGCCTGCTGACGCAGGACGAGCTCATCGAGTACATGCGTCGCCAGATCGAGGCGGCCGCCAAGCTCGGCTTCCCGATCGCGCGCGTGCAGATCTCGCTGACGCCCGACTCGATGGAGCAGCTCGCGCCCATCGCCGAGCAGTACGGCGTGACGCTCGCGCTCGAGGTGCACGCCGACCAGTATGCGAGCCATCCGCGCATCCTCGCCCTCCGCGACCGGTACGAGCAGGTCGGCTCGCCGTTCCTCGGCTTCACCATGGACTGGGGCGCGACGGTCTCCGGCTTCGCACCGTCGCTGCTCGAGGCGTATCGCCGCCGTGGCGCGTCGGACGAGCTGCTCGCGAAGGTCGTCGACCTGTGGAACACGTTCTACGAGCAGGGCCCGCCCGCCGACCAGACGGAGCACGGCCAGCGGTTCGGTGCGTTCATCGGCCTCGCCGCGCAGAACGGCCGGCCCGACCTCGGCATCGACTTCGGCATCAACGGCACGGGCCTCTTCGGCCCGGCGCGCGTGGACGACTGGCTCGAGATCATGCCGTGGATCCGCCACGTGCACGGCAAGTTCTTCGGCATCGACGAGCGCGGCGAGGAGCCCTCGGTCCCGGTGCGCGACCTCATCGGCCTCCTCGTCGAGAACGGCTACTCGGGCGCGATCTCGAGCGAGTACGAGGGGTGGCACTGGAACAACTGGCAGAGCCCCTTCGACATCATCGCGGCCGAGCAGGCCGTCCAGCGCTCGGCCGCCGAGGCATCCGGCTCCCGCATGATCACGGATGCCGCGGAGGCCCGCCGCATCCTCGACACCCACCTCGGAAAGGCGGTCCAGGCATGACCGACACCACCGCCGGCATCGCCGGCACCGGCATCAAGCTCGGGACGACCCTCTACTCGATGACCAGCGAGTTCGCGGCCGGGCTGTACACGCCCGAGACGCTGATCAGGGCCGTGCACGACGAGGGCATCGGCCCGGGCGTCGAGTTCAACATCGCCCAGCTGCTGCGCACCTATCCCGACGTGGACGCCGACTTCGTCAAGCTCTGGTTCGACTCCCTCGAGAAGTACGGCCTCGAGGCGAGCGCCGTCGGCACCAACCTCGACATGGGGCGCCGCAAGGAGCGCGACATGACGCCGGACGAGGAGCACGACTTCCTCGCACGGCAGCTGAAGACCGCGCACACGCTCGGCTTCAAGCGAGTCGTCATCCGGTCGCACGGCAAGGAGCTGCTGCGCAGCCTCCTGCCGCTGGCCGAGAAGTACGACCAGTACCTCGGCTACGAGATCCACGCCCCCTCGGGGCCGAACGATCCCGCGGTGCTGCAGATGCGCGAGATGTACGACGAGCTGCAGAGCGAGCGGCTCGGCTTCACCGCCGACTTCTCGTCGACCATGCACAGCCTCTCGCCCATGCTCCTGCGCACGCTGAACCGGATGGGCATGGACGAGAAGCACTTCCCTGTCATGGAGGAGATCTGGCACGAGCCGACTCCCATGCACGTGCGCAACCAGAAGTTCGAGGACTACCTCACCGGGGAGGGCGTCGACCCGCTCACGTTCGGACCGTTCACGCGCCTCGCGTTCAACATGCACGGGCTCGTGCCGCCGGAGGAGTGGCTGGACATCATGCCGCAGATCTTCCACGTGCACGCGAAGTTCTACGACATCGACGCGAACGGCGACGAGCCGGCGATGGACATCCCGCGCATCGTCAAGCAGTTCGTCGACGGCGGCTACACCGGCTACCTCTCGAGCGAGTGGGAGGGGCACGCGTTCGCCGACCTCGGCGAAGCCGACCCGATCGACCTCGTCAAGAAGCAGCACGCGCTCATGCGTCGCGCCATCGAAGAGGAAGCCTCCGCCCGTGTCTGAGCAGCTCACCGAGGCATCCGTCGCCGAATTGCTGGCCGAGATCGACCGGCTGCGCGGCCAGGTCGAGGACGCCACGCGCCTCGCCCGTCGCGCCGCCGACCGCGGCGACGTCGAGAACCTCTTCAACCGCTACATGTACCTGCACAACGCCTTCCAGGATGAGCAGATCATCCCGCTGTGGGTGAAGCGCGGCACGCCCGGCATCCGTGCGCGGTACACGAACGCGGGCCAGTACACCGACTACGACAGCGTCATCCGCTACCACCAGGGGCGGCCGACGCCGACCGGCAAGCTGATCCTGCACGCCACGACCACGCCGGTCATCGAGGTCGCCGCCGACGGCGAGACCGCCAAGGGCGTCTGGATCATGGCCGGCACCGAGTCCGGCCTCACCGACCCCGAGGTGGCGAAGGCCTTCCCCGACATGTACTCGCCCGGCGAGGTCCAGGGCAAGAAGGTCTGGGCGCACTGGGTGTGGTGCAAGTACGCGATCGACTTCCTGCGCCAGGACGGCGAATGGAAGATCTGGAAGTTCCGCTGCTACGAGCTCGCCCGCGCCCCGTTCCACGAGGACTGGATCAGCTTCGGCGAGAAGAACCAGGCCGCGTTCGACCTCGACCTCATGTACTTCGGCGACGACGGCAAGCCCGTCTTCATGCCGCCGGCCGACGAGCCGGTGCCGACCGAGTACCACCCGTACCACCCGTCGACGACGCAGGTGCTCGAGCCCGAGCCGCCTGTGCCGCACGAGACCTTCATCGACACGTTCAAGTAAGGCAGGCACCCATGGCCACCCATGATTCGCTCTTCTCCGAGCAGGACGTCCGGCGCGTCGAGAACGGCATCGCCGTCTCGGTGCAGCTGCCCTGGTATCGCAGCCTCTGGCTGTCGGCCGTCGACGACGTCGCCGTCACCGTGAACGGCGAGGCGATCCCGACCGATCGACTGCGCTTCGCGCTCCAGGGGCGTGAGTACCGCATCGAGGAGCTGCCCGAGCAGTGGGACACGCTCTGGTTCGTCGCCGACCGCCCCGACGTGCTGATCGACCTCGGCCGCACGCCCGAGGAGGGCGAGCAGCTCACCGTCGAGGTCGTGCTCACGATGCGCCTGCTCTACATGCAGATCATGCCCGGCGTCGACGGCGGCCCCGGCCGCTACGTGACCAATCGCGTGCCGGTCGAGCGCGAGGTCGTGCTGGCATGAGCCCCCGCCCGGTGCTCCGCGTCGCGATGGTGGGCTACGGCTTCATGGGCGCCGCGCACTCGCAGGCGTGGCGCACCGCCCCGCGGGTGTTCGACCTGCCGGCCGACGTCGAGATGTCTGTCCTCGTGGGTCGCAACGCCGACGCGGTGGCGGATGCCGCGGCGAAGTGGGGTTGGGCCGAGTCGGCGACCGACTGGCGCGAGGTGATCGCGCGCGACGACATCGACCTCGTCGACATCGTCACGCCGGGCGGCTCGCACGCCGAGATCGCGATCGCGGCGCTCGAGGCGGGCAAGCACGTGCTGTGCGAGAAGCCGCTCGCGAACGCGGTCGACGAAGCCGAGACGATGACGGATGCCGCGGATCGGGCGTCCGCGCGCGGCATCCGCGCGATGGTCGGCTTCACCTACCGGCGCGTGCCGGCCGTCACGCTCATGCGCGACCTCATCGCCGAGGGCCGGATCGGCCGCGTGCAGCAGGTGCGCGCGAGCTACCGCCAGGACTGGCTCGTCGATCCCGCGATGCCGCTCGGATGGCGCCTGCAGAAGGAGCACGCCGGTTCGGGCGCGCTCGGCGACATCGGCGCCCACGCGATCGACCTCGCGCAGTTCGTCACCGGACTCGACGTCACCGCCGTCTCCGGCGTGCTCGAGACGATCGTGGGCGAACGCCCGCTGCTGGGCTCCGGTTCGGGCCTGTCCGGGACGGCCGCCGAGGGCATGGGCGAGGTCACCGTCGACGACCTGGCGATCTTCACCGGCCGCCTCTCGTCGGGCGCGCTCGCCTCGTTCGAGGCCACGCGGTTCGCCACGGGCCGGAAGAACGCCCTCGCCATCGAGGTCTCGGGCGACCTGGGCGCGCTCGGGTTCGACTTCGAGGACCTCAACGTCCTCCACTACTACGACCGCACCGCGCCGAACGCGACGCAGGGCTTCACGCGCATCGTCGTCACCGAGGCCGAGCACCCGTACGTCGCGGCGTGGTGGCCGGCCGGGCACATGCTCGGCTACGAGCACGGGTTCAGCCACCAGGTGAAGGACCTCGTCGAGGCGATCGCCGAGGGCGCCGACCCGCACCCGACCTTCGCCGAGGGCCTGCACGTGCAGCGCGTGCTGGCCGCGGTCGAGGAGAGCTCCGCACACGATTCGAGATGGGTGCGCGTCGGCGCGCCCGCCGCCGACTAGAGGAGGACCCATGCCACGACCGATCACCCTGTTCACCGGCCAGTGGGCCGACCTGCCCTTCGAGGAGGTCGCGCGACTCGCCGGGGAGTGGGGCTACGACGGCCTCGAGATCGCCTGCTGGGGCGACCACATCGACGTCTCGCGCTGGGACGACGACGCGTACGTGCAGAGCCGCCGCGACATCCTCGAGAAGAACAGCCTGCAGGTCTGGACGATCTCGAACCACCTCGCCGGCCAGGCCGTGTGCGACGACCCGATCGACCAGCGTCACCGCGACATCCTGAACGACCGCGTCTGGGGCGACGGCGATGCCGAGGGCGTTCGGCGGCGCGCCGCGGAGGAGCTGAAGATGACGGCGCGGTTCGCGGCGAAGCTCGGCGTGAAGACGGTCACCGGGTTCACGGGCTCGTCGATCTGGAAGGCCGTCGCGATGTTCCCGCCCGCCTCCGACGAGTTCATCGACGCCGGCTACCGGGACTTCGCCGACCGGTTCCACCCGATCCTCGACGTGTTCGAGGAGGTCGGCGTGCGGTTCGCGCACGAGGTGCATCCGTCGGAGATCGCCTACGACTACTGGACCACGAAGCGCACGCTCGAGGCGATCGGCCACCGCGAGTCGTTCGGGCTGAACTGGGACCCCTCGCACATGGTGTGGCAGGACCTCGACCCGGTCGGCTTCCTCTGGGACTTCCAGGACCGGATCTACCACGTGCACTGCAAGGACACGAAGAAGCGCCTCGACAACGGCCGCAACGGCCGCCTGTCGTCGCACCTCGCCTGGGCCGATCCGCGCCGCGGCTGGGACTTCATCTCGACCGGGCACGGCGACGTGCCGTGGGAGAACGCGTTCCGCATGCTCAACGCGATCGGCTACGACGGCCCGCTGTCGGTCGAGTGGGAGGACGCGGGCATGGATCGCCTGGTCGGCGCGCCCGAGGCGCTCGGGTTCGTGCGACGGCTGTCGTCGTACGAGCCGTCGGCGGCGGCGTTCGACGCGGCATTCAGCACGCGATAGCGCAACGGATGCGACGCGGCGGCGGGCTCCTGCCCGGCGCCGCGTTCGCGTCCCGCAAACTGCGCTTCCCCTTATGCGCCGGATCGTAATCACTTATGTGCAAAACCGGCGCAACTCGGGGACACTGGTGGTGAGCGTTCATCACGACCAGAGGAGCAGCGCATGTCGGTTCGCGCAGGGATCATCGGCACCGGATTCATGGCGCGCGTCCACGCGCAGGCCATCGCCTCCGGTGGACACCACCTCGTCGGCGTCGCCGGCTCGAGCCGTGAGAGGGCCGAGGCCTTCGCCGCGACCCGACCCGCAACGGTCCCGTCGGCGAGCATCGAGGAACTGATCGGCCTGCGGCCCGACATCGTGCACGTCACGACCCCCAACGCACTGCACCGCGAACAGGCCGAGGCGATGATCGACGCGCGCATCGGCGTCATCGTCGAGAAGCCGCTCGCCACGAGCGTCGAGGACGCCGAGGCGCTCGCGCGACGACAGGCGGACGTGCCCGTCGCCGCCGTCCCGTTCATCTACCGGTACTACGGGCTCGTCCGCGAGATCCGCGAGCGTATCCTGCGAACCCCGGAGAACCGGCTCTGGATGCTGCACGGCAGCTACCTGCAGGACTGGCTCGCCGGCGTCGACCAGACCAACTGGCGCGTCGATCCGACCGCGGGCGGCGCGAGCCGTGCGTTCGGCGACATCGGCGTGCACTGGTGCGACCTCATGGAGTTCGTCACCGGCCACCGCATCACCACGGTCACGGCCACGGTCGGCAATGCGTTCGAGCGCGAGGGGGGACCGGCGCAGAACCTCACCGAGGACGGGGCCGTGCTCACCTTCACGACCGACCACGGCGCCATCGGATCGCTCGTCGTCAGCCAGGCGAGCGCCGGGCGCGACAACCGCCTCTACTTCTCGTTCGACGGGCCCGAGGAGAGCTACGAGTTCGACCAGCAGCTGCCCGAGCGCGCGTGGATCGGCCGCCGCGACGAGAGCCGCCTCATCACCCGCAACCCCGCCAAGGCGCTCGCATCGCCCGTCGGACTCGAGCCGGTGCCCGCCGGCCACCCCCAGGGCTACCAGCAGTGCTTCAACGACTTCGTCGCCGACGCGTACGTCGCCCTGGCGGGCACGCCGTCGGGCACGCTGCCGACCTTCGCCGACGGGCTGCGCGCCGCGCACGTCACCTCGGCGGTGCTCGAGTCGGCGCGCACCGGGGCCCGCGTCGCCGTTCCCGAGCCGACGGCGACCTGGGTTCCGGAACCGGCCGTCGCCGGTTCTCGCGCCTGAGCGCAGGCCTCAGCGTCGCCTGCGCGACCACGCGAGCCAGGCGCTCACCAGCCCGACCGTGGCGAAGCCCGCCATCGCCGTCATCGCCGGCAACGCCGTCTGCGTGCCGGCGATGCCGCCCAGCGGCGACGCGACGGCACCGAAGACGAACTGCGTGAAGCCGACCAATGCCGAACCGGCACCCGCGGTGGCACGGGCCTCGCCGACGGCGAGGGCGGATGCGCTCGACATGACCGACCCGCAGCCCATCGCGAACACGGCCACCACGATCAGGTACGTCGTCAACGTCAAGGTGCCCGTCAGGGCGAGCACCACGCCCGCCGCCGCCGAGGTCGCCTGCAGGAACTGAGCGACCCGCAGCGTCGGGTACGCGCCGATCCGATGCGCGACCATCCCGTTGAGCCATGCGCCCGCCATCACCGAGACGGAGCTGAACGAGAAGGTGAGGGAGTACCCGAGGGGCGTGATGTCGAGCACGTCCTGCACGATGAACGACGACGAGCTGATGTAGACCATCAGCGCGGCGTAGCCCGCTCCGAATGCGATCGTGTACCCCATGAAGGCGGGATGGTGCAGGAGCCTGGCGATGTTCCGTACGAGGGCGGCGAGGGTGAACGGGTGCCGCCGCTCCGGCGGCAGGCTCTCCGGGACGAAGAGCGCCGCGACGACGAGCATGCCGGTCGCGAGCGCGGCGAGTCCGAGCAGGGCGGCCCGCCACCCACCCACCTGCGTCAGGAGCGCGCCGAGCGGACTCGCCACGGCGGGGCCGAGCGCGATCATGACGAAGATCGTGCTGAAGGCGCGCACCGCCTGTGCGTGATCGACGAGGTCGGCGATGACGGCGCGGGCGAGCACCGTCCCCGAGGCGCCGGCGAATCCCTGCACGGCGCGGACGAGGATGAGCACCTCGACCGTCGGACTGACGGCGGCCAGGTAGCAGCAGAGCACGAACACCGTCAGCGCGGCCAGGAGCGTGCGGCGCCGGCCGAGTGCGTCGGACACCGAGCCGATCAGGAGCTGGCCGAGCGCCGATCCGGCGAGGAGGGCCGTGAGCGTGAGCTGCACCGTCGACGCGCCGACCCCGAGGTCTGCGGCGATGTCGGGGAACGCCGGCAGGTAGAGGTCGGTCGACAGCGAGCCCGCCATGGAGATGTAGCCGAGCGCGAGCATCAACCCCGGGCTGATCCGGCGCACCCGGCCCTCGGCCGGCAAGGACGCCGTCACCGCCCGGCCACGGCGTGAGGCCGGAACGCCGGTGCGTGTCGAGAAGTGCGGGCCACGAGATCCTCCTCCGAGTCGATCGGCGAGCTGGACAGCATGATGACAGGTCCTGACGCGCGGCCGGCAGAGCGGCCGGTTCCCGCGACTCGACGTAGGCTGGCTGCCGCGGGCAGCGCAGCCCGCGGACGGGAGGACCTGTGGCGCTCAGCAGCATCGAGATCGCCCAAGCGGCGGAACTCCAGCCCATCGGCAGGATCGCGGCGGGCCTGGGCATTCCCGACGAGAGCATCGTGCCGTACGGCCGCCACAAGGCGAAGGTGGCGCTCTCGCACCTCAGGACGCTGGAGGACCGCCCACAGGGCAGCCTCGTGCTGGTGACGGGGGTCTCGCCCACGCCGGCGGGCGAGGGCAAGTCCGCGACGTCCGTCGGGCTCGGCGACGCCCTGCGGCGCATCGGCGAGCGCGCGATGATCTGCCTGCGCGAGCCCGCGCTGGGCCCGGTGTTCGGCATGAAGGGCGGAGCGGCCGGCGGCGGCTACGCGCAACTCGGCCCCATGGAGGACATCAACCTGCATTTCACCGGCGACTTCCAGGCGATCCAGATCGCCACGAACCTGCTGGCCGCGATGATCGACAACCACGTCCACCAGGGCAACGAACTGGGGATCGACGTGCGGCGCATCACCTGGCGCCGCGTGCTCGACGTGAACGACCGGGCGCTGCGCGACATCGTGATCGGACTCGGCGGCACCGGCAACGGGATTCCGCGCGAGGCGGGCTTCGACATCGTCGTCGCCAGCGAGGTGATGGCGATCCTCTGCCTGGCCACGAGCCTCGCCGACCTCAAGGAGCGGCTCGGCCGGATCGTCGTCGCCTCCACGCGCGACCGGAGGCCGGTGCGGGCGAGCGACCTGCACGCGCACGGCGCCATGGCGGCCATCCTGCGCGACGCGCTCGCGCCCAACCTCGTGCAGTCGCTCGAGGGCACGCCCGCCTTCGTGCACGGAGGTCCGTTCGCCAACATCGCGCACGGCTGCAACTCGCTCATCGCGACCTCCT
Organism: Agromyces selenitireducens; assembly: GCF_052748465.2. Lineage (NCBI taxonomy): Bacteria > Bacillati > Actinomycetota > Actinomycetes > Micrococcales > Microbacteriaceae > Agromyces > Agromyces selenitireducens. The sequence goes on from NZ_CM188259.1 coordinate 735,998, forward strand.
CCGCGCTCCGGATGGCGGACTACGTCGTCACCGAGGCCGGGTTCGGGACCGACCTCGGCGCGGAGAAGTTCGTCGACATCCTGTGCCGTTCCTCCGGCCTGCGTCCGGCGGCAGCGGTGATCGTGGCGACGGTGCGGGCGATGAAGTACCACGGCGGGGTCGCCGTCGCCGACCTCGGCACCGAGGACCTTCCCGCCCTCGAGCGGGGGCTTCCCAACCTGGAACGGCACGTCCACATCATCCGAGAGGTCTTCGGGCTCCCGTGCGTCGTGGCGATCAACGAACGCGCCGAGGACACGCCCGCCGAACTCGACGCGCTCGTCGCAGGGGCCGCCCACTTCGGCGTCCGTGCCGTTCGGGCACGTCATTTCGCAGAGGGCGGCGCCGGCGCGGAGGACCTGGCCCGGGAGGTCGTCGCCCTCTGCGCGGATCGACGGGCAGGGGCGCCGGCGGTGCAGTCGGCGACGGGCGATGGGCTGACGTTCACGTATCCGGACGACGCGTCGCTCTGGCAGAAGGTCAAGGCCGTCGCCACCCGCGTGTACGGCGCCGCCGACGTCTCGGCGTCGACTGCGGTGCGCGCGCAGCTGAAGCGACTGGAGGAGGAGGGGTACGGCCGTCTGCCGGTGTGCGTCGCGAAGACCCAGTACTCGTTCTCGACCGATCCGAAGCTGCGCGGGGCGCCCACGGGGCACATGGTCGACATCCGGGAGGTGCGGCTGGCCGCGGGTGCGGAGTTCGTCGTGCTGGTGTGCGGTGACATCATGACGATGCCCGGCCTGCCGACGCGCCCGGCGGCCGAGGCCATCGACGTCACCGACGACGGCCGCATCGTCGGGCTCTACTGAGGTGCGCACTCGGCGGATGGCGCGCGGCATCCCCCCGGATGAGTCATGCCGCCGACGCGGCATCCGCCCCTAGCATTGGCGCATGAGCGCCCCCGCACCCGCGCCCGCCGCCACCACCGAGGGCGGCCGGCGCCGCACCCGGCTCCACCTCGGCACGGGCGACCGCCAGGCGGCCGCCCTCCTCCTGTTCGCGACCGTGCTCGCGATCGCCTGGGCCAACTCGCCCTGGGGTGAGACGTACGAGGCGTTCTGGGGGCTGCCGATCGAGCTGGGCGTCGGCGAGTTCGTGCTCGCCACCGACCTGCACCACTTCGTGAACGACGCGCTCATGACGCTGTTCTTCTTCGTCGTCGGCCTCGAGGTCAAGCGCGAGTTCACGCTCGGCGAACTGACCGACCGCTCCCGCGCGATCGTGCCGGTCGTCGGCGCCGTCGCGGGGCTCGTGGTGCCGGCGCTCATCTTCTTCGCGATCGCCTGGGACACCGGGCAGGCGCACGCCTGGGGGATCGTCATCTCGATGGACACCGCGTTCCTGCTCGGCGCGCTCGCGATCATCGGCCCGAGGTTCCCGGCGCGGCTGCGGGCGTTCCTGCTCACGCTCGCCGTGGTCGACGACATCGGAGCGCTGCTGGTCATCGCGGTGTTCTACAACACCGGCCTCGACCTCGCGCCCCTCGCGATCGCGGTCGTGCTCATGATCGCGATCGCGCTCGTGCGGTTCCTCCGGGCGGGTCGCGGCATCGCCTACGCGACGCTCGGCATCGCACTGTGGTTCGCGGTGCTCTCGGCGGGCATCCACCCCACGCTCGCGGGCGTCGCCGTCGCCCTGCTGATCCCGGTGTTCCCGCCCGCGCGGTCCGACGTGGAGCGCACCGCCGAGCTCACGCAGGCGTTCCGCGAGTCGCCGAATGCGGCCTACGCCGCCGCAGTGAACCGGAGCCTCCGGGAGTCGATCTCGATCAACGACCGGCTGCAGGGGGCGTGGGGCCCGTACATCTCGTTCCTCGTGCTGCCGATCTTCGCGCTCGCGAACGCGGGCGTGCACCTGGACGCCGAGACGCTCGGCGCCGCGGTCGTCTCGCCCCTCGTGTGGGGCATCGTCGCCGGTCTCGTGATCGGCAAGTTCGTCGGCATCACCGGTGCGGTCGCCGTCGTCGTCGCCACCGGCGTCGGCAGGCTCGCGCCCGGGCTCGGGATGTCGCGCATCGCCGGCGGCGCCGCCCTCTCCGGCATCGGCTTCACGATCTCGCTGTTCATCGTGTCGCTCGCGTTCACCGACCCCGAGCTGCAGGACCTCGGACGGGTCGGCGTGCTCGCGGCATCCGTCATGGCCTTCGGCCTCGGCTGGGCGGTGTTCCTGGTCGGCGACCGGGTCTGGCCGCCGCAACCGGTCGGCAAGGTGCTGGTGCGACCCTTCGACCCCGAGCGCGACCACTACCGGGGCCGGCCCGACGCGGCGTACCAGATCGTCGAGTACGGCGACTTCGAGTGCCCGTTCTGCAGCCGCGCGACCGGGTCGATCGATGCGGTCATCGAGCACTTCGGCGACGACGTCTGCTGGGTGTGGCGGCACCTGCCGTTGGAGGCCGTGCACGCCCACGCGAAGGAGGCCGCCCAGGCGTACGAGGCCGCTGCGCTGCAGGGCCGCCACCTCGACATGGCCCGGCTGCTCTTCGCCAACCAGGATGCACTCGACACCGATCACATCTGCCGCATCGCCGACGAGCTCGACCTCGACGTCGAGCGGTTCCTCGAGGACCTGCACTCGCCGAAGGTCGTCAACCGCGTCGAGGACGACCAGCTCGACGCCGAGGTGATGGACCTGCACTCGACGCCCACGTTCTTCATCGGCGGCATCCGCCACGTCGGGCCGTGGGACTCGCGGTCGCTGATCCGGGCCCTCGAGCGGTCGGTCGACCCGGGCTCGCCCTGATACCGTTCGGCGCACACGAGACGGGGGCGGATGTCGCGTGACATCCGCCCCCGTCGTTCGCGCGGAACCCCACCGCGCGCCGCACGTGCCCTAGACGTGCAGGTCGGTGCCCTTCGTCTCCTTGACGAACGAGACGGCGGCCAGCGAGATCAGCGCGGCGATGGCGATGTAGACGCCGATCGTCCACGAGTTGCCGGTCGCGGTGAGGAGGGCCTCGGCGATCATCGGGGCGAACGCGCCGCCCAGGATCGCGCCGAGCGCGTAGCCGATCGAGACGCCCGAGTAGCGCACGTTCGCCGGGAACATCTCGGCGTAGAGCGCCGCCTGCGGGCCGTACGAGAGGCCGAGGCCGAACGTCATCACGAAGAGTGCGACGAAGTACCAGACGATGTTGCCGGTGTCGATGAGGAACCACATCGGCACGGCCCACAGGGCGAGGAAGCCGTACCCGATCTGGAAGGTGCGGATGCGCCCGATGCGGTCGGAGACGCGGCCGCCGAACATCGTGAAGACCAGCCAGCCGAACGAGGCGAGCACCGTGGCGAGCAGCACCGTCGGGCGGTCCATGCCGAGCACCGTCACCGCGTAGGTCGCGAAGAAGGCGATGAGCAGGTAGCCGGCCGCGTTGTTGCCGATGAAGATGAGCGCCGTGAGGACCACGTTCTTCGTGTTGTGGCGGAACAGCTGGCCGAGGGGAGCCGACGACTCCTTCTGGCGGCGCTGGAGGTCCTGGAAGACCGGGCTCTCCTCGACCGCGCGACGGATCGCGTAGCCGATGACGATGAGCACGATCGACAGGATGAACGGGATGCGCCAGCCCCACGTGAGGAACGCCTCCTGGGACATGGAGGACGTGATCACCCAGAGCGTGAAGGTCGCGAGGATCATGCCGACCGGCACGCCGATCTGCGGGAACGCGCCGAAGAAGCCCCGCTTCTGGTTGGGGGCGTGCTCGACGGCCATGAGCGCCGCGCCGCCCCACTCGCCGCCCGCCGAGAAGCCCTGCAGGATGCGGAGGGTGATCAGCAGGATCGGCGCCGCGATGCCGATCGCGGCGTAGGTCGGCAGGAAGCCGATCAGCGAGGTCGAGACGCCCATCATGATGAGCGTGAAGACCAGCATCTTCTTGCGGCCGATCTTGTCGCCGAGGTAGCCGGCGACGACCGCGCCGAGCGGACGGAACAGGAACGAGATGCCGATCGTCGCGAACGCGAGGATCTGGGCCAGAGCCGGGTTCGCCTCGGCCACGGGGGCCAGGAACAGCGGGGCGAGCACGAGGCCGGCGGCCTGGGCGTAGATGAAGAAGTCGTACCACTCGATGGAGGTACCGACGAGGGTGCCGGCGAGGACCTTGCGCTCCTCCTTGGGCATGCGCCCGGTGCGCTCGGCTTCCTCATGGATCTGTGACGTCGTCGTCATGCGAACTCCGTTGTTCTGTGCAGGTTCGGGTGTGTCGGGTTGTCGGCCGCGCGGGGGATGGTGCGCCGCCGTTGGTGCAGGCCGAACGACCGGTCGCTTTGCTGACCGATCGTTCGGTATGGAAATCAGACCATAGCGCAGATCCGTCGTTCGACGGAACCCCCCTGCGACGAACGGCGGCGCACGCGCGACGAACGGCGGTGTCGGATGCCGCGGTGCGGCCGAGCCGCGGGACCCATGGCCCATGCGCGCCATCCCGCCGGTCGTAGCCTCGGGACGGGCTGACACGGCGAACGACCGCGCGCCCCGCTCGGAGGGAGTCCGCATGAAGATCGTCGTCGTCGGAGGAGTCGCGGGAGGGGCGTCCATCGCCGCGCGAGCGCGTCGGCTCGACGAGTTCGCCGAGATCATCGTGTTCGAACGCGGCGACTACGTCTCGTTCGCCAACTGCGGACTGCCGTACCACATCGGCGAGGTCATCACCGATCGCAGCCGCCTGCTGCTCCAGACACCCGAGAGCCTCCGCGAATCGCTCGACATCGACGTGCGGGTCGGCACCGAGGTGGTCTCGCTGGACCGTGACGCGAAGACCGTCACCGTGCGGGAGCTCGCGACCGGACGCGAGTACGCCGAGTCGTACGACCGGCTCGCGCTGTGTCCCGGCGCCGACCCGCTCCGGCCGCCGCTGCCCGGCGTCGACCTCCCGGGGGTGCACGTGCTGCGCAACATCCAGGACATGGACGGGATCAAGGCCGAGCTCGACGCGGCGCTCGAGGCCGCGGCATCCGCTCGGGGTCGCACGGTGCACGCCGTGGTCATCGGCGCCGGGTACATCGGCGTCGAGATGGCCGAGAACCTGCGGCACCGCGGCGCGGCCGTCACGATCGTCGAGCTGAGCGACCAGATCCTGCCCCCGCTCGACAAGGAGGTGTCGATCCCGGTGGAGCAGCACCTGCGCAGCCGGGGAGTCGACCTGAACCTGTCGACCGCGGCGGCGGCGTTCACCGAGCGGCCCGGTGGCGGCGTCACGGTCGAGCTGCAGAACAACCGGTTCCTCGAGGCCGACCTCGTGATCCTCTCCGCCGGCGTGCGTCCCGCGGTGGGCCTCGCGAGGGACGCGGGACTCGAGATCGGTCCGCGGGGCGGCATCGTCGTCGACACCCGCATGCGCACGTCCGACCCGAGCATCTGGGCGGCCGGCGACGCCGTCGAGACCGCGCACACGGTGCTGCCCGGCTCGTGGCTCACGCCGCTCGCGAGTCCCGCCAACCGCGAGGCGCGCGTCGCCGCCGAGAACATGTGCGGGCGCGACACCGAGTACCTGTCGTCGCAGGGCACGTCGATCGTGAAGGTGTTCGACATGGTCGCGGGCGGCACCGGCGCCACCGAACGCCAGCTCGACGCCGAGGGCATCGAGCACCGCACCGTGCACATCCACCCGTCCGGGCACGCCGGGTACTACCCGGGCTCGGCGATGATGCACCTCAAGCTGCTCTTCGCCCCCGACACGGGGAGGATCCTCGGCGCGCAGGTCGCGGGCTTCGACGGCGTCGACAAGCGCCTCGACGTGCTGGCGACCGTGATCCGCCTCGGCGGCACCGTGCACGACCTCGAGCGACTCGAGCTCGCGTACGCGCCGCCCTTCGGCTCGGCGAAGGATCCGGTCAACATGGCCGGCTTCGTCGCGACCAACGTGCTGCAGGGCGACCTGACCCTCTGGTACGCGAAGGACTTCCCGGCCGCCACCGAGGGCACCCGCCTGGTCGACGTGCGCACGCCCGAGGAGTTCGGCATCTGGCACATCCCCGGCGCCGAGAACGTCCCGCTCGCCACCCTGCGCGCCGCCTGCGAGGGCTGGGACCGCTCGACGCCGGTCCGCGTGTACTGCGCCGTGGGCTTCCGCAGCTACCTCGCGCACCGCATCCTCGTGCAGCGGGGCTTCGCGGATGTCGCCACCCTCTCGGGCGGCTCGAACACATTCCGCTACTGGCATGACATCGAACCCGCGTCGCCCGCGCCGCCCGTGCCCGAGACGCACTACGCCGAGGCCGTCGACCTCATCACCGCGGCGCGAGGGACCGGGAGGTCGGTCGACCTCGACTGCACGGGCCTCGCCTGCCCGGGGCCGATCATGCGCCTGTCGAACACGATGGGCGAACTCGCGGACGGCGACGAGGTCGTCGTGCACGTCTCCGATCCGGGGTTCTTCAGCGACGGACCCGCGTGGGCGGCGAGCCACGGGCACGAACTGCTGTCGATGGAGCCCGAGGGGCCCGGCTACGTCGCCGCGTTCCGCAAGGGCGGGGCGGCGGCATCCGCTTCGGCCGGTTCGGGGCTCGCGCTCGGGCAGAAGCTGAACCAGACCTCGTTCGTCATCTTCTCGGGCGACCTCGACAAGGTGCTCGCCGCGTTCATCATCGCGAACGGCGCGCTCGCGATGGGCCAGCAGGTGTCGATGTTCTTCACCTTCTGGGGCCTCAACGCGCTGCGCCGCGAGGACCCGCCGAAGCGCGACCACACCGCCCTCGAGCGGATGTTCGGGATGATGATGCCGTCCGGCCCCGACCACCTCCCGCTGTCGCAGATGAACATGGCCGGAGCCGGCGCCGCGATGATCAAGCACGTGATGAAGGGCCACGACGTGCAGTCCGTGCCCGAGCTCATCGGCGCGGCGCGTCAGAGCGGAGCGCGGCTCATCGCGTGCACGATGACGATGGACCTGCTCGGCATCGCCGAGTCGGACCTCATCGACGGCATCGAGCTCGGCGGCGTCGCGACGTTCCTCGGCGAGGCGGAGAAGTCGGGCACGACGCTGTTCATCTGATCGGCGGCGGACCGCCCGGCCGGTGCCGGACGGTCCGCTCCTCGGTTCACGCCAGCAGCGTCTCGCCGACGAAGCCACCCTCGGCGCAGCCGGGCGGGATCGCGAACACGGCCGACCCGAGGGGCGTGGTCCACTCGTTCAGCAGGTCGAGTTCGTCGAGTCGCCGCTGGATCGGCACGAACTGGCGGTCGACGTCGGCCTGGTACGACGCGAACAGCAGCCCGGCGTCGGAGATCGCGCCTCCGGCCGGCGCGTCGTCGTAGTTGTACGAGCGGCGGAGGATCCGCTCGGCCGGGTCGGCGCTGCGCGAGCGCCGGAGGTGCGCGAACTCGGGAATCACGCGGAGCCCGACCGCGTCGGTCGCGTCGAGGTCCGGTTCGTCGTGCTCACGGGTGCCGGTGAGCGGCGCGCCGTTCGCGAGCGTGCGGCCGACGGCCTGCTCGCGGGCGAACCGGTCGACGCGGTCCCAGCCGTCCAGGTCCATGTGCACGCGCCGGAGCACGAGGCTCGTGCCGCCCGCGAGCGGGCCCTCGGGGATCCACACGAGTCGCGCGAACTCCTCGGTTCCCGGCACGGGATTGCTCGTGCCGTCGACCTGGCCGAAGAGGTTCCGCATGGTCGTGCCTGCGTTCTCGGCGCCGTGGCTCCGTCGGAATCCGCGCTGCGTCCACCGCACGGTCGCGAACGATCGCGCGTCCTTCAGCAGCATGCGCGCGGCGTGCGCGACGGTGACCGGGTCGTCGGCGGCGATCTGCAGCAGCAGGTCGCCGTCGGAGAACGCCGGGTCGAGCCGATCGATCGAGAACGCGGGCAACGGGCGCAGCCAGCTCGGTACGGTCGCCGGCGCGGCGAGCGCGACGAGTCCCGGTCCGAATCCGAACGTGACCGTCAGCCGGGCCGGGACGAGCGCGAGCTCGGGCTCGGTGTCGGCCAGCGCCGCCTCGCCGCGCGTGAGCCGTGCGGCGTCGTCGGTGAGCAGGCGCATCATGCGCGCGATCGCGGCCCGGTCGACGTCGTCGCGCAGGTCGAGCGCGATGAACGCGGCGTGCGCCTGTGCGGGGGTGTCGACGCCGGCCTGGTGCGGGCCGTGGAACGGGACCGTTCCCGTGCCGTGGAGCGGGCAGGCGGATGCGGCATCCGTGCCCGCGCCCGTGGCCGCCTGCACGCCGAGCGTCGCCGCGGCACCCAGCCCGGCGCCGAGCCCGGCGGCCGCGCCGCCGAGGAGGAACTGCCGCCGGGTGCTGCCGGTCACCGCTCCTCCATGTCGTCGTCCATGTCGTGCATCTCGTCGCCCATGTCGTCGTCGTCTTCGTGGTAGCTGTCGTCGGCACCCGCGAAGTCCTTCACTGCGGCATCGAACTCGACGGTCGAGTCGTCGTCGAACGTGAGCGTGACGGTGATCTCCGAGCCCGGCGCGAGCGGCCCGGTGAGGCCCATGAGCATGAGGTGCGATCCGCCGGGCTCCAGGTCGAGGGTGCCGCCGGCGGGAATGACGAAGCCGCCGTCGATCTCGCGCATGACCATCCGGCCGTCCTCCTCGACGGTCTCGTGCAGTTCGAGTCGATCCGCCGCGTCGGTCGTCGCGGAGACGACCGTGACGTCGGCGTCCCCGCCGTTGGCGAGCTCGCCGAACGCGCCGGTCATGCCCTCCTCGGCGGCCTTGACCCATGGGTCGGTGACGGTGACGGATGCCGCGGCGGTCGATGTCCCGGCGTCGCCGGCGGTCCCGGACGCGGTCGCGCATCCGGTGAGGGCGAGGGCGGTGGCGGCGAACAGGGCGCCGAGGCGGAGTGCGGTACGGGTGTGCATGGAAGGGTCCTTCGATTCGTCTGGATGGGAGCGCATTCGGCTCCGGATCTCCGCGCCGGATCGGCGCGGAGCGGTCGGCCGCGGCGCGCAGGGTGCGCGGCGGCGTGCGGCGGCGCCGTCCTGGCGCGGCCGAGTGGGTTCAGAGCGAACCGAGGAGGGGAGGGCCGCGCAGGGGTCGCGCGGCCGGGAAGACGCCCGCGGGCAGCAGGACCCGGATGCCGGGCACGCCGCTGCGGACACGCGCGGGCGCCTCGGATCGAGGCGGCGCCGGCAGCACCGCGACGACCCAGCGGGCCACGCGCGCGGCGAGCGTCGCCAGCAGCCCGAGCACGCGCTCGGCCTGGTGCAGCGCCACGATCGTGACGGCCGCGGCGACGGCATGCCAGCCCCACATCCCCGCATCGGCGGAGGCCGCGACCGCCGTCAGGTCGATCGCGCTCGCCGCGCCGTGGGCGTGGCCGGCGTGAGCGCCGGCCACGGCCGTGCCGGCAGCGGGGGCGGCACCGAGCGTGAACAGCGCATGGAACAGGCCCTGGCTGACGAGCACCGCGGCCGACAGCCGGGCGAGCGACAGGGTTCGCCCCGCGAGCAGGGTCGACGCGGCGACCGAGAGCGTCCACGGCGCGAGCACGCCGACCCAGGAGGGCGGTTCGCCTCCCGCGAGCACGTGCGACGCGAGCGCGACGAAGGTCGCGAGGCTCGCGGCGGCCAGCCCGTGCAGTGCACGACGGGCCCGCGACCGGGGAGGGGTCATGAGCGAACCATATCCGCCGCGGCTGGGGGCATCCTCGGCGTTGGTCCGGGCATTGCGGGCGTACGGGCGACACGCGTCGAACGCCCTGCCGCCGCGCAGCGGATGACCTCAGGTCGCGGCGAGTGCCTTCACGCGACGCTTGGCGCTCTTCTCGACGAGGACGGGGACGAAATCCCTCACCTTGCGCCCGTCGAACGTGTGATGCTCCTCGTCGACGATCTCGGCGATGCGCGCCCGGTCGATGTCGGGGAAACGCTCCGACAGCCGATCGATCACCTGTTGCACGCCCTGCTGTTCGTCGAGCTCGCGGGACTGCCCGTCTTCGGTCATGGGGGAAGTCTCATGCCGGCGAAACGATCCGTCAACTTCGCACGAGCATCCGTCCGGAGCGGGGCTTGCGCAGGTCGAGCCGCATCACCACGCGCGGGAATCCGTTCAGCACGGACGTGGTGTCGGCCGCCTTCGTGAACCCGGCTCGCTCGAACAGTGCTCGCGTGCCGACGTAGGCCATCGTGAGGTCGACCTTCGCGCCGTGGTTGTCGACGGGGTAGCCCTCGACCGCGGGCGCCCCGTGCTCGCGAGCGAACTCGACCGCGCCGGCGAGCAGGCGGTGCGAGAGCCCCTCGCCCCGATGCCCGGGACGTACGCGGATGCACCACACCGACCACACGTCGAGGTCGTCGACGTGCGGGATCCTCCGGTTGGTCGCGAAGCTCGTGTCGGAGCGCGGATGCACGGCCGCCCAGCCGACGGGCTCGTCACCGTCGTACGCGATCACACCCGGCGCCGGATCCTCCGCGACGAGCTCGCGCACGCGCTCGCCGCGAGCCGGGCCGACCAGTGCGCGGTTCTCCGCCGACGACGTGAGCCGGTAGCTCAGGCACCAGCACACGCTCGCGTCGGGCCGCTTCGGCCCGACCACCGCGGCGACGTCATCGAAGACGGATGCCGCGCGCACGTCGATCGCCATGCGGCCAGCCTGCCAGCGTCATCCGACATCGGGAAGGGATGCCCCGGGACGCGGGTCGCAAGGCCCTCGCGGCATCCGCTCGACGCGCCTATCGTGGCTCGCGAGGCCGACCGGACCGGCAGCGCGAGGCCGACCGGACCGGCAGAGGGACCGGCGAGACCGTCCGGGCCGCCCGGACCGATCCCGAGAGGGAGGGCATGTCGATGGCCGACGTACTGATCTTCGCGCCCGCGCCGCTGCTGACCGTGACGCTCGAGGGCGATCATCCCGGCGGCGACCTGCACGTGCACTCGGGCGGGCAGGGCATCTGGCAGGCGCGCATGCTGCGCACGCTCGGCAGGAGCGTGGCGATCGTCGGGTCGTTCACGGGCGAGTCCGGCCGCGTGGTGCACCACCTGCTCGCGGACGAGGGCATCGAGGTGCATCCCCTCCAGCGGAAGGGTCGCGGGCCCGCCTACGTGCACGACCGGCGCACCGGACATCGGACGGTGGTCGCCGAACTCCGCGGCGACCCGCTGTCGCGGCACGAACTCGACGAGTTGTACGCGGCCGTCCTGCGCGAGGCGATGGCATGCCGGCTGGTGATCCTCAGCGGTCCCGCCGACGAGGGCATCCTCCCCGACGACGTGTACCGACGCCTCGCCGCCGATCTCAGGGCCGAGGGCCTGCCCGTCATCGTCGACCTCTCGGGCGCGCGCCTCGAGGCGGCGCTCGACGGCGGCGTCGCCCTGGCGAAGGTGAGCGACGCCGAGTTGCGCGAGGCCCTCGAGATCCGGGGCGACTCCCTCGACGAGATCGTGGCCGCCGGCCGGCGCATGCGCGACGCCGGCGCTCGCAGCGTGGTCGTCACGCGCGCGCGCGAGCCGCTCGTGCTGATCGACGGCGAGCACGCGTACCTGGTGCGGGTCCCGCGCATGCAGGAGGTCGACGCGGACGGCGCCGGCGACTCGCTCCTCGCGGCGGTGGTGAGCGCGCTCGCCGAGGACCAGCCGCTCACCGAGGCGATCGCGCTCGGCGCCGCCGCGGGGGCGCTCAACGTCACCCGCCACGGTCTCGGCACGGGCGACCCCGAGGCGATCCACCGGTTGCGGGCGCGGGTCACGATCGAGGAGATCGGCGAGGACGACGCCGAGGCGTTCACCCTCGACCAGCTCGCCGCCCGTGCGGAGGTGGACGACCGATGAGCACCGTCCTCATCACGAACGACGATGGCATCGATTCGCCCGGCCTGCACGCGCTCGCGCATGCCGCGCTCGCCGAGGGGCTCGACGTGGTCGTCGCCGCCCCGGCGTCCGAGGCCAGCGGCTCGAGCGCGTCGATCATCGGGGCCGACCACGACGGCCACGTGCACATGCGGCACCGCGCGGTCGCCGGCCTCGACGTGCCGTGCTTCGCGGTGCAGGCGGCCCCGGCGCTCATCGCGCTGATCGCGGCGCACGGCGCGTTCGGCCGGGTGCCCGACGCGGTGCTCTCGGGCATCAACCGCGGCGCCAACATCGGCCATGCGGTGCTGCACTCCGGCACGGTCGGCGCGGCGCTCACGGGCGGGTCGAGCGGTGGCCGGGGCCTCGCGGTCTCGCTCGACGTGGGCATGCATCCGGTCACGCACGAGTGGGAGGCCGCCGCCGTCCTGGCACGCGGCATCCTGCGCCCGCTGCTCGCGGCGCCGGCCGGCACGGTGCTGAACCTCAACGTGCCCAACCGAGCGGATGCCGCCGGCCTGCGGCCGCAGCTCGCGACGCTCGCCCCGTTCGGCATCGTGCAGACCACCGCCGCCGAACGCGGCGAGCAGGGTGTGCGCCTCACCGTCTCGGACCTCGAGGGCGAGCACGACCCGCAGAGCGACGCGTCGCTGCTCGCCGAGGGGCAGGCCACGCTCACCGCGATCACCGCGGTGGGGGAGGCGCCGCTGCCGGAGGGCGTCGCGACCGCCTGAGGCGCACGGTGGCGCCGAGGGGTGGATTCGCTCACGATGGACGGATGACCGAGCACGAGCCCGCCTCCCCGCCCGTGCCTGCGCCCGACCGCCCCGCGCCGCACGACCGACGCGGCGAGCTGATCGCCGAGGCGCGGGAGCGGGCGGCGCGGCGCCGTCCCGCCGAACTGCTCGCGCAGTGGCGCGACGACGTGACGGTGACGACATCCCCGGTCGACCTGCGCACGGCGGTCGCATTCGACGCGCTCGCGCTCGACGCCGCTCCCGAGTACGACGCGGTGCTCCTCTCGCCGGTCGCGCCGATCGGGGTCGCGTCCGTGCTCGCGCCGACCTCGCAGGACCGGACGCTGTCGACCATCCGACCGACGGAGGTCGTCTCGGACCCGACCAACGTGCTCGCGCTCGAAGCGGCGCGGCGAATCCGCGACGCGCCGCGCGGCGCGGCGCCCGGCCGCGTGCGGCTCTGCACCGTGCATCAGGTGCTGCGCATGCAGGCGCCTGCTGCCGGCCGCGCCCATACGCGCCATTTCCGCATGTTCGCGCTCGCCGACGCCGGTCGGGCTCTGCCCGAGGACGGGTTCGAGGTCGACGCGGTCGTCGCTCACCTCCGGGTGCATCGCCGGCTGCTCGACGCGGCCGTCGAGCGTCACGGGGTGCGGTTCGGCGACCCGCAGGTGATCGTTTCGTCCGACGGGCCGCGCCGGGTCCTCGCCGATCGCACTGCGTCCGCGGTCGCCACCGCGTTCCCCGACGCCGGGGTCGTCCACGAGTCGATCGACGCGGCGTACTACGACGGGTTCCGCGTCGAGTACGCGGTGCGCGACCGTCGCGGGGCCGCCGTCCGCATCGTCGACCTCGGGCGCTTCGACTGGGTGGCCTCGCTCACCGGCGACCGCCGGAATCGCTTCGTCGCGAGCGCGATCGGGATCCAGTTGCTGCCGCTGCTGCTCGGCCGGTAGCCCGGTGCGGGCGGCAGGCGCCCATGCACCCGCCGCCCGCGTCGGCAGCTCAGGCCGGCGTCGCGGCCCAGGCGCCCTCGGCGGCGGCGGCCGCCAGCGTGCTGCGGAGGTCGCGGGCGGGCCGGCCGAGTATCTCCGGCACGGTCGTCGTCGTGGCCTCGTTGCGTCCGTCGAAGACCTCGCGGCACAGCTCGGTGAGCAGCGTCGCCAGGTCCTCGCCCTCGGCGGCGGCGAGGGCAGCGTGGAACTCGTCGAACCCCACGGGCACGTAGGCGACGTCGCGTCCGGCGGCCTCGGACAGCCGCGCCGCTGCTTCGGCGAAGGTGAGCGACTCGGGTCCGGTGACCTCGTAGCGGCGACCCGCGTGGCCGTCGCCGAGCAACGCCTCCACGATCACGTCCGCGAGGTCGTCGAGGTCGACGAACGGCTCGCGTGCGTCGCCCGCGGGCAGCGCCAGCACGCCGTCGGCGACCGCACCGCCCAGCATCCCCTCGGTGAAGTTCTGCATGAACCATGCGGCGCTGACGACGGCGGCCGGAACGCCGGAGGCGAGGAGGATGTCCTCGCAGCGGCGTGCGCCCGACTCGCCGCGCCCGGACAGCAGCACGATCCGGCGTACGCCGGCCTCCCGGGCGATCGAGGCGAGGCGGGCGATGGCGGCGTCCGCGCCGGGCGCGGCCAGGTCGGGCACGTACGCCGCGTACAGCCGGCCGACGCCCGCGAGCGCCTCCGGCCAGCCCTCCGGACGCTCCCAGTCGAACCCCGGCGTGCTGCCGCGCGACAGCCTGCGGACCGTCTTCCCGCGCGCGTCGAGCCGGTCTGCGACGCGCCGTCCGGTCTTGCCGGTGGCGCCGATGACGGCGATGATCTCGTCCACGATGGACCTCCCTCGTTCGGATGTGCGTCCACGCTGGCGCATCATCCTCGGATGGTCGATCTCCGATCGCCCGGAATCCTATGCCGATCGTCCGCGATCACGGATCCCCGGCGATCCGGCATGCCACGGTGGACGCATGGTCAATCCGCGCACCGCGACGACCGGCGTCGTTCCTCCCGGAGCCGGGCCCGACGGGTTCGGCGACAGCCTCCATCTCCTGCGGTTCACGGGCGCCCTCTACTGCCGCGCCGAGGTCACGGCGCCGTGGGGCGTCGACTTCCCGCCCTTCCCGGGCTGCGTGATGCTGCCCGTCGTGCTCGCCGGCCGGTGCATCCTCGAGGTCGGCGCCGAACGTCACCTGCTCGAGGCGGGCAGTGCCGCGCTCATCACCCGGGGCGTCCCGCACCGCATGCTCAGCACGACGGATGCTGCGTCGACGCCGCTCTTCGACATCCCCGTCGAGCAGCTCAGCGACACGTACGAGCACATGCGATTCGGCGGCGGCGGCGAGGCCGCCCGCGTGGCGTATGCGGCGATGCAGGTGGACGGGCCGTTGACGGCGCGGCTCACCGCGCAGCTGCCCGACGTGATCCGCGTCGACGCGTGGGACGACGGCGAGGGCGGCGCGTTCCAGGCGGTGCTGCGGCTGCTGGCACGCGAGGCCGAGGAGATCCGCCCGGGCGGCGAGGCGGTCATGACGCGGCTCGCCGACATCCTGGTGATCCAGGTGCTGCGACGGTGGCTCGCGACCGTCGACGCGCCGCCCACGGGATGGCTCGCCGGGCTGCGCGACCCGCACGTCGGGCGCGCGCTCGGCGGCATGCACGGCCATCCCGGCGAGGAGTGGACGCTGGCCTCGCTCGCGAGGCAGGCGAGCATGTCGCGATCGGCGTTCGCCGAGCGCTTCACGGCGCTCGTCGGCGAGCCGCCCATGCGCTACCTCGCCGGCTGGCGGCTCGAGCGCGCACACGCGGAGCTCATGGCCACCGACGAGCCGATCGCGTCGATCTCACGGCGCGTCGGCTACTCCTCGGAGGCGGCGTTCAGCCGGGCGTTCAAGCGGCACCACGGGGTGACGCCCGGCGCGGTGCGGCGCGGCGCGGAGACAGGTCCGCCGCCGACGCCGATCCGCGCGCTCGCCGTCGGGTGATCCCGCGTCATCCGTGCGGGTTCGTCGCCGCCCCATCGAGCCACAGCGTGTCGACCGGGTCGCTGTGCGCGCCGCCGCTGTCGACATGCTTCGCACTGATCTGCGGACCCTTCGTGATGACGTGCACGAGCGCCATCGCATGGCCGCGACCGAGGCCGTAGTCCTCGGCGAGCCAGGCCACGATCGGCGTGGCCTTCGTCTCCGGCCCGAACCCGCGCTCGTTCGCGAGCTCGACGAACTGCCGTGGGGTGAGTCCGGTCTTCGCCTCGATGTTGTCGAGGTACGCCTGGAAGGACATTCGCTGCTCCTCAGCTGGTCGTGGACTCGTCGGCCCAGATCTGGATGATGGTGTCGGACGCGTGGATGCACAGCATCCGCAGCGGCCCGTCGCCGGCATTGGTGAACCGGTGCCAGACGCCCGCGGGCACCGTGGCGGTGTCGCCCTCGCGGGCGGTCAGCTCGGACTCGCCGACGACGATGCGGGCGGTGCCCTCGAGCACGACCCAGGTCTCGGCGTACGGATGCCAGTGCAGGCCCGGCCCCTCGCCGGGATCGTTGTCGACGAAGAAGTACGAGATGCCGGCGCCGTGCTCGCGGCCGACGAAGCGGCGCGTGCGTCCGGTGCCGATGCGCAGCGCCCCGGCCGGCACGATCGCGGGCGTGGCCGGCGGGGTCGTGGTCGGGGTCAGGGTGATCTCGGTGTCGGTCATGGTGCAAGGCTGCCGCCGCGGCATCCGTCGCCGTTAGTGTTTCGATGTGGATCGAAACTTCGTGGACTTCCGGCTCGCTCCCGGCGACATCTCCGCGATCCGGTTCGGGGTGTCGCCGGGGCACGAGCTGTGCCACGCGGTGCGGGTGCTGCAGCGTCCCGAGGAGCATCCGCTGCAGTGGGGCTGGCTGCGCGCCGTCCGCGCGGGAGTGCCGCGCGAGGCGTTCGAGATGCTCGCGGTCCTGATCGGCGAGCGCGGCTACTTCCCCGACTTCCTCACGACCACGCCCACGTGGGACCTCGATCCCGCCGAGGAGGCGGCGCGGCTGCGCGAGGTGCCGGACGGGCCGATGACGGTCGACCTGCGCAAGGTGGTCGTGCGCTCGGCCGGCGCCCGGCAGCAGGCGATCCTGCGAATGATCGACGACCTGCCCCGGGCCCGGGCGATGATCGCCGACGCGTGGCTCGAACTCTGGGCGGCGGTGCTCGCACCGGTGTGGACCCAGCTGGAGCGCATCCTGCGGGCCGACATCGCCGTGCGCGCCCGTCGCATCGCGACCGACGGCCTCGCAGGGATGGTCGGCGGCCTGCACCACACCGTCGAGTGGCACGACGATGCCGTCCGCGTCGAGCTGCGGCTGCACTCCGAGGTGCTCGACTGCCGCGGCTCGGGCATCGTGCTCGTGCCGTCGGTGCTCGGCGGGCTCGGGTGCTCGGTGCTCACCGAACCGCCGGCGCAGCCCACCCTGTTCTACCCCGCCCAGGGCGTGACCGAGCGGTGGGCGACGGATGCCACGGCCCTCGCCGAGGCGCTCGGCGCGCTGCTCGGCCAGGCCCGCGCGGCGATCCTGCTGGGCGCGCACGCACCGCGCACGACCTCGCAGGTCGCCGCGGACGCCGGGCTGGCGCCGTCGACCGCGTCGCACCACCTCACGGTGCTCCGCGACGCGGGCCTCGTCACGAGCCGACGCGACGGGGCACGGATGCTGCACCTGCGGACCCCGCTGGGCGAGGCGCTGGTCGGCGCGGCGCTCTGAATTCCACGCGGCGCGTACGCTCGAAGCTCATGAGGAGACGTGGGCGTGGCGATGAGGCGGTCCAGCCGATGCCGCGTGTGGGGATCCGCGCGGTCGCCCGGGCTGCGGGCGTCTCGCCGACGACGGTCTCGCATGCGTTCTCCGGCACCCGCGCGGTGCGGACGGAGACGCGGGACCGGGTGCTCCGCGCCGCGGCCGCGCTCGGCTACACACCCGATCGGGTGGCGCAGGGAATGCGTCGCGGGCGGACGGGCGTGGTCGGATTCGCGAGCGACCGGATCGCCACCACTCCCTTCGCGGGCAGGATCATCCAGGGCGCGCAGGAGGTGGCCCGCGAGCACGACGTGCTGCTGATGGTGGCCGACTCGGAGGGCGACCCCGACCTCGAGGCGCGCCAGCTCCGCGCGCTCACCGCGCAGCGCGTCGACGGCATCCTCATCGCGCGCATGTTCCATCAGGTCGTCGGGCGGTCCGGCGTACCCGGCGACGTGCCGGTCGTGCTCGTCGATGCCGCGCCGGAACCCGGGTGGCATGTGCGCGCGGTGGTGCCCGACGAGCGGGGCATCGCATCGACGGCGGTCCGCCGACTGCTCTCGGCTGGCCATCGGCGGATCGCGCTCGCCAGCACGGTGGACGATGCGCCGGCGCGGATCGGGCGGGAAGCGGGCTTCCGAGAGGAACTCGCCGCAGCCGGGCTCAGCGTGCCCCAGGCTGCCATCGCCCGTGCGACCTCCGACGCCGAAGGCGGCCGAACCGCCGGCAGGGCGCTGCTCGACCGGCCACGGCATGAACGGCCCACGGCGATCTTCTGCTTCAACGACCAGATGGCGATGGGGGTCTTCCAGGCGGCAGCGGCACTCGGGCTCGACGTGCCATCCGACCTCTCGGTCATCGGAGTGGACGACCTGGAGCTGATCTCGGGAGGTCTCGTTCCGGGGCTGACGACGGTCGCACTGCCGCATCGCGAGATGGGGCGTTGGGGCATGCGCGCCTTGCTCGCCATGGTCGACGACGCGGATGCCGCGGGGGAAACGGCTCTCGTCCGCCTCGCGTGCGAACTGGTCGAGCGCGGCTCGGTGGCGTCACCGTCCGCCTGACGGGATCCGTTCGATCGCCGCGACGGCGAGCGGGACGAGCTCGAACGCGTCGATCCTGGTCGCTCCGTCCACCGATTCGATCGAGAGTCCGTTCGCGTCGGGCGCGCCGAAGACCAGGTTCGAGATCACCGCCTCCCCGTCGTTCGCGAACACCTCGACGGAGGACGCATCGACGATGACGTCGAGGACGACCTCGCCGCGCTCACCGCTGGTCACGGGGGCAGTGCGCACCTCGCGGTAGGCATCGGGCATCGCGGATGCCGCGGCGTCCGCGTCGCGCGCGACGAAGACGACTCCGGCCTCGAAGTCCACGCCGATCGTCGCGAACGCGCCGTCGCCCTCGCGGATCCGGAACCGTGCCTCCCGGGCCGGGTCCGCCGCGTCGGGCGCGAGCGTGACGCGGAGGCGGTAGGCGTCGGATCGCGGTTGCGGGAGGACGGCCCCCGCGGCATCCGTCACCGTGACGTCGTGGACGACGTCGGCCGGCCCTTCGAGGTCGCCGATCCCGTCGACGACCGAGGAGCGGAGCGTCGGTCCGGCCCCGCCATCGACGAGGCGGATCTCGCGAACGATGGAGTCGGCGCCGCCGTGCCAGTCGTCGGTGGGCAGGTCGCCGGCATACGCCCAGTTGTTCATCCACCCGAGCGCGTACCGGGAGGCGAGGCGGTCGGCCTCGGACGCTCGCGGGTCGTCCCAGGTGACGGTCGCGTAGAAGTCCGCCCCGCGATCGAGCCACTTCGGCTCGTCCGAGTCCGGCGTGAAGGAGGTGCCGTTCCACTCCCCGGTCCAGTAGGCCGTGCCCGTGGTCATGCCGTGCTCGGCCCCGTTCACTCCCGCGAGGAGCACCCAGCGGATGCGGTCGGGGTCGCCGTCGACCGACATCGGGAACAGGTCGGGGCACTCGAGGACGCCCAGGTCGTCGCGCTCGTATCCCGACACGTACGTCCAGTCGGTGAGGTCGGGCGAACGGTAGAAGCCGAGCTTGTGCCCCTCCGCCAGCACCATCAGCCACTGGCCGGTCGCGTCGTCCCAGACGACCTTCGGGTCGCGCCAGTGCTCCTCGCCGGGGTTCTCCATGATCGGATTTCCGTCGATCGGCTCGAAGCGGTATCCGCCGTCGGTGGAGACGAACAGCGATTGGCGCTGCACGCCGTCGTCCTGCTGGGTCACCATGGCGATGACCGCGCCGGCGCCGAACCCGGCGGTGTCGTCGACGTCGACCACGGCGCTTCCGGTGAGGATGTCGCCGAGCCCGTTCTCGTACTTCTCGATCGCCACGCCCTCGTCGCGCCAGTGGACGAGGTCGGAGGACGTCGCGTGGTACCACTCGGTGCCGTTTCCTCGGGGGTGATCGGCGTTGTAGAGGTAGTAGTAGTGCCACTTCCCGTCGAGCCAGAACGGGCGTTGCGGGTCGTTCATCCAGTGCTCGGCCGGCGTGAGGTGGACGGCGGGCCGGTAGGGCGACCATTCAGCGGGTCGCGTGAACTCCGCCTGGGCACCCGGTTGCGGGGCCGCGGGCAGCGGTTCATCGGGCGAGCCGCCGCCGACGACGGTGAGGCTCGCAAGCAGGAGCACGACGACCAGTCCCCCGCCGAGCAACCATGCGACCGGATGTCGCCACCGAGCACGCCGCACGCGCGGCGCCGGGGTGGCGGGCGTATCGCCCATGCCTGTTCGATTCATGATCCTCCGTGTGGTTCTGGCATCGCGGACCGTCCGAGGCGCGAGGCGCGAGGCGCGACCGGGGCGGTGCCGGCGATGCGCCTTCGCAGCAGGTGTCCGGGGAGGAGCGCGAGCGCCACTCGAGGAGTCGACGTCACGCTAGCCATGCACAAAACGTTTTGCAAATGGACCGGACGCCGCAGGCGACATGAAAGCGCGACCATCCGCGAACCCGCGCTGATCTGGAAATTCTCGCCGTGGATGACACGTCCAGAGGTTTTCGTCTTCGGCTTGACAACGTTGTCAGCGTGCGGATAGCTTCCAGTGCCAGGGGGAGCACGACGCCACGTTCTCGAGGACGAATCATCAAGTCCCGACCGCCGACGGATCCGCACATCGGACGAAAGCGAAGAACGTGAACACATCACGACCGACGCGCACATCGCGCACGATCGCCGAGCCGCGGCGACCCGACCCGGCACTGCCGTGCACGCGCGACAGGACGCCCGCCCGACGCGTCGACGAACGGCCGCCGGACATCGACCTCCGACCGGCCGACTGACGTCGCGCCGTTCGGACACCCGGTCGAGCGCGCCGCGCGATCGACCACCCCGCCGGGCACCGGGTCCGGCGGTGGATCGACTCCCGCCCATCGGCACGCAGGAATCGCCTGCGCTGGAGGAGTCGATCGTCCACTCCAGGAAAGGTAGGAACCATGACGAGAACCACACGCCGCCTCCGGCGGCCGATTCTCGCAAGCCTCGTCACGGCCGGAGTCGTTGCGGGCGCGGTCGCGGGTGCTCCCGCGGCGGTCGCCGAGACGGAGCTCCAGCCCGGCCCCGAGCCGACGATCCACACGCAGGAGGCGTACGACCCGGAAGACGACTTCACCGCGAAGTGGACCCGGGCCGACGCGCGCCAGATCAAGCGGCTCTCGGACCCCGACGCGGGTTCGCGGGAGAACTCGATGCCCGCGGCGCTCACGATGCCCGAGGTGCCCCAGGACTTCCCCGACATGTCGAACGGCGAGGTCTGGGTGTGGGACACCTGGCCCCTGACCGACGAGGACGGCAACCAGTACAGCGTCAACGGCTACGAGGTCATCTTCTCGCTCGTGGCGGACCGCAGCCTCGGCTTCGACGAGCGACACCACTACGCCAAGATCGGCTACTTCTTCCGTCCGGCCGGCATCCCGTTCGAGGAGCGGCCCGAGAACGGCGGCTGGACCTACGGCGGCCTCGTCTTCGACGACGGCGTGACCGGCCAGATCTTCGAGGACCAGTCGTTCACCCACCAGACCCAGTGGTCGGGCTCGGCCCGGATCTTCAAGGGTGGCGAGATCAAGCTGTTCTTCACGGATGTCGCGTTCTACCGCAACCCGGACGGCAGCAACATCAAGCCCTACGACCCGCGGCTCGCGCTGAGCGTCGGCAAGCTCCACAGCAACAAGAACGGAGTGTCCTTCACCGGCTTCGACAAGGTCCACGACCTGCTGCAGGCCGACGGCGTCTACTACCAGACGGGCGAGCAGAACGAGTTCTTCAACTTCCGCGACCCGTTCACCTTCGAGGACCCGGCCAACCCCGGCGAGACCTACATGGTCTTCGAGGGCAACACCGCCATGCCCCGAGAGGAGGCCTACTGCACGGAGGAGGACCTCGGCTACCGCGAGGGCGACCCCTACGCCGAGACCGTCGATGAGGTCAACGCCTCGGGCGCGACGTACCAGATCGCGAACGTCGGCCTCGCGAAGGCCCTGAACGACGAGCTGACCGAGTGGGAGTTCCTGCCGCCGGTCCTCTCGGCGAACTGCGTCACCGACCAGACCGAGCGTCCGCAGTACGTGTTCAAGGACGGCAAGGCCTACCTCTTCACCATCAGCCACCGCGGCACCTACGCGGCCGGCATCGACGGCCCCGAGGGGGTCTACGCCTTCGTGGGTGACGGCATCCGCAGCGACTTCCAGCCGCTGAACAACGGATCCGGCCTGGCGCTCGGCAACCCGACGAACCTCAACTTCGCCGGGGGCCAGCCGTTCGCGCCCGACTACAACCAGCACCCGGGCCACTTCCAGGCGTACTCGCACTACGTCATGCCGGGCGGGCTCGTGCAGTCCTTCATCGACACGATCGGAACGCACGATGACTTCGTGCGCGGCGGCACCCTCGCGCCGACCGTGAAGATCGACCTCGACGGCGCCTCGTCCGCGGTCGACTACTCGTACGGCGACGGGGGCCTCGGCGGCTGGGCCGACATCCCGGCGAACATCGCCGTGAATCCCGGCGGCAAGGTGCAGTAGCGCCTCCGTCAGCGGGTGGGATGCAGCGCTCAAGCCGCCGCATCCCACCCGCGCCGCTCAGCCGGCGACCGTCACGAGGAGCTCACCCCCGTCGGTGACCCCGACCGAGTTCTCGAGTTCGACCGTGTAGCGGTGCTCGCCCGGCGGGGAATCCTCGACCATGAACGAGAACGTCCGCTCCGACTCCGCGGTGCGGTAGACGCGATCGATCACGCGGCCGCCCTCGAGCAGGCGGACCACCGTGGTCGGCTCGCCCTTGCCGACCTTCACCTTGATCTCGTAGTCGCCGTCGGCGTCCGGGCCCGTGCGTGGTCCGGTGAGCGCCGTGACCTCGGCCGCCGGCGGCGCGGCCGTCGCGCCGTCCGCGCCCGCCTCCTTGTACATCGCGCCGTGCATCGGCGTCACGGTCAGCGACTCGAGCCACGCCTCGCCGCCCTCGGCCCACAGGCCGATCGCGTCCGC
Source organism: Agromyces selenitireducens (assembly GCF_052748465.2). Classification (NCBI taxonomy): domain Bacteria; kingdom Bacillati; phylum Actinomycetota; class Actinomycetes; order Micrococcales; family Microbacteriaceae; genus Agromyces; species Agromyces selenitireducens. The sequence goes on from NZ_CM188259.1 coordinate 758,743, forward strand.
GCCGGCGTTCGGGAACACCTGGTCGGTGATCGTCGTGCGGCCGCCGTCGGCGAACACCTCGACCGAGGCGCGGTCGACGTACACCGTCAGCGCGAGCCTGCCGTCCTCGAGCTCCACCGGCGCATCGTCGAACGACGCGAACGCCGGGTGGAAGTCCGTGTTCCCCGAGTCGCGGCGGTCGACGAAGAGGCGAGCGGATGCCGCGTCCCAGCCGATTCGCGTCGCCGACTCGTCGTCGCCCAGCACGCTCAGGCCCACCGCCTCGGCGTCGCCCGGTTCGAGCACCGCGTCGATGCGCAGCACGTCGCCCGCCACGGGCAGGGTCTCGCTTCCATCGGCGATCGTGCGCGCGGCATCCGTGAACGCCACGTCGGGTCGTTCGAGCTCGGCGAACTCCGGGACGACGCGCTGCGCGAGTCGCGGCCCGCGGTCGGTGCTCACGAGCTCCACGTCGCGCGGGAGCGTCATGGCGCTGCGCCAGGTCCCGGTGGGGATGTCGTTGGCGTAGTCCCAGTTGTTCATCCAGCCGAGCATGACCCGACGGCCGTCGGGCGCGCCCGAGAACGAGACCGTGGCGTAGTAGTCGCGACCCCAGTCGAGCCAGTCGTAGCCCTCGATGCGCGGTGCGGCGGCGGTATCCGAGAACATCACCTGGTCGACGAGGATGTGGCCCCAGCCGAACCGGTTGTTGTCGATCATGCGGATGGACGCCTCCTGACCGGCGAACTCGGCGATGTCCCAGCTGGCCCAGTCGAGGTTCTCGCTGTTGCGACCCGTCGCGCTGCGCACGATCTCGCCGTCGACGACGAGGTTGACGGAGGTCTCGTCGCTGCGCACCTGCGCCGGCTCCCCGTCGAGCACGAGGTGGTCGACCGTGAGGTGGCCCCAGCCGCCCGTGGCGTCGTCGTGCACCTGGAAGCGCGCGTCGCGACCGGCGAACTCCGAGACATCCCATGACTGCCAGTTGAGCTGGCCCGCCTCCGGGCCCGTCGCGGTGCGCACGACCTCGCCGTCGACGAGCAGCCGCACCTCGAGCGTGCCGTTGAGGCGCTTGCCGCCGCCGAGCAGGAACGAGAGGTGGTCCTCTCCCTCGCCGATGGTGAACGCGGGCGACGTGAGGTCTCCGCGGTTGTCGTCGCCGAACGGGCCGCCCTCGAACGTGTTGATCCGCTTCGCGCCGATGTAGTAGTCGCCGCCCTGCGTGGAGGGATTGCGCCACGGTTCCGTCGCGAAGTCGCCGGTCGCCTCCCAGCCGGTGTCGACGAGCGTGGTGCCATCCGGGAACTCGAACCCGTCGAAGAGCACCCGACCGGCCGGGGGCTCGTTGCCGAGCTGGGTGCCCTCGACGTGCGGGTGGTTGCCGCCGCCGACGAGCAGGTTCACGCGGTCGTGCTCGATCGTGAACGTCGGCGACTCGAGCGTGCCCACCGGCCAATCGCCGTCGTGGAAGCCGTTCACGAGGCCGGCGCCGATGAACCCGGTCACCGGGTTCTGCCCGGGCAGGGTCCCCGCGGCGGGCACCGTGCCCCAGGGGCCGTCCTTCCAATTCCCCGGCTCGTTGCCGACGACCCAGTCGCCCCAGGCGCCCTCGTCGAACGAAGCGAACACGTCGCCGGGCGGCAGCGCGTCATCCGTCACGGTGCTCTCGGAAGTGAAGGTCGTGCCGTCGAAGTCGCCCACGAAGTACTGGCCGCCGGACCCGCCCGCGACCGAGCCCGGGTTGAGGTTCACGACCATGACCCACTTGACGTTGTCGGGGTCGCCGTCCACTGCGAGCGGGAACAGGTCGGGGCACTCCCAGATGCCGCCGGTCGCGTTCGCGGGGCCGAAGTCGCTGAGGTGCGTCCAGGTCTTCAGGTCGTCGCTGCGGTAGAGCACGACCGTGTACTCCAGGGCCTCGACGGCGACCATCACCCAGTACGACTCGTCGGTCTCGGGGTCCTCGTACCGGAACACCTTGGGGTCCCGGAAGTTCGCGGAATTCCGGTCGAGCACCGGGTTGCCCTCGTACTTGGTCCACGTCGTTCCGCCGTCGGTGCTGTAGGCGAGCGACTGCGCCTGCTTCCCGGCGTGCGTCGGATGCGCCGGCGTGTAGGCGCTCGTGTAGATCGCGACCATGGCCGGATCCTCAGCCGTGCCGAACCCGCTCGTGTTGCCCTCGTCGATGACGGCGGACCCCGAGAAGATGTCCTCGATCGCAGTGCCGTTCTCGTCGAAGGTCTGCGGGATCGCGATCGGCTGCTCCTCCCAGTGCACGAGGTCGGTGCTCGTCGCGTGGCCCCAACTCATGTTGCCCCAGCGGGTGCCGTAGGGGTTGTGCTGGAAGAAGAGGTGCCAGGTGCCGTCGTCGTACACCATCCCGTTCGGGTCGTTCATCCAATTGCGTTCGGGGGAGAAGTGCAGGTATGGACGGTACCGCTCGCTCGCCGGGTCGGGCACGGCCTCCTCGGCCGCCGCGGGAACGGCGCCCAGGAAGCCAGCTGCGAGCGCGGCGACGGCGGCAGCGGAGACCAACCCTCGCCAGCGTGATTTCGTGATCATCGTCTGTTCGCCCTTCATTGCGCGATGCGTGATGTCGGAATGACATCGTTGTCAGTTCAAACGCTGGCGATGGTACGTACTGTCCGGCGGACATTGCAAGAGGGTCGGCGGATGCCGTCGCGCCGAGCTCGTCCGGACCCTCGACACGTGGGTCGCTGTCGTGATCCCACCCGGTCGGCTCGCGGATGCGCGCCGACGGCGCCGAGAAGCTCGGCGAGCGCCGGCGGGTCGCCGAGGTGCGCTTCGTGCGCCGAAGCGCATCGGCCGGCGCGCCCCCGGTGACCGCGCGTCGACGCGTCAGTTCAGGGACACGGTCTCGGCGGTCGGCACGCGAAGGAGCGCGCCCTCGTGCCGCACGGTCGCGGCCGCGATCGCCATGGCTTCCTCGAGCGCCGCGGCCCAGGCGCCTGCCGTGCCGGGCATCCCGTTCCGTGAGATGTGGTCGACGATCGCCGAGAGGGTCGCGTCGCCGGCGCCCATCGTGTCGATGATCGGGCCGGGCAGGGCGACGATGCCTGCATGCACGGCCGAGTCGCCGTGATGCACCGTGGCTCCGTCGCGGCCGGCGGTCGCGAGGATCGCGCCGGGTGCACCGTGGCCGCCCGGAGTTCCGCGGAGCCGGTCGACGAACGCCTCGAGCGAGTCGTCGAGGAGCAGCTCCGCGTCTTCATCGCCGACCTTGGCGAGCAGGGCGCGCGAGGCGAACTCCTCGAAGTGCGCGAGGAACCCGGCACGATCGGCGAGCATGCCCGAGCGCGGATTCCCGTCGACGATGACCCGCTCCTCGGGCCGCACGATCGCGTCGACGAGCTCGCGGTACTGCTCTGCGAAGTCGAACGGGAAGCAGCTCACGACCACGAGGTCGGCCTCGTCGAGCGCCGCGCGCGTCGCGGCATCGAAGCGGATGCCGCGCTGCTTCGCCGCCTCGTTGAACTCGTAGCGGGGCTCGCCATCGGTGCGGTCGGAGATCGCCCGAGAGGTGCCGTGCGCCGACGGACTCTCGACGAGGCGCACGCCGTGGTCGGCCAGGAAGGCCCGGATGCGGCTCGCCGGCTCGTCATCGCCCAGCATCGCGATCAGTGTCGGGCGGTGACCGAGCACGGCGAGTCCCACGGCGACGTTCAATGCGGCGCCCCCGACGAACTCGCGCGAGCCGCTCGGGTCGCGGAGTTCGTCGATCAGGGCGTCGCCGACGACGACGATCCGGCTGGCAGCGGGGGTGGTGGGCGACAAGGTCATCCTTCCGGTCGGGGCTCGATCTCGCCGGAGCCGCGCGCGATGAGGCGTGTCGGCACGACAGTGCGTGCGGCCGGGGAATCGTCGCCGTCGAGGCGCGCGAAGACGCGCTCCGCGGCGATCCGGCCGATCTCCTGCGGGTTCTGGGCGACGACGGTGACGCCCGGCTCGAGCAGGTCGGCGAGCGGCACGTCGTCGAACCCGACGAGCGCGGTGTCGCGATGCCGGCCGAGTTCGCGGAGCGCCCGGATCACGCCGATCGTGACGAGGTTCTGGCTGGAGAAGATCGCCGTGGGCGCGTCGGGGCGGCTGAAGAGATCGACCGCGGCGCGCTGGGCGGCGGCCTCGTCGTGCAGGTCCTCTACGACGGGGATCTCGCGGGTCGCGACGCCGGCCGATCCGAGCTCCTCGAGGAACCCGCGTCGGCGCTCCTGGGCGGTGCGGATGGTCGAACGGTCGCCGAGGTACGCGAGCCGGCGGTGCCCGCGCTCGAGCAGGTGCCGGGTGGCCAGGGCGGCGCCCTCCCGGTTGTCGCTGACCACGGTGTCGGAGGTCACTCCGGCAGGCTCACGGTCGACGAAGACCACGGGCGTGCCGCGTCGCAGCTCCGGCGCCAGGTACGCCTGGCTCTCGGACACCGTGGTCAGGATGAGGCCGTCGACGCGGCGACGGAGGAACGCCGAGACCGCCGCCTGCTCGCGTGCCGGGTCGTCGTCGAGGCTGGAGGCGAACACCGCGACGCCCCTCCCGAGGGCCACGTCTTCGACCGCCCGGTGCACGGCGCCGGCGAAGGGGTTGTCGACGCTGCCGACGAGCAGGCCGAGCGTGCGCGACCGGCCATCGGACCGCCTGAGGTTCCCCGCGTGCAGGTCGGGCTCGTAGTCCAGGGTGCGCGCCGCGGCCAGCACCTTCGCGGTGGTGGCGGGGGAGACGTTGGGCTCGCCGTTGATGACGCGCGAGACGGTCTTCACGCCGACGCCCGCGAGCGCGGCGACGTGCCGCATGGTCGGCCGGGCGCGGGCCGCCTCGGGCGCCGCACCGCCATTTGACAACGGTGTCACGTTTGAATCTCCATCGACAGGGATGGTCTTGACTATACACACGACGATGCACTAGACCTACCGTGACATCGTTGTCAGCAAGGGTGACGATGCCCCGAACCCAGGAGGAGATTCACCGATGAATCACGCAAGCACGGGCGCGATCCGCCGTCGACTGGTCGTCGCCGGCTCGCTCACCGCGACCGCAGCGCTCGTCTTCACCGGATGCGCGTCGTCGGGCGGTTCCGGCCAGAGCGCGAGCGGCGCGGAGGAGGAGGCCATCAGCGTCTCGCTCATCACCAAGACCGACACGAACCCGTTCTTCGTCGCCATGCAGCAGGGTGCCGAGGAGATCGCCGACGAACTCGACATCGAGCTGACGCTCGCGGCCGGCCGCGAGGACGGCGACGAGGACACCCAGATCCAGGCGATCGAGAACGCGATCTCCCGGGGCGACGCCGGCATCCTCATCACGCCGAACGGTCCAGCCGTGGAGGACGCCCTCGTCAAGGCCCGCGACGCAGGCCTCTACGTCATCGCGCTCGACACCCCGCCCGGCGACCCCGAATCGGTGGACATCACGTTCGCCACCGACAACTATCTCGCCGGTCAGGAGATCGGCCGGTGGGCCGCCGCCAAGCTCGACGGCGAGAAGGCGACGATCGCCATGATCGACCTCTTCGACGACAAGATCGTCTCGGTCGACGTCGCACGTGACCAGGGCTTCCTCGACGGAATGGGCATCGACCTCGCCGACGAGACCAGGAACGGCGACGAGTCGCCCACGGGAGAGTACTCGGGCGGCGAATACGAGATCGTCGGCAACGAGGCGTCGCAGGGCGCCGAGGACGGCGGTCGCACCGCCGCCGAGACGCTGCTGTCGCAGAACTCCGACATCAACGTCGTGTACACCATCAACGAGCCCGCTGCGTACGGCGCGTACGAGGCGTTCAAGGCCGCAGGCGGCACCGACGGCCTCATCGTGGTCTCCGTCGACGGCGGCTGCGCCGGCATCGACGCCGTGACGGAGGGGATCATCGGCGCGACGAGCCAGCAGTACCCGCTGAAGATGGCCGAGCTGGGAATCCAGGCGATCCACGACCTCGTCACGACCGGCGAGACCCCCGAGGTGAGCGAGGGCCTCGACTTCTTCAACACGGGCGTGGCGCTCGTGACCGACGAGCCGCAGGACGGAGTCGACTCGATCGACACCGCCGAGGCGAGCGAGATCTGCTGGGGCTGACCCGGTGACCGCGTGACGGTGCGAGCCGACACGGAGCGCCCCCGGCATCCGTGCTCGCACCGTCACGCCGGTCGACCGGCCTCATCCCGACCACTTCCGAACGGAGCCCACGTGACTCAGCACACGACCGAGCCGCCCACCGCGGCGCTCGACCTGGCCGAGGAGTTCCTCGACCGAACCACCCCGCTCAGCCGCATCCGGAACACCCTGCACCGTTACCCTGCGATCAGCCCGGCGATCGTGCTCGTGGTGGCCGTGATCGTGTTCGGCCTGCTCAACGAGCGATTCCTCAATCCCGCGAACCTGTCGCTCATCACCCAGCAGGTCGCGGTCGTCGGCACGCTCGCCGTCGCGCAGACCCTCATCATCCTCACGGCCGGCATCGATCTCTCGGTCGGTGCCGTGATGGTGCTGACCTCGATGGTCATCGCCCAGTCCACGGTGCAGGCCGGCCTGCCCGCCGTGCTCGGCCTCGCGGCCGGACTGGTCGTCGGCCTCGCCGCGGGCGCCCTCAACGGTGCGCTCGTCACGCGCCTGAAGCTGCCGCCGTTCATCGTGACGCTCGGCACGTTGAGCATCTTCCTGGCGCTCACCCTGCTGTACTCGGGCGGGGCGACGGTGCGCGGGCGCGAGATGCCCGAGCTGCTCACCTGGACCGGGGCGACGTTCCCGGTGTTCGGGGTGAACTTCACCGTGGGCGTCGTGATGATGCTGCTGCTCTACGTGGCGGTCGCGTTCATCCTCCAGAAGACAGCCTGGGGCCGGCACGTGTACGCGGTCGGCGACGACCGGGAGTCCGCGCGCCTCGCGGGCATCAGCGTCAACAGGGTGCTGATGAGCGTCTACCTCGCGGCAGGGGCGATCATCGCCCTCGGCGCGTGGATCCAGATCGGCCGATCCAACGCCGCATCGCCGAACGCGGGCGCCGATCTCAACCTCGACTCCATCACCGCCGTCGTGATCGGCGGCACCAGCCTGTTCGGCGGTCGCGGGATGGTCTGGGGCACGCTCCTCGGCGCGCTCATCGTGGGCGTGTTCCGCAACGGCCTCGCGCTCGCCGGGCTCGACGTGCTCTGGCAGACCTTCGCCGTCGGCGTGCTCATCATCATCGCGGTCTCGGTCGACCAGTGGATCAGGAAGGTACGCGCATGACCCCCCACGAACTCCCCGGCACGACCGTCGAGCAGGAGGAGGCTGCGGCGGATGACCGCACGCCGATCCTCCGCGCGCGGCGCCTCGTCAAGACCTTCGGGCGGGTCGTCGGCCTCGACGGCGTGAGCCTCGAGCTGTACCCGGGCGAGGTGCTCGCCGTCATCGGCGACAACGGCGCAGGCAAGTCGACCCTCATCAAGTGCCTGACCGGCGCATAGATCCCCGACGAGGGCCAGATCTGGCTCGAGGGCGAGCCGGTGCACTTCAAGCGCCCGCAGGACGCCCGCGCGGCGGGGATCGAGACGGTCTACCAGGGCCTCGCGGTGTCGCCCGCACTGGATGTCGCCGCGAATCTCTTCCTCGGGCGGGAGGTGCGTCGGAGGGGCGTCCTCGGCTCGGTGTTCCGCATGGTCGACCAGAAGGGCATGCGGCAGCGCGCGAGGGACGAGCTCACCTCACTCGGCATCTCGACACTGCAGGACGTCACGGTCCCGGTCGAGAACCTCTCGGGCGGACAGCGGCAGGCGGTGGCGGTTGCGCGTGCGGCGGCGTTCGGATCGAAGGTCGTGGTCCTGGACGAGCCGACGGCGGCGCTCGGCGTGCGCGAGTCGAACCAGGTGCTCGAGCTGATCCTGAGCCTGCGCGATCGAGGGATTCCGGTCATCCTCATCTCGCACAACATGCCCCATGTCTTCGAGGTCGCCGACCGGATCCACATCCAACGCCTCGGCAAGCGCGCGGCGACGATCACGCCGCAGTCGCACTCCATGACCGACGCTGTGGCGATCATGACGGGAGCGAGCCGCGCATGAGCATGACCCAGACCTCGACCACGGTGGAACTCGTCGCCGAGTTCACCGCGCTGCCGGGCAAGGAGGCGGAGGTGGAGTCGTTGCTGCGCGACCTCACCTCCGCGGTGCGGGCGGAACCGGGCTGTCTCGTCTTCGACTCGTACGTCATCGCCGATCCGCCTGCCGTCGCCGAGGCCGACGCGGCCTGGACGGAGGTCGGAAGCCGGTTCGTCGTCGTCGAGGCGTACCGCGACGCCGCGGCCTTCGCCGAGCATCTCGCCCAACCGCACGGCGCGGCCTTCAACGCCGCCCTGGAGCCGCTCATCGTCGAGGCGAACGGTTCCGTGCTGCGGTTCCTGCGGCGAGTGGCGTAGCGGAGGTGCGGCACCCGGCCGACGTCGTCGTACGGCCGGCCGGGAGCGGCGGTGCTTGTCGCGTTTCGGGCGCCCGTCAACCCCATGGCGCCGACCCGCCGTCCGGCGTACTCATGGAGGATGGATCGGATTCACTATGCAGGCGACTCCGTCCTCACGGGGACGGAGATCGCGGGAGCGCTGCTCGAGTACGCGCAGGCGCTCGCGAAGATCGGAGCCTCCGCCACGGTCGAGATCCCGACGCGCGAGGACGACGGGTCGCTCGGACGCTCGAAGATCCTCGTCGGCCCGGCCAGCCAGCTGATCGCGGACGCCGAGGAGAGCGCGTACGACGAGGTCGTCGACGACGAGGTGGTCGCCTACTTCAGAAGCGAGACCGCCAGGCTCCGGCGGCCCGACGGACCCGGGCATGCGAGCGAGCGGCTCGTGCCGAGCTGATACGACGACCTCTGACGGGCTCGTCGGTGAGCGCGGGGTGGTCGCCGAACACCTCGACCGACGGCGGCTCGGGGTCGGTCGCGCGGTCGGGCCGGGCGGCGCGGGAGGCCTCCCAGAGGGCGTGCGCGGCGGCATGGTCCACGGGTGCGTCGGACATGCCGCCCAGTGTGGCAGCGTCGGCGCGCAGACGCGCGGATGCCGCCGGGCCCGGGCCGCGGCGGCATCCGTCATCGATCGAGCGGGACTGCGGGTCAGTTCGCGATGCCCCCGCACAGCACGGGCACGGTCGCCTCGAGCGGGATCGCCGCGCCGAGCGAGGACGATCGGCTCGCGAACGGGTCCTCGGGGTTGAACGCGTACATGCCGTTGCGGTCGAAGTCGATGCCGTGCACGACCACCTGCACCGTGCCGGCGTCGGTGTAGCCGGGCACGTCGGTGAACGTGCGCTCGTAGTGCAGGTATCCGCTCTCGTCGGCGACCGCGAAGCGGTCGAGGGCGAGCGCGCTTGCGGGCGACACGTCTCCGGTCGACGTGAGCGACGTCAGGATGCCGCCGTAGAACGGCGCGCCGTCGAGCACGGTGACGACGCCGTCGTCGCCGGCCTGGGCGGGTCCCGGGCAACCCATGTCGGTCGCCGCTCCGGGCACGCCGTGCAGGTGCATCGCATGGGGCAGGTTCGGCGACAGGCCCCACGCCTCGACCGTGACCTGGAGCTTGCCGTTCGGCAGGGCCTTCACGCGGGTCTTGCCGCTCGCGCCGCTCCCGGGCACGTCGGCCGGCTGCACCGCGTTCAGCGCGTAGCCGTAGCTGGCGACCTTCTCGGACGGGTTCGCGTCGTGGCCGGCGTGCGCGGCGCTCGCGCCGCCGGCGACCAGGGCGAGGCTCACCAGCGTGGCGGCCGCGGTTCGTGTTGCGATCTTCATCGAGTACTCCCTCGTACGGCGGGCGCCGGATCGCGCCCGTGACTGCGCCGTGATGGCGGTCGTTGGGAGTTCGGAGCGCGCGCCGGAACGGATGGGGTCACTCCGGCCGGTTGCCCGCCGCGCCGTCGATCGTGAACGGCGTGGTCACGCCCTCGTACATCACGTGGGCGATGAGTCCGTCGACCGCGTGCGGGAGCGTGTGGCAGTGGTCGCTCCAGATCCCGGGGTTGTCGGCGAGGAATGCGATCTCGTACGACTCGCCGGGACGCACGTCGAGCGAGTCCACGATCCAGGGGCTGCCGGATGCCGTGACGCCGTCCCGCGCGAGCACGATGACGTGGTGACCGTGCAGGTGCATCGGGTGCACGTCGCCCGAGTCGTTCCGCAGGCGCATCGCGACGACGTCGCCCTCGCGCACGTGGAACATCGGCACGTCGGGGAACATGCGGCCGTTGATGGTCCAGAAGTTGCCGGGCCGGCCGTCGATGAGTCCGAACCGGCGGGCGATCACGTAGTCGTATGAACGGTCGGGAACGCTCGGGTCGAAGTCGGGCGAGTCCGGGTCCGGCGTGCCGTACGCGAGCAGGTCGAGGGTGTCCTTCGGCTGCGATGCGCGGGGGGCGGATGCCTCGGGGGCCGAGGGGTCGCCGATGACGATGCTGCGAGCACCGCCCACGTGCAGGCGCGCGACGCCGTCCGCGGGCGCCCGTACCGCGACGTCCGCTCGCCCGCCGGCCGGGATGAGGAGCCGCTGCCCGTCGACGTCGGTGGGCCCGGTCACGTCGTGGCCGTCGACCGCGACGACCCGGTACGGCGTGGACGACCACACTGCCGCGGTGCCCTGGTCGGTGTTGACCACGCGGATGCGCACGGTCGAACCGCTCTCGGCGTCGACACGCGCGTCCTCGACGCGGCCGTTCAGCGTGTGCTGCCCGCCGTAGACGTGCAGGAGCGCGGTGAACTCGGCGTCGGCCGGGTCGGGCGAGGCATCCGATGCCGGCTCGATCACGATCGCGCCGAGCAGGCCGCGCACGACCTGGTCGTGCGACACCTGGTGCGAGTGGTACCAGTACGTCCCGGCATCCGTCGCCTCGAACCGGTACACGTGACGGCCGCCGACGGGCACGGCGTCCTGCGTGATGCCCGCGACGCCGTCGGCCGCGTTCGGCACGTCGATGCCGTGCCAGTGCAGCGTCGCGCCGTCCGACACCGACTCGTTCGCGAACACCACCTCGACGAGGTCGCCCTGCCGCGCGCGCAGCTCCGGCCCCGGCGACGTGCCGTTCACGGTGAACCCCTCGATCGAGCGGCCGCCGGGCACGTCGATCGTCTCCTGCCGGGCGGTGAACTCGACGCGCACGTCGGCCGGGCGGTCGGGGTCGGCGGCCAGCGACGTGACCGCGACGTCCGAGCCCCCGTGCGCGTGCACCGGGTGACCGGCCCCCATGTCCATCACCGAGTACTCGCCGAGCAGCGTGGAGCTCCACGCGAGCGCGCCGGCGCCGACCGCGGTGACGACCGCGACGGCGACGGCGGCCCGCCGGACCAGCTCACGTCGCGACGGCATCGGAGCTCGCCTCCTCGATGGTCGCGTCCGTCGCGACCGCGCGCGAGCCCGCCTGCGGCATCCGCCGCGTGCGCAGCGCCGCGATCGACCCCGCGGCGACGATCGCCAGCGCGTTGGCACCGTGGATCAGGCCGAGGTACGGCACGTCGGTGATCGAGAAGCCCAGCGTCACCTGCAGTGCGACCAGGCCGAACACGATCGCCGCCCACATCCTCGCTCCGCGCATCCGCACGAAGAAGGAGACGACGAACAGCGCGAACGCGAGGAGCGGGATGACGACCCCGCCCACGAGACCGTGGATCAGGAAGCCGAGCTCGCCGACGCCGCCGGCCTGGAAGGACTCGAGGAGTGCCTTGTCGACGACGCCGCCCTCGGACACGAGGTTGAGCATGCCGCCGAACGCGAACGCGATGGCGGCGGCCTGGACGACGACGCCCCCGGCGACGGTCCAGGCGATGCCCCGGTAGATCTTGCGCATGATGTGACTCCCTGTTCGTGCGGCGCCGTGTCGCGGCATCCGTTCGCCCGACACCCTCGCGGACGTGCGCCGGCGCCGGAACACGGCAGACCCGACGTCGGATGGCAGCGCGCCGCATGCCCCATGGGGGCCAGCCGCTAAGGGACGTCGGGGGAGACCCCCTCGCACGAGCGCTCCGACAGGAGGACCATGGGAGCGTGGATCGCAGGTGGGTGTGGCTCGCGACGCTCGGCCCGATCGGGGTCGCGTCCCTCGTCTACGTCGTCGTCATCAGGGGATTCCTCGACGCGAACGCCGACCACGGGCTCGCCTGGCCGTTGCTCGGGGCACTGCCGCTGTTCGTGTTCGGCATGTGGCTGCTCACCGTGTCGTCGGCCCGCACGGCGGTGCTCGTCGCGCTCGCGGGAACCAGCATGCTCGCCGGGTCGGCGTACGAGACGATCGTGCAGCGCAACGTCGAGATCCTCGCCGAGCCCTGGTTCCCGCTCTTCAACGTGCTCGGCCTCACGGCCGACGCGGCCGCCACGTCGGCGCTGCTCATCGTGTTCGCGACGTTCCCCGACGGCGTGCCGGAGCGGCGCTGGCAGCGGATCGCGGTCGCCTTCGCCTGGGTGCCGATGCTCGCCGGGCCGCTCACGCTCCTCACGATCCCGCACGTCGTGATGTCGCCCTACATCGGGATCAGCGGCGACGCGATCCCCAACCCGTATGCGGTGCCGTGGCTCGCCTGGGCGGAGCCGTTCGTCCAGTCCGTCGTGGTGACCCCGTGGGCGGCGGTGGTCGTCGCGCTCGGCGTGCTCGCCTACCGGGCCGTCCTCGGCCCACCCGAGGTGCGAAGGCGCACGCGCGTCATGGCGCTCACCGTCTCCGCCAGCATGGTCGCCTTCGCGCTCTGGTCGCTCATTCCCGACGTCTGGGGTATCGAACTCCTGGTGTACGCGTCGCTCATCGCGGTGCCGGTCGCGGCGATCCACGGCGTGCTCCGGTACGGAGCCTTCGACATCGAAGCCGGTGACCGCGGCCGGCTCGTGGAGACGTCATCGAACCTCCTCATCACGATCGTCTACGCCGCGGCCGTCGCGACCCCGGCGATCCTGCTCGCGCCGCCGCTCCGCGTCGTGCCCGCGATCCTGCTGACGACGCTCCTCGCGGTCGTGCTGCTGCCCGTGCGCGGGTGGATGCAGCGGCGCCTCCACCGCGCGCTCTTCGGCGACCGCGATCGCCAGTTCGCCATGCTGAGCGAGCTGGGCGCGCAGCTCGAGCAGGCCGTCGACGCACGGCAGCTGCTCGACCGGCTGGCGGCGGCGGTGCGCGAGGGGCTCGACGCGTCCTGGGTGCGCATCCGGTTGTCGTCGACGGATGACGCGGCGGGGGCGACGACGGCGGCGGTCGCCGGCGACGCGGGGGCCTCGGTCGACGCGCCGGACGTCGTCACACCCGTCGAGTCGTGCGATCTGGTCCACGGCGACGAGTCGCTCGGGCGCATCGAGGTCGGTCCCCGCCATCGCGGCGAGTACGGCGAGGCGGAGCGGACGCTGTTGCGCACGTTCGCGGGCCAGGCCGCGGCATCCGTCGCCAACGTGCACCTGACCGCACAGCTCGCCGCGCAGCTCGACGAGCTGACCGCCTCGCGCGAGCGGCTGGTCGCGGCGCAGGACGAGGAGCGCCGGCGCCTCGAGCGCGACCTGCACGACGGCATCCAGCAGGACGTCGTCGCGCAGATCGCGGGGCTGCGCCTCGCCCGGAACCGGCTGCAGCGCGGCGAGCTCGCGCCGGCCGAGCTCGAGGAACTGCAGGACCAGGCGCGGGAGACGCTCAACGACCTCCGCGAGCTCGCCCGCGGCATCCACCCGCCCGTGCTGAGCGACAACGGGCTCGTCGCAGCGGTCGAGTCGGGCGTGGCCAGGTACCCGATCCCGCTGACGGTCGAGGCCGACGACCGGATGCGCACGGAGCGGTTCCCCGGCGACGTGGAGACCACGGCGTACTACGTCGTCCGTGAGGCGCTCGCGAACACCGCCAAGCACGCGCACGCGAGTCGTGCATCGGTCGGACTCGCGCGCCGCAACGGGCACCTGCGCATCGCGATCAGCGACGACGGATGCGGCATGGGGGAGATAGCCCCGGCGTCGGTGTCGAGCGGCGGGCTCGCGAACATCCGCGACCGGGTCGCCGCTCTCCGCGGCACCCTGAGGGTCGCGCCGAACGAGCCGACCGGCACCACCGTGCTGGTCGAGTTGCCGGTGGGTGAACCCGGTGGATGACCAGCGGACGCTTCGCGTCGTCATCGCCGAGGACAACTACCTCGTGCGCGAGGGTGTGCGGCGGCTGCTCGAGGACTCGGGCGAGATCGACGTCGTCGCCGGCACCGGCAACGCGACCGAACTGCTCGATGCGGTGCGCCGCATGTCGCCCGACGTCGTGCTCACCGACATCCGGATGCCGCCTGGACACCACATGGAGGGCATCGAGGCGGCCCGCGTTATCCGCGCCGCCCATCCGGAGACCGGCGTCGTCGTGCTCTCGCAGCATGCGGACGAGAGCTACGCGCTGGCCCTGTTCGCCGACGGCTCGTCCGGCCTCGGATATCTGCTGAAGGACCGCATCGGCGACCTCGAGGACCTCGTGCACGCGCTGCGCGAGGTGCGGGCGGGCGGCTCGGTGATCGACCCGCAGATCGTCGACACGCTCGTCCGGCGTCGGAGCGCCACCGCGTCCAGCCCGCTCGCGGCGCTGTCGCCGCGCGAGCTCGAGGTGCTGCGCGAGATGGCGGCCGGCAAGACGAACGCGGGCATCGAGCAGGCGTTGTTCCTGTCGACGTCGACCGTGGAGAAGCACGTGAACGCGATCTTCACCAAGCTGCGCCTTCCCGAGACGGGGGTGCATCGGCGGGTCGCGGCGGTGCTGGCGTTCCTGCAGAGCCACGGAGGCTGATGCCGGGCCGCGCTGCGACGTGGAGCTTCTGCAACCACGGGGTTGCGCGTCCCGTAGGATAGGTGCAACTATGGGGTTGCAGATATCCCGCATTCGAACAAGGAGAGATCATCGTGACCATGACCGACAACCCGGCATCCGTCATCGACGAGGGCACGTACACCGTGCGCCGCACGATCCGCATCGCCGCGCCCATCGAGGCGGTGTGGCGCGCCGCCACCGAGCCCGAGCACATCTCGAGGTGGTTCGGGCGAACCGTGCTCGACGGTGCGGGTCCCGGCGCGCAGGGCACCATGACGTTCCCCGACTACGGCGCGGTGCCCATCCGCGTCGAGGCGATGGACGCCCCGCACACCGTGTCGTACCGCTGGGGCAACGACGACGCGCTCGGCCGGCTGCCCGACGCGGTCGACGAGGAGACCTCGACGGTCTTCACGTTCACGCTCGAGACGGTGACGGACGGCACGCAGCTCACCGTCGTCGAGACCGGGTTCGAGCTCACCTCCGACCCGGCCGAGAACATGGCCTCCCACGGCGAGGGCTGGGTCTCGGAGCTCGACAAGCTCGTCGCCCTGCTCGAGGGCGCCCGGGGCGCCGAGGGCGCCGCGTGACCACGGGGACGCTGGTCCCGGTGTTCGCCGCACTCGGCGACGAGACCCGGTGGAGCATCCTGGCGGCACTCGGCGAGGGCGACGCGTCGGCGTCGGCCCTCGCCGGGCGCCTGCCGGTGACGCGGCAGGCGATCGCGAAGCACCTCGCCGTGCTGCAGGAGGTCGGCCTCGTGGAGCCCGTACGCGTCGGCCGCGAGGTGCGCTACCGGGTCATCGGCTCGCAGCTGAGCGACACCGCGCGACGGCTCGACGCCATCGGGGCCGAGTGGGACCGCCGCCTCGCCGCGATCAAGGAGATCGCCGAGGAGCTCTGACCTTCTGCCGCCGCCGGCGCCACGGATGCCACGCGGGCGTCGATCCGGTCACGAGCTGACCGGCCATCGGCGTACGCTCGCGCCATGACCGGCCCCGGGAACGCGAAGTACGACCTCAAGCGCGCGCACGCCGAGCTGTACGCGCCGTCGGCGAAGGAGTGGGCGGTCGTCGACGTGCCGCCGATGCGCTGTCTCGCGGTCGACGGACACGGAGATCCCAATACCGAGGCGTCCTATCGCGAGGCGGTCGAGGCCCTGTTCGGCGTCGCGTACGCGGTGAAGTTCGCCAGCAAGCGCGCACTCGGTCGCGACTTCGTCGTCGCGCCGCTGGAGGGGCTCTGGTGGGCCGACGATCCGCGCGCCTTCGTCGCGCGCGACAAGAGCGCATGGGACTGGACGATGCTGATCGTCCAGCCCGACTGGATCGACCAGGACGCCGTCGCGGCCGCGATCGCCACCGCGCGCGCGAAGTCGCCGAACCCCGCACTCGACCTGCTTCGCCTCCACCACCTGCATGAGGGACGGTCGGCACAGATCCTCCACGTCGGTCCGTACGACGACGAGGCGCCGACGCTCGCGCGCCTCCACGACGAGTGGATGCCGCAGCGAGGGCTCACCTTCAACGGGGCGCACCACGAGGTGTACCTCAGCGATGCGCGACGCACGGCGCCCGAGAAGCTCCGCACCGTCCTGCGCCAGCCGGTGCGACCCGCCTGAGGTGCGGCCGTCCGGACGGCGGGCGCGGGCGCTAGCCGGCGAGCACCGCCGCGAGGCTCTCGCGCACGATCTCGAGGCCGCGACGCATCTCGTCTTCGGTGATCGTGAGCGCGGGGAGGAACTTCAGCACCTCGTCGTGGGCGCCCGACGTCTCGATCACGAGGCCGCGCTCGAAGGCGGCCTTCGAGACGCGCCCGGCGAGCGTGCGGTCCGAGTCGCAGGCGATGCCCATCATGAGGCCGCGCCCGCGCACGACGAAGCCCTGGTCCGGGTGCTCGGCCGCGATCCGCTCGAGCTCGGCGCGCAGCAGCTCGCCCTTGGCCGTGACGGCCTCGGCGAAGGCGGCATCCGCCCAGTACGTCTCGAGTGCCACGCGCGCCGACACGAACGCGAGGTTGTTGCCGCGGAACGTGCCCGTGTGGGCGCCCGGCTTCCAGACGTCGACCTCGGGACGGAGCAGCACGAGCGACATCGGCAGGCCCGACCCCGAGATCGACTTCGACACGGTCACGATGTCGGGCACGATGCCCGCGTGCTCGAACGCGAAGAACCTCCCGGTGCGGCCGACGCCGGCCTGGATCTCGTCGAGGATGAGCAGGATGCCGCGCGCCTCGGTGATCGTGCGCAGGCGCTGGAGCCACTCGACGCGGGCGACGTTGATGCCGCCCTCGCCCTGCACCGCCTCGACGATCACGGCGGCGGGACGGTCGAGCCCCGAGCCCGGGTCGTCGAGCATCTTCTCGAACAGGTCGAGGGTGTCGACCTCCGCCCCCAGGTAGCCGTCGAACGGCAGGCGCGCGATGTCGTCGAGTCCCACGCCCGCCGCCTCGCGGTAGTGGCTGTTGCCGGTCGCCGCGAGGGCGCCCATGCTCAGCCCGTGGAAGCCGTTCGTGAACGCCACCACGAGCGACCGGCCGGTCGCCTGGCGGGCCACCTTCAGCGCCGCCTCGACGGCGTTCGCGCCGGTCGGGCCGGTGAACTGCAGCTTGTGGTCGAGGCCGCGCGGCTCGAGCACGAGCCGCTCGAACGCCTCGATGAACGCCCGCTTCGCGGACGTGGCCATGTCGAGGCCGTGGATGATGCCGTCGCGCTCGAGGTACTCGATGAGCGCCCGCGTGAACGCCGGGTTGTTGTGCCCGTAGTTCAGCACGCCCGCGCCGGCGAAGAAGTCGAGGTACTCGCGCCCGTCGGCGTCGACGAGCGTCGAGCCCGTCGCCCGGTCGAACACCGTCGGGAACGCGCGGACGTACCCGCGCACCTCCGATTCGCGGCGGTCGAAGACGTCCAGGTCGGTGGCGCTGGTGGTGGTGGAGCTGCTCATGGCAGGCGGACTCCTCTCGGAAGGCGGGCGGTGAGATGAGACTACGACCTCCCGCCGAGAGTGCGGTGTGTCGACGGATGCCGCTGCGGCATCCGTCACCTCGGCTCGGGCGCTCCCCCTTCGCCGCGGAGGCCGCGAGCGGCGATGTCCTGGTGGGCGAGGCGTCGAAGCGCGAGGATGACCGGCTCGTAGAGGGCGGTGCCGAGCACCGTGTACTCGACGGCCGCGTGGGGCTCGCGAGGCATCCGCTCGAGGTCGAACGCGGCGATCTCGTGGAGCCGCCGCCCGTACTCGAGCAGGCGCTCGGCGCTGATCGGCATGCCGGCGGCCTCGGCCGCCTCGAGCGCGGACTCGAGCTGGGCGACGGCGGCGTAGCGCGGGTCGTAGACCTGGCCGAGCGCCTCGAGGGCGGCCCGCGCCCGGGGGTGGGGGTCGTCGTCGCCGGATGCCTCGCGCACGGCGGGTGGGAGGGCGCTGACCGCGCGGCCGAGGGTGGAGTAGAGATCGGCGCCGGGGTCGTCGATGAGGCCGAGGATGGTGCGGGTCTGCTGGACGCTCAGGCCGACCGCGCCGGTGAGCGCCCGGATGACGCGGAGACGATGCAGGTGCGACTCGTCGTAGCTCGCCTGCGTGGCGGAGCTCGCGAGCCCGGGGTGCAGGAGGCCCTCGCGCAGGTAGAACTTCACGGTGGCGAGCGGAAGCCCCGCCTCGGCGGCGAGGGACGAGATGCGCATGCCGGCTCCTTGCATTAGATAGTGCAACTCTCTAATATTGGAGAGTCAAGCTATCCAATCACATCACCCGGAAGGACCGCCCATGCCGTCCCCGAACGACCTCATCCTCATCGGCATCCTGCTGCTCGCCCTCGTCACGGTCGAGAGCGGCGGCTACTTCCTCACTCGGGTCGTACGCGGCCACGTGCCGGTGAACCGCCTGCAGCAGGGCTTCTTCCGCGCAGGCCACGCGCATGCCGCGGTGCTCCTCGTGCTGTCGGTCGCGATCCTCTCCGTGATCGACCACGCCGCGCTCGACGGCTTCTGGCTCTGGCTCGCGCGGCTCGGCGTGCCGATCGCCGCGATCCTCATGCCGGCCGGGTTCTTCCTCTCCGTGCTCGGGAAGGATCCCGAGCGGCCGAATCGGCTCATCGTGCTGCTCTGGGTCGGCGTGCTCTCGCTCACCGCGGCGCTCATCACCGCCGGCGTCGGGCTGATCGCGGGGGGAATGGCGGCACTCGGCGGCTGACCCGCAACCTGCCGCGCCTAGTCGGAGGCGCCGCCCGCTCCTGCCGGACTCGCGCTCGTCGCCTCGGGGAGCACCCGCCGCACCACGTCGGTGAGCGTGACGATCCCGAGCAGCCGGCCATCGCGCTCGACGACGGCGAGCTGAACGCGCTGCTCGCGCATCTGCCGCAGGAGCTCGTAGACGGGAGTCGAGACGTCGACCCGGAAGGCCGGGCGTGCGAAGGTGTCCGCGCGCGTGGCATCCGACGCCTGCAGTGTGTCTCGCACGTGCACGACCGTCGCCATGCGACCGTCCGCGTCCCGCATGAGGATGCGGAGGTGGCCGGACGCCAGCGCCGCGGCGCGCACGTCGGCCACGGTGGCGTCGCGTGCGACGGCGGTCGGCTCGGTGTTCGGCGTCGTGATCTCCTCGACGGTCAGCTCCTGCAGGCCGATCACCTCGGTGATCTGCGTCCGGAGCTCGGGTTCGAGCACGCCGACCTGGGTGGAGTGCTCGACGAGGTGCCGGATGGTGTCGGCATCCCGACCGCCCACGGCGGCCCGGTCGACGGGCTCGACTCCCGTGCGTGCGACGAGGCGGTTCGCGAAACGGTTCACCCAGACGAGGAACGGCCGGAAGAGCCAGATGAACGCGCGCGACGGCAGTCCGATCGCCTTCGCGGCGAGTTCGGGATGCGAGATCGCCCACGACTTCGGCGCCATCTCGCCGATCACGAGGTGGAGGAACGTCACGAACAGCAGCGACAGCGCGAACGCCGCGCCGCCCGCGAGCCACTCGGGCAGGCCCCACGAGACGAACACCGGGCCGAGCCACCCGTCGACCGCGGGCTTGGTCACCGCGCCCAGCGCGAACGTGGCCGCCGTGATGCCGAGCTGCGCGCCGGCGAGCATGATCGTCAGCTCGTTCATGCCGCGCAGCGCCGCACGGGCCGAGCGGCTGTCGGCGGCATCCTGCTCGAGGCGGTGGCGTCGCGCGCCCATGAGCGCGAACTCGATGACGACGAAGAACGCGCTGAGCGCGATGAGCGCGATCGTGGTCGCGGCGACGGCCCACGCGTTCATCGGCGCTCCTCCCGGTCGGCGGACTGCTCGGCGGAGCCGGGGTCGCCGGCGGCGCCCGGCTCGGCGGCATCCGCCGCGGTCGCGTCGTGCTCGACCACCCGGACGCGCACCACGCTCGGAACGTGCCGGTCGACCTCGGCCACCTCGATGAGCAGGTGCCGGCGCTCCGGCTCGTCCTCGGCGAGGTCGGCGCCCCTCGCGGGCAGTTCGACCTCGAGGGTCTCGCCGATCGCGGGGAGACTGCCGCCCTGCGCGATGATGAGGCCCGACATGGTCTCGTAGTCGCCGCGGGGCAGGTCGCGGTCGATGATCCGCTCGACCTCGTCGATGTGCATGTCGCCGTCCATGACCCACGCGCCGTCGGCGTCGAGCTCGGCGCCGACGCCGAGGGGCGTATCGTGCTCGTCGCTGATCTCGCCGACGAGCTCCTCCGCGAGGTCCTCGATCGTGACGACGCCGCTGAACCCGCCGTACTCGTCGATGACGCACGCGAGCTCGTTGCGCGTGTCGGTGAGCTGCCCGAGGGCGTCGGGCAGCGGCATGAGGGTCGGCACGACCAGGGGCGCCCGCATGATGGCCGTGACCGGCCGCGTGTCGTGGGGCTCCACCGCGAGCACGTCGGCGAGGTGCACCACGCCGACGGGTTCCTCGCGCTCGCCGATCACGGGATAGCGCGTGTGCCCGCTCGACATGCGGACGCGCATCTCGGCGATCGTCGTCTCGGGTTCGACCACGTCGACCCGCACGCGCGGGACCATCGCGTGCTCGACGTCGCGGTCGGGGAAGTCGAGGATGCGGTCGAGGAGGATCGAGAGCTCCTCGGGCAGGTCGCCGCTCGCGCGCGAGTCGTCGATGATGTGCTCGAGGTCCTCGGCGGTCGCGCTGATGTCGACGTCGTGCACGGGTTCGACCCGGATCACCCGGAGGACTGCGTTGGACGCAGCGTCGAACAGGGCGATGAGCCATCCGAACGCCGCGAGGTACACCTGGGTGGAACGCGCCAGAGCCCGCGCGAGCGGTTCGGGGTTGGCGATCGCGAGGTTCTTGGGGAACAGCTCGCCGAAGATCATCTGCACCACCGTGGCGAGCGCCAGGGCGAGCACGGTGCCGATCGTGATGCCGAGCGCGGTCGGCACGCCGGCCCCGCCGAGCAGGGCGCCGAGCGCCTCGCCGATGAACGGCTCGGCCACGTACCCGACGAGCAGGCCCGTCACGGTGATGCCGAGCTGCGCGCCCGACAGCATGAACGACGTGCGCTTCGTGATCGCCAGGGCGCGCTTCGCGGCCGCGTCGCCGCCCTCGGCCCGTGCCCGCAGCCGCGCCCGGTCGACGGACATGTACGCGAACTCCTGCGCGACGAAGTACCCGTTCGCCGCGATGATCGCGGCGGTGAGCACGAGCCCGAGGAGCAGGAGCAGGAGCGCGGTGATCATCGGGTCACCGCCGCACGGCGCTGCTCGGGATGATGGCCGGGATCGTCAGCCGGGGAAGTCTCGGTGATGGTGGGCCCGTCCGTCGTCGTGGCGGGACCATCGATGGTGGTGGGCACGGTGTGCTCGACGCCTCCAAGCGAGTGTGGTGTGGATCCGAGCGTAGCGACGATCGCTTGACGATCACTGTATGCGCCGGTGGCCGACGGTGGTGGGCGGATGTCACAGCGGCTGCCGCCGCGGTGTCTCCATGTCGACGAGGCACGACGAGGCATCGGAGGAGACATGTCCATCACGGCTCGCGGCGTAGGGTGGCGCACATGAGTGCCGACCCGTTCGTCACCCACCGGAACCTGCTGTTCACGGTCGCCTACGAGATGCTCGGATCGGCGGCCGACGCGGAGGACGTGCTGCAGGAGTCGTGGCTGCGCTGGTCGTCGGTCGACCGCTCGCAGGTACGCGATCCGCGCGCCTACCTCGTGCGCATCGTGACCAGGCAGTCGCTCAACCACCTGCGGACGCTGTCGCGCCGCCGGGAGGACTACGTCGGCGAGTGGCTGCCCGAGCCGCTGCTCACGAGTCCGGATGTCTCGGCCGACGTCGAGCTCGCCGAGTCGGTGTCCATGGCGATGCTGACCGTGCTCGAGACGCTCGGACCGGCCGAGCGGGCGGTGTTCGTGCTCCGCGAGGTGTTCGACGTGCCGTACGACGAGATCGCGGATGCCGTCGACAAGTCGCCGTCGGCCGTGCGGCAGATCGCGCACCGGGCGAAGGCGCACGTCGCGGCGAGGCGGCCGCGCGTGCACGTCGAGCCGTCGGAGCAGGAGCGGGTGGTGCATCGGCTCATGGTCGCGTTCAACACCGGCGACGTGCAGGGGCTCATGGACGTGCTCGCACCCGACGTGGTCTCGGTCGGTGACGGCGGCGGCAAGGTGCGCGGCGCGGCCCGGCGCCCGATCGTGGGCGCCGAGAAGCTCGTGTCGTACCTCATGGGCGGCATCGCGAAGTGGGACGTGCACCCGGTCGCGACGCTCACGTGGATCAACGGCGCCCCCGGCCTCCGGATCGAGGTCGACGGGCAGCTCGCCGCGGCGATGAGCGTGACCGTCGAGGACGGGCGGATCACGAGGATCTACTCGGTCGCGAACCCCGACAAGCTCGCCGGGTTCGATGCCGAGGCGACGCTCACCCGGTGACGTGGCGCCGGGGGAGTATCGCGCGCTGTTCGGGGAAGGTCCATCCGAAGAAGACGGCGGCCAGGCGGACGAGCGTGGTCACCGCCACGCAGACGAGGCCGGCGATCAGCACGGGTGTGCCGAAGGCGATGAGCAGGATGAGCGTGCCGATGCCCGCCCCGGCGGCGACGGCATGGGGGGTGCCGACGTGGAGGAAGGAGAGCGGCAGGTTCAGGATGATGCAGTCACGCTCCAGGGATGATCGGGGCCGGCCCGCGACGAATTGCGCAGACCGGCCCCAGGGGACGATGCGGTCCGGCGCTCAGCGAACGCCTGCGAAGGCGTTCTGAGCCGCGGTGTGGATGACGTCGGAGACGACGCCGGACTGCGTCATGAAGAGGGCATGACTGGCCGAGACGTAGGTGATCTCCGCGCCGGCCCGCGTCGCCATGTGGTTCAGCATCGCCTGGTCGAAGGACTGGTCCTCGGTGGCGATGACGGCCCACGTCGGCTTGTCCTTCCATGCGGCGTGCGTCACCGGGGTGGCGAAGGCCGACATGTTGATCGGGATCTGCGAGTCACGCAGGAACGCGGCATCCGCGTCACTGGCATCGGCAGCGAAACCGATCTTGAACGTGTCGTGGTTGAGGAAGCCGAATCCGTCATCGGCGACGTCGATGACGAAGTTCGGAGTCGGGGCGAACCCTTCGTACTGCTTGGATGTGTTCTCGCCGCTGTCCGGGGCGAGCGCCGATACGTAGACCAGTCCGGCGACCGCGGCGTGGTTGCCGGCCTCGGTGATGACCGTGCCACCCCAGGAGTGGCCGACGAGGATCGTCGGGCCGTCCTGCCGGTCGAGGACTCTCATGGTGGCGGCGACGTCGTCCTCCAGCGAGGTGAGCGGATTCTGGACGATGCTCACGCGGTAGCCGCGGGCCGTCAGGTTGTCGTACACCCCGCGCCAGCCCGAACCGTCGGCGAACGCTCCGTGTACCAGCACGACGTTCTTGATCCCTTGCTCTGTGGTGGTCATGTTCCTATTCCTTTTCCCTTTCCTTCCGTTCCCGCCCGGCTTCGCCGGTGGGAGTCCCGTCGAGTCAGCCGGTCATGTCATGCAACGCTCTGCGGTGGCAATATATTGCATATTGCTTTCACCCGCAATGGTTCGCGTGGAACGCGCGACATCTCGATCCGCGCGCTCGGGCACGGGTGACCGCCGGTGGTCGCGCACCGGCTCGGCGAGGACATCGCGCCGGCCGCACGGAGCCGGTGGCGCAGGAGCGATCGGGCCGCGCGGCAGGGCGAGCCGGACGGATTCGACGCGGTGCTGCCTCAGGCCGGCCGGCCCACGGCCCATCCCTCGACGAGCGCGGTCAGTTCATCCGCGACCGCGTCGGGCCGCAGCAGGTGACCGAGGTGCCCGAGCTCAATGGTGTGCGTGGGCCATCCCAGCGACTCTGCCAGGCGCCGCTCGTCGGCATAGGCCTCGCCGAACGCGAGGAACCCGGCCCGCAGTCCGGACATCCAACCGGCTGGTACCTCGACGGTGTCGTCGAGGTACCCGGCCGGGATGCGCGGCGTCGCGGCGTGCACCGCGGTGAACGTCGCCGCATCGGGGAACAGTGCGCGCACGTCCTCGATCGGCCACCACTCGGTCCACCGCGGAAGCGCTCCGTCGACGACGCGCGGCCGAAGCAGGTCGCCGAGATCGGGACGGACCACCGGCCGCGTTCCGCCGCCGGGGCCGGGCAGCACCGCGTCCATGAAGACGGCCGAATCGAGGCATCCGCTCGCGGCCAGCGCCGGCACGTAAGCGCCCGCGTTCGAGTGGGCGACCCCGACGGTGCCGCGGCCGTGGTCGAGGGCGGCACGGTACGCCTCGAGGGCGTCGTGCGCCGTCGACGCGTGCGCTGCGTTCGCGATGCGCACGTGATGTCCGCGCTGCTCGAGCGCCTCGGCGAGCGGATCGAACGTCGAGCCGGGGAGGAAGACGCTCCCGAGCAGCGCGATCTCCGACATCCCGCGATCGTACCGAGGGGCACGTGGAGGTCGTCGTACTCGACGGTGATGTACATGACTGACAGGCGGCCCGAGACCCGGGCGAGGCGATATCGGCGAGAATGGAACCCGACACGAAGGGGTTCGACATGCCTGACCAGACGACCGGTTCGACGACGGATGCCGCGGTGCCGGCGTCGCCGGGAGCCGCGGGCGTCGCGCACGGGCCCGGCCACCACGCCATCGGCTGCCCCGAATGCTTCGAGGAGCTGCAGCGCAACCACGACTGGTGGAAGGCGCGTCCCGAGGGTTCGCGGCTCGTCGGACTCGTCGTGCCGCGCGACGACATGCCGCCGATCCTCCAGCAGCGCACCGACCTGACCCGGTTCGGCGTGCAGATCCTCGACTTCCGGTATCCCACCCCGGATGCACCGGAGTCGTGGGAGCAACGCCTCGCGCGCCTCTTCGAGACACTGCGTGCGGGCGACGTGCTCGTCGTCGTGAACGAGCGGGCGCTCGGGCGCACGTCGGACGAGGTGGCGCGCACGATCCGCACCCTCCGTCGCCACGACCTCGTCGTCAAGGTGCTGAGCCATGGCGCACCGCACCTGGAGGATGCGCGGGCGTGAGCCGTGCATCGATCCTCGTATGAAATCTATTGACATTCGATAGTCAAGAATCGATACTCGATCCATGCAGCGTATCGATCGTGTCGTGGTGCCGCTCCGGGCGCTTCTCATCCTGGTCTTCGTCGGCCTCCTCGTCGCCGAGTTCCTCAGCCTCCCCGGGCAGTTCTTCGGCGGCGACGCGCCGAACCCGGTGCTCGGCCCGCTGCCGTGGGTGCTCCTGGTCGGGTCGATCGCGGTGGCGGTCGGCATGCAGGTCGTCATCGTGTGCGTGTGGCGGCTGCTCACGCTCGTGGCATCCGACCGCATCTTCAGCCACGACGCGTTCGGCTGGGTCGACGCGATCGCGTGGGCGCTCGCGGTCGCGTGGTCGATCTGGTTCGCGGCCTGCGTGTTCGTGATCGGCTACGTCTACGTCACGCCCGAGCTGCGCGATCCGGGCGTGCCGATCGTGCTGATCGGCACCGTGCTGATCGGTGCGGTCGTGGTGCTGCTCGTCATCGTGCTCCGCGCGCTGCTCAGGCAGGCGGCCGCCCTGCGCAGCGAGATGGAGGAGGTCATCTGATGGCGATCGTCGTGCGCATCGACGTCGAGCTCGCCCGCCGCAAGATGAGCGTCGGCGAGTTCGCCGAGCGCGTGGGGCTCACGCCGGCGAATGTGGCCGTGCTGAAGAACGGCCGCGCCAAGGCCGTTCGCTTCAGCACGCTGGACGCGATGTGCCGCGTGCTGCAGTGCCAGCCGGGCGACCTGCTCGAGTGGGTCGACGACGACGGGAACGACGGCGGCGATGAGGGGCCGACGGATGCCGCGGGGGAGCCCGCGGCACCGGTCGCCGTCACGTGAGGACGGTCTCGAGTCCCCGGCTGCGGAGCCCCTCGATGTACTGCCGGGCCTCCTCGACGTCGCGCGGACGGTACAGGCGCATGCCGTAGCGGAACCGCCGGCCTGCGGTGGTGCGGATCACGTTGCCGCTCGCGATGCAGGTGTCGTCGCCGAAGTAGACGCTGATCGTGCCGTCGCCGTTGCGCATCATCTCCGTCCCCGCGATCGCGGGACGGTCGACGTCGAGCCGGCCGTCGTCGTCGTACTTGACCACCGAGTAGAAGCCGTTGCGGTCGAGGTCGACCGGCGGCACGTCGAAGGTCCAGATGTCGCATCCGCTGCTCGTGGCGGTGCCCTCGTAGTACAGCGCGTGCTCGGGCGGGAGTCCGCCCCAGCCGACCCGGGTGCCGAGCAGGTGCTGGTCGGGATCGGTCGACGTCGGGGTGCCGAACGCCCGGGTGAGGTCGGACCCGGCCGCTCGTCGCTCGAGCCGCACGCCGACCGCGCGCCGGCTCGTCTCGTCCCAGTCACCGGGCCGGTACGGGTTCGCGGTCGCCGCGCTGATCCGCCGGAGGTCCTGCAGGCGATGCGCGCGCTCGACGCCGCCGACGAGGGCGGTGCGCCCGAGGACGTACACGTGCGTTCCGCCCGAGAGGTCGGCGTTGCGGATCGTCAGGGTCTCGCCGGGATAGACCACCCCGACGACGTAGTGGTTCTCGTCGATCACCTGGTCGACCTGGTACTCGTCGGACGGCGCGACGGAGAACGTCGCCTCCTCGGTCACGTCGACGACGGCGTACGAGAACAGCACATCGACGTTCGAACGGGCGACGGCCTGGTTCTGCATGCCCACGGGCGCCCGCTCGTGGTGGTACTCGTTGACCGGCGCCCGCCTCAGCTGGGCGGTGAAGTAGTGCGCGGTCTCGGCCTGCACGAAGTTCCTCGACGTGACCTTCTTCGACATCGGCGTCCGCCCCCTCGGTCTGCGCCCCACTCGGCGACCGGCTCCAGTCTTGCAATGAGCGCTCCCGGCCGGTAGCCCCATACCCTGACCTGATGGACGCCTGCGCCGCCCTCGCCGAGTCGATCGACCGCCTCGCCGAGCGCGGCCACCCGAACGGGCGGTTCCTCAAGGAGCTCGGCCGTGCGGCCGGGGTGCGTCGCGGACCGCTGTGGCTCACCGACGCGGCGACCGGCGGCCGCAACCGGATCCGCGGGCGCGGCTTCCACCCCGCGGTCGACGACGACACCGAGGGGCAGGCGCGGCACTTCGCCGGCACGGTCGCCGTCGCCGCTCGGCTCGGCGGCCCGATCACACGCTGGCTGACCACGCACATCCTGCGCGACCCGCCCGAGAGCGCGGACGGTCGGCTCAGCGACGAGGCGATCCGGTTCGTCCGGCTCGTCCGGTCGGGCGAGCTCGCGCAGGCGGATGCCGCGGGCTGGGTGCGCGAGCGTCTCTGCCACGCCCCACGCCGCGACTAGGAGACCGAGGGCTGCTCGGCAGCCTCCGCCTTCCGCCGCCGTTCGATGCCCTCGAGCAGCAGGTCGAGGCCGAACTCGAACTCGGACTGGTCGTCGCACCAGCCGAGCGTGGAGTCGGGGTCGACGTGCGCGACCTCCGCGAGCATCGCGGCGAGGTTCGGCGCGAGCGCCGCGAGCTGCTCGAGCTGCGCCGGGGGAGGTGCGTCCGTGTCATCGCTGAGCTCCTGGACGTAGCCGTACACGCGGCTGCCGATCGCGTGCAGCGAGTGGTGGATGAGGTCGAACGACATTCCGCCCGCGCGCATGATGCCGACGATGCCGTCGACGTGGCGGGTCGCGTTCGGTCCGGGTGCGCCGCGCGCGTTCATGATCCAGGGGGCCCACGGATGCCGCAGCAGCACGCGGCGCGCACCGAGGATGCGTTCCCGCAGCGCGGGCGCCCACGTCGCGGCATCCGTCGTCGTCGGCACGCCGAACCCGCCCACCTCGGCCTCGATCTCGGCGAAGACCACCTCGACGGCCCCGTCGAGGATCGCGTTCTTGTTGGGCAGGTGGTGGTAGATCGACATCGCCTCGACGCCGAGCTCGTCGGCGAGGGCGCGCATGGTGAGGGCGTCGAGCCCGTCGCGGTCGGCGAGCCGCAGGGCGGTCTGCAGCACGCTGTCGCGGCTCAGGCGCGTGCGCTCGGCGCGTTCGGCGGATCTCGACGGCATGCGCTCACCTTACATCGTCAGGTTTCTTGGCCCGGGGTCTGGACACGGCGCGATCGGAGGCGTACCTTACGACGTAAGACTTACAACGTAAGGGAGCAGGCCATGACCAGCGAACGATCCCTGCCGGCGGCATCCGTCACCGGCACGACCATGCGCGCCGCATCCGCCGACCGGTTCGGCCCGCCCGAGGTGGTGCGGGTCCTGGACGTCGCGAGGCCGGCGCCGAAGCCGAGCGAGCTGCTCGTGCGAGTGCGGGCGACGACGGTGAGCGTCGCCGACCAGCGCCTGCGCAGCCGGCGGGTGCCGCGTGGCACCTCGCTGCTCGTCGCACCGACGATCGGGCTGTTCCGGCCGCGCGTGCGGGTGCTCGGCATGGAGGCGGCGGGCGTCGTCGAGGCGGTGGGCGCCGACGTCACGCGCTTCGCGCCCGGCGACGAGGTGATCGTCATGCGCGGCGCCCGCTTCGGATGCCACGCCGAGTACGTCACCGTGCCCGAGGACGGGGAGGTCGCGCCCAAGCCGCGGAACCTCTCGTTCGAGGAGGCATCCGCCGTGATCTTCGGCGGGTACACCGCGGTGCGCTACCTCGACCGCGTGGAGATCGGGCCGGGGACCGACGTGCTCGTGAACGGCGCCTCGGGAGCGGTCGGATCGGCCGTCGTGCAACTCGCCGCCGCGCGCGGTGCGAACGTGACCGCCGTGACGAGCGGGCGGAACGCCGACCTCGCGCGCTCGCTCGGTGCCGCGCGGGTCGTCGACTACGGGCGCGAGGACTTCGCGGCGCCCGGCGTCGGTCCGCGGTACGACGTGATCGTCGAGTGCGTCGGCAACGCCCCGTTCTCCCGCGTCGCCCACCTGATCCGCCCCGGCGGCGAGCTGCTGCTCGTCATCGCCGACCTCCCGGGCATGCTCGCCGCCGGTCGGCAGTCGCGTCGCAGCGGCATCCGCGTCGACCACCGCGGCGGTGAGATGGGCGCCGAGGGGATGGCGCGGCTCACCGCGCTCGCCGAGGCGGGCGAACTGCGACCCGTGATCGACCGCACGTACGACCTCGACGAGGTCGTCGACGCGCACCGGTACGTAGACACGGGGCGGAAGCGGGGCAGCGTGGTGCTGCGAGTGGCGTGAGACGCCGCAGCTGCGCCCGCCGAGCGGGCGACTACGCCGCCACGACCACCCCGACGGCCTCCGCGCGTCGACGAAGGGCGGGATTGTCGATCTCGCCGATGAGGAGCGCGGCCGCCTCGGCGGCGGCCGGCGAGCCGAGCGCGACCCGGTGCAGGAGTGCGCGGGCGAGCAGCTCGCGCATGCCGCGACGCCCGGCGAACTCCTCGAGCTCGTCGACCCAGCCCTGCGCCGACGGCAGCCCTCGAGCGACGGCGAACCCGCACAGCGCGTCGAGGCAGTAGCCGTCGACCCAGTCGTGCGTGTCGGGCAGGCGGCGCGAGGCACGGGGCGCCTCGGTGAGCAGGTCGAGGGCGGCGGCGTCGTCGCCGCGCGCCGCGGCGAGCAGGCCCCGGCCGCGAAGGGCGTAGCTCTCCCAGCAGGGATCGCCGACCTGGCAGGCGAGGGCGTAGGAGTGCTCGATGGCCTCCTCGGCGGCGGCGCGGTCGCCCTCGAGCAGGTCGACCTCGGCGATCAGCGCGCGGGGGAAGGGGAGGAACGCGGTCCAGCCGATCTCCCGCACGGTCGCGACGGCGAGGTCGAGCTCTGCGCGTGCCCGATGGAGGTCGCCCCGGAGCAGATGCAGGCGCCCGAGCCCGGTGGCGGCGTAGGCGAGCGCGCGCAGTTCGCCGCTCGACCGTGCGAGGTCCTCGGCTTCCTCGAGCGTGGCCAGGGCGAGCGGGTACTGCGCCTGGTCGGTGCGTCCGAGACCGGCGTACACCCCGATCCACGCCAGCAGCCGCTCGTCGCCGTCGGCGAGGCCGCGCGCCTCGGCGAACCACGCCTCCATCCGGGGGTAGTGCGCGCGCAGCGTCTCCACGAGGCCGAGCTCGAGGGCGGCGCGTGCGGCGACCGGCCGCGCTCCGCAGTCCGTGGCCATCGCGAACGATCGGTGCAGCACGATGACGGCCTCCTCGTCGCTGCCGCGGACGCCGTGCACGAGGGCCGCACCGAGCGAGAAGAGCGCACGCGCCGTCAGGTCCGGGTCGCCGTCGTCGGAGATGGCTCGGCGGAGCGCCTCGATGGCGTGGTCGTAGGCGCCGCCGTACGCGGCGCCGGCGCCCAGGTCGATCGCGGCGAGGAGCTCCGACCGGCTGCGCGACGTCGAGGCGAACGGACGCGGGCGCAGTGCGTCCCAGAGCGTCGGTGACGGATGCCGCCCGAGCTCCTGCTCGAAGAGGAGCCGGCACTCGTCGACCCGCGCCATCGCGGCCTCCTCGTCGCCGGCGGCGACGAGGGCGCGCACGAGCAGCTCGTGGCTGCGCTCCTCGAGCGGGGCCGCGGCGACGAGTCGTTCCGCGAGGCGGACCGCAGCGGCGGTGTCGCCGCGCGCGAGCCGGCTGTGGGCCCCCTCGTGCAGGATCGACGCGCTCGCCGCCGCGAGCCTGCGGCGCTCGTTCGCGAGCCACACCTCGAACGACGGGCCGACCCGGAGGGAGATGCCCTCGAGCAGCACGCCGGCGAAGCCGGGCAGTTCGAGGGCCTGCGACCACAGTCCGCCCAGCACCACCTCGACGTCGACGACGGTGTCGTCGGCGGGTTCCCAGCGCAGCGGGTCGCCGCTCAGCGAGGCGGCATCCCCGAGCGCGCGACGCAGTTCCGACAGGCTCCATCGCAGGGCGGCCGCGGGGTCCTCGGCACCGTCGAACAGCAGGTCCATGAGGCGCCCGCGAGGGACCGGCCGACCGGTCAGGACGAGGTAGGCGAGCAGCGCCCAGCACTTGCTCCCGCGCGGACCGGGTACCTCGGCGTCGCCCACGTGGATCCGCGGGGGTCCGAGGAGGTCGATCCGAGTCGCCACCGCGTCTCCCTCCTCCCGCGTCGCTGAGCAATCCTCTCACTTCGCCGTCACACGCCGGCTCACACGCCTCGACCCGAGCATGGGTTCGCGGTCGCAGCGGCCGCAGCGACGGAAGGACTGAGATGACGTTCACGACCACGCCCGACCGGATCCGGAGCCGCGAGGCGCTCAGCGACGAGATGCTCGCGCGCTTCGACGAGCGGGCACCGCAGTACGACCGGGAGCACCGATTCTTCGCCGAGGACTTCGCGGAGCTGCGCGCGTCCGGGTACCTCGACCTCGCGCTCCCGCCGGAGTACGGCGGCCCGGGTCTCTCCCTCGCGGAGATCGGGCGGCAGCAGCAGCGCCTCGCGTACGTGGCGCCGGCGACCGCGATCGCGGTGAACATGCACTTCTACTGGACCGGCGTCGCCGCCGACCTGCTCCGGGCGGGCGACGACCGCATGGCATGGGTGCTCGAACGCGCGGCGGCGGGCGACGTGTTCGCCGCAGGGCATGGGGAGTCGGGCAACGACGTCCCGCTGTTCCTCTCGACGACCACGGCCCGTCGCGTCGAGGGCGGATGGGAGCTCACGGGCCGCAAGGTGTTCGGCAGCCTCTCCCCGGTCTGGGACTGGCTCGGCGTGCACGCGATGGACCCGACCGACCCGGCGAACGCCCGCATCGTCCACGGCTTCATCCGCCGCAGCGACGACGGGTACCGGATCGAGGAGACCTGGGACGTGCTCGGAATGCGCGCCACGGCGAGCGACGACACGGTGCTCGACCACGCCTTCGTACCGGACGAGCACGTCGTCCTGGAATGTCCGGCGGGGTTCGCCGGCGCCGGACCGTTCCAGGTGGCGGTCTTCGCCTGGGCGATGCTCGGCTTCGCCCGCGTTTACGCGGGTATCGCGCACCGGGCGTTCGACCTCACGGTCGAACGCGTCCACCAGCGCACGTCGATCGCCCTGACGCGGTCGATGGCGTACCACCCTGAGGTGCAGCACGAGGTCGCAGAGATGCGGATGGCGCTCGAGGGCCTCGACGCCCACCTGGCGGTCGTGAGCGACGAGTGGTCGGCCGGCGCGGCCCACGGGGCGCTGTGGCCGCTCAAGATCCTGACCGCCAAGCACGCCGTCGTCACGGCCGCATGGAACGTGGTCGACACGGCGATGGACCTCTCGGGCGGGGCCGGCATATTCCGCCGGAACCGGATCGAGCAGCTCTTCCGCGACGCGCGCCTCGGCCGCATCCATCCCGGCAACTCGGCCCTCGCGCACGAGCTGGTGGGCAAGTTCTCGCTCGGCATCGACCCCGACGAGCAGCCCCGCTGGGGCTGACATCCGCAGACCATCGAGAGGAACACGATCATGAGCGAGCTCGACCTGGAGCTCTCGCCGACGCATCCGGTGATGGACTCGGCCCGACCGGCGCACACCGGGGCCGGAACCGAAGAGGCGCGCCGGTTCCGCGCCCTCATGCGCGAGATCGCGCAGCCCGTCGCAGTGCTGACCGGGCGCGACGAGCGGGGTGCGCCGTGGGGGCTCACCGTCACGTCGTTCACGTCGGTGTCGATGGCCCCGCCGTCGATCGTCGTGTGCCTCGGGAGCCGGTCGCGGACGTGGTCGCGGATCCGTCCCACGGGGCGGTTCGTGCTGAACGTGCTCGGTCCGGCGCAGCGCGCGGTCGCGGAGTCGTTCGCGGCGCCGGGCGCGCCGTTTCCCGGGGTCCCGCACCGCTACACGATCGACGGGATCCCGGTCCTGGCCGGAACCGTCGCAGCCGTGCGCTGCGCCACGTCGAGCGTCCTGCCGGGCGGTGACCACGACGTGGTCCTCGCACGGGTGACCAGGGTCCGCCTCGACGGCGGGCTGCCGTTGACCTACCGCGACGGCGAGTACGTCGCCGCCGAGCCGATCGAGGTGCCGTGATGTCCGCGAACCAGCACACGGGCGCGACGCCCGCGATCGGGCTTCCCCGGGCGCGGCCGGTCCGCGACGGCGTCCGCGACGCCCTCACCGTGGTGATGGCGTACATCCCGTTCGGCCTGGCACTGGGCGCCGCGCTCGCGTCGACGAGCGTCGACCCGGTCGTGGCATGGTCGTCGTCGGCCCTCGTCGTGGCGGGCGCCGCTCAGCTCGTGGCCGTGCAGCTGATGTCCGACGGCGCGGGTCCGGTGGTCGTCGTGCTCACGGCGCTCGTGGTGAACTCCCGTCACCTGCTGTACAGCGCCTCGATGGCCCCGCACCTGCGCGGGTGGCGTCGCGGCACCCGCGCGGCGGGGGCGTACTTCCTCTCGGACCCGATGTACGCGCTCGCGATCGCGCGGTTCGAGGGGCATCCGAGCGAGGATGACACCGCCCGCGTGCGCTACTACTTCGCGATGGCCCTCACGGCATGGGCCGGATGGCTCATCCTCACGGGCGCCGGCGGCCTGCTCGCCGGAGTGCTTCCCGAGGCGCTGCCGCTCGAGCTCGCAGCCCCGCTCACCTTCCTCCTGCTGTTGCTCCCGTCCCTGAAGGGGCGACCGGCGTACGTCGCCGCGGCATCCGCCGGCGTCGTCGCCGTGATCGCGTCACCGCTGCCCCTCGGCCTCGGACTCATCGTCGCCGCCGCCGTGGGCATGGTCGCCGGAGCCCTCACCGAAAGGTCGAAACCATGAACGAGTTCCTCACCCTCGCCGTCGTCGGGCTCGGCACCTACGCGCTGCGCTCGGCCTTCCTGGTCGGCCGCGACGCCCGCCCGCCGGCGGCCCTCGACCGACTGCTGCCGCACATCGCCCCGGCGGTGCTCGCGGCGATCGCCGCTCCCTCGCTCCTCGCCCCGCGCGGGATCATCTCGGCCGAGGAGACGCTTCCGGCGCTCGTCGCGGCCGCGGCGACCTGGCTGCTCTGGGCGAGGACCGAGCGGATGCCGCTGGCGCTCATCGGCGGCCTCGGCCTCTGGTGGGCCATCGAGGCGGTGCTCCCGTGAGCGCGCCGGCGGCATCGAGCCGCATGGTCGACCTGCTGACGCGGTTCGGCGTCATGGGCTCGCGGGCCCGGCGTATCGCGCCGGCACCCACCCGCGACGAGATCGGCCGCCTGCGGGAGAACCGGGCGGAGGCCGAGCGCCTGCGCGAGCGCGCCTTCGCGGAGGTCGCGGTCCGCACCCGGCCGCCGCTCTGACCGCCCGGCAGCGGTGCGCGCGCGCTCCGAGTTGACAATCGTGGATACCCATGGGGTATTATGGGCGATACCCCGGGGGTATCGCACGGGTGGGCTCGACGCCCATCGGCCCGCGGTCTGAGACAAGGAGCCGACATGCTGTTGGAACGCATCTACGACGAGGACCTCGCCCAGGCCAGCTACTTCATCGGCTGCCAGGCGAAGGGAGAGGCGATCGTCGTCGACCCGCGCCGCGACCTCGACG
This sequence comes from Agromyces selenitireducens, assembly GCF_052748465.2. Classification (NCBI taxonomy): domain Bacteria; kingdom Bacillati; phylum Actinomycetota; class Actinomycetes; order Micrococcales; family Microbacteriaceae; genus Agromyces; species Agromyces selenitireducens. The sequence goes on from NZ_CM188259.1 coordinate 793,333, forward strand.
TGTACCTCGAGCTCGCGCAGAAGAACGGGATGACGATCACCGCGGTGACCGAGACGCACATCCACGCCGACTACCTCTCGGGCACGCGTGAACTCGCCGCGCGCACCGGCGCGACGACCTACGTGTCGGACGAGGGCGGCCCCGACTGGACCTACGGTCCCGCCTTCGACGATGCCGTCCGCATGAAGGACGGATACGAGATCACCCTCGGCAACATCACGGTCACGGCCGTGCACACGCCGGGACACACGCCCGAGCACCTGTCGTTCCTCGTGACCGACGGCGCGCAGGCGGACGAGCCCGGCTTCATGCTCACCGGCGACTTCGTCTTCGTCGGCGACCTCGGTCGTCCCGACCTGCTCGACGAGGCGGCCGGCGGCATCGACACGCGCTTCGGCGGCGCTCGCGACCTCTTCGCGAGCCTGCGCGACCGCTTCCTGACCCTGCCCGACTACGTGCAGGTGCTGCCCGCGCACGGCTCCGGCAGCGCGTGCGGCAAGGCGCTCGGCGCCATCCCCACCACGACCGTCGGCTACGAGCGGGCGTTCTCGTGGTGGAGCGACTACCTGCGCAATGACGACGAGCAGGGATTCATCGACGAGCTGCTCGGCGGCCAGCCCGACGCGCACGCCTACTTCGCACGCATGAAGGTGCAGAACAAGGTCGGTCCCGAGGTCATCGGCGAGGCCGACGAACTCGTCGAGTACTCGCCCGAACGACTCCGTGCCGAGCTCGACGCCGACGAGGTCATCTTCGTCGACACGCGACACAACTCGGCCGTGCACGAGGGCACCGTGGCGCGCTCGCTCAACATCCCGGGCATCGCCAAGGCCGCGAGCTACGGCGCGTGGGTCTACGACCCCGAGGTCGAGCACCGCCCGCTCGTGCTCCTGGCCCACGACGGCGAGGAGGCGGCGCAGTTGCGCGACCACCTCGTGCGCGTCGGCATCGACAGGGTCGCCGGGTTCATCACCTCGCTCGAGGGGCTCGACCTGGTCGCGCCCAAGCTGGTGCAGCCGCAGGAGCTCCCCGGGTTCTCCTACGACCTGCTGCTCGACGTCCGCAACACGACGGAGTACGCCGACGGGCACCTGCCCGGCGCCGCGCAGCTCAGCGGCGGCCGCGTGATGTGGCACACCGACGAGCTGCCCGAGCACGGCACCATCGTCACCTACTGCCAGAGCGGCGTGCGCAACAGCGTCGCGGCCAGCGCGCTGCGCCGCGCCGGGTACGACGTCGTCGAGCTCGACGGCTCGTACCTCGGCTGGACCCGGGTGCCCGGCAACGTGCCGGTCACCGAGGCATCCCCCGTTTCGAAGGCCGCATAGGAGGACATCATGGCCGACATCACGATTGCGCAGGTGCGCGAGCGCCTCGGCGGCGCCGACCAGCTGATCGACGTGCGCGAGGACTTCGAGGTCGCCGAGGGCATGGTCCCGGGCGCGAAGCACATCCCGCTCGGCACGTTGGCCTCGCGCCTGAACGAGATCGACCGCTCGCGGCCGGTCATCGCGATCTGCCGCTCGGGCAACCGCTCGCGCCAGGCGACCGAGGTGCTCAAGACCGCCGGTTTCCGCGTCGACAACATGGAGGGCGGCATGATCGCCTGGTCGCAGGCAGGTCTCCCCGTCGCTCGCTGAGCCCCATCCACTCCCGCAGCGTGGCCCGCACCTCACGGTCGCGGGCCACGCTGCTGATCACCCACGCTGCTGAACACCCCACGGAAGTCGGTACATGGAAATCGGACTGGTCGTCGCGCTGCTGCTGGCGGTGCTCGTCGGGGTGTCGCTCGGACTCATGGGTGGCGGCGGATCGATCCTCACCGTGCCGATCCTCACCTACGTGCTCGGCATGGGCCCGAAGGAGGCGATCGCGGCGTCCCTCTTCATCGTCGGGGTCACGAGCGCCGTGAGCGTCTTCTCGCACGCCCGGGCCGGGCGGGTGCGGTGGAAGACCGGCCTCATCTTCGGTGGCGCCGGGATGGCCGGGGCATTCCTCGGCGGCATCCTCGGCGGCTACATCCCCGGCCCCGTCCTCATGGTCCTGTTCGCCGTCATGATGATCGCCACGGCGACCGCCATGATCCGCGGCCGGAAGAAGTCGGCCGACCCGGCCGGGCACCCGCAGAAGACGCTCCCGGTGGCGCGCATCCTCCTCGACGGATTCGCGGTCGGCATCGCGACCGGGCTCGTCGGCGCCGGCGGCGGATTCCTCATCGTGCCGGCGCTGAACCTCCTGGGCGGCCTGCCCATGGCGGTCGCGGTCGGCACGTCGCTGCTGGTCATCGCGATGAAGTCGTTCGCCGGACTCGGCGGCTACCTCCTCAGCGTGCAGCTCGACTGGCCCGTGGTGCTCGCCTTCACCGCGATCGCGGTCGCCGGGTCGTTCGTCGGATCGGCCCTGGCGGGCAGGATCCCCGAGACGGCCCTGCGCAAGGGCTTCGGCATCTTCGTGCTCGTCGTCGGCGCGTTCGTCATCGTCCAGGAGGCCCCCCAGCTGGTGGCGCTCATCTCGGGCGCCTGACGTTCCCGGATCGAGCACGCGTCAACCCGTCGCCCTCCGCGGTTCGGCTGATTAGGCTGGCGTCGCGCGGCGGCACCCGTTCGCGGCGCGGCGAAGGGGGAGGCCATGTCCATCGGTGACGACGACATCACGCTCGAGCCGGGCGAGGAGGGCGAGGGCGTCGCCGACGGGGGCGCGAACCCCGCCGGTCACGACGGGGGCGCCGACGGCTCCGCGGCCGGCGGCGAGGGCGTCGCGGACGGCGGCGCGAACCCGGGCGGCCACGACGGCGGCGCGGACGGCGCCGCATCGCGCGGCGAGGGTCCGGCCGACGGCGGCGCGAACCCGGGCGGCCACGACGGCGGCGCCGACGGCTCCGCATAGTGGTGACGACCGGGCCCAGGCCGGACGCCCAGCCTGCGCTCGCCCGGTGCCTCCGGATCCCGGTCGAGCAGTTCGCGGCCGAGTACTGGGGGCGGCGGGCGCTGCTGTCCCGGGCGTCCGAGCTGACGTCGGGGTTCGACGACCTCTTCACCGCTGACGCGGTCGACGAGCTGGTCACCCGGCGCGGAGTGCGGACACCGTTCATCCGGATGGCGCGCGAGGGCTCGGTGCTGCCCGCTTCCGCGTACACGGCACCGGGCGGCCTCGGCGCCGAGGTTGGCGACCAGGTGTCGAGCGACCAGGTGCTCGAGCGGTTCGCGGACGGCGCGACGATCGTGCTCCAGGGGCTGCACCGGCTCTGGCCGCCGATCATCGACTACACGCGCGCGCTCGTCGACGACCTCGGGCATCCCGTGCAGGTGAACGCGTACGTCACGCCGCGCTCGTCGCAGGGGTTCGACCCGCACTACGACACCCACGACGTGTTCGTGCTGCAGGTCGCGGGCGAGAAGCACTGGCGCATCCACGAACCCGTCCACGTCGACCCGCTGGGCTCGCAGCCGTGGACCGAGCACCGCGCCGCCGTCGCGCGCGCGGCACTCGGAGCGCCGGCGATCGACGCCGTGCTGCGCCCGGGCGATGCGCTCTACCTGCCGCGCGGCTGGATCCACTCCGCGACCTCGGGCGACGCGACCTCCGTGCATCTCACGGTCGGCATGGCGGCCTACACCCGCGCCGACGTGGTGAGCGCCCTGCTCGCCGGCGTCGGGGAGAGCGCGGCACTGCGGGCGTCGCTGCCCGTCGGCATCGACTTCGCCGACGCCGAGGCGTTCGCGCCGGTCCTGCGCGAGACCGTCGAGGCGCTCGTCGAACTCGTCGGGCAGTCGGATGCCGCCGGCACCGCCGCGCGGCTCGGACGCCGGTTCGACGGCGACATCCGGGCCGAGCCGCTCGCCCCGCTCGCCACCCTTGACGCGCTCGAGCGCCTCGACGCGGCGACCGCCGTCCGGTGGCGCGGTTCGCTCCGCGCACGGATCGTGGCGTCGGGCGACCGGGTGCGGATCGTGTCGCGCACGAAGACGCTGTCGCTCCCGATCGAGGCGGAGCAGGCGGTCCGGCGCATCGCCGAGGGCGCCCCGATCGAGGTCGGCAGCCTGCCCGGTCTCGACGCGGAGAGCGCCGTGGTCGTCGCGCGGCGACTGGTGCGCGAGGGATTCGCGGTGGCGCCGGCGTGACCCTCCCCGCCGAGCACTGGGCGCCGTGCAGCGATCGTGCACGAGAGCGTGCCGACCCGCTCGCCGGCACGGCACCCCGCGGTATCCGCTGGTTCCTGCTCGAGGTCGCCGCGAGCTGGGGCACGAACGCCCTGCTCGACGCGCCCTTCGACCGGGCGCTCGGGCGGGCGCTGGCCCGGCGGGTCGAAGCCGCCGACATGCGAATCCTCGCCATCCGTCGCACCGGGCGGCGCACGCCGCCGGCCACGCAGCGATGGGCGATCGTCGACTCCCGGCCGGGCGGCGAGCGGATCGTGTGGGGTGAGGTGGCGGATGCGCGGGAGCTGCTCGACGTCCCCCTCGACGGATCGACCGGCACGGCGTCATCCGACCCGGTGTTCGCGGTGTGCGCGCATGGCCGCCACGACCGGTGCTGCGCCGTGCGCGGACGCCGGGTGGCGACCGCGCTCGCGGCGGCCTACCCCGACGAGACCTGGGAGTGCTCGCACGTCGGCGGCGACCGGTTCGCCGGCACGATGGTCGTGTTCCCGCAGGGTCTGTACTACGGGTACGCCGACGACGGCGATCCGGTGCGCATCGGCGACGCGCATGGCGACGGGCACGTCGTGGCCGACCGGCTGCGCGGCCGGAGTTCGCTCTCGCATCCCGTGCAGGCCGCGCAGCACTACGCGCGGAAGTCGTTCGGCGACGACCGCATCGCCGCATATCCGCCGCTCGACGAGACGTCGACGGCCGACGGATGGCGCGTGCGCCTCGGCCTCGACGGCGGCGCGTCGGTCGTGGTCCACCTCGCCGACGAGTCGTCGCCGCCGTTGCTGTCGACGTGCGCGGCGACGCGACTGGTGCGGGTGCGGCAGTACGGGTTGCGGGAGATCCGGATCGAGGACGCGGCGGGGCGGATCGTCGGATGAGCTCAGCCGGCGCCCTCGCGCCGGATGCTCCGCGTCGGAGAGCCCCACGAGCTCGATCAGACGGCGTCGGGCGCCGCCCACTCGAGCACGCGGAGCGCCCGCAGGGTGATCCACCGGCTGGGTTCGCCTTCCGGCTCCTCGAGGAAGTACCCACGCAGGCCGGGGCGTCGAGGCCCGGCGGGCCAGCGGCCGTCGTCGCGGCGGCGGGAGAGTAGGAGGTCGATCGCCGGCGAGAGTCGCGGGTCGGGCTCGCCGCCGTTCGCCCGGAAGTGCTCGAGTGCGCGGAGCACGTCGTAGAACCAGTACATCGGGAAGGCGAAGTCGGTGTACCGGTCGTTCGCGACCTCGCCGGTGGACCTGCGGAGGAAGAGGCTGCGTTCGAGCAGGTACTCCTCGCCGCCGCGGACGGCGTCGTCGAGCGCGGCATCGGTCGACCCGATGGTGCGCTGGTATGCACGCAGCCCCTCGAGCACGCACAGCGTGCTGTCGAACGACGAGCGGTGCGTCGGCCTGGGTGGTGCGCAGTTCCATCCGCCGTCGGCGCGGCGCTGTTCGACGAGGAGCCGGACGATGCGGTCGGCGCCCTCGTCGATCGCGCCGAAGTACGCGGCGTAGCCGAGCACCCCGCCGTTCACGCACTCCTCGACCTCGCCGTGGAAGAAGGGCCGGCCGCCGACGTCGTCGTGCCACCTGACGCCGTCGCGCACCTTCGCGATCGCCTCGCGCACCGAGGTCGCACCGGGGTCGATGCCGAACCGGAGCAGGACCTGCAACGTCCACATCACCGTGTCGCGCTCCCGGCGCCTCCCGTAGACGTCGCCGCCCCAGTACCCGTCATCGCTCTGCAGCGCGAGGATGTCGCCGCCCCACCCCTCGGTCGCGACGCGAGCGCGTTCGGCCTCGACCACGTCGGCCGGCTGGCCGAGCAGGTCGCTCCGTACCTGCCAGCCGATCGCCGGGTCGGCCTGGAGCAACCAGTCGATGACGTCCTCGCCCATACCCGCATGTTGGCGTGAGCCACCGACATCCGTCGACGCGATGGGTGAAGGGGAGTACGCTCCGGCGAAGGGGCGAGATGGGCACGACACGCACTGCGGCAGGCCGTCAGCCCGTCCCGATCGCTTCGCGTCTCGCGGCATCCGCCTCGCTCGTCGTCCTGCTGCTCGCCGCCTGCACGCCCCCGAACGACGATCCGCAGACCCTCCCGGACGCGGCGGCTCCCACCTCGACGGCCCCGCCCGCGGCATCCGGTGCCTTCGAACCCGGAGCGGGCGACCGATCGGGGCTCGTCGACCTCGGCGCGGGTCGCAGCATCCACCTGGAGTGCGGCGGAACCGGCTCGCCGACCGTCGTGCTGATCTCAGGCGCGGGCGTCGCGGGCGACAACTGGCGGTACGCCGTCGCCGGCCCCGAGGACTCGGTCGAGTCCGCCGAGCCGGTCGACACCGCGGTGTTCCCCGAGACGGCGAGCTTCACGAGGGTCTGCGCCTACGATCGCCCCGGCACCCGGACCTGGGACGGCACGGCGGCCAGGTCGACGGCCGTGCCGCAACCCACGACGACGCAGGCCGCCGCTGCAGACCTCCATGCCGTCCTGGCGACGGCCCAGATCCCGGGCCCGTACGTGATCGTCGGCCACTCCCTGGGCGGGCTGATCGCGACCACGTTCGTGCGGACCCACCCCGAGGAGGTCTCGGGCGTGGTGCTCGTCGATCCGGCTTCGCCCTACATGCAGGCGACGTTGCCACCGGACGTGTGGTCGGACTGGATGCGGTCCGTCGCCGAGACCGGCGCGGAGCATCCGGAACTCGAGACACCCGACTATCCCTCGAGCCTTTCGGTGCTCGAGACCACGCCGCCACTGCCGCCCATGCCGGCCGCGGTGCTCTCCGCCGACCGGCCGTTCGACTACCTCGGCATCGGCGACGCCGAGGCGTACTGGCCGCAGTGGCTCGAGGCGCATGCCCTGCTCGCCGCGTCGCTGGGTGCGCGTCACCTGACGGAGACGAGCAGCGGGCACTTCGTCGGGAACGAGAGCCCGGCGCTCGTGATCGAGCAGATCTGCACGGTGGTCGCGCCGCCCGGAGGGTGCTGAGGCGGCGCGGGCCCTCGCCTGGTCATCGCGATGAAGTCGTTCGCCGGCCTCGGCGGCCACCTCCTCAGCGTGGGTGGGGCTCGACCAGCTCGAACACCGGATGCCGGTCCGCCTCGGCGATGAAGGACTCGACGGGATCGTCCCGGCCGGCGACGAAGTACGGCAGGACGATCGGCGCCACCGCCACGTACCGCTTCAGCACCGGTCCGGCCTCCTCGGCCATGGCCTCCCGCACCGCGAACCGCCGCCTCGTGCGCCGTCGGGTGAGCGTGAGCTCCCCGCTCGCGCGCACGTTGCGCACCCAGGAGACGGCGCCGTACGGGGCCACCAGCCACCGGGCGCCGCCGTGCTCGATCGCGGTGACCGGGGTCGATCGGGGCTGCCCGCTCGTACGTCCCCGCGCGGTCAGCACCGCCGAGCCCGGGATGAGCCCCGCCCGGGTGAGCACCACCATCACGGGGTTGATCGCCTTGTGGATCCCCGTGTGCCGGTAGGTCTTCGGCACTCGCTGCTCGTTCATCGGGCGCTCCTCCGTCGGGCCCGATCGGGCCCGGGCGCGCGCCGGGTCAGATGGCCCGCACGCGGTTGTTGCGGGCGTCGTGGGTGAGCTCGGCGAGCCCGAGTGCTTCGAGCAGCGGCGGCAGGTACATGCCGAACCTGCCGCGGTACCCCTTGCGCAGGCCGTACCATCCCCCGACGGGGTTGCCGGGGTCGCGACCCCAGGCTTCGACGGTTCCGGATGCCGCGGGCTTCTGCTCGTCGGCGGCGCCGAGCGCAACCCAGTCGCCCTGCTCCCGCAACCAACCGTGCAGGTCGTCGATCGCGCTGAGGTGGTACTTCAGCGTGGTCGACCCGACCTGGCAGACGAGCGCGGGCGGGTCGGCGGCTTCATCGCGATACATCGTGTACGTGCTCGTACCGGGCGCCGTCGTCAGCTGCCACGGGTCGTCCTTCGTCCCAGAACCTGCCACGGTGTTCCCCTCCTGCCTAGTCCTCGTCCGCCGACCGGATGACGCGTCGGTGGACGTCCCCGGCCGCGTCGGCCGGCACCTCCTCGGTGATCCACGGCCCCGTGCCCTCGCTCTGGTCGATGATGCCCTCCTCGAGCCAGGTGTAGCGCCCGTCGAGCACGCGTTCGGCGAGGCGCTCGTCCGCGGCATCCGTGTTGTGCCAGAGCTCGTGCATGAGCCGGTCGGTGCGATGACGTGACTGCTCGGCGAACGTGTCGGCGAGCTGGTACGCGGCCTTGCCGTGCTCGGGCTCGTCGGCGGCGATCATCGCCGCGCGCACGCACGACGCCGACACGGCGAACAACTCGGCGCCGATGTCGACGATGCGGGCGAGGAACCCCTGCTTCTTCTCGAGGCCGCCCTGCCAGCGCGCCATCCCGTAGAAGGTCTCGCGCGCGAGCTTGCGGCTCGTGCGTTCGACGTGGCGCAGGTGCGTCGCGAGCGGGCCGAACTCGTCGTACGACGTGGGCAGGTCGCCCTTGCCCGCGACGAGCTGCGGCAGCCAGCGTGCGTAGAACCCGCTCGCCGACGCGGCGGCCTTCAGCCGCTCGGCCACGTCGAGCTTCGGGTCGATCAGGTCGCCCGCGGCGGTGAGGTGCGCGTCGACGGCTTCGCGCGCGATGAGCAGGCGCATGATCTCGGTCGACCCCTCGAAGATGCGGTTGATCCGCATGTCGCGCAGCAGCTGCTCGGCGTTGACGGCGCGCTCGCCGCGGGCCGCGAGGGACGCGGCGGTCTCGAATCCACGACCGCCGCGGATCTGGACGATCTCGTCGGCGATGCGCCACCCCATCTCGGACGCCCACATCTTCGCGAGCGCCGCCTCGATGCGGATGTCCTTGCGATCCTCGTCGGCGAGCATGCCCGACAGGTCGACGACCGCCTCGAGGGCGAACGTCGTCGCGGCGATGAACGCGATCTTGTGCGCGACCGCGGCGTGCTCGCCGACGGGTCGCCCCCACTGCACGCGCGCGGTCGACCACTCGCGCGCGATCTTCAGGCTCCACTTGCCCGTACCGGCGCAGAGGGCCGGGATCGCCAGCCTGCCGGCGTTGAGGGTCGTCAGTGCGATCTTCAGGCCCTCGCCTTCGCGGCCGATCAGGTTCTCAGCCGGCACGCGGACGTTCCGCAGCGAGGTCAGGCCGTTCTCGATGCCGCGCAGTCCCATGAAGGCGTTGCGGCGGTGCACCGTGATGCCGGGCGAGTCGGCCTCGACGACGAACGCGCTGATCCCGCCGCGGTGCCCGTCGGACTTCGGCACCCGTGCCATCACGACGAGCAGCTCGGCGACCACGCCGTTCGTGGTCCACAGCTTCGTGCCGTCCAGCACGTAGCCGGTGCCATCCTCGGTGGGGACCGCGGTTGCCCGCAGCCGGGCCGGGTCCGAGCCGACCTCCGGCTCGGTGAGCAGGAACGCGCTGACGGCACCCTTCGCGCAGCGCGGCAGGAAGCGACGCTTCTGCTCCTCCGTTCCGGCGAGCATGAGCGGCTCGGGCACGCCGACGGACTGGTGCGCCGAGAGCAGCGCGCCGATGCTGGCGTTCACCGATCCGATCGTCACCAGCGCGCGGTTGTAGTAGTGCTGCCCGAGCCCGAGGCCGCCGTGCTCGACCGGGATCTTCATCCCGAACGCGCCGAGGTCGGCGAGCCCCTGGAAGACCTCGTCCGGGATGCGCGCCTCGCGCTCGATGAGCGCGGCGTCGACGGTTCGCAGGTACGCCTCGAGATCGGCGAGGAATCGCTCGCCCCGCTCGACGCGCTCCGGATCCGGGCGCGGGTGCGGATGGATCAACGACAGGTCGAATCGCCCCAGGTACAGGCCCTTGGCAAAGCTCGGCTTCCGCCACTCCTGCTCGCGAGCGGCCTCGGCGACGGCGCGCGACTCCTGTTCGGCGGCCTGGCCGACGGGCTCGACGGGCTCGGCGGGGGAGACGGTGGACTCGGACTCGGTGGTGCTCACGCGGACCTCCTCGTTCGTGCCAAATCTACGCCGCCGGCCTGCGGATGCCATCAGGAACCGCCCTGCAAGGGATGGCGAAGCGAGCGAGGAAGGCCGCCGCCTCCTCCGCGCCGCCCCGGATGCGCAGGTCGCCGTCTCGAGCGCATCGTCGAGCGTGCACCTGTGGAACATCACGGCCCGCAGCACCGACTCGGAGGCGTCGAGGACGATCGCGGGGTCGGCCCCGAGGCGCGTGCGACCTCGATGGTGTCGTCGCCGACCTCGAGGTCGGAACGCAGGCGGCATCCGCTCGCTGAGCTCAGCCGCCCCCGCTCGCCGTGCCGTCGGTCTCCGGACCGGCGGCACGGCCATCGCTCGAGACGAGTTCGGGCACGGCTGCGAACGGGATCGGGCAGTCGTCCTCGAGCGCACACATCTCGAGGTCGCTGCAGCCGGCATCCCGCACCTGTCCGAGCGTCTGCTCGATGTCTCGAGCGCCGCGAGTTCACGGCCGAGGCCGAGGCAGTCGGCGTCGAGGGTGAGTTCCGCGCAGAGCGCGGCGTCGCCTTACGAGGTCGCGCCCGCGGCATCCGCTGCGACGTCGATGAGCACCTTGCCGACCGTGCCCGCCTCGACCGCGTCGTGCGCCTCGGCGGCGCGCTCGAGGGGGAACCGGGTGAGCGGCAGCCCGGCCGCCTCGCCGACGGGCAGGGCGCCGTCGTCGAGCGCGCGCCCGACGTCGTCGGCGGCGGTCGCGAGGGCGGCGTCGCCCACGGTGTAGAGCAGCAGGAACTGGTAGCGCGCGTTGAGCGCGAAGTGGTGGCGCACATCGAGGGTCATCTCGGTGCCGCCGTCCGTCGCGTAGACCGCGATCGACGCATGGTTGGCGATGACCTGCGCGTTCAGGGACGCGTTGCGGGCGGGGGAGACCTCGACGACCTGGTCGACGCCGTCGGGTGCGATGGCGCGGATGGCGCGCGCTGCGTCATCCGTTTTGTAGTTCACGACGTGGTGGGCGCCGGCCGCGGTGGCGAGGGCCGCCTTCTCGGGTGAGCTGACCGTCGTGATGACGCGTGCGCCGGCCCAGCGTGCGAGCTGGATGGCCGCATGCCCGACCGCGCCGGCGCCGCCGGCGACGAGGACGGTGCGGCCGTCGAGCGCTCCCGGTCCGAGGCGGGTCGGCCCGCCCTCGTGCACGGTCAGGGCGCGGTGCGCGGTCATGGCGGGGACGCCGAGGGATGCGCCGAGGTCGAAGCTCGCGGCATCCGGCAGCCGCACGACCCGGGTCGCGGGCAGCACCGTGAACTCCTGCGCGGTGCCCGTGGGGCGGCCGTGCGCGGCGAGGAACACCCAGACCCGGTCGCCGACCTCGAACCCGGTCACGCCGTCGCCGAGCGCGTCGACGATGCCCGCGCCGTCCTGGTTCGGCACGACCTCGGGGAACGGCGTCGCGCGGCCGGCCGCTGCGCCGGCGCGCGCCTTCCAGTCGGTCGGGTTCACGCCCGACACGACGATGCGTACGCGCACCTCGCCGGGGCCGGGGTGCGGGATCTCGCCCTCGACGAGGTGCAGGACGGACGACGGGCCGGTCTCGGAGTACGCGATCGCTCTCATGCGGGTGACAACGCGGCCGGGGCTGCGGATCTTCCGCCGCCGGCAGCAGCCGGACATGATCCTGCCGTTCGCCTCGCGTCGACGATCGCGCGCTCGTCTACCCGGTCGTCGGGTCGGGGGCGCGACGGACGGCTCCGCTCTCGGCCGTATCGTCCTCCAGACGACGGAACGTCTCCTCGAGGGCGTCGCCGAGCATCCGCCGCCCGGCCAGGGCGAGCAGGATGACGAGCAGGCGCCCCCGCAGGCCGCGCGAGAACCGGATGGAGACCCATTCGACCGTCGACCCGTCATCGACGGGCTCGACGTGCAGCTCCCAGGAGCTTCCGGCGGCGAAGACGTTGGAGTCGACCACTTCGGCACGGACCACTCCGTGACGAGACCAGTCGTAGCGTTCGCGCGCCCAGATCCCGCCGAGTATCGCCGAGCCTTCGATCGCCTCGGCGCCGGATCCGGCCAGCGAGACCAGCCGGTACCGCGACGCGTCGAGGTTGGGCCAGAGGGCCGGTCGACGATCGCTGAAGTCGGTCGCCGCAGCGAGCACGCGATCCGCGGAGATCGTCGTGTGCCTGGTGAACCTGACCTCCACCATGGGACTCACCCGCTCCCCGAGTCGAGCGCGACCTCGCAGCGCTCGACGGACAGCACGGTGCTGTCGACGTTCACGGGGTTGTCGTGGCGCAACCTGGTGGCGTCGGCCTCGCTCGCGCGCAACCGGTCCTCGCTCTCCCAGATGGTGATGGCGATGGAGCGGCCCGAGGCTCGATCGTTCAGGATCAGGAGCCTCCGGAAGCCGTCCATCCCCTCGAGCTCCGGCAGGACGTTCTCCCTCGCGTCGGCGAGGTCGTCGTCGAGACGACCCGGTGCGCCGAGGAATGTGGTGACTCTCGCGTACATGATGTCCACCTCCACCGACAGACTGCGCGCCGGCACGCGGTCGCGCATCGGTAGACCTACCCATCCGGGTGGTACAGGCCGTGCTCCATCGCGAAGAGTGCAGCACCCGCCCGCGTGGAGCGGCCGATCTTCCCGTACACGCTCTGCACGTGATGCTCGGCCGTGCGTGCGGAGATGTGGAGCTCTGCTCCGATCGCCCGGTTCGTGAACCCGTGGGCCACCAGCCGGAGCACCTCCACCTCGCGGTGGGTGAGTCCGGACGGCCAGGGCACCGACCGGCTGGTCCGGGGCATGCCGACCACGGCGCACACCGCAGCCACCGCATCGACGTCGAGGTGACCGGCCGAGCCCATTCGATGCAACTCGGCCGCTGCCTGCTCCGGGTCGCGGGCGGGGCGGTACGAGCGGGACTGCGTCATCGCCTGGTACACGTCGGTGGCCGCCAGGAGGCGGGCGCCCGGGAGGATCGCGGCGCCGGACAGCTGACGGTGATAGCCGGAACCGTCCTGGCGCTCACGGTGCATGCCGGCGAGACGGGCGGCTGGGACGAGGACAGGGCATCGGCTCAGGATGCGTTCCGAATGGTACGGGTACAGCCGGACACGCTCTCGATCGGTCGCGCTGAGCGGTCCCGGCTTCTCCCAGATGCTGTTGGGCACGCCGACGCGGCCGATGTCATGGAGCAGCGCCGCTCGGCGGACCGTGGTGTGCTCGTCGACCGAGAGTCCGTACTCGGCGGCGGCTCGCTCCGCGATCACGGCGACCTCGGTGGAATGCCCGTGGGTCCAAGGCGTCCTGAGGTCGATCAGGTCGGCGAAGACCCGAACCACTCGGTCGACGTCGGTCGGCGCGACAGTCCGGACGAATCCCGGTTCGATGGAGGTCACGGCCTCGAGCAGGTCGAGATCGTCGATCTCGGCGAGCAGGGCGGCACCGCGGTCGGCGAGCACGTGTGCGATGTCCGGGTCGAGCCATCCGCCTGCCCGCTCGCGGATGGTGGCACAGGCGGTCTGCGCTCCGACGGCGGAGGCCAGACTGGCCAGTTGCGCGCACGCCTGCGCGACCCGTGCCGCGATCGCGATGCCCGTCTGCCGCAGCCCGTCCGGCTGGCCCTTGCCGTCCCAGCGCTCGCTGATCTGGAAGAGCCCCGCCTCGACACCGCTGCCCAGGTCGAGACGGCGTGCCGTGGTCGCGGCGACCTCGCAGACCGAGCGACTCACGATCCGGTCGAAGGAGGGCGAGGCCAGGTGCCGGATCAGCGACGGCCGGGCGCCGAGCGGCACGGAGCCGAGCATCTCGCGAGCGAGGGCCATGGCCTCCCGGCGCCTCGTCACGTCGGTCGTCACCAGCCGCGACCGGAACGCGATCTGATCGCGCACGAGGAAGACGGACTCCTCGTGTGCGGACGCCGTGCAGCCGATATGGCGCAGGAGGGTCGTGTAGTAGCAGTCGGCGAGCTCGGCCGTCGACAGACCGATCGTCTCGCCGAGTCGCACGGCGAGCAGGGTCGAGCGCAAGGCCTGGCCATCGGGCTCTCCCATGCCCAGGTCGGTCACGAAGGAGAGGGGCGCAAGGAGCTCCACGTAGCGCAGTCGCGCCGACGCCGCCATGCAACCGAAGATACCGCGATGCCCGGCGCGACGGCAGCTTCCGTCGGCGCTCCGCCGACCCGGTCAGAGCGGCAGCGGTCGGTCATCGACGACGGTCTTCATGACGAGCGTCGACTGCACGCGCGCCACCCCGGGGAGCGCCGACAGCTTCTCGTCCCACAGGCGCTCGTACGCCCGGAGGTCGGGCACGGCGACGCGCAGCAGGTAGTCGGGGTCGCCGAAGAGCCGCAGCGCCTGGATGACCTCGGGGATCTCGGCGACGGCGGCGTCGAACGCGGGCACGGTGTCGCGGTTGGCCTGCGCCATCGTGACGAACACGAGCGCTCCGAATCCCATGCCGACCGCGTCGGGGTCGATCACCGCGCGGTACCCGGTGATGGCTCCCGATGCCTCGAGCGCGCGCAGCCGGCGGTGCGTCGGCGACATGCTCAGCTGCACGCGCTCGGCGAGCTCGGTGAGGCTGAGACGACCGTCCTGCTGCAGCTCGGCAAGGATCTTCCGGTCGATGGCATCCATGTAGAGAATTCTTCCACGCTAGCGGCGGAGCGGGGCGAAACTCGGCAGCGGCTTCTCCGGCGACATCCGTACCGTTCTCTTCGTGGACACCCAACTGCTGCTCGCCGCCGCCGTGATGATGACGCTCATGGTGCTGCTGCCCGGCCCCGACTGGGCCTACCTCATCGCTGCGGGCACCCGCGAGCGCAGCATCCTCCCCTCGCTCACGGGGATCCTCGCCGGGTACCTCGTGACGGTCGCCGCGGTCGCGATCGGTGTCGGCGCCGTCGTCGCGGCGCTGCCCGGGTTCATCGTCGGGCTGACGTTCGCCGCGGCGATCTACCTGACGTACCTCGGCGTGCGCGTGCTGCGGGCGCCGCCCGTGGTGGCGGCGTTGGTGCCGGCGGGCGGGTCGGCCGGACCGGGCGCGGGCGGCGTCATCGGTGACGGCGGCGGGCGCGACGTGGCATCCGCTCGCCCGTGGCTTCGCCTGCTGCAGGGCGCCGGCGTCAGCGGCCTCAACCCGAAGGGCCTGCTCGTGCTCGTCGTGCTGCTGCCGCAGTTCACGGATGCCGCGGGCGCCTGGCCGATCCCGGTGCAGCTCGCGGTGCTCGGCCTGATCTTCGTCGCGGCGTGCGCCTTGGTCTACTCGGTCGTCGGCTTCGGCGCGCGGACGGTGCTGCGCCTGCGCCCGTCGGCGATGCGGATCGTGTCGCGGGTGTCGGGCGGCGCGATGATCGTCCTCGCGGCGGTGCTCGTGGTCGAGCAGTCGGTGCACCTGGTCGGGGGTCAGTAGCCACGCCGCGCCTGCCGGTACTCCTCCCAGGCGGTGTGGATCTCGATGCACTGGTCGGCGATCCGGACGTTGTCGTCGTGCACCGGCTCGACGTTCGTGTACCAGGTGAGTCCGTCGTTGAACCGGTGGACCGGCGGCGTGAGGTAGGCATGCAGCCACGACCGGTGATCGCCGCCGGGAAGGGCGAGCATCCGGTCGGCGACGATCAGCGCGCACACCTCGTCGCCCCGATACCGGCGCCGGACGTCCCGTCCCAACCCCTCCGTCATCGCCGCGTGGCCGAGTCGAGACACCCAATCGATCGCCCATCGGTACACCGGATGGTCGGCCAGCGCGGTGTACGCCAGCGCTTCGCTCCCCAGGCGGACCTCCGTGCCGCTTCCCTTCGCGACGTCCATCATGAGCGGGACGAGCTTGAGGTAGAGCCGCTCCTGCTCCTCCTCGAGGTCGGGAGCGGACACCCGCGGCCGGAGGAACCGCATCCGCTCGGATCGCTTCAGCGACCTCGCGACCGCCGATCCGCCGCGCAGTGTGAACGCATCGAACATCCGGACCGGGTCATTGGTCTGCAGGGCCCAGTGCGCGATCAGCGGGAAGAGCACCACGGTCATGAACCCGAGCCGCTGCTCGAGGTCGCGATACGGTCGCGCGTACGATCCGCCGATGATCCGCATCGCGAGCGAGACGGTCGCGAAGCTGAACCCGTCGTCGTCGGACCGGAACAGGCCGTTGACGCGCGCGTCCTCGAGTTCCGCGGCGAGTTCCGGGCTCAGCTGTCCGCCCTCGGCGAGCTCCGCCTCGACGAGGTCGTGGGGTCCGGTGTTCAGGATGTCCCAGTAGCGGCTCAGGCACTCGACGAGATCGAGGATCGAGAATCCGAATGCCGGATGCGGCGTGGTGAACTGCGGCCGGAGCGTGGTGGTGCCGTCGGCCGACCCGGTGCTCCGGAACCTGAGGAGGCTCTGCCAGTCGTCGCCGGCCAGGATGAGCAGGGCCGGCGAGCTCAGCTGCTGCCAGTAGTGCGTCGCCTCGTGCATGAGCACGCGAGACAGCTCCACGTCGAAGTGCGCGGGGTCCTCGACGTACCGACGATCGGGCGGACGGTGGGGAGCGTCGATCTCGGTGACGAGCGACACCCGGCTGAGTGTCGCGTGCATCAGCTGCCCAGGATCGTGCTCAGCGTCCGATCGTCCGGTGCGGCGAACACCTGCGCCCCGTCGTCGCCGACCACGACGACCGTGCCGGCGTTCACCCCGCGGACGCGCTCGCGAACGGTCAGCTTCGGCCCACGACGGTCGATCACGACGCCGCCGTGACGGTGATCGCGAACGATGCCCGAGATCGCTCGCGCGAGGTAGGCGATCGCGGCCGCCCCGGCGATGAGCAGCAGCGGTTCGAAGCCGGCGTCGTCGGTGTCCGAGGCCAGATCGGCGGGTGCAGGCCGGGGCTCGGCGTCGTCCAGTGCGACGCCCGCCGAGGTCAGTGCATCGACGACCTCCGGGGCGACGGATTCCGCGACCAGCCATTGGAACGGGATTTCGACATCGGCCATGATCATCCCCCTCACCACGGTCCCACCGGCCGGTGGTGCTGTCAACGAGGGCGGTGCGGGAACGGCATCCGCACTTGACGGCGGCGATCGGCCGGAAGATGCTGATCGCATCCGTCATCCGCGAAGGCGCGGGATGCCGCGCGAGGGGGCAACCACATGGACGTCACGACCGACCTCACGACCGAGAAGATCGCGCGGGCGTTCTCGAGCCACCGGTTCGAGCTCGCGCTGCCGCACCTGGCCGACGACATCATCTGGACGCTGGTCGGCGCCGATCCGCTCGTCGGCCGAAAGGCGGTCGAGAAGGCGATCGAACGCACCGCTGCGGACCTGGCGGCGGTCACCACCGAGTTCCAGCGATTCCGCACGGTCGTCGGCGAGGAGAGCGTGGTGGTCGACAGCCTTGCCAGGTACACCGATGCCGGGGGCGACGTCTCGATCGTGGCATCCTGCGACATCTACGACTTCGCCGACGACGGGCGCATCACCGAGATCGTCTCCTACACGGTCGAGCTTCCCAGCTGAGCAGTCCGCCTGCGCTGGGGCGAAGAGGCGCCGGTCCGGGGCGCAAGGGCGACGTGAGCCGATGCCGCTGGCGGGCGCATCGCCATACGCTACGGGGGTGACCACCGATCGCGACCTCGCCCGTTGGCGACTGCAGTCGCAGCTGCTCGTCGCGCCGGTCGAGGGGGCCGAGCGGGTGGTGCGGTCGCTGGTGGCCGTGCAGGCCGAGAACGCGTCGCAGTCGGCGTGGGCGGTCGCGACCCGGACGACGTCGCCGCGACCGGACGACCTGGCCGCCGCGCTCGCCGATGGTCGTGTGCTGCGCACCCACGTGCTGCGCTCCACGTGGCACTACGTGCACGCCGACGACCTGCAGTGGCTTCAGGACCTCACCGCGCCTCGCGTGATGCCCGTGTTCGAGCAGCAACTGCAACCGCTGGCGGGACGGATCACCGCGCTCGCCGACGCGGTCGAGGAGCTGCTCGACGAGGCATCCGACCGCACCCGCGCCGACCTCGCCGTCGCCCTGGCCGAACGCGGTGAGCAGCTCACCGGGCAGCAGCTGATGCTGCTGCTCGGCTTCCTCGAAGTGCGGGGCGTGGTCACCAGCGGCGTGCCGCGCGACGGCGCGCACACCTACGCGCTGTTCGCCGATCGCGTGCCGGAGCCGAGGCGGCTCGACCGCGAGGAGGCACTCGCCGAGCTCGCCGTGCGCTACTTCGCGTCGCACGGGCCCGCCACCGAGCGCGACCTGTCGTACTGGGCGACGCTCACCGTGACCGACGTGCGTCGGGGGATCGCCGGCGCCGGCGATCGGCTGACGTCGTTCGACCACGACGGCCGCACGTTCCGGCACGCGGCCGGGGATGCTGCGGCATCCGTTTCGCCCGACGGCCACCTGCTGCAGGTGCTCGACGAGATGTACCGGGGCTACCAGGACTCGCGGTGGGTGCTCGACGCCGACGGCATCGTGCCGCGTGGGCGCGAATCGTCGCTCGGCATGGCGCTCGTCGCCGGCCAACTGGTCGCCGGCATGAAGCGCTCGGTCGCGGCGAAGGCGGTCACGTTCGAGATCCGGCCGTATCGGGCGCTTCGCCGGGGTGAGGTCACCGCGATCCGGGATGCCGCCGCGCGCTACGCCGACTACCTCGGCCTCGAGCCGGCGGTGCGGATCGAGGCGGCGCCGGGGGAGTGACATCCGGACCGCGCCGGAGGAAGCTGGAGCCCATGGGCAGGGTGACGATCTCATTCGAGATGACGCTCGACGGGGTGTTCGACCAGATGGAGCACTGGTTCGACGTGGACGATCCGGATCTGGTGCGGCATTCCGACGAACTCGTCTTCGGGGCCGACGCGGTGCTGCTCGGCCGCAGGAGCTACGAGTTCTTCCGCGAGTACTGGCCGGCCCAGACCGACCATCGCGGCTTCGCCGCGCACTACAACGCACTTCCGAAATACGTCGCCTCCACGACGCTGACAGGTCCGCTCGACTGGAACGCGACGCTGATCCAGGGAGACGTGGCCGAGACGGTGCGGGGCCTGCGCGACCGCTACCGGTCGATCATCTCGCACGGCTACGGCCGACTGGCGGCCGAGCTCGTCGACGCCGGGCTGGTCGACGAGATCCACGCGGGGATACATCCGTTCCTGGTCGGCAACGCCGAGGACCGGTTGCGCACGCCGCATCCGGTCGGACTCCGGCTGCTCGACGTGCGGAGCTTCGACTCGGGGATCATCGCCGCGAGGTACGCGCCGGCGTAGCGTGCATGCCGTCGAGCGGAGGGGCGATGGACGAGCACACGGATGAGCACGGCGCACCGCGTCTGCGGACCTGGATCGGCGATGACGACCCGGACCGTATCGAGACGGCTTGCGTGCGGTTCGGCACCGAGGGGAGCATGCACGCGATCGGGGGGGCCCGCACCCACCGGTACGTGACCGATTGGGAACTCGACATCGGCGACGGATGGCGCACCCGCGCGCTGCGCGTGACCGCCCGGGGCTTCGGCTGGTGGCGCACCCTCGACCTCGAGCGCTCGCCGCAGGGGGAATGGCATGCCGACGTGCAGCAGTCGGGCGTCGTCGACCTGCCTGCCGCGGGGCTGGCCGATCCGTCGAGCGTCGCCGACGCGCTCGACTGCGACCTCGGCCTGTGCCCGCTCACGAACACGATGCCGATCCGTCGGCTCGGGCTGCTCGACGCCGACGTGGCCGAGACGGCGCTGGTCATGGCGTGGGTCGAGGTGCCGTCGCTGCGCGTCATCCGCAGTGACCAGGCGTACGCGTCGACGACGGTCGGCGGCCGGCGCCGGGTGCGGTTCCGCAGCCTCGACAGCGACTTCGCCGCCGAGCTCGAGGTCGATGACGACGCCCTGGTAGTGGACTATCCGGGCATCGGACGGCTGGCCGACATCCGGTGACGGGGCGGCTCGGGACGCGCACTCAGCTCAGCGCCACGAGCAGGCTCAGGAGCGCCAGCAGGGTGACGACCGGGGTCATCGTGTAGCGCTCGGGCTTGCTGCGCGAGATGGCGTTCATCACGATGCCGAGCACGAAGTAGCCGAACACGACCCACATCCCGATGGTCGAGACGGCGTCGGGGACGACGTCGATGAGCCCGACCCGGTCGAGCGCGAGCGCGGCGATGGCGGCGTAGATCACGATCGACACGAGACTGCCGATGCGCAGCCTCGTCGGGAGCACGCGGTGTGCGCCGCCCCACGCGAACCGGCCGAGCGGCGCGCCGAGTGCCAGCGCCAGCTGGAACGCCGCGAGCACGGCGAGGATGACGGTGAGGGCGATCGCGGCGGGCATGCGGTGAGCGTATCGCGGGGCGCTCCGACGGCTCAGCCGAGTTCGCGGAGCTGCGTGGTGCGCTCGCTCGGGGTGTCGCCCGTGTTGACGATGCCCTGGGGTTCGATCAGGATCGCCGAGACCTCGCCCGCGGCCTTCGGACAATGCTCGATGCCGCGGGGGACGACGTAGACGTCGCCCGGGCCGAGTTCCACATCGCCGTCTCGCAGCTGGATGACGAGCCGACCCGAGAGCACCATGAACAGCTCGTCGGTCTCGGGGTGCGAGTGCCAGGTGAACTCGCCGAGGAGCTTCACGACCTTCACGTCGTAGTCGTTCACGCTCGCGAGCCGGCGGGGCTGCCAGTGCTCCGAGAACGAGTCGAGGGCGTCCTGCACGTTGCGAACCTGAGCGCTCATCGTCCGATCCTCGTTGGTGCGAGGGTGCTCCGCAACGTGCGGGACGCAGTGGACGAGGGGGCGTTGGGATCGTCGATGACGATCGGGAGCTCGTGCATGCGGCGGATGGCCGCGCGTCGAGGCTATCGCGACGGAAGGTGGACGGCACCCGAGAGGTTCCCCGGCAACTTCAGCGCTTCGGGCTCGGCGGACGCCGGCGTTCCCAGGCGTCTGCGATGTGGGAGCGCATCGCCTGCTCCGCGGCATCCGCATCGCCCGCCTCGATCGCGGCGAAGACGCGCTCGTGCTCGTGCAGGGTGATGTCGAGCCGACTGTGGAGATGGAAACGAGCGCTCTCGCGCGCCTGGTCGAAGAGGATCTGCACGAGGTTCACCGCGAGCCGATTGGCGCTCATCTCGCCGACGGTGGTGTGGAACACCACATCCGCCGCATTGAATGCGGATTCGTCCTCGATCGTGTCGCGCATGAGTTGCAGCGCCTCGCGAAGCCGCTCGAGCTCCTCGGGAGTGCGCCGCACGGCGGCGTCACGCGCGACGATGCCCTCGAGTGAGGCGCGTACGACACTGAGGTCGTCGAGGATGCCGAGCGTCGCGTCGTTCGCGACGAGCGCCGAGAGCACGGTGGCGTCAACCATGTTCCACGACTCCGCGCCGAGCACCTGCGTGCCCCGACCCTGGGCGACGGTGACGAGGCCCTTCTCCTCGAGGCGCTTCACGGACTCGCGGATGACGGTCCGGCTCACGCCGAACTGCTCGCAGAGCACTGCCTCGGGTGGCAGGGAGGACCCCGGCGCGAGGTCGCCCCGGACGATCGCGTCGACGAGGTCGGCCACGACGGTCACACCGAGTCGGGGCGTGCGGGCGCGGGCTGCGATCGTCGGGTAGGCGGTCGCCTGCTCGACACCTGTGCGCGCTTCTAGGGGCATGTCGAAAGCATAGCCGTCCAAACTGGTCACACCTATTACCTTTCCTTGCGTCTTTGTAAGACGTATGATGTAATCGCTTCGAGCCCGTCCCCCGGGCGCCCAGTCGTCAGCGACGCCGACCAGAACAGGAATGCGCGACATGTCACAGCACTCGTCCTTCCGACGCCGAGGATCTCGGCTGATCATCGCCGGGGCCGCCGCGGCCTCCGGCCTCCTCATCCTCAGCGGCTGCGCCTCCGGCGCGGACGCGGGGGGTGACGACTCCTACGGCTTCGCGGCAGCGGAACAGGTGGCCGACAGCCCGATCACGGTCTGGGTCGACGCCTCGCGCGAGCCCGCCGTGACCGCCTTCCAGGAGGCCTACCCCGACATCGATGTCGAGCTCGAAACCTACGATGGCAACGCAGGCGGAAGCGGGTCCTTCCAGAGCAAGATCTCGCTCATGGACCAGGCCGGCGACGGCTGGCCGGATGTCGTCTTCTCCACGCAGCAGAACGATGCGATCTGGGCGTCGAAGGACACACCCCAGGGCGAGCCCGGCTTCGCGGCACCGCTCAACGAGGGCCTCATGGACCAGGACTTCCTGGACGGGTTCGCGGAGGGCTCGCTGGACTACGCCACGATCGATGGCACCGTCTACGGCCTGCGCAACGACCTCGCCCAGACGGTCTTCTACTACAACCAGAGGCTTCTCGACGAGTTCGGCTACGAGGTGCCGACCACCTGGGAGGAGTACGCGGAGCTCGGAGACAAGCTCGCTGCCGAGCACCCGGGCTACATCCTGGGCAGCATGGGCGACAGCTTCATGACGTACATCTACTACGGCGGCTCGCAATCGCCGGTCTTCCAGTCGCCCGAGCCCGGGGTCTTCCACTCGGACACCTCCGACGAGAACGCCCAGGAGATCTCCGAGATCATCGACGGGATGCTCGAGAACGGCACGCTCGTGCAGGACAGCTTCTTCAGCCCCGAGTTCGCCGCCAACTACGCCGACAAGCTCGTGGGCGTGCCCGGCCCGGTATGGTACACCGGCGCGATCTTCCAAGGCGGACTCGCGACGCCCGCTGGTGAGATCGGCGTCGCGCCCCCGCTGAAGTGGGAGGGCGGCGAGGTCGCGGCCGGTAACGTCGGAGGCGGTATCTGGTATGCCTCGCGCCACTCCGAGAACCTCGAGGCGGTCAAGACCTTCCTCGAGTTCGTGACGAGTGCCGACGAGTTCCAGGTCGAGGCCTCTTCGGGGTATCCCGCCTACACGTCGGCCGCCGAGAAGTGGCTCGACAAGCAGGCCGAGGCCGGCTACTTCGTCAACGACGACTTCAAGACTGTCATGTCCGATGCCGCGGGCCAGATCTGGGGCGGATGGAACGTCACCTCGTGGAGCCCCGAGACTGCTTGGGCGAAGGTCGTCATCCCCGGCATCGCGGAGGGGGAGAGCGTGGTCTCGCTCCTTCCCGCCTGGCAGACGGAGCTCGAGAACGAGGCCACCGTCAACGGGTACACGGTCGAGTAACGTGACCGTCACCGCACCTCCGGCTCCCGCCGACGTCGTCCCCTCGGGGCGGCGTCGGCCGGACCGCCGGCGCGCCACCAGGGTGAATGCGGGACAGTCGCGCTACGGCTACATGTTCGTCAGCGGCTACACGCTGCTGCTCATCGCGTTCGGACTGCTCCCCACGCTCTACGCGCTCTACCTCTCGTTCACACGGAACGGCGTCTTCGTCGGCTTCGACAACTTCGTCCGCGTCTTCGGCGACTACCGTTTCCTGCCCGCGGTCGGCCATGTCGCGCTCTACGTGCTCTACTGGCTCGTCAGCCTGATCGTGCTCGTGGTCGTGCTCGCGATCGTCGTGCATGGCATCCGCGTCCGCTGGCTCGGCGACGCCGCGCGATTCCTCTTCTACATCCCCGGTGCGATCGCGGGTGCCTCGAGCGTGCTGCTCTGGCTCTTCGTGCTCGACCCTTCGGTGAGCCCGGTCTCGGCGCTCCTGCGAGCCATGGGCTACGAGTCGCTCGTCAACGTCGTGGCGGTCGGCAACCTTCCGGTCGTCTTCACCGTCATCGCCTTCTGGGCCGGGGCAGGCGGCTGGATCGTCATCATGTACGGCGCGCTGAACAACATCAGCGCCGACGTCATGGAGGCCGCCCGCATCGACGGCGCGAACGCGCTCCAGGTCGCCTGGCACATCCAGCTGCCCATGCTCACCAAGTGGATCAGCTACATGGGCATCATGTCGCTCGCGGCGGGCACCCAGCTCTTCGTCGAGCCGAAGGTGCTCGCGCAGGCGACGAAGAACGTCGTGCCCGAGGACTACTCGCTCAACCAGCTCGCCTACCTGTACGCGTTCCGACAGGGGGACTTCTCGGGATCCGCCGCGATCTCGGTCATGCTCCTCGTCGTGGCGCTCGGGCTGTCCACGATCTTCATCTTCCGAGGAAAGTTGTTCGAACGTGACTGATCTCGCCGTGCGCCGACGGCGCGCCTTCACCCCCGGCCAGTGGGTCGGCCGCGCCCTCGTGGCGGTGCTGCTGATCACGTTCGCCGCCTTCTTCATCCTGCCGATCATCTGGCTGCTGCTCGCCCCGACGAAGACGAACTCCGAGCTGCTCCTGGACGGACCGTTCAGCGTCGGCACGCTCGAGCAGCTGGCGGTCAACTGGAACGAGCTGTTCGCCTTCGGCAGCGGCGTGTTCGCCACGTGGCTCGGCAATTCCGCCTTCTACTCATTCACTGCGCTCGCCATCACGCTCCTCGTGAGCGTCCCGGCCGGATACGCTCTCGCGCTGATCGAATTCAAGGGCCGGAGGCTCCTGCTCATGACGACCCTCATCGTCATGCTCATTCCGAACACGGCGCTCGTGCTCCCGATCTTCCTCGAACTCAGCGCGGCCCGCCTGATCGGTAGCCCGCTCGCGGTGATCCTGCCGTTCTCGTTCTTCCCGTTCGGCGTGTACCTGACGTACATCTACTTCTCCACCGCCGTCTCGCGAGACCTGCTCAATGCGGCTCGCATCGACGGTGCGGGAGAGCTGAGGGTGTTCACGCAGGTGGCGATGCCGCTCGCGACGCCGGTGATCGCGCTGGTGGGGTTCTTCAGCTTCGTGGCCAACTGGAACAACTACTTCCTGCCGTTCCTCGTTGTCGGCGGTGACAAGATCCCCGTCCAGGTCGGACTGGCCAACCTGCTGTCGAACGTCCCCGCATTCAACCCGACGACCGCGTCGAGCATCGTCATCCAGCTGCCGACGCTCGCCCTGGCGACCCTCCTCTCGGTCGCGCCGATCCTGCTGATCTTCCTGTTCGCGCAGCGTTTCCTCGTCGAGGGAATGACAGCGGGCGGGACCAAGGAGTGAGGACGTCATGAGGATCACCGGGTACCGCACCCTGACCGCCCAGCAGCACTGGCGACGCGCCATCGGCGACGCCAACGGACACATCGTCGAGGCCGTCACCGAGGTGCCGCTCGTCATCGTCGAGACGGACGCCGGCATCGAAGGCGTCGGCGTCGGCTCGCACGCCGATCTCGCGCGCCTGTTCCCGGCGATCGACGGCGAGGATCCGCGCGGGGTCGTGGCGCTCTTCGACCGCATGCTCGCGCAGGTGTTCAAGTCCGGCCACGCCGGCGCGACGTACGGCGGAGTCGCGACGTTCGACGCCGCGCTGTGGGACATCAAGGCCAAGGCCGCGGGCGAGCCGCTCTGGCGTCTGCTCGGTGGCCGCGACCGGTTCGTGCCGGGCTACGCGTCCGGCCTGGACATCGCCCTCGGCGATGAGGAGCTCGCCGCGTTCTACGCCGAGTTCGCCGCCCGCGGCTTCGTCGCGGGCAAGCTCAAGGGCGGTCTCGACGTCGACGCCGACCTGCGTCGCCTCGGCATCCTGGCCGACGCGCTCTCGGCGAACACCTCGCGGCCGGGACTCATGCTCGACGCGAACGAGTCGTGGCAGGTCAAGCAGGCCGTGCGCTACGTCAGCGCCATCGAGGAACACGTCGACCTGCTCTGGGTCGAGGAGCCGCTCCGGCGCTGGGACGCGGTCGGCCATGCTCGCCTCAGCACCGCGATCCGAGCTGCCGTCGCCACCGGCGAGAACCTCACGGGCGTCGAGCAGTTCCGGCCCCTGTTCGACGCCGGCGCGCCCGATGTCGTGCAGGCGGGCGCGATCTGGGGGGTCAGCCACATGCAACGCCTCGGGCTCGCCGCTGCCGCCCGAGACCTGCCGATCAGCCCGGTCGGCTACAACGCGAACCCGGCGGTGGCGCATGTCATGACGGCGGTGCCGAACCACCTGACCACCGAAGTGCAGGCGACCGAGTTCGCCGATGGCGTGCTGGTCGATCACGAGTTCGCCGACGGAGGCATCGTCCTCAGCGACGAGCCGGGAGCCGGCATCCGGGTGGACGAGGTCGCGATCGACGGCGCCCGCAACGGCGACGGTTGGGCGAATCCCGCCGGACCGCACATGCGCCCCGTCCGCGCGGGACTGCGCGTCGTGCTCGACGGCGTCGAGCGCTGAGACGGACGGAGAGGTTCCGATGGAGATCAGGACGGGCCTGCACCGCGTGCAGGCACCCCTCGGAGCGCGCTTCGTGGCGCTCTACCTGCTCGTGGGTGACGACGCGGCGCTGCTGGTGGACACCGGCGTCCGCGAGACCGTCACCGAGACGCTTCTGCCGTACCTCGACGCAGCCGGGATCCCGCGCGAGAATATCCGGTGGGCGGTGAACACGCACTGCGACTACGACCACACGGGCGGGAATGGCGCGCTGAAGGCGGCGATCCCGTCGGTCGAGATCCTCGCGCATGAGCTCGACGCCGAGCTCGTCGGGAACGTGCAGCGACTCATCGACGTCCGCTACGGCGAGTTCCGCGACAGCGACGGCTTCGACGATCCGCCCGAGACGACCGCGTACCTGCGCAGCGCCTCGGACCTCGTCCCGGTCGATCGCCGACTCGCCGGCGGCGAGGAGTTCGACCTCGGGGGACGTGGGGTCCGAGTGCTCCACGTTCCGGGGCACAGCCCCGGGCATGTCGCGGTGCACGATCCCGCGAATCGTGCCCTCGTGATCGGCGACGCGACGCTCGGCACGACCGTTCCGTTCGCCGACGGTCGGGCGGCGTTCCCGCCGACCTACCGCGATGTCGATCCGTACGTCGCGAGCCTCTCCGCCTTCCGCGACCTCGATGCCGACCTACTGCTCACAGCGCACTATCCCGTGTTCGAGGGCGCCGCGGTGCAGGAGTTCCTCGACGAAAGCGAGGCGTACACCGAGCGCATCGACGAGGTGCTCACCCGCGTGCTGGAGCGGGCCGACGGCCCGTCCACAACGCTCGAGCTCGTCCGCGCCGCGGGCGCCGAACTCGGGCCGTGGCCCGCCGACGCGCTCGACTATGCAGTCTTCCCGGTCACGGGCAACCTCGAGCGGCTCGCGACCCGCGGCATCGTGTCCGAGCAGACGGACGCCTCAGGCCGCCGTCGCTGGAGACTCGCCCGATGAACGGGCGGGTGCGCCTCGGCGCTGTGGGCGCCGGCTGGTGGGCGACGAGCAATCACTTCCCGATCTTCGCCGCTCGCGACGATGTCGACCTCGTGGGCGTCTGCGGCATCGGCCCCGAGCTCGAGGCCGTCCGTGAGCAGTTCGGCTTCGGCATGGCCACGAGCGACTACGACGAGCTCCTCGACCAGGGCCTCGACGCCGTCGTGATCACGACGCCGCACGACCTGCACCACCCGCAGGCGGTCGCCGCGATAGAGCGAGGACTGCACGTGCTCGTCGAGAAGCCCGTCACCCTCACCGCCGAGCAGGGCTGGGACCTCGCCGACCGTGTGCGCGCCGCCGACGTGCACTTCCTCGCGCCGTACGGCTGGAACTACAAGCCGTTCACCACGGAGGCCAAGCGACTCGTGGAGGCGGGCCACCTCGGCGAGATCCAGCACGTCCTGTGCCACATGGCCTCGCCGACGCGGGGCCTGTTCGCGGGGGATACGAACCACATCCGTTCGCTCTGGGATTCCGAGACGAGCGGACCCGACCCTCGCACCTGGCAGTCGCCCGCGCGCGGCGGCGGCTACGCCCACGGACAGGTCACCCATTCGAGCGCGCTGCTCTTCTGGCTGAGCGAGCTGCGCGCGGCATCCGTCATGGCGAAGGTCTCGAACGGCGGGGCCGCGGTCGACCTGTTCGACGCCGCCGTGATCTCCTTCGACGGCGGCGCGCTCGGCTCGCTGTCGGGTGCGGCGACCCTGCCCGACGGCAACCCCTACCAGGTCGACCTCCGCATCTTCGGAACCGAGGGCGTGCTGCTGCTCGACACCGAACGCGAGCGCGTCTCGTTGCACCGCTACGACGGGCGACAGTGGGACCTCGTCATCGAACCCGGCGCGGGCGCCTACGAGTGCATCGTGCCCCCCAACCGCTTCATCGACCTCATCATCGGTGCGAGCACCGAGAACAACTCGGATGCGGACGTCGCCGCGCGCTCCGTCGAGCTCATCGACGCGATGCTGCGGAGCGCCGCCGCCGGCGGCGCCGAGCTCGCCGTGCACGAGACCGCAATCCAGACCCAGGAGTCAGTGTGACCCAGACCACCGGAGTGCTCGCGGGATACCGCGTGCTCGACTGTTCCATCGCCATGGCCGGACCGTTCGCGGCACAGCGCCTCGGCGACCTCGGCGCCGACGTCATCAAGGTCGAGCCGACGACCGGCGAGTGGCAGCGCCACGCCGCCGCGGGCGGTGCGGCCGGCAACGAGATCAACGTCTCGTTCCTGTCCCTGAACCGCAACAAGCGGTCGGTCGCGCTCGACCTGAAGAGCGATGAGGGACGGGCGGCGCTCCGCGAGCTCGTCGCAGGCGCCGACGTGTTCCTGCAGAACTACCGGCCCGGCGTCGCCGCCCGCCTCGGCGTCGACTACGAGTCGCTGCGTGCGATCAATCCGTCGATCGTCTACGTCTCGATCTCGGGCTACGGCGAGGACGGACCGTACCGGGACCGCCCGGGCCAGGACCTCCTCCTGCAGGCGATGTCCGGCGCGATGCTCTCGGCGGGTCGCCATGGCGACGAGCCGACGCCGGCCGGGCAGTATCTCGCGGACGCCGTGACGGCGTCGACCGCATTCGAGGGTGTCCTCGCCGCGCTGCTGCACCGTGAGCGCACCGGCGAGGGCCAGCTCGTCAGCGTGAACATGCTCGACGCGCTGACGACCCTCCAGATGCAGGAGCTCTCCGTGTTCACGGTGGGTCGGAAGACCCAGGAGCGCTCGGCCGAGCCGCACGCCCACGTCTACATCCGCGCGCCCTACGGCGTCTTCGCCACGAGCGACGGCTTCGTCGCGCTCGCGTTCGCCGACCTCCACGAGCTCGGCCGTCTCATCGGCGAACCGTCGTTCGACGGCTGGAACAGCGAGGTCGAGGGCTGGACGCGCCGTGACGAGATCCACGCGAAGACGGCCGCGAAGCTCCGCGAGAAGCCGTCCGGGTACTGGATCGAGACCCTCGGCGCCGCAGGCATGTGGATCGGGCCGGTCCATGGCTACCAGGAACTCGTGGACGACCCGCAGATCCAGCACAACGGAACCTTCATCGAGTACGACCATCCCACCGAGGGGCACGTCAAGACGCCTGGCTTCCCATACCGGTTCTCCGCGACCCCGCCACAGCTCTACCGCGGTGCGCCGCTCGTCGGCGAGCATACGCGCGAGATCCTCGCCGAGGTGGGCTTCGACGCGGCGAGCATCGACGCGTTGCTCGCGTCGGGCGCGGCACGCGTCACCGAGACGGCGGTCGAGCCGACGGCCGCACAGGCGGCCGTGACCGCGAGCGCGTGATGACCGCGCGCTACCGCGGGCTCACGTGGGACCACCCGCGCGGTCGGCTCGCGCTCGAACGCGCGGCGGCGAACGCCTCGGCGACGGATGCCGCGGCGCGGTCGCTCATCGAATGGGACGTGCAGCCCCTCGAGGGCTTCGAGTCGAGCCCGATCGAGGAGCTCGCCCAGCGCTACGACGTGATCGTGCTCGACCACCCGCACCTGGGCGACGCGATCGAGGCCGGCGCGATCCGGCCGCTCGACGAGGTGTTCGACGCGGCGTTCCTCGACGAGGTGCGCGCCGGCGCCGTCGGCCCGAGCACTGCGTCGTACACGCTCGGCGGCCGGCTCTGGGCGTTGCCGCTCGACGCGGCGACGCAGGTCGCGGTGAGCCTGCCCGAGTTCGTGACGGAGGCGCCGAGGACGTGGGCCGACGTGGCCGCACTCTCCGAGGCGTCCCCGGTCGCGCTCAGCCTCGCAGGTCCGCATGCATTCCTCTCGTTCGCCTCGATCTGCGTCGCGCTCGGCGCGGAACCCGCAGTCGAGCCGGGTGACGGCTTCGTCGATGCCGCCGTGGGCACGCAGGCGTTCGCCATGATGGCCGAGGTGGCGGGTAGGACGCCCCCGGGAGCCGCCGAGCTCAACCCGATCGGCCTGCTCGAGCGCATGCGGCGGGACCGCGACATCGCCTACGTCCCGCTGGTGTACGGCTACGTCAACTACGCCTCCGGCCCCGGGGCGCTCCGTTTCGACGACGCGCCGGCAGCGCACGTCGGCGGTCGACGCGGCTCGACGATCGGCGGCACCGGCATCGCGATCTCCGCGCGCAGCACGCCTTCCCCCGAACTCGTCGCTCATCTCGCCGGCCTGCTCGACCCGGCGACGCAGCGGAGCTTCATCCCCGAGCACGCCGGTCAGCCCGGGCTGCGGAGCGCCTGGACCGATGGCGCCGTGAACGCGGCATCCGGCGACTTCTACCGTCGCACGCTGGCCACGATCGAGGACGCCTGGGTGCGCCCACGCGTGCCCGGCTACATCCCGTTCCAGGGCGCCGCGTCGGCGGCCCTCCGCGACGCGCTGCTCAGTCCTGCTCGGGCCTCCGATGCCGTCGCCGAACTCAACGGGACCTTCGACGCCCTCGCTCGCGAAAGGAGCACGCTCTGATGCAGCCGTCCAGCCAGCACATCCGACTCGAGGTCGAGGGGCATGTCGCGGTCATCACGATCGACCGCCCCGAGAAGCTCAATTCGGTCACGCCCGAGATGTCGAACGCCCTCGTCGAGATCATCGAGTGGGCGGATACCGCCGACGAGGTCCGCGCGATCGTGCTCACCGGCGCGGGGGAGCGGTCGTTCTGCGCCGGCTCCGACATCCGCACGCTCGACGCCTACGCGACGCCGTGGGACTTCCGCAACCGCACCGACTACTGCGACGCGATCCGCGCAGGCCGCAAGCCCGTCATCGCCGCGATCAACGGCTACGCGTTCGGCGGCGGGCTCGAGACGTCGCTCATCTGCGACATCCGCATCGCCTCGATCACCGCGAGCTTCGCCGCGCCCGAGATCAAGCTCGGCTGGATCGGCGGCGGCGGCATGTCGACGTTCCTCGCGCACTCGATCGGCCCGTCGAACGCCGCCGTGATGCTCATGACGGGCGACCCGATCGACGCCGACACCGCACTGCGGTGGGGTCTCGTGAGCGAGCTCGTCGAGCCGGGGCGCCTGCGCGAGCGGGCGGTCGCGCTCGCCGCGATCATCTCGCAGCGGCCGCCGATCGCCGCCGAGACCGCCAAGGCCAACCTCCGGGCGGCCTTCAACATGACCCAGGACGAGGCGATGCGCTACGAGCGCGACCTGCAGACTGTCACCTTCGCCACGGCGGATGCCGCGGAGGGCCGCGCGGCCTTCGCGGAGAAGCGCGCCGGCGTCTTCCACCGCCGCTGACCCATCGTCGCCGAGAACCGAGGAGTACCAGCCCAATGACCTGGCCCGACGCCCGCAGCATCCTGCCCGACGATGCCGACACCGCGAACCTCGTCGGTCGCGCCTGGACGACCGAAGGGCCGAGCGTCGTCGTCCTCCGACACGAGGGCGTCGTCGACGTCTCGCGCAGGTTCCCGACGATGCGCGCGCTCACGGAGCACGAGGACCCGGTGGCTGCCCTCGCCGACGCCGACGGGCCGGTGCTCGGCAGCCTCGAGGAGCTGCTCACGAACACGCCGCCCGAGACGCGCGACGCAGCGCGACCGTGGGTGATCTCGCCGATCGACCTGCACGTCGTGAAGGCCGCGGGCGTGACCTTCCCCGTCTCGATGCTCGAGCGCGTCATCGAGGAACGAGCGCGCGGCGACCAGGACGCGGCGGCCGAGATCCGCGCCGAGATCCTCGGCACGATCGGCGGCTCGCTCGACGACCTGAAGCCGGGCTCCGACGAGGCGGCGGCGCTCAAGGCTCTCCTGCTCGAGCGTGGCTGGTGGAGCCAGTACCTCGAGGTCGGAATCGGCCCGGACGCCGAGGTCTTCACCAAGGCGCCCGTGCTCGCGACGGTCGGCCCGTGCGTCGACGTCGGCGTGCACCCCGCGTCGCAGTGGAACAATCCGGAGCCGGAGGTCGTGCTCGTGGTGAGTTCGACCGGCCGCATCGTCGGGGCGAGCCTCGGCAACGACGTGAACCTGCGCGACGTCGAGGGGCGCAGCGCGCTGCTGCTCGGAAAGGCGAAGGACAACAATGCGTCCGCCTCGATCGGTCCGTTCATCCGCTTGTTCGACGGCGGCTACGACCTCGACGACCTGCGCGCCTCCGTGGTGCGGCTCTCGATCGACGGCGAGGACGGGTACCGCCTCGACGGCACGAGCGAACTCGCCCGGATCAGCCGCGACCCCGCCGACCTCGTCGGCCAGGTCGTCGGTGCCCACCACCAGTATCCCGACGGGTTCGTGTTGTACCTCGGCACGATGTTCGCGCCCGTCGACGACCGCGACGTCCCCGGCCACGGCTTCACCCATCGCGACGGCGACGTCGTCCGCATCGCGGAGCCCCGGCTCGGCGCGCTCGTGAACCGGGTGCGCTCCACCGCCGACGCCGAACCGTGGACGTTCGGCATCGACGCCCTCTACCGCTCACTGACCGCGCGCGCCTTGCTGCGCTGACCCTGGAGACCACGATGCCGACCGAGACCACGACGCCGACCGAGACCACGACGCTCACGAGCACCGATCCGCGTACGGGCGCGAGGGTGCCCACAGACCTCACCGCGACGACCGCCGAGCAGGCGGACGTCGTGGTGCGCGCCGCCGACGCCGCGTTCGCCGCGGCATCCTCCCATGACCGCTTGTGGCGGGCCGGCCTGTTGGACGCGCTCGCCGACGCGCTCGACGCGCACCGCGACGAGCTCGTCGCGGCCGCCGACCGTGAGACCGGGCTCGGCACCACGCGGCTCGAGGGCGAGGTCGGACGCAGCAGCTTCCAGTTCCGACTGTTCGCCGAGGCCGTCCGCGAGGGCGGCTACCTCGAGGCGACCATCGACCGCGGCGGCCCGACCCCGCTCGGGCCCGCGCCCGAGATCCGGCGCATGCTCGTGCCGGTCGGCACGGTCGCGGTTTTCGGCTCGAGCAACTTCCCGTTCGCGTTCTCGGTCGCCGGCGGCGACACCGCGTCGGCGCTCGCGGGCGGCAATGCCGTCGTGCTGAAGGCGCACTCCTCGCACCTGGAGACCTCCGCCCGTTCGTACGCCGCGCTCGCCGAGGCGGCCGCGGCGTACGGCGCGCCCGACGGCCTCATCGGCATCGTCTACGGCACCGAGGCGGGGCGCGTGCTCGTGGCGCACCCACTCATCCAAGCGGTCGGCTTCACCGGCTCGCTGAACGGCGGCCGGGCGCTCATGGACGTCATCGACCAACGGCCGCGGCCGATCCCGTTCTACGGCGAGCTGTCGAGCCTCAACCCGCTCGTCATCACGCCGGGCGCCGCCGCCGTGCGCGGCGAGGCGATCGCCGACGGACTCTACGGGTCGTTCACCCTCGGCAGCGGACAGTTCTGCACGAAGCCGGGCCTGGCGTTCGTCCCGACCGGCGCGGACGGCGACGCCGTCGTCGCGCGCATCGCGGCGAAGGCCGGCGAGGCCGGGGCATCCGTTCTGCTCAACGGTCGCATCGCGACCTCGTTCGACGAGATCCGCGACCGCCTGATCGCGACGGGCTCGGTCGAGGTCCTGGCGCAGGGCGTCGCCGACGCCGGTGCCGGATTCACCGCTGCGCCGACCGTGCTCTCGACGACCGCGGACACGCTCACGGCCGACGTCGCCGAGGAGGCGTTCGGCCCGCTCCTCGTGATTGTTCGCTACGACGACGACGCGCAGGTCGTGCGCGCCCTCGACGTCGTGCCGGACTCGCTGACCGCGACCGTTCACAGCGAAGCGTCCGAGACGGATGCCGTCGCCGCACTCGTGCGCGAGTTCGCGCCGCGCGTCGGCCGCATCGTCTTCGACGGCTACCCCACGGGCTTGCGCGTGTCGTGGGCGCAGCACCACGGCGGGCCGTGGCCGGCCACGAACTCGCAGCACAGCTCGGTCGGCGTCAGCGCCGTCCGCCGCTTCCTGCGGCCGTTGGCCTACCAGGACGCGCCCGAGGTGCTGCTGCCCCCGGAACTGCGCGACGACCACACCGACATTCCCCGGCGGATCGACGGACGCCTGCAGCTCGGCTGAGCGGGTACCGCCCGGGGCCGGCTCAGCGCCGCACAGGGTCGTTGCCGACGTCGCGGTGGAGTTCGCGGCGGGTGGGCACGCCCTCCCAGTCGCCGGGGTGCGTGCACGCGGCGGCACCGGTGCGCACGGCGAGGTCGAGCCGCCCGGCGAGAGGCTCGCCCGCGACCCGTGCGGCGAGGTATCCGGCGACGAACGCGTCGCCCGCGCCGACCGTGTCGACGACGGCGACCGGCACGGCCGCGCGCTCGGCGAACTCGCCGTCGCAGAGCGCGATGGCACCGGCGTCGCCGAGCTTCACGACGACCTCGGCCGGACCGAGTTCGGCGGCGATCGCGCGCGCGACGTCGGCGGGCGAGGCATCGGTCGCGTCGGTCATGCCGGCCACCAGCGCGGCCTCGTCAGCGCCTGCGAACACGACATCGGCGCGTCGCGCGATCGAGCGGTAGGCGGCGGATGCCGCGTCGGCATCCTGCCACAGCGAGCTTCGGTGGTTCACGTCGAACGAGACGGGCACGCCGACGGCGCGCGCGCGGTCGACTGCGGTGTCGATCGTCGCGCGCGCGGTCTCGGAGAGCGCCGGAGTGATGCCGGTCACGTGCAGCAGGTCGTATGCCCGGATATCGACGCCGTCGAGATCGGCGGGCGAAAGACGGCTGCCGGCGCTGCCGGCGCGGTGATACGTCACGACCGTCCGGCCCGCCGCCGGCGTCTCCTTGAGGAGGAGGCCCGTGGCAGCGGCGGGGTCGATCGGCGCCACGACCGTGACGCCCTCCGCGCGGAGTTCGCGCACGACGCGCGCGCCGAGTCCGTCGTCGCCGACGCGGCCGAGCCAGGTGACCGGCGTGCCGAGGCGGGCGAGCCCGATCGCGACGTTGCCCTCGGCGCCGCCGGTTCCCACGACGAGGTCGGACTCGTGCGCGAGCGAGCCGACGCCGCGCGTACGGAGGACGCCGAGCGCCTCGCCGAGGGTCAGGACGCCGCGCGCACCGGCGGCGGCGCTCACGACGCCACCGCCTCGACGGCGGCACGACTGAGCTGCTCGATCGCCGCGAAGTCGCCCGCGGCGATGAGTTCGCGCGTCGCCATCCAGCTCCCGCTCACCGCGAAGACGTGCGGCGAGGAGAGATAGTCGGCGGCGTTCGCGGCGGAGATGCCGCCGCTCGGCAGGAATCGCACGTCCGGGAACGGACCGGCGAGTGCGCGGATCGTCGCGAGTCCGCCGAGCGGCGCGGCGGGGAACAACTTGAGGCGGTCCAGGCCGAGCCGCACCGCACGCTGCACCTCGGTCGCGGTCGCGATGCCGGGCACGACGTCGAGGCTGCGAGCGCGGGCGCGCTCGACGACGTCCTCCGCGAGTCCGGGACTCACGACGAAGCGCCCTCCGGCATCCGCGACACGGTCGACGTCGTCGGGCGTCAGCACGGTGCCGGCGCCGACGGTGAAGTCGGGGAGGTCCCGGATCGCCGCGATCGCGTCCAGTCCGGCCGCCGTCCGCAGGGTGATCTCGGCGCAGCGGATTCCGCCGCGACGGAGGGCCTCGGCCAGCGGCACCGCACGGGCCGGGTCGTCGAGGACGATGACCGGGACGAACCGCTCGCCGTCGAGGCTCATCGGCCGAGCCATCCGCCGTCGACAGGGAGGATCACACCCGACACGTACTCCGCCGCGGGTGAGGCGAGGAAGACGGTCGCGCCGGCGAGGTCCTCGGCACGGCCCCAGCGCCCGGCCGGAATCCGGTCGAGGATCGCCTTCGAGCGCTCGGCGTCGGCGCGGAGCGCCTGCGTGTTGTCGGTCGCGATGTAGCCGGGCGCGACGCCGTTGACCGTGACGCCGCGCGCTGTCCACTCGTTGGCGAGCGCCTTGACGAGGCCGGCGATGCCGGACTTGGCGGCGGCGTACCCGGGGACGTTGATGCCGCCCTGGAAGCTCAGCAGACTGGCAGTGAAGATCACCCTGCCGTGGCCGCGCTCGAGCATGCCCTTCGCGATCGCCTGGGTCAGCACGAACTGGCTCGACAGGTTCACCTCGACGACGCGGTCCCAGAGTTCGAGCGGATGCTCTGCCGCGGGCGCCCGCTCGATCGTGCCCGCGTTGTTCACGAGGATGTCGATCCTCCGCCCGCGCACGGAGTCCGCGAAGGCGATGACCGCGTCGCGGTCGGCGAAATCGACTGCGTGCGCCTCGAAGCTGCGGCCGTGCGACTCGACGGCCGCGCCGATCGCGCTGCGTTCCGGCTCGAGCGTCGCGCTCACGCCGATGACGTCGGCGCCGGCGGCGGCGAGCGACTCGGCCATCGCGAAGCCGATGCCCCGCTTGGCGCCCGTGACGAGCGCGGTCGTGCCCGTCAGGTCGAAGCTGATGCTCATGCCATGGCCCCCGATGCGTCCTCGGTCTCCGGGACGCTCTGGCCCGCCTGCACGTCGACGAGCACCTTCATCGCCCGGCCCCCCTCGAGGTCGTCGAAGGCAGCACGGGTCTCGGCGAGCGGCACGATCTTCGTGATGAGCAGGCGGCTCGGGATGGTGCCGTCGGCAACGAGCTCGACGGCCTTTTCGAAGTCGGTGCGCTGGTAGACACGGGCGCCGAGGATGCGCAGTTCCCGCCAGAACACGCGCTGCAGGTCGATCTCACGCGGCGTCGGATGGATCGCGACGACGACGAGCGTGCCGCGGACCTTGGCGAGCGACGTCGCACCGAGCACGGCCGCCGCTGCTCCGGAGACCTCGAAGACGACGTCGGCGCCCGCGCCTCCGGTCCATTGCTCGACCCAGGCGACCTGGTCCACCTCGCGCGGGTCGAGCGTGGCGAAGCCGAGGCTCGCGATCTGGGCACGGCGGCTGGCGTCGAGCTCGACGACCGCGACATCGGCGCCGAAGGCGCGCGAGACGGTCGCGATGAGCACGCCGATCGGGCCGCCGCCGATCACGACGGCCTTCTCGCCCGGCGCGATCTCGGAGCGGCGCACATCGTGCACGGCGACGGCGACGGGTTCGACGAGTGCGGCGGCGTCGAGGGCGATGCCGTCGGGCAGGGGCACGAGGACCCGTGCCGGCACGTTCCAGTACGCCTGCAGGGCGCCGGGGGAGTCGATGCCGATGAAGTCGAGGTTCTGGCAGACGTGCTCGTTGCCGGCCAGGCACGCGGGGCATGTCCCATCCCAGTCGAGCGGCATGACGGTGACGGCGTCGCCGATGTTCCAGCCGGAGACGTTCGATCCGATCGCGCTGATTCTGCCGCTCATCTCGTGTCCGAATACGAGCGGCGTCTCGACGCGGGCGTCCATGTTGCCGTGCAGGATGTGCAGGTCGGTCCCGCAGAGGCCCACGTAGGAGACCTCGATCTGCACCTGGCCGGACGCCGGTGGTTGCGGTTCCGCCTCCGTGACGGTGATGGTCGTGTCGCCTGAGTACGCGGCGGTCAGCATTGATCCTCCAGAGCGGATATCGGGACGAACGGCGGCCGATTCAGTAGACCTTTGACGCCGTGGTTCCTCGATTATCGCAGAGAAATGGACCGTTGGCACGATATCATCTAACCTTTACGCGATACATGCTGTCCCATGGAGGTCCTCGATGCTGAGTCGCACACTGCGGTCGGGCGCTGCCCTGACCGAACTCGGATTCGGAGCCGCGCAACTCGGCAACCTCTCCAGGCCGACGGGGGAGGACGAGGCGGGCGCCGCGGTCGACGCGGCCTGGGACGCCGGCATCCGCTATTTCGACACGGCGCCCCACTACGGACTCGGCCTCTCCGAGCGCCGCCTCGGCGAGGCGCTGCGCGATCGCCCGCGCGACGAGTTCGTCCTCTCGACCAAGGTCGGCCGGCTCCTCGTGCCGAGCGGGTACCCCGAGGGTGCGATGGACGACCAGGGTTTCGCGGTGCCCGCGACCCTCCGGCGCGAGTGGGACCTCAGTCGCGACGGCATCCGCCGCTCCGTCGAGGAGAGCCTCGAGCGCCTCGGTCTCGACCGGATCGACATCGCGTACCTGCACGACCCCGATGAGCACGGCGACCAGGCGCATGCCGAGGCGATCCCCGCGCTCATCGAGCTCCGTGAGGAGGGCGTCGTCGGCGCCGTCGGCGCGGGCATGAACCAGTCGGCCATGCCGGCGGAGTTCGTGCGGCGTCACGACGTCGACGTGATCATGCTCGCCGGGCGCTACACGCTGCTCGAGCAGGGCGCGCTCGACGACCTCCTGCCGGCAGCCCTCGAGCGCGGCGTCGACATCGTGGCGGCGGCGGTCTACAACTCGGGGCTGCTGTCGAGGCCGCGCCCCGCTGCCGACGCCACGTACGACTACTCTCCTGCGCCGGTCGCCATGATCGAGCGGACCAACGCGATCGCCGACGTCTGCGAGGAGTTCGGCCTGACGCTGCCCGAGGCGGCCGTGGCATTCCCGCTGCGGCATCCGTCGGTCGTCTCGGTCGTGGTCGGCATGCGGACCGCCGGCCAGGCGCGCAGCACGGCCGACCGGTACGCGACCGTCATCCCCGACGGCTTCTGGCGCGCCCTCTCGGAGCGCGGGCTCGTGCGCGATGCCTGAGCGCGTGAGACCCCGGGGGTCAGCCCTCGTCCGGGAGCGGTTGCTGGTCGACGTGTCGCTCGGTGTACTCCTCGACGCCGAGCACGTGCACGCTCATGCGGATGCGCGCTCGGTCGGGGTCGTGGGCCTCGAGCGCGTCGAGGATCGCGCGGTGCTCGCGCTGGGTGTCGTGCACCGCGCCGCTCTGGTGGATGGCGCGCCACAGCCGGGCACGCGCGGTGCGGCTGACGAGCGCCTCGATGATCGCCGCGAACGCGGGGTTGCCGCTCGCGGTCGCGATGAGGCGATGGAACTCGGTGTCGACGTCGATGGTGGCCTCGAGGTCGACCTCGTCGTCGGCGAGCAGCGCTTCGCCGCGCTCCAGGATGCGGCGCGCCGCGGCGAGCTCGTCGTCGGAGATGCGGAGCGCCGCGTGCGCGGCCGCTTCCGGCTCGAGCACGCGTCGCACGCCGAGCAGGTGGACGCTGTTCTCGGGGCTCTGCAGTTCGGCGAGCATGCCGAGCGGTTCGAGGAGTTGGCCGGGCTCGAGCGACGTGACGTAGGTGCCGTCGCCCTGGCGGGTCTCGAGGACGCCGAGGATCACGAGCGCGCGCACGCCCTCGCGCAGTGGTCCACGGGAGACGCCGAGTCGCGCGCCGAGCTCGCGCTCGACGGGGAGGCGAGACCCGGCGACGAGCTCGCCGCTCGTGATCATCTCGCGGATGCCGTCGATGACGACGTTCGAGCGCGATCGGCTCGGGGCGCTGTGCGGGGCGCGGTTGGCCATGGCCACAGCATAGGCGAGCGCGATGCAGTCATCAGATCTTTCCGATCCTCCCTGGAGGGGGCCGCATGACCGGGATCATCGACGCGCACCAACACGTCTGGGACCTCGAGCGGGCCCGCTACGACTGGCTCGGACCGGAAGCCGGCGTGCTGAACAGATCGATCGGCATGGATGAGGTGCTGCCGTCGTTGGCGGCGACCGGGGTCACCGGGACGGTGCTCGTGCAGTCCGCCGACAACGACGACGACACCGAGTTCATGTTCGCCGTCGCCGCCGCCGAACCGCTCGTCGTCGGGATCGTCGGCTACGTGCCGTTGCACGAGCCCGACCGGGCTGCGGACCGGCTCTCGGTGCTCCGGCAGCGGCCGCTGTTCTGCGGCGTCCGGAACCTCGTCCACACCCGCCCGGACCCGCACTGGCTGCGACGCGCGAACGTGGACGCCGGGCTCGGCCTCCTCGAGGCGGCCGGCGTCCCGTTCGACGTCGTCGGCGTGCTCCCCGAGCACCTCGAGGCGGTGCTGGAGATCTCCGAGCGCCATCCCCAGCTCGACCTCGTGCTCGACCACCTGAACCATCCGCCCATCGGCGGGGACGACCTCGAGCCATGGGCCTCACTGCTCACGCGCGTCGCCGCGAACCCGCGCGTGCACGGCAAGATCTCGGGCCTGTACTCGGCCGTGGGCGATCCGGCCGACTGGAACGTCGACTCTGTGCGCCCCGTGTTCGACCATGCGCTCGCCGCGTTCGGTCCCGAACGGCTGATGTACGGCGGCGACTGGCCGGTCTCCCTCATCGCTGGCGGCTACGAGCGCGTGTTCGCCGGCATCCAGGCGCTGCTCGAGGGCCTCGGCCCGCGCGAGCGCGACCTCATTGTGGCGGGCACCGCCCGTCGCTTCTACTCACTCCCAGAGACGAAAGGCCCCCGATGACCGCCCACTTCACCCTCGCCCGACTGGGTGCCCCCGGACACGAGGTGCCGGTCGTGCGCGTCGGCGATCGCGTGCTCGACGCCCTCAGCATCACCGCGGACTACGACGGCAACTTCTTCGCGCGGGACGGTCTCGCGCGCGTCCGTGCCGCGCTCGACACGCTGCCCGAGTACACCGGCGACGACGAACGGGTCGGCGCGCCAATCGCCCGGCCGGGGAAGATCGTCTGCATCGGCCTGAACTACCGCGACCACGCGGAGGAGACCGGCGCCGCGCTGCCCGACGAGCCCGTGATCTTCATGAAGGACCCGTCGACCCTCGTCGGACCGTTCGACGACGTGCTCATCCCGCGGAACTCCACGAAGACCGACTGGGAGGTCGAACTCGGCGTCGTCATCGGCTCGACGGCCCGCTACCTCGCCTCGCCCGACCAGGCCCTCGCGCACGTCGCGGGCTACGCGGTCTCGCACGACGTATCCGAGCGCGAGTTCCAGCTCGAGCGCGGCGGCCAGTGGGACAAGGGCAAGAGCTGCGAGACGTTCAACCCGTTCGGCCCGGACCTCGTGCCCGCCGAGCGGGTCGCCGACCCGCAGCGACTCGGGCTGCGCCTCTGGGTCAACGGTGAGCAGCGCCAGGAGGGCTCAACGGAGAACATGCTGTTCTCGGTCGCGCACGTGATCTGGTACCTCAGCCAGTTCATGGTGCTGCACCCTGGCGACGTCATCAACACGGGCACGCCTGCGGGCGTCGCGCTCGGGCTGCCCGACGCGCCGTACCTCCGCGCGGGCGACACCGTCGACCTCGAGATCGACGGCCTCGGCCGGGCGAGCCAGCGAATGGTGCAGGCATGACCGCCGCGGAGTTCGACGGCCTCGTCGCGCTGGTGACCGGCGGCGCGTCGGGTATCGGGCTGGCCGCCGCGCGGGAGCTCGCCGCGCGCGGCGCGCAGGTGGCGGTCCTCGACCGGAGCATCGAGGGCGTGCCCGAACCTCTCGTCGGCTTCGGCGCCGACGTCACCGACCGCGCCTCGGTCGCTGAGGCCGTCGCGGCCATCGCCGACCGGCTCGGTGGCATCGACGTCGTCGTGAACAATGCCGGCATCAGCGCGGTCGGCACCGTCGAGGACAACGACGACGCCGAGTGGATGCGGGTCCTCGACGTCAATGTCGTCGGGATGGCGCGCGTCACCGCGGCGGCGCTGCCATGGCTCCGGCGCTCGAAAGCGGCATCCGTCGTCAACCTCTGCTCGATCGCGGCGCTCAACGGGCTGCCGCAGCGGGCGTTGTACTCGGCGTCGAAGGGCGCCGTGCTCGCGCTCACCTACGCGATGGCGACCGACCACGTGGGCGAAGGCGTCCGCGTGAACTGCGTCAGCCCCGGTACCGTCGCGACCCCATTCGTCGAGCGGATGCTGCAGGGCTTCGCCGACCCGGTCGCCGAACGGGCTGCACTCGACGCGCGTCAGGCGACCGGTCGGATGGTCACCCCCGAGGAGGTCGCCGGCGCGATCGCGTACCTCGCGAGCCCCCGCTCGGGCTCGACCACAGGCACTGCGCTCGAGGTCGACGGCGGCGTCACGCACGTCCGCGCGCGAGCGGCCGGAGCCCGCGCATGACGCACGAGAACGTCGGCTCGCCCGTCCGCCGCCTCGCCTCCGTCATCGGATTGCCGGCCGAGAACCGCGAGGAGTACGAGCGCCTCCACGCCGCGGTCTGGCCGGCGGTGCTCGAGCGACTGACGCTCAGCAATATCCGCAACTACTCGATCTACCGCCATGGCGAGGTGCTCTTCGCCTACATGGAGTACGTCGGCGACGACTTCCAGGCCGACATGGCAGCGATCGCCGCGGATCCCGCGACGCAGGAATGGTGGTCGGTGTGCGAGCCGCTGCAGCGGCCGTTCGCCGAACGGGCCGATGGCGAGTGGTGGATGGAGATCCCCGAGATCTTCCACCTGGATTGACGGGCGGGATGCCGCGCGGCCGTCATCCGCCCTCGCGGATTCGGCAGCAGCACCGCCCACGGGCGGGGGCGCGGGCGACGAACGCATCCGTCACGGCATCGTTCAGGCGTGTGAAGCACGAGGAGCCGCGTCAGCCGACCCGCGCGAGGAACTCGAGCACGCGCTGGGTGAGGAGCTTCGTCGCGTCGGCGTCGTAGCCCGGCAGGCCGGAGTCGGCGAAGAAGTGCTCGTCGCCGGGATAGAGGAAGAGCTCGGCATCGTCGGCCGCCTCGACGAGCTCGCGGGCGGCATCGACGTCGCCTTCCGCCATGAAGATCGGGTCGGCATCCATCCCGTGGATCTGCGCAGGGAGATCGGCCGGCCACGCGCCGAACTCCGAGGTCGGAATGCACGAGGAGAAGAACAGCGCGCCGCGCGCGCCGGGACGGGTCTGCGCGAGCTTCTGCGCGGGAACGACGCCGAGCGAGAACCCCGCGTAGACGAGCTCGTTCGGCAGCGCCTCGGCCGCGCGCTCGCCGCGGGCCATGATCTCGCCCCAGCCCACCTCGTTCGCGTAGCCGACACCGGCCTCGATCGAGTCGAAGGTGCGCCCCTCGAACAGGTCGGGCGCGTGTACCGTGTGGCCCGCATCTCGCAGCTCATTCGCGAAGGCGCGCAGGCCGGCGGTCGGGCCCAGTGCGTGGTGGAAGAGCAGTACCTCAGCCATCGTGATCCCCTCGTCCGGTGAATGATCTCCGATTGCGATCGATCGAAAGCTACTCGGTCCATCCGAACCTGTCGACCGGTCGACATCGTGCCTGTGGAGAAGGGAGGATGGCTCGCTGGCTGCTCGCGTGTTTCGGCCTGCGCGACGTGCTTCGGCTCGACACGAGCGAGGGATGCCGCCGGCAGAGCCGCGACGGCGGTGCGCGCGACGCGCCGGCATCCGATTCCTAGACTGGCCCCATGCGCGGGCACGCAGCAGCAGCCGCAGTCGGCGCGGTCGCGCGCCGCGTCGGCGCCGCGCTCGCCGTCGCGGCATGCGCGAGCGTGATCGTCGGATGCTCCGCACCGGGGCCCGCCGACGGCACCGGGTCGCCCGAGGCATCCGTCGCCGCCGCTCACGGCACCTTCGCCGCCGTCGGCGACTCGATCACCGACGCCGACAGCCCCGACTACCCGGCAGGCGACTTCGGCGCGGCGTCGTGGGCGACGTACGTCGTGGCGGACGGCTTCGCGTTCGCGGGCGGCTGGGCGGAGTGGGGTGCGACGACGGAGCAGATGGCCGACGCGGTCGGACCGATCGAGGCCGACGTCCTCGTGGTGCTCGCCGGCACCAACGACGTGGCGTTCGGCTTCCCGTTCGGCGAGTCCGCCGCGAACCTCGAACGGATCGTCGACGTCGTGGGCATCGAGGACGTCGTCGTCGTCTCGATTCCGCCGATGGACGCGTTCCCCGACGGCGTAGAGGACTACAACGAACGCCTCGACGACCTGGCGGACGATCGGGGCTGGCGGTTCGTCGACGCATCCGCGGGCCTGCGCACCACCGACGGGAGCTATCGCGAGGGAATGAGTTCCGACGGGCTGCATCCGTCGCCGGATGGTGCGCGGGTGCTCGGCGAGGCGATCGCGGCGGAGTTGCGCGAGTTGCGGGACGGGCGCGAGGGCTGACGCGAGGCGCGAGCAGCGCGAGCAGCCCTCAGCCGACCTGCTCCGCCAGCGCGACGATGATCCCCGCCGGTCCACGCAGGTAGCAGAGCCGGTACACGCCCTCGTAGTTCGCGACGTCGCGCAGCAGCTCGGCCCCGTGCGGGCGCAGGCGGGCGAGGGTGTCGTCGAGGTCGTCGACGGCGAACATGATCCGGTGCAGCCCCAGCGTGTTGGGTGGCAGCGCCGCCGGTGATGTGGCGGATGCCGCGGGGTGGTGGTACTTCGTGAGTTCGAGCCGGCCGTGGCCGTCGGGCGTGCGCATCATCGCGATCTCGCTGCGGATGCCGTCGAGCCCGACGGTCTGGTCGGCGAAGGCCCCCTCGATGTGCGCGCGGCCCTCGGGCTCGAGCTCGAGGCCGAGCTCGCTGAAGAAGGCGATCGCGGCGTCGAGGTCGTCGACGACGATGGCGACGTTGTCCA
Organism: Agromyces selenitireducens; assembly: GCF_052748465.2. Classification (NCBI taxonomy): domain Bacteria; kingdom Bacillati; phylum Actinomycetota; class Actinomycetes; order Micrococcales; family Microbacteriaceae; genus Agromyces; species Agromyces selenitireducens. The sequence continues at coordinate 837,830 of NZ_CM188259.1, forward strand.
TGCGTTGGATGGTCATGGGTCGACCCTAGGACGGGCCTCCGACGAGCGTGCGCCCTGAAATACGCTGTCGGCATGGGTGCGGACCGGCTGAGCTTCCAGACGACGATCGGTGTCGAGGTCAAGGGCGAGACGTGGAGCTGCGTCGAGATCCCCGACTCCGCAGAGTTCTTCGGCACCGGGAAGACGGTCCGAGTCGACGCGAGCATCGACGACCTCCGTCTCGAGAACGTCGGCGCGATGGTGACCGGAACGGGCGGCCACATGGTGTCCCTGAGCGCGACGGTGCGGAAGGCGCTCGGCAAGGACATCGGCGACCCGGTCGAGGTCACGATCACCAAGCGATAGCTCGCCGGCGTTCGGCTCCGTCGATCTCGGGCGCCGCATGTGACGAGGACGCGCCCGCCCGGGCCGACCGGGCGAACGCGTCCTCTTCAGGCGGGCCGGAGCGCCGCACCTCAGCGCCGCGACGCGAAGAACGCCGCGATGTCGCCCGCGACCGCGTCGGGCACCTCGAGCGCGGCGAAGTGCCCGCCCTCGGGGAACCGGCTCCAGTGCACGATGGCGTCGTTGTCGCGCTCGGCGAACACCTTGATGGTCTGGAAGTCGTCGGCGAACACGGCGACGCCCGTCGGTGCGTGGTTGACTGCGGGCTCCGGCTCGTCCTGCGCGTTCTCGTAGTAGGCGCGGCTCATGCCGGCCGCCGAGTTGGTGAACCAGGCGATGCTCACCGCGGTGAGGATCGCGTCGAGCGGCACCTTCGAGGTGCCGTTGCCGAACGACTCGAACAGCTCGCTGTACGCGAGCAGCCCGACGGGCGAGTCGCTGAGCGCGGCCGCGATGGTCTGCGGGCGCGACGCGTTCATGGTGTTGTAGCCGCCGACCTTCTGGAACCACTGCATGTGCTCGAGGCCCGCGTAGTCGGCCGGCTCGAGGTGCTCGAACTCGCTCGGGTCGCCCGACGGGAACGAGAACAGCTGCAGCACGTGCAGGCCGAGGAAGCCCTCGGGCTCGAGCAGGCCGAGCTCGCGGGCGACGAGCGCGCCGTTGTCGGAGCCGTGCACGCCGTAGCGCTCGTAGCCGAGGCGGCGCATGAGCGTGTCGTACGCGCGGGCGACCCGCCGGATGTTCCAGCCCGATTCACTCACCGGGTTCGAGAAGCCGAAGCCCGGGGCATCCGGGATCACGAGCGTGAACGCGTCCTCGGCCCGGCCGCCGTGCGCGACCGGGTCGACGAGGCGGTCGATGAGGTCGAGGTAGTCGACGGATGACCCGGGGTAGGTGTGCGCGAGCAGCAGCGGAGTCGCCTCGGGGTGCGGCGAGACGACGTGGATGAAGTGGATCGGCTGCCCGTCGACCTCGGTGATGAAGTGCGGCACGGCGTTGATGCGCGCCTCGACGGCGCGCCAGTCGAAGGACTTCCACTGCTCGACGGCGCCCTGCAGGTAGTGGTTCGGGGTGCCGGTGGTCCAGTCGTCGGCGGGCGCGGGCTGGGGCAGTCGGGTGCGGGCGAGGCGGTCGGCCAGGTCGTCGAGGTCGGCCTGCGGCACGGCGATGGTGAAGGGGCGGATGTCGGTCTGATGTGCGGTGGTGGTGTTCATGTCTCCGACGGTACGGTCGATAGCGGAAAGGATCGTTCCTGATGAGTGAACTTCGCTGGAGGCGCTCGTGACCGACACCGCGGGCCGCCTGCTGGCCCTGCTCGGCCTGCTGCAGTCGCGCCCCGCGTGGTCGGGTCCGGAGCTCGCCGAGCGGCTCGGCGTCACGACCCGCACGATCCGCAACGACGTCGAGCGACTCCGAGCGCTCGACTATCCCGTCGAGGCGACCCGCGGTTCGATCGGCGGCTACCGGCTCGGCGCGGGCGGGCGCCTGCCGCCGCTGCTCCTCGACGACGAGGAGGCCGTCGCCGTGGCGATCGGCCTGCGCGCGGCGACCGGCGTCGCGGGTGTCGGCGAGTCCAGCCGGCGCGCGCTCGCCAAGCTCGAGCAGGTGCTGCCGGCCCGCCTGCGGCCGACGGTCGAGGCCGTCGCGAGCGCCATCGATCGCGCGCCCGAGAACACCGACACGGATGCCCCCGACCCCGAGGTCGACCCCGACGTGCTCCGCGCGATCGCCACCGCCATCCGCTCGGTCGAGTGGCTGCGCTTCGACTACGACGACGTGCCACGGCTCGTCGAGCCCTACCGGCTGCTCGCCTGGTCGCGGCGGTGGTACCTCGTCGCACGCGATCCCGAGTCCGGGGAGTGGGACGTCTTCCGCGCCGACCGCATGCGTCCGCGCATGCCGACCCGGCGGCGGTTCGAGCCGCGGCGGGTGCCCGGCGGCGACTACACCGCGTTCACCATGCGCCAGGTCGCGGTGAGCGGATGGAACGTGCACGCGCGCCTGCGGATCGAGGCGGCGGCAGCCAAGGTGCTCGATCGGATCCACCCGGCCGTCGGCATCGTCGAGGAGGTCTCGGCCGATGAGTCGATGCTCCTCACGGGCGCCGACAGCCTGGACACGATCGCCGCGTACATCGGCATGCTCGGGATGGACTTCACGGTCGAATCGCCGCCCGAGCTGCGCGACCTGCTGCGCGTCTACGCCGACCGCTACCGCCGGGCGGCGGACGGCGGCTGAGATACCGCCGTCGTGGTCACCTCGGCGCGCTACATCATCGACTTCAGGAGCTGCGTGGCCCGCTCGTTGTCGCTCGTCGCGAGGACGACGCGGTTCCTGGAGGCCACGTACACGAGCGTGATGTTGATCCCGGCGTCGGAGAGCGCGCGCGCCATCTGGCCGAACCTGCCAGGTGTGTCCACGTCGGGCTCGGGGAGCGCCGGGCTGACGATGACGTCGGTCTCGGCCTGGACCACGATGCCCGCGCCCTCGAGCGCCGCCCTGGCGGTCGCGACGTCATCGACGAGCACGTGGACGTTGGCCGTTCCGCCCTCCATGAGCGCGCAGAGCCCTTCGATGTTGACCCCCGCGTTGCCGAGCGCCTCGCCGAGCCGAGCTCCCTCGCCGGGCTGGTCCGTGAGGGTGACGAAGAGATCCTTCGCCATGTCGGCACCTCCTTCTCGGATCCCTCAGGTCTACGCCCGCGCCCGCGGCGCGTCAACGCGTCGGCGACTCCGGAGGATCGTCCGGGAGCTCATTCACGACACGCCGCGTCAGCCGGTCAGGCCCCGCCTGCTCTCGAGGAACGTACGCAGCTCGGGTTCGCGAGCGAGTTCGATCGCGCGGGAGTACGCGACCTCCGCCTCCGCGTCGCGCCCGGCGCGACGCAGCAGCTCGGCGCGCGTCGCCCACCACGGCTGGAACGCCTCGCCGCCGGGCGGAAGGGCTGCGAGACCGGCGGCCGCGCCATCCGTTCGCCCGATGACGGCCGCGGCGGCGACCTGCGCGCCGATGCTCGGCGCGACCGCGAGCAGCGCCGAGTAGAGGGTGCGGATCGCGGCCCAGTCGACCGTGCCGGTGCGGCGGCGGTCGACGTGCACGGCTTGGATGGCGGCTTCGAGCTCGAATCGCCCCGGCGCGGCCGAGCCGCGAAGCGCAGCCGCCCGCCGCAGGTGGGCCTCGCCCTCGTCGATCAGCTGGTCGTCCCAAGATGCAGGGGGCTGCTCCTCGAGCGGGACGTACGGCCCCGAGTGGCGCCGCGCGAGCGAGAGGGTCACGAGCGCGGCGAGCGCCCACGCCTCGGATTCGCGCTCGAGGAGGCGCGCGAGGGTCACTGCGAGATGACGCGCTTCGCCAGCGAGCGAGTCGGCGTCGTCGCGCCAGGTGATCGCCGCGCAGCCGTACACCGCCTCGAGCACGGCCGGAAGCCGCTCGGGCATGTCGCGACGGTCGGGCACGACGAACGGGATGCGGGCGCGCGCGATGCGCCGTTTCGCCCGGGTCAGTCGCTGCGCCATGGTCGCAGTGGGCACGGCGTATGCGGCGGCGATCTGCGCGGCGTCGAAGCCGAGCGCGACCTGCAGGATCAGCGGAGTGCGCGCCGCCGGGTCGATCGCCGGGTGCGCGCAGGTGAAGCACAGCTCGAGCCGCTTGTCGGGGATGCGGAGCGGGTCGACCGCGCCGAACGGGTCGGCGAGGTCACCGCCGGCGTCGTCCGCCGCAGCGATCTCCGCCGCCGGGTCGAGCGGGGTGCTCCTCCGTGCCGCCGCCGACTTCCAGACATCGCGCTGCCGGTTGCGAGCCACGGTGATCAGCCAGCCCTCCGGGTTGTCGGGGATGCCGCTCGCCGGCCAGTGTCCGAGGGCGGCGGTGAACGCGTCGGCGAGCGCGTCCTCGGCGAGTGCGAGGTCGCCGGTGCTCGCAGCGAGCACGGCGACGAGCCGCGCGTACGACTCGCGGGCGGCGTGGGCCGCGGCGGCGTACGCGTTCGCGCGGTCGGGCGCGCCTGCGGTGCCGCCCGCTGCCGGGCCCGAAGCGTCGCCCGAGGCCGGGCCCGAAGCGTCGCCCGTGGCCGAACCCGTGGCGTCGCCCGCGGCCGGGCCTGCGGCATCCGTCACCGGTTGGGCACCCACGACCCGGCGACGGTGTGCACGGCGCCGGGCCGGACCTCGACCGCCCCGCCCCAGTCGAGCGCGGGCGCCTGCGACGCCCACTCGATCGCGGCATCGAGGTCGGCCACGTCGATGACGATGGTGCCGCCGAGTTGCTCCTTGGCGTCGACGAGCGGGCCGTCCTGCACCTGGAGCCGATCGGTGCCCCGGCGCAGGGTCGTGGTGGCCTCGCTCGGCTGCAGGACCTCGGCGCCGAGCAGCACTCCGGCGTCGTGCAGCGTGGCCGCGTAGGCCGCCATCCGTCGCATGCCCTCGGCGATGGCCTCGTCGCCGAGCGACTCGGGCGACGCTTCTGAGTAGTGCAGCAGCAGCGTGTAACGCATCGTGAACCCCCGCTCACCGCACAGCGTACTGGCCGATGATCACACCGGTCGTGGTCGGGATGGCGCGCTGCAGGTCGAGCGCGGCGCGGTCTGCGCCGAACAGCTTCGTGCCGGTTCCGAGCACGAGCGGATGCTGCAGCAGCACCATCTCGTCTACGAGCCGGGCCGCGAGGAGGGCACGCACCAGTTCGCCGCTGCCGAGCACGGTGATGCCGCCCTCCACGTCGCGTCGGAGCGCGGCGACGGTGTCGACGGCTTCGCCGATGAGCGGCGTCGAGTTCGGGTGGGCGAGACGGATGTCGCGCTGACGCGACACCACGTACTTCTGCGCGTCGACGAGCACCTGGGTGAACGGGTTCGGCTCGGGCGCCGACGTCCAGAACCCGAGCACGTCGTCAAAGGTGCGGCGGCCGAACAGCATCGCGCCGCCCTGTCCCATGTCGTCGGCGGCGAACCGCACGGCGACCTCGTCCTGGTACGGCGCTGCCCAGCCGCCGTCGGCGAAGCCGCCTCGGGTGTCCTCGTCGGGCCGGCCCGGCGCCTGCATGACGCCGTCGAGCGTGACGCTCTCGAACACGGTGATGGTGGCCATCGTTTCGCTCCGTTCCACGGCCACCGAGTGCGGCCTGTCAGGTGATGAACGATCGAGCCCGGGCGGAATCGACAGCTGCGCGATTTCGGCGTTCGGCCGCAGCCGTCGTGGCGCGATCCGGCGCAGCGAGCATCGTGCTTCGTGGTCGACGGGCAGGCGACCTTCGTGGCGGCAGGCGGGAACGACGCTTCCGGATAGTCAGGCGGACGGCGCACTGCCGGGGAATCGGTCGTGGCTCTGCTCTGGGCTGCTCGGGGGTCCCCCCTGACCGTGCGCCGCGTCACGGCCCGCGCACGGGCGTAGGGGCATGTGCGCATACGGGCGTACGGGCGTACGGGCGTACGGGCATGTGGGCGTACGGGCGCGTACGGGCGTACGGGCGGACGGGCATGTGGGCGTACGCGTGTGCGGGTGTGCGCGTACGCGGGCATACGGGCGTACGGGCGTACGGAGTCACGCCGCCTTGTCTTCACGCAGTTCGAATCGTGCCCGGCCGCCGAGTCGGGGGACCTGTGCCGGGTCGATGTGCGGTGGCGGGATGAACCAGACTTCGTTCGGGCTCGCGAGGATCTTCCACCCGTCGCGGTGGATCATGTGGTGGCAGAAGCTGCAGAGCATGACGCCGTTCGAGAGATCGGTCGGGCCGGTGTCTCGTTCCCACCAGGCGATGTGGTGCGCTTCGACGTAGGCGATGTTCTGGCCGCAGGAGGCGCAGCCGCCGTCGCGCTCGCCGAGCGCGAGCCGTTGCGCCTTCGTGAACAGGCGTGCGGAGCGTCCGAGGTCGAGGGGGAGGCTGTCGCCGCCGAGCACGGCGGGGATGAGTTCGGCGTCGGCGGCCATGCGCCGCGCGGTGGCGGCGGAGATGGGTTGGTCGAGGCCGTCGATGCTGGCGTGCCCGAGTTCGCTGACGAGCGTGTCGAGGTCGACGCGCACGACGACCGTGGTCTTCGCGAGCGGGGTGAGCGTCTGGGTGCAGCCGAGCGTGTGGCGGGCGAGCGCGGCGAGCGCGTCGGCCTGGATCTGCGGGATCGACCGTCGGTCCTCCACGACGGGCGCGAGTTCTCCGGGCTCACGTCGACGCAGCGCATCGCTGACGACCGCCTCGATCGCCGCCTTCACCGGGGCGGCGCTCTCGGGGTCGAGGCGCGCATGCAGGTGCACCATGCCGCGGCCGTCTTCACGCATCGTCAGCGACCGCTCCATGCGCAGCTCGTCTTCGCGGGGCTCGACCCCGTCGGGATCGAGCCGCGCCTCCGCCTCGCGCACACCGCGAATGAGCGTTTCGAGCGGCACCCGCGCTGCCAGATCGACCAGCGCCCCTTCGACGACCGCGACCCTGCCCGGGTCGGCACGGAGTGCCACGCGCTCGAGCATGGCGGTGATCGCGGATGCCGCCTCGATGCTGACCGTCGCAGTCTCGAGAGCAGCAGCGACGTGCGGATGCCGCGACGGCAGCCGCACACCGCTGAACGTCTGCCGCTCGGCGATGGCGTCACCGACGGCGATCAACCGTGCCGCGTCGGCGCGCGACGCTCCGGTGGACGCCGCAATGAGACGCACCGGATTGTGGAACCCCTGCGCCTTCGCCAACCCGATCTCACCGAACTCCGGCCCGGACCGTTTCACCACCTCGGCAGCGACCCTGGCCAGGACGGCGTCGGCATCGCGCCGCACCTTCGCGACCGCATCGATGACCTGAATCAGCCCCGGATCGCTCATCCGTTCCACGTCGACCTGAACCGCCCCGCCGTCAGCGCCCCACCCCGGCATCGCACGAGCCCACGCCTCGCACAGCGCAGCCACATCGCGCTCGATCGCGACCAACGCGCCCAGCGCCGGATGCGCCGGCTGCTCGAGTCGCGGGGTCTGTTCCATGCTTCGATCCTGCACCCACCCACCGACATCCGATCGCAGCGGAAATCGCCAATGATCAGCTATTTTGCTGTGGAACGATTGCATGGATCGTGCCCTGTGGAGGAGCAGTCGTCATCGCCCCCGCGACGGCGTGGACGGTCAGGTGGTGACGAACGCCGTCTCGGTGAGCCGCTCGGAGATCCGCCAGATCCGCGTCGCGTCATCGGTGTTGCGCAGCGGCGGGTAGAGCCGCTGTTCGGCAGGGGGCCCGCCGAGATGGCCGAGCCCGCGCGGCCCGTAGAGCGCGCCGCGCTCGGCTGCGGGATCGGTGGCGGCCATCAGCGCGGGCAGTCCCGCGGTCTCGACGGTGCCGGCCAGGATTCCGCGAGCGGAGAGCGCGCGGATCAGCCCGATCGCACGGGTGTCCTCGTTGCGGTCGAGCTCGGGACGGGCGGCGAGGAGGTTGGTGGGGGCGACCCCTGGATGAGAGAGATTGCTGGTGATGCCCCACCCTTCGGCGCGGCTGCGACGGTCGAGCTCGAGGCCGAACAGCCCGAACGCGATCTTGGATTGGCTGTAGGCGCGCTGCCCGTCGTAGCTGCCTTCCCAGTTCAGGTCGTCCCAGTTGATGACACCACGGCGCGCGGCGATGCTGACCTGCGACGTCACGCGGGCGCGTCCCGCCTGCAGCAGGGGGAGCAGGCGCGCCACCAGCGCGAAGTGGCCGAGATGATTGGTGCCGAACTGCAGTTCGAAGCCGTCCGCGGTGACCTGCCGGTGCGGCGGTGTCATGACGCCGGCATTGTTGACGAGGAGGTGGATCGGGTGTCCCTCCCCGCGGAGGGTGTCTCCGAGTGCGGCGATCGAATCCAGCGACGACAGGTCGAGGCTGCGCAGTGAGACGTCGGCGGCCGGAACGCTCCGGCGGATCCGCGCGATCGCATTCTCGCCCTTCCGGGGGTTGCGGACCGGCAGGATCACCTCGGCGCCCGCGGCGGCGAGCCGCTCGGCGATCCCCAGGCCCATTCCGTCGCTGGCGCCGGTGACGAGCGCGCGCGTTCCGGCCAGGTCGGGAATTGCGATGTCGTTCGTTCCTCGTGGCATCGGTCTCCTCCTCGTTCGTCGGTGAGTCCACGGTCGCCTGATCCCGTCGGGTCAACCAGTGACTCCCGATCCCCGGCTCGCGAGGCCCCCCTTCAGCCGCAGGGTGGGATGGGCGATCCGTGGATACGGTCGAGCCGGCAGGGTAGAAACGAAGCAGCAGTGCGAGATGAGGGTTGGCATGATCGATCGCGCCGGGTTGGCGGAGTTCCTCCGAAGCCGTCGAGAGGCGCTGCAGCCGGAGGATGTCGGCCTCCGACGGGGCCCCCGCAGAAGGACCAACGGGCTGCGTCGCGAGGAGATCGCGACGCTGTGCCACATGTCGACCGACTACTACTCCCGCCTGGAGCGGGAACGCGGACCCCAGCCGTCGAGCCAGATGCTCGCGTCGATCGCACTGGGGCTGCATCTCTCGCTCGACGAACGCGACCATCTCTTCCGCCTCGCCGGACAGAACCCGCCCGCCCGCGGCGGAGCCGGCGCACATATCAGCCCCGGCCTGCTGCGCATCCTCGACCGCCTCAACGACACGCCCGCCGAGATCGTCACCGAGCTCGGCGAGACGCTGCGACAGACCCCGATGGCCGTGGCGCTCACCGGCGACACCACGACGTACACGGGGGCCGCCCGCAGCGCTGGCTACCGGTGGTTCACCGATCCCGCCGCTCGCGAACGCCACGCCCCGGAGGAGCATGCGTTCCTCACTCGAATGTACGCCTCCGGTCTGCGCGAGATCGTCACGCTCCGGGGCCCGGACTCGCGAGCTGCGCACCTCGCCGACCTGCTCCTGACGCAGAGCGAGGAGTTCCGACGCGTGTGGGACGATCACGAGATCGGCATCCGCCCCCACGACGTCAAGCACTTCATCCACCCGGAGGTCGGCGCACTCGAGCTGACGTGCCAGCGGCTGATCGACCCCGACCAAGCACACTCTCTGCTCGTCTACACGGCCGTTCCGGGCAGCGAGAGCCACGACAAGCTGAACCTCCTGTCGGTCATCGGAGCGCAGGCCCTCGGCTGACGGGCCCACGCCGTGCCATCCGCCCGGAACCGTGGCCCGATGGAGATCACCGGGGCTGCGCACTCGTCCTGCGGCTCTACCTGTCGCGTTCCTCGAGCTCAACGGGCACGACCTGGTGGTGACGGATGTCGCGGCCACCGAACCGCTTCCTCCGAGCCGTCGCCGCCGGCGAGGTCGAACTCGACGCGCTCGCCGAATGGATCGGCGGACACCTCAGCCCGCTGACCTGAGCCATGACGCCACGGAGGATCGGCGAGCGGCTGCCGCCGCCCATTGCTCGTACCGGGTCGGCATCAGCGTCGCGTCGCCGCCGCCGGCTGCGCGGCGAGCCAGTCGGCGAACGAGGTGGTCGACAGCTGCGCGTCCGGGCCGGGCACGAGTTCGGTACCGGACAGCCGCGCGCCGAAGTAGGGCGCCTCGGCATCGCCGATGACGGGGCGCGTGTCGCCCTTGGCGGCGAGACCACGTCGGATCAGTTCGTCCATGGCCAGGCGCTCGGGGCCGCCGATCTCGATGATGCCGTCGACCGGCGTGCCGGCGGCGACGCGGGCGACCTCGGCCGACACGTCGGCGGCGGCGATGGGTTGCATGAGCCCGGTGCTGAGCCGGGCGACGCCGTTGACGGTCGCCTCATCGGCGATGCGGCCGACGAACTCGTAGAACTGGGTGGCGCGGACGATCGAGTACGGCCGTCCCGACTCGTGGATGAGCTGCTCCTGCGCGACCTTCGCGCGGAGGTAGCCGCTCGAGGGAAGCTGATCGGCGCCCACGACCGAGAGGGCGACGTGGTGCCCCACGCCCGCATCGCGCTCGGCCGCGAGCAGGTTCTGCGTCGAGGTCGTGAAGAACGCGAGCACGTCGTCGTCCGCGAACGAGGGCGAGTTCGAAACGTCGACGACCACGTCCGCGCCGACGAGCGCTTCCGCCAGCCCTTCGCCCGTGATCGTGTTCACGCCCGAGTTCGGCGACGCCGCGACCGCGTCGTGGCCGTCGGCGACGAGGTGCTCGACGACCCTGGATCCGATGAGGCCGGTGCCTCCGATGACGACGATCTTCATGTCGGGGTTCCTTCCGATTTCGCGAGCGGCTGCGGCGTCTCCGCTGCCGTCATCAGCTCTGACCGGACGGATTCCGCATCTGTGACAGCTCTGCGGGATCAGCAGCGGTTCCAGCGCGCGAGCTTGACGGGCGCGGTGGTCAGCCAGAGTTCGACGATCGATCCGCGCCATCCGGTGCGCAGGCTGATGAGCCCCGAGACCTCGCCGTCCGGGCGGCGGATCGCGACGCCGGGGGCGCCGTTCACGTGGACAACCTGCAAGGCCGCATCCGGCTGTCGCTCGATCTGCGCCTGGAGTGCGCGGACGACCTGGGAGCGTCCGATTCGCCGGCCGCCCGTCGGATCGCCGGTGTCGATGGTGAGCCGCACCTCCGCGTCGAGCAGGTTCGCGATCGTCACGTCGTCGGGGGCATCGAGCGCGAGGAGCAGGCGGGCGGCGGCAGTGTCAGGCCGCACGGTGCGTCACGGCGCCGAGCTTGTGCGGGTTCATCATCCACAGCACCTCGTCGATCGCGTGCCCCGTGGCGACGACGGTCACCACGGCGAACGTCGTCCCCTCCTTCGAGAGGATGACGGACGGCTGGCCGTTGGCATCGGTCTCCTCGATGTCGACGCCCTCCCAGAAGTGCGTGTGGAACGCACGCACGAACTTCGCCACCTGCAGGCGCCCGACCACCGGGAACTTCGAGGCGCGCACCACGCCCCCGCCGTCGGAGTACGACACGACGTCCTCGGTGAAGAGCTGCTCGAGAGCTGCGAGGTCGCCCGTCTTCGCCGCGGCCAGGAACGCCGTGAGGAGCCGATGTTGTTCCTGCCGGGTCACCTCGCGCCGACGCTCACCGGCGAGGTGCTTGCGCGCCCGGCTCACGAGTTGTCGCGCGGCAGCCTCCGACACCTGAACGATCTCGCAGATCTGCGGGTAACCGTAGGCGAACGCCTCGCGCAGCACGTATGCCGCCCGTTCGGTCGGCGTGAGCCGTTCGAGCATGACGAGCACGGCGAACCCCAGGGCCTCGGCGCGCTCGGCCCCGAGCGTCGGGTCGTTGCTGGTGTCGACGGGTTCGGGCAGCCAGGGCCCGACGTAGGTCTCGCGTCTGGCGCGCGCGGACTGCAGCGCGTTGATCGAGAGGCGCGTGGTGACCGTCGCGAGGAACGCCGGCGGGTCCTGCACGACCGAACGGTCGGTGCCCTGCCATCGGAGCCAGGCGTCCTGCACGATGTCCTCGGCTTCGGAGGCGCTGCCGAGCATGCGGTAGGCGATGCCGAAGAGCCTCGGGCGCACGCTGCGGAAGACGTCGAGCGCGGCGTCGAGGGTGCCATCCATGTCGATTCCCGTCGGTCGGCGAACGGGGCCGGGTTCGGCCCCTGCAGCTGAGACCACGTCGGCGGCACGAACGTGACGGTGATTCGCGAATTCGCCCGGATGATCGGGACGATACTCCGGATGCCGCGGGCGCGCGAGGTACGGAAGCGAACCCCGCACGCCCGAGGTGCGGCTGTCGGTCACGCGGCGGCGCGTGCCCCGCTCACCCGGCGCACGGCGTCGAGGATGGTGTCCGCGACCGCCTCGGCCTGCGACACGGAGATCGCGTGCGACGCACCGGTGATCTCGGTGGTGCCGCGCGATGCGGCCTTCTCGGCCCCGGCGCGGAAGACGGCGACGGGGATGTTGCGGTCCTCCGACCCGAACACGTGCCATGACGGGCGTTCGCGCCATCCCGGCACCGCCGCCTGCACGGCGTCCCGCAGGGCGGTCTCGGTCGCGGGCCGCTGGGTCGCGCCCATGAGGCCGGCCACCGGCACGGGGACGTCGGCGGCGAACTGCTCGCGGAACCGGTCGCGCCGGATCGCGAACTCGACGCCGCCCGTCGAGACGGGGTGCGCGTCGAGGGCTTCGCCGAGCGTCGAGCCGGGTGCGCTCGCCGAGAGCGAGAAGGCGCTGTCGCCGGTGTCGGGCACGAACGCCGACGCGTAGACGAGCGCGGCGACGCGGTCGTTGCCGGCAGATGCCTCGGTGATCACCATGCCGCCGTACGAGTGGCCGACGAGCACGACCGGCCCGTCGATCGAGGCGATGACGTCGCGCACGTAGGCGGCGTCGCCCGCGAGGCTGCGGAGCGGGTTCGCGACGGCGACCGAGGTGACGCCCTCGGTCTGGAGACGTTCGATGACGCCGTTCCAGCTCGCGGATTCGGCGAAGGCGCCGTGCACGAGCACGACGGTCGGCTGCTGATCTGACATGGTGGTTCCCTTCTCTGACCGGTGCTCGCGGTCGCGAGCGATGGTGTCGTCAGCTACGACCGGGCCGGGTCTCCGCCCGTGACGGATGCTGCGAGCCGCGCCACCTCGACGACCGCGTCCGCGAAGGCCTGCGGCGCCTCGCGCGGCAGGTTGTGCCCGGCGTCGGGCACACGGTGGTGGCGGCGCGGGCCGGTGAAGCGGGCAGCGGATGCCGCGGCATCCGTCGCCGGGAAGTTGCCGTCGGCGAGCCCATCGAGGGTGACCGCGGGCACGGGGATCGGCGGCAGCTTCGCCAACTCGGCTTCGAGCCGCAGGTACGCGGGCGCGCCGTCGGCGTGGTTCAGGCGGTGCCGGTACGAGTGGATGACCACGTCGACGTAGTCGGGGTTCTCGAACGCCGCGGCCGCTCGGTCGAGCTCGGCGTCGTCGAACCGCCACGCGGGGGAGTTGCGGCGCCAGACGACCTCGGCGATCGCGCGGCGGTTCGCGGTGAGGCCCGCCCGGCCCCGTTCGGTGAGGAAGTAGAAGAAGTACCAGAAGCCCGCCTCGAGGTCGGGGCGCAGCGGATGCAGCGAGCCGCGGATGTCCTGGATGAGGTAGCCGTTCACCGAAACGATGCCCGTCACACGTTCGGGCCACAGCACGGCCGCGGCGCACGCGGCGCGCCCGCCCCAGTCGTAGCCGGCGAGCACCGCGCGGTCGATGCCGAGCGCATCCATCAGGTCGACGACGTCGCGCGCGAGGGCGGCCTGTTGGCCGGTGCGCGGTGTGGCACGGTCGCGGAAGCTCGTCGGTCCGTGGCCGCGGAGATACGGCACGATCACCCGGAAGCCGGCCCGCGCCAGCCGCGGCGCGACCTCGACGTAGCTGTGGATGTCGTAGGGGAAGCCGTGCAGCAGGAGCACGGGCGGCCCGTCGGCCGGGCCGGACTCGTAGTAGGCGACGTCGAGGTCGCCCGCGGTCGCATGGTGCAGCGGTTCCATCCGCTCGAGTGCGCCGGTCATGGTGTCGCTCCGTCTCTCGTGAAGGTGTCGCAGGCTCCGACCGGGTGGCGACGGCGGATGTGACGCGGCATCCGAATCGACACCTGCGCGACCGGAGCTGCGCGGAGTAGCCGTGCCCCTCCCGTACGGCAGTTCGAGCGTCGCTGCGAGGCAGTCCGCACCGCCCGGCGCGGCCGCGCCGGCAGGCTCGTCGCGACAGGCGTCTGGCCGAGTCGCGCCGCCGCCGGTGGAACCCGGCGCTCAGCTGCCGCAGGTCGTACTGCGCGGGTCGGCGCCTCGGGGGTGCGACGCGTCGATGGTGATCGGCGGCGTGGTCGACGGCGCACTGGTCACGATCGACCGCGTGAGCGAGGGGCTGAGCGAGAGCGCCGCGTTCGACCTCGAGAGCCTGACGTACGTGCTCTCGTCCCCGCTGGACTCGGGCGGCGGCGAGCTGACCGTGGTGCAGTCGCTGATCGGCGGGTGCGAGGTCGAAGCGTCCGAGCCGGTCGGCGTGCGGTTCGGTCCGGCGCAGGCCCCTGGGCGGCCGGCGCTGCAGCCACCCTGCGAGGGCTCACCGTTCCTCTGGGTGGAGGGGCTGAGGGGCGGCGCCGACATCGAGATCGAGGCGGACGGCACGGTGTTCCACGCACGGGTGGCGCCCGGCGGCAACGCCCAGCGGTTCGACGTGACCGGGCTCCGGGCCGGCGCGACCGTGTCGGTCACCCAGTCGATGTGCGGCCTGGTGAGCGAGCCCGGCACCGTGACCGTCGGGCCCCGGCCGGCCGGTGCGGATCACCGACCGGTGGGCCCGCTGTTCGCGTGCGCGCGCGTGGTTCGGGTGGTCGGCGTGACGCCGGGCGCGCTGGTCAGGGTGGCGGCTCGCGGGGCACTCGGTGAGTACTTCTTGAGCCCCTGGGTGTGGAGCCCGACCGACCGTATCGCCGTCGAGGTGACGCCGGGGCTGGTCGAGGGCGACGTGGTCTTCGCGGTGCAGGTCGCCTGCGGCGGTGGGCCCAGTCGTTCCGTTTCGGATGAGCCGGTCGAGCCGCTGCCGGACGTGCAGCCACCCGAGATCGCGTTCGGCTTCTCGTCGCGCCGCTCGGTCACCGTGGTGGCGCTGCCCGGAGCGCTCGTCCGGGTGTTCCGGCGTCGGGATGGCGCAGAGGAGGAGATCGGCCGAGGGCTGGTCGATCCCGAGCACGACCGCGTGCCGGTCGGCGAGCCCCTCGAGGAGGGCGAGGAGCTGTTCGCCACCCAGGAGATCTGCGACATCCGTTCGGAGCACGGCCCCGAGTATCGGGTCCGGCCGGGGCAGAGGGTGTTCTCGATGGGGGCACCCAAGGTGCGGCCCGTCACGAGCGAGCCGCCCGGTCATGACATCACCTGGTTCGAGGGGCGGCTGCAGTGCAGCATCGATGGGGAGAGCCGGTTCGTCGGTCGGTTCCGGAACACCGCCGAGAACTCGACGGCCGACATCCACGCGGGCGTGACGATTCGGCATCCGTCGGGCTTCCGCTTCGGGGTGAGCGGCGATGTGTTCCTCACCGCCGAGAACGACGACCACCCGACGAACAAGCTGTGGATGGCCAAGGGCTACCGGCCGGACGGCGAGATCTCGATCAAGCGCCCGCAGCCTGCGTGGCGCGACCCGGCGCAATGGAGCATCGTGCTCGACTCGCAGGCGACCTTCGAGTGGGTGCAGGCGCTGTCGACCTTCCCGGAGAGCGAAGCCGACGACGGCGAGGAGGACGACGAGAAGGCCCCGAACCCGCCCCCGAGCAACTGAGACGCACGGTTGCCGCATTGCCCCGGCACTACGGCGTCGCCGGCGATCCGACCGACGCACCACCGAGCAGATTCGACACGAAGGCACTGAGCTCGTGGCGGAGCCCTTCGTGCGCCGGGGGATGTGGTGGCTCGGCTGCGATCACGTCCGCGATCCGCTCGAGTGTCGGCCGCACGAGCTCGCGGGCCGCCACCGACCACGACCCGAGCTGCGCCTCCAGGTCGTTCATCGTGAGGTCGGCGTGCCGGTAGACGCCGTTCACGGCGAACGCCATCCGCCCGTCGTTGGGCTGGTGTCGCAGCGGCACCGAGGTCGGCGAACAGGTCGCCCTCGGGCAGGAGTTCGGCGAAGAAGTTCCGGCGCCGTGCGACATGCGAGCGGTTGGCACCGTCGCGTTCCTCGAGCTCAACGGGCACGACCTGGTGGTGACGGATGTCGCGGCCACCGACCGCTCCCTCCAAGCCGTCGCCGCCGGCGAGGTCGAGCTCGACGCGCTCGCGGAATGGATCGGCGATCACATCCGCCCGCTGACCTGGCGCTAGCCGGCCAGGTACGACTTCAGCTGGGTGGCGACGGTTGAGGAGACGGATCCGGTTCCGCCGAGGATGACGATCCTGCCTGGGTCGAGGCGTTCGAGTTCGGTGGCGATGGGGGCGGGGATGGTGGTGGCGCCGACCAGCAGGACCGGGGCGTCGCCGGATCCGGCGACGGGTGCGCCGGCCAGGGCGTCGGCGAACCCGGCGCCGGAGGCGATGTAGACGGTTTCCACGCCCGGCGCGAACGAGGCCGTCGAGATCGCGGCCGCGGTGGCGTACCGGTCGGGACCGGCCAGTCGGGTGACCGATCCGGCGGTGTACGACTTCAGCTGGGTGGCGACGGTTGAGGAGACGGATCCGGTTCCGCCGAGGATGACGATCCTGCCTGGGTCGAGGCGTTCGAGTTCGGTGGCGATGGGGGCGGGGATGGTGGTGGCGCCGACCAGCAGGACCGGGGCGTCGCCGGATCCGGCGACGGGTGCGCCGGCCAGGGCGTCGGCGAACCCGGCGCCGGAGGCGATGTAGACGGTTTCCACGCCCGGCGCGAACGAGGCCGCCGAGATCGCGGCGGCGGTGGCGTACCGGTCGGGACCGGCCAGCCGGGTGACCGTGTCCTGCTCGGGCGACGGGCTGGGCGTCGGTGTCGGTGTCGGTGTCGGTGTCGGCGTGGGCGTCGGCGTCGGCGTCGGCATCGGCAGGACCGCCGAGACCGATGTCACGAGGTTGGGCTCGACGGTCACCGTCAGGGCCTCGGCCGAGGTGGTCCCGTCGAAGTACCGCTCCACCGCGAAGACCTGCTCGTCACTGCCCTCGGGTGTCTCGAGACGCCCGAAGGCGACCTGGTAGTCGCCGAGGTCGAGGTTCTGCGCGTACGTGCCGTCGTCGGCGACATCCGCCCATCGGGCGTCGGGGGCGTTGGGCGCGCTTCCCGCCGGGTACACGGCCACGGCCCGGTCGCTCAGGGGAACGTCAGCGCCGTCGGCGGTTCGACCCCGGTAGCTGCCCCGGATCTGGCCTGCCGGGACCAACTCGTGGTCCACGCCGGAGTGGGTCTCGTTGCCGACGATGGTCACCGTCGTCGCGTCGCTGGGCTTGAGCGCCTGGTCGTACCATCCGCGGGTGAAGCCGAATCTCGCGCCATTCCACCAAGAGGTGTTGGAGAAGCGCACGAGATAGTCGCCCGGCGCGATGTCCTTCATCGTGTATGCGCCCCACGCGTCGACGGTGGCCGTGGCGGCGACCGTGCCGTCGACCTCGGTCAGTGCGACCTCGGTCCAAGTGGGGAGCACCGTCCCGTTGAATCGGACCTCGCCCGTGACGACACCCGCTGGGATCTTGGTCGGCAGGGTCGTACGCAGGACGGGCGAGCCGGAGCGATTGGTGATCCAGATCGGCGTCGGAACCGTGTCGTCGGTCTCGGGGACGAATCCGCTCTCGGTCCAGACGTAGTGGACGGAGCGGAACTCGACCCGCAGCTCCACGCGCATCGGGTAGACCCAGGCCTGGTGGAAGCTCGCCCCTCCCTCGATGGTCGCCGAGGTCCACACGGTGTCGCTTCCGAGCGGCGTCGCCCGAACGATCGCGTTCGTCAGGGGCGTGCCGAGCTCGTCGCGAAGCACGATGGTCCGGTAGACCGGGCCGACCTCGAGCGGCGGTTCGTCGTAGACGGCATCGATGGAGGAGGTCTCGGCGCCCGCCGAGACGGTCACCACGGTCGAGGACGTCTCGGCGATCGTCCGGTCGAAGAACTGGTCGGGCACGAACACCGGATAGGTGTCGCCGGTGGGAATCATGTAGCGACCGAACACGACTCGGTACTCGCCCGGTTCGAGGTCGACCGCATACGTCCCGTTCACGTTCCACACCTCCTTCGTGGCCATCGTCTGCGGCCGGGTTCCGACCTCGTAGACCAGCCCGACGCGGTCGGTGTCCGGCAGCGGCGTGGTGGTCCCGTCCGCGTCTTCGGCGAGGAACGAACCGCTCAGGCGCCCCTTCGACTTGAGTCGCACCTCCAAGCCCTCGATGTGGGCATCCGCGTCGACGGACACTTCCGCACTGCCCGACCAGAGGAACCCGAACGGCGTGGTGGGCGTGGGCGCACACGAGCAGTCGGCCGAAAGCTTGAACGTGCCCGCCGGCACGTTCCAGAAGGTGAACGCGCCCGACTGGTCGGAGAAGACCGTCGCGCGTGGCAGGCCGTACTCCACTTCCAGCGCGACGTCCGCACCGGCGACCGGCACTCCGACATGATCGACGATCACCCCCGAGACGGTGCCGTGAGCGAGGGTGAGCGGGAGCGTGCCCTCGAGCTGGACGGCGTCCTCCGACGATCCGATGAGCAGCGCCGGGAGGGTCATGTACGCGGTTTCCGGCACGAACTCGCCGTCGCGCCAGGCATACCCGTCGCCGTACCCTGCGCCGCGCCACGACGCACGGAGGGTGTGCTCCCCGGGTGTCGACGGTGCATCGGCGAAGACGGCCGTTCCCGCGGCATCCGTCGTGGCCGCGAGCATGTCGCCGCCTCCGACGGGGACCGCCGTGACCCAAGCTCCGCGCACGGGCTCGCCCAGCTCGTCGGTGAGTCGGACCGACGAGTACACGGTGGGTGCCTCGGCGGCGGCCGCGGGCACCACCCCGCCGAGGATGAGGCTCAGTGCGGCGAGCACAGCGATCAGGTTCGTGCGTCGGCGTCGGGTCACGCGCATCCGTTCTCGAGGGGTGCGGGTGGGGCCGCATCGGTCGACGGCGCAAGAGCAGCGCCGAGCAGAATCTATCGGCCGATCGCGCCGGGAGACGGGTGCGGATGTCTCGGTTCGGCAACGGTACCGGCCGAGCTCGCTCGACCGGGCCGGGCGCTCGCTCCGATCGACCGATTACGTGATGTTCGACGCCGCGTCGCCGTGTCCCGTGACCCCTCGGACCGGGCGATGCGGCGCGGTAGAATCTGGCGAAACCGCAAGTCGGCCCGATCAGCCGCCTCATGACGACATGACCTCGCCGAGGAGAGGGTCATGTCGCATGGCATTTAACCTGCCGCCGCACCGCGTGACTCCGCTCCCTGGAGGGCGTTCGGCATCCGGTCTGGATGACGCGATCGCACGGGTGTCGACGGCGCTCGGGCGAGCTTCTCGAGTCATCAGCGCCCCCGTGCTGGTCGTGCTGATCTGTCTGCCGGCGGCCTGGTTGTTCTGGTTGGCAGGGGCCCGTTCCGAGACCGATGCCGTCCCGATCATCGCTCTGGCCCTTCTGCTGGGCTTCGCCGAGGTCTGCATCCTGGCGCTGAGCCGCACACTGGCCATTCGTACCCTCGCCATCCTGGTGACCCTCGGGGCGGGAGTCATCGCTCTGGCCGCAGTTGCGCTCACGGCCGGCCTTCGGACCCTGCTGGACTTCCCGCGGGATCGGGGGGTCCTCGATCTCAGCGACGCGATGTCCTTCTATCTGTTGGCCCCCTTGCTCGAAGAGAGCCTCAAGCTGCTCCCGCTGCTCGCCGTGCTCTTCCTGTCGGCGCGCTCCCGCGCGCTGAGCGTGGTCGACGTGCTCCTGCTCGGCTTCGTGGTGGGGATCGGGTTCCAGTTCACTGAGACGGTTGCCGGCCGCGGCCCGGGTGATTACAGCGCTGGCCTGGTGGCCATCCCGGCCGGCCCCGTCTCCGAGAATGGGCAGGGCCTGTTCCGCCATGGTGTGGCCACCGGCCTGATCGCCGGAGTGATCGGCTTCTGGTGGCGAGCACGCCGTCGCGAGCGGCCCACTGGAGCGCTGGCGGGCCTCGTGTGGCTCACTGTCGGTCTGGTGCTGGTGCTGCACGTCGCCGTCAATGTCTCCGATGGCATCGCTCCCCTGTGGGAGCCGCTGGCGGAGCCCTTGACCTGGCTGGCTCGGAGCCCGATCAGCGCTGTGCTTCCCGTGTTCTTCCTGACCGTGTTCGCGGCCGCGGTGGTCGTCGATCTGCGAGACCTGCGGACCGTCGCGCCCTTGCGGTCGCTCCTGCTCCCCGCCTTCGACGGCAGCCGCTCCTCGGGTGTCTCCGCGCTCGTTCGCGCCCTCGCGGCGCCGCGATCGCGTCGGCTGGCTGCGATCGAGGCACTCGGCACCGCACCTGATCGGTCGCGCGACGGGCGTGGCGGCGTCCCCCCTGCCGGAGCGCTCGGCGCGATCCTGATCGGCATCGGCGCGACCGTCACGGGCGGTACGGGTGTGCCCGAACGCGGTGACGCCGGCCTGTCGTGCCTGGCCTGTCTGTGGGAAGCCCCGGCCGGGCTGCCAGTCGCCGCCGGAATGATGCTGCTGGGCCTGGCCCTGATGGTGCCGTCCCGGCAGCGCGTCGAAGACCGGTCCGTTCGAGAGGCCGATGGACCATGAGCGCGGAGACCTCGACGCGGAGCGGGGAGCAGGCGACCGGCACTGCCGGCGCGTTGGATGTGCTCCTCCAGCGCGCGCGGGCCGTGGCCGCACGCGTCACACGTCGGATTCCCAAGCCGATCCTGATCGCGGCCGTCAGCGCCGTGCTGCTGCTGTCGGTCGTCGTGACGATGATCAACAGTGCTGATCCGATGAGCACGATCATCCTGCTCATCGCGTTCTTCCTCTCGATCGTCCAGGGCCTGATCCTCGTCCGCACCCGCACGCTCTCGGTCCGAACGCTCATGGTCATCGCTGCGGTCGGGATCAGTGCGGTGTCGACAGCTGTCGTGATCACCACGAGCGGCTTGGCTGCACTGTTCGACTACGCCGTTCTGCGTGGTCCCTTCCCCTCGATCGATCCGTGGGTCAGCGGCTTCTGGACGCCGATCGTGGAGGAGTTCTTCAAGCTGCTCCCGCTGCTGGTGATCCTCGCCTGGTCGCAGCGTGCCCGGACCATGACCGTCGGCGACTGCGTGCTCGTCGGTCTGATGTCGGGCATCGGATTCGCCCTGATCGAGGAGATCGCCCGGTCGGGCGCCCAGGACTGTGACTATCTGCCCGGGATCCTCATGTTCCCAACCGGAATCGCGCCCTGCGGGAGTCTCGAGTGGAGCTTCACCCACGCCGCCGCGACAGCCGTCATCGCCGCAGCCGTCGGCCTCTGGTGGCGTGCCCACCGCCGTCGTGAGCACGCAGTTCTGTTCGGCGTGCTCAGCTGGCTGGTCGGCGCTTGGATCGTCATCGGGCATATGGCGGTCAACATGCAGGAGAGCCGGCAGGGCGGGATCGGCGACCCGTGGGAACCCCTCATCGAGGCTGTCGGGGTCACTGCAGCGATGCCGTACCTCTTTCTGCTGACGCTGGTGATCGCCGCAGCCGTGGACTATCGCGACCTGGCAGCCGCCGGTGCAACGCCGCGGATTCTCCTGCCCTCGCTTGCGGGAACCACGTGGCGAGAGCGGCTCGCGTCGTTCAGGGATCAACGCTGGCGGCGGCTGGCGAAGGTGAGGGCGGCGTACCGCGTCGAGGGCAGCGCGGATGTCTGGACACACCGTCAGCTGTTGCGTCTGGGGTTGCTCGGGCTCCCGTTCTTGCTGCTCGCGGGGTGGATCAGTCTGCGAGCGCCCGGGGCCGACGCCGCGTGCCTGCTCTGCTCATGGGACCCCGGCGACGCGTTGCCCGGAGTTGCCGGGGGCGCTGCGGGCGGTGCTGCGGCTGCCGGGGGAGGAGGCTCGAAGCCACCGCCCGGGGAGGAGAAGGGGAAGGAGAAGCCGAAGCCGAAGCCGAAGGAGGAACCGAAGCCGAAGCCGAAGCCGAAGGAGGAACCGAAGCCGAAGCCGAAGGAGGAGCCGAAGCCGAAGCCGAAGGAGGAGCCGAAGCCGAAGCCGAAGGAGGAACCGAAGCCGAAGCCCACGGAGGCGCCGAAGCCGAAGCCCACGGAGGCGCCGAAGCCCACGGAGGCGCCGAAGCCGAAGCCCAAGGAGGCGCCGAAGCCGAAGCCGAAGCCGAAGGAGGAGCCGAAGCCGAAGCCGAAGGAGGAGCCGAAGCCGAAGCCGAAGGAGGAGCCGAAGCCGAAGGAGACGGACACGGAGGAGCCGAAGCCGAAGAACGAGTTCGGCGCCGACGGTGAGCACGTCGAGCGGAATGATGACGCCGTGGACCGGGAGTCGACACCGAGCGGAACCAAGTCGACGACGTTCGATGACGACGGTGACGGGCTGCCTGATCGATGGGTGGTCGATGAAGGCGGCTGGGAGCGGCACGAGCAGATCGAGGATCGCGAGACCGACACCAGGGTCAGGGTCCACGACGACGATGGCGACCGCCAGCCGGACCGCGTCATGTGGGAGGGCGAGGACGGCCAGAACACCACGATCTTGGATGACGATGGCGACGGCGTCCCTGACCGCACGCGCGTCATTCAGCACCGGGATGGCACGTCCACGGTCTACTACGACGATGACCTCGACGGCGATATCGACCGCTCCAGTCAGTACGGTCCCGACGGTGAACCAGTAGACCCGGATGACGACGAGAGCTAGCTTGCCTGCTCCCCGCGCACCCGGGTGACCGTCTCGCGCCTGCTGCCCGAGCGCCTGCACGATGCTGCCGCCATGCCCCGTCGACGACCGCCGTATGGAGACCGGCGAGTGGTGTGAACGCTTGATCCTAAGCCGAGCAATCCTTGCGTTCACTCTCATCCAGGAGGAGACTCCGTCAGCAACACGGTCGGCGAGCTCAGCGACCTGCGCACGGTCCTTGCAGAGGAGTGGTGATGACACGACATGGACTCTCCGAGAGCGAGTGGAACAACATGGTCTTCGTGCCGCTCGTCGTGCTGTTCGCGGTCGCCAACGCCGACGGGAAGTTCTCGTATCCCGAAGCCAATGCGTTCGACATCACGGCGAAGGGGATTGCGAAGGCACCGTTCCGACCGCAGGACGCCTTCACACGTGACGTCATGGCCGCCGCGAACGAGCCCGCGACGATCCCGCGGTTCGAATCGGCGGTAGCGGCGGGGACTGATTTCGCGACGATTCTGGCGCAGGCTCGTGGCGCGCTCGAGGCGAAGGTGGACCCGACTCAAGCCGGTGTCTTCCGCAACACGATGGTGCAGCTCGCGAAGAACATCGCCGAGGTCACGCCGATCTTCGGAACGAGCATGAGTCGCGACGAACGCGACGTCATTGAGATGATCGCCGCCGCGCTCGCCGTGGGCAAAGTGAGCCAGCCGTTCACGCCGTTCGCCAACGAGCCCTGAGCCGCTCATCCTTCGCACGAGTCATCCGAAAAGGCCGGAGATGCGAGGCATCCATTCGCTCGTCCAAATCAGCGCTGCCTTCTGAGAGCGCAGATACTCCTTGCCGAAGAGCCGGGTGAAACTCGCGGTCGATGGTTTCGCCGTCATGACCTCGCGCGCAGCGGTGAAGCTTGATTCCAACAACGACGAGTAGGCGTCTCGCAGGCGAGGGGTTCGGAGGAACTCGCGGGCGCTCTCCTGCGTCACGAAGTCCGGCGGTGCGACGTTCCCGACTGATAGCGAGATGCACCACTTCGGATTCATGTCGTCAGGGTCGATCACCCGATCCAGACCGGGTGCGCCGTACCTCCCCTCTTGCGCGTTGTCCATGAGGTAGCCCACGGTCGGATAGGTGGCCCACAGGAACCTGCGCCAGTCCGCTGCACGGACTTCGTCGGTGAGGAGCGGTATCCACCCGTCGAGTTCGTTCTCCCAGCACGCGTGAATCGTCATCGAGTTGGGAATCGGTCCCGGCGTCAGGTAGAGGTACGTGGCGCCGGGAGGATCCTCTGAAACCGTCGTGAGAGCCAGGTACGAGGGCGTCGCATAGAACTCGGTCCCGGCTGCGCCGGTCGCCGTGGAATCGAAGAAGAACCTCATTGCGACTCCATTCCGAGCCCGAACTTCTTGGGCGCTCATTCTTGCGCGCGCCAACCCGGGGGTCCAGTCCCCGTTCAGGCGCTCCGCAGCCGCGCAGCACTCACGCATGAAGCGGCGGCAGCGCCAGTTGGCGATTCTTCGTCGCGAGCCGCATTGACACCGGCGCCCCCGGCATCCATCGTGGACGGATGAATTCCCCGGTGCGGGTCCTCTCCATCGATGGTGGGGGCATCCGCGGGTACATCCCAGCGCTCGTGCTCGCGGAGATCGAGCGGCGCTCGGGCATGCACGCCAAGGATCTCTTCGATATCGCGGTGGGCACATCGACGGGTGCGATCATTTCGATCGGGCTCGCTGCCGGAACCTCGGCCGCCGAGCTCGCGCAGTTCTATCCGACGTATGGATCGCGCATTTTCGGGTCGGAGGGTGAACTCATCGCCGGTCGCGGATCGACGCTTGGTGAGCAGATGGAGAACTTCGGCCGCTTCTTCGGAGCACCGTTCGGCGGGCATCCGGACTTCGGCGGCAATGCACGGCACTCCGCAGCGGGACTCGAAGGCGTGCTGCGCGAGGTGCTCGGTGATCGCCTTGTGTCGGATGCCGGTATGGATGTCGCCGTCACCAGCTTCGACGCGGACTCGAACCAACCGGTCGTGATCAGTCGACGCGATGCCCGCAGCGATCCTCGATTGGACATGCCGCTCTGGGCGGCTGCGCGGGCGACCTCCGCTGCCCCCACCTACCTCCCGCCCTTCGAGCGCGAGTGGGCTGGACGAACCTGCCGTTTCATCGATGGGGGCGTCTGGGCGAACAATCCGGCGGGCGTCGCGGTGGCGGAATCACTGATGCTCACGACGGAGCGGGGGCTCACCGGGCAGTCGGTCGTCATGCTGTCGCTCGGGACAGGCGTCGCCCGGTCGGCCGGCGTGTTCGACGAGACCGCCAACTGGCTGGGGTCCGCCCAAGATCTCGTCAGGATGGCGACCGCCACGACCGCGGGCCACCTGTTGGCCGTTCGCGCCCTGTCTCCGTCACGAGTGATGAGGCTGCAGGTGGAAGACGATCGGGTCGCCGGGAAGATGGATGATCCATCTGAGGCGCGACTTGCGATTCTCAAGTCGGCGACGGATGACCTGCTTGCGCAGAGTGGCCCCGTGATCGATGCGGTAGTGGAGCGGCTCCGTGCGGGGTAGTTGCCGTATGCAGAGGCTCGGTGAGCAGGCGCTGTGCACGTCCAGCGCGCAGTGGTCGTGGTGATGGATTGTCGGTAAGGTCGTCGGTTCGCGATCCGCCGGATGGTCCGGCGCCCTGAGCTCGTCGGAGGGCGGAAGCCCGCGCCGGCGAACGCCGGCAGCCGATCAACCCGCCCCGCGCCGCCCGAACACCCCGGCGAACACGGCATGCAGCAGCGGCACCGCCGACGCCGCCATGAGCGCAACGCCCCACACCGGCTCGTCGACCCGAAGCAGGATGCCGCCGACGAAGAGCCCGACGAACAGGACCGCCGACACGATGCGCTGGGCCGCGCGCTCGAGCCGCGCCATCCGCTGCTCGATTCGCGGCGAGTTGGCGACGAGGCGCCCGGCTTCGATGCGGTCGGCGAGCGCGTCGAGGCGTCCCGGCAGCCGCCAGGCCGTGCCGGCGACGGACAGCGCCTCGCGCCCGGCCGCCCGGACGATGCCGCCGCCCTCGTCGCGCAGCAGTTTCGCGGCGTAGGGCTCCACGGCGTCCCACAGGTTGAACTCCGGGTCGAGCGAGCTGCAGAGGCCCGAGGTCAGCGACATCGAGCGGATGACGAGCAGGAAGTTCTCGGGCAGCTGGAACGGCAGCGAGCGCACGACGTCGCCGAACTCGATCGCGAAGCGGCGCAGCTCACGCTCATCGACCTGCTGCAGTTCGTAGAAGCCCATTCCGCCGAAGCGAGCGAACAGTGCCGTCATCGCCCGTTCGAGCTCTGCGGTCTCGGCGGTGGGCAGCAGGAAGCCGACGCCCTGGATGGCCTGGACCATGCGCTTGCCGTCGCGCGCGGCGATGGCGAGCAGCAGTTGCTGCAGGCCCCGACGCAGCGAGTCGGGCACCTCGCCCATCATGCCGAAGTCGATGAAGGTGAGCTGCCACGCCGGCGCCGCGGCATCCGTCGCCCCTTGGGTCGAAGCGGATGACGCGGGCGAGACCGGCGTGACGAAGATGTTGCCGGGGTGCGGGTCGGCGTGGAAGTACCCGTCGCGGAAGAGCTGGTCGAACATGACGGCCGCGAACTGCGCCGCGACCGCCTTCGGGTCGATGCCCGCCGCCACCAGGCCCGCGCGGTCGTTGATCTTGATCGCGGTCACGTCGGCGAGCGTCAGCACGCGGCGCGTGGTGCGCTCCCAGACGACCTCGGGCGCGGCGACGCGGGGGTCGTCGGCGAAGTTCGCGGCGAACCGCTCGGCATACTGCGCCTCCTGCAGGTAGTCGATCTCCTGGAGGCTCGTGGCGGCGAACTCCTCGACGAGCGAGGGCAGGTCGACGCGGCTCGCGACGAACCGCACGCGGCTGAGCCACCCGGCGACGCGGCGCAGCGCCGCGAGGTCGACGTCGACGATCACCTCGATGCCCGGACGCTGCACCTTGACGACGGCCTCGTCGTATCCCATGTCGCCGGCGTCTACGGCTGCGAGCCGGGCGCGGTGCGCTTGGCCGAGGGATGCCGCGGCGAGCGGCGTCGGGTCGAACTCCGCGTACGAACGCTCGAGCGGCACGCCCAGCT
The DNA here is from genome assembly GCF_052748465.2 of Agromyces selenitireducens. Taxonomy (NCBI): domain Bacteria; kingdom Bacillati; phylum Actinomycetota; class Actinomycetes; order Micrococcales; family Microbacteriaceae; genus Agromyces; species Agromyces selenitireducens. Next base: position 864,433 of record NZ_CM188259.1, read on the forward strand.
CGGCCTCGGCGAGGCGCCGGATCGCGTCGAACGGCACGGGCGGCACCTCGTCCTGCAGCCCGGCGAGCTCGCGGGTGATCTCGGGCGGCAGCACGTCGAGTCGCGATGACATGTACTGGCCGACCTTGATCATGAGGCCGCCGAGGTCGACCGCGAGCACGTGGAAGCGCTGGGCGATGCGGGTCAGCCGCGCCGCGCGCCCGCGCGCCACGAACGTCGCCAGGCCGAAGCGTGGCAGCACGAGCTCGTACCACCACGTCTGGACCATGTACCGCGCGGCGAACCGCAGGATCCGCCGGTATCGCGCGCGCGTGTTCCCCACATCGGGCATCCTGCCTGCCGGATGCCGACGTGTCGAGGGCACTCAGTCAGTCCTGGGCGAGGATCGAGTACAGACGGCGACGCGCGTCGTCGAGCACCTCGACCGCCTTCTCGACCTGCTCGGGACTGCCCGTGCGCCCGACCTGCGCCGCCGCCTGGGCGAGCTCGAAGCCGGCCTTCGCGAGCGTGCCTGCCGGGCCGGTGTCGTGGCTGCGGCTTCCGCTCGGGGTCGGCCACGGGGTGCGGTCAGCGGATGTCGCGGCCTCGGCCCTGCCCATCTCGGTGAGCGTGTACGTCTTGCGCCCGCCCTCCTCCTCCGCGGTGATCAGCCCCTCGTCGGCGAGCAGTTGCAGCGTCGGATACACCGAGCCCGCGCTCGGCTTCCACGCGCCGCCGCTGCGCTCGGCGATCTCGCTGATGATCTGGTAGCCGTGCATCGGCTTCTCGGCCAGCAGCGCGAGCACCGCGGCGCGGACGTCGCCCTTGCCCATGCGCGGCGCGACCTTCTGCTCGAACATGCCGCGAAGCTGTTCCATGGCCTCCCACAGCCCCTGCCCGGGGCCGCCCTTGCCCCAGTTGCCCGAGCCGCTGCCGAAGCCGCCGCCATACGAATCGCTCATGATGACCTCCCTGAAACCGGGGCCCTGATCGGGTCTCGACGATATGTCAACGATATATCGCTCGACCCGGTCACTCGTCGGGAATCTGCTGAGAGGAATCGCGTGGACCACTATCGGGAGGCCCAATCCAGGGCGAGGGAGTCGAGCACTCGCCGCCCGATGAGGCCCGGCCCGCGCTGCACGTTCGGGCTGACGTGTCGCCCGATCGGGCAGACGTGACGCGGCGTGTAGACGCGGCAAGTAGCGTCCGAGCATGCGAGATGCGTCGGCCGCGGGCGCCAGCGCGAGCCCGCGAGGCCCCAACCTGCATCGGGCACCCGGCATCGCGCCGCTGCGGCCGGGATCGACGGCCGCTCCGAGGCGTGGATCGATGATGCGGCCGATACCCGCACTGGTGTCGCCCCGGATCGCGCTGAACGCGGCAACCGGCGTCATGCGCATTCCCGGCGGAGACTTGATGGCGCTCCAGCGCATGAGCGGCAATGCCGCCATCGCGCGGTTGGTCGAGGCATCCGCCCATGGGGGCTTCGGTGCGAGGGGAACCGTCACCGTCGCACGACAGACCACGCTCACCGTGCCGCCCGAGCTCACGCTCACGCCGATGCCGCCGTCGAACCCGAACATGAGCATGGCGCCGTGGGCGACTTCCGGAGCCGGGACGACACCGAAACCTGCGCCGGTCGGTGCCGACGGCAGGCCGCTGCCCGACCGGTACTCGTCGTTGCTGCGACCGGCCCTCGACGAGGCGGACGCGAAGCGGCTGCGACAGGCCTCCGGCGGCAGCGACCTCGTCGGCATGATCGAGCGCCGAGATTCCGCGCGGCGGTCGCTCGCCGACATGGAGGCGAGGGCACGGACGGCGGGCGGTGATCAGGGCGGCCTGTTCGAGGAGTACGCCGTGGCGCACGGATACGAGGAGGACCTCACTCGGCGCATCAGCGCACGACTCACCCAGCTCGGTGTCGCCGACGAAGCGGCGCTGCTGCGACTCGTGAACGAGGAGTTCCCTCGGATGTTCCTTCGCGAGGCCCGCCTGGTCGCCGACGGCATGCTCACCGCCAACGAGGAGGAGGCGAAGGCGGAGCAGCAACGGTACTCGCAGCAGGTCTGCAGCCCTGATATCGACGGGTTCCTGGACGCGGACCGCACGCTCGCCGAGCTCGACCCGCATCCCGCCGAGCTGTCGATCCGAGTCGCCGAGGACGCGCTGCGCCGATTCGCGCCGCCGGCCGGCGTTCCGACGCCGGAGGAGTTCGAGGCGATGATCCCCGAGCACGAGCGGAGCGTGCTGGTCGACATCGCGAACCTCGAGAAGAATCGCGTGATCGCTCCGCAGCGACGCGCGGTCTACGACGCGGCGCGGTTCGGGTTCGGCCGTGAGTACCCGATCCTGCTGAACTCCACCTATCGCCCGGGCATGTTCGCGACGGCACCGTACGAGCAACTCGGCGAGCTGGTTCGTGGGCCGGTGGCCGACATCCTCGAGAACATCGCCCGGGTACGGCGCGCCATCGCCGACGACGAACTCAAGGTGTGGAACCTGCGCAACGTCCTCCAGATCACGCTGCAGCGCCTCGAAGTCGACGACCCGGTGCTCATCGGAGCGGTGCAGCGCCGCATCGCCGAGATCGAGTCCGACGAGACGTTCCTCAGCTGGGTGAAGGTCGCGCTCGCCATCGTGACCTCGGTGGTCGCCGGGCTGCTCTTCACGCCTGCCGCGGGCATGGCTGTCGCGGCCGCGTGGGGTGTCGGCAACCTTGCCGGGAGCATCACGGAGTACCGCAACGAGAAGGCGGCCGAGAGCGTCGCGCTCGAGGAATCCGAGGCCGACATCTCGCTGAAGGAGCCGACGCTCGCCTGGGTGATGATCGACGCACTGGCGCTCGGTCTCGAGCTCGGTCCGTTGGCGCGCGCGGTTCGCCCGAGCGCGCGGGCACTCGCGGCGTTGCGCACACCCGAGGCGCTGGTGGGGTTCCGCGCCCGCGCGGTCGCGGTCGTCGGCGAAGAAGCCGCGGGCGAGCTGAGCAGGAAGGCGGCGACGCGATTCGGGGTCACGGCGGACGCCGCGACTTCCGCCGAGAGCGCCGCGGCCGGTGCCGTCGGCGACGTCGCCACGGCCGGAGAACGCGCACGGTTCTACAAGCCCACGGTCAAGGGGGATGCCTCGAAGGGCGCCGGCACCGGCGGCACCAACCGGTACGGCGACTACTGGTATTCGACGCAGGGCACCGTGGCCGAGCAGAACCTCGCCAAGTACCACGAGCAGGTCCATTCGATCCTCAGCCCGAAACTGCTGCTGTTCCGGGAGTTCCGCGCGGCCGTCGGGATGACGCTCTACAAGAAGTCGTACATCATGCGCGGCCTGGAGGAGGCGCTCGCCGAAACCGTCGCTCAGCTTCGCGTGCACGGCATCAAGGGCTTGCCGACCGGCCTCATGTTCCCCATCAAGAACGGCTACCTGAGCGTGTCGACGCTGGGGCACGCCGCGCAACTCGGCGGCGAGATCGCGCTCGGCACGGTGGTCGTCGCGGGCTACACGTACACCGTGTACTGGATCGCGACCCGCGAAACCTCGCCCGCGGGGGGAGACTGACGCGGAGAACTCGGCGCGTCTCCCGGCATGGCGCATCCTGCGTGCCGAGTTCTCGGGCACCACGAGTCCTGCGGCATCCGTTCCACGAGCGCGCTGAGCGCCCTCGAACGGCGTCACGCCGCCCGGCCTTCGCGCAGCTCGAAGCGGGCTCGGCCGCCGAGCCGTGGGACCTGTGCCGGATCGATGTGCGGCGGCGGGATGAACCAGACCTCGGTCGGGCCCGCGTGGATGCGCCAACCGTCGCGGTGGATCATGTGATGGCAGAAGCTGCAGAGCATCACCCCGTTCGACAGGTCGGTCGGGCCGGTGTCGCGTTCCCACCAGTCGATGTGGTGCGCTTCGACGTAGCCGATGTTCTGGCCGCAGGACGCACAACCGCCGTCTCGCTCACCGAGCGCGAGCCGCTGCGACCGAGTGAACAGGCGGGCGGCTCGGCCGAGGTCGAGCGGCAGGCTGTCGCCCCCGAGGACGGTCGGGATGAGTTCGGCGTCGGCGGCCATGCGGCGGGCGGTTGCGGCTGAGACGGGTTGTTCGAGACCGTCGATGCGAGCGTGCCCGAGCCCCTCCACGAGCGAATCGAGGTCGACCCGCACGATGACGGTGGTCTTGGCGAGCGGGGTGTGGGTCTGCGTGCAGCCGAGGGTGTGACGGGCGAGTGCGGCGAGGGCGTCGGCCTGGATCTGCGGGATCGTACGGTGGTCGTCGATGATCGGGCCGTGCGGGCCGTCGCCGGGTCGACCGTCGGCGGCGATGCGAACACCGAATGCGCGTCCGCTGGGTTCGCGTCTGCGCAGCGCGTCGCTGACGAGTGCTTCGATCGCGGCCTTGACCGGGGCGGCACTCTCGGGGTCGAGTCGGGCGTGCAGGTGCACCACTCCGCGGCCGTCCTCCCGCATGGTCAGCGAACGCTCCATGCGGAGCTCGTCTTCGCGGGGTTTCGACGCCGTCGGGATCGAGGCGCGCCTCGGCCTCGCGCACTCCACGGAGGAGCGTCTCGAGCGGCACCCGCGCGGCGAGGTCGACCAGCGCCGCCTCGACGACCTGGACCCGGTCGGGGTCGGATCGCATCGACGCCCGGTCGAGCATCGTGGTGATGGCGGATGCCGCCTCGATGCTGATCACGGCCGACTCGAGGGCCTCGGCGATGTGCCGATGCCGCGACGGCAGCCGCCCACCGGTGAAGGTCTGCCGCTCCGCCGTGGCGATGCCCACCGCGATCAGCCTGCGCGCGTCGCCGCGCGACCCTCCGGTGGCCGCTGCGATGAGGCGGGTCGGATTGTGAAACCCCTGCGTCTTCGCGAACCCGGTGTCGCCGAACTCCGGCCCGGACCGCTTCGACACCTCGGCGGCGACCCTGGCCAGCACCGCATCGACATCACGTCGGACCCTCGCCAGCGCCTCGGTGACCTGCATGAGTCCGGCGTCGCTCATCTGCTCGACCTCGAGGTGCATGCCTCCGCGAACGGCGCCCCACGCCGGCGACCCGCCCGCCCACGCCTCGCGCAGCGCGGCGACATCTCGCTGCAGCGCAGACAGCGCACCCAGCGGATGCTGCGGGGTCGGGAGCTGTTCCATGCTTCGATCCTGCACCCACCCACCGACATCCGCTCGCGCCTGAAACCAGCCATGATCAGGCTGTTTGCTTGTGGAGAACTACGGCGAACGGGTGCCTGTGGAGGACGAGTCGCCGCGCAGCATCCCACGCGTCCTCGAGGTGCGGGCCTGGTCGGCCCCGTGGCATCCGTCGCGCCCTCGACCTCCGTGATGGCCGCGGCATCCGTCGCCTCACCCCGACCGCGGCCCCACCGGTTCCAGAGCGGATCCCGACGATGCCACCGCCGTCCGCCGCGCAGGCGCATTCGCGACGAACACCCCTACCACGAGCACCGCGCCGCCCACCGTCTCCCACACGTTCGGCACCTGACCGAGCAGCACCGCGGCCGACGCCATCGCGACGACCGGCGCGAGCAGCACCCACGGCACGACCGACGCCGACCGGTTGCGGGCGAGCAGCCCGTTGAAGATCGCATAGCCGACGAGTGTGCAGAGTCCCGCGGTGTAGAGCGTCGAGAGCAGCGGGCGCCATCCGAATGCGGCGATGCCGGCGGCGATCGCGTCGGGCCCCTCGATGAGCGCCGACAGGCCGAGCGCGGGCAGGGGCACGACGAGCGACGACCACACCGTGAGCGACAGAGCGCCGAACCGCCTGGCGGGCGCGACCGGCCCGGCCCGGCGCGCCACCACATTCCCGAGAGCCCACGACAGCGCGGCGAGCAGGCACAGCACGACCGCGAGCGCCGGCGCGTCCCCGCCGCGGCCGAGCGCGACAACGCCCAGCCCCACCGTTCCGAGCAGCACCCCCGTGACCTGCAGCCGCGTCGGCCGCTCGCGCAGCGCGAGCGCCGCCACCACGATCGTGAGCACGACCTGCGCCTGCAGCAGCAGCGCCGCGATACCGGGCTGCAGCCCGAGCGCGATCGACGTGTAGAGCAGTGCGAACTGGCCGAGGCTCATGAAGAGGCCGACGCCGACGACGGTCTTCCAGCTCGCGAGCGGCCGGGGCACGACGACGACCGCAACCGCGACGACCGCGAAGCGCACCGCGACGAAGAACAGCGGCGGGATGCCATCCATGCCCCAGTCGATGACGACGAAGTTGAAGCCCCACATCGTCGCCACCAGCGCGGCCAGCAGCATGTCGCGTCTCGTCATGGGTCAAGGTTCGCCCGCGGCATCCGGAATCACCAGCGACCATTTCTCTGCCTGAATCGGTAGCATCGCTGCATGATCGATCTGGAAGCGGTGGTCGCACTGCGGGCGGTGGCGACGAACGGGAGCGTCGCGGCGGCGGCGGATGCGCTCGGATTCACGCCGTCGGCGGTGTCGCAGCAGATCAAGCGCCTCGAGCGCGGCACGCGGGTGGCGCTGCTCGAGCGAGCGGGTCGCGGTGTGGTGTTGACGGATGCCGCGCGCCAGCTCGTCACGTCGTCGGCGACGGTGCTCGCCGACCTGGAGCGCATCGAGGCCGACCTGCATCTCGCGAGCAGCGCGACGGGGGATGGCGCGGCCGCGCGCCGCATCACCGGGGAGGTCCGCATCGGCGCGTTCTCGACCGCGGTGCGGGGCCTGCTCGTCGACGTACTGCCGCGGCTGCGCGCGGAGCATCCGGAACTGCGGGTGCCGATGCGCGAGAGCGAGCCGTGGGAGACGATCGCGCTCGTGGCATCCGGTCAGCGCGACCTCGGAATCGTGCACCGGTGGGGCGGCGTGGCGCTCGCGATGCCCGATCACCTGATCGAGACGCCCCTGTTCACGGATGTCGCGGACGTGATCCTGCGCCGCGAGCACCCGCTCGCGGCCCGCACCGAGCTGACCCCGCTCGACCTCGCCGAGGAGCAGTGGGTCGCGACGTTCGACTCGACGATCTGCCGCCAATGGCTGCGGCGCCTGTTCGACGGCGTCTCGAACGCGCCCCGCATCGTGCACGAGTCCATGGAGTTCGAGAACCACCTCGAGCTCGTGCGCGCCGGCCTCGGGGTGGCGCTCGTGCCGCGCCTCGGCCGCTCGCCGCTGCCCGACGATCTCGTGGCGATCCCGACCGTGCAGCCCGCGTCGGTGCGCGGGGTCGCGGCCGTGCATCGCCGCAGCCAGGCGGACTCGCCGGCGCTGCAGGCGGTGCTCGATGCGGTGCGGGCGGGGGCGGCGGGGCTGCACGAGCGTTGATTCGCCTCGTGTGGGATCTCGGAGGCGTCGAGGGGCGAGAGACGGGCGTGGACGAGATTCCGCGATTCAGCGATTCACCGATTCAGCGGTTCAGCGACAGCGGGGCCGCCGGTTTCAGCAACTGCAGGGCGGTGGAAACCAGGGCCTCCGTGACCGGGGACAGGGTGCTGCCGGTGCGTGTCACGAGCGCGATGACGTCGTAGAGCGGCTCGGCGAAGGGCGTGGTCAGGAGTTCCGCCGGGAAGCCGGGGCTCGAGATCACGGCGCGAGCCGCCATGGTCTCCCCGAGTCCCCGGCGCACCAGCGAGAGGGCGGCTTCGACGTTCTCGACCTCGATGACGGGGTTCAGCTCGACGCCGGCGGCGAGCGCCCGGTCGGCGAGCTGGCGTCGGGTCGGGTCGTCCGATCCGTAGTGCGCGTCGTACAGGATCAGCGGTGCCGCGGGGATCCGGTCGATCGTCATCGGTTCGGCGGTGCGTGCCGGGTCGGCGCTGACCCAGCGGACCTCGTCGCGGAGGATCGGCCGGACGTCGAGCCCTTCGGACGGGACGGGCAGGACGACGAAACCCGCCTCGAGTTCGCCCGCGCGAACCGCCTGGGCAACACTGACGGAGTTCTGTCCGACGAGGCGGATCCGCACCCTCGGGTGCGCCCGGTGGAACTCCTCGGCGAGCGATGAGAGGAAGTAGAAGTCGGCGTTGCGGAGCACCCCGAAGGAGGCGACCCCGCCGTCGAGCCCGCGCAGCGAACGCACGAGGTCCTCGGCTCCGGCGACGCTCTCGACCGCCCGTCGGGCCCATGGCAGCAGCGACTCACCGGTCGAGGTCAGCTGCAGTGAACGGCCGCCGCGCACGAAGAGCTTCAAGCCGCACTCGTCCTCGAGCGTCCGGACGAGCTCCGAGATGGTCGGTTGCGCGAGGCCGAGATCGCGCGCTGCGCCCGTGAACGACCCTTGCTCGCACGAGGCGATGAAGGCGCGAAGCTGAGAGATTCGCATAGGGAAAGCCTATGGTGTTCAGTGGTGATCCTGTCGTTGCCCTTCAAGTTGGGCGCTGCCTACCATTGCCGACATGCGTCACACCCCTGCTGTTCTCTCTCGTCATGCCGCCCGCATCCAGCGCGTCAAGGTGCCCGCCATCGATGCCCCGGCTGCCCAGCGCGACCCTGCCGTCGTCGAGCGCGTGAGCGACATGCTCGCCGACCTCGAGCGTCGTGGCATGGATGCCGTGCGCGACTACGCGCGGCGGCTCGATCGCTGGGCCGGTGACTCGTTCGAGCTCGATGCGGACCGGATCGCCCGAAGCGGCGACAATCTCGAGCCGGCACTGCGCGACGCCATCGAACTGGGGTCCGCTCGGACGCGAGCGTTCGCACGTGAGCACCGTTCCCACCTGCAGGACTTCGAGTTCGAGGCCGCCCCCGGCCTGCGCACCGGAGTGCGCTACGTTCCGGTCGGCCGGGTCGGGGCATACCTCCCCGCCGGGCGCTTCCCGCTCACAGCGTCCGCCTTCATGACCGTCGGCGTCGCGAAGGAGGCCGGCGTGCCTCGGGTCATCGCCTGCACGCCGCCGCAGCCTGACGGCGGACCGAACGACGCCGTCCTCTACGCCGCCCACCTGTCGGGCGTGGACGCCGTCTACGTGCTCGGCGGAGTGCAGGCGCTCGCAGCCATGGCCTTCGGCCTGATCGAGGAGCCGGTCGACATGCTCGTCGGCGCCGGCAACGCCTACGTCGCCGAGGCGAAGCGCCAGCTCTTCGGCACGACGTCCATCGACCTCCTGGCCGGGCCGAGCGAGGTGGCCGTCATCGCGGACGAGACCGCCGACCCGATCATCGTGGCCGCCGACCTGCTCGGCCAGGCCGAGCACGGGCCGAACTCGCCCGCCGCGCTCATCACCACGAGTCGCCGGCTCGCCGATGAGGTGGCCGCCGAGGTCGAGCGTCAGCTCGAAGGCCTGGCGACCGCCGAGATCGCCGGTGCGGCGTGGCGCGACTACGGCTCGATCACCGTCGCGCCCGACCGCGAGACGGTCGTCGAGCTGATGGACGACCTCGCCCCGGAGCACCTGGAGGTGATCACGGACGACGACGACTTCTACGCTGAGGCACTCGCGAACTACGGCTCGCTGTTCCTCGGTCCGTGGAGCACCGTGGCGTACTCCGACAAGGGCATGGCGGGCACGAACCACGTACTGCCGACCGCGGGTGGAGCCAGGCACAGCGCGGGGCTTTCCGTCTCCCGGTTCCTGAAGCCGTTGACCTGGCAGCGGATCGAACGGGATGCCACGCCCCTCGTCGCCGAGGCCGTGCACGTCATCTCGGAGTCGGAGGGGATGGCCGCCCACGACGCGACCGCGACACTCCGCCTCGAGCGGATCGACGCGAAGGAACAGGTTCCGGCATGACGACCGAGCTCCGGGCGGCCGCGCTCGAGGTCGGCGTCCGGCTCGGAGACGTCGACGGCAACCTCGAGCGGCTCCGGTCCGCACTCGAGCGCGGCGCGGCATCCGGAGCTCACCTGCTCGTGCTGCCTGAGCTCGCGACGAGCGGCTACGTCTTCGACGACGCCGCAGAGGCCGCGCAGGCTGCCGTGACGCGTGACGACCCTCGTTTCGACGCGCTTCGCGCAGCGCTGCCCGAGGGCGTCGTCGCCGTGTTCGGGTACCTCGAACGGGACGGCGACCGGCTCTACAACTCGGCGGTGGTCATAACCCGCGACGCGACCATCGGCCAGTACCGCAAGGCGCATCTCTGGGACCGCGAGCGGGAGATCTTCGACGTCGGCGACACGGCGGGGGCCGTCTTCGACACGGCTGTCGGCAGGCTCGGAGTGGCGATCTGCTACGACAACGAGTTCCCCGAGGTGCCGAGAGCGCTCGCGCTCGCCGGAGCCGACGTGCTGGCGCTGCCGGTCAACTGGCCGCTCGTGCCCCGGCCCGACGGCGAGCACGCGCCCGAGATCATCCAGGCGATGGGTTCGGCGCGGTCATCGCGATTGCCGACGGTCATCGCGGATCGCGCGGGCAGCGAACGCGGAGTGCGTTGGACGGGCGGCACCGTCGTGATCGACGGCGACGGATGGATCGCCGCCGTGCCTGATGACGGCATCGCGGTCGCCGATCTCCGGCTGAGCCCTGGCGACAAGTCCCTCAACCCCCGCAACGACCTGTTCGGCGACCGCCGACCCGACCTCTACTGATCCGGCAACCCCCTCCGGATCTGCCCCGAGAAAGGAACCGCCATGACGATCCAGTCCGCTCCACCACCGACGGCTGTCCGAAGCACCATCGAGGTCAAGTCGATCGACTGGGTGCCGCTCGAGGAACGCCGCGGGAAGCCGACGATGCTCTTCCCGCTCTGGTTCATGTCGAACGCGAACCTCACCACGCTCGCCACCGGAATGGTCGGGATCGCGCTCGGCGCGAACTTCCTGACCGCGCTCATCGCGATCGTCAGCGGTGTCGCCGTCGGCACCGTCTTCACGGCGTTCCACTCGGCGCAGGGGCCGCAGCTCGGATTGCCGCAGATGATCCAGTCGCGTGCCCAGTTCGGCTACCGCGGCGTCGTCGTGATCTGCCTCGTGGTCGTCGCGAGCATCGTCGGCTTCAACATCTTCAATCAGTTGCTCGCCGCCGAGGTGGTGAGCATGACCACCGGAGTCGATGCGCCGCACCTCTGGTACGTGCTCATCACCGCCCTCGCGCTATCGCTGGCGATCGTCGGATACCACTGGATCCATCGCACGCAGAAGTGGCTCACGTGGCTGTTCCTCGCGACGTTCGGCCTGTTCTCGATCGCCGCCATCCTCGTGCTTCCGCTGCCGGCGGACCAGTTCTCGCTCGCAGGTTTGAACTGGCCGGCGTTCCTCGTGCAGTTCGGCGCCGCCGCGGCGTACGCCCTCGGCTGGGCGCCGTACGTGTCGGACTACTCCCGGTACCTGCCTCCGCAGACGAGCCCGGGCAAGGCGACCTTCTACACGTACACCGGCGTGCTGGTCGGTGCGGTGTGGCTGATGGTGCTCGGCGCGTTCGTCGCGGCGCTGTTCGCGGACGCCGCTCCGATCGAGGCGGTCCGCCAGGCGGCCGACGCCATCCTGCCCGGCTCGGGTCCGTGGCTCCTGCTCTCAGCGCTGCCTGCGCTCATCACCGTGATCACGGTGAACATCTACGCCTCGTCGATCGAGGTCATCACCATCGTCGACTCGTTCAAGACGATCACGCCGACGCGTCGCGTGCGTATCATCGCGTGCAGCGTGATCGCGCTCGCCGGCCTCATCGGGGCCGAGCTCTCGACGGGTGAGTTCCTCGCGTCGTTCGGCAGCTTCCTCGTCGTGCTGCTGTACGTGCTCGTTCCCTGGACCTCGGTGAACCTCGTCGACTACTACTTCGTTCGCCGCGGGAACTACGCCATCGGCCAGATCTTCGTGCCCAACGGGCTCTACGGCAGCTGGGGCTGGCGCGGCCTGATCGCGTACGCCGCCGGCATCGTGGCGATGATCCCCTTCGTCGTCACCGCCTGGTACGTGGGTCCGGTCGCCGAGGCGATGGGGGGTGCGGATGTCGCGCTGTTCGCCGGTCTCGCGGTGTCGGCCATCGTGTACCTGCTTCTCGCCCGCAGCCTCGACCTCACCGCCGAGCGCGCCCAGGCGAAGCTCGACACCGAGTCGATCGGCGTCGAGTCCGTGAGCTTCTCGTCCCGCGGCTGACGTTCGATTGCGCACCCGTTCGGGACGTTCGACGGAGCGGCCGGCGACCTTCGGGTCGCCGGCCGTTCCGGTGCGTGAGAGGAGCCCATGCACGAGAATCGAGACCACCATGACGAGTACCCGCGCAGATGACGTGCATCCCTCCCAGGCGCGCATGCGCATCGCCGACCTGCATCCGGAGCTCCGCCGCGCCTACCGGTGGTTCCCTCGCCCACAGGTACGCCGCGGCTGGCAGCGACGGATGACGCAGGCACTGCTCGCGCTCATCCCGCAGCCGAAGCCGACAGCGGGCGTCCGTTTCGAGAAGGTCGACTTCGATGCTCGCGGTACGGGGGTGCGGGTCTTCACCCCCACCGATGCGACGGCGCCGGTGGCGCCCGCCCGCGCGGCCCTGCTCTGGATGCACGGCGGCGGCCTCGTGATCGGCGCCGCTGCGGCGGACGATCGGTTCTGCACGGAGCTCGCCGAGCGGCTCGGCATCGTGGTCGTCTCGGTCGAGTACCGGCTCGCGCCGCAGCATCCGTTCCCGGTGCCGCTCGACGACTGCGTCGCGGCGTGGGAGTGGGTGCAGGATGCCGCGTCCGCTCGCGGCATCGATCCGGCCCGCGTCGCGGTCGGCGGGGAGAGCGCGGGCGGAGGACTCGCGGCCGCGCTCGCGCAGCGTCTGCTCGCCGGCCGCGGACCGCAGCCGGCCGCGCAGCTGCTGTACTGCCCGATGCTCGACGACCGCACCGCCGCGCGGCGGGAACTCGACTCGATACGGCACTTCGCCTGGACCAACCGCGACAACCTCGTCGGCTGGTCGTCGTACCTGCAGGCGCCGCCGGGCGGCGACGGCGTGCCCGACTTCGCCGTGCCCGGCCGCCGCACCGACCTGACCGGCCTGCCGCCGGCGTGGATCGGCGTCGGCGACATCGACCTGTTCCACGACGAGGACCTCGCCTACGCCCGGGCGCTCAGCGACGCCGGTGTCGAGTGCACGGTCGACGTCGTGCCGGGAGCGCCGCACGGCTTCGAGTCGATCGCTCGGGATGCCGAGGTGACGCGGGCCTTCCATGCTCGCGCGCGGGCCTGGCTGGGGGAGCGGCTCGCGGCCGGGTAGGACTCTCACGCTGGACCGCGCCGTCGAGGCGGAGTACGGTGACCCTCATCGACGCCGCACCCCCCGCGATCCTCGGACGCACCGGCGAGCTCGACCGCCTCGGTGCCCTGCTGAGCAGCGCCCGGAACGGCGTCGGCACGGCCTTGTCGGTGGTGGGGGAGCCGGGCGTCGGCAAGACCGCGCTGCTGGACGCCGCGGTCGCCGGAGCTCGCGGCATCAGGGTGCTGCGGTCCGACGGGTACGAGGCCGAATCGGCGATGCCGTACGCGGCGGTGCAGCGCCTCGGCGCCCCGCTCGCCGAGCATCTCGACCGCGTGCCGGCTCGGCAGGCCGCAGCACTGCGGATCGCCGCCGGAGTCGACGAGGGCGAGCCGCCCGACCGGTTCCTCGTCGGGCTTGGCCTGCTGTCGCTGCTCGCCGCCGCCGGCGACGCGGAGCCGATCGCGTGGGTGGTGGACGACGCGCACCTGGTCGACGCGGAGTCGCTGGAGGTGCTCGCCTTCGTCGCACGGCGCCTGGCGGCGGAGCGGGTCGCGCTGCTCTTGAGCTCGCGCCCCGACCCGCGCGTCGGCGTCGTCACCGCCGGGGTGCCCGCGATGGACCTCGGCGGGCTCGATCAGCAGGCCGCGGTGCAGCTGCTGAGCCGTTCGGTGCGCGGCGCGGTCGACCCGCTGCTGGCGACGCGCATCGCCGAGGAGACCGGCGGCAACCCGCTCGCGCTCATCGACCTCGGCCGCGAGTTCACCGCCGAGCAGCTCACGGACTCCACGGTCGCCCGAACGCCCATGCCGGTGGGCGAGCGGCTCGAGGCGCACTACCTGAGTCAGGTCGGCGCGATTCCGCACGAGGCGCAGCGGTGGCTGCTCGTCGCGGCGGCCGAGTCGACCGGCGATCGAGAGCTGATCGACGCCGCGGCGGAACGGCTCGGTCTGCCGGCGGATGCCTCGGGCCCGGCCGAGCACGCTCGGCTCGTGTCGGTCCGGCGAACGGTCGACTTCCGCCACCCACTCATCCGCTCGGCCGTCTACAACGGCATGCCCGCCGACGACCGCCGTCGCGCGCACGAGGCGCTCGCCGCCGTCGCTGACGAGCACGGGCGCACCGACCTCGGCGTCTGGCACAGCGCGACCGCGGCGATCGGCGCCGACGACCGGTTGGCGGCCCGCATGAAGCAGATGGCCGACGCCGCCGGCGTACGCGGCGGCTCGCTGTCTCGAGCGCAACTGCTCACTCGCGCGGCCGATCTGACGACGGACGGGCCGGAGCGCGACCTGCGCATCCTCGCCGCCGCCGAGGCCGCCGCATCGGCCGGTGCCGTCGGTCTCGCGGTCGAGTTGCTGGGGCGGCTCGACGACGACCGCCTGGACCCGATCGGGCTCGGTCGCGTGCTCACGTTGCGGGCGATGCTCGCCCTGTTCATCGCCGACCACGACGGCGTCGTCGGGGGCGCGGCGACCATGCTGCGCGCCGCGACCCTGTTCCACGGTCGCGCGCCGGAACTCGAGCAGCGGGCGCTGCTGCGCGCGTTCGACTACGTCCTCATGGCGGAGTGGGCGGCCGAGGGGGTGAGCCTGCCCGAGCTGGGGCGCCGGCTCGCCGACGGCGCGAAGGTGGCCGATGGGCCGATGTCGGTGCAGTTGCGAGCCCTGGCCGCGCACGTGCTGCAGCCGTACGACGTCGCGGTGCCGCTCATGCGCGAGGCGGTCGCGATGATCCGCGGCTTCGACGACGCGCAACTGCTCGACCTCGGTTCCGTCGGCGTCGCGCTGACCATGGCCCTCTGGGAGGAGCGCGTCTGCGTCGAACTGCTCGAGCGCATGCTCAGCGGGGCCCGGGATGCCGGCGTGCTGCGCGTCGTCGACAGCGCCCTCTGGCTGCTCGGACTGCTCGAACTGGTCCGCGGCGACCCGGGGACGTCCGGACGCTACATCGAGCAGGTGCGCGAGCTGCGGCGCGCGATGGGCTACGACGCCGAGCAGGTGGTGAACGCCTCGCACCTGGCGTGGTCGGGCGCCCCGACCGAGGTGGTCGAGCAGGTCGCCGAGGGGGTGCTCGCCACGGGCTTCGCCGGGGCGTGGACCATCGCGATGACCGGTCTGGGCGTCCGCGAGATCGCCGACGGACACTACCGGGATGCGTTCGAGCGCTTCGCGCCGCTGGTGGCGCGCGACTTCCTGCAGGTGACGTACCAGCAGTTGCCGGACTTCATCGAGGCGGGGGTGCGCAGCGGCCGTGTCGAGGAGGTCCGTCCGTCTGCGGAGCGGCTCGCCGGGTTCGCGGCGGTGAGCGGCACGCCGTGGGTGAGCGGCGTGGCTGCCCGGTCCGATGCGCTCCTCGCCGACGATGCCGACGCCGAGGCGCGATACCTCGAGGCCATCGGCCATCTCGAGCGGGCCACCGCGCCCAGCGACCTGGCCCGCGCGCATCTCGTCTTCGGCGAGTGGCTCCGACGCATGAAGCGTCGCCGCGAGGCACGCGAGCAGCTGCGGGCCGCACTCGCGATCTTCAGCCGGGTCGGGGCGCCGGCCTTCGCAGCCCGCGCCCGCCGCGAGCTCGAGGCCACCGGCGAGCACGTGCCGCACCACCTCCCGGGCGATGACGGCGCGGAGGCGCTGACGCCCCAGGAGGGAACGATCGCCGGGATGGCTGCAGAGGGCAAGACGAACGCCGAGATCGGCGCGACCCTCTTCATCAGCGTCAACACCGTCGACTACCACCTCCGCAAGGTGTTCCGGAAGCTCGGCGTGACGTCGCGCAAGCAGCTCGCCGAACGCCTCGGCAACCGCTGAGCGCACGTCGGCCGTCGGCCGCCGTCACGACTACGCACGCCACGTGGTTCGGCGAACCGCCTCGCAGCGGCACGATCGTGGCATCCGTTCACGCCATGAGGAGGACCGCATGCCCTACGTCACGACCGATGACGGCGCCCAGATCTTCTACACCGACTGGGGCGTCGATGGCTCGCCCGTGCTCCTGAGCCACGGCTGGCCGCTCAACTCCGACGCGTGGGCGGCTGCCGCCCGGTTCCTCGCCGAGCACGGGCACCGCGCCATCGCCCACGACCGGCGCGGCCACGGCCGGTCGACCCGCACCTGGGACGGCAACGAGATGGACACGTACGCCGACGACCTCGCCGTGCTCATCGACCACCTCGACCTCACCGACCTCACGCTCGTGGGCCACTCGACCGGCGGCGGCGAGCTCGTCCGCTACCTCGGCCGACACGGCAGCGGGCGCGTGGCGAAGCTCGTGCTCGTCTCGGCGGTGCCGCCGCTCATGGTGCGCACCGACGACAACCCCGAAGGGCTGCCGATCGACGTGTTCGACGGCATCCGCGCGGGGGAGGCCGCCGACCGGTCGCAGCTGTACCGCGACCTCGCCGACGGGCCGTTCTTCGGCAACAACCGCAACAACGACATCTCGCCCGGCACGCGCGACGCGTTCTGGCTGCAGAGCATGGCCTGCGGCCACCGCGCCGCGTACGAGTGCATCGCCGCGTTCTCGGCGACCGACTTCCGCGATGACCTCGCGAAGGTCGACGTGCCCACCCTCGTGATCCACGGCGACGACGACCAGATCGTGCCGTTCGAGGTCGGCGGCAAGCGCTCCGCCGCCATGGTCGAGGGCGCGCGGCTGCTCGTCTACGAGAACGGCGCCCACGGCCTGCCCGACACCGAGCGGGATCGGCTGCACGCCGACCTGCTCGCCTTCATCGATTCCTGAAGCGGATGCCGCGGCATCCGTCACACCGCCTGAAAGGACCCCGCTCATGACCGACCGGACCACCGACCCCGACGCCCCCGACACCATCGTGCTCGTGCACGGCCTCTGGATGACCCCGCGCAGCTGGGAGGGCTGGAAGGAGCGCTTCGAGGCGAAGGGCTTCACCGTGATCACGCCCGGGTACCCCGGGTTCGAGATCGAGGTCGAGGGCCTGCGCGAGCGTCCCGAGATCATCGCGAACCTCACCGTGCCTGAGACCGTGGACCACATCGCCCGGCAGATCGAGGCGCTGCCGAAGCCGCCCATCATCATCGGCCACTCGTTCGGCGGCACGCTCACGCAGCTGCTGCTCGCCCGCGGCCTCGGGGCGGCGGCCGTCGTCGTCGACTCGGCGCCCACGGAGGGAGTGCACGTCAGCCCGCCCTCGCAGGTCAAGTCGCTCTTCCCGGCCCTGAAGAATCCGGCGAACCGGCACAAGGCCGTCGCGTTCACGCCCGAGGAGTTCCACTACGCGTTCGCCAACACGCTCACACGCGAGGAGTCGGATGCGGTGTGGGAGAAGTACGCGATCGCGGCGCCGGGGAACTGGGTGTGGGCGTACGGCCTCATCGCGAACTTCAAGCCCGGCCACCAGGAGACCTGGGTCGACTACGCGAAGGATCGAGCGCCGCTGCTGTTCATCGGCGGTGAGAAGGACCACATCATGCCCCCCTCGGTGAACAAGTCGAACGCGAAGCACTACGCCAAGTCACCCGCCGTGACGGAGTACGTCGAGTTCCCGGGCCGGTCGCACTGGATCTGCGCGGAGCCCGGCTGGGAGGAAGTCGCCGACCACGCGCTCGAGTGGGCGCTGGCGAACGCACGGCCCGTCGCGGCGCTGCCGTCCTGATCGATCCGACGTTCGACGTCCCCCGGCTGGAGTACTCCTTCGACCGGGGGACGTCGTCGCGCACGACGCTCGGGCTGGCGCTCGGCCTGGGACGAGGTCGGGCCCGTGGACCTCGTCTCGTCAGGCACGCTGATCCTGGTGCAGGCGCCCGACGTGCTGCTGCTCGACGAGCCCACTGACTTCCTCGACCTCGCCGGGGTGCGCTGGATCGAGAACTGGCTGCAGGGGTTCGCCGGCGCGCTGCTGGTCGTGTCGCACGACCGGCAGTTCCTCGATGGGGTGGTCGATCGCATCATCGAGATCGAGAACTACCGGCTGCAGGAGTACGAGGGCAACTACTCGGCGTACGTGCACGCGAAGCAGTCGCGGTTGAAGATGCTCGAGCGGCAGTTCGCTCACGAGGAGGAGCTGCTGGCGTACGAGCAGGCGGCATCCGCTGCCCGCCGTGAGGCGGCCCGGAACCCGTCGAACGCGGTCGCGCGCCGGCTGGCCGACATCAAGAAGCGGCAGGCGCCGCGCCCGATCGACCAGATCATCACGGGCATCTACGACGGCCTGCGGGTGTCGAACGACCTGCTCACCGTGGCGGCCCTGGCGAAGGGTTTCAACGGCACGCCGCTGTTCGAGGGGCTCTCGTTCGACCTGCAGCGCGGCGACCGGGTCGCGGTGCTCGGCTCGAACGGGTCGGGCAAGTCGACGCTGCTCGACGTGCTGACCGGAGAGACCGAAGCGGATGCCGGGACCGTCCGTTGGGCGAAGGGCGTCAGGTTCGTCTCGTACAACCGGGTCTACGCCGAGCTGGATCTCGACGACAGCGTCGGCCATGCGGTGAACGCGTACCCGGATTCGCTGGCGTTCACGGCGACGAAGAAGAGCGTGAACCGGTTCCTGTCGATGCTGCAGTTCTCGGAGGCCGACCTGCAGCAGAAGATCGGCACCCTCTCCGGCGGCCAGCGCGCCCGCGTCGCGATCGCGCAGTGCCTGCTCTCCGGCGCGGCCGTGATCGTGCTCGACGAACCCACCAACCACCTCGACATCACCTCCACCCAGGTGATGGAGCGGGCGCTCACCCACTTCCCGGGCGCGGTCATCGTGGTCTCGCACGACCGCTTCTTCGTCGACAAGCTCGCCGACCGGCTCTTCGTCTTCGACGGCGGGCCGCGGGTGCGGGAGACGCCGGCGACCGGGGCGCTCTGACCGACGGACCAGTTGAGGCCGGTTCCGGATACTGCGGGGGCTCATGACCACGCCGGGAGATACATCGCGCTGCCAACCCGCACGGCCGGCGGGTACGGGTGCGCTAATGCCGGCGTCGCGTGTCGAATCGCCTCTGCTCCCACCTCCCGCCATGAATGGACAACGGGGCCGACCTCGCAGTAGGCGCACGCGTTCCGCCCCTGAACCCCGCTACCCATCAATGCCGTGAGGGCCGCAGCGCCTGCGTGGCGCGCCTCGCGGCTCCGAGCGCCGGATGTAGCGTTGGTGATCCTCGAACTGGCCCGTTCTATGCCATGCGGGAACGAGGGTGGGCGATGATCCCAGATCCAATCGGAGGGCGAAGTGAAGGTTGATCAGCGACGAATAACGGCCCTTCCGCTCGCCCCTTCGGCAGCTGCATCAGTGGAGCGTACACTCGAGCGGCTACCCCCATTGCTGATCTATCGCTGCCTAACGAACCAGACCGGGACGCTTGCTCGGGTCGTAGCGGCAGAGTTCGAGGCTGGGCGGGAGACTGCCGTAGAGGTGCTTTCCATGCCTCGACGCGGCGTTGGACCGCGCCCGGTGATGCTCCTCTCACCAGTCGATAGAACGCTCTATGAGGCCCTCGTGGCCCAATTGCGGGGAGGAGCTGTTGCAGTCCCGCGGCCCGTTGAGCCTTGGAAGGAGCACCAGTCGTTTGGACTGGATCGCTCCGATGATGAGTACTTGGTCGAGTTCGATATCGCCTCATGCTACGAATACATTGAGTTCGCCACGCTGCGAAAGGAGCTGATTTCGCAAACCCTCGATACGTCGAGTGCATCGCTGCTGACAGAACTGCTCCAGGAGTTGAGCGGTCGGCGCGGCAGGGGGATTCCCCAACTGCTGCCTGGCAGCGATGCTCTTGCGGAAACCTACCTGAGCGCGATCGCACGTCATCTCGCGCGGTACGGGCTTCCTGTCTCGCGATACGCCGATGATTTCAAGGTGATCGCGCCGAGCTGGGTGGAGGCTCACGCCGTTATCGAGCGTGCCGCTGAAATCGCTCGTGAGTATGGTTTCGTACTCTCCACCCAAAAGACGAAGATCCAGCTCGTGGAAACTGCCAAGGAGGCAAACAAGCGGCTCGCCTCCTTCATGCTTGAGAAGTTCGCTGAGGCGCGCGAAGGTCTCACGTTCACGGATCTCGTTTCGGTAGGTTATGACGACTGGGAATTCGAGACAGTGGAACCCGACTTCGAAGCGACGGCAGCCGAAGGCTTCCGGCGCATTATCGACGAATGGGTTGAGGGTGACCCGTACCAGGAAGATCCCAAGGATTCCATCCGATCAAAGCTAGTGCGACCGGCACTTCGGCACCTCGCTAACGATGAACGCCGAGTGGAGAGCAGCTCGCTTGAGCAAGTGGTCTTCCGTACGCCCCTCGACCTTCAACAGGTGTGTGCCTACTTGGCGCAGCGCGGCGAAGCTGCAAAGAACTGGGAGGCGCTACGCGCCTTGACATCGATGGGACGGCAGAGCCCATGGGCAAAGCTCTGGCTACTCAGCACCGCAAGCGGAGAAGACTCACTCGGCACCGACGATGAGAAGGAGGTTGTCGCCTGGGCAACGGCTCAGCTTGCGGACCGCCACGAGGTCGTACGCGCTGAGGCTGCATGGTTCTGCGCCGCGCGTGGCAGTCTAGATGACGATCAAGTTCTGAGGCTCTACATGAGTGCATCGGAAGTATCCCGGCCCGCGATTGCGGCCGCCGCGGCCCGATACGTCGGGGACGCAAGTGATAAGCGTCTAAAGCCACTTGCCGACGATTCCAAGCTGAACCGGATCGCGATTGATTGGGTATTCGCGGAGGATTCGTGACTCCAGTATCCACTCAGGCCGCCGAGGGCGCGCTTAGCAGGCTGGTCGGGCTGCTTGAGCTAAATGAGGTTGCGCCCTCGGCCATGCTTGTGAGTAATGTGACGACCATCGTCGAAGTCTATGTCGATCATGTCCTAGACTTCTTGATCGACCAGGATCCGGCCACGCAATATGCTTTCGGCGCCGCCCTGGTGTCGGCACACCGAAGGGAAATGCACGACAGCTGGCCCCATCGACACGACTGGCTCGCGAAGGGTTTTGGTTTGGCGATCGGCGCAACACCCGAGGGGAACCGGCTCTTATCGCTGGTAGATCTCCGGAACGCGCTTGTGCACGGTAATGGTGTACTCACCGAACGGCAGACTTTGGACTGGCGTTCGCTCGCCAAGATTCGATCTATGGAGCAAGTCGTGAAATGTCGTACCAACGGGCGGCGTGTCTTCGTAGACGAAACCACCGTCACAACGTCAGTGCAGATAGGCCGCAACTACATACTCACGCTTGATGCGCTTCTCACCGCATCCGGTCGCATCGATGTTCGAGATCTTTGAGGACGTGTATCACCTCAGGGTGGCACGGCCTATCTCGACCCGATGGCCGTCCCCGGACCTCGGGGTTGCGATTCGGCATTCGAATGACGGCCCGTGATCCTTCGGCCGGCCTTCCGGATTGCGATGGTTGGAGGACACCTTGTCAGGTCTGGGCGCGGGTTAAGTGACGCCGGTGTTGCCCTGCTCGAAGACATCGACCGACGACCTGCCGGCGTCAGTGCTGTCGCAACCGCCCGGGGCTGCCATCGGTCTGCTTGCCGCAACGGAGCCCCGGCGCGCCGAGTGGTCACAGACCATGGGCTAGCCCTCGCCCGGGCAAGGCTAGGGAGCGAAACTGATGATCTGTTGGACTTCAGTCGAGATCGGAAGATCAAACCGTTCCACAATTAGACTCATGCGCTGCGCGAATACTTCTCTGAGCACCACGAGGTGATATCGAAATAGCTCATCGTCCCGTTTGAAATTCTCTGAATTCCTGCCAGCAGCACTCACGAAGGTCGTGCAAGCGTTCTGCAGATCAGTCATTGCATGCAGTAGAAAGCCAGCACCATTTTCGGCAAGCATCTCGTTTTCGAAGATTTTGCGCAATTCATGGGCCGACCTGCGGCACTCCTCGTAGTCTTCTTGATTCAGGCGGTCGCGGAGTAGTCTGCGGCGCTGCAGCAACTTCGTAAGTCGAATCGCGATGTGCCGATTCGCTTGAATGTAGTTTGCCTCTTCGTCTGCGATCACTCACTTCTCCAATCGTCGTTGTATGGCGAGGTCGATTTCGTCCGTTGCGGCTCGTGACCATTCACTCTGGACGTCGACGCCACGTCGCTTCGCATCTTCGCGCCTCTCGTCCTTCAGTCTTCGCCCCAAGGGTCCGGACTTGATCCCAACGATCGCGCGCACAATCGGTATGTCGGACTCGTCGCTTGGGTCCGTGATCAATGCGCCGACGTAGCCGGCAAGGTGCTGGAACTCGGTGATCGAATGTTGGGTGCGCATTTCGGCGAGCAGATTCAACTCGAACTCGAGGCGTCGCTCTCGCACCAGGTCGCGCTTGGCAAGCACTGTCTGCCATGCGGCGTAGGCGATTGCCCCTGCCGCCAGCAAGGCACCGATCAGTCCGGAGAAGGCACTCAGGTAGTCCAGCCAGTCTCGGGCTGGCGCGGATGGGTGTGCGGTGAGCTTCAGGAGCCAGTGGGCGGGCGACACCCCCATAGTCTCGCGTGCTCAGCACGGATTGGCGAGGTGCTCTCGTGCTCCTCTTCCGGAGCACCCGTGGCGCCAGACCGTCACGCAATTGAGGATTGCTCGGCCAGGTTTATATTCCTGAGTTCGTTCTGGGTTGTCGTGAGCTGCTCTTCCCTCAAGCACATCGACGTGTGACCCGGATGCGCCACGCGTCGTGCCCAGACGTGATAGCCACTAGATTGTTCGAAGCTCGGGACGATCGGTGGAGGTGCATTGAATGACAACGTCGGGGAACGTCGCGTGGGATGTGTGCGGCGTCTCGCATGAATCCGCATGAGATCGCAGCAGCTGCATTCGCTGCCACAGGGGTCGAGAACGCATCGCACGTGGCTACGGGCGGCCAGAAGTGGGTGTACAGGGCGACGTTGGCCGGTAATCCCGTTGTGCTGAAGATCGTCGGAATACCCACAGGCCCAATGGCTCCGGTTGCTCTAGAGCGCGCTCGGCGCGAGGTTGACTTCCTATCGGCTGTCGAATCCGAGGGCGTGGTTCGAGTGCTCTCGGAGGCCGTAGAAATCGGGGAGCGTCCCGAGGCCGTCGCATGGGTTGAGGAGTTCCTCGACGGTGAGGACGTCGCTCGGCTCACGGTTCCGCTTGATGACGCGGAGGTCCTCGACTTCTTGCGCCAGGTCAGTGCTGGTCTAGCAGCATGTCACACGCTGTCTGTTGTCCACCGTGACCTATCTCCCGGCAATATTCGGCGCACGTCTGCGGGCGCGTACAAGGTCATGGACCCCGGTTTGGCGAGGCATATTGAACGGACGGTAATCACAGGTGTGTATCAGCCCGGAACTCCTGGCTTCCGGAGCCCCGAGCATATCCCGGGCGGGGACCCCACGCCGGCGAGTGATGTGTTCTGTCTCGGTATCTTGGCGTTCTGGTTGCGCACCGGAGAGCTGCCAATCGACCCCGGCGGAACACAGTACGCATATGATCAGCGGCTCGCGCGTGAACAGGCAGCGAGCATCTCCACCATCGATCCGACTGTGGCACCCGATCTTGCGATGATCATCGATCGTTGTCTGCAGCGACAGCCGGCCAGACGCTTTCTCGATGGCCAGGAGCTTTCAGACGAGATTGAACGCGTGTTCGGGGTGACGCAGTAATGGCGGGGATTCTTATTCATGACGGGCGCCGGTCGGGCCATCTCGGATGGGCTGTCAACGCGATCAGTCGACATGTCGCTGACGGCACGATCATCTCAGCCTTCTCGACGCCGCGCGTACCGGTCCCGAGGAATCCCAGTGCCAGCGACGTCGCAGAGAGCGTCCGAGCAGTAGGCGGCGAGGTCATCTTTGATGCATCCACGCATTCGCGTCTGCTTCCTGGATCCAATCGTTTTGACTTCTACTCGACCTGGGAGCTATGGGGTCCTGACGGAGTTGGACTCGACACCGCCGGGCGGCGGCTTCAGCACGTCGAGCGGACGTTCGCTCATCAGGATCGGCTGCGGGTTCCTCTCCTTGCGCCAACGCTGTCGCTCACTTCCGCAGTCGACCGCTCAGCCCAGGATGCCCTGGAGACCGCTAACCTCGCGGCGGGCTTGGCGAAAGGCGCTTGGCAATCGCTTGTCGGGACCCGCTCGTTTTGGCGATCAGGCTTCCAGTTGGACGCATACGTGGGTCAACTTGCGAGCCTCGGGTCGCCAGTTTGGGTGATCACTCTCGCGAACGAGATCGTGGCCAATCACGAGCCGGACCTTTCTGACGTCGAGGCAATCTCGGGCTTGTTGCGGACGATCCACTCGTTGGCTGAGCGCTCGCGGGTGATTGTGACGCACAGTGACTTCGCTGGACTTCCGGCGATTGCCGCGGGTGCCGATACGCTCGGAACGGGATGGGATCGCGGCATGCGATTTTTCGATCCAACGACCTACATACAGAACTCTGAGAATGCCATTCGCATCCCGGCCTCGTATGTGACGCAGTCCGCGCTTGCAGCGGTTCTGCGACGCGACACCGCCGACGCGATCGAACGCTGGGATGCAGAATCGGCTCGAGTGATTCGCGGTGGTCCTCTTCCGCCGAGCGAACAAGCTGAGCGGGAACATCACCTGCGGTCGCTCCGAACAGTACTTCTGTCGATCAATAATCAAACCACCCGCGCTGATCGAGTGTCGCTTCTACGCGGCGCGTATGACGCTGCCGGGATGCACTTCGATCGTCTTATTGACGCACTTGGATCCTTTGTCAAGCCACACGACAAGCGGGTGTGGCGCGACGACCCGTACGGCGCGCTCAAGCACTACGCGGAGGCGGAAGGGCTGTGGTGAGCGAGGGAAGCGATGTAACGCTCGGACGCCAGTAGTCTCGGCCCAGAGAACCGTGCCGCTTTGCGGCGGACCGAAGGTCGGAGAAGCCAGCTTTCGCCAACCGCGACACCGACATTAAGCGCTTGGGCAGAGGCTACCAAAGCGTCGGTCGACTTGGGCGCGTTGAGCAGCACGATCGCGGCGCCATCCGCCCACGTGCTGTATCGCACGGCTTGGCGCATTGCTCGTCGCCAATCCGCGACCTTGGCTTCGAACGCGTACATCCTTCCGATGGGTCTCAACTCGGGGATCCTTCTGTAAACCGAGCCCGATGCCACGACTGCGCCCGAGTCCTGCAATCTCCGAAGATACGAAAGCACCTGACGGCTTGACATCTGAAGCCTGCGTTCGAGCGTGTCCAGGGTCGCGGAACGCGAGCTATCGATTGCGGCGGCCACGTTGGCCAACGTCAAGCCTTGAATAGGCGGGACCGCTGCAGCCCTCCGCGCTTCGACCTCAGCTTGTCCGGCGACCACAGCCACCATGTCAGCAATCCCGGTCGGACCCGGGAACTCGCGAACAATGTTCACTCCCTCACTCGCCCCGGGGAGCCGTGCGGCAAGCTCCAGAAGCGGCAACTCGAGGGCACGCTCGTGCAAAGGTAGAAATCGCCGGCCCGGGGGGGACCAGAACGCCGATGTTTCGCGCACTTGTTCAGCAGGCATGGCCATCGCTTGCGCGGGGTAAACGGTTTGTGCCAGGCGCTGCGGCCACCCGCTGGCGTGCAGGGCCCACGCCGTCGCCGCAGAGGATCCGAGGGTTCACTAGTACATGATGCCGTAGTCGGCGCAACGGCGGGCCACCGGGTGCTCCCGGGCATCCGGCGCTCGTCAAGGGAATACCTGCACTCTCGCCGCGTTGAAGTTGAGCGTACCCAACTCAAGTTCCCCCAGGAGGACCTAGGTGCCCGACAACTTCAACGAGGCGGGCGCGAGCTCGTTCGACGAGTTCCTCGCCCGCTACCTCGCGGGTGAGCAGGCCAGGCAGGCGCGGTCGATCGACCTCAGCCGGTTCCTGACCTCGCGCACCCAGAGCATCCTGCAGCGCGCCGGACGCTTCGCGATCGAGCGCGGGCAGACCGAGCTCGACGCGCTGCACATTCTGCGCGTCATCGTCGAGGACGAGTCCGTCGCGCAGGCGATCACGCGCGTCGGCGCGAGCCCCGAGCGCATCATCACGGCGACCGAGGCGCGGCTGCCCGCGGCATCCGCAGGTCTCGACAAGCTCGACCAGCAGAAGATGAACGCGGCGACGATCACCCCGAGCGCGAGCCGCGCGCTGTTCCACGCGTACCAGGTCGCACGCTCGAGCGGGTCGACGTACATCGACCCCGAGCACGTGTTCTTCGCGCTCGTGCTCGGGCAGGACGCCCCCGCCGGGCAGGTCCTCGCGCGGGCCGGCGTCACCGCCGACGCGCTCGCGGCCGGGCTCGGCGAGCAGCTTGAGCAGACAGAGGGGCTTCGAGACGGCGCTGGCGCGCCTCCTCAGCCCGCAGAGGAGGGGGAGTCCGCCACCCCCATGCTCGACAAGTTCAGCATCGACCTCACCGAGCGCGCTATGAACGGCGAGCTCGACCCCGTGATCGGGCGCACCGACGAGATCGAGCAGACCATCGAGATCCTCAGCCGCCGCACGAAGAACAACCCCGTGCTGATCGGCGAGGCCGGCGTCGGCAAGACCGCGATCGTCGAGGGCCTCGCCCGCGCGATCGTCGAGGAGAACGTGCCCGAGGCGCTGCTCGGCAAGCGCGTCGTCGCGCTCGACCTGCCCGCCATGCTCGCCGGCACGCGCTACCGCGGCGACTTCGAGGAGCGCCTCACCAAGACGATGGAGGAGATCGCCGAGCACAAGGGCGAGCTCATCGTCTTCGTCGACGAGGTGCACTCCGTCGTCGGCGCCGGCGGTGCCGGTGAGGGCATGGATGCGGGCAACATCCTGAAGCCCCGCCTCGCCCGCGGCGAGCTGCACCTCGTGGGCGCGACCACGCTCAAGGAGTACCGCACCATCGAGAAGGACCCCGCGCTCGAGCGCCGGTTCCAGCCGGTGAAGGTCGGCGAGCCCTCGATCGAGGACGCCGTGCTCATCATGCAGGGCCTGCGCCCCGCGTACGAGGAGCACCACGGCGTCACCTACACCGACGAGGCGCTGCGCGCCGCCGTCGAGCTCTCCGCGCGGTACCTCACCGACCGCGTGCTGCCCGACAAGGCCATCGACCTCATCGACCAGGCCGGCGCGCGCCTGCGCCTGAAGCTCGGCGTGAAGGTGGATGTCTCCGCCCTCATCGAGCGCCTCGCCGACCTGGAGGCCGACAAGAACGCGGCCGTCCGCGCCGAGCACTACGAGGAGGCGTCGCGCATCCGCGACGAGATCGAGAAGGTGCAGGAGCGGCTCGACGAGGCGACGGCTCGTGTGGGTCGAGGAGCGCGGAGCGCGTCTCGAGACCTCGAGGAGCCTGGTTTCGACGAGCTCAACCAGCACAGTGGTCTCGAGAGTCTCGACCAGCAGACGGTCGTCGACGAGGCGCAGATCGCCGCCGTGATCTCGCGGGCCACCGGCATCCCGGTCAACCGCGTCACCGAGGGCGAGCGCGAGCGCCTCGCGAACCTCGAGGGCGAACTGCACGCCCGGGTCATCGGGCAGGACGACGCGGTCACCGCCGTCGCCCGCTCGGTGCGTCGCAACCGCACCGGCATGGGCGATGCCAAGCGGCCGGTGGGCTCGTTCCTGTTCCTCGGCCCGACCGGCGTCGGCAAGACCGAGCTGGCGCGTGCGCTGGCGTCGTCGCTGTTCGACGACGAGGGCGCGATCATCCGCTTCGACATGAGTGAGTTCGGCGAGCGGCACACGGTGTCGCGGCTCGTCGGCGCCCCTCCCGGATACGTCGGCTACGACGAGGCCGGGCAGCTCACCGAGCGCGTGCGGCGCAACCCGTACTCGATCGTGCTGTTCGACGAGATCGAGAAGGCGCACCCCGACGTGTTCAACCTGCTGCTGCAGGTGCTCGACGACGGACGCCTGACCGACGGTCAGGGTCGCACGGTCGACTTCCGCAACACGGTGGTCATCATGACCTCGAACCTCGGTTCGGAGTTCCTCGCGTCGCGGTCGGGTGCGCTCGGGTTCGTGGCGTCGGCGGATGCTGCGGCCAACGGCTTCTCGTCGATGGATGACGTGCGCCAGCGTGTGATGGGCAAGGTGCGCGAGGCCATGCGGCCCGAGTTCCTGAACCGCATCGACGAGATCGTGCTGTTCCAGAAGCTCTCGTCTGCCGAGATCGCTGAGATCGTGCGCCTGATGCTGGGTGCGACCTCGTCGCGGCTGGCCGCTCGCGAGATCGGCTTCGAGGTGACGGATGCCGCGGTGGCGCTCCTCGCGGAGCGCGGCTACGAGCCCGAGTACGGTGCCCGTCCGCTGCGTCGCCTGATCCAGCGCGAGATCGACGACCGCATCGCCGACCTCTTCGTCACCGGTGCCCTCGGCGACGGCGAGGGCGTACGGGTGGATGCCGCCGACGGCGAGTTCGTCGTGGCATCCGTGCCCAACGCGACGGTCGACATCGCCGCCTAACCCTCTGCGGATCGAGGAGCACCGCCGTAGGCGGCGCGTCTCGAGACCGCCACCACGACGGCCCGGCCCTCAGGAACGCGAGGGCCGGGCCGGCCCGCCGCCGGGCGCGGCATCCGTCACCACGGCGTCGACGATCTCGGCGATGTGGTCGAACCCACGCGACGCTGCCATCCGGGCGGACATGGCGTCCGCGGCGCGACGGTACCGGCCATCGCGGAGCACCGCGCGAACGGCCCTGCGCAGCGCCCTCGGCGACGGGGAGACCGAGCGGATCCGCCGGCCCACACCCGACCAGGTGATACGCGCGGCGACCTCGGGCTTGTCCTCCTGCCCGCCGATCGCGACGATCGGCACGCCGTGGCGCAGGGCGTACTGCACGCCGCCGTAGCCGGCGTTGGTGACGTACACGTCGGTCTTCGGAAGCAGTTCGTCATAGGGCAGATACTCCGCCGCCCGGGCATTCGCAGGCAGGGCTGGAAGCGTGTCGAGCGGCCGGCCGCCCGTCGTGACCACGACGAGGACGTCGTCATGGGCGAGCGCCTCGACCGTTG
This sequence comes from Agromyces selenitireducens, assembly GCF_052748465.2. Classification (NCBI taxonomy): domain Bacteria; kingdom Bacillati; phylum Actinomycetota; class Actinomycetes; order Micrococcales; family Microbacteriaceae; genus Agromyces; species Agromyces selenitireducens. The sequence goes on from NZ_CM188259.1 coordinate 893,388, forward strand.
GGAGCACGAGCTTGCCCCAGTCCTTGTTCGCCATCGTGCCCTGCGTGACATGGACGACCGGCGTCGACCCGTCCAGGTCGCCCCACCAGGCGGGAAGGGGAGCGGAGGGACCCGTCGCGGCGATCGGTCCGATGAAATGCAGCGACGCGGGCGCATCGCTGCGCGGGTACTCGAACTCGCGCACCGTGAACTGGGCGATCGCGTCGGCACGGGCGGGCCACTCGAACAGCGAGTACGAGAGTCCCACGCCGTGCACGCGACGATGCAGCTCGTCGGCGGAACGCTGGGCGTCGCGGAAGACGCGGCGGGCGAGCACTGCGAGCACCGCGTTGCGAGCGCGGCCGATCGGGCCCGCCATCGGCGTCAGGCCCATGCCGAACGGCGCCGTGTCGCGGCTGGAGAGCGGAAGCGGCATGACCCCGCAGAGCACCAAGGCCGGGCGCTCGGCCCGCGGATGACCCGCCACGATCGCGGCGCCGGCGAACGACGGGTCGGTGAGCATCACGTCGACGGGTGCCATCCGATGGGTCGCCATCACCGCCTCGTACTGCGCCGGGGCCGGACGGGTGAAGACATGCTCGATGTCGAACCCGAGCGCTGCGGAGCCGCGCAGCGACGCGCGCTCGGGGAAGCGGATACTCACGTCGATGCGGTCGTCGTAGTCGGCCTCGGCAGGGAGCGGCAGGAACTCGGCACCGGTGGCCCGGACCGACTCGGCGAACCGGGAACCGGTGAGGAAGCGTACCCGGTCGCCCCGCGCGACGAACCCGCGCGCCACCGTGAGGAGCGGCGTCACGTGGCCGTGGAACGGTACGGTCGCAATGAGGATCGAGGTCATGGCGGGGGTGGCTGCGGGTCGGCGCGCCTGTACCGTTCGGCTCCGCGCCATCCGACGAGCATGCGCGCTCCCTTCACTGGGATCCCTCCCAGAGTGCACCTCCATTGTCGGCGCCTCCAGACCTCCGAGTCCCGGGTTCCTGCGACACACCTCGCGGGTCCCCGGGATTCGGCGGTGTCACACCCCTGCCGCGAGCGGTGTCTCCATGTCGACGGCACGAACCGGGAGCCGAACCCGGCCGTCGACGCAGGAGGACACGATGACCACGCAGACCACGACGACGACCGCGCAGACCACGACGACGACCACGACCACGCCCCGCATCCCGCCGACCGAGCTCACCGGCCTGTTCGGCACCGCCGTGAAGCTCGCCGCCCGACGCATGCTCGGCTCGGTGCCCGACTCCATGGGCGTGCTCGCCCACCATCCCGCCCTCATGCGCGCCTCGATGGGCATCGGCCGCAAGGTCGAGGCTCTGCACGAACTCGACCGCGACCTCGCCTCCTACGCCGTGATGGCGACCGCGGCGTACATCGGTTGCAGCTGGTGCCTCGACTTCAACTACTACAAGGCCCACAACGACGGGCTCGACGAGGCGAAGGCGCGGCACGTCCCGAACTGGCGCGCGGCATCCGTCTTCACGCCGCTCGAGCGCGACGTCATGGCGTACGCCGAGGCGATGAGCCAGACCCCGCCGGCGGTCACCGACGAGCTGTCGGCGAGGCTCCTCGACGCGCTCGGGCCGGCGGCGCTCATCGAGCTCACGGCCAAGGTCGCGTTCATGAACCTGAGCGCGCGCATGAACGTGGCGCTCGGCATCCACTCGGACGGGTTCGCGGACGCGTGCCGGCTGCCGCCGCTCGAGCAGCGAGCGACGACCTCGACGACGGATGCCGCGGCATCCGCTGTGGGCTCGGCATCATGAGCGACGACGACCCGTTCGTCACCCACCGCAGCCTGAACCAGCTGCGCTCCTGTCCTGCCAGGCGGCGGTGCGGTGCGCGGAGCAGACGACGACGTCGGCAACTTGACGTGGGCGTCGGGAAATGGGGCAATATATTGCATGCCCATTCCTGCCTCTGAAGCGCCGGCCGATCGCATCCTCCTGCGCGACGGGGTCTACCGTCGCCTGCGCGACGCGATCGTCGACGGCACGTTCGAGCCGGGGGAGCTCCTGAAGGACGGCGAACTCGCCACGTGGCTGGGCGTCAGTCGCACACCGGTGCGGGAGGCGCTCCTCCGGCTCGCCGAGGGCGGGCTCGTCGTCGCGACGCCGGGCCGATCGACCCGGGTGAGCACGCTCGACCTGCGCAAGGTGCGCGAGGCGCGCGACGTCGTCGCGGCCATGCACGAGCTGGCCGTTCGCGAGGCGGTGCCGGAACTCGACGACGACGACCTCGAGGCGATGCGCGAGGCCAACACCCGGTTCCGAGCCGCGTTGGAGGCCCACGACGTCGATGCGGCCCTGCGCGCCGACGACGACCTGCACGGAGTGCCGGTCACCGTGTCCGGCAATCGCTCGCTCGCCGCAGTGCTCGATCAGTTCACGCCGGTCGTGCGCCGCGCCGAACGCCTGCAGTTCTCGTCGCAGGGTGGCCGCGACTCGGCGGACCGGCATGACGAACTGATCCGGCTCTGCGCGGCGGGCGACGCAGAGGGCGCTGCGGCGGTCGCCTTCGACACCTGGCACCGACTCCAACCGGAGGGCTGAGCCGCTCAGGCCGCCGCAGCCCGCGCGTCGAGCGCGAACTCGGCGCCCAGCCGGCGCGCCTCGGCGTGGGCGGCGAGGCGGGCGGGCTCGGGGTCGCCGACGGCGAGGTTCGGCCGGAACTCGATCGAGTCGATCTCGTGCACACCCGCCCAGCGCAGCCAGCCGTCGAAGAACGGCTGCTGGAAGTCGCTTCCGAACGCCGGCGGACGCTCGTCGCCGTAGACCGCGCTCGTGTAGACCACGGCTGCGCGCTTGCCCTCGAGCAGGCCCGTGTAGCCGAGTTCGACATCGAAGCCGAACACCCAACCCGGCTGGCTGACGACATCGATGAACTGCTTCGCGATGTAGGGCACGCCCGAGTTCCACATCGGCAGGCTGAACAGGTAGAGGTCGGCGGCGGCGAAGCGCTCGAACGCGAGGCGGGCGCGGTGCCAGGCGAGCTCCTCGGCGCCCTGCGGGGCCTCACCGGCGAACACCCGCATCTTCGCGCGGGCGGCGTCGGGGCCGAATGCGGGCAGCGATCCGTCCCAGAGATCCCAGTGGTCGACGGATGCTGCGGGCGCGGCCTCTGCGAACGCGTCGGTGAAGGTGCGGGCGAGTGCGAGCGAATGCGAGTCGTCGCCGCGAGGGGACGCGGAGATGTGCAGGAGCGTGGTCATGCTCAGTCCTTTCAAGTGTGTGCAGACGCACATATATGAACAGGGGGAGTCTTCCATATGTGTGCGCACGCACGCAAGTGATAGGGTCGATGCATGCCGAGTGACGCGGAACGAGCCTGGGAGTCCCTGCTGCGGCTGCACGCCGCAGTGCTGCCGCGACTCGAGCGCGCCGTGGCGGGCGACGGCGGATTGCCGCTCAGCTGGTACGACGTGCTGCTCGAACTGAACGACGCCGGCGGCCGGCTCACGATGGGTCAGCTCGCCGAACGCGTCGTGCTCAGTCGCACCCGGGTGAGTCGCCTCGTCGACGACCTCGTCGCGGCCGGTCTGGTCGCCCGCGAGGTGAATCCCGACGACGGCCGCTCGGCCTTCGCCGTGCTCACCCCTGACGGGCGCCGCCGCTTCCTCGCCGGGGCGAAGGCGTACCTTCCGGCCATCGACCGCGAGTTCGCCCCCGTCGGTTCCGACGAGCTGAGGAGGCTCGTCGAGGCGCTCGAGACGGCGCTCGCCGCAGTCGACCCGGAGGCGCCGATCCGCGAGCGTCGGTCGCCGTCGCGTCACTGACGGCCGAACGCTCGTGCGCGAGCGCCGACTGCGTCGTCACCGGCGCGCTCGGCGACGTATGCCGCGGTGGATCTCGCCGCGCAACTGCGAATCGAGGGGCGCCGCCGCCGCAGGCGACGCGTCTCGAGGCCGCTCCGGGAAGGCCCCCGGGCCCTCCAGCCAAGGAAGCCCGGCCTTCGGAGTGTCCGACGAGGATCAGAGCAGGCCGAACACGCTGGGAAGCGCCAGGTAGGCGACCACGAAGAGCGATGCGGTCAGCCCGGCGACCGACACCAGCACCAGTCTCGAGCGGAGGTCACGGACCCGGAGCGCCGCCACGGCGACGAGGAGCCCGACACCGACCGTGATCGCCGCCCACCAGAACACCGGACCGGTCGTCGCCGCGATCGCCGTCAGCCCGTAGACGCCCTCGCCGATCAGCACGCCGGCGAGCAGTCCGCCGCCGACGGCCGCGTGCATACGGGATCGCCGCAGCGCGATGGTCGCCGCGCCGATCACGGGACCGGCGAGCAGGCCGATGACCGCCCACGTGGTGGGGTCGAACGGGAAGCCGCGCAGCGTCGACACCACGGCATAGCCCACGGTGAGCGCGACGAACGACACCGCACCGGCCACCGCCGCCTCGGTGGACGACCGCGCCGTGACGAAGACCAGCGCGACGGTCGGAAGCGTCCATCCCGTCACCGAGTTGGCGAGCGACGCGGCCTCCTCGGGCAGGAACGTCTGGCCGAGCGACGTGGCCCCGCCCAGCGCGACTGCCACCACCCCGACGAGGAGGACGCGGGCCGCCGCCGGGGCGAGGGTCACACGGAATCGGGGCGCGAGTTCGAGGGTCGAGTCGGTCACCGTGCCATCCTCGCCGCGCTCACCGCACTGCACACCCCGATCGCCGCGAAGTCATCCTCGAGGTGGAGCGCGGGAGTGCCGAAGTACCGGCATGGCCAGTCAGCGCGAGATCACCTTCGGCGCCGACACCGCCTTGAGACCGTGGATGCCGAACTCGTGACCGTAGCCGGAGGCCTTGGTGCCGCCGAACGGGATGTTCGGGTTCAGTGCGCCGTGCTGGTTGATCCAGACCGTGCCGGCCTGGATCCGCCGCGCCACCGCGACCGCCTCATCCGGGTCGCTCGACCACACGGAGGCGCCGAGGCCCTGCTCCGAGGCGTTGGCCCGCGCGATGGCGTCCTCGATATCCGAGTACTTCACCACCGGGATGACGGGACCGAACTGCTCCTCGTCGACGAGCGGCGCGCCGTCCTCGATGTCGGCGACCACGGTGGCGCGGTAGAACAGCGGACCGAGTTCAGGTGCGGGCTCGCCGCCCGCGACGACGCGTGCCCCGCGGCCGCGCGCGTCGTCGACGAGGCGGCGGACGATGTCGAACTGCTTCTCGTTCTGGAGCGGGCCGAGCACGTTGCCCGCGTCGAGGCCGCGGCCCATCGGCATGCTGCGCGCCATCCCGGCGAGCGTGTCGACGACGTCGTCGTACACCGACTCGTGAACGTAGAGCCGCTTCAGCGACGCGCACGTCTGGCCGCTGTTGATGAAGCAGCCCCAGAACAGGTTGTCGGCGATGGCCGCGACATCCGTGCCGGGAAGGACGATGCCGGCGTCGTTGCCGCCGAGCTCGAGCGTGAGCCGGGCCAGGTTGTGCGCCGACGATTCGACGATCCTCCTGCCGGTCGCGGTCGATCCGGTGAACATGATCTTGTCGAGACCGGGGTGGGCGGCGATCGCGGCGCCGACCTCGCGGTCGCCGGAGATCACGGTGAGGACCCCCGGCGGAAGGTAGCGGTTGAAGACCTCGACGAGCGCGAGCACCGACAGCGGCGTGTACTCGCTCGGCTTCACGACGACCGTGTTGCCCATGCGGAGCGACGGCGCGATCTGCCATACCGAGATCATCATCGGCCAGTTCCACGGGCCGATCGCGCCGACCACCCCGAGGGGCTCGAAGTGCAGCTCGGCGCGGGCGCTGCCGTCCTCGAACACGACCTCGGGCTCGACCGGGGTGTCCGCCGCGTTGCGGATCCATGCGGCGCAGGCGCCGACCTCGAAGCGCGCATTCGGCCCGTCGAGCGGCTTGCCCTGCTCACGTGACAACAGCACCGCCAGCTCCTCGGCGTTCGCCTCGATCTCGTCGGCGATGGCGTTCAGGATGCGGCTGCGATCGGCGTGTCCGAGCGCGGCCCAGCCCGGCTGGACGGAACGGGCGGTGGCGATCGCGGCGTCGAGGTCGTCGACGGTGTGGATCGGTGCGTAGCCGATGGTCTCCCGCGTCGCGGCATCCGGAATCGGACGCCCAGTGGCCTCGTCGGCGGAGACCGCCTCGAGCATCGTGGTGGGTTGCGTGGTGGACATCGTTTCCTCCGTGGAACAGTCGTGCGGGTCGATGGGATCAGTCGGTGGGGTAGGCGGTCTCGTTGAGGACCGTGAAGCGGCTGTCGAAGGGCAGGTGCACCGGGGCGAGCGTGGGGCCGTCCCAGCAGAACATCCGCCCGATGGAGCGCTCGTTCACGAGGTCGATGAGCACGATGGACTCGACCGGCATGACGGTCTCGCTCCAGTGCAGCATCACGATGCCGTCGCCGATCTCGTAGACGGTCGCCGGGTCGACGTCGGCCAATCCCCGCTCGGCGCCGCGGACGCAGTGCCACATGAACGTGCCGCCGTTGAGGTAGACGTGCTCGTACGCCTCCGTCGGGCTGTAGCGGTAGAAGATCCGCTTGCCGACGAGCTCGTCGGACCGGCGCAGCGGTTCGATGGCGCCGGTGCCGGCCACGCGGCCGGTGATCAGCTCGGTGTGCATGCGCACCGCGCCGTCGCGATCGACGAAGGTCGAGTCGGCCACGGTCACGCGTCCGTCGTTCCGGTCGATCACCATGGAGACGTCGCTCGCGTGCACGCCCTCGCCCTTGATGAAATCGACGAAGTAGAGGCCGGGGCGAGCCTCGACGGCGCGGTAGGGGTGGGTGCCGGTCATGCCGGTGCCGTCGCCCTCGGTGATGGTCCAGGTGACCGCGCCGTCGTCGAAGCGGTGCGCGATCGTCCATCCGTTGTCGAAGACGATGTCGAAGGCGGAACCCTCCAGGTGGTCGGTCGCGGGAAGGCTCGGCTCGCCGAAGCCGTCGACCATGGCGGTGACGTCGGGCCATTCCTCGACGGGCACGTAGCCCTGGTAGGTGCGGCTGGTCGTCTGGGTGTCGGTCATGATGAGTCCTTTCGAAGTGGATGACACGGGGCGTGTCGTGGTCAGGCGACGGCCGACGTGACCGTCTCGTAGTCGATGTCCTTCTTGACGGTGGGCAGGAGCGCGCCGAGCGCGAACCCGATCGGGATGAGCCAGAGCAGGAGCTTGGCGGTCGCACCCTCGCTGAAGAGCATCGCGTCGTAGTTCTGGAGCGCGATGACGAGGACGCCGGCGACGAGCACGAACGACACGGCGGGAGCGACCTTCGTCGTCCAGAAGCCGCGTTCGACCTTCTCGCGGAGGAAGAACACGACGATCGCCAGGGAGGCCAGCGCCATCATGACGATGAACCCGACGGTGCCGAGGGCGACGAACCACGCGTAGACGACCTCGATCGCATCGGCCCCGGCGAGCAGGAAGCCGGTCACGATCACCGCGACGACGATGCCGTTCGCGAGGGCGGCGGTGGCAGGAGCCTGCGAGCGCCGGCCCACCCGTGCGAGCGGCTTCGGCAGAACGCCCGCCCGGGCGAGGGCGAACCCGTATCGCGCGAACATGTTCTGCATGCCGATGAGCATCGCGATGAAGCTCGAGACGACGAGCACCTGCATGGTGACGTCGAGCCACGGACCGACGTACGTCGCCGCGAGGCCGAAGATGATGCCGGCCAGGTCGTCGGTGGCCGCCTGCTGGACCATGTCCGGCCCGACGGCGAAGCTGACCGCCCAGGTGGCGACCGTGTAGAAGATCGCGACGAAGAGCACCACCGCGTAGAGCGCCAACGGAATGGTGCGGCGCGGGTCGCGCGCCTCCTCGCTGAAGACCGTCGTGGCCTCGAACGTGGTGAAGCAGGCGAAGACGAAGAGGACCGCCACGCCGAAGCCCGGGTTCGCCAGCGCGGACGGGCTGAAGCTCTCGAGCGACGGCGGATTGCCGGCGGCGCCGACGACGATGCCGACCACGAGGATCGCGACGACCGCGATCTCGAGCACCAGGAGGATCCCGAGGACCTTGAGGTTGAGGTCGACCCCGCGCATGGCGAGCGCAGTCGTGAGCGCGATGAAGGCGAGGGCCCAGACCCAGACCGGAAGGTCGATGCCGAGCCATCCGGCAGCCAACTGCTGGGCGAACACGCCGAACTGCGCCCAGAACCCCACCTGCAGCGCGACGTAGGTCACGATGACGATGCCCGCGGCGCCGGTCGCGGCGTGCCGGCCCAGTCCGCGCGCGATGTAGGCGACGAAGCCGCCCGCGTGGACGATGTGTCGACTCATGCGGAGGTAGCCGACGGCGAAGAGCGCGATGACGACCGCGACCATGATGTAGACCAGCGGAACGCCGGGTCCCATGATCGAGAACAGGACGGGGCCCGCGCCGACGAACGCGGCCATGGGCGCTGCGGCAGCGATGACGAAGAACGCGATGCCGACGAAGCCGAGGCTGTTCGGCTTCAGGCTGGTGCCGTGCGAGACGTCCCTCGCGACCGGCTCGGGACGGGTGGTGGTGGTGCTCATGAGGTCCTCCTTTGGACTTCGAGCGGTACTGGGTGGTGGTGCAGTGGGGTGGGGTCGGCCGCTCAGGCGGTGGCGGCCAGAAGCGGCACGGCGGTCTGGGCTCCGGCGTTCTCGGTGAGGATGCGGCGGGCTTCGATGAGCCCGCCCTCGATCGCGCCGTCGATGAAGCCGCCCCAGCCGTGGGCGTAGTCGGCGCCGGCGAAGCGGAGGCGGCCGTCGCCCGCGTGGAACCCCGCCAGCGCCCCGGTGAGGTAGCCGGGCCGGTGCATCGGCCACGTCTCCCCGGCGAACTCGTCGGCGACCCAGTCGTGGGCCTCCACCGCGGTGACGCGGGCTCCCGGAATGAGCCGACCGATGACCTCCTCGATGGCCCTGACGTCGGTCGGGTCGATCGCGCGGGCGTCGGGTCCGAATCCGATGACGATGATGCCGTCGCCGTCGGGGTACTCGCCCTGGAAGAAGTTGAGCGGCCAGTCCTTCTCGCCGAACGCGACGAACGGCTCGGTCACTCCCTCCAGGCGGAACCACACCTTGGTGCCGAGGCCCGCCTGCCCCTCGTTCGCGGCGGCGTCCATGGCGAGCGGGAGTGGGGGGGTCACGCGGATCCGCGACAGCGCGGCGAGGGGGAAGGTGACGACCGCGTGTCGTGCCGTGTGGACCCGGCCGTCGGCCGTCGTCACCCGCACGGAATCGTCGTCGTGCTCGATCGCCTCGACGACGGCGCCGAAGCGGAGGTCGGCGTCCGAGTCATCCGCGATCGCCTGCGCGAGACGACCGGTGCCGCCCTCGACCTTGTACGAGGCGCACGCCTCGAAGTTGACGGCCCAGTCGCCGTTGGTCAACGCGACCCAGCGCAGGGCCTGGGTGTAGGCGGCCTCGTCGATCGACCCGTTCACGTTGAGGGTCCAGAACGTCTCGAGGAGCTCACGGTCGGCGGCCGGGAGGTCGAGGGTGGCGATCCGATCGGCGATCGTCTCGTGGTCGACGGACTCGACGAGTGCCCGCTCTTCGAGGGGCCGGAACGGCGTCGGGAAGACTCGCCGGGCGTCGGCGGTCAGCCGCCGGTTCGGTTCGTCGAGGCGCGCGAGCAGTTCCTCCGGGTCGCCCGACCTCGCGGCGCCGGCCTCCCACCAGTGGGCGACGGCCGGGGCCGGGCTGGGCACGGTCCCGATCCCGTAGCGGGCGAGCTCGGCCCACACGTACGGCTGGGTCCAGTGCACCCAGGTGCCGCCGAGCTCGAGACCACGGCCGAGGCCGTCGGCGTACCAGGTGCGGCCGCCGATGCGGTCGCGCGCCTCGAGGACGCGCACCGAGAGCCCTCGCTGGGAGAGCTCGCGAGCGGCGGTCAGGCCGGCGAAACCGGCGCCGAGGACGACGACGTCGACCTCGGTCGGGCGCGCCGAGGATGCGCGCGGAGTCGTGTTCAGAGACATCATCGTTTCCTTCACGGGAGCAGCTTCGCCAGTGCCCGGACGAGCAAACTAAGCAAGTGCTGAGGATTGGTGCGGTAAGCTAAGCACATGCTCAGTTTGATGTCAACAGGTCCCCGATCGGTCCGACGCTGATGCCTACACTGGTGCGCATGACGGACCCCCGGCGGCAGCTCAATCACGGCGATGGCAAGGAGGCCCTGCTCGCCGCGACGGTTCGCGTCGTCGCGGCGAAGGGCATGCGCGGCATGACGTTCCGTGCCGTCGCCGACGAAGCCGGGGTCAACAACACGCTGATCGCGCACCACTTCGGCACCCGTGACCGCCTTCTCGCCGCAGCGCTCGAGTGGTCGATGGAGCGGTCCATCGGCCTGGCGAACCTCGCCGAGTACGCGAGCGACGCCGAATCGTTCCGCTCGGCGTTGATCGACAACGTGCTCGCCGAGCCGGCGCTGCAGGTGTTCCAGTTCGAGATGGTCCTCGAGGCGAGTCGTCGTCCCGACCTCCGGCCCGCGGTTCGAAAGCTCTACCAGGGGTATGTCCGCGAACTCGCGCAGGGTAGGGCGCTCCTCGGCGCGCCGAGCAGCGAGGGCCTCGACCTCGCCATGTTCGCAGCGCTGGACGGCCTGGTCCTGCAGTACCTCGGCCAGGCGATCACCGTCGAGCAGCTCTCGGAAGCGGTCGACGCCCTCGGCGCGGCGATCGCCGGCGGTGCGCAGCGCTGAGGTCGGATGCTCGTCCGGCGGAGTGCGGGCGACGACCCGGCTGAGGGAACGGGCTCGATCGAGGGTGCTCCGCGGGCGGCATCCGCTCGCCTGATTCGCACTGGGTCGCGACCGCCGGCACCGTTAGCCTGAGCGGAGGAGCGCACGCCGCCCGGCGTGCCGAGCCGAGGAGGGGGACGACCGATGGGGATCACCGACAACGGGCCGCAGCCGAACGCGTTCGACATCGAGACCGCGACGACCGAGAACACGCATTACCGGGTCGCCGCGTGGAGCGGGAAGTACCTGCAGGTCACGCTCATGGCGATTCCCGTGGGCGAGTCGATCGGCCTCGAGGCCCACCCCGAGACCGACCAGTTCCTGCGACTGGATGCCGGTCGGGGGCGCGTGAAGATGGGCCCCTCGAAGGACGAGCTCACCTTCGAGCGGGACGTCTCCGACGGTTGGAGCATCCAGGTGCCGGCGGGCACCTGGCACGACGTCGAGAACACCGGAGACGTGCCGCTGCGGCTCTACACGATCTACGCGCCGGTGCATCACGCTCCCGGCGTCGTGCAGCCGACGCGCGACGATGCCGAGCGCGACGAGGAGTCGGGCGCCGACGAGCCGCCGTCGTGGAGCGTGCAGCCGCCGAAGACCGAACCCGACGAGCACGCCTGACCCGCACCCCGAGACTGCCGCGCCGCCGGCTGGATCGCTCACGGCGCAGCGCGAGTCAGGGGCGAGCGGATGACGCCTGCAGCTCCTGCGCGATGCTCGACGCCCACGCGTCGATCGCATCCCACTCGCGGAAGTCGCCCTCGGGCATGATGTCGCGGATCGCCGGCATCCACGCGATGATGCGATCGGCGCCGCGGATCTTGTCGTGGTCGTACGCGCCACGGAAGACCTGCGTGCCGCGCGGGTGCACGAGCTCCTCGTACTCCGCGAACTGCTTGGGCTCCGCGCCCTTCAGCACGTCGTTGCCCTCCTTGTCGACCTCCTCGGTGCCGAGCGGGCCGCTCGAGAACAGCCAGGTCGGCTTCGCCGCCAGCTCCTCGGCATTGCCCTCGACGAACTTCCTCGCGGCCTTGCGCCAGTTGAACGCGTACGCGGCCGAACCGACCACGTAGGCGTCGTAGCCGGATGCCGCATCCAGGTCCGTGCACTTGCTCACGTCGACCTCGAGCCCGCTCGCGCGCAATGTCTCGCCGAGACGCTGCGCGATGCCCTCGGTCGCGCCGTACTTGCTCGCGTAGGCCACCAATACCTTCATCGTGTTCCCCCTCGATCGGCCCGCCCCCGGAAGTCCGCACGCTACGCCGGTCCGGCTCGGGCGCCGGTGACCAAGGTCACTCGGGCTCGGCATCCGTCAGGAATCGAGAAGCCCGCCGCGAGTGCCGAGCGTAGCGTCGGGAACATGAACACCGAGACGAAGACCCTCACGACCATCGACTCGATCACGCTCGAGGCGCCCGACCCCGAGGCATCCGCCCGCTTCTACCGCGAGGCGTTCGACCTCGACGACCGGGTGCGCACCGCCGCCACGGATGCCGCGACCGACGGATTCCGTGGCTTCACCATGTCGCTCGTCGCGCCGCAGCCAGCGAACGTCACCGCACTGTTCGACGCGGCCGTCGCCGCAGGCGCCGACATCCTGAAGCCGCTCGCGAAATCGCTGTGGGGCTTCGGCGGCGTGGTGCAGGCACCGGATGGCGCGATCTGGAACCTCGCCACGTCGACGAAGAAGGACACCGCGCCGGCGAGCCGGGCGTTCGACCACATCGTGCTGCTGCTCGGGAGCGACGACGTGTCGGCGAGCAAGAAGTCCTACACCGACCGCGGCCTCGCGGTCGGGAAGAGCTTCGGCAGCTACGTCGACTTCGAGATTCCGGGCAGCCCGATCGGCCTCGGCCTCTACAAGCGACGCGCGCTCGCCAAGTCGGCCGGCATCTCGCCCGAGGGCTCCGGGTCGCACCGGATCCGGATCGCGGGCGACGGCGGCACGTTCGTCGACCCCGACGGGTTCGAGTGGGTTGACGCCGGGCGGTGAACCCGCCGGTCGATCAGCGCGACCTGCGCGCGAGCAGGGTGGAGTCGTGCACGTCGACCGTCTCTCCGTCGCGGGTCATCGTGCGCGGGCGCTGCTCGACCACGAGGGCCTCGAAGTCGTCGGGCAGGGCGGGCAGCAGCTCCTCCGCGAGGAACATCGCGTTCCGATGGCTCGCCGACAGGTGCGTGAACGCCTCCGACGGCGCGTGCCCGACCACGAGGAGGTGCCCGCCCGGCGCGACCGCCTCCGCCAGGCGGCGGGTCACGTCGACCATCCCGTGGTCGGGCGGATGCAGGAAGTGCGTGGTGACCAGGTCGTACGACCGGCCGTCGGCGCTGAACGTGCGGGCGTCGACCTGCCACCAGTCGGTGCGGTCGGCGACCCCGGCCTCCTCGGCGTGCCGGGCGGCGCGGGTGAGGCCGTTGGCAGAGAAGTCGGCGCCCGTCACGCGCCAGCCCTGCTGCGCCAGCCAGATCACGTCGCCGCCCTCGCCGCATCCGACGTCGAGCGCCGTGCCGGGGCTCAGGCGGGACGCCTCGGCGACGAGCTGCGCGTTGGGATTCCCGCTCCACATCTTCTGGTCGCCGGCGTAGCGCTCCTCCCACGCCTGCGGCTCGAAGTACTCCACCGTCGCGGCATCCGCTTCGCCATGGTCGTGCTCGTCTCGACTCATCAGGGCGTCCTTCCGCTGCACCGCCAGCCTACGAGGCGACGTCGGACACCAGTCCGTTGAGCAGCCAGCCGAGACCGCGCTCGAAGACCTCGTCGCCGCTCCAGCGGGAGATCGGCTCGCTGAGCTCCGCGGTCACGCCGCCGAACTCCGCCGCGCGCTCGCGGCCGCGGCGGGTCCGGGCGGCGGGCTCCGGGTCCTGCGCGCGTCCGGTCTCGAACGCCGCCGACCCGATGGTGTGCACGAGCAGCACCTGGAGTCCCGTCACGGCCGCCGGCCCGTCGAGGCCGGCCTCGCGGAGCGCGCCGAGCGTCACCTCTCCGAGTCGCAGCGCATTGGGGCCGACCGACTGGCGCACGAGCGCGAACGGCACGAGGTCGGGGTGCCGGAGCAGTTCGCGCCGGCTGTCGCGCATGACGCGCTCGATGCGTGCGCGCCATCCGTCGCCGGTCGGCGTCGGCACGCCGGCGAGCATCGCGTCGATCAGCTCGTCGACGAGTGCGGCCTTGTCGGCCACGTGCGCGTAGATGCTGTTCGGCGCGACGCCGAGCCGATCGGCGACGCGTCGCATCGACACGGCGTCGAGGCCCTCCTCGCGGAGCAGTGCCATCGCGGCATCCGTGATCTGCTGCCGGGTGAGGCCTGCGCGTTGTCCGGCGGTTCGTCCCATGCGCCTATTGTACGGCGATCAATTGAGTTGTACACTGTCCAATATGAACGAGATCCTCCTCTTCCACCACGGCCAGGGACTCACCGACGGGGTCCTCGCGTTCGCCGAGACGCTGCGCTCCGCGGGCAACATCGTGCACACGCCCGACTACTACGACGGCAGGGTGTTCGCGACGCTCGACGAGGGCGTGGCCTACCGCGACGAGATCGGCATCGCCGAGCTCGCGAATCGCGCGGTCGCGGCGGCCCAGTCGCTGCCGACCGACCTCGTCTACGCCGGCTTCTCGCTTGGCACGGGCCCGGCGCAGCTGCTCGCCCAGACTCGACCGGGCGCCCGCGGAGCCCTGCTCATGTCGGGGTGCCTCCCGACGGCGGCCTTCGAGACCGCGTGGCCGACGGAGGTCGCGCTCGCCGTGCACGCGACCGAGCACGATCCCTGGGTCGATCGCCACGTCGCCGAAGGGTTGGTCTCCGAGGCGGACGGCGCGCTCGAGCGCTACCCGGGCTCGGCGCACCTCTTCGCCGACCCGACGAGCGCCGACCACGACCCCGCGCTCGCCGCGCGGCTCGAGGCCTCGGTGCTCGAGTGGCTGCATGAGCTCGACCGGTCGGCGCGCGTGAGGGCGAGTTCCGCGGCGTAACGCGCCGGCGGAGGGGGCCGCGCCGGCGCCTAGGCCGGAGCGGCCACCGCGACGGGAAGTTCGCCGAAGGCCCGCTCGTCGACGCCCAACCCGCGATAGACCTCGTGCAGTGGCCGAACTCGCCGATCACGCCGTGCGCGCCGGAGGATCCGGCCGTCGATCGCGATCCCGGCGCCGAGGCAGGCGCCGATCGTGATGATCACCGCCGTCGGCGCGTCGCGCGCGGCGCCGAGATGCTGCTCGCCCAAAAGGGCGAGATTCGCGTCGTCGTCGGCGCGAACGGGACGCCCGGACTGCGCGCGCACCAGCTCGAGGAAGCCGGGCTCCTCGACCTGCGGCAGATTGGGCGCGTTCGAGATGGACGAGCCGTCGCGGCGGGCCGGCGGTGCTTCGGCACGCGACCTCGATCGACGCGGCGGCCGACGCGGCGGAGGAGCTCGTGCCCGTGCTCGAGATCCTTCCCCTGCAGGTCCTCGCCGCCGAACTGTCCGTGCGCCGCGGGAGGGACCCCGATCGGCCCGCCGGTCTCAGCAAGGTGACGATGACGCAGTAGCGCGCATCCCCACCACGGGGCGTGCGCCGTGCACGTGCGTCATCGCGTGGTGAGGTCGCGATCGGGCTGTCCGCGCGTACGGCGATCGGCCCCGCCTCATCGCGAGGAGTCGGGCTCGACGCTCACGACGTCGAAACCTCCGACGGTCTGGGGGTACAGCTCCGCATTGAACGCGCTGAGCTCCTCCAGGCACGCCGCGATGCGCGACGACGCGTAGTGCATCTCGTCCCAGACGCCGAAGAGCGTGATGATCAGGTCACCGTTCGGCGTTGAGATCGGGACTGCGGCGAGGTCGAAGTGCGGGTCGTCGGACAGGACGCAGATGCCGCGGCCGGCGGCAGCGAGCGCCTGGGCGAGCGACGGCGATGTCGTCTCGACGGATGCCGTGAACGACAGTCCGACGCGCGCGGCGGCCGAGTCGAACATCTGGCGGACGCCGTGCGCGCGGCTCATCACGATCAACGGCTCTCGCACGAGCTCCGCGATCGGGATGCTCTGCCGCGCGGCGAAGGGATGGCTCGCCGGCACCTGCGCCCAGAGGTACGCGTGCCCCAGCACCATCGAGCGCAACTCGGACGGCGGGATGCGCGTTCCGACGGCGAAATCGGCGTCGCCGCGATCGACGGCGGCGTAGACGTGCTCGGGCATCGCCTCGACGACGTTGCCGATGACGCCCTCGAGCCCGCTCCGAACCACGAACGGGGCGATGACGTCGGTGACCGTCGTCGGCGCGGCGACCACCGTGAGGTCAGAGACGGTGCCACGGGCGATCCCGCGCGCGGTCGAGGTCGCCTGCGTCGCACGGGCGAGCAGATCCTCCGCCACCGGCAGGAACGCGCGCCCGGCTGCGGTCGGCGTGAGTCCGCGTGCCGAGCGCTCGAACAGCTCGAACCCGAGATCGCGCTCGAGCCGCCGGATCTGGCGACTGAGCGACGGTTGCGCGACATGGACGACGGATGATGCGCCGTGCAGCGTCCCACTGGTCACGGCGGCCACGAAATAGCGCAAGAGGCGCAGATCCATCCGATACCTCCCAGGCATCACTCCGACGGAGAACAAGTATTGGCCTGTTATGGCTTCGCGTCCATAGACTGACCGGACTTCGCCGCCCCCTCGGCGAGGATCCATTCCTGGAGGCAGACATGGCACCCACTCGACCGCCCACCTCACGCGCGACCGGCTTCGTCGGTCTCGCCGCCGCCGCGGCCCTCGGCCTGGCCGGATGCACTGCAGCATCCGGTGCCGAGTCCGACTCGACGCCCGACGTCCTCACCGTCGCCGCTTCGGCGGCGATCACCACGTGGGACCCGGTGCGGTCCTTCTCGACCGAGGCGCTCTACCTCGGCAACGTCTACGAGCCGCTGCTCTGGAAGAACGCGGAAGGCGCCGCCGAGCCGTTCACGCCGGCCCTCGCCGAATCGTGGGAGGTCAGCGACGACGGCCTCACGTGGACGTTCGCCATCCGCGAGGGAGCGACCTTCCATGACGGCGAGATCGTCGATGCCGCGGCGGTCAAGGCCAGCATCGAAGCCGCACGGGACCGTGCCGGCGCCTCCTTCATCTGGGCCCCGCTCGAGTCGATCGACACGCCGGACGACTCGACCGTGGTGATGAACCTCTCCTATGCGGCGCCGATGGACCTGATCGCCGCCTCGACCTATGGCGCGTGGATCGTCTCGCCTGCGGCCCTGGCGGCGGCGGCCGACGACGAGCAGTACTTCGAAGCGGGCATCGACGCCGGTAGCGGACCGTACACCGTCGGCGACTACACCCCGGGCGAGCAGGTCGTGCTCGAAGCGTTCGACGACTACTGGAACGCCGACGCGGCCCCCCACTACGACATCGTCGACATCTCGATCACGCCCGACGCGGTCACGGCGCAGCAGATGCTCACCGCGGGCGAGGTCGACCTGGCCACGAACCTGCCGCTCGAGAACGTCGAGACCGTGGCATCCGACCTCGGCGCAGAGGTGCGAGCGACCAATTCTCCGTTCAACTTCCTCGCGTTCTTCAACACCACGCGTCCGCCGCTCGACGACCCGAAGGTGCGGCAGGCGCTGAGCTACGCCATCCCCTACGACGACATCATCGAAGTGGGCGGTCAGGGCTACGGCACGCAGGCTCGGGGCCCGGTGCCGAAGGGCATCTTCCCCTACTCCGACGACGTTCCGCAGTACACCCAGGACCTGGACGCGGCCGCGGCGCTGCTCGAAGAGGCTGGGCACGCCGACGGGTTGGAGCTCACCCTGACCTATGCATCCGAGAACTCCTCCGAAGCGCGGTTCGTCCCGCTCATCAAGGACGCGTTCGCCAAGATCGGCGTCACGGTCGACGTGCGGGCCGAGTTGTTCAACCAGCAGTGGGAGAACGCGAAGTCCGATCCGGCGACGGCGCAGGACATCTTCGTCGTCTACTACTGGCCGACGTACAGCGACGCCGGAGCCGACAACCTGTACTCGCTGTTCCACTCGAGCGAGAGCCCGTTCTTCAACCTCAGCTACTGGAACGACCCGGAGTACGACGCCCTCATCGACGAGGCGGGCACGCTCACCGGCGTGGACCGTGATGCCGCGCAGGCCAAGTACGTCGAGGCGATGACGTTGCTCGTCGATCAGGCGCCCGGCGTGTTCCTCTACGACGCCCAGGCCGTGACCGTGGTGCCGCCGGAGCTGTCGGTCGGGAAGTTCAACGAGAACTACCCGTTCACGACCTTCTTCGCCCCCATCCGCCCGGCCGAGTGATCGCCACGCGGGGGCGGGCGGCCACGTCCGCCCCCGCGCTCACCCCAGGAGTCACCATGTGGCGCTTCATCGCCAGTCGGCTCGGTACCGCTGCCCTCGTGCTGCTCGTCCTGACCGTGATCGTCTTCATCCTCGCGAGGGTGATCCCGTCCGACCCTGCGGTCGTCTACGCCGGACCGAAGGCGCCGCCCGAGGAGCTCGCCCGCATCCGCCAGGAGCTCGGCTTCGACCAACCACTCATCGTGCAGTACTTCGCCTACCTCGGCGGCCTCCTCACGGGTGACTGGGGCGACTCGCTCGCCACGAAGCGTCCGGTCCTCGACGAGCTCGCGATGCGCCTGCCGGCGACCCTGGAACTCCTGTTCGCGGCGATGGCGATCGCGATCCTCGCGGGCATCGCGCTCGGGGTGCTGGCCGCTCGGCGGCCGGGGAGGCTGCTCGACGGCAGCATCCGGTTCCTCTCGATCGGCGGGGTGTCGATGCCCGCGTTCTGGCTGGGGCTCCTGCTGCAGGTGGTCTTCGTCGGCCGGCTCGGCTGGCTGCCCGCGACCGGGCAGTTCAGCAAGGGCATCGAGTACACCGATCCCGTGACGCAGGTCACCGGCTTCGCGCTCCTCGACTGCCTCATCACCGGGAACTGGACCGCGCTCGCGGACGGGCTCGCCCACCTCGTCCTGCCCGCGCTCACGCTCGCCGCCTACCCGCTCGGGCTCGTCGCGCGGATGACCCGCGCCTCGATGCTCGAGGTCCTCGGGCAGGACTACGTCTTCACCGCGAACGCCTACGGACTGCGTGACGGTCTCATCCGGTGGAATCTCGCCCTGAAGAACGCCATGCCGCCGACGCTGACGGTCATCGGCCTCGCTGCAGCGTACGCGCTCACCGGCACCTTCTTCGTCGAAGTCGTGTTCAACTGGCCCGGAATCGGCCAGTTCGCGACCGGTGCGATGCTCGCCGTCGACTACCCCGTGATCATGGCGATCACGCTGCTCGGTGCCGCCGGGTACCTCATCGCCAACTTCGTCGTCGATCTCGTGCACGCTCGCCTCGATCCCCGAGTGCGCATCGACGGGAGGGGGAGCCTCGCATGACCGCCGCATCCACCGTCGACCTGCCGAGGTTCGTCCCGGTCGGCGACCACCCGTTCACGCGCGTCATCCGCGTACTGCGCACCGACCGGTTGGCCGTACTCGGGCTCGCACTGATCGTGCTCGTGCTCCTGCTGGCGGCGTTCGGTCCGTGGATCGCGCCGTACCCGGCCCAGGGGTACGGCGAGACCAGCGTCGGCGACCGCAACCTCGCCCCGAGTGCCGCCCACTGGTTCGGCACCGACCAGCTCGGCCGCGACATCCTCAGCCGGGTCATCATCGGCGCACGTCCGGCCCTGACCATCTCGCTGCTCGTCGTGGCGATCGCCGCCGTCGTCGGCGTGCCCCTGGGGGCGATCGCGGGCTACCGCGGTGGGCGGCTGGACGACGTCCTCATGCGGATCACCGAGGTGTTCCAGGCCTTCCCGCCCCTGCTGCTCGCCATGGTCACCGTCGCGCTCCTCGGGCCGAGCCTCACCAACGCGGCGCTCGCCCTGGCGATCTGCTGGTGGCCCTGGTACGCCCGCCTCGTCCGGGCGGAGGCGCGATCGCTGCGGGACCGGCCGTTCGTGGAGGCCGCGCGCTCGATCGGCGTGCCGATGTGGCGCATCCTGCCGCGGCACATCCTGCGCAACTGCATGACACCCGTGCTCGTGCAGGCCACGGTCGATGTCGGCAGTGTCGTGCTCGCCGCCGGATCCCTCGCCTTCATCGGGCTCGGCGCGCAGCCCCCGGCACCCGACTGGGGACTGATGGTCGCCGAGGGGCGAGGCGCGATCTTCACGGCGTGGTGGATCGCGACGTTCCCGGGCCTCGCGATCTTCGCCACGGTGCTCGGATTCAACCTCCTGGGTGACGCCCTCCGAGACCTCTTCGACCCGAGACAGGTGAAGCGATGAACGAACTGCTCCTGGTCGACGACCTCCGCGTCGACTTCGCCGAGCGCGGAGCGCTCACCAATCGTCCGATACGCGGCGTCTCCCTCGCGCTCGCTCCCGGGGAGGTCCTCGGCATCGTGGGGGAGACCGGCTGCGGCAAGAGCCTCACCGGGCTCGCGGTGCTCGGACTGCTGCCGGAGGGGGCGAAGCCGACCGGACGGATCGTGCTCGACGGCGTCGACCAGCCACTCGGCCACCCGTCGCCGGCGCGCGGCGACGTCGTGTCCATCGTGTTCCAGAACCCCGGCACCGCGTTCAATCCCGTGTTCACCCTCGGCCGCCAGATGCGCGACGTCGTGGCGCGGCACCGGAGCATCGGGCGTCGTGCGGCGATCGAGCACATCATGCACTACCTCGAACAGGTGGGACTGCCGGATCCCGCGCGCGTCTACCGCAGCTACCCGCACGAGCTCTCGGGCGGCATGCTGCAGCGCGCCATGATCGCGATGGCGCTGCTGTGCGAGCCGAAGCTGCTCATCCTCGACGAGCCCACCACCGCGCTCGACGTGACCATCGCCAAGCAGATCCTCGACCTCGTGCTCTCGCTGCGCGACCGGTTCGGCTTCGGGGTGCTGTTGATCACGCACAACCTCGGTGTCGTCCGAGAGGTGTGCGACCGCATCGCCGTGCTGTACGCCGGCCGGGTCGTCGAGAGCGGGCCGACCGAGGCGGTGCTGGCGGCGCCGACCCATCCGTACACGATCGGCCTGCTCGGTGCGCTCCCCGCTCGACGGTCGCCGGGGGAGCCGCTCGACGCGATCCCCGGCGCAGTGCCCGGCAACCTGCTCGGGATCAGCGGATGCGCCTTCGCCGAACGTTGCCCACGTGCGATCGACCGGTGTCGCACGGTCGACCCGTTGCTCGAACCCGTCGCGCCCCTGCACGAGGTCGCCTGCATCCTGGCGGGTGAGCGATGAGCGCCATCCTGAGCCTCGAGGACATCGTGAAGGTGTACCGGTCGCACGGCAGCGAGGTGCGCGCCGTCGACGGCGTGTCGTTCGACATCGAGGAGGGCACGACCTTCGGGCTCGTCGGCGAATCGGGCTCGGGCAAGAGCACGATCGCGCGGTGCGCGCTCCGGTTGATCGAGCCCACCTCTGGCACGAGCCGGATCGACGGCGAGGACATCGGCGGGATGCCCCGCACGGGACTCCGGCGACTGCGTGCCCGGACCGGCATGGTGTTCCAGAATCCCGTGGCGGCGCTCAACCCGCGGATGAGCATCCGCGACTCGATTGCGGAGCCGTTGCGCACGCACACCCGGCTCGGGCGGCGAGCGGTCGGCTCCCGGGTCGACGAGCTTCTCGACGAGGTCGGACTCGCGGCGTCGCATGCAGGACGCCTGCCCCACCAGCTCTCCGGAGGGCAATGCCAGCGGGTCGGCATCGCGCGAGCGCTCGCGACACGGCCCCGCCTGCTCGTACTCGACGAGCCGACGAGCGCCCTCGACGTCTCGGTGCAGGCCCAGGTGCTGAACCTGCTGCAGCAGCTGCGGCGCGAGCATCGCCTGAGCTACCTGCTCATCTCGCACGACCTGGACGTGGTGCGGTACATGAGCGACACCGCCGGAGTCATGCGCGGAGGCGTGCTCGTCGAGGCCGGGCCGGCCACCGAGGTGCTCGTCGAACCGCGTCACGAGTACACGCAGCGGTTGCTCGCGGCGATGCCGCAGGCGCCGGGGGCCGGCCCGCCGGATCCGCCCCGGACCCCCACCCGCGACCCGAACGAAAAGAGCCTCCTCCCGTGACCGATCTGCTCCCCGTGCCCACCGTTGCGCACCTGCCGCGATACGACGGCGCTCGTCTCGGCGAGCCGACTCTCGACACGTGGCAGCTGGCCCCGCACAACCGATGGACCTTCTCGCACGTCGACGAGTTCGTGCCGACGGTCGCGATCGCGCGGCGACCGGCGACGGAGATCGCGAGCGGCACCGTCGGGATCGAGTCGCTCCGCGCGGAGATTCCCGGTCTCGATCGTCGGCTCGCGACCTCGTTCACCGACGCGTTCGTCGTGGTGCAGGGCGATGTCGTGCTCGCCGACCACTACCGCGAGGGCTTCGGGCCGGATGAACGACATCTCCTCATGAGCGTGTCGAAGTCGATCTGCGGCCTCACCGTGGGCACGCTCGTCGACGCAGGGCTGATCGATCCCGCGAAGCGCGTCGACCACTACGTCGAACCGCTCACCGGCACGGCCTACGGCGACGCGACGGTGCAGCAGGTGCTCGACATGACCGTCGACGTCGACTACGACGAGGATTACCGGAACCCCGCGTCGCACGTGCAGGCCCAGGATCGCGTCGCGGGCTGGCGCACCCGCCACGCCGACGACCCCGCCGACACGTACGCCTTCCTCACATCGCTGCGCGGCGGGGGTGCGCACGGACGTATGTTCCGGTACTGCTCCGCCGGTACCGACGTCCTCGCCTGGGTGATCGAGAACGTGTCCGGCCGGCGCTACGCCGACGCCGTCTCGGAGCAGCTGTGGTCGCGACTCGGCTGCGACGACGACGCCACGATCACCGTGGACGCGGGCGGGTTCGGGTTCGCGAACGGCGGCATCTCGTGCACCGCGCGCGACCTCGCTCGGCTCGGACGCCTCATGCTCGGCGGCGGCGAACTCGACGGCAGGCGCGTCGTCTCGGCCGAGTGGGTGCGGCGCACGATGGCCGGCGGCGACCCCGCGGCCGCGGCGGGCTCCGTCTTCCAGCGGGTGCATCCGGGCGGGTCCTACAGGAACCAGTGGTGGGCGACCGGGAACGACCGCGGCAACGTCTACGCGATCGGCATCCACGGTCAGTACGTGTGGGTTGACCCGCCGACGGACACCGTCATCGTGAAGTTCTCGTCGTGGCCCGAACCGGTGACGGAGGAGTGGAACCGTCTGCACGCGGAACTCTTCCGCGACGTCTGCGAGGCCGTGGGCACGGCGGTCGGCTCGTGAGCGGATAGCCTCGGAGCGGCACGTCTCGCCGACGGCGGGGCGGTCGCGAGGGGCGGGGGCGGGGATGACGCAATCCGGGGGTCCCGCCGGTCGGCCCGCGCAGGGTCTCACGATCGGCCGGTTCGGAGAGCACCTGCACTTCGTCCGGACCGAGCACGTCAACTGGGTCGTGTACGTCGGGCCCGATGGGGTCACGCTCGTCGACTCCGGGTACGCCGGACAGCGCGAGCTGCTCGTCTCGTCGCTGGCGGCGGTCGGATGTCGCCCCGAGGACGTCGACGCGGTACTCATCACGCACGGGCACGCCGACCATCTCGGCGGCGCCGCCCGGCTCGCCGACGAGTTCGGCACGCCGGTGTTCGCGGATGCCGCGGAGGTGCCGAACGTGCGCCGCGAGGTCACCCAGCAGGCCGGCGTCGGCGACGTGCTCGGCAACGTGCTCCGCCCCGGCGTCCTTGGCTGGGCGATGGCCATCGCGCCCCTGCTGCGGCTCCGCCCCGACCTGGGCGTGCCCACCGCGGAGCCCTTCCCCGGGGAGGGCGGGCGCATCGCGGTACCGGGCCGGCCGCGCCGCCTGCTCGTCGAGGGGCACACGAGCGGTCACGCCGCGTTCGACTTCGTCGGCGAGGGCGTGCTCGTCGCCGGGGACGCCCTCGTGACCCGCCACCGCACGTCGCACCTCGTCGGGCCGCAGCTGCTGCCGTCGATGTTCCATCACGATCCGGGGCGCGCGCGGGCGTCGCTCGCGGAGCTCTCCGGGTCGTCGGCGCGGGTCCTCCTGCCGGGGCACGGCGAGGCGTGGATCGGCCCGGTCGACTCGGCGGTGGACGCGGCGCTCGCCGCGGGCGCCGCCTTCTGACCGTGGCGGGTCAGCCGAGCAGGCGGGCGACCGCGGTCGTCACGACCTCGCGCACGCGCGCGTCCGGCGCGTCGGAGAGGAGGAGCGGCAGGATCGAGGCGAGCACCGTCACCAGGGCGAGGGACTCGTCGGCGCCGAACCGGGTCGAGGCGGCGCCGGACGCCTGGGCGTCGGCGATGGCGGCGACCTTCGCGGCATCCGTCGCCAGCAGCTCGGGTGAGCGCATGCCGGCGCCGCCTCGCTCGAGACGGTCCCACAAGGCGAGGCGGACGAGCTCGGGGCTGGCGAGGTAGGAGTCGACCAGGGTGCCCGCGTACGCGTCGAGGTGCTCGGCGTCGATGGGGTTCTCGGCGACGATCCGCGCGACGAGCGCGGCGAAGACGGTGTCGAACAACTGCTCCTTGTTGCCGAAGTACGAGTAGAGCAGGGCCTTGTTGCACGAGGCCGCGTCGGCGATGCGATCGACGCGGGCGCCCGCGATGCCGCGCGCCGAGAACTCGGCGGTGGCCGCCTCGAGGATGCGGGCGCGGGTGCGGTCGGCGTTGCGTTGCATCCACTGAGTATATAACCGGTTAGTTGCATTTCGACGGTGATCGTGCTTCACTCGAGGCATCGCATGTAACCAAACGGTTAGGAACTACGTCATGGAACGACAGGTCGCCCTGGTGACCGGTGCCTCATCGGGCATCGGCGAGCAGACCGCGCTCGAACTGCTGCGTCGCGGCTTCGCCGTCTACGGTGCGGCGCGGCGGGCCGACCGCATGTCGGCGATCGTCGACGCCGGCGGGCATGCCATCGCGATGGACGTGACGGATGACGCCTCCGTGCGCGCCGCGATCGATCGGATCACCGCCGAGCAGGGCCGCATCGACGTCCTCGTCAACAACGCCGGCTACGGGTCGTACGGCGCGCTCGAAGACGTGCCGATCGACGAGGCGCGCCGCCAGTTCGAGGTCAACGTCTTCGGCCTCGCCCGCATCACCCAACTCGTGCTTCCCGGCATGCGCGCACGCCGATCCGGCACGATCGTCAACATCTCCTCGATCGGCGGGCGCATCTACGAACCGCTCGGCGGCTGGTACCACGCCACGAAGTTCGCGGTGGAGGGCCTGAGCGACTCGCTCCGCGTCGAACTCGAGCCGCACGGCATCCGAGTGGTCGTCGTCCAGCCGGGCGCCATCCGCACCGAATGGAACGGCATCTCACGTCGCAGCGCCGTCGAGCGCTCGGGAGCGACGGCCTACGCCGCCCAGGCGCGCGCGCTCGTGCGCGCCCTCGAAGCCGCCGACCGATCGTCGGCGGCATCCGAGCCCCACGTCGTCGCCGCGACGATCGCCCGGGCGGCCACCGCGCGACGCCCTCGCACCCGCTACGCGACCCCGTTCAGCGCGAAGTTCATCGTCGGCCTGCGCCGCGTGCTGCCCGACCGGGTCTTCGACCTCGTGATCCGCAGGGTCTTCGCGCCGACGAAGGCGGAGCTCGCCGCGGCCGAGTCGCGCCAGACGGAGGGTCGCTCCGGCGACGGGGAACGCGTCGCCGCATAGTCGACCGAGCGGGTGACGCGGGCGAATCCCCGCGTCACGCCGGCGACGAGATCGCGTCGGCGTGCCGATGCACGACCTTCCATCCGCCGTCCTCGCGGCGGTACACCTGCGTGGCGCGCAGCGTGAAGGTCCGGGGCTTGCCGTCCATCGTCGTCGTGACGCGCTCGTAGCCGACGGTGTACGCCGAGTCGCCGAGCACATCCCACGAGATCAGCTCGATCGCGTAGCCCGTGCAGTTCGCGAAGCTCGACGCGAGCACGTCGAACGCCTCGACCAGCTCGTGCCGGTTCGACGCGGTGCGCCACGCGCCGAGCACGCTCACCGGCTCCTCGCGCGACCAGATCTCGCGTCGTGGGCCGGCGTCGCCGTCGAACATCGCCCGTTCGGCCTGCGCGAGCGACGTGTACACCCAGTTGAGGAACTCCTCGCGGTCGTTCATGGGTACAGCATGCCCGTCTTCGCCGCCGTGCGCCCGCACAATTCAGGAAGAACGGCGCGACGCGCCGGGCAGCTGGCCGCGACGCGCCGCGTGCGGCCGCGTTCGTCCTGAATTGTGAAACCTGCGTCCTGGATCGTGAGACCCGCGTCCTGAATCGTGGAACCCGCGTCGATGAAGCGGATGCCGCGGGCCGGGCGGGCTGGCCGGCCGCATCAGGCGAGGCGCTCGAGCACCCGCAGGGCCTCGCCCGTGCCGTCCTCGTGCGACATCCGCTCGGCGACGGATGCCACGGCGGCCTCGTACTCGGACGCCTCGGCCAATGCCGCCACCAGCAGGTCGGCGGTGAGGCGCCGCTGCGGGATCGCGACCGGACCGAGCCCGCGCCGGTGCAGGTGCGCGCCCCAGAAGGGCTGGTCGGCGATGAACGGCACGATGATCGAGACGGTGCCGGCCGCCATCGCGGCGTGCACGGTGCCTGCGCCGCCGTGGTGCACGGCCGCGACGGCGTGGGGGAGCACGGTCGCGTGATCGACCGTGCGCGTCACGAGCACGTCGTCGCCGCGCACGTCGTCGGGCACGACGATGCCGCCGAGCCCCGTCGCGACGAGCAGGCGGATGCCGCGGGCGCGCGCCGCCTCGACGAGCGCGCGCCCGCGCGCGACCGGGTCGCCCGCCGCCATCGAGCCGAAGCCCGCGTACGCGAACGGGCCACCGGCGACGAACGCGTCGACGGCGGGGTCGGGGGAGGAGCCCGCGGCCGCGGCATCCGCCACCGCAGCCGGCGCACGCCACGGGCCGGTGAGCACGACCGAGTCGGGCCAGTCGGCCGGACGCCCGAGGATCGCGGGGCTGATCGGCATGAGCGTCGCCGCGGGCGCCGACGACCGCCGCGGACGCGACACGCCCAGCACGGATGCCGCCTCGTCGATCTCGCGCCGGAACATCGAACCCGCGGCCGCCCCCGCCCGGTAGCTCAGCCGGTTCAGGACCGGGCCCAGGTCGCGCGCCGTGGTCGTCGCGAACTCGCGCGTCGGGGTCATCGCAGGCACCGGCTCGACGAGCACGTGCGGCACGCCGAGCACGTCGGCTGCGATCGGCGCCGACAGGACCTTCGGGTGCTGCACGATCACGTCGGGCCGGAACTCCTGCGCCGCGCGCGCCGCCTCGACGATGACACCGCGCATGACCGGCCGCACGACCTCGCGGAGGTTGCGCATCGCCGCGAGGGGCGACACCCCCTGCGACTCGATCATCGCGGAGAAGTCCACGCCGAGGCTGCGCACGTCGATCCCGTCGAGGTCGACGCCCGATCGGTCGGGCACCGCGACGAGAACGTCGTGACCGGATGCCGCGGCCCGGCGTGCGAGCGCCGCGAACGGCTCGACGTCGCCGCGCGATCCGGCCGCGGTCAGCAGGATCCTCATCGCGCCTCCTCCTCGGCGGCCAGGCCGGCGGCGGCGAGGAGCCGGTCGTCGGTCGTGAGCCCGTGCGTGTAGAGCTCGGCGAGCGGTACCGCGATGCGCCGCAGCGCCGCCTCGGCGTCGCCGCCCGCCCACGCGGTCAGGCGGTCGAGCATGAAGAACGGCGCGACGCCGAGCAGTACCAGCGCGGCGGCCTGCGCGTCGGGGTCGCGGGAGGGGCGGAGCCATCCGCTCGCCGAACCGTCGGCGATCATCGCGCGCGCGACCTCGAGCAGTCGCTCGAAGAGTCCGTCGGATGCCGCGCCGCCGTCGCCGAGCATGCGCGCGAGGTACGGGCCGAACGTGCCGAGCACCTCGCCGAGCACGTCGGCGGGCGTGCCGGCGGCATCCTGCTTCTCGGCGATGAACCGCACGACCCTGGCGTCGCACTCCTCGCGGAGCGCCTGCTTCGTGCCGAAGTGGTGGGTGACGAGCGCGGTGCTGACACCGGCGTGGGCCGCGATGTCTCGCATGGTCGCGGCCTCGTAGCCGTGCGCGGCGAAGCGGTCGAGCGCGCTCGCGACGATGCGCGCGCGGGCGGTGAGGTCGCTTTCGTCGACGGTGGCTGTACGCATGTCCAGTATTCTGTCACGATGTACAGTTCGCTGGCAAGGACGCGGGCCTGAGCACCTGACATGGTCGGCGGTGCGTGCGATGCTGGCCCCATGCCCGAGTCACCGGAGGTCCAGGCCCTCGCCGAGGAACTCGACGCCGAGCTCACCGGCCGCGCGATCGCCGAGGTCGACGTGGTCGAGTTCCGCGTCGCCAAGACGCGCGCACGGCCCCTCGAGTCCCTCGTCGGCGAGCGTGTGGCCGGGGTCGCACGGCACGGCAAGCTCATCGACCTCGCGGTCGAGAGCGGGGCGCACCTCGTCGTGTCGCTGGGCCGCCACGGCTGGGCGCGATGGGCTGAGGCGGATGCCGATCGCGCCGCCGACCCCGCCGACGGCGCCGACAGCGATGCGGCACCGCCGCCCGCGCTCGCCGCCATCCGCTTCGACGACGACCGCACGCTCGAGCTCACCGACGCCGGCACCTTCGTCTCGCTCGGCGCCTGGGTCGTGGACGACCCGCGCGAGGTGCCCGCCATCGCGAAGCAGGGGCCGGATCCCGCCGACGCCGAATACACCCGGGCCGACTTCGACCGCGTCGTCGCCGGTCGCCGCAAGCAGGTGAAGGCCGTGCTGCAGGAGCAGGAGTCGCTCGCCGGCATCGGCAACGCCTACTCCGACGAGATCCTCTTCGCGGCCCGCGTCTCACCGGTCGTGCACGCGTCGACGCTCGACGCAGACCAGCTCGACCGGCTGTACGAGGCGACGGTGGGCGTCATCCGCTCGGCGATCGACGCACGTCGCGGCATCCCGATCGCCGACCAGAAGGCCGCGAAGGTCGCCGCGATGCGCGTGCACGGCCGCGCCGGCGAACCCTGCCCCGAGTGCGGCGGCGAGATCCGCGACTTCACCTTCGGGAGCACGACCGCGCAGTACTGCCCCGACTGCCAGACCGGCGGCGAGCTGCTGCCGCTGAAGGGCGGAGGGTAGCGCTCAACGCGCCCCAGCCCGCCCCCGCTCGTGCGCCCAGATCGCCAGCTCCACACGATTCCGGGCGCCGATCTTCGCCATGACGCTCGCGATGTGCGTCTTCACGGTACTCAGTGAGATGTGGAGCTCGCGCCCGATCTCGGAGTTGCCGAGCCCGCGCGCGACGGCCGCGAGCACGTCCTCCTCGCGGTCGGTGAGCGGCGTCGCCGGGTCGGCCGGCCGCACCGACGGGGGCACCGAACCGGCGAACGCCTCGATCAACCGCACGGTGACGTTCGGGTCGATGAGTGCGTCGCCCCGGGCCGCCGCGTGCACGGCCTCCGTGAGCAGGGTCGCGCCGGTGTTCTTCAACAGGAACCCGCGCGCGCCCGCACGCAGCGCCGCGTACACGTACTCGTCGAGGTCGAACGTCGTGATCACGACGACCGGGATCGGATCGGCGACCTCCGGCCCCGCCAGCAGCCGCGTCGCCTCGAGCCCGTCCATGACCGGCATCCGGATGTCGATCAGGCACACGTCGGGACGGAGGTCGCGCGCGAGCGCCACGGCCACCGCGCCGTCGCGCGCCTCGCCGACCACCTCGATGCCGGGTTGCGCGGCGAGGATCATCCGCAGGCCGGTGCGCACGAGATCCTGGTCGTCGGCGATGAGTACGCGCACGCTCACGTCGACCATCCCGCCCTCGGCAGCTCCACGGTGACCACCCAGCCGTCTGCGCCCGGCGCCGGGCCCGCCTCGCACCTGCCGCCGAGCAGTGCGGCGCGCTCGACCATGCCCGTGATGCCGTACCCGGGTGCAGCGGATGCCGCGGCCTCGCCGTCGTCGCGCACCTCGAGCCGCACGCCGTCGGCGCCGACCCGCACCAGCACGTCGATGCGAGCGGCGTTCCGCGCGTGCCGGCGCGCGTTCGTGACCGCCTCCTGCGCGATGCGGAACACCGCCGCAGCGACCACCGACGGGAGCTCGTCGACGTCGCCGTCGACGCGCAGCTCCACCGCGGGGCCGCCCGCCTCGGGCCGCGCGAGCCGCCGCAGGTCGGCGATGCCGGGCGTCGGCGCCCGCTCCGCGGCATCCGTTCGCCGGAGCACCCCCACCATCGACCGCATCTCGTCGAGCGTGCGCGACGCCTCACCCTCGATCACCCGGAGCACCTCGGCCGCGGCAGCCGGATCGGTCGGGGCCACGGCGGTGCCCGCCTGCGCCTGGATCGCGATCGCCGACACGTGGTGGGCGACCGTATCGTGCAGGTCGCGCGCCAGCTGCTCGCGCTCGAGGAGCCGGACGCCCTCGAGCTCGCGGGCTCGCGCCCGGGCGCGCCACCGGAACGCGACGCCGAGCGTGCCGGTCGTCACCACCACCGCGAGGCCGCCGATCACGTCGCCGAGCGCCGGGCGCTCGAACGCGACGGGCAGGAGGATCCCGGCGAGCAGGAGCGCCGTGCCGGCCAGCATCGCGCGGCCCGAGCCCCAGCGCATCACCGCGTACACGAGGATCAGGAAGTACGCCGTCGTGAACAGCTGCGGGTCGCCGCCCGTCGCGAGGCCGACCACCGTGCCGACCGCGAACGCCGCCGCGAGCATCGTCAGCGGCCGGATGCGGCGCCAGAGCAGCGTCGGCACCAGCACGACGAGCACGACCGCCCAGACCCACCGCCACGGCACGTCGGGACGGAGCGCCGCCTCGAGTACGACGAGCGGCGGGAGGAGTGCGACGAGCACCCAGTCCCGCCAGACCCGCCGCGGGGGCGGCGGGGTGGCCGCCGGCGCGTCCCACAGCGCGCGGACGGGGCTCGTCATGCCCTCATGATAGGTGCGCACTCGTCGCCGCGGATCGGTCGGAGGCACGGGATCGGCCGGGCATCCGACCCGGCCCACGCCGCGCTGCGCGGCCCGTCCTGCGGCGGATGACGACCTCGGCCACGGCGAGGTTGATCACCCAGCCGGCGCCCATGAGCACCGAGTGCACGACCTGGTCCGGCGCGCCGAACACGAGCGTCCACGGCAGGAACGTGAACACCTGCGTGCCGGCGCCCAGCCCGATCGCGTACGCGCGGGTCATCCATGCGGTGTGCGTCGGCACGTCGCCCCGGCGGATCGCCGCGAACGCGACGACGAGAGCCGCGGCCATCGCCGTGCCGAACCCGAGTCGCATCACGAAGAGCGCCGGCCCGTTGACCGCGGGCATGGCGTAGAACAGCGTCATCCAGACGGCCGACCCCGCGGAGAGCAGGCCCGCGGGTGCGACGATGCGGCCCGCCACCCGGTGCCAGCGTCGACGCCGCAGCGACGGCGCGAACTGCAGCGCGCCGAGCACGAGGAACACGATCGAGGCCACGATGTGCACCGCCACCGGGATCGGCGAGTCGAAGAAGCGGGCGTTCTCGGGCGTGACGGTCGTGCCGACCGCCAGGTCGGTGAGGCGGAACGCGCCCGCCGCGATGGGCACCAGGCTGAGGGCGATGAGGCCGGCGGGGGCGAGCCATTCGGGGCGCCGGCGCGTCGGCCTGCGGGGCACGACGTGCGCGTTCGGGGGTGCGGCCGTCGTCGCGCGCTGTGCGGAGGTCTCGGTCATGCCTCGATGCTCGTCCGGCTTGTCGCGCGCGACATCGGCCGGAAGGCTCGACCTCCTCGGCCGATCGGCCGATGCCCGGGCGGCTTCGCGACGAGCAGGGTTTCCACGGCGCGGAACACGCTGAACGGGTACGACCCGCATTCGCGCCGTTCGCGCGATGTTCGCGCGCTGTCCGTCGGCGGTCCGCGGGCGGCTCACGCCCGCTCGGCTCCACGTGCGATGATCGGCGGATGGCAGGCGAGGCGGCATCCGCTCGATCGGTGACGCTCGTGGTCGATGTCGCCAACGTGATGGGCTCGCGCCCCGATGGCTGGTGGCGCGACCGCGCCGGCGCCGCGACGAAGCTGCTCGAGCTCATGCCGCCACTCGTGGGAACCGCCGTCGGGCTCCCCGACGGCGGCGCCTCGGTCGCCGTCGCCCGCATCGTCGCGGTGGTCGAGGGCCGGGCGACGGATGCCGCGGCGCCCGCCGGTATCGACGTGGTCGCCGCACCCGCCGACGGCGACACCACCATCGCGGAGGTCGCCGCCGCGGCGGCGGATGCGGGGGAGCGGGTGGTCGTCGTCACGGCCGACCGCGGACTCCGCGCCCGCCTTCCGTCCGGTGTGGACGCCGTCGGCTCGGGCTGGTTCAACGAGCTCACCGGCCGCTGAGCCAGGCACCCCGTTCTCACAATTCAGGAAGCGCTGGGCTGACACGCCGGGCACGGCGTCCGACACGCCGGGCACGGCGGTCCGACACGCCGACCGAGTCGGCGATGTTCCTGAATCGTGCATGCCCCCGGGGGCATGATTGGCTCAGCCCGAGCCGACCTCGCCCTCCCAGAAGCCGGGGCCGTCGGTGTCGGGCGAGGTGATCTGCCACGGGATCGCGCCCGCTCCCGGCTCGACCCCCTCGAGCAGGGACGGGTCGGCGAGCCTGGCCGCGATCTCCTCGGCCTGGGCGGTCGTGACCCGCGCGACGTACAGCTTCGGCCACTGCGGCCCCTCGAGCAGCACCTCGGAGTTCGGGTAGTCCTCCGACAACGCCGCGAGCTCCTCGATGAGGGTCGTCGACGTCACCCCGTCGACGTAGGTGAACTTCAACCACGGCGCCTCCGCCCGCAGCGTGAACGTGCCGCCGGCCTCGAACAGGGGCGTCGCACGCAACTCGTCGAAGCGCTCGGCGACGCGATCCGGTTCGAGCAGCGCCGCGTACGGCCAGCCCTCGACGAACGACAGCCCCACGACGCCGTCGACCTCGGCCGCGGCGAGCAGACCCGCGAGCGCGCCGCGGGTCACCGCGACATCCGTCGTCGGGTGCACCGCGAGCGACCACCACGGGTCGGCCGCCGCCGGGGTGTCGGCTGCCGCGGCGGGCGGGTCGGCGCGCATCGTGATCGGATCCTCCCAGTCGAGGTCGTCGGCGAGCACGGCGATGGCGTCGGAAGCCGAGAGCACCGTCTTCGGCCCGGCATCCGCTTCAACGGTGACGGTCGTGTAGCGGGGATTCTCGTCGCGCGGCTCCATGCCGCCGATGTCGACGGATGCCACGCCGTCGAGCTCGGCGATCCGGTCGTGCAACGCCTCCTCGCGCTCGAGATCGGTGAGCGGCGTGGCCGGGCCGGCTCCACCACCGTCGGCGCACGCCGACAGCAGGCCGAGCACGGCGGCGGCGGTCACCGCGGCGCGAGCGGCACGGCCGCGAATGGCACGGCGCTGGGGGGAGGACGCGGTAGGGCGCATCATCCGAGCATGCGGGATCGCCTCGGCATCCTCAACTCGGACCGACGTGACGGATGCGGTGTGCCGCGCCGCGCCCCGCCTCAGCCACGGCCGGTGATCCCGTTGCAGCCGCTCGATCTCCGCCGAGGCCTGCGCCCTGGTGTCGGTGGCGTGCATTCCGAGGCGCTTGCGCGAGCCGCCCGGGCGTCTCAGGGTCGAGCGGAAGTGTGGAGCGACTCGGGGTTGCCCACACGAGTTGAAACGTGCAAAGCTGTCGATCGATCTACTTCGTAGATCGGTCTACACAATCGGCGACTCGGCGGGAGACGACGTCGCACCGCGATCCACCTTCGATGGAGAGGGAGAAACACGATGCACATGAGCCGGATGCACGACGGGGCACGACCCCGCTCACGCAGGCGCCTCGCCGCGCTGATCACCGGCGCCGTCATCCTGTCGAGCGGCGTGCTCGCCGCGACCGCCGTGCCGGCGGCGGCGGAGGACTGCTCGGCGTACCCCTGGATGGACACGTCCCTGAGCTCGGAGGAGCGGGCGAACGCCCTGCTCGACGCGAGCTCGCAGCACCAGAAGTACCGCTGGCTCGTCGAGCAGCCGGCGAACGACCCGCAGCGCACGAACTGGGCGGGCGACGTCGTCTACCCGGTGCAGGTGCCCTGCACCCCGGTCGTGATCTACGCCAACGGCCCCGACGGCGTCTACGGCAAGGCGGGCACCACCGCGTGGCCCGGACCGATCGCCGTGGCATCCACCTGGAACCTCGAACTCGGCGAGCAGAAGGCGACCGCGCACGGCAGCGAGTCGTTCGACAGCCGCAGCGCGGTCGTGCTCGGACCGGGCATCGCGAGCGGTCGGACTCCGCTCTCGGGCCGCGGCTCGGAGTACTTCGGCGAGGACCCGCTGCTGTCGGGTCTCATGGCCGCCGCGAACGTGACGGGCCTCGAGCAGGGCAACCCCGACAAGCCGGTCGTGGCCAACCTGAAGCACTACGTCGCGAACGAGCAGGAGCTCGACCGCGAGGAGAGCTCGTCGAACATGGACGAGCGCACGCTGCGCCAGGTGTACGACCTGCCGTACGAGATCGCCGTGAAGGAGTCCGACCCGGGCAGCGTCATGTGCTCGTACAACCAGGTCAACGGCGTCTACGCGTGCGAGAACCCGATCCTCACCACGAGCCTCGACGAGCAGATGGGCTTCGACGGCTACGTCATGAGCGACTTCGGTTCGGTCCACTCGACGGCCGCGTCGATGGACGCAGGCCTCGACCAGGAGCTCAACCGACCGGTCTGGTACACCCCGGCCCGTCTCGACGCCGCGCTCGCCGCGGGCGAGATCACGCAGGAGCAGATCGAGCAGTCCGCCTTCGACGTCGTGCACACCTACATCGAGAAGGGCCTCTTCGACCACCCGGTGCCCGCCACGGCGATCACCGGCGTGTCGAGCGACGAGCACAAGGCACTCGCCCGCGAGCTCGCCGAGCAGAGCACCGTGCTGCTGAAGAACGACGGCGCACTGCCGCTGGCGGATGACGCGCCGACCGTGGCCGTCATCGGCCAGACCGCCTCGACGACCCCGACGAACGGCGTCAGCGCCAAGACCGGTTGCGCCTGGTACCTCGTGTTCATCCGCGGCACCGCGCTGAACTGCGACGCGATCGTCGACCCGCTCACGAGCATCACCGAGCGAGTCGAGCAGGCCGGCGGCGAGGTCGTCTACGACAACGGTGCCGACCCCGCGCAGGCGGCGTCGGTCGCAGCGGCAGCGGATGCCGCGATCGTCTTCGGCCATTACACGATGGGCGAGACGACCGACCTGGCCGACCTGCGGCTCGACGCGAACGGCGACGCCCTGATCGAGGCGGTGGCCGCGGCATCCGAACGCACCGTCGCCGTGATCAACGCGGGCAGTGCCGTCGAGATGCCGTGGATCGACGACGTCGACGCGGTCCTGCACGCGTGGCACTCGGGCGAGCAGTTCGGCCCGGCGCTCGCGGGCCTGCTCTGGGGTGACGTGAACCCGTCGGCCAAGCTGCCCATGACGTTCCCGGTCTCGCTCGCCGACACCCCCACGGCGCAGTCGGCCGAGCAGTACCCGGGCGTGTTCTCCGACGGCTCGACCACCCGCCCCGCGGGCTCCGACGAGGTCCGCCAGGTGAACTACACCGAGGGCCTGCAGGTCGGCTACAAGTGGTACGACGAGCAGGGCATCGACCCGCTGTTCGCGTTCGGCCACGGCCTCTCGTACACCGAGTTCGACTACTCGGACCTCGAGGTGAAGGTCGACCGCCGCAACGACCGCGCGGCCGCCACGGTGTCGTTCACCGTGACGAACGCGGGCGAGCGCGACGGCGCCGAGATCCCGCAGGTGTACCTGACGCTGCCGGATGCCGCGGACGAGCCCGGCAAGCGCCTCGTCTCGTTCGACCGCGTCGAGCTCGCCGCAGGCGAGAGCACCAGGGTCGAGCTCGTGATCGACTCCGAAGCCAGCAACCGGCCGTTCTCGATCTGGGACGCGGACGCCGACTCGTGGGTCGCGCCGAAGGGTCGCTACGAGATCTCGGTGGGGTCGTCGTCGCGCGACATCCACCTCTCCGACACGCTGCAGCTCAACATCACGATGCCGGCTGCGGCGGCGAACGGCCGCGGCTGACGCGCTGACGCACGGACCACGGCGGGCGTCCGACCTTCTCCCGGGGGTCGGGCGCCCGTCGTCCGTGCGCGAGGGTGTCGGTACGAGCGCTGCGCGTGCTCGTCGACCAGGGGGTGCGACTACTCGGCCGCGGGGGTGCGCGAGGCCACCACGAAGTACGCGCCCGTCGGGTCGGTGAGGGCCGCGCGGCGTCCCGCGGGCAGGTCCCACGGCGGCACGACGAGCGTCCCGCCCGCGGCGACCGCACGCTCGACCGCGGCCTCGACGTCGGCGACGCCGAACGCGACGCTCCACGACGGCGGCAGGTCCTCGCCGAGCAGGTCCTTCGCGTCGAGGATGCCGGCGTGGGTGCGGCCGCCGTGCCGGTACGCCGCGTAGCGGGGCTCGCCGTCGCCGCGCTCGATCTCCCAGTGGAACGCGTGCGCGTAGAACCGCTCGGCCGCGTCGAAGTCGCTCGCCGACAGCTCGAACCAGACCGCGGTGTCGTCGTCGCCGAACGACTCGAACCCGCCCATCTCGCCCGGCTGCCAGTAGCCGACCGCGGCGCCGGTCGCGTCGATCGCGAGGCCCATCACTCCCATCTCGGGGATGTCCATCGGCTCGAACATCACCGTGCCGCCCGCCTCGGCGATCGTGCGGGAGGTCGCGGCGGCGTTGTACGTGAGCAGGTACACCGTCCAATGCGGCGGGGACGGGTCGTCCTCCTGCCGCCGGGCCGCGCCCGCGACGCGCTTGCCGTCGCGCCGGAACGTCACGTATCCGCCGTACCGCTCCTCGTCGCCGCGCTCGGCCTCCCAGCCGAACACCTCGCCGTAGAACGCGATCGTCGCCTCGAGGTCGGTGGTGCTGACGTCCACCCACGCCGGCGAGCCGGCGACGAGGTCTTCGGATCCGGGCATGGTGCCTCCCGTGTCGGTCGGAGCGTACGGCCGGAGGGCCGACTCACGCCCGCCGCGCGGGCGACGGGCGTGCTGCTGGCGAGGCTAGCACCGCGGCATCCGTTGGCCCAGACCCTCGAGCAGGCGTGCCCGCAACACGTTCGCCCGCTCGGCGAATCCGCGCTGCCGGCGCACGTACTCGGCCTTGCCCTCGGGCGTCTCGATGCGCACCGGCTCGCCGCCCCAGGGCGCCATGTCGTACGGCGAGGCCTGCATGTCGAGGTGACGGATGTCGCGTGCGAGCTCGAACGCGTCGAGCAGCACCTCGCCCGGCGCGAGCGGGCCGAGCTTCACGGCCCACTTGTACACGTCCATGTTGGCGTGCAGGCAACCGGGCTGCTCGAGATCGGGCTGGGTCTCGCGGGTCGGGGCGAAGCGGTTGCGGGGCGCGGCATCCGGCGTGAAGAAGCGGTACGCGTCGAAGTGGGTGCAGCGGATGTCATGCGCCTCGACGACCCCGTCGGTGGCCGCCTGCCCGAGCCGCAGCGGCACCGGATGCCGGTGCTCGCCCTGCCGGTACACCATCGCCCACTCGTGCAGGCCGAAGCAGCCGAACTGCGCCGGACGCGCGACGGTCTTCCGCAGGATCCGCTCGACGAGCCCGAGCATCGCGCCCTTCTCGCGGCGCATCGCCTCGACGTCGACGACCAGGCTCCCGGATGCCGCGCCCGGGGCATACCACCGCCACTCGGCGCGCGGCGTGCGCGCGGCATCCGCCAGCTCGATGCCGGCACCCGGATGCCACCGACGCAGCAGGCCGGGGGAGTACGAGTAGTACGTGAAGAGGAAGTCCTCGATCGGGTGCGCCTCGCCGCGGGCGCGTCGCTCGCGGTGCGCGGCCGTGAGCGCGTCGGCGCGCTCGGCATGCGCCTGCTCGCGGGCGCGCCAGTCGTGGGCGGGGAGCACGGCGGTTCGCTGCCCAGCCGCGGCGGGTGCGGCGGTCGTGGCGGTCGTGGCTGGCGCGGTCACCCGACGAGGATAGGCGCGTCGCCTGACGTCCGTTCACAGGAGACCGCGCGGTTCGCAGGACGAATCGGGCCGATCCGTCCTGCGGATCGGCGATCCTCCTGCGATCCGCGGCCCTGCGGCAGCCGGCGGCTCGTCGGCCGGGCGCGGGTCGGCCGGGCGCGGGCGAGCCGGGCCGGCTCAGCCGGCCAGGGCGACGGCGACGCGGATGTCCTCGTCGAGGAGCTCGCCGTTCATCGCGGCACCGGCCGCGTTGCCCGCGGACATCGCCATCGGCACGGTCGCCCTCGCCGAGACGACGTTGCCGGCCGCCCAGAGGCCCGGCACGCTCGTCCGACCGTCGTCGTCGACGAGCACCCAGTCGACGCCGTCGTTGCGCATGCGTCGCGCGCCGAGCTCGCGCAGCACCGCGTCGTTCGGCTGCGGACGCGGCGCGATGAAGATCGCGTCGACCTCGCGCTCGCTGCCGTCCTCGTAGCGGATGCCGCGGAGCGCGCCGTCGTCGTCCGACACGACCTCCGCGACGACCCGCTCGTCCAGCTCGATCCCGCGCGCCGACAGGCCGGTGCGCGCCGCCGGCGGCAGCACGAACCCCGCGGCATGGAACACGACGTGCGGCGAAAGCTGCCGCAGCAGCTGGGCCTGGTGGGCGTTCGCGGCGGACGTCGGGATCACGGCGATGCGGCGGTCGCGCACCTCCCATCCGTCGCAGTACGGGCACGAGACCACGCCCGATCCCCACTGCTCGGCGAGGCCGGGGACCTCCGGCAGCCGGTCGGTGAGGCCCGTGGCGACGAGGATCCTCCGCGTCGTGCGGCGCTCGCCCGATGCGAGCACGACCTCGAAGGCGGGGCCGTCGCCGTCCACGCGTGCCGCCGAGGCGACCTCGTCCGAGACGACGGTCACGTCGTCGTAGCGCGTCAGCTCGGCGCGGCCCGCGGCGAGCAGGTCGAGCGGCGAGGAGTGGTCGCGACCCAGCACGCCGTGCATGTGGCCGGCGACCCGGTTGCGCGGGGCACCCCCGTCGACGACGAGCACGCGACGGCGCGAGCGCCCGAGCATCAGCGCGGCACTGAGGCCCGCGCTTCCGCCGCCGACGATGACGACATCGAGATCCGTCGCGTGCATCCCACCACTCCGTTCGTGCCGTTGCTGCCGAGTGTGGCCACACTATCCGGCCCCGACGACGACGTCAGCGCGCGCGGCCCCCACCGCGGCCGGTCGACCAGCCGAGGATCGCCATCGCCAACGCGAGCACGAACCCGCCCGCGGTGAGCGGTGTCACCTTCGGATCGGGGTCGACGAACGACTCGCGCCAGATGCGCTCGACCGGATAGCCCATGCTCATGAGTGCGCCGAGCACGCCGAGCGTGCGGGCCGCCGCGACCGGCGGTCGCCGACGCACCAGCAGCAGCGTCACCGCGACGGCCTGGACGATCATCATCGCCGTCGGTGCCGAGAGCGCCGTGCCCTCGAGCCAGTGCCGTCGGCGCATCTCGTCGGCCGAGCGCACCGGGTACCCCGGGACCTCGGGCGACAGCCCGTCCGCATACCCCTTCTTCAACCCGAGCGCGTTGAACGCCAGTTGGATGAGGCCGATCGCCCCCACGATCCGCAGCATGCGCACATGCTCGCACCGCCGGATGCCGACGGCAAGGGGGTGCGCGCGGGGCGGGGAGGGGCCGGTCGGCAGTCAGCGCTCGACCGCGTTGACCCCACGCACCATCCACTGTTCGGGGTTCGACAGCGGCTCGAAGCCGAATCGCTCGTACACTCCGTGCGCGTCGCCGGTCGCGAGCGCGATTCGCTTCAACCCGAGCGGGTCGAGGTCGGCCAGCACGAACCCGACGAGCCCCACGCCGACGCCGCGCCCGCGCGCCCCGGGGTCGACGATGACATCGCACAGCCACGCGAACGTGACGGCGTCGGTCACGACGCGCGCGTAGCCGAGCTGTTCGCCGGTCTGCTCGTCATACGCGCCGTAGTTGCGCGAGCCCGCGATCGCGGCATCCTGCGCCTCACGCGTGCGTCCGAGCGCCCAGTACGCGTGCTCCGACAGCCAGCGGTGCACGCGCTCGCGGTCGAGGTCGGCGGGGTCTGACGAGAAGCGGATGCCACGGGTCACCCGCCCATCCTCGCACCGAGCCGCCCGGGCTTCCGGCTCTCCTCGCGAACGGGGGAGGGGGCCGGGGCCCGGGAGGCGGGGAGAGCGAGGCGAACGGGGCGAGCGGGGAGAGCGGGAGCGCCGGCGCCGGGCGCGCGGCATCCGCTCGGCTCAGTGGTACCGGCCCGAGTACGCGTTGAGCGCAGGTTGCCCGCCGAGATGCGCGTAGAGCACGTTCGAGTCCTTCGGGATGTCGCGGCTCGAGACGAGGTCGATGAGCCCGGCCATCGACTTGCCCTCGTAGACGGGGTCGAGGATGACGCCCTCGAGGCGGCCCGTGAGGCGCATGGCCTCGTCGGTCGACTCGACGGGGATGCCGTAGAGGTCGCCGGCCCAGCCCTCGAGGACGGTGATCTCGTCGTCGCGCAGGTCGCGGCCGAGGCCGATGAGCTCCGCGGTATTCCGCGCGATGCGGGCGACCTGGTCGCGGGTCTCGTCGATCTTCGCCGACGCGTCGATGCCGATCACGCGGCGCGGGCGCCCGCCGAAGTCGTGCTCGAGGTCGGCGAAGCCGGCGATCATGCCCGCGTGCGTCGAGCCGGTCACCGAGCACACCACGATCGTGTCGAAGAACACGCCGAGCTCGGCCTCCTGCGCGGCGACCTCGTGCGCCCAGTTCGCGAAGCCGAGCCCGCCCAGCGCATGGTCGGATGCGCCGGCCGGGATCGGGTACGGGGTGCCGCCCGCGGCCTCGACGTCGGCGATCGCCTGCTTCCACGACTCGCGGAAGCCGATGCTGAACCCCGCGGGCGACAGGCGCACGTCGGCGCCCATGAGTCGCGACAGCATGATGTTGCCGACCCGGTCGTTCACCGAGTCGGGCCACTCGACCCAGTGCTCCTGCACGAGCACGGCCTTCATGCCGAGGTGCGCGGCGACTGCGGCGACCTGGCGCGTGTGGTTGGACTGCACGCCGCCGATCGAGACGAGCGTGTCGGCACCCTTGGCGAGCGCGTCGGGCACGAGGTACTCGAGCTTGCGGGTCTTGTTGCCGCCGAACGCCAAGCCGGAGTTCACGTCCTCGCGCTTCATCCAGACGCGTGCGCCGCCGAGGTGGGCGCTCAGGCGGTCGACCGGATGGACCGGGCTCGGCCCGAACGTCAGCCGGTGGCGGGGGAAGTCGGCGAGGGCCATGGTGCTCCTTGGTGCGATGGGATGGGGGTGGCGGCCTCGTCGTCGTCGAGGTGGAGCAAGCCGGCCGAGGGTCGACCGGTTGTCGTGGTGGATCGTGCCGGGTCGGTCAGCGGCATGCAATATATTGCAGCGGATGCCGCGGCATCCGTCAACCCCGGGGGTCGCGGGATGTCGGCGGGCGGGCGTACCGTGTGCGGCATCCGGAGCGTGGCATCCGATCGACCGGGCGCCGACGCTCGACCCGCAACCTGGAGGCATCATGGCCAACCTCGTCGTGCACTTCGAGATCCACGCGTCCGAGCCGCAGAAGCTGATCGACTTCTACGGCGACCTGCTCGGCTGGCGGTTCACGCAGTTCGGCGACATGCCGTACTGGACGATCGAGACCGGCGACGGCGCGATCGGCAACACGACGGAGCAGCCCGGTATGGGCATCAACGGCGGGCTCACCCAGCGCGAGGGCCCTGCTCCCGCACCCGGCGCACCGGTGAACGGCTGCAACATCGTCGTCGGCGTCGACGGCAGCATCGACGACCTCGTGGCCCGCGCCGTCGAGGGCGGCGGCACCGCGATCCAGCCCGCCGAGGACATGGAGGGCGTCGGCCGCGTCGCCTACCTCGCCGACCCCGAGGGCAACCCGTTCGGGCTCATCTCGCCGGTGATGTCCGACGGGCGCACCGCGATGGTGTAGTACCGCACTCGCGGCCCGGTGCGGGTGTCGGCGGGCGGTGCGATGATGAGCCCGTGCTGCTCGAGGAGCTCGTGGCGACCGCCGAACGCGTCGCATCGACGCGGTCGCGTCTGGCCAAGGTCGATGCGCTCGCCGAACTGCTCGCGCGACTCGACGCCGACGAGATCGCGCCCGCGGTCGGATTCCTCGTCGGCAAGGCGCGGCAGGGGCGTGTGGGCGTCGGCTGGCGCGGCCTGTCCGGCGCGATGGGCGAACCGGCGGATGCCGCGTCGCTGACGATCGCCGACCTCGACGTCGCGCTCGACCAGCTCGCCGCGGCATCCGGTGCCGGGTCGACCGCGGCGCGCGCCCGGACGCTGCGCGAGCTCGGGTCGCGCGCCACCGAGCGTGAGCAGGACTTCATCACCCGGGTACTGCTCGGCGAGGTGCGAACCGGCGCCCTCGAGGGTGTCGTGACCGACGCGATCGCGCGCGCCGCCGACCGGCCGGGCGAGGTCGTGCGGCGGGCGGCCATGCTCTCGGGCGACCTCGGCGA
The DNA here is from genome assembly GCF_052748465.2 of Agromyces selenitireducens. Taxonomy (NCBI): domain Bacteria; kingdom Bacillati; phylum Actinomycetota; class Actinomycetes; order Micrococcales; family Microbacteriaceae; genus Agromyces; species Agromyces selenitireducens. Next base: position 935,506 of record NZ_CM188259.1, read on the forward strand.
GACCGCGCGGCTCGCGCTTGCGGGCGCGCCCGGCGAGCTCGAGGCGGTCGGGCTCGTCGTCGGCCGCCCCGTGCAGCCCATGCTCGCGGCGACGGCCCCGACGGCGGCCGCGGCGATCGCGCAGGTCGGCGAGGCGTCGGTCGAGTACAAGCTCGACGGGGCGCGCATCCAGGTGCACCGCTCCGGTGACGACGTGCGGGTGTTCACCCGCAACCTGGCCGACATCACCCACCGCGTGCCAGAGGTGGTCGAGGTTGCGCGGGGCCTGCCCGTCCGCGAGGTGATCCTCGACGGCGAGACGCTGTCGCTCGACGAAGACGGCGGGCCGCGACCCTTCCAGGACACCATGGCCCGATTCGGGGCCGACGTCGCGCGCGAGGTGCTGCTGCATCCGTGGTTCTTCGACGTGCTGCACGTCGACGGGCGCGACCTGCTCGACGAGCCCCTGTCTGGCCGACTGGCCGAGCTCGAGCGGATCGCCGGGCCGAACCGCATTCCGGGCGAGATCACCGCCGACGCAGAGACCGCCGAGCGCGTGTCGCGCGACGCGCTCGCGGCCGGGCACGAAGGCGTGCTCGTGAAGGGCGTCGACTCGCCCTATGCGGCGGGCCGCCGCGGATCGAGCTGGATCAAGGTCAAGCCCGTGCACACCTACGACCTCGTCGTGCTCGGCGCCGAATGGGGCTCGGGGCGCCGCACCGGCTGGCTGTCCAACCTGCACCTCGGAGCGCTCGATCCGACGGGCGAGTTCGGCGAGGCAGGCGGATTCGTCATGGTCGGCAAGACCTTCAAGGGCCTCACCGACGAACTGCTGCGGTGGCAGACCGAGCGCTTCCCCGAGATCGAGACGCGGCGCACCGCCTCGACGGTGTTCGTCGAGCCGGTGACCGTCGTCGAGATCGCGATCGACGGCGTGCAGCGGTCGACGCGATACCCGGGCGGAGTCGCGCTGCGCTTCGCCCGCGTCAAGCGGTACCGAGACGACAAGCCGGCCGCCGAGGCCGACACGATCCAGACGCTGCGCGGGCTGCTGCGCGGCTGACCGAGGGGAGCACCATGGGCGAGGGTCAGGGACGGGTGCGCCAGCTGCGGCTCGTCGTCGAGGCCGACGACTTCGAGGCGGCGCTGCGGTTCTACCGCGACGTGCTCGGCATGCCCGAGTCGGAGGCGTACAGCGGGCCGAACGGCGCCGAGGTCGTCATCCTCGACGCCGGGCGCGCGACGCTCGAGCTGTCGAACCCGGCGCAGGTGCGCTTCATCGACCGCGTCGAGACCGACGGCGGGCGCAGCGATCACCTTCGCGTCGCGCTCGAGGTCGACGACACGGCGTCCGTCACCGACGAACTCGTCGAAGCCGGCGCCGAACTCGAGGCGTCGGCCCGTGAGACCCCGTGGCGCTCGGTCAACGCGCGGCTGCGAGGCCCGGCCCGGCTGCAGCTCACGCTCTTCCAGGAGCTCGACTGAGCCTCACTCGGTCATCTGGATGCCGGTGACCGGCACGCCCGCGCGCTCGTAGACGAGCGCGATCGCCCCCTTCGGGAACACGATCGGCTGCTGCGCGAGCGTGAAGGCGGCGGGGACCGTTCCCGGACCGAAGAGCCGCTTCCCGGTCCCGAACGCGATCGGGTAGAGGTAGAGGTTGAGCCGGTCCACGAGGTCGGCCGCGAGCAGCGACCGCGCCAGGTCGCCGCTGCCGATGACGTGGATCTCTTCGAAGCGTTCCTTGATCGCCGGCACCTCGGACGCGACATCCGTCACCACCGTCGTGCCGGACCACGACGGATCAGTGAGCGTGCGCGACGCGACGAACTTGGGGACCTGATCGAACTTCGCACCGACCTGCGTGTCGAGGTGCTTCGGCCAGTAGTCGGCGAAGATGTCGTAGGTCCGCCGGCCGAGCAGCAGCGCGTCGAGCCGGTCGATGCCCGCGCCGATGACCGAGCCGGATTCGTCGTCGAGGTACGGTGCCTGCCATCCGCCGTACTCGAAGCCGCCCTCGCGGTCCTCCTCCGGGCCGCCCGGCGCCTGGTAGACGCCGTCGAGCGTGATGAACAGGTCGACTGCGAGGATTCCCACGGGTGCTCCCTTCCGCGCCCCAATCTCGCGCGCCGCCGTCGGGGGTGTCAATGCCTTGCGGATGCGCCGCCGGCGGAGTGGGGTGGACGGGTGGGCAGCGAGACGGGATGATCCGACGCCGCCGGCGGCACGACGACGAGACGGTGGACGTGCGGGTCTCCGGTGGTGTGGTGCGCGGCGTGCGGGAACGCGGGCTGCTCGCCTGGCGAGGCATTCCGTACGCGGCCGCGCCCGTCGGACCACTGCGGTTCGCCGCTCCGGTCGCGGCACGCGTGTGGGCGGGCATCCGGCACGCCGCCGACTTCGGGCCCGTCGCACCGCAGGCCATCCGCAACCCGCTGGTCCACTCGCCGTCCGCCGCGATCCGCGCCGACGAGGACTGCCTGACCGTCAACGTGCATGCACCCGTGTGGGACGACGAGGCCTCGACGCCGTTGCCCGTGATGGTGTTCCTGCACGGCGGCGGATACAGCGTCGGTTCGTCCCGCGACTTCTCCGGGCAGGGCGAGGGGTTCGTTCGCGACGGGCGAATCGTCTACGTGAGCTTCAACTACCGGCTCGGGCCGCTCGGGTACCTCGACTTCACCCGCTACTCCACGCCGGAACGCCCGTTCGAGAGCAACCTGGGGCTCCGCGACCAAGTGGCCCTGCTCCGCTGGGTGCAGGAGAACATCGACGCGTTCGGCGGCGATCCGAACAACGTCACCGTGTTCGGCGCATCCGCAGGCGGCAACGCGGTGACGACGCTCATGGCCACCCCGTCGGCGCGCGGGCTGTTCGCGCGGGCGATCGTCCAGAGCCCGCCGCCGAACGCCGTCTACGCGCCTTCGCTGACCGCGCGGTGGGCGGGGGAATTCGTCGGCATCCTCCGCGGCGTGGTCGCGACGCGTGAGCGGCGTGACGTCCACCGCGGGCCGGATACCGGGACGTCCGCCCGGACGCCGCAGGAGCTGCTCGGTTCGGCCGCGCCCGACGACCTCGTCGCCGCCTGCGCCATCCTGCAGGTGCGCACGCCCGACGCAGACCCCGGGATTTTCTGCCTCGCGCCCGTGGTCGACGGGGCGTTGCTGCCGCGACATCCGATGCGGGCGTTCCGCGACGGCACCGCCCACCGGGTTCCGCTCATCATCGGCACCAACGACCGGGAGGGCGCCATCTTCCGCGGCCGGGTCGACATCCTGCCGCGAACGCCCGCGCGGATCGAGTCGCTGTTCGCCCGAGCGCCCGTCGGCGCTCGGGCGAGCATGCGAGCGGCCTATCCGGGCCTGCCCGCCCGGCGCCCCGCCGCCGACTTCGGCGGTGACTTCGGCTTCTGGTTCCCGAGCACGAGGGTCGCGGACTTCCACTCGCGATACGCCCCCACGTGGTCGTACCGCTTCGACGTGGCACCGCGGCTGCTCGAGGTGCTCGGCCTCGACGCGACGCACGGCGTGGAGATGTTCGCCCTCTTCGGCCGGACCGACCTGGCCCTGGCGAGGCTCATGACCGCGCTGGGCGGCACCGAGGCGTACGCCGCGGCCGGCGAGCGGATGCGGGCGATGTGGGTGCGCTTCGCGCAGGGCGTCGCACCGGATGGCGCATGGCCCCGTTACGGCGAGCATGGCCGTGCGACGCTGGTCATCGACGCCGACGACCGCGTCGCCTTCGATCCGCGTCGCGAACGACGGCGCGCGTGGACGCGGTTCCTCCCGGCGCTGGCCGGGTGACCGGGTCGACCTGCGGGCGAGTGCCGTGCCCACGCCATGGGGCCCGCGGTGCGCGTGCACCGCGGGCCCCGTGGCATCCGTCGACGTCGTCAGCGCGCGGCGACCAGCCGCACGCCCGCGACCAGGAGCGGGGCGTAGCAGGCGAGTGCCGCGAACACGCCGACGGGGCCGAGGCCGAACGCCGGGACGATCCACGGCAGGAAGCCGAGCGGCGCGATCCACCACGAGATCGCCTTGGCGCGGGCGAGGGCGAGCGACAGCAGGCCCATGCCGAGGAGTCCGCCGGCCATGCCGGTGTACTGCCAGATCGCCGACGTCCACTCCTTCGCGGTGGAGTCCATCGCGACGGCGTCCTCGATCGGGAGGGTGTTGCCGGCGCTGATCAGGAACCAGTCCGACAGCAGCAGGCCCGACATCTGGATCGAGCCGAACGCGAGCACGACCGCCGCGATCGACAGGAACACGCGGCCCGGAGCGCCGCGCAGCAGTCCGAGCGACGCGATCGCGCCGAACGCGAGCGCGACCCAGCCGTAGTGCAGCAGGTTCGCCGACCAGAGGCTGAGCGCCGGGTCGGCCGCGAGGGATTCGATGTACCCGGCGGTGCCGGGCCCGGTCTGCTCGGGCGAGGTGAGCATGCCGCCGGTGAACAGCAGCGGTGCGGCGACGAGGCCGAGGCCGCCGAGGCGCTGCAGCCGGTTCGGGCGCATCGGGCCGAGCTCGGTCGAGGTGATCCGGGGGCGCTTCGGGCGAACGGATGCCGCGCCGGGCGCGGGCTCGTGCGGGCCGGACGCGGTTGCGGTTGCGGCGGCGGCCGGCTCGGTGGTGGTGGCGGGTGAGAAGTCCATGTCGGTGCCTTTCGGGAGCGGGATCATTCGGTGATCCCAGATTCCCGGGCGGGCGACCCGGGCCCACAGGGTGCGGCGTCCCGCGGATGTCCCGACTCGCGCCCGGGACATCCGACTGGCCGGAGCGCCGGGTGCGGTCAGGCGCGACCGAGGCCCGCGTCGCGGGCGCGCACGATCGCCTCGGCGCGGTCGGCGACCTGGAGCTTCGCGAAGATGTTCGAGACGTTGTTGCGCACCGTCTTGGGCGACAGGAACAGCGCCTGCGCGATCTGCGGGTTGGAGCGGCCTGCGGCGAGCAGGTCGAGCACCTCGCGCTCGCGCGCCGTGAGCTGCGGGAACACCGCGGCGGCCGGCGCCGTCGCGGGGCCGGCGGCGAAGAACTCCGCGACGCGGCGCGCGATCGCGGCGCCGAAGACGAGCTCGCCGCGCGCGGCGGCGTCGATGGCCGCGCGGATCTCGTGCTGGCTCGCACCCTTGACGAGGTAACCGCGGGCGCCCGCGCGCATGGCCGCGAACACGGTCTCGTCGTCCTCCGACATCGTGAGCACGACCACCGCGAGGTGCGGATGTCGTGCGACGATCTCGCGCGTGGCCGCGATGCCGTCGAGCTTCGGCATCTGCACGTCCATGACGACCACGTCGGACTCGGACGTCTCAGCGGCCGCGAGCGCCTCCTCGCCGTCGGCGGCGGTCGCGACGACGTCGACGCCGTCGAGCGACTCGAGCAGCATCGCGAGGCCGTCGCGGTACACGGGGTGGTCGTCGACGAGGATGACGCGGATCGGGTCGTCAGGCATCGGCGGGTGCCTCCACTGGGGTCTCGGGGGTCTCGGTGGTCTCGGGGGTCGGATCGGGAGATGCGGAGGGGGTGCGGACCTCGACGCTGCGGGGCGCCGCAGCGAGCGGGAGCGTCGCCCGGACGAGCGTGCCGCCGCCGTCCGCCACGGCGAGCTCGAGCGTGCCGCCGAGCTCCACGGCCCGTTCCCGGAGCGACCGGAGCCCCACGCCGCCGACGGCGTCGGCCGGGATGCCGGTGCCGTCGTCGCGGACGGTGAGGCGCAGCATCCGCTCGTCGTGCTCGAGGCGGACGAGCACGTTCGCCGCGCCCGAATGGCGGCGGGCGTTGGTGAGCGCCTCCGAGGCGATGCGGTACGCCGCGACCTCGGCCGCGGGCGGCAGGTCGCGCGGGAGGTCGCCCTCGACGCGGACGACGACCTCGGCGCCCGTGAGGCGTTCCGCCTGCTGCTGCAGCGCACGCACGAGGCCGAGGTCATCGAGCGCGGGCGGCCGCAGGTCGTGCACGATGCGGCGGATCTCGTCGATGACTCCGGACTGGTCCTCGATCGCGGCGTCGACGAGCGCGAGCGAGCGAGCGGGATCACGCGTCGCGAGGTTGCGGGCCGTCTCGAGGCGCAGCTTCACGCCGCCGAGCAGCGGCCCGAGTCCGTCGTGCAGGTCGCGGCGCAGGCGCGAGCGCTCCTCCTCGCGAGCAACGATGAGTCGTTCCCGGATCGCCTGCAGCTCGCGGCCGAGCTCGGCGTTGCGCATCGCCGCGGCGGCGAGCCGCACGAGGTCGCCGAGCAGGCGCCGGTCGCGTTCGGAGACGACGGGACGCCGGCCCGGCTCCATGCGGATGCGGCCGATGACCTGCCCGCCGTGGTCGATGGGGATGTCGACCGGGTGCTCGGTCGGCGCGCCGTGCTCGGCGACGAGCGGCTCGGCTTCCGCCGAGGTGCCGGCCGGACGGTCGAGTTCGACGCGCACGTACGGCGACGCGAACGCCTCGGCGACGGCCTCGGCCAGGTCGCCGAGCTGCGCACGGGTGTCGATCGAGCGGTCGAGCCGGTCCCCGAGCGACGACACGACGGCGTACGGGTCGGTGCGGCGTCCGTTCACGAGACGGCTCGCGAACGCGAACATCCGCCCGCGAAGCGGCGCGTAGGCGACCGTCACCGCGACCACCGCGAGCAGCATGGCCACGCGGTCGTCGATCGCGCTGCCGACGAGCAGCACCACGAGCACGTCGACCACGATGATGGCGGCGATGAGCACCGCGTAGACGAGCGTCCACGACAGCAGCCGGTCGATCTCGTACAGCCGGTACCGGGCGACCGCGACCACGACCGACGCGCTCATGAGCCCGATCGTCACGGCGAGCAGCACGTCGACGACGGCCGTCGGCAGGAGCGGGTAGATCGCGAGCGCGCCCACGAACACGACGCCCGACCAGACGAGCCAGCGCAACTGCGCGCGCTCCTCCGGGCTCGCGCCGAAGCGTCGGCTCACGCTCACGACCAGCGACAGCACGAGGCTCGCGGCCAGGCACGGCAGGGCCGCGGCGAGGATCGCCGCCCACGCGGCATCCGTCAACGGGATCGTGAGGAGCGACCGGTCGAACGCAGCGAGCAGGTCGGTCCGGGCGGCGTCGTCGGCCGCGAGCGCGTCGACCGGGGCGAACAGGAACGCGAACGGCATGACGAGCGCCAGCGCGAGCGCGATGATCGACACGATCCGCCAGCCGCCGGGCCGCAGCCGGCCGTCGGGGAAGAGCAGGAGCAGCAGCACGATCGGCAGGAGCAGCACCGACCCCAGCCGGGTGAAGAACCAGAACGCCGGCACGGCCCACCACGCGTCGCGATCCTCGTACCAGGCGAGGTTCACCGCGGCCGAGGCGAGCCCGTCGACGACCCAGAGCGTGCCGAACCCCGTGAGCACGACGGCGATCGGATGCCACGCCAGCCGCCACATGAGCAGGGCGCCGGGCACGAGCATCGCCACCCCCGGCAGCACCCCCGACCAGCCCGACGACATCGGGGGATCCGGGTGCTCGGGCAGCACGCGCACGTCGATCGCGATCGCCCCGGCCGCAGCGACCGCCGCCACGACGAGTGCGAGGACGGTCGCGATGCGGCTGGAGGCGAGCGTCATCCGCTCATCGTCGCAGCCGCGGTGTCCCGCTGTCACGGGACACGTGTCCCGACTCAGGACGTCGGCCGTACCGCCGAGGACGAGCGCGCGCCGTGTGACCGACCCGGTAACCCCGCGTCGAGTTCCCACGCGGCATCCGCCCAGCCGCCCCCGCCTAGGCTTGGGCCCATGCGCCTCGCCCTCGTCCGCCACGGACAGACCGACTGGAACCTGAACGGGCTCATGCAGGGCCGCACCGACATCCCGCTGAACGACACCGGTCGCGCGCAGGCCGAGGCCGCCGCCGCGCTGCTCGACCGGGCCGACTGGGACGTCGTCGTCAGCTCGACGCTCGGCCGCGCGCGTGAGACGGCCGAGATCCTGGCCCGCGGGATCGGCCTGCCCGTCGCCGGCGCGTACGACGACCTCGTCGAGCAGGACTTCGGCGCCGCCGAGGGCACGCTCGTCGCCGAGATCGACGTGCGGTGGCCCGGCCGCGCGTTCCCGCGCAAGGAACTCGACGAGCACGTCGGCCCCCGCGGCGTCCGCGCCCTCGAGCGCATCGCCGCCGAGCACGCCGGTGCACGCGTGCTCGCCGTCGCGCACGGCACGCTCATCCGCCACGTGCTCGCCGAGCTGAGCGGCCACGACGCCCGCCACTATCCGCGTCTCGACAACCTCGCGATCTCCGAGGTGCGGCGAGCGGATGCCGCGTGGCAGGTGCTCACGGTCGGCGGCGCCCCGTTCGCCGAGGTGCGGGAGGGGCTCGACGCGGCCTCCGACCTCGTGCGGCTCGCGGGCTGACGCCGCCGCGGATCGAGGAGTGCCGTCGAAGGCGACGCGTCTCGAGACCCCCGCCGCACTGACGGTTCCCTCGCTCAGGTTGCGGGGCGATACTGCTCGGGTGTCCACCTCCGACGTGCCTGAGCGGTCGGCGCTCCCGACCGAGCCGGCGCGCCGGGTCTCCGGCCGCGCCGTCCGCCGCGCCGCGGCGGTGCTCGCGGCGGTCGCGGCAGTCGTCGCGATCGCCCTCGGGGTCTGGACGGCGCAGTCCGGGGCCGAGCGTCGCCATGCGACGGCGGTCGCCGCACATGCCGCCGCCGCTGAGGCCGTCACGAGCGCGCAGGACGACCTCGAGGCGGCCGCGGACGACGCATCGGCAGTGGCGGCGCTGGCGAAGGACGTCGGCGACCTCCCGGACGAGTACGTCGGCGCGGACGCCGGGTCCGGGTTCGCCGACGCCGCGGCCGAGGTCGCCGAGGAGCTCGACGAAGCCGAGGCGATCCCGGAGATCGCACCCGAGGTCGAACCGGGCGAACCCGGCGCCGACGGACCCCGCGCCCTCGACGACGCGGCCGAGCGCCTCGACGCCGACGCGGAGCGGCTGCAGCGGCACGCGAGCGAGTTGGACTCCGCCACAAATGAACTCCAGGCCGCCGCGGCCGACACGGACGAGGCCGCCGACGAGGTGCTCGCGGCGATCCCGCTCGCGGCCGAGGACCTCGAGGCGGAGTACGAGTCCGCTCGGAACCTCGAGCGTCTGGCGCTCCGGGAGGCGACCGCGCTCGTGGGCGCCGCGGACGACTGGAACGCCGACGCGGTCGACGCGGTCGTGCGCTACCTCGCGGCCGCGGATGCGCTCGTCGCCACGCACGCGGCGGAGGAGGCGGAGAAGGCCGGTCCGCTCTACGACCGCCGGAAGGAGGTCGAGGCGTTCGCGAGGGAGCTCGCGAACGGCGTGCTGCTCGAGTTCGACTGGGCGCCGACCGTGTCGGGCTTCGGCATGGGCGGGACCTACGGGGGCAGTGCCGTCTGGGACGTCACCGGCGGCGGGATCGCGACGATCGGATTCAGCGACAGCGTCGCCGAGCTCTGGGACGCGCCCGGCGTGCGCGCCCTCGTCGCGCACGAGGTCGGCCACGCCATGACCGGCAGGTGCCACGGGGAGATCGTGTCGGACCAGCTCGCCTACGTCGACAACGAGGCGTGGGCGACGGCCTGGGCGATCAGCATGGGTTACACGGGCGACGGCAGCGGCGAGTGGCTGTACGGGCGTCCCTCCGACGAGCTCATCGACCTCGCCGCGCGCTGCCGCTGACCCCGGTCGCCGACGCGCTGGGCCCATCCCAGCCGGACCGCGTCGGAACGGACGTAGAATCCGAAAATGGAGGCACCGGGAAGCACCACCCTGGTCGTCGTCGGCGAGGAGGCGACGACCGCGATCACGTCCCTCGCAGGTCTGCCGAACGTCGAGACCGCGACGTTCGCCGCGATGACGGATGCCACCGACGCCGAGGTCGTCACGTGGACCACCACGTCGCAGGCGCCGTACGTCGTGCACGACCGCGACCCGCTCGGCCACGTCGCATCCGCGTGGGTCGAGTTCTACGACGAGCGCTCGACGCTCGGCGTGCTGCAGCTCGAGATCGAGCAGCTGGTCGACGCGGTCGACCGGCGCGAGATCCGCGTCCCCGACTACTACGTCGTGCTCGAGCCGGAGACCATCCGCGGCACCTGGCTGCACTGGTGGCTCGGCGTGCTCGCCTCGGCGTCGCCGAACCGCGTCATCCCGTGGGCGCCGGGCGACGCGTCGCTCGCGGCGCTCATCCGGGGGCTGCCGACGGCGCGCGCCTGGCCTGACGTGCACGACTGGCTGCCGAACGTCGTGACCGCCGTGCCGGACCGCGTCGGGCTCGGACCGGCCTGACCGACGAGCGGCCGGCTCAGGCCGCCCCGGGCGTCGCCGGCGCGAGGTCGAGCGCCTGCTCCCGCAGCAGGTCGAGCGCGTGCTCGATCGCCCCGGTCGTGACGCACTCGGCGCCGAGTCGCGAGGTGCGCAGTTCGGGCACGGCGGGATCGTCGCTGGCGTCGAGGATCGCCGCGGCGCGCTGGATCACCAGCGGGAGCGAGGTCGCTGCCGCCCCACCGGCGATGACGCGGTCGACGTCGAGCAGGTCGCCGAGCACGAGGCAGATCCGCGCGAGCCGCGCCGCGAGCCGGTCGACGATGTCGACCGCGGCCGGGTCGCCCGCCGACGCGGCGCCGTGGACGTCGGACTCGTCGAGCGACTGGGGATCGAGCCGGCCCAGTGCGCTGTCGGCCGGAAGGCCCGATCGGATGGCGTCGACCGCCCAGCGGCGTGCGAGCAGGGCGAGGCCGTCCGCGGAGCCGACGCCCTCGACGTAGTCGAGAAAGCGGAGCTCGCCCGCGCATCCGCGACGGCCGCGCACGAGGCGCCCGTCGATCATGAGGCCGGCGCCGATGCCTTCGCCGAGGATGAGCGAGATGTGCGAGTCGACGTCGCGACCCTCGCCGTCGGCCGCCGATCGCTCCGCGATCGCGGCGAGGTTGGCGTCGTTCTCGACGGCGACGAGCGGCGCGGTGCCCCGGAACAGCCCGGCGTAGCCCGGGTTGACCGTACTCCAGAACCAGTCGTCGGCGGGGGAGTCGCCGTGACGGTCGACGGGTGCGGGCACGGCGACGGTGATCGCGAGCACCGTCGACGGGTCGGCGCCGGCATCGGCGAGCGCGCCGCGGACGACGTCGCGGGCGAGCGACCGACGTTGCTCGGCGTCCGCTCGCGGCTCGATGCGCTCGGGCCCGGACGCCGGAATGGCGACGCCCCGCCGGGCGAGCGGGGTTCCGCGGAGGTCGGCGACGGTGGCGGACACGTGGTCGAATCCCGCGTCGACGCCGATGACGAGGGCCGCGCGGTCGCGGAGCGCATACCGGCGCGCGGGGCGGCCCTTGGTGTAGGACCCGAAGGCGCGCGCATCGTCGAGCTCGGTGAGCCAACCCTGCGCCACCAGCTCGTCGCACACGCCGATCACGGTGGACCGCGTGAGGCCGGTCGCTGCCATGGCGTCGGTCGCGGTGAACGCGTCGCATCGCCACGCGTGCTCGAGCACGCGCCGTGCGTTCAGCCGACGCAGCACCTGCGGCGAGGTCGCCGCGCCTTTCCCATCCAACTCTTGACACCTCCGTGGTCCTCGGTCATTATTTACGACAACAAGTAAATCTACATCCTATATTTACTTCCGTCACCGTCGACACTCCGGATCGATGGCGACGGTACGGACCAGAGGAGACGAGGACGTGCCTCACCGAACCAGTACCACCGGCCCACGCCCCCGACGGCGGCCGGCACGATCCGCGCTCGCGGTCACCGGCATCCTCGGCGCCGCGCTCGCCATGTCGGGCTGCGCGAGCATCGCGGGTAGCGGCCCGGCCGAGATCACCTTCCACATGTCCAAGCCCGAGGCGATCCCCTTCTTCCGCGACCTCGTCCGCGAGTTCAACAGCGAGCAGTCCGACGTCCGCGTGACGCTCGACACCGCGTCGAACCTCTCGGCGGGCTTCCTGCGCGGCAACCCGCCCGACGTCGGCCTGCTCAACTACAACTACGAGATGGCGCGGTTCATGGAGCGCGGCGCGCTCTCCGACCTCTCCGACATGCCCGAGGCCGACCGCATCCGGCCCGAGGTGCAGGACCTCGTCGACCAGTACTCGACCTACCCCGGTCGCACGAGCGTGCTGCCGTACTCGGTCGCTGCGGCATCCGTCATCTACAACGTCGAGATCTTCGAGGAGCACGGCATCGAGGTGCCGACCACCTGGGACGAGCTCATCGCCATCTGCGACGAGCTCGAGGCCGCCGGCGTCACCCCGATCTACAGCACCTTCAAGGACCCGTGGACGCTCGGCCAGGGGCTCTTCGACTACAGCGCGGGCGGGCAGATGGATGTCGCCGACTTCGTCGACCAGCTCGACGAGCTCGGCACCGAGGTCGGCCCCGACTCCCCGGCGTCGTTCCAGAAGGACGTCCTCCGACCGAGCGAGCAGATGAAGCAGCTCGCCGACTACTCCAACGACGATGCCGCGAGCCGGGGCTACGGCGACGGCAACGTCGCCTTCGCGAACGGCGAGGGCGCGATGTACATGCAGGGGCCGTGGGCGCTCGGCGAGATCGCGAAGACCGCCCCCGACCTCGAGCTCGCGACCTTCCCGCTGCCGGTGACCGACGACCCCGACGACCTCAAGGTGCGCGTCAACCTCGACCTCGCCCTCTGGATCCCCGAGGCGAGCGACGACAAGGAGGCCGCGCGCACCTTCGTGTCCTACCTCATGCAGCAGGAGGTCATGGACGAGTACAACGCGGCGTTCCTCGGCTTCGGCACGACGACCGAGGCAGCGGATGTCACGGACGAGCGCATCCTGCCGATGCAGGAGTACTACGACGACGGCGCCTTCTACCAGGGACTGTCCCGGTCGATCCCGCTCACCATCCCGATCGACAACTACATCCAGACCATGGCGACGGGCGGCGACATCCCCGCGACCCTCGCCACGATCGACGCCGACTGGGCCCGGCTCGCCCTTCGCGGCTGACCGGCGACGAGAGGATTCGACATGACCACGCCCATCACCCCCGCCGCGGCATCCGCCGGCTCGCTCGTCGACGAGGCCGAGCACGGACGGGTCGACCACCTCGCGGGCAGCGCCCACGACACGCGCGGCCGAACCCGCGTCGAGCCGATCTACTACTGGTTCCTCGTGCCGACGCTCGTGCTGTTCACGCTCGCCATCACGGTGCCCGCCGTGCTCGGCATCTTCTACTCGTTCACGAACTTCATCGGGTTCGGCGAGTGGGAGTTCATCGGGTTCACGAACTACATCGCGGTGTTCTCCGACCCGGCGATCCTCGCCGGGTACACGTTCACGTTCGGCTTCGCGATCGTAACGGTGCTGCTCGTCAACGTCATCGCGTTCCTGCTCGCCGTCGGCCTGACCTCGCGGATCCGGTTGAAGACCGGCCTCCGGGCCGTGTTCGTGATCCCGATGGTGATCTCGGGCATCGTGATCGCCTACGTCTTCAACTTCCTGTTCTCGAACTCGCTGCCGGCGCTCGGCGCCTCGCTCGGCATCCCGTGGCTGTCGGAGTCGATCCTCGCCAACCCCGACCTCGCCTGGCTCTCGATCGTCATCGTCTCCGCATGGCAGTCGATCCCGGCGACGCTGCTCATCTACATCGCCGGACTCCTGTCCATCCCGGGCGAGGTGTACGAGGCCGCCGACATCGACGGCGCCAACGCCTGGAACCGGCTCTGGTCCGTCACGCTGCCGCTCGTCGCCGGCTACGTCGTGATCAACATGATCCTCGGCTTCAAGAACTACCTGAACGTGTACGACGTCATCGTCGGCCTCACCCAGGGCGGGCCCGGCACGTCGACCCGCAGCATCGCGATGACGATCTTCACGGGCTTCACGGGCGGCGACTACGCCTACCAGATGGCCAACGCGACGATCTTCTTCATCATCGCCGTCGCGATCTCCGTACTGCAGCTCCGAATCACCCGCGGAAAGGCGGCGATCTCATGACCCAGGCAGCAGCCAAGCCCGTCGCAACGACGGCCCCGCGCGCGGTCGAGCGCGACGAGGCGCCCGCCACCACCGCCCGCCGCCGTCGCGGCCGGGTGGGGCAGGAGCGGACGAACTGGTCGACCATGGTCATCCTGTTCCTCTGCGCACTGACCGTGATCCTCCCGCTCTACGTCACGATCTCGATGTCGCTGAAGTCGACGTCGCAGGCGGTGGACGGCAACGCCTTCTCGCTGCCGAACCCGATCGACTTCTCCGGGTTCGCGGCGGCGTGGGAGCTCACCAACTTCCCGGTCGCGTTCACGATCTCGCTCCTCGTCACCCTCGGCACGGTCGTCGGCACGGTGCTGCTCGCGTCGCTCGCGTCGTACGCGATCGTCCGCAACTGGGACCGCAGGTTCTTCCGCTGGTCGTTCTTCTACCTGCTCGCGGCGATGTTCCTGCCATTCCCCGTCGTGGCACTCCCGCAGATCCAGCTCACGGGTCTGACCGGGCTGGCGAACCCGGTCGGCGTCACGATCCTGCACGTCATGTTCCAGCTGTCGTTCAGCATCCTGCTGTTCACGGCGTTCCTCCGCTCGATCCCGCTCGAGCTCGAGGAGAGCGCCCGGATCGACGGAGCGACGACCTGGCAGACGTTCCGCCAGCTGATCTTCCCGCTGCTCGCGCCCATGAGCGCGACCGTGGCGATCTTCGCGTTCCTCGCCTCGTGGAACGACTTCATGATGCCGTCGCTCATCATCGCCGACTCGGCGCAGCAGACCCTCCCGGTGGTGCAATCCATCTTCCAGACCCAGTTCAGCAACAACTACAACGTGTCGTTCGCCTCGTACCTCATGGCGATGGCGCCCGCGATCATCGTCTACCTGTTCACGCAGCGCTGGGTGATGGAGGGCGTGACGCAGGGCGCGGTCAAGGGCTGACCGCCCGCGAGTCCCGCGCCGTCCCGTGCCCGCCCACCGATATCCCGAATTCCGGACCCCTCTCGAAAGGAACCCGACTCATATGACCACCATTCGCCCGACGACGATCGATGCCGGGACCGTGCTGGCCGCCGATCCGGACTGGTGGCGGCAGGCCGCGGTGTACCAGGTCTATCCGCGCAGTTTCGCCGACGCGAACGGTGACGGGATCGGCGACCTGCGCGGGATCACCGCCCGGATCCCGTACCTGGTGGAGCTCGGCGTGGATGCGGTGTGGCTCTCTCCGTTCTACCCGTCGGCGCTGGCCGATGGCGGGTACGACGTCGACGACTACCGGGATGTGGACCCGAAGCTGGGCACACTGGCCGACTTCGACGAGATGATCGCCGCGTTGCACGGCGCGGGGATCCGGTTGATCGCCGATATCGTGCCGAATCACTCCTCGGACCGGCACGAGTGGTTCCGCGAGGCGCTGGCGTCACCGCCCGGGTCCGCAGCCCGGGACCGGTACATCTTCCGTGACGGTGAGGGCCCGGACCGCAGCGAGCCGCCGAGCGATTGGGAGTCGATCTTCGGCGGGTCGGCGTGGCAGCCGGTCGGTGACGGGCAGTTCTACCTGCACCTGTTCGCGCCGGAGCAGCCCGACCTGAACTGGGCCAACCGGCAGGTGCGCGATGACTTCCTGGCCACCATCCGGTTCTGGTCGGACCGTGGTGTGGACGGGTTCCGGGTCGATGTCGCGCACGCGCTGGCGAAGGACCTGACCTACCCGTTGCGCTCGCACGCCGAACTGGAGCAGACCAGGCTCGCCGGCGACGGGTCGCACCCGCTCTGGGACCGGGAGGAACTCGACGAGATCTACGCCGAGTGGCGTGCCGTGTTCGACGAGTACGACCCGCCCCGCACCGCGGTCGCCGAGGCGTGGGTCGCACCCACCCGCCGGCACCGGTACGCCGCCCCGACCAGCCTGGGCCAGGCGTTCAACTTCGACCTGCTCCGGGCGAACTTCGACGCGGCCGAGTTCCACGAGATCGTCGACCGCAACATGGCCTTCGCCGCCGAGACCGGCTCGTCGAACACGTGGGTGTTCTCCAACCACGACGTGATCCGGCACGCCACCCGGTACGGGCTGCCCGACGACGACACCGCCGGCTACGACATCGGCAAGCAGTGGCTGTTCTCCGGCGGGGTCTCGCCGGCCGTCGACGCCGCGCGGGGGCTGCGGCGGGCGCGGGCCGCGACGCTGTTCCTGCTCGGCCTACCCGGGTCGGCCTACCTGTACCAGGGCGAGGAACTCGGCCTGCCCGAGGTCGCCGACATCCCCGACACCGCCCGGCAGGACCCGAGCTTCTTCCGCAACGCCGGCGTCGAGATCGGCCGCGACGGATGCCGCGTCCCGCTGCCCTGGGCCGCCGACGCCCCCTCCTACGGGTTCGGGCCCACGGACGCCGCCCACCTGCCCCAACCGGAATGGTTCGCCCAGTACGCCGTCGACCTGCAGGCCGCCGACCCGAACTCCACCCTGACCATGTACCGGCGTGCGCTCGCCCTCCGCCACGAACTCCAGGGCCCCGAGAACCTCGCCTGGATCGCACTCGACCACCCCGACCTGCTCGCCTACCAACGCCCCGGCGGCTGGACCATCCTCACCAACTTCGGCGATGCCCCCGTCCCGCTGCCGTCGGCCTTCGCCGACCGCGAGCAGGTGCTGTCCAGCGGTCCGATCGACGACGCCGCGCTGCTGCCCGCCGAGACCACCATCTGGTACCGCTGACCAGATCGAGACGCACCGTTCCGACCGCGACGGCCCGGTACTCCGGTACCGGGCCGCCGCGAAGGTGCATCGATCGCCGAAGGCCCGCGATCGATGGCGACCCGGTTCCCGTCAGCCGCGCATATGCACCTCGGTCGTCAGAGGTGCACCGGCGTCGTCGCGAGCGCCGTCGCCATGGTGGCGTCACCCTCGACCCGGAAGCGGTCGTGCGCCGCGAGGTCGGCCCGCTCCCAGAGCAGCAGTGCGAGGTCGCCGACCTCGCCGGTGATCGTCGTGGCCGCCGCCGCAGCGTCTGCGCGGGCGCCGTCGGTCGGGGCCTCGGGTCCCACGCGGCGCATCACCCACTCCGGCGACACGAGCCACGAGTCGCCCGAGTCGGCCGCGACGAGGGCGACCTCGCCCGCCAGGGGCAGGATGCCGCGCCGCCGCGCCTCGGCCATGAACACCTCGCCGAACTCGTCGATCGCGTCGGCCCGGCCGGCGTGCCCCACCTCGAACGGGAATCGCGGATCCGGGTCGATCGCCGAGCGCAGGTCCCACAGGTGCTTGGCGGCCTCGTGCGCCATCCGCCGCTGCCAGAAGCGAACGGTGCCGTCGGCGCCGTAGAGGACCGGGACCGGACGGTCGGGGTCGGATCCGTCGAGCACGCGCATGAGCTCGCGTGCGCCCTCCCGGAACCAGGCAACCCGATCCGCCCCGTCGGGCCTGCGGAACTCGCGCCGATCGGCGCGTACCCCGGTGCGCACCTGCTCCGCCGCCCACCGCTGGATGTTCCCGAGGTGGTCGACGACGGCCCCGGCGGTCGGCCAGATCGCCGACCGCACCGAGGCAGCGGGATCCGTACCCGCCGATTCGCGGGCGAACGCGTCCGCGACGGCACGGAGGTCAGCGAGCGAACCCATGCGCCCATCATGCCGTGACGAGACCGGCCGGGCGTGTCCGGATCGTCGGGCAGCAGCGCGCCCGGCATGCCCGCTTGACGGCCGCCGGCGACCGTGGTCGCATGACGGCATGGACGACGCGCGGCCCGAGCTCATCACCGACGACGCCCTCGACGACCTCGAACGCGAGGCGATCGGGCGCGTCCGCGGGCGCGTGCTCGAGATCGGCGCGGGCGAGGGCGAGAACTTCGGCGCCTTCCACCACGACGTCGAATGGGTCGGCCTCGAGCCCGACGCGGAACGCCGCGGCGAGCTTGCGACCCGCGCGCGCGAATGGGGCCACCGCACCGAGGTGCTCGATGCGGTCGCCGAGCGAATCCCGCTTCCCGACGCCTCCGTCGACGCGGTGGTCGGCACCTACGTGCTGTGCTCCGTCGACGACCAGGCCGCCGCGCTCGCCGAGGTGCGCCGCGTGCTGAGGCCCGGCGGCCGGGTCGTCTTCGTCGACCACGTCGTCGCCCCGCCGCGCACGTTCAAGCGTGCGGTGCAGCGCGCGGTCACGCCGTTCAGCTCCCGGTTCTGCCACAACTGCCACTGGGACCGCGACACCGGCAGCGCGCTCGCCGACGCGGGGTTCGACGGCGATGACGTGCAGCTCGTGCGGGTGCCGTCGTTCCCGTTCGGTCCGACCCGGGTGCTGGTGTTCGGCGGGCATGCGACGGATGCCACGGCGCCCTGACCCCGACCGACCCGGGCATGGAACACGGCAGGCACCCTCCATCGGGTGCCTGCCGTGCGCGGTCGGGGACCGGACCGCTACTTGCGGTGCGTGACGTCGGTGACGTCGTTGCCGGAGCGGCCGGCGACCTTGGCCTTCTTGTCGGCGCGCTTCTCCTTGAGCGTGCGCGAGGCGGCGGTCTTGCTGGACGATTTCTTCGGTGACTTGTCTGACACGGTGGCGTCCTCTGTTCGGGAGCCTGGATGGCCCCGCGATCGTCACTTTAGCGCCGTCGGCTGGGAGCCGTCGCGGGAGAATCGAGGGGTGGACTCGTTCAACGGCATCCGGCTCGTCGTGCTCACCGGCGCGGGCATCTCCGCGGAGAGCGGGGTGCCCACCTTCCGCGACGCCGGCGGGCTCTGGGAGGGCCACCGCGTCGAGGACGTCGCGACGCCCGAGGCGTTCGAGCTCGACCCGGTCACGGTGCAGCGGTTCTACGACGCCAGGCGCCGCGCCGTGGCATCCGTCGCCCCCAACCCGGCGCATCATGCGCTCGCGCGGCTCGAGGCGGAGCTCGGCGACGACCTGCTCGTCGTCACCCAGAACATCGACGACCTGCACGAGCGAGCCGGGTCGACCCGCGTGCTGCACATGCATGGCGAGATCGGCCGTGCGCGATGCCTCGCGTGCGAGCAGCGGTCGGAGGCCCCGAGCGACCTCGTCGACGAGCCGCCGTGCCCGGCATGCGGCGAGCGGATGCTGCGCCCCGATGTCGTCTGGTTCGGCGAGATGCCGTACGGGCTCGACGAGATCGACGCGGCGCTCGTCGGGTGCGAGCGCTTCGTCGCGATCGGCACGTCCGGAGCGGTGCACCCCGCGGCCGGGTTCGTGCTCACCGCCGGAGCGTTCGGCGCGGCGACGCTCGAGCTGAACCTCGCCGCGAGCGAGATCACCGAGTTCTTCGACGAGAGCCGACTCGGACTCGCGAGCGACCTGGTGCCGCGCTGGGTCGACGAGGTGCTCAGCGGCCGGGACTCGCCGCCCGCCGGTCGCGCCACGCCACCGCCACCACGAGCGTGACGATCGCGAGCCCGGCCGTGATCGCCGCGAGCAGCGACCACTCCGCGGGGTCGGTGCCGCCGGTGAACGACAGCGCCACGACGACGCCCGCGGCCGTGCTGCCGAGCGAACGCGCGGTCTGGAACAGGCCCGCGGCCTGGCCGGCGTGCCCGGGCGGCGACGCCGCCGTGAGCGACTGCGTGATCGACACGAGCACGAGCACGTAGGGGATGCCGATCGCCGCGGTCGCCGCGAGCACCGCAACCGGCGAGGTCGTCGCCGCGAGCAGCGGCAGGAGCATCGTTCCCGCCGCGAGCGCCGCCGTGCCGACGACGAGGGTCGTGCGGAGCCCGCGACGGTCGATCAGCCGTTCGGCCAGCGGGGCCATGGCGACGTTGAACGCCGCGAGCGGGAGCAGCAGCAGCCCCACGACGTCGGTGCGGTATCCCGCGTGCTCCTCGAGGTACTGGGGCAGCCCGAACAGCGCGGAGTAGAACACGAGGTTCGCGAGCACGAACAGCGCGTACACCCGCAGCAGGGGCACGTCGCGTGCGAGGAGGCGGAGGTCGATGAACGGGGTCGCCGTGCGCAGCTCCCGCCACGCGAAGAGCGCGCCGGCGACGATCGCGGCGGCGAGCAGCGGCCACGACGGCCCGTCGGGCAGTTCGAGCACGAACAGCAGCACCCCGACGACGGTCGCGACGAACAGCAGCACGCCGGGGATGTCGGACTCCCGCAGCGTGGCCCGGAGCGGGACCCGCTGCCGCGGCGGGTCCGCGGGAGCGAGGAGCCACGTACTGGCGAGCGCCAGCGCGGCGAGCGGGACGTTGATCCAGAAGATCGCCTCCCAGCCGAATCCGACGATCAGCAGGCCGCCGAACACGGGCCCGACCGCGGCGGCGCTGGTGTCGATCAGTTGCACGCGCGCGATGAGGCGGCGGCCGTCGCCGCCTTCGGTCGCCGAGATGGCGCGCAGCATGGCCGCGGCCGACGGGAACGCCGCGGCGGTGCCGACGGCGAGCAGCACCCGGACCGCGCACAGCAGGACGAGGTTCGGCGCGAACGGTCCGAGGGCGCCCGCGACGATGATCGTGACCATGCCGAAGGCGAACACGCGCCGCGGGCCGTACCGGTCGGCGAGTCGCCCCATCAGCGGCTGCAGCACCGCCGACGTGAGGTAGAACGCCGAGATCACCCAGGTCACCGTCGCGACGTCGACGGCGAACGCGCGCCGCAGGGTGCTGAGCGCGACCGCGACCATCCCGGAGTTCAGCGCGCTGAGGATCGTGCCCGTGCACAGGGCGGCGACGATCCACCGGGTCTCGTGGCGCCGGCTCCCCGCGCTCGGACGGCGGTCGCGTCCGGCACGCTCGCTGCCCCGCATCCCGGCCCCCTGCCCGCGCGTTCGTCGACGGATGGCTCGTTCGGAGCCTTCCGCGCGCGATCGCGGCTGTCAAGCCGGCGGCCGACCCGAGACGGGCGGATGCCGCGGGCCGCTCGTCTCGGCCCGCGGCATCCGCGGTTCGCGTACCGTCACCCCGGTTGCGAGGAGGGTGCGTTGACGGGTGATGGGGGTTCCCGGTCCGATCCCCCGAAGGGACCGGGACCCCCGTCACCATGTACTTCCGTCCGAACACCCGGATCGGATGCACACGCGCGAGGAATTCCTCGTGGGTCGCCCGGATCAGGTCTCGGCGAGCATCGTCCGAGCCAGCATGGTGGCGCCCGCGACCGCGGCGGGCATGGCCACGACCGCGCCGAGCGGGATGAGGAAGCACAGCTGCGTCGCGATGCCGAACCCGAGCAGCCGCCACCGATGGCGCCGGTACAGCGCGCGTCGATCCGCGTACGTGAGTCCGCGGGAGTCGAGTGCGCGCGCCGCGAGCTCCCGGGCGAGGATGCGGCCGGTGAGCACCGCGCCGAGCACCGCCGCGAGCACCGTCCCGAGGACCGGGACGAACCCGACGGCCGCGACGACGACGGCCGAGAGCAGGCCCTGCAGGAGCAGCACGAGCCCGCCGCGCACGCCGCTCCAGAAGCTCGGACCCTCGGCGGGGACGTCGCCGCCGAGGTGGGCCTCGACCGCCTTCCAGATGCGCTCGTAGAAGGGGTCGCCGACGATGAGGGTGAGTGCCGTGAACGTGACGAAACCGAGCACGGCCGCCCCGGCGAACACGACCACGGCGACGAGGGCGCGGAACGCGTTGCGCCAGAACTCCTGCCACCCCTCCGCGAACGGCGTCGCCCAGTCGACGAGCCCGGGCAGGCCGATGCCGAGCGCGACGAGTCCCCACACGAGCCCGGCGAACACGATGGCGGCGGGCACGAGCCCGAGCAGCATGACGCCCGGGTCGACCCTCCAGAACCCGAAGCCCCGGAACAGGGTCCGTGCCCCGGCGGCGAGATCCCTCAGCATCGGCCCAGCATAGGTCGGCCATCGGGCGGGCACCGCGTGACGCGGCGCGACACGTCGTGTCCTCGGTATCCAGCCGACGGCGATATCGTCGTTGTCCGTGACCCAGACGAAGCCCTCCCGTGCCGCCGAGTGGTGGCGTGCGCAGCGCACGCGCGTGCTGTGGGGCACCGCGATCGCCCTGGTCGTCTTCGTGATCGCCGTCGTCGTTGCGCGGATGCTGCGGGGCATCCCGGCGGTCGAGGACTTCATCGCCGAGTATCCCGGTGTCGTTCCGCCCCCCGAGGGCACGCCGGTCGGCATCCCGGCGTGGCTGGGCTGGCAGCACTTCCTCAACGCGTTCTTCCTCGTGCTGCTCGTGAAGACGGGCCTCGAGCTGCGCTCGAAGCGTCGGCCCCCCGGGTTCTGGACGCGCGACAACTCCCGCTGGCCGCGCACGAAGCGACCGCCGCGTCGCCTCGGCATCTGGCTGTGGTTCCACCTCTGGGTCGACGCGCTCTGGGTGCTCACGGGCGTCAGCTACGTCGTGCTGCTGTTCGCCACCGGCCAGTGGCTGCGCATCGTGCCGACCGACTGGGCGGTCGTGCCGAACGCGATCTCGGCCGCGCTGCAGTACGCGTCGCTCGACTGGCCCACCGAGGACTCCTGGATCGTCTACAACGCGCTGCAGCAGCTGGCGTACTTCGCGATCGTGTTCATCGCCTCGCCGCTCGCGATCCTCACCGGCCTGCGCCTGTCGTCGGTGTGGCCCGTCGAGGGGCGCCTCGCGAACCCGGCGACCGAGAAGTCGGCGCGTGCCCTGCACTACCCCGTGATGCTGTTCTTCGTCGCATTCACCTTCGTCCACGTCGTGCTCGTGCTGACGACGGGGGCGCTCCGCAAGCTCAACCAGATGTACACCTCGCGCGACACCGACGACTGGCTCGGCTTCATCGTCTTCGCGCTGTCGGTCGTCGTCATGGCGGCCGGCTGGCTGCTCGCGAAGCCGCCGCTGTTGAAGCGCATCGCCGCGACCTCAGGGCGAGTGCAGGGCTGACGGATGTCGCGGGCCGGCCGACGGATGTCGCGGGCCGGCCCGGTCAGCGCCCGGCCGGCGGGCTTCGATAGGCTCGGATGATGAGCCGCACCGTCTGGATCGTCCTCGGCGTCATCGCCTCCGTCGTCATCGCCTGGTTCGTCGTCGACCTCGTCTTCAGCGTCGTCTGGTTCATCGTGAAGCTGGCCATCGTCGCCGTCGTCGCGGTCGTGGTGTTCTTCCTGCTGCGCTCGTGGCTCGGCCGGGCGGGCGACCGCAAGCAGGTCGAGAGCTAGCCGCGCCGCGACCGGCCTCGCATGATCCGAACCCTCGACGCCGATCTGCCCGGCGCGTCGACGTCGGCCTGACACGCGCTCGGTCCTCGAGACGCTTCGGGAGAGGTCGATGCCGTACGCGGCGGAACCCCGCGTACCGAGGGCGTGACGAAGCGCTGGGGGCGCTTCGTCACGCCGTCCAACATCCGACGGGACCTTCGGCTCGCACGAGCTCCCGGTTGCGCGGTCAGGATGTGTCCGCTCGAACACATTCAGCGACCTCGCCCGAGCGGGACCTTGGCCCCTGCGGCCCGAACACCGCCATGAAAGCCTCGAAGGTCACCTGGGGGGATATGCACATGCGAGACGACTATCCGGACATCAGCGACCACGGCCTGATCGGCGACCTGCAGACCGCGGCGCTCGTCGCCTCGGACGGCACGATCGACTGGTTCTGCGTTCCACGGTTCGATTCGCCGAGCGTGTTCGCGTCGCTGCTCGATGGCGAGAAGGGCGGCTACTTCCGCGTGCGGCCCGATGCCGACGACTACGTCACGAGACAGCTGTACCTGCCGAACACCGCCATCCTCGTCACCCGGTTCCTCACGGAGGCGGGCGTCGGCGAGGTGATCGACTTCATGCCGATCGCCGGGCGGGAGGCGACCGACCGGCATGAGCTGGTGCGGATGATCCGCGTCGTCCGGGGGTCGATGCGCTTCATCTCCGAGGTCCAGCCGCGATTCGACTACGGCCGGGCGCCGCACACCGTCGAGCTGAGCGACGCGGGCGCCGTCTTCGCCTCCGACGAGCTGACGCTCACGATGCACCGTGTGGGCGACCCCGTCGTGCACGGAACGGAACGCGCCGGCCGCGTCGAGGTCCTCGAGCAGGGCGTGCGCGTGACCATCTCGCTCGACGCGGGTGAGATGACCGGCGTGGTGCTCGAATCGCAAGCGTCCGCGCCGCAGCAGATCTCGTTCGACCGGCTCCGCGAGATGTTCGAGGACACGCGACGCTACTGGCGCGACTGGAACGCACGCTCGACCTACACCGGACGCTGGCGCGAGATGGTGTCGCGTGCCGCGATGACCCTCAAGCTCATGACCTACGCCCCGTCGGGCGCCCTCGTCGCCGCCCCCACCGCGGCGCTGCCCGAGCAGGTGGGCGGGGAGCGCAACTGGGACTACCGGTACACCTGGGTGCGCGACGCGTCGTTCTCCGTGTACGCCCTGCTCGGCCTCGGCTACACCGAGGAGGCCGAGGCGTTCGTGGGGTGGCTGATGGACCGCATCCGGGAGAGCGTCGGCACCGGCTCGGGACCGCTCAAGATCATGTACCGGGTCGACGGCTCATCGGACCTCGTGGAGGAGTCCCTCGACCATTGGGAGGGATACCGAGGCTCGAGCCCGGTGCACGTCGGCAACGGCGCCGCCGACCAGCTGCAGCTCGACATCTACGGCGAGGCGATGGACGCGATTCACCTGGCCGACACGCACGGGCTCCAGCTGCCCCACCGAGGATGGGCGCAGATCCGCGACATGCTGGACTGGGTCTGCGAGAACTGGGACCAGCCCGAGGAGGGCATCTGGGAGACCCGGGGCGGGCGCCAGGACTTCACCTACGGCCGGTTCATGTGCTGGATCGCGCTCGACCGCGGCATCCGTCTCGCCCGACGGCACGGCCGACCGGCGCCGCTCGCCACGTGGATCGAGCAGCGCGATCGGATCTACGAGCAGGTCATGGCGAAGGGATGGCACCCGGAGCGCGGGGCGTTCGTCCAGCACTACGACACCGACGTGCTCGACGCGTCACTGCTGCTGATGCCGCTCATGGGGTTCGTCGCGCCGCGCGACCCGATGTGGCTCTCGACGCTCGACGAGATGGACGAGGAGCTCGTCTCGGACAGCCTCGTGTATCGATACGACCCGGCTGCCTCACCTGACGGACTCCGCGGATCGGAGGGCACGTTCACGCTGTGCTCGTTCTTCTACGTCGATGCCCTTGCGCGCGCGGGCCGGCTCGATGAGGCGCAGCTCGTGTTCGAGAAGATGCTCACCTACGCCAACCACCTCGGCCTCTACTCCGAGGAGATCGGCCTCACGGGCGAGCAGCTCGGCAACTTCCCGCAGGCGTTCAGCCACCTCGCCCTCATCAACGCCGCGGTGAACCTCGACTACCAGCTCGACCACGGCTCGGGCGACGTCGAAGCCGTGCTGATGAAGGCGAGGCGGGCGACATGAACGAGTCGCCGTCCGGGCCGGACCAGGCCCTCGCGCGAGCCGACGTGCTCGTGATCTTCGGGATCACGGGCGACTTGGCGAGGGTGATGACCTTCCATTCGCTGTACCGGCTCGAGCAGCGCGGGCTGCTCGAGTGCCGCATCGTGGGCGTGGCGTTCGACGACTGGACGATGGACCAGCTGTTCGATCGCGCCCGCGACTCCATCGCCGGAACCGGCGAGGCCATCGATCCCGTCGTGTTCGAGCGGCTCTGCCATCGGCTGAGCTACGTGCACGGCGACTTCGCCGACGAGGGAACCTACGGCCGTGTCGCTGCGGAGATCGGCGAGGCGAGCACGCCGGTGTACTACCTCGAGACTCCGCCGAGCCTGTTCGCGATGGTCGTGAAGGGCCTGGCGAGCGTCGGCCTGACGGCCGGCGGACGGTTCGTCATCGAGAAGCCGTTCGGCCATGACCTGGCGTCGGCCCGCGCGCTCGCCGCCGAGCTGCACGAGCACGTCGACGAGTCGCAGCTGTACCGCATCGACCACTACCTCGGGAAGATGGGCCTCGAGGAGATCCTCTACCTGCGGTTCGCGAACACGATGCTCGAACCGGTCTGGAACCGCAACTACGTCGACTGCGTGCAGATCACCATGGCCGAGGACTTCGGCATCGCCGGGCGCGGCAGCTTCTACGAACCGGTCGGCGCACTGCGCGACGTCGTCGTGAACCACCTCATGCAGCTGCTCGCTGCCGTCGCGATGGAGGCGCCGTCGCATGGCGACGTCGAGACGATCAAGGACATGCAGACGTCGCTGTTCCGATCGATGGCCGAGGCCGATCCCGCGCGGTACGTGCGCGGGCAGTTCGACGGCTATCGCGAGGTCGACGGGGTCGCCGCCGACTCCACCACCGAGACCTTCTGCGCGCTGGAGCTCCAGATCGAGAACTGGCGGTGGTCGGGCGTGCCGTTCTTCATCCGCACCGGCAAGCTGCTGCCCGTCACCCAGACCGAGGTGCGGCTGGTGTTCACGCATCCGCCGAAGCTCGGCTTCGGCCTGCGTCGCGCCGACAGCGAACCCGACCAGCTCGTCATCCGGCTCGACCCCTCGACGGGCGTGCGCATCGTGCTGAACGCGCAGCGAGCGGATGCCGCGACGCCGAGCGCCGTCGAGTTCGACATGGAGTTCGCGGCCGAGGGCGGCGAGGGGCCGACCCCGTACGAGGTCCTCCTGCTGGCCGCGATCGAGGGCCGCAGCGCTCGGTTCGGGCGGCAGGACACGGTCGAGGAGGCGTGGCGGGTCATGCAGCCGCTCATCGACGCTCCGCCGCCGGTGCATCCGTACGCGCCCGGGACCTGGGGCCCGGCCGAAGCCGACGCGCTCGTCGCCGACCACGGCGGCTGGCGCGAGCCGTGGCTCTGAGCGCGCGAAGGCACCGCGGAACCCGACAGACGAGACAGTTGAGCACGCAGGGAGTGAACCGATGAAGGAGGGCGCGGCCGGCCCATCGCGATGAAGCTCATCTTCCGCAAGTCCGACGGGCGGGTGCTCCTGGCGGTGCCCGAGGAGGTCGGATCGCCCGAGGGTATAACGGTCGACGCATCCGGCGACCTCTGGGTGGCGATCTACGGCGGCGGGCGCGCCGGGCCTGGAGCGGGCGTCGTGCACCGGTTCGAGACGGATGCCACGGGCGCGCCCGCCGCACCGTTCCGCCCTGATCCCGGGTGGTGGGCAGCGCCCTCGCGATGACGCCGCGGCACGTCAGCGCCGATCCGGCGCGTGCGCCGCGAGGAACACCCGGACGGCGTGCTCGGCGTGTCGTCGCTGCGCCGCGGCATCCGGCACCGCCTCGTCGCCGAGCAGCATGGCGTCGTTCAGCGGGCCGCCCATGACGAGCCAGTTGAAGGTGCTCGCCGCGGTCGTCGTGTCGTCGAACTCGACGAGCCCGCGGGACCGGAGGTCGTCGAGCACGCGCGCGATCCGGTCGACGGCCCGCTTCGGACCTGCCTCGTGCAGTGCGCGGCCCAGGTCGGGGAAGCGGGTCGACTCGCCGATCACGAG
Organism: Agromyces selenitireducens; assembly: GCF_052748465.2. NCBI lineage: Bacteria > Bacillati > Actinomycetota > Actinomycetes > Micrococcales > Microbacteriaceae > Agromyces > Agromyces selenitireducens. The sequence continues at coordinate 962,761 of NZ_CM188259.1, forward strand.
TCGTCGGAGCTGCAGCACGTCGGGCCGCAGCACGGTCGCGAGCTGCTCGACGGCGAATGCGGTGAGGAGTGCCGCCGCTCCGGCGGAGACGCCGTCGGCGTCGTGGGCGCGCACGCGGTCGCCGGCCTCGCGCGTCATGTCGGTGACGAGCTCGACGAAGAGCGCCTCCTTGCTGCCGAAGTGCGAGTAGACGGTCTGCTTCGAGACGGCGGCGCGCGCGGCGACGGCATCCATGTTCGCGCCGAGGTACCCCTGTGCGAGGAAGAGCTCGCGCGCGGCGTCGAGGATGGTGCGCCGCTTGCGATCGGCTCGCGGGCTCCGTGAGGTGTGGGTCACGCGGTCCTCCATCGACGGTTGACGCCTAGTACTGGACAGTCTAGTCTCGCGAACAGTACTGAACCGTCCAGTTTGATTCGGGAGCAACGATGTCTCGCACCATCACGACCGCACGAGGCGACGTGATCGCCTACGACCACCACCTCGCGGCGCACCCCCGGGGGGCCGACGTCGCCACCGTCTTCATCGCGGGCGCAGGCCCCTTCCGGGCCGTCGACCCACTGACCACCGAGACGGGCGAGCGGCTCGCGCGGGCGGGCATCGACGCGCTCGTGTTCGACCGCACCGGGCGCGGCGAGAGCGTCGCGGCATCCGGTGACCCCCTGCTCGACCTCGACCGCGAGCTCGAGGTCATCCGCGCCGTCGTCGACGTCGCCGACGCACCTGCGGTGCTCTGCGGCCACTCATCGGGAGCGACCCTCGCCCTTGCGGCTGCCTCCGCCGGCGTGCCCGTCGCAGGCGTCGTCACCTGGGAGGCGCCGCTGCACGGCTTCACCGGGGGCGCGACGGCATGGGCCGCGGAGTTCACGCGCCTGCTCGACGCCGGCGAACGCGAGCGCGCCCTCGAGCAGTACATGGTCGACATGCCGGCCGAGTGGCTCGAGTCCGTGCGGCAGTCGCCCGAGTTCCCGATGACGGTCGCGCAGACGCCCACCCTGCGAGCGGATGCCGCGTCGCTGGCCTGGGCCGACTCCGCGCCGCTGCCCGAACTCCTGGGCGGCATCCGCGCGCCCGTGCTCGCGCTCGCCGGAACCGAGACCTTCCCCGGCATGGTCGACGCCGCCGAGGAGATCGCCGCGGCCGCTCCCGACGGGCGCGCCGATCGGGTCGCCGGCGCCGACCATGCGTGGGAGCCCGCCGCCATGGCGGAGCGGCTCGCGACCTTCGCGCGCGAGGCCGTGCGCGTGCGGGCCTGACGTCCGGCGGCGTCGCCCCGCGGTAGATCAGCGCCGCTTCGCCGCCGCCCACTCGACGAGCCGGTCGGCGTCCCACGTCGTGACGATCCGTTCCGGCGGGATCCCGGCCGCCTCCGCGCGCGCGGCGCCGAGCGCGAGGAACCCGAAGTGGCCGGGCGCATGCCCGTCGCTGTCGATCGAGAAGCGGCATCCGGCGGCCAGGGCCTTCGCGATGAGGTCGTCCGGCGGGTCCTCCCGCTCGGGGCGCGAGTTGATCTCGACGGCGACGTCGTGCTCGGCGCACGCGGCGAACACCGCCTCGGCGTCGAACTCCGACTGCGGGCGCGTGCCGCGCGATCCCGTCACGAGTCGGCCGGTGCAGTGGCCGAGCACGTTCGTGTGCGGGTCGCGGACGGCACGCAGCATCCGCTTCGTCATCTGGTCGCGCGGCGCACGCAGCTTCGAGTGCACGCTCGCGACGACCACGTCGAGCCGCTCGAGCAGGTCGGGTCGTTGGTCGAGCGTGCCGTCCTCGAGGATGTCGACCTCGATGCCCGTGAGGATCCGCACGCCGAGGTCGCCGCGCGAGCGCGCGTCGGGCTCGTCGTCGTCGCCGCGTCCGGCCTCGCCGAGGCCCGAGTTCAGGGCGGCGACGATCTCGAGCTGCGACTCGAGCCGCTCGGGCGACAGGCCGTTCGCGACGCGCAGGCTCGGGGAGTGGTCGGTGAGCGCGAAGTACGAAAGTCCGGCGGATGCCGCGGCGCGCGCCATCGCGGCGATGCTCGTCGTGCCGTCCGACCAGTCGGAGTGCGCGTGCAGGTCGCCCTTCAGCTGTGCGCGCAGGCCCGTCGCGGACTGGGCGCCGACCTTCTCGCGCAGGTCGGCCAGGTAGCCGGGCACCTCGCCCGCGAGCGCCTGCTGGATCACGCCGAAGCTCGAGTCGCCGATGCCGGGAGTGCGCTTGAGCCGGCCGTCTGCGGCACGTGCGCGGAGTTCCTCGCCCGACAGCGGACCGATCACGCCGGCCGCGCGACGGAACGCCTTCGCCTTGAACGGCGACGCGAGCTGCACCTCGAGCAGCGTCGCGATCTCCTCGAGCGCCTGTACCGGGTCCATCGCCCCAGCCTGCCCGTCAGCGGTGCTGGTCGACGAGCACCGGGTTGCCGTCGGGGTCGACGACGACGAAGCTGCCCGGTCCCGACCCGGCCTCGTCGACCTCCGACGCGAACTCGACGCCGGCGTCGCGGAGTCGGCGCTGCAGCTCGCGCACGTCGGTGAAGGGGTCGACCTCGGCGGCCGTCTGGTCCCATCCGGGGTTGAAGGTGAGGAGGTTCCGCTCGAACATGCCCTGGAAGAGTCCGATCACGTGCGTGCCGTTGCGCAGCATCAGCCAGCCCTCGGCCGGGTCGCCGCCGAACGCCTCGAACCCGAGTCGCTCGTAGAACGCCCGTGACGCGGCGAGGTCGCTGACGGCGAGGCTGACGGAGAAGGCGCCGAGGTCCATCGTTCCAGTCTGCCCGAGCCGCCCCCGGCGGTCGAGGGGCCCGGCGGTGGATCGCCGAAGGCGGGCCGGGTCTCGAGACGGAGCCGGCGCGCGCCTCCTCGACCCGCAGGATCAGTCGAAGGCGACCGCGCGGACGGGCGCGCCGTCGACGCCGAGGCGGAGGGGGAAGAACCCGATCCGCACGCGCGACGGCACGTCCTCGAGCGCGGCGACGTTCTCGACGATCAGCCCGTCGCCGCCGAGCACGACCTCGTGCACGGGGAACGACGTCGTGCCCGCGGCATCCGTCGGGTCGGGGCTCAGCGTGTCGACCGCGAGCACCCGCATGCCGCGCGCGACGAGCTCGTGCGCGGCATCCGGAGCCATCGACGGATGCCGCAGCGCCCGCTCGGTGCCGAAGAACCGCCACCACCCCGTGTCGACCACGACGATCGCCGGCACGCGGTCGGGCAGCTCGCCGAGCGCCTCGAGCCCGTACGTCTCGCCGTCGCCGACGCCGGAGAGGTGCAGCACGAGCGCGTCGCCGACGAGTTCCTCGAGCGAGACCTCGGCCATCGTGCGTCCGCCCGCGACGGTGTGCGACGGCGCGTCGACGTGCGTGCCCGTGTGCGACCCGAGCTCGAGCGCGGTGACGGCGGCGCCGTCGCGCTCGAGCTCGAGCGCCGGCGCGAGGTGCACCCCGGGGTCGCCGGGGTACACCATCATGCCGTCCGCGATGGGGTGGCTGAGGTCGCGCATGGCGCCGGCCGTCAGGCGTCCGTCGCGGTGCCGCTGCGGCTCAGGTGCCGGCTCGGTTCGGCCGCGTGCGCCGACCGCTCGCGCAGCGACAGCACCAGGTAGAGCACGAACGTGAGCGCGAAGCCCGGGATGGTCGCGCCGATCGGCGTCGGCCACACATACGTCCACAGGTACACGGCGACCGCACCGATCGCCCACGCCGCGACGGCGAACCAGTTCACGCCCGCGAGGTACCAGTACCGACCGCCCTTCGCGTTCAGGATGTCGGGCGTGTACGCCCCGCGCTTGACGATGTAGTAGTCGGCGATCATGATCGCGAACACGGGGGCGAACAGCGCGCCGATCGTCACGAGGAACGTCGTGAACTGGTCGAGCAGTCCGAAGAACGTCGCGCCGATGATCGAGATGAGGCCGAGGATCAGCGCGGTCGGCAGGAACTTCACGCGCGAGCCGGGGATCGCGTTCACGACCGAGGTGACCATGCCGTAGACGACCATCGTGTTGGTCGCCATGACCGACGTGAAGATCACGATCGCGAGCGGCCAGCCGAACGGCTCGATGATGGTCACGGGGTCGAACGGGGCGGCCTCGCCGCCGGAGATGATCACGTACGAGATCGCGGTCGCACCGAGCGACATGGCGATGATCGTCGAGAGGCTGTAGCCGACGCCCGAGCCGATGATCCCGGCCTTGCTCGTCTTCGCGAAGCGGTTGAAGTCGGCCGAGAGCACCGTCCACGAGATGGCCGTGGCGATGACGACGTCGAGCACGATGAGCGGCGTGAACCCGATGGACTCGTCGACCGGGATCGACTGGAACTCGGCGGGCGTGAACGTCGTGAACGCCGTGATGAAGATGAACGTCATGATCGCGAGCATGATCGCGGCGAGCCAGGGCTCGATGCGCGCGATGCCCTCGTGGCCGAAGATCGCCAGGATCACGACGATCGTCTGGCAGACGACCGCCCAGACGACGGGCATCGAGATGCCGGTGACGGATGCCACGATGAAGTCGAGGGCGATGCCGGCGAGCATCGCCTGCACCCAGCTCCAGCCCATGAGGATCACGACGTTCGCCGTGACGGGCAGGAGGCTGCCGCGCGTGCCGAACGGCCCGCGCGTGAGCGCCATGGTCGGCAGGCCCGTGCGGGTGCCGATGTTGCCCACGGTGACGAGCACGACCGCGCCGACCAGGGTGCCGACGATGATGAGCAGGATCGCCAGGCCGTAGTCGATGCCGGGCACGAAGAGCGTGCCGGTCAGCAGCGTGGTGACGACGAGGTTCGCGGCGAGCCAGATCAGTCCGATGCGGACGAGCGAGAACTCGCCTTGCACCGGTCCGGCGTCGTCCGAGTTGCGCTCGAGGCGCTGTTCGAGGCGGGTGTAGAGCGACATTGCTGTGTCTCCTCGGGGTGTGCGGGTCGAGGAGCCGCGATGCGGCGTCTCGAGACCGGGTGTGGGGTTGGGACGGGGTCAGGCGTCGCCGTCGGCGGAGGCCGCGTCGGCGGGGTCGGGGGAGAGGTGCTCGTGCACGGCGATGAGGCCGCCCGTGGCATCCGCTCGGAACACGATGGTCTCGCGCTCCCGGTACGACTCGCGGCCCTCGCCGGTCTCGACGGTGGTCGCGACGGAGTGGGTGAAGACGGCGCCGCCGGGCAGCAGCTGCACGCGGCGACGGCTCGACTCGCACGACACGACGCGCCAGCCGGCCGCGACCCACTCGTCCCACAGCCGCTCGTACGCCGCACGGTCGTCGAGCCGCGCCGGCTCGGTGTGGAACACGAACGTGGCCTCGGGGTCGAAGCACGCGAAGTAGCGGTCGCGGTCGGTCGCGGCGAAGGCGTCGACGACGGCGGATGCCGCGGCCTCGACCTCCTCGCGCAGTGGCGCCTCGCGTTCGTTCATCTCATCGACTCCTTCGCCGTCGTCGGTGGTGGGTGCGGTCAGTCGCGGGGCGCCATGGCGCTCAGCAGCTCGTACGCGACGTGGCTCGCCGCGACGCCCGTGAGCTGGGCGTGGTCGTAGGCGGGAGCGACCTCGACGAGGTCGGCACCGACGATGTTCCGGTCGGCGAGCGCGCGGAGCATGCGGAGCAGCTCGCGGCTCGTGAGCCCGCCGGCCTCGGGGGTGCCGGTGCCGGGCGCGTGGGCGGGGTCGAGCACGTCGATGTCGATCGAGATGTAGAGCGGCGCGTCGCCGATGCGGGAGCGCATGCGGTGGATGGCGCTCGCGAGGCCGTGCTCCTCGAGGTACTCGCTCGTGACGATCGAGAAGCCGAGCCGTTCGTCGTCCTCGAGGTCGCTCTTGGCGTAGAGCGGGCCGCGGATGCCGACGTGCATGCTCGCGGTCAGGTCGATGAGTCCCTCCTCGCTCGCGCGGCGGAACGGGGTGCCGTGCGTGGTGGGAGCGCCGAAGTAGGTGTCCCACGTGTCGAGGTGCGCATCGAAGTGCAGGACGGCCACGGGACCGTGCTGCGCGTGGACTGCGCGCAGCAGCGGCAGCGCGATGGTGTGGTCGCCGCCGATCGCGAGCAGCCTCGTCGCGCTCGCCTGCAGCTCGCGCGCGCCGGCCTCGACCTGGCGGACGGCCTCGGCGATGTCGAAGGGGTTCACGGCGATGTCGCCGGCGTCGGCGACCTGCTGCGCGCCGAACGGGAAGACGTCCTGTGCGGGGTTGTACGGCCGCAGCAGCCGCGAGGCCTCGCGCACGTGCGCCGGGCCGAAACGCGCGCCCGGCCGGTAGCTCACGCCCGAGTCGAACGGCACGCCGACGATCGCGACATCCGCCCGCTCGACCTCGTCGAGGCGGGGGAGGCGGGCGAACGTCGCGATGCCGGCGAACCGGGGCACGACGCTCGCGTCGACGGGGCCGACGGGCGAGGAGCTCGGAGTGGGTTGCATATTACGAAACTTCCAGTACTGTTGAGGAAACCTGCTGACACGGTACGCCGCGACGCCCGCACGCGTCAAGAGGGTCGGACGGATGCCGCGACGGCGCGCCGCACGAGAGGAGCCGCTGTGCGACCCATCCACCCCTCCGCCACAGGCGGACCGCCGATCGGTGCGAAGCTCCGCAGCACGCGCATGGCGCAGGGACTCACGCTCGCGCAGGTCGCCGAGTCCAGCGGCCTCAGCAAGGGGTTCCTCAGCCGGCTCGAGCGCGACGAGACCTCGCCGAGCGTCGCCACGCTCGTGCAGCTCTGCCAGGTGCTGTCGCTGCCCGTCGGCGCGCTGTTCGCCGAGCCCGAGATCCAGAAGGTCACGCGCGCCGACGCCCCTCGCATCAACCTCGGCGGCGTCCACGTCGAGGAGCACCTCATGTCGCCCCGCGGGGAGGAGCGCGTGCAGCTGCTCCGGTCGTCGCTCGCGCCCGGCGCGCACGGCGGGCACGAGCTCTACACCGTCAACTGCGACGTCGAGGTCATGCACGTCGTCTCGGGCGCTGTCGAGGTGCGATTCGCCGACCGCACCGTCCGGCTCGAGGAGGGCGACGCCCTCACGTTCCCGGGCCGCGAGCCGCACACCTGGGTCGCCGACGACGCGCCCGCCGAGGTCGTGTGGGTGCTGGTGCCCGCGCCGTGGAGCGGGTCGGCGTAGCCTGCGGCATCCGTTCGCGCACCCTAGGCGCATCGTCGTTCGACCGCGAGGGGGCTGCGCCACGGCGCCGCCGCGGCCTAGGGTCGAGCCATGATCTTCGGGAGTGGACGGGGTCGGTCGGCCGATTCCGAGACGGACGACGCCGTCGACGACGCCGCCCGCCGCGGCGCAGGCGGGCCCATCTGGAACGACCGGCTCGGGCGGTGGGCGGTCCGCAGCGTGCAGATCCTGCTGGTCGTCGCGGTCGGCGCGCTGGCGATCTGGGGGCTGCTGCAGGTGCGGCTGCTCGTCATCGCGGTGCTCATCGCGCTCATCCTCGCCGCGTCCGCCGCGCCGCTGATCAGCTGGCTGCGTCGCAAGGGGTGGTCGCCCATGCTCGCGGCGTGGACCGCGCTCCTCGGCGGCATCATCGTGCTCGGCGGCATCATCACGGCCATCGTGTTCGCCGTCCGCAACCAGTGGGACGCACTCGCCGAGTCGGCCACCGAGGGCTTCGACGACCTGCTCGGCTGGGTGCAGGAGCTCCCCATCCCGATCGACCAGGCGCAGATCGACGACGCGCGCGACTCGATCATCGACTTCGTCACGAGCGCCGAGTTCGGCCAGACGGCCCTCACGGGCGTCGGGCGGGCGACCGAGTTCCTCACCGGGCTCATCCTCATGCTCGTGGTGCTGTTCTTCTTCCTGAAGGACGGCGACCGGATCTGGGCGTTCTTCATGCGGCCCTACTCCGGCGAACGGCTCGAGCGGGGTCGGCGAGTCGGACGCACGAGCGTCAAGGTGCTCGGCGGCTACGTGCGCGGCACCGCCATCGTCGCGTTCGTCGACGCGGTCTTCATCGGCATCGGCCTCGCCATCCTGCAGGTGCCGCTCGCGCTGCCGCTCGCGGTCATCGTGTTCCTGACCGCGTTCATCCCGCTCGTCGGCGCCACCGTCGCCGGCATCCTCGCGGCGCTCGTCGCGCTCGTCGCCAACGGACCGGTCGTCGCGCTCATCGTCATCGCGATCGTGATCGTCGTGAACCAGCTCGAGGGCGACCTCCTGCAGCCCGTCGTCATGGCGCAGTCGCTGAAGCTCCACCCGCTCGTCATCCTCATCGCCCTGACCGCCGGCACGATCCTCGGCGGCATCGCCGGCGCGGTGCTCGCCGTGCCGCTGACGGCGGTCGGCTGGGCGATCATCAAGGTCTGGGACGGCGAGGATCCGTCGATCGACGAGCGCAAGGAACTCCGGCTGAGGCGGAGGCGGATCAAGGAGCTCAAGGCCGATTCCGCGGGAGGGGCCACGGTCGCGTGAGCCGACGACTGCCACGTCGCGGCGGGGGCGGCCGCCGCCCCAGCCGACGACTGCCACGTCGCGGCGGGGGCGGCCGCCGCCCCGGTCTGTCGGACGCCGCACCGGCCCTGTTCACGGCCGCCGCCGCGAGCTACACCGCCAACAGCGCGCTCGGCGCGTCGGTCGCACTGCGGCTCGTCGACACGCGTGACTTCCGCTGGGTGCACCACGCGCTCTACATCGCGACCTTCGCGCTGTCGGCCGCCGCGTTCTCCTCAGCGTGGTGGGGGCGTCCGCGCGAGGCGATGGGCGCAGCCGCCGCGACCCTCGCGCCCGCGTTCGTGCCGCTCGCGATCATCCCGTACGCGGGGACGCACACGAGGCGGCATCCGCTCATCGCACTCACCGCGGCGCCGTTCGTGTTCGCCGCCGCGATCCGATCCAGGAGGTAGCCCGCATGGAACTGCTCGACGCCATCCGCCGGCGCAAGACCACGAACGGGCCGTTCCTGCCCGACCCCGTGTCGGAGGAGCACCAGCGCACGCTCATCGAGGCCGCGGGGCGCGCGCCGTCGCAGCTGAACAGCCAGCCGTGGCGGTTCGTGCTCATCGAGGACCGGTCGACCATCGAGACGATCGCCCGCATCTCCGGCGAGAGCATGACCGAGGCGATGTCGAACGGCACGTTCTTCGAGCGCTACAAGCCGTACTTCCGCTTCAGCCAGGCCGAGATGGAGGAGAAGCGCTCCGGGATGCTGTTCGACAAGCTGCCCTCGGCCCTGCGCCCGTTCACCTCGCAGGTGTTCACGAAGCGCGGGCAGAAGCTCATGAACACGTTCGGCGTGCCGAAGACGCTGGGGGAGGAGAACCGCAAGCTCGTCGCCGGGTCGCCGCTGCTGCTCGGCGTCATGCTCGACCGCTCGGAGTACCGGCCCGGGCAGCTGTCGTCGTTCTACTCGGTGTTCAGCATGGGCGCCGCGATGGAGAACATCTGGCTCACGACGGTCGAGCTCGGCATGGGCATCCAGTTCATCTCGTTCCCCATGGAGGTGCCAGGCCGTTGGGAGGAGATCGTGCGGCTGCTGCGCGTGCCCGACGAGCTCGAGCTCATGGCCGTGTACCGGCTCGGCTACGTGCCCGTCGAGCAGCGCCGGCCCGCGATCGACTGGGTGAGCCATGAGCGCAAGCTGCCGTCGCAGGTGGTGTTCCGCGAGACGTGCGAGACGCCGCAGGGCGGGTGGGACGAGCCGCTGCTCGAGCCCGGCCGCGACTAGCGGCGCCGCCTGACCGGGCCGCGCTGCTGCGGGCCGTGCTCGGCCCGGCCCGGGCTCGCCCTGGCCGGGATTGCAGGAGTTCCCACGGTCTGCAGGACCGGATCCCGGAACTCGTCCTGTAGATCGCGGCGACTCCTGTAGACCCGAGGGAGCCGGGTGGGAGATGGCCGGAGGAAGTGGCGCGGGCGGCCAGCGCGTCAGGCGCGCGCGGCCAGGTGCTGCTCGAGGCGGTCGAGGGCCGCGAGCTGGCCCTTCACGAGCAGCGTGCGCGCCTCCGCGGCATCCGCCCACCGGGCCTCGTCGACCTCGGGGAACTCGGCCGTGCGACCGGACCGCGGCGGCCACTCCATCTCGAACATGCCCGGCCGCAGCTCGCCGACCTCGAACCCGGGGGCCTCGCCCGCGAACACGTGCAGCACCTTGCTCGACGACGCGCGCACCGTGCCGAGCTCGGTGTAGTCGACGGATGGCGCGGGCACGCCGATCTCCTCGGCGAACTCGCGCAGCGCCGCGGGAAGGGGCGCCTCGCCGGGCTCGAGGAGCCCCTTCGGCATCGACCAGGCGTGCTCGTGCCGCTTCGCCCAGAACGGCCCGCCCATGTGCGCGACGAAGACCTGCAGCGCCGGCGTGCGACGGAACAGCAGCACGCCCGCGCTCGTCACCGGCACGAGCGCTCCGGGCTCACTTCGGCTTGACGAACGACCACAACGCGGCGGCGCCGAGGATGCCGCCCACCACCACGATCCCCCCGATCGCGAGCCAGAGCACCGTCTCGATGTCGATGTCCATCCGCACCTCCATGTGTGATGCGCCCATTCTGCCGGGGTCGCTGGGCGACGCGCCAGACGCCGTCCCGCTTCAGGATCTCGGCGGCGCGAGGTTGCCGCCGCGGCATCCGTCACTACGCTCGTAGCAACCGACGAAGGGGGCGAAGCATGTCGAAGGTGCTGGTCATCGGAGGGCACGGCCGGGTGGCGCTGGAGCTCGAACGGCTGCTGGCGGAGCGCGGCGACGAGGTCGACGCTGTGATCCGCAATCCCGAGCATGCGACCGACATCGAGGCGACCGGGGCGAAGGCGGTGGTGGCGGATGTCGAGACCCTCGACGTCGACGGACTCGCCGGCCTCCTCGCGGGGCATGACGCGGTCGTGTGGTCGGCGGGCGCCGGCGGGGGCAACCCCGAGCGCACGCGAGCGGTCGACCACGACGCCGCGGTGCGCTCCATGGACGCCGCTGAGCGCGCGGGCGTGCGCCGGTACGTGATGGTGTCGTACTTCGGGTCCCGCGTCGACCACCGCGTGCCCGCCGACAGCGCGTTCCGGCACTACGCCGACGCCAAGGCCGACGCCGACGAGCACCTGCGTGCGTCGGCGCTCGAGTACACCATCCTCGGGCCGTCGACACTGGCGGACGGGCCGGGCACGGGCCGCATCGACACGACCGGCGAGGAGAGCAGGGACGTCGACCGAGCGGATGTCGCGGCGGTCGCCGCCCAGGCGCTCGTCGAGCCCGCGACGATCGGGCGCACCATCCGCTTCAACCGGGGCGACACCCCGATCGCCGACGCACTGCGCGCCTGATCGACCCGGACACACCCCACCCGAGCGCGCAACGCGGTGAGTCGGCGGCTGATCAGGCCGACTCGCGCCACACGATCTCGCAGTCGAGGCGCTGTTCGGCCGGCGTGTCCTCGCCTCGGAGTCGCGCGAGCACGAGCGCGGCCGCGCCCGCGCCGAGGCCCGCGGCGGGCTGCCGCACGGTCGACAGCGGCGGGGTGGTGCGGCGGGCCCACGCGCTGTCGTCGAAGCCGACGACGCCGACGTCGTCGGGCACGCGGCGACCGGCCTCCTTGAGCGCCTCGATGGCGCCCGCGGCGACGGCGTCGGACGCCGCGAAGATCCCGTCGAGGTCGGGAGCGCGGTCGAGGAGACGGCGCATGCCGTCGCGGCCTGCCGAGTACGAGTACAGCGGCACGGGCTCGACGAGGGCCTCGTCGAACCGGTCGCCGAGCGCCTCGGTGAACCCGGCGAGCCGGTCGGCGCCCGAGTCGCGGTCGAGCGCGGCGGCGATCATGCCGATGCGGCGGCGCCCCGTGGCGGCGAGGCGCTCGGTGATCGCGCGGGCGGCGCCGCGGTTGTCGATGACGACGAACGACGCGGTGCTCGCGGCGCCGGGCGGGTGGCCGACGTACGCGGCGGGCAGTTGCAGGCGTTCGACCACGCGCGTGATGGGGTCGTCGGCGCGCGCCGAGACGATGATGACGCCGTCGACGAGCCCGCCGGAGAGGTACCGGGCGACGCGGTCGGTGTCGCGCTCGGTGTCGACGATGAGCACGGCCATCTGGTGGTCGGCCTCGGAGAGGCGGGAGTTGGCGCCGAGCAGGATCTCGCCGATGTTCGGGTCCTCGACGAACAGCGAGTGCGGTTCGTGCACGATGAACCCGACGGCCTGCGTGCGCTGCATGACGAGATTGCGCGCGGCCGTGTTGGGCACGTAGCCCACCTTCGCGATCGCGGCCTCGATCGCGTCGCGCGCGGTCGCGGAGACGTAGCGCTCGCCGTTCACGTACCGGCTCACGGTGCCGCGCGACACGCCGGCCTCGAGCGCCACGTCGTGCACGGTGGCGCGCTTGGAGCGGGCCGGCCTGGTCGTCATGCGACTCACTGTACTGCCGGTCGGGTGTTGACACGGATGGCACGCGGTGGCATTCTGTGTACGTTCACAGAAACCGACGAGGCGAATGGCTCACGCGAATCTGTGCACGTTCACAGAATCAATGACGATCACCGGGAGCACCGTGGACCACCACGCGACGACGCTGGCGCCGATCCCGCCGCTGCAGGCCGAGCCTGCGCCCGCCGCCGCCCGCCCGCGCTTCCAGCATCAGGGCATCGCCTTCGGCTGCGACTACAACCCCGAGCAGTGGACGCCCGCCGTCTGGCGCGAGGACGTCGCCCTCATGCGCGAGGCCGGCGTCGACCTCGTCGCGATCAACGTCTTCGGCTGGGCCTCGCTCCAGGGGCCGGACGGCGCATTCGAGTTCGCCGCGCTCGACGAGGTGATCGAACTGCTCCACGCCGCCGGCATCCGGATCAACCTCGGCACCGGCACGGCATCGCCGCCCCCGTGGCTCACCACCCGCCACCCCGAGATCCTGCCGGTCGTCGAGGACGGCACGACGCGCTATCCCGGCGGTCGCCAGGCATGGTGCCCGAGCTCGCCGACCTTCCGGCGGCACGCGCTCGCGCTCGTCGACGCCGTGGCCGAGCGCTACGGCGAACACCCCGCCGTCGAGCTCTGGCACGTGTCGAACGAGCTCGGCTGCCACAACGCCCACTGCCACTGCGACGAGAGCACGCGCGCCTTCCGCCGCTGGCTCCGGGAGCGCCACGGCACGATCGACGAGCTCAACCGCGCGTGGGGCACGAGCTTCTGGAGCCAGCGCTACACCGACTGGGACGAGATCCTCACGCCGAAGCTCACCCTCTCGAGCCGCAACCCGGGCCAGGTGCTCGACTTCCACCGGTTCTCCTCCGAGGAGCTGCGCTCGTACTACCGGGCCGAGGTCGAGGCGATCCGCCGGCACAGCGCGCTGCCGATCACGACGAACTTCATGGTCACCGCGCACATCCAAGACCTCGACTACTGGTCCTGGGCCCCCGATATGGACGTCATCGCCAACGACCACTACCTCGACCACCGCCTCGGCGAGCCGCGCACCGAGCTCGCATTCGCCGCCGACCTCACCCGCGGCCTCGCGGGCGGCGAGCCGTGGCTGCTCATGGAGCACTCGACGGGCTCGGTCAACTGGCAGCCCGTGAACCTCGCCAAGGAGCCCGGCCAACTGCTCCGCAACTCGCTCGCCCACGTCGCGCGCGGCGCCGACGCGCTCTGCTTCTTCCAGTGGCGGGCGTCGTTGCAGGGCTCCGAGAAGTTCCATTCGGCACTCGTGCCGCACGCCGGCACCGACTCCGAGCTGTGGCGCGAGGTCGTCGAGCTCGGCCGCATCGTCGGCGCGCTCGACGAGGTGGCCGGCAGCCGCGTGCACGCCGACGTCGCGCTGCTGTTCTCCTGGGAGGCGTGGTGGGCGTCCGACGCCGAGAACCGCCCCACGCACGCCATCGAGTACCTCGACCAGGTGCACGCGCTGTACGGCGCACTCCATGACGTCGGCGTCACCGTCGACGTGGTCCGTCCCGGCGCCGACCTCACCGGGTACCGGCTCGTCGTGGTTCCGGGCCTGTACCTGGTCTCCGACGAGGACGCCGCCGCGCTCGACGCGGCCGTGGCATCCGGCGCCCACGCCCTCGTCACCTTCTACAGCGGCATCGTCGACGAGCACGACCGCGTGCGGCCCGGCGGCTACCCCGGCGCGTGGCGCGACCTGCTCGGCGTCCGCGTCGAGGAGTTCGCTCCCGTCCTGCCCGGCACGCCGATCGCACTCGAGTCGGGTGCGGCCGCGTCGCTGTGGGCCGATCGACTCGAGGCGACGGATGCCGCGGTGCTCGACCGCTTCGCCGACGGACCCGCCGCCGGACGCCCCGCCGTGACCCGCCGCGACGGCGCCGACGGCGCGGGGGACGCGTGGTACCTCGGCACCCTGCTCGAGCGCGACGACCTGCTGGATCTCGTCGGCCGGATCGTCGAGGGCGCCGGCGCGGCATCCGAGCCCGCGGCGTCGGCCGACGTCGAGATCACGCGCCGCACCGACGGCGGGCGCGTCTGGCGCTTCGTCGTCAACCATGGCGCCGACGCCGTCGAGATCGACGCGCGCGGCACCGAACTCGTGACCGGATCCGTCGTCGACGGGCGCCTCGCGGTGCCCGCCGGCGCGGTTCGGGTGATCAGAGAGGAAGGCGCGGCATGAGCGCATCCGCGACCACACCGACCGCTGCGCGTCTCGCGACGCAGGAGGAGGCCGGGCGACCCCGACCGCCGCGGCGGCGGCGCGTGCAGCATCCATGGGCCATCGTCGCGTTCGTCGCCCCGTTCGCGGTCATGTTCACGGCGTTCTACCTCGTGCCGATCGCCGTGGCCGTGTGGCAGTCGATGCTCGTCGTCGAGCGCGAGGGCACGTACGGCGCGGCCACCGAGGTGTTCGGCGGCTTCCAGCAGTACGCCCTCGTGTTCCAGAACGAGGCGTTCTGGACGTCGGTCGGCCGCGTGCTCCTCTTCGGCGTCGTGCAGGTGCCCGTCATGCTGGCGCTGGCACTGCTGTTCGCGCTGCTGCTCGACTCGCCGCTCGTCCGCGGCAAGAAGTTCTTCCGCCTCGCCTTCTTCGCCCCGTACGCGGTGCCGGGCGTGATCGCCGCGATCATGTGGGGCTTCCTGTACTCGCCGAACCTGTCGCCGTTCGAGGCGCTGACGAGCCAGGTGAACCTGCTGTCGGCCGACTTCGTGCTGTGGGCGATCGCGAACGTCGTGACCTGGGTGTTCGTGGGCTACAACATGCTCATCATCTACTCGACGCTGCTGGCGATCCCGCAGGAGGTCTACGAGGCCGCCCGCATCGACGGGGCCGGCCAGGCCCGCATCGCCTGGTCGATCAAGATCCCGCTCGTGCGGCCCGCGCTCGTGCTGACCGCGGTGCTGTCGATCATCGGCACCCTGCAGCTGCTCGCCGAGCCGCAGACCTTCCGCTCCTTCAGTTCCGCGGTCACGAGCACGTACACCCCGAACATGACCATCTACGCGACCAGCGCGGTCCCGAACGTGTCGCTCGCCGCCGCGTTCTCGGTGGTGCTGGCCCTGGCCACGTTCATCCTCTCCTTCACGTTCCTCCGCCTCACCCGCCGGAAGGGGGCCGACGCATGAGCACCGCGATCGGACCTGACGCCACCACGGCCTCACCCGCCGTCAACCCTCGCGGCATCAGCCGAGGGGGAGCCGCCCCCGCCGGCCGCGGCCCGCGCGAGAGCATCCTGTCGCGCACGGGCGCCATGCTCGTCATGGCGGTCTTCACGCTGTACTTCCTCGTGCCGATCTGGTGGCTCGTGGTGGCCTCGACGAAGAGCCGCGGCGACCTGTTCAGCACGAACCCGCTGTGGTTCTCCGACTTCCAGCTCTTCGAGAACATCGGCGCGCTGCTCACGTACCGCGAGGGCGTGTACTTCCGGTGGATCCTCAACAGCCTGCTCTACGCGGGCCTCGGCGCGGTCGTCGCGACGGTCCTCGCCGCCATGTGCGGGTACGCGCTCGCGAAGTACCGCTTCCCCGGCCGCGAGACGATCTTCAACGTCGTGCTCGGCGGCGTGCTCGTGCCGGCCACGGCGCTCGCCCTGCCGCTGTTCCTGCTGTTCAGCCGCGTGCAACTCACCGACACGTTCTGGGCGGTGTTCCTGCCGAGCGTCGTGAGCCCGTTCGGCGTGTACCTCTCGCGCGTCTTCGCGGAGGCATCCGTGCCCGACGAACTGCTCGAGGCGAGCCGGCTGGACGGCGCAGGCGAGCTGCGCACGTTCTTCACCGTCTCGATCCGGCTCATGTTCCCTGCGCTCATCACGGTCTTCCTGTTCCAGTTCGTGACCATCTGGAACAACTTCTTCCTGCCGCTCATCATGCTGCGCAGCGAGGAGCTGTTCCCGGTCACCTACGGCCTCTACGCCTGGAACTCGACGATCAACCAGTTCCCCGAGCTGCGCACCTACGTGCTCGTCGGCTCGATGCTGTCGATCATCCCGCTGATCATCACGTTCCTGCTGCTTCAGCGCTACTGGCGCACGGGCCTCGGCACCGGAGCCCTGAAGTAGACACCCCGCCCGGGGGCATCCGGGCGACCACCCCACCGAGAAGAGGAAACCATGCGTCACACGAAACGAGCGGTCACCGCAGCCCTGCTCACCTCCGCCGCGCTCGCCCTGACCGGGTGCGCCGCCGGCGACGCCGCGTCCGACGGCGGCGACGCCGCGGCATCCTGCGAGCCGGCCGGCGAGGACGTCACGCTCGAGTTCACCAGCTGGATCCCCGGCATCGAGGACGCCGTCGCGGTCTGGAACGAGCAGAACCCCGAGATCCAGGTCGAGGTGCAGACCGGCCCCAACGGCAACTCGGGCACGTACCAGAACTTCTTCAACCAGCTCGAGGCGGGCAACGCCCCCGACCTCGGCCAGATCGAGTACGACGCGCTGCCGAACTTCCGCGTGCAGGACGGCCTCGAGAACCTCGCCGCGTGCGAGGAGGTCGTCGCCGCCGAGGACCAGTTCCTCGACTGGACGTGGGGCCAGGTCTCGCTCGGCACCGAGGACGAGGTCTACGGCATCCCGCAGGACCAGGGCCCGATGGCGCTGTTCTACCGCAGCGACCTGTTCGAGCAGAACGGCATCGAGGTGCCGACCACGTGGGAGGAGTACCGCGAGGCGGCCGTGCAGGTGCGCGAGGCCGGCGGCTACATCACGAACTTCTCGCAGACGGACATCAACCAGTTCGCGGGCTTCGTGTGGCAGGCCGGCGGTCAGTGGTTCGGCAACGACGGCGACGCGTGGAGCGTCGAGCTGACCGGCGACGAGTCGATGGCGGTCGCCGAGTACTGGCAGGACCTCATCGAGAACGACCTGGTCTCGACGTACCCGGCGTGGACCGACGAGTGGAACAACGCCTACAACTCGGGCGAGGTCTGGACGTGGAACTCGGCCGTCTGGGGTGCCAACTCGATCGCGTCGGGTGCGCCCGACACGGCCGGCAACTGGTCGGTGGCGCTCGCGCCGCAGTGGGAGTCCGGCGGCGCCGCCGCGGGCAACTGGGGCGGCTCGTCGATCGCGGTCTTCAAGGGGACCGACCACCTCTACGAGGCGGCGAAGTTCGCGCTGTGGCTGAACACCTCCGATGAGGCGCTCACCATCCTCAACGAGCAGGCGGCGATCTACCCGGCCACCGAGGCCGGTCTCGAGCTGCCCACGCTCACCGAGGGCGTCGAGTTCTACGGCGGCCAGGCGATCTACGACGTGTTCGCCGAGGCTTCGGCGCAGGTCAACCCCGACTTCGTGTGGGGCCCGACCATGACGCAGACGTACGCCGACGTGTCCGATGGATTCAAGGCCGCCGCCTCGGGCAGCAGCACCCTCATGGAGGCGCTCGAGAAGGGCCAGTCGTCGACCGTCGACGCGCTCGAGGCCCAGTCCATCCCGGTCGCGGAGTAGCCTCACCCCGTGATCCATCACCTCCGTGCCGCGGGCGTCAGCCTCATCGTCGACGCCCGCGGCACGGGCGTGCCCGCCGTGCTCCACTGGGGGAGCGACCTCGGAGACCTCGGACCGGCGGCCCTCGACGCACTCGCCGCGGCATCCGTGCCGGCCGTGCCGCCGTCGTCGATCGACGTGCCGTTGCGGCTCAGCCTCGTGCCGACGCTCGGCGAGGGCTGGTCGGGTCGTCCGGGCGTTCAGGCGTTCCGCGACCCGGCGGGCGCCGACGGGGCGGCCGCGGCGCGCGCTCTGCAGGCGCTCCACCTCGAGCTCGTGCCCGGTTCGGTGCGCGGCTCGGGGGCGACGGATGCCGCGGGCGGGGCCCTCGCGTTCGAGCTCGCCGACCCCGAGGCATCCGTCGCGGTCGCGACCCGCCTCGAGCTGACTCCCGAGGGCGTGCTGAGGGTGCGCCACCGCGTGTCGAACCGCGGAGGCTCGCCGCTCGGCGTGGGCCGGCTCGCCGTGGTGCTGCCCGTGCCTGCGCGTGCGACCGAACTGCTCGACTTCAGCGGGCTCTGGAGCCACGAGCGGCGACCGATCCGCCGTGCCCTCGAGCACGGCGTGCACGCGCGCGAGTCGCGACACGGGCGCGGCGGGCACGACGACGCGTTCCTGCTCGTCGCCGGCGTGCCCGGGCTCGGGTTCCGGCACGGCGAGGCGTGGGCCGTGCACGCCGCCTGGTCGGGCGACACCGACGCGTGGGCGGAGCGCTCGCCGCTCGGCCCCGCGACCCTCGGCGCCGGCGAGCTGCTCGCGCCCGGCGAGGTCTCGCTCGGGCCGGGCGAGGCGTACGAGACGCCGTGGACGGTCGCCGCGTACTCCCACGCGGGCCTCGACGGGCTTTCCGATCGGCTGCACGCCTGGGTTCGCTCGTGGTCGACGATCGCGGGCCGGCCGCGGCCCGTCGTGCTGAACACGTGGGAGGCCGTCTACTTCGACCAGTCGCTCGAGAAGCTCGAGCCGCTCATCGCGGCGGCCGAACGCGTCGGCGTCGAGCGGTTCGTGCTCGACGACGGCTGGTTCCACGGGCGGCGCGACGACCGGCGGGCGCTCGGCGACTGGTCGGTCGACGCCGCGGTCTGGCCCGACGGACTCGGGCCGCTCATCGACCGCGTGCGGGCGGCGGGGATGGAGTTCGGCCTGTGGGTCGAACCGGAGATGGTGAGCGCCGACTCCGACCTCGCCCGGGCCCACCCCGACTGGGTGCTGGGCCGCCCCGCGGACCCCGAGTGGCGGCACCAGCGCGTGCTCGACCTGACCGCCCCGGGCGCCGCGGACCACGTCTTCGGGCGGCTCGACGCGCTGCTCGGCGAGTACGACATCGCCTTCCTCAAGTGGGACCACAACCGCGACCTGCTCGGGGGCTCGTCGCACGCCCAGGCGCATGCCGTGTACGCCCTCATCGACCGCCTCCGCGCCGCGCACCCGGGCGTCGAGATCGAGTCGTGCGCCTCCGGCGGGGCGCGCATCGACCTCGGCATCCTCGAGCGCACCGACCGGGTCTGGCCGAGCGACACGAACGACCCGCTCGAACGCCAGGGCATCCACCGATGGACGAGCCTGGTCGTGCCGCCCGAGTACCTCGGCGCGCACCTCGGCGCTGCCCGCGCGCACACCACCGGGCGCAGGTCCGAGCTGTCGTTCCGGCTCGCGACGGCCCTCTTCGGCAGCGCCGGCATCGAGTGGAACCTCGCGAGGGCCTCCGACGCCGACCTCGACGCGGTCGCGCGCTGGGCGGCGGAGTACCGGCGGCTGCGAGCCCTGCTGCATTCGGGCCGGGTGGTGCGAGCGGATGCCGCCGACCCCGCTCAGAACGTCCAGGGCGTCGTGGCATCCGATCGCCGCCACGCCGTGTTCTCGGTCGCCATGCTCGGCACCGCCCACGCGGCGATGCCGCCCGCCGTGCGGTTGCCGGGGCTCGACCCCGACGCGACGTACGAGGTGCGCGTGCTCGACCTCGGGCACGTGCGCACGGTGCAGGACGCGAACCCGCCCTGGTTCGACGGGCGATCCGTCCGGCTGCCCGGACGCGTGCTCGGCGAGGTCGGCCTCCCGATGCCGCTGCTCGCGCCCGAGAACGCGATCGTGCTGGAGCTCGTCGCGGGCTGAGCGGCCCACTCCGACGGCTGTGCCGGATGCGGCATCCGTGCCACGATCGGGGCATGCCCGACGCCAGCCCGCTGTCGCCGACGCTCGCCGAGCGGATCGGACCGGTCGCAGCGCCCACCCTGCCCGCGCACCCCGACGTCGCGTCCTGGCGGCCCGCGACGCCGGCCGACGTCGACGCGCTGCTGGAGTACTTCGCCGACGTCGCGCGAGAGGACCACCCGCACTGGACGGAGAGCCGCGACGAGATCGCCGAGCTCTTCGAGCTTCCGCACATCGACCCCGCCCGCGACACGCTCACCGCCATCGACCGCGACGGTCGCGTGATCGCGCACGGCACCGCGATCTGCCCGCCGGGCAGGGAGACCATGGTGCGGTCGATCGTCGCCGGTGCCGTCCGGCCGTCGGCTCGAGGTCGCGGCGTCGGCCGCCTGCTGCTCGACTGGCAGCTCGCACGGGCGCGCGAACAGCTCGCCGAGAGCGGCGAGCGGCTGCCGGGCTGGATCATGGCCTACGTCGAAGACGGGGTGACGGATGCCGCGGCGCTCCTCGAGTCCCGGGGCCTGCAGGTCGCGCGCCACTTCTCCACCCTGCAACGCGACCTGGGCGCGGCGGTCCCGCACATCGAAGCGCCCCCGGGCGTGCGCGTCGTCCCGTGGTCGGCGGAGTGGTCGGAGTCGGCGAGGCACGCCCGGAACGCCGCATTCGCGGACCACTGGGGAAGCCAGTCGACCGACGCCGAGAGCTGGCGGACGATGGCGGCGGGCAGCTGGTTCGCAGCCGACCTGTCGTTCCTCGCGACCGCGCCCGACGCCGGCACGGGCGAGGGCGTGCGCGTCGTCGCGTTCGCGATCGCGCTGCGCAACGAGGAGGACTGGCCGGGCCAGGGGTTCACGTCGTCGTACGTGCGGCTGGTCGGCGTCGTGCGCGAGCACCGCGGGCGGGGCCTCGCGAAGGTGCTGCTCGCACGTCACCTCGAGGCGGCCGGATCCGCCGGTCTCGACCGCTCGACGCTCGACGTCGACGCCGAGAACCCGACCGGGGCCCTCGCGCTCTACGCCGGGCTCGGATACGAGGTCGCCCACCGCCACTCGAGCCACGTGCTCCACTACTGAGGAGGATGCCGTGACCTATGCGATCCCGGGCAGCACGCCAGAGGGCGGCGGCCCCATCGGCGAGACCTACGGCGCCGTCATCACGCGGGCCGACGACGCCGCGCGCGTGGTCGAGGCGCTCCGCGGCATCCGCCTCACCGGATGGATCGCGCCGCCGGAAGCGGGCTGGGTCGTCGCCCTCGGCGACCCGGGCGACGGCACCGTTGCGACCGACCGCAGCGGGGTGCTCGAGGTCGGGGCCGCGCTCGCCGCGGCGCTCGACACCGTGGTCGTCGTCGCCCGCGTCGTGCTCGACCGGCAGCTGGTGCTCGCAGCCTGGCGCGGCGCGGAGGAGCTCGGGCGCTACTCGAGCGACCCGTCGCGCGAGCGGGGCGCCGAGGAGGAGGTGCTCGCCGAGCCGTACGGCGTCGAGCACGCCGGTGCGTTCGCCGAGGCGGTCGGGCGAGCGGATGCCGCAGAGGAGCTCGCCGACGTGCTCGGCGAGGAGCTCGACCCCGACAGCGTGTACGAGTCGGAGCGGCTCGCGCGCGTGCTCGGACTGCTCGGCCTGCCGCGGTGGATCATCGCGGCGGGGGCGCTGCCGCGCGACATCCTCACCGGGCCCCGCACCCGCGACCTCGTACGCCTGCGCGCCGGCGCGGTCGGGGCCGCAGGCGTCGTGCCGGGGCGGGCGGTGGCCGCCGCGCGCAAGCGGATGCCACCGCCGCCGGCGATCGCGGACCCGCCGCGGGCGGACGACCTCGGCATCGACCCGTGGCTGCTCTGATCCGCGCCCGCCGGAGCCGTGGCGAGCGACGCGCGTTCTGCTGTGAGCGGATCGCCCTGTCGACTGAGCGCTCCCCTGCGTAGCCTCCCGATATGGGCAGGTTGATCGAGTTCCCGCAGGCGGACCGTCCGCGTTCCGGCAGGCCGCTCTGGCGGCACGTGCTCGGCGAGGTGCTCCGCGGCGAGCGCCTCGATCAGGAGCGGATCCTCACGGAGGTCGCGCAGGCCGCCGGAGTGTCTCCGCAGTACCTCTCCGAGGTGGAGCGCGGCCGGAAGGAGGCGTCGTCGGAGGTGCTCGGCGCGGTCGCCGGGGCGCTCGGGCTCGAGCTCGCCGACGTCGTCGGCCGCGTCGCCGGGCGCCTGGGCGCCGTCGTTCCCGGACGGGTGGTCCCCGACCGGCTCGAGCGCGAACGGGTGCTCGCCGAGCGGATCGTGCACGACGGGATCGCGCACGAGCGGCGTGAGCCGCTGCCGCCGAGCGCGCCGACGGACGCCCCGTCCTTCTCCGACGTCTTCCTCCTCGCCGCCTGACCGCCCGGGCGGCGTGCCGGCGAGACGGCGGGTCTAGCGTCCGGCGCGGATCGGGATGGCCGAGTGCGCCGCGAGGACGTGGTCGGCGAGGCCGTAGTCGACGGCAGCGTGCGCGGGCAGGATCAGGTCGCGGTCGGTGTCGGCCCGGATCGCCTCGACCGACCGGCCCGTGTCGGCCGCGAGCGCCGCTTCGAGCTCGGCGCGCACGCGCAGCACCTCGTCGGCGTGCAGGATCAGGTCGGGCACGGTGCCGCGTCCCTGCGTCGACGGCTGGTGCAGCGTGACGGTGCTGTGCGGCAGCATCGACCGCTGTCCGCGCGCGCCGCCCGCGAGGAGCACCGCCGCGGGGCCGCCCGCCCGGCCGACGCACGTCGTCGCGACATCCGGTCGGATGTGCTGCATGGTGTCGTACACCGCGAGCGCCGCGCTCGGCGAGCCGCCCGGGGAGTTCACGTAGAGGCTGATCGGCGTCTCGCTCGAGTCCGACGCGAGGTGGAGGAACTGCGCGATGAGCACGTTCGCCACGCCGTCGTCGATCTCGGTGCCGAGGTAGACGATGCGCTCCGAGAGCAGGCGGCTGTAGACGTCGAGCGAGCGCTCGACGCCGCCTCGCTTCTCGACGACGTAGGGGATCGTGTAGGACGTCATGCGGACACCCCCAGGCCGGCGACGGCGCGCGGCTCGAGGGGGAACAGCTCGTCGAACCGCTCGGTCACGTGGTCGATGAAGCCGTAGTCGACGGCCGCGTCCGCCGTGTACCAGCGGTCGCGGAGCGAATCCTCGCGCACGCGCTCGACGGACTGGCCCGTGTAGCGTGCGATGAGCCCCAGCACGGTGTCGCGCGTGTACCGCAGGTCGTCGGCCTGCAGTTCCACGTCCACTGCGGTGCCGCCGATGCCGGCCGAGCCCTGGTGCAGCAGGATCCGCGAGTGCGGCAGCGCCGCGCGCTTGCCCTTCGTGCCCGCGGTGAGCAGGAACTGCCCGGCGCTCGCGGCCATGCCGACGGCGATCGTCGCGACGTCGTTCGGGATGGCGCGCATGACGTCGTGGATCGCCAGCATGGCGGGCACCGACCCGCCGGGCGAGTTGATCCAGAAGCGGATGTCGCGGCGCGGGTCGTCGGCGGCGAGCGCGACGAGCTGCGCGCAGATGCGGTTGCCGCCGGACTGGTCGAGCTCGTCGCCGAGCACGATGATCCGCTCGTGGTAGAGCCGCCGGGTCAGTTCGACGTCGATGGGCTGGACGGGTGGGGTCTCTCGATCGCTCATGGTCCCAGCCTGCGCCGCGAGCGGATGCCACGGGACGGATGCCGCCGACGGCAGATCTGCCGTCGGCAGCGCCTGCTCGGTGCGGACCATGCGGTGGGGCCGCGGGTCGTCGCCGGGGCTCGGGGGCGCGCGGCCGGGTATCACGCGGTGTCCCGGGCCGTGTGGGTTAGATTGGCTGCAACGGGAGGTCCCCCACCCAGGGAGGCATCGTGTTCCTCGACTTCCACGGCATCGGCGGCGGCCGGTCTCACCCACCGGTCCGCCTCTCCATGGCGGCATGATGACCACCGCCGGCGCCCTGGCTCCCGTCGACGGGATTGAACTGCTCCAGCCCTACCTGCCCCGACTGGTGCGCTACTGGGACGAGGAGACGCCCGATCGCCTGCATCGGCAGGTCGAGGGCAGCATGGCCCTGGTCGACATCTCCGGCTTCACGCGGATGTCCGAGCGGCTGGCGCGGTACGGCAACGTCGGCGCCGAGGAGGTCACGGAGGTGATCGACGGCACCTTCGGCCGTCTGCTCCCGGCAGCGTACGCGTTCGGTGCCAACCTGCTGAAGTTCGGCGGTGACGCCCAGCTCCTGCTGTTCACCGGCGAGGACCACCACCTGCGGGCGGCCGCCGCCTCCCACGCGATGCGGACCGAGCTTCGCCGGATCGACGGCTTCAGGACGTCCGCCGGTACGGTCAGCCTGCGGATGTCCGTCGGGGTCCACAGCGGCACCTTCGACTTCTTCCTCGTGGGTCGATCGCATCGCGAACTGATCGTCGCCGGCCCGGCGGCCACGCGCACCGTGGAGATGGAGGCCGCGGCCTCGGCCGGGCAGATCCTGCTCTCCGCGGCGACGGCGCGGCTGCTGCCGCGGTCCGGCGTCGGCGCGGTGCACGGTCCCGGCCGGCTGCTGAGCCGGGCTCCGCACGTCGAGCAGTCCGGCTTCCGCCCCGCCCGGACTCCGGATGTCGACCTCCAGCAGTTCATCCCCGTCGGACTGCGGCGAACCCTGCTCGACGGAACCATCGATCCCGAGCACCGGCCGGCCGCGATCGCGTTCCTCCACTACGTCGGCTTCGACCGGCTGGTCGAGGACGACCCGGCGCGGGCCGCCTCGGCCCTCGACGAGCTGGTCGCAGCCGTCCAGCGGCATGCGGAGGCCCACGGCGTCACCTTCCTGGCCACCGACATCGCGCCGGACGGAGGGAAGATCATCCTCACCGCCGGCGTACCGGACACCGCCGGCAACAACGAGGAGCAGATGCTGCTTGCGGCCCGCGACATCCGGGCCGACGCACCACGCGACGTTCCGCTCCGGATCGGCATCAACTCCGGCCACGTGTTCACGGGTGCGGTCGGTCCCGGCTATCGGCGGACGTACACGATCATGGGCGACGCGGTGAACCTCGCCGCCCGCGTGATGGACAAGGCTCCGCCGGGCGAGGTGTTCGCCACCCGGGACGTGCTGGACGGATCGCGGACGACGTTCCAGGTCTCCGCACTGGAGCCGTTCCTCGTGAAGGGCAAGCAGCAGCCGGTCCACGCCTTCTCGGTGGGCGAGCCCGGAGGCAGCCGCGCCCCGGAGCAGGTCTCCACCACGCCCCTGATCGGCCGGGACGAGGAACTGTCGATCCTCACGCGCGCGTGGGCCGACGCCCGGGCCGGTCGAGGCGGCGTCGTGGACCTCGTGGCCGGGGTCGGACTGGGCAAGTCACGACTCCTCGACGAGCTGCTCGCCACGGAGCAGCCCGAGCGCGTGGTCGCGGCGGAGTGCCGGCTCTACCAGACCGCGACGCCGTACTTCCCGTTCCGAACGCTCCTGCGCACGGCGTGGGGGCTGGACGATCCGGATCCCGAGGCGACCGAGGCCGCACTCACCGAACTGGTCCGCACACGGGCGCCCGACCTCGAGCCCTGGCTCGCCCTGATCGGCACGCCGCTCGGGCTCGCGCTGCCCGAGTCGCCCGAGGTGGCCCAGCTCGACGACCAGTTCCGGCCACCGCGCACGCGCTCGGCCGTGGCGAAGCTGCTCCAGGCGGCGTGCGACCAGCCGACCCTGTTCCTCATCGAGGGCGGACAGTGGATGGACGAGGCGTCGCGCGACCTGCTGGCCGCCCTCATCTCCGGCATCGAGGACCTGCCGTGGCTGATCATCGTCAGTCGCCAACCGAGTGACGCGGGCTTCATCGCCGCCGACGGCCCCGCGGTGACGCGCATCGAGCTGTCGCCGCTCGACCTCGATCACGCCAGGGAGCTCATCCTGGGCGCCACCGCAGACAACCCGTTGGTCTCCAGCGAGGTCGACACGCTCGCCGAGCGGGCGGAGGGCAGCCCGCTGTTCCTGCTGGAACTGCTGCACGCCCTGCGCGGCGGTGCGGCGGTCGACTACCTCCCGCAGTCCGTCGAGGGCCTCATCGCGGCCCGCATCGACCGCCTGCCGCCGGGCGACCGGAACCTCCTCCGCCGGCTCGCCGTGCTGGGGGCGGGATTCCGGCCCGAGCACATCCCGGCCGTCCTGGGCAGCGTCGCCGACGACCCCGGCTGGAGGCTGAAGATGTTGCGGCGGCTCAGCGGCTTCGTCTCCGTCGACTCGAGCGGCTGGGTCCGGTTCCAGCACAGCCTGATCCGCGACGTCGCCTATCGCGGCCTTCCCTTCAAGACCCGTCGCGAGCTGCACGCGCAGGTGGGCGACGCGATCTCCGCGGCGTCCCCCGATCGCACCGTGGGCCGTGCGGAGCTCCTCTCCGTCCACTATTCGGAGGCGCATCGGTGGCCGGAGGCGTGGGCGTCCTCGAGGGAGGCCGGAGCGCACGCCAAGGAGATCTACGCCAACCTCGAGGCGGCGACCTTCTACCGGCGCGCCCTGGTGGCTTCACGCAACGTCCCCGACCTGCCTCCCACCGCGGTCGCGGACGTCTCCGAGTCGCTCGGCGACGTGCTCGAACAGGCCGGCCTCTTCGAGGAGTCCGTCGCTGCGTTCCGGCAGGCAACCCGCCTGGTCCGGGACGACCCCATCCGGTCCGCGGACATCCTGCTCAAGCGGGCCCGGGCCCGGGCCCGCACCGGGGCGTATTCCACGGCCTACCGGGAGCTGTCGATCGGGCGGAGCCTCGTGTCGGATGTCGGGAGCACGCAGGCACTCGGCGCGACCGCACGACTCAACGCCCTCAACGCCCAGATCCGGCAGTTGCAGGAGCACCCCCGCGCGGCGCTCCGCCTCGCCCAGCAGGCCATGGCCGAGGCGGAGGCATCCGGTCAGCGGGAGGCGCTCGCGCGGTCGTACCAGGTGCTCGACGCGGCGTACATGATGCTGGGCCAGTCCGCGAAGGCCGTCTACGGTGCGCGCGCCCTCGCCATCTACGAAGAGCTCGGAAACCTGCCCGGCACGGCGATCGTGACGAACAACCTCGGGGCGCAGGCCTACTGGGAGGGCGACTGGGCGGATGCGGTCAGCTTCTACGCCCGCGCCCGGGACGCTTTCGTCCGCGCAGGGAACGAGGCGGAGGCGGCGACCTGCGGCGCCAACATCGGCGAGGTGCTGGTCAGCCAGGGGCGGCTGGACGAGGCGGAGGAGGTCCTCGTTCCCTCGGTGCGCGTGCTGCGCGCACACGGTCTCGTGGACGCGGCGATCTTCGCGGAGATCCAGTTGGCGCGGCTCCGGCTGTTCCGCGACGACGACGGGGCCATGGATTCCATGGTCGCGCTGCATGCCGAGGCGGCCCGGACCGGTCAGGTGCAGTCGGCGATCGAGGCGGCGATCCTCATCGCAGGCGCGCTCGTCGCCGGGGGCAGGCCTCTGGAGGCGCTCGACCGGCTGGTCGAGACGGAACAGGGTTCGGGGGGCGAGGCGGAGCTCTTTGCAAGCTCCATCGCCCGGACGAGGGCGCGCGCGCTCGCGGCGCTGGGCCGCGCCGACGAGGCTCGTGCCGTCGTCACGTCCGGGCTGGCCCAGGCGCAGGAGCAGGGCCTGGTCTTCGAGGTGGCGCAACTGCGCCTGGTCGAGGCGGAGCTCACGGAGGAGCCGGTCTCTCGGCGGCGGCTGCTCGCCGAGGCGGAGGACCTCCTGCGGGCGCTCGGCGTGGTGGATGTCGCGGTGGCGAATCTCACGCCGAGCCCCGCGGAGGAGTGACCGGTCAGCGCAGCTTCGGGTCCCCGATCCCGACGATGTTCCACGTGGTCCGCGTCTCCGTCGCCGACGCGATCGTCGTGCCCTCCGAGACGATGCACCAGGTGTCGCCGGCCGGGATCACCGAGGTGTCGATCGAGCCGGGCACATCCGGAGTCGCGAACGGGTCACCGGCGCACCAGGGCATGAACTCGAAGCCCAGCGGACCGTCGTCGTCCTGGTCGTACTCGAGCTGGCTCGTGAACGGGTTGGACGAGCTCTGCGGGGCGAACGCCACCGTCGCCTGGTAGGCCGCCAGCTGCGGCGGATCGATGTCGACCGGCACGAAGCTGAGGGTCTCGGCTTCGACGTCGACCGTGAGCGTGTACGGCTTCAGCACGCAGTCGGAGCCGTCCGGGTTCTCGAGGCGCGTGATGCTGCCGTAGACGGAGCCCTGCTCGATCGTCGCGGTGCGGTTGGCCTCGGTGCAGCCGAGTTCGCCGCTGTAGCCCTCGAGGAAGAAGATCGTGTCGAAGGCGGCGTCGTTTCCGAAGTCCCCGCTGCCCTCGAGCGAGACCTCGCCGCTCAGCGGCCGGAAGGTGACCGCGTCGAACGAGGCGTCAGGCTCGATGGTGACATAGCAGTTGTCGTTCGGTCCGGAATCCGGTCCGGAGTCCGAGGCGTTGCGACAGTTGACGACCGGCTCGGCCGCGGTGGCGGTCGCGGTGTAGGGCGACCCCGAACTTCCGTCGACGCCCTCGCCGGGGACGATGCTGCCGCCGGTGCGGACCTGGAAGGCGTCGACCTCTGTGCCGCCGCGCGACACGATGATGTCCACCGCGGCGCCGCCCTTGAACTCGAGGTCGAGGCTCGCCCGAACCGCGTCCGGTACGCCGTCGAGGCTGACGGTCAACTCCTCGGTGCCGTCCACCCGGGCGCACGGCACGCCCGTGGAGCCACCGGTCTTGATGCCGATGGAGCCGTCCTTCAGGCCGGGTCCCTGGTTGTTGCCGTCGATGCCCGCCAGCGGGCCGTCGACCGTGATCCGGCAGTTCTTCTGTGCTTCGATCGCCTGCGTGACGGGATCACCCGCGTTGCTGTAGACGAACTGGTTTCCGTCGCTGCCGAGATGCAACCGAAGCGTCTCGTCACCCGACCCGGTGGCGCTCAACGCGGTCGCGCCGACGCCGATCATAAGTGCGGCGGAGACCGCCGCGAATGTTCCGAGGGATCGAGCCACGTTCATCCTGGCCTCCAGGAGTACCGGTGATCCGGGCAGGCTGGATGCCGGCCCGCAGGTCACGAATGGGCTCATGCTAGCGACGCCGGCTCGCGGCCACGACCCACATAGGGGGGTGGCGCCTTCGGCTCAGCCGGCGCGGGCGATCGCGGGGCCCTCGCTGAACTGGCACGCCGTCGCGGTGAGGCGCGCGTCGGGGTCGAGCCGGGAGAGCATTGCGCCGGCGATCTCGTAGAGCTGCCGGAGCTGATCGGGCGAGAGCGCGTCGAGCACGTACCGGCGCACGGTCTCGACGTGTCCGGGGGCGGCGTCGTCGATGAGCTGCATTCCCGCGTCGGTGATCGTGGCGTTGGTCGCGCGCCGGTCCTCCGGGCAGGGGAACCGCCGGATGAGCCCGCGGTCCTCGAGGCGGCGGGCCACGTGCGAGAGGCGGGGGAGCGTCGCGTTGGTGCGCGAGGCGAGCGCGGTCATGCGCATGGTGCGCTCAGGGGCTGCGGCGAGCGCCATGAGCGTCCCGTACTCGAAGTGCGTGAGCTGCACGTCGTTCAGCAGCTGTTGGTCGAGCACGCCCGGCAGGAGCTCCGTGAGTGCGACGAGGCGCACCCAGGCGGCCGATTCCTCGGTGTCGAGCCAGCGGGTGTCATCCGTCATGCCTCCATTCTCGCACACATGGTTGACGCGACAACTGAAATGCCGTACCGTGTTGGTTGTCAAGACAAGTAATCGCGTCGAACGACGCGGAGAGGACGACATGACGACGGTCAGCATCATCGGAAACGGCAACATGGGCACCGCCATCGGCGGCATCGTGGCGGCGGGCGGCAACACCGTCGAGTACGCCGGTCGCGACGCGTCGGAGCAGGTCACCGGAGACATCGTGATCCTGGCGGTGCCGTACCCCTCGGTCGCCGAGATTGTCGAGACTCGCCGCGAGCAGCTCGCGGGCAAGGTCGTCGTCGACATCACCAACCCGCTGGACTTCGCGACGTTCGACTCGCTCGTCGTGCCCGCCGACGCCTCGGCCGCCGCCGAACTCGCCGCGAAGCTTCCCGAGTCGCGCGTGCTCAAGGCGTTCAACACCAACTTCGCCGCGACCCTCGCCGCGAAGACCGTCGGCGGCGCACACCCGACGACCGTGCTCGTCGCCGGTGACGACGACCTCGCCAAGCAGGCGCTCATCGACGTCGTGCGCGCCGGGGGCCTGAACGCCGTCGACGCCGGCAGGCTCGCGCGTGCCCGCGAGCTCGAGTCGGTCGGCTTCCTCCAGCTCACCCTCGCCGTCCAGGAGAAGGTCGGCTGGAACGCCGGCGTCGCGCTCGTCGCCTGAGTCGTACCGAACGCCACCGAAGCGCCCCGAGCCGCCCGGCCCGGGGCGCTCCGGCGTGCGGGGTCAACCCGTTGACGCGCCCTGCACCGCGGAGGAACGTGGAGGCATACGGACGGCGGCATCCCATGACGCGGCTGCCGGAGTCCGACGGAGGAGGCACACGCAGATGAGCGACCCGCTCAACCCCTGGGAGGACCAGGACCGACTGGGTCCCGCGGGGGACCTCAACGAGAGGACCCCGGACCTGACGGGGACCATCAACACGATTAGCAGGCCGACGATGGGTGGAGGAAGCATGATCGACTCGGGCGGAACGATGGGCGGCGGCGCGAGCGGCGGCAGCCACGGCGACGCGATGCTCGACCCCGACACGGCCCAGCGCGAGGCGCAGGACGCGAAGCAGACCGCCGCGGGCGGCGTGGGCGATACGGGCCCCGAGCCCACGCCCCGCGACCGCGACCGCGACACCGATCCGGATGACGACGCCAACGACCTCGAGGCCGACAACGCCGTCGAGCAGGAGACGATCGAGACGGTCGACCCCGAGAATCCGCCGGCCTGAGCCGCGGAGACGGACGGCGCCCGCGGGCGCGGGCCCAACGGCCCGCGCCCACCCTCGTCACGCGACTAGCCTGACGCCGTGGACTGGGGCGCCTGGTTCTCGTGGTTCGACGCTCGCGACGCGGATCTCGCGCGCGAGGTGCTCCAGCGCGGCATCGCGGCGCTCTTCCTCGTCGCATTCCTCTCGTCACTGAACCAGTTCCGTCCGCTCCTCGGGGATCGCGGCCTGCTCCCGGTTCCCGAGCTGCTCGACGCGGTCGAGGCCGCCGAGCGACGCGCCCGCGAGCGCGAGGCGCGCGCCGGCGTGAAGGTCGGCGCGCTCCGCCGCACCCGCCGGCGCGGGTACCTCGGCCCGACGGTCTTCCGCCGCTGGGGCTACACCGACGTGAAGCTCGTCGGAGTCTGCGCGACGGGCATCGCGCTCGCGGCATCCGTCGTCGTCGGCCTGCCCCAGCTGGGGCCGCCGTGGGTGCCGATGCTCGTGTTCCTCGCGCTCTGGGCGCTGTACCTGTCGATCGTGAGCGTCGGGCAGACGTTCTACGGCTTCGGGTGGGAGATGCTGCTGTGCGAGGCCGGGTTCCTCGTCGCGTTCCTCGGCTCGCGCCAGGTGCCGCCGCCGCTGCCGACCCTCGTGCTCGTGTGGTGGCTCGTCTTCCGGCTCGAGTTCGGCGCGGGCATGATCAAGATCCGCGGCGGGCGCGAGTGGCGCGACCTCACCGCGCTGTACTACCACCACGAGACCCAGCCCATGCCCGGCCCGCTCAGCCGGCAGGCGCACCTGCTGCCGAAGTGGTTCCACCGCGCCGAAGTCGTCGGCAACCACGTCGCCCAGCTCGTCGTGCCGTTCCTGCTCTTCGCGCCGCAGCCGGTGCGCACGATCGCGGCCGCGATCATCATCGCGACGCAGCTCTGGCTGGTGATCACCGGCAACTTCGCGTGGCTGAACTGGATCACGATCGTGCTCGCGTTCGGTGCGGTCGGTGACTCGGCGGTCCAGTGGCTGCTCCCGTGGCTGCCGCTCGACGCGATCCAGACGCCGGCGGATGCCACGAGCCCGCCGTGGTGGATCGCGATCGTGCTCGTCGTCGCGGCGCTCATCCTCTGGCTCAGCCGGCATCCGCTCATGAACCTGTTCTCGAAGCGGCAGCTCATGAACGCGTCGTTCGACCGGTTCATGCTCGTCAACGCCTACGGCGCGTTCGGCACGGTCACGAAGGAGCGCGTCGAGGTGATCGTCGAGGGCACGCTCGACGACCCGCGCGACCGCGGCGCCGAGTGGCGCGAGTACGGCTTCAAGGGCAAGCCCGGCGACGCCCGGCGCATCCCGCGGCAGTACGCGCCGTACCACCTGCGGCTCGACTGGCTCATGTGGTTCCTTCCGCTCGGACGCATCCACGAGGAGTGGTTCCTGCGGTTCCTCGAGCGGCTGCTCGAAGCGGATGCCGCGACGCTGCGGCTGCTCGCCCGCGATCCCTTCCACGGCGAACCACCGCGGTCCGTGCGCGCCCGCACCGAGCTGTACACGTTCGCCACGCGCGAGGAGCACCGCCGGACCGGGCAGGTGTGGATGCGGCATCCGCTCGACACGGCCATACCACCGATCATGCTCGGGCGCACCGATACGCGGTGACGGCCCCGCGTGGGCGAGAATGTCCGCCATGGACTTCTCACTCGAGTTCACGCCCGACCTGTTGGCCGTGTTCCTCACCCTGTTCGTGCTCGAGGTCGTGCTCGGCGTCGACAACGTCATCTTCATCTCGATCCTCGCGGCCAAGCTGCCCGTCGAGCAGCAGGCGAAGGCCCGCAACCTGGGCCTCACGCTCGCGATGCTCATGCGCGTCGGCCTCGTGTTCGCGGCGGGATGGGTCATCAGCCTGAAGACGGACCTGTTCGAGCTGTTCGGCATGGGCTTCTCCGGCCGCGACCTGATCCTCATCGCCGGCGGCCTCTTCCTCGTCTACAAGGCCGTCACCGAGATCCACCACAAGCTCGAGGGCGACGAGGAGCACACGACCGGCGCCGGCACCGCCACGTTCGGCGCGGTGATCGCGCAGATCCTCGTGCTCGACATCGTGTTCTCGCTCGACTCGGTCATCACCGCGGTCGGCATGACCGAGAACATGATCGTCATCATCACGGTCGTCGTGCTCTCGTTCGGCATCATGCTCTTCGCGGCGCGCTACATCTTCTCGTTCGTGAACAAGCACCCCACGGTGAAGATGCTCGCGCTGTCGTTCCTGCTGCTCATCGGCGTGTTCCTGATCGCCGACGGCTTCGGGTTCAAGATCGACAAGGCGCTGATCTACATGCCGATGGCGTTCGCGATCTTCGTCGAGGCGCTGAACCTCGCCGCCGCGGCGCGCAAGCGCAAGCGCAAGAAGGCCGAGCTGACGCCCGTCGAGCCGGTGCACCTGCACCAGCAGTATGTCGACGACACCGGCACCGTCAAGGAGGTCCAACCGGTCGACTGACGACACGGCCCGGCGAGGGGCGGATGCCGCGCGGCATCCGCTCCTCGTTCATCGCCCGCGCAGGTAGGCCAGTTGCGCGCGAACGGATGCCTCGGCGGCGAACCGCACGCCCGCGTCGACGTCGCCGTACACGTCGTCGGTCACGGCCTCGGCCGACGCGTCGTCGCCGAGTCGAGCGAGCGCGTCGCGGATCTGGTCGAGCCGTTCGGCGCGATGCGCGAGGTAGGCGTCGCAGATCGCGGCGAGATCGCCGAGCACCGGGCCGTGGCCGGGCAGGACGGTGACGGGCTCGCCGCGGCTGCCGAGCTCGCGCAAGCGGTCGAGCGCCTCGAGGTACGGGCCGAGAGCGCCGTCGGGGTGCGCGATGATCGTCGTGCCGCGGCCGAGCACGGTGTCGCCCGTGAGTACGGCGATCGGCGCCGCCCGACCCGGCTCCCGCAGCGCGAAGCACGCGGAGTCCGACGTGTGCCCGGGCGTCGCGAGCACCTCGAGCTCGACGCCGCCCGCGGCGATGCGCTCCCCGTCGACCAGCGGCTCCGCCCCGCGGCACCAGGCCGGGTCGACCGCACGGACGGGCGCGCCGGTGAGCTCGGCGAACGCGTCGACCGCCTCGGTGTGATCCGGATGACGGTGGGTGATGAGCACCAGCTCGACCCCGCCCTCGGCGAGCCGGCGCAGGTGCGCGGCATCCGTCGGACCCGGGTCGACCACGACCGACCCGCGTGCGCCGGGCGCCCGCAGCACCCACGAATCCGTGCCGTCCAGCGTCATCGGCCCCGGATTCGGCGCCCGGACGAGGGTCGCCGCGGCCGGGGGTCGCGCGTCGTTCGGGCGGGGAGCATCGTCGGTCTCGGACACGTTCGGCAGTGTACCCGCGGCGATAGGCTGGCCGGCATGGATGCCTCCGCCGCCACCGTCGTGCTGCTGCGAGACGGCGTCGCCGGCGTCGAGGTGCTGCTCGGCGAGCGGCCGAGCGACCGCGGGTCGTTCGCGGGCGCGTGGGTGTTCCCGGGCGGCGCGGTCGACGAGGCGGATGCCGCGGGCGACCCCATCGACTCCGAGGCCGCCGCGCGGCGTGCCGCCGTCCGCGAGACGCTCGAGGAGGTCGGGCTCGCCGTGCACCCGTCGGAGCTCGTGGGCATCTCGCACTGGACCCCGCCCGTGGGCGTGCCGAAGCGCATGCGCACCCGGTTCTTCGCCGCTCCCGCGCCGAGCGGAGAGTTCGCGCTCGCCGCCGACGAGCTCGTCTCGGCCGAGTGGCTGCGGGCGGAGCACGCGCTCGAACGGCACGCGTCGGGTGCGATGACGCTGTTCCCGCCGACGTGGGTCACGTTGCACGGGCTGCTCGGTGCGGCATCCGTCGACTCGGTGCTGTCGGAGTATCGCGCGAACCGCCTGCGGACGTACGAGGGCCGGTTCGGCGAGGGGCGACGCATCCTGTACTGGCGCGAGGACATCGCATTCTCCGACGACCGCTCCTCGGACGCACCGGGGCCGCGTCATCGTCTCGTGATGGAGCGCCTGCCCTGGGTCTACGAGCGGGCGTTCTGAGCCGTCGTGCCCTCCCAGCCGATCCCTAGATTGTCTAGTAACGAGGTCGTGTAGGGTTGAAGAATGGCTGACCAGCGATCTTCGGGGTACTGGTATTCCGACGATCGGACCCGCCGGGGTGTCGCCGTCCTCAACGCATTGCGCGACTACCGCGCCGCTGAGGCCGCCATGCGCCGCCGCACCCGATCCGCGATGCGGATGGGGGAGACCGACCTGCTGGCCATCCGCTTCCTCCTCAAGCGGGAGGGCGAGGGGCGCACCGTGAGCCCGAAGGACCTGGCGGCGCACCTCGGCATCTCCTCCGCATCGACGACGGTGCTGATCGACCGGCTCGTCCGGTCCGGGCATGTCGAACGTCGCCCGCACCCGACCGACCGTCGGGCGCTCGTGATCGCGCCGACCATCTCGAGCGACGACGAGGTCCGTGCGACGCTCGGCGACATGCACCGCCGCATGATCCAGGTCGCCGAGGGGCTCGATGCCGCCGAGGCGGGCACGGTGCTGTACTTCCTCGAGAACATGCGCGACGCCGTCGACAGCGTGTCCGAGCATGCCGCCGACGAGGTCGAGCGCGAGCCCGAGCCGAGGGCGACCGTGTCGCCGATCGAGTCCGCGCGCTCCATCTCCTGACTCCCTCTCGACACACACAGCCGAGCGCGGATGTCAATCCCTCCGGCGCGACATTGCCGACGGTATCCGAATTCGGAAGACTCCTCTTCCAGTGTCGTTCCACAAAAAACTAGTTAGATAAACTAGGAACACGCCTCGACCTCATCGGGCGTGGAATCGGTCCATAGGCCGAAGAGAAGAGGCCGTACATGAGCGAGGCGCCATCACGGGACCAGCCGCGCCGCCCGGGACCGTCCGGGATCCAGGGCGTCGGTGTGCGCACCGACCCCACCGCCCGCGGCGATGCCGCGTCCCGGACCGACCCGTCGCTCCAGGTGGACCCCGCCCGGCGGACCGACCCGCGCGCCATGCCGTACGTGCCGTCCCCCACCCAGACGCCCATCCCGACGGCGGCCGAGGAGTACGCCGCGCTGGCGGGTCCCGCCGGCGCCGGCGAAGAGCAGGCCGCGCCGCGTTACGAGTTCCTCGAGCACATCGGCTCGGGAGGCATGGCCGACGTCTACCGCGCCCGTGACAACGAGCTCGGCCGTCATGTCGCCATCAAGCTGTTCCGCGAGAGCGAGGAGACCGTCGCCGACCGCCAGCGTCGCGAGCGCGAGATCAACCTGCTGAGCGGACTCACGCACATCGGCCTCGTCCCGGTTCACGACGCCGGCACGCTCATCCACGCCGGCGTCGAGCGCCGCTACATCGTCATGGAGCTCGTCGAGGGACTCTCGCTCGCGCACCAGCTCGCCGACGGCCCGCTGAAGCCGCGCCAGGTCGCCGACGTCGGCGCACAGGTCGCCGACGTGCTGAGCTACGTGCACGGGCAGGGCGTCATCCACCGCGACATCAAGCCCGAGAACATCCTCATCAGCGAGGTGCCCACGTTCGGGTACACGCTCCTCACACGGCTCGCCGACTTCGGCGTCGCGCAGTTTGTCGACGGCACGCGGCTCACCGGTCACGGCACCATCATGGGGACCGCCGCGTACATCTCGCCCGAGCAGGCGCGCGGCGAGGAGGTCACCCCCGCGACCGACATCTACTCGCTCGGACTGGTGCTGCTCGAGGCGCTGAAGGGCGAGCGCGAGTACACCGGCACCCCGATCGAGGCGGCGCTCGCGAGGCTGCACCGGGCGCCGGAGGTGCCCGAGACCCTCTCCGCCGAGTGGCGCGCGCTGCTCGGCGCGATGACCGCCGACGAGCCCGCCGTGCGCCCCACGGCGCACGACGTGGCGAGCACCATGCGCGACATCATCCGGATCATGCTCGCCGAGAGCGCCCTGCGCAAGGGCCGAGCGCCGTCGTGGACGCGGGTCGGCGCGGACGCCGACCGAGCCTCGCGCCGCCGGCGCCTGATGCTCGCTATCGGCGGCCTCGCGGTCGGCGTGATCGGCCTCCTCGTCGCGATCGTGGTCGGCGTCGCCGCCGCGACCGGGGCACTCGGCTGACCGGTCGCGTGGGACCGACGGCGGCGCGCCGATCGGTCCCGCCGGGTTGGCGAGCGTAGGTTCACTGGCATGTGGAGACGTGTCGCCGGCGCGGTCCGGCAGCCCGAGGCGCCCGTGCACGCCGAGCTCACCGCCGAGGCGCCCCCGGGTACCCCCGAGGTCCGCGTCCGCGCGTTCCGGATGGGCTTCGTCGGCGCGCTCGGGGTGCTCCTGGCGCTGTTCCTCGGCGGCATCCTCACGCAGCTCAGCACCGTCATCCTCTACATCGCGCTCGCGCTCTTCCTGGCGCTCGGCCTCGACCCGATGGTCAGCTGGCTGCAGCGTCGCGGGATGCCGCGGTGGCTCTCCATCCTCCTCGTGTTCGTGGTGGTGATCGGCCTCTTCGTCGCCATCATCGCGACCGCGGTCCCGCTCGTCGTCGCCCAGGTGACCGAGATCGTGGAGAACTGGGACCAGATCGTCGACGACGTCACGAACAGCGACCTCGTCGCGTGGATCGGCGGGCTCGTGGGCGGCACGACGATCGTCGAGGACGGCATCGCGGCGATCGGCGACTTCTTCGGCGACCCGACGAACATCGGCAGCCTCACGGGCGGCATCCTCGCCGTCGGCGCCGGCATCCTCGGCGGGTTCACGGGCGCGACGATCGTGCTCATCCTCACGCTGTTCTTCCTCGCCTCGCTCGACTCCATGAAGCGGTACTCGGCGCGATTCGTGCCGGCGTCCTCGCGCAACGGGTTCACCGAGGTGTCGGGGGAGATCACCGGCTCGGTCGGGCGGTACGTCATCGGGCAGATCAGCCTCGCCTCGGTCAACGGCTTCCTGAGCCTGATCTTCCTGACGATCATCGGCGCCCCTGCGCCGATCCTGCTCGCCTTCGTCGCGTTCCTGTGTTCGCTGGTCCCCCTCGTGGGCACGCTCACGGGCGCGATCATCATCACGATCGTGAGCCTCACCGCGTCGCCCGAGACGGGCATCGCCGCGGCGATCTACTACCTCGTCTACATGCAGGTCGAGGCGTACGTGCTGAGCCCGCGCATCATGAGCCGGGCCGTGTCGGTGCCCGGCGCGCTCGTCGTGATCGCGGCGGTCGCGGGCGGCACGCTCGGCGGCGTGCTCGGGGCGCTCGTCGCGATCCCCGTGGCGGCGTCGCTCATCATCGTCGTCGAGAAGGTCGTCTTCCCGCGGCAGGACGCCGCCTGAGCGGATGCCGCCTCAGAACCAGATGCTGAGGTGCGGCGTGCGCGCCGACGCGAACATCCGGTCGGCCAGCTCGATCGCCCCCTTCGACGCCTCGGTGATCCGGCCGGCGCGCGCGAGGACCGACGGGCGGACTCCGCCGAGGTAGATCGAGGCGAGGTCGCGCACGTCGAGCTTCAGCGATCGGGGCTCGGCCGCCCGCGCGGCGCGCCCGCCGGACTCGCCGGATGCGCGGGACCGGGCCCGCACGCGCTGCGGCGCGGGCGCATCGGTCGCCTGGCCGTCGCGCGGCACGTGGACGACCGCCTTCCCGTCGGCCGACGCCAGGAGGGTGTATCGCCCGGCTGCGTAACCGAGCGGGTCGTCGACGTCGAGCACGAGTTCGCCGGGCGTGCCGTACCGGCGTGCGCCGAGCGCGGCGGCGGGATCGATGATGCGCACCCACAGGTGGTCGGCGACGTCTCGCACGGTCACCGCGCGCGAGTCCTCGAGCATCCACTCGAGCGGCTCGTCGATCGAGCGGAGCAGCCCCCGCACGCCGGAGACGAAGTCCTGCTCGACCAGCACGCGCCAGAGGGCCCGCTCGGCGTCGTCGGTGGCGGCGGCGAGCACGTCGAACTCGGCCCACCCGGGCTGGTTCGGCTCGCGCGTCACGCGGAAGGTCGCGAAGCCCTGCGGCTGTCCGTGTTCGTCGTCGTAGCGGATGGCGCGCAGGGCCCGGGACGAGTCCGAGTCGGGATCGACGAGCCCGAGCATCCGATCGAGCGCCCCCGACCAGCGGTCGATCTCGCCGGGGGTGCGTGCCACGGCGCGGCGCGAGATCGCGGGGGCCTGCTTGCGGAGGCTCGCCGGCTCGACGAAGTGCACGCGCCCGGGTGCGTCCGGTCCGACCCAGTGCGCGCGGCGGCGGTCGACCTCGACCGTGGCGGACTTCGCGGCCGGGGCGTAGCCGTAGCGGCCGTAGATTGTCGCCTCGGTGACGGTGAGCATGGCCACCGCGGCGCCGGCCCGCTTCGCGGTCGCGAGCTCCGCCTCCATGAGGGCGCGGGCGATGCCGCGACGGCGGTGCGTCGGCGAGACGGTCACCGAGCTCACGGCCCAGCCGTCGACGCTGCGACCGCCGGGGACGCTGAGCCCGGCCGGCCAGCTCGAGACGGTCGCGACGGGCACGGCGGGCTCGGCGATGGTCGAGTCGTACACGCCGTGCACGCGGCGCTCGGACATGACGGCGCGGTCGTACTCGCGGCCGACGTCGCGGGGACGCGCATGGTGGAACCCGCGGTGGTCGGCGTCGATCCATGCGTCGAGCGCGGCTCGATCGCCGGGGTCGATGAGGCGGTAGTCGAGGTTGCGCTTCGCGAGGGCCGCCTTCGCGTCGGGGTCGATCGGGATCGAGCGGGGTTCGAACGCCATCGATCCAGCCTAGCGATCCGCGGCGCGGGGCGGCACAATGGACTGGTGACTGGGCAAGCGCTTTCCCAAATGGAGCGAGCCGTCGACGCGAGACGACCGACGCGGTCCGTGCTGCGGCTGCTGGGCCTGCATCGCGGCCGGGTCGCGGCATCCGTCGCCTTCTTCGCCCTCAAGGACACGCCGCTGTGGCTCATGCCCGTCGTGACCGCCGCCATCATCGACGTCGTCGTCGCAGGCGGCCCGCCCGCGGAGCTCGCACTGTGGGCCGCGATCGCGGTGATCGCGCTCCTGCAGAACTACCCGAACCACGTCATGTACACGCGCCTGTTCATGGGCACCGTGCGCGACCTCGGCCGCGACCTGCGCAACGCGCTCGCCGCACGACTCCAGGCGCTGTCGATCGGCTACCACACGCGGGCGAACTCCGCGATCGTGCAGACCAAGGTCGTGCGCGACGTCGAGAACGTCGAGGTCATGCTGCAGCAGGCCGCCCACCCGCTGCTGTCCGCCACGATGGTGCTCATCGGCGCCGTCGTGATGACCGCGATCAACGTGCCGCAGTTCCTGCCCGTGTACGCGCTCGCGATCCCGCTCGCGGTCGTGCTCCGAGCGGTGCTGAACCGCCGCAGCCGGCAGCGCAACGAACGGTTCCGTCGCGAGGTCGAGCACTTCTCCGCGCGCGTGGGCGAGATGGCGACCCTGCTGCCGATCACCCGCGCGCACGGCCTCGAGCACGTCGCCGTGAGCCGGGTCGCCTCGGGCGCCGACGGCGTGCGGGACGCCGGCTACCGGCTCGACCTGCTCAACGGGCGGTTCGCGTCGATGTCGTGGGTCAGCCTGCAGTTGCTCGGCGTCGGCTGCCTCGTGCTCGCCGCATGGATCTCGATCAGCGGCTGGCTTCCCATCACGGCCGGCCAGGTCGTGCTGCTGAGCTCGTACTTCGCGCTGCTCATGTCGGCCGCGACGGGCATGCTCATGCTGCTGCCGATCATCGCGCGCGGCACCGAGTCGATCCGCTCGATCGCCGAGGTGCTGCAGGAGCCCGACCTCGAGCTCAACGAGGGCAAGCGGCCCGTCTCGCAGGTGGCCGGGAGCATCCGCCTCGACCGCGCCGAGGTGCGCTACGAGTTCGGCGAGGCGCCCGCGCTCGCCGACGTCGACCTCGACATCCGGCCCGGCGAGACGATCGCCTTCGTCGGGTCGTCGGGCTCCGGGAAGTCCACGCTGCTGAACCTCGTGCTCGGGTTCATCCGCCCCACGCGCGGACGGGTGCTGCTCGACGGCGTCGACATGGAGGAGCTCGACCTGCGGACCTTCCGCCGGTTCGTGTCGGTCGTCCCGCAGGACTCGGTGCTGTTCGAGGCCACCATCCGCGACAACATCGTCTACGGGCTCGGCGAGGTGAGCGACGAGCGGGTGCTCGCGGCCCTGCGCGACGCCAACGCGCTCGAGATCGTCGAGGCGCAGCCGCAGGGGTGGGGCACCGTCGTGGGGGAGCGCGGCGCCCGCCTGTCGGGCGGGCAGCGGCAGCGCCTCTCGATCGCGCGCGCGCTCGTGCGCGATCCGCGCGTGCTCCTCCTCGATGAGGCGACGAGCGCGCTCGATCCGGCCTCCGAGGCGAAGGTGAAGGAGGCGCTCGGCCGGCTCATGCGCGGGCGCACGACGCTCGTCGTCGCGCACCGGCTCTCGACGATCCGCTCGGCCGACCGCATCGTCGTGCTCGAACGCGGGCGCATCGTCGAGGTGGGCTCGCACGACGAGCTCGTCGCGCGCGGTGGTCGCTACGCCGAGCTGCACCGCGTGCAGTCGGCGTAGCGCCCGGGCGGGAGGAGACTCGCGCCACCGGACGGCGCGTCGCGGGCGCCGAACGGCGTGTCGCGCGGAACCTCCTCCGCCGACCCGCGGGCGACGGACACGGGCCTACGCCACGCGGGCCGTGAACCGCACGAGCGACCACGACTCCGCGGGGAGCGTGACCGTCGAGACGTCGCCGTCGGTCGCGACGCCGTCGAGGGTCTTCGGCGCGGCGGAGGCGCCGCGGGCGGCGAGCTCGGCTGCGGCATCCGTCGACACCGCACCTCGCACGTTGTCGTCGGCGACGATGACGGATGCCTCGGCGAGGGCGACGTCCGCGAACCCGAGGTGCTCGAGCCGGGCCTCGACCGGCTCGGCCGTGCGGTTCACGAGCAGCGCGACGAGCGAGCCCGACTCGGAATCCCACGTGACCGTGCCCGAGACCCCGGCGACCTCGCCGTGCTTCACCGTCGCGAGCGCGGGCCCGTCGATGCGCGCGTCGAGCGCGACGCCGCGCGCGTGCGCGGCCGTGAGCGCGATCGGGTGGAACGTGGCCTGCTTCCACGCGTCGCCGCCCGGCTCGGTGAGCATGGGCGCGATGACGTTCACGAGCTGTGCGAGGCACGCGACCGCGACGCGGTCGGCGTTGCGGACGAGCGTCGCGAGCAGGTCGCCCGCGACCACCGCGTCGAGCGCGGAGTAGACGTCCTCGATGAGGCGCGGCTGCTCGAGCAGCTCGAGGTTGTCCTCGCCCGGGAAGTCCGAGATGTACCAGACGTTCCACTCGTCGACCGAGAGCCGGATCCGCTTGTCGGAGTGGCGGCGCGCTGCGACCGCGTCCGCCGTCGCGACGACCTCGTGCATGAAGGCCTCGAACGATGCCGCGCTCGCCAGGAACGACCGGCGGTCGCCGTCGCGCTCCTGGTAGTAGGCGTGTACCGAGATGTAGTCGACGTCGTCGAACGTGTGCTCGAGCACGACGCGCTCCCACTCGCCGAACGTCGGCATCTCGCGGCTCGACGACCCGCACACCACGAACTCGAGGGTCGGATCGACGCGGCGCATCGCCTGCGCGGCCTGGCTCGCGAGCTTGCCGTAGTCCTCGGCGGTCTTGTGGCCGATCTGCCACGGGCCATCCATCTCGTTGCCGAGGCACCACAGCTTCACGCCGTAGGGCTCCTCGGCGCCGTTGGCGCGCCGGCGGTCGCTCCAGGCGGTGCCGCCGGGCACGTTGCAGTACTCGACTAGGCTCGCCGCGGCATCCGCCCCCCTCGTGCCGAGGTTCACGGCCATCATCGGCTCGACCCCCGCCGTGCGCGCCCATCGCATGAACTCGTCGGTGCCGAACGTGTTCGGCTCGATCGTGCGCCACGCGAGGTCGATGCGCGCGGGCCGCTCGTCGACGGGGCCGACGCCGTCCTCCCAGTGGTAGTTCGAGACGAAGTTGCCGCCGGGGTAGCGCACCAGGCTCGTGCCGAGCTCCTTCGTGAGCCCGATGACGTCCTCGCGGAAGCCGTCGGCGTCGGCCGTCGGGTGGCCCGGCTCGAAGATCCCGGTGTACACCGCTCGGCCGAGGTGCTCGACGAACGATCCGAAGATGCGGCGGTCGATCTCGCCGACGACGAACGAGGGGTGGACGGTGATGCGGGCGGTCTGCGTCATTGCGGTGCTCCTGATCGGCGTCGTGTCTGGACCGTGTGCGGACATTCCCACCGACTCACGCGAAATCGCCCGCTCGGGTCGCGGCAGCGGGCCGTTTCGCGTGAGTCATGTCGTGGTGTCGGTCGGACCATTGTCTCGACTCACGCGAAAACGCCCGCTTTGGTCGCGGCGGCGGGCGTTTTCGCGTGAGTCGGTGGTGCGGGGCGGGGGCGAGTGGACCCAGGGGGTCAGCTCGACGGCGACGGCACCGGCGCGGGCGCGGGCGCGAGGTGCGGGGCGACGACGGCGTCGAAGGATGCCGCGGTGCGGGCCACCACGTCGGCGAAGGGCGCCGCCCAGATGTCGGCGTTGAAGAGCTCGACCTCGATGTCGCGGTCGTACCCCGTCGCCTCGACGGCGCGCGTGAACGCCGCGAAGTCGATCACGCCGTCGCCCGGGTAGTGGCGGCCGAGCAGCACGTCGGCGGGCAGCGGCGTGGCCCAGTCGCACACCTGGTAGCTCGCGATGCGGCCCTCGCGGCCGGCGCGGGCGACCTGGTCGAGCACCTCCGGATCCCACCACACGTGGAACGTGTCGACCTCGACGCCGACGACCTCGGGCGCGAACGGCGCGGCCAGGTCGAGCGCCTGCTTCAGCGTCGACACGACCGCGCGGTCGGAGACGTACATCGGGTGCAGCGGCTCGATCGACAGCTGCACCCCGGCCGCCTCGGCGTCGGGCGCGAGCTCGGCGAGCGCGTCGGCCACACGCGAGCGCGCGCCGGCCAGGTCGTTCGACCCCCCGGGGATGCCGCCCGCGACGAGCACGAGCACGGCCGTCGAGCGGTCCGCGCCGGCCGCGGCGAGCGTGGCGGTCTCCTCGATCGCGCGACGGTTGTCGTCGATCGACGCGCGCCGCTCCGGACCCTCCGGCATCGTGAAGAAGCCGCCGCGGCAGAGGCTCGTGAAGCGCAGCCCCGAGTCGGTGAGTCGAGCGGATGCCTCGGCGAGCCCGACCGCGTGCACCGGCTCGCGCCACAGGCCGATCGCCTGGTATCCGCCCGCGGCCGTGACGTCGAGCGCGTCCTGCAGCGAGGCGTGCTTGATGGTGGCCTGGTTCAGCGACAACCGGGGGTGCGCGTTCATGCGGGCACCGCCTCGGAGGCGCGGCCGACCCGGGCCGGGTCGGTGGGCGCGGCGGGTGCGGCATCCGACGCCGACGTCCCGACGCCGTTGATCGTGAGCAGTTCGTGCCAGCGGGCGGCCGCGAGCTCGGGCCGCTCGAGCGCACCCGAGCCGTTGGCGAGCTCGACGATGCGCGAGAGGTGCGGGAGGCTGCG
This sequence comes from Agromyces selenitireducens, assembly GCF_052748465.2. Lineage (NCBI taxonomy): Bacteria > Bacillati > Actinomycetota > Actinomycetes > Micrococcales > Microbacteriaceae > Agromyces > Agromyces selenitireducens. Next base: position 1,007,036 of record NZ_CM188259.1, read on the forward strand.
CGCGGCGTGCAGGCCGCCGACCATCTGGAAGGCGGGCTGGTGGCCGTTCAGCCACGACAGGAACGCCACCCCCGTCTTGTAGTAGTACGTCGGCGCCGCGAACACCTGGCGCGAGAGCTCCTCGGTCGGCCCGAGGATGCGGCGGTACTCGGCGACGTCGCCCGCGTCGAGCGCCTGGATGGCGGCCGATGCATTCGGGGCGAGCGCCGCGAACGCGCCGAGCAGCGCGTCGGAGTGCCCCTGCTCGTCGCCCTCGATGAGGCCGACGTAGTGGAAGTCGTCGCCCGTGAACATACGAGCGGTGTCCGGCAGGCGGCGGCGCACCGAGACCTCGGCGTCGGCGTCGAGCAGGCTCATCTTGACGCCCTGCACCTTGTCGCGGTTCGCCTCGATGACCTGCAGGAGCGTCGCGGATGCGGCATCCGTATCGGTCGAGCCGAAGTAGCCCTCGAGCGCCGGGTCGAACGCGGTGCCGAGCCAGTGCAGCACGACCGGCGCACCGGCGGCGGCGAGCACCTCGCGGTAGACGCGGCGGTAGTCGTCGGCGCTCCGGGCCGCCTTCGCCAGGTGCCGGCTCGCCATGAGCACGGCGCCGGCACCCGCGTCCTCGGCGTGGTGCAGCTGCTCCTTGTAGGCGTCGATCACCTGCTCGAGGGAGAGGGGCTCGTCGCCGACGTGGTCCGTATTCACGCCGACGACGAGGCTTCCGCCCGCCGACGCCGCTTCGGCGGCGCTGCGGGAGATGAGTTCGCGCGTCGCGGCCGCATCGAGGCCCATGTTGCGCTGCGCGGTGTCCATGGCGTCGGCGACGCCGAGGCCCCACGACCAGACGTGGTGGCGGAAGGCGAGGGTCGCATCCCAGTCGATCTCGGCCGGCTGCCCCGGCGTGTTGTCGGCGTGCGCCTTCGGCACGACGTGCGCGGCGGCGTAGGCGACGCGCGCCTCGAGCGGGCGGCGCGGCTTCGCGAACGCCGGCGCCGGGGCGAGTGCGACGGCGCGCGTCGTGCCGTCGGCGTCGAGGAGGGTGAGCGCGGTCATCGGTCAGCGCACCGTCCCGGCGACCGCCGACTCCGCGGTGACGGATGCCGCGGCATCCGTCGTCTCGTCGGCGCCGAGCGACACCTCGGGCACGTCGATGCGTCGGCCCGTCTTCGACGACTCGAGGCCGAGCTCGGCGAGGAGCATGCCGCGTGCCCCGGCGAGGAAGTCGTAGTGGTTCGGGGCGTCCTCGACGACATGGCGGATGAAGTCCTCCCACTGCGTCTTGAAGCCGTTCTCGAACTCGACGGTCGTCGGCACCTCGATCCAGTCCTGCGCGTAGTCGTGGTCGTCGGCCAGGTCGGGGTTCCACACGGGCTTCGGGGTCGCGTTGCGCGGCTGGATCTTGCAGCCGAAGAGGCCCACGACGGCCGAGCCGAGCGTGCCGTCGACCTGGAACTCGACGAGCTCGTCGCGGTTCACGCGCGTGGTCCAGCTCGAGTTGAGCTGCGCGGTGATGCCGCCGGCGAGCTCGAAGACGGCGTAGGCCGCGTCATCCGCCGTCGCCTGGTAGCGCTGCCCCTTCTCGTCGACGCGCTCGGGGATCTCGGTGACCGCCTTCGCGTAGACCGACTCGACGCGGCCGAACAGGTTCTCGAGCACGTAGTTCCAGTGCGGGAACATGTCGACGACGATGCCGCCGCCGTCCTCGGCGCGGTAGTTCCAGCTCGGGCGCTGCGACGGGTGCCAGTCGCCCTCGAACACCCAGTAGCCGAACTCGCCCCGCACGCTCAGGATGCGGCCGAAGAAGCCGGAGTCGACCAGGCGCTTGAGCTTCTGCAGGCCCGGGAGGTAGAGCTTGTCGTGCACGACGCCGTTCTTGATGCCGGCGGCCTCGGCCAGCTCGGCCAGCTCGAGCGCGTCGGCGTAGGACTCGGCCGTCGGCTTCTCGGTGTAGATCGCCTTGCCGGCCGCGATCGCCTTCTTGATCGCGGCGGCGCGGGCCTTGGTGACGAGGAAGTCGGCGTAGACCTGCCAGCGGTCGTCGGCGAGCGCGGCGTCGAGGTCGGTCGTGTAGTGCTCGATGCCGTGCTTGGCGGCGAGCTCGGCGAGCTTCTTCTCGCTCCGGCCGACGAGGATGGGCTCGACCTGCACGCGCGTCTCGCCGTCGGCGAGGAGCACGCCGCCCTGCTCGCGGATGGCGAGGATCGAGCGCACGAGGTGCTGGCGGTATCCCATGCGGCCGGACACGCCGTTCATGATGATGCCGATGGTCTTCGGGGTCGTCGTGTCTGCCACGGTGGTGTTCCTCTTCGAGCCGGGAGCGGGTGACGAGCCGAGCCGTGGTGCCGGCCGCCGCGCCGCTGCGGGAAAGCGTTTACCCGAGTGTAGATCACGCTGCGGGGATCGCGCAACACCACGTTCGCGTCATCCGCTCGCCCTCGTGCCCAGGGGACGCGACACGCCGCCGGCGCCTGGCGACTGACGGCGTGTTGCGTCCCTGGGGAGGCGATCCTCTTGCGGGGGCGGGATGCGGCGTGTCAGGATGGCGCCCACGATCCGGAATGCGCTTTCCGATTCCGGATCGGTGCCGGGGGCGAGTCCGTACGAGCCCGGTTCAGCGCGTGAACGGATGCCGCGACGCCGCGGCGCACGTCACGCGCATCCTTTGCCAGTGCTGTCCGAGGAGGAACCGTGCCCTACCCATCCGCGCGCGCACATCGCGCCGATGACCTGAATCCGACGCCGCGTGCGGCGAACCCGCCCGGAGCACCGCGCCGGCGAGCCGCACGAGCGATCGCGGCCGGCGCCGCGTTCGCCGTGGTCGGCTCGCTGCTGTCCGCCACCCCGGCCATGGCCGCCGGCCTCGAGCCGGGCGAGGACGGCGCGTACCGCTTCGACTTCGGCACCGCGACGAGCCCCGTGGCCGAGGGCGCCGTGCAGGTCACCGAGGCCACTCGCTACGCTGCGGAGGCCGGGTTCGGTCCGGTCCCGGCCGACGGCGCCGGGCTGATCTCGCGGTGGCGCCAGACCGACGGCACCACGGTGGCCGTCGACGCCATGAACAACGACTTCGTCGCGGGCGCGGCCTGGGAGTTCCTCGCCGACGTGCCCGACGGCGAGTACGACGTCACGGTGCTCTCGGGCGACGAGCTCGCGGGCACCTCGAGCACCGCGACCTCCGTGCAGCTCGAGGGCGTGGACGCCGGCCGCATCACGAGCCGCCAGGCCGTCGCGTCGCAGACCTTCCGCACCGTCGTCGCCGACGGACAGCTCACCGTCGGGCTCTCCGGCTCGGGCGTCGGGGCATACGTGAACGGCATCGTCGTCCAGCCCGTCGTGCCCGAGGCCCCGGCGACGCCGGCCGATGTCGCCGTGACGCGCATCGCCCACGACGGCGTCGAGCTGACGTGGACGCCCGTCGACGCGGCATCCGCCTACCGCGTGCACCGCGCCGACGTCGCGCTCGACGAGCAGGGACAGCCCGTGATCGGCACCCCGACGCTGCTCGCCGAGGTGACGGATGCGGCCTACGCCGACGTCTCGGTCGAGGTGGGCGGGTCGTACGCGTACTCGATCAGCGCGGTCGGCGCCGACGGCCTCGAGTCGCCGCGCAGCGAGCCGCCGGCGCTGTCGGGCGAGATCCCGCCGCTGCAGCCGCCGACCGCGCCCGCCGACGTCGCGGTCGCCCAGGTGGCGCGCGACGGCGTCACCCTGACCTGGAGCGCCGTCCCGAACGCCGCCGAGTACGTCGTCGAGCGAGCGGATGCCGCGGACGGTGCGTTCACCGAACTCGCGGTCGTCACCGAGCCCGGGTACCTCGACGCCGGCGCCGACACCGAGCTGCCGTGGTTCTACCGCGTGACGGCTCGGAACGAGGCCGGCGCCTCCGAGGCATCCGTCGTCGTCGAGTCGCCCGTGTACGACGCACCCGACCCGCTGCCCGCGGGCGACACGGTCACGTTCGACTTCGGTCCCGGCGCGGTCGCCGACGGCGCCCTGCCCGTGACCTCCGGCACCGCCTTCGACGCCGAGTGGGGCTACGGCTTCACGGTCGCGCCGACCGCGGCGCCGGCCGACGTCGACCGCGGCGGCGACGACGCGGTGCGCAGCGACTTCGTGCTCGCCCAGGGCGGCACGTTCGAGGTCGACCTCGGCGCCGGCGACTACTCGGTCGCGCTGGTCGCGGGCGACGCCGAGGCCGCGAGCTCGATCGCGATCACGGCCGAGTCGATGGCGAAGGTGCAGGTCGCGCCGAAGGCGGCGGGGGAGTACCTCGCGATGTCCTTCCCGATCGCGCTCGTCGACGGCCGCCTCACGCTCCAGGTGACGGGCGACGCCGCCGCGCTCAACTCGCTCACGATCACCCGCCAGGCGCCGCGCCTCGCGGGCGCCGAGCCGACCGTGTACCTCGCGGGCGACTCGACCGTGCAGACGTACGACCCGATCGCGTGGGCGCCGCAGGCCGGCTGGGGCCAGATGTTCGACCGCTTCCTCGGCGACGGCGTGAACGTCGCGAACCACGCGATCGGCGGCCGCAGCTCGAAGAACTTCATCAGCCAGGGCCGTCTCGACGAGATCCTCCGCGCGGTGCGCCCCGGCGACTACCTGTTCGTGCAGTTCGGCCACAACGACGCCACGCAGGGCGTCGACGACCGGTACGCGAGCCCCGCCGACTACAAGGAGTACCTGCGGGTCTACGTCGACGGCGTGCGCCAGCGCGGCGGGACCCCGGTGCTCGTCACGCCCGTGTCGCGCCGCAGCTTCGATGCGACCACCGGGCTCTTCAACGTCAGCTTCCCCGAGTACGTGGCGAAGATGACCGAGCTCGCGGTCGAGGAGGACGTGCTCCTCGTCGACCTGTCGGCCTCCAGCCGCGCCTACCTCGACGCGATCGGGCCCGAGGCCGCGAAGGCCGTGTTCCTGCACGTCGATCCGGGCATCTTCCCGAACCGTCCGGCGGGCATCGCCGACGACACGCACTTCCAGGAGTACGGCGCCATCCAGATGGCCCGGCTGGTCGCGCAGGACGTCCGTGGGCTCGACGACCCGCTCGCGGCATCCGTCGTCGACGTCGAACCGCCCGCCGAGGTGCCGCCGGCGCCGACGAACCTCGTGGCCGGCGCGATCTCCAACGCCGGTGCGGTGCTGCAGTGGGACGCCGCGGCCACGGCCGACATCTACAGGATCCACCGGCAGCTCGTCGGCGACCCCGAGGACACGTGGTCGCTCGTCGGCACCACGACGCAGACCAGCTCGATCGTGCAGGGCCTCATCGAGGGCGCGACGTACCGCTACTACGTCGTCGCCGTGAACGGACGCGGCGACTCCGCGGCATCCGACACCGTCACCTTCACGACCAAGCAGGCGCGCTGGAAGTTCGACTTCGGCCCGGTGGGGCAGCCGCTCATGCCGGGGTACACCGACGTGAACCGCACGACTGCGTACGACGAGGAGCGTGGCTTCGGCTTCGCGGCCATCGGCCACCTCGGCGACCGCGACCGCGGATCGACCGACGGCGTGCCGAACGACCTGCAGCGCGACTTCGTGCTGCCGGGCGACTCGGCGGAGTTCCTGCTCGACGTGCCCAACGGCACGTACTCGGTGAAGACGTACTCGGGCGACTGGATCGGCTCGACCCGCACGAACTTCGACCTCGAGGGTCGCAGCTTCGGGTCGGGCAACGCCGGTCGTGCGAGCGTGAACGAGTCGGTGCGCGGGCCGGTGCTCGTCACCGACGGGCAGCTCACCGTGCGCATCCACGGCGCCGCCGCGGGCACGCGCATCAACGGCCTCGAGGTCACGCCCATCCTGCTGGGGCCGACCGGCCTCGAGGTGACGGATGTCGCGGCCGACCCCGACGCGCCGGGCGTCTCGCTCGCGTGGGACGCGGAGGACGACCTCACCTGGAGGGTGTACCGCCAGAGCGAGCACGAGTCCGAGCCGCAGTTCATCGGCGCGGTCGACGAGCCCTCGTTCACGGATGTCACGGGCCGCATCGGCCTCGACTACCGGTACCACGTGACCGCGGTCGACCAGACCGGGCTCGAGTCGGTGCCGTCGGGCACCGCGGAGGTCTCGCTGGTCGACCCCGACGTCGAAGCGCCGGGTGCACCCACGGGGCTCACGCTGGAGTCGATCGAGGACCGCTCGCTCGAGCTGTCGTGGTCGCAGCCGGTCGACGCGCTCTACTACCTCGTGTTCCGCTCCGAGGTCGCGGGCGAGGACGGCGAGCTCGTCGGCCTCGCCGAGGCGCCCCGGTTCACGGACGCCGACGTGCTCACCACCATCCCGTACTTCTACCGGGTCGTGGCGGTGAACGCGGGCGGCTCGTCCGCGGCATCCGACGAGTTCGAGACCCCCGCCCCCACGGTGCTGCAGCGCCAGGCGGAGTACCTCGACCGGGCGCCCACGGCGGTGGCCGTCGACGGCGGCGTGCTGGTGTCGTGGCGCATGCTCGGGACCGACCCGGATGCGATCGGCTTCCACGTCTACCGCGACGGGGAGCGGATCACCGGTGAGCCGATCACGGAATCGACGAACCTGCTCGACGCCGACGGCACGGGCGAGTCGACGTACTTCGTGACCGCAGTGCTCGACGACCGCGAGGTCACCGAGACCGGCGAGTTCGGCGTGCGCGACGCGTCGTACCTGTCGGTGCCGCTGGACAAGCCCGCCGACGCGTACACGAAGGACGGCCAGCCGTACACGTACTCGGCGAACGACACGAGCGTCGGCGACGTCGACGGCGACGGGCAGTACGAGCTGTTCGTGAAGTGGTACCCGTCGAACGCGAAGGACAACTCGCAGGCCGGCTACACCGGCAACGTCCTGCTCGACGCGTACCGGATGGACGGCACCAGGCTCTGGCGGATGGACCTCGGTCCGAACGTGCGGGCCGGCGCGCACTACACGCACTTCATGGTCTACGACCTCGACGGCGACGGCCGAGCCGAGGTGACCCTGAAGACCGCGGACGGCACGATCGACGGCGTCGGCCAGCCCATCGGCAACGCCGCCGCCGACCACCGCAACAGCTCGGGCTACGTGCTGCAGGGACCGGAGTTCCTGACGGTGTTCGACGGTGAGACGGGCGCGGCGATCGACACGATCGACTACGTGCCCGCGCGCGGCGACGTCGGGTCGTGGGGCGATTCGTACGGGAACCGGGTGGACCGGTTCCTCGCGGGCGTGGCCTACCTCGACGGCGAGACGCCGAGCGTGCTGTTCAGCCGCGGGTACTACACCCGCGCCGTGGTCGCCGCCTACGACTTCGACGGGCAGCAGCTCGTCGAGCGGTGGGTGATCGACTCCGACGAGCCGGGTTCCGAGGGCCTCTACGGGCAGGGCAACCACAGCCTCGCGGTGGCCGACGTCGACGGCGACCAGAAGGACGAGGTGCTCTTCGGATCGGCGACGATCGACGACGACGGCGAGCTGCTCTACTCGACGGGCCTCGGCCACGGCGACGCGCAGCACGTCAGCGACCTCGACCCGTCGCGTACCGGCCTCGAGGTGTTCAGCGCCCACGAGGACATGGGCTCCGCGGGCAACCGCGGCGCGACGATGCGCGACGCGCGGACCGGCGAGATCCTGTGGGACATCCCCGCGGATCGCGACACCGGCCGCGCGGCATCCGGCGACATCGACCCCCGCCACGCTGGTGCGGAGGCTTGGGCCGTCGGCGGCGACGCGGCGTGGAACTCGCGCACGGGCCAGCTGCGGTCGGCCACGGGCGAGCTCATCGCGAACGAGATCCCGGCGGCGAACTTCCTCGCCTGGTTCGACGGCGACGCGCTCCGGGAGATCGTCGACCACTCGTGGGACGCCGACACGTCGCAGGGCGTGCCGACCGTGTCGAAGTGGAACTGGGAGACCTCGTCGGAGGACGTGATCCTCACCGACGACGGCGCCCGGTCGAACAACGGCACCAAGGGCACGCCGAACCTCCAGGCCGACCTCTTCGGCGACTGGCGCGAGGAGATCGCATGGCGGAGCGCCGACTCGTCGGAGCTGCGCATCTACGCGACCACCGAGGAGACCGAGCTGCGGATCCGCACGCTCATGCACGACACGCAGTACCGCACGGCGGTCGCGTGGCAGAACACCGGCTACAACCAGCCGCCGCACCCGAGCTTCTTCATCGGGGACGGCATGGCCGAGCCTCCGGCGCCGCAGATCGCGGTCACCGCGGCTCCGGGCGGGCCGACGGATGCCACGGCGCCGGTCGTGACGGGCGTGCCGGCCGACGGCACGCTGCTGCCCGACTCGGGCGCGTTCACGGTGAGGGTCGCGGCGACGGACCCCGAGTCCGGCGTGCGCAACCTCGACCTCGCGTTCGACGGCGAGCCGGTCGCGCCCGGCCAGGTGATCCCGCTCGACGGGCTCGCCGGCACGCACACCCTCACGGTGCGCGCGGCGAACCACGCGGGGCTCGTGACCGCGTCGTCGGTGTCGCTGCTCGTGTACGAGGACGAGGGCGCGACGGAGGCGCCGGGCCGCGGCAGCCTCTCGTCGAACTCGGGTTGGGAGGACGGCCTGCACGACGGGTCGTTCACGATCTCGATGAACCTGTGGCACGGCGTCAACGGCTCCGTGTTCCGGCTCTACGAGGACGGCGAACTCGTGTCGACGCAGCTGCTCTCGCCCGATTCGCCGAACGCGCAGCTCGCGACGTTCGACGTGGCCGGCAAGGAGAACGGCGACTACGTCTACACGGGCGAGCTGGTGAACGCCGCCGGCACGACGGCCACCACGTCGGTGACGGTCAGGGTGCGGGATGCCGCGCCGGCGCCGCCCGTGCTCAGCCACGACAACCGCGACCGGGACGGCAACTACGTCGTCACCGCGAACCTGTGGTGGGGCACGAACGGCACGGCGTACCGGCTCTACGAGGACGGCGTGCTGATCGACGAGCAATCGCTGGTCGCGGCCTCGCCGAACGCGCAGTCGGCGTCGACGGCGATCGCGGGGCGTGCGCCCGGCGAATACGTGTACGTCGCCGAGTTCGTGAACGCGGCCGGGGTCACGGAGTCGAAGCCGATCACGGTTCGGGTGAAGTAGCGCCGGGATTCGGACGGGGTGGCGGGTGCTGCGGCATCCGCCACCCCGCCCGGCGTCAGCCGCGACGCGGCGTCGACTCGCGCAGCACGACCTCGGTGTGCACGGGAGTCTCGTCCTCGGCGGTGGCGTCGCCGAGCGCGAGGCGGATGGCGCGCCGGCCGACCTCCTCGAGCGGGATGCGCACGGTCGTCAGCGGCGGGGTCACGTCGCGCACCGTGGGGACGTCGTCGAAGCCCGCGACCGCGACATCCGTGCCGGGGGTGAGCCCCGCGTCGCGCAGGGCGGACATCGCGCCGACCGCCATGACGTCGTTCGCGGCGAACACGAGCTCGACGCCGTCGAGGCCCTGGCCGAGCAGCTCCTCCATGCCCGCGTAGCCGCCGTCGCGAGTGAAGTCGGGGCGGACGATGCGCTCGAGCGTGCCGCCGGTCGCCTCGAGGCCCGCCCGGAAGCCGGCGAGGCGCTCGTCGGCGGTGCGGATGCCCTCGACGCCCGTGATCGCGGCGAAGCGGCGGTACCCGAGGCCGGTGAGCTCGCGCGCGAGCGCCTCGGCGCCGGCCCGGTTGTCGAGCTGCACGGTTCGGAAGTCGAGGTCGGTCGTGCTGACGAAGGCGACGCGGCCGCCGTTGGACTCGTAGGCGCGAAGCTCCGCCTCGAGGGCGTCGTTGTTCGGGTCGCCCACGCGGCGCGACGCGGCGAGGATCATGACGCGCGGACGCTGGCCGCGCAGCGTGCGGACCAGCTCGAGCTCGCGCTCGGTGTCGCGCTCGGTCGCCGCCATGGTCACGATGAGGCGTTCGCGGTCGGCCTCGCTGACCACGCCCGCGGCGATCTGCGAGAAGTACGGGTCGGCGATGTCGGCGACGAGCAGCGCCACGGTGGTCGTGGTGCCGCGCGCGACGGCCTGCGCCGAGAGGTTGGGGGAGTAGTTGAGCTTGGCTGCGGCGGCGAGCACGCGCTGGCGGAACTCCTCATTGACCTTGCGGGTGCTGCCGTTCAGCGAGCGCGACGCGGTCGCGAGCGAGACTCCGGCCTCGCGCGCGACGTCGTGGAGGGTCGCGGGTGCGTGCCGCGTGGTGGGGGCTGCGTCGCCGGCCATGCTTCCTCCGATTCGGTCGCGCCCGGATGGGCGCCTCGATGCTATCGCCGCGTGCGGTGGAGCCCCGGGCCGTTTGGCCCGCGATGCACGAGATGGTAGAAATGGTAGCGCAGTGAGATAGCGCTTTCCCGTGTGAATCGACCGGATGCCGCAGGCCCGGCGATCGTGTGCGGACATCGCGTTCTCAGCCCACGGACACACGAGCGGAGCACGCGATGGCGCAGCGCGAACGGTACGGACTCATCGGTACCGGGAGCCGCGCCGGCATGTACGTGGGCGCTCTCTCCGGCACGATGCTCGGCGCCGAGCGCGTGCCCGACGTCGCCCGGCTCGTGGCGTGGAGCGACGTGAACCCCGGGCGGCTCGACGTGTACGAGCGCGAGGTCGTGGCATCCGGCGCCCCCGCCCCCGCCCGCTACGACGTCGCGGACCTCGGGCGCATGATCGCCGACGAACGCCTCGACCGCGTCATCATCACGACGCCGGACTTCACGCACGCCGACTACATCGTCCGCTCACTGCACGCCGGCGCCGACGTGGTCGTCGAGAAGCCGCTCACGATCGACGCCGAGAGCGTGCGCCGCATCGGCGCCGCCATCCGGGAGACCGGCCGCGAGGTCATCACGACCTTCAACTACCGCTACAGCCCGCGCAACTCGACCCTCCGGCGCGTGATCGCCGAGGGTCGCATCGGACAGGTCACGAGCGTGCACTTCGAGTGGGCGCTCGACACGGTGCACGGTGCCGACTACTTCCGGCGCTGGCACCGCGACAAGGCGAACTCGGGCGGGCTGTTCATCCACAAGGCGTCGCACCACTTCGATCTCGTCAACTGGTGGATCGCCGCGGCACCCGTGCGCGTCTTCGCGAGCGGCGGGCTGCGGTTCTACGGTGCCGAGAACGCCGCCGCCCGCGGGCTCGGCGCGCGGCCGGCGCGCGGCACGGGCACGGCAGGCGACCCGTTCGCGCTCGACCTCGCGAACGACGCTCGCCTCAAGGAGCTCTACCTCGACCAGGAGCACCACGACGGCTACCTCCGCGATCGCGACGTGTTCGACGCGGGCATCACCATCGAGGACAACCTCGCGGCCCTCGTCGACTACGACACGGGCGCGACGCTCAGCTACTCGCTCAACGCGCACGCCCCGTGGGAGGGCTACCGCGTCACCGTGAACGGCACCGAGGGCCGCGCCGAGCTCGAGGTCGTCGAACGCGGGGCCGTGCTCATCGGCGACGACGGGCGCGTCGTCGTCGACCCGAGCATGCATCCCGACCACTCGCCCGTCGACGAGGTGCGCCCCGACATCGAACGGCTCGTGGTGCAGCGGCACTGGGAGGGCGCGCAGGTCGTCGACATCCCCGAGGGCATCGGCAGCCACGGCGGCGGCGACGCGTACCTGCTGCGCCACCTCTTCGACCGGGTGACGGATGACGCGCCCCTCGGCCGCGTCGCCGGCTACGCCGACGGCGTGCGGGCGGTCTCGGTCGGCATCGCGGGCAACCGGTCGCTCGAGACGGGCGAGGCCGTCCGGGTCGCCGACCTCGACCTCGGGGTCTGACGCCGGATGCGGCGAGCGGATGCCGCGCGGCATCCGTGGGCCGGCTTCACGGGAGTCACCGCGATCCACAGGACGCATCGCGGGACTCCGGCCTGCGATTCGCGGGTTCTCCGGTAAACGGAGTGGAGTGGCGGGAGGGGAGGCGTGAGGGGGCCCGACCGCGGTGCTGGCGTCGAGGGTCTTTGGGCCCCACGGCGGAGCGTGCACGGTGGCAGGATTGCGCGCATGACCGATCCGACGAATGTTCCCGCGGGCTGGTACGACGACGGACGCGGGCAGCGACGCTACTGGGACGGCACGCAGTGGACGGAGCACACCGCGCCGCTCGCGAGCGCGGGCGCCTCTGCTGCTGCCGGGACCCCGGCCGACCAGGCCGCGACCCTGCCGTACGAGCGGCAGCCGGGCGCCGCGGATCCGTACGCGGCGACGTCGCAGTACGCGGTCGCGCCCGCCGGCGGCGCCGGATCGGGCGGATATCCCGGTCCCGGAGCACCTGGCGCGCCCGGCACGCCCGCCGGCCCGAAGAAGCTCAACGTGCTCGGCATCGTCGCGCTCGTGCTCGCCGTGATCGGCTTCATCCTCGCGTGCATCCCGTTCGTGCAGGTCATCGCGTGGATCGTGCTGCCGATCGCCTTCGTGCTGTCGCTGGTCGCGCTGTTCCTGGAAGGGCAGAAGTGGCCCGCGATCACGGGTCTCATCGTCTCGGTGCTCGGCGGCATCGTCGGCGCGCTCGTGTTCACGTTCGTGACCCTCGGCGTGCTCGGGCAGATCGCCGATTCCGACGTCATCCAGGACCGGATCGAGCAGGAGCTCGAGGAGGAGTTCGGCACGCCCGTCCCGACCGAGGGCGCCACCGACGAGGAGCCCGACGGCGGCACGCTGGACGGGCTGGCGTTCGGCGACACCATGGAGTGGGACGACGGCGTGACGATGACCGTGTCCGAACCCGAGCCGTTCACGCCGTCCGACCTCTCGGCGGGCGCCGACCAGGCGGTGGACCTGGTGTTCACGCTGACGATCACCAACGGCTCGTCCGAGAACGTGCAGCCGATCGTGTTGTCGACCCTGTCGTCGGGCGGCACCGAGGCGACGCGCATCTTCGACGTCGGCGCCGAGGGCGGCCAGGTCGGCATCCCCCCGACCACGGCGATCCTGCCCGGTGAGTCGGTCACGTGGCAGGAGGCATGGTCGGTCGCCGACGAGGCGTCGCTGACGATGCAGACGGCACCGTCGTTCCAGTACGAGCAGGTCGTCTTCACGAACGTGCCGCAGTAGGCCGTCGCGGTGACGGATGCCGCTGCATCCGTCACCGCGTTCAGGCGGCGGCGACGCCGTCGGCCGCCGTGCCGTCGATCGCGGGGGCGCCCTTGGGGTAGGCGACGAGCATCGCGCCGGAGACGATCCACACGACGCCGATCGCGACGATGAGCGGCTCCGCGCCGACGCCCGCGGCGAGTCCCGCGACGGCGGCGCCCGCGGCGGCGGCCGCGGCGCGCAGGCCGGCACCGACCGTGAACACCTGCGAGCGCAGCGCGGGCGGGCTCTGCTGCTTGCGGATGAGCAGCATTGCGGCGGCGCTGCCGGCCGTGAACACCCCGGAGACGCCGATCGCGAACGCCGCCCACCAGGGGCCGAGGTCCGCGACCGCGATCACGGTGAATGCGCCGGTCGCGGCGAAGCCGAGGCCCATCTCGACCTCGGGACGCAGCCGGCTCGGGCGGGCCGAGTTCCACAGGGCGCCGAGCAGGCCGCCGACGGCGAACGCGGTCACGATGATCGCGCCGTCGGCGGCGGCGCCGCTCCGGGCGACCGCGAGGGCGACGGCCGCGATCGCGAGCCCGCCGGCGCCGAACTGGCTGAGTGTGCCGCTCGCGGTGATGATCGCGAGCGGTCGGTGCGTGGCGATGTGGCGGAAGCCGGCGGCGATCGTGCGCAGCATCGACGATCGGTCGTGGTCGCCCGCGACGGGATGCAGGCGCAGTGGGATCGTGCCGAGCGCGCCCAGCAGCGCCGACGCCGCCATGAGGAGCGTGGCGACGCGCGCCGAGCCGAGCGCGGCCGCGGCGGCGACGGCGGCCGGCCCGGCGACCGCGCCGAGGTTGTACGCGAGCGCGTCGATCGCGTACGCCCGCCGCTCGTCGGGGATGCGTTCGGTGACGAAACTCGACAGCCCGCCGAACACGAACGGGGTCGCGGCGCCCGCGACGAGCAGCGCGATCGCGACCGCCCATGCCGGCACGGGCCCGAGGAACGCCGCGATCGCGTACGCGGCGGCGATCGTGAGTCCGGCCGCGGCGACGAGTCCGCCCGGCCTGGGGCTGCGGTCGAGCATGGCGCCCGCGACGGGCGCGGCGACGATCGACGGCCCCAGTGCGGCGGCGGCGAGCAGGCCGCCGAGCGCGACGTCGCCGAGCTGCTCGACCGCGAGCACGGGGATCGCGACGGTGATCCCGCCGACCGCGAGCCGTGGCGGGGTCGCCGCGATGAGGTAGGTGGCGACGCCCAACTCAGGCGTCCGGCGCGTCCGGTGCGTCCGGCGCGTCGGGTGCGGTCGTGCCGGCCGGGTGGGCCGCCGGGACGAGCACACCGTCGACGCGGCGGGGGATGCCGAGCGGGTTGCCGTCGCGCAGCTCGGCCGGCAGCGCGTCATCCGGTGCGTCCTGGAACGCGATCGGCCGGAGGAACCGGCGCATCGCCGTGACGCCGACCGAGGTGTGGATCGAGGTGGTCGCGGGCCACGGTCCGCCGTGCTGCTGCGCCCAGCTCACGGCGACCCCGGTGGGCCACCCGGCGAAGAGCACGCGGCCGGCGACCTCGGCGAGCACGTCGACGATGGGCGCGAGGTCCTCGCCGGGCTGCGCGTGGACGGTCGCGGTCAGGCTGCCGCCGACGGCGCGCACGGCGGCGAGGGCGTCCGCGACATCGGGATACTCGACGACGAGCGTCGAGGGGCCGAAGCACTCGTGCAGCAGCGCGCCGGGGTCGGCGATGACCGCGGCGGTGGTGGTGCGCAGCACGACCGGGGCTCCGGTGCCGGGCTGCTGGGCCGGGTCGCCGGCGACGACCTCGACGCCGTCGCGGCCCGCGAGCGAGCCGATGCCGCGCGCGAACGCGTCGGCGATGCCGTCGGTCAGCATCGGCATCGGGGCAGCGGATGCCGCGGCGACCACCGCACCGACACGTTCGGCGAAGCCCGACCCGGCGGGCACCAGCACGACGCCGGGGTTCGTGCAGAACTGGCCGGCGCCGAGCGTGAACGACCCGACGAGCCCGGCGGCGAGTTCGTCGGCGCGCGCGTCGAGTGCGTCGGCGGTGATGAGCACCGGGTTCACGGCGCTGAGCTCGCCGTAGAACGGGATCGGGTCGGGTCGGCCCGATGCGAGGTCGAACAGCGCGCGGCCGCCGTGGAGCGATCCGGTGAACCCCACCGCACGGATCTCGGGGTGCTGCACGAGCGCGACACCGGCGTCGTGCCCGACGACGTGGCCGAAGACACCCACTGGTGCGCCCGCCGCGACGAGCGCGTCGCCGACGACCTCGGCGGTGCGCGCCGACAGCCGCGGGTGCGCGGGGTGGCCCTTGACGATGACGGGGCAGCCGGCGGCGAGCGCGGAGGCGGTGTCGCCGCCCGCGACCGAGAACGCGAACGGGAAGTTCGACGCGCCGAACACCGCGACGGGCCCGAGCGGGCGCAGCATGCGCCGCAGGTCGGGCCGCGGCGGGATCGTCGCCGGGTCGGGGTGGTCGATCGTCGCCTCGAGGTACGAGCCCTCGAGGATCGCGTCGGCGAACAGCCGCAGCTGCGCGGTCGTGCGGGCGACCTCGCCGATCAGGCGCGCGGGGCCCAGACGGGTCTCCTCGTCGGCGATCGCGACGAGCTCGTCGCGCGCCGCGTCCAGCGCCGCGGCGGCGGCACGCAGCCAGTCGGCGCGCTCGGCGGCGGTCGAGGCGACGGTCACGGCGAACGCGCGGCGCGCGGCGGCGGCGGTCCGGTCGAGTTCGGCGGGTGTCGTGGCATCCGTCTCGGCAGGGCGGGTCGCGGCGGCGGCGGCGGTGTCGGTCATGGTTCCTCCGTGGGTCGAGCGGATGCCGCGGCATCCGTCTGCTCGCTCGTGAATCGTATGCCGAGCCCGTCACGACCGGTGGTGGACGCCGTGGCGCCCGACACGGCGACGGGCGACGGCTCGGCGAGTGCGTCGAGCGCGTCGAACGAGGCGTCCTCGACGGACTCGACGAGGTGGTCGCCGGGCAGGGTGAGCGCGAGCTGCGCCGAGAGCTCGATCAGCAGGTGCGGTGCGAGATCGACGCCGCCCTCGGCGGCGAGGCGGGCGATCCGCAGGAACGGCGTGATGCCGCCGACGCGCACGACGTTGGGTTGCACGACGTCGACCGCTCCCGCGTCGATGAACTCGGCGAAGCGGTAGCGGGTGTACAGGTTCTCGCCGAGCGCGACGGGCACGTCGATGCGGCGGCGCAGCTCGACGTGGGCGGCGAGGTCGTCGGCGCGCAGCGGCTCCTCGATCCAGGCGAGGTCGAACGCGGCGAGTTCGCCGATCGCGCGGTCGGCCCGTTCGAGGCTCCAGCGCTGGTTCGCGTCGATCATGAGCCGCCGGTCGGGGCCGATGACCTCGCGCACGGCGGCGATGCGCTCGACGTCGCGCGCGATATCCGGGCTGCCGACCTTGACCTTGACGGCGTCGAAGCCCGCGGCGACCCAGCGCTCGGCCTGTGCGACGAGCTCGTCGAGGGGGTAGTGCAGGTTCACGCCGCTGCCGTACACGGTCGCGGCGTCGTGTCGGCGGCCGATGAGGTCGGTGAGCGGCCGGCCCGCCCGGCGCCCGGCGAGGTCCCACAGCGCGAGGTCGAGGCCCGCCATCGCGATGGTCGTGATGCCGCCGCCGCCGCCCTCGTGCAGGTGGGTCCAGAGCGGGTCCCAGAGCACGCGGGCGTCGGCCTCGCGCCCGAGCGCGAACCGCCGGATGTCGTGGTCGAGGTGTGCGCGCACCGCCGCCGCGCCGATCGTGGGCGTCCACGAGAACCCGTGCCCGACCGCGCCGTCGGAGTCCTCGACGGCGACCTCGACGACCGAGAGGTCGTGCACGTCCGGGCCCCACGGGCGGCGGAGCGGGATCCGGATCGGCCGGGTCCCGATGCGGGCGATCGTCGCGGTCACCGCGCGGATGCCTCCGCGGGGGCGGCCGTGCCAGACGGCGGCGTGGCCGCGGCATCCGTCGGCGGAGCCACCGTCGCATCTGGCTCGCCCGCACCGAGGTGCTCGGCCAGCGCGAGACCGGAGTCGAGCAGCGCCGCGAGCCGGGCCTCCTGCTCGGGCGTCGGATCGACGAGCGGCGGGCGCACCGACCCGACCGGCAGTCCGCGCAGGCGCAGCCCGGCCTTGATGAGCGACACCCCGAAGCCCGGCGTCTCGTCGCGCAGCCGCACGAGCGGCGTGAAGAACTCGCGCAGGAGCGTCATCCGCACCGCCTCGTCGCCGTCGGCGTACGCGCGATAGTGCAGCGCCGCGAGTTCGGGGATCATCGCGAACGCCGCCGACGAGTACAACGGGATGCCGATGCCGCGGTACGCGCCCTGGCTGAGCTCGGCGGTCAGCAGCCCGTTGAAGAACGCCCAGTCGTCGCGCGCGGCCCGGGCGGCGAGGACGATCTCCTGTGCGAGGCCGATGTCGCCCGTGCCGTCCTTGAAGCCCACGACCTTCGGGTTCGCGGCGAGCCGGGTGATGGCGTCGGCGGTGTAGCGGGCGGTGCCGCGGTGGTAGACGATGAGGGGCAGGTCGGATGCCGCGGCGACCGACTCGACCCAGGCGACGAGCCCGTCGGTGGTGCCCGGCACGAGGTACGGCGGGAGGAGCAGGAGCCCGTCGGCGCCCGCGTCGGCCGCGCCCCGCGCGAGCTCGATCGCGTGGCCGAGCGGACCGCCGGCGCCGGCGATCACGGGAACGCGACCGGCGACGACGTCGACGCTCGTGCGGACCACGTCGATCACCTCGCGCGCGGAGAGGGCGTGGAACTCGCCCGTGCCGCACGCGGGGAACACGCCGCCCGGCCCGAACGGCAGTCGCGAGGCGACGTGCTGGGCGAGGACGTCGCGGTCGACGAGCCCGTCGGCGTCGAAGGGGGTGACGGGGAAGAACAGCACTCCGTCGAAGTCGAGACGTGCTGGTGCGGGCGTGGTCGCGGTCATGCGGTCCTCGTCTCCTTCGTGGCGGAGGTGTCCGCCGACTGATGCCGTTCGCGGCGAGTGATACCGCTGGAACGGTCACTCTCGGCGCGAACGGCATCACTCGGCGACGGTGCGGCGGGTACGGCAGCAGCGGATGCCGCGGCGAGCTCGCTGCGCCAGTCGCGGGTGGGGCGCCAGCCGAGCCGGTCGGCGGCCTTGCGGATCGAGAACACCGGCGCGGTGCCCTCGAGGGCGTCGGCGGCGGCGCCGAGCCCGGGGGCGAACTCGCGCCACAGCTCGGCGACGGGCCGCTCGGCGAGCGCGTCGGCCGCGCCGACGAAGAAGCCCTCGCCGTCGATCGCGTCGGCGGGCGCGGCCAGCCACGCGTCGACGAACCCGGCGACGTCGCGCGCGTCGACGTAGTTGAACAGGCTCACGGCGGCGAGCGCGGGGTCGGCGAGCCGTTCTGCGACGGTGTGTCCCTGCTGCGTGGGCGCGCCGGCCCATTCCTCGGGCGAGATGACGTAGCAGGGGCGGAAGAACCCGTACGCGCCGGCCGCCGTGCGGGCGAACATCCGCGCGGTCTCCTCGATGACCGCCTTCGACAGGGCGTAGGCGTTGGCGGGCTCGATCGGGTGGGTCTCGTCGATCGGCACCGCGGCGGCGCGCCACGCGGGGGAGGAGTACCCGATGAGGGTGGGGCTCGACGCGGCGAGCACGCGACCCACTCGGGCGGATGCCGCGGCCGAGAGCACGTCGTGCGCGAGCGCGGTGTTGGCGAGCAGGATGTCGCGCTCGGGCGCACTGAACGGCACGGCGATGCCGGCGAGGTGCACGAGTGCGTCGGGTCGGAGTTCGCCGATCGTCCGCGCGGCCGCCCCGGCGGCGGCCAGGTCGACCGTGTGCTCGTCGACGCCGTCCAGTCCGGCCGGGGCTCGGTCGAGCCCAGTGACCTCGTGGCCCGCGGCGGCGAGGCGGGTCGCGAGCGAGCGCCCGAGACGACCGGACGATCCGGTGACGACGACGCGCATGCGTGGGCCTTCCGACTTGAGAAACCGCTTTCTCCGCGAGAGCCTAGGCGAGCTATGGTTGCTCCGGCAAGCCGGTGACTACACTGGGGAACCGATTTCTCCGATCGAAGGAGCACGCATGGGCGAACGCAGTCGCGGCACCACGATCTCGGACGTCGCCGCGCACGCCGGCGTCTCGCCGGCGTCGGTGTCGCGCGTGCTGAACGGACGGCAGAGCGTCGATCCGGCGATCGTCCGCCGCGTGCAGGCGTCGATCGCGGCACTCGGGTACGCGCCGAGCGCCACCGCGCGCAGCCTCGTGAGCGGGCGCAACACCACCGTGGCGATGGTCGTGCCCGACCTCGAGAACCCGCTGTTCCAGGGCATCCTCAAGGGACTGAGCCTGGCCGCGGCCGCGGACGGATACCGCGTGCTCGTCGCCGACACCGCCGAACGCGTCGACGACGAGGAGTCCACTGCGATCGAGGCGCGCCAGCGGTGCGACGCGCTCGTGCTGTGCGCTCCCCGCATGCCCGAGGAGCGCCTCCGCCGCCTCGTGGACCGCGTCGCGCCGGTCGTGGTCGTGAACCGCCCGCTGCCCGACGTCGACGTGCCGATCGTGGGCGTCGACTACGTGCGCGGCATCCGCGACCTCGTCGACCACCTCGTGGCGCTCGGACATCGACACCTCGCATACGTGACGGGGCCGGAGACGAGCGCCTCGAACGCCGAGCGCCTACGCGGCGTCGACGAGGCGCTCGCGATGCATCCGGGTGTGCGCATCGACCGCATCCCTGGCGGGTCCCGCCCCGAGGAGGGCGAGGCCGTCGCAGGCGCCGTGCTCGACGCGCACCGCGACGGCGTGACCGCGGTCATCGCATTCAACGACCTCGTCGCGCTCGGCCTGCTCGCTCGGCTGCGCGAGCTCGGCGTCGACGTGCCCGGCGATCTGTCGGTCGCGGGCTTCGACGACGTGCCCATGTCGCGCTTCGCGACGCCGCGCCTGACGAGCATGTCGGTGCCGCGCACCGAGATCGGCGCCCAGGTGTGGGCGCGGCTCCGCACGCTCATCGGCGGCGGTCCGGTCGAGCACTCGGTGCTGTATCGCCCCCGGCTCGAGGCCCGCGAGAGCACGGCGGCGCCGGTGGCGGTCGGGGTGTCCGCGTGAGCGGGCTCGCGCCCGCGGCATCCGCTCTCGGCGTGGACCGCCCGGCCAAGCGCGCCCGCGTGCTCGAACTGCTCGACCGAGGCGGGGCGTCCGCGATCGTGCTGCGGTCGCACACGGCGGTCGCCTGGTACCTCGACGGGGCGCGCACGCATGTCTCGCTCGCCGGTGAGCCGGTCGCCGCGGTCGTGGTGCGGCCGGATCGCGACGAGGTGCGCGTGTTCGCGAACGAGGCCGAGCGGCTGCTCGTCGAGGAGCTCGGCGACGCTGCGGACCTCGATGTCGTACGCGTGCCGTGGCACGAGCCGCTCGTGCCGGCGAGCCTCGACGCGCTCGACGAGGCGGATGCCACGGCCGACCTCCGCGCCGCCCGAGCCGCGCTGCTGCCGGGCGAGCTCGCCCGCTACCGGGTGCTCTGCAGCCAGGTCGCCGAGGCGCTGACGGATGCCGCGCTCGCCGCGGAACCATCCGACACGGAGCGCGACGTCGCCGCGCGGCTCGCCGCCGATCTCGTCGAGCGCGGGATCGACCCCCTCGTGACGCTCGTCGCCGGTCGATCGCGGCTGGCCCACCGGCATCCGCTGCCCACCGACTCGCCGGTCGGCGACCGCGCGATGCTCGTCGTCTGCGGCCGCCGCCACGGACTCATCGCGAACGCCACCCGCTGGGTGCGGTTCGGCCCCGCCGACCCCGGCGAAGCGGATGCCATGCGCCGCATCCTCGACGTCGAGGCAGCATTCCTCGACGCCACCGTGCCCGGCTCGACGCTCGGCGATGTGTTCGCGGCAGGCACCGCCGGCTACGTCGCGAACGGGTTCGACCCCGACGAGTGGCGCAAGCACCACCAGGGCGGGGCTGCCGGGTACGCCGGCCGCGACCCGCGCGCCGTGCCCGGCGCCTCCGACATCGTGCAGCTCGGACAGGCGTTCGCCTGGAACCCGACCGCGCCCGGTGCGAAGGTCGAGGACACGGTGCTCATCGGTCCCGAGGGCGTCGAGGTTCTCACCGTCGACCCGCGCTGGCCGACGATGCGCGTGGCCGGCCGCGATCGGCCCGTCGACCTGGCTCGTCCTGCGCACGACAGCGGGGCCGCCTCGTCGTCGCCCATCTCCGGCCGGGTCGGCCAGGTCTTCATCCCCGTGCGCGAGCTGCCTCGGGCGGCTCGATGGTACGCGACGCTGCTCGGAAGCTCGAGCGGCCGGATCTCGCATGGCGACACCATCTGCGAGCTGCGGACCGAAGGCGCTGTCGGCGTCGCACTCGACGCGAATCAGCCCGATTTCGTCGCCGACGGGCCACCCCGGTTCTTCTGGTGGGCCGATGACCTCGTCGCGGTACGCGCACACCTGGAGTCGCTCGGCGTCGCACGACTGGGGGAGATCGTCGACATCGGCAGCGTCTCATTCATCCAGTTCGCCGACCCCGACGGGAACCGTCTCATGGTGTGCGCCCGCAACTGACCCGGATCGCCCGCGATGCCGCGCCGCTCAGTCGGCGCCGGCCCGCTCCTCCTCGAGCTCCTCGAGCACCTCGAGCGGCGACTCCACCTCGCCCCGCCAGGCCTCGACGCCCTCGCGCACGGCGAGTGCTGCGACGACGAGCGCCGCGACCGAGTCGGCCCACCACCAGCCGAACAGCGAGTTCAACAGCAGCCCGATGAGCACCGTGCCCGAGAGGTAGACGCAGAGCAGCAGTTGCGTGGCATCCGCCTGCACGCTCTTCGACCCGAGCTCGCGGCCGGTGCGGAACTCGATCCACGCCAGGAGCGGCATCACGATGAGGCTGGCGACGGTGATGGCGATGCCGAGCGGGCTGTGCCCGACGCGTTCGACGCCGGTGAGCGAGATGATCGCGTCGACCGTCACGTATGCCGCGAGCGCGAAGAACGCGATGCCGATCGCGCGCACCGTCGGCTTCTCCCAGCGCTCGGGGTCGCGCCGCGTGAACTGCCAGGCCACCGCCGCGGCCGAGGCCACCTCGATGAACGAGTCGAGTCCGAATCCGATGAGCGCCGCAGAGGATGCCGCGACGCCGGCCGTGAGCGCGATGATGCCCTCGAGCACGTTGTAGCCGATGGTGAACGCGACGATCATGCGCACGCGGCGGTGCAGGGTCGTGCGGCGCTCGGGAGTGAGCGTGGCGATCAACGGACCCCCTCGATGCAGCATCCGGCGACGGTGCACGCCGGATCGATGCAGGGCGCGTTCTCGTCGACCGCGAGGGTGGTCTCGAGCAGTGAGGTGAGCGCGTGCGCGAGGTGCGGATCGGCGATCTCGTACCGGGTCTGGCGACCCTCGGGTTCGGCGACGACGATGCCGCAGTCGCGCAGGCACGCGAGGTGGTTCGACACGTTCGGCCGGGTCAGTTCGAGTTCGCGGGCGAGCACCGCCGGGTAGCTCGGACCGTCGAGCAGGGTCATCAGGATCCGGGAGCGGGTCGGGTCTGCCATCGCGCGGCCGAGCCGGTTCATCACGTCGAGTCCGGTCGAAAGGGTCAGCATGCGCTGACTATACATTGTGGACTGACCAATCGGCCAGCCCAGCGGCATCCGTTCTCAACTGGGTTCGGATGACGCCGCGACCCGTTCGCGCAGACCGCGCAGCATGCCACGCGACATGATGAAGTCCGCCGGGACGATGAACGCGTGCGCCCCGAGCGTGAGCCACCACGGGGCCGTGCGCGCGCGCCACCTGAACACGAGCCGGGTCGCGCGGCCGCCGTCGACGGGTCTCAGGCGGAAGCTCCACGTCCAGCGCAGGCGGGCCAGGTCGCGCTCCCGCCACGACAGCGGCAGGTGCGTCGTCGACTCGAGCACCAGGTGGTCGGCCGTTTCCGCCTCGCGAACGGTGAACCCGCAGACCGACTCGGGTGGCCCGTCGGGGATCACGTCGCCGACCTTCAGATCCTGGAACTCGGCGTGGATGCGGCTCGCACTCGGCCAGTTGTCGGGGAAGAGCAGCACGTCGACCCAGCGCGGGGTGTACCAGCCGCCGCGGTGCCAGCCGACCTGAACCAGCCATGGCCAGATCTGCTCGGGCGGTGCCGGGAGCGTCGCCGCGTGCGTCGCCACGATCTGCGGTCGGTCGACGACCTCGTCGCCGGGGAGTCGAGCGCGTCGTTCCTCGACCGTCGACCCGTAGGTGCGGCCGAGCCAGTGGAGCGCCAGGGCCCCGGCTGCGATCGGAGCGAACACGGCCAACGCGACGTTGCGAGCGGAGGGCATGCGCCGAGTCTGGCGATTGCGGGCGTGGCCGGGCGGGTCGATGGTCCCGCGACGAGTGCGCCGGTACGTCGGTACTGCGGTACCGCGTCCGCGACCCGGAACACTCGAGAGCGCCCACGCAGCGAACGGATGCCGCGCTCGAGCCCGCGCCCTCGCTCGTGGGTGCCTGCGTGCGTGAGGATGGACCCATGAGGGACTCCTATGCGATCGACCTCAGTGACGACGATCTCCGCGAGGTCACGGACTTCGCGGCGCGATGCGCGCGCGCCGTGCTGCCGATCTTCGAACGCGACGTGCCGAGCGACGAGCGCGCGCGCGAGGCGATCGACGCGGCGCGCGAATTCGCCGAGGGCGGGACGCGCACGAGCGCCCTGCGCACCAGCGCGTGGGGCGCCTTCCGTGCGGCCCAGGTCGCTGCGACGCCGGCCGCCTCCGAAGCGGCCCACGCGGCGAGTGCGGCGGCAGGCGCGGCGTTCCTGCATCCGCTCGCCCACCCAGACCAGGTGAAGCACATCCTCGGGTCCGCCGCCCGTGCGGCGCGCGCGGTCGAGGTCGAGGCAGACGACGCCCGGGGCGTCGGTGAGGCCTACCTGGAGGAGGAGCTCCCCGAGGTTCCCCCCGCGGTGATCGAGGTGCTCCGCCGGTATCCCCCCGCGCCGAACGGCGGCGGGCGAGTGGGCGAACTGATGCGCCTCCTCGACGCGTACCTCCGTGCGTCCGAACCCTCGTCGCCCCCGCCGGAGTGACGCGCGAACCCTGGCCGCGGACGGCGTTCCGGGGCACAATGCGAGTCATGTCGGACTCGACCCCGCGCGACCGTGCCGTGCCGAACCTGCCGTCCCGCGACCTCGACACGAGCGAGGCGTTCTACGCCGGCTTCGGATTCGAGCGCGCCTTCCGAGACGACGGCTGGATGATCCTCCGGCGGGGTGGGCTCCAGCTGGAGTTCTTCCCGTTCGCCGAACTCGATCCCGCTGCGAGCGCGCACCGCTGCACGGTTCGCGTCGCGGACGTCGACGAGCTGGCCGAGGCCATCGCCGCCGCCGGCGTGCCGGTCCGTGACACCGGGTTCCCGCGCCTGCACGAGGTGCGCCTGCAGGACTGGGGGCTCAGGGCGGGTCACCTCGTCGATCCCGACGGCAACCTGCTCACGCTCATCGCCGAACCGGCACTCCCGGAACAGCGGACGACGTCCACGGCCATGTAGGATGGGATAGCGCTTTCCGGTCTGACGTCCCGACGGCCGCCGCGCACCACGGATCGACGACGACACGAGGAGACCGATGCCCGACCTCCGGATCGCCCGCGACGACGACCGAATCATGATCCACGCCGCCGGCGAGGTGCTCGCCGAATACGTCTTCCGGCCCGCCCATCCGACGTTCGAGTCGCCGCGCCCGTACCTCAGCCCGATCCGCACGCTCGGCGGCGAGACCGTCTCGCTCTACCGCCCGCACGACCACGTCTGGCACAAGGGCATCGCGTGGTCGCTCCCCGTCGTCGGCGACGAGAACTTCTGGGGCGGCCCGACCTTCGTGCGAGGTGAGGGCTACGTGCAGCTGCCGAACAACGGCGAGCAGCGGCACGTCGGCTTCGAGCCGAAGGATGCCGCGGCGTCGGCGCCCGGCACGGCCCGCTGCGTCGAGCTCCTCGAGTGGATCACGCAGACCGGCGAACGGATCTTCGACGAGGAGCGCACGCTCGCGGCATCCGTCATCACCGACGATGCGTGGCTGCTCGGCTTCGCCACCCGCATGGCCAACACCACCGACCGGCCGATCCCGATCGGCTCGCCCACGACCCGCGGCCGCGAGAACGCCGGATACGGCGGCCTCTTCTGGCGCGGCCCGCGCTCGTTCACGGGCGGCAGCGTGCTCGCGCCGGGCGTCGCGGGCGGCGACGAGCTGCGCGGCATCCGCTCGCCCTGGATGGGGTTCACTGGGCGCCACGACGAGACGGACGCCGCATCCACCGTCGTCCTGGTCGACGACCCCGCCAACCTGCAGCACCCGCCGCAGTGGTTCGCGCGCAGCGAGGAGTTCGCGTGCCTGTGCCCCGCGCCGTTCTTCAGCGACGAGCACGTCGTCGAGCCCGGTGCGGCGATGACCCTGCGGTACGGGATCGTGATCGCGGACGGCGCATCCGACCCCGAGCGGGCCGCGCGGCTGGCCGGACTCGCCGCGGAGCGCCTTCCCGAGCTGCTCGTGCCGGCGCCCACCGCAGCGGAGACCTCGGACGCCTCGTGACCGCCCCCGCGTTCCCCGGCGCCACCTCGGTCAGCGCCCTCGAGGTCTACGACGACGTGGCCGCCGACGGGCTCGCGGGCGGCACGCCGCACCTGCACACCGTCTCGGCCGAGGCGTACCTCGTCGTCGGCGGACGCGGGCGGCTGCACACGATCGACGGCGCCGGCGCGTTCGCCGAGCTCGCGCTCGCGCCCGGAGACCTCGTGTGGTTCGCGCCCGGTGTCATCCACCGCGCGGTGAACGACGGCGGGCTCGACGTGCGCGTCATCATGCAGAACGCCGGGCTCCCCGAAGCCGGCGACGCCGTCATGACGTTCCCCGACGCCGTGCTCGCCGACCCCGGGCGGTATGCGGATGCCGCGGCGCTGCCCGGTGACGAGGCATCCGACGTCGAACGCCTCGCGGCCGCAGTCGCGCGCCGCGACCTCGCCGTCGAGGGGTATCGCGCGCTGTTCCGGGACGACGGCGCGGTCGACCGCGAGCGTCTCGCCCGGCTGCACGAGCAGGCCGCTGCGCTCGTGGCGCGTCGCGCCCCCGAGTGGCGCGCCCGCTGGCAGGCGGGCGCGCTCGCCGTCGCCCGCGAGACCGGCGAGCGCCTCGACGCGCTCGCGGCCGGGCGCGACCCGGGGCTCGGCGCGGCGCGCGTCGCCGCGGCATCCGGCACCCCGGCCCTCGGCATGTGCGGGCGCCTGCACCGCTACGACACCTCGATCGACGCCACCATCGACCCCACCGGAGGAGACCGATGACCGCCCCGACCACCCCGCTGCGCGCCGCGATCGTCGGCACCGGCGCGATCGCCAATGCGCACGCGCAGGCGATCGCCGCGACGCCCGACGCCGAGCTCGTCGCCGTCGTCGACCGCGATATCGACCACGCGAGGGCGTTCGCCGAACGCTGGGGCGGGCCGGCGGTCGCCGATTCGCTCGACGCGCTCCTCGCCGGCGACGGCGTCGACGTGCTGCACGTCTGCACCCCGCCCGGAGTGCACGCCTCGCAGGCCATCGCCGCGCTCGACGCGGGTGCGCACGTGATCTGCGAGAAGCCGGCCGCCCTCTCGCTCGACGAGTTCGACGCGATGACGGATGCCGCGAACCGCAACGACCGTCGTCTGGCCGTCGTGTTCCAGCAGCGAACCGGCACCGCCGCCGCGCACATCAAGGGACTGCTCGACTCCGCGGCGCTCGGCCGCCCGCTCGTCGCGACCTGCCAGACGCTCTGGTACCGCGACCCCGCCTACTTCGAAGTGCCGTGGCGGGGCAAGTGGGCGACCGAGGGCGGCGGGCCGACGCTCGGACTCGGCATCCACCAGATCGACCTGCTCGCGTGGTTGCTCGGCGACTGGGCGAGCGTGAACGGGCAGCTCTGGCGGCTCGCGCGCGAGACCGAGATGGAGGACGTCTCGACGGCGACCGTCGCGTTCGAGAGCGGCGTCGTGGCATCCGTCATCACGAGCGCGCTCTCGCCGCGCGAGACGAGCTCGATCCGCATCGACACCGAGCTCGCCACCGTCACGGTCGACCACCTCTACGGGCACGGGCACGAGCACTGGCGCATCACGCCCGCGCCGGGCGTCGACCCGGCCGTCGTCGACGGGTGGGCGCTGCCGCCCGCCGAGGAGGCCAGCGGCCACGACCCGCTCGTGCGCGACATCTACCGGGCGCTCGTCAGCGGTGGTCCGCTGCCGTCCACGGCGACCGACCCCGCACGCTCGTTCGAGATCGTCACGGCGATCTACTCGTCGTCGGCAGCCGGCCGCACGGTCACGCGCGCGACGCTGCGCGACGACGCCGATCGACGCCGCAGCCTCGAGAGCCCGGTCGTCGACCTGCGCCGATGAGCGGGCGAGCGGATGCCGCGGGGCCGGCGTCCACGCCCGTGTCAGGGGCCGCCGCGGCATCCGTCGGCCGAGTCGACCTGCCCGACGACGACGCGCTGTTCCACGACTCGGTGCACGACGGCGCGACGGATCCCACCGTCATCCGTCATCACGCGACGGGGGAGTGGTGGATGCTCTACACCCAGCGCCGTGCATCGGTCGACGAGCCGGGGGTCGCGTGGGTGCACGGCAGCCGCATCGGCGTCGCGCGCTCGGCGGACGGACTCGCCTGGCGGTACGCGGGCACGGTCGACGACCTGCGCCTCGGCGACGGGACGGTGCCGGAACAGGCGCAGACGCACTGGGCGCCCGAAGTGATCTTCGACGGCGAGCGGTATCGCATGTACCTCACCGTGATCGACGGCATTCCCGACCGGTGGGAGGGGCATCCGCGCCGTATCGTCGAGTACGTGAGCGACGACCTCGCGCGGTGGACGGTGGTCGGGGAGGTGCCGCTGAGCTCCGACCGCGTGATCGACGCGTGCGTGACGCCCTGCCCCGACGGGCTGTGGCGCATGTGGTTCAAGGACGAAGCGGACGACTCGACCACCTGGGTCGCCGCGAGCGCGGACCTCGCGCCGGGGTCGTGGCGCGTCGAGGGGCGGGCGATCGCCGGGCGTCCGCACGAGGGGCCGAACGTGTTCGAGCTCGGCGGCTGGTGGTGGATGCTCGTCGACGAGTGGCGCGGCATGGGCGTGTTCCGCTCGCGCGACGCGATCTCGTGGATCCGGCAGGGCGGCTCCGACGACGTGATCCTCGGCGCCCCCGGCCGTCGCCGCGGCGACGCGACGTTCGGCCGGCACGGCGACGTGGTCGTCGCGGGCGACCGGGCGCTGCTCTACTACTTCACCCACCCGCACTGGGACGGGTCCGAGCTGGGGTCGACGGATGCCGCATCCGCGCGCCGCAGCGCGATCTTCGCCGCACCGCTCGCCGTGGTCGACGGGGTGCTCGTCTGCGACCGCGACGCGCCGCTCGCCCCGCTCGGCGCCGTCGGCGCTTGACGTCACGCGAGGGGACGGGACCGGACGGGGACGGAGGCGCCGTGGCATCCGTCTCGAAACGGTATCGGTTGAAACGATTTTCTGCATTCGATTGACCGATCGCCGACTTGGCGTTACATTTGGGGAAGCGCTTTCCCACTCCAGCGTGATGCACCAGGCAGACAGCGACGTTTCCAGGAGGACAACGATGTTCAAGATTCGCACCCGACGCGCGGCACTCGCCGGCGTCGCGCTCGCAGCGAGCAGCGCGCTCGTGCTCACGGGGTGCTCCGGCGGGGGATCCGAGCCCGCCGCCGAGTTCGACCCCGACGAGGAGGTCACGCTCGACCTCGCCTTCTGGGGCAACGACGTGCGCGCCGAGATGTACGACGAGGCCATCGCCGCGTTCAACGAGGAGTACCCGAACATCACGGTGAACACCCAGTTCCTCGGCTTCCCCGAGTTCTGGGAGAAGCGCCAGACCGAGGCGGCCGGCGGTGGGCTGCCCGACGTGATGCAGTTCGACTACTCGTACCTCCGCCAGTACTCCGAGAACGGGCTGCTGCTCGACCTCACGCCGTACCTCGGCAACATCATCGACACCGAGCCGCTCAGCGAGAACATCCTGCAGATCGGCGTCGTCGGCGACGAGACCACCGGCATCCCGACCTCCACGAACGCGTGGGGCATGTACACCAACCCGGCGCTGCTCGAGCAGGTCGGCGTCGAGGAGTTCCCCGGCGGCACCTGGGAGGACTACAACGACTGGATGGCCGAGGTCACCGACGCGGCCGAGGCCGCGGGCGTCGAGCTCTGGGGCGGCACCGACTGGACCGGCCGCATCCAGAACTTCGAGATCCAGCAGCGTGCCGCGGGCGAGGATCTCTTCACCCCCGAGGGCGAGCCGAACTTCACCGAGGAGGACCTCGCGGACTTCTGGTCGCAGGGTGACGAGATCCGCACCGACGGCTCGGTCATCGGCCAGCAGCGACTCGAGGAGGTGTTCCCGCTGTCCGGCTTCGACTCGGCGCTCACCGCGAGCGAGCTGACCTGGGACAACTTCGGCGCCGGCTACCTCGGCAACCTCGGTGAGGGCTACAGCGAGCTCGGCCTCGTCGCCCCGCCCGTGACCGAGGAGGGGGCGCAGGACCTCTACCTCAAGCCGTCGATGCTGCACTCCATCGCGGCGACGACCGACCACCCCGAGGCATCCGCCACCCTGCTGAACTACCTCGTCAACGCCCCCGAGGTCGGCGAGGCCTTCGGCACCAACCGCGGCATCCCCGCCTCGGAGACCCAGCTCGACGGCGCCGAGCTCGACCCGCTGGGCGAGCAGATCGCCGCCTACGAGGAGTCGATCTCCGACCGCCTCGGCGACGCCCCGCCCGTGCCGATCGTCGGCTACGGCACCCTCGAGGAGAAGTTCCGCCAGATCGGCCAGGAGCTCGGCTACGGCACCATCACCGTCGACGAGGCCGTGGAGCAGTTCTTCGCCGAGATGGACGTCGTCCTGAACCAGTAGCGGCACCTCGGGTCCGGGCCGTCGCGGCCCGGACCCGGAGTACCCTCAGGACCGAACCGGGAGAACCATTGTGACCAGCACCCTGACGAGAACGATCGTCACGGCCGAGGAAGACGGCACCAGGCGCCGCTTCGGCCGTCGCGGCCCCGACGTCCCGGCGCGAGCCGGACTGAAGGCCAGGAACCGCCGGGAGACGGCGACGGGCTACACGTTCCTCCTCCCGTGGATGATCGGCTTCGTCGGCCTCACGCTCGGGCCGATGCTCTACTCGCTGTACCTCGCCTTCACGCGGTACAACCTCTTCACCGACCCGCAGTGGGTGGGCCTCGACAACTTCGTGCGGATGTTCACCGAGGACCCGCAGTACATCCAGTCGGTGCAGATCACGCTCGTGTACGTGCTGGTCGGCACCCCCATCAAGCTCGCCGCGGCCCTCGCCGTCGCGATGCTCCTGAACTACCGCGACAAGGGCTCGACCTTCTTCCGCTCCTCGTTCTACGCGCCGTCGCTGATCGGCGCGAGCGTCTCGGTCGCGATCGTGTGGCGCGCGATGTTCTCCACCGACGGGCCCGTCGACAACACGCTCAGCATCTTCGGCATCGAGCTCGGCGGCTGGGTCGGCAACGTCGCCCTCGTGCTGCCGATGATGATCCTGCTGGCGGTGTGGCAGTTCGGCGCCCCGATGGTGATCTTCCTCGCCGGCCTCAAGCAGGTGCCGCGGGAGCTCTACGAGGCCGCCGAGGTCGACGGTGCCGGCCCGATCCGCAAGTTCCGGTCGGTGACCTTCCCGATGCTCTCGAGCGTGATCTTCTTCAACCTGCTGCTCGAGCTGATCAACGCGTTCCAGGTGTTCGCGTCGGCGTACATCATCTCCAACGGCTCGGGCGGACCGGCCGGCATGACGAACTTCTACACGGTCTACCTCTACAAGCGCGGCTTCGCCGACCTGCAGATGGGCTACGCGGCCGCGATGGCCTGGGTCCTCGTGATCGTCGTCGCCATCATCGCCGCGATTCTCTTCAAGACCCAGAAGTCGTGGGTCCACTACGCGGGAGACAACCGATGAGCACTTCCACCATCGAGCAGCCCCGGGCCGAGTTCCTCGAGGTCGAGCTCCAGCCGGGCGACACCCAGGGGCGGCGTCGCATCAAGCGCAAGACCGTCAACACGATCATCTGGTTCGTGGTGCTCGCCGCCCTGACCGCGATCGTGCTCTACCCGCTGGTCTGGCTGCTGTTCGCCACGTTCAAGCCGTCGAGCGAGTTCGGCCAGAACCCGGGTCTCGTGCCCGACGACCCCACGATCGACAACTACTTCAAGGTCCTCGAGGGCATCGCGGGCACCCCGCTCTGGCGGTTCTTCGCGAACTCGCTGTTCATCGCGGTCATGGCCGTGATCGGCACGCTGTTCTCGTCGGCGCTCGCGGCGTACGCGTTCGCCCGCGTGCAGTTCAAGGGCGTCGGGATCCTGTTCGCGGCGATGATCGGCACGCTGCTGCTGCCGTTCCACGTCGTGATCATCCCGCAGTACATCATGTTCCAGAAGCTCGACATGATCGACACGTACTGGCCGCTGATCCTGCCGAAGTTCCTCGCGACCGAGGCGTTCTTCGTGTTCCTCATCGTGCAGTTCATCCGCAACATCCCACGCGACATGGACGAGGCGGCGCGCATCGACGGCGCCGGCCACTGGCGGACGTTCTTCTCGATCATCCTGCCGCTGATCAAGCCGGCCCTGATCACGAGCGCGATCTTCACGTTCATCTGGACGTGGAACGACTTCCTCGGCCCGCTGCTCTACGTGAACAGCCCCGAGCAGTACCCGCTGCCGATCGCGCTGCGCCTCTACAACGACCAGACGTCGACGTCGGACTACGGGGCGACGGTCGCGGTGTCGTTCCTGGCGCTCGTGCCGATCCTGATCTTCTTCATCGTGTTCCAGCGGTTCCTCGTCGACGGCGTGGCGACCCAGGGCCTGAAGGGCTAGGGGCGAGCGGATGTCGCGGGCGAGCGAGCGGGCGGCGCGTCACGCCGAGCGATCGGGCTCCGGTCCGGTCCGCTCGGACGCGCCGCCCGCGCGCTTCCCCGGCGCGACGAGCGCGTTCGCGCTGCTCGGCGAGGTGCTCCTCGTCGGGGTGCTCGTCGCGATCGTCTCGATCCCCGTGGTGACGTTGCCCGCCGCGCTCGCGGCGGGCGTACGGCACCTGCGGCGCTTCCTCAAGGCGGAGCACTCGCCGCTCGGGCTGTTCTGGGCCGACGTGCGGGCGGGGATCCTGGGCGGGATCGGCGTGGGCGCGGCATCCGTCGTGCTCGTGCTCGTGCTGTTGCTCGACATCGACCTCGCGGGCAGCGGTGCGCTGCCCGGCGGACCGGTCGTCGCCGCCGTCGGCTGGATCGGGCTCGCGGCGCTCGCGCTGGCGCTGTTCACCGCCGCCGGGCTGTGGTCGCCGCAGCGCGGGTGGCTCGGCGCGCTGCGTCTCGTGCCGCGGACCGTCGTGGCCGACCCCGTCGGTGCCGCCTACCTCGTCGCCGCGGGCGTGTTCGCGGTCGTCGTGACGTGGCAGCTGCTCCCGCTCATCGTGCCCGCGCTCGGCTGCGTGGCGCTCGCGATCGTGGCCGTGCCCGAGCGGCCGCGGCGCGTTCGCGCCTGAAGGCCGGGGGGGTCGCGCGCTCCCGGCGCGCAGTCTCTCGAGGCGGACGGCTCGCGCTCAGTCCGGCATCGAGTGGGTCGCTTCGCGGCGCTCCACTCGAGCGCGAGCGCGATCGTGGGCCTCGCGGAGCAACCGCAGCACCGTGCCCAGCGTGCGCTCGGCCGGCGCGACGACGCAGATCCAGCCGAGCGAACCGTAGACGGGGTGCGGATTCACGACGTCTGCGGCCGCGAAATCCCTCCGGCGGCTCAGGGCGCGCGGATCCTCGCCGGTCGCGTCGTGAAAGGCGCCGCGGGCGACGTGGACGTTCACGCGCCACCGGTCCGGCCCGCCGAGCGCCGACGCGGTGTCGCCGGGGTAGTCCTTGGTGACGATCGTCGCGTAGGGCTGCGTGCGCTCGGGCAGGCGGCCGTCGGGCGCGTAGTAGAAGAAGCTGTCGCCCCATGCGACCTCCGGGACGTCGTCGCCGGCCTCCGGTCGCACCACGAGCGAACCGTCGAACCCTCGCACCGCGTCGATGATCTGCTGCATACTCATGGTTCGAGTGTGACCTTCAAGTGCTTATGTGGGGTTTCGATGGGTGAGACGCATGCCGCGGGTGGAGGCCCGCTTCGGACCGCCGACGTCGCGCGTCGGTCCGGCTACTCGGTGCAGCAGGTCCGCGACCTGGAGCGACTCGGAGTCATCCCCTCGGCCGAGCGCGAGTCGAACGGGTATCGGGCGTATTCGATCCGCCACGTGCACGCGCTCCGGGCCTACCGCGGACTCGCCGTGGCCGCCGGGCCCGTCGCGGCCCGGCGCCTGCTCGCGACGCTGCACTCCGCGACGATCACCGAGGCGGCCGCCGCCATCGACGAGGCGCACGTGAGCCTCGCCCGCGAGCGCGGTGAGGTCGAGCGTGCCTTGGCA
Organism: Agromyces selenitireducens; assembly: GCF_052748465.2. Classification (NCBI taxonomy): domain Bacteria; kingdom Bacillati; phylum Actinomycetota; class Actinomycetes; order Micrococcales; family Microbacteriaceae; genus Agromyces; species Agromyces selenitireducens. The sequence goes on from NZ_CM188259.1 coordinate 1,040,503, forward strand.
GCGCTGCGGGTCATCGCGTCGGAGCGCGCGGGTGCACCCCGCGAGCGCGCCGTCGACGCGATGACGATCAGCGAGCTCGCCGACGCGCTCGGGGTCCGCCCGTCGACCCTGCGGTTCTGGGAGCAGGAGGGACTGGTCCGGCCCGACCGCGTCACCTCCCTCCGGGCGCGCAGGTACGCGTCGCGGGCCGCCGACGAGGCGCGCATCGTCGCTGCGCTTCGCGGCGCGGGATACGGCGTGCCGGACGTACGCGCCCTCATGGCGGAGCTGGGCGAGCTCGGCGGGGCGCTCGAGGCCGACCGCCTCCTCGCCCGGCGGCTCGACCGCCTTGCCGAGCGGAGCGTCGCGCTGCTCCGCGCGAGCGCCGACCTCCTGGTCCTCCTCGAGTCACCGGGCACGACTCGGGGGTGATCCAGTTCTCACGAAGGTGCGGCCGGAATCCCGCCGTTCTCAGGACGACACGCCGTCGCGGGACGCGACCCGCCGGAGAACGCCTGAGGAGGGCGTGGGCCACACGCGGGTCGCGGAGACGTGCACGGCGTCGAGGGCATGGAGCGGGGTGGCGCCGACGGCGCACCGGCGGGTGTGCGCCTCGGCGGGGAGGTGCACTTCGGCGTCGGGGTGGAGCGGGAGGATGCGAAGGCGCACGTCGGAGCCGGCGCGGACGCCCGCCGCGTCGAGGTCGACGAACCAGCGCGTGCCGTCCCAGAAGCGGTCGGCGACGGTGACGCCGTCGACCTCGAGCGCCGCCACGTCGCCCGCCCAGCGCACCTCGAGCGTGCGGCGGACGCCGGCGACCGGGTCGCCGAGGCCGACGAGGCGGTGAGCGGATGCCGCGGCGTCGAGCTGCGCGGGCGACGGCGCCGCCCGGCGCGCGGGCGTGCCGCCGTACGACGGCAACGGCGTGCCCGCGTCGCGTGCGGGCTCGGCGGCCACCTCGAGCTCCGGTGCGTCGTCGCCTTCGAACGCGAGCCGCGTGAAGTCGCCGGAGGCGGGCTCGTACCGGAGCACGTCGGGCGCACGGTCGGAGCGGGCGGCGAGGGCGGCGCCGTCGAGCCACAGCGGCGCGGGCGAGCGCAGCAGCATCCGCTCTCCCGAGGGGCTGTCGAGGACCCAGAGGTCGTCGGCCCATCCCGCGGGAAGGACGAGCACGTCGAGCGCTGCGACGCGGTCGTGCACGCGGTGGAGCGTAGCGCGGTCGGGCGCGGCGTCGAGGAGGAGAGATGCCGACGTGGCATCCGTTCGCACCGAGACCGCGGCGGGAACGCCCGGCTCGGCGAGCAGCACCAACGTGGGGCGGTCGCCATCGAGGAGGGTCAGCGCCGAGGCGGTCGCCCATTCGACGATCGCGCCGCCGAGCGCGAGTCCCAGGGGCCAGCGCGCCACGGTGCCCGGCGGGATGGTGAGCGGCGGCCGATCGGCGGACGGCACGAGCACGGGCCCCGACGCGAGCGCGACCTCGATGCGCACGTCCTCCACGGGCGACAGCGGCTCGAACGGCTGGTGGTGCCCGATGAACAGGAATCCCGCGTCGCCCTCCGAGCGGACCGCCCAGCGGAGGGTGTCGCGGTCGTCGTCGCCCTGCGGCATCCGCTCGGGCAGCCGAGCCGCCATGGGTGCGAGGCGCTCGCCGAATGCGGCGAGGAACGCGTGCTGGATCCGCAGCGCGGCATGGCTCTGCGCGAGCGTGCCGGCCGCTCCGACGGGCGCGTGGAAGTCGTAGTCGAAGCGCGGCAGATCGTTCGGGTATCCGGTCGCGAGCGACTCCTGCATGCCGTCACCAAGATTCAGGCCGCCCGCGTACATGTAGTAGCCCTGCCAGTTCGAGCCCGACCCGAGCTTCGCGTTCGCGACCGCGGCGAGGTCGAGCGCGCTCGGCAGCGGGCGGCGGTGGTAGGCGGTCGCCATGCCGCCGCCGAGCTCGCAGGTGGCGACGGGGAAGTCGGGGGACGCCGCCGCGCGGGCCCGCGGCGCGGCATCCGTCGTCTCAGTCGTCTCGGCCGAAGCGCCGCGTACGTCCGCGCCGATGCCGGGATCGTCCCAGTCGTGCGAGAAACGGAAGTGCGAGCGGAAGCTCGACGGCCACGGCGCGTCGGCGTCGACCCAGAACCCGTCGGCGTAGCCGCCGAACACCGGCATGACGACGTCGGGCGGCAGCTCGGCGCCGTCCCACGCGGTCGCGGCCCAGATCGGCGCGGACAGGCCCACCTCGCGGGCGAGTCCGACGAGCGTCGCCAGGTGGTCCGGCTGATCGATGAGCTCGTTCTCGACCTGGATGCCCACGATGGGCGAGTCCGGCCCGCACAGCGGCGCGAGCTCGCGCCCGATCGCGGCGTACCATCCTCGCGCCAGGTCGAGGTAGGCCGGGTCGTCGGTGCGATGGCGAACGGATGCCGCGGCCACCCAATCGGGGAACCCGCCGCCCCGCACCTCGCCGTGCACCCACGGCCCGATGCGTACGACCACGTCGAGGCCGACCTCGGCGGCGACCCGCACGAACGCGGCGAGGTCGAGTCCGTCGTCGAAGCGGATGCGACCGCGCTCGGGCTCGTGGTGGATCCAGATGACGTACGTCGACACCACGGTGACGCCGCCGGATCGCATGAGCTGGAGGCGTTCGCGCCATTCCGAGCGCGGGACGCGGGAGTAGTGCAGCTCACCCGAGACCGGGATCGCCGGGTGGCCGTCGAGTTCGACGTACCGGTTCGTGAGGGCGACGCGGTCGTGCCGGTCTCGTTCGTTCGACATGGCGGGGCGGGTGAGCGGCGAGCGCTCGCCCGCATCGGGCGCAGGCGCGAGGCGCAGCGGCATCCGCTCGGTCATCTCGCTCCTCCTGCTTTCTTCGTTGACGAGGTGGTCGCTCTCAGGCTACAGTGCGGGGAAGCGCTTTCCCGAACACCCCCACGAGCGCCGACCCGAGACCCCATCACGGAGGACGACGATGTTCACGAGGAACGGCCGACGCAGCCTGCTCGCCGCCGCAGCCCTGACCGGCGCCACGGCCCTCGCCCTGACCGGCTGCTCGAGCGCCGGCAGCGAGGCATCCGGCTACGACCCCGACGAGGAGGTGACGCTGAACTTCACCTGGTGGGGCAACGAGGACCGCGCCGAGCGCTACCAGCAGCTCATCGCGACCTTCGAGGAGGAGCACCCCAACATCACCATCGACGGCACGTTCACCGACTTCCCGTCGTACTGGGAGAAGCGGAAGACCGAAGCCGCGGGCGGCGGCCTGCCCGACGTGTGGCAGTTCTCCGACTCCTACCTGCGCGAGTACGCCGAGCCGGGCCTGCTGCTCGACCTCGACACCGTGTCGGAGTACATCGACTTCGACGCGTTCGAGGACGGCCTGCGCTCGACCGGCCAGCTCGAGGGCACGCAGTACTCGCTGCCGACCGGCTACAGCGCCTGGGCGGTGTTCCTGAACGACGCACTCCTCGCCGACGCGGGTGTCGAGCCCTACGAGGGCGGCACCAGCTACGACGAGTACACCGAGTGGATGGCCGAGGTGACCGAGGCCACCGGCGGCGAGGTCTACGGCGGTACCGACATGACCCAGCGCATCCAGACGTTCGAGAACGTGCTCCGTGCGCAGGGTGAGAACCTCTACACCGAGGACGGCGGGCTCGGCTTCACCGAGGACCAGCTCCGCGACTTCTGGGAGTCCGGCGCCGACGCGCGCGACGGCGTCACGATCCCGCAGCAGCAGCTCGAGGAGATCGCCCCGATCTCGGGCTTCGGCTCGAACCGCACCGCGAGCGAGGCGAGCTGGAGCAACTTCCTCGGCGGCTACCTGGCCGACTCCGGCGCCGAGTCGGTGACCATGGTCGCGCCGCCGACCGACGACCCCGACGGCAAGGACCTCTACCGCCAGGCCGGCCTGCAGATGGCGATCTCGGCCGACACCGAGCACCCGGAGGCGGCCGCGATGTGGCTCGACTTCGTCGTGAACAGCGAGGAGGCCGGCGAGGTCTTCGGCACCACGCTCGGATTCCCGGCCTCGGAGACCAAGCTCGCCGGCACGACCCTCGAGGGCGTCGACGCGCAGGTCGCCGAGTACCTCGACTCGGTCGCCGACCGCATCGGCGACGCCCCGCCGGTGCCGGTCGTCGGATACGGCTCGCTCGAGCAGACCTTCTGGGACCTCGGCAAGTCGATCGGCCTCGGCGCGATCACCGTCGACCAGGCGGTCGAGCAGTTCTTCGCCGAGGCGCAGGTCATCCTGGGCTGACGCCCGGGCCGACAGCGACGGATGCCACGGGCGCCGGCTCCCGCGCGGGGGTCGGCGCCCGCGGCATCCGCTCACCGTCTCGAACACCCGCACCACGCACCGACACACGAGAGGAGCCCCGTGCACTACGGCGCCGACTACAACCCCGAGCAGTGGCCCGAGGAGATCTGGTCCGACGACGTGGCGCGCATGCGCGAGGCCGGCGTCACCATGGTGAGCCTCGGCATCTTCTCGTGGTCGCGGATCCAGCCGCGCGAGGGCGCGTTCGACTTCGGCTGGCTGGACCGCGTGATCGACCTGCTGCACGAGGGCGGCATCGCCGTCGACCTCGCCACCGCGACCGCGTCGCCGCCGCCGTGGGCCACGGCGCAGTACCCCGAGATGCTCCCGCAGGACGAAGCCGGCGCCACGTACTGGCCGGGCAGCCGGCAGCAGTTCGCGCCCTCCTCGCCCGTCTACCGGCGTCTCGCGGGCGAACTCGTCACGGCGCTCGCCGAGCGGTACGCGAACCACCCCGGCGTGGTCATGTGGCACGTGAACAACGAGTACGGCTGCCACCTCGACGCCGACTACTCGGATGCGGCGCGAGACGCGTTCCGCCGGTGGCTCGCCGACCGGTACGGCTCGATCGAGGCGCTCAACGAGGCGTGGGGCACGTACTTCTGGTCGCAGCGCTACCAGTCGTTCGACGAGGTGTTCCCGCCGCGGAAGGCGCCGTACTCGCGCAACCCCGGCCAGGAGCTCGACTTCCGCCGGTTCACGAGCGACATGCTGCTCGAGTGCTACCTCATGGAGCGCGAGCTCATCCGCGCGGCCGGTGCGACCCAACCGATCACGACGAACTTCATGGGTGCGTTCAAGCCCGCGAACTACGCCGAGTGGGCCGAGCACATGGACGTCATCAGCGACGACGCCTATCCCGACCCGAACGACCCCGAGTCGTTCCGGGCGGCGGCGTTCCAGCGCGACCTCGTGCGATCGCTCAAGCCCGAGGTGCCGTGGATCCTCATGGAGCAGTCGACCAACGCGCTGAACTGGCGACCCGCGAACGCGCCGAAGGCCCCCGGTCAGATGGCCGCGCTCTCGGCGCAGGCGATCGGGCGAGGGGCCGACGGCATCCTGTTCTTCCAGTGGCGGCAGTCGCGGGCGGGCTCCGAGAAGTTCCACTCCGCGATGCTGCCGCACGCCGGTACCGAGACCCGCACCTGGCGTGAGGCGGTCGCGCTCGGCGCCGATCTCGCGGCGCTGCCCGAACTGCCCGCCGGGGCGGCGACCCGCGACGCCCGGGTCGCGCTCGTCTTCGACTGGGAGAACTGGTGGGCCGTCGAGGCCTCCGACCACCCGCAGAACTCGCTCGACTACCTCGCGGTGATCCAGCGCTGGTATCGCGCGCTGCACCGCCGGCACGTGCAGGTCGACATCGTGCCCGCCTCGCGCGTGGGCGAAGGGTACGCGCTCGCGATCGCGCCCCTGCTCTACCTGCTGCGTGAGACGGATGCCACGGCGCTCACCTCGTTCGTCGAGGACGGCGGGCACCTGCTCGCCGGGCCGTTCACCGACGTGGTCGACGAGATCGACCGGTTCCGCGACGGCGGGTTCGCGACGCAGCTCGGGCCGCTCTGCGGCATCCGGATCGAGGACTTCGGGGCGCTCGTGGCGCCGTCCGCTCCGGCCGGGGAGCCGGGCGAGCGGGAGGCGACGTTCGCCGGCGACGAGGGGCTCGCCGGAGTCGGCACGCTGCTCGCCGAGGAGGTGCACGTCGTCGCCGACGACACGCGCATCGAGGCGTCCTTCACCGCCGGCCGTCGCACGGGCGATCCGGCGCTCACCGTCCGCGAGACCGGGGCGGGCAGCGCCAGGTACCTCGCGACGATCCCCGACGAGGCCGGCACGCAGGCCGTCGTCGACCGACTCCTCGCGGCGACCGGGGTGGAGCCGGTCGCCGCGGGGCTCCCCGACCACGTGGAGGCCGCCCGGCGCGGACGGCTGCTGACACTCGTCAACCACGGCGGGCCCGCGGCATCCGTCGACGTCTCGGGAACCGACGCGGTCACGGGCGAGCGCGTCGACCGCGTCGAGCTCGCCGCGGTCGACTGGGCCATGGTGCTCACCGACTGAGCGTCGTACGATGCGCCGGACGATGCAGTCGACCGAGGAGGTTCCGATGCGCGCGATGATCCTGAGCGGGGCCGGACGATACGCCGACCCGTGGCACCCGTACCCCGACACCAGCGCGCGTCTCGCGGCGCTCGTCGCCGAGGCCGGGTACGACGTCGAGGTGCGCGAGGACGTGGATGCCGCCCTCGCGACGCTCGGCGACGACCTGACGCTGCTCGTGGTGAACGCGGGCGACCCCGACGGGCCCGACGCGGAGGGCGTCGCGCCGGCCGCCGACGCGGCGTCCCCGGCCGTCGACGAGACCGCGCTCGAGACCGCGATCGATCGCGGACTCGGCATCCTCGCGATGCACTCGGCGGCGTCGAGCCTGCGAGACTACGCCGCCTACCACCGCGCCGTCGGCGGCCGGTGGGAGGACGACGTGTCGTGGCACCCGCCGTTCGGCGAGACGCACGTGCACCTGGTCGGCAACCACGCGATCCGCGAGGGGCTCGCCGACTTCACGGTCGAGGACGAGCGGTACACCGCGCTGCGCCTCCACGACGTGATCGAGCCGATCGCCGAGCACGACGAGGGCGGGTTCCGGCATCCGCTCGCCTGGGCGCGGGAGTTCGGACGTTCGCGACTCGTGTACGACGCGCTCGGGCACGATACGCGCTCGTACGACTCGGCGGAGCACCGTGCGCTCATCGCACGGGCGCTCGACTGGCTGTCGCACGTGCCCGCGCCGACCGCCGGCACCGGCGGCGTGAGCGTGGCATGAACCGCCGCGTCGTCCTCGCACCCGACTCGTTCAAGGGCACCGCGACGGCCGCCGAAGCCGCCGATGCGATCGCGCGGGGCTGGCGGACGGTCGCGCCGGCCGACGAGCTCGTCGCGAAGCCCATGGCCGACGGCGGGGAGGGCACGCTCGACGCGTTCGCCGCCGCGGTGCCGGGCGCGTCGCGCGTGCCGGTGTCGGTGCAGGGTCCCGACGACCGGCCGACGGATGCCGCGTGGCTCGGCCTGCCGGACGGCACCGCCGTCGTCGAACTCGCCCTCACGAGCGGCATCACCCTGCTCGATCGCCTTCGGCCGCTCGACGCGCACACGCTCGGATTCGGGCAGGCGATCGTCGCGGCGCTCGATGCGGGCGCGCGACGTCTGCTGCTCGCCATCGGCGGCAGTTCGTCGACCGACGGCGGGGTGGGTGCGCTCGCGGCGCTCGGCGGGGTGTTCCTCGACGCGCAGCGCCGGCCGGTGCGGCTCGGGGCGCGCGGGCTCGGGACGCTCGCGCGGGCCGACCTGTCCGGGCTCCGGCCCCTGCCGACGGATGGCGCGCTCATCCTGAGCGACGTGACGAACCCGCTGCTCGGGCCGACGGGCGCCGCGGCCGTCTTCGGACCGCAGAAGGGCGCGACCCCCGTGATGGTCGAGGCGATGGACGACAACCTCGCCCGGCTCGTGCGCGCCGTGCCGGGCGGCGACGCGCTCGCCGCGGTGCCCGGGGCGGGCGCGGCCGGCGGCACGGGGTTCGGACTGCTCACCTGGGGCGCGCGCATGGCAGGCGGGTCCGGCGCGGTCGCGGATGCGATCGGGCTGTCGTCGGCGCTCGCGGGCGCCGACCTCGTCGTGACCGGCGAGGGCCGCTTCGACGGGCAGTCGGCGGCGGGCAAGGTGCCGAGCGAGGTCGCTGCGCGCGCCGCCACGGCCGGCGTGCCGGTCGCCCTCGTGGCCGGGGCGATCGACGCGGATGCCTCCGGCTTCGCCGCATCCGCTTCCCTCACCGACCTCGCCGGCGGCGCTGCCGCCGCGATGGCCGAGCCGCTCCGCTGGCTCGAGGCCGCGGGCGCGGCGCTCGCCCGCTCGCTCGCCTGACCGTCCCCGCTCCAACGCCGGCGCCGTGCGTCCGGTCTGAGGGTCCGGGTCAGAGCGTGACGGATACCGCGGCGTCGGCGCCGCGGGCGATCGCGAAGGGTTCCGGCGCGGCATCCGCCGACCCGGCTCGTCGCACTGCGTAATCGCCGGCGAAGCCGCGCACGGCGACGCGCCCCCCGGCATCCGTTCGCACGGTCGTGGGCGGAAGCCACCACTCGCCCTTCACCAGGTCGCGCAGGGCGCGGTACGACGGCTTCGGGCTGCCGTCGGCGCGCAGCAGCCCGATCGGGGCGTTGAGCCACGCGCCCCGGTCGGTGATGCCCCAGTACGTGATCGCCGCGACGGCCGGGTGCCCGACGAGCGCGCGGTAGTGGCGCTCGAGCTCGTCGGCCTGCCGCGCCTCGCCGTCGGGCGTCGAGGGCCACTCGTCGACCTGCCAGTCGTTGAGGTCCTCGATGTGCGGCGGCATGAGGTCGCCCGAGACGAGCGACGTCTCGGTGAAGTGCAGGGGCAGGCCGTACCGGGCGAACCGGTCGGCGATCGCGACGAGCTCCTCCTCGCCGCGGAACCCCTGGTGCATGTGCGTCTGCAGGCCGATCGCGTCGAGCCGGACACCGGCTTCGAGCACGCCCTCGATGAGGCACTCGTAGGCGGTCGACAGGTCGAAGTCGTTCAGCAGCAGCGTCGCGGCGGGGTTCGCGGCGCGGGCCTCGTCGAACGCGAGTCGGATCACGTGGATGCGGCCGCGTGCTCGGGCGAGGGGAGTGATGGCGTTCTCCTCGGCCTCGAACACGGGCATGATCACGACCTCGTTGATCGCGTCCCAGGTGTCGATGAGGCCCGCGAAGCCGGCGGCCTCGCGACGGATGCGGGCGCGCAGCGCCTCCTCGACCTCGTCGACCGGGCGGTCCAGCAGCCAGCGCGGGGCGAGCGTGTGCCAGGCGAGCGGATGCCCCTTCACGGTCACGCCGCGGTCGCGGAACCACTCGGCGCTGCGGCGCAGCTCGTCGGTGCGGGGCCGGCCGGGCTCGGGCTCGAAGTCACGCCAGTAGAACGGGAGCGTGGCGGTGTTGAACACGTCGAGGTAGCGCTCGGCGAGCTCGACGTCGCCGGGTTCGCCGCGGCCGTTCGCCAGGCCGATGAGGTCGAAGCCGATGCTGCCGAACGCGAAGGCGTGCCGGGTCTGCTCGATGGTCACCTCGGCGTCGGCGAGCGGCCCACCGTCGCTGCCAGAGATCGTGAGCGTCGCCGTGCCGAGCCGGTGCTCGGGGCCGCCGCTCGCGCCGGCGACCGTGCTCATGTCGTGCGATCCGTCCCGCCGGCCGCGGCGCGGGCCGCGCGCGCGTACTGCTCGCGGATCACGGGGCGCGTGTCGGGCGCGAGCTCGTCGGCGATCTCGACCAGCCACTCCGGACGCGACCCCGTGAGCACCCACGCCGCCTGGCGCGCGGCGCCGTCGGCCACGTACTCGCCGGGGGCGGGCACGACGACGGGCACGTCGAACACCTGGCCGGCGATCCGCCGCACGGCCGGGTTCTGCGCGGCCCCGCCGATGAGCAGCACGCGCCGCGCCTCGACGCCCTGGGACCGCACGGCGTCGAGCCCGTCCGCGAGCCCGCACAGCAGGCCCTCGACCGCCGCCCGCGCGATCGACGGGCGCGTCGTGTTCGCGAGCGTCAGCCCCGAGAAGGACGCGGTCGCCTCGGGCAGGTTCGGCGTGCGCTCGCCCTCGAAGTACGGCACGAGCACGGCGCCGGATGCCCCGGGCTCTGCCTCGAGCGCGAGCCGCCCGAGTTCCGCGTGGTCGACGCCGAGCAGGCCCGCGGTCGCGTCGAGCACGCGCGCGGCGTTGAGCGTGGCGATGAGCGGCAGGAACCGCCCCGTGGCATCCGCGAACCCGGCGACCGTGCCGGACACGTCGGCGGTGGCGGCATCCGTCACGGCGAAGACCGTGCCGCTCGTGCCGATCGAGACGACCACGTCGCCGGATGCCGCGTCGAGGCCGAGCGCCGCAGCCGCGTTGTCGCCCGCGCCGGGGCCGACGAGGATGCCGTCCGGAGTGTGGCCGGCGGTCTCGCCGGGGCCGAGCACGCGCGGGAGGACCGCGTCGTGTCCGAGCGCCCGGACGAGCAGTTCCCGGTCGTAGCCGTCGGCGCCCCAGTACGCGGTGCCCGACGCGTCCGACCGGTCGGTGGTGAGCTCGTCGAGCACCGGACCGAGCGGTGTCTCGCCCTCCGGCCCGTAGCCGCGGAGGCGCCAGGTCAGCCAGTCGTGGGGGAGGGCGACCGCAGCGACGCGCGCCGCGTTCTCGGGCTCGGCGTCGCGCAGCCAGCGCAGCTTCGTCGCCGTGAACGAGGCGACCGGCACGACGCCCGTGCGGCGCGCGTACTCGTCGGCGCCCACCTCGTCGATCAGGTCGCGCGCGGCCTGCGCCGAGCGGGTGTCGTTCCAGAGCAGCGCGTCGCGGATGACACGGCCCTCGGCGTCGAGCACGACCATGCCGTGCTGCTGCCCGCCGATCGACACGGCCTGGACGCCCTCGAAGCCGCCGGCGTCGGCGAACGCGGTCAGGAGCGCGCCCCACCACGCGGCGGGGTCGACCTCGGTTGCGTCGGGATGCGCGGCGCGGCCGGTGCGCACGAGCGCCCCGGTCGCGGCATCCCGGATCACGACCTTGCACGACTGCGTCGACGAGTCGACGCCGGCGACGAGCGTCACGGTGTCCTCCTGGTGGTGTTCATGCCTCGAGTGTTGCCGTTCGCGGCGAGTGATGCCGCTGGAACGGCAACACTCGGGCCGAACGGCAACACTCGGCGGAGATGGCGGCGGTCAGCGCGCGCCGAGCAGGTGCTCGGTCGCGAGCTGCTGCAGGCGCACGAAGCCGAAGCCCCTGCCGCCGAGGTAGGCACCGGCGTCGAACTCCTCGAACGCGGAGCGGTCGGCGAGCAGGTCGTCGACCGTCTCACCCTCGCCGAGCGTGGGCTGCGCGAGCTCGAAGACGCGGGCGGCCTCGAGCGCCTCCTGCACCTCGGGGTCGGCGCGGAACGACGCGGCACGTTCCTTCAGGAGCAGGTAGGTGCGCATGTTCGCGGCGGCCGAGTCCCAGACGCCGGTCTCGTCCTCGGTACGCGACGGCTTGTAGTCGAAGTGGCGCGGGCCGGTGTAGGCCTGGCCCCCGCCGGGGCCGCCGTTCTCGAGCAGGTCGACGAGCGCGAACGCGTTGTGCAGGTCGCCGTGCCCGAATACGAGGTCCTGGTCGTACTTGATGCCGCGCTGGCCGTTGAGGTCGATGTGGAAGAGCTTGTCGTGGTACAGCGCCTGCGCGATGCCCGCGGCGAAGTTCAGGCCCGCCATCTGCTCGTGACCGACCTCCGGGTTGAGGCCCACGAGCTCGGGGCGCTCGAGCGAGTCGATGAAGGCGAGCGCGTGCCCGACGGTGGGCAGCAGGATGTCGCCGCGCGGCTCGTTCGGCTTCGGCTCGATGGCGAAGCGGATGTCGTAGCCCTTGTCGGTCACGTAGTCGCCGAGCAGGTTGACAGCCTCGCGGTAACGCTCGAGGGCCTGGCGGATGTCCTTCGCGGCGTCGTACTCGGCGCCCTCGCGGCCGCCCCACATCACGAACGTCTTCGCGCCGAGCTCGGCGGCGAGGTCGAGGTTGCGGAGCACCTTGCGCAGCGCGAAGCGGCGCACGGCGCGGTCGTTCGAGGTGAAGCCGCCGTCCTTGAAGACGGGCGTGCTGAACAGGTTGGTCGTGACCATCGGCACGACGAGGCCGGTGTCGGCCAGCGCGCCCTTCAGCCGGTCGATCTGCGTCTGGCGCTCGCTGTCGGAGGAGCCGAACGCGAACAGGTCGTCGTCGTGGAATGTCAGGCCGTAGGCGCCGAGCTCGGCGAGCTTCTCGACCACGTGCACGACGTCGAGCGCGTTCCGGGTCGGGCCTCCGAAGGGGTCGGTGCCGTTGTAGCCGACGGTCCAGAGACCGAAGGAGAACTTGTCGTCACGGGTCGGGGCGCTGGCCATGATCCGCCTCTCAGCGTCGTCGATGATTTGTTGGCGTGTAAAACATAACTGGTCGAGCCGCCGCACGCAAGCGGGCCGAAGGCCATTTGTTCGCAATTGCCACAAAACACTTGCGAAGCGTTTCGACACCGGCGTAGAGTGCCGACCGTTCCAATCGAAACGCTTAGACGACGGAGTCTCGACATGGCGAAGATCCACGAGGTGGCCAAGGCCGCCGGCGTGTCCATCAGCACCGTGTCGTACGCGCTGAGCGGCAAGCGCTCGATCTCCGCCGACACCCGGCGGCGCATCGAGGAGGCGGCGCTCGAGCTCGACTACCGGCCGAACGCCGGTGCCCGCATGCTCGCCGGCCGCCGCACGCAGATCTTCGCGCTCACCGAGCCGTTCCGGGCCGACACGCACGCTCCCGCCCACATGGCGTTCGTGCTCGCGACCTCCATCGCGGCGCGGAAGTACGAGTACGACATCCTGCTCCTCACCGAGGAGGAGGCGTCGGCGGGCATGCGCCGGGTCGCGTCCAGTGGGCTCGCCGACGGCGTCCTCGTACTCGACGTCGCCCCCGACGACGAGCGCGTCGCCCTGGCCCGTCGCATCGCGCTTCCCAGTGTGTTCATCGGCGTGCCCGACGACCACGAGGGGCTCGTGTGCGTCGACCTCGACTTCGAGGCGGCCGCCGCGCTCGCCGTCGATCGGCTCGCGGGCCAGGGGCATCGATCGATCGGATTCGTCGGGCACCCGCCCGTCGCGTACGAGCGTTCCAACTTCCCGCCGCGCGTCCGGCGGGGGCTCGAGCAGCGCGCCGCCGAACTCGGCGTCGACTGCGCAGTCACCCTCCCCGAGGCCGACGGACCGCGCCGCACCCCCGTGCGCGTGGCGGTTCGCGAACTCGTCGAGGGCGGTGCGACCGCCCTCGTGCTGCACTGCGACGACACCAGCCATGCCGTCGCGCTCGACGAGCTCGCGGCGCTCGGCCGCCGCGTGCCCGACGACGTGTCGGTCGTCTCCGTGGGGGCGACCTTCGACACGTCCGCCTTCCACCCGCCGATCGACTCCGTCCCGCTCGTGCCGAGCGCGTCGTGCGAGCTCGCGGTCGAGCTCGCGATGCGCATGGTCGACGGCGGTGAGCCGCCGGCGGGCGTCCACCTGATCGCCCCCGAGTATCGCGAGCACGGCTCGACGGCGCCGCCCCCGAACGCGTCCGCCTGACGCGCACGGACCGCCATGCGGCATCCGTTCGCCGTCAGTCGAAGCGCTTCGACAGATCCACCCGACACCCCACCGCACCACCCACACCAGGAGAGGTAGCAATGAAGCACACCAGAACCCTCGCCACCGTCGCGTCGCTCGCGGCCGCGGCGCTCGTCCTCAGCGGATGCTCCGGCGGCGACGCCGGCGGCGGCGACGACGACACCCTCCGGCTCTGGCACTACGAGGGCGCCGACTCGGCCATGGGCATCGCCTGGGACCGGGCCATCGAGATCTTCGAGGAGGAGACCGGCGCCACGGTCGAGTTCGAGGAGAAGAGCTTCGAGCAGATCCGCTCGACGGCCAGCCAGGTCCTGAACTCCGACGAGGCGCCCGACATCCTCGAGTACAACAAGGGCAACGCGACCGCCGGCCTGCTCTCGAGCGAGGGCCTGCTCACGCCGCTCGACGACGTCGTCGACGAGTACGGCTGGGCCGACCAGCTGGCACCCGCGCTGCAGACGACGGCGAAGTACGACGAGAACGGCATCATGGGCTCGGGCAGCTGGTACGGCGTGCCCAACTACGGCGAGTTCGTGCAGGTCTACTACAACAAGGACGCGTTCGCCGCCGCAGGCCTCGAGGTGCCCACGACCTTCGCCGAGTTCGAGGACGTGCTGCAGGCGTTCGCCGACGAGGGCACCACGCCGCTCGCGACGTCCGCCGCCGAGTACCCGCTCGGCCAGCTCTGGTACCAGCTCGCGCTCACCGAGGCCGACCGCCAGTTCGTGAACGACTACCAGCTCTACGAGAACCCGGTCGACTGGGAGGGCGATGAGATCTCGTACGCGACCGAGACCGTGAAGGACTGGGTCGACGCCGGCTACATCTCCACGGATGCCTCCGGCTTCAAGGCCGAGGACGCCGGCGTGAGCTTCATCAGCGGCGACGCCCCGATCTTCTACTCGGGCAGCTGGTGGTACGGCCGGTTCGCGAACGAGATCACCGACTTCGAGTGGGGCACGTTCCTCTTCCCCGAGGCCGAGCTGTCGCCGGGCTCCGCGGGCAACATGTGGGTCGTGCCCGAGCGCGCGCAGAACAAGGAGCTCGCCTACGAGTTCATCGACATCACCATGCGCCCCGAGATCCAGGCGCTGCTCGGCAACAACGGCGGCGTACCCGTCGCGGCCGACGAGGCCGACATCACCGACGAGAAGTCGCAGGAGCTCATCGCGAACTTCAACGCGCTGAACGACATGGACGGCATCTCGTTCTACCCCGACTGGCCCACGCCGACGTTCTACGACGAGCTCAACGCCGGGCTCCAGGAGCTCGTGAACGGCACGAAGTCCCCGGCCGAGGTGCAGCAGCAGCTCGGCGAGCAGTACCAGGCCGGCGTCGACGACATCGTCGGCTGAGACCCGGATGCCGCGGCGTGTGCGTGCGCCGCGGCATCCGCCCCTCGGGGCCACCGGCCCCACCACCCATGCCGGATCACCGGAAGGACTCACCATGTCAGCCCTCGACACCAGGGCCGCGACGACGATCGAGGCGACGGATGCCGCGGGCGGCCGCCGCCCGGCCCGCCGCCGCTCGCACGGCCCCGAGGAGGGGCTCATCCCCGGTGCCCGCCGCGGCACCTACTGGCTCTACCTCGTCCCCGGCCTCGCGCTGCTCGCCGTCATCGTGGTGGTGCCGCTCTTCTGGAACATCTACCTGACGTTCACTTCGTATCGAGGCATCCGCCCGCCCGAGTGGATCGGCCTCGAGAACTGGGTCGAGCTCATGGGCGACCGGGTGTTCTGGACGAGCTTCGGGAACTCGATCGCGATGATCCTCGCGATGGTGATCGTGCCGACGCTGCTCGGCCTGCTGCTCGCCGCGATGCTGTTCGACCTCATCGGGCGCAAGTTCGGCGGGAGGCTCGCGAGCTTCCTGCGGGCCACGTACTACCTGCCGCAGATCCTTCCCGCGGTGATCGCGGCGATCGTGATCGGCTGGATCCTCCGCCCGCAGAACGGCGCGCTCAACCAGGTCCTCGAGGGCATCGGACTCGGCGACCTGACCCGCAACTGGCTCGGCAGCCCCGACACCGCCCTGCCGAGCCTCATGGTCATCATGATCTGGGTGCAGCTCGGCTATCCCATCGTGATCTTCATGGCGGCCCTGCAGCGGGTCGACCCCGAGCTGTACGAGGCCGCCGAGCTCGACGGGGCGAACTGGATCCAGCGGTTC
Organism: Agromyces selenitireducens; assembly: GCF_052748465.2. NCBI lineage: Bacteria > Bacillati > Actinomycetota > Actinomycetes > Micrococcales > Microbacteriaceae > Agromyces > Agromyces selenitireducens. The sequence continues at coordinate 1,056,149 of NZ_CM188259.1, forward strand.
CGGGCGATCACGGTCGGCATGATCCGGCCGGAGATCTTCGTCGTCACGCTCACGTGCACGATCGCCGCGCTCAAGGTGTTCGGCCCGGTCTACGCCCTCACCGGCGGCGGACCCGGCACGTCGACCATCGTGCCCGCGTACTACGCGTACAGCGAGTTCTTCCAGTCGCAGCAGGTCGGCTACGGCGCGACCATCGCGACCGCGCTCACGGTCGTGATCGCCGCGGTCAGCGTGCTGTTCATCCTGGCCCAGCACCGCATGGAGCGGAAGGAGGAGGGGCGATGACCGCCATCGTCGAGGAGCTCGACCCGGACCGCCGGGACGTCGAGCTGCCCACGGACGACGCGCCCGCGCGTCGCCCGCGCCGCGACATCCGCGGCACCGGCCGTTCGCGCCGTCCCAGCGGCTACGCCAAGCGCACCCCGGGCGACTGGGTCGTGCTCGTCGTCGCGATCGTGCTCGGCTTCTTCATCGCCGTGCCGTTCCTGCTGATCCTGATCAACTCGTTCAAGTCGCCGACCGACTACAACACGTCGGGTCCGCTGACGCTGCCGACCGAGTTCTACTTCGACGGCATCGTGGCGTTCTGGGAGCGCGTGGACTTCCCCGAGAAGCTGTGGAACAGCGTGTTCATCTCCGGGCTCGTCGCGGTGTTCGCGGTGCTCATCTCGATGTTCAACGCGTTCGCGCTCGGCATCGGCCGGGTGAAGGGGCGGCTGTGGATCGTCGTCGTGATCCTGCTGGCGAACATGCTGCCGCAGGAGGTGCTGCTCTACCCGCTGTACTTCATGTTCAAGCAGGTCGGCCTGTACGACAGCCAGTGGGCGGTCATCATCATCTTCACCGTCATCCAGTCGGCCTTCGGCACGTACCTGCTCGCGTCGGTCTACTCGACGTTCCCGAGAGAGCTGCTCGAGGCCGCCTCGCTCGACGGCGCGTCGCGATGGCAGATCCTGTGGCGCGTGGTGTTCCCGATCTCGCGGCCGACGCTGTCGGTGCTGCTGATCTTCTTCTTCATCTGGACGTGGAACGAGTTCCTCATCCCGCTGACGTTCCTCGTGTCGAACGCGACCCAGACGGTGCCCGTGGCGATCACGGTGCTGCAGGGCGACCGGCTGATGGACGTCACCACCACGAGCGCGTCGGCCCTGCTCGGCCTCATCCCGACGCTCGTCTTCTTCCTCATCTTCCAGCGCACCCTCACCAGGGGCATCACGGCAGGAGCAGTCAAGTAATGAAGTTCACCGACGGGTTCTGGCACGCACGGCCGGGTGTCGAGGCGCTGTACGCACAGGAGGCGCGCGACATCGCGGTCGAGGGCGACGAGCTCGTGGCGTGGGCGCCGACGCGCGTCATCGCGAGTCGCGGCGACACGCTGAACCGGCCCATGCTCACGGTCTCGCTCGCGAGCCCGGCCGAGGGCGTCATCCGGGTGCGGATCGAGCACCACTGCGGCACGCCGCGCGACGTGGGCTTCGAGCTCGAGACGGATGCCGCGTACGCCGCGGGTCTCTCGGTGGACGACGAGGGCGGGGTCGTCGACGCCGGCTCGCTGCGCGCGCGCATCCGCCGCGGCGCCCCGTGGGAGCTGACCTTCGAGGACGCCTCCGGCGGCCCGCTCACCGCGAGCGGCCACAAGTCCGTCGGGTACATGAAGCTGGCGCCGGGCGCGCCGGTCGCCGCGGAGCCCACGGGCGTCACCGGCATCACCGAGACCGGGCTCGCCCCGGCATCCGCGTACCTGCACACCCAGCTCGCGCTGGGCGTGGGCGAGCTCGTCTACGGGCTCGGCGAGCGCTTCGGCCCGCTCGTGAAGAACGGCCAGACGGTCGACATCTGGAACGCCGACGGCGGCACGTCGAGCGAGCAGTCGTACAAGAACGTGCCGTTCTACCTGACGAACCGCGGCTACGGCGTGCTCGTGAACCACGCCGGGCACGTGTCGTTCGAGGTGGGGTCGGAGGCCGTCGAGCAGGTGCAGTTCTCGGTCGCGGGGGAGTGCCTGGAGTACGTCGTGATCGCAGGTCCCACGCCCGCCGAGGTGCTCGACCGGTACACGCGCCTCACGGGCCGGCCGGCTCGCGTGCCCGACTGGTCGTACGGCCTGTGGCTGTCGACGAGCTTCACGACCGACTACGACGAGGCGACGGTGAACGCCTTCATCGACGGGATGTCGGAGCGCGACATCCCGCTCGAGGTGTTCCACTTCGACTGCTTCTGGATGCGCGAGTTCCACTGGACCGACTTCCAGTGGGACCCGGCGGTGTTCCCCGATCCCGAGGGCATGCTCGCGCGGCTGCACGACCGCGGGCTGCGGGTGAGTGCGTGGCTGAACCCGTACATCGCGCAGCGTTCGCAGCTGTTCCGCGAGGGGCTCGAGCGCGGGTACCTCGTACGGCGGGCGGATGGCTCGGTGTGGCAGTGGGACCTCTGGCAGGCGGGCATGGCGCTCGTCGACTTCACGAACCCGGATGCCACGCACTGGTTCCAGGAGCACCTTCGCGGCCTCGTCGCGCAGGGCGTCGACGCGATCAAGACGGACTTCGGCGAGCGGATCCCGATCGACGTGGTCTGGCACGACGGCAGCGACCCCGAGGCGATGCACCACCGGTACACGCAGCTCTACAACCGCGCGGTGTTCGAGGTGCTCGAGGAGTCGCGAGGGGTCGGTGAGGCCGTGCTGTTCGCCCGGTCGGCGACCGCGGGCGGCCAGTCGATGCCCGTGCATTGGGGCGGCGACAACTCCTCGACGTTCACGTCGATGGCCGAGAGCCTGCGCGGCGGGCTGTCGCTCGCGATGAGCGGCTTCGGCTACTGGAGCCACGACATCGGCGGCTTCGAGGGCGATCCCGACCCGGCGGTGTTCAAGCGCTGGCTCGCGTTCGGGCTGCTGTCGAGCCACTCTCGCCTGCACGGCTCGACGAGCTACCGCGTGCCGTGGGCGTTCGACACGGGCGACGAGGCGCCGGGGCAGTCGGCGGTCGAGGTCGCGCGCACCTTCGCGAAGCTGAAGGCGTCGCTGCGGCCGTACCTCGTGGCCGCGGGGGAGGAGGCGCACCGCACCGGCACGCCCGTGATGCGGCCCATGCAGCTCGCGTTCCCCGGCGACCCTGCGGTCGCGCACCTCGACCGGCAGTACCTGCTCGGGCCCGACCTGCTCGTCGCGCCCGTGTTCTCGGCGTCGGGCGAGGTGGAGTACTACCTCCCGTCGGGCACGTGGACGAACTGGTTCACGCGCGAGACCGTCGAGGGAGGCGTCTGGCGCCGCGAACTTCACGGGTTCGACACGGTTCCCCTGTGGATCCGAGGCGGTGCAGTGATTCCGGTCGTCGGACCTGGCGGCGAGCGCTCGGAGATCCGCGGCTGACACGCCCGGCATCGGCTGATCGCAAGTTTCGACGCTAGACTTCGAAACATGTCAACGGATGCCGCGACGGAGCGCGTCACGCTCGCCGAGATCGCCGACGAGGCCGGCGTCTCGCTGTCGACGATCTCGAAGGTGCTGAACGGGCGAGCGGATGTCGCGGCCGCGACCCGCGCACGCGTCGAGCAGGTGATGGCCGAGCGCGGGTATCGGCGGCGCGGCGGCGGACGTTCCGAGTCGCGCGCCGAGCTCATCGAGCTCGTCTTCCACGAGCTCGACCCGATCTGGTCGATGGAGGTCATCGACGGCGTCGAGTCGGTCGCGAAGCAGCACGGCCTCAGCGTGGTGCTCACGGTGAGCGGCACCCGGCACTCGCCCGACCCCGACTGGATCGAGGGCGTCATGCGCCGCCGGCCCGTCGGCATCGTGCTCGTGTTCAGCGACCTCGCGCCGGAGTACCGCGAGCGCCTGCACGCGCGCGCCATCCCGTTCGTGATCGTGGACCCCGCCGGGGACCCGTCTCCGGACGCGCCGTCCGTCGGCTCGGCGAACTGGTCGGGCGGACTCGCCGCGACGCGGCACCTGATCGAGTTCGGGCACCGGCGCATCGCGGCGATCACCGGCCCGGAGGACATGATGTGCTCGCTCGCGCGCATCGACGGCTACCGGTCGGCGATGAACTCGGCCGGGCTGCCGATCGACGAGTCGTGGATCCGCTTCGGGGACTTCCACGTCTCGGGCGGTCGCGATCGCGCGCGCACGCTGCTCGACGCGCCCGAGCGGCCCACCGCGATCTTCGCCGGCAGCGACATGCAGGCGCTCGGGGTGCTGGAGGCTGCGCGCGAGCGCGGCATCCGGGTGCCGGAGGATCTCTCGGTCGTCGGGTACGACGACATCCCGCTCGCGCGCTGGCTGACGCCGAAGCTCACGACCGTGCACCAGCCGCTGCGTCGCATGGGCGAGGAGGCGGCGCGCCTCGCCATCCGCCTGGCGGACGAGCCGCTCGAGTCGGGCGCCCCGACGCCGCGCATGGACCTCGCGACGAGCCTCGTCGTGCGCGAGAGCACTGCGCCGCCGCCGGAGGCGGTCGTGCGCTGAGGCGATGGGGCGCTCTCGAGAGCTCGTTCGTCGCGCGCGGTCGCGCAACTCGTCAGGCGCCCACCGACGGGATCGACGCGACCGCCTCGACCTCGACGAGCGCGCCCGGGCGGGCCGGCGGGACGGCCAGGACCGTGACCGCGGTGCGGTAGGGCCACACCGCGGCGCTGGCGGCATACGCCTCATCGGGGTCGACGTCGGGATCGAGGTGGATCGTCAGCTTCGCGACGTGCTCGGGACCGCTGCCCGCCGCAGCGAGCACCGCGAGGACGTTGCGCAGTGCCTGCTCGGTCTGGGCGCCCAGGCCGTCGAGCAGTCGCCCCGCGGCATCCACCCCGTTCTGGCCGCCGACGAAGACGAGCGGGCCGGGCGGTGTGATCATGCCCTGCGCGAAGGCCGGGCTGCGGTGCAGTCCCTCCGGATCGATGGGCGTCACGTGCTCGATCATCTCGAGGCTCCTTTCCTGACACCCCAGAGTGTGCTCCTGCCCGCCGACACGCCGCGACCCGGCGCCGCGCTCCGAGCCGAGCCCCTGGCCTCGACGACGACCGTTCGGGTGTCGACCGGTGCGTTTCGCCGTATCGTTGGGGCTCACAGGTGAGGGGTGCCCATGGGTGGCGAACCCGCGATCGTCGAGCGAGTCGTGACCGTCGACGGTGCGTTCTTCCGGATCCTGTCGGGGCCGCGACCCGCATCGCAGACCGGTCCGGCCTTCGTCCTGATCCACGGGATCGGGACGTCCCACCGGTACCTGGCGAGACTGCATCGCGAGCTCGCACGCACCGATCAGGTCCACTCGATCGACCTCCCCGGATTCGGGGGCATGCCGAAACCGGATGCCGCGATGGATGTCAGCGACATGGCGGCGGCTCTCGCGAGTGTGCTCGATCACCTCGGCCTCGCGTCGGCGGTCCTGGTGGGTCACTCCATGGGAGCGCAGTGGGTCGTCGAGCTCGCGGCGACGCGGCCCGATCTCGCCGCCGGGATCGTGCTCATCGGGCCGGTCGCGGACGACGCCCGCCGCACCACGCTCGCGCAGTCGGCCGCGCTCTTCCGGGACGCGCTGCGGGAGCCGTTCGGCGCGAACGTGGTGGTGTTCGCCGACTACGCCCGATGCGGGCCGGTGTGGTTCGCGAAGCAGCTGCGCTGCATGATCACCTATCCGATCGAGGAGCGGGTCGGGGCGATCTCGGCTCCGCTCCTCGTCATCAGGGGAGGGAACGACCCGATCGCCGGCACGGAATGGTGCCGCAGGCTGCGATCGGCCGCGCCGCACGGTTCGTTCGTCGTGGTCCCCGGGAACCGGCACGTCGTGCAGTACGGCGCGGCTCCGGCGGTGGCCGCCGCCATCCGCGCGTTCATCGCGCGCGAACCGGCCTTCCGCGCCGCCGAGCGACTCGGGTGAGACGAGAACGAGGGCCCCTGCATCGCAGAGGCCCTCGTGGTACCGGCGGACAGGTCATCGACCCGTCCGGCTCGGCTCAGCTCAGTGGCGGTCGTCGCGCGCGTCGCGATCGTAGGCCTCGCGGCTGCCGGCCTTCGCCAGGCCGCGGCTGACCATGTAACCGATCGTCAGCAGGGTGGCGAAGAACCACACCTGCTCGGCACCGAAGCCCTGGCCGTCTTCGTTGCTGTCCACGACCGCGGAGGCGATGAACATGCCGACGAGGACGACGACGTAGGCGATGAACTCGGTGGTCTTGAAGGCCGCCTTGGTCTCGGTGGTGAGGCGGTCGACGCCGTTGCGGGTGTTGGTAGTGGTGCTCATGTGGTACGTCACGTTTCTGTTCAGTGGTGCTCGTCAGTGCGAAGTGCACCGTCAGCGATGTAAGCAGTACGCGGCAACAATCGACGAATGCGCGGTACCCCCTTGCTTTCGGAGGCGAGCAACGGGAGAGATCCTCACTCCGGTCCCGGAACGGGCAACCGGGGCGGCCGATCGCTCCACACGATCGACCGCCCCGCTCCTCGGCCGGGGCGCGCGTCAGGGGAGGGGACGTCCCGCCGCCGCCGAGACCGTGACCGGCGCGGAGGCCGCGACACCGGGCTCGAGCTCACCGGAGCTCGCCGTGACGAGCACCGTCAACTCGGCACCGCGGTCGAGACCGGTCACCCGGTACGACGCGTTCGTCGCCCCCGGGATGTCGGCGCCGTCGCGCTGCCACTGGTACGACACCGACGCCGTCGACGGGTCCCACTCGCCGGCGTCCGCCGTGAGGACGCGACCCGCGAGCGGCTGCCCCTGGATCGACGGTGCGACGACGTTCTCGACGGCGGTCGGCGCGGCCGGGCCGACGAACTCGCCGACGCCCCAGCGGGCGGTGGACTGGTAGCCCGCGCCCGTCGGGTCCGCCCAGTTCCGGATGGCCGTGCGCTGCCCGCCTGCGGCGTCGTTCACCTGGAAGTCCAGCCCGTGGAACGTCCCGAGGCCCGCCGCATCGCCGAGGTCGACCGAGAGCTCGACCAGGTAGCCGCCGTCGACGAGGGCGGTGGCGCTCTGCACGCGCGCCCGCTGGAACGCCTCGTCGCCCGTGCCGAACGACACCGCGTTCGCCGCGCTCACGCGGATCTGCGTGTCGTCGTAGCGGTAGGAGCCGTTCTTCGCATTGCCCGGGTCGACGTAGACCTCGATCGAGTCCTGGATCCACGGGTCGGAACCCGACACGTCGACCACGGGGTCGGCGACCTCGGCGAGCACGTACAGCGTGTCGCCCGACCAGACGGTGCGGATGTCGGCGACCGCGCCACCGTCGCCGAGCACCGACTTCTCGGTGCGCACGACGTTCGCATCCTCCCACGCGTCGTCGATCGCGCCGTCCACGGCGGGCGCCGCGTCGGCCGCGACGACCTCGAGGAAGGAGAGCGGCTCGACGAGCGTGAGCGTGCCGAGCACACCCGGCGCGTTCCACCCGACCGACGAGCCCGAGGCATCCGTCACCCGCAGGTCGAAGTCGAGGGTGTCACCCTCCGCGGCATCCGTCAGCGGCAGGTGCGCGACGACGTCGTACCCGCCGTCGCGCTCGGTCGCGACCGCGGAGACGGAACCCGAACCGTCGCGGCCGACGGTCGCCACCGTCTCGCCGAGCCGGAGCTCGACCGCGTCCGCGGCATCCGTGGTCGCGTCGTCGACGCTCGCGAAGACCGTCAGGTGGTCGGCCGCCCAGCGCAGCTGGAACTCCGCAACGCCCTCGACCGCGTGACGCGGCAGCCGGCTCCACTCGGGCGACGCCGTCGCGCCGTCGGTGATTGCCACGTCGCCCGCGAACACGTTCGCGGTGCGCTGCGGCGCCGGCAGATCGCCGTCGACCGCGCCGTAGTAGGCGGGCTTGGCCTTCAGCGCGTCGTCGAAGATGAGCGGTGCGCCCGAGCTCGCGCGCCAGCTGCGCCCATCGGTGAGGCCCCAGACGGTGACCGAGAACAGCTTGCCCGCGTGCTCCCGGAACACCCGGAACGCGTCGCGGTAGTAGTACCCCTGATCGACGAGCCTCGCCTGCGTCACCGGGGTGCCCGTGGTGACGTCGAGCTCGGTGACGGCCTGCGTGACCGGAAGGTCCTCGAAGGCGACGATCGCCTGCTCGAGCGCCGAGACCGGCATGGCGAGGCTCACGTGGAACTGGTGCCCCACGCCGTCGACCGGCACGCCGCGCGCGAGCAGCCGCTCGACGAGCGCCCGGTAGCGCACCTGCTTGCCGCCCTGTTCGGTGTTGTAGTCGTTGATGAAGAGCGCGACCGGCCGCTCCGCGCCATCCGCCGCGTACACGTCGTTGAACGCCTCGTCGGCGTACGCGAACGAGAGGTCGATGAACTCCTCGCCGAGGATGCGGTACCACTCGCTCCGGCGCAGGCCGTCGGCGAACTCGCTGCCGTCGGAGACGACTTCGTTCACCACGTCGAACGCCGTCAGCGGGTTCGTGTCCGACCCGAACGGACCGTGCCTCGTCGCCAGGTACTCGGCCACGTCGAAGACGTGCGCGCGAAGTCGGTCGCGGAGCACGGCCCTGCCGGCATCGTCGGCCGCGAGCGGCTGGCCCGCGTCGTCCTGGAAGAACCAGGCGGGCGTCTGGCTGTGCCACACGAGCACGTGGCCGTAGAGCCCGAGGTCGTTCGCTGCCGCGAAGTCCGTGACCGCATCGGCCTCGACGTTCGCCGCGACGAAGTCGCCGTTCGCGTCGTACCAGGCCTCGGGCTTCATGAAGTTCTCGGCCGTCACCTGGTCGAAGTGCCGCAGCAGCAGCTCGGATGCCGCACCCGCGGTCTCCCGACTGTCGATCGCGACGCCCATCGGGAAGTCGACGGTCTCCGTGATGCCCGTGAGGTCCTCGATGACGGGTGCCTCGGGCACGCGCACCACGACGTCGTCGACGTACAGGTCGCTCGTGTTGCCGACGGCGCCGTTGTCCCAGCGGGTCTCGAAGTACAGCAGCGAGGCGTCGGCGTCGGAGCCCTGGAAGGTCGCCGTGACCTCGGTCCATCCGCTGTTCGTGACGGTGTCGAACTGCGCGAGCGTCGCGAAGGCGGTCGTGCCGCCGGTCGTGTTCGCGCGGCTCAGCCAGACGTCGTCGACGGGCTGGCCGTCGCCGAAGCGCACCCAGGCGGTGAGTTCGTAGGTGACGGATGCCGCGAGCAGCCCGGTCACGTCACGGCCGAGGCCGTCGCCCTGGCTCGTGCGGTTCGTCACGACCGCAGACTGCGCGCCGGCGTGCGCCTGCGCCGTCGACAGCTCGACCGTCGCGGTCGTCTCACCACTTCCGCCGCGCAGGCCCCAGCCGTCGAGGTCCTCCTCGAAGTCGCTGTCGATCACGACCTCGCCGCTCGGCGGCGGCGCCGTGCCGCCGTCCTCCGTCGTGATGACGAGGTCGTCGACGAGGAACGACGGGTGCCGGTCCCCGATCGGCGCCGCCTCGATGTAGAGGCTCGCGCTCGCGAGCCCGTCCGGGAACACGTAGCTGCCGCCGATCTCGACCCACCCATCGGCCGTCGCGTCCACGGCGCCGCCGATCCACGTGTACGTGTTCGAACCGCCGGCGGCGGGCGTCTGCTCCGCGGTGAAGTGGACGCCGCTCGTGCCGGTCTCGCCCTCGGGCAGCTTCACCCACGCCGAGAAGTCGTACGTCGCCCCGGCCTGCAGGCCGAGGGCCGCGGCGCTCGCCGAAACCCCCTGCCAGTCGCCGGTGCGGCCGGTCACGGCGAGGCTGTGCGTGCCGCCGTGCGCTTCCGCGTCGGTGACCGTCAAGGTCACGCCGCCGCGTGGACCCCATGGTCCGGTGGCGCCGTCCTCGAAGTCGGCCGCGCTCACGATGACGGGCTCGGCGCTCGCCGAGGTGGCGAGGCCGAGCGTCGCCAGCACGGCCGTGGCCGTGGCGAGGGCGAGGGTTCCCAGTGTCCTTCGTCGTTGCATTGCTGCGCTCCTTTGCGCGGTCGGTGGTGCGGTGACGGTGGTGCGGGGTCTGGTGGCGTGCGGGCGCGACGGGTGCGGCGGACAGCGTGCAGGGGCGCCATCCGCCGAACCGTCGCGGCGCTCAGCCGGTCGTGGGGGCCTCCACGGGGGCGAGGTCGACATCGATGAGCGGGTGCAGGCGGCGCAGGTGGTCGACGACCCGCACCGGCCCTTCGAGGCGGACGGTGTGCGCGTGCACGAGCTCGCCGCTCGAACGGCCGACGCTCAGGACGAGGTCGCCCGGTTCGACGATGCGTTCGCCCGAACGGGACGTGAACGAGGCGAGGTCGGCCGGAACCGTGAACCACACGTCGGCGGCGGCGCCGGGCTCGAGGTCGACCCGGGCGAACCCGACGAGCCGCTGCACGGGCCGCACGACCGATGCGACCGGGTCGTGGAGGTAGAGCTGCACGACCTCGGTGCCGGTGCGCGAACCGCTGTTGCGCACGCGCAGTCGCACGCTCACCGCGCCGTCGGTCGCGATCGCATCCTCGTCGCCCGCGAACGTCTCCCACTCGAACGTCGTGTAGCCGAGTCCGTGGCCGAACGGGTACGCCGCCGTCGGGTCGACGTTCGAGACGTCGCTCGCACGCGCGAGCGGCGCGGCGAGGTACGTGGTCGGCTGCGATCCCGGCGTCGCCGGGATCGACACGGGCAGCCGGCCGCTGGGGTTCACGCGTCCGCTCAGCACGCCGGCGATCGCGCCCGCGCCCTCCTCGCCCGTGAAGAACGCCTCGACGATGCCCGCCGCTTCGGAGGTCGCCCGCCCGAGCGCGTACGGCCTCCCGGCGAGCAGGGCGAGCACCGTCGGCGTGCCCGTGTCGAGCACCGCGTCGACGAGCCGCTGCTGCGCGCCGGGCAGGTCGAGCGACTCCGCGTCGCACCCCTCGCCGCTCGTGCCGCGGCCGAAGAGGCCGGCCCGGTCGCCGAGCGCGAGCACGACGACGTCCGCCGTCGCGGCGAGTGCCGCGGCATCCGCGAGCCCGTCGGTCTCGCCGCCGTCGACCGAGGTGCCGAGGGCGTGACGGATGTCGCTGCCGGGGAACTCCGCCCGGATCGCGTCGAGCAGCGTGGGGATCTCGATGCCCATCTCGACGCCCGGATGCTGCGTCACGACGTGGGTCGGGAACGAGTAGCAGCCGAGCATGGCGTACGGGTCGTCGGCGTTGGGGCCGATGACGGCGATGACGGACGGCGCGTCGGCACCGGTCGCGGCGAGCGGCAGCGCGCCGTCGTTGCGCACGAGCACGACCGCGCGCTCGGCGAGCTCGCGTGCGAGCTCCCGGTTGGCGGGCGGGTCGAGGTCGATCGCGCCCCGGACCGACGCGGCATCAGGGGCCTCGACGCCACGCAGCGCGGGCGGCACCGGCGACCAGCCGGCATCGAGCAGCCCGAGTTCCGCCTTCTGCCGCAGTACCCGGCGCAGGGCGGTGTCGACGAGCGCGACGTCGACCACGCCCGCCGTGACCGCCGCGTGCAGCGGCTCGCCGAACGCCTTCACGGTCGGCAGCTCGATGTCGATGCCGGCCTCGAGGGCCGTGCCCGCGGCATCCGCCCACGTGTCGGCGACGCCGTGCAGCAGCTTCAGGAACGCCACCGCGAAGTAGTCGGCGACGACCGTGCCGTCGAAGCCCCACGTGTCGCGCAGCAGCTCGGTGAGCAACCATCGGTCGCCCGCCGACGGCACGCCGTCGAGGTCGGAGTACGAGTTCATGACGCTGCGCGCGCCGCCCTCGCGCACGGCCATCTCGAACGGCGGCAGCAGCACGTCGGCGAGCTCGCGCCGCCCGATCGACACGGGCGCCAGGTTGCGTCCGGCCTTCGAGGCCGAGTAGCCGACGAAGTGCTTCAGCGTCGCGACGATGCCGGACGACTCGAGCCCGCGCACGTAGGCGGTGCCGACCGTGGCGACGAGGTACGGGTCCTCGCCGATGGTCTCCTCGACGCGGCCCCAGCGCGCGTCGCGCACGACGTCGAGCACGGGAGCGAGCCCCTGGTGGACGCCGACCGAGCGCATGTCGGCGCCGATGCGCCGCGCCATCCGCTCCACGAGGGCCGGATCGAACGTCGCGCCCCACGACAGCGGCACCGGGTACGCGGTCGCGCCCCACGCGGCGAAGCCGGCGAGGCACTCCTCGTGCGCGACCGCCGGGATGCCGAACCGGTTCGCGGCGGCGATGCGCTCCTGCATGCGCACGAGCGAGAGCGCGCCGGCCGCCGCGTCGACCGGGGCCGTGCCGAACGGACGCGTGACCTGGCCGAGCCCGGCGGGCAGGATGGCGTCGAGGTCGACGTCGTCGTTCAGGTCGTGCTGGTGCGGGGCGACGTCGGCGTGCCCGTCGTCGGAGGCGCCCACCCAGACGCCGTAGAGCTGCGCGAGCTTCTCGTCGAGGGTCATCTCGGCGATGAGCGCGCCCACGCGCTCGTCGAGCGGGCGCGCGGGGTCGCGCCACGCGGCATCCGTCACCGCGGTGGTTCGCGGCGAGCGGATGCCACCGGCCGTCGTGTCGTGCTGCGTCATCCCTTCACCGCCCCCTGCAGGCCGCCGACGATGCGTCGCTCGGCGGCGAGGAAGAACACGAGCGCGGGGATCATCGCGAGCGACGTGTAGGCGAGCACGGCGGCGGTGTCCTGCGAGTACTGCGTCGAGAACTGCGTGACCCCGAGCGGCAGCGGCCACAGTTCCTGCGGCAGGGTGCCCGTGCTGATCACGAGCAGGGGCAGCAGGTAGCCGTTCCAGCTGCCGACGAACGCGAGCACGCCGACCGTCACGAGGCCGGGCATCGACAGGGGCAGCAGGATGCGCCAGAAGAAGCCCAGCCGGGAGGCGCCGTCGATCGACGCGGCCTCCTCGAGCTCGTCGGGGATCGCTCGCAGGAACGGCACGAGGATGATGATCGTCGTCGGCAGCGCGAACGCGATCGACGGGATGATCACGCCGAGGTACGTGCCGTGCAGGCCGAGCGTGCGAAGCAGCAGCGTGAGCGGGAGCGCGGCGACCGTGAGCGGGAACATGAGGCCGGCCGCGAACAACGTGTAGAGGCCCTCGCGGCCGCGGAAGTCGTAGCGGGCGATCACGAACGCGGCCATGATGCCGACGATGACGACCCCGAGGGTGGTGCCGGCGGCGAGCACGACGCTCGCGAACACGTTGCCCCAGAAGCGCGGCGCGCCGAGCACCGTGACCCAGTTCTGCAGGGTCCACGGGTCGGGCAGGCCCGCGGGGTCCGCATTGAGGTCGGCGGTCGTGCGGAAGCCGCCGATGAAGACGTACATGACCGGCCCGATGGCGATGGCCGCGACGACGAGCGCGACGAGGTAGACGACGGGCTGGCTCCAGTCGATGCCGCGCCGCGCGGGCCGCCGGGGCGGCAGGTCGTCCGGCGCCCGGCCGGTGGTGATGGCGGTGGTCGCGCTCATGTCAGCGCACTCCTCGGGTGATGGCGCCGGCGAGGTCGCGGCGGAGGGCGAAGCGCTGGTAGACGAGCGCCACGAACAGGGAGATGAAGAAGAGGATGACGGCGATGGCGCTGCCGTAGCCCGGCTGGCCGGCGAACTGGCCCTGCTGCACCATGTACGTCGCCATGGTCTCGGTCGACATGCTGCGCACGGTCGGCGCGACGGTGACCCAGACCATGTCGAACAGCTGCAGCGCGCCGATCATCGACAGGAACGCCCAGATCCGGATGGTGGGCCCGAGCAGCGGGATCGTGATGTGACGCTGGATCTGCCACCAGCTCGCGCCATCGATCGCGGCGGCCTCGGCGAGCTCCTCGGGCACGCCCTGCAGGCCGGCGAGCATCAGGATGATCGCGAAGCCGAGGTACTTCCACGTGAGGATGAGGAACAGCGTCCACAGGGCGATGTCGGGGTCGGCCAGCCAGTTGCGCTGCAGTTCGCCGAGTCCGATCGCCTCCAACGCCGCATTGACGCCGCCCGTCGGCTGCAGCAGCAGCTTCCAGGAGAGGCCGGCGATGACCTCGGCGAGCACGTACGGGACGAAGATGAGCAGGCGCAGCGCCGCGCGTCCGCGCATCGGGCGGTTGAGCAGGAGCGCGATCGCGATGGCGAGCGGGCCCTGGATGGCGAGCGAGAAGACGAGGATGAGGAAGTTGTTGCCGATCGCGCGGACGAACTCGGGGCTGCCGAACGCGCGCTCGTAGTTGGCGAGGCCGATGAATCGCTCCGGGTCGGCCAGGTGCTCCCAGCGGAACGCGGGAGGCAGGTTGTAGAGGCTGTACACGGCGGCGAGGATCACCGGCAGGATCACGAAGCCGAGGAAGAGGAACAGGGCCGGGCCGACCAGGACGGCGATCTCGATCCGCTGGCGCGCGGAGCGGGGGCGTCGGGGGCGGCCGCCCGGGGCGGGGGCCGGGCCCGCGGAGGTCGCGGGCCCGGCCGGGTTCAGTACTGCGGTCATGGTGCTACTGCGTCGCCGCAGCATCCTCCATCTTGGTGACGATCTCCTCGGGGGTGCCGGCTCCGCCGAAGAGGTTCGTGATGCCCTCGTTCATGGCGTTGCCGACGGTGGTGCCGAAGGCCGTGTCGAACCAGAGCTGCACGAACGAGGCGTTCGCGAGGCCCTCCGCGACGGCCTTGAGGTTCTCGTCCTCGATGGACTCGGTCGCCGCGGGTACGGTCGGGATGCCCGAGCCGCTGGCGGCGAACTTCGCCTGGACCTCTTCGCTCATGATGTACTCGAGCAGCTCGGCGCACTCCGGGGGCGCCTCGGCCGAGCAGCCGTAGCCGTCGCCGCCGCCGAGTGCCGCGGTCGGGTCGCCCGCGGCATCCGGGATGCCCGGGAAGGGGAACCAGCCGAGGAACTCGGGCACCTGCTGGTCGGGGGTCAGCCCGCCGATCACGCCGGCGTTCCAGTGGCCCATGAGCTCCATCGCCGCCTGGCCGTTGGCGATGAGACCGGCCGAGCTGCCCGCGCCCTGCTGGGCGGGGGTGCCGAGGAAGCCCTCCTGGAACGGCTCGATCGCGAGGAAGTCCTCGAGCTGCTCGCCGGCCTCGACCCAGCAGTCGTCGCTGAAGTCGCTCTCGGCCTCGCCGGCCTGGAGCGCCTCGGGCGAGCAGGAGTGGAGCGCGAACTGGTACCACCAATGGGCGGCCGGCCACTTGTCGCCCGCGCCGACGGCGATGGGCGTGATGCCCTCGTCCTTCAGCTGCTCGACGGCGTCGACCAGCTCGTCGAGCGTCTCCGGCGGGGCGTCGATACCGGCCTGCTCGAACAGCTCGGTGTTGTACCAGAAGCCCTCGATGCCGAAGGTGAAGGGGACGCCGTACGTCTTGCCGTCGACCTGCCACGGGTTGATGGTGGCGCCGACGCTCTCGATGGTGTCGGGGATCTCGTCGTCGAGCGGCATGAGGTAGCCGTTCTCGACCTGGTCGCGGAGCTCGCCGCCCGGCCAGACCTGGAAGAGGTCCGGCGGGTCGCCAGCTGCCAGCGCGTTCGGGATGAGGGTGCGCTGCAGCTCCTCGTTCTGGTAGCCGGTCTGCTCGACGTTGATGCCGGGGTGCTCCGCCTCGAACTCCTGGGCCACCTCCTCCCACACCTCGGGGAGTGGTCCGGTGGTGCCGTTGTGCCACCAGGTGAGGGTGACCTCGCCGTCGCCGCCCTCGTCGCCGCCGTCGCCGGTGCTGCACGCGGTGAGGGAGGCGAGGGCGAGGCCGGTGGCCGCGGTGAGCGTGACGAGCCGCATGGTGCTGCGTCTGTTCATCATTGAACCTCTCGAAAGTTTCGACCTCAACGTCGAAAGTGATCTGGACGCCTCGAATATACGCCGCCGTCGTTTTGCGGTCAAGCACAACATATTCGGCGCGGTGCCTCCCGACGGCTCGGATGCGTCCCTAGAGTGGATGCCGTGCCAGACCGGACCGGAAGTTTCGACGGCGTCCACCGCCGCAACCTCGCGCGCGTGCTCGGCCTCGTGCACCTCGAAGGGCCGCTCTCGCGTGCTCGGCTCACCGCGTTGACGGGCCTCAACCGGTCCACCATCGCGGCGCTCGCCGGAGAGCTCAACGAGCTCGGCCTCGTCGAGGAGCGCGCGCCCGACCCCACCAACCGCGTCGGACGCCCGTCGCCCGTGGTCGCCGCCGACGAGCGCGTCACGGCCATCGCGGTGAATCCCGAGGTCGACGCCGTGACGATCGCCGCGGTCGGCCTCGGCGGCCGCATCGCCGCGCGCCGGCGCATCGACGTCGACCACCTGGCTCCGCCCCACGAGGTGGCCCGACTGGTCGCCGACACCATCGACGGATGGCGCGGGGCCGAACTCGCGCACGCCCGCTTCGTCGGCGTCGGCCTCGCCGTGCCGGGCCTCGTCCGTGGTTCCGACGGGCTCGTCCGGTTCGCGCCGCACCTGGAGTGGCGCGAGGTGCCCCTGCGCGCGTTCGTCGAGGAGGCGACGGGGCTTCCGGCCGCGATCGGCAACGACGCGAGCCTCGGCGCGATCGCCGAGCACCTGTTCGGCGCCGGTCGGGGCGTCGACGACCTCGTCTACGTCAACGGCGGCGCCAGTGGCATCGGCGGCGGGCTCATCGTCCACGGCCGGCCGGTGGGCGGGGCGAGCGGCTACGCGGGGGAGTTCGGGCAGAACCGTCCGGGCATCGCGGCATCCGTCGACCGCCGTGCCGACGGCGGGGTGCTCGAGGACGAGGTGAGCCGCACGCGACTGCTCGAGGCGGTGGGCCTGCGAAGCGCCGACGAGCCGACGCTCGCCGCCGCCATCCGAGACGCCATCGAAGCGGATGCCGCGGCCGGCGTCGCCGTCGCGGAGGAGGTCGACCGGCAGCGCCGCATCCTCGCCACCGCACTCGCCAACGCGGTGAACGTGCTGAACCCGTCGCTCGTGATCCTGGGCGGGTTCCTCGCGACGCTCGCCGAGCAGGACCCCGACGCGCTGCGCGCGGCCGTGGCCGCGCAGGCGATGCCGGCCGCCGCCGAGGACGTGGACCTCGTCGTCGCGGCGCTCGGCGAGGACCGCCTCATGATCGGGGCGGCCGAGGCGGCGTTCGCGTCGCTCCTCGCCGATCCGCTCGCCGCCGCGCACCCGGTGGTCGAGTAGCGCCGGAAAAGTTCGCACTTGCGCGAAACCCCGCTCGCGCCGCTAGACTGGCCCGAGTCGAATCGATTCGAGCCGGTGTCCGACCGGCCGCGATTCCGAACGGCGCCTGCGGGCGCCGTCTTCGTTCGCCAGGCGCCCGACGGCGTGCGCCACGCACCAGCCCTCCGCACGACCGCACTCGAGCACGCCACGGGAACCGCCTATGTCCACCGCCTCCATCCCCATCATCCGGCCCGACGACCTCGAGCCCAGCGTCGGGCGCCACCCCGGCGACCTCCTCAGCCGTCGCCAGCGCCTCGTCTACGTGGTCGTGCTCGGCGCGCTCACCGCGCTCGGCCCGTTCACGATCGACCTCTACCTCCCCGCGTTCCCCGCGCTCGAGTCCGAGCTCGGCGTGAACGCCGCGGCGATCCAGATCACGCTCACCGGCACCATGATCGGCTTCGGCCTCGGCCAGCTCGTCGTCGGCCCATGGAGCGACAAGGTCGGGCGCCGCCTGCCGCTCATCCTCTCGACGATCGTGCACATCGCGGCATCCGTCGCGGCGGCCCTCGCACCCGACATCGCGTGGCTCACCGCGTTCCGCCTGCTGCAGGGCTTCGGCGCGGCCGCGGGCGGCGTCGTCGCGATGGCGATGGTGCGCGACCTGTTCGGCGGCAAGCCGCTCGTGCGCATGCTCTCCCGCCTGGCGCTCGTGGTCGGGCTTGCGCCCGTCATCGCGCCCGTCGTCGGCTCGCAGCTGCTCCAGGTCATGGACTGGCGCGGGCTCTTCTGGGTGCTCGGCGCCTACGGGCTCGTCGTCATGCTGGCCGTCGTGTTCCTCATCGTCGAGACGCTGCCCGAGTCGCGCCGCCACGTCGCGGGCCACTCCTCGATGCGCGAGCGCTACCGCGCGCTGTTCCGCGACCGCGTCTACCTCGGCGCGGCGCTCGTCGGCGGCATGACGTTCACCGGCCTCTTCGCCTACCTGTCGACGTCGTCGTTCCTCTTCCAGCAGGTCTACGGCTTCACGCCGCAGGAGTACGGCATCCTCTTCGCGGTCAACTCGATCGGCGTCGTCATCGGCGTGCAGGTGTCCTCGCGGCTCATCCGCGGACCGATCCCGCCGCAGTACATCATCGCCGGCACGACGCTCGTGCACCTCGCGATGGCGATCGCGATCGTCGTGCTCGACAGCTCGGGCGCGGGATTCTGGGGCACCGCCATCCCGCTGTGGATCTACATCGCCGCGTGCGGGTTCACGTTCCCGGCCGTGCAGGTGCTCGCACTCGCCAACCACGGTGCCGAGGCGGGCACCGCGGCGTCGCTGCTCGGGGCACTCAACTTCGGCCTTGCCGGCGCGCTCTCGCCGCTCGCGGGCATCATGGGCGTCGGAACGGCGGTGCCGATGGCGATCGTCATGGGCGGCGCCGCGGTGGTCGCGGTGTCCTCGGTGTGGCTGCTCGTGCGACCGTCGACGGTGCCCGCGCTCTCCGACTGACCCGGCGGCCGAGCCGGCAGGTCGGCCCTCGCCCTGGCGATGCCGCCCGGATACGCTCGGACGCAACCGGGCAGGCGAGGGATGGAGCACGCGATGGGGACGTCCGACGGGCCCGAGATCCGTCGAGCGACGGTGACGGATGCCGCGGCGACCGGCCGCCTGCTGTTCGACTTCAACACCGAGTTCGAGACGCCGACGCCCTCCGCCGAGGAGTTCGCGCGGCGCTTCGACGACCTGCTTCGCCGCGACGACGTCATCGTGCTGCTGGCCGTGGCGTCGGAGCCGGTCGGCTTCGCCTACCTGACGCTGCGCCCGACCCCGTACGGCGACGGCCCGCTCGCGCAGCTCGAGGAGCTCTACGTCCGCCCGGAGCTGCGCGACCGCGGCATCGGCACCCGCCTGCTCACGGCGGCGCTGGCCGAGGTGCGCGAGCGCGGGGCGATCGAGATGCACATCAACGTCGACGAGGTCGACGTCGACACGCGGCGGTTCTACGAGCGGCACGGGTTCGTGAACATCGAGCCCGGTGAGGACTATCGCATGCTCTTCTACCTCCGCGAGCTGTGACCGAGCCCCGGGGCTCTCACCGTGCCCTGACCGGGCGCTGGTACCACGCGCAACCGCCACGCGTCGAGCCCGAGCCACGCGGCATCCGCTTCTCAGGGCCTTCCCGGCTCGCCGACTAGCGTGGGAGCATGACCGCACCGGCCGGAACCGACGAGCACACCGACGACGCGCAGCATGCCGCTGCGGGCGAGCCTCACGGCGCGCACGGGCCGCGTGCCCAGGCGGCGACTCGGGTCGACGGCAAGGCGGCGGCGCGCGCCGACGACCTGCGGCCCGAGGCACGCGAGGAACGCACCGAGTACGTCGGCCGGTTCGTGCCGTTCGCGGTCGGCATCGCCTCGCTCATCATCGCGGCGCTGCTCGGGGTGATCCTCATGCTGCGCGCCGACGGCATGTTCGAGATCGACGAGGAGTGGGCGGAGGACGTCTTCGAGCTGCGCGGCGGCATCGGCGACATCTTCGCGTTCGGCATGGACGCCCTGGGCGGCGGCATCGTCGGCGTCTTCCTCGTGCCCATCGCGGTCGCGGTGATCCTGCTCGTGGTGCGACGGCCGTGGGCGGCGTTGTTCTTCGTCGTCGCGTCGGCCGCGAGCGCCGGCGTCGTGCAGCTGCTGAAGAACCTGTTCGGCCGCGCCCGGCCTGAGGACATGCTCGTGGCGTCGGACTTCGGCTCGTTCCCGTCCGGGCACGTGGCCAACGCCGCGACCATCGCCGTGACGATCGGCATCATCGTTCCGAAGCTCTGGGTGTGGATCGCGGGCGCGATCTACACCGCCCTCATGGCCGTGAGCCGCACCTACCTCGGCGTGCACTGGATCACCGACACGATCGGCGGCGTGCTCATCGGCGCCGGCGTCGCCCTGCTGGTCTGGGTGCTGTTCGCCCGGCGGCTCGAACGCGAGCGCCTCGACCGGGCGGCGAAGATCGCCGAGCACAACCGGCTGCGCGCCGAGGCGCACGTCACCCCGCCGGCGCGACCCCGCTCCCGCGAGACCGTGTCGGCCGGCTGACTGCGGCCGCCTCGACGAGCTGCAGCACCCGCGCGGCCACGCTGACGGCGATCGCTGCGGGTTCCTTCGAGCGGATGCCGTCGATGCCGATCGGCGTCGTGATGCGCGCGAGCGCCGTGTCGTCATGTCCGGCCTCGGCGAGTCGCGCGCGCAACCTCGCCCACTTCGACCGCGAGCCGATGAGCCCGATCGAACCGAGACCGCCGGTGCGCAGCGCCATGTCGCAGATCGCGAGGTCCTCGGCGTGGTCGTGGGTCATCACGAGCACGTGCGCGCCGGCGGGCAGTTCGGCGAACGCGGCCTCGGGCACGGGCAGGTGACGCAGGCGCACCTCGGCGACCGCGTCGGCGAACGGGCCGGAGCGCCCCGGCTCGCCGACGCGCGCGGGTGCGAGCATCGCCGCACGCGAGTCGACCAGGTCGAGCCGGACGGGGTGCCGCGCGAGGACGCGCGCGAGCTCGAGCCCGACGTGCCCGATGCCGAAGATCGCGACCGCGGGCACGACCGGCACGGGTTCCAGCAGCATCGTGACCTCCCCTCCGCAGCACTGCACGCCGTAGTCGACGACCGCCTTGTCGCTCAGGGTGAGCGTGAGCAGCTCGGGCTCGGCGGCGCCCGCGTCGAGCATGCTCCGGGCACGGTCGACAGCGGTCTCCTCGAGGTTGCCGCCGCCGACGCTGCCGAACAGGGTGTCGGAGGAGACGACCATCTTCGCGCCGCCGTTCCGCGGCGCGTGCCCGCGCACGGCGGCGAGGGTGACGAGTACGGCGGGCGTCCGCGTCTGGCGGAGCAGCTGCAGGGCGTCGACCCAGTCCATGCGTCCTCCGCTCAGTGCTCGGATCCGACGGGGGCGCGGGACCGGTCGGGGGCGGATGCCGCGGCATCGGTCGGCTCGGCGGCGTCGCCGGACTCGCTCGCGGAACGCGCCGCCTCGATCGCCCAGAACGTCGCCTCGGGCGTCGCGGGCGACGCGAGCTCCACGACGTGCCCGGTCGGCCCGAACGCGGCGACGGCCTCGCGGATCGCCTCGCGCACGCTGAACGCGAGCATGAGCGGCGGTTCCCCGACCGCCTTGCCGCCGTACACCACGCCGTCGTCGGCGGCGCGCTCGAGGAAGTGCACGTTGAGCTCGTCGGGCAGCTCCGAGAAGCTCGGCAGCTTGTAGGTGCTCGCCGACTGCGTGAGCAGGCGCCCGCGGCCGGGCCCGTCGGTCTCGTCCCAGCGCAGCTCCTCGAGCATGAGCCATCCTGCGCCCTGCATGAATCCGCCCTCGACCTGCCCGAGGTCGACGAGCGGCGAGAGCGAGTCGCCGACATCGTGGACGATGTCGACCCGGCGGAGGCGCGTAGCGCCCGTGAACCCGTCGACCTCGACCTCGGACGCCGCGGCACCGTACGCGAAGTACTTGAACGGCGTGCCCTGCATCGTCGCCGGGTCCCATCCGAGGCCCTCGGTGCGGTAGAAGCCGGCCGCCCAGAGCTGCACGCGCTCGTGGTACGCGGTCTCCACGAGTTCGGCGAAGGCCATCGCCCGGTCGGTGACGGATGACACGACGAGGCCGTCGGCGAAGCGGATGTCGCCGGCCCCGCCGCCGAGGTGCGCCGCGGCGACCTCCGCCAGGCGGTCGCGGATCTGCTCGCACGCGTGCTTCACGGCGCCGCCGTTGAGGTCGGCGCCCGACGACGCAGCGGTCGCGGACGTGTTGGGCACCTTGTCGGTGCGCGTCGGCGCGAGCCGCACGGTCTCGAGCGGCACGCCGAGCGCGGTCGCGGCGACCTGCAGCATCTTGGTGTGCAGCCCCTGCCCGAGCTCGGTGCCGCCGTGGTTCACGAGCACCGAGCCGTCCTTGTAGACGTGCACGAGCGCGCCGGCCTGGTTGTAGGCGGTGAACGTGAACGAGATGCCGAACTTCACGGGCGTGATCGCGAGCGCCCGCTTGATGTCCGGGCTGCCGGCGTTGAACTCGGCGATCGACGCGCGGCGCTCGTCGAACGAACTCTCGGTGCGCACGCGATCCCAGATCTGCTGCAGGCGCTCGGCGTGGCGGACCTCCTGGCCGTAGGGCGTGGTCTGGCCGGGCCGGTAGAGGTTGCGCTCGCGCAGCGCCACCGGGTCGATGCCGAGCGCGGGGGCGACGCGGCCGAGGATGTCCTCGATCACGAACATGCCCTGCGGCCCGCCGAATCCGCGGAACGCCGTCTGCGACGTCTTGTTGGTCTTCGCGATGCGCCCGTGCACCGCGATGTCCGGGATCCAGTACGCGTTGTCGACGTGGCACAGCGCGCGGCCCAGGACCGGCTCCGACAGGTCGAGGCTCCAGCCGCCGTCGGCCGTGAGCGTCGCCTCGAGCGCGAGGATGCGCCCGTCGTCGTCGAACCCGGCGCGCCAGGTCGCGTGGTACGGGTGGCGCTTGCCGGTCATCGTGAGGTCCTGCGTGCGGGTGAGGCGCAGTCGAACCGGGCGGCCGGTGCGCGCAGCGCCGAGCGCGGCGACCGCCGCGAGCCCGTGCGGCTGCATCTCCTTGCCGCCGAACCCGCCGCCGAGCCGCAGCACCTGCACCGTGACGCGGTTCGACGGCACGCCGAGCACGTGCGCGACGATCTCCTGCGTCTCCGACGGGTGCTGCGTGCTCGAGTCGACGAACACCTGCCCCTCGGAGTCGACGTGCGCGAGCGACGCGTGCGTCTCGAGGTAGAAGTGCTCCTGCCCGCCGACGAAGCTCTCGCCCTCGAACACGTGCGGTGCGTTCGCCAGGGCGGATGCCGCGTCGCCGCGCCGCACGGTCGGCGCGAAACCCTGGTACGAGCCGGCCTCGACCGCCTCGGCGATCGTCACGATCGACGGCAGGGGCTCGTACTCGACATGGACCGAGGCTGCGCCGCGACGCGCGGCTTCGGCGGTCTCGCCGAGCACCCACGCGAGCGCGTGCCCGTGGTACCTGGCCGCGTCGGGGAACAGCGGCTCGTCGTGCTTCGTGCCCGCGTCGTTGACGCCCGGCACGTCGTCGGCCGTCAGGACGTGGACGACGCCGGGCACCTCGAGCGCGGGCGCGACGTCGAGCCGGACCCGCGCGTGCGCATGCTCGGACTGCACGGGCCACGCGGTGAGCACCCCGCCGCGGCGCGCCGCGACATCGTCGGTGTACGTGGCGACGCCGGTCGCGTGCTGCGCGGCGCTCTCGTGCGGCATCCGCTTGCCGACGACCGCACCGTCGGGGCGTGCGGCGAGCTCGCTCATGCGTGCACCTCCTCACGGGCGGTGCTGCGGTACAGCTTGAGCAGCGCGCGGTTCAGCATGAGCGCGCGGTACTCGGCGCTCGCCCGATGGTCCGACATCGGCGTGCCCTCGTCGCCGAGCACGGATGCCGCGTCCCGGACGGTCTCGAGGTCCCATCGGCGTCCGGTCAGGGCCGCCTCGGTCGCACGCGCACGGATCGGCGTGGCAGCGACGCCGCCGAGCCCGATGCGGGCCGCCGCGACCGTGCCGTCGTCGCCGAGGTCGATCGCGAAGCCGACCGCGACGCTCGAGATGTCGTCGTACCGGCGCTTGGCGACCTTGTGGAACGCGGCGAGGTTCGCGAGGGGCAGCGGGATCCGGATGGCGCGGATGAGCTCGTCCGGCCGCCGGACCGTCTGCCGATATCCGGTGAAGTACTCGGCGAGGTCGACCTCGCGCTCGCCGTCGGCCGAGACCAGCAGCAGTCGCGCCTCGAGGGCCAGCAGCGCGGGCGCGGCGTCGCCGATGGGGGACGCCGTGCCGAGGTTGCCGCCGATGGTCGCGCGGTTGCGGATGAGCGGCGACGCGAACTGCGGGAACAGCGCGTCGAGCAGGGGCACGCGGCCGTCGAGCCGGCGCTCCGCCTCGCTCAGGCTGAGCGCCGCGCCGACCTCGATCGCGGAGTCGTCGACGCGCACCTCGCGCAGTTCGGGCAGGTGCTCGATCGCGACCGTGAGCGGCGTGCGCCGGCCGCGCAGGTTCACCTCGACGCCCCAGTCGGTCGACCCGGCGACGACGGTCGCGTCGGGCTCGTCGCGCAGCATCCGCAGCGCCTCGTCGAGGCCGCCGGGGCGCACGAACCGCTCGCCGTCGTGCTCGACGTCGGTCGCGCGGGCGGGCGGTGCCGGGTGTGCGCGACGCGCGGCGAGCGGGTCGGCGTCGTCGGGCGCGCCGAGCGAGTACGCCGCGTCGCGGATCGGCCGGTACCCGGTGCAGCGGCACAGGTTGCCGGCGAGCGCGTGCAGGTCGAAGCCGTTCGGGCCGTGGTCGTGGTCGGGGTGCTCCGGGCGAGCGGATGCCGCGGCATCCGTCGTCGTGCCGCCCGCGCGACCGAGCCGGTAGAACTCGGCGGCCATGCTGCACGCGAACCCGGGCGTGCAGTAGCCGCACTGCGAGCCGCCGCCGGCGGCGAGCGCGGCCTGCACCGGATGCGGGGCGTCGGGCGTGCCGAGCCCCTCGGCGGTCACGACCTCCTGCCCGTCGAGCCCGGCGACGGGGAGCAGGCACGCGTTGACCGCCGTCCAGGTGGTGCCGCCGTCGTCGGCCGGGACGGCGACGAGCACCGAGCAGGCGCCGCACTCGCCCTCGGCGCAGCCCTCCTTCGCACCCGTGAGGCCCCTCGCGCGAAGCCAGTCGAGCGTGGTCGTGTGCGCGGCCACCTGGCCGTCCGAGTGCTCGATTCCGTTGACGGTCACGACGATGTGCTGCATCCGCACCCCCTGCCGCGAGTCTACGCCGGGGTCATGGCCGGTGGTCCGGTTGCGCCGCGGGGGTATCTGCCAAGATGAGGCTGAGCGTGCGGAGCGCGGCCCCGCAGAAGCCCGGGAGGGAGCGGCAGACGCATGACCGTCGAGATCGCCCGCGCCGCCGAGGTCGCGGGCAGCTCCGAGATCCTCACCGACGACGCCCTCGCGTTCGTCGAGGCACTGCACCACGGGTTCGACGCGAGGCGACGCGAGCTGCTGGCCGTGCGCCGCGCCCGACGCGAGCGGATCGCGGCCGGCGAACCGCTCGACTTCCTCGCCGAGACCGCCGAGGTGCGTGCGGGCGACTGGCGCGTCCCGCCTCCGCCCGCGGCGCTCGCCGACCGACGCGTCGAGATCACCGGTCCGGCGTCGCCCGCGAAGATGGCGATCAACGCGGTGAACTCGGGCGCCCGGGTCTGGCTCGCCGACCTCGAGGATGCGTCGAGCCCGACCTGGGCGAACGTCATCGGGAGCGTCCTGAACCTCCGGGACGCCGCGCGCGGCACGCTCGCGTGGACCTCGGCGGAGGGCAAGGAGTACGCGCTGCGCGACGACCTCCGTCGCCCCACCGTCGTCACCCGCCCGCGCGGCTGGCACCTGCCCGAGAAGCACGTGCTCATCGACGGCGAGCGCGCCTCGGGTTCGCTCGTCGACTTCGGCCTGCACTTCTTCCACACCGCGCAGCTGCTCATCGACAACGGCGACGGGCCGTACTACTACCTGCCGAAGCTCGAGAGCCACCTCGAGGCACGGCTCTGGAACGACGTGTTCGTGTTCGCGCAGGAGCGGCTCGCCATCCCGCAGGGCACCATCCGCGCGACCGTGCTGATCGAGACCATCCCCGCGGCGTTCGAGATGGACGAGATCCTGTTCGAGCTGCGCGAGCATGCCTCCGGCCTCAACGCCGGCCGGTGGGACTACCTGTTCAGCATCATCAAGGTGTTCCGCGACGCGGGCCCCGAGTTCGTCGTGCCGGACCGCGCCTCGGTGGCGATGACGGCGCCGTTCATGCGCGCGTACACCGAACTGCTCGTGAAGACCTGCCACCGCCGGGGCGCGGTCGCGATGGGCGGCATGGCGGCCTTCGTGCCGAACCGCGCCGACCCCGAGGCGACCGCGACGGCGTTCGAGAAGGTGCGCGCCGACAAGACGCGTGAGGCGGCGGACGGGTTCGACGGGTCGTGGGTCGCGCACCCCGACCTCGTGCCCGTGTGCCGCGAGGTGTTCGACGGCGTGCTCGGCGACCGGCCCAACCAGCTCGACCGGCAGCGACCCGAGGTCGAGGTGTCGGCCGCCGAGCTGCTCGACGTCGCCTCGGCCGGCGGCGCCGTCACCGAGGCGGGGCTGCGCACGAACCTCTCCGTGGGCGTGGCGTACACGGCCGCATGGCTCGCGGGCAACGGCGCGGTCGCACTGCACAGCCTGATGGAGGACGCCGCGACGGCCGAGATCTCGCGATCGCAGGTGTGGCAGCACCTGCGGCACGGCGTCGTCCTCGCCGACAGCGGCCGGACGGTGACGCGCGAGCTCGTGCGCGCCGTGCTGGACGAGGAGGTCGCGGCACTGCGCGCCGACGTGCCATCCGACCGCTTCGCCGCGCACTACGAACCCGCCGCGCGTCTCGTCGCCGACCTCGTCCTCGCCAACGACTACGTCGACTTCCTCACGCTGCCCGCGTACGAGCTGCTGGAGTGAGCGTGCCCACCGCACTGACCGCCGACGTGCTCGCTTCGGTCGAGGCCCGACTGGCCCCGACCGATCGGCTGCTCGCGACCGCCTACCCGGGCGACGACGGCACCCGGCAGCCGGTGCACACCGTGTACGTACCGGGCGACCGGTACACGCCCGAGCTGCCCGCGCAGTGGACTCGCAAGGCCCTGGATGCCGTCGCGGCGGCCGGCGGCCTCGAGGCGCTCGCGATCGACGTCGGGCTCGAGGCCGGGATCGCGGCGGAGGTCGTGCCGCTCGTCGAGCGCAAGCTCGCGCACGAGCCGATCGAGGACCTCAGGCTCGACTTCGAGGACGGCTACGGCGACCGCGGCGACGACGTGGAGGACGCGGACGCGGTGCGCGCGGGCGAGCGCGTCGCGGCGGCGTCCGCCCACGTCGCGCCGCCGTTCATCGGCATCCGGTTCAAGTCATTCGAGGCGGCGACGAGGGCCCGCGGCATCCGCACGCTCGACCTGTTCGTGACGACGCTGGTCGAGCGGGGCGGGCTGCCCGACGGCCTCGCGCTCACCCTGCCCAAGGTCTCCACGGTCGCCCAGGTCGAGGCGATGGCCGAGGTCGTCGCGGCGCTCGAACGCGCGCACGGGCTGCCCGAGGGACGGCTCCGCTTCGAGGTGCAGGTCGAGACGCCCCAGCTGGTGCTCGGCGCCGACGGCGTCGCGCCCGTCGCTCGCCTCGCACGCGCTGCGCCGGGGCGCATCGCCGGGCTCCACTACGGCACGTACGACTACAGCGCCGCGCTCGGCATCGCGGCGCCCGACCAGTCGCTCGAGCACCCCGCCGCCGACCACGCGAAGCTCGTCATGCAGGTCGCCGTCGCGGGCACCGGCATCCGCCTCTCGGACGGGTCGACGAACGTGCTGCCCGTCGGCGAGCGCGCACCCGGGGCGTGGCGGCTGCACGCCCGGCTCGTGCGCCGCGCCCTCGAACGCGGCTTCGCCCAGGGCTGGGACCTGCACCCCGCGCAGCTGCCCACCCGGTACCTCGCGACGTACGCGTACTACCGCGATGGCTACCCAGACGTCGCCACCCGCCTGCGCCACGCGCACGAGCGCACGAGCGGCGCCGTGCTCGACGAACCCGCGACCGTGCGCGCGCTCGCCGGGTTCGTGCGCCGCGGCGTGCGGTGCGGAGCGATCACGGCGGACGAGGTCGCCGCCGACACCGGCCTCGACGACGCCGCGCTCGCCGCCTGGGCGAGCCCGAGGCGAACGACGGGCTGAGCGGATGCCGCGCAGCGCGCGGTCCACGGACGAGGAGGTCCCATGAGCGACACCCCGAGCTACTACACCCCGGCGGGCGGGTTGCCGGACCAATCGGAGCTGCTCACGGACCGGGCGATCGTGACCGAGGCGTACACCGTGATCCCGAAGGGCGTGCTGCGCGACATCGTCACGAGCAACCTCCCCGGGTTCACGCGCACGCGCTCCTGGATCCTCGCGCGGCCGATCGCCGGGTTCGCCACGACCTTCGCGCAGCTCATCGTCGAGATCGCGCCGGGCGGCGGCGCCGAGCGGCCCGAGGCGGAGCCCGGCGTCGAGGGCGTCGTGTTCGTCACGTCCGGCGAGCTCACGCTCGAGGTCGACGGGCGGCGCGACGTGCTCGGCCCGGGCGGGTACGCCTACGTGGCCGCCGGCGCGACCTGGTCGATCATGAACGAGGGCGACGTGCTCACGTCCTTCCACTGGATCCGCAAGGCGTACGAGCCCGTCGAGGGTGTCGCGGCACCGGCCTCGTTCGTCACGAGCGACACCGTGGTCCGGCCCGAGCCCATGCCCGGCACCGACGGCGCCTGGGCGACCACGCGCTTCGTCGACCCCGACGACCTCGCCCACGACCTGCACGTGAACATCGTCACGTTCCAGCCCGGCGGGTCGATCCCGTTCGCGGAGACACACGTCATGGAGCACGGGCTGTTCGTGCTCGAGGGGAAGGGCGTGTACCGCCTGAACGGCGACTGGGTCGAGGTCGAGGCGGGCGACTTCATGTGGCTGCGCGCGTTCTGCCCGCAGGCCTGCTACGCGGGCGGGCCGGGGCCGTTCCGCTACCTGCTGTACAAGGACGTGAACCGCCAGGTCCGGCTCACCGATCCGGCGACGGGCCGCGCGGCGAGCCGATGGGGGTGAGCGAGCGGATGCCGCAGGCCGCCGCCGGACCGTCCGCCGCAGCGGCATCCGACGTCTTCGACCTCGTGCTCGCCGGAGAGCGGGTGCTCGTCGACGGGGCGTTCGCGGCTGCCGAGGTGGGCGTGCGCGACGGGATCGTGGCGCAGATCGCGGGCCCGGGCGCCGGGCTCGTCGGCGTGCACCGCGTCGAGCTCGCCGACGACGAGGTGCTCATCCCCGGCCTCGTCGACACGCACGTGCACGTGAACGAGCCGGGCCGCACGGAGTGGGAGGGATTCGCGAGCGCGACGCGCGCGGCCGCGGCCGGTGGGGTCACGACCATCGTCGACATGCCGCTGAACAGCATCCCGCCGACGACGGACGTCGGCGCCCTCGCCGCCAAGCGCGCCGCCGCCCTGGGGCGGGTGTTCGTCGACGTCGGGTTCTGGGGCGGGATCGTGCCCGGCAACGGCGGCGACCTGCTGCCGCTC
Source organism: Agromyces selenitireducens (assembly GCF_052748465.2). Taxonomy (NCBI): domain Bacteria; kingdom Bacillati; phylum Actinomycetota; class Actinomycetes; order Micrococcales; family Microbacteriaceae; genus Agromyces; species Agromyces selenitireducens. The sequence continues at coordinate 1,085,241 of NZ_CM188259.1, forward strand.
GTCGACGCGGGGGTGTTCGGGTTCAAGTGCTTCCTGGCGGACTCGGGCGTCGCGGAGTTCCCGCCCGTCGACGCCGACGAGATGGAGCGCGCGATGGCGATGCTCGCCGGCACCGGGACGCTCGTCATCGTGCACGCCGAGGACGCCGCGCGCATCGCCGCCGCGCCGCACCCGCACAGCCGCGACTATGCCGACTTCCTCGCCTCCCGGCCACGCGCGGCCGAGCAGGCCGCGATCGCCGCGGTGATCGCGGCAGCGCACCGCACGGGGGCGCGCGCGCACCTGCTGCACCTCAGCGCCGCGGACGCGCTCGAGCCGATCGCGCGGGCGAAGCGCGACGGCGTGCCGATCACCGCGGAGACGTGCCCCCACTACCTCGTGCTCGCCGCCGAGGACGTTCCGCCCGGCGCGACCGCCTACAAGTGCTGCCCGCCGATCCGCGAGGGCTCGAACCGCGACGCGCTCTGGCGCGGGCTCGAGGCGGACGTCATCGACCTCGTCGTCTCCGACCACTCGCCGGCGCCCGCATCGCTGAAGCTCGCCGGAGACGGCGACTTCGCCGAAGCATGGGGCGGGATCGCATCGCTGCAGCTCGGCCTGCCGCTCGTGTGGACCGAGGCCCGCCGCCGCGGCATCCGCCTCGAACGCGTCGTCGACTGGATGTCGACCGCGCCCGCACATCTCGTCGGGCTCGGATCGAAGGGGGCGATCGAGGTCGGGCGCGCGGCCGACCTCGCGGTCGTCGCGCCCGACGAGTCGTTCACGGTCGACGCCGCGGCGCTCGAGCACCGGCACCCCGTCACGCCGTACGACGGGCGCGAGCTCGTCGGGGTGGTCCGTGCGACGTACCTCGCGGGGGAGCCGGTGGACCGCGGCGCGCCGCGGGGGCGGCTCCTGCGGCCGGACCTCCGACGGGCAGAATCGGAGGGTGGTCCGGGCGATGTCGCTTGACGCGTTCAACGGGGCCGGTCGCGACGAGGCGATCGCCCTCCTGCGACCGTGCCTGGACATCGACCGGTGGTGCGCCGAGCTCGTCGACGCGCGTCCCTACGGCTCCGTCGACGAGGTGGTCGCGGCGGCCGGGGTCGCCGCGTCGCCGTTCACGTCGGCGGAGATCGAGGGTGCGCTCGCGCACCATCCGCGCATCGGCGAACGTCCCGTGGGCCCGGGTGCCGAAGCGGCCATGTCGCGTGCCGAGCAGGCGGGCGTCGACCCCGCCGACGCCGAGGTCGCGGCTGCGCTCGCGGCGGGCAACCGCGCGTACGAGGAGCGGTTCGGACGCGTGTTCCTCATCCGCGCCGCCGGGCGGTCGTCGCGCGACATCCTCGACGCGCTCACCGAGCGGCTCGCGCACACCGCCGACGAGGAGGAGCCGGTCGTCGCCGACCAGCTCCGCCAGATCGCCGTCCTCCGACTGAAGGGACTCCTCGCATGACCACCTCGAGCACCTCGCGCATCACGACCCACGTGCTCGACGCGACCGCCGGGCGCCCGGCCGAGGGGGTCGCCGTCGAGCTGCTCGTCTCCGACGGCGGCGCCTGGCGGTCGCTCGACACGGCGGTCACCGACGCCGACGGCCGCGTCTCGCGGATCGGCGCCGACGAACTGCCGGCGGGGGACTACCGCCTGCGCTTCGACACCGCCTCGTGGTTCGCGGCGCGCGGCGTCGAGGCCTTCTACCCCGAGGTGGTGCTCACGTTCCACGTCGCGGACGACGGCCGGCACGTGCACGCGCCGCTCCTGCTCAGTCCGTTCGCGTATTCGACCTATCGAGGGAGTTGACCATGTCCGAGCCCGCCATCGTCCTCGGCGCCAACCGGTACGGCAAAGCCGAGGTGCGCGTCGTGAAGGTCACCCGCGACACGGAACGGCACGAGATCGACGACCTCGACATCACCTCGCAACTCAGCGGGGACTTCGCCGCGTCGTACCTCGAGGGCGACAACGCGAACGTGGTGCCGACCGACACCCAGAAGAACACGATTTTCGCGTTCGCACGCGACGGGATCGGCTCCACCGAGGAGTTCCTGCTGCGCCTGGCCGACCACTTCACGAGCTCGTTCGAGTGCGTCACCGGCGGGCGCTGGACGGCCGAGCGGTACGCCTGGGAGCGGATCATGTCGCACGGCGCCGAGCACGACCACGCGTTCGTGCGCACCGGCCGGGAGGTGCGCACCGCGATGGTCGTCGCCGACGGCGACGAGCGGCACGTGATCGCCGGGGTCGACGGCCTCAGGGTGCTGAAGACCACCGGGTCGGGGTTCGAGGGCTACCCGAGGGACCGGTACACGACGCTCGCCGAGACGCGCGAGCGCATCCTGGCGACGGAGGTCGCGGCGCGCTGGCGCTACGGCGAGCCGGGCATCGACTACGACGCGGCGTACGCCGGAGTGCGCGCGCTGCTCCTCGAGGCCTTCGCCGAGCGGTTCTCGGCGGGGCTACAGGCGACGCTGTTCGACATGGGGCGACGCGTGCTCGAGGAGCACGCCGAGATCGCCGAGATCCGGTTCTCGATGCCGAACAACCACCACGTCCTCGTCGACCTCTCGCCGTTCGGGCTCGACAACCCCAATGAGGTCTTCTACGCCGCCGACCGCCCCTACGGCCTCATCGAGGCGGCCGTGGTGCGCGAGGGCGTCCCGAGCCCGGCGGTCGCATGGGAGGGCGTCGGCCGCTTCTGCTGACGCCGCGGGAGGAGGTTCGCGCCCGTTCCGGCGTGTCATGTCCCGACATGCCGTCCGCCCGGCGGTTCTTCCTCCCTGCACCCCTCCTCCCCATCCAGCCCACCATGCGGCGGGTCCAGGAACTCCACGGCCCCGGCAGCAGGGGATCCGCGGGCATCCCACCATTCACGCATGCCCGAACTCCTCAGCGAACTCGCCCGGCTCGGCCATGTCGCACGGGAACGCACCCTGGCTGCCGACGGCATCGGCCCGGACCAGGTCGCGCGGGCGGTCGAGCAGGGCACCGTGTTCCATCCGAGGAACGGGTGGATCGCGACACCGTCGGCCGACCGGGAGCAACTGATGGCCGTCGCGGTCGGCGCCCCGATCGGGTGCGTATCGGGGCTGCGCAGGCTCGGCGTCTGGGCGGGCGACGACGATGTGCTGCATCTGCACGCACCGCCCTCATCCGGACACGTCGACACCCGCGCTCGGGCGACCGTCGGCTCCGCCGAGGGAGTGTGGCATCCGCTGACCCCGTCGCATCGCCGGTCATCCGGCGGCGCATGGGGGGCCGCGTCGGGCCGTCCGCGCGTGCACTGGGCCGCCGATCCTGCGCCGAAGCGGGCGTACGACTGGGTCGTGTCTCCGGAGGCCGCGCTGGCGCGCGCGGTGCGGTGCCTGCCCGAGGAGCACGCCCGCGCGGCGGTCGACTCGATATTGCATGAGCGCGTGCTGACGCGCAGCGAGGTGGACGCGGTCCTCGCTGGGGTTCCGACCGCCCGCGTGCTCGTCGACCAGTACACGGGACGCCTCGAATCGGGAGTGGAGAGCCTGTTCGTGCGGCGGATCGCCGCCGCCGGCTTCTCGGTCGTGCCACAGGTGCGGTTCGCGGGGTTCGGGCGCTTCGACGGGCTGATCGACGGCGTCGTGCTCTTCGAGATCGACGGCCGCGGCTATCACTCCGGCGCGGACGAGTTCTACCGGGACCGGGATCGCACGCTCGTCGGGCACGCGTTCGGGGTGCCGGTGCTACGGCCGAGTGCGCGCCACATCCTGGAGGACTGGCCGACGGTGCTCGCGGCAGTGTCCCGTGCGGTGGCGGATGCCGCGATCGTGCGGGCCGCACGCGGCCTGCCGCCCGTGCTGACATGAGCCGGGAGGAAGAGTCCCGCACCCGCCGGTCGGGGACTGCCGACACGCCGGGGTCAAGGCGCAAGTTCCTCCACGCCACCAATTATCCAACTGGACAATTGAGTCTCAGGCGGCTACCGTACCCAGCATGCGAATCCTCCTCATCGGTGCGGGGGGCGTCGGCGATGCCATCGCCAAGATCGCCGCCCGTCGCGACTTCTTCGAGCTCATCGTTGTGAGCGACTACGACGAGTCCCGCGCCCGGCGCACGGTCGACTGGATCGCCGCGAGGCACGGCGACGCGGTCGCGGCGCGGTTCGCCACAGCGCAGATCGATGCGAGCGACCCCGAGGTCGTGGCATCCGTCGCCCGAGAGCACGGCGCCACCCACGTCATGAACGCGGTCGAGCCGAAGTTCGTGCCGTCGATCTTCCGCGGCGCGCTCGTCGCCGGCGCCGACTACCTCGACATGGCCATGAGCCTCTCCGAGCCCCACCCGACCGACCCGTACGCCGAGACCGGTGTGAAGCTCGGCGACGACCAGTTCGCGCAGGCCGACGACTGGGAGAAGGCCGGCCGCCTCGCGCTCGTCGGCATGGGCGTCGAGCCCGGGCTCTCCGACGTGTTCGCCCGCTATGCCGCCGACCACCTCTTCAGCGAGGTCGACGAGCTCGGTACGCGCGACGGCGCCAACCTGGTCGTGCGCGACGAGGAGGGCAACGAGATGTTCGCCCCGTCGTTCTCGATCTGGACCACCATCGAGGAGTGCCTGAACCCGCCGGTGGTGTGGGAGAAGGAGCGTGGCTGGTACACGACCCCGCCGTTCAGCGAGCCCGAGGTGTTCGAGTTCCCCGAGGGCATCGGCCCGGTCGAATGCGTGAACGTCGAGCACGAGGAGGTGCTCCTCATGCCGCGATGGGTCGACGCGAAGCGCGTGACCTTCAAGTACGGCCTCGGCGACGAGTTCATCAACGTGCTCCGCACCCTCAACCTGCTCGGCCTCGACTCGACCACGCCGATCCGCGTCCGCAGCGCGAGCGGCCCCGTCGAGGTCGCGCCGCGCGACGTCGTGGCCGCGGCGCTGCCCGACCCCGCGACGATCGGCCCGCGCATGACCGGCAAGACGTGCGCGGGCCTCTGGGTGACGGGCACCGGCGTCGACGGCGCCCCGCGCGAGGTGTACCTGTACCACGTGAGCGACAACGAGTGGACGATGCGCGAGTACGAGGCGCAGTGCGTCGTCTGGCAGACCGCGCTCAACCCGGTGGTCGCGCTCGAGCTGCTCGCGTCCGGCGCCTGGCAGGGCACGGGCGTGCTCGGGCCGGAGGCGTTCGACGCGCAGCCGTTCCTCGAGCTCATGGCGCGCGCCGAGTCGGAGGGCGGCTACGGCCAGTCCTGGGGCATGGAGGACCGCCTGGCGCGATAGGGTCCGATGCCATGACGGATGCCGCGACCCTCGCCCGCGCGCACGAGCTGGCCGACGACGCCGACCGGCGTGCCGGCATCCGCACCCGCGACGCACGACCCGACGAGCTCGCGGGCGCGCTCGCCAGGTTCGACGCGACGTGGGGCGTCGGTCGCACCGTCGACCTCGCGTCGCTCACGGCGATCGCGCACGCCGGCAACACCGTGCTCGTGGCGGTGCCCGAGCCGGGGGGAGCGCACGCCACGGGCGAGCTCGCCGCGCCCGGCGATCCGCCGCTCGGGGCCGCGCTCGGCTTCCTCGGCTGGGCGGGCGGCCTGCACGTGCACTCGCACATGAACGCCGTCGACCCGCGGGCGCGGGGGCGCGGGGTGGGCGTCGCGCTGAAGCTCCGACAGCGCGCGATCTGCCTCGACCACGGCATCGACGAGGTGCGCTGGACCTACGACCCGCTGATCCGCCGCAACGCCCGCATGAACCTCGTCCGGCTCGGCGCCGAGGTCATCGCGTACCACCCCGACTTCTACGGCGAGCTCCGCGACGCGATCTCGGGAGGCGACCGCAGCGACCGCTTCGAGGTGCGCTGGCGACTCGCGTCGCCGCGGGTCGGGCGTGCCCTCGAGCGGATGCCGCAGCCCGACTGGCGCGCCGAGGGCCGCCTCCTGCTCGTCGCCGACTTCGAGGCCGTGCGCGCGTCGGACCCCCGCGCCGCTGCGGCGCTCCGGGATGCGTCGCGCGAGGCGTTCACCGCGCTCGCCGACGGGCGGGTCCGGCCGGAACTCGACGGGAACGGCGACTACGTGTTCACAGCCGACGATCCCGACCGGGAACGCTGAACCGCGGTCGCGAACGGCTCATGGGGTTCCGCGTGGGCCGCCTGGGGAGGAACGGTGCAGACAATCATGCAGTCTGCCTCGCGAGAATGCATGAATCACGCGATGAACACGCCGCCCCGGCCCGTCTACGGTTCGAGGATGGATATCGCAACTCTCGCCGGGACAGCGTCGACCGCTCTCTTCGCGGTGGCGAATCTGCCGATGATCGCGAAGGCGATCCGCACCCAGGACATGACGTCGTACAGCTTCACCGCGCTGCTCGTCGGCAACGCGGCCAACGTGATCCACACGGTCTACGTGGCGTCCCTTCCGATCGGACCGATCTGGGTGCTGCATGGGTTCTACCTCGTCACCATGGCGGTCATGATCGCGCTCTACGTCCGGCACGGCTGCATCCGCGCCGCGGCGCGCGCCCGGAAGGCGGCGCGAGGACTGCGATCGCGGCGTCCGCGCTGGATCGGGCGGGACGGCGCCGTGCCCGTCTCTGACGGCAGGCACGGTCCGGCGCTAGCATGCAGGCATGCCTGAGGCGCGTGCGGGGCTCGACGAATCCCGGAGTGCCTACGCCCGGCGGGATTGGCGGGCGGCGGCCGCCGGATTCGAGGTCGCGCACGTCGACGCGCCGCTCGGGTCCGACGATCTCGTCAGATGGAGTCGCAGCGAGTGGTGGCTCGGGCGCACCGCGCCCGCGATCGCACTCTCCGAGCAGGCATTCGCCGCGTTCCGTGACGCGGGGCGTGCCGAGGATGCCGCGGAGACGGCGCTGCGGATCTCACTGCTTCACGTGACCGGGGCCGACGTCACGCTCGCGATGGCGTGGATGCGTCGGGCGCAGTCCCTCCTGCGTGACCTGCCCGACGGCGTGCAGCACGCCTACCTCACGTACCTGGAAGCGTGGGCCGGGATGCCGAACGGCATCACGCCGTGGCCGGCCGAGAGCGTCGAGCGGCTCCGCGATCTCGCACAGCGGCTGCCGGACCCGGCGGTCGCGACGCTGAGCCTGTTCGTCTCGGGGATGGCCGACGTGCGTGCGGGTGATGTCGCGGGCGGGTTCGCGAAGCTCGACGAGGCGATGCTGGGCGTGCTCGCGGAGGAGATCGAGCCCGAGTGGGGAGGGGACGTCTTCTGCACGACGATCCACACGTGCCACGAACTGGCCGATCACCGCCGGATGGCGGATTGGACGCGAGCGACGGAGGAGTGGTGTCGACGCTTCGGCAGCGATGCCATCTACGTGGGCGTCTGCCGGATCCACCGGCTCGAACTCCGTTCCGCGGCGGGGGATTGGGACGACGTCGAAGACGCGCTCACCGAGGTGTGCGGCAACCTCGCTCCGACCGATCCCTGGATGGCTGGCGCGGGCTGGTACCAACTGGGCGAGCTGCGCCGCCTGCGCGGCGATGGCGGCGGTGCCCGTGCGGCGTACGGTCTCGCGCGCGAAGTGGGCATCGACCCGGTGCCCGGCGAGGCCCTGCTGGAGCTGCAGGACGGCGAGCCGTCGCGCGCCTGGCACCTCATCACCACCGCGCTGGACGCCGGTGACCGACTCGCCAGGGCTCGCCTGTTGCGCGCCGCCGTGGAGATCGCCCTGGCGATCGGGCGAACCGATTCGGCCGCCGCCTACCGTGACGAGCTGCGCACGTTGGCGGATGATTTCGCAAGCCCGGGGTTCCGGGCATGGGCCGATCACGCCGACGGGATGCTGGCGCTGGCCGATGGCGATCCGCACACCGCGATCACGGCGCTGCAGGCGGCACTCGCATACTTCCGCAGGCACGGTCTCCGTTGCGAGCACGCGCGCGTGCTCGCGTGGCTCGCCGCCGCGTACGACCGGACCGGCGACCCGGCGCAGGCTGCGCATCTTCGGGCCGAGGCGTCCGCGATCTTCGAGCGCATGGGCGCCCTCGCCGATCTCGAGGTGGCACGACGCAGCGCCGTCGATGCGGGGCCGCTCACGCCCCGCGAGCGCGAGGTGCTCGAGCAGGTCGCGCGCGGTGCGGCCAACCGCGAGATCGCCGAGCGGCTCGTCATCAGTGAGAAGACCGTCGGCCGCCACCTCGCGAACATCTACCTGAAGATCGGCGTGGGTTCGCGGACCGCGGCCGCGGCGTGGTGGCGCGACCGGAGCCGGTGAGACAGGGCCTGCATCGAATGATGCAGGCGCCGGGCACGGATTGCACGGTTCACCCGACGCGGCGACACTTCCCCGATCCGTAGCGTCGGGGTCATCCACCGACCGAAGGGACCATCCCGATGTCCGACACCGCAGTGCTCACCCGCTCCGAACCCACCGTCGGCGGCGCCGCTGCCGGAACGACCGCCGACGAGTTCTCGGAGCGCATGGTCGCGTCCGCCCTCGGCTGGCTCGAGACCATGTCGATCCACCTCGGCACGCAGCTCGGCTGGTACGACGCCCTCGTCGCCGAGGGTCCGCTGACGCCCGTGGAGCTCGCGCGGCACACCTCCACCGCACCGCGGTATGCGCGCGAGTGGCTCGAGCAGCAGGCCGCGAGCGGCATCCTCGAGGTCGCCGGCGCGGTCGACGTGCCGGGCGACGCCCGCAGCTATGCGCTGCCGGCGGGACCGGCCGAGGTGCTCGCCGACCGTTCGAGCCTCGCGTACACGGGCCCCCTGGCCCGCATGCTCGCTGCCGCGGGCGCCCAGATGCCTGCGCTCGTCGAGGCGTACCGCACGGGTGGCGGCGTGAGCTGGGAGCAGCTCGGCGTGCACGCCCGCGAGGCGCAGGGCGACATGAACCGCCCGTGGCTCGAGGCGGCACCCGACGTGTTCGCGCGGCACCCGCACGTGCACGAGCGGCTCGCCCGGCCCGGCGCCCGCATCGCCGACGTCGGCATGGGCGAGGGCTGGTCGTCGATCGCGATCGCGAAGGCCTATCCCGACGCGCAGGTCGACGGCTTCGATGTCGACGGGCCGTCGGTCGAGGCCGCGCGCGCACACGCCGAGGCGGCGGGCGTCGCCGACCGGGTGCGATTCCACCACGCGGATGCCGCCGAGCTCGCCGAGCACGGACCGTACGACGCCGTCGTCGCGTTCGAGTGCGTGCACGACATGCCGAACCCCCAGTCCGTGCTCGCGGCGATGCGCGCCGCGACCGGTGACGACGGGGTCGTCGTCATCATGGACGAGTCGGTCGGCGAGGAGTTCACGCCGGACACCGACGGCCTCGACCGCCTGATGTACGGCTACAGCCTGTTCATCTGCCTGCCCGACGGGCTCGCGCACCGCCCGAGCGCCGGAACCGGCACCGTCATGCGCCCGTCCACGCTGCGGCACTACGCCGCCGAGGCGGGCTTCGCCGACGCGCGCGTGCTGGAGGACGGGTTCGGGTTCTGGCGCTTCTACGAGCTCACCCGCGCCTGACCCGCCTCACGCCGGCCCCCGAGGAGTCGCGTCTTTACGGTCGCGCCGTGCAGGCGCGACTTCTCGGTTCCCGGCGCGCGCGGCGACCTGCGACAGACTGGGGGACAGCGGCCGACGAGCAGGAGACGACGATGACGACGACCACGCCCCGCATCGAGGCCATCGAGCTGCACCGGATCGAGGTGCCGCTCGTGCGTCCGTTCGAGACCTCCTTCGGGCGCGAGACCGCCCGCGAGGTGCTCCTCGTGCACGTGCGCACCGACCGCGGCGACGGGTGGGGCGAGTGCGTCGCCGGTCGCGACCCGTTCTACTCGGGGGAGTACGTCGACGGCGCGGCATCCGTCATCGAGCGCTACCTGGCGCCGGCGCTGCTGCGCGACCGACGGCCGCACGTCGCCGACGACGGGCACGTCTCCGGCGTGCTCATCGACGACCCGGCGCACTCCGCGGGGATCTGGGTCGACGACCGCGAGCAGCACGTCGACGATCCGGCAGCGGATGCCACGGCCGGGGGTGCTGCGGCGTCGATCGCGAGCGTCCCGCTCGCGGCATCCGTCGCCCCAGCCCTCGCGTTCGTCGCGGGCCACCGCATGGCCAAGGGCGCGCTCGAGGCGGCCGTGCTCGACGCCGAGCTGCGCGCGCAGGGACGGTCGATGGGGGAGTGCTTCGGCGCCGTGCGCGAGTGGGTCGACTGCGGCGTCTCGGTCGGGATCGCCCCGACGATCGAGGAGCTGCTCGACGAGGTCACCGGCTACCTCGAGGAGGGCTACCGCCGCATCAAGCTGAAGATCAAGCCCGGCTGGGATCTCGTGCCGGTCGCCGCGGTGCGCGAGCTGATCGGCCGCGACGCCCTGCTGCAGGTCGACGCGAACACCGCGTACACGGCCGACGACATCCCGCTCCTCGCGAGCCTCGACCCGTTCGAGCTGCTGCTCATCGAGCAGCCGTTCGCCGAGGAGGATCTCGCCACGCACGTCCGGCTGGCGCAGGCGTGCGACACGCCGGTGTGCCTCGACGAGTCCATCCTCGACGTCACCACCGCGGTCGACGCGATCGAGCGCGCCGCGACGAGCATCGTCAACATCAAGCCCGGGCGCATGGGCGGCTACCTCGAGGCGCTGCGCGTGCACGACGCGTGCCGCGCGCTCGACGTGCCCGTGTGGTGCGGCGGCATGCTCGAGACCGGCGTCGGCCGCGCGGCGAACGTCGCGCTCGCGGCGCTGCCCGGGTTCACGCTGCCCGGCGACACGTCGGCGTCGGCGCGCTACTTCGCCGAGGACCTCACCGAGCCCTTCGTCCTCGGCACGGGCGAGCACCGCGGGCAGCTGAGGGTCCCGGATGCCGCGGGTACGGGCGTCACGGTGCGCGACGAACTCGTGCGCGACTGGGCGGCGCGCACGCCGGTGGCGATCAGGCGCGGCTGATGTCGGCTTCCGGGCCGGATTCCGATTCGCGGCCGGGCTCGGTCGCGTGGTTCGGGCCGGCTGCGGCATCCCGCTGCGGCCGGGCCGCCAGGATCGGCATCGCGAGGCCCGCGAACAGCGAGCCCGCGCCGCCCCAGAGCAGGTCGCCGATCGAGTCGGTATAGCCGACGTAGATGTCGCTGTCGATGAAGGTCTTGCCGAACCACTCGAACATCTCCCAGAAGACGCCGAACGACAGCCCCAATGCGGTCGTGACGATGGCCGTCGACGCCAGCGGGCGGGGGAGCGTGTCGGCGTCCGCGACGATGCGGAAGTGCACCAGCAGCAGGTAGCCGATCGCGGCGACGAGCCCGTTCAGGAGCAGGTGCACGGGCAGGTCCCACCACTTCACGGTGACGTAGAGGTCGGTGACGCTGCTCCACACCGCGATGAGCGTGACGACGCCGAAGGCGATGTCGAACCCCGGTCGCACGCGAAGCGCGCGGGGAACCACCATCCCGCCGGTGGCGAACGCGAGGCTCACGCCCCCCAGCGGGCCCCAGCCGATCGCGGCGATGGGGATGCACAGGGCGCCGATGAGCCGGAGGACGTCGGCGGCGATCTCCGCCGGACCGTTCGCCCGGCGGCGGATGCCCTCCCAGAGCTCGCGCATCAGGTCTCCTCGTGGTCGTGGTCGTGGTCGTGGTCGTGGGCGTGGTCGTGGTCGTGGGCGGCGGCCGGCGGCCTGACGACCGCCTGCACGGGTTCGTGATCGGATGCCGCGCGCCCGTCGAACCGCGTGGCGTTGATGCCGACCCGCGCGACCTCGACGCCCCGCCCGACGAGGACGAAGTCGATGCGCGGGCCGCCGCGGCGCAGTCGGCGGTACCCGGAATAGGTGCCCCACTGCGGCGTGACCTGCTCGGCGGCCGCCTCCCACGCATCGCGCAGCATGCCGTCGGCGGTGAGGCTGCGGTGGACCGCGGAGCGCTCGTTCGCGTTGAAGTCGCCCGTGACGACGATGGCCGCCTCGGGATCGGCGGCGTGCGAGGCCTCGACGAGCTCCACGATGAGGCGCGCGGACTGGAGGCGCGACCGCCAGGACAGGTGGTCGAGGTGGGTGTTGTACGCGACGATGCGGGCGCCGGTCGCCCGGTCGGTGAATCCGGCGGAGACGAGGATGCGGCGCGTGACGTTGCCCCAGGAGCGCGTGCGCGACCCGAGCTGGTCGGGCGTCGCGGAGAGCGCCCGCTGGCGCCAGGCGGTCAGGTCGAGGCGGTCGGCGTCGTAGAAGATCGGGCAGCGTTCCCCGCGGCCGGAGGGGTCGCGGCCCATCCCCACCCACCGGTATCCGGGGCCCAGGCCCTCGGCGATGACGTGCACCTGGTCGGAGAGGGCCTCCTGCACGCCGAGGATCGTCGGCTGCTCGGAGGCGAGGATGCGCTGCACGAGCGCTCGACGCGTCGCCCACCGATCGGGGCTGGACGGGCGGGTGCCGGGAACGCGGCGACGGATGTTGAATGACATGACGTGCACGTCGGGCGCCGTCACCGGTCCGATGGTCGCCGCGTCCGTCATGCGCCCAGCGTACGCGCCGTGGTCAGTGCTGGAGTTGCTGTCGCGCCTCGGGGTAGCCGAGCGTGTTGGGCTCGGACTCGGCCGGCGTGCGCCCGAGCAGGCTCGTCGGGCACCATCCGGTGATCGCGCCGATCGCGACGATCGCGGCGGACCCCCCGGCGAGGATCGCGAAGACGGGCGTGTCGAGATTGTTGAGCGCGAAGGCGCCGAGGAAGACGGCGATGACGGCGCGGATGCCGCGCTCGCCGCGGCCCACCGCGCATGACCGCGCCCCGAGCGAGCGGACGAGGCGGCTCACGCCTGCTGGGCCTGCGCGGCCTGCTGCTCGGTGAGCTGGCGGCGGACGTCGTCCATGTCGAGGGCCTTGGCGCCCTCGATGACCTGCTCGAGCTGCGCGGCGTTCAGCGCGCCGGGCTGGGCGAAGACGATGATGCCCTGCCGGAACACGACGAGCGTGGGGATCGAGGTGATGCGGAAGCCCGCGGCGAGCGCCTGCTCCGCCTCGGTGTCGACCTTGCCGAAGACGACGTCGGTGTGCTGCTCGGAAGCGCGCTCGAAGATGGGCCCGAACATGCGGCACGGGCCGCACCATTCGGCCCAGAAGTCGAGCAGCACGATGTCGTTGTCCTTGATGGTGGACTCGATGGTGTCGTGGGTGATGTTCACGGAAGCCATGCCGTCAGTCTATCAGACGATACCCCTGGGGTATTATGGAGCCATGCAGACCTCGTTCCTCCGCCCCTCGGGCCGTCCCGCCACCCGTCCGATCCGCCGCGCCCGCGGCATCCGCGCCGCCCTCGTCGCCGCCACCGGCGCCGCCGCGCTCGCCCTCACGGGCTGCGCCTCCGCCGAGCCGATCGAACTCGACTCCGACACCGTCGTCGTCGACGTGCGCACGCCCGGCGAGTACGCCGCCGGGCACCTCGACGGCGCCGTCAACCTCGACCTCACGTCCGGCCAGCTGGCCGCGGAGGTTCCCGCGCTCGACCCCGAGGACGAGTACGTCGTGTACTGCAAGTCCGGCAACCGTTCCGCGCAGGCCACGCAGATCATGGAGCAGGCCGGACTCGAGGTGACCGACGCGGGCTCGATGCAGCAGGCGGCGGATGCCACGGGGCTGCCGATCGTGCAGTGACACTGCGCACCTGACTCGGGGCGGCGTTCGGGGGATTCCCCGATCGTCGCCCTGCGAGTGTGTGGGATGACCCTTGACAATGTCCATGCAAGCGGATGGACTGTTCACCAGAACTGAACGCCGTTGTTCAGCCCGGTGGAGGCAGCCCATGAACGCTCGCTACGTCGTCCGTCGATCCGACTCGTCCGCATACGAGATCCCGGAGGGTCTCGCGCCGGGCTCGAACGGGCTGACGCGATGGTGCGCCGTCGGCTACGACGACGGCGCGGCGCACACGGACTTCGGAATCTCGAGGCTGGCCCCCGGCGGGTCCGTGCCCGCGCACCTGCACTCGTTCGAGGAGTCGTTCCACCTGCTCGAGGGGGAGGTGGTCCTCGCGACCCCCGAAGCCACGGTGCACCTGGTCGCGGGCGACTACGGCGTCATCCCGGTCGGCGTCCCCCACGCGTGGCGCTCGGTCGGCGACGAGGACGCGGTCTGGGCCGACATCCTCACCCCGCCCCCGCGGAAGCGCTACGGATCGGACACGTTCGGCGTCCCGGAACTGCCGGAACGCGACCCGATCCGAGTCGACCCGCGCGATCCCCGGACGCGGTCCTTCGGCGCCATCACGAGCGAGCAGATGGACCCGGGTCGCCAGTCGCAGGCGCTGCTCGCGCAGTCCGCGAGCATGCGCACCGCGCTGCTCGTCTACAGCGGGATCTCCCTGAAGATGATGGTCGATTCCGACCTCGGCTCGGTGCTGTCGACCATGTTCATGGTGCAGTACGAGCCCGACGGCAGGGCAGGACCCCACGACCATCCGCTCGAAGAGGCGTACCTGATCCTCGACGGCGAGGTGGACGCCACGTTCGACGGGGAGTCGATCCGCCTCGGGCCCGGCGACATCGCCTGGGCGGGCGTGGGCTGCATCCACTCCTTCGAGGCGACCGGCGCACCCGTCCGCTGGCTCGAGACGCAGTCGCCCCAGATGCCCGCGAGGCACGCGTACCGATTCGTCCGCGACTGGTCCTACCTCGCGGAGCAACTCGAGGAGCAGGCATGAGCGAGCGCACGATCGTCGTGGTGGGCGGCACCTCGGGCATCGGGCTCGAGGTCGCGAAGCAGATCGTCGCCGCAGGCGACCGCGTGGTCCTGACGGGACGCGACCTCGATCGAGCGCGCCGCGTTGCGGCATCCATCGGCGATCGCGCGGCCGGCGCCGCGGTCGACCTCTCGGACCCCGAGGGCATCCCCAACGGTTTGCGCAAGGTGGGGCAGGTCCACGGACTGGTCCTCGCCGCGATCGAACGCGACGCCAACACCGTGCGCGAGTACGACGTCGCCCGCGCGACCCGGCTCGTCACGCTGAAGCTCGTCGGGTACACGGAGACCGTGCACACGCTCCTCGACCGGATGGACGAGACCGTGGAAACCGGCATCGTGCTCTTCGGCGGGCGCGCGAAGGACGCGCCGTATCCGGGCTCGACGACCGTCTCGACCATCAACGGCGGCATCGAGGGCCTCGTGCGCACGCTCGCCCTCGAGCTCGCGCCGATGCGGGTGAACGGCCTGCACCCGGGGATCGTCGGCGACAGCCCGTTCTGGGCGGGCAAGCCCGAGGGCGTGCTGTCCGCGTACGAGTCGAGGACGCCCGGCGGCGCCCTCGCGACGATGGCCGACATCGTGGGCGCCACGATGTTCCTGCTCGCCAACCGCGGCGTCTCCGGCATCAATCTCTGCGTCGACCGCGGCTGGCGAATCACCTGACCCGGCGACGCTGCATCGGATCACTCAACGAGGAGGAACCATGACCGACGCATCCGCACGACCCCGCCCCGAGGAGTTCGCCTCCGGCCGGCCCGTCGTCTTCCGCAACGCGACGGTGATCACCGTCGATTCGCAGGGCGTGCTCGAGAACGCCGACGTGCTCATCGACGGGGATACCATCACCGGGGTCGGCCCGAAGCTCGAGGTGCCGGAGGGCACCCTCGAGATCGACGCCTCGGGCGGCATCGTCATGCCCGGCATGATCGACACGCACCGCCACATGTGGCAGACGGCCCTCCGCGGCTACGGAGGCGACTGGGCGCTGAGCCAGTACTTCGTGTTCTACTACCTGACCTGGGGCGAGGTCTTCCGTCCGGAGGACATCTACGCGGGCAACCTGCTCAGCGCACTCGAGTCGATCGACCAGGGCGTCACGACCACGCTCGACTGGTCGCACGCACTCCGCACCCCCGAGTACGGGGAGGCGGCCCTGCAGGCGTTCCGCGAGATCCCCGGGCGGTTCGTGCTCGCCTACGGCAACTACCTCGGCGCGCCGTGGGAATGGGCGAACAGCCCCGAGTTCCGGAAGTTCGTCACCGACCACTTCAACGCGCCCGACGACATGCTCGGGCTCCAACTCGCGTTCGACGTCCCGGCCAGCGACGAATTCCCCGAAGCGGATGCGTTCAGGGCGGCCCGCGAGCTCGACCTGCGGGTCACGACGCACGCCGGGGTCTGGGGCGCCACCACCGACCAGAGCATCTCGAGCATGTACGACGGAGGGTGGATGACCGACAAGGTCACCTACGTCCACGCCGCATCGCTCGGCCCGGAGAGCTACCAGAAGATCGCGGCCACCGGCGGCACGGTGTCGGTCTCCACCGAGAGCGAGCAGAGCGCGGGGCAGGGGTACCCGTCCACGTGGGAGATCCGCAAGTACGGCATCCCCGCGTCGCTGTCGATGGACACGAGCGTGTGGTGGAGCGCCGACTTCTTCTCGGCGATGCGGGCCACGCTCAGTGCGTTCCGCTCACGCGACCACCTCGAGGCGCAGTCCAAGGGCGACACCGTCAACGTCAATCGACTCCGCGCCGAGGACGTGGTGTGGCAGGCCACGATGGGCGGTGCGACGACGCTCGGCATGACCGACAGGCTCGGATCGCTGACCGTCGGGAAGAAGGCCGACGTGGTGCTCATCAAGAACGACGAGTCGCCCGCCATGACCCCGATCCTCAACCCCTACGCCCACGTCGTCTACCAGGCCGGCACGGCCGACGTGCACACCGTCGTGGTGAACGGCAAGGTGGTGAAGTACGACGGCAAGCGGATCGACCTGCCGCTCGCGCCCGTTCGCGACAAGGTCGCGGCATCCGTCGAGCACGTGCGCAGCAGCCTCGGCGAGCAGGCGTGGGACGAGTGGATGCACCCGCAGATCCCCGAGGACGAGCAGATCGCGAATCCGTACCAGTACACCGAGGACGAGTGAGCGCTGGAGCCGGCTCGCGGGCGTACGCCGCCCGCGAGCCGGCTCACTCATGACTCCTTCGGATACTGCCAGATCTCGAGCTGGATCCCGTCGGGGTCGCGCAGGTACGCCCACTGCGATCCCGCCAGGTCGCCGTCGGTGAGCGTGACGGGAGGACCGTTGAACACGGCGCCCTTGCCGATGAGATCGTCGTACGCCGACTGCATGTCGTCGACGATGAAGCAGATGTGCGAGGAACCGACGTCGCCGTTGGCGCGGTCCCAGTCCCTGCCCTCGGGATGGTGGTACTCGAGGAACTCGATGTTGACGTTCCCGACGCGGATCATCGAGAACGACAGCTCGGCGCCCTCGACCTGCACGCCGCGTTCGAGCTCGGGTCCCGAGCCGTGGTTGACGGGCCCGGGCTCGAAGCCGAACATCCGCGAGTACCACTCGAACGATCGCTTCATGTCGCGGACGGTGATGCCGACGTGGTGGACGCCGTTGACCGTGAATGCCATTTCCACTCCCTCGTGTCGTGCCCGGATGATGCGCCGAGACGAGCGCTTCACTGAACGGATTGCACTCAGACTCAACACCACATCGCCTGATCCTGCAAGGCCCCGGGCCGGACGCGGCAGCGCGGTGAATGCGCGCGAAACCGCACGTTTCCGGTCATCGAACGTGCCTCGATGCGGCCACGAAGGGGTCGTCGCGCACTGCGGCCTGTTCACTTGATTTGACCCAACAGAAGGGTCTAAGTTCAGTTATAGTGAACACATGGCGATGACGCCGTCCGGCCCCGGCCGGATGTGGGAAGCAAGGGAGCATCCAGATGACCCGACGTCTCGAGGGCCGCACGATCATCGTGACCGGCGGCGCATCCGGCATCGGCGCGGCGCTGGCGACCGGATTCGCGGCGGAGGGCGCGAACGCGGTCATCGCCGACCTCAACCTCGATGCGGCCGAGTCGCTCGCCGGTGAGATCGCGGCGTCGGGAGGCACGGCGAGCGCGGTGCGGGTCGACGTCACCGATCGCGAGGCGGTGCGGGGCGGCATCGCGCACGCCGTGGAGCGCTACGGCCGGCTCGACGCCTACTTCAACAACGCCGGGATGAACTCGCCCATGAAGTTCCTCGACATCACGGAGTCGAACTTCGAGCTGGTCATGCGGGTGAACGCACTCGGGGTCCTCATCGGCACCCAGGAGGCGGCGAGGCGGTTCATCGCCCAGGGCGGCGGTGGCAAGGTGGTCAACACCGCCTCCATCGCCGGTCGTCAGGGCTTCTCGAGCTTCGCGCCGTACAGCGCGGCCAAGGCCGCCGTCATCTCCCTGACGCAGGCGGGTGCGCGGGCACTCGCCGAGCACGGCATCACGGTGAACGGATTCGCGCCCGGCGTCGTCGCCACGCCGCTGTGGACGAAGCTCGACAGGGAGCTCGAGGAGATCGGCGAGGGCCAGAACGGGTTCGACTCCATGTCGAGCGGCATCCTGCTCGGCCGTCCCGCCGACCCGACCGACATCGTGCCGACCGGCGTCTTCCTGGCCGCGGCCGACTCGGACTACATCACCGGGCAGATCATCCCCATCGAAGGCGGCATGATCCTCGTCTAGCGAGGTCGGCCCTACACCGAGAGAGCGATCAACATGAAGAGCACGGGCACGACGGGAATGAACTCGGTCGACTGGGAGGCGCGGGTCGACTTCGACCGACTGCGCGACGACCGGCTGGCGCGCCTCAAGGCCGAACTCGAGCGGTCCGACCTGGGTGCGCTCCTGGCCTTCGACTTCTCGAACATCCGGTACATGACCGCCACGCACATCGGCACGTGGGCGATGGACAAGCTCATCCGATTCAGCCTGCTGACGCGCAACAGCGATCCGATCTCGTGGGACTTCGGCTCGGCGGCCAAGCACCACAAGCTCTACAACCCATGGCTCGACGTGACCACGACCGAGATGGACGCCGACCCGGACGCGCCGCACGAGGGCGCGAAACGGCCTCGCCTGGAGAGCGGCGCGCGTGCCGGCATCTCGACGCTCCGCGGCGCCTTCCCGCCCGACGCGGAGATCGCCGAGGGGGTGGCGAAGAAGATCAAGCGCGAACTCGAGAAGTTCGGCATCGCCAACCAGCCGCTCGGCGTCGACGTGATCGAGTTGCCCATCCTGTTCGCCCTCCAGCGGGAGGGCATTCAGGTCGTCGACGGCCAGCAGGTGTTCCTGGAGGCGCGCCGCATCAAGACCGGCGACGAGATCCGACTCCTCACCCAGGCCGCCTCGATGGTGGATGCCGCGTACGAGGACCTCTACCAGTTCCTCCGCCCGGGCGTGCGCGAGAACGAGGCGGTCGGACTCGTCGCGAAGACGCTGTACGACCTCGGATCCGAGTACGTCGAGGGCGTGAACGCCATCTCGGGAGAACGGTGCTCGCCGCACCCGCACGTCTTCTCCGACCGGCTCATCCGGCCGGGCGACCCGGCATTCTTCGACATCCTGCACAGCTACAACGGCTACCGCACGTGCTACTACCGCACCTTCGCAGTGGGCTCGGCGAGTTCGGCGCAACGCGACGCGTACACCCGGGCCCGCGAGTACATGGACCGGGCCATCGCGCTGGTCCGGCCGGGCGCGACGACGGCGGACATCGTGTCGGTCTGGCCGAAGGCGCAGGAGTTCGGGTTCCCCGACGAGGAAGCCGCATTCGCGCTGCAGTACGGTCACGGCGTCGGGCTCTCGATCTGGGAGAAGCCGATCTTCTCCCGGCTGGTCTCGTTCGATCACCCGGAGGTCATCGAGGAGGGCATGGTGTTCGCGCTCGAGACGTACTGGCCGTCGGCCGATGGCTGGGGCGCAGCGCGAATCGAGGAGGAGGTGGTCGTGACCGCGCACGGATGCGAGGTCATCACCAAGTTCCCGGCAGAGGAGCTGCTCGTCGCCGGCCCGCGGTACCACGCGGTCGGCGGTCCCCTGAACCTCACGCGTGACTCCCAGTCGCACCTCAACACGACGTGGGGTCGGCGCGACGACCCGTCGGAGGAGGGATGACGACGCCCGTCGGGACGATGGACGCCGCCGTCTACCACGGTCGCGGCGACGTGCGCGTCGAGCAGCGGCCCATCCCGATCGCCCGTGAGGGCCAGGCGCTCGTCAAGGTGCTGCGCAGCGGCATCTGCGGCACGGATGCCACGGAGTGGAAGTCCGGCCCCATCATCTTCCCCATCGACCGGGTCCACCCCAACAGCGGGCACACGGGTCCGCTGGTCATCGGCCACGAGTTCGTCGGCGAGATCGTCGACCTGCCCGGGGGGCCGGTCGACGGCTTCGCGGTCGGCGACCACGTGGCATCCGGTGCCGGCGTCTCATGCGGGGAGTGCGACCGATGCCGGGAGGGCCGCACCAACTTGTGCGCGCACTACGTCACCCACGGGCTCAACGTCGACGGCGGCCTCGCCGAGTACGTCGCCGTCGAGACCTCGACGCTCGTCCCGATCCCGCCGGGATGCTCGCTCGACGATGCCGGCGTCGCGCAGCCGCTCGCCGTCGGCCTGCACGCCGCGCGGCGCGCCGGCGCGCGCGACGGCGATCGCGTCATCCTGTTCGGCGCGGGCGCGATCGGCACGTTCATCCTCGCGGGACTCGTGTCGCTGGTCGATGCCGACATCACCGTCGTGGACTTCGCAGGCGATCGACTCGACCGCGCGCTGCGGCTCGGCGCCACCCGGGTCGTGCCGGTCGACGACGACCTCGTCCCCGCGTTGCGCGCCGTCGTGGGCACGGGCGGGGCCGACGTCGTGATCGAGGCGACCGGGGCGCCCGGCCAGCTCTCGGTCGCGCTCGACCTCGTCCGACAGGGTGGGACGATCCTCGGCGTCGGGTTGCCGTCGGCGCACCAGGACCTCGACGTCCACCGCCTGGTGATGAACGAGGTGACGATCGCCACGACGGTCGCGCACATCTGCGGCGAGGACCTCGCGCCCGCCCTCGAGATCCTCGCGACCACGGATCTCGGCGACGAGCTCGTCGAGGCCGTCCATCCGCTCGACGAGGTGCCGCACCAGCTCGCCCGGCTCGCCGGCGGCGAGATCCGAGGCAAGGTCCTGTTCGACCCCACCCGATCCTCCTGAACCCCGTCGCCGCCGCGACCGACCGCGACGCGCGCACCCGAACACAGAAAGGTGGCCGAGTGCCATGAGAGCAGCCGTCTTCCACGACGCGAAGGACATCCGGGTCGAGGATGTCGCGGAACCGACGTCGGTCGGGCCGAACGAGGTGCGACTGAAGCCGTACTGGTGCGGTATCTGCGGGACCGACCTGCACGAGTACGCGGTCGGGCCGATCGTGATTCCCACGGAGCCGCATCCGCTCAACGGGTCGACCGCTCCGCAGATCCTCGGGCACGAGTTCTCGGGTGAGGTGCTCGAGGTCGGCGCCGAGGTGACCTCCGTCCGCGTGGGCGACCGGGTGTCCGTCATGCCGTTGCTGTTCTGCGGCGCGTGCTACTTCTGCCGTCGCGGGCTGAACCATCTCTGCACGTCCATGGCGTGCGTGGGCCTGAGCGACGCGTGGGGCGGCATCGCCGAGCAGTGCGTCGTGCCGGAGTCGAAGGTCGCGAGGCTGCCCGACTCCATGAGCGACATCCAGGGTGCGCTCGTCGAGCCGACGGCGGTCGCCGCATACGGCGTCGACCGGGCAGGTGTCCGCCCCGGCGACACCGTCCTCGTCACGGGACTCGGGCCGATCGGGGCGCTCGCCTCGCTCTACGCCGCCTCGCTCGGCGCGACGGTGTACATGTCCGAGGTCAACCCGAAGCGGCAGGAGCTGGCCCGCTCGCTCGACGTGGGCGAGTTGCTCGATCCGCGTTCGACGGATGTCGCGGCGGAGCTGAAGGACCGCACCGGCGGCATCGGCGTCGACGCGGTGATCGAATGCTCCGGCAACGAGATCGCGCTGCAGACGGCGCTCGCGTCGGTGCGCGCCTCAGGCGACATCTCGCAGACGGGCTTGCACACCAAGCCCGCAGCGATCGATCCGATGGTGCTGTCGGAACGCGACATCACGCTCCGTGGCACCTGGTGCTATCCCGTCACCGACTGGCCGCGCATCATCGACCTCATCGGGCGCGGCCGCATGGACGTCGAGAAGGTGGTCAGCGCCCGCATCGACATGGCCGACATCGTCGAGAAGGGGTTCGAGACGCTGCTCTCGCCGACCGGCGACCAGGTCAAGGTCCTCGTCCGGGCCGAATGAGCAACCCAGGAGAGAGAGTCATGAAGGCACTGCAGTACACCGCCGTCGGCACCCCGGCGGTCCAGGAGCTCCCGGTTCCGGAGATCGCCGACGACGAAGTGCTCGTCGCAGCCCGATCGGTCGGGGTCTGCCACTCCGACATCGAGTTGCTCGAGGGTCGGTACATCATCCCGTTCGAGTACCCGATCATCCCCGGGCACGAGTGGTCCGGCGAGGTCGTGGCGGTGGGCTCCAAGGTGACCGGCCTCGCGCCCGGCGACCGTGTCGTCGGCGAATGCGTCATCGGAGACGACCACTTCGGGTTCTCGATCAGCGGTGCGGCCGCCGAGTTCTTCGTCGCGAAGGAAGGCTGGCTGCACCGGCTGCCCGACGGGGTGTCGTGGACGAACGGCGCGCTCGTCGAGCCGTTCAGCGTCGCGTACTACGCGCTCATGCGCGTCGGCAACGTGAACGCGAGCGACACGCTCGTCGTGCTCGGCGCCGGCCCCATCGGCCTGTGCGTGACGGCCGCAGCGGCGGCGCTCGGCGCGAAGACGATCGTGGCGGAGCCCAGTGCGTCGCGCCGTGACCAGGCGGTCGCGCTCGGCGCCCACCGGGCGGTCGACCCGGCCGACCTCGACGACCTCCTCGCCGCGGAGACCGACGGTCGGGGCGCCGACGTCGTGATCGAGGCGAGCGGTCGGCCGGAGGTGATGGCTCGGGCCCTCGAGATCGCCGCGTTCAAGGGGCGCATCGGGTACATCGGGATCGACGTCGGACGCGAGGCGCCGGCGAAGCTCGGCCTGATCCAGTCGAAGGAGCTGACGATCACCGGCTCGATCGGGTCGCCGGGAGTGTGGCCCGAGACCCTGCGCTTCATGGCGCAGTCGGGAATCGACCTCTCGTCCCTCGTCACGAGCCGCTTCACGGTCGACGAGGCGACCCAGGCCCTCGAGGCCGCGCAGCGGCCCGCCGAGAACATCAAGGCCCACATCGAGTTCACCGCGTCCGCCTGAGTCGGCCGACGCGAGTCGGGCACGTCGAGGGGGCGGCGGACGAGATGGTCCCGCCGCCCCCTCGTCGTCGCCGCTCAGGGGAGCAGCTTCGCCTCGCGGTACCGCTCGACCTTGTCGAAGAAGCTCTTCGGCGTGGAGCGGAAGCCGAGGAATCCCGCCTCGCGGCTCTTGGTCATGTCGGTGATGCACTCGACCTCGCGACCGAGGTCGCTGTCACTGTGCCACCACGACGCGAGCTTCGTCACGTCGGCTTCCGCCAGGCCCTCACGCTCGGCGATGCGGCGCCACACCTCGGGTGCGACATCCGTCATCGACTCGACGAGCGTGCGCGGCGTCTCGCCGGGGCCCTCCCAGTCCACGCCGAAGTACGCGGCGATCTGCGGCCAGAGCCAGCGCCACCGGAACTGGTCGCCGTTCGCGATGTTGAAGGCCTCGTCCTCGCCCTCCGGGTGCGTCGACGCCCAGACGAGCTGCTCGCCGAGCAGGTCGGCATCCGTGACGTCCGTGACGAAGTTCCACTGCGCTACCGAGCCGGGGAAGACGAACGGCCGACCGAGCTCCTTGCAGATGGTCGCGTAGACGGAGAGCGTGAGCACCATGTTCATGGCGTTGTCGACGGCGAAGCCGAAGATGGTGTGCGAGCGGTGCACGCTCCAGGTGAAGCCCATGCGCTCGGCGGCCGCGAACAGCTCGTCCTCCTGCGCGTAGTAGAAGTTCGGGTTGGGCAGCCTGGGCTCGGACTCGTGGAACGGCGTCTCGGCCTTGACACCCGTGGCATAGTCCTCGAACGGGCCCAGGTAGTGCTTGAGGCCGGTGAGGAGCGCGACATGACGGACGCCGCCGTCGGGCTCGAGCGCGGCGAACAGGTTGCGCAGCGTCCGGGTGTTGACCTCGATGTTCTCGGCCTCGGTGTCCTTGCGGATCCAGGCGGTGATGATGACGACCTCCGGCCGAAGGCCCGCGAGCGCTGCCCGGGTGGCCTCGGCGTCGAGCAGGTCCACCTGTACGGGCGTCACGCCGTCGGGTAGGCGTCGTGCGCGTCGTGCGAGGCCGTGCACCTCCCAGCCGGCGTCGACGAGTTGGCGCGAGACCGTCTGTCCCGCGATCCCGGTCGCCCCGACGACGAGCGCCCGGCGCTGCTGGTCAGTGTTCATATGTGAACCTCTTTCGAACGGCGTTGTTCAGTTGAGGTAAACATTAGCGTACGGCCAGCGAGGCGGCCATCGCTCGTCGGCCGCGACGAAGCGAATGGCTCGGCGCGGTGGTCACGCTTGCGCGGATTCGCGGGGCTTTCGACTCTCACAGAGGTTCTGGGCGCGGTGGGAAGCGGCCTTCGTGCAGTGGACGGCCGCGACCCTCATCGGCCTCCGCAACGGGTTCCGGGCGGAATCGTTACCTACAACGCTTGTGAACACCGCGGGAAATCCATAAAGTGTGGCTCAACACTTCGTTCGGTCGGGCCGGACGACGGGATGACTTTCGAAGGGGAGAGCATGACCGACGAATCGACACCTCGGCGCCTGACAAGTGCGCGCTTCGGCGTGTCCAAGGGACTGCTGACGATGGCCGTCTCGCTCGTCGTGCTCGTCATCCTCGGCTTCGCCATCGCCCCGAGCAGCGTCTCGCAGGGCGCGGTCCTCGGCATGCTGCCGTTCGCGTCGGTCCTCGCGATCGTGGGACTCGGCCAGATGCTGGTCGTGCAGCAGGGCGGCATCGATCTCTCGGTGCCTGGTGCCGTGTCGCTGGCGGTCGTGCTCTCGACGCACATCCCGAACCAGGACGATTCCATGCTGGTGCCGGCGATCCTCGCCGTCTACGCCTGGGCGATCGGCGCCGGCCTGCTCAACGGGTTCATGGTGGGCCGACTGGGCCTCAACCCGATCATCGCGACGCTCGGCACCAACGCGCTCCTCTTCGGCGCCGTGCTCGGCATCTCCGGCGGCATCCCCCGCACGACCACGCGACTGCTCAGCTCCATCGCGGGCGGTCGCACCTTCGGCATCCCGAACGCCCTGCTCATCGCGCTGGTCGTGCTGCTCGTCGTCGCGATCCTCGTCAAGCGAACGGTCGCGGGTCGACGCTTCGAGGCGGTGGGCGCCAGCCCGGCAGCGGCACGGGCGACCGGGCTCAAGTACCGGACGCACCGCGGAGCCGCCTACGTCTGGGCGCAGCTGCTGTTCGCGACGGCCGGCATCCTGCTCGCCGGCATCACCAACCAGCCGACGGCGTTCCAGGGCAACACGTACCTGCTGACGTCGGTCGCGGTCGTGGTGCTCGGCGGCACGTCCCTGCTCGGCGGCCGCGGCTATCCCGTTGCCACCGTCGTCGCGGCGCTGTTCCTCAGCCAGCTCGACCAGTTCGTGCTCGCCCTGGGCGTGCCGTTCGCGGTCCGCACGCTGGTGCAGGCGGCGGCGCTCGCGATCGGCGTGGCCATCTACACCGTGGACTGGGCCGCGCTGCGCCGAAGACTCGCTGCAAGGTCGGATGCCTCGGCGCCGGCCACACCCTGAGACCCCCGCTCCTACGGAGCGAGGTGCACCAAGAGAATCGTGCGACATGGCGGTCGCGCGGATATGGAGGACAACATGATTCACCGCAGAATCGCCACGGCGATCGCCGTCGCGGGCGTCTCGGCACTGGCCCTGGTGGGCTGTTCCTCGGGCGGGGCCGACGAGGCCGCCGAAGAGGGCGGCACCTCGGTCGAGGGCGCTCCCGCCTGGTGCGGCCCCGAGGAGGCCGTCGTCGGCCTGCTCGACGGCTTCGGCGGCAACAGCTGGCGACTCGTCACGACCGCGGCCGGCCAGGCCGAGGTCGAGAAGTGCCCGAGCGTCGTCGAGTACCTGTACGCCGACGGTCAGGGCGACACCCAGAAGGCCATCTCCGACATCCAGGGCATGGTCGCCTCGGGCGCCGACGCGATCGTCGTGTTCCCGGATGCCGGCGAGGCCATGCTCCCGGCACTGCGCAGCGCCTATGAGGCGGGCGTCGTGACGGTCCCGTACCGGGTCGACCCGGGCGGCGAGGACGGCGTGGACTACGACATCTGGGTCGGCGCCGACTTCGTGGCCGACGGCGTGGCCTGGGGCGAGTGGATCCAGGCGAACTTCCCCGACGGCGCCAACATCCTCTTCCTCAGCGGTCCGGCCGGCAACAGCCAGGGCCTCGATGAGCGCGAGGGGTTCGAGTCCGTCCTCACGGACCCGAAGTACGAGTTCATCGGCGAGCAGCCCTACGAGGTCACCAACTGGGACCCCGCGCTGACCCAGCAGGTGCTCACCGCGGCGATCGCGAAGTACGACCAGATCGACGTCATCGTCTCCGACTTCGGCCCGTCGCTCGTCGGCGCGCTGCCCGAGTTCGAGAAGAGCGGCCGTTCGATCCCCGCGCTCGCCACGTCGGACGGCAACGTCCTCGCCTGCTTCTGGCAGGAGAAGTCGCCGGACAACCCGGACTTCAAGCTGACCACCGTGGCCACCGGCAACGACAACGTGCGCCTGGCCGTGCAGCACGCCGTGGCACGTGCCACGGGCGGCGAGATCCCCTCGGAGACCGTCTTCGAGGCGCCGCAGTTCGAGGACTCGGTCGACGGCGACCCGAACGAGGTCCAGTGCCGTGACGACCTCCCCGGCGACATCTACCTGTCCGCCGAGATGGACGCCGACGAGCAGGCCGCGCTGCTCGAGTAGCGGCATCCGTCACCTCACGGTCTCCCGGCCCGCTGCCCAGCGGCGGGCCGGGAGACCAACGAACCACCCGAACCCGATCCCGAGCCCGGAGTGAGGATCCTCACGTGAACATGCAAGCCGCCGAAGCCCCGACCACGGTCGCCACGCTCGTCATGTCCGGCATCTCGAAGAGCTTCGGCGGCGTCGCTGCGCTGACCGACGTCTCCCTCGAGGTGCGCCCGGGCGAGGTCCATGCGCTGCTCGGCGAGAACGGCGCCGGCAAGTCGACGCTCATGAACGTGGCCACAGGAACGATCCGTCCCGACGCCGGCTCGATGGTCTTCCGCGGAGAGGCCATCGACGGCATCGACCCGCGCGACGCGACCCGGCTCGGCATCGCGTTCGTCCACCAGCACCCGGCGGTGCTCCCGGACATGACGGTGTTCGAGAACCTCCTCGTGGCGCTGCCGGCGTCGGTCTTCGCGGACGCCCCGTCGCGCGAGGAGTCCGCGCGCTCCCTTCTCGCGCGGGTGAACCTGCGCGTGCACCTCTCCGACCGGGTCGAGGCGCTCTCGGTCGCCCAGAAGCACCTCCTCGAGATCGCGAAGGCGATCGCCGTGAAGCCCGCGCTGCTCGTCCTCGACGAGCCCACCGCGCCGCTCGGCGAGGAGGCCGTCCGCATGCTGTTCGGGCTCGTGCGCGACTTCGTCGCCGCCGGGACCTCGGTCGTCTACATCACCCATCGGCTCGCGGAGGTCCGAGAGCTCGCCGACCGCGTGACCGTCCTGCGCGACGGGCGACTTCGCGCGACCGCGATCGTCGACGAGATCTCCGACCGGGAGCTCCTCTCGCTCATCGTCGGGCGGCAGCTCGACTCGACCTTCCCTCCGAAGCACGACGGGCCCGCCGACGAGGCACCCAACTTCATCGTCGAAGGGCTCACCGGTCCCGGCTTCAAGGACGTCTCCATCACCGCCCGGCGCGGCGAGATCATCGGCGTGGCCGGCGTCGTCGGCAACGGGCAGAGCGAGCTGCTGCGCTCGCTCGCCGGGCTCTCCCACTTCGACGGCACCGTCTCGATCGACGGCACCCGGGTCACAGCGAAGCGCCTCCTCAGTGAGGCCGCCTACCTGCCGGCCGATCGCCTCAGCGAGGGACTCATGATGCGCCTCACCGTCCGCGAGAACGCGGCTGTCTCGGCGCTCACCCGGTTCCGCACCGCCCGGCTCCTGAACCGCAAGCGCGAGCTCGGCATGGTCGGCGACACTCTCGGTTCGCTGTCGGTGAAGGCCGCCTCGCTCGATGCGCCCGTGTCGTCGCTCTCGGGCGGCAATCAGCAGAAGGTCATGGTGGCCAGGGCGCTGCTGTCCGAGCCGGAGCTGGTGCTCGCCGACGAGCCGACGCAGGGCGTCGACGTCGGCGCCCGCGCCGAGATCTACCAGATCCTCCGCGAGGTGTCCGCGTCCGGCATCCCGGTCATCGTCGCGTCGTCGGACGCCAAGGAACTCGAAGGCCTGTGCGACACCGTCATCGTCATGTCGCGCGGACACGTCGTCGACGTGCTCCGAGGGGACGACCTCACCGAGGAGCGGATGATCCACGCCGCCGTGAGCTCGACGACGCAGACCGTCGGCGTGGAGGACATCGCCGACGCCGAGATGGACGAGCGCACCGCGGTCCGCCGCGCGAAGATCCGCCGCTTCGTCCAGGGCGACTACGCGCCCGCCGTCCTGCTGGTCGCGGTCATGGTGCTGCTCGGCGCATTCATCTTCGCGCAGAACGACCGCTACCTCGGGGCGTTCAACATCTCCTCGATGCTGCTGCTCGTCTCGGCGCTCGGCTTCATCGCCATGGGCCAGACGATCGCGCTGCTCACGGGCGGCATCGACCTGTCCGTGGGGCCGCTCGTCGGCTTCCTCGTCGTGGTGGGGTCCTTCTTCATCCTCAACGAGACGCCCACGACGTCGATCCTGCTCGGCTTCGCTGCGATGCTCGGCGCCTCGATCATCGTCGGGCTCGTCAACGGCACATTGATCAGGTACGTGAAGTTCACCGCGATCGCGGCCACGCTGACGGTCTACATCGCGCTGCAGGGCATGAGCTTCATCCTCCGCCCGACCGCGGACGGCTACATCAACGCCGACGTGTCGCGGGCGATCACCACAAAGCTCGGTCCGATCCCGGTCGCATTCATCGTGCTGGTGCTCGTCGTCATCGGGCTCGAGTACGCGCTCCGCCGCACCCCGTGGGGGTGGCACCTGCGCGCCGCCGGCTCCGACGAGGAGTCCGCGCGACGCGTCGGCGTCGAGATCAACCCGACGATCGTGCTCGCGTACGTGGCGACCTCGGTGCTCACGTTCCTCGGCGCGATCATGCTCATGACGCAGATCGGCGTGGGCGACCCGTCGCAGGGCGTCGCGTACACGCTCTCGAGCATCACGGCGGTGGTCCTCGGCGGTACGAGCCTCCTGGGCGGACGAGGGACCTTCGTGGGCACGCTGTTCGGCTCGATGCTGCTCGTCCAGGTGCTGAACGCCACGGTGTTCCTGCGGCTCGACCAGATGTGGCAGTACATCCTCCAGGGCGTCCTGATCCTCGCCGCCGCCATCCTCTATGCGGTCGCGCGGTCCAAGCGACGTCGGCGCGTCTCGCGGAGGGCCTGACCGGATGGCGGACGCACCGCGCATCGCGGTGCTCGGCACCGGGGCGAACGGGGCCGCCATCGGCGCCGACCTCACGCGCGCCGGCCACGACGTGACGTTCATCGAGCAGTGGCCCGCGCACGTCGAGGCGATGCGACGCAGCGGCATCCGAGTCGAGATGCCGGACCGCACCGAGGTCACGCCGGTGCAGGTTCACCACGTGTGCGACGTGGCGGAGCTGCGCGAGCCGTTCGACCTGGTCTTCCTCGTCGTCAAGGCGTACGACACCCGTTGGGCGTGCGAGCTCATCAGGCCCGTCCTCGCCGACGACGGCCTCGTCGTCGGCGTGCAGAACGGGATGACCATCGACGACATCGCCGATATCGTCGGGCCGCATCGCACGATCGGGGCGGTGATCGAGATCGCCGCGAACATGTTCGAGCCGGGCGTGGTGGAGCGGCAGAACCCGCCCGACGAGACGTGGTTCGCAGTCGGCGGCATCCATCCCGCGACCGCCATGCGGGCGGAAGGGGTGGCGGGCGTGCTGCGGGCCGCGGGCCGGGTCGAGGTCTCCGGCGACATCCGTTCGTCGAAGTGGATGAAGCTCGTGGTCAACGCCGCCGAGCTGGTGCCGTCGGCCATCCTCGACCTGCCCCTCGACGACGCCGTGCGCGTGCCCGGCATGCGCGACTTCATGGTGCGCGCCGGCCGGGAGGCCGTCCGGACCTCGCTCGACGCCGGCAACCGGCTCGTGCCGATCTTCGGCATGACCGAGGCGGATCTCGTCGATGCGGACCACTACGCCGATCGGCTGCTCGAGATCGTGCTCGACGTCTACACGCTGCCGAGCACCCTCACCACCGTCCTCCAGGACTGGCGGAAGGGTCGGCGCAGCGAGGTCGAGGAACTCAACGGGCTCGTGGCCCGCGAGGCCGAACGCCTCGGCGGTGCAGCCCCGTACAACGCACGCGTCGCCGAACTCGCGCGCGAGATCGAGTCCGGTCGGCGCGCCGCCGGCGTCGACAACCTGACCGAGCTGCTCGGGGTGGTGGCGACATGAACCGGCGGGTGACGGATGCCGCGGAGCTGGAAGGGCTGCGGATCGCGGTGCTCGGCACGGGTGCGAACGGCTCGGGCATCGGGGCCGATCTCGCCCGCGCCGGCCTGGACGTCACCTTCGTCGACCAGTGGCCGGCGAACGTCGAGGCGATCCGCGCGCAGGGAGTGCGTGTCGAACTGCCGAGCGACGTCGAGGTCACCGAGGTGCGCGTCCTGCACCTGTGCGAGGCGGCCGAGCTGCGCGAGCGGTTCGATGTCGTGCTCCTGCTCGTCAAGGCCTACGACACGCGATGGGCGTGCGAGCTGATCAAGCCGTACGTCGCGGACGACGGCGTGGTGGTCGGGGTCCAGAACGGGATGACCGCGGATGACATCGTCGAGATCATGGGTCCGCATCGGGCCCTCGGCGCGGTCATCGAGGTCACCGCGGCGATGGAGACCCCGGGCGTCGTCATGCGCCACTCCGGCCACGACCGCTCGTGGTTCGCCGTCGGGGCGCCCGATCCCGCGAGTGAGCGCCACGTCGCGACGGCGGCCGCCGTCCTCCGGCATGCGGGCGTCGTCGAGGTCACCGATGACATCGCCTCCGCGAAGTGGATGAAGCTGGTGCTGAACGCCGCGGAGCTGGTGCCGTCGGCCATCCTCGACCTGTCCATCGCCGAGTGCGCGCGCTTCGACGGCATGCGCGAGGTGATGCTGGAGGCCGGGAACGAGGCGATCCGCGCGGCGCAGCTCATGGGCCTGCGGATCCGGCCCATCTTCGGGATGACGGGGGCGGCCGCGTCGTCGCCGGAGACCTACGTCGCGACCGTCCTCGACGAGTTGCTCGCCGAGTACGTGCTGCCGCATTCGCGGTCGACCGTGCTGCAGGACTGGTCGAAGGGACGACGGGCCGAGGTCGGCCAGATCAACGGCGCGGTCGTCGACACGCTGGCGCGGTTCGGCGAGACGGCGACGGTGAACCGGGCCGTGGTCGAGCTCGCCGCGGAGATCGAGGCCGGCCGCCTGACGCCGGGCACCCACCTGCGGCCCGCACTCACGGCTCGCATCGCCGAGCTTCGCGAGCGCGCGCCATCCGCCTGACCCGTCGCCAGGGCGGCGACGAACCCACTCATCGAGGAGGAGCAACAATGGATCTCTCGCGACTGCGCATCGCCGTCGTCGGCACCGGGGCGAACGGCGCGTCGATCGGCGCGGACTTCATCCGCGCCGGGCTGGACGTCACCTTCATCGAGCAGTGGCCGGCCCACGTCGAGGCGATGCGCGCCGACGGCCTCACCGTGCACTTGCCGGACGAGACGCAGGTCACGCCCGTGGATGCGTACCACCTGTGCCAGGTCGCCGAGATGCGCACCGCCTTCGACCTCGTGTTCACGTCGGTGAAGACGTACGACACCCGGTGGGTGTGCGAGCTCATGAAGCCCGTCATGCGCGACGACTCGGTGATGGTGGGACTGCAGAACGGCATGACGATCGACGCGGTCTCGGAGATCCTCGGCGCCCGTCGTTCGGTGGGCGCGGTGCTCGGCATCGCCGCGAACATGTTCGAACCCGGAATCGTCGTCCGCCAGGTGCCGCCGTCGGGCACGTGGTTCACCGTCGGCACCATCGACGGGCGACGCACCGAGCGGCTCGAGCAGGTCGCCGCCGCGCTCTCGCACGCCGGCGTGACCGAGGTCAGCGACGACATCCGCTCGTCGAAGTGGATGAAGCTCATCGCCAACATCCCCGAGATGCTTCCGTCCGCGATCCTCGGCGTTCCCCTGCTGACCGCGGTGGGGCTCGACGGGGTGCGTCCGGTCATGGATGCCGCCTCCCGCGAGGCGTACGCGCTGGCCACCGACCTGGGCATCCGGATGCTGCCGGTCCTCGGCAAGACGGCCGACCAGATCCCGGAGTCCGACCAGTACGCGCTCGACCTGCTCGACGTCGTGCTCGACCGCTTCTCGCTCCCCGACACGCGCGTGGCCGTGCTGCAGGACTGGGAGAAGGGTCGGCGGGCCGAGCTCGACGCGTTCAGCGGATACGTCGTCGCGAAGCGTGCCGAGATCGGCGGGCGGGCACCCGTCAACGAGGCGATCCTGCGACTCGCGGAGCGCATCGAGGCGGGGGAGCTCTCACCCTCCCCGCAGAACGCCCCGCTCCTCGTGGAGGCGGCCGACCGGGCGTCGGCCGAGGCCGCCGCGGCTCACGGCGTCTCGTAGTCGACGATCGCCTTCTCGGCAGCCACCGAGTTCACGACGTCGAGCGCGCGCACGTGCTCGGGGTGCACCTGGTAC
This sequence comes from Agromyces selenitireducens, assembly GCF_052748465.2. Taxonomy (NCBI): domain Bacteria; kingdom Bacillati; phylum Actinomycetota; class Actinomycetes; order Micrococcales; family Microbacteriaceae; genus Agromyces; species Agromyces selenitireducens. The sequence continues at coordinate 1,117,896 of NZ_CM188259.1, forward strand.
GCGGCGAGGTCCTCCCACGACGCGTGCTCGGTCTCGAGTGCGGCATCCCAGTGCGTCTCGACGGTCTTCGGGTCGGCCGACAGCCGCAGGCTGAGCACCCCGGGGACGGATGCCGCGAGCGGCTCGAGCGCGGCGCGGAGCGCCTCGACCTGCTGTGCTCCCGCGCCGTCACGGGTGCGGTCGGAGACCTTGAACAGGACGATGTGACGGATCATCGTGCCGGACCTTCCTCGTGCGAGCGCGCCCTCGTGACCTCGGCGACCGCCGACCAGTCCAGATCCCGCAGTTCCGGGTCGGCGAGCGCCGTCTCGAAGAGCTCCCGGAGCACCGGCGCGATGGGGAGCGTGACGCGGAGCGTCTCCGCGGCGTCCTCGGCGAGCGAGAGGTCCTTCAGGCCGAGCGCCATGGAGAAGCCCACGGGCTCGTAGCGCTTGCCGGCGATGATCGGACCGTAGCCGCGGTGCACCGATCCGCTGAAGGCCGTGTGCGTGAGGATGTCCACGAACTCCTCAGGGTCGATTCCGGCCGATTCGACGAGCACGACGGACTCCGCGATGGACTGGAGGGCATTGATGATCGAGTAGTTGACGGCGATCTTGACGAGGCTCGCCATGCGCGGATCGGCACCGAGGTTCCACACGCGCTGGCCCAGTCGCTCGAGCGTCGGCATGGCCGCCGCGACCGACGGCCCATCGCCGGAGGCGACGATGAGCAGGGCGCCGGTCGACGCGATGGTGGAGCGCCCGAGCACGGGGGCCTGGACGTACCCGACGCCGTGCCGGGCGTGACGTTCGGCGAGTTCGTTCGCGGCCGCCGGGCTGATGGTCGCGTGGTTCACGTGGACGCGACCGGCGGGAACGGCGGCGAGCAGGCCGTCGTCGAAGACCGAGAGGAGCGCGGCATCATCGGCGAGCATCGAGTGCACCACGGGCGCCGCCGCGAAGACGGCCTCGGGTGTCGGCGCGGCCGTCGTCCCGAGCCGATCGGCGAGTTCGACGGCCGGGCCGGGGCTGCGGTTCCACGCGGTGACGCCGAATCCCTCGGAGACCAGACGCTCGGTCATCCCGCGCCCCATTGCCCCGAGGCCTACGAACCCCACTTCCAGATCCACGTCGACCTCCTCACGGAGACGCCGTGCGGCATCCCCGTCTGTACAGTAATGATTAACAACGAGCCACGCAATCGCGCGTTCGCGCTCGAATGACGGGAACTGCGTCTATCATGGCGAGACGGAAATCTGTTCAGCTGTGCTGAAACGGCACGGCGAATCACACGCGAAGGAAGCGACCATGCAGCTCGATGTGGGTTCGGAGCTCCGCCGCGTGCGGGAATCGCGGAAGCTGAGCCTCCGCAACGTGGCTTCCGCCGTCGGCGTCTCGGCCAGCCTGCTGTCGCAGGTCGAGACCGGCAAGACGCAGCCGTCGGTCAGCACCCTGTACGCGTTGGTGAACTACCTCGGCATCTCGCTCGACGGGCTCATGGGCACCACCCGGGCCGGCGCGCCCGCGATCGGGGTCGCGAACCCGGTCGTCGAGACGGCGCCGACGGGGTCGCGACTCAGCGACGCCGTCGTGCAGCGACGCGAGGACAACCCCGTGATCGAGATGGAGAACGGCGTGACCTGGGAGCGGCTCGCCGTCGGGGCGAGCTCCGTGGCCGATCCGCTCATCGTGACGTACCAGCCGTCCGCCTCCAGTTCGATGGAGGGCAAGATGATGCGGCACGCGGGCCTGGAGTACGGTGTTCTGCTCGAGGGCCGGCTGACGCTGCGCATCGACTTCGACACCTACGAACTCGAACCGGGCGACTCGTTCTGCTTCGACTCCGGTCGCCCGCACCTCTACGTGAACCAGTCCGAACAGCCGGCGCGCGGCATCTGGTTCGTCATCGGGCGCCGTGACACCTCCTACCAGTCGCTCGCGGACCTCGGCCACGATCAGCCCGCCGAGGCGCGCCCGATCGCCTCGGCCGTCGACGTCCTGCACGCGATGAAGTCCATGCGCGCGCCATCCGAGGCCGCGGAGGCTCCGGGAACCTGACGCGCCCTCCGGCGCCGACCGGCGCGCTCAGCCGCCCGGCGAGAAGACCTCCGGATGCCGCGACAGCAGTCGCCTCGTGCGCCGGATGTGTCCCTCGATCGTGCGCTCGGCGCCCTCGACATCGCCGTCGCGGAGCGCGACCACCATGAGGTGGTGCTCGTCGTGCATGATCCGGCGGATGTCGGCGTCGGCGAGCATCGTGTACGCGCGCCGGTATGGCTGGGTCGTGTTCCAGAGGCGTTCGACCAGGTCGCCGAGCATGAGGGTGTCGGCGCGCGAGTAGCTCAGCATGTGGAATTCGCGGTCGAGGCGGAGGAACTCGCCGACATCGTCGGTGGCCGTCATCGCGGTCGCGAGGGCTTCGAGCCGGTCGAGGTCGGCGGGCTCCAGGCGGGGTGCGGAGTACCGGAGCAGGAGCGGCTCGAGCCGTTCGCGCGTCTGGTAGACCTCCTCGCACTCGCTGAGGGTCAGGCGGGAGACCCATGCACCGGCGTTCGCGACGAGCGTGACGAGGCCCTCCGCCTCGAGCGCCCTGAGCGCCTCGCGCACGGGCACGCGGCTCGCACCGAAGCGCTCGGCGATCTCCTCCTGGCGGAGCCGCGCGCCCGGCGGGTAGTCGCCGTGTGCGATCGCGTCGCGGATGCCGGCAGCGATCCTCGAGCTGGCGTTCCCGTCGCGCGACACGGGCACCTGCACCTGCATGTCGACGGCGCTCATGCGGCGGGGTTCCGCGGGTCCCAGAGCTTCACCGCGGCATCCGCCTCGTACGCCTTGCCGTTCGGGAAGCTCACGAGTTCGAGCTGCATGCCCCACGGGGTGAGGAAGTAGACCCAGCGCTGGCCCTCGCTCGCGTTGCGGCTCGCGGTGGGCTCGCCGAGGACCTGCACGCCCTGCTCGAGCAGGTACGCGACGGCCGTATCGAGGTCGTCGACGTAGAAGGCGAGGTGGTGGCCGCCGATGTCGCTGTTCCGGGGTTGGCCGTTGCGGCCGTCGGCGGGCTCCCACTGGAAGATCTCGAAGTTGGGCCCGTGCTTGCATCGGAAGAACCGGAGTTCCCGCATGACCGTGCGGGGATGGACGTTCAGGTGCTCGGCCATCCAGTCGTCGTCGCGTTGGAACGGGCCGAGGGTGTAGACGTACTCGCACCCGATGACGTCGACGAAGAAGCGGTGCGCCTCGTCGAGGTCGGGCACCGTGAAGCCGATGTGCTCGGTTCCCCTGAGGCCTGGCAGTGCCATGTCGCATCCTCTCGTCGGCAATGACTGGATGCAATCATAGCAATCGGATCACGCTGCTCGCGCTGAGACTTCACGAAACGCCTTGGATTGGATCCAATGATCCCGTACGATGGCCGTACGCCATCGCACCGCCGCGATGCGCCGCCGACGGAGGACCACAGCCATGCCGAGACGACGACGCCTGGAGCCCACGGCCGAGTGGGTCCAGCTCACGACCACCGCAGCCGACTGGAAGGCCGCCGAGCCCGCCCTGCTCGAGGCGATGCTGGGCCAGCTCCATCTCATCCGCGCGTTCGAGGAGCGCGTGCTCGACCTCGCGGCCGACGGTCTCGTGCACGGCCCGGCGCACTCGTCGATCGGCCAGGAGGGCGGTGCGGTCGGCTCGATCGTGGGGCTGCGGTCGACGGATGCCGTGAACGGGTCGCATCGCGGTCACCACCAGTTCCTCGCCAAGGCCATCACGCACGTCTCGGGCGGGCGGCTCGATCTCGACCGGCTCGTCACCGACGACCTCCAGGCGCTGCTGCAGCGCACGCTCGCCGAGATCCTCGGGCTCGCGCAGGGCTTCTGCCGCGGCCGGGGCGGCTCGATGCACCTGCAGTGGTTCGAGGCCGGAGCGCTCGGCACGAACGCCATCGTCGGCGGCGGCGCCCCGATGGCCACCGGCAACGCGTGGGCGCAGAAGCACGCGGGCACGACCGACCTGACCGTCAACTACTTCGGCGACGGCGCCGCGCAGATCGGCTCGGTGCTCGAGTCGATGAACCTCGCCGCCGCCTGGAAGCTGCCGGTCTGCTTCTTCGTCGAGAACAACCTCTACGCCGTCTCCACCCGCATCGAGGAGGCTGTCGCCGACACCCGGCTCTCGGTGCGCGGCCAGGGCTTCGGCATCCCCTCGTGGCGGGTCGACGGCATGGACCCGCTCGCCGTGCACCTCGCCATGCGCGAGGCCGAGGAGGTCATGCGCTCCGGCGGCGGCCCCGTCGTCGTCGAGGCCGAGGTCTACCGCTTCTTCCACCAGAACGGCCCGTACCCCGGCAGCGCGTTCGGGTATCGCACCAAGGAGGAGGAAGAGGAATGGCGTGCGCGCGATCCGCTCGAGCGCGTCGCCGCCGAGATGATCCGGCTCGGCCGGATCTCCCGCGAGCAGGTCGACGCGGTGCGCGCCCAGGCGGTCGCCGCGATGGATGCCGCCACCGGCGAGCTGCTCGAGGACGACCCCGAGAAGCAGGGGCGTCGCCGCATCCGCCCCGAGCTCTGGCCCGACCCGGAGTTCGTCGACGTCGGCGTGCGCGGCGACGGCAGCGAGCTCGATGCGCTTCGTGCGCTCGAGCCGACCGCCGACGACCGCGAGCGCGAGAGCCTGAAGTTCGTCGACGCGGTCGCGGGCGTCATGGACCGACGCATGGGCGAGGACGAGCGCATCATCGTGCTCGGCGAAGACGTGCACCGCCTGAAGGGCGGCACGAACGGCGCCACCAAGGGCCTGTCGACCGCGTACCCCGAGCGGGTGCTCGGCACCCCGATCAGCGAGAACGCGTTCGCCGGCCTCGGGGGAGGGCTGGCACTCGACGGCCGCTTCCGACCCGTGGTCGAGTTCATGTATCCCGACTTCATGTGGGTCGCCGCCGACCAGGTCTTCAACCAGATCGGCAAGGCCCGACACATGTTCGGGGGCGACAACCCTGTGCCCCTCGTGCTGCGCACGAAGGTCGCCATGGGGTCCGGCTACGGCTCGCAGCACCTGATGGACCCGGCCGGCATCTTCGCCACGAGCCCCGGATGGCGCATCGTCGCGCCGTCGACGGCCGAGGACTACGTGGGCCTCATGAACGCGGCGCTCGCGCTGCAGGATCCCGTGCTCGTGATCGAGCACGTCGACCTCTACAACGAGAAGGACACGGTCATCGCGGGCGACCTCGACTACGTGATCCCGCCCGGCACTGCCGCCATCCGTCGCGAGGGGTCGGAGGTGACCGTCATCAGCTACCTGTCGATGGTGCGGCACAGCCTCGAGGCGATCGAGCAGACCGGCGTCGACGCCGAGCTCATCGACCTGCGCTGGCTCGACCGCGCGTCGATCGACTGGGCGACCATCGAGGAGAGCGTGAAGAAGACCAACGCGGTGCTCATCGTCGAGCAGGGCGCGCGCGGCACCTCGTACGGCGGCTGGCTCGCCGACGAGATCCAGCGCCGCCTGTTCGACTGGCTCGACCAGCCCGTGCAGCGCGTCACCGGCTCCGAGACGTCGCCGTCGATCTCGCGCGTGCTCGAACGAGCGGCCATCGCCCGCACCGAGGAGGTCGCCGCGGCCCTCGAGACGGTCCGCGCGAACGCGGGAGGTGCGTGATGGCCACCACCGTCCGCATGCCCGAGGTGCTCGCGAACACGACCGAGGCCGCGATCCAGTCGTGGTCGGTCGCTGTCGGCGACGAGGTCGCCGTAGGCCAGCCGCTCGCCGAGATCGAGACCGACAAGGCCGTCGTCGAGTACGCGGCCGAGGTCGCCGGCACCGTCCTGGAGCTGCTCGTCGCCGAGGGCGACCTCGTCGACGTCGGCGCTCCGATCGCGGTGGTCGGCGAGCCCGGCGAGACGGCGACGGATGCCGCGCCCGGCCCCCGTTCCGACGCGACGGCCGCGGATGCCGCTGCCGCACCCGCGACGGAGGCGGTGCCGTCGGATCCCGAGTCCGCCGCCCCCGTCGCCGACGCCGAGCCCGCGTTCGACGAGACGTCCGAGGCGACGTCCCAGCACGCGCTCGCGGCATCCGAGACCGAGGGCCGCGGCGGCACTGGCGACGGGAGTACGGCGGGCCGACGCTTCATGAGCCCGCTCGTGCGGCGCCTCGCGCGCGAGCACGGCATCGACCTCGCCGGAGTCGCCGGCACCGGCCCCGAGGGGCGGATCGTGCGCCGGGACATCGAGCCGCTCGTCGCGGCAGCGGGTTCGGGCCCCGCGCCCGCAGGGGCGCCCGCAGACGCCGCCGCGTCGCCCGCGCCCGCGGCTCCGGCGCCCGCGCCGGCGGCATCCGCGCCCACCGCGTCGCCCGACGCCGAGCTCATCCCGCACACGCGCATGCGCCGCACCATCGCCCGCCGGCTCGTCGAGAGCAAGACGCAGGTGCCGCACTACTACCTGACCGCAGAGTGCCGCGTCGACCGCCTGCTCGAGCTGCGCCGCGAGCTGAACGAGCCCGGCATCGTGAAGGTGTCGGTGAACGACCTCGTCGTGAAGGCCGTCGGCGGCGCGTTCGCCGACGTGCCCGAAGCGAACCGCACGTGGACCGACGACGGCGTGCTGCAGCACCGCAGGGCCGACATCGCGATCGCGGTGGCCATCGACGATGGACTGGTGACGCCGGTGGTCCGCGGGGTCGAGGGGCTCAGCGTCTCCGAGCTCGGCCGCCGCATCGCCGACCTCGCCGAGCGGGCGCGCACAGGAGGACTGCGTCAGCATGAGATCGAGGGCGGCAGCTTCTCGGTGTCGAACCTCGGCATGTACGGCACGCAGGAGTTCAGCGCGATCATCAACCCGCCGCACGCGGGCATCCTCGCGGTCGGCGCGGCGCGGCAGGCGCCCGTCGTGGTCGATGGCGTGCTCGAGGTCGGCACCGTCATGAACGTCACCCTGTCGGCCGACCACCGGGTGCTCGACGGCGCCCTCGCCGCCCGCTGGCTCGCGGCGTTCGTCGCGCGGATCGAGCATCCCCTGACGATCCTCGCCTGATCCCCCCAGGCGCCGCGGCGACACGGCGATGGCCGGACCCGATCGGGTCCGGCCATCGTCGGTGCGGCAGCCTCCGACCGGCAGACCGTCCGAGCATCGGATCGCGTCCGCAGGACGAGCGACCTCGGACGTCTCATATCGCGTCCATGACGCGGCTCGTCCTGCGGTTGCGTCCGACTGCGCGGTTCCTCCGGGCGGACTCCGCAGGACGAGCGACCTCGGAGGTCTCAGATCGCGTCCATGACGCGCCTGATCCTGCGGTTGCGTCCGGCTGCGCCGCCGGCTGTGCCGCGGCATCCGCTCGACAGGTCGGAGGAGCCGCGATCAGAGGGGCGTCGCGGCGACACGACGATGGCCGGACCCGATCGGGCCCGGCCATCGTCGCCGCGGTAGGGCGCGGCCCCCGTCAGTCCGCGGGGGAGATGGTGATCTCGAGGTCCTCGAAGCCGCCGTCCCACCACGAGGTGGCATCGGTGCGGTCGAGCACGGTGCGGTACCGGGGGTCGGTCTCGTAGGTCATGCCCTCGGCGCGATCGGCGACGGATGCCACGAGCGCGACCCCGAGGTCGACGAGCGAGTACACGCCCGCGTCGGGGTTGTCGATCGAGTCCCAGACGTCCGCGACGGGCGCCGGCGCGGCATCCGTGCCCGCAGCCGTGCGACGCTCCGACCCGGGCGTGATCGCACCAGTGGCGAAGTCGACCCGGTCGCCGGCGACGAGGTACGACCAGCGCGTTCCGCTGCCGACCGCTCCGTCGATCACCGTGTCGGACGTGTCGAGGAGCGACACGCCGTTGCGGCCGATGACCTCGGCCTCGCGGGTGGCACGGTCGTAGACGAGCGCGGTCGTCTCGTCGACGCCGACGACGAGGTCGTGCCCGGTCTGGTCGGCGAGCTTGATCATGCGCGCCTGCCGGCCCCACGTGCCGAAGTGGCTGTCGAGCTTCCCCTCGGGGAAGAACCCGAATCCGCCGTACGGCAGGTGCGCGAGCGCCGATGCGTCGTCGAGGTATCCGGGCGTGGTGCCGTCGCGCCAGGCCTGGTACGGCTCGCCACCGGTGACCATGTCGGCGCCCTGCTGGATCGTGGTGCCCGCGCTGACGCCCGAGACGACCCCGCCTCGGTCGAGCACGCCGCGGATCTCGGCCATGACCTTCGTGTCGCTGCACGAGGTGAACGCCTCGTCGTCGGCGTGCTTGCAGTCGAACAGGGTGCGCACATAGCGCATCTGGTCGCCGCCGCCGAAGAAGACGCCGGTCGCCTTCGCGACCTCGCGGGCGACCTTGGGGTCGTTCGCGTTCGAGGGCTTGTAGGCGTCGCCGGCGAAGTTCACCGCGGTGTCGATCGGAACGGCGTACGTCTCGGCGCCGAACCGCTCGAACAGCGCCGAGTAGTACAGCCCGTTCGCCGACGCGTTGTTGAGCGTGTCGTCGGCGGCGGCCTCGGCGGTGCGGGCAGCGGATGCCGCGGCCGTGACGATCGCGATGCGCGCCTTCCGCGGTCCGTCGCCGTCGGGGTCGGCGAGCTCGACGATGCGCTGGAGGATCGTCGCGTCCTCCTTGAGGTTGCCGCCGATCAGCACGAGGCTGCCGTCGGGTGCGGTCGGTGCCGCGGTCTTCGGGGTGGCCGCCGCGGGGCTGGCGGCGATGAGGCACGCGGCCGCGGCGGCGGCCGCGACGATCGTGGCGGTGGGGCGGGGGATCATGTGGTCCTCTCTTCTCGTCATCGAGTGCTCGTCACGTTACAGCGAGCATTACAGAAGCGCTAGATGTAATGCGTGTAACAAACTCATCTCGGTGGTGTGACGCCCGCCGCGGCTAGGATCGCGGCATGGCGGATGACGCGGTCCAGCAGGCGCAGCAGGCGGCAGAAGAGGCGGCGAAGGCGGCCGCCGAACTGCAACGGCAGGCGGCGGAGGCGATCCGCAAGGCGGAGGAAGCGGCGGCGCTCGCGAAGGCCGCCCTCGAGGCGCAGCAGGCGAGCGCAGACGCGTCCGTGCAGGTCGAGGAGCGCCCGGCGAAGCCGGACGGGTCTCGAGACCCCGCCCCCGCACCCGCCGGTCCACTCGACGCGGCCGAGGTCGACGCGATCCGCGCGGGGTACTCGTTCGAGGGCGCCGCGCTCGAGATGGGCGCACTCGTGAACGGCGAGGCGATGCCCGACGTCCCGGTGCGCATCCCGCTCGCGATGACCAACCGGCACGGACTCGTCGCCGGCGCGACCGGAACGGGCAAGACCCGAACCCTCCAGGTGCTCGCCGAGCAGCTCTCGGCCAACGGCGTGGCGGTCTTCGCCGCCGACATCAAGGGCGACCTGTCCGGCATCGCGACGCCGGGGGAGGGCAGTGAGAAGCTCCTGAAGCGCACCACGGGCATCGGGCAGGACTGGGCGCCCGCGAGCTTCCCGACCGAGATCTTCTCGCTCGGCGGCGTCGGGTCCGGGGTGCCGATCCGCGCGACCATCTCGGGCTTCGGGCCGCTGCTGCTCAGCAAGGTGCTCGGGCTCAACGACACGCAGGAGTCCAGCCTCGGACTCGTGTTCCACTACGCCAACAAGAACGGCCTCGCGCTCCTCGACCTCGACGACCTCCGCGCCGTGCTCGCCTACCTCGTCAGCGACGACGGCAAGGCCGAGCTCGAGGGCCTCGGCGGGCTGTCCAAGGCCACGGTGGGCGTCATCCTGCGCGAGCTCATCGCGTTCGCCGACCAGGGCGCCGACGTCTTCTTCGGCGAACCCGAGATCGACACCGCCGAGTTCCTGCGCACCGCGTCCGACGGGCGCGGCGTCATCAGCATGCTCGAGGTGCCCGGCGTCGCCGACAAGCCCGCGCTGTACTCGACCTTCCTCATGTGGCTGCTCGCCGACCTGTTCCAGACGCTGCCCGAGGTCGGCGACCTGGACAAGCCCAAGCTCGTGTTCTTCTTCGACGAGGCCCACCTGCTGTTCAAGGACGCCTCGAAGGAGTTCCTCTCGCAGGTCGTCCAGACGGTGCGGCTCATCCGCTCGAAGGGCGTGGGCGTGTTCTTCGTGACGCAGACCCCGAAGGACGTGCCCGGCGATGTGCTCGCCCAGCTCGGCTCGCGCGTGCAGCACCAGCTGCGCGCCTTCACGCCCGACGACGCCAAGGCGCTCCGCGCGACCGTGTCGACGTACCCGAGATCGGGCTACGACCTCGAGGAGACCCTGACCGTGCTCGGCACGGGCGAGGCGATCGTGACCGTCATGAACGAGAAGGGCGCTCCCAGCCCGGTCGCGTGGACTCGGCTGCGAGCGCCGCAGGCGTCGATGTCGCCGAGCCCGCACGAGGGCGTCGAGAAGGCCGTCTCGGCATCCCCGCTGATGGCGAAGTACGGCACCGCGATCGACCGCGAGTCGGCGCACGAGCTCCTCACGAAGCGCATGGCGGATGCCGCGGCCGCGGCCGATGCGGAGGAGGCGGCGAAGGCGCAGGCCGAGGCCGAAGCCGAGTACGAGAAGATGCAGGCGAAGATCCGCGCCGAGGAGGAGAAGGCGCAGAAGAAGGCGCAGGCCGAGTACGAGCGGCTGCTGAAGAAGACGTCGGGGTCGTCGCGCTCGCGGACGTCCCAGCGGTCCACGCTCGAGCAGGTGCTCGGCTCGAAGTCGACGCAGCGCGCGATCACGCAGGTGCTCACCGGCATCTTCGGCATGGCCAAGCGCCGCTGAACCCCGTGCCGACGATCCGCCGCTACCGGCCCGAGGACCGGGACGCCGTCGCCGAGGTCTGCCTGAGGACCGCGGCCGGGGGAGGCGACGCGACCGGCGTCTACTCCGACGATGCGCTGATGCCCGAGGTCTACGCGCTGCCCTACGTCGGGTACGCGCCCGACCTGGCCTTCGTCATCGACGACGACGGCGGCCGGGTCGGCGGATACGTGCTCGGCGTGGCCGACACCGCCGACTTCATCGACTGGTACGCGCACGAGTGGGCGCCCGGCTTCCGTGCGCGGCATCCGTCGCCAGGGCCGCCCACGGCGCATCGCCCGGCCTACACCGAGGCGCAGCTCATCGCCGACGGCGGCGACCCCGAACGGATGCGGATCGCCGAGCTGGACGCGTACCCGGCGCACCTGCACATCGACCTGCTGCCCGAGCACCAGGGGAAGGGCCTGGGGCGCCGGCTGATCGACACGCTGCGCGCGCAGCTCGCCGACCGCGGCGTGCCGGCCCTGCACCTCGGACTCGACCCTGCCAACACGGGCGCTCGCGCGTTCTACGAGCGGCTGGGATTCCACGAGCTGCCGTCGAGCCGGCCCGACGCGCCGCTGCTCGGCATCGCCACCCGTTGACCGTATCCGGGCCCGAGCCCGAACCCGAACGGTCCGGCTCGTCCGCCCCCAGTCTTGGGGGGACCCGCCGGGCAGTGGTCGGTGGGAGGCTTGGGGGACGCGCCGGACCCGAATCGGCGAGGAGGAACTCGATGCAGGTTCGCGAACCCCGGACCGTCCCTGAGGTCACGAGAGGTTCCGGGCCGAGCCGCCGCAGCGTGCTGCAGGCCGGCGCCGCGCTCGGCGCCGCTGCTCCGATCGTCGGGGGCACCGGACTCGGACTCGGACCCGGCGTCCCGGCGGCGGCCGCGCTCGCCGGGTACGACCCGAGGCAGCGGTTCATCCAGCTCATCGGCGGCGGCAACGGCGTCATCTACGCCCTCCAGGCAGACGGCAAGCTGCTCTGGTACCGGCACTCCGCCTGGTCGACCGTCGGCACGTCGTGGGCCTCCGGCAGCGGACGGCAGATCGGCAACGGCTGGGCCGGCTTCACGACCGTGCTCGGCGGCTCCAACGGCGTGATCTTCGCGTTGAAGCCCAACGGCGACCTGCTCTGGTACCGGTACGTGGTGACCAACTGGAGCACGGGCGCCGGCTACTGGGCTGCGCGGAGCGGGTCCAGGATCGGCACCGGGTTCACCACCTTCCCGAGGCTGTTCGGAGGGTACGACGGCATCATCTGGGGCGTCAGCGGCAACGGCGACCTCTACTACTACCGCTACCTCCGCACGGACGGCACCGTGGGGTCCGGCGCCTGGGTCGGCGGGAAGAAGGTCGGCAACGGCTGGAGCGCCATGAGCGACCTCGCGGCCGACTCGGCCGGCGTGATCTACGCCATGGCGGGCAGCCTCAGGTGGTACCGCTACGACGGCAGCAAGTGGGTCACGGGAAGTGGGCGCGTCATCGGCAACGGCTGGTCCGACGGCACGCAGAAGGCCGCGGTCTGCGCCGGTTCGGGCGCGCTCTACCGGGTCCAGCTCGACACGGGCTCGGTGGTGAACCTCGACGACAAGCTGCTCGCATACCGGCTCACCACCTGGACCAACGCGGGTACCTACGGCGGGTCCTGGTACAGCGGCTCCGGGCGGCAGGTCGGCACCGGGTTCACGATCGAGGCGACCGCCAACCTCCAGGGCTACGCGACCACCCTCGACGTGCGACAGGGTGGGACCGCGGCGGTCGCCGTGTCGACGAGCTTCGACACGTACCGGGCGTCGGTGGTGCGGCTCGCGCCGGGAGGCTCGCCGCAGACCGTGCGCGACGCCGTCACGCTCGCCGGCGGCATCCGCACCCTTCCCGCCGACTATCGATCGGCCGGCTGCCGGTGGCCGGAATCGCTGACGTTCGACGTCCCCGTCGACTGGCCGTCGGGCCTCTACGCGGTGCGGCTGCAGTCGACCGACGGACTCACGCGCGACGTCCCCTTCACGGTGCGTCCGGCCCAGCCGTCCGCGTCGGTCGCGGTGCTGCTCCCGACGCTCACCTACCGTTCGTACAACCACTGGGGCGGACACAACCAGTACACCGTCGGACAGGGCGGCACGCGCCGGACCATGTCGATGCTGGCGCCCCACGCGAGGGTGCCCGTGGACGCGACCGGTCGCCGCGATCACCTCTGGTACAGCGACCAGCTGCTGTTCCGCTGGATGTCGGCCCAGGGCATCGCCTACGACATGTTCGAGGACCAGGACCTGCACATCTCGAGCGAATGGCTCGACGACTACCAGGTGCTCGTGCTGCCGACGCACCCCGAGTACTGGACCGAGACGATGCGCACGAACCTGATCCGGTGGGTCGAGGGCGGCGGGCGCCTGCTCTACCTCGGCGGCAACGGCATCTACGAGCGCGTCACCTACGATGCCGCCGCGAACGCGGTCACCTTCCGTGCCGCCGACGGCAGCCGTGACGAGTACCGTCGCGCGGGCCTTCCCGAGTCGCAGATCTTCGGCATCGCATACGACCCGACCGTGTGGGGCAGCTACGCGCCCTTCAAGGTCAGCCGCGACCACGCGCTCTTCGCGGGCACGGGCCTCCGCGTGGGCGACACCTTCGGCGCGAGCGGCTACAACGGCCCGGCGAGCGGCTGGGAGGTCGACGGCCGACTGGGACTCGGCGGCGACGCCGCCGCCGACCAGGTCCTCGCGGAGGGACTGCATTCGAGGCCGTCGTCGATGGTCTTCATGGAGCGCCCGAACGGCGGCTTCGTCTTCAGCGCCGGCTCGCTCACCTTCGTCGGCGGACTGGACGCCGACAGCCGGATGTCGGCACTGCTGAAGAACGTGTTCGACCGCGCGATGCAGGTCAACGTCCAGCAGCTCGAGGAGGCGCCGGAGGAGGTCGTCCCGAAGACGGTCGAGCCCGCTCCGCCGGGCAAGCTCGGACGCGAGGGTGCGCTGCCGCAGGAGACGCCCCCGGCAGGCTGACGCGGCGGCGCACGTCAGTTCTGCGGCAGCCCGCGCCCCTCGAACCAGTAGAGGAGCCCGGGGTCGGTGCGCCGCAGTTCCGAGAGGGTGACGGGCTCGTTGCGCACGGCCTGCCCGGCGCCGAGCGCCGTCGCGACCGCTTCCATCGAGGCGTCATCCCAGAAGGTGCCGCGCATGCGGACCAGGCAGCGGCCCTCGCGGTCCACGACGAACAGCTGGTGCACGGTCTCGAGGGTGTCGCCGCGGTAGGTGTCGATTCGGAGCACTCCCGCGACGTCCTCGCGGGGCACGCGCTGGACGCGCCCGAAGAACCCGCACTCGACCAGTCCCAGCCGGCTCACCTCGATCCGCGTGCGGCGGTATCGGTGCAACGTGAGCGCGACCAGCCCGAGGAACACCAGCGCGCCGGCGACCGCCGCGGTGAGCGCGATCGGCCCCGGCGGCCGCAGCACCCAGGTCACGGTGACGAACAGCGGCAGGGCCAGCGCGAGCACGGGCAGCCCGATCGAGCGGGCGAGCGTGGGACGGGGTCTCAGGGTGAGCACCCTGAGACCCCGGTCCCCTGCCGACGTCGCACCGACGGACGAGTCCCCCGCGTCCCCACGCGTCGTGCTCATCGGTGCCGTTGACATCGAACCCCATGATCCGCCGATCCCTCGGGCGCCGCTATCGGCATTAAGGGGGACAGGTCTCGGAGGGCGTCCTCCGGTCAGGGCGAGCGCGAAGGTATGTTGGAGCCCAGGCGCGTCGCGGACGCCCGGGCCGATCGGGCCGGCGTCGCGGGTGAGGAGGATCCGTTCGGATGCCAGGCCCTGCACGAGTCGCGTTGGCGCTCGGTTCCGGTGGTGCCCGCGGCTACGCCCACATCGGCGTCATCCACGTGCTCGAGGAACGAGGCTACGAGATCGTCAGCGTCGCCGGCAGCTCGATGGGTGCCGCGGTCGGAGGCCTGTACGCGGCCGGGGTGCTCGGCGAGTACACCGAATGGGTTCGCACCCTCACCCAGCGCGACGTGCTGCGGCTGCTCGACCCGAAGCTCCGGGCGCCCGGCGCGATCCGCGCCGACAAGATCATGTCGCGGGTGAGCGAGCTGCTCGGCGGAGCACTGATCCAGGACCTGCCCATCGCGTACACGGCGGTGGCGACCGACCTCCTCGCGCGGAGAGAGGTGTGGTTCCAGGACGGGCCGGTCGACGTCGCGGTCCGCGCCTCGATCGCGCTTCCGAGCTTCATCACCCCGGTCATGCTGAACGGCAGGCTCCTCGCCGACGGCGGCCTCCTGAACCCGGTGCCGATCGCCCCGACCGCCGCCGCGCGGGCCGACCTCACGGTCGGGGTCGTCCTCTCCGGTGAGGCTCCCGTCGGCGGTGCTGCGACGCCGCAGCGGGAGTCGGCGCGGCCACAGCCGGTGGAGGAATGGTTCGAGCGCTTCCGCCGCACGGCGACGCAGGTGCTCGACCGCGACCTCGTTCGGTCGGTCACCAGCCGTTTCGGGGGTGCGCGGCGTTCGGAGCCGGTCACCGCCGCCTCGCAGGCGGTCGAGGAGGTCTTCGGCGAGCTGCCCGCGGGCATGGGGATGTTCGACGTGATGCAGCTGTCGCTCGAAGCGATGCAGGCGCTCGTCACCGACTACCGACTCGCCGGGTACCCGGCGGACGTCTACGTGACCGTGCCGAAGGCCGCCGCGCGCACGCTCGACTTCCACCGCGCCGATGAGCTCATCGCGCTCGGCAGGGAGCTCGCCATCGCCGCGCTCGACGAGGCGGGCCGGCCCGACGGGTGAGCCGGTCGGCGAGGGTGCGTCGAGCACCACTCGGGTCGGTCGGCGCAATGGCGGAGGATGGGAGACCCCGTCGGTCGGGCTCCGCCCTCCCTCCTCCTCGAATCGCAGCGTCCATTGACGCGAATGAGCGCCGAACCCTTCGGGCGCGGCGCTCATTCGCATCGGCGGAGGATGGGGGACCCCGTCGGTCGGGCTCCGCCCTCTCTCCTCCTCGAATCGCAGCGTCCATTGACGCAAAAGAGCGCCACACCCTTCGGGCGCGGCGCTCTTTCGCATCGGCGGAGGATGGGGGATTCGAACCCCCGAGGGCTTTCACCCAACACGCTTTCCAAGCGTGCGCCATAGGCCACTAGGCGAATCCTCCTGGGACCCCTCACGCACCCGCCAGAGCCCGGTTGCCCTTGCTGCGTTTCCGCCCTGGGGGAGTTGGCCTGGATGGCGCCACGTGAGGAGCCTCGGACAGTCTACCCGAGCGAGCGGTGCCCGCGAACCGCGCCGAGCCCGTGCCATCCGCTCGCCTCCTGTCGAAGGCGCAACGCCATCGAGCCACCCACCGTTTGCAGGAGAACCGGCGATCTGCAGGTCGAATCCCGTCAACCGGTCCGGCGAATCGCCCGATCTCCTGTAAGGGTGCGGTGGCTGCCGCGGCATCCGCCCGCGCCTTCCCGCCGAGCCACCTTCGGTCTACCGCAGAACCGTCGATCTGCAGGCCGGAATCCGCGGATCGATCCTGTGCATCGCCGGATCCCCTGCAAACGGCACGCCGAGCAGGCGCTGATGACGGATGCCGCGGGCCGGACGCCCCGCGTCGCGCACTCGCCCGGGATTCCCAGCGGGGCGTCCGACCCGGCCCAATAGGCTGGCTGGCGTGGCGCACAGCATCTACATCTGCTCCGCCGAGGGCAACACGGGCAAGTCGACCGTCGCGCTCGGCACGGTCGACACGCTGAGCCGCAGGGCGACGCGCGTCGGGGTGTTCCGGCCGATCGCGAGGTCGACGCAGGAGCGCGACTACGTGCTCGACCTGCTCCTCGCGCACGACGGCGTGATCGCGCTCGGGTACGACGAGGCGATCGGCGTGACCTACGAGGACGTCCACGCCGACCCCGAGGCGGCGCTCGCGACCATCGTCCGCAGGTTCAAGGCGATCGAGTCGCGGTGCGACGTGGTCGTCGTCATCGGATCCGACTACACGGATGTCGGCAGCCCGACCGAGCTCGCATACAACGCGCGCATCGCCGCGAACCTCGGCGCCCCGGTGCTCCTCGCGGTCGGCGGCCGGGTGCCGCAGGGCCGCGGCGCGAGCGAGCGGCTCGGCTACACCGACTCGCGGACTCCGGACGAGCTGGCGCAGCTCACCGAGCTCGCGGTCGAGGAGCTCGAGCGCGAGCACGCGACGCTCCTCGGCATCGTGGCGAACCGGGCCGACCCCGATCGGCTCGACGACGTCGTGGCTGCGCTGCGTGCGGCGGTCGGGCGGGCAGCGGATGCCGCGGCATCCGGTGGACGATCGACGCTGGATGCGGCATCCGTCGCCGTGTGGGCCGTGCCGGAGGACCCGTTCCTCGTCGCACCGTCGATGCGCAGCATCATGCACGCGGTCGGCGGCGAGCTGTACGCGGGCGACCCCGAGCTGCTCGAGCGCGAGGCGCTCGGCGCGGTGATCGCGGCCATGTCCATGGAGAACGTGCTGACCCGGCTCATCGAGGGCTCGGTCGTGGTGGTGCCGGGCGACCGCAGCGAGGTGCTGCTCGGGGTGCTCACCGCGCACGCGTCGGCGACCTTCCCGTCGATCTCGGGCATCGTGCTGAACGGCGGGTTCCCCGTCTCCGAGACGGTCGAGCGGCTCATCGAGGGCCTGAAGTCCGGGCTCCCGATCATCCGCACGCCGCTCACGACGTACGACACCGCGCTCGCGATCACGCACACACGCGGCCGGCTCGCGGCCGAGTCGCAGCGCAAGCGCGACACGGCGCTGGCCCTGTTCGAGAAGCACGTCGACGGGCACGAGCTGCTCGACCGGCTCGACGTGGCGCGCACCGACGTGGTCACGCCGCTCATGTTCGAGTACGGCCTGCTCGCCCGCGCCCGCGGGGTCCGCAAGCACATCGTGCTGCCCGAGGGGTACGACGACCGGGTGCTGCGTGCCGCGGCGACGCTGCTCGCACGCGATGTCGCCGAACTCACGATCCTGGGCGAGGAGATCGAGGTCCGCTCGCGTGCGATCGGGCTCGGCCTCGACATCTCGAAGGCCACGGTGCTGTCGAACCACGACCACGTGCTCGTGTACCGCTTCGCCGACGAGTACCAGCGCCGCCGCGCGCACAAGGGCATCTCGCTCGAGCAGGCCCGCGACACCGTGCAGGACGTCTCGTACTTCGGCACGATGATGGTCGAGCTCGGCCTGGCCGACGGCATGGTGTCGGGCGCGATGCACACCACGGCGCACACGATCCGGCCGGCGTTCGAGATCATCAAGACCAGGCCGGGCGTCGAGGTCGTCTCGAGCGTGTTCCTCATGGCGCTCGCCGACCGGGTGCTGGTGTACGGCGACTGCGCGATCGTGCCCGATCCGACGGCCGAGCAGCTCGCCGACATCGCGATCTCGTCGGCGCAGACCGCGGCGCAGTTCGGCATCGAGCCGCGCGTGGCGATGCTGTCGTACTCGACGGGCGAGTCGGGTTCGGGGGCGGATGTCGACAAGGTGCGCCTCGCGACCGAGCTGGTGCGCGAGCGTGCCCCCGAGCTGCCGGTGGCCGGGCCGATCCAGTACGACGCGGCCGCCGACGCCGCGGTGGCGCGCACCAAGATGCCCGAGTCGGATGTCGCGGGGCGGGCGACGGTGTTCGTGTTCCCCGACCTCAACACGGGCAACAACACGTACAAGGCCGTGCAGCGCTCGGCGGGCGCGGTGGCGATCGGGCCGGTGCTGCAGGGACTGCGGAAGCCTGTGAACGACCTCTCGCGCGGCGCGCTCGTGCAGGACATCGTGAACACGGTCGCGATCACGGCGATCCAGGCGGCCGCGTCGTGAGCGACGTCCTCGTCGTCAACTCCGGCTCGTCGTCGATGAAGTACCAGCTCGTCGACGTCGACGCGGGTGAGGCCCTCGCGACCGGCCTCATCGAGCGCATCGGCCGGCCTTCGGGGCGAGCGACGCACACGGATGCCGCCGGGCGCGAGTTCCGCGACGAGCTCGAGGTGCCCGACCACGACGCCGCCTTCGCGTGGATGCTGCGTGCCTTCGACGAGCACGGGCCGTCGCTCGACGCTCACGCGCCCGTCGCCGTCGGGCACCGCGTGGTGCAGGGCGGTGCTCGCTTCTTCGAGCCGACCGTGATCACCGAGCTGGTGAAGATCAACATCGACGAGCTGTCGGTGCTCGCGCCGCTGCACAACCCGGCGAACCTCGCGGGGATCGTCGCGGCGGAGCACGCGTTCCCCGCGGTGCCGCACGTGGCCGTGTTCGACACGGCGTTCCACCAGACGATGCCGCCTCCGGCCTACACGTACGCGATCGATGCGGAGGTCGCCGCGAAGCACCGGGTCCGGCGCTACGGGTTCCACGGCACGTCGCACCGGTTCGTGTCGCACGCCGCCGCGGAGTTCCTCGGCCGACCGGTCGAGGAGCTCAAGCTCATCGTGCTGCACCTCGGCAATGGCGCGTCCGCGTGCGCGGTCGATGGGGGGCGGTCGGTCGAGACGAGCATGGGCATGACGCCGCTCGAGGGGCTCGTGATGGGCACGCGCTCGGGCGACCTCGACCCGGCGGTGCTGCTGCACCTGCAGCGCCGGGCGGGCCTCGACGTCGACGGCGTCGACGACCTGCTCAACAAGCGCAGCGGCATCCTGGGCCTCGGCGGCCACGGCGACATGCGCGACCTCGTCGCCGCGGCCGAGTCGGGCGACGAGCGGGCGGCCCTCGCGCTCGACGTCTACGCTCACCGCATCCGCTCGTACGTGGGTGCGTACGCGGCGCAGCTGGGCCGGGTCGACGCGATCGTGTTCACCGCCGGCGTCGGCGAGAACGCGGCCCCGGTGCGCGAGCGCGCGCTGGCCGGCCTCGGGGGCTTCGGCGTCGAGGTCGATGCCGCGCGCAACGCCGAGCGGGGCGGTGGCGCCCGCCGGATCTCGTCGGACGGCGCGCGCGTCGACGTGCTCGTCGTGCCGACGAACGAGGAGCTCGAGATCGCGCGGCAGACCCTCGAGGTCGTCGCGGGCTGACGCGGCATCCGCTGCCCGTGCGCCCGGTTCGGTCGAGTCCGTCGATCCGTCGCGGATGGGGGAGCCCAGCCGCCATGCCGGGACGTCTCGCGCGGTCGCGCATTCCACAAGACCTATTGCACAAGAACCATTGCACAATATTTCTTGTGCATCTACCATCGTCCCCATGGACGACGAGCGCCCCACCCCGCCCGGCTCGAGGCTCGACCTGCGCGACGCCGGAGCCCTGCGCGCGATGGCCCACCCCGCCCGCCTGCGCATCATCGGCATGCTGCGCGCCGACGGGCCCGCCACGGTCGGCGCGCTCGCCGAGCGCCTGGGCGAGGCGCCCGGGTCGGTCAGCTACCACCTGGCGACCCTCGCCAAGCACGGGTTCGTCGAAGAGGCCCCCGAGCTCGCACGCGATCGCCGCGAGCGGTGGTGGCGCGCCGCACACGAGATGACGCACTGGGAGACGACGGACTTCCTCGACGACCCGGAAGGATACGACGCGGCGAGCGCCATGCGTCGCGCGGTGCTCGAGTCGTACCACCGCGAGCTGCTGGCCGCCCTCGACGCCGAACCGTCGCTCGAGCGCGAGTGGGTCGCCGCGTCCGAGTCGTCGGACGGGTTCTTCCACCTCACGGCCGACGAGATGCGCGACTTCGCCGCCGAGCTCGACGCGGTCGCCGAGCGGTGGCGCGATCGGGGCCGCGACCCCCACGACGGCTCGCGCGGCATCCGCTACATGACCCACGTCTTCCCGAGGACCGGCGCATGAACGACCACGGCACGGATGCCACGTCCTTCGTGCAGCCCGCGACCGGCCCTCGCCGCCGCATCCCGCTCATCGCGCTCTTCGCCGCGCAGCTGTTCTCGCTCGGCGGCAACGCCATCGCGCTCGTCGCGATCCCGATCATCGTGCTGCAGCAGACCGGGTCGCCGCTCGCGGCGGGCGTGGCGGGCATCTTCGCGACGGTGCCCCTCGTGATCGGCGGGGCCCTCGGCGGGGTGCTCGTCGACCGGTTCGGGTACCGCGCGTCGAGCATCGCGGCCGACGTCGCGAGCGGCGTCACCGTGCTCGCGATCCCGTTGCTGGATGCCGCAGGGCTGCTCTCCTTCGGCGCCCTGCTCGCGCTCGTCTTCCTGGGCGGCCTGCTCGACGCACCGGGCGACACCGCGAAGACCGTGCTCATGCCCGACCTCGCCGCGCTGGCGCGGACGCCGCTCGCCCGAGCGGCGGGGGCCCAGTCGGCGGTGCAGCGCACCGCGACGATGGTGGGCGCCGGGGTCGCGGGTGCGCTCGTCGCGCTGGCCGGGCCGATGACGGCGCTCGTGGCGGATGCCGCGGGCTTCGCCGTCTCCGCACTGCTCGTCGCGCTCCTCGTCCCGCGGCCCGGCGCGCTCCGGGCGGGCGCGCACGCGGCCGCGGTCGATGCGGAGGACGGCTCCGCGGAGGCGACCCGGGCGGAGGAGACCGCAGGGTCGAGCGTGCAGGCGTTCGTCGCCGGCATCCGCTTCATCATGCGGACCCCGCTCGCACGGGGCGTCGTGCTGCTCGTCACGCTGACGAACGCGATCGACGCCGCGGGACTGACCGTGCTGAAGCCGGTGTACGCATCGCAGGTCCTCGGCGATCCCGCGACGCTCGGGTTCATGGTCGGGTGCTTCGCCGCGGGCGCGCTGACCGGATCCGCGCTGTTCGGGGCGATCGGGCATCGCGCGTCAGGTCGCACGATGTTCGCCGCGTGCTTCGTCCTCGCCGGTGCGCCGCCGTACGCCGCCATGGCACTCGGGGCGCCCGCCGAGCTGCTCTTCCCCGTCCTCGCGTTCTCCGGCCTCGCGGCGGGCGCGATCAACCCCATGATCTCGACGGCGCTGTACGGCGTGGTCCCCGACGGCATGCGGGCCCGGGTGTTCGGGGCGCTCACGGCCGGAGTGGCGGCGTCGATGCCGGTGGGCGCCATCCTCGCGGGCGTGCTGGTGGAGGCGCTCGGCCCGACTCCGGTGCTGGCGGGCGCGGCCGTGCTCTACGCGGTGCTCGGTGCGAGCCCGCTCGTGCTGCGGTCGTTCGACGGTCTGTCGGGGGCGGCCCGCGCCGCGGCATCCGTCGCCCCTGAACCCGCCCGGGAGGAGCACGCGGCCCCGGCCGGCTCCGCGCGGTGACGAGCCGCGGCGGGCGTCAGCGCACCTTGCGCGCGCAGTCGATGCAGAGCGTCGCGGTCGGCCTCGCCTCGAGTCGGCCGACGGTGATCTTCTGGCCGCACCGCTCGCACACGCCGTAGGTGCCGTCGTCGATGCGGGCGAGCGCCCGGTCGACGTCGACGAGCTCGTGCTCGACGTCGTGCAGCACCGCGGTGCGCTGCGACCACTCCTGGCTCATGGTCGGGCCGTCGGGGTCGTGCTCGTCGTCGACGGAGCCGTCGGATCTCGCCTCGCGCACGGCCGTGATGCCCTCGCTCTGCTCGGCGAGTCGTTCCTCGGCCTCCTGGCGCTCGGCGAGCAGCAGCTCCCGGAAGCGCTCGAGTTGCTCCGCGCTGCGGATCCCCGTCACGTGACCACCTCCACCGTCGTCGATGGGGCGAGCGGATGCCGCGGCCGCCCCGATGCGGTCCATCGATCCTATGCCCGCCCGGGGACACGGGCGCCGTTCCACGCCGCGGCGCGCCCTCGCGTCGCGGACGGCGGGGCATCGCAGGCCCCCGTCTCGCGAGCGCTCGTCGGACCGGCCGCGGTGTCGGACGGCGCGACTAGCATTGACCCGTGGTCACCGCCCTCTACCGCCGATACCGGCCCGAGACCTTCGCCGAGATGATCGGCCAGTCGCAGGTCACCGAGCCGCTGATGACCGCGCTCCGCACCGACCGCGTGAACCACGCGTACCTCTTCAGCGGCCCGCGCGGCTGCGGCAAGACGACCTCGGCGCGCATCCTCGCGCGGTGCCTCAACTGCGCCGAGGGACCGACCGACACCCCGTGCGGCACGTGCCCGAGCTGCGTCGAGCTGTCGCGTGCAGGCGGCGGCTCGCTCGACGTGGTCGAGATCGACGCCGCGAGCCACAACGGCGTCGACGACGCGCGCGACCTCCGCGAGCGCGCGGTGTTCGCCCCGGCCCGAGACCGGTACAAGATCTTCATCCTCGACGAGGCGCACATGGTGACGCCGCAGGGGTTCAACGCGCTGCTGAAGCTCGTCGAAGAGCCGCCCGAGCACGTGAAGTTCATCTTCGCGACGACCGAGCCCGACAAGGTGCTCGGCACCATCCGCTCGCGCACGCATCACTACCCGTTCCGGCTCGTGCCGCCGGCGCCCATGCTCGACTACGTGCAGCAGCTGTGCGACGACGAGGGCGTGACCGTCGAGCCGGGCGTGCTGTCGCTCGTCGTGCGCGCCGGCGGCGGCTCGCCGCGTGACACGCTGTCGCTGCTCGACCAGCTCATCGCCGGATCCGAGGGTTCGACCGTCGGGTACGAGCGCGCCGTCGCACTGCTCGGCTACACGCACGGCGCCCTGCTCGACGAGGTGGTCGACGCGATCGGCGCGGCCGACGCCGCAGGCGCGTTCGCCGCGGCCGATCGGGTCATGCAGACCGGCCAAGACCCTCGGCGCTTCGTGGAAGACCTGCTCGAGCGGCTCCGCGACCTCATCGTCGTCGCCGCGACCTCGCCCGAGTCGGCGGCCGCCGTGTTGCGCGGCGTGCCGGCCGACGAGCTCACTCGCATGGCCGCCCAGGCGTCGGCCTTCGGCGCCGCCGAGCTCTCGCGCGTGGCCGACCTCGTCAACCAGACCCTCACCGAGATGACCGGCGCCACGTCGCCGAGGCTGCACCTCGAGCTCATGCTCGCCCGGGTGCTCGTGCCCGCGAGCGACGAGACCGAACGGGGTGCGCTGGCCCGCGTCGAGCGGCTCGAGCGTCGCGTGGGCGTGACGGATGCCGCGGGCCCGTCTGCCGCCGCGCCGGCACCGGCCACGCCGGTGCGTGCGCCTGATGCCGCCGCGGCACCCGCGGCACCCGAGGCGGTCGACCAGGCGTCGGCCGCCGCGCCGTCGGCGCCGACTCGGGCGGCATCCGCGCCGGCTGATGCCGCTGCGGCTGCGAGTGCGCCGCCCATGCCGGTCCCGCCGTCGGAGCCGTCCGCGTCGGTCGCGACCGGCGCGCCGGCCGGAGCGTCCGTCGCGGAACCTGCTGCGCGCCCGCTGCCCGTCGGCCCGCTCACAGTCGAGCAGGTCCGCGACGCGTGGCCCGAGATCCTCGGCGTGCTCGAGCGCACCAAGCGCACGGCATGGATGGCGGCGCTCACCGCCAAGGTCATCGACTACCGCTCCGACGACTCCGTGCTCGTGCTCGGCTTCCCCAGCCAGAACGATGTGAAGGAACTGCGCGGCGGCACCGGAACCCAGAGTCCGGCCGAGCTGTTGCGACGGGCGATCGCCGAGGTGCTGGGCGTCCAGGTCAAGTTCGTCCCGCGCGTGATGGGCGAGCAGACGCCGCCTCCGTCCGCAGTCGACCGTCCCGTAGCCGACCGCCCAGCAGACGAGGGTCCTGCAGGCGGAGCGGATGCGCCGGGCGAGGCGGACGCTCCAGCTCCAGCAGCTTCCGGCACATCCGCGGCCGGCGCCGACCCGTCGGCTGCCACGGCACCGCGGAGTGGCACGGACGCGCCGCGGTCAGCCGCGACGCGGTCGGCCTCGGCCTCGACTGCGCCGACGACCGCGGGCGCGGCGGGCCCGGTCGACTCGTGGGCGACCGTCGCGATCCCGGCCTCCGACCCGACCGTCGACGTGACCGCAGGGGCATCGCCCGGCGCAGGTGCGGCTCGCGCCCCCGGGCGCAGCACGGCATCGTCGACCGCGCTCGCCGACCGACCGGTCCCTCCGAGCGCCGCCCCCGTCGACGAGGTGCCGCCGCCCGATGACGCCGACGCGCCTCCGCCCGACGACGAGCCCGTGTTCGATCCCGGTCCCGAGGCGGTGGTCGAAGCTCCGCCCGCAGCTGCGCCGACGGCGCGTGCTCCGCGCCGGCCCGCAGCCACGGCATCCCCGGGCGGTGCCGCCCCGATCCAGCGTTACGGCGAGGCGGTCGTGCGCGACCTGCTCGGCGCGACGTTCCTCGAAGAGGTCGAGGCGCCGCCCGCCGCACGGTTCGGCGAGCGGGGGTAGCGCGTGTACGAGGGCATCGTCCAAGAACTGATCGACGAGCTCGGCCGGCTTCCGGGCATCGGGCCGAAGTCGGCGCAGCGGATCGCGTTCCACATCGTGCAGACCGAGCAGTTCGACGTATCGCGCCTCGCGGAGATCCTGACCGAGGTGCGCGACAAGGTGAAGTTCTGCGAGATCTGCGGCAACGTCGCCGAGGAGGCGACCTGCTCCATCTGCCGCGACCCTCGCCGCGACGCGTCGCTCATCTGCGTCGTCGAGGAGGCGAAGGACGTCGTCGCGATCGAGCGCACGCGCGAGTTCCGCGGGCTCTACCACGTGCTGGGCGGCGCGATCAGCCCGATCGACGGCATCGGCCCTGACGAGCTCCGCATCCGCCAGCTGATGCAGCGCCTCGCCGACGGCACCGTCAGCGAGGTCATCATCGCGACCGACCCGAACCTCGAGGGCGAGGCGACCGCGACCTACCTCAGCCGCCTGCTCACGACGCTCGAGATCCGCGTCACCCGCCTCGCCTCCGGGCTCCCGGTCGGCGGCGACCTCGAGTACGCCGACGAGGTCACCCTCGGCCGCGCCTTCGAGGGCCGCCGCGTCGTCGGCTGACGCCCGTCGGCTCACGCCCTCGCCGGGTTCACAGGAGGTGCCGCGATTCGCCGGTCGGCCGGCGCGGATCCGTCCTGTGGATCGTCGGCTCTCCTGTCAACCGGCGAGGGGTGCACCCCGTTCGACCGAGTCGCGAGACCCCATTGACGCCCGGGGGCCACGCCGATAGAACGGACCACATGAGCGCAGGCAGTGACTGGGTCGAGGGGTACGTCCGAGCGTGGGAGACCAACGACCCCGACGACATCGCCGCGATCTTCACGGATGACGCGGTGTACGAGTTCAGCCCGGACGACCCCGACGCCCTCCGCGGCCGCGAGGCGATCATCGCCGGCTGGATCGACTCCAAGGACGAGCCCGACGACTGGGACTTCGACTGGGAGGTCCTCGTCGAGACCGACGACCTCGTCGTCGTGCAGGGCCGCACCGACTACCCCGCGTCGAAGCTCTACGACAACCTGTGGGTCATCCGCCTGGCCCCGGACGGCAGGGCGACCCGCTTCACCGAGTGGTACATGGAACGCGACCGCTGACGCGTCGCCGGCGGCGGCTCAGCGCGCCGCGGTACTCATCGCAGCACCTCGACGAGCACCACCCATGCGATGACGATCGCGACGGCGACCGCGAGCACCGCGCCGAAGGCGATCGCGAGCAGTCCGGCTTCGGGCCGGCCCACGAGCACGAGCGCCGCACCGACCAGGTACGCCGCGATCGGCAGGAGGCCGAGCAGGCTCCGCGCCGCGCGCGCCGAGGCGGTTCCGTAGCGTTCGCGCGCGATCGCGCGCATGGCTGCAGCCTGGAACGCGCCGGCGCCGAGCGCCGCCACGACCACCTCGACGCCGTAGGCCGCCATCGGCTGGCCCGGCATCAGTCCGAACGCCGCGACCACGAGCACGAGCACCAGGGCGGCGACCGCAGCGCCCGCCCGGGCAGGCAGGGCGGGCGACGCCATGATGGCCTGGATGTTCACCGACATCGCCACGATGAGCAGGCCGGCGAGCGCCGCCGCGGCGCCGACCATCGCGACGTTGAAGTCGGTCCACCCCTCGAGCGCCTCCGCCATGGCCGCACTCTATCGGCGATGCGACGACCCGGCGATGCGGCGACGACGGCGACGCGGCGGTCGTCACATGGCAGGCCCGCAATGCCGCCCGCCGTATGATGGACGTTCCGGCGCCGGGTGAATGCTTCCCCGGCCCAGACACACCCCCGGGAGCGTCCACGTGAGCTTGATCGTGCAGAAATACGGCGGATCGTCCGTCGCCGATGCGGAGAGCATCAAGCGGGTCGCGAAGCGCATCGTCGACACCCGCAAGGCGGGCAACGACGTCGTCGTCGCGGTCTCCGCGATGGGCGACACGACCGACGAGCTGCTCGATCTCGCGCACGAGGTCAGCCCCCTCCCTGCCCCCCGCGAGCTCGACATGCTCCTGACGTCGGGCGAGCGCATCTCGATGGCGCTGCTCGCGATGGCGATCAAGAGCATGGGCGTCGAGGCGCGCTCGTTCACGGGCAGCCAGGCCGGCATGATCACGGATGCCACGCACGGCGCCGCCCGCATCGTCGAGGTCACCCCGGTCCGCCTCCGCGAGGCGCTCGACGACGGCGCGATCGTCATCGTCGCCGGCTTCCAGGGATTCAGCCGCGAGTCCCGCGACATCACGACGCTCGGCCGCGGCGGCAGCGACACGACGGCGGTCGCGCTCGCGGCGGCGCTCGACGCCGACGTGTGCGAGATCTACACCGACGTCGACGGCGTCTTCACCTCCGACCCGCGCGTGGTGACGAAGGCCCGCAAGCTCGACCGCATCACCAGCGAGGAGATGCTCGAGCTCGCGGCATCCGGCGCCAAGGTGCTGCACATCAGGGCAGTCGAGTACGCGCGGCGTCACGGCGTCACGCTGCACGTGCGCTCGTCGTTCAACAACAGCGAGGGGACCGTCGTCTACGACCCCGAGCGCCTTCCCGAAGGAGAAGCTGTGGAAGAGTCCGTCATCGCCGGAGTCGCGGTGGACCTGTCGCAGGTCAAGGTCACGGTCGTCGGCGTGCCCGACGTGCCCGGCGCCGCCGCGAAGATCTTCAAGATCGTCGCGAACACGAACGCGAACGTCGACATGATCGTCCAGAACGTCTCGGCGGCGGCCACCGGCCGCACCGACATCTCGTTCACGGTGCCGAAGTCCGACGGCGAGCGCGCGCTCAAGGCGCTCTCCGAGGCGCAGGAGGCGCTCGGGTTCCAGTCGCTGCAGTACGACGACCAGATCGGCAAGCTGTCCCTGGTGGGCGCCGCGATGCGCTCGGCGACGGGCATCTCGGCGAAGCTGTTCGAGGCGCTGTACGACGCCGGCATCAACATCGAGATGATCTCGACGTCCGAGATCCGCATCTCGGTCGTGACGCGTGCCGACTCGGTGAACGACGCTGCGCGCGCGGTGCATTCCGCGTTCGAGCTCGACGGCGACGCCGACGCGGTCGTCTACGCGGGCACGGGCCGCTAGGCCCGAGGCGAGCGGATGCCGCCAGGCCCGAGACGAGCGGATGCCGCGCCGCCGGCTCGCACGCGTCATCCGTCACCGACTGCCGGTTTACAGGAGAACCCTGCCAATACAGGACCATCGGGCACCCCGGATCCTGCACATCGCCGGATCTCCTGAATACTTGAAGCCACGAGAGGGAGCACCATGCCACACGGAGTGAACATCGGCGTCGTCGGCGCCACCGGACAGGTCGGCGCGGTCGTGCGCCGCCTCCTCGAGGAGCGCGACTTCCCGGTCGAGTCGATCCGCTACTTCGCCTCGGCCCGCTCGGCGGGCACGACGCTGCCGTTCCGCGGCGAGGACGTCGTCGTCGAGGACGCCTCGACGGCCGACCCCACGGGTCTCGACATCGCGATCTTCTCGGCGGGCGCGACGCTGTCGAAGGCGCAGGCGCCCCGCTTCGCGGCGGCCGGCGTCACGGTCATCGACAACTCGAGCGGATGGCGCATGGACCCCGAGGTCCCGCTCGTGGTGAGCGAGGTCAACCCGCACGCCATCGCCGAGGCGAAGAAGGGCATCATCGCCAACCCGAACTGCACGACCATGGCCGCGATGCCGGTGCTGAAGGTGCTGCACGACGAGGCGGGCCTCGAGCGACTCATGGTCTCGACGTACCAGGCGGTGTCGGGCGCCGGGCTCGCGGGCGGCGAGGAGCTGCTCGAGCAGGCGAAGGCCGCCGTCGAGCAGGACGCCATCGGTCTGGTGCACGACGGCACCGCCGTGACCATGCCGGAGCCGCAGAAGTTCCCCCGCCCGATCGCGTTCGACGTGATCCCGCTCGCGGGCTCGATCGTCGACGACGGCGACTTCGAGACCGACGAGGAGAAGAAGCTCCGCAACGAGAGCCGCAAGATCCTCGAGCTGCCGGGCCTCCGCGTCGCGGGCACGTGCGTGCGCGTGCCGGTCTTCACCGGCCACTCGCTGTCGATCCACGCCGAGTTCGCGAACGACATCACGCCCGAGCGCGCGACCGAGCTGCTCGCCGAGGCGCCGGGGGTGCAGCTCAGCGACATCCCCACACCGCTGCAGGCCGCCGGCAACGACCCGAGCTACGTCGGCCGCATCCGCCGCGACCAGTCGGCGCCCGAGGGCCGCGGCCTGGTGCTCTTCGTCTCGAACGACAACCTGCGCAAGGGCGCCGCGCTGAACGCGGTGCAGATCGCGGAGCTCGTCGCGGCCGACCTGCCGGCGCGGGTCTGAGGCGTCGCCGGGCTGCGCATCTTCGGATGTCGCAGCCCGGCGCTGTCACGATGCGTGATCGAAACGTGACCGGATAGCCCTGATGGGTCCCCATTCGGGGGACTGTCCCCGGTTGCAAGTGCCCCTAGGCTTTGCCCTGACCGTCCGTTGGTGTTCGGCGGAGATCCCCCACCCGCCGAGCTCGCCCTGCCCGCTGGCCGGCCGACAATCCGAGACCAACTCACCGCCAGGAGCCCCCACATGAAGTCAACCCGCGTGCTCACTGCTGCGCTGCTGCTCGGCGGCGGCGCCGCCCTGTTCGCCGCTGCCCCCGCCTACGCCGCGAACGTCCCGACCGACCCGCCCGCCGGCGCGCCCACCCAGAAGTGCGCCGAGCTCGACTCGGGGAAGAGCACCGACGGAGCCTACGGCGAGGACGAGCTGATCACCGCGCCCGAGGGGTACGTCATCACCATGTTCTGCGTGAAGTCCGGCTCCGAGAACCAGGAGGATGGCGGACCGGAGTACTACCTGGTCCAGCCGCCGACGAACTCCGTCACCATCGCGCACTCGACCGGCAAGGACATCAGCCACTTCTCGTTCTCGTACGAGAAGGTCACCACCCCGCCCGTGACCACCCCGCCGGTCACCACCCCGCCGCACACCACGCCGGTCGAGACCACCCCGGTGAAGACCACGCCGGCCGGTGGCGGCGACGGTGAGGGCAAGGAACTCGCCGAGACCGGCTTCGACAACGGCTGGCTGCTCTTCGCGGGCCTCGGCGCGATCGCCCTCGGCGGCGCCATCGCCGGTCCGCGCATCGCGGCCGCCAAGCGTCGCTGAGCCGCCTGACGGATCCCGGACGGCCCGTCCCGCTTTCATGCGGGGCGGGCCGTCCGCCTGTTCGGGCAGTGGGGTGCCGGGGCCGTGCCGGCTGCGGCATCCGTCGCCGTCGGGGGACGACCCCAGCTGGTGCGGCTGAGCCTGTGACGGCTGGTCAAACCGCACATCCGCGCGCACATACACTGGAACCCGTGAATTCCGAGGAGACCGTCGACGTCGTGCTGATCGGCGGGGGCATCATGAGCGCCACGCTCGGCTCCCTGCTCTCGAGGCTGCAGCCCGATTGGAGCATCCGCGTCTACGAGCGCCTCGGTCGCGTCGCGCAGGAGTCCTCGAACCCGTGGAACAACGCGGGCACCGGCCACGCGGCACTCTGCGAGCTGAACTACATGCCCGAGGCTCCCGACGGCAGCGTCAGTGCCTCGAAGGCCGTGCAGATCAACGAGCAGTTCCAGGTGAGCCGCCAGTACTGGGCGCACCTCGTCGAAGAGGGCGCGCTGCCCGACCCGAAGAGCTTCATCAACTCCACGCCGCACATGACATTCGTGCGTGGCAAGGCCAACATCGAGTACCTGAAGAAGCGCGTGAAGGCGCTCGAGGGCCAGCCGCTGTTCGCCGGCATGGAGTACACCGAGGACCTCGACACGATCGCGTCGTGGGCGCCGCTGCTGGCGAAGAAGCGCAACCCCAAGGCGAAGGTCGCTGCGACCCGCATCGAATCCGGTACGGATGTCGACTACGGGGCGCTCACGGTCCAGCTGCTGCGCGACCTCGAGTCGCGCGGCGCATCGATCGCGACCGACCACCAGGTCACCTGGCTGGATCGCCAGGACGACGGCACGTGGAAGCTCCGCATCCGCAACCTCGTTGGCAACACCCCCGAGACCGTGCGCGCGCGCTTCGTGTTCGTCGGCGCGGGCGGCGGCGCACTGGCGCTGCTGCAGCACTCGGGAATCCCCGAGATCAAGGGGTACGGCGGCTTCCCGATCTCCGGGCAGTTCCTGCGCACGAAGAACCCGAAGCTCGTCGCGCAGCACCAGGCGAAGGTCTACGGCAAGGCCGCAGTGGGCGCCCCGCCCATGTCGGTGCCGCACCTCGACACGCGCGTGGTCGACGGCGAGGCGTCGCTGCTGTTCGGCCCGTACGCCGGCTTCACGCCCAAGTTCCTCAAGTCGAGCACGTGGTTCGACCTGCCGTTCTCGATCCGCGGGCACAACCTGGGCCCGATGCTGCAGGTCGGCCTCCGCAACTTCGACCTCGTGAAGTACCTCGTCTCCGAGCTGCTCGCGTCGCGCGAGAAGAAGATGGCGGCGCTGCGCGAGTTCATGCCGACGGCGAAGTCCGAGGACTGGGAGCTCATCACGGCCGGCCAGCGCGTGCAGGTCATGAAGAAGGACCCGGAGAAGGGCGGCATCCTGCAGTTCGGCACCGAGGTGATCTCGGGCGCCGACGGCACGATCGCCGGCCTGCTCGGTGCGTCGCCGGGCGCGTCGGTGTCGGTGCCGGTGATGCTCGAGGTGATGGGCAGGTGCTTCCCCGACCGCATGGGGGAGTGGGAGCCGAAGCTGCGTGAGATGATCCCGTCGCTCGGCACGACGCTCTCCGACGACCCGGATGCCGCGGCGGCCTCGCTCGCGCGCACCGCGGCCGCGTTGCAGCTCACCGCGTAGCGCCCCTGCGGGCCGAGGAGGGCGCTCGCGCCCGTCTCGAGACCTGACCCGGTCTCGATACGGGCTTCGCGTCCTACTCGACCAACAGATCGCTACTCGACCAACAGTGGACGTGTCTGCTACAGTCGACCCCGCTATGAAGTGAGCACATCCCATCGTCCCGCGCCCGAGGCGCCGTTGACACCGGGGTGTGCTCCTTCCACTGATCGCGACAGTGTTCGCGGCGCACCCAGGCGACGGCAGATGCCCGGCGGGATCCATCATCCGCTCCCGGGCCGTCGTCGCCGTTCGCGCGTGACGTCGGGCCGTGTCCGACGCGTCGTCCGCGCCCGCTGAAGCGCGCGGTCGCGCGGCGGCGGCTCGGGAGCATTCTCGCGAAGGGTTCCGCCCTCATGTCAGTCAGCCATTCCTTCTCCTCCCACCTGCGCGTCGACGGGGTGTCGGTCGCATTCGGCGATCGGCGCGTGCTCTCGGATCTCGACCTGACGGTCGCTCCCGGCCGGCGCCTCGGCCTCATCGGCGAGAACGGCGCGGGCAAGTCGACGCTCCTGCGCGTGATCGCCGGGGCCGCCCCGCCGAGCGCCGTCGTCGACGGCCGGGTGTCGCGTCCGGCTCGCACGGGCCTGCTGTTCCAGGAGCCGCCGTTCGCGCCCGACGACCGGGTCGACGAGGTGCTCGAGTCGGCGGTCGCCGAGGTGCGCGCGATCGAGCGCGAGCTCGACGCGGCGGCGCTCGCCCTGGCCGGTGATCGGCGGGTGTCGACGACGGATGCCGCGGCCGTGGCATCCGCTGACGCCGCCGACCCTGCCGAGCGGTACGCCGTCGCGCTCGACGCGGCCGAACGCGCCGACGTGTGGTCGGTCGACCGCCGTCGCGACGAGCTGCTCGACGGCCTCGGCCTCTCCGGGCTGGGCCGCGACCGCCGCATCGATGAACTGTCGGGCGGCCAGCGCAGCCGGTTCGCCCTGGCCGCGCTGCTGCTGTCGTCGCCCGATGCGCTGCTGCTCGACGAACCGACGAATCACCTCGACGACGACGCGGCGGCGTTCCTCGAGGAGCGATTGCGGGCGTGGCGCGGGCCGGTCGCGTTCGCGAGCCACGATCGGGAGTTCCTCGACCGTGTCGCGACCGGGCTGCTCGACCTCGACCCGGCGCGGGCGGGCGTTGACGCGCTCGCGCGCGCGGCATCCGTCGGCACGGTCTTCGGCGGCTCGTTCACGGAGTACCTGACGGTGCGCGCGGACGAACGCGCGCGCTGGGTGCGCCAGCACGACGACGAGCAGGCCGAGTTGAAGCGGCTGCGGGTCGTCGTCGCCGAGTCGGCGCGGGCGGTCGCCCACGGCAGGGCGCCGCGCGACAACGACAAGTTCTTGAAGCACTTCAAGCGCGAGAACGTCGAGCAGGCCGTCTCGCGGCGGGTGCGCAACGCGGAGCTGCGGCTCGAGGAGCTGGAGCGCACCCAGGTGGCGCGGCCGCCCGGCCGGCTGGCGTTCGCGGGGATCCCGTCGGGTTCGCACCTGCTCGATGAGGAGTCCGGCCGGCTGCTGCAGTTGTCGGAGGTCGCGGTCGACGGGCGGCTCGAGCTCGACGCGTTGCGCATCGCGCCCGCGACGCGGCTGCTGATCACCGGGGCGAACGGCGCGGGCAAGTCGACGCTGCTCGCCGTCCTCGCCGGTCGTCTCGCGCCTGATCGCGGCGAGGTGCACCGGCGGCGCGGGCTGCGAGTCGGCCTGCTCGAGCAGGACGTGCGGTTCGGCGATCCGGATGCCACGCCGCGCGCGATCTACGAGCGCGTGCTCGGGGAGCGGCGGGCCGAACGGGTGCCGCTGGCCGAGCTGGGGCTCATCGGCGTGCGCGATCTCGACCGCCCGGTCGGGGTGCTGTCGGTCGGCCAGCAGCGGCGCCTCGCGCTGGCGCTCGTGATCGCGGCGCCGCCGCACGTGTTCCTGCTCGACGAGCCGACGAACCACCTCTCGCTGGCGCTCGCCGGCGAACTCGAGGACGCGCTCGGCGCGTACCCGGGCGCGGTGATCGTGGCGAGCCACGATCGCTGGCTGCGGCGGCGGTGGGAGGGGGAGGAGCTGGCGCTCGCCGCGGCCGGCAGCCGTCCCGCCCTGGCGGGCGCGGTCGCCGGCTCGGCCGAGTAGGACGCCTGTCGGGAGGAGGACGCGCCGGCCGGCGCGTCCTCCTTCCTGACCTTGCACGGCCTTCGCCTTGCGGGCCGCTTCGCGGCGCGGGGCGGCGGGCTGCATGCTGCCGGCACGATTCCCGACCTGCTGCCCCTATGACACTTTCCAGATGGCTCGTGTGAAGCGCGCCTCACATGAGGCACGTCCCATCAGGAGCCCCCCGTCAGTAGCCCCCCGTCAGGTGCGCCTCACATGAGGCACCTCTCATCAGGAGCCCCCCGTCAGTAGCCCCCCGTCAGGTGCGCCTCACATGAGGCGCCTCCCATCAGTAGCCCCCGCCACGTGCTCCTCCCGTCAGGTGAGCCGCACATGGGTCGCGCTTTCCCTCGGATCTCTTTCCGGCGTTTGCGATTCACGGGAAAGACGGGCCTCACATGAGGCGCGTGCGGCGACCGTCGACCGGTGAGGCACCAGCGCGTCAACGACGTCATCGGCCTCACGTGAGGCGATGTCGACACGAGCCATCCGGAAACAGTCATTCCACGGGTCGGGCGAGACCCGGGCTACCGGCATGGATGCCGCGGACGTGCCATCTGCCACGCGAGCGGGTCCTCACGTCCTCCGCGCGCGCGGTGCGGACGTCACCGGTGAGCCGGGATCGCTCGATCGATACCTGCTCGAGAGCGCGGCATACAGGAGATCGTGCGGTTCGCAGGAGCCGAACGCGCTGGGCGTCCTGTAGATCGCGCGTTTCCCTGTAATCGGGAGGGGGCGGAGGGCGGGGACGAGGGAGCGGCGCGTCGCGGGCCCGCTTGCCGCTGATTCGAACATGTGTTCGAATAGGGCGATGAGGTGGAACGGGCAGGAACTCGGCGTCGAACAGCAGGGCACACTGCCGGGGCTCGCGCGGCTGAACAACCTCGTGCGGTCGGTGCAGGCGCCCGAGTTCGCCGGCCTCACGTTCCACGAAGTGCTCGCGAAGTCCGCGCTGAACAAGGTGCCCGGCCAGTCGTACGTGCCGTTCGGCTGGACCATCAACCCCTATCGGGGCTGCTCGCATGCATGCCGCTATTGCTTCGCGCGGCCCACGCACGAGTACCTCGACCTCGACTCGGGCGAGGACTTCGACCGCGAGCTCATCGTGAAGGTCAACGTCGGGGAGGTGCTGCAGCGCGAACTCGCACGCCCGTCGTGGCAGCACGAGCCCGTCGCGCTCGGCACGAACACCGACCCGTACCAACGCGCCGAGGGGCGGTACGCGCTCATGCCCGGCATCATCGACGCGCTCACGTCGAGCGGCACGCCGTTCAGCATCCTGACCAAGGGCACGCTGCTGCGTCGCGACCTGCCGCTCCTGCAGGCGGCGCGCGCGCACGTTCCGGTCGACCTCGCCATGTCGATCGCGGTGTACGACGACGAGCTGCAGCGCTCGATCGAGCCGGGCACGCCCACGACCGCGGCGCGGCTCGCGACGGTCACCGCCGTGCGCGACGCCGGGTTCGACTGCTCGGTGTTCCTCATGCCGATCCTCCCGTACCTGACCGACACGCGCGCCCACCTCGACGACGCGATACGCCGGGCGAAGGAGGCGGGCGCATCGAGCGTCGTGTACTCGGCGCTGCACCTCCGGGGGTCGGTCAAGCCGTGGTTCTTCGAGTGGCTCGCACGCGAGCACCCCGAGCTCGTGCCGCGGTACCGCGCCATGTACCCGGGTGCCGCCGCGTACGCGCCGAAGGAGTACCGCGCGTGGCTCGCC
Organism: Agromyces selenitireducens; assembly: GCF_052748465.2. Taxonomy (NCBI): domain Bacteria; kingdom Bacillati; phylum Actinomycetota; class Actinomycetes; order Micrococcales; family Microbacteriaceae; genus Agromyces; species Agromyces selenitireducens. Next base: position 1,153,468 of record NZ_CM188259.1, read on the forward strand.
GAGCGCATCCGCCCGCTGCTGCGGTCGCACCGGCTCGAGCGCGGGCGCGAGGACTCCGTCACCGGCGGGGTGGCGTCCTCCGCATCGATGTCGCGGCCGGCGGCGCGCGGCGCAGGGCGGGGGGCGCCGCAGGCCGCCGCCGCACGCCCACGCGCCCGCGGAACCGCCCGCACGGCGGCATCCGATGCGAGCGATCTCGATCTCGCGGCCGCAGCACCCACCATGCTGTTCTGACGACTGGGATAATCCCCTCAGCGGCATCGGGCCGCCGGCGGATCGGAGCGCGATGACCCTGGGACTCCCCGAGCACCTCGCGCGGGAATCCCTGAGCCGGGCCCTCGACCGCGCCGGGTACGCCGCCGCGTTCGTCTGCCTCCTCGCCGGCATGGCGATCGCCGCGGCATCCGTCATCGACGGGCGGGCGTGGGGGCTGCCCGAACCGCGGATGTCGGCGCTGCTCGTGTTCGCGCTGATCGCCGCCCAGTTCGCGGCGCAGGCGATCCTCATCCGCTGGACCACCGTGACCATGACTGTGATCACGCTCGTCGTCGGCGCCGCGGTCGCGTTGGGGATCACCGTCATCCTGATGCCCGCGAGCGACTTCGATGACACCAACAACGCCCTGATCGCGCTGCCGCGCGTCGCGCTGGTGCTGCTCGGCGGCGCCGGCGTGGGGTCGCGCATCGCGATCACCTGGGCGGCGCTCGGCTGGGGCATGGGCGAGGCGGCGACGTTGCTCGCCGTGGCGGTCGTGCTCGCAGGCGAGGCCGGCGACTCGGCGGATGCCGCGTCGATCTGGGTGCCCAACATCGGCGCCGCCGCCGCACTGGTCATCGTCGCCGTGGTGCGCACCTTCGACGGCCTCGCGCGACGCGGTGCCCGGCGTCGCTCGGTCGGGCTGTACCGTGCGAGCCGGCAGACGCGCGAACTCGTCATCCGGCACGACTACGAACTGCGCGCCATCGCCCGCCTCCACGACACGGCGCTCAGCCACCTCGTCGCGGTCGCCGCGGCCGGCTCCGGTCCGGTGTCGGAGCGGCTGCGTGCCGGCATCCGCAACGACCTGGCGCTCATCGTCGGGCGCGACTGGGCGATCGACCACGTCGACGAGAGCGCGGCGTCCCGCGGACCAGAACGGGCGGGCGAGGCCGCCGGCGACGCAGACGCAACGGCCACTGCGCCGTTCGCCGACGCCGTCGACTTCGCGCAGCAGGCGGGCGTGCGGGTCCGCGTGTCGGGCGATGCCGACGCGTTGCGCTTCCTCGGGCCCTTCCGCCGTGAGGCGCTCGAGGCCGCGGTGGCGCAGTGCCTCGTCAACGTCGTGCGGCACGCCGGCGTCGACGAGGCCGAGGTCGCCGTCGGCCCGGGCGACGGCGAGGTCACCGTGGCGGTGATCGACGGCGGGGCGGGCTTCGACGTCGACGCCGTCCCCTCCGACCGGATCGGCCTGCGCACGTCCATCCGCGGCCGGATCGAGCACGAGGGCGGTTCGGTGCAGGTGTGGTCGCGGCCCGGAGTGGGCACGACGGTGCTGCTGTCGATGCCGACGGGAGGCGGCGACTCGTGAGCGGCACGATCAGGCTGACGCAGCAGGAGGTCGACCCGCTGGGCGGCATCGCGGCCGTGCCCCTCGTCGCCGCGGGCGCCATCGGTGCGACGGTCATGTCGGTCGGCCTGACCTGGTGGCACCGCGACGAGATCGTGTCGGCCTGGGCGGCGATCCTCGCGGTCGTGCTGATCGCGGCGGCCGGCGCGGTCGCGTGGGTGTCGGCGCTTCCCAGCCGCGGCCCGTTCACGATCGAGCGCCTGGGCGTCGTGGTGCTGCTCGCGCTCGGCGGCACGGTCGCGGAGTACGTCAGCACGGTCGGCGCCGACCGGTACCTGTACGACAACTTCGGTCCGCTCTCGGTCGGGCTGCTGCTGCTCGCGCTCGCGCCGTTCTGCCCATGGACGGTGCTGCTCGGGGCCGGCGCGTTCGCGGCATCCGTGGTGGCGATCATCGCGCTCGGTTCGGCCGGCGCCGCGATCACGGATGCCCCGGAGTTCTCGTTCGCGGCCGTGTACGTCGTCGCGGTCCTCGCGCCCGCCGCCGCGGCGGCGGCCTACTCGGCGAGCGTGGTGAACGAGACGCTGGCGTTGCAGCGGCGCACGAACGTGGCGGCGCTCGAACGGGAGTCCGAGCTCCGCACGGGCATCGCGCGCTCGGTGCAGCAGGGGCGCGTGTCGGTGCTGAGCCGCGAGGTGCTGCCGTTCCTGGCGCACGTGATGACGGTCGACCGCATCTCGGTCGCCGATGCGGATCGGGCGCGCGAGCTCGCCGATGCGCTGCGGCGCGCGTTGCGCGAGGGCATCGAGTCGACGTGGCTGCACGAGCTCGCGTCGACCCTCGCCGAGCGCCGCGGTGTCCCGGTGACGGTGCGCGACGAGGATGCGGCGGCGTCGCAGCTCGACGACGAGCAGCGCGCGGCGCTCACGGCGTTGTTGACCTGGCTGACCGACGAGCGGAGGGCGGCGTGGGTGTCGGTGGCGTGCTCGGAGCGGGACTCGCGTGTGCAACGGATCACGGTCACGGCGAAGCAGGGCGGCACCCCGTTCGCGCGGCGCGACGCCGAGCGGTTCGTGGTCGTCGCGCGTGCGGTCGGTCTGCGCGGCGAGGTGACCGGAACAGGGGAGAATGTCCGGGTGGAGTTCCGTCATGACAACTGACCCGGCGGGCACGGTCGACTCCGACGGTCGCGAGGCGGAGGACGACGTGGTGCGCGTCGGCATCCTCGACGACCATGCCGTGATCGTCGACGGCATCGCGTTCTGGATCGCCGAGAACGCCCCCGACGTGCGCGTGGTGCTGCGCGCGACGCGCTGGCTCGACCTCATCCGCGACCCCGGGTTCCCGGTCGACATCGTGCTCATGGACCTGCAGCTCGTCGAGCAGGTCTCGATCGAGTCGCGCATCCGTGCGTGCCGCGCCGCCGGAACCGAGGTGGTCGTGGTCACGGCGCTCGACGACGAACTCTCCCGCGCGCGGTCGCTCTCGGCGGGTGCGGCCGCGTTCCTGCCGAAGACGCTGCCGGTGCGCGAGATCATCGACGTGGTGCGGCGCGTGGCGGCGGGCGAGCGGATGCCGGTGCAACCGGGCTCGCGCGGTCGGGCCGGCCGCGCGGCATCCGTCACCACCGCACGGGCCGAGGCGCAGGTCGCCGACGCCGCCCTGAGCGCCGCGGAGCAGCGGGCGGTGACCCTGTACGTGCAGGGCCTGTCGACCGCCGAGGTCGCCCGCCGCATGGACGTGGGGTACGAGACCGCGAAGACCTACCTGCGCCGCGCGCGCGACAAGTACGCGAAGGTCGGCCGCCCGGCGGGCCGTCGCGCTGAACTCATCCGCCGCGCGGCGGAGGACGGGATGCTCGAGTAGATGGCCAAGCTGTACTTCCGTTACGGCGCGATGAACTCCGGCAAGTCGACGGCGCTGCTGCAGGCGGCGTTCAACTACGAGGAGCGCGGGCACCGGGTGCTGCTCGCGAAGCCTGCGGTCGACACGAAGGGCGACCGTGACATCGTGTCGCGGCTGGGGGTGGTGCGCGAGGTCGACTTCACGATCGGGCCCGACGACCAGGTCCTCGAGCTGTTCCAGCGGTACCGGACGCCGGTGATCGAGGCGCACGGGCGCGACGTGAGCTGCCTGCTGGTCGACGAGGCGCAGTTCCTCACGAACGACCAGGTCGACGACCTGCTGCGCATCGCGCTGCTCGACGACATCCCCGTGCTGGCGTACGGCATCCGCACCGACTTCCAGACGGTCGCGTTCGGCGGCAGCCGTCGCCTGCTCGAGGTCGCGCACAGCCTCGAGGAGCTGAAGACGATCTGCCGCTGCGGGCGCAAGGCGATCTTCAACGGCCGGCGCATCGGCGGCGAGTACATCTTCGACGGCGACCAGGTCGCGATCGACGGCGTCGAGGTGACGTACGAGTCGCTCTGCGGGGTGTGCTACCTGCAGGAGAGCGGGGGAGTGCTGAACGGGCGGCACTGAGGCGGCTCGACGCCGTCGCCTGCGGGGGAGCCGGGAGTGCCAGGGGCTCGGGTGCCCCCCTGACCCGCTCCGCGCTCCGGGTCGTCCGTCAGGCGGGGGCAGGTACCCGCCGCTCGCGCAGGGTGAGCAGGAGCCATCCCACGATGACACCGAGGGTCGTGCCCAACGCGTTCGCGACCACGTCCGACGTCGACGGCATGCGCTCCGGCAGGAACAGTTCCTGGCCCGTCTCGATGACCACCGATGCAGCGACCCCGAGGGCGAGGGCGAGCCACCAGAAACGTCGGCCCAGCGCGAACACCGCGAGCAGGCCGAACGGCACGAACAGCAGCACGTTCGCCGAGAACTCGAGGATCTCGTACGAGTACCACTCGAACCCGACGCGCCGCACCGACCTGATCCACCACCAGACCGCCGGGCTCGCCTCGCGATCGATCGGGCTGGGGTAGAAGCCGACCACGCCGAGGCCTGCCGCGTAGACCGCCAGGAGCAGGCGCGAGAGGGCGCGGAAGGACATCGTCCAACCGTAGCCCGACCGCCGGGCCCGCCCCACTCCGCAGTGACAGGCGGATCGAGATTCCCCAGTTCGGGGGGCACTTCCGGTCGACGCTTCACGGCGGCATCCGCTCGGGGTAGCCTGTCCATGCCCGGTGCGACCCACGCCGGGTAGCGCCCGCTCCTGAACCCGAGACCCGGAGCCGGCGCCGGAGGTGCTTGATGACGCTCACTCGGCAGACCGAGAAGGTCACGCCTGCCGAGGCCGTTGCCGAGTGGCAGCGCGCCTACGTGCAGCGACTTCGCGTCACCGACCTCGTGGTCATCGTCTTCGCGGTGTACGGGTCGCAGTTCATCCGGTTCGGCACCAGCGGCACTTCGCTGCGCATCCCCGGCGACGGCGAGCGCGCCGACTTCCTGCTGAGCTACTTCATCGTCTCCGCGCTGCTCGCGGCGGGCTGGTTCTTCTCCCTGGCGTTGTTCGGCACGCGCGACCGCACCATCGTCGGCGCCGGCCCGACCGAGTACCGGCGCATCGCCGACGCCAGCATCCGCGTGTTCGCGGTGCTGGCCATCCTCGCCTTCCTGCTGCGTTCCGAGATCGGGCGCGCCTACGTGCTCGTCGCCTTCCCCGTCGGCCTCCTGCTGCTGGTCGCCGGGCGCTGGATGTGGCGCAAGTGGTTGCTGCGCCAACGCCTCGCCGGGCAGTACGTGCACCGTGTCGTCCTCATGGGCGAGCGGCAGAAGTCGGCGCACGTCGCCGAGCAGATCGCGCGCGACGGGGTCACCGGCTTCGAGATCGTCGGCGCCATCACCGAGCACGGCGGCTCCACCCACGAACTCGCCCCCGGCATCCCCGTGCTCGGCGACTACACCAGCCTCGACCACGTGCTGCGCGACGCCCGCGCCGACACCGTCGTCTTCACCGGCGCCGACACCATCGACCCGCGCGGCATGCGCGAACTCGGTTGGAAGCTCGAGCGCACGTCGACCAACCTCGTCGTCGCACCGGCGTTGACGGATGTCGCGGGCCCCCGCATCCACGCCCGCCCCGTCGCCGGACTCCCGCTCATCCAGGTCGACTACCCCGTCTTCACGGGCCAGAAGTACGCCGCCAAGCGCGCCTTCGACCTCGTCATCGGCGCCGCGCTGCTCGTGGTGCTGAGCCCGCTCTTCCTGTTCATCACCCTCGCCATCCGGCGCGACAGCCCCGGGCCCGCGATCTTCTCGCAGGAGCGGGTCGGCCTGAACGGCGAACGGTTCCACATGCTGAAGTTCCGCTCCATGGTCGTCGACGCGGAATCCCAGTTGCCCACCCTGCTCGACCGCACCGACGGGAACGGCGTGCTCTTCAAGATGCGCACCGACCCGCGCGTGACGCGCGTCGGAGCGTTCCTGCGCCGGTACAGCCTCGACGAGCTTCCGCAGCTCGTCAACGTGCTCCGCGGCGAGATGTCGCTCGTCGGGCCGCGGCCGCCCCTGGCCTCGGAAGTCGAGCGCTACGACGACTGGGCACGCCGCCGCCTGCTCGTGCGCCCCGGCATCACCGGACTCTGGCAGACCCAGGGCCGCTCCGATCTCTCCTGGGACGACAGCGTCCGCCTCGACCTCTACTACGTCGAGAACTGGTCGCTCACCGGTGACATCGTGATCCTGTACCGCACCGCGCGGGCGGTCGTCCGCGCGCATGGCGCGTACTGATGCCGCCGAGCGGCGACGCGGGCAGAATCGAATCGATGAAGGGCATCATTCTGGCCGGGGGATCCGGCACGCGCCTGCACCCGATCACGCTCGGCGTGTCCAAGCAGCTGCTGCCCGTCTACGACAAGCCGATGATCTACTACCCGCTGAGCACGCTCATGCTCGCGGGCATCCGAGACATCCTCGTCATCACGACCCCGCACGACGCGCCGCAGTTCCGTCGTCTCCTCGGTGACGGGTCGCGGTTCGGCATCTCGCTCCGGTACGCCGAGCAGGAGTCGCCCGACGGCCTCGCGCAGGCGTTCGTCATCGGCGCCGACTTCATCGGCGCTGACGACGTGTGCCTCGTGCTCGGCGACAACATCTTCTACGGGCCGGGCACGGGCGCGCAGCTCGCACGGTTCCGCGGCCTCGACGGCGCCGCCGTGTTCGCCTACCGCGTCGCCGATCCGACCGCGTACGGCGTCATCGAGTTCGACGCCGACGGCCGCGCGGTCTCCATCGAGGAGAAGCCGGCCGAGCCCAAGAGCCCCTATGCGGTGCCGGGCATCTACTTCTACGACAACGACGTGGTCGACATCGCGCGTTCGCTCGAGCCCTCGGCGCGGGGCGAGTACGAGATCAGCGACGTCAACGCCGCCTACCTCGCGCAGGGCCGGCTCCAGGTCGAGGTGCTGCCGCGCGGCACCGCCTGGCTCGACACCGGCACGTTCGACTCGCTGTCGGATGCCACGGAGTTCGTCCGAACGATCGAACGCCGCCAGAACCTCAAGGTCGGCGCGCCCGAGGAGGTCGCCTGGCGGCAGGGCTGGCTCGACGACGCCCAGCTCCGCGAACGCGGCGAGGCACTCCGCAAGTCCGGGTACGGCGAGTACCTGCTCGGCCTCATCGAACAGGGGAGGGACGCATGAGCACCCTGCTCGTCACCGGCGGCGCCGGCTTCATCGGGGCCAACTTCGTGCGCCACGCGCTCGAGCACACCGACCACGACGTGATCGTGCTCGACAAGCTCACCTACGCCGGCAACCTCGCCTCACTCGAGGGCCTGCCCGCCGACCGGTTCCGGTTCGTGCGCGGCGACATCGCCGACGCCGCCGTGGTCGGCGAGCTCGTCGCCGAACTCGCCCCCGCGACCGACGCGATCGTGCACTTCGCGGCCGAGTCGCACAACGACAACTCGCTCGAGGGCCCCCGCGCGTTCCTCGACACGAACGTCGTCGGCACGTTCACCCTCATCGAGGCGGCGCGGCAGCGCGACCTCCGCTTCCACCACATCTCGACCGACGAGGTGTACGGCGACCTCGAGCTCGACGACCCCGCGAAGTTCACCGAGCTCACCGCGTACCGGCCGTCGAGCCCGTACTCGTCGACGAAGGCGGCATCCGACCTGCTCGTCGCGGCGTGGGTGCGCAGCTTCGGCCTCCGCGCCACCATCAGCGGCTGCTCGAACAACTACGGGCCCTACCAGCACGTCGAGAAGTTCATCCCGCGGCAGATCACCAACGTCCTGCGCGGGCAGCGCCCCAAGCTCTACGGCACCGGCCGAAACGTGCGCGACTGGATCCACGTCGACGACCACAACAGCGCCGTCCTCGCCATCCTCGACCACGGCCGCATCGGCGAGACCTACCTCATCGGCGCGAACGGCGAACGGGACAACCTCGACGTCGTCGAGACCATCCTCGAGCTGCTCGGTCAGCCGCGCGACGCGTACGACCTCGTGAGCGACCGTCCCGGCCACGACCTGCGCTACGCCATCGACGCCACGAAGCTGCACGCCGAGACCGGGTGGACGCCCCGCTACACCGACTTCCGCGACGGGCTCGCGCGCACCATCGAGTGGTACCGCGCCAACGAAGCGTGGTGGGCGCCGCAGAAGGACGCCACCGAGGCGCGCTACGCGGAGATCGGCCGGTGACCGCCGAGTCGACGTCGCTCGCCGTGCACGAGACCGCGATCCCGGACCTGCTGGTCATCGACCTGCCCGTGCACGGCGACGCGCGCGGCTGGTTCAAGGAGCACTGGCAGCGCGAGAAGATGCTCGCGCTCGGCCTGCCCGACTTCCGCCCCGTGCAGCAGAACGTCTCGTACAACGCCGCCGCGGGCACCACGCGCGGGTTCCACGCCGAACCGTGGGACAAGTACCTCGGCGTCGCCCACGGCCGCGTGTTCGGCGCGTGGGTCGATCTCCGTCCCGGACCGGGCTTCGGACGCGTGGTCACGCACGAGCTCACCCCCGGCGTGGCCGTGTTCCTGCCCCGCGGCGTCGCGAACGCCTTCCAGACCCTCGAACCCGGCACCGCGTACACCTACCTCGTGAACGACCACTGGTCGGCGGATGCCGCATACTCCGCCGTCGACCTCGCCGACCCCGCGCTCGGCGTCGACTGGCCCGTGCCGCTCGACCGCGCCGTCGTCTCCGACAAGGACCGCAGCAACCCCCGGCTCGCGGATGCCGCGCCCGTGCCGCCGCTCGCGACCGTCGTGCTCGGCGGCAACGGGCAGCTCGGCCGGGCGCTCCGTGCGACGTTCGGGGCGGATGCCGCAGCGTCCGGCGCCGGCGGCGGTGCTGGCGAGGTCCGTTTCCTCGGGCGCGACGAGCTCGACCTGCGCGACGTCGACGCCATCCGCGCGCACGACTGGTCGGGCGTCGGCACCATCGTCAACGCCGCCGCCTACACCGCCGTCGACCTCGCCGAGGCCGACGGACGCGCCGACGCGTGGGCCGTCAACGCCACCGCCGTAGCGGCGCTCGCCGATGTCGCCACCAGACGACGGATGACACTCGTGCACGTCTCCACCGACTACGTCTTCGACGGGTCGCGGCATCCGCACCGCGAAGACGAGCCGATCGCACCGCTCGGCGTCTACGGCGCCTCGAAGGCGGCGGGGGAGCTCGCCGTGCAGCGCGTGCCGCGCCACTACCTCGTGCGCACCAGCTGGGTCGTCGGCGACGGCCCCAACTTCGTGCGCACCATGCGGCGCCTCGCCGAGGAGGGCGTCGACCCCGCCGTCGTCGCCGACCAGACCGGGCGGCTCACGTTCGCCGACGAGCTCGCCCGCGGCATCCGTCACCTGCTCGAGAGTCGGGCGCCGCACGGTGCCTACCACCTCTCGAACGGCGGGCCCGTCGTCAGCTGGTACGACGTCGCGCGCGACGTGTTCGCCGCCGCCGGGCACGACCCCGCCCGCGTGCGCGCGACGACCGCCGAGGCGTACGCCGCCGAACGCGCCGCGGCCGGGAAGCCGATCGCCGCGCGCCCCGCACACAGTGAGTTCGACCTCGCGAGGCTCCGCGGCACCGGGTTCGAACCCGAATCCGCCGAATCGGCACTGAAGCGATACCTCGCGCCGGTCACCTCCCAGCGATGACCGCCTACGATGGCACGCGTGGGTGAACCCAGGACCGATCGACCTCAGAAGCCGCTGATCAAGAGCGCCCGGCTCTGGGTGCCCGTCACGCTCGGTGTTCTGCTGCTCGCGATCATCGGCATCGGCATCGGGGGGTGGCAGGTCGCCGAACGCGGCTTCGCCGCCCGCGACGAGCTGCAGCAGGCCATTCCGCTCGCCAAGCAGGCGCAGGAGCAGATCCTCGCCGGCGACCAGGAGGGCGCCATCGCGACCGTCGACCAGCTCGAGGTGCACGCCGCCGAGGCACGCCGCCTCACCGACGACCCACTCTGGCGCTCGTTCGAATGGGTGCCCGTGGCCGGACCGAACCTCGCGGCCGTGCGCATCGCCTCGACCTCGGTCGACGAACTCGTCGACGGGGTCGTGCGTCCCGCCACCGCCCTCAGCCTCGACGCGCTGAAGCCCGTCGACGGCGCCATCGACCTCGTCGCGCTCACCGAGCTGTCCGACGTGGTCGACGGGGTCGCCACGACCATCGACGAGGTCGCCGGCGAACTCGACCAGGTCGACCGCGACCAGCTCATCGACCAGGTCGCCGACGGCATCGTCCAGCTCGACGAGGCCGTCGAGCAGATCCAGCCCATGGTCGAGCCCGCCCAGGCAGCGCTCGCCGTGCTGCCGAACGCGCTCGGCGCCGACGGACCGCGCAACTACCTGGTGCTGTTCCAGAACAACGCCGAATCCCGCGGCACGGGCGGCAACCCCGCCGCCCTGCTGCTCCTCAACGTCGCCGACGGCCGCGTGAGCATCGCACAGCAGTCGTCGAGCAGCGACTTCTCGCCGCAGGAGACGCCGATCACCGAGCTCGACCCCGAGACCGAGGCGCTGTACGGCGACAAGATCGGGCGCTACATCCAGGACGTCACGCTGACGCCCGACTTCACCGAGACCTCCGAACTGATCCGCGCATTCTGGGCCAAGAAGTACGGAGTCGAGGTCGACGGCGTCGTCTCGTTCGACCCCGTCGCGCTCGGCTACCTGCTCGGCGCGACCGGGCCCGTCACGCTCCCCAGTGGCGACAAGCTCACCGCCGACAACGCCGCCCCGCTGCTGCTCAACGAGGTGTACTTCCGGTACGAGGAAGGCGACGAGCAGGACGCCTTCTTCGCCGCCGCGGCGTCCTCCGTCTTCCAGGTGCTCACGTCGGGCTCCGCCGACACCGACGCGCTCCTCGACGCGCTCACCCGCGCCATCGACGAGGGCCGCCTCATGTACGCCCCGTCCGACGCCGCCGAGGCCGAGTTCATCGACGGCACGCGCATCACCGGCACGCTGCCCGTCGACAACGCCGAGCAGACCACCGTCGGCGTGTACGTCAACGACATCACCGAGGGCAAGCTCGACTTCTACCTGCAGCTGGATGCCACGGGCGCCACCGACGCCTGCACCGTCGACGCCGGCACCGCGCCCACGTTCACGACCACCGCGACGCTCACGAACACGCTGCCGCCCGACCAGGTCGCCGGCCTCGCCGAGTACATCGCCCCCGGGCGGTTCTTCCCCAAGGGGCACATCGCGACCGACCTCGTGCTGTACGGGCCGATCGGATCGACCTTCCAGTCGGCCACCGTCGACGGCGCCGCCGTCTCGGTCACGCCGCTCACCCACCTCGACCGCCCCGCGGTGAAGATCAACGTGCGCAACGCGCCCGGGGCGACCCGCACGGTCACCGCCGTGTTCACGGGCGCAGCGGATGCCGAGTACGGGCCGCTCGAGGTGCGGCACACGCCCATGGTGCGCCCGGCGAACGTGACGATCGACGCGCCCGGATGCACCCCCGAGGCGGACGCCGCGGGCTGAGCCGGATCGCCGGGTGCGGCGCCGGTCAGTGCGGCTGAGCGGGCTCGGCAGGTTCGGCCGGCCCCGCGGCATCCGTCACCACACCGTGCCCAGCGGATGCCACGTGCTTGGCCGGCCGCTCGCGGACCCCGCGGAACACGACGTAGTGGTAGAGCAGGAACCGCAGCACGACGATGATCACGATGCTCGCGAGGTTCACGACGTTGACCGCGATCGGGCCGGCCTCACGCCCTAGCGCGGCCGACGCGGCCTCGACGCCGACCCAGACGAGCAGTGCGCCGAGCGCGGTGCACGCCGCGTTGACGATCACGAACAGCGTGATCTCGACCGACCGGCGGTGCCCGCCGCGGTGCCGGAACGTCCACTCGCGGTTGCCGAGGTACGCGTTCACCAGCGCCACGAGCGAGGCGACGATCTTCGACCAGACCACGTCGACGTCGAGCCCCAGGTAGAGCAGGTTGAACACCGCGATCTCGATCAGGGTGCTGATCGCGCCCACGGTGAGGAACCGGGCGCCGAGACCGGCGAGTCGACGCCATCGAGCATGCTGGGACACCTCGACTACGCTACTCCACGAGCCTGCGCCCCTTCCGCGCAGCCGAGCCCCGAGCAGCCGGGAGGCCGTGTGGACCTGAAGCATCTCGCCGTCGTCATGCCCGCCTACAACGAGGCCGAGGGCCTGCCGGGCTTCCTCGACGAGCTGCACCGCAACCTTGCGCCGCTCGCCGAGCGGCTCAGCCTCGTGGTGGTCGACGACCGATCGACGGATGCCACGGTCGCGGTGCTGCGCGAACTCGCCGCCGACCTGCCGGGCCTCACCGTGATCGAGGCCGAGGCCAACCGCGGCCACGGGCCCACCGCGCTCGCCGCCTACCGCGCCGGACTCGCGCTCGAGCCCGACCTGATCGTGCACGTCGACGGCGACGGGCAGTTCCACGGCATCGACCTCGCCCGGGCCGTGCGGGCGGCCGTCGCCACCGACGCCGACGTCGTGCACGGCGTGCGCCGCGGTCGCGAGGACCCGTGGTTCCGCCGGGTGCTCACCGGCATGGTCGGCGTCGTCGTCGCGTTCGCCGCCGGGCGGCGCGTGCCCGACGTGAACACCCCGCTGCGCGTCTACAAGCCCGCCAGGCTCGCCGAGCTGCTCTCGCGGGTGCCCGCCGATGCGCTCGTTCCGCACGTGCACTTCTCGCTCGCCGAGCCGCGCCTCGGCTACCGGGTGCGCTACATCGAGGTCGCGAGCCTGCCCCGCCGCGGCTCGAACCCCACCGGCACCATGTGGGGCGTCGACCGCCCGCCGCTGCTGCCGCCCAAGCGGCTGCGCCGCTTCGCGCGCGAGGCCGCCGTCGAGCTGTGGCGGGTGTCCCTGCGGCCCGGGGCCGCCGGATGACGACGGCGCCCGCGGGGATCGCGATCGAGCGCGACGGAGACGGCGGCGCCATCCGCGGTGCACGTCGCGTGGCTGTCGACGTGCTGTTCTGGCTGGCCCTGGCAGGGATCGTCGCGGCCAACCTCGCCGTCCTGATCCCCGGCATCGCGACCGTGCGCCTCTGGGAGGACGAGGCCTTCAACCTCACCGTGCCGATCAACCTCGTCAACGGCCTCGGCTACACCAGCGACGGCACCCTCTCGGGCAGCGAGCTCTCGCCGTTCGACGTGCGCATCTCGACCGGCCCGGTGATGCTGCTGCCCATCGCCGGCCTCGTCGCCCTGGGCATCGACCCCGTCATGGCCGGTCGCGCCGTCGCCACGGTCGGCTACACGGGCCTGCTCGCCGCGCTCGCGCTCATCGGGCACCGGCTCGGCGGGCGCTGGGCGGCACTCGTCGCCGTGGCCCTGCCGCTCGGGTTCGACGCCGCCGCCATGCCGTCGCCGATCCAGACGCCGGCCGACATCCTCGGCGAGGTGACGGCTGCCGCATTCCTCGCCGCCGCGCTGCTGTTCCTGCGCCGGCGGCCGTGGCTCGCCGGGCTCCTGCTCGGCCTCGCCATCCAGGTGAAGTTCATCGCCCTGCTCGCCGCGCCCGCGTTCGCCCTGGCCGTCCTGCTCGACGCACCGTTGCCCTGGCGTGAACGGTGGCGCCGCGGAATCCCACGAGTGCTCGTCGCGGCCGGCGCCGCCGCGGTCCCCACCATCGTGTTCGAGCTCGCGAAGCTCGCGAGCCTCGGGCCGGCCGGGTACTGGCAGCACCTGCGCGACTTCGCCTGGTTCCTCCGCTCGGGCGGGCAGCGGGGCTACGCGGTGTCGCCGATCGACAAGCTCGTGGTGCTCGCCGACTCCTGGAACCTTCCGACGCTCGTCGCCGCTGCCGTCGGCGTGATCGCCGTCGTCGCCGGCACCGCACTCGTCGTCGTCGCGATCAGGCGGATGCCGCGGGGCGACGCTCGCGCCGAGTTCAGCGCCGTCGTCCTCGCCGCCGCGGTCGCCTTCGCGACGTACCTCGCCTGGTGGCTGGTCTCCCGGCACACCCCGGCGTGGGTGCGCCATCCCGCCCCGGCGGTGCTCGCCTTCGCGCCCGTGCTCGCCGCCTCCCTCGTGCCCGCAGCCCGGTCCCTGCTCGCCCGCGGCGACCGTGCCGAGCCCGCGGCCCGTGCGGCCCGCACGTGGCGGTGGGTCGCGGTCGCAGCATCCGTCGTCGCCGCGGTCGTGCTCGCCTGGTCGATCGCGGGCCGGGTCACGGGCGTGGGCACGGAGTCGCGACCCACCGGGGAGACGCTCGCCAGCCAGCGTGCGGCCGCCGACGACATCGCCGAACTCGGGTACGACCGGTTCGCCATGCTCTGGGGGCCCGGCGTCAGCGTCGGCGTGCTCTCCGGAGCGCACGTCGGGCTCACCGACGCGCGCGACGTCACCGCCGACGACCCGCGGATCTGGTTCGGCGAACCGCCGCCGCGATGCGACGTGGAACTGCAGTCCGGTCTCTACTCGGTCTGCATCCCGGAGTGAGGCGACCATGACGCGAGCCGTGTCCCGAACCCGCCCCGGCGGATCGCTGCCCGGCCGCGTCGACGGCGTCGACGCCGCGCGCGGGCTCGCGCTCATCGGCATGTTCGTCGCGCACCTCGCTCCGCCCGCGGCATCCGTCGACGCCACCGAGCTCATCGCACTCGCCGACGAACGTCCACGGTTGCTCTTCGCGCTGACCGCCGGCATCGGGCTGGGCCTGCTCACGGGCGCCACGCGCCCCGTCGCCGACACCGTTGCCCGCTGGACGCTGCGCCGGCAGATCGCCATCCGCGCCCTGCTGCTCATCGCGCTCGGCCTCGTCGTCGTCGCCGTGTTCGCGCCCCTCGTACTCGTGATCCTCGACCTGTACGGGGTGGCGTTCCTCGTCATGCTGCCGCTGCTGTTCCTTCCCGGGCGCGTCGCGGTCGTGCTCGGTGCGGTGCTGCTCACCATGACCCCGGCGATCGCCACGATCGCCCAGCGCGACAGCGAGATCGTCGCGCTCGCCGACGGAACGCTCGGCCTGCTCGCCAAGTGGTTCCTCGTCGGCGCGTACCCGGTGATCATCTGGGTGCCCGTGATGCTCATCGGGCTCGGCCTCGCACGGCTCGACCTCGCCTCGCCGCGGGTCGTCGCAAGCACCGCGCTCGCCGGCACCCTCGCGGCATCCGTCGCCCTGCCCCTCTCGCGGATGCTGCCCGACCCGTACGTCAGCCCGGCAGACCCCGCCATCTCCGCCTGGTCGGCGCCGCTGCGCGCCTCGCTCGAGACCGTCGGCAACACCGCCGTCGGCCTCGTCGTCGTCGCTGCGACCGTGGCGCTCACCGCATTCGCACGACCCGTCGTCCGGCGGTTCGCCGGCGCCGCACTCTCGCCGATCACCGCCATGGGCGCGATGCCGCTCACGATCTACACCGCGCACCTCATCGTCATCTCGTACGGCAAGTACCGCTCCGAGAGCGGCGTCCTCACCGACGACTCCTGGCCGCTGCTGATCGGCTCCATCATCGGGTTCATGCTCTTCGCGTGGCTGTGGCGGCGTTACGTCGGCCGCGGGCCGCTCGAGCAGGCGTTCCGATGGGCGAGCGGGCGTGAGGGCGGCGCGGGGTCCGGATCCGGCTCCGGCGAAGGGCGAGCGGATGGCGCCGCGGCACCCGTCGACGATCGCACCCCCTGACACGACGAAGGCCCCCTCGCGTGGAGGGGGCCTACCCGGTCGGGGTGACAGGATTTGAACCTGCGACCTCTTCGTCCCGAACGAAGCGCGCTACCAAGCTGCGCCACACCCCGGGGGCCCGAAGGCCTCAACAAGCATAGCCGAGAAAACGAGCGCTCCCGACCACGCCGGGTCGTCGTCGTCGACGCCGTAGTCGTCGCCGTCAGCCCACGGGGACGAGTGTCAGCAGCGTCGCCTCCGGCGGGCACGCGAACCGGACCGGCGCGTAGATCGACGTGCCGAGGCCCGCCGACACGTTCAGGTAGGCCGAGCGGAGGCCGTGCCGCCACACGCTGAGGCCGCTCGCCTGCTCGCGAGGGATGTCGCAGTTCGTGACGAGCGCGCCGAACCCGGGCAGGCACACCTGCCCGCCGTGCGTGTGGCCCGCGAGGAGCAGTTGGGCGCCGTGGTTCACGAACGAGTTGAGCACCCGGCGGTACGGGGCGTGGGAGACGCCGATCGTGACCGTCGCACGGCGTTCGAGCGCGCTCCCGCGGTCGGGCCACATGTCGTCGCCGAACGGGTCTTCGGCGCGCAGGTCGTCGATGGCCGCGGCCACACGGTCGAGCCGGTCGAAGCCGCGATGGGGGTCGTCGACGCCGAAGAACTCAAGGTGCGTGCCGCGAACCTCGAGCGATGTCGCCGCATTGTCGAGGTCGGTCCAGCCGAGGTCCGCGAAGAAGCCGTGCAGCTCGGCGATGTCGAGGTGCTCGGCCTGCGAGGCCGGACCCGACGGTCCGCCGAAGTAGCTGAGCGGGTTCTTGATCACCGGTCCGAAGTAGTCGTTCGAGCCGTTGACGAACACGCCCGGGATGCCGCGGAAGGGCGCCAGCGCGTGCCGCACGCCCTCGATGCCTCGGCGATGCCCGAGGTTGTCGCCGGTGTCGACGACGAGATCGGGCCGCAGGGTCGCCAGCGACCGCACCCACTCCTGCTTGTCGCGCTGCCACGGTGCCATGTGCAGGTCGGAGAGGTGCAGCACGCGGATCGGCTCGGCTCCCGCGGGCAGCACGGGAACCTGGACCTGCCGCAGCGTGAAGCGACGGCGTTCGACGAGCGAGCCCCACGCGAACGCGGCAGCGCCCGCCGCGCCGATCGCGATGGCGATCCGCGCGACCGGCGTCAAGGACCGCGTCATCAGCCGTCGTCGGAGTTGTTGCCGGGTCCGTCGGGAAGGTCCGGACCCCCGCCCTGCAGCCTGCCGATCACGATGGTGACCTTGTCGCCGGGCTTGGCGTTGCCGCTCGGATCCTGCGAGAGGACGATGCCGTCCTGCGAGGGGTCGTTGACGTCTTCCTGCTTGCGGTCGACCCGGAAGCCGGCGCCGCTCAGGGTCGCCTCGGCCTCATCGGCCGACATTCCTACGACGTTCGGCACGCTCGCCACGTTGCCGCGGCTGACCTGCAGCGAGACGATCGCGCCGCGACCGGCGGTGCCCGACGGCGACTGAGCGCCGATCGTGCCGGCCGGCTGGCCAGAGTCGACCTCGCCGTCCATCCGCCAACCGAAGCCGGCGGACTCGAGCGCCTGCTGCGCGGCCTCGGGGGAGAGGCCGAGCACGTCGGGCACGGCGACCTGCGGGGCGTTCAGCAGCGAACCCTTGACCTCCGGGAACGCGTCGCCGCCGTACTTGGCGTTCGCCGCCGACATCACGCGCGGCCAGATCTGGTGGCGCAGCTGCGCCGCCTGGCCGGCGTCGAAGTACGTGTCGCGCAGATTCACGTGCCCCGTGACGTTGAACACGCCGACGACCGTCGAGACCTTGGTCGAGGCGCCGCTCATCCACGTCGCCTCGGAGTTGTCGGTCGTGCCGGTCTTGCCGATCATGGGCACCCACGGGTCGGTGCGGTAGCTCGACGCGCTGCCCGTACCGTCGCTCATCACCTTCTGCATCGCGTAGGCCGTGCCCGCCGCGACATCCGGAGTCAGCGCCTGCGTGCACTCGGACTTCGGCGCCTCGATCGGCTGACCCTTGGCGTCGGTCATGCTGTCGATCGCGATGGGGGAGCAGGCCACGCCGTTGCCGGCGATGCCCGCGAAGGCCGTGGCCATCGACAGCGGGGCGACCTCGTTCGTGCCGAGGACCGCGGACGGGAACTGCGACAGCGGCTGGTGGTCGGCGCGGTGCACGCCGAGCGACTCGGCGGTCTTCGCGATGCCGCACAGGTCGAGTTCCTTGGCCATCGCGACGAAGCCGGAGTTGTACGAGTTCACGGTGTTCTGCACGGCCGACCAGTAGCCGCCCTGCTCGCCGCCGTCGTTCCTCGGGTTCCAGCCGTCGCCGGACATGGTTCCCTCGCAGCTGTTGGTGAACTGGCCCCAGTTGTCGCGGCGACGTGCGTCGACCGCCTCGTTGAGGGCGTGCCCCTCCTTCAGCCACTCGGCCAGGGTGAACACCTTGTACGTCGACCCGGGCTGGAAGCCGCTCGAGCCGCCGTAGTCGATGTCCGCGTTGTAGTTCACGGCCGTGTAGTTGCTGCCGCCGGCCAGTACGTCGGGGTCGTTGGCGTAGTCCTTGTTCTGGGCCATCGCGAGGATCCGGCCCGTGCCGACCTCGACGCTCACCACCGTGCTGCCGATGTCGACGCCCTCGGCCGTCTTCGGGACGTTGTCGGCCAGGGCCTGGATCGCCGCGTCCTGGACGGTGAGGTCGATCGTGGTGTAGATGTCGAGCCCGCCCTTCTGGAGGAGCTCGCGGCCCTCGTTGACGTCGGGCGTGTCGGCGTCGTCGAACTTGTTCTTGATCTCCCACGAGACGTAGTCGCAGAAGAACGCGTGGCCCTGGGCCGACATGCAGCCGGTGCTCGGCTCGGTGATCACGGGAGCGACCGGCTCCGCGACCGCGGCGTCGTGCTCCTCCTGCGTGATCTTCTTCTCCTTCAGCATCTCGCCGAGGATGTAGTCGCGTCGGTCCTTGTTCGCCGCGTACGGCACCGCGTTGCCCGCGGCATCCACCGAGTTCACGCCGTTCGACTCGCTCTCGGGGTAGTCGAGGCGGAACTTCTCGGGGTGGTTCACGATCGCGATGAGACTCGCGGCCTGGGCCAGCGTGAGGTCCTTCGCGTTCGTGCCGAAGTAGTACTGCGCCGCGGCCTGCACACCGTAGACGCGCCCGCCGAAGTGGGCGATGTTCAGGTAGCCGAGGAGGATCTCGTCCTTCGAGTACTTCTTCTCGAGGGTGATCGCGTACCGGATCTCCTTGAGCTTGCGCTCGGCGCTGACCTCGGTCGCCTGGTCGTAGGCGGCCTGCTTCTCCTCTTCGGTCGTCGCCTCGGACACGCCGTTGTTGATGAGCACGTTCTTGACGTACTGCTGCGTGATCGAGGAACCGCCCTGCGTGTCGCCCCCGATGACCGTCTTCAGGGCGCCGCGCACGGTGCCCTGGATGTCGACTCCGCCGTGGTCGTAGAAGCGCGGGTCCTCACCCGCGATCGCCGCGTCCTTGAGGTACTGCGAGATGTACTCCCACGCCACCTCCTCGCGGTTCTCGTCGAAGAACGACGCGATCGGGGCCCACGTGTCGTCGCCCTTCTTGGCGTAGACCGTGGACTTCTCGGACAGGTCGCCGATCTCGAGGTACCCGGGGAGGTTCTCGAACATCGTGATGCTGTTGTTCGCGGCCATGCCCGTGACGGCGAGCGCGGGAGTGACGGCGGCCGTGACCAGCACGCCCGCCAGAGCGCTCATGCCGACGAAGCCGAGGATTCCCCCGGCGGCATCGCTCATCGTACGTTTTTGGGCAGACATAGAGTGGAGCCTAACTGAGGAAGGCTGGCAAAACCCGGCATGCCGCACGGCGACCGCGCCGTCGGCTCGAACCTCAGGATAGCCGCACGTTCCGTCATCGAGGAGTCGCCATGCCCGCTTGGGAGTACATCACCACCCCGCTGTTGATCCACAACACCGCCGCCATCCTCAACAACTGGGGCACCGAGGGCTGGGAGCTCGTGCAGGTCGTGCAGGGGCCCGAGGGCGGCCTCGTCGCCTACCTGAAGCGGCCGGTCGGCGATGACAGCTCCGCCGCGGCATCCGCCGGCCAGGCCGCCGCCGCGCAGGCCGCCAAGCAGTTCGAGGGGAACGCCTGATGGGCGCCGCGTCGGCGTCCGCGTCGTCGGCCGAGGCCCGACTCGCCGAGCTCGGCATCGAGCTGCCCGAGGTCGCCCCGCCCGTCGCCGCCTACGTGCCCGCCGTGGTCACGGGCTCGTACGTGTACACGTCAGGCCAGCTGCCGTTCGTGGCGGGTGCGCTGCCGGCCACCGGCAAGGTGGGCGACGGACCGGGGCTCGTGGCTGCCGGTGACGCGAAGGAGTACGCGCGGCTGTGCGCGCTCAACGCGCTGGCCGCGGTGCGCGCCGAGCTCGGGTCGCTCGACCGGGTGGTGCGGGTCGTGAAGCTCGTGGGCTTCGTGTCATCCGACCCCGCCTTCACCGGTCAGCCGGGCGTCGTCAACGGCGCGTCCGAGGTGATCGGCGAGGTCTTCGGCGATGCCGGCCGTCACGCGCGCTCGGCCGTCGGCGTCGCGGTGCTGCCGCTCGACGCGCCCGTCGAGGTCGAGCTCGTCGTCGAATTCGCGTGACCCCCGGCTGGCATCACCGCGACCGCTTTCTCGTGGGGCTGGTGCTCCCTGATCGTCCTGCGTATCGCGGGGTTTCCTGTACACCCCGCGAGGCGGGCGCAGAGGCAGCGAGCGGATGCCGCGGCGGGAGCTCCCGCGCGGCATCCGCCCTTCGAGTGAGGGCTCAGCGCACCTGCGCGCTGATCACCTGCATGATCGACGTGTCGGCGAGCGTCGTGGTGTCGCCGATCTCGCGGCCCTCCGCGAGGTCGCGGAGGAGGCGCCGCATGATCTTGCCCGAGCGCGTCTTGGGCAGCTCGTTCACGATGAACACCTGGCGCGGACGGGCGATGGCGCCGATCTGCGTCGCGACGTGCTTGCGGAGCACCTCGCTGATGTCCTCGAGGGTGGAGACGGCGTCGGCCTGGCTCTGTTTGAGGATCACGAACGCGACGACCGCCTGGCCCGTGGTCTCGTCGGACGCGCCGACGACGGCCGCCTCGGCGGTCCACGGGTGGGCGACGAGCGACGACTCGATCTCGGCGGTCGACAGGCGGTGGCCCGAGACGTTCATCACGTCGTCGACGCGGCCGAGCAGCCAGAAGTCGCCGTCCTCGTCGCGGCGGGCGCCGTCGCCGGCGAAGTACTTGTCGCCGAACTTCTCCCAGTAGGTCTCCTTGAACCGCTCCGGGTCGCCCCAGATGCCGCGCAGCATCGACGGCCACGGTTCGGTGACGACGAGCAGCCCGCCGCCCTCGCCCTCGATGTGCGTGCCGTCGTCGTCGAGGATGCCGATCGACACGCCCGGGACCGGCACCTGCGCCGCGCCGGGCTTCAGGTCGGTGACGCCGGGCAGCGCCGAGATCATGATCGCGCCGGTCTCGGTCTGCCACCACGTGTCGACGACGGGGATCGAGCCGCCGC
This sequence comes from Agromyces selenitireducens, assembly GCF_052748465.2. Lineage (NCBI taxonomy): Bacteria > Bacillati > Actinomycetota > Actinomycetes > Micrococcales > Microbacteriaceae > Agromyces > Agromyces selenitireducens. Next base: position 1,174,543 of record NZ_CM188259.1, read on the forward strand.
CGATGACGTGGCGGTACCAGATCCACGCCTCGGGGTTGATGGGCTCGCCGACCGAGCCGAGCAGGCGCAGCGACCGCAGGTTGAACTCGTGCGGGATCTGCCGGCCGAGCTTCATGAACGAGCGGATGGCGGTCGGCGCGGTGTACAGGATCGTGACGCCGTACTTCTCGACGATCTCCCACCAGCGGCCGGGGTGGGGCGTGTCGGGCGTGCCCTCGTAGATGACCTGTGTGGCGCCGTTGGCGAGCGGGCCGTACACCACGTAGGAGTGCCCGGTGATCCAGCCGACGTCGGCCGTGCACCAGTACACGTCGCGCTCGGGGTGCAGGTCGAACACGTTCCTGTGGGTGAAGGCCGTCTGCGTCAGGTAGCCGCCCGACGTGTGCAGGATGCCCTTGGGCTTGCCGGTCGTTCCGGACGTGTAGAGGATGAACAGCGGGTGCTCGGCGTCGAACGCCTTCGCCTCGTGCTCGTTCGACGCGTTCGCGACGGCCTCGTGCCACCACAGGTCGCGGTCGGCGTTCCAGGCGATCTCGTTCTCGCCGCGCTTGACGACGAGCACGTTCCGCACCGTGCCGCCCTCGGCCTTGCCGAGCGCCTCGTCGACCACCGGCTTGAGCGGGAACACGCGGCCCTTGCGGAAGCCGCCATCCGCGGTGATGACGACGGATGCCTCGGCGTCGTCGATGCGCGACGCCAGGCTGTCGGCGCTGAACCCGCCGAAGACGACCGAGTGGATGGCGCCGATGCGAGCGCAGGCGAGCATCGCCACCACGGCCTCGGGGATCATCGGCAGGTAGATGGCGACGCGATCATGCTCGCCGATGCCGAGGTCGGCGAGCGCGTTGGCGGCGCGCTTGACCTCGTCGGTGAGCTCGGCGTAGGTGATGGCGCGCGAGTCGCCGGGCTCGCCCTCCCAGAGGAGGGCGACGCGGTCGCCTAGGCCGGCCTCGACGTGGCGGTCGAGGCAGTTGACGGCGACGTTGAGTTCGCCGTCGTCGAACCACTTCGCGAACGGCGGGTTCGACCAGTCGAGGGTGCGGCTGAAGGGCTTCTCCCACTGGAGAAGGGTGCGGGCCTGGTCGGCCCAGAAGCCGAGCCGGTCGGCTCGGGCGGCTTCGTAGAGGCTCTCGTCGGCGACGGCCTGGGCGGCGAACTCGGGGCTCGGGCGGAAGCGCCGGATCTCCTCGAGCGCGTGATCGATCTGCGCGTTCATAGTGGTGCGATCGCTCCTTCGCGAATGGATCTTCAAGGTGGGTCGCCTGCCCCACACAGCACCATACCGCCCGCAAGAGGGGTGTCGTGTCGCGTGACAGGGCTCCGGCGGCGTACGATGAAGGCCGTCCCTGGGTGGATGCGACGGGGTGTCGGTCGCCACCTGATACGGATTCAGTGCAATTTCCGGTGCTTCGCCTTCGGTTTCGTGGGCTTCCGACGAGCCGGATGGAGGATCTCGCAGAGAATTCTGTGTGTCCCCACAAATGAGGACAAAAAGTACTTGCGTATGGACTGTCAGCCCATACACTGGGTACGCCCGAACGTCGTTTCGAGGCCTGCAGCACAGGTGATTCCCCCCAATCCCTTGCTGCCGAGGCGGCACCTGTTCCCCCCAATGGGTGCCGCCCCCTTCTTTTAACCGGGCGTCCTCGCCCCGAACGAGTCCTCCTCCACAACGGGGTGGGGGAGGATTCGTCGTGTCTCGGGCGGCCCCGTCGCCGATCGGGCGCTCCGCCGCACCTAGCGTCGTCGGCATGCCCAGCCCGTTCGTCGCCATCCCGTCGTGGGAGTCCGCGCCCGAGGCGCCTGTCGACGCCGACGACGGCCGCGACGTGCCGAGCTCGGCGCGTTCCGTGCCCGTCGACGCCGGCGGTCAGGGCGACCCGGCCGGCTCGGTCCGGGCGACCGGCCCCGGCGGCCCGGGTGGCTCGGCCGAATCGTCGGACTCGGCCGGCGAGGGTCGATCCTCCGGCGTCACCGCGGAGGAGCTCGACGCGCTCGGTCCGCTCGCCGGATTCGCCGGCGACGGACCCGTCACCGACCTGTTCGTCAACGGCGAACGCGGTCTCTGGATCGATCGCGGCGCGGGACCGGAGCGCGAGCCCCGGTGGGCGGCGAGCGAGAGCGAGGTCCGGGCGCTCGCGGTCCGGCTCATCGCCCGCGGCGGCCGCCATGTCGACGAGGCGACCCCGGCGGTCGACGTGCGGCTCGGTCGCGGCATCCGGGTCCATGCGGTGCTGCCGCCGCTGTCGTCGAGCGGCACGCTCATCTCGGTTCGCGTGCCGAGGGTCGCGGGGTTCTCGCTCTCGGCGCTCGCGAGGGCGGGGATGCTCGAACCCGCGCAGGAGGAGGTGCTCCGCCGAGCGGTCGCGGAACGCCGCAACGTCCTGGTGACGGGCGCGGGCGGCACCGGCAAGACCACGCTGCTCGGCGCCATGCTCGCCGAGGCGCCGCACCGCGAGCGGATCGTGCTGCTCGAGGATGTCGCGGAACTCCGGCTCGACCATCCGCACGTCGTGGCGCTCGAGGCCCGCCAGGCGAACCTCGAGGGGACCGGACGCATCGGCCTCGACGTGCTGCTGCGCGAGGCGCTCCGCATGCGGCCGGACCGGCTCGTCGTGGGGGAGTGCCGCGGTCCCGAACTGCGCGAACTGCTCGCCGCACTGAACACCGGGCACGACGGAGGTGCCGGCACCCTGCACGCCAACTCGCTCGACGACGTCCCCGCCCGGCTCGAGGCGCTGGGCGCGACGGGCGGCATGACGGCCGCCGCCGTCACCCGGCAGGCCGTGAGCGCGTTCGACCTCGTCGTGCACCTCGAACGGCACCGGGGCCGGCGGCGGGTTGCGCAGGTGGGCCGGCTGCGCCTCCGGGACGACCGGCTCGAGGTGCAGCCGTGCTGAGGTCGCACCGCTCCGTCGGCACGCCCGCACCTCCGCGGCGCGGTCGCGTGCCCGGGCTCGTCGCTCGCGTGATCGCACGACGGCGCACCGACCCGGCGGCGTCGATCGACCGGGTGGCAGCCGTCGCCGAGCGGCTCGCGTCATTGCTCGGCGCGGGCCTCGCGCCCGCGGCGGCCTGGCGCAACGTCGGGATCGACGGACGGCTCGTCAGGGGCCGTCCACCGGGGGTCGCCGCGGGCGCTTCGGCCGACGACGCGGTGCTCGCGTCCGCGGCCGACGCGGCGGTCGAGGGCGCCGACGTCGCCGCAGCGATCGAGCGCGCGACCCGCGTGCGGCCCGACGCCTCGCCGGCGTGGTCGATCCTGGCGGCGGCGTGGTCGGTGGCCGACGTCGCGGGATCCCCGCTGGCCGCCTGCCTGACCGTCCTGGCGGGCTCGTTGCGCGATGAGGCGCAGCTGCGTCGCGACGCCCGGGCCGCGCTCGCCGGTCCCGCCGCGAGCAGCCGGCTCGTCGCCGCCCTTCCCGTGATCGCACTGCTCTTCGGTGCGACGCTGGGCTTCGACACGGTCGGGGTCCTGCTCGGCAATCCGTTCGGCCTCGGCTGCCTGGTCGCCGGTTCCGTCCTGCTGTGGGCGGGCGCCAGGTGGAACCGCTCGCTCATCGCCCGGGCGGCGGTCGCGCGGCCCGCACCCGGACTCGAGCTCGACCTCCTCGCAGTGGCGCTCGCGAGCGGCGCATCGCTCGACCGGGCCGACGACATCGTACGCGCGGCGCTGCGCACGCACCTGCCCGAGCTCGCGGGCACCGCGGCGGCCGCACCCGTGCTCGCCCTCGCCGAGCGCGCCGGCGCGCCCGTCGCCGACCTGCTCCGCGCCGAGGCCGCACGCGTGCGCGGAACGGCTCGCGCCGACGGTGCCGTCCGCGCCGCGACGCTCGGCGTGCGCCTCATGATCCCGCTCGGATGCTGCGTACTTCCCGCCTTCGTGCTCCTCGGCGTCGCGCCGCTCCTGATCTCCGTCGTCACCGGCACCCTCGGCGGTCCCGCATGACGCCCACCCGACTCGTGCCGTCACGCCGCACCCGCGGCCCGAAGAGAGGAATCCCATGCACGCTGCCCCAGCCCCCGACCACGGCGACGCCGCCGGCGAGCCCACGCCGCGTCCGACCATGCCCGACGGCGTCCGTCGGCTCCTGCGCCGCCTCGCCGGCGAGCGCGGCGCTGCGACCGCCGAGTACGCCGTCGCGACGATGGCCGCCGTCGGCTTCGCCGGGCTGCTCGTCGTCATCCTCCGCGGCGACGAGGTGCGCGGCATCCTCACCGACCTCGTGCGGAATGCGCTCACGGTGGGGTGACGGCGAACGGGGCAGCGTGACGGCCGAGTTCGCCGTCGCGCTGCCCGCGATCGCCCTGGTCCTCGCCCTGTCGATCGCATCGGTGCACGTCGCCGCCGTGCAGGTGCGCCTGGCGGATGCCGCGGCCGACGCCGCTCGTTCGCTCGGCCGCGGAGACGCCGTGGGCGAGGCCGCGGCGATCGCGGCGCGCAACGCACCCGGTGCGCGGCTGTCGACCAGCACGGACGAGCAGTTCGCGTGCGCGACGCTCACCGGCGGTGCCGGCGGACTCCTCGCGGCGCTCGAGCTGCGGGCCACGTCGTGCGCGCTCCGGGGCGGTCTGTGACCGCGCGGGCTCGGTGCCGACGTGACGGGCGGGCTCGGCGCCGAGGTGACGGGCGGCAGACGGTGGTCCGCGAGCGGGCCCCGGCCGAGGAGGGCGCGGCGACGGTCCTCGCACTCGCGATCGTCGGCGCCGTGGTCGCGCTCGCCGCGGGCTTCGCAGCGGTCCTCGCCGGTTCGGTGGCGTCCCAGTTCGCGGCGAACGCGGCCGACGCGGCGGCGCTCGCCGCCGCGGATGCCGTCGCGGGCGTCGTCCCGGCAGACCCGTGCGCCCTCGCCGCTATCGCCGCCGAACGCAACGGCGCGCGGCTCGTCGCGTGCGAGGTCGCGGGCCCCGCGGCATCCGTCACCGTTGCGGTGGCCGCTCCGTTCGCCGAGGCGATCGCGCAGGCCCGGGCCGGACCGCCGGGCTGGAACGGCTGAGGCGCGGCGGGGCGCCTCCGGTCAGCCGTGTGCGGCGACGTAGTCGACGAGCGACTGCACGGTCGTGAGGCCGGGGTAGTCGTCTTCCGAGGCCGTGACGCCTGTCGTGCCGGCGAGGGTCTCGAGCAGGCGGAGGAAATCGAGGGAGTCGAGCTCGAGGTCCTGCCGGAGGCGCTCCGAGCCCTCCAACTCCTCGGTCTCGACGTCGGGGGCGACCTCGTTCAGGGCCGCGAGCACCGCCGAGCGGGCATCGGTCTCGTTCACAGTTCCTCCGGCTCCTGCAGCAGTTCGTCGATGCGGGCGAGGAATCGCCCGCCCCGTAGGCCGTCGCTCACGCGGTGGTCGGCCGAGAGGGTCGCCGTGACGAGCGGGTGCACGCCCAGCATCCCGTCGCGCGCCCAGGGCTGCTCGGTGATGCGACCGAAGCCGACGAGCGCGACCTGCGGCGCGTAGATCACCCCGAACACGGACTCCACCCCGAGGTCGCCGAGGTTCGTGACGGTGATCGTCGGATCGGCCATCTCGGCGCGTTGCAGCCTTCCCGATCGGGCGCGGGCGACGAGGTCCCGCAGGGCGGCCATGAGCTCGTCGAGCGGCATCGAGTCGGCGTCGCGGATGCCCGGCGCCACGAGTCCGCCGCCGCGGAGCGCGACCGCCACGCCGAGATGCACCGCCGTGCTCGGCCGGAACGCGCCGTCGACGTACAGGCCGTTCACGTCGGGCACGTCGCGGGCGGCGCGCGCCGTCGCGGCGAGCAGAAGCGCCGCGGGGACGAGTCGATCCGAGATCGGGCGCTCGGCGTTGGCCTCGCGCATCCAGTCGAGCGCGCGGCCCATGTCGATCGTCGTGCTGAGGTAGTAATGCGGCACCTCGCGCTTCGATCGCGCCATGAGCGCGCCGATCGCCCGGCGGAGACCCGCGACGCGCTCCGCCGCCTCCGCGCGGGCCGGCCGGCGCGCACGACCGGAGACGGGTCGGTCGGCTTCCTCGGATTCCGGACCGCCGGCCGGCGCCTCGCCCGGAGCCCCAGCCGCCGGACCGCCGGCCGGAGTCCCAGCCGGCGCTTCGCCCGGAGCCACGATGTGCCCCTCGCGTCCGGGCGCCGGGGGTGCGGCTGCGGCACGCACGTCCGCCTCGGTCACCGCGCCGTCCGGCCCAGTGCCGCGGAGTCCGGCCAGGTCGACGCCGAGCTCGCCGGCCAGGCGGCGTGCGCGCGGCGACGAGCGCACACGCCCGGCCGCCTGATCGGCCGCCGCGGGCCGCGTCGGCCGTTCCATTTCCGATGCCGCCTCGGCCGCCTTGGCCGCCGCTGCCGCCGGTGGCGCCGTCGCGCCCGAGGCCGCCGCGGACGGAGCCCGGGCGGCCGCCTCCACGTCGGCGCGCGTCACCGAACCGTGGCGTCCGGTGCCGGTGAGCCGGTCGACGTCCACGCCGAGCTGCTGGGCCAGGTGCCGGATGGGTGGGGTCAGGCGGCCGCCGTCCGCGTGGGCCGGGACCGGGGCTCTGTCGGCCCCGGCGGAGGCTGCCCCGGCGGAGGCTGCCCCGGCGGAGGCTGTCCCGGCGGAGGCTGCCTCGGCGGAGGCCGGCAGGGCGGGCGGCGGCGGCGCGGCATCCGTCGGCGCAGGCCCCGGTACGTCGGCCGGCGTGCCCGTGACCCGCGCGATCGGGGTGCCCACCGGCACGGTCTCGCCGAGCTCGACGAGGTACTCGGCGACGACGCCCTCCTCGAAGGACTCGATCTCCATGACGGTCTTCTCGGTGTCGACGGCGGCGACGAGATCACCGCGATGCACGTACTCGCCGGGCTCCACGAGCCACTCGACGACCTTGCCGTGCTCCATGTCGGCGCCGAGCGAGGGCATGAGCAGCTCAGGCACGCGCGCCCACCGCCTCGCGGGCCGCCGCGACCACGCCGTCGACCGACGGCAGCGCCGCCTCCTCGAGGTGCTTCGCGTACGGCACGGGCACCTCGGCACTGCAGACCCGGCCGACCGGCGCGTCGAGATCGTAGAACGCCGACTCGGTGATCCGTGCGCTGATCTCGGCGGAGATGCCGCCGCTGCGCCATCCCTCGTCGACCACGACGGCGCGATGCGTCTTCGCCACGGTCGCGAGGATCGACTCGTGGTCGAGCGGCCGCAGCGTGCGCAGGTCGAGCACCTCCGCGTCGATGCCCTCGCCCGCGAGCGCGTCGGCCGCATCGAGCACCGTGGGCAGGGTGCCGCCGTAGGTGATGAGCGACACGTCGCCGCCCGCGCGCCGCACGGCGGCGCGGTCGATGTCGACGGGCCCCGCGTCATCCGCCAGCTCGCCGTCGACGTTGTAGAGGGAGCCGTGCTCGAAGACCAGCACCGGGTCGGGATCCTCGAGCGCGGTCCACAGCATGCCGCGCGCATCCTCGAGCGTTGCCGGGGTGAGGATCCGGAGCCCGGGGATGTGCGCGAGCCAGCCCTCGAGGCTGTGCGAGTGCTGCGCGGCGAGCTGCCGGCCGCCGCCCGTCGTCATCCGGATCACGATCGGCACGTTGAACTGCCCGCCCGACATGTGCAGCAGCGTCGCGGCGTTGTTCACGATCTGGTCGAGCGCGAGCAGGCTGAAGTTGACCGTCATGATCTCGACGATCGGGCGCATGCCGCCGAGCGCCGCGCCGATCCCGGCGCCGACGAAGCCGGCCTCCGACAGGGGCGTGTCGCGGATGCGTCCGGGGCCGAATTCCTCCAGCAGCCCGAGGCTGACGGCGAACCCGCCCCCATAGCGGCCGACGTCCTCGCCCATCAGGAACACGCGTTCGTCGCGACGGAGCGCGTCGCGCATCGCCGCGCGCATCGCCTCGCGGTACGTGGTCCTCATCGCGGCATCCGTTCGTCGCTGCGGGGGGCGTCGCGGTCGGCGTCGCGTTCGCTGTACACGAAGCGCCCGAGGTCGCCGACGGGCTCGAGCGTGCCCGCCTCGGCGAATGCGACCGCGGCGTCCACCTCGTCGTCGGCCTCGCGGTCGAGGTCGGCCCAGCCCTCGGCGGTCAGGTGACCGGCCGCCTCGAGCTCCGAGCGGAGCAGCTCGATCGGGTCGCGCTCGATCCATTGCTGGACCTCGGCCTTGTCGCGATAGCGCTCGGGGTCGAACATCGAGTGGGCGCGGAACCGGTACGTGCGGAACTCCAGGAAGTGCGGTCCGCCGCCCGAGCGCACGGCGTCGACCGCGCGCCGTGCCGACTCCTCGACGGCGAGCACATCCATGCCGTCGACCGCCCACGACGCGATGGCGTACGCCGAGGCCTTCAGCGCCATGTCGGTCTGCGACTCCGACCGCTCGAGCGCCGTGCCCATCGCGTACAGGTTGTTCTCGCAGCAGAACAGGATCGGCAGGTCCCAGAGCGCGGCGAGGTTGAGGCTCTCGTGGAACTCGCCCTCGGCGACGGCCCCCTCGCCGAAGAAGCATGCGGTGACGCAGTCGCGGCCCGCCATGGCATCGGCCAGCGCGAGCCCGACCGCGAGCGGCAGCCCGCCCGCGACGATCGCGTTGCCGCCGAAGAACCGCGTCGGGGCGTCGAAGAGGTGCATCGACCCGCCGCGTCCGCGGCAGCAGCCCTCGGCGCGGCCGTACATCTCCGCCATGATCGCGGTCGCGGGCACGCCGCGCAGCAGCGCGTGCCCGTGCTCGCGATACGTCGCGACGACCGCATCGTCGGCGCCGAGCGCCGACATGACCCCGGCCGCGACGGCCTCCTCGCCGATGTAGACGTGCAGGAACCCGCGGATCCTGGCCGCGCTGTACTGCTCGACGCAGCGCTCCTCGAGCCGGCGCACGCGGAGCATGTCGCGCAGCAGCCCGGTCGCCTTCCCGGGGTCGGCGTCGATGCGATGCGCACGCTCCTCGGGGATCACCGGCCGGCCTCCAGCGTCGACGTGTCGCCCTCGGGCAGGCCCAGCTCCCGGGCCTTCAGCAGGCGGCGGAGGATCTTGCCGCTCCGGGTCTTCGGCAGGGCGGCGGTGAAGTCGAGCAGGCGCGGGGCCACCGCGGGGCCGAGTCGCTTGCGTGCGAAGCCGATGAGCTCGAGGCGAAGGGCGTCGGATGCCTCGTGGCCGGGCTTGAGCTCGACGAACGCCTTCACGACCTCGCCCGCGACCGGATCGGGCACGCCGATCACGGCCGCCTCGGCGACCGCCTCGTGCTCGAGGAGCGTGCTCTCGACCTCGAAGGGGCCGATGAGGTGGCCGGACGACTTGATGACGTCGTCGCCGCGGCCGACGAACCAGAAGTAGCCGTCCGCGTCGCGCCGGGCGAGGTCGCCCGTGAGGTACCACCCGCCGACGAAGCACTTCCGGTACCGCTCCTCCTCGTCGAGGTAGCCGCGGAACATCGAGGGCCATCCGGGGCGGAGGGCGAGCTCGCCCGTGGCATCCGGATCGGTCACCAGGACGACCTCGCCGTCGCGCACGACCGGCGCGCCGTGCTCGTCGCGGGCGACGACGGCGGCCTCGATGCCCGGCAGCGGGCGCCCCATCGACCCGGGGTGGATGTCCATGGCCGGGTAGTTGGAGATCATGATGCCGCCGGTCTCGGTCTGCCACCAGTTGTCGTGCACGGGAAGGTCGAACGCCTCGAGGCCCCAGACGACGACCTCGGGGTTGAGCGGTTCGCCGACGCTCGCGATGAATCGGAGCGACGACAGGTCGTGGGCGGCGGCACGCTCGGCGCCCGCCTTCATCAGCATGCGGAGCGCGGTGGGCGCGGTGTACCAGACCGTCACCCGCTGCTCCTCGAGGATGCGGTACCAGCGTTCGGGGTCCATCTCCTCCTCGTCGACGATGCTCGTCACGCCGTGCACGAGCGGGGCGATGATGCCGTACGACATGCCGGTCACCCAGCCCGGGTCGGCGGTGCACCAGTAGACGTCGTCGGGGTGCAGGTCGAGCGCGAACCGGCCCGTGGCGTAATGCGCGGTGACCGCGTCGTGCACGTGCACGGCGCCCTTCGGGCGCCCCGTGGTGCCGCTCGTGAAGTGCAGCAAGGCCATGTCCTCGGGCCCGGTCGGCGCGGTGGGACCGTACGGAGGCGCCGCGGAGAGGAGTTCCGCGAGGTCGAGCGTGTCGGGCTCGGCCGGGCCGTCGTCGCCGTCGCCGTCGACGAGGAGCACGTGGGCGAGGTCGGGCAGGTCCTCGCGGATCTGCGCGACCTTGCGGTGGTGCAGCGTTCGCGACGTCACGAGCACGCGCCCGCTCCCGATCTCGAGGCGCTGCTCCACGGGCTCCGGGCCGAACGCCGAGAACAGCGGGCAGAACACGGCGCCGTGCTTGAGCGTGCCGAGCACGGCAGCATACAGGTCGGGCGTGCGGCCGAGGAGCGAGAACACGCGCTCGCCGCGCTGCACCCCCAGCGAGCGGAGGACGCTCGCGAACCGGTCGGCACGCTCGGCCAGCTCGGCATAGGTCAGCGAGCGAGTGGTCCCGTCGGCTCGCACGAACCGGAGCGCCTCGCGCCCGGCCTCCGGACCTGCGGCGTGCCGGTCGACCGCCTCGTAGGAGATGTTGACCCCGCCGCCAGGGAGCCCGGCCAGCGCGCGGCGCGCGTCGTCCCAGCTGAAGGCGGCCCGCTCCTCGTCGTAGTCGACGAGGTTCGGCCGCACCCGAAGGGCCGCGGGGTCCTTCGCGATGGTGGGCCGGGCGGTCGTCGACGGCGTCGTCGCGTCCATGGACAGGAGCGTAGGAGGCCTGACGCGCCGCCGGAGGGGTCGTTCGTCCCGCGGGTCCGGGCCGCGGCATCCGCACGCCGGCCCCGGTCCCGGGCCGCCCGCGCTCCCGCCGTGCGCCCGCGAGGACTTCCGGTTCACAGAAACCGCGCGATCTGCAGGAGCCGATCGCGGAATCCGTCCTGTGATTCGCCGATTCTCCTGTCGATCGATGCCGCGGATGCCACGACCGCGCGGTCGTGGTGTATACAGAAAGGGACGATTCCCGCGAGAATTGCGGCAATGGCAGCCTCCGTGTATACATGAAGCGGATGTCACGACGGGGGGAGGGCCGAATGCGAGCTGGTGATCGTGCCTACCGCACCCTCCGCACCGAGATCCTCGACGGCGCGCTCCAGCCGGGCACGGTCCTGCAGGAGGTCGAGCAGTCGAGCCGTCTCGGCGTGAGCCGCACTCCCGTTCGCGAGGCGCTGCGCCAGCTCGCCGCCGATGGACTCGTCGCGGCATCCGGCCGCGGCACCGTCGTCACCGGGGTCTCGCGCGACGACATCGTCTCGCTCTACGAGCTGCGCGAGGCGCTCGAGGCGCGGGCGGCCGCGCTGGCAGCGCAACGGCGGGCGGATGCGCCGTTCCTGGCCGTCCGCGAACGGCTCGAGCATGCACCGCGACTGCTCTCCGAGGGCGAGGAGGGGCTCGCGCAGTACTTCGCGATCGTCGACGACCTCGACACGGCCATCGAGGAGGCCGCCGCGAACCCCTTCCTCGGTGCGGCTCTCCGCAGCGTCCAGCTCCACTCCGCCCGGATCCGCCGGCTCTCGCGGCACAACCCGGAACGCCTGCGCGCCGCGGCCGCCGAGCACCTCCTCATCCTCGACGCGATCCTGGCCCGCGATGCCGAACTCGCCGCGCACGCGACCCACGTGCACCTCCACATGAGCCTCACGAACGCGCTCGCCACCGCGCCGGGGTCCGCAACCGAGGGAGCCGTCGCCTGACGGGCGGTCCGAGCGACCCGCCGACCCGTCGCATCCGACCGGCCCGACATCCCGAACCCGAACCCGAACCCGAACCCGACAGGAGAGGTCCACCGTGCAGTCCCACCACGTGCGCGTCCACCGCAGCGAGGAGAACCTCGCCCGAGAAGACCAGCTCGCCTGGAAGATCGCCGAGGTCGCCGCCGACCCGGTCGAGGTGACCGACGACGTCGCCGAGATGGTCGTGAACCGGGTCATCGACAACGCCGCCGTCGCCGCGGCATCCCTCACCCGACGCCCCGTCGTGTCGGCACGCAGCCAGGCCACTGCCCACCCGGTGTCGATCGGCGGCGAGGGCGCGACCGTGTTCGGTCTCGACGCCGCCCGCCGGACGAGCCCGGAGTGGGCGGCGTGGGCGAACGGGGTCGCGGTGCGCGAGCTCGACTACCACGACACGTTCCTCGCGGCCGACTACTCCCACCCCGGCGACAACATCCCGCCGATCGTCGCGGTCGCCCAGCACCTCGCGGCGGCGCGCGGCCTCACCGGCCGTGAGCTCGTGCGCGGCATCGCCACGGGCTACGAGGTCCAGGTCGACCTCGTGAAGGCCATCTCGCTCCACCGGCACAAAATCGACCACGTCGCCCACCTCGGCCCTGCCGCGGCCGCGGGCATCGGCACCCTGCTCGGGCTCGACGCCACGACGATCTTCCAGTCGATCGGACAGGCCCTGCACACCACGACCGCGACCCGGCAGTCGCGCAAGGGCGAGATCTCCACGTGGAAGGCGCACGCGCCGGCGTTCGCGGGCAAGATGGCCGTCGAGGCGGTCGATCGCGCGATGCGCGGCGAGACCAGCCCGACCCCCATCTACGAAGGCGAGGACGGCGTCATCGCCTGGCTGCTCGAGGGCCCGGATGCCGCGTACGACGTGCCGCTCCCCGAACGCGGCGAGGCGAAGCGCGCCATCCTCGACACCTATACGAAGGAGCACTCGGCCGAGTACCAGGCGCAGGCCTGGATCGACCTCGCCCGGAAGCTCCACCGCGAGCACCCCGAGCTGGTCGCCGAGCCGTCGAGGATCGCGAGCGTCGTGATCCACACGTCGCATCACACGCATTACGTGATCGGCTCGGGCGCGAACGACCCGCAGAAGTACGACCCGACCGCGTCGCGCGAGACGCTCGACCACTCGATCCCGTACATCTTCACGGTCGCACTGCAGGACGGCGCGTGGCACCACGTCGACTCGTACGCGCCCGAGCGTGCGAGCCGCCCCGAGACCGTCGAGCTGTGGCGCAAGGTCGCCACGGTCGAGGACCCGGAGTGGACCCGCCGGTACCACTCGCTCGACATCGCCGAGAAGGCGTTCGGCGGGCGCGTCGTCATCACGCTCGACGACGGCGAGACCGTCACCGACGAGATCGCCGTCGCCGACGCGCACCCGCTCGGCGCACGCCCGTTCGGCCGCGAGCAGTACGTGCAGAAGTTCCGCACGCTCGCCGCCGACGTGCTCGAGTCGGCAGAGATCGATCGCTTCCTCGACCTCGCCCAGCGCCTGCCCGAGCTCGCACCCGACGAGCTCGGCCGGCTCACCATCGTCGCCGCACCCGGCGTGCTCGCCCACGCCGAGGCCCCGCGCGGCATCTTCTAGGAGGACCCATGCTGTACGCCCAGACCAACCCCGCCGACAAGCGCGCGGCGTTCCGCGAGCGCCTCGCGAGCGGCGAGCTGCTGCGCTTCCCCGGCGCGTTCAATCCGCTCTCCGCGAGGCTCATCGAGCGCAAGGGCTTCGAGGGGGTCTACATCTCAGGCGCGGTGCTGTCGGCCGACCTCGGCCTGCCCGACATCGGCCTGACGACGCTCACCGAGGTCGCCGGCCGAGCGAAGCAGATCGCGCGGATGACCGAGCTGCCCGCGATCGTCGACGCCGACACCGGGTTCGGCGAGCCGATGAACGTCGCCCGCACGGTGCAGGAGATGGAGGACGCCGGCCTCGCAGGACTGCACATCGAGGACCAGGTCAACCCCAAGCGGTGCGGCCACCTCGACGGCAAGCAGGTCGTCGACGAGCACACCGCCCTCCAGCGCATCCGCGCCGCGGTCGACGCGCGCCGCGACCCGAACTTCCTGGTCATGGCCCGGACCGACATCCGCGCGGTCGACGGGCTCGACGCCGCGGTCGATCGGGCGAAGCGCCTGGTCGACGCGGGCGCCGACGCGATCTTCCCCGAGGCGATGGCCTCGCTCGAGGAGTTCGCGGCGATCCGCGCCGCGGTCGACGTGCCGCTGCTGGCGAACATGACGGAGTTCGGCAAGAGCGAGCTGTTCACGGTGCGGCAGCTCGCCGACGTGGGCATGAACCTCGTGATCTGGCCGGTCTCGCTGCTGCGCATCGCGATGGGCGCGGCGGGTCGCGGCCTCGACGAACTGGCGGATGCCGGTGCGCTCACTCGCCTGCTGCCCGAGATGCAGCACCGGGCCGACCTCTACGACCTCATCGACTACGAGGGCTACAACCGATTCGACACGTCGATCTTCGACTTCACGGTCGCGCGCTGAGGCGACGGCGGCTCCGGGACCGAACCGGGGCCGGGGCGGCAGGTGACGAGCGCGCCGCCCCGGCCCGCGGGGATCAGTCGAAGACGGTCTCGATGAAGCGGTACTCGACGGCGGTGGGGCGATCGTCGCCGGGAGCGTCGAACTCCAGACCCGCGCCGCGCGAGTACACGTAGCGCTTGTCGGCGTCACCGTGGATCTCGAGACGCGGTTGCGGATCACCTGAGTCGAGGAAGCCGGTCGAGACCGTCTTCCCCTCGAGGGGCCCGTCGATCAGCTTCGCGGTGTAGGTGCCGGATGACGTGTCCATGTCGCCATTGTCCTCCTGTCCTGCACAGCCGCAAGGGCCTTGCGTCCCGCGGGTCGCGACGGTCGCCGTGAGTGCGCTCACGGCCGGAATGTGTATGGTGTGGCTGTCGGCGGGATCCCGCCGGCTCAGTGCACACCGCTCGGGGGCGCGGCGATATTGTGCGTTTCTCGTTCTCGATTTACAAGCAAGAGGAGTCCGGTGGCAGGCGCGAAGAAGCTCGTGATCGTGGAGTCGCCGACGAAGATGAAGTCCATCGCCCAGTACCTGGGCGAGGGCTACGAGGTCCTGTCCTCCGTCGGTCACATCCGCGACCTCATCGAGCCCAAGAACCTCCCGCCCGAACTGAAGAAGGGCTCCCTCGGCAGGTTCTCCGTCGACGTCGAGAACGGCTTCGAGCCGTACTACGTCGTCTCCGACTCGAAGAAGAAGACGGTCGCCGAGCTCAAGCGCGCGCTGAAGGATGCCGACGAGCTCCTGCTCGCCACCGATGAGGACCGCGAGGGCGAGGCCATCGCGTGGCACCTCCTGCAGGAGCTGAAGCCCAAGGTGCCGGTGCGCCGCATGGTGTTCCACGAGATCACGAAGGACGCGATCCAGAAGGCCAAGGACAACACGCGCGACCTCGACACGTCGCTCGTCGACGCACAGGAGACGCGCCGCATCCTCGACCGCCTCTACGGCTACGAGGTCTCGCCGGTGCTCTGGCGCAAGGTCGGACCGGGGCTTTCGGCCGGTCGGGTCCAGTCCGCGGCGACGCGCCTCGTCGTCGACCGGGAGCGCGAGCGTCTCGCGTTCGTCACCGCCGGCTACTGGGACCTCGTCGGCCGGTTCACGAGCGACGACGCCGGGTTCGACGCCAAGCTCGTGCGCGTCGGCGGCGAACGCGTCGCCACGGGCCGCGACTTCGACGACTCCGGCCGCCTCAAGGGCTCTGCGGTCGTGCTCGACGAGCCGACGGCGCACGCGCTCGCCGAGGCGCTCCGCGACGACACCGTCGGCCGTCGCGTCTCCAAGGTGGAGTCCAAGCCCTACTCCCGCCGACCTGCCGCGCCGTTCACGACGTCGACCCTGCAGCAGGAGGCCGCGCGCAAGCTGCGGCTCTCGGCCCGCGACACGATGCGCGTCGCCCAGTCGCTGTACGAGAACGGGTACATCACCTATATGCGCACCGACTCGGTGTCGCTGTCGCAGCAGGCGGTCACGGCCGCGCGCACCCAGGCGACGAAGCTGTACGGCGCCGACAGCGTGCCCGACAAGCCCCGCGTCTACGCCGGCAAGTCGAAGAACGCCCAGGAGGCCCACGAGGCGATCCGCCCCTCGGGCGAGGTGTTCCGCACGCCCTCCGAGCTGCAGAGCGTGCTGCGCGGGAGCGAGTTCAAGCTCTACGACCTGATCTGGAAGCGCACCGTCGCGTCGCAGATGGCCGACGCGAAGGGCCAGACCGCGACGGTGACGATCGAGGTCGGGCCGACGAAGGCGGATGCCGCGGCGCCCGCCGAGCCGAGCACGCCGGTCGGAGGCACGACGGCCGAGTTCACCGCGAGCGGCACGGTCATCACCTTCCGCGGCTTCCTCGCTGCCTATGAGGAGAGCCGCGACGAGGAGCGCAACGCCGAAGAGACCCCGGGCGAGGCCAAGCTCCCGCCGCTCAAGGAAGGGCAAGCGGTCGGCCTCGCCGAGCTCGAGGCCAAGGGCCACGAGACGAGCCCGCCCCCGCGCTACACCGAGGCCAGCCTCGTCAAGCGCCTCGAAGAGCTCGGCATCGGCCGCCCGTCGACGTTCGCCTCGATCATCTCGACGATCCTCGATCGCGGCTACGTGACGCAGCGCGGTCAGGCACTGGTCCCGAGCTGGGTCGCGTTCTCGGTCGTCCGCCTGCTCGAGGAGCACTTCGGCGACCTCGTCGAGTACGACTTCACCGCCGAGATGGAGGACGACCTCGATCACATCGCCGCGGGCGAGGCCGACCGCGTCGACTGGCTCTCGAGCTTCTACTTCGGATCCGACAAGCACCGCGGGCTCCGGCAGGTCGTCGACAACCTCGGCGAGATCGACGCCCGCGAGATCAACTCGGTCGAGATCGCGCCCGGCATCACGCTGCGCATCGGCAAGTACGGCCCGTACCTCGAGGCGGTCGACGCGGATGCCGCGGCCGACGCACCGCCCCGCCGGGTCAACCTTCCCGAAGACCTCGCGCCCGACGAGCTCACCGCAGCGAAGGCGCAGGAGCTCATCGACGCGCCGGTCCAGGGGGACCGGGTGCTCGGCGAGAACCCCGAGAACGGCAAGCAGGTCGTCGTGAAGGACGGCCGGTTCGGCCCGTACGTGACCGAGGTCGAGCCGGAGCCCGAAGAGGCGGCGGCATCCGTCGACCCGGTCACCGGCGAGGTCGTCGATGCCAAGCCGAAGCGCGGCGCGAAGAAGGCCGCCGCGCCGAAGCCGCGCACGGCGTCACTGTTCAAGAGCATGCAGATCGAGGAGGTCGACCTCGCCACCGCGCTGAAGCTGCTCGACCTGCCCCGCGTCGTCGGCACCGACCCCGAGTCGGGCGATGAGATCACCGCGCAGAACGGCCGCTACGGCCCGTACCTGAAGAAGGGCGCCGAGACGCGCACCCTGCCGAGCGAGGATGCGATCTTCGAGATCGACCTCGCCGGTGCGCTGGAGCTGCTCGCCCAGCCGAAGTACGGCGCCCGCCGCGCCTCGAGCGCCCTCAAGGAGTTCGCCGAGGATCCGGTGAGCGGCAAGCCGATCAAGGTGAAGGACGGCCGATTCGGCCCTTACGTCACCGACGGCACGACGAACGCGACCATCCCGCGCGCCGAGTCCGTCGAGGAGATCACGTTCGAGCGGGCCGTCGAGCTGCTGCAGATCAAGCGCGACAAGGGCCCGGCTCCGTCGCGGGCCAAGCGGACCACCGCGAAGGCCGGCGCCAAGCGCACCACCGCATCGCGCGCCAAGAAGACGTCGTCGTGAGCGAAGGGCTCTTCGTCACCCTCGAAGGGGGCGACGGATCCGGCAAGTCGACGCAGGCGGAACTGCTCGAGCAGTGGCTCGTCGAGCGCGGCCGCACGGTCGTGCGCACGCGCGAACCCGGCGGCACCGACGTCGGGGTGGAGATCCGCGAGATCGTGCTGCATCACCGCGGCGACATCGCCCCGCGGGCCGAGGCGCTGCTGTACGCGGCCGACCGTGCTCACCATGTCGCGACGGTCGTGCGCCCGGCGCTCGCGCGTGGCGACGTCGTCGTGCAGGACCGCTACCTCGACTCGTCGGTCGCCTACCAGGGCGCGGGACGCGTGCTCGACCCCGCCGAGGTCCGCCGCCTGTCGGAGTGGGCGACCGAGCGGCTGCTGCCCGACCTCACCATCCTGCTCGACCTGCCGTCCGAGATCTCGCGAGCGCGCCTGCACGGCGCGCGCACGCGGTACGACCGGCTCGAGGCCGAGGCCGTCGACTTCCACGACCGGGTCAGGGCCTCGTACCTCCAGCTCGCCGAGGCCGAACCGGCCCGGATCGTGGTGGTCGACGCCGAGCGCTCCGTCGGCGAGATCGCCGCGGTCATCCGCGCCCGGGTGGAGCCGTTCCTGTGAGCGGGAGCGGCGTCGGCGGGCGAAGGTAGCGTGGGAACGTGACCGTGTGGAGTGACCTGACCGGGCAGGACGCCGCGATCGAGCTGCTGCGCGCGGCGGCCCTGGCCTCCCGCGACTCGCGCGACTCGGCCGACATGACGCACTCGTGGCTCATCACCGGGCCTCCCGGCTCCGGCCGGTCGAACCTCGCGTACGCGTTCGCCGAGGCGCTGCTGTCGGGCGAACCCGACGGCGACCGCACCACGCACGCGCAGGTCGAGGCACGAAGCCACCCCGACCTGCACGTGCTCACGACCGAGGGCGTGATCATCAAGGTCGCCGACGTGCGCAAGATCGTCGAGCGCTCCCACTACGCGCCGTCCGTCGGCCACCACCGTGTGATCGTGGTGGAGGACGCCGACCGCATGACCGAGCAGACCTCGAACGTACTGCTGAAAGAACTCGAGGAGCCGCCGGAGCGCACCGTGTGGATCCTGTGCGCGCCGAGCGAGGCCGACCTCATCCCGACCATCCGGTCGCGCGTGCGCTCGGTGCGCCTCCAGGTGCCGAGCGTTGCGGATGTCGCCGGCCTCCTGGTCCGGCGCGACGGCGTGGATCCCGCGCTGGCCGCGCGGGCGGCTCGCGAGGCGCAGAGCCACATCGGCATGGCGCACCGACTCGCCACGAGCCCCGACGCGCGCGACCGTCGCGCCGAGACGCTGCGCCTGGCGCTGCAGGTGCGCTCAACGCCCGGGGCGGTCATGACCGCGGCGAGACTGCTCGAGATCGCCGGCGACGACGCGAAGGCCATCGCCGAGCTCCGCGACGCCGAGGAACGCGAGCACACGCTGCGCTCGCTCGGGGTCGCCCCCGGCCAGGCCGTCCCGGCTGCGCTGAGGGCGCAGCTGCGCGCACTCGAGGAGGACCAGAAGCGGCGTGCCACGCGCAGCCTGCGCGACGGCATCGACCGGATCCTCGTCGACCTCGCCTCGCTCTTCCGCGACATCCTCGTCACCCAGCTCGACGCCGGCGTCGAGCTCGTGAACCTCGAGATCGCCGACGACATCGCCCGCGCCGCGGCATCCGCCCCGCCCGCGCGCACCCTCGCCACGCTCGACGCCATCCAGGAGGCACGCATCCGCATCGACGCCAACGTCCAACCCGCCCTCGCCCTCGAGGCCATGCTCGTCTCGGCGATCCGCCGCCCCGAGCCCGCCAGGGCGGCGCGCTCATGAGGCGCTCGCGCCGGCTCCTCGCCGCGATCGCGGCGGCGGGCGCGCTCGTGCTCACCGGCTGCACGATCCCCGGCTTCCTGCAGTCGGAGCCGGAACGGTCGGAGCCGACGGGGGAGTCGGTCGACGCCGAGCTCGAGCCGTTCTACTCGCAGGTGCTCGAGTGGCAATCCTGCGACGACTTCCAGTGCACGACCGTGACGGCGCCGCTCGATTGGGATGATCCCTCGGCGGGCGAGACCGAGCTCGCACTGATCCGCCAGACGGCGCGCGGCGGCGACCGGATCGGATCGCTGCTCGTGAATCCCGGCGGCCCCGGCGGGTCGGGCTACGACTTCATCGCCGAGTCGATCGACTTCGCGGTCGGCCCGGAGCTGCAGCAGCGATACCACGTCGTCGGCTTCGACCCCAGGGGGGTGGGGCGGTCGACCCCGGTGCAGTGCTTCGACGCCGCGCGGATGGACGAGTACCTCTTCGGCATCCCCGAGGCCGAGCGCGGCACCGACGCGTGGATCGCGGAGGTCGGCGCGGCAGCGCAGGAGTTCGGAGCGGCGTGCGCCGAGGGGACCGGCGAACTGCTCGGCAACGTCGACACGGTGAGCGCGGCGCGCGACCTCGACCTGCTCCGTGCGGTGCTCGGCGACGACGAGCTGCATTTCCTCGGGTACTCCTACGGCACGTTCCTCGGCGCGACCTACGCCGGGCTCTACCCGGATCGCGTCGGCCGACTCGTGCTCGACGGCGCCATCGACCCGTCGGCGAGCAACGACGAGGTCACGCAGGCGCAGGCGATCGGATTCGAGAAGGCCCTGCGGGCCTATCTCGCCGACTGCCTGACCGGATCCGACTGCCCCTTCTCCGGCACGGTCGACGACGCCGCCGACGAAGTCGCGCGCCTCCTCGCGTCCGTCGAGCAGAGCCCCATCCGCGGCAGCGACGGCCGGTACCTCGGCGCCGACTCGCTCGTCACAGCGATCATCTTCCCGCTCTACAGCGCCGAGTCGTGGTCGTACCTCAGCGAGATGTTCGAGTCCGTCATGTTCGGCGAGGCCGACACCGCCCTCGCGTTCGCCGACCTGTACTACGGGCGTGAATCGGGCGGCACGTACCGCGACAATTCCACCGAGGCGTTCCGTGCGGTGAACTGCCTCGACTACACGTACGATGCCGACGTCTCGTCGATGCGCGAGTCGGCCGCCGAGCTCGCCGAAGCCGCGCCGATCATCGGGCCGTACTTCGGGTACGGCGACATCGGCTGCGCTGCCTGGCCCTACCAGAGCGAGTCCGAGCGCGCGGCGATCAGCGCCGAGGGCGCTGCGCCGATCCTCGTGATCGGCACCACCGGCGACCCCGCAACCCCCTACCAGTGGGCAGTGGCGCTCGCCGAGCAGCTCGACAGCGGCGTGCTCGTCAGCTACGAGGGTGAGGGGCACACCGCCTACCGCAAGTCGAACGCCTGCATCGACGCGACGGTGGAGTCGTTCCTGCTCGACGGCACGGTGCCCGAGGCCGATCCGCAGTGCTGATCGCGCGGGCTCACCCGTGTTCATGAGCACTCGGATGATCCGCTAACATGGTCTCTCGTGCCGTCCGGTGCCCAGCGCAACGGATGCCACGCCGCCTTAGCTCAGTCGGCAGAGCGATTCACTCGTAATGAATAGGTCGTGGGTTCGATTCCCACAGGCGGCTCCACCCCCGAAGCCCCAGGTCAGAGGCCGCTCGCCTCGCCTGGGGCTTCGTCGTCTCTCGCAGACATCGCGTCAGTCGGTGTCGGTCTCGACCGGCGCCCCGGCGAGGCGCCATTCGAGTACGCCGTCTTCCGCCCGCCTGGCCTGGGAGCCCGTTCGCGCTGAGCAGCCGGAGTACTTCGTGCCGTATCCCATCGAGTTCCTCAGGCACTCGAACGACCAGCACCGCGCCCTCGTCGACGCGCTCGAACGCCGTCACCCGGTCGCGGCCGTGGACATCACCCGGCAGCACGTGGCTCGCTGCACGACGACATGTCCGTGTCACTGTCCCGGCGGCACGACGCCGGGTGGCGCGGCGTTCAGCAGGTGAAGGCGCGAACGCGCGGGAGGGGAACCATTACTCGGTCCGTGTGGGTCGGCCGACCTCATGGGACCTGATCGCCGGGCCGGACCAGGCCCGACTCGTACGCGAGCACGGCGACTTGGACGCGGTCGTGCGCGCCGAGCTTGCCGAGGAGTCGGGAGACGTAGGTCTTGACCGTCGACTCGCTGAGGAACAGGTGCTCGCCGATCTCGGCGTTGGACCTGCCGCGGGCGACGAGCTTCACGATGTCGACCTCGCGCTCGGTGAGCTCGGGGAGGCTCGCGCGGGCGGAGGAACCCGGGGCGCCCGGCGACGCGGCGAACCGATCGAGCAGGCGCGCAGTGAGCGCGGGCGCGAGCATCGACTCTCCGCGCGCCACGACGCCGACGGCGTGCACGAGGTCGGCCGGAGGCACGTCCTTCAGCATGAATCCGGACGCGCCGGCTCGCACGGCCGCATAGACGTACTCGTCGTGGTCGAACGTGGTCAGCGCGAGCACCCGCGGCGGCTCGTCGCTCGCGACGATCCGCCGCGTGGCTTCGATGCCGTCCATGACCGGCATCCGGATGTCCATGAGGACGACATCCGGTTGTGTCTCAGCCGCACGGGCGACGGCAGCCGCACCGTCCTGCGCCTCGCCGACCACCTCGAGCCCGGCGCGCTCCAGGATGAGGCGGAACCCCGCTCGCACGAGCTCCTGATCGTCGACGAGCAGGACACGGGTCGCCGGTCGCGCGCTCTCGGTCACGACGACGCTCCTGCCGGCAGCACGGCGTGGACCCGCCACCCGACCGGCGCGGGGCCCGACTCGACCGTCCCGCCGTACAGGGCGACGCGCTCGCGCATTCCCAGAAGGCCCTGGCCGACCCGGACCGGCGCCGCGACGTCAGGGGCACCGTCATCCGTCACCGTGACCTGCACGTCATCGTCGCGGCGCGCGATGGCAACCCGTACGGCTGTGGCCCGGGCGTGCCGGCGGACGTTCGTGAGCGCCTCCTGCACCACCCGGTACACGGCGAGCTGCATGCCCGCGGAGAGGTCGCCGACACCCTCGTCGACCGTGTACGTCGCGTCGAGTCCGTCGGACCGGGCTTGCGCGATGAGCTCGGGGATGCGCGCGATCCCCGGCTGGGGCGCGAGGCCGACACGCTCGTCCTCCCGGAGCAGGGACACCACCCGGCGAACCTCGGCGAGCGAATCGATGCCCGTCCTCCGGATCGCCTCGAGGGCGCGGCGCGCTTCCTCGGGATCATCGTCGAGGACCTGTGCCGCCGCTCCCGCCTGGATGACCATGACGCTCATCGAGTGACCGAGGATGTCGTGGAGTTCGCGAGCGATCCGCGCGCGCTCCTCGGCGACGGCACGGAGGGCGGCCTGCTGGGCCACGGCCTCCGCGGCAGCCGCACGCAACGCCGCGTCGACCGCGCGGTGTTCCGACGTCCGCAGCCCGATGCCGACCAGGAAGACGGTGAGCAGTGCGCCCCAGTGGAACAGCACCTCGCTCGGTCCCTGCAACTCGGGAACGAAGAAGTCGGCGAGGAGGACGCTCGCGAACACGGATCCGCAGACGACGACCGAGGTGCGCAGGTCGCCGTGTCGCGCTCCCGAGTAGAGCGCGAGCGCGAGCGGCAGGAATCCGCCGAAGAAGAGCACCTGCGCATCGCCGCCCGTCGCGACGAAGGCGGACACCCACACGAGCGGGATGCCGACGAGGAGAATGGGCCACGTGCGGCGGAGGGCGAGCAGCGCCGCGCACAGGAGGATCAGGGTCGAACTGACGACGGGCGAACCGGTGCCCTGCACGGACTCGAACGGCACCCACACCTCCGCGAGCCCGATGGCCGCCACGAGGGCGGCGAGGATCGAGTCCTGGACGAGGTGCCACCGATCGCGATGCTCCACGACCGCAGGCTAGCGGTCCGTCCGCGTCGCGGGAATCCACTTCGGTCGATCAGCGAGTCGACTTCGGGTGATCGACCCGGCACTCCCGGCCGATGACTGCGACGGTTCGCGGTTCCTAGCCTCAGTCCATCGCCGCGGATCGGCCGCGGCCTCACCGAGGAGTCGCCATGTCCACGTCCAGCGTCGCCCTGCCCGCCATCCGCCGCGTGACCGTCGCCGCATCGCTCGTCGCCGGCATCACCCTGGCGGCCATCAGCCTCCTGCTGCAGCCCGAGTTCCCCGACGATCCTGCCGAGTACCTCGACCGGCTCGCCGAGTCGAGCCTGGCGCCCATCGGACTGCAGCTGTTCGTCCTCTCGCAGGTCTTCTGGGCCGTCGGTCTGGTCGGCCTCGGCCACGCGGCGAGTCGGAGGTCCCCCGTGTTCGGCACGCTCGGCGCCGTGTTCAGCGCACTGGGCGCGTTCGGCCACGCCGTGTACGGCGGAGCGACCCTCGTCACGTTCTCGATGGCCCGATACGCCGGTGAAGGGGGCGACCCGGATGCGGCGCTGGCCGCGTTCGACTCGACGCAGGGCGGGGCGTTCATCCCGTACCTCGTCTTCGGCCTGTTCGGAACCATCCTCGGCCTGGTCCTCATCGCCGTCGCACTGCTCCGCTCCCGGATCACGCCTCGATGGGTGCCGATCGCACTGCTCGCGTGGGTCGTCATCGAGTTCCTGATCCCCAACGTCCTGCCGGGGGTATGGACGACGTACCTCTCGCTCGTGGTCGGCCTGATCGCGTTCGCGGGAGCCGCCCTCGCGATCCTGCGCGGCGGGTCCGGCCCATGGACGACGGCCGCCGAATCGGCACCCGAGCAGGGGATCGCGAACCGCGCGCCGGTGACCGAAACCGCCTGAATCGCAACGTTGGCGATCCGGCCGGGCTGTGGTCCGGCCGGATCGCCCGATCGCGGTCCGAGCGAGGACGGCGGGCGGCGCGGCGCCGCGTCATCCCATGTTCATGCGGCGCCGGCGCCCGCCGTGACCGGGATTCCGGCCGAGCGCCATTCGAGCACGCCGTCGCGCGCCCGACGGGCGTCGAGGCCGTTCGCGTCGAGCAGCCGGACGGCGTCGTGGGCCAGCACGCAGTATCGCCCGCGGCAGTAGGCGACGATCGGGCGATCGCGCGGCAGTTCCGAGAGGCGACCGGGCAGCTCCTCCAGGGCGATGTGGATCGCGCCCGGGAGGTGGCCTCCGGCGTACTCCGGTCCGGGACGGACGTCGAGGAGGACCACGTCACGGTTCTGCAGCATGCGGAGCAGCTCGTCGGTCTCGACCGAAACGGTGTCCTCGGGGCCCAGGTACGCCCGACGGGCGAGCTCGGTGTGCGGGCGATGCGCCTGGGCGACATTCCGCAGGTGCTCCCAGAGCCGAGCGACGTCGTCACCGGTGAGCGAGTAGAAGATCCGCTTGCCCTCGCGGCGGGACTCGACCAGTCCGGCCTCCCGCAGGGTGTGCAGGTGCGCCGAGCAGGTGCTCATTCCGAGCGAGGCGGCGTCGGCGAGCTCCTCGACACTGCGCGGGCCCTGGCTGAGGAGGTCGAGGAGCTCCAACCGAGCGGGATTGCCGAGCACCTTGCCGACCGCGGCGAACTCGGCGAACAGCGCCTGCTTGCTGGAACGGTCACCCACGGTGTTCTCCCTCCGGGACGGTCGGACGGTGCACGGTCTCGTACATCCGGAACGCCACGACGAGTGCCGAGGCGACGCTGATCGCCGCGGCCACCCAGACCGCGGCGCGCAGGCTCCACAGGTCGGCGACGACACCGCCCAGGAGAGCGCCCACCGCGTACCCGAGGTCGCGCCAGACGCGGTACACGCCGACGGCTCGCCCGCGCCAGCTCGGATGCGCCACATCGCCGATCGCGGCGAGGAGCGTCGGGTAGACCATCGCCGTGCCTGCGCCGAGGAGCATCGTGCCGGCGGCCCAGGGCCCGAAGCCGTCCGCGGTGGCGATCACGATCAGGGCTGCGGCCTGGGTGAACATGCCGGCGGTGATGAATCGCTTGCGGCCCCACCGGTCCGACAGGGCGCCGGTGAACAGTTGACCGACGCCCCACACCGCGGGGTAGAGGGCGAACAGCAACCCGACCTGCTCCACCGGCAGCCCGGAGCCGGCGAACAGCAGTGGGAAGAGGCCCCAGGAGAGGCCGAAGTTGAGGTTGTTGACCAGGCCGGCCTGGCTCGCCGAGGAGAGCGCCGGCTCACGGAAGCTGGTCTGCACGAACACCTCGCGGTTGCTGAGCTCGGCGTGCAGGTGGTCGTGTCTGCCGTCGCCGCGCGGGACATGAGCGGCTGCCTCGACGTCGGCATGGCCCTTGGTCTCCCTCACCGCCAGTGTGGACAGCCCGAGCGCCAGCGCCGTGTACGTCAGGCCGAGCAGGAACGGTGCCGGCCGCAGGCCGAACTCGGCGGCGAGGTATCCGGCGGCCATGGAGGTGAGGGCGACCGCACCGTACCCGGCCGCCTCGTTCAGGCCCATCGCCAGGCCGCGCTGCCTCGGCCCGACCAGGTCGATCTTCATGATCACGGTGGTCGACCAGGTCAGCCCCTGATTGATGCCCAGCAGGACGTTGGCCGCCACGACCCAGCCCCAGTCGGGCGCCCAGATGAGCATCAGCGGCACGGGCACCGCGAACAGCCACCCCGCGATGAGGACCGGCTTGCGCCCGTACCGGTCCGACCAGGTCCCGGCGAAGTAGTTCGCCACCGCCTTGCTGATGCCGAAGGCGACCACGTAGGTGAACATGAACGTGTAGCCGGTGAGCCCGAACTCGTCCTCGGCGAGCAGTGGCAGCACGGTCTGCTGCTGGCCCACCATTCCGCCGACGAGCGCGTTGATCGCAACCAGGATCGTGAACTGCGCCGCGTTCGCCCGCAGCCCCAGGGTGATCGCTCGCCGACCGCGCTCGGTTGCCCCGGTCCTGCTCATGCGTCCTCCTCCTGCACACGATCCGTCCGCCCGACGACGGAACCGGTGCAACAGAAGGATACGTCATTCCATGGAATCGTGGAATGAAAGCGAAATACCCATCTCACTCGTCCGGCGGAACGGCCCCAGGCGATCAGGCAGGCCGGATGTCAGGGCACGGCACCCGCAGCGCGGCCGCGTAGGCGGCGTAGCCGGTCGCGTTCGGGGCGGAAGCCGTCGATGCAGCGGAACA
Source organism: Agromyces selenitireducens (assembly GCF_052748465.2). Classification (NCBI taxonomy): domain Bacteria; kingdom Bacillati; phylum Actinomycetota; class Actinomycetes; order Micrococcales; family Microbacteriaceae; genus Agromyces; species Agromyces selenitireducens. Next base: position 1,201,034 of record NZ_CM188259.1, read on the forward strand.
GGTTCCAGTGAGCAGTGCGAACTGCCGGGAGGCCGATGTGCTCCCGGCGGCGATCATCGGACGGCCCGGATCGCGTCGGCGTAGGCCGTGTACCCGGCGGGGTTCGGGTGGAACGCGTCGAAGTCCGGCGGGCTGGCGATCCACGGGTCGGCGCTGCCGATGCCGTGGCCCTGGAACGTCCCGACGACGTCGACGTACACGAAACCCGGGGCGGATCCGACGACACCCGCGATGACCGAGTTGAGGACATCGACCCCTGCGTTGACCTCTGCGGCGCCCGGCACGATGGGCTCGAGGAGGTGCGGGTACCCGGTGACGGCGACGGTGGCCCTCGGCGCCGCGGTGCGGACCGCGGCGAGCGTCACAGCGAGATCCCCGGGAAGCACGTTCTGGGCGATGAAGCCCGCGGCGGCGATGGCCTCAGTGCATGCCGCACTGGGGCCACCCAGGCACGCCTCGGTCACCGCGTCGAGGCCGAGGTCGTTCGCTCCGACGGTGAGGGTCACGAACCGCGTACGGTGGTCGAGGCCGCCGAGCTGGGCGAGCACGTCGTCGGTGTCGGCTCCGGTGCAGCCGCGCAGCGCGACGTGCACGTTGCCCGGGTCGCTCGCGAGCTGGGCGGCGTAGCCGTTGGGGCTCTGCGCGCACGGGTCGAACGGGTCGTAGTCGCCACCGCCGAAGCCCGCGGCGTACGAGTCGCCGAGCGCGGCGTACGCGACCTTGTCGACGGCGGGCGGCAGTCCGGGAGGGTTCGCCGGTGTCGCGAGTGCGGTCGCGGGTGCGGAGGTGCCGAAGAGGAGGGCGAGAACGGCGACCGAGGTCGCGGCGAGGGAGCCCGTGGTGCGGCTCTTCCGGATCGAATGTGCCGACATGACCGAACCGTAGCGTAGCGGTGGGGAAGCCGCAGTTCCCCGAACGGGTGTCGCCGACCGGCGCATCCGGCTCGCGGGCGGCGCCGCCGCTAGGCTGGCGCGCATGACTGACGGACTGCGCTGGGGCATTCTCGCGACGGGCGGCATCGCCCGCCTCTTCACCAACGACCTGCGGCTCAACGGCTTCGACGTGCGCGCCGCCGGCTCGCGCTCGCTCGAGTCGGCCGAGTCGTTCGCGAGCGACTTCGACATCCCGACCGCCTATGGCAGCTACGACGAACTCGTCGCCGACCCCGACGTCGACGTCGTCTACGTCGCCACGCCGCATCCGTGGCACGCCGAGACCGCGCTGCTCGCGATCGAGGCGGGCAAGCACGTGCTCGTCGAGAAGCCGTTCACCCTGACCCAGGGCGAGGCGCGCATGGTGGCGGATGCCGCGCGCGAACGGGGCGTGCTCGTGCTCGAGGCGATGTGGACGCGCTACCTGCCCCACATGGTGCGCATTCGCGAGATCATCGAGGCGGGAACGCTCGGCGACGTCCGGAGCCTCATCGCCGACCACACGCAGAAGCTCCCCGACGACCCCGCGCACCGGCTCAACGCGCTCGAGCTCGGCGGCGGCGCGCTGCTCGACCTCGGCATCTACCCGGTCTCGTTCGCGTGGGACCTCTTCGGGGACCCGACGTCGATCCAGTCGACGGCCGTGTTCCGCTCGACCGGCGCCGACGCGCAGGTCGCCGTGCAGTTCGGCTACGAGGACGGCCGCATCGCATCGACGTTCTCGGCGAGCGACGTGAAGGGCCCGAACAGCGCGACCGTGCTCGGCACCGACGCGCGCATCGACATCGACCCCGTCTGGTACTCGGCGACGTCCTTCCGCGTCGTCGCCCACGACGGTCACGTGCTCGAGGAGTTCCGCTCGGACGTCGATGGCCGGGGCATGCACTTCCAGGCCGCCGCACTCGAGCGGCTCGTCGCCGAGGGCCGGCTCGACGGCGGCGACGTGCTCTCGACCGAGGAGTCCGTCGGGATCATGGGCACGCTCGACCGGATCCGCGCGGAGATCGGACTGCGCTACCCCGGCGAGGACTGAGCAGCCAGAGCGCGATGATCCCGAAGACCCCTGACGACGTCGTCGCGCTCACCCGGCGGCTCGTCGCGATCGACGCCGCCAATCCGTCGCTCGTGTCCGGCGGCGCGGGCGAGCGCGAGATCGCCGAGTTCATCGCGGCGTGGCTCGCCGCGCACGGCATCGACGTCCGACTCGTCGGCGCGGACCCGGCGCGCCCGAGCGTGCTCGCCCGTCGGCGCGGCACCGGCGGCGGTCGCACGTTGCTCCTCGCCGGGCACCTCGACACGGTCGGCGGCCGCGGCACAATCGCAGGCGCCGGCACCGGTGACGGCGGCGAAACGGATGCCGCGGCCGACGTCGACCGCCTCGTCGGCCGCGGCGCCTACGACATGGCCGGCGGGCTGGCGGCGGCCATGGTGGCGGCGGCTGCGGCGCCGGACGACCTGGCCGGCGACCTCGTGCTCGCCTTCGCGGCCGACGAGGAGTTCGGCTCGGAGGGCATGGAGGAGCTCCTCGCCGCGATCGACGCCGACCCGGCGGTCATGGGATCCCCGCGACCCGACGGCGCGATCGTGCTCGAGCCGACCGACCTCGAGGTGACGCTCGCGCATCGCGGCTTCGCCTGGTATCGCGTCGAATACGAGGGCGTCGCGGCGCACGGGTCGCAGCCCGAGCTGGGCGTCGACGCGATCGACCGGGCCCTCGACGGGATGATCGCCCTGCGGGCGCTCGCCGCGGAGATCGGCGCCCGTCCGCGGCATCCGCTGCTCGGTACCGGGAGCGTGCGCGTCGCGACGATCGAGGGCGGAACGGATGCCGCCACCGTGGCGGACCGGTGCGTGCTGGTCGTCGAACGGCGCACGCTGCCGGGAGAGCCGGACCCGCGCCCCGAGCTCGAGCGCGTGCTCGCGGCATCGCGGCCCGCCCGCGTCGTGTCGCTCGTCGCACGTCCCGCGATGGAGGCCGCCCCCGACGCGCCGATCGTCCGCGCCGTGCTCGACGCCGTCGAACGGGTCACCGCGGCTCCGGCCGTCCGGCGAGGCGACCCGTGGTGGACCGACGCCGGACTCATCGCGAGCGCCGGCATCCCCGCCGTGCTCGTCGGCCCCGTCGGCGGCGGCGCCCACGCCGACGAGGAATGGGTGTCGGCGGCGTCGCTCGACACGCTCGTCCGCATCGTCGGGGACTCCGTCCCGGCGTTCTGCGGTCGGGCCGGGCATCCGCGCGCCGCAGGCTGAGGCCGGGGCGCTCCCGGTCCCCGCCCGGGTGGCATCCGTACAATGCCGCGGGTGAGTGACGAGACGGATGCCGCGCGGCCGGCCGGCACGGCGGGTGAACCCGCCCCCGCGACGGGGCGGCCGTCCGCCGGTGACGCCGGACCCCGTGGCATCCGCGGCCTGATCGCCCGGAACCGCGCCCTCGCCGCGGCAGCCGCTCTCGTGGCGGTCGCGCTCGCCGGAGGAGGCGCCGTCGCCCTCGGCACCGCACTCAGCGGCCCTCCCGCCCCCGCCCCCGCAGCGATGCCGACCGAGAGCGCGACGCCGAGGCCCACGCCGACCCCCACTCCCGTGACGGCGCCGCCCACCACCGAGCCGCCCGCGCGCGTGCGCACCTGCTCGGTCGCCGACCTCGCCGCCGACCCCAGGCTCGCCAACCTGCAGGCCCAGGTCATGAACGCCGGGACGGGCGAGGTGCTGTACGACCGCGGCGGCCTCACCGCATCGCGCACCGCGAGCGTCATGAAGGTCGTCACGGCCGCCGCCGCGCTCGCGGTGTTCTCGCCCGACGACCGATTCGCGACCCGCGTCGTCCGCGGCGCCGAGCCCGGCTCGGTCGTGCTCGTCGGCGGCGGCGACGTCACGCTGTCGCGCACTCCGAGCGGCAACGAGACCGCCTACCCGGGGGCGGCGCACCTCGACGAACTCGCACGCCAGGTGCGCGAGGCGTGGGCCGCCGACCCGTCGAACCCGCCGCTGACGAAGCTCGTGCTCGACAGCTCGCTCTTCGGCGGCGAGACCTGGCACGCCAGCTGGGACCCCGTGGTGCGCGGCGAGGGCTTCATGCCGCACATGACCGCGCTCATGGTCGACGGCGACCGCGACGACCCGTACGCGAACGTCTCGGCGCGCGGCACCGACCCCGTGGGTCGGGTCGGCGAGGCGTTCGCCGCGGCGCTCGGCGGCGTCGCGATCGTCGAACGCGGCACGGCGCCCGCCGGAGCCGTCGAGCTCGGCCGCGTCTGGTCGCCGACCGTCGCGCAGCTCGTCGACAAGTCGCTCGTCGTCTCCGACAACACGGTCGCCGAGATGCTCGCGCGCCTCGTCGCGATCGAGCTCGGCACCGGCAACGACTTCGCCGCGATCGACCCGGCGGTCCGGCAGGCGATCGCCGGGTACGGCATCGCGCGGGGCGGTATCCGCGTCGTCGACGGGTCGGGACTCTCACCCGAGAACACCGTGCCGCCGGCGTACTTCACCCGGCTGTTCGCGAAGGTCGACGCGCGCGAGGGCAACCTCGGCGTCATCCTCGACGGGCTGCCGGTCTCCGGAAGGACGGGTTCGTTGTCGTACGCCGACCGGTTCGCGGGCGACAACGCCGTCGCGCACGGCGCGGTGCTCGCGAAGACCGGCTGGATCACGACCGGCTACACGCTCTCCGGCATCATCCGCGCACAGGACGGCACCACGCTCACCTTCGCGATCTACGCGCTCGGCGACGTCACCGCCGCCGCCAAGCAGGCGATCGACACGCTCGCCACCGGGTTCTACCGGTGCGGCGACGAGCTCGCGGACGACTGAGGCGCCCGCGGCCGCGAATCCGGGACGATCCACGCGGTCGGACGGGATCCATGTGACGGACGGCCCGAGCGCGGCATCCGTCGACCCGACAGAATGGAAGCGGCGAACACGCCACCAGACCCGAGGAGCGAAGGAGCCGGTCATGAGTCGGGCCCTGTTCATCATCGACGTGCAGAACGACTTCACCGAGGGGGGCGCACTCGGCGTCGACGGGGGTGCCGCGGTGGCCGCGGGCATCACCGAGTACCTCGCCGATCACCGCGACGACTATTCGCTCGTCGTGGCCTCCCGCGACTGGCACGACCCCGACAACGACAACGGCGGCCACTTCGCCACGGACGCCGAACCCGACTTCGCGACGACGTGGCCGAAGCACTGCATGGCCGGTACCCCGGGCGCCGAGTACCACCCCGCGCTCGATACCTCGCCGGTCGACGTGCACATCCGCAAGGGCCAGGGTGTGCCCGCGTACTCGATCTTCGAGGGCACGGATGACACCGGCGCGTCGATCACCGAGCTCCTCACCCGACACGGCATCACCGACGTCGACGTCGTCGGCATCGCGACCGACCACTGCGTGCGGGCCTCGGCGCTCGACGCGCTCGAGCACGGCCAGCACGTGCGCGTCCTCAGCGATCTCATCGCGGGCGTCGCGGCCGAGACGTCGGAGGCCGCGCTGGCCGAGCTCGGCCACGCGGGCGCCGCGATCATCGCGTCCGGCGAGGCGTCCGGTGCCGACGAGGCGGGAGACGGCGCGTGAGCCCGGCCGACTCGCCAGTGCCAGCGCTGCACGCCGAGGCGCCCGACGGCGTGCTCGTCGCGTACCGGGTGCACGGCGACGTCGGAGCGGATGCGGCCGGGCCGCCGGTGCTGCTCGTGCACGGCTTCGCGTCCGACTCGGTCGTCACGTGGGAGGGCACCGGCTGGGTGGGCGCGCTGCGCGACGCCGGCCGCGCGGTCGTCACCACGGATCTCCGAGGCCACGGCGAGAGCGACAAGCCCGCCGACGCCGACTCGTACGCACCCGATCGGCTGGGCGCCGACCTCGTCGCCGTGCTCGACTCGGCCGGCGTGCGACAGGCCGACGTGGTCGCCTACTCGATGGGCAACCGCGTGGTCTCGGCCCTGTGCGAGCTGGCTCCCGAGCGGGTGCGCAGGGTCGTCGTCGGCGGTGCGGGGCCGTCGGAGCTCTTCGCGACGTGGGACCTCGACGAGGTGCGGGCCTACCTGATGGACGGCGTCCCGCCGCGCAACCCGGTCATCGCCCAGGTGCTCGCGCCGGCGATCCGCGCCGGCGCCGACCGGGAGGCGCTGCTCGCATGCACGGCGGGCGTCGCGGGTGCGCCGCTGGCGATCCCGGGCGGCATCCCCGTACTGTTCGTCGCCGGCGAGGACGACCCGGTGCCGGCGGGGGTCCAGCAGCTCGCCCTGGACTGGGGCAGCGACCTGGTCACGATCCCCGGGCGCGACCACGTGTCGACGCTCACGGCGCGCGCGTTCAAGGACGCCGCCGTTGCGTTCCTCGCCTGAGGCGTCAATCTGACTAGGGTGTCAGGGTGTCCAGCTCTTCCACCGGCTTCGAATCGAGCGGCTACTGGTACCGGCCCGACGCGACACGCATCGGCAGCGTCGACGTGCTGAACCTGCTGCGGCGCTACCGTTCCGCGGACCAGGAGATGCGACGCCGGACCCGCGACTCGATGGGCATGGGGGAGACCGACCTCCTGGCGTTGCGGTACGTCCTGCGCGCCGAGCGCGAGGGCGAGGTGTTCACGCCGGGCATGCTCGCCAAGCGGATCGGGATCTCCACCGCTTCGACCACGGTGCTGATCGACCGGCTCGAGCGCAGCGGACATCTCGCCCGCCGTCCGCATCCGAGCGACCGGCGCTCGGTCGTCGTCGTGAGCACGACCGGGAGCGACGCCGAGGTCCGCAAGACCCTCGGCCGGATGCACCGGAAGATGATCGACGTGGCCGATGCCCTGGAACCGCAGGAACTGGTCGCCGTCGCACGTTTCCTCGGCGGCATGATCGAGGCCGTCGAGGTCTCCGACGCCGGCGAGCACGTCGCGGCGCGTGAGACCGGCGACGTCCCTCGACGCACCGCCTAGGCAGGCGAACGGGCCGCCGCGTCGTCGCGACGGCCCGCAGGCGAGGTGGGTCCGTGTCAGACGCTCTTCCTGCCGGTCAGCATCCTGACGAGCCAGACGATCACGGCCAGCACGAGCAGGACGATGCCGACCCAGAGCAGGAACTGGAGCGACTCCACCAGCCCGCCCGTGAAGAGCAGGATGACGGCGATGATGGCGACGATGATGAGGAGGATGTTCACGGTAGTGCCTTTCGTTCGGCGATGATGCCGCTCGCATGCGGCGATCTGGGGGATGGGGATGTCGCTGGGTGGGCGACCCTGCCCGTTCGCGTCGGCGGCCGGCGTGGAAGCCCGGCGTCATGCAGCAGTGGTGGGTTCCTCGGTGGCTTCGCGGCTCGATTCGAGGGCCTCGACGAGGCCGTCTTCGAGTTCGGCGGGGACGGCGTAGAGTGCGCCACCCGTGATCGCATCGTGCTCGATCATCGCGGCCGTGTGGATCTCGACGCGCGAGAGGTGCGGGAAGCGTACGAGCATGCGATCGAGCAGGTGCTCGAAGTCGATGAGTTCGCGGCCTCCGGCGATGCCGATCACGCCGTCCGTGCTGTCCATTGCTGCTCACTGTAGCCGACGGCGCTGCGGAGACCCGGAGGGCCGCGGCCCCCCGGGGTCATCCCCCCATGCGTGATCGCCCGCAGTGCGGTCGTTCCCTTGTCCGCGATCACAGGAATACAAGACCACACATGTAGTTAGATCGTCTAGCCATTCCGGGGTGCGTCGCGATGCGGTACCCTTCGGGCCCGCCGCCGGTTCACAGGCCGAGTCGTCGCAGCATCCGCTTCACGCCGCCCGGCAGACGCCGGCCGAGGACCCGCCGGCGCAGGTGACCGGACAGGAGCGCCTTCCGCACTGGAGTGAGACGACTCCGGGCGATCTCGGCGATGCCCGCCCGCTGCAGGGCGAGCCGCTGCACCGCGTCGTGGGGCCAGCGCTTCGACAGGCTGCCCTTCGTGTAGTACTTCGTGCACAGCACCTCGGGGACGCGGACGAATTCACCGACGAGCGCGAGCCCGAGGAGCCAGGTCCAGTCGGCCGAGTACTCTCCCTGCTCGTTCGGGTGGATGCCGCCGACCTCCGCGAAGCTCGTCGCACGGAAGAGGCCCCGGTTGGGCACCCACCAGAAGCTCGGGCGGCGCACCATGACGCGGCCCCGCTCCATCGCCGAGGCGAGTCCCTCGAGCTCGTCGAAGACGTGCAGCTCAACGCTGCCGTCGAGTTCGTGGACCTCCATGTCGCTGAACGCCAGTACGGCCCGATCGTTGCCTCGAAGCGCGCCGACGAGCCGCTCCACGTAGGTCGGCGCGACGACGTCGTCGTGGAAGGCGAAGAACATCAGTTCGCCTCGCGCGTTGGCCATGAGGTCGTTGGAGTTGCGCAGCCACCCGAGGTTGGCGTCGCGCTCCAGGATCCGGGTGTTCGGATGTCGCTCGGCGAAGCGGCGCACGACTGCGAGCGTGTCGTCGGTCGAACAGTCGTCGCCGATGAGGATCTCGAGATGGGGCCACGTCTGCGCGGCCAGGCTGTCGAGGGTGCGCAGGATGAACTCGGCGCCGTTGTAGGTGGGCACCATGGCGGTGACGAGCGGGGTCCACGCCGTGGCATCCGACTGTGCGCGGTCAGCCCCCGTCATCCGGCGATCTCGTTCGCGAGTTCGTGCGCGAGCCACGGCGCAGTCGAGTACTTCCCAGTGTCGACGGAGTGGTACGAGCCCCGGCGCTCAACGCCGTAGCGGTCGCGGCGGTGCAGGCCCGAGCGGGGGTCGTCGAGCGCGCCTGCGCCGCGGGCGAACACGAAGCCGCCGTGCACGACGACCGATTCGGCGTCGTCGAACACGGCGCCGAGTCCCGGCATGATCGGCTCGAGTGCGGCGCGCACGCGGGCGACGAACGCGTCGGCGTCGGGTCCGGTCGGGGTCGCGGGGGCGTCGAGCTCGAGCTCGCCGCCCTCGGCCACGAGCCCGACCGGGTACCACGAGACGTAGAAGTCGCGGCGGTTGTAGTTCTTGACGTCGCCGAACGGACCGACGGCGACCAGCGCGCTCGGCAGGCGCTGCTCGGACCGGGTGCGGACGAAGACGCAGTGGCGGTACCGGTGCGTCCACGGCGGCTCGGGCGCGAGCCCGGCCGTCACGTCGATGGCCAGCCGGCCGTTCCACAGGGCGTTCACGACGAGGTCGAACTCCTCGCCGTCGCCCTCGGTGGTGCGCACCCTCCACCGGTCGGCCCGCGACTCGCTCGGCTGCACGGCCGCGACCGTCGCGCCCATCCGGAGCGCCACGCCCGTCGTCGCGGCGAGGGCCGCTGCGAGTCGATCCGCGACCCACCGGGTCTCCACCGACCGCTCCGGAACCCGGAATCCCGCCACGATGCCGGCTCCGCCGAGCTCCCGCAGTTCGGAGGGGGCGATCTCGTCGGTGCGCGCGTCCGAGACGTCGACGAGGTAGCGTGCCGCGTCCGGATGCTCCCGGATGAGTTCGCCGACCTGATCGAACCGCGCACGGAGCGCTTCAGGGCCGACCACCGATCTCCGGTGCACGAGGTAGATGTCGTCCTCGGTCGTCACGTGGCCGGCGAGGTCCTCGTCGATGAGGTCCCGCAGTCGATCGGCGAACTGCAGTCCGCCGGTCAGCAGGTGCCGGGCGGTCGCGAGCGTGGGATCGGCGCCGTAGATGTAGCCGAGGTGGATCTTGCCCTCGTTCCAGCGACTGGCGGCCATCATCGGCGCAGGCTCGCGGTCGTACACGGTCACGTCGACGCCACGCCGGGCGAGGTGGATCGCCGTGGCGGCGCCCATGATGCCGGCTCCGAGGACCGCGGCCCGACGTCGGCTCACGACGTCCGTCCGGCGACGTCCGGACGCTCGTGCGCGTACTCGCTCGCCTCGTACGGGCCGTCGGCGAAGACCACGAGCGTCGCGTGGCCCTCCGGATAGGTCTGCTGCGCCCATACCCCCGGCTCGATCAGGATGGCCGGGCACGACTCGTCGAGCGTGACATGGGCGCGATCGCCGCCGTGGAGCACCTCGACCTCGATGGTCCCGCTCGCGCGGAAGAGCACCTGGCGCACGCGGCGATGGGCGTGGCCGCCGCGGACGGCGCCGCGCGGCGCGTTCACCACGAACGCTCGTGCGGCGCTGAACCCGACGTCGTCGAAGCTCAGCGGAACGAGCGAACCCCGCTCGTCATCGAAGCGGTCGAGTTCGAGGATGCGGACCATCCCGTTGAGCAGGGCGGTTCGTTCGGCCGGCATGCACCGACTGTAGCCGGTGCATGCCGTCGAAGGTCAGAGCTGGTTGCCGAGCTTGTACTCGCCCTGCTTCCACTCGGGCATCGAGGCGTCGCCCTCGTCGGGGCGCGTGTACGAGAAGCCGTCGGCGCCGATCGTCACGGCCATCTCGCTCGCGTCGGTGCGGGCGACGACCTCCTTCGGGTTCCCGTCGAGGTCCAGGACCAGCGAGGCATCCGTGTACCAGCTCGGCACGACCGGGTTGCCCCACCAGTCGCGGCGCTGGTTGTCGTGCACGTCCCAAGTCACGACGGGGTTGTCGGGGTCGCCCGTGTAGTAGTCCTGCGTGTAGATCTCGACGCGGTGGCCGTCGGGGTCGCGCAGGTAGAGGTAGAACGCGTTCGAGACGCCGTGGCGTCCGGGTCCGCGCTCGATCGCGTCCGACATCCGCAGCGCGCCGAGCTTGTCGCAGATCGCGAGGATGTTGTGCTTCTCGTGCGTCGAGAACGCGACGTGGTGCATGCGGGGGCCGTCGCCGCCGGTCATGGCGGTGTCGTGCACGGTGGGCTTGCGTCGCATCCACGCGGCGTACACCGTGCCCTCGTCGTCCTGGATGTCCTCGGTCACGCGGAACCCGAGGTCCTGCATGAACGCCACCGCGCGCGGCACGTCGGGCGTGACCTGGTTGAAGTGGTCGAGGCGCACCAGCGCGCCGGGCGTGTAGAGGTCGTACCGCCAGGCGAGGCGCTCGACGTGCTCGACGTCGTGGAAGAACTCGTACGGGAATCCGAGCGGGTCCTCGACGCGCACCGAGTCGCCGATGCCCTTGGTGAAGCCCTCGGAGCGACGCTCGACGCGGCAGCCGAGCTCGGTGTAGAAGGCCACGGCCCTGTCGAGGTCCTCGGGGGTGCGCACGCGGTACGAGAACGCGGCGACCGCGGCGACCGGACCCTTGCGCAGTACGAGGTTGTGGTGGATGAACTCCTCGAGCGAGCGCAGGTAGACCGTGTCCTCGGTCTCCTCGGTGACGACGAGGTCGAGCACGTCGACGTAGAACCTCCGGCTCGCCTCGAGGTCGGTGACCACGAGCTCCATGTAGGCGCAGCGCAGGATGTCGGGGGCCGGCGCCGACGGCGTCGGGATCGGGTCGTCGGTGTGGATCGGGGCCTCCTGGCTCACGTAGAAGCCGGAGGAGGTGAGGGTCTTGTCGTCGTGGTTGGTCATGTCAGCGTCCTTGCTCGCAAATCAACGGTGGTGAACGGATGCCGCGTCAGCGCGGGTCCGGGTCGTCGAGGTCGGTCTCGTCGTGGTGCTCCTGCTTGCCGAACGTCGGGTTGTGCACCGCGCCGAGCGTGATGTGCACCGCCTGCTGGTCGGTGTAGAAGTCGATCGAGCGGTAGCCGCCCTCGTGGCCGAGGCCCGAGGCCTTCACGCCGCCGAACGGCGTGCGCAGGTCTCGCACGTTGTTCGAGTTCAGCCAGACCATGCCGGCCTCGACCGCCTGCGAGAAGTTGTGCGCGCGCTTGAGGTCGTTGGTCCAGATGTAGGCGGCGAGGCCGTACTTCACGCCGTTGGCGAGCTCGAGCGCCTCCTCGTCGGAGTCGAAGGGCGTGATCGCGACCACGGGCCCGAAGATCTCCTCCTGGAAGATCCGGGCGTCCCTCGGCACGTCGGCGAAGACCGTCGGGGCGACGTAGTTGCCCGTGGGGAAGCCGTCCGGGCGGCCGCCGCCGGCGACGAGGCGGCCCTCGGTCCTGCCGATCTCGACGTAGCTCATGACCTTCTCGTAGTGCTCGGGGTGCACGAGCGCGCCGACCTCGGTCTTCGGGTCGTGCGGGTCGCCGACCACGACGCGCTTCGCCTGCGCAGCGTACTTCTCGACGAACTCGTCGTAGATCGCGCGCTCGACGAGGATGCGGCTGCCGGCGGTGCAGCGCTCGCCGTTCAGCGAGAACACGCCGAAGATCGTCGCGTCGACGGCCGCATCGAGGTCGGCGTCGGCGAAGACGACGGCCGGGCTCTTGCCGCCGAGCTCCATCGAAAGGCCCTTGAGGAAGGGCGCCGCGTTGCCGAAGATGATCTGCCCCGTGCGGCTCTCGCCCGTGAACGAGATGAGCGGCACGTCGGGGTGCTTGACGAGCGCGTCGCCCGCCTCCTCGCCGAGGCCGTTGACGAGGTTGAAGACGCCCTTCGGCAGTCCTGCCTCCTCGAAGATGCCCGCCCAGAGGGAGGCCGACAGCGGCGTGAATTCGGCGGGCTTCAGCACGACCGTGTTGCCGGTCGCGAGCGCCGGACCGAGCTTCCACGACTCGAGCATGAACGGCGTGTTCCACGGCGTGATGAGGCCCGCGACGCCGATCGGCTTGCGGTTGACGTAGTTGATCTGGCGACCGGGCACCTTGTACGTGTCGTCGGCCTGCGCGACGATCAGGTCGGCGAAGAACCGGAAGTTCTCGGCCGCGCGACGCGCCTGGCCGAGCGCCTGGGTGATCGGGAGGCCCGAGTCGAACGATTCGAGCTCGGCGAGCTGCGCGTCGCGCGACTCGACGAGGTCGGCGATGCGGTGCAGCACGCGCGAGCGCTCGCGCGGCAGCATCCGCGGCCACGGGCCCTCGCGGAACGCGCGCGCGGCGGCCTCGACGGCGCGTTCGATGTCGGCCTTCTGACCGGCCGCCGCCTGCACGTAGGTCTCGTTCGAGACCGGGTCGAGCACGTCGAACGTCTCGCCGCCGATCGAGTCGACGAACTCGCCGTCGATGTAGTGGCGGATGCGGTCGGGCAGCCCCTCGGGGATGTGGTGGTTCATGCGGTCCTGGCCTCCAGGTTCGAAGCGGATGCCGCGGCGTCGGCGCCGGGCTGGGAAACGGGTGTGTTCGTGGCGGGCGCGGATGCGGCATCCGTCGCCGGGTTCGCGTGCTCGGACTGGTAGGCGAGCACCGCGTCGAGCGTCGCCGTGCGGTGACGCCGGGCCGCGAGCTCGACGTCGAGCGGGTCGGCGCCCTGCTCGATGAGCTCGATGATGCGCTCGTGCTCCTCGACCGACTCGCGGGCGCGGCCGGGCACGAAGCTGAACGACGAGTCGCGCAGGACCTTCATGCGATTCCAGCCGCGGTGCACGAGGTCGAGGACGTGCGGGTTCGGGCAGGTCTCGAACAGGATCGAGTGGAACTCGCGGTTGAGCTCGGTGAATCGGTGGGGTTCGAAGTCGTCGAGCGTTCGACGCATCCGTTCGTTGACCTCGCGCGCGCGCCGCAGCTGCTCGGGGGTCGTCGACCCCGCCGACAGGCCCGTCGCGTAGCCCTCGACCAGGGCGAGCGTCTGCATCGTGTGGAGGTACTCGGTCGGCTTGAGGAGCGCGACCTGGGCTCCCACGTTGCGCTCGAACGTCACGAGGCCCTCGGCCTCGAGACGGCGGACGGCCTCGCGCACGGGCACGACCGACATGTCGAGCTCGGAGGCGATCTGCGCGAGCACGAGCCGATAGCCCGGCACGTAGCGGCCGTCGTCGATGCGCTCCCTGAGGAAGCGGTAGGCGCGCTGCGACTTGCCCTCGGCGGCGCTCATCGGTCGCCCGCCTCTCGCTCGTATCGCGACCGCCACTCGCGGTCCATCGGGAAGAGGCCGTCGACGGGTTCGCCCTCGGCCACGCGCTCGGCCACCCATGCGTCCGCGGCGTCCTGCGCTGCAGCCTCCTCGGCGACCTCGGCGACGAGGTGCGGCGGGATCACGATGACGCCGTCGCCGTCACCCACGATCACGTCGCCCGGCTGCACGGCGGCGCCGCCGCACGCGATCGTGACGTCGGTCTCCCACGGCACGTGGCGGCGGCCGAGCACGCTCGGGTGCGGCCCTTGCGAGAAGACCGGGATGCCGATCTCGGCGACCGCGTCGAAGTCGCGCACGCCGCCGTCGGTCACGATGCCGGCCGCGCCGCGCACCTTCGCCCGCAGTGCGAGCACGTCGCCGACCGTGCCGGTGCCGCGCTCGCCGCGGGCGTCGACGACGAGCACCTCGCCCGCGCCGACCGTGTCGAACGCGCGCTTCTGGGCGTTGTAGCCGCCGCCGCGCTCGGCGAACAGGTCGGGGCGGGCGGGGATGAAGCGGAGCGTGCGGGCGCGCCCGACGAGGCGGTCGCCAGGGTGGTTCGCGCGCACGCCCTCGATGAAGACGTCGTGGTAGCCGCGCTTGCGGAGCGCGACGGAGAGCGTGGCGACGGCGACCGAGGAGAGCTGCGCGCGCAGCTCGTCGGTGAGCTCGAACGCGTCTGCGGGTCGGGAAGGCGCGTCAGCGCCGTCTCGGGACCCGGCGTCGAGCGCCGTCGCGCGCCCGGCCGCGACCGCGGCGGAGTGCTCGGCCTCGGAGCCCCACGCCTCGACTCGCTGCAGGTCGTCGACGGCGGGCTTCGTGCCGAAGTCGCCGAACGGGACGGTGCCCTCGGTGATGCGCGTGACGAGCCGTCCCGTGGTGGGGGAGCCCGCGGCATCCGGCGCGTCGACCTCGACCTCGACCACGTCGCCCGGCAGCACGACCGACGAGCCGGCGGGCGTGCCCGTGAGGATCACGTCACCCGTCTCGAGGGTCATCAGCTGCGATAGGTCGGCGACGAGCTGCCCGAAGGGGAACAGGAGCGTGTCGCTCGTGTCCTCCTGCACGAGCTCGCCGTTGACCCAGGTGCGCACGCGCAGGCCGTCGGGTGCGACGTCGGCGGCCGGGATGAGCGCGGGGCCGAGCGGCGTGAACCCGTCGCCGCCCTTCGAGCGCACGTTCGACCCCTTGTCGGCGGCGCGCAGGTCGTAGACGCCGAAGTCGTTCGCGGCCGTGACGGATGCCACGTGCCGCCAGCCGTCGGCGGGGGAGACCCGCCGGGCGGGCTCGCCGATGACGAGCGCGACCTCGCCCTCGAACGCCAGCAACTCGGTGCCGGCGGGCCGCTCGAGCGCACTGCCGCTCGCAGCGAGCGAACTCGCGGGCTTCAGGAAGTAGCTCGGCGTCGCCGGCGTGCGACCGCGCTGTGCCGCGCGGGAGGCGTAGTTGAGGTGCACGGCGATGATCTTGCCGGGGGTGGCGATGCCGTCGATGTGCATGTGAGCGTCCTCGTCTCGTGATATCTGAAATCATATACGATCAGGCCGATGCGGGCAAGCGGCGGTCAGTACGACGCGCGCGGCGCGGCATCCGTCGGCCTCGGCCCGCCGACGAACCGGTCGGCCAGCGACTCGGACGCGCGGGCGACGATCGCGACGTCGGCGCCGACGGCGACGAACGAGGCGCCCGCCTCGAGGTAGCGCTCGGCCTCCTCGGGCACGAACGCGTTGACGCCGGCGGGCTTGCCCGCCGCGCTCGCAGCGCGGAGTGCGGTGAGCACCGCCTCGACGACCTCCGGGTGCGAGGGCTCGCCGAGGCGGCCCATCGACGCGGCGAGGTCGGCCGGGCCGACGAAGATCGCGTCGACGCCGTCGACCGCCAGGATCTCGTCGACCGCGTCGACCGCGGCCGCCGACTCGACCTGCACCGTGAGGCTGATCGTCGACGAGGCGTCCTTCAGGTACGCGGGCACGCGGTTCCAGCGCGATGAGCGGGCGAGCGACGCGCCGACGCCGCGCACGCCGCCCGACGGGTAGCGGATGGCGCGCACGAGCTCCGCGGCCTGCTCCGCCGAGTCGACCATGGGAACGAGGAGGTTCTGCGCGCCGAGGTCGAGCACCTGCTTGATGACCACGGTGTCGCCGATCGGCACGCGCACGACCGGTGCGACGGGGTAGGCCGAGACGGCGTAGAGCTGCGCGAGGATCGACTCGAGCCCGTTGGGGGAGTGCTCGGCGTCGATGAGCACCCAGTCGACCCCGCTGCCCGCCGTGATCTCGGCCATGATCGGGCTGCCCGAGCAGACCCAGAGGCCCACCTGCGGGCGGTCGGCGCCGGCCAGGCGCGCGGCGAAGGTCTCGGGCAGGTTCATGCGAATCGGCACGTGATCGCCCCCAGGGGTCCGTAGTCGGCATGGACGGTGTCGCCGCGTTCGACCCACATCGGGCGGGTGAACGAGCCGGCGAGGATCATCTCGCCGGCCTCGAGCGACTGGCCGTGCTGGGCGAGCTTGTCGGCGAGCCACGCGACGCCCATGGCGGGGTGGCCGAGCACGGCTCCGGCGACACCCGACTCCTCGATCGTCTCGTTGCGGTAGAGGAGTGCGGACACCCACCGGAGGTCGACCGCGTCGACCTTCACGGGCGTGCCCCCGACGACCATGGCGCCCATCGCGGCGTTGTCGGAGATCGTGTCGACGATGGTCCGGCCCTGCAGCTCGATGTGCGAGTTCAGGATCTCGAGCGCGGGGACGACGTAGGCGGTCGCGTCGAGCACGTCGAAGATCGTGGTGCCGGGGCCCCGCAGCGGCCGGGCCAGCACGAACGCGAGCTCGACCTCGATGCGCACGTTCGAGAAGCGGTCGTACTCGATGACGGAGCCGGACTCATGGACCATGTCATCGAGGATCACGCCGTAGTCGGGCTCGGTGATGCCGGTGGCGACCTGCATGACCTTCGAGGTGAGGCCGATCTTGCGGCCGACCAGGCGCCTGCCGCCCGCGACCGCGCGTTCGGCCCAGAGGCGCTGGACGGCGTAGGCGTCCTCGACGGTCATCTCGGGGTTGCGGGCGGTGAGGAGCGGGACGATCGTCCGGTCCCGGTCGGCTGCAGCCAGTTCGTCGGCGATCTCCGCGATGCGCGCTGGGTCGAGCATGTCTCTCCACTTCGTCGTCGAGGGTCTGTGGCGATGCTACACGACCGTGATCACATCTGGTATCCGAAATCGTATATGATACTGCAGCTTGCGCACGGGGCGGCGTCGCGACGCAGCACGTTCCGAAGACGGGCGGATGCCGCGTGCCCGGGGTGGCACGCGGCATCCGGTTTCGTGGTCAGTGCTCGCAGCGGCAGGCCGAGCCAGTGCCGCAGCAGCCGGCGGCATCCGTCGACCGGCTCGCGTCGGGCAGGTCGAGCGCGGGATTGCGGTCGAGGAACCCGTAGGGCTTGAACAGGAACCCCGAGTAGTCGACGGGCATGACGGGCCAGTCCTCGGGCCGCGGGATGTGCGTCGGACCGAACACGTGCCAGAGCACGAGGTCGGTGCCGTCGAGGTCGCGGTCGGCCTGCTGCCAGGTCGGCAGCCCTGCCCAGCCCTCGTGCGCGTTCGGGTACGGCCCCGCCGGGTAGAGCTCGTCGGGAGCGTACGCGGTCGCCCACAGGTGCTTCGTCGCGAAGTTCGCGCGGGCCCACACCGTGGAGTCGGGCTGTGCGAGCAGCGTCGACTTCCCCTCGGGGATGAGGTGGAAGGACGTCGGCCGGCCGACCGCGTTGCGGCGGCTCGCGCTCGCGACCTCCCACACGCGCGACGTCGCGCCGTTCGCGAGGCGGCCGGCGTCGGACTCCCGGGTGATCGGGGTCACCTGCCAGGTGAACGCGTTGCCGTACGGGTTGTCGGGCCCGGTGGGCACGCCGACCACGTCGACCTCGGCGAGCGTGTTGTCCTCGCCGTCGATCGCGACGTCGAGTCGCGCGCAGAACAGGTGCTGGTGCACGGGTGCGAACAGGCCGGGGGCGATCTCGGACGCATGGGGGTCGGGCGCGCCCGGCGTGCCGGCGCCCGCGAACACGATGCCGGTCGCCTTGGCCTCCATCTGGACGGTTCCGTCGAGGTAGAGGTACCAGAAGAAGCCGTAGTCGTAGTTGCCGATCGTGGCGAAGTAGCTGATCACGAGCCGGCGCGACCGGCGCACCTCGGCACGCTCGCCCCACTCGTTGTGCTTCCAGAGGATCCCGTAGTCCTCCTCGTGCATGCACACGACGTTCGGCATGCGCACGGCGTGTCCATCGTCGCCCGCGACGTGCGCGTCGAAGTAGTGGATGACGCCGAGGCAGTCGCACCCGAGCTGCAGCGCGTTCGCGTTCTTGCCGAGCAGGTACTCGCCGGCGTCGAAGTAGCTGATCCAGAAGCGGGTCGGCGTGGTGTCGCCGTACGGCACGACCATCTCCGGCACGCTCGCCCGCGACAGCACCGAGCGGTGCTCGTCGCCGTCGCGGAACGACACCTGCTGCAGGACGAGCCCCTCACGGGCGTTGAACCCCACCCGGAATCGCCAGTTCTCCCACTCGACCAGGTTGCCGTCGACGGCGAAGCTCGGCCCCTCGGGCTGGGTGATCTCGATGGGCTTCAGGCTCGTGCGCGCCGGACCCACGGTCTCGGGGTCGTACCGGCCGTCGACCGACGGCACCGGCACGTCGCCCTCGTCCTCGACCCGGATGACCCGCCGCTCGGTGAGGTCGATGTGCACGATGAGCCCCTCGACGGGATGCGACCAGTGGTTGTCGCCGGGGGCGTCCCTGAGGAACGTGAGCGAGCGGATGACGCGGCGTCCGACCTCGTCGGCGCGTCCGAAGAAGCCCGGGGCGAGCGGTCCGCAGAACGCGAGGTCGATCTTCGCGCCGAGCCCGCGCCGTTCCATCGCGGCGCACCACTCGGGCGAGTCCTTCACCAGCTGCTCGGCGAGCTCGTACTCCTCGAAGAGGTACTGCGGCTGGCCGTACGGCGCACGGGTCGTGTCGAGCTCCGTCCATTCCTCGACCGCCTCGGTCGCGAGGTTCACGACGGCCTCGGCCGCACGCCCGGTGTCGAGTTCGAGCAGGGTGTAGCGCAGCCGGCGCTCGACCGGGTCGCCGTCGGCGAAGCCGGCGACGATCGCCTTGTCGGGCTCGACGGGCATGACGTTCGGGAAGCGGGTGCGCTCGCCGACCTTCCCGGCGCGGACGAGGACCTCGCGGCCGAGTTCGAGCTCGTCGGCGGTCGTGAGGTCGAGCGGATGCCGCACGTCGGCGGGTGCGTCGGCGACGGCGTGGTCGTGGTGGTGCATGAGCGTCATCCGTTGATCACCTGGGGCACGGCGACGGCCTTCAGGCCCTCGGCGCCGAACTCGAGTCCGAAGCCGGACTGCTTGACGCCGCCGAACGGGATGCCCGGGTGGACGCCGCCGTGCGAGTTGATCCAGACCGTGCCGGCCTCGAGTCGCGCCGCGATCTCGCGGGCGCGTTCGCGGTCACCCGACCAGACGGAGGCCCCGAGGCCGACGTCCACGGCGTTCGCCATGCGGACGGCGTCCTCGACGTCGGAGTACCGGATGATCGGCAGGGCCGGGCCGAACTGCTCCTCCTGCACGAGGGGATGCGCGTCGTCGATGTCCGCCACGAGCGTGGTGGGGTAGAAGTGGCCGGATGCCTCGGGGTCGGGCGTCCCGCCGAGCAGCACCCGCGCGCCGGAGGTCTTCGCGGCGTCGACGAGCCGGTGCACGACCTCCCACTGCATGCGGTTCTGGAGCGGACCGAGCACGTTCTGCTCGTCGAGCCCCGGACCCATCGGCATCTGCGACGCGACCTCCGTCAGGGCGTCGCAGACGGCGTCGTAGACGTCGTCGTGCACGTACAGGCGCTTCATGGCGGCGCAGGTCTGGCCGGTGTTGATGAACGCGCCCCAGAACAGTCCCTCGGCGATCGCCGAGGCGTCGACGTCGGGCAGCACGATGCCGGCGTCGTTCCCGCCGAGTTCGAGGGTGAGCCGCTTGAGGTTGCCGGCCGAGGCCTCCATGATCCGGCGGCCCGTCGCGGTGGAGCCGGTGAACATGATCTTGCCGATGCCGGGGTGCACCACGAGCTCGGCGCCGAGGCCGCCGTCGCCGGCGACGACCTCGAGGACGCCCTCGGGGAGCTCCTGGTTCATGACGGCGGCGAGCGCGAGCCCCGACAGGGTCGTGTACTCCGACGGCTTGGCGACGACGGTGTTGCCCATGCGGAGCGCCGGGGCGATCTGCCAGATCGCGATCATCATGGGCCAGTTCCACGGCGTGATCACGCCGACGGTGCCGATCGGGCGGTAGTGCAGCTCGGCGTAGGTCTCGCCGTCGTCGACGACGACCTCGACGGGCTGCGGCGTCGCCGCGGTCGCCCGGAGCCAGTTCGCGCAGGCACCGACTTCGAAGCGCGCGTTCGGGCCGTTGAGGGGCTTGCCCTGCTCGCGAGAGAGCAGTTCGGCGAGCGCCTCACCCGATCGCTCGATGGCGTCGGCGACGCGGTTCAGCGTCGCGACGCGCTCCTCGTCGCCGAGCTCGGCCCAGGCCGGCTGCGCGGCACGGGCGCGGCCGATCGCCCGCTCGAGCTCGGCGGTGCCGTCGACGCGCGCCGCGCCGATGCGCTCACCGGTCGCGGGGTCGAGGACGTCGCGCGTCGGTCCGGTTGCCGGGGTGATGGCCGCGAGCAGGCGCTCGTAGGTCTCCATTGCTCCTCCAAGGTTCGTGCCCACCAGTCTCGGCGGATGCGGCGCACGGGTCTTGTCTCGGAGCGAGCGGGTGTTGACCGCGAGCGAAGACCCGCCGACGGTGCGTGGGGTGCCGCGGTTCAGCGGCTGCCGCGCACGTCGCGCGGGGAGCAGTCGAACTCGGCGCGGAACGCCCGGCTGAAGTGCGCGGCGTCGGCGAAGCCCCAGTCTGCGGCGACGCTCGAGATCGACCGGTCGTCGAATGCCGGATCGGCCAGGCGGCGGCGGCACTCCTCGAGGCGCCGGCGTCGTACCCAGGTCGACACGGTCGTGTCGTGCTCGTGGAAGAGCGCGTGGAGGTATCGCGGCGAGATGAAGTGCGCCGCGGCGATCGTGGCCGGGTCGAGGTCGGGGGCGCAGAGGTTCGCGTCGATGAAGCGCGTGATCTCGGTGAACAGGCGCTCCCGCGGACTCAACTCGACGGATCCGACGGCGAGCTCGTTCGAGAGCATCGCGGCCGCCATGTCGACGGCATTGCGCGCGAGCCGCTCGCCGCTGGGTCCGGCGAGCAGGTCGAGGCGATCGGCGAGGCTCGTGAGGTAGGTCCCGACCAGGTCGCCCATTCCGCCCGCAGCGCCGAGCGGCGTCGCGGTGAGCTCGCCGATCGCGCGGTGCGGGAGGTCGAGCAGCCGGCTCGGGAACATCATCACGAACGTGCGCGACGAACCGTCGAACATGAGCGAATACGGGCGATCGGTCGCGTAGATCGAGATCGAACCCGGCTCGAGCAGCGTCTCGCGGTGCTCCTGCACGAGGAGGCCCGTGCCCGCCAGCTGCACGCCGAGCTTGTAGAACCTGCGGTCGTCGCTCGCGACGAGCTGCGGCGTTCGTTCGACGGCGTGCTCGGTCGCCGAGACGATCGAGAAGTGCACGTCCTCCGCCGCGACGTGGCGGATCGAGCCCGCGAACGGATCCGGCCGGTCGCTCGTGACCTTCAGCGGCACGAACGACTCGCTCACGGCGGTTCGGAATGCGGGGAAGTCGAGCGTTCCCGCCTTCGTCGTGGGGTGCGTCATCGCGGTCCTCCCTGCCTCGTCGCACGGTTGGGTCGACGGTAGCCCTATCCAAATGGATAGGCAAGGGGAGCGGGACGAATGGCCGAGAGGGCGGTCAGTCCGAGGGTCGGGCGGCGGATGCCACGAGCCGGCGGATGCGCTCGAGCACCCGCTCGCTCTCCGCCGCCGAACCCAGCACGAGGTGCTTGAACACGAGGCCGTCGAGCGCGAACCAGATCACCTCGATGAACTCCTCGTCCTCGATGCCGAGCGCCCGGAGTTGCGCGGTGGTCGCGCGCCGGTACGTCTCGTAGTACCGCTCGACGTGTTCGCGCAGTTCCGGCCGGCGGCGCGCCTCGAGCAGCAGCTCGTACTGGAACGCCTGCATGTCGGTGCTGCGGTCGGCGAGCGATTCGATGCCCGCCGCGAACCGGGCCGGATCCGCGGCGGCCGGCCGCCCCGCGGCATCCGTCATGCTCGTCTCGCGCAGGCTCTCGGCCACGGCGAACTCGAGCGCCGCCGCGATCAGCTGGTCACGCGTGCCGAAGTGATGGCGCACGAGCCCGTGCGACACCCCGGCCTCGGCGGCCACCGCACGGTAGGTCAGGGCGCGCAGCCCCGACCGTGCCACGACCGTGATCGTGGCCTGCAGCAGCGCGCGCCGTCCCGCCGACCCGTTCCGACCCGGCGCGGGAGCGGTGGACGCGTCATCCGTTTCGGAACTGGACCCCACAGGAGCACCCTATGAGGCGAGGGCGCCTCGGTTCGCGAAGCGACAACGATCGTGCCGGATCGGACAAGACCCGCCGGGCCGGTCGGAGGAGCATTCGGAGCGACCCCCACCATCGACACAGGAGTCCCGATGTCCACGACCACCGACCCCATGACCGCCGAGACGGCGACGCGGCAGCGACGCCGCCTCGGCGTGCCCGCGATCACCGTCCTCATCATCGCCGCATCCGCGCCGCTCACCGTCATCGCCGGCGGCGCCACCACCGCCTACTCGGTCACCGGCTCGATCGCCGTTCCGATCGGCTACCTCGTCCTCGCCGCGGTCCTCGCCGTCTTCTCGATCGGCTACGCGGCGATGAGCCGGTTCATCACGAACGCCGGCGCCTTCTCCGCCTACGCGGCGCAGGGCCTCGGACGGCCCGTCGGCGTGGGTGTCGCGCTCATCGCGCTCGTCGCCTACAACTGCATGCAGATCGGCATCTGGGGCATCTTCGGATTCCAGGTCTCACTCCTGCTGGGCGAGAAGTTCGGGATCGACGTGCCGTGGTGGGCGAGCGTCCTCGTCTTCATCGTCGTCGTCGGCATCCTCGGCGTGAACCGCGTCGACCTCTCGGCGAAGGTGCTCGGCGTGATCGTCGCGCTCGAGTTCCTCGCCGTGCTGGTCTTCGACCTCGCGGCGTTCGCGAACCCGGCCGAGGGCTTCTCCGCCGACCCGATCTCGCCGTCGGCGCTCCTGCTGCCCGGACTCGGCGCCGTGCTCGTGTTCGGCATCGCCGCGTTCATGGGATTCGAGTCGGCCGCCATCTACGGCGAGGAGGCCGTCGACCCGAAGCGGACCGTCGCGCGGGCCACGTTCACCGCGGTCGTCATCATCGGCCTCTTCTACGCGTTCTCGTCGTGGGCGCTCGCCCTGGCGATCGGCCCGGAGAAGATCTCCTCCGGCGGGATCGCGCCCGAGGAGGCCGGACCGCCCCTCTTCTTCGGCTTCGTCGGCGAGCGGTTCGGGTCGATCATGGTCGACTTCATGTCGATCCTGTTCATCACGAGCCTCTTCGCCGCGCTGGTGAGCTTCCACAACGCCGTCGCGCGATACCTGTTCTCGCTCGGCCGCGACGGCGTGCTCCCCGCGGGCCTCGCGAGCGTTCGCGACCGAACCGGCGCACCATGGGCGGGCTCGATCACGCAGAGCCTGCTCGCCGTCGTGGTGGTCGTCGCATTCGCCATCGCCGGCGCCGGCTCCGAACTCGGCATCCTCTTCCCGGTCGTCACGCTGTTCTCGTGGCTCACGAACACCGGGGCGCTCGGGCTGGTGCTCCTCATGGCGGTCGTCTCGCTCGCCGTGATCGGGTACTTCCGCCGCGACCCACGCGACGTCGGGGCCGGATCGCGGCTCGTCGCGCCGGTCCTCGCGTTCCTCGCACTGACGACCGTGCTCGTGCTCATCGTGGCGAACTTCAACGTGCTGCTCGGGCAGGTCGAGAGCGACGCCACGACGTTCGTGCTCCCCGGCCTCATCGTGGTCGCGGGCATCGCGGGCATCGCCTGGGCGCTCGTGCTGCGCAACCGGCGGCCCGACGTCTACCGGCGGATCGGGCACGGCGCCGAGGACCTGACCGCAGAGCACCTCGGCTGAGCCGGGACCGCCGAGCGCGATGCACGCCGCCATCATGGTCGCCGCGCTCGCGCCGACCCTGGCTTCGGTCGCCTGCACCGTCGTGCCGGTCCGGCGCGGCGGCGCGGCGGTGCCGCGCGAGCGCGGCACCGCCGTGCTCATGGGCGTCTCAGCCCTCGACATGGTCGTTCCGGGGCTCGATCTCGCACACGCGACCGGGTGGGGAGCACTGCTCGTGGTCGCGTCACTGATGGCGCTCGTCCCCGTGCCGGGACGAGCCCGCCGGACCGGCGGCCCATCCGGCGGGGACGCCTCCCGCCGGGCGGAGCTGGCCCGGAACTCCGGCTCGCTCCTCGTCATGGCGGCGATGTGGTGGGCGATGGCGGCACCGCCGGGATCCGACGCGGGCGCGCACTCCGCCCATGCCGCCGGCGTCCCGCTCGGCTGGGCGGTGGTCGCTGTGGCGGCCGCGATCGCGGCGACGGCACTCGCGTCACCGCTGCGCCGGGTAGCGGCCGAGCGCACCGGGCCGTCCGCGTGGCGGCATCCGCTCATGGCCGTCGGCATGCTCGCCATGGCCGTCACGATGCCACTCGGCTGAGGCGGCATCCGTGTCGTCGTCACGCGCCACGCGCGCACGGCAGAATGGCTCAGGTGAAGACGATCCAGCTGCGCCGGTACACGCTCGTCGACGGGGAATACGACGCCTTCCTGGCGTGGTTCCGGGAGTGGATGCCGCGGGTGCGGTCCGAGGCCGGGTTCACGATCGAGTTCGCCTACGGCATCCGCGAGCGGAACCAGTTCGTCTGGGCGGTGAGCGCACCGGGCGACCACGAGGCGTTCCTCGCGCGCGAGCAGGAGTACCTCGCCTCGGCGGCACGTGCGGCGGCGTTCGACGGCGTGCCGCAGCGGATCGCGGTCTACGACATCGAGCTCGTCGACGACGTCGCAGCCTGACCGCGACCCCACGGCGTCGGGGCTCGACGCCGCGGCATCCGCTCGCAGGGTCACCTGCCGCCATGTACAGCGGATGCCGCGTCGCGCGCCGGTATCATCGAGGCATCCCCTTCGGAAACCCCGTGGTCGACGCTGCCACCCCGGCGCCGACCCGCACGATGGCCGACGACGCCGACGCTCGCGGCCGAGAGGACACGCCGTGAGCCACGAGTTCGACGCCCGCCGTGAGGAATGGATCGCCCGAGAGGAACAGGCCGAGCGGATGATCCCGCTCATCGGCGGCCTGTACCGCCGTCACGGAGTCGTGACCTCCATCCACGGGCGTCGCCTGATCAACCGCTCCGCGGTCGAGCTGCTCAAGGCGCACCGCTTCGCCCGGCAGGCCGGCGACGTCGAGCTCGATCTCGACGACACGATGCGCGTGCTCGAGGCGCTCGCCGAGATCGGCCCCGGCCCCGCATCCGTCGACGTCGCCCGCCTCGTCTCGCGGTTCCACGCGGCCGCGCCCGGCACCGACCTCGTCGACTTCCTCCGCGCGGAGCTCGCACCGGTGCTCGTCGACGCCGGGGAGCCCGCGGCATCCGGCACCGACGTCGTGCTGTACGGCTTCGGCCGCATCGGCCGGCTGCTCGCCCGCATCCTGATCGCGCACGCCGGCGGTGGCCAGAACCTGCGCCTGCGCGCGATCGTCGTCCGCAAGGGCGCCGAGAACGACCTGCAGAAGCGCGCCAGCCTGCTGCGCCGCGACTCGGTGCACGGTCCCTTCCAGGGCACCATCACGGTCGACGAGGAGGCGAACACCATCCTCGCGAACGGCACCCTCATCCAGGTGATCTACTCCGACGACCCCGGCGCGATCGACTACACCGCGTACGGCATCTCCGACGCGATCGTCGTCGACAACACGGGCCGCTGGCGCGACGAGCCCGGGCTCAGCCGCCACCTCGAGTCGAAGGGCGTCGCCCGCGTGCTGCTCACCGCGCCGGGCAAGGGCGCGATCAAGAACATCGTGCACGGCATCAACCACGACGCGATCGAGTCGGGCGACCGCATCCTCTCGGCGGCGTCCTGCACCACCAACGCGATCACCCCGGTGCTCGCCGCGATCGACGACGCGTACGGCATCGCGCGCGGCCACGTCGAGACCGTGCACTCGTTCACGAACGACCAGAACCTCATCGACAACTTCCACAAGGGCGACCGTCGCGGCCGCTCGGCGGTGCTGAACATGGTCATCGCCGAGACCGGCGCCGCGAAGGCCGTCGCGAAGGCGCTGCCCGCGCTCGAGGGCAAGCTGACCGGCTCGGCGATCCGCGTGCCCACGCCCGACGTGTCGCTCGCGATCCTCAACCTGCAGCTCGAGAACCCGACCGACAAGGCCACGCTGAACGCCTACCTCCGGACGGTCTCGCTCACGTCGCCGCTGCGCCAGCAGGTCGACTACATCGAGTCGCCCGAGGTCGTCTCGACCGACTTCGTCGGCTCGAACCGGGCCGGAATCGTCGACGGGCTCGCGACCATCGCCGACGGCACCGACGTCGTGCTCTACGTCTGGTACGACAACGAGTACGGCTACTCGTGCCAGGTCGTCCGCGTCATCGAGGCGATGGCCGGCACGCACCCCATGGTGCTGCCCGAGCGCCAGCCGGTGCGCGTCGAGCAGGTCGTCGCGGCATCCGTCCCCGAGGTCGCCGAGGTCGGCTGAGCCCCGTGCGGGTCGAGGAGCTCGCGAAGCGGGCGTCTCGAGACCCCGTGCCGACGGTGCCGGTCCCGAGACGCGCCTTCGGCGCTCCTCGACCCGCAGACGCGGTCGTAGGCTGAGGGCATGAGCACCGAAGCCGTCATCGTCGACGTCATCCGGACCCCCGTCGGGCGCGGCAAGCCCGGTGGACTGCTGAGCGGCGTCCACCCGGTCGACCTGCTCGCCGGCGTGCTCACCGCACTCGTCGACCGGAACGACCTCGACCCCGCCCTCGTCGACGACGTGATCGGCGGGTGCGTGAGCCAGATCGGCGAGCAGTCGTACAACATCGTGCGCAACGCCGTGCTCGCGGCCGGATTCCCCGAGACCGTGCCCGGCACGACCATCGACCGGCAGTGCGGGTCGAGCCAGCAGGCGGCCGCGTTCGCAGCACAGGCGGTCATGGCCGGCCAGGCCGACATCGTGATCGCGTGCGGCGTCGAGTCGATGAGCCGGGTGCCGCTCGGTTCGAGCGCCGCGGGCGCCGACCCGTACGGATCCCGCATCCGCGCGCGGTACCCCGACGGGCTCGTGAACCAGGGCGTCTCGGCCGAGCTGATCGCCGAGAGGTGGGGGTTCTCGCGCGAGCGACTCGACGAGTTCGCAGCCCGATCGCACCGGTCGGCGGCCGCAGCGGGGGAGTCCGGCGCCTTCGCGACCGAGGTCGTGCCGGTTCCCGGCGTCGAGTCGCTGGCCGACGAGACGGTGCGGCCCGCGACTACGGTCGAGTCGCTGGCCGGCCTGAATCCGGCGTTCCGCACCGACCGCCTCGCCGAGCGATTCCCCGACGTCGAGTGGCGCATCACCCCGGGCAACTCATCGCCGCTCACCGACGGCGCCTCGGCGGCGCTCATCATGAGCGCGGACGCCGCCGATCGGCTCGGCGTCGAGCCGCGCGCCCGCTTCCGCGCGTTCTCGGTCGTCGGCAGCGACCCGCTGTACATGCTCACGGGCGTGATCCCCGCGACCGCGAAGGTGCTCGAGCGCGCCGGCCTCACCCACGACGACATCGACGTGTACGAGGTCAACGAGGCGTTCGCGTCGGTGCCGCTCGCGTGGCTCGCCGACACGGGCGCGGATGCCGCGAAGCTCAACCCGCGCGGCGGCGCCATCGCGCTCGGGCACGCGCTCGGCTCGAGCGGCACGCGCCTGCTCACGACGCTCGTGAACCAGCTCGAGGCCACGGGCGGCCGCTACGGCCTGCAGACGATGTGCGAGGGCGGCGGCATGGCCAACGCCACCGTCATCGAGCGCGTCTGATCCCGCGCCATCCACCCACCGTCCCACACCACCCGCCGAGTGATGCAGTTCCCGCCGAGTGATACCGCCGCAGCGGCATCACTCGGCGACAGGGGTATCACGCGGCGACACACTCGAAGGGGAGACACATGGAACTGAGCGGAGCATCCGCGATCGTCACGGGCGGCGCGTCGGGACTCGGGCGTGCGACGGCGCAGGCCCTCGTCGACGGCGGCGCGCACGTCGTCATCGTCGACCTGCCCGGCCCGCGCGGCGAACAGGCCGCGGCCGAGCTCGGCGAGCACGCCCGGTTCGTGCCCGCCGACGTCGCCGACGAGGCCCAGGTCGCCGAGGCGGTCGCCGCGGCATCCGCCATGGGGCCCCTGCGCGTCGCGGTGAACTGCGCCGGTATCGTCACCGCGAATCGCACCGTGGGCCGCGACGGCCCGGCGCCCCTCGACGCGTTCGAGCGCACCATCCGGGTGAACCTGATCGGCACGTTCAACGTGCTGCGGCTCGCCGCCGCCGCGATGGCCGGGAACGAGCCCGTGCCGGCGGGCGTGCCGGGCGGCCCGGCGACGCTCCAACGCGGCGTGATCGTGAACACCGCGTCCGTCGCCGCGTTCGACGGCCAGGTCGGCCAGGCCGCCTACTCGGCGTCGAAGGCGGGCGTGGCCGGGATGACGCTGCCGATCGCGCGGGACCTCTCGAGGCTGCTCATCCGCGTCGTCACGATCGCGCCGGGCATCTTCGAGACGCCGATGATGGCAGGCATGCCCGACGACGTCCGCGCGTCGCTCGAGCAGCAGGTGCCGCACCCCTCGCGCCTCGGGCACCCCGCCGAGTACGCCGCGCTCGTGCGCTCCATCGTCGCGAACCCCATGCTGAACGGCGAGACGATCCGCCTCGACGGAGCGATCCGCATGGGCCCGAAGTAGCGGGCGCCACGAAATCGGGCGAGCGGATGCCGCGGGGTCGTTCGCCCCGCGGCATCCGCTCGTCGTCGCGCCGTTCGTCAGGTGCGACCGAGTGCGAGCGCCGAGCCGCCCCGACCGCGGACGGTCTTCACGATGCCGTCGATCACGTCCCAGACGGCGACGCCGATGAACACGAAGACCAGGACCGTCGTGGTCACGCCGGCCGCCTCGCCCCACGGCCAGCCGACCGCGTCGAGGAAGTCGGGGTTGAACAGCTGCCCGGTCGTGAAGAGCCACAGCGCGGGAACCGTGAATGCCACGTTGAGCACCAGGTTCGCGGCGGCGAGCCCCCAGTTCCATCCCCAGGCGTAGATCGCGACCGCGAACAGCATCTCGAGCACGATCAGGACGAGGAAGTACGGCAGCCAGAACGACCACAGCGCCGGATCGAGCACCGGGATCGACTCGTCGGGACGGTCGAAGAACGGCGGCGACACCTGCTGCCAGATGATGAGGACCGCGAAGAGGGTGAGGAACACCAGGGATGCGATGAGATCGCCCAGCCGACCCGCTCGGCCGGTGTCCGGCACCTCGGGCAGCTGCTCGGGAGTCCAGGTCGTGGCGGCCTGCGCATTCGGGGATCGCTCGAGGATCGCGAAGACGAGCGTCACCCAGAATGCGAGGTGCACCGCGAGGGCGAGGGTCGTCGAGACGACGCTCGCGAGGCCCTCGCCGATCGAGGCGCCGGCGAGCAGCTGCGCGAGGACCATCGCCCCCGCGGAGATCGGCAGGACGATGGCGTACAGGAGCGTCAGCAGCCGCTTCCAGGTCAGGAAGTAGCGCGGCCCGATGAGCTGCAGCGGGCGGTCGACGTAGCTCGCGGCGAGCGCGGAGGGGTCGCCGAGTTCGCGGAGCACCGCGTCTTCGGCGTCGCCGGGAGAGTTCGCGTCGCCGGAGGCGAGCCGGGCGTCGACCTCGTCGCCGATGCGCTCGCGGAGTTCGCGGCCGAATTCGGCGCGCTGGGCCTCGGGGAGGTTGCGCGCGGCTGCCCAGACGTAGCGGTCGGTCAGGGTGGTGGACGGGGTGGTCATCGTTCGTCTCCCGAGGTGAGCCGGGTCAGCGCCCGGTCGATGTTCTTCCAATCGGCGGTGAGGACGCCCGCGAGCTGTTCGCCCGCGGGACTCGTGCGGTAGAACTTGCGGGGCCGTGCCTCGTCGGTGTTCCACTCGCTCGTGAGGAGGCCCTGCTTCTCGAGCCGTCGCAGCAGCGGGTACAGCGTATTGGCGTCGACGGTGATGCCGAGGCCGTTGAGCGACTCGAGCAGCGCGTACCCGTAGTCGGGCTCGCGCAGCCGCACCAAGCAGCCCAGCACGACCGTGCCGCGCCGCAGCTCCTGCAGGTGCCCGGCAGTCGTGTCATCAGTGTTCATGTGATGCACTGTACCGTGCGACACACACTATCGCAACAGGCGCAATGAAGGATGTCTCGCCGGGACGTACGTCCTACTCGTTGGCGTGCGCCTCGAGGAAGGCGTAGACCTCGGCGTCGTCGACGCCGGGGAAGGTGCCGGACGGCAACGGCGACAGCACGTGCGCATGCAGGCGCGCGCTCGGCCACGCCTGCCCGGCCCACCGCTCGGCGAGCCCGTCGGGCGCACGGCGGCAGCACGACTCGTCGGGGCACGTCGAGGTGGCGCGCACGGTGGTCTCGCGCCCGCGGAACCACTTCGCCTGGTTGAACGGCACCCCGACCGTGATCGAGAACTCCCCGGCATCCGTCCGTCCCGTCTGGGTCGCGTCCCAGAACGTGCCCGCCGGGGTGTCGGTGTACTGGTAGTTCTCGGTCGTGCGGTTGGTGTGCTCGAACGCCCGGCGGGCGCTCCAGTGCTTGCACACCCACTGGCCCTCGATCGACCCCGTGACATCCGTCGGCAGCGGCAGGCCGTCGTTCTCGTAGCCCTTCAGCAGCGCGCCGTCGCCGTTCACGCGGAGGAAGTGCACGGTCATGTCGAGCCGGCTCGTCGCGAGGTTCGTGAAGCGCAGTGCCGCCGCCTCGTGGGTCACGCCGAACGCGTCGCGGAAGTCCTCGATCGCGAGCCGCTTCTCCTTCTTCGCCTCCTGCAGGAACGCCACCGACGCGTCCTGCGGCATCAGGCATGCGGCCGCGAAGTAGTTGATCTCGAGGCGCTGCCAGAGGAACTCGTCGTAGCTGGCCGGCGGCTCGTGCCCGAGCAGGCGGTGCGCCATCGCCTGCAGGGCCATCGAGCGCAGTCCGTGCCCGCCGGGGATCGACGCCGGCGGCAGGTAGATGCGCCCGTTGGCGAGGTCGGTGATCGAGCGGGTCGAGTCGGGCAGGTCGTTGACGTAGATGAGCTGGAATCCCAGCTGCTCGGCCATGACGCTCACCTCGCGGTGCGTGAGCGCGCCCGAGCGGTGGCCCGACGCGCGCACGCGCTCCTCGGCGAGTTCCTCGATGTCGGGCAGGTGGTTGGCGCGCTCGCGCATGCGTTCCCGCAGGACGGTGTTGGCGCGCCGCGCCTCCTCGGGCGTCGCGATCGCCTCGATGGCCCGGCGCTCGAGCTCCCGATGGAGGCCCACGATCGCCTCGAGCGATTCGTCGCTCATGCCTCGCGAGGGCTTCACGTGCGGCAGGCCGAGCGCCGCGTACAACGGGCTCGACTGCGCGCGCGAGAGCTCGAGTTCGAGGGCGGCGCGCCGGCTCGGCGCTTCGCGCGAGAGCAGGTCGGCGAGGTCGACCTGCAGGGCCGACGCGAGCGCGTCGAGCGTGGACAGCTTCGGCTCGCGCTTGCCGTTCTCGATGAGCGAGAGCTGACTGCCGGCGAGCCCCACCGCCGCGCCGAGCTGGTCGAGCGTGAGGCCGCGCTCGCCGCGGTAGTGGCGGATGCGGTGGCCGAGCGTGGCCAGGTCTGGACTCCCGAGCTTCATGCCTTCAGAATATAGAAAGAACCTGGATTCTTAACGCCGGATTTCGTCGAACGGATTCCGCTTCTGCAATCAGACTGGAA
This sequence comes from Agromyces selenitireducens, assembly GCF_052748465.2. NCBI lineage: Bacteria > Bacillati > Actinomycetota > Actinomycetes > Micrococcales > Microbacteriaceae > Agromyces > Agromyces selenitireducens. Next base: position 1,232,726 of record NZ_CM188259.1, read on the forward strand.
TGACATCACCGATCCCGGTGCTTCCCGAACTTCCACGAAGGGACGACGATGACCATCTCCGACTTCACCGTCAACGGCCCCGGCCACGCCGCCGACGAGCAGGCGCACCGGCGGGGCACGACCGACCCGGCGCTCAAGGCGTGGGTCGCCGAGATCGCCGCCCTGACCAAGCCCGACGAGATCGTCTGGTGCGACGGCTCGAAGCGCGAGGCCGACGATCTCACGCGCGAACTCGTCGCCGAGGGCAAGTTGATCAAGCTCAACCCCGAGTGGCGCCCCAACAGCTACCTGGCCCGGACCGACCCGTCGGACGTCGCGCGCGTGGAGGACCGCACGTTCATCTGCTCCACCTACGAGGAGGACGCGGGCCCGACCAACAACTGGCGCGACCCGCACGCGATGCGCGAGGAGCTCACCGAGGTCTTCGACGGCTCCATGAAGGGCCGCACGATGTACGTCGTGCCGTTCTCGATGGGCCCGCTCGGCGGCCCCATCAGCCAACTCGGCGTCGAGATCACCGACTCGCCCTACGTCGTGCTGTCGATGGGCATCATGACGCGCATGGGCGAGCAGGTGTACCGCATGATCGAGGCGGGCGAACCGTGGGTGCGCACCATCCACTCGCTCGGCTACCCGCTCGTCGACGGCGTCGGCCACCGCCGCGACGACGTCGAGTGGCCCTGCAACGACACCAAGTACATCGTGCAGTTCCCCGACTCGCGCGAGATCTGGTCGTACGGCTCGGGCTACGGCGGCAACGCGCTCCTGGCGAAGAAGGCGTTCGCGCTGCGCATCGCCTCCGTGATGGCGCGCGACGAGGGCTGGCTCGCCGAGCACATGCTGCTCATCAAGATCACCTCGCCCGAGGGCAAGGCCTACCACGTGGCCGCCGCGTTCCCGTCGGCCTGCGGCAAGACCAATCTGGCCATGCTGCAGCCCACGATCCCCGGTTGGAAGGTCGAGACCATCGGCGACGACATCGCCTGGATGCGCCCCGGCGAGGACGGACGCCTCTACGCGATCAACCCCGAGGCGGGCTTCTTCGGCGTCGCACCGGGCACCGGCGAGTCGACGAACCCGACCGCGGTCGCGACGCTGTGGGGCAACACGATCTTCACGAACGTCGCGCTGCGCCCCGACGGCGACGTCTGGTGGGAGGGTCTCACCGACCAGCCGCCGGCCGAGCTCACCGACTGGGAGGGCAACCCCTGGACTCCCGCGTCCGGCCGCCCCGCTGCGCACCCGAATTCACGGTTCACGGTCGCCGCGGCGCAGTGCCCGCAGATCTCCGACGACTGGGACGCCCATGACGGCGTGCCGATCGACGCGATCCTCTTCGGCGGCCGTCGCGCCACGAACGTGCCCCTCGTCGCCGAGGCGCGCAGCTGGAAGCACGGCGTGTTCATGGGCGCGACGATCTCGTCCGAGCAGACGGCCGCGGCCGAGGGCACGGTCGGCGAGCTCCGCCGCGACCCGTTCGCGATGCTCCCGTTCTGCGGCTACAACATGGCCGACTACTGGGGTCACTGGGTCAAGATGGGCCGCATCCTCGACGTGAACGCGCCGAAGATCTTCCAGGTCAACTGGTTCCGCAAGGGCCACGACGGCAAGTTCCTCTGGCCGGGCTTCGGCGAGAACTCGCGCGTGCTCGAGTGGATCGTCGGCCGCGTCGAGGGCACCGCCGAGGCGCGCGAGACGCCGATCGGCCTCGTGCCCGCCGAGGGGTCGCTCGACCTCGACGGCCTGGACATCTCGCAGGACACGGTCGACCACCTCTTCGAGGTCGACCCGAAGACCTGGCTCGACGAGTGCGACCTCACCGAGGAGTACTTCGCGCAGTTCGGCGACCGCGTCCCGGCCGCCCTGCGCGCAGAGCTGTCCAGCCTGCGGTACCACCTGCAGCAGCAGGCGCACCAGGGCTGACGACCCGGCGGCGACGGATGCCGCGGGCGGGGCGTGCACGGGAAGGCGCGCCACGCCCGCGGCATCCGTCGTCTCGTCTCACGTCGGGCGTGATCAGTCGATCTGGCCGCGGATCTCGCCGCCCGGTATATCGCCCGGCTCGTTCGTCACGGGAGCCACTCCGTCGTTGGTGTGCACGTTGACGTACGCGTCGCCTGCGTCGATCGCGTCGACCAGTTCGCTCAACGGCTCGCCGGCGAGCGGTCCGACGAGGTCGTCGGCGGTGATCGTTCCGGTGGCCAGCACTCCGCTGGTCCGCCCGGACCCGGGCACGGCCGGACCGTAGAGGAACGTCACGACGGCGCCGTTCACGCCGGCCGGTGCGAGATGGATGTGCGCCGCGACCGGGTTCTCGAGGTTCGCCACGATGAGGCGGTAGTCGAGCTCGGTGCCGTCGGAGGAGAGCTTGAAGACGGCCTGGCCCTGGGCGAGCGACGCGTTCGTCGGCACCTCCTCCGCCGCGCTGAGGTGTGCCGTCCAGTTCGTGTCGTCCGCCTGGGCGGCGATGGGCGTCATCGAGGCGGCCACGGCCAGGGTGGCGGCGAGCAGGAACTTGGTGACTCTCATGATCGGACCCCTGTCAACTGGCATCGCCCGACCTCGGCGTCGGCCGATGCCTGCATTGTGGACCCGGTCGGCGCGCGCGTAAAGGGCAGGGCGCCGGGCGTCCCGGCTGCGATGCGGTCCGCGGCGACGTTCGCGCCACGCGCGCGGCATCCGTCGTCTCGCCGTGCGCCGGGGCTACCGTGAGCCCCGGGAGGGCGCATGGAGTTCGGGACGGCCATCACCCGCGTCGGCGAGGTCATCGACATCATCGGCGTCATCGCGATCGTCGTCGGCGTGCTCTACGCGCTGGCGGATGCCGCGGTGCGCCGCCTCCGGCGGACCGGCCCCGTCTACGCGCGCTTCCGCCGCGTGCTCGGGCGCGGCATCCTGATCGGCCTCGAACTGCTCGTCGCCGCGGACATCATCCGCACGGTCGCCGTCACGCCGACGATCGAGTCCGTGAGCGTGCTCGCGCTCATCGTGCTCATCAGGACGTTCCTCAGCTGGTCGCTCGAGGTCGAGATCTCCGGCCGTTGGCCGTGGCAGAAGGCGCGCGCCGGCGCCGTCGAGCCGGAGGAGGCCGCGCCGGGTGCCCCCTCCGCCGAGCGCGTCTAGCAACGTGCCCGCGCGGCGTGCCGGCCGCTTCGGTACGGTCCGGGCGCGAGTCACTCCAACGGCCAGACGGCGACGACCGTCCGCATCGCCCGTCCCTCGGGAGGGCGGAGATCGACGAGCGCGACCTGGGTCAACCGGATGGTGCGGCCGGGCGCGATCGAGCCGTGGGCGGTGTCGGTCACGTGCGGGCGGTAGTCGAGCCGGGCACGGGCGACGTCGACGTCGGCGTCGCGCAGGGCCGCGAGGAGGCGCACGCGCATCGCGCCGAGTGGGCCGGGGTCGCGGATGAGGGTGACGGGCACGTCGCGCTTGGGGCCGAACATCGCCCGATCGAACGCGTCGGCGACGATCGCCCGGCGTCCGTGCAGCACGGGGCCGAGGAGCTCGACGACCCAGGCGGCATCGTGGCGGGTCTCGAACGGCTCGAGGACCGTGACGTGGAGCGGCCACGCGGCGACCGCGAACGCCTCGCCCACGGCGGACGGCTCGAGCGGCAGGACGACGGCGAAGCGGCCCATGCGCCCAGCGTACGCGGGGCCATGGGCCGCTTCGGTCGTGTCAGATGCCTGCCTCGCCGAACAGGTCGAGCAGCGCGTCCGGCGCGAAGCGGATCTCGATCGAGCCGGTGGGACCGCCGCCCGCGGCGCCGACCCAGAGCCCCGAACCCTCGTGCACGCGCATCCATCCGTCGCGGAACACGACGTCGGCGCCGAACACGATGCCGATCACGGGCGACTGGCCGGCGCGCACCGCGATGGACCCCTCGAGGTCGTGCTCGGCACGGGCGTCCACGTCCTCACGGGCCTCGACGCCCACGAGCGGGCGCACTGCCGGGGTCGCGAAGCCGGGTGCATCGAAGGGGCTCGCGGATGCCGCGTCCGGCACGACGCCGACCCGCACGCTCGTCGAGGCCAGCGCCGTCTCCGCGCGGCCGTCGAGGACGAGCCGGCTGCCGACGCGGAAGCGGTAGAACACGCGGCCGTCCGCCGGGGCGGCGGGGAGCACGACCGCGGTCGCCCAGTTGCGCGACCACGCGAGCGCTCCGCCCTGCCGGTTCGGCGGGTCGTAGAGGCTCGCGGTGATGCGCACGGCGCCGTCGGTGCGCGTGGGCGCCGAGCGGAGCGAGCTGTGACGTTCTCCGTCGGGCGCGATCGTGCGAGCCTGCTCGAAGGCCGGCAGGCGCTGGGTGTCCCATTCGCGCAGCCAGGTCTGCAGGCGCGCGCGGAGGGTGTCGAAGGCGGGGCCGGGGTCGTCTGCGGCCGTTTCGGTGGGCGCGGCGTCGAGCACGGCCGCGAGGTCGCGAGCGGGCAGGCCGCGGTCGGCGGTGCGAGGGGCGTCGAGCATGGTCATGGTGGTCCTCCGTCGGTGCGGCGCGGTCGCGCCGGGTGACTCGAATGGAGGACACGCTACGAACGCGACGCAGCGGCGGCATCCGCGTACGCCCCGGGATCGGGTGGGGGTCAGCCCTGAGCGGGAGGTGGCGGCCCGCCTCGGGCCGACCTCAGACGAGCAGCTGGTGCTCGGCGAGCTCGCGGTAGAGCGGCACGGTCTCGACGAGCTGCTCGTGCGTGCCCTCGCCGATCACCCGGCCCTCGTCGAGGACGATGATGCGGTCGGAGTCGACCACGGTCGACAGCCGGTGCGCGATCACGATGAGCGTGCGGCCGGCCGACACGGCATCGATCGCCTCGCGCATCATGCGCTCGTTGACGCCGTCGAGCGAAGAGGTCGACTCGTCGAGCAGCAGGATCGGCGGCGCCGCGAGCAGGGCCCGCGCGATGGCGAGACGCTGGCGCTCGCCGCCGGAGAGCATGATGCCGTTCTCGCCGACCTGCGCGTCGAGCCCGGCCGGGTCGCGCTCCAGCACGCCGCCGAGGTTCACGGCCTGGAGGACGTGCACGCACTCCTCGTCGGTCGCGTCGGGACTGCCGAGCCTGAGGTTGTCGCGGATGGTGCCGGCGAGCACGGGTGCGTCCTGCTCGACGTAGCCGATCTGCGCCCGCAGCTCGGTGCGGTCGATCGAGCGCAGGTCGAGTCCGCCCATCCGGACCGTGCCGACGCTCGGGTCGTAGAACCGCTCGATGAGCGAGAGGATGGTCGACTTGCCCGCACCGGACGGCCCGACGAGCGCGATCCGCCGGCCGCGCGGCACGCGGAACGACACGCCGCGGAGCACGGGCTGCCGGTCGGTGACGTCGGGCTCGGGGAGGTGCTCGTCGGGGGAGTCGTTGCCGGGATCGGCCGGATCGGACGGACGGGTGAGCGCGTACGCGAAGTGCACGTCGTCGAACTCGACGGCCGCGGCATCCGGCAGCAGGCCCTCGTTGGCTGGGCCGACCATGACGGCGCGTGCGGCGATGCGGCGGTCGTGCTCGTCCTCGTCGGGAAGGTCGAGGATCTCCTGGATGCGCCCGAGCGCGCCGAGCGCCTGGTTCACCGAGGTGATCGCGCCGAACGCCTGCCCGAGCGGCAGGATCATCATGAACAGGAACAGGATGAACGCGACGAGCTCGGCGATCGTGATGGCGCCGGATGCCACGCGGAAGCCGCCGACGCCGAGCACGACCAGGAACGACACCTGCATCGCGATGCCCGCGATCGGCACGATGAGCGCCGAGATCTTCGCGACCTGCACGCCCATGCGCCACGCGCCCTCGGCCTGCACGCCGACGTCGGCGATCTCGCGCTCGGTGGCGCCGGCGGCGCGGATGGTGCGCACCGACGTGATCGCACGCTCGACGGATGCGGCGACGTCGCCGACCTTCTCCTGCGCCGCGCGCGACGCCTCGCGCACGCGCGCCGACAGCAGCGTGACGGTGGTGACCGCGATCGCGACGACGAGCACGGTGAGCCCCAGCAGCACCGGGTCGATGATGAGCATCGCGATGATCGCGCCCACGAATGTCACCGCGCCGCCGATCGCCTCGACGAGGCCCTGCGTGAGCACCGCGCGCAGCATGGTGGTGTCGCTGCCGACCCGCGAGACGAGGTCGCCGGTGCGGCGCGTGTCGAACTCCGCGATGGGCAGGTGGAGGATCTTCGCGACGAGCTGCTTGCGGCTCGAGAGCACGACGCCCTCGCCGGTGCGCTGCAGCAGGTAGTGCTGGTAGCCGGTGATGATCGCGCTCAGCACCACGAGGCCGACGAGCGCCCACACGAGGCCGTCGAGGGGGTCGCCGGCCTCGACGATCGTGATGACGCGGCCGACGAGCAGCGGCTGCGCCAGGCTCGCGACGGCGCCGACGATCGAGAGCACGGCGACGACGATGAGCACCGGCCGGTGTTCGAAGATGAACGGCAGCAGCTGCCGGAACGTCGCCCGAGGACCGGGCGGGGTCTCGCCGCGTCGGCCGAACGGGTTGCGTCGTGAGCCGCCCCCGGAGCGGCCGCCCGTGGCGGGCTTCGGGGCTGAGCCGCCGTCGGGCCCGGTCTCGGCGGTGCGCCGGCCGGGCAGGGGGATCCCGCCGGTGCGCGCGGAGCGTGCCGCAGCGCGTTCCGCGGCGCGTGCCTCGGCTCGGGTGCCGGGGCGCATCTCGATCTCGCTCATGTCGTCTTCCTGTCGCGTGGCGTGCGACTGCGGCATCCGTCACGGCGGTCGCGGGCCGCCTTGCAGCATACGATGCGGGGCTGGGAGCCGCGCGCGCGTGCCGGATCTGTGGAGAACCGGCCGCGTCAGGCCGGCGTGCCCGCACCCGGCGAGGCGATGACGGATGCCGCGGCCTCGTGCCCCGCGAGGCAGGCCGCCGTGGCATCCGCGCCGCCGATCGCCGCGGCGAGGTAGCCGGCCGCGAAGGCGTCGCCCGCCCCGGTGAGGTCGCGTACGCCGGCCACCGGGGCGACCGGGACCCGCGCCACGAGCACGCCGTCGTCGAACACCCCGGTCGGCGCCGGGCCGTGCTTCACGACGAGCCGACGGCCGACGGATGCCGCGACCGGGCCGCCGCCGGCGACGCCGAGCAGCTGCGCCTCGGTCTCGTTCGCGAACAGCACGTCGGGCCGCAGCTCGGCGTACCAGCCGAGCACGCGCTCGACGCCGAGCCCGTCGAGGAGCCCGGTGGACGAGGCGTCGATCGAGACGCGCGCCCCGCGCTCGCGCGCCAGCCCGACGAGCCGCCGGACCTCGCTGCGCATCGGCTCGTGCTCGAGGCCGTAGCTCGGCACGTGCAGCCATCCGATGCCCCCGAGCCACCCGGCGTCGACGCCGTGCAGCTCGGCCGCGGCGGCGCGGTCGGGGAACATCGTGCGCTCGCCGTCGGGCGCGACGATGAGCACGACGGCGCCCGTGCGGCCGTCCCGCTGCACGCGCACGTCGACGCCGGATGCCGCGAGCGCCGCCTCGAGCGTGCGCCCGGCGCCGTCGTCGCCGACGCGCCCGATGAATCGGGTCGGCGTGCGGGCCGCGGCGTGCGCGGCGACGTTCGCGGCGCTGCCGCCGCGAGCGCGGAAGACCTGCGCGGCCGAGTCGGTGGCCGCGCGGATCGGCTCGGTCGCCCAGACGACGACGTCCTCGAGGAGGTCGCCCACGACGACGAGGACGCCCCCGGCGGGCGGGTCAGCGGGCGAGCCCACGTGCGATCTCCGCGCCGAGGAGCGCATTGCCGCGGTACACCGCCAGGTTCACCTCGAGGCTGCGCCCGCCCGTGGCGCGCCGGACGAAGTCGAGCAGGAACGGAGTCGTGTCGTGCCCGGTGACGCGTTCGGCAGCCGCTGCCGAGAGCGCCTCGGCGAGGACCCGGTCGTGTACGGCGGGGTCGAGCTGTTCGGACTCGGCGACGGGGTTGGCGACGAGCACCGCCGAGTCGAGGCCGAGCTCGTCGCGCGCACGCGCCACGCCGGCGGCCTCGGCCGGGGAGTCGACGCGCGCCGGGACCGGGAACCCCGAGTCGGCCACGTAGAAACCCGGGTACCGGTCGGTCCGGTAGCCGACGACGGTGATCCCGAGCGTCTCGAGCCGCTCGAGCGTGGCGCCGATGTCGAGGATCGACTTCACGCCCGCGCTGACGACCGTGATCGGCGTGACGGCGAGCGACGGCAGGTCGGCCGACTCGTCGAACGTGTCGGTCGCGCCGCGGTGCACGCCTCCGAGCCCGCCCGTCGAGAACACGCGGATACCCGCGCGGTGCGCGAGCCACGCGGTCGCCGCGACGGTCGTGCCCGCATCGAGCCGCCGGGCGCGAGCCACCGGCAGGTCGCGCGTGCTCGCCTTGACGACGTCGTCGGACCCGCAGAGCCGCTCGATCTCCGACGCGTCGAGTCCGACGGTCGGCACGCCGTCGATGACGCCGATGGTCGCGGGTTCGACGTCCGCGTCGCGCACGAGCGCCTCGGTCTCGAGCCCGACGTCGAGGTTGCGGGGCACCGGCAGGCCGTGCGTGAGGATCGTCGACTCGAGTGCGAGCACCGGGCGGCCGGCCGCGACGGCGTCGCGAACGCGGTCGGCGATGCGGATGCCGGCGGAGGGGGCGGTCTGCATGCGCCTCATGCTATGTCGGCGGCCGGGTCTAAGGTGATGAATCGTGCCGCAGCCCGTGATCGTCGCCCGAGACCTCGTCAAGCGCTACGGGGACTTCGCCGCCGTCGACGGCCTCTCGTTCGAGGTCGCGCCCGGCGAGTCGTTCGGCCTGCTCGGTCCGAACGGCGCGGGCAAGTCCACGACCATGCGCATGATCGGCGCGGTCTCGACGCGCACCGAGGGCGAGCTGTCGATCCTCGGGCTCGACCCCGACCGGCACGGTCCCGACATCCGCTCGCAGCTCGGCGTGGTGCCGCAGGCCGACAACCTCGACATGGAACTGCGCGTGCGCGAGAACCTGCTCGTGTACGGCCGCTACTTCGGGCTGCCGCGCCGGGTCGTCGCCGAGCGCGCCGACGAGCTGCTCGAGTTCGCGCAGCTCGCCGACCGCGGCCAGGCGAAGGTCGACGCACTGTCGGGCGGCATGAAGCGCCGCCTCACGATCGCGCGCGGGCTCATCAACGACCCGCGGATCCTCCTGCTCGACGAGCCGACGACAGGCCTCGACCCCCAGGCGCGTCACATCCTCTGGGATCGACTGTTCCGGCTGAAGGAGCAGGGCAAGACGCTCGTGCTCACGACCCACTACATGGACGAGGCGGAGCAGCTCTGCGACCGGCTCGTCGTCGTCGACCACGGCCGCATCATGGCCGAGGGGTCGCCGGCCGAGCTCATCCGCCAGTACTCGTCGCGCGAGGTGCTCGAGCTGCGGTTCGGCTCCGACCGCAACGAAGAGGTCGCGCGCGCGCTCGAGGGCTCCGGCGACCGCATCGAGGTGCTTCCCGACCGCATCCTCGTCTACACGGCCGACGGCGAGGCCGAGCTCGAGCGCATCTCGGCGGCCGGGCTGCACCCGATCACGAGCCTCGTGCGCCGCTCGAGCCTGGAGGACGTCTTCCTGCGCCTGACCGGACGGACCCTGATCGAATGAGCGACCTCCCCTCCGCGGGTCGAGGAGGCCCGAAGGGACGACTCCACGCCCGGCCGACGGATGCCGCGACCGACGGGGCGACGACGGATGACGCGCGCCGCGCGATCGCGGGCGGCGTCCGTCCGCGCCGTTTCGGCGCGTGGTACGTCGCCGAGCACCGCTTCCGCGTCATGTGGTCGTACGCGCAGACGATCCTCGTCACGGGGTTCGGCGAGCCGCTCATCTACCTCTACGCGATGGGCGTCGGGCTCGCGACGCTCGTCGACCGGAACCTGTCGCTCGAGGCCGGCGGCGTCGGGTACCTCGTCTTCGTGGCGCCCGCGCTGCTGTGCAGCGCGGCGCTCACGACGGCGATGATCGAGTTCTCGTACCCGGTCCTGCTCGGCTACAAGTGGAATCCGACGTTCAGCGGCATGCACTCGGGCCCGATCAGCCCGGGGCAGATCGTCGACGGACTCGTGATCTCGGTCGTCGTGCGCCTGACGGCGACGGTGGCGATCTACTACGCCTTCATGCTCCTGTTCGGCGCCGTTCCCTCGTCGACCGGCTGGCTCGCCGTCCCGATCGCGACGCTCACGGGCATGGCGTTCGGCACCCTGCTCATGGCGTACGCCTCGTCGATCCGCGAGGACACCGGGCAGCTCGCCATGGTGCAGCGCCTCGTCGTGCTGCCGCTCACGCTCTTCTCGGGCACGTTCTTCCCGCTCTCGCAGCTGCCGTGGTTCCTGCAGTGGATCGGCTGGATCTAGCCGCTCTGGCACGGCACCGAGCTGTCGCGCGTGGCCACGTTCGGCTACCCCGAACCCGTGTGGCTCAGTACGTTGCATGTCGTCGTCCTCCTGGCGATGACCGCCGCCGGCTGGGTTTGGGCGCGCCGCATCGCCGGCCGGAGGCTCGCCGCATGACCTTCGTCGACCACGCACTCGAGCACCGCGCCGCGCCCCGCCGCGGCGTCGGCGCGCTGTACGCGGGCAACTCGCGCGCGGTCGTGTACCGCGGCTGGCGCGCGACGCGCTCCACGAACTGGCTCGTCATGATGAGCGGCCTGTTCGAGCCCGTCTTCTACCTGCTCTCGCTCGGCATCGGACTCGGCGCGCTCGTCGGCACGGTCGCCGTCGACGGCCGCGAGGTGCCGTACGCGGCATTCATCGCCCCGGCCCTGCTCGCGGTCGCCGCGATGAACGGCGCGATCTACGACTCCACGTGGAACGTGTTCTTCAAGATCCGCTTCGCCAAGCTCTACGAGGGCATGCTCGCCACCTCGCTGGGCCCGCTCGACGTCGCCTTCGGCGAGATCTCGTTGGCCCTGCTGCGCGGCGCGCTCTACGCGGGCGGCTTCATGCTCGTCATGCAGGTGCTCGGGCTCAACCTGTCGTGGTGGGCTGTGCTCGCGATCCCCGCGGTGCTGCTCATCGCCTTCGGCTTCGCGAGCATCGGGATGGCGATCACGAGCTACCTGACGACGTTCCAGCAGATGGACTGGATCAACTTCGTGATGCTGCCCATGTTCCTGTTCTCGGCGACGTTCTACCCGCTGACGGTGTACCCCCAGCCGATCCAGTGGTTGATCCAGGCGCTGCCGCTGTGGCACGGCGTCGAGCTCGTCCGCGGCCTCACCACGGGGGTCGTCGGGCCCGGGCTGCTCGTGCACGTTGCCTACTACCTCGTCATGATCGTCGTGGGCATGGTCTTCACGACGAAGCGCCTCCGTGCGCTGTTCCTCGACTGAAGCGGCCGATCCGGGAGTGTTTCCGCGTGTGACGGCCGTCGGCGACATCCGCTCGGCCCCGGCGTATCGTCGCCTGCACCACGAACTCAGAGGAGCCGCCATGTCGACGCCACAGCCGCACGCCGCCGCCGAGTCCCGCACGGGCCTCGCGATGGGCATGCGCGGCTGCGTCGAGGGCGAGGCGTGCGCGAGCGACCGGCCGGGCCACGGGCTGCACCCGATGCAGGAACGACTGGCGCGGATCGCCGCGAGCAGGTGGGTCGACGCAGTGGTCGTCGACGTTGCGGCCGACGGCTTCGTCGACCTGGTCGACCTCGATGGCGGCCGGCACCGCGTCTGGCACCACGGTGCGGCGCAGGGCCGGGTCGTGGTCGGCGACCCGGTGGCCCTGCACGGCGTCTACGGCGTGCTGGCTCGCGGTGACGACCGCTTCAGCGTCGCCGCCGTCTGAGCCGAGCCGCGGTCAGCTCGCGGGCATCATCTCCCGCATCGAGCCCATCATCTTCTCCATCGCCATCGCCGCCTGATCGCAGGCCATGGCGCACATGCGGCAGTGCTCGGCCATGTCGGCGTGCTTCGAGCACTCCTCGGAGCACGCGCGGCACATCGCGACGCACGCCTCCATCATCGACATCATGACGGTCATGTCGTAGCCGTTCGTGCGCAGCATCATCCGCATCATGACGTCGCACACGTCGGCGCAGTTCGAGCACATGGCGCCGCAGCGCCCCATGCCCTCCGCCGCGTCGGCGTCGGCGCACATCACGCACGCCTGCGAGCACGCGGAGAGTGCCTCCATGGCCTCCTGCATCATCGACATGTCCATGCCCTTCATGGGCATGTCCGACCCCGACATCGCGCCCTTCATCATGTCCATCGTCATGTTCATCGGTGCACCTCGTCGTCTCCGGGGGCCGGGCGTCGACGTTGCCGGCTGCGGACCCGGCGACCCTGTCGGCGGCCATGCTACGCCGGGGCGGGGAGGGCCAGAAGGGGGTGGCGGGATACGGGGGAGCGTGGCAAACGGTCGAGGGAGTGCGACGAACGGTGACGTCGAGCGATTTCGGTGAGCGTCGGGTGTCACGTAAGGTTAGCCTCACCTTGCCTACCGACCTCGCGTCTCTCACACGAACGGCCACCACGTGCGTACGACCCTGACCCGGACCGAGCCCACCGCGCTCGACCTCCTCGGCGGCGACCCCGACGCGCCTGCCCTCGTGACGCCCGCGGCATCCGTCGACTACGCGGAGCTCGCCGATCGCGTCGCCGCACGCCGCGCGGAACTCGGCACGGGCCGCCGGATGGTCTTCCTCGCCGGATCGAACACCGTCGAGTCCGTGGTCACGTACCTCGCGGCGCTCGCGGGCGGACACCCGGTGCTGTTCGTCGCGCCCGACGCGGGCGGCGGCGCAGGGCTCGACGCGCTCGTCGCCCGATACGAGCCCGACGTGGTCGTGCGCGCCGGCCTCGACGACGTCGCCATCGAGGACCGCGGCGGGAGCCGGCACCGGTTCCACCCGGACCTCGCGCTGCTCGCGAGCACCTCGGGCTCGACGGGATCACCCAAGCTCGTGCGCCTCTCGCGAGGCAACGTGCTCGCCAATGCGCGGAGCATCGCCGAGTACCTCCGGCTGACCCCGGCCGACCGGGCCGCGACGACCCTGCCCCTCCATTACTGCTACGGCCTCAGCGTCGTCAACAGCCACCTCATCGCGGGCGGCAGCCTGCTGCTCACCGACCGTTCGGTGGTCGAGCCGGGCTTCTGGGCCGACTTCGACGCGCACGAGGCGACCTCGATCGCCGGCGTGCCGTACACGTACGAACTGCTCGAGTCGACGGACTTCGCGCGGCGACCGCACCCGACGCTGCGGTACGTCACGCAGGCGGGCGGGCGGCTCGCGCCCGAGCGGGTTCGGCGGCTCGCGCGACTCGGCCGTGAAACGGGCTTCGACGTGTTCGTCATGTACGGGCAGACCGAGGCGACCGCGCGCATGGCCTACCTGCCCCCCGAGCTCGCCGAGACCGCGGCCGGCGCCATCGGCGTGCCGATCCCGGGCGGCGCGTTCCGCATCGACGAGACGGTCGGCGGCGGCGCGCCCGGCGAGGGCGAGCTGGTGTACTCCGGCCCCAACGTGATGATGGGCTACGCAGAGACGCCCGACGACCTCGCGCGCGGTGCGGAACTCGCCGAGCTCCGCACCGGCGACCTCGCACGCCGGCGCGACGACGGGCTGGTCGAGATCACCGGACGCCTGAACCGGTTCGTGAAGGCGTTCGGCCTGCGGCTCGACCTCGACCTGATCGAACGACGGCTCGCGGATGGCGGCCTCGAGGCGCGGGCGGTCGGCGTCGACGAACGGCTCGCGGTGTTCGTGCGCGAGGAGCGCTCGGTCGGCCGAGCGCACGCGTCGGTCGCTCGCATCACGGGCCTGCCGCCGCACGGGTTCGACGTGCACGCGATCGCCGAGTTCCCCCGCACGCCCAACGGCAAGCCCGATCATGCGGCGCTCCGCGCGCACGCATCGCTGCTGCAGGCGACGGATGCCGCGGTGCCGGCGACGCATGCGACGGATCCTGTGGCCGATCTCCGCGACCTGTACGCCGAGCTCCTCGGTCGCCCGGACGCGACCCCGGACGACAGCTTCACGACCCTCGACGGGGACTCGCTGAACTACGTCGAGCTCGCGCTGCAGCTCGAGGCGCGCCTCGGCGCACTGCCCGCCGACTGGCCGAGCCGGAGCATCCACGACCTGTCCACGCTGTGCGGGTCGAGGATGCCCGTCAGGGCCGTCTCGAGAGCCGAGGAGCCGGTATCGGAGTCCCCTGCGGCGGTCTCAAGACGGCCTGGCGGCCTCCTCGACCCGCAGCGGCGCCGCATCGCGCGCGTCGAGACCTCGGTCGTGCTCCGTGCGCTCGCCATCGTGCTCATCGTGGCCACCCACGCCGACGTCGTCCAGCTGCAGGGCGGCGCGCACCTGCTCCTCGCGGTCGCGGGGTTCAACCTGGCCCGGTTCCGGCTCACCCCGGGGCACCCCGGGACCGGCGCGGCACCCGGCGACCTCCGCGCCGTTCGCTCGAGCCGGGTCCGCGGGCTGCTGCGCAGCGTGCGCGCCATCGCCGTTCCGGCCGTGCTGTGGGTCGGAGGCGTGGCGCTCGTCGCTCGGACGTACGATCCCGCCACCGTCGCCCTGTCGAACTGGCTCGTCGGCTCGTACGACGGGTGGACCGACCAGTGGCACCTCTGGTTCCTCGAAGCGCTCGTCTGGGCGATCCTCGCCGTGACCGCGATCGTCGCCGTGCCGCGCCTCGACGCGCTCGAGCGCCGTCGGCCGTACGCGTTCGCGGCCGTCGTGCTCGTCGCCGCGCTCGCGCTGCGCTACGCCGTCTCGGGTGGGCCCACGTCGTCGTCGCCGCTGCATTACGCGCTGCCGGGCGTGGCCTGGCTCATCGCGCTCGGCTGGCTGATCGCCCGGTCGACGACGACGCGAGGCCGGGTGGTGGCGAGCGTCGTCGTGCTCGCCACCGTTCCCGGGTTCTTCGGTGATCCGGTGCGCGAGGGCGTCGTGATCGCGGGCCTCGGCCTGCTCGTGTGGGCGACGAGCCTGCCGGTGCCGGCGTTCCTGGCGGGCGGGCTCGGCACCGTGGCATCCGCCTCGATGTTCGTGTACCTCACGCACTGGCAGGTGTACCCGCCGATCGAGGAGGTGTCGCCGCCGCTCGCGATCGCGGCGTCCTTCGGCGTGGGGATCGGGGCGTGGTGGGGCTGGGACCGAGTCGCGGGGTGGGTCAGCGCCAGGCGACCGCGACGATCACGTTCAGCAGCGTGAGACCGCCGATCGCCCACAGCGCCCACGACGGCGCCGGCGCCTTCTTGCGGTAGACGAACACGAGCACGGTGATGACCACCGCGACGAGGAGCTTGACCGCGACCTTGATGTTGTCGGTGTCGTAGAGGTCGCCCATCTCGATCACGCCGACCAGCAGCAGGCCGGTGACGAGCTGCGTCAGCGCGCCGTGCACCATCGCCGGCACCACGGTGCCACGTCCGGCTCCGATGGCCTTCACCTGCACGAGGAAGCCGCCGAGCAGCGACGCGAGGCCGACGAAGTGGAGGATGACGAGGATGATGCGGATGATCTCGAGGGCGGTCATGCCCCCGAGCCTATGAGCCGGGCCGCGTCCGGGGCCAGCCGGACGGCCCTCGCCGCGGCAGATTCAATCGAAGGTCGGATGCCGCGTGGTGCCCGCGCCGATGGCCGCGGCAACGCCGTCGTCAGCCGCGCAGCGCGCGGAGCGCGTTCGCGGTGACGATCGCCGCCTCGGCCGCCTCGCGGCCCTTGTCCTCCTTGGAGCCGGGCAGGCCGGCCCGGTCGAGGCCCTGCTGCTCGTCGTCGAGGGTGAGCACGCCGAAGCCGACCGGCTTGCCGGTGTCGAGCGCGACGCGCGTGAGCCCGTCGGTCGCCGCCGACGACACGTACTCGAAGTGCGGGGTCCCGCCGCGGATGATCACGCCGAGCGCCACGACCGCGTCGGCTCCCGCCTCGAGCGCCGCCTTCGACACGACCGGCAGTTCGAAGCTGCCCGGCACCCGCACGAGCTCGAACGAGGCGCCCGCCGAATCGAGCGTGCGCGTCGCGCCCGCGATCAGGCCGTCGGTGATCTCGTCGTGCCAGCTTCCTGCGACGACGACCACGCGAAGCCCGCGGCCGTCGACGTCGAGTTCGGGGGATCCGGCTCCGCTCATGATGCGTGTCCTCTCAGCAGTGCGTCCGCGGCCGCGTCGGTGAGCTGGCCGTCGTCGATCGAGTGTCCCATGCGCGTGCGCTTGGTCTCGAGGTACCCCGCGTTGCCGGCGCCGACGCCCACCACGAGCGGCAGCCGGTCGGCCACGCGGATGCCGTGGTGCTCGAGCTGGCGCACCTTCTCGGGATTGTTCGTGAGCAGGCGGACGCGGTCGATGCCCAGCTCCTCGAGGATGGCGCTCGCGGCAGAGTAGTCGCGCGCGTCGATCGGCAGGCCCAGGGCGAGGTTCGCGTCGAGCGTGTCGAGGCCCTCCTCCTGCAGCCGGTACGCGCGGAGCTTGTTGATCAGGCCGATGCCGCGGCCCTCGTGTCCGCGCAGGTAGACCACCACGCCGCCGTACTCCGAGATCGCGGCGAGCGCCGCGTCGAGCTGCGACCCGCACTCGCACTTCAGGGAGCCCAGTGCCTCGCCCGTGAGGCACTCGGAGTGGACGCGCACGATCGCGCCGTCGGGGTCGGACGAGGGTTCGCCCGCGATGATGGCCAGGTGGTCGGCGCCCGTGCCGCGGTCGCGGTAGGCGCGCACGCGGAAGTCGCCGTGCTCGGTCGGCAGCAGCGTCTCGACCTCGAACAGCACGCGCGACGTCTCGGCGACGGCCGCCGGCGCCTCACCGGCAGCGAGGTCCTGCCCGCCGTGGTGCTCGAGCAGCCAGTCGATGAGGGCGGCGACCGTCGTGACGGGCAGCCCTTCGCGCTCGCCGAGCTCGATGAGGCCGGGCAGCCGCATCATCTCGCCGTCGTCGGCGACGAGCTCGCCGATCACGCCGACCGGTGAGAGGCCGGCGAGCCGCATCAGGTCGACGGCGGCCTCGGTGTGGCCGGCGCGCTCGCGCACGCCGCCCTCGACCGCGCGCAGCGGGATGATGTGGCCGGGCCGGATCAGCCGGTCGGGCGTGGACTCCGGGTCGGCGAGCACGCGGAGGGTGTGCGCGCGCTCGCCCGCCGAGATGCCCGTGGACATGCGCTCGGCGGCGTCGACGGAGATCGTGTACGCGGTGCCGCGCAGGTCCTCGTTGCGCTCGACCATGAGCGGCAAGCCGAGCCGGTCTGCCACGGCGTTCGGCATGGGCGCGCACAGGAAGCCGCTCGTGTTGCGGACCATCCACGCGATCCACTCCTGCGTGGCGAACTCGGCGGCCATGATGGCGTCGCCCTCGTTCTCGCGCGCCTCGTCGTCGGCCACGATGACGGGCTTGCCGGCGCGCAGCGCCTCCAGCACCTCGGGGATCGTCGCGAGGCTCATCGCGCACCCCCGTCCGCCACGCCGGCGGGTTCGGAGGCGCGCACCGATTCGCCCGGCGCGCCCGGCTCGTGCAGCGACGACGGCAGTGCGCGGTGCGCGTCGAGCCGCAGCATCCGCTGCACGTGCCGTGCCAGCACGTCGGTCTCGAGGTTCACGCGGTCGCCGACGGCGAGTCCGCCCAGCGTGGTCGCCGCGAGCGTCTCGGGAATGAGCGACACCTCGAACCACGACCCGTCGGGCTCGTCGCCGAGCGCGCTGACGGTGAGCGAGACGCCGTCGACCGCGATCGACCCCTTGTCGACGACCAGCGCGGCGAGCGCGTCGGGCAGCGCGAAGCGGACGACGCGCCACTCGTCGCCCGGACGCACCTCGAGCACCTCGGCCGTGCCGTCGACGTGGCCCTGGACGATGTGCCCGCCGAGCCGGTCGCCGACGAGCGCCGCGCGCTCCAGGTTGACGGGGCGCCCCTCGGCGACGTCGTCGAGTGTCGACATGCGCAGGGTCTGGGCCATGACGTCGGCCGTGAACGACTCCGCGTCGGAGTCGACGACGGTCAGGCACACGCCCGACACCGCGATGGAGTCGCCGTGGCGCACGCCCTCGACGACCTTCGGCCCCCGGACGGTGAGTCGCACCACGTCGGCGTGCGGCTCGACGCGCGCGACCGCGCCGAGCTCCTCGATGATTCCGGTGAACATGCTCAGGCCTTCTCTCGGGTGGTGGGGTAGGGATGCGCGGTCGCGCGCGGGCGAGCGACGACGAGGAGGTCGTCGCCGAGCCGCACGAGGTCGGCGAAGTCGAATCGGAGGGCGTCGGCGATCGTGGCGACGCCGACGTCGGCGACGGCGGTCCGGGGGCCGCCGATCACCGCGGGGGCGAGGTACACGAGCAGTTCGTCGGCGAGCCCAGCCGAGAGGAACGCGCTCGCGAGCGTCGGACCGCCCTCGACGAACAGGGAACGGATGCCGCGGCGCTGGAGCTCGCCGAGGTCGGATCCGAGGTCGTCGCCGGTGAACTGCAGCACGTCGTGCGGGTGACGCGTGAGCGCGGCGGCGGCGGGAACCTCGCGGCGGCCGAACACGACGGGGACCGGCTGTGATTCGAGCAGCTCGCCGTCGGCGTCGCGGGCCGTGAGCGACGGATCGTCGGCGAGCACGGTGCCCGTGCCCACGGCGATCGCGTCGGAGGCGGAACGGCGCAGGTGCACGTCGGCGCGGGCCTCGGGGCCGGTGATCCAGCGGCTCGATCCGTCGGCGGCGGCGGCGCGCCCGTCGAGGCTCGACGCCCACTTCACGGTGACCCGCGGGCGACGCGCGCGGGCGGCGAAGAGCCAGTCGCCGAGGAACGCCTCGACCTCGTCGGCGAGCGTCCCGACCTCGACCTCGACGCCGGCCTCGCGGAGCGTGCGCGCCCCGCCCGACGAGTGGTCGCCGGGGTCGTCGACGGCGTACACGACGCGGGCGATGCCCGCCTCGATGAGCGCGTGCGCGCACGGCCCGGTGCGACCCGTGTGGTTGCACGGCTCGAGCGTCACGATCGCGGTCGCCCCGCGTGCCGCGCCCGGCGCGAGCCGCTCGAGTGCGTCGACCTCGGCGTGCGGGGTGCCCGCACCGCGGTGCCACCCCTCGGCGAGGGTCCGGCCGTCGGGCGCGAGGATGACGCAGCCGACGCGCGGGTTCACGCCTCGGGCGGGTCCGCGTTCGGCGAGGACGAGCGCCCGGCGCATCGCCGCGGCATCCGTCACCGCTCGCGTGCCCGTGGACATCGGTGCCTGCCTTCCAGGCTCCGGGGATCCCGGCGACGCGGGAATCGGCGGCGCAAGGCGCCGCCCTCACGTGCCGCCTCCCATCCGGACTTTCACCGTCGGTACCGGAGTTCCACCGGTTCAACCGTTCGCGCGCGGCCGGTCGGCCACGCGCTCCCGGCTCGCGGACTATCACCGCCGGTTCGGACTTGCACCGACCCCGGAGCACGTTTCACTTCGATTCTAGGTCAACGCCGCCGGGCTCCGGCTATTCCCGGTCGGCGCCCGCCGATGTCGCGTCAGCGGCACTCGGCGGCGGCGGCGATCTGCGCGTCGCTCGGACGGCCGTAGGCCTCGATGCCCGAGCCGGGCAGGTCGTAGCCCATGCCGATCGCCCATGCCGTGGCCCACGCCTCGTGATCGCCGCCGAACTCAGGTCCGGCGAAGATCGCGTGGCACTCCTCGCGGAGCACCTGCGTGTGCCCGACCTCGTGCACGACGACGGCCTTCGCGTTCTCGTCCCATGACCAGGCGTTCTCGATGCTCTCGCTGAGCGACACGAGTCCCCAGCCGTCGCCGTCGTCGAAGAACTCGGCGGTACCGGAGAACCAGCCGTCGCTCGAATACCCTCCGACGACGTACGCCCATGCGAAGTCGATCTCGACGCCGTACGAGATCGACCTGGCGAAATCCTCGATCTCGGCCCGGACGGGATGGGCCCCCCGCCGCTCCGCTTCGGCGGAGTGCGAGGTGCGGACGTCTGCCACGGCCGTGACCAACTCGGGCAGCCGGGCGACGCTGCCGGACTCGTACCAGGTGTCGTCGAGCGCACGCTCGAGCGCAGCCCTCGCCCGGTAGGTCGCGTGCGGGCTGGCGTCGAGCGCCGCTGCGGCGGACTCCTTCGCCCCGTCGAGCAGCGCATCGGTGGCGTCGGAGACGGCCCGGGTGGCCGCGGCAACGCGTTCGGTCGATGCCTCGGCAGCGGCTGCGGCCTCGTGCCGGTCCGGGATCAGCTCGATGAGCTCCCACAGGTCGGCGTACCGCTCCCAGGCGGGCGCCACGTCGGCGGGATCGGTGAGCGACGCGATGCCGCCCGCGCCGGCCGGCTCGTCGGCGGCGATCTCGCGGGCCGCGGCGACGGCGGCCTCGAGCGCGGTGCGGTCCTCGTCGGCCACCAGGTCGCCGGTCGGTACCTCGAGCAGGCGCTCGGCACGTTCGGCCGAGGCTGATCCGCGGTCGGCCGCGGCGTCGTACCGCTCGGTCGATTCGTCGTACCGCGCGTCGGCCGCCGACCACTCCGGCCAGACCTGCGCGTGCGCGACCGTCGCGGCGACGTGATGGCCGGCGAGTGCGACCGCGATGACCGCGACGATGGCCGCGCCGGCGCCGATCACGGCCGCGCGACGCGACCCGACGGCAGGCGGCGCAGTCCCCGCGCCGCCGGGTGAGGTCGCCTGATCGGCCTCGGACCCGGCCTCGGGCTCTGAAGATGCCGCGGGCGCGTCGGACGGGTGCATGGGGTCCTCTCGTGCGGCCGTCCGGGGGCCGCGACCATCACGCTACCCTCAGCGGCGGCCGCGTTCGGTCACGATTCCGTCGCGGTCGCCGGGCGCTCCGCCTCATCCTCCACGAGACCGCGAGCCGTGCCCTCGTCGACGATGAGGTCCGTCACGAGCCCGGCCGCCAGAGCGCCCCTGAGGCTCGGAAGCTTGGCCCGGCCCGAGACGACGCAGATGCGACGGGGTGCGCGACGCAGCGTCGCGAAGTCGGGTCCCGTGCCGCGCGCGTTGAGCGCGATCCCATCGGTCGACCCGTCAGCGCGGTAGAACACCGTCGCGACGTCGCCGACCACGCCGTCCCGGCTGAGCCCTCGGTAGTCGGCTCGCTCGAGGTAGCCGCCCTGGTAGACGTGGCTCGGCACCTCGGCGAACGGCGAGCCGATGCCGAAGATGGCGACGTCCATCGCCGACTGCAGGTCGAGCAGGCGCCGCGTGCTCCGCTCGCGCCAGAACGCCTCCTTCGTGGTGGGGTCGTCGAAGAACGCGGGCACGGGGAACTGCTGCACGCGGGCCCCGAAGGCATCGCCGAACCGCCGCAGCAGCTCCGATGCGTACAGGATGCCGGTGGTGCGGAGGTTGCCCGCGCCGTTCAGTTGCACGATCTCGGAGTTGTGCGTCGGCTTGGGCGCGAGGTGGCGGCTCATGGCGCTCATCGTCGAGCCCCAGGCGACGCCGATGGTCTGGTTCGAGTCGATGAACCGGTTGAGAATCCGTGCAGCCGTGAGCGCGACGCGCTCGAGCCGGTCGACGTCGCTGGCATGGTCGGGCACCGGGACGACGTGCGCGGAGACCTCGTGCCGTTCGAGGATGTCCTGCTCGAGCCGGCTCGGCAGGTCGAGCGGCGAGTGGATGGAGATCTCGACGAGCCCGGTCGCGCGCGCGTGGCTCAGGAGGCGCGAGACCGAGGATCTCGAGGTGTGCAGCTCCTTCGCGATGGCGTCCATCGTGAGGTCCTGCAGGTAGTACAGGTGCGCCGCGCGCAGCGCGTCGCGCGTCTTGCCTGAGGGCAGTTCGCCCTCGAGCGCCGGCCCCGCGGCATCCGTCACCGTCATGGTCATCTCCCTTGCACGTTCGTGCATTCCGCTTGCAAGCATGTGCGCCTCTGTCCACGATGTATTCATCCACAGCCGGGCGGACCACGCAACCCGGCGTGACCAGCTCGAAAGGACAGCGATGTCGCCCACCACGTCGCCGACGACGAACCACTCCACGCCCGCACGGCGCCCACGCGCCGAGATCGCGGAGCTCCGGGCCCGCCCCACGGCCGAGGTCGTGATCATCGGCGGCGGCATCAACGGCCTCGCCACGTTCCGCGATCTCGCCCTCCAGGGCGTCGACGTCGTACTCGTCGAGCGCGACGACTTCGTGTCGGGTGCGTCGTCCGCCTCGAGCCACATGATCCACGGCGGCATCCGCTACCTCGAGAACGGCGAGTTCCGCCTCGTCCAGGAGTCGGTGCAGGAGCGCAACTCGCTGCTCAGGATCGCGCCCCACTACGTCAAGCCGCTGCGCACGACCGTGCCGATCTTCTCCACGTTCTCCGGCATCCTCTCGGCGCCGCTGCGCTTCCTCACGCACCGGCAGGGCCGGCCCACCGAGCGCGGCGCGGCGCTCATCAAGGCCGGCCTCACGGTGTACGACGCCTTCTCACGCGACGGCGGGAGCGTGCCCCGCCACCGTTTCGTCGGCCGGACGCGCTCCCTCGCCGAGCTGCCCGCGCTGAACCCGGGCGTGAAGTACACCGCCACCTACTACGACGCGAGCATGCACGACCCCGAGCGCCTCGCGCTCGACGTGCTGCACGACGGCCTCGCCGCGGGGCCGCACGCGAGGGCGGCGAACCATCTCGAGGCCATCGGGTTCGGAGCGAACGGAGTCCGGGTGCGCGACGGGATCACCGGTGCCGAGTTCGACCTCGCCGCCGACGTCGTCGTCAACGCGTCCGGCCCCTGGACCGACCTCACGAATGCACAACTCGGTCGCGACACCGCCTTCATGGGCGGCACCAAGGGATCGCACATCGTGCTCGACCACCCCGAGCTGCTCGAGGCCACCGGCGGGCGCGAGATCTTCTTCGAGCACGAGGACGGCCGCATCGTGCTCATCTACCCGCTCAAGGGTCGCGTGATGGTCGGCACGACCGACCTCGAGCACGACCTGCGCGAACCGGCCGTCTGCACCGAGGAGGAGGTCGATTACTTCTTCGACCTCGTCGCGCACGTTTTCCCAGGCATCGCGGTCGACCGCTCGCAGATCGTCTACCGCTTCTCGGGCGTGCGGCCGCTGCCGCGCCACGACGACACCCAGCCGGGATTCGTGAGCCGCGACTACCGCATCGAGCGAACGGATGCCGACGATCGCCCCGGCACGACCCTGCTCAGCCTCGTCGGGGGCAAGTGGACCACCTTCCGGGCGCTCGCCGAGCACCTCTCCGACGAGGTGCTCGAGCTGATCGGGCGCCGTCGCGCGCGCTCCACGAAGGGCCTGCCGATCGGGGGCGGTGCCGGGTACCCGACGACGGATGACGCGAGGCTGGTGTGGGTCGTCGGCCACGGCGACGGCGTCGGCCGAGACCGGGCCGAGCAGCTGCTCGAGCGGTACGGCACGCGTGCCGAGGCCCTGATCCGCGAGGTCGAGGGCGGCCCGGAGACGCCGCTCGCCGGCCACGAGGCCTACAGCCGCGAGGAGATCGCGTGGATCGCGCGCAACGAACGCGTGGTGCGCCTCGCCGACCTGGTGTTCCGCCGCACGAGCCTCGCCTTCACCGGCGCACTCACGCCCCTGCTCCTCGACGAGCTGGCGGAGGTCGTCGGCGACGAGCTGGGCTGGGATGCCCCCGCGCGCCGGGCCGAGGTCGACGCCACGTGCCGGGTGCTCGCCGAGCGCCACGGCGTGGTGCTGGAGCAGGCCGCGACCGCCTGACGGGCGGGCGCGAATCTGCACAGACGTGCACGCCGGACCGCCGTTCTGCGGCGGAACCGGCGGGTACGTTTCATCGGGGCCGTGAGGCCCTGCCCCATCACCGGGGCGCCGACGACGGTGCCCCGCGTCAACGAAAGAAGGTCAACGTGGACAATCTCGGTGTCGTGTTCCTCTCGGAACTCGTCGGCACGGCCATGCTCGTGCTCCTCGGTTGCGGCGTCGTGGCGAACGTCGCCCTGACGAAGACGAAGGGCTTCGGCGGCGGCTTCCTGCTGGTGAACTTCGGCTGGGGCCTCGCGGTCTTCGCCGGTGTCATCGTCGCCTTCGCGTCGGGCGCCCACATCAACCCCGCGGTGACGCTGGGCCTGGTCGCCAACGGCGTGACCGAGTTCGGCAACGCCGCGGTCGGCACCACGGTCGAGGTCGGACCGCTCAGCGTGCTGACCTACATCGGCGGTCAGCTGGTCGGCGCCATCCTCGGTGCGGTCGTGTGCTGGCTGGGCTACAAGCAGCACTTCGACGACGAGCCCGAGCCCGCGGCGAAGCTCGGCGTGTTCTCGACCGGTCCCGCGATCCGCTCGTACGGCTGGAACCTCGTGACCGAGATCATCGGCACGTTCGTGCTGGTGTTCGTCGTGATCGGCTTCGGCCGCAACGGCGACGCGTCGGGCCTGGCGGCGCTGGGCGCACTGCCGGTGGCCCTGCTGGTCGTCGGCATCGGCGCCTCCCTGGGTGGCCCGACCGGGTATGCGATCAACCCGGCCCGCGACCTCGGCCCGCGCATCGCGCACGCCATCCTGCCGATCAAGGGCAAGGGCGGATCCGACTGGGCGTATTCGTGGGTCCCGGTCGTGGGCCCCGTCATCGGCGGCGTGCTCGCCGGCTGGGCGGCGATCCCGCTGCTGCCGGTGCTCGGCTGACCTCGCGGCATCCGCTCACCCACCACCGCATCACCTCATCCATTCACTGACAGCAACGGAGTTCTCAGATGGCTGACCACATCCTCGCGATCGACCAGGGCACCACCTCGTCGCGCGCGATCATCTTCGACAAGAAGGGCTCGATCGTCTCGACCGGGCAGCTCGAGCATGAGCAGATCTTCCCCAAGGCCGGCTGGGTCGAGCACGACCCGATGGAGATCTGGCGCAACACGCGCGAGGTCATCGGGCAGGCCCTCGGCAAGGCCGACCTGACCCGGCACGACATCGCCGCGGTCGGCATCACCAACCAGCGCGAGACCGCCGTGGTCTGGGACAGGAACACCGGCGAACCGGTGTACAACGCGATCGTCTGGCAGGACACCCGCACGCAGCCCATCGTCGACCGCCTCGCGGCCGACGGCGGCGTCGAGCGGTTCAAGCAGGACGTCGGCCTGCCGCTGGCGACCTACTTCTCGGGCACCAAGATCGTCTGGATCCTCGAGAACGTGCCGGGCGCCCGCGAGAAGGCCGAGGCCGGTGACCTCCTCTTCGGCACCACCGACACGTGGGTGCTGTGGAACCTCACCGGCGGGGTCGACGGCGGTGTGCACGCGACGGATGTCACGAACGCGAGCCGCACGCTGTTCATGGACCTCGAGACCCTGCAGTGGGACGACGAGATCCTCGGCATCTTCGGCGTGCCCCGTTCCATGCTCCCGGAGATCAGGTCGTCGTCCGAGGTGTACGGCACCGTCGAGGAGTCCAGCCTGCTGCGCGAGACGCCCATCGCGGGCATCCTCGGCGACCAGCAGGCCGCGACCTTCGGCCAGGCCGCGTTCGCGGCCGGCGAGGCGAAGAACACCTACGGGACGGGCAACTTCCTGATCTTCAACACGGACACCGAGATCGTCCACTCGAAGAACGGCCTGCTCACGACGGTCGGGTACAAGCTCGGCGACCAGCCCGTGCACTACGCGCTCGAGGGCGCGATCGCCGTCACCGGGTCGCTCGTGCAGTGGCTGCGCGACAACCTCGGGATCATCTCGTCGGCCGCCGAGGTCGAGGAGCTCGCGACGTCCGTCGAGGACAACGGCGGCGCGTACTTCGTGCCCGCGTTCTCGGGGCTCTTCGCCCCGTACTGGCGTCCGGACGCCCGCGGCGCGCTCGTCGGCCTGACCCGGTACGTGAACAAGGGACACATCGCGCGGGCGGCACTCGAGGCGATCGCGTTCCAGACGCGCGATGTCGTGGAAGCCGTGAACGCCGATGCAGGGATCGACCTCACGGAGCTGCGCGTCGACGGCGGGGCGACGGCCAACGACACCCTGCTGCAGTTCCAGGCCGACATCCTCGGCGTGCCGGTCGTGCGTCCTGTCGTCGCCGAGACGACCGCGCTCGGTGCCGCGTACGCCGCGGGCCTCGCCGTCGGCTTCTGGTCGAACCTCGACGACCTCGCTGAGAACTGGCAGGAGGACCGTCGCTGGGAGCCGAAGATGGACGCCGACGAGCAGGGCCGTCTCGTGCGCAACTGGAAGAAGGCCGTCACGAAGACGCTCGACTGGGTCGACGACGACGTCCGCTGACCTTCCTGCGGGTCGAGGAGCGGGCGCAGCCCCGTCTCGAGACCGTTCGTCCGATGGGCGATGTCTCGAGAGGCCGCTGCGCGGCTCCTCGGCCCGTGCCCGCGTCTACGGGGTCTCGAACGCCGTCGCGAGCAGTCCGGGCAGCTCCGCGAGGGTGCGGATCTCGTGCACGCCCGCGGCCGCGGCATCCGTCGCGTCGGGTTCCGACGGCCGGGCGCCCGACCGGTTGAGCCACACCCCGATGAGTCCCGCCCGGGCCGCCCCGATCGCATCGGTGCGGAGCCGGTCGCCGACGTACGCCGCCGCCCAGACCTCCGCATCGGCGGCGAACCGGGCGACCGCGACCTCGAAGATCCGCGGGTCGGGCTTCGTCACGCCCTCGGCGCCGGATGCCACGAGGTGCTCGATGCGCCCCGGATGGCCGACCTCGAGTCCGAGCCGCACGAGCTTGGCGAGCTGGAACTCGATCTCGCCGTTCGTGATGATCCCGAACCGCACGCCGGGCAGCGCCGCCTCGAGCGCGTCGAGCGCCGGGCCCACGTCGTCGTGCAGCGCCCACGACTCCCGGTAGCGCTCGAAGTACCTCGCGAACCATACGCCGGCCGTCTCGTCGTCGATCGCGTCGCCGTGGGCGAGCGCGAAGTCCGTCGCCCGGGCGCGGCGCTGCCCCTCGAAGGACAGTTCGCCGGCGAGATAGGAGTGGTAGTGCCGCTCCTCGAGCTCGTGCCACAGCGCCTGCGCCGCAGCGAGGTCGCCGGAGTACGCGCGTTCGCGCATGTGCAGGGCGATGCCCGCGGCGACCGCCTCGCGGTGCGCCATGAGCGTGTCGTCGAGGTCGAACAGCACCACCGGCCGGCCGCCGCCGGGGCCGCGGGCGGATGACGAGGGCGGTGTCGTGCTCACCGCCGCCGCAGGAAGCCGACACGGTCGTACACCTGCGCGAGCGTCCGCTCGGCGCGCTCCGACGCCTTGTCGGCGCCGATCGCCAGGAGCCGGTCGAGCTCGGCCGGATCCTCCATCAGTTCGAGGGTCCGCTCGCGGATCGGGGCGACCCGATCGACGACGACCTCGGCGAGATCCTTCTTCAGGTCGCCGTAGCCCCGGCCCTCGTAGGCCTGCTCGAGCTCGGGAATCGTCCGGCCCGTCACGGTCGCGTAGATGTCGAGCAGGTTCGCGATGCCGGGTTTCGCCTGCGGGTCGTAGCGGATCTCGCGCTCGGTGTCGGTGACGGCGCTCTTGATGCGCTTCGCGATGACCTTGGGGTCGTCCATCAGGTTGATGAGGCCGTTCGGACTGGCCGCGGACTTCGACATCTTGGCCGTCGGCTCCTGGAGGTCGTAGATCCGCGCCGACTCCTTCGGGATCATCGCCTCGGGCACCACGAAGGTGTCGCCGTAGCGCGAGTTGAAGCGACCCGCGAGGTCGCGGGTGAGCTCGAGGTGCTGGCGCTGGTCATCGCCCACCGGCACGAGGTGCGTGCCGTAGAGCAGGATGTCGGCGGCCATGAGCACCGGGTAGGTGAAGAGGCCGACGGTCGTGGAGTCGGCGCCGAAGCGCGACGACTTGTCCTTGAACTGCGTCATCCGGCTCGCCTCGCCGAAGCCGGTCAGCGTGCCGAGCACCCAGGCGAGCTCCGCGTGCGCGGGCACCTGCGACTGCACGAAGAGCGTCGACCGCGAGGGATCGACCCCGGCGGCGAGGTACTGCGCGGCCGTGCGTCGCGTCGCGTCGCGCAGCGCCGACGGTTCCTGCGGGACCGTGACCGCGTGCAGGTCGACGACGCAGTAGATCGGGTCGTGGTCGTCCTGCAGGGCGACCCAGTTCACGAGCGCGCCGAGGTAGTTGCCGAGGTGGAGCGAGTCGCCCGACGGCTGCATGCCGGAGAAGACGACGGGACGTGCGGAGTTCATGTTCGGTGGGGTCCTCAGGGTTCAGATGGCGTAGTCGACGACGACGGGGGAGTGGTCGGACCATCGCTCGTCGTACGCGTCGGCGCGATCGACGGAGTAGGCCGTCACCGCCTCGGCCAGCGCGCGGGTGGCGAGCTGGTAGTCGATCCGCCATCCGCTGTCGTTGTCGAACGCCTTGCCGCGCCACGACCACCACGTGTAGGGACCGGGCACCTCGCCGGCGACGCGACGACCGACGTCGACCCAGCCGAGGCCGGCGCCGGCGTTGTACGCATCGTCGTCCTCCGCGCCCATGAAGCGGTCGAAGTACGCGCGCTCCTCGGGGAGGAAGCCGGCGCGCTTGACGTTGCCCTTCCAGTTCTTGATGTCGAGCGTGCGGTGACCCACGTTGAGGTCGCCGACGACGACCGCGAGCTCGTGGCCGGCCAGCTGCGACATCCGCTCGCTCATCGCATCGAGGAATCGGTACTTCTCGACCTGCTTCGGGGAGTCGGCCTCGCCCGAGGGCACGTAGCAGCTCACGACGGTCACGATGCGGCCCGCGACCTCGTAGTCGGCCTCGAGCCAGCGACCCGCGGTGTCGTGGTCGGTCTCGCCGAGCTCGACGCGGTGGATGTGCGCGTCGGCGCGGCTCGCGATCGCGACGCCCGCGCGGCCCTTCGCGCTGGCGGGGTCGTGCAGGATGCTCCACTCGTCGCCGAGCAGCGCCGCGAGGTCGTCGGTCGACGCGCGCACCTCCTGCAGGGCGAGGATGTCGACGTCTCGCGCCGCGAGCCAGTCGCCCATGCCGCGCCGGAACGCCGCCCGCACACCGTTCACGTTGGCACTGGCGACGCGGAGCGGGGAGGCGGAGGGCATGACTTCGATCCTAGGCGAGCCCGCCGACGCCGCCGTTCCGGCGCCGACCGCGACGCCGCCGCGCGGCCGCCTCGGCCTCCGCCGCCTCGAGAGCACGCTCCGCGTCGACCACGGCGAGCTCGGCGTCGGCGAGGTCGGCCTCGGCACGGGCGAGCTTCCGACGGCCGCGGAGCCAGCCCAGCCAACCGGCGTCCTCCATGGCGTCGCGGATCGTCCGGACCCTGCGGCGCTGCTCGGCGGACTCGGCCCGCCGCTGGGCGAGCAGCGCTTCGGCCGCCCGCTGGTCCGGCGTCACGGGCCGGAGCGTGTCGTCCGCGTCCGCCGTCTCGATCGCGATCCACGCCGCGGCGACGAGGATCACGATGCTCGCGAGCCGGAACCACAGCAGGAGGCCGATGAAGACGGTGAAGGTCGCGAGGAGCGGGTTGTTCGTGGTCGCCGTGACCAGCACGCCGCCCAGCACGTGCAGCGCGCTGAGCGCGCCGGAGCCGAGCAGGGAGCCGGTCCACATCCTCCGCCACGGAACCGCGGCTCCGGAGAGGAAACGGAACAGCACCGCCAGCGCGATCGTGTCGATGACGAAGACGACCACGAGGGAACCCAGGCGCAGGCCGTTCGACATCACCGGCGAGGCGGCATCCGCCGGGAGCCCAAGGAGGTCGAGCAGCGCGTCGAGCAACGTGGTCGCGACGATCGACAGCAGGGCGGCGACGACGAGCGCGAGCCCGAATGCCAGCGAGGCGAGGAAGTCGCGGGTCTTGAGCAGCACGTACGAGCGATCGTCCCGCGGCAGGCCGAAGGTGCTCCGCACCGCCAGGCGCGTATAGGTGATCCAGCTGATGGCGGTCCAGATCAGGCCGGCGAGGGCGACGGCGCCGGTCAGCCCGAACAGGCTCGTGCTCGCCTCGGTGACCTCGACGAGGTCGTCGGTCGTGATCAGCCCGTCGGGGCCGATGAGCCCGGGCGCATAGGTGTTGATCAGCGTCACGAGCGCGCCGAGCGTGTCGGGGCTCGAGACGAGCCACAGTCCGGCGATCGCGAACGCGACGTAGATCGCCGCGAACGTCGCGAACAACGCCTGGTAGCTCATGCCCGCCGAGAGCAGGAAGCCGTTGCGCTGCAGGAAGTGCCGCCACACGCGCACCGGGAAGATCTCCATCGTGCGGCGAGTGAGATCGGTCACGCGCGCGATCGGCTCGTCGAACCGCTGACGCAGGTCGACCCCGTTGGAGTGGCGCGTCGAGCCCTTCGCGGACGCATCCCCGGCGTCGCGCCCCACGTCACCGCGATCTCCCACGCGATCACCCTAGCCAGAACGCCGCGTGGCGGACGACGACGGGGCCGGCATGCTGACGCCGGCCCCGTCGTGAATCGACGACGTCTACGGCTTCCCGCGCAGGATCGCCTGCTTGACCTCGGCGATCGCCTTGGTCACCTCGATGCCGCGCGGGCATGCGTCGGTGCAGTTGAAGGTCGTGCGGCAGCGCCACACGCCCTCCTTGTCGTTCAGGATGTCGAGGCGCACCTTCGCCTCGTCGTCGCGCGAGTCGAAGATGAACCGGTGCGCGTTCACGATCGCCGCGGGGCCGAAGTACTGCCCGTCGGTCCAGAAGACCGGGCACGACGAGGTGCACGCGGCGCACAGGATGCACTTCGTCGTGTCGTCGAAGCGCTCGCGCGCGGCGACGTCCTGGATGCGCTCCTTGCCCGGCTCGGGCGTGGTGCTCGCCTGCAGGAACGGCTGCACCTCGCGGTAGCTCGCGAAGAACGGCTCCATGTCGACGACGAGGTCCTTCTCGAGCGGCAGGCCCTTGATCGCCTCGACGTAGATCGGCTTCGTGATGTCGAGGTCCTTGATGAGCGTCTTGCACGCGAGGCGGTTGCGGCCGTTGATGCGCATCGCGTCCGAGCCGCAGATGCCGTGCGCGCACGACCGGCGGAACGTCAGCGAGCCGTCCTGCTCCCACTTGATCTTGTGCAGGGCGTCGAGCACGCGGTCGGTCGCGTACATCTCGACGTCGAAGTCCTGCCAGCGCGGCTCCGAGTCGACCTCGGGATCGAACCGGCGGATCAGGAACGTGACGGTGAACGACTGCAGCGCGGCATCCGTCGACGTGGTCTCGAGCGTGGCGGTCGTCACGTCAGTACTTCCTCTCCATCGGCTGGTATCGGGTGATCGTCACCGGCTTCCAGTCGAGCCGGATGTGATCGGAGGCGATCGACGAGTGCGGGTCGCCCGACAGGTACGCCATCGTGTGCTGCATGAACTTCGCGTCGTCGCGGTCGGGGAAGTCGTCGCGCATGTGGCCGCCGCGGCTCTCCTCGCGGTTGCGCGCCGACTCGACGACGACCTCGGCGAGGTCGAGCAGGAACCCGAGCTCGACGGCCTCGAGCAGGTCGGTGTTGAACCGCTTGCCCTTGTCCTGCACGGCGATGTTGCGGTAGCGGTCGCGAAGGCCGGCGATGACGGATGCCACGTGCGTGAGCGACTCCGCGGTGCGGAACACCTGCGCGCCCTTGTCCATCTCGTCCTGCAGCTCCTTGCGGATCGCCGCGATCCGCTCGGTGCCGTTCGAGTCGTGGAGCATCTCGAGCATGCGGCGGATGTCGCCCGCCGGGTCGTCGGGCAGCGGCGTGAAGTCGACGCCCGAGTTGACGTACGCGACGGCGTTGCGGCCGGCGCGCTTGCCGAACACGTTGATGTCGAGCAGCGAGTTCGTGCCGAGGCGGTTCGACCCGTGGACGGAGACGCACGCGCACTCGCCGGCGGCGTAGAGGCCCGGGACGACGGTCGTGTTGTCGCGCAGCACCTCGGCCTCGACGTTGGTGGGGATGCCGCCCATGGCGTAGTGCGCGGTCGGCATCACCGGTACGGGCTCGTACACCGGGTCGACGCCGAGGTAGGTGCGCGCGAACTCGGTGATGTCGGGCAGCTTGGTCTCGAGGACCTCGGCGCCGAGGTGCGTGCAGTCGAGCAGCACGTAGTCCTTGTTCGGGCCGGCGCCGCGCCCCTCCGCGACCTCCTGGACCATGCAGCGCGCGACGATGTCGCGCGGCGCGAGGTCCTTGATGGTGGGCGCGTAGCGCTCCATGAACCGCTCGCCGGAGGCGTTGCGGAGGATCGCGCCCTCGCCGCGCGCACCCTCGGTGAGGAGGATGCCGAGGCCCGCGAGGCCGGTCGGGTGGAACTGGAAGAACTCCATGTCCTCGAGCGGAAGGCCCTTGCGCCAGATGATGCCGACGCCGTCACCCGTGAGGGTGTGCGCGTTCGAGGTGGTCTTGTAGATCTTGCCGAAGCCGCCGGTGGCGAAGATCACCGCCTTGGCCTGGAAGACGTGCAGCTCACCGGTCGCGAGCTCGTACGCGACGACGCCCGACGGCTGGGGCACGCCGTCGACCTCGGTCATGACGAGGTCGAGCGCGTAGAACTCGTTGTAGAACTCGATGCCGAGCTTGACGCAGTTCTGGAACAGCGTCTGCAGGATCATGTGGCCCGTGCGGTCGGCGGCGTAGCACGCGCGTCGGACCGGTGCCTTGCCGTGGTCGCGCGTGTGGCCGCCGAAGCGGCGCTGGTCGATCTTGCCGTCGGGAGTGCGGTTGAACGGCAGGCCCATGTTCTCGAGGTCGATGACCGCGTCGATGGCCTCGCGGGCGAGGATCTCGGCGGCATCCTGGTCGACGAGGTAGTCGCCGCCCTTGACGGTGTCGAACGTGTGCCACTCCCAACTGTCCTCCTCGACGTTCGCGAGGGCGGCCGCCATGCCGCCCTGCGCCGCGCCAGTGTGGGAACGCGTCGGGTACAGCTTCGAGATGACGGCCGTCTTCGCGCCGGGGCCGGCTTCGATCGCGGCGCGCATGCCGGCGCCGCCGGCGCCCACGATGACGATGTCGAACTGGTGGTGGTGCACGCCGTCGACGATCGTCGACTCGGCGCTGGCGGTCTGGGGGTTCACGTGACTCCTATGCGGCGGGGCAGAACGAGGGGAGCAGGTCGGCGGGCGATCCGGCGGGGCACGGGTCGAACGTGAACACGACGAGCGTGCCGAGCACGATGAGCACGGCGGCGGATGCCACGAGCGCGAGCTTGAGCAGTTTCTGCACGGTGCCCGGGTTCGTGTAGTCGTTCACGAGCGTCCGCATGCCGTTGGCACCGTGGATCAGCGCGAGCCACAGCATGAGCACGTCCCACCACTGCCAGAACGGAGAGGCCCACTTGCCGGCCACGAAGCCGAAGTCGATGGCCTTGACGCCCTCGCCGACCACGAGGTTGGCGAACAGGTGGCCGAAGATCAGCACGAGCAGGATCACGCCGGAGGCGCGCATGTAGATCCAGCCCCACTTCTCGAGGTTGACGCCGCGCCTGGGCGCGGGCCGGGCGGGGGTGCGCGGGGATTCGATGACGGTCATCTCGGCGCTCCTACTCGCTGAAGACGTTGATCAGGTGGCGCGGCGTGAACGCGAGCATGGTGAGCACCCACAGTCCGATGACCACGTAGAAGAGGACCTTCTGGTTGCGGGTCGCCCACGACCAGAAGTCGACGAGGATGACACGGAGGCCGTTGAACGCGTGGAACACGATCGCGCCCACGAGCGCGACCTCGCCGAGGCCCATGATCGGGGTCTGGTAGGCGGCGATGACCGCGTTGTAGGCCTCGGGGCTCACGCGCACGAGCGACGTGTCGAGGATGTGCACCAAGAGGAAGAAGAAGATCGCGACTCCCGTGATGCGGTGCAGCACCCACGACCACATACCCTCGCGGCCGCGGTAGAGCGTGCCGCCCGGCTTCTGCGTCGCCGGCTCGTCGGGTGCGGTCGGGGTCCGTGTCGTCGTTGTTGACATGGACAACCCTCCTGGCGGTGTGCGTCGCTCGCCCGACTGTGGGCGCGACGGGACCGATGGCCCGGCTCCGAGTCTAATCCCGCCGGACGAGTGCTCCGGTCGCCACCGCGTCCACCCCGCGGCCCGTGGCTATCCTGAACGGATGCGACAGGCTCCCCTCGACCGCTTCTACAGCGTCATCCCCGCGGGCGGGGTCGGCTCGCGGCTCTGGCCGCTCTCGCGCGCCGACGCGCCGAAGTTCCTGCACGACCTCACCGGGTCCGGCCAGACGCTGCTGCGCGACACGTGGCAGCGCCTGGTGCCGCTCTCGGGCGAGCAGCGCATCATGGTCGTCACCGGCCGGGCGCACCGGGCCGCGGTCGAGGCCCAGCTGCCCGAGCTCGCCGACGAGAACATCGTGCTCGAGAGCGAGCCGCGGGACTCGACGGCCGCCATCGGCCTGGCCGCGGCGATCCTCGAGCGACGCGAGCCCGGCGTGATCATCGGTTCGTTCGCCGCCGACCACGTGATCTCGGGCACGGCCCTGTTCCGCGAGGCGGTCACGGCCGCCGTGGCCGTGGCCGACGCCGGGTACATCGCGACGATCGGGATCACGCCGACCGAGCCCGCCGTCGGGTTCGGGTACATCGAGTGCGGCGACCCGCTCGAGCTCGGCGGCCACGAGCACGTCTCGGCCGTGTCGAGCTTCGTCGAGAAGCCCGACCTCGAGACCGCCCGGGAGTACCTCGCCGGCGGCCGCCACCTCTGGAACGCGGGGATGTTCATCGCGCGCGCCGACCTGCTCCTCGAGGAGATCGCACGCACGAAGCCCGAACTGCATGCGGGCCTCGTCGAGCTCGCCGAGGCCTGGGACGACCCCACGACGCGCGGACCCGCGGTCGACCGGATCTGGCCCACGATCGAGAAGATCGCGATCGACTACTCGGTCGCCGAGCCGGCGGCGGCGGCCGGCCGGATGGCCGTCATCCGCGGTCACTTCCAATGGGACGACGTCGGCGACTTCGCATCGCTCGCCAAGCTCAACACCTCCGGGCGCTCGGGCGAGCTCGCGATCCTCGGCGAGAACGCGCGCGTCCTCTCGGACGCGTCGAGCGGCATCGTCGTCAGCCGCTCCGACCGGGTGATCAGCCTCATCGGCGTCCGCGATATCGTCGTCGTGGACACGCCCGACGCGCTGCTCGTCACCACGAGCGAGCACGCCCAGCGGGTGAAGGCGGTCGTCGACGCGTTGCGGCTCGGCGGCTCGAACGACGTGCTGTAGGCACGGGAAGGCGGTCGACGGATGCCGGTGCGCAGTTCCCTCTGGTTCGGAGCCGCCCTCGTCGCGGCATCCGTCGCCCTCAGCGGTTGCGGGCAGGCGCCCGAACCCGGCGACGACGGCGCGGCCGCCGACGGCTGCGTGCGGATGGTCACGAACTCGGGGGGACTCGAGGACCGGTCGTTCAACCAGTCGAGCTGGGAGGGCCTGCAGCAGGCGGAGGATGAGTACCGCGTCGACGCCGAGGCACTCGTCTCGACGAGCGAGACCGACCTGGCCCCGAACGTGCAGCAGGCGGTGGACTCGGGCTGCGGCCTCGTCGTGACCGTCGGGTACGAGCTCGCCGACGCGACGGTCGACCAGGCCGGAAGGAATCCCGACATCGCCTTCGCGATCGTCGACGAGACCGTGGAGGGCGAGAACATCAAGCCCGTCGTCTTCGACACGGCCCAGGCGTCGTACCTCGCGGGGTACCTGGCCGCGGGCGTGTCGAAGTCCGGCGTGGTCGCGACCTTCGGCGGCGGAAACCAGCCGCCCGTGACGCTGTTCATGGACGGGTTCGTCGACGGCGTCGCCCGATACAACGAGGTGCACGGCACCGACGTGCGGGCGCTCGGCTGGAACAAGGCGACCCAGGACGGCTCGTTCACGGGCGACTTCGAGGACATCAACAAGGGCAAGGTGCTCACCGAGGGCTTCATCGACCAGGGCGCCGACGTGATCCTCCCCGTCGCCGGGCAGGTCGGCGAGGGAGCGGCGGCGGCGGCGGTCGAGCGCGACGGCGTCTCCGTCATCTGGGTCGACAGCGACGGCTACGAGACGCTGCCGGCCGAGTTCCGGCCCGTGCTCCTCACGAGCGTGCTGAAGAACACCCAGCAGGCGATGGTCGAGATCGTCGGGGACGTGCAGTCCGACGCGTTCACGAACGAGTCGTACGTCGGCACGCTCGAGAACGGCGGTGTCGACCTCGCGCCGTTCCACGACCTCGAGTCGCTCGTACCGCCCGAATTGCAGGGCGAACTCGAGGGGATCCGGCAGGCGATCATCGCCGGCGAACTGGTCGTCGAGTCGCCCTCGACGCCCTGATCGGATGCCGCGTCCCCCGCTCGGGGGTGACCGAATCGTGCTCATATGAGCAGAATGTCGCGGCTTCATAACCATTGGCCGATGGGGCCTGAGGACCCATGGCGGCCGACCCAAGTTCGGATAACGTGACTCTCGGTCCCCGAGACCCGTTCGGGGTTGCGTCTTTTGGAGGACACTGTGACGTTCACGTTCAAGAAGGCCGCGGTCAGCGGCCTGGCGACGCTCGGTGCGGTCGCACTGCTCGCCGGCTGTGCCTCGGCACCCGAGGAGACCGACGAGGCCGACGGCGGCGAGGCGCTCGACTACCTGCCCTGCATGGTCTCCGATGCCGGCGGCTTCGACGACAAGTCGTTCAACCAGCTCGGCCTCGAGGGCATGCAGCGTGCCGCCGAGGAGCTCGGCACCGACTACATCGAGGTCGAGTCGGCGGCCGAGACCGACTACCCCTCGAACCTCCAGAACCTGGTCGACCAGGGCTGCGACACGATCGTGACGGTCGGCTTCCTGCTCGCGCCGGCCGCGCTCGAGTCGGCGACCGCGAACCCCGACATCGAGTACGTCTCGATCGACGACACCGTCGACCAGGACTTCGACGGCACCACCGACGCCGAGAACATCAAGCCGATCATCTTCGACACCGCCCAGGCCGCGTTCCTCGCGGGCTACCTCTCGGCGGGGATGTCCGAGACCGGCGCCGTCGGCACCTTCGGCGGCATCAACATCCCGACCGTGTCGATCTTCATGGACGGCTTCGCCCAGGGCGTCGACTACTACAACGAGGCCAAGGGCACCGACGTCCAGGTCATCGGCTGGGACCGCGAGGCCCAGGACGGCTCCTTCACCGGCGGCTTCGAGGCGAACGACACCGCTCGCCAGGTCGCGCAGGGACTCATCGACCAGAACGTCGACGTGCTCCTGCCCGTCGGCGGCCCGATCTACCAGAGCGCTGCGGCCGCGATCCGCGACGCCAACCGCGAGATCATGCTGCTCGGCGTCGACGCCGACGTGTACGAGACCGACCCGTCGGTCGGCGACCTGCTGCTCACCTCGATCCGCAAGGGCATCGACGTCGGCACGTACGAGGCGCTCGTCGCTGCCGGCAACGGCGAGTTCTCGGCTGAGCCGTTCATCGGCACGCTCGAGAACGAGGGCGTCGGCCTCGCGCCGTACCACGACTTCGAGGACGCGGTCTCGGACGAGCTGAACACGGAGATCGAGGACCTGCAGGCGCAGATCATCGCCGGCGACATCGTCGTCGAGTCGTACCTGGCCTCGCAGGAGTAATCCGGGCGCGAAGGGAGGTCGGCGGTCGCCGGCCTCCCTTCGTCGTTTCCTGCGGGTGCGCGGCACTCGCAACATCTGAGCAGCGTCGGCCGCGCATCGGCGCACTTCGGCGCACGACCGCTGCGAATCGCGGTCCGAGAACTAGGATCGGTGGCATGAAACTCGAACTCCGAGGAATCACGAAGAAGTTCGGTTCCCTGGTGGCGAACGACCACATCGACCTCACCGTCGAGGCGGGGGAGATCCACGCTCTCCTCGGTGAGAACGGCGCGGGCAAGTCGACGCTGATGAACGTGCTCTACGGCCTCTACGCGGCCGACGAGGGCGAGATCGCGCTCGACGGCCAGGTCCAGCACTTCGACGGCCCCGGCGACGCGATGCGCGCCGGCATCGGCATGGTGCACCAGCACTTCATGCTGATCCCCGTGTTCACGGTCGCCGAGAACGTCATGCTCGGCCACGAGGAGACCAAGGCGGCCGGCCGGCTCGACCTGCCTGCCGCTCGCGCGAAGGTGCGCGAGATCAGCGAGCGGTTCGGGTTCGACGTCGACCCCGACGCGCTCGTCGACGACCTGCCGGTGGGCGTGCAGCAGCGCGTCGAGATCATCAAGGCGCTCTCGCGCGATGCGCGCGTGCTCGTGTTCGACGAGCCGACGGCCGTGCTGACACCGCAGGAGACCGACGAACTCATGGGCATCATGCGCCAGCTGAAGGAGACGGGCGCGTCGATCGTGTTCATCACCCACAAGCTCCGCGAGGTGCGCGAGGTCGCCGACCGCATCACGGTCATCCGCCTCGGCAAGGTCGTCGGCGAGGCGCGGCCCACGGCGACGAACGCCGAGCTCGCCTCGCTCATGGTGGGCCGCGCCGTCGAGCTCACTGTGCAGAAGGAGGAACCGCAGCTCGGCGACGAGGCGCTCGCCGTCGAGCACCTGAGCGTCATCGACCCCATCGGCCAGCTCGTCGTCAACGACGTGAGCTTCAGCGTGCGCCGCGGCGAGGTGCTCGCGGTCGCGGGCGTCCAGGGCAACGGCCAGACCGAGTTGACCGAGGCGCTCGTCGGCCTCCAGCCGCGCGTGCAGGGCACCATCCGGCTCGACGGCGAGGAGATCACGAGGCACTCGGTCCGCCGCATCCTCGACGCCGGCGTCGGCTTCGTGCCCGAGGACCGGACGGAGGACGGCCTCGTCGGCGAGTTCACCGTTGCCGAGAACCTCATGCTCGACCGCGCCGAGGGCCCACCGTTCGTGAAGGCGGGCAACGTCCAGCACGGGTTCCTCGCCGAGTTCGCCACCGAGAAGGTCGCCGAGTTCGACGTCCGCACCCCTGGCATCGACACCAAGGTCGGGCGTCTCTCCGGCGGCAACCAGCAGAAGGTCGTGCTGGCCCGCGAGCTCAGCCGCGACCTGCGGCTGCTCGTCGCCGCCCAGCCGACGCGCGGCGTCGACGTCGGCTCCATCGAGTTCATCCACAAGCGCATCATCGAAGCGCGCGACACCGGGGTGCCGGTCGTCGTGGTGTCGACCGAGCTCGACGAGGTCACCGCGCTCGCCGACCGGATCATGGTCATGTACCGCGGCAGGGTCGTGGGCATCGTCCCAGGTGACACGCCCCGCGACGTGCTCGGCCTCATGATGGCCGGCGAAGCGCCGCCCTCCGCGCCCGCACCGAGCCCCGAAGGAGCCGTCGCATGAGCAACGTCAACGACCCCGACGTGGCGCTGGAGACCGACCACAAGGTCCCGCCGTCCGATCCGACCCTCGAGCCGGAGCCGGATGCCGAGCCGCCGTCGCGCTGGCACGAGGCCTTCCAGCGCATCGTGACCGGTAACGCGATCATCTCGGTGCTCGCGGTCGTGCTCGCCCTCATCGTCGGCGCCGTCATGATCGCGTTCACCGACGAGCGCGTGCAGGCGGCATCCGGCTACTTCTTCGCCCGCCCCGGCGACACCTTCGTCGCCATCTGGGATTCGGTCGGCGGCGCATACGCCGCGTTCTTCCAGGGCTCGATATACAACTTCCGTCGTGACGACTTCATCGCCGGCATCCGCCCGCTCACCGAGACCCTGAAGTTCGCCGCACCGCTGATCGCGGCGGGCCTGGGCGTCGGCCTGGCGTTCCGCGTGGGCATGTTCAACATCGGTGGCCGCGGCCAGATGCTGCTCGCCGCGGCGGGCGCCGGGTGGGTCGCGTTCTCGTTCGACCTGCCGTGGGGCCTCCACATGGTGGTCGCGGTGCTGGTGGGCATGCTCGCGGGCGCCCTGTGGGCCGGCATCGCGGGCCTGCTGAAGGCGCGCACCGGAGCGCACGAGGTCATCGTGACCATCATGCTCAACTACGTCGCGCTGTACCTCGTGTCGTGGATGCTGCGGACGCCCGGCCTGCTGCAGGCGCCCGGGTCGAACAACCCCAAGACGCCGCCGATGAAGGACACCGCCGTCTTCCCCGACCTGCTGCCCGGCCCGCAGCTCAACCTGCACTTCGGCTTCCTCCTGTCGATCGCCGCCGTGTTCCTCGTCTGGTGGATCCTCGACCGGTCGGCACTCGGGTTCAAGTTCCGCGCGGTCGGCCACAACCCGCACGCCGCGCGCGTGGCGGGCATCAACGTCAAGTCGATGTACGTCTACGCGATGCTCATCTCGGGTGCGCTCATCGGGCTCGCCGGCGTGCACCAGGTGCTCGGCACCGTCACGACCGGTTTCTCGTCGGGCATCGACGCGGGCATCGGGTTCGATGCGATCACCGTCGCCCTGCTCGGACGGTCGACGCCGTTCGGCATCCTGGCGGCGGGCCTCCTGTTCGGCGCGTTCAAGGCCGGCGGCTTCGCGATGCAGGCCGCCGAGGGCGTGCCCATCGACATCGTCCTCGTCGTCCAGTCCCTCATCGTGCTGTTCATCGCGGCGCCCCCGCTCGTGCGCGCGATCTTCCGCCTGCCGCAGCCGGGCGGCAAGCCCAAGCCCAAGCGAACGCGGACCCCGCGCAAGGAGGAGGTGGCGGCGAAGTGACCGCTCCCACGCAGCACCATGCCACGACGTCCACGCCGCGGCTCGACACCACCGTGGTCGTCAGCTGGAAGGCGCCGATCGCCTTCGCAATCGTCACCCTCCTGCTCGCGATCCTGTTCCTCGCCTCGCCCCACGACGGTGACGCGACCTTCCGGCTCTCCACGCGCAGCGACCTGATCCAGCTCCCCGAGCTGGTGCTCAACGGCGTCGTCTTCAGCTGGATCAGCATCGCCCTGCTCGTGCTGATCACCGCCAGCGCGGCGATGTTCGTCCGCGCCCGGCGGAACGTGCCGCTGTGGCTCATCATCGTGTTCGCACTCGTCGCCCTCATGGCCTTCCTCACGTGGGCGGCCGCGGGCGCGCGGACGCCGATCGTGCCGATGCCGGGCCTGCTCGCGGGTGCGCTGAGCCTGTCGGTCCCGCTCATCTTCGGTGCGCTGTGCGGCGTCATCTCCGAGCGGGTCGGCATCATCAACATCGCCATCGAGGGCCAGCTTCTCGCCGGCGCGTTCACCTCGGCGCTCGTGGCGTCCGTCATCGGCCAGCAGTTCCTCGGACCGCTCGTCGGCCTCGCGGCCGCCGCCGTCGCCGGCGTGCTCGTCGCGTTCGTGCTCGCGGCGTTCTCGATCAAGTACTTCGTCGACCAGGTCATCGTCGGCGTCGTGCTGAACGTGCTGGTGATCGGCCTCACGAGCTTCCTGTTCTCGCAGGTGCTCGCCCCGAACGCGAGCCTGCTGAACTCGCCGCCGCGCCTCGATCGCATCCCGATCCCGCTGCTCTCGGAGATCCCCCTGATCGGGCCGATGTTCTTCCGCCAGACGATCATCGTCTACCTCATGTACGCCATCGTCGCGCTCGTGTACTTCGGCCTCTTCCACACCAAGTGGGGCCTGCGCCTCCGATCGGTCGGCGAGCACCCGCAGGCCGCCGACACGGTCGGCATCAACGTCGCCCGAACGCGGTTCTGGAACGTCGCCCTCGCCGGTTCCATCGCGGGACTCGGCGGCGCGTTCTTCACACTCGGCGCCGTCGGCGCGTTCAACAAGGAGATGACCGCGGGCGCCGGCTTCATCGCCCTCGCGGCCGTCATCTTCGGCCAGTGGGACCCGATCAAGGCGACGCTCGCCGCGCTGCTGTTCGGCTTCGCGTCGAACCTGCAGAACACGCTGTCGGTCATGGGCTCGCCCGTGCCGAGCGAGTTCATGCTCATGCTGCCGTACGTGGTCACGATCCTCGCCGTGGCCGGCCTCGTCGGCAAGGTGCGTGGTCCCGCCGCCGCCGGCAAGCCGTACATCAAGTCCTGACGACGGGAGCACCATGACCGCCCAGCACGCGACCGACTGGGACCACCTCCGCGAGATCGCCCGCGAGGCGATGGCGAAGGCCTACGTCCCGTACTCCCAGTTCCCCGTCGGCGCGGCGGCCATCGCCGACGACGGCCGGGTCGTGAGCGGATGCAATGTGGAGAACGCCTCGTACGGCGTCACGCTGTGCGCCGAATGCTCGCTCGTGTCGGCGCTCGTGATGTCCGGGGGCGGCAAGCTCACCGCGTTCACCTGCGTCGACGGGCACGGAAACGTCCTCATGCCCTGCGGGCGCTGCAGGCAACTGCTGTACGAGCACTCCGCCGAGGGGATGCTGCTCGAGACCGTCTCGGGCGTGAAGACCATCGACCAGGTGCTCCCCGACGCGTTCGGGCCGCGCCAGCTCGCCGAGTTCCGAGGAGAGACCGAATGACCGCAGTCGAGGCGTTCGATGCCGTCGACCTGATCCGAACGAAGCGCGACGGCGGCGAACTCTCGACCGGCCAGATCGACTGGCTCGTCGACGCCTACACGCGCGGGTACGTGGCCGACGAGCAGATGTCGGCGATGACGATGGCGATCTTCCTCAAGGGCATGACCCGGCGCGAGATCCGCGACCTCACGATGGCGATGATCGCCTCGGGCGAGCGCATGGACTTCTCCGGACTCGGCAAGCCCACGACCGACAAGCACTCCACGGGCGGCGTCGGCGACAAGATCACGCTGCCGCTCATGCCCCTCGTCGCCACGTTCGGCGTCGCGGTTCCGCAGTTGTCCGGCCGCGGGCTGGGGCACACGGGCGGCACGCTCGACAAGCTCGAGTCCATCCCCGGCTGGCGCGCCGAACTCACCAACGACGAGATGTTCGCCCAGCTCCGCGACGTCGGCGGCGTCATCTGCGCCGCGGGCGCCGGGCTCGCGCCCGCCGACAAGAAGCTGTACGCCCTCCGCGACATCACGGGCACCGTCGAGGCGATCCCGCTCATCG
Organism: Agromyces selenitireducens; assembly: GCF_052748465.2. Lineage (NCBI taxonomy): Bacteria > Bacillati > Actinomycetota > Actinomycetes > Micrococcales > Microbacteriaceae > Agromyces > Agromyces selenitireducens. The sequence continues at coordinate 1,275,326 of NZ_CM188259.1, forward strand.
CGTCGTCGATCATGTCGAAGAAGATCGCCGAGGGCACCGGCGCGCTCGTGCTCGACGTGAAGTTCGGCTCCGGCGCGTTCCTGCAGGAGATCGAGCGCTCGCGGGAGCTCGCCCGCACCATGGTCGCGCTCGGCGAGGACGCGGGAGTGGCGACGTCCGCCCTCCTGACGAACATGAACGTCCCGCTCGGCCTCACCATCGGCAACGCGAACGAAGTCCGCGAGTCCGTCGAAGTGCTCGCCGGCGGCGGGCCCGCCGACATCCGCGAGCTCACCGTCGCCCTCGCGCGCGAGATGCTCGCCCTCGCCGGCCGGCCGGACGAGGACGTGGAGGCGGCGCTCGACGACGGCCGTGCCATGGACACCTGGCGCGCGGCCATCCGCGCGCAGGGCGGCGACCCCGACGCCGACCTTCCGGTCGCGAAGGAGCAGCACGTCGTCAGCGCCGACCGCGACGGCGTGCTCGTGCAGCAGGAGGCACTGCCGTTCGGGATCGCCGCGTGGCGCCTCGGCGCGGGCCGCGCCCGCAAGGAGGACCCGGTGCAGCACGCCGCCGGCATCGACCTGCACGCCAAGCCCGGCGACGCCGTCCGGAAGGGGGAGCCGCTGTTCACGCTGCACGCCGACGAGCCCGCGCGGTTCGCCCGAGCGCTGGAAGCGGTCGAGGGCGCGTGGTCGATCGGTGATCCCGGTGACGAGGTGCTGGACGGCGGTCCGCTCATCGCCGACCGCATCGGGCGCTGACCCCCGCGGAAATCGCCCACGTCGGGTACGGCTTCCGCCGGTATCGTGATGGGGTGGACACGCATGCGACCGACTACCGGATCGAGGGCGACGGCACCGACATCCGCTCGTTGCCGAAGATCTCACTGCACGATCACCTCGACGGCGGGCTCCGGCCGCAGACGTTGATCGAACTCGCCGACGAGGTCGGGCTCGAGCTTCCCGCCGGCGACGCCGAGTCGCTGGGCACCTGGTTCTCCGACCAGTCCAACTCGGGCTCGCTCGTCGAGTACCTGAAGACCTTCGACCTGACCACCGCGGTCATGCAGACCCGCGGCGGCCTCGCGCGGGTCGCGCGCGAGTGCGTCCACGACCTCGCCGCCGACGGCGTCATCTACGGCGAGGTTCGCTGGGCGCCCGAGCAGCACCTGACCCGCGGGCTCAGCCTCGACGAGACGGTCGAGGCGGTGCAGGAAGGCCTCGAGGAGGGCGTCGAGGACCTGCGGCGCCAGGGTCACCGCATCCGCGTGGGGCAGCTCGTCACGGCCATGCGGCACGCCGACCGCGGCCTCGAGATCGCCGAACTCGCGGTGCGCCACCGAGACCGCGGGGTCGTCGGCTTCGACATCGCAGGGGCAGAGGCGGGCTTCCCGCCCAGTCGGCACCGGACCGCGTTCGACTTCCTCGCGACCCGGTTCATGCCGGTCACGGTGCACGCCGGCGAGGCCGACGGACTCGAGTCCATCCGCGGCGCCCTCTTCGACGGTCGCGCGCTGCGACTCGGCCACGGCGTGCGCCTCGCGGAGGACCTCACGATCGAGCGACAGGACGACGAGAACACCTACGTGTCGCTCGGCCCCGTCGCGCAATGGGTGCGCGACCGCGAGATCGCCCTCGAGGCCAGTCCGTCGTCGAACCTGCAGACCGGCGCGATCGCTGCATGGGGCGACGAGCTCGTCGACCACCCGTTCGACCTGCTCTACCAGCTCGGGTTCCGCGTGACGGTGAACACCGACAACCGGCTGCAGTCGGGCACCTCGCTCACGAAGGAACTCGCACTGCTGTCCGACGCGTTCGGATACGACGTCGACGACTTCGAGATCTTCCAGCTCAACGCCGCCGCCGCCGCGTTCCTCCCGCTCGACGAGCGCGAGGACCTGGCCGAGCAGATCCAGGACGGATTCGACGAGGCCTGAGCGGCCGGCCGCCCCGGTCCGGACCACCGCACCACCGCATCACGCTGAACGGAACCAGATGACCCTTCCCCCGCTTCCCGACTCCGCGATCGTCCTCGGCGACGACGCGACCGAGTGGCGCGCGGCCGTGCGTTCGGCCGGGCGCGCGCTCACCCGGTCCGGCGCGACGCGCGAGGCGTACACCGAGCGGATGGTCGGGGTGCTCGAGGAGTTCGGCGCCTATATCGTCATCGCCCCCGGCCTCGCGCTCGCGCACGCCCGGCCCGGTCCCGACGTGGTCCGGAACGGCCTGTCCGTGGTCATCCTCGCTGAACCCGTGCCGTTCGGACACCCGCACAACGATCCGGTCCACGTGGTCGTGGGCCTCGCGGTGACCGGCGCCGACGAGCACGTCGCGAGCGTCGCCGGGCTCGCGAACGTCTTCAACGAGCGCACCGCGATCGAGCGGCTCGCCTCGGCGACCACGATCGACCAGGTGCGGCAGGTCTTCGACGGCGAGCCCGGCGTCGGGCGACCGGTGTCGGACGCCGCAGGGGCACCGTCATGAGGATCGTCGCGGTGTGCGGCGTCGGCGTGGGCACCTCCGCGATCCTGAAGGCGAACGCCGAGCGCGCGCTCGGCCGGCTCGGACTGACCGCCGACGTCGATGCGAGCGACCTCGCGGGCATACGCGAGGCGGCCGCCGACGCGCAGGTCGTGCTCACCTCGACCGAGCTCGCCGCCCGGGTCCGCGAGGCGCTCGGTCGTACGGGGGCCGAGATCATCGAGGTCGACAACTACTTCGACGTCGACGAGATCGGCGGCAAGCTCGACGCCTCGCTCGGCTGACGCGGCCCGACGCGCACCTTCCCCGGCCGGGCGCGAGCCCGGGCCGGCGGCTCAGGCGACCAGTTCCTTCATTCCCGCCTCGAGGCGCGCGACCACGTCGGATGCCGCGGCGCGCCGCTCCGAGACCGACCCGTCGGACGCGGCCGCGTCGATGTAGACCTTGAGCTTGGGCTCGGTGCCGCTCGGCCGCACCATCACGCGCGCCCCGCCCTCGAGGCGGAGGCGGAGGACATCGGACGGGGGGAGCCCGTCGAGGCCGAGCGCGAGGTCCTCGACGGCCGTGACGCGCATGCCGCCCACCTCGGCCGGAGGCGCAGCCCGCAGGCGCGCCATGACCTCGGCGATCCGTGACAGGTCGGTGACCCGGATCGACACCTGCGCCGACGCGAAGCAGCCGAAGCGCTCGACGAAGTCGTCCAGGTGGTCGGCGATGGTGCGGCCCTCCGCGGCGAGACGCGCGGCGAGCGAGAGGAACGCGACGGCCGCCGAGATGCCGTCCTTGTCGCGGACCGTGTCGGGGTTCACGAGGTAGCCGAGCGCCTCCTCGAAGCCGAACAGGAGTCCGGGCGCGCGCGAGATCCACTTGAACCCCGTGAGCGTGGCGGAGAACCGCAGCCCGTGCGCCCGTGCCACCGTCTCGAGGCCGGGGGAGGAGACGATCGAGCACGCGAGCGTGCCGTCGCGTCCGGCGGCGGCGGCCTGCTCGGCGACCTGCCATCCGAGCAGCAGCCCGACCTCGTTGCCGGTGAGGCGGCGCCATCCGCTCGCCTCGGACACGTCGGGGACCGCGATCGCGAGCCGGTCGGCGTCGGGATCGTTCGCGATGACCAGGTCGGCGCCGGACTCGCGCGCCGCCTCGAACGAGAGGTCCATCGCGCCCGGCTCCTCCGGATTCGGGAAGGCGACGGTCGGGAAGCGGCCGTCGGGCTCGATCTGCGCGGCGACGAGCGTGGGCGCGCCGAACCCGGCGGCATCGAGCACGCGACGCAGCGTCTCCCAGCCGACGCCGTGCATGGCCGTGTACACGACTCGTGGCTGCACCTGCGGGGCGGATGCCACCGCCGCCGTCGCACTCACATAGGCGTCGACCACCGACTCGGGAGCGGTCTCGAACGCGTCGCGCGGCAGGTCGGGCACGCGAATCGTCTCGGCCACGCGCGTGATGTGCGCGGCGATCTCGGCGTCGGCGGGCGCGACGATCTGCGTGCCCTGGTCGTCGCCGCCCAGGTACACCTTCATGCCGTTGTCGTCGGGCGGGTTGTGCGACGCGGTCACCATCACGCCCGCCGACGTGCCGAGGTGACGCACCGCGAACGCGAGCACGGGCGTCGGCAGCATCCGCGGCAGCAGGGTCGCGCGGACGCCGGCGCCCGACATGACCTCGGCCACGTCGCGTGCGAACACCTCGGAGTTGCGGCGGCCGTCGTAGCCGACGACGACCGACGGGGCGGCATCCGTCGCCCGCTCGAGGAGGTGGGCGGCCAGGCCCGCGGCCCCCTGCGACACGAGCACCCGGTTCATGCGGTTCGGGCCCGCGGCGATCTCGCCGCGCAGGCCCGCTGTTCCGAACGCGAGTCGCGCGTCGAACCGGTCGGCGAGATCCGCGGATGCCGCGGCGTCCCCGCCGCGCACCCGCGCGACGATCGCGGCGAGCTCGTCGCGGGTCTCGGCGTCGGGGTCCTGGGCGATCCACGCCTCGGCGAGGGCGATCCGGTCGTCATCGGTGAGCTGCGGCATCCGTTGCCTTCTCTCTCGGTCACGGCGGCGGGGCGTGCCCCGCGGAGTCGAATGGGTGCGGGGCGGCGGTCAGATCGCCGCGACGATCTTCGCGAGCAGGTCTGAGATGCGGGACTCGGCGGCGCGGCCGGCCTCGATGACCTCCTGGTGGCTGAGCGGGGTCGTCTGGATGCCCGCGGCGAGGTTCGTGATGAGTGACATGCCGAGCACCTCCATTCCGGCCTGGCGGGCCGCGATCGCCTCCAGCGCGGTCGACATGCCCACGATGTCGCCGCCGATGGCCCGTGCCATCCGCACCTCGGCCGGGGTCTCGTAGTGCGGGCCGCGGAACTGCACGTAGACGCCCTCGTCGAGCGTCGGGTCGACCTCGTGCGCGAGCGCCCGCAGGCGCGACGAGTACAGGTCGGTGAGGTCGACGAACGTGGCTCCCTCGAGCGGCGAGTCGACCGTGAGGTTGATGTGGTCGCTGATCAGCACGGGCGTGCCCGCGGACCACGTCTCCCGGATGCCGCCGGCGCCGTTGGTGAGGATCATCGTCGTCGCGCCCGCGGCCGCGGCGGTGCGTACGGAGTGCACGACCCGGCGCACGCCGTGGCCCTCGTAGTAGTGCGTACGGGCGCCGATGACGAGCGCGCGGCGCCCGTTCGGCAGCGCGACCGATCGCAGCGTGCCGACGTGCCCCTCGAGCGCGGGCTTCGAGAAGCCGGGCACCTCGTGGGCAGGGATGGTGTGCGTCGTCTCGCCGATGAGCTCGGCGGCCGCGCCCCAGCCCGAGCCGAGCGTGAGGGCGAGGTCGTGGCGCTCCACGCCGGTGAGCTCCGCGATGCGGGCGGCCGCGTCGCGTGCGACGGCGAACGGGTCGGCGGCGGGGTCGTCGAGCGGGTTCTGCTGCTGCATCCCCTCATCGTACGCAAGCGACGGATGCCGCGGCACGGCCTGCGCACGCCCGTGCTCGTCTGCGCGCGGCATCCGCTCGCGCACCCGCGTCTGCGCGACGCGGCGCGCCGCCGCGTGGGCGTCCTCGCGTTCGCGCGCCCGCGAGCACGTGGAAGGATGGACGCCATGCACACCACGTTCGAGCGCACGCAACGGATCGCCGTCCTCGGGGGCGGGCCAGGCGGGTACGAGGCGGCGTTGGCCGGCGCGCAACTGGGCGCCGAGGTCACGCTCGTCGAGCGCGCCGGCGTCGGCGGGGCGGCCGTGCTCACCGACGTGGTGCCGTCGAAGTCGCTCATCGCCACCGCCGAGGCATCGAACGCGGTCAAGGAGGCCGCCGACCTCGGGGTGCAGTTCTTCGCGAAGGGCGACAACCACAAGGCCGTGAAGCCGGACGTCGCGATCAACCTGCAGGCCGTCAACAAGCGGCTCCTCGGCCTCGCGGCGCAGCAGTCCGAGGACATGCGCTCGAACCTCCTCGAGGCCGGCGTGAACCTCGTGCAGGGCGAGGGCCGCCTGGACGGCCCGAACGCGATCATCGTCGCCACGGCCAAGGGCGGCACCGACTTCGACCGCATCGAGGCCGACACCCTCGTCATCTCGACCGGCGCGACGCCGCGCGTGCTGCCGACGGCGGTGCCGGACGGCGAGCGCATCCTCACCTGGACGCAGCTCTACGCGCTGAAGCAGGTGCCCGAGCACCTCATCGTCGTCGGCTCCGGCGTCACCGGTGCCGAGTTCGCGTCGGCGTACCGCGCCCTCGGCGCGAAGGTGACGCTCATCTCGAGCCGCGAGCACGTGCTGCCGGGCGAGGACGCCGACGCGGCATCCGTCATCGAGAAGGTCTTCAAGCGCAACGGCATGAAGGTGCTGTCGAAGTCGCGCGCCGAGTCGGTCGTGGTCGACGGCGACGGCGTCGTCGCGACGCTCACCGACGGCAAGGAGGTGCGCGGCACCCACTGCCTCATGGCGGTCGGCTCGGTGCCGAACACCGCCGACATCGGGCTCGACGAGGCGGGCGTGCAGCTCGCCGAGTCCGGGCACATCCGGGTGAACCGGGTCGCGCGCACGTCGATGCCGAACATCTACGCCGCGGGCGACTGCACGACGTTCCTGCCGCTCGCGTCGGTCGCGTCGATGCAGGGGCGCACCGCGGTGTTCCACGCGATGGGCGACGTCGTCAACCCGCCCGAGAACCGCAACATCACCTCGAACATCTTCACGCAGCCCGAGATCGCCACGGTCGGCTGGACCGAGAAGGAGATCGACGAGGGCGTCGTGCCCGGCACCGTGTACAAGCTGCCGCTGTCGTCGAACCCCCGCGCGAAGATGATGGGCATCCGCGACGGGTTCGTGAAGCTGTTCGCGTCGGCCGGGTCGGGGGCCATCATCGGCGGCGTGATCGTCGCGCCGAAGGCGTCCGAGCTCATCTTCCCGCTCGCGCTCGCGGTCGAGCACCGGCTCACGGTCGACCAGTTCGCCGAGGCCTTCCCGGTCTACCCGTCGCTCACCGGGTCGCTGACGGATGCCGCGCGCGCCATGCACGTCGTCCGCTGACCGTGAGCCCGCCTCCGCTGCTCCACCTCCACGGTTCAGGAGACGACGTCGGCGGCGCCGAGCGCGCTCGTGTTCGCTGACACGCTCGATCTGCAGGATTCGGGAGCGAAGCGCGTTCGCACCCTCGGTCCTGTGCGGATTGGGGCGGTGATCGCGCGGTTCATGCTGTGCTTCCTGAATTCAGCGGCTGGGGCCGACGGGCATCGGATGCCGCTGGCGCTTGGCGCTCCTGGATTCTGGACGTCCGCGTGCGGTGCACCCTTCCTCCACAGCGAGGGTGCGCGTTGCTTCGTCCGCCGATGGGCTCACCGCGGGGCAGCCGTGACCGCGCGCGCAGGACGATCGCGTGGTGCATCGACGCTCTCGGGCGCTCGACCGGCTCGGCGGCCGTCTCGGCTGCCTCACCGCGTTGCGCGCGTTCGGTCTGTGGGACGGCAACCAGGCCCGAGCGCGCGGCCGCCATGATCCGGAACGCGGCTACTGCCTTGGCACTCGTTGCCTGAGCACGTCTCGGGACATCCGTCCTCGACCGCCGCGGCCATGCAGAATTCAGGAGCGGGTGCCCGATCGGTTGCAGCCTGAGGCGCCGCGCCGTGCTCAGGACTCAGGAAAGCACCGCGGCCATCGCCCGATCAGACCCGGTTTCGAGCGGATGTCGCGCCGTGGCCGGCCGTGCACTCCTGAATTCTGCACCTTGCGCGCGACGGGCGGAGCGTCGATGAGGCCCGCACGGTCCTGAATTCTGCTCGACCGGTCAGGTGGCGGGGGCGTCGTTGATGGCGAGGAGCAGGTGGCCGCTCGAGACGGTCACGCCGGGCTCGGCGTTGACCAGGCCGATGACGCCGTCCTTGTGGGCGACGATCGGCTGCTCCATCTTCATCGCCTCGAGCACGAGGACGAGGTCGCCCTTGACGACCTTGTCGCCCTCGGCGACGGCGATCTTCACGACGGTCGCCTGCATCGGCGCCTTCACGGCGTCGCCGGTGGAGGTGTCGACCGAGTGGTGCACGGCGCGGCGGCGTGGTGCCGGCCCCGCGGTCGCGGACCCGGACGCGGGCGCGCCCGCGAGGCGCTTCGGCAGCGAGACCTCGACGCGGCGTCCGTCGACCTCGACGACGACGCTCGTGCGCGCGGCCGGGCCCTTCGTCTCCTCGAGTTCGCCGGTCCACGGCTCGAGCGTGTTGTCGTACTCGGTCTCGATCCAGCGCGTGAAGACCGTGAAGGGCTCGTCGCCGGCGGGCGCGAACGCCTCGTTGCGCACGATGTCGCGGTGGAACGGCAGCACGGTCGGGAGCCCGGCGACCTCGAACTCGTCGAGGGCGCGGCGGGCGCGCTCGAGGGCGTCCTTGCGGGTGGGGCCGGTCACGATGAGCTTCGCGAGCAGGGAGTCGAACGCACCGGAGATCTCGTCGCCGCTCGTGACGCCCGAGTCGACGCGCACGCCCGGGCCGCCGGGGAATCGGAGCTGGTGGATGGGACCGGGCGCGGGGAGGAAGTTGCGGCCCGGGTCCTCGCCGTTGATGCGGAACTCGATCGAGTGCCCGTTGGTCTCCGGGTCGGGGTAGTCCAGCACGCCGCCCTCGGCGAGGCGGAACTGCTCGCGCACGAGATCGAGTCCGGTGACCTCCTCGGACACGGGGTGCTCGACCTGCAGGCGCGTGTTCACCTCGAGGAACGACGCCGTGCCGTCCTGGCCGATGAGGAACTCGCATGTGCCGGCGCCGACGTAGCCGACCTCCTTCAGGATGGCCTTGGACGCGTCGTACAGCAGGCGGTTCTGCTCCTCGGTGAGGAACGGCGCGGGCGCCTCTTCCACCAGCTTCTGGTGGCGGCGCTGCAGCGAGCAGTCACGCGTCGAGACGACCACGACGTTGCCGTGCTCGTCCGCGAGGCACTGGGTCTCGACGTGGCGCGGCTTGTCGAGGTACTTCTCGACGAAGCACTCGCCTCGCCCGAACGCGGCGACGGCCTCGCGCGTGGCCGAGTCGAACAGCTCGGCGACCTCGTCGCGCTCGCGCGCGACCTTGAGTCCGCGGCCGCCGCCGCCGAACGCGGCCTTGATCGCGACCGGCAGGCCGTGCTGGTCGACGAACTCGAGCACCTCCGAGGCATCCGCCACCGGGTTCAGCGTGCCCGGCGCGAGCGGGGCGCCGACCTTCTCGGCGACGTGCCGGGCCGAGACCTTGTCGCCGAGCCGCTCGATCGCCTCGGGCGACGGGCCGATCCAGATGAGTCCGGCGCCGATCACGGCCCGCGCGAAGTCGGGGTTCTCGGCGAGGAAGCCGTACCCGGGGTGCACGGCGTCTGCGCCGGAGCGGCGTGCGACCGACAGCAGCTTCTCGATGACGAGGTACGTCTCGGCGCTCGTGGTGCCGTCGAGGGCGTAGGCCTCGTCGGCGAGCTTCACGTGACGGGCGTCGCGGTCCTGGTCGGCGTAGACCGCGACCGAGCCGATGCCGGCGTCGCGGGCGGCACGGATGACGCGGACGGCGATCTCTCCACGGTTGGCGATGAGGACCTTGCTGATGCGGCGCATGACTCCCAAGCCTATTGGCCGACGCACGCCGAACTTTGGGTGCGGTCGACAAAAAAGACCGCGAGGTGTTTCGGTGCTCGACAAGCGACGGATGCCGCGGCATCCGCCTCACACGACCGTCAGCGCAGGTCCCAGAGGTCGGTCCAGGTCGCGCCGAGCTCGCGGACGAGCTCGCGGAGCGTCGACAGCGACAGCCCGACGACGGTGGACGGGTCGCCGGAGACGGAGCGGATGAACGGCCCGCCGAGGCTGTCGACGGTGAACGCGCCGGCGACCGAGAGCGGTTCGCCCGTGGCGATGTACGAATCGATCTCGCCGTCGTCGAGGCGTGCGAACTCGACGACCGCCGAAGCGGCTCGGCCGACGGCAGCGCGCGGAGCCCCGCCGCGGTGGTCGATGAGCCAGTGCCCCGACCACAGCACGCCGGAGCGGCCGTTCTGGCGCGCCCAGCGCTCGCGTGCGACGTCGGGCCGGTGCGGCTTGCCGAAGAGCTCGCCGTCGACGAGGAATGCCGAGTCGCCGCCCAGGATGAAGCCGTCGAGAGGCTCGCCGTCGAGCCGTCGTCCGACGATGGCCTCCGCCTTCAGTCGGGCGAGCAGCTGCACGAGCTCTTCGGGTGCGAGCGGGCCGTGCTCGGCCTCGTGCTCCGCGACCGCGGCCTCCTCGTCGACGCCGGGCGCCAGGAGCGCCGGCTCCACGCCGGCCTGTCGGAGCAGTTGGAGCCGGGCGGGCGAGGTCGAGGCGAGGTAGAGGTGCATGCGTCCATCCTGCCGTGGCGGCCGTGTGGGATGCTCGGACGATGGCTGCTCCACGTCGTCGACGTCCCGCTCGCTCCGGCGGACCCGCTCCGGCCCGGCGGTCGGCCGAGCCGGGCCCCGTGCTCGAGCTCGAGCTCGAGGTCGAGCGCATCGCCCACGGCGGCATCGCGGTCGCGCACCATGACGGCCGGGTGGTGTTCGTCGCCGACGCGATCCCCGGCGAGCTCGTCCGCGCCCACGTGGTCGACGCCGGCCGCGAGCGCTTCTGGCGGGCCGAGACCGTCGAGGTGCTGCGCGCCTCGCCGGACCGCCGCGCGCACGTGTGGCCCGAGGCATCCGTCGACCGTGCACCCGAACGCCGCGCGGGCGGCGCCGAGTTCGGCCACATCCTGATGCCGCGGCAGCGTGCGCTGAAGGCCGACGTGCTGCGCGACGCGCTCGCCCGGTTCGGCGGCGTCGAGGCCGACGTCGACGTCGAGCCGGTGGCGGCGGCGCTCGCTCCGGGCGTCGACGAGGACGCCGGTACGGGCTGGCGCACGCGTGTCCGACTGCACGTGGCGGCGGATGGCACGGTGGGCCCCTACGCGGCGCGCAGCCACACCGTGGTGCCCGTCGCGTCGCTTCCGCTCGCCGTGCCGGAGCTCGCCGCGATCGCGCCGCTCGACCGCACCTTCCCGGGCGCCCGCTGGATCGACCTGGTCGCACCGTCCGGCGGTCGGCCCGAGGCCGTGGTCCGCAGGCACGAGCCGCGTGGACGGGATCGGGAGCGCAGCGCGGGTCGCCGGGCTGCGGCCGAGGCGCGCGACGCGGCACGACCGGTCGTCGCCGAGGTGGTCGGCGACCGCCGCTTCGCCGTCGACCGCGACGGCTTCTGGCAGGTCCACCGCGGTGCGGCGGCGACCCTGACACGCGCGGTGCAGGAACTGGTCGACCCCGACCGGTTCGATCCGGCGGCCGAGAACCACGACCTGTACGGCGGAGTCGGCCTGCTCGCGGCCGCGGTCGGCGACCGGTTCGGCCCGTCGGTGCGGATCACGACGGTCGAGGCGGATGCGCGCGCCACGCTCCACGCCGGCGAGAACCTCGCCGGCTGGGTCGGCGCCCGGGCGATCACCGGCCGCGTCGACGGGTACCTCGAGGAACTCGCCGGGGCGGCGGATGCCGCGCGGCGGGGCCTGCGCGGCGCGACCGTCGTGCTCGACCCGCCGCGATCCGGCGCCGGCCGCGACGTGGTGGACCGGCTGGCGTCGCTCGGGCCCGCCCAGGTGGTGTACGTCGCGTGCGACCCGGTCGCGCTCGCGCGCGACGTCGGCCTGTTCCGGGAGCGGGGGTTCGAGCTCGAGGCCCTGCGCGCCTACGACCTCTTCCCGAACACCCACCATGTCGAGGCGGTCGCGCGGTTGGCCGCTAGGGTGTGAATCGACCGTGGAGCCGAGTGAGGGGGCGCTGTGACCGCGGAGTCAGAGTCGATCGCGTCGCGCACGACGGTGGCCATCGTCGACGACCATGAGGCCGTCCGCCTCGGCCTGCGTGCCGCGTGCCGCGACGCCGGCTACGACGTGGTCGCCGAGACGGCCGACGTGCCCAGCCTGCTGGCGCGGTTCCCGGACCCGGCGACCGAGCCGCCGCGCGTGGTGCTGCTCGACCTGTCGCTCGGTGACGGCTCGAGCGTGACCGACAACGTGCGCTCCGTGCTCGCCTCCGGCAGCCAGGTGCTCGTGCACAGCATCGCGGACCGCGTCGCGGCGGTCCGCGAGGCCCTCGCGGCGGGCGCGGCCGGGGTCATCCCGAAGTCCTCGCCGACCTCCGCGGTGATCGCGGCGATCGCGACGGTCGCACGCGGCGACGTGCTGAACAACGTCGAGTGGGCGAGTGCGATCGAGGCCGACCAGGAGTTCGCGAAGGCACAGCTGGGCAATCGCGAGCGCGACGTGCTGCACCTGTACGCCTCCGGGCTGCCGTTGAAGCTCGTCGCGGAACGGCTCGGGATCGCGCATTCGACGGCGCGGGAGTACCTCGATCGGATCCGCGCGAAGTACGTCGAGGTGGGGCGGCCGGCGCCCACCAAGGTCGACCTCCTGCGGCGCGCCGTGGAGGACGGCATCCTCCCCGGACTGGACTCGGAAGGCGGGGATGGCCGCCGCTGACTGGCGCGCGGCGAAGCTCGTCCCGCGCCGCGCGGCGGTGAGCCGGGCGCAGGTCGAGACCGTCTCGAGCCGGGCGTTGGGCGTGTTCGGCGTCGTGTTCGGCGCGCAGACGGTCCCGAGCGCGATCGCGCAGGCGCCGGCGCTCGTCGAGGGCGCCGGCACGGCGATGATGGCGGTGCTCTACGGCGCCCTCGCCGCACTGGCCGTGGCGACGTTCGCCCGGGTCGCGGTCCGCGCCACGGCCGCGACCTTCGCGGCCCTGTACGTCGTCGCCCTGCTGGCGTGGCCCTATCTCCTCGTGGACCCCGCGCGGATGTCCGGCGAGACGCCGTGGCTCTACTACCTCTGCACCGTGGCCACGACGGCGGCCGTGATCGCGCTGCCACCGTTGTCGGCGGCCGCGTACACGGTCGCCGTTCCGGCCGCGTACGGCGTCATCCGGGGCACCCCGGCCGGCGGTGACGCCGGGGTGTTCCTGGCCGTGCTCGACGCGATGTACGCGATGATCCTCGGGATCGTCGTGCTCGTGATCATCACGATGCTGCGGCAGGCGGCGGAGTCGGTCGACTCGGCGCAGGATGCCGCGCTGCAGCGCTACGACATGGTGGCCCGGCAGCACGCGAACGAGATCGAGCGGGTCAAGGTCGACGCGCTCGTCCACGACAGCGTGCTCACCACGCTCCTCTCGGCCGCTGCGGCGCGGACACCGGCCGAACGGGCCCTCGCGGCGCGGATGGCCGGCGACGCGGTGCACCGCCTCGACGAGGCCGCCACCGAGCTGCCGGGCAACGAGGACCGCGTGGGTCTCGAGGTGCTGGTGCGGCGGCTCCACGCCGCGGCGGCGGGGTTCTCGGCGCCGATCGACGTGCGCTCCGGCGACGTCGCCGGGGTCGACCTGCCGGTCGACGCGGTGGATGCGCTCTCGTCGGCGGCGGTGCAGGCGATGGTGAACAGCGTCCAGCACGCCGACGCGCCGGGCCGGGAGATCCGACGCTCGATCGACATCCGCGGCGTCGGATCGGGCGGCTGCGTCATCCGCGTGGTCGACGACGGCGAGGGCTTCGACCCGGACCTGGTGCCCAAGAGCCGCATCGGACTGCGGGTGTCGATCTCGGAGCGGATGGCGAACGCGGGCGGTTCGGCCGGAGTCGAGTCGGCGCCCGGCTCGGGGACGACGATCACGCTCGCGTGGCCCGCCGGGGTCGAGGGGAGCGCGCCGTGATCTCGGTCCCGCGGTGGCTGCTGCTCGTGCTCGCCGCCCTGTTCTCCGGATACCACGTGGTGCTCGGCATCTACTCGCTCGACAAGCCGGCATCGCCGTGGCCGACGGTCGCGGCCCTCGCGCTGTACGCGATCGCGACGGTGCTGAGCCTCTGGCCCGCGCGCCGCGCCCGGATGCCCGACTGGCTCGCCGCGTTGAACCTCGCCGTCGCCATCGTGCTGCCGCTGCTGGTGTCGAGCCAGCTCGATGCGACCGCCGACAACGGCTACGCGACCTGGTACGTCGCGGCCGTCGGCACGCTCATGACCATCACCGCCGCCCGGCGGCAGCTCCTCGCCGCCTGGCTCGGGGTCATCGCGCTCGCGATCCAGACCCTGCTGTGGGCCGGGCCGCTCGCCCTCGGCGCGCTCGGCGTCGTCGGTTCGATCGTGTGGGTGGGGATCGCGCACATGCTCTCGGCGGCACTGGCGGGCGCCGCTCGCTCGACGCGTCGGTACGTCCAGGCCGAGCGCGAGGCCGCGGCGTGGCAGGCCGCCCAGGACGCGCACCTGTTCGAGGGCCGGATGCGCCTCGCTCAGACCCAGCGGATCGCCGCCCCGATGCTTCGACGCATCGCCGATGCCGACCATGAGCTGAGCGACGCCGAACGGAGGGAGTGCCGCACGCTCGAGGCCGCGATCCGCGACGAGATCCGCGGGCGGATGCTGCTGACGGACGCCGTGCGGCGCTCCGTGAAGGAGGCGCGCGACCGCGGTGCGACGATCACCCTCCTCGACGAGGGCGGCATCGACGACCTCGACGAGGACGCGCGGGACCGCGTGCTGTCCCGGCTGGCCGACGCGATCGCCGCATCGCACGCCGATCGGGTCATCGCCCGCACCGCCGCGGCGGGCTCTCCGGTCGCGGTCACCGTGGTGGGGCTCCGGGGCGGCGGCGACGGCGAGGTGCTCGAATCGGACGATGCCGAGGTCGAGCTGTGGCTGGAGATCCCGCGGGCGGAGTGAGGGTGCCCGCGGCATCCGTCGCCCGGTCGGCGCCCGGACATGGAAGCGGGGGGTCGGCCCCTACCGACCCCCCGCAAGCCCGAGTCACGGCGACAACCCGATTACCGCCGGACTCGCCCCCAGAACTCGCCGTCGGTACCCAGCCGGCGGCGGTACGACTCCGTGGAGTGCGCACTCCCCATGCTACGGATCCCCGAACGCGACGGAAGTCAGCATTTCGGGGGACACGACGCGTCCTCCGTCAGCGCGGGGCGGAGCTCCAGCGGCCCGGACCGACCTCGATCGGGGGACGCAGCGCGTGCCTGGGGTGCGCCCACGCGCTCCGCGCCGGGGGCGGGGGCGTCGCCCGCTCCTCCCGCACGGCGGCCACGATGACCGCGGTGACCGCGGCCGCCTCCTCGGCGGACACGTCGCGCGTGAGGAACCTGAGGTCGAGGGACTCGGCGCCGTTCGGCTCTCCGGATGCGGTGGTCATGGCGCCTCCTACAGCGGGATGTTGCCGTGCTTCTTGGGCGGCAGGCTCGCGCGCTTGGTGCGGAGGGCGCGCAGCGCCTTGGTCACCGACACGCGCGTGGCCGCCGGCTCGATGACGCCGTCGAGCTCGCCGCGCTCGGCCGCGAGGAACGGCGAGGCGACGTTGTAGGTGTACTCGTTCGCGAGCCGGGTGCGGACCGCGGCGACGTCCTCGCCGGCCTCCTCGGCCCGCTTGATCTCGCCGCGGTACAGGATGTTGACGGCGCCCTGTCCGCCCATCACCGCGATCTCGGCCGTGGGCCACGCGAGGTTGATGTCGGCCCCGAGCTGCTTCGATCCCATGACGATGTACGCACCGCCGTACGCCTTGCGCGTGATGACGGTGACGAGCGGCACGGTCGCCTCGGCGTACGCGTAGAGCAGCTTCGCGCCGCGGCGGATGACGCCGGTCCACTCCTGGTCGGTGCCGGGCAGGTAGCCGGGTACGTCGACGAGCGTGAGGATCGGGATCGAGAACGCATCGCAGAACCGGACGAACCGCGAGGCCTTCTCGCCCGCCGCGATGTTCAGCGTGCCCGCCATCTGGCTGGGCTGGTTCGCGATGATGCCGACCGAGCGGCCCTCGACGCGGGCGAAGCCCACCACGATGTTCGGCGCGAACAGCGGCTGCACCTCGAGGAAGTCGCCGTGATCGACGATGCCCTCGATGACCGAGTGCATGTCGTACGGCTGGTTCGGCGAGTCCGGGATGATCGCGTTGAGCCTGCGGTCCTCGTCGGTGACCTCGAGCTCGGACTCGCTGTCGTAGACCGGCGCCTCGGACATGTTGTTGTCGGGCAGGAAGGAGATGAGGGTGCGCGCGTAGTCGAGCGCGTCGGACTCGTCGCTCGCGAGGTAGTGCGCGACGCCCGAGATCGTGTTGTGGGTGAGCGCGCCGCCGAGCTCCTCCATGCCGACGTCCTCGCCCGTGACGGTCTTGATGACGTCGGGCCCGGTGACGAACATCTGGCTGGTCTTGTCGACCATGATCACGAAGTCGGTCAGCGCGGGGGAGTAGACCGCGCCGCCGGCCGCGGGCCCGCAGACGATCGAGATCTGGGGGATGACGCCCGACGCGGCGGTGTTGCGACGGAAGATCTCGCCGTACTTGCCGAGCGCGACGACACCCTCCTGGATGCGGGCGCCGCCGGAGTCGAGGATGCCGATGATCGGCACGCCCGTCTTCAGCGCGTGTTCCATGACCTTGATGATCTTCTCGCCGGCGACCTCGCCGAGGGAGCCGCCGAAGATCGTGAAGTCCTGCGAGTACACGGCGACCTGCCGGCCGTGGATGGTGCCGACACCCGTGACGACCGCATCGCCGTAGGGCCGCTTGGCGTCCATGCCGAACGCGTGCGTGCGGTGCCGCACGAACTCGTCGAACTCGACGAAGGAGCCCGGGTCGAGCAGCTCGGCGATGCGCTCGCGCGCGGTCATCTTGCCCTTGGCGTGCTGCTTCTCGATCGCGGCCTCGCCCGAGGCGGTCACGGCCTCGTGGTATCGCTGCTTGAGGTCGGCGAGCTTGCCCGCGGTGGTGAAGAGGTCGGGGCCGTCGTTCGTCGATTCGGTCACGAGGCTTCACTCTACCGGCCTGCCTCCGGGCCGGTTCGTTGACGGATTCCCACAAAAACCCGGTGGTGCGTGGTGGTGATCGCCACCCTCGACCGCCGGACACTAGCCTGAGGGCGACGGATCGGGAGGCGCGCATGGACTGGGTGCGTTCGCGGGCGGAGGTCCCGCGGTTCGAGTGGCTCGACACGGTGGGGTCGACCAACGACGTGGCCCGCGAGGCGGCCACGGGGGCGGATGCCGCGGCATGGCCGCACGGTTCCGCGATCGTCACCGACGACCAGACGCAGGGGCGCGGCCGCCTCGGCCGGACCTGGCTGGCGCCGACCGGCAAGACGCTCGCGATCTCCGTGCTGCTCCGCCCGGGCGACCGGCTCGCAGCCGACGCGTACGGCTGGATCCCGCTCCTGGCCGGCGTTGCGATGACCGAGGCGGTGCGCGGGGCCGTGGCCGCGGCATCCGTCGATCGGGGCGGCGAGGACGACGGCACGGGCGGCGTCGAGGTCGAGCTGAAGTGGCCGAACGACGTGCTCGTGTCCGGCTACAAGGTGTGCGGCATCCTCTCGGAGCTCGTAGGACCCGGCACGGTCGTCGTCGGGGCGGGGCTCAACCTCACGCTCGACGAGCACGACCTGCCGACGCTCACGTCGACGTCGCTGCAGCTCGTCACGGGTCGACGGCCCGACGCCGACGCGGTGCTGGCCGATTACCTGGCCCGGCTGCTCGATCTCGTCGACGGCTTCGTCGCCTCGGACGGCGACGCCGTCGCGAGCGGCGCCGCGGAGCGCCTCGTCGCGGTCTGCGGCACGCTCGGACAGGAGGTCCGCGTCGAGCTGCCCGGCGGCGACGAACTCCTCGGCGTCGCCGAGGCGGTCGCGCCCGACGGCCGGCTGATGGTTCGCGACGCGGAGGACGGCGAGGTGCGGGCGGTCGCGGCCGGCGACGTCACGCACCTGAGGTACTGAGGGGGGTCATGGGGGAGGCGAGCGGTACGCACGGGCTGCCGGAGGGGGAACGCGTCGTCGCGCGGCTCCGGCGACACGCACGCGTGCTCGTGCTGCCCGCGCTGCTGCTCGTCGGGGTCGCCGGTGCGGCCGGCTACGCGCTGCCGCTGCTCGACGACGGTTGGCCGCGCCTGGCGGCGGTGGTCGCCGCCGCCCTCGTCGTCCTGCTGGGGTGCGTCCTGCCGTACCTCTCGTGGCTCGCGGCCCGGACGACGGTGACCACTCGCCGCGTGATCGTGCGGCGCGGCCTGTTCGTCCGCGTGCGACGCGAGCTGTGGCACCGGCGCGGATACGACGTGCAGGTGCGCCGCGGGTGGCTGCAGCGCATCGCCGGGTCCGGCGACGTCCGCCTCGAGACCGGGCACGACGTGCCGGTGGTGCTCCGCGACGTGCCCGACCCGCTGCGGGTGCAGGCGGCGCTGCACGAGCTCATGGCGACCTCCCACGCGCTCGGCGCACCCGCCGTCGGGCCCGGCACGGCCCCGGGAGACGACACCGCCTCGTGGCGCCGCGCCTGAGCGGATCGGCGCTTCGCGACGTCCGCTCGCGCACCGGGGCCGCAGCGGTGGGTGCGGCGCACTCGGCTCGAGCGCGTACTGTAGTCGGGCGGCTCGCCGTCCCCGCGGGCCGAGCGACGAAAGGCACCACTTGGGCGAGGAATGCATCCACGGATTCGACGAGGGCCTCTGCGCGATCTGCTCTCCGCCGGCTGAACCCGACCCTTCGGTCACCGCCGCGCGCAGCCGGCAGGTCCGCGCACCGGGCACCTCGCACGCCGCCGCGGCCGCAGCCGAGGCCCGGGCGGCCACCGCGAAGGCGTCGGGCCGTCCCGCGGCATCCGCCCGCGCCGCGCGCTCGACGGCGTCCACGCGCGCGGGGCGCGGTGGGGCGGGGGCGGGCGAGGCGCCGGTCGACGCGGCCGCGACCCGGCTCTACCACGTCACGCACATCGACAACCTCGGTCGCATCCTCGGCACCGGGGCGCTGCTCGCCGACGCCGGGGAGCCGCCCGCCGAGCCGGTGGTCGACCTCGCCGCGCCCGCTGCGCGCGCGTTCCGGCGGTCCGCGACGGTCGGCGGGTCGGGCGCGACCGTCGCCGAGTACGTGCCGTTCCTGCTCAGCACCGACGCCCACGTGTGGGAGTCGATCCGCACCGGGGCCGCGGACCCGAGGCTGACCGCGGAGGCCGTCGGCCGTCCCATCGCCGACCACGTCATTCTCGTCACCTCGGTGTCCGCAGCCGCCGGCGCCCGCCTGAAGGCGCCCGGCGAGGTCGTCGTGTCCGAGACGGATGCCGCGGTGGGCGGCGCCGTGTTCGCCGACACGTGGCCCGAGGCCGAGCGCACGCTCGTGCGGCTCACGCTCGCCGACGAGGGCGCGGGCCTGCGGGCGGCTGAGGTCCTCGTGCGCGGCAGCGTGCCGCTCGAGCGGATCGCGCTCGTCGCGGTCGCCAACGACCGGGTCCGCGACCGCGTCAGGGCCGCGCTGCAGGCGGTGGGGTCGAAGACCCGCGTGGCGGTGTACCCGCCGTGGTTCCAGGCCGCGGCCGAGTAGCGGCATCCGCCGCGCGGTCGCCGGCCGCACGGGCCGCCACGTCGGGAGCGGGCGCGACCGGCGGCTCCTCGAACAGCGACCGCTGCGCCTCCTCGACCCGGGCGAGGTTCGACAGCCCGTCGGCGCGGTGGTGCCCGAACACCCAGTAGCGGTACAGCAGGAACCGGAACGCGGTGCCGAGCGCGAGGCCGACGACGTTGGTGGCGATGTTGTCGGCGAGCAGGCTCGTGTAGCCGAGCACGTAGTGGCTGACCCACAGGCACAGCAGGGCGATCGCCATGCCGCCGACCGAGACGACCGCGTACTCGGCGAACTCCCGCAGCGCGTGACGTCGCCGGTGGCGGCGGAAGGTCCAGTACCGGTTGCCGAGCCAGTTGAACACGATCGCGACCGACGTGGAGATCGTCTTCGCGCCGATCGCCGACTGCGCCCACGTGTCCTCGCCCACGACGCCGAGCCTCAGGGCGTTGAACAACGCCACGTCGATCACGAAGCCGATGAGGCCGACCACGCCGAACTTCACGAGATAGGCGAGGAACCCGTTCCACGCCCGCGTCGCGAGGCTGCGGAACGTCGCTGGCATCCCCCGATCCTACGGCGCGCCCACCGTAGGATGGGGTGTCGCGGTGCGCGGTGCCCGCGGGAACGGATGGTGTCACCGGTGCGAGTCGGAGTGGTCGGCGCGGGGCAGCTCGCCCGCATGATGATCCCCGCGGCGATCGAGCTCGGCGTCGAGCTCCGCGTGCTCGCCGAGGGCGAGGGCATGGCGGCGGCGCTCGCCGCCCACGGCGTGGGCGACTACACCGACCCCGAGACGGTCCTCGCGTTCGCACGCGAGGTCGACGTGCTCACCTTCGACCACGAGCACGTGCCGCAGCAGGTGCTCCGCGCGCTCGTCGACGCCGGGGTGGCGGTGCACCCGGGGCCCGACGCGTTGCGTTTCGCCCAGGACAAGCTGCTCATGCGCGCCCGTCTCGACGAGCTCGGACTGCCCGTGCCCGAGTGGGCGCGCGTGTCCACGCCCGACGAGCTCGACGCGTTCGTCGCCGGGCACGGGGGCGCCGCCGTGGTCAAGACGCCGCGCGGCGGCTACGACGGCAAGGGCGTGCGCGTCGTGCGCGGCGCTGCCGAGGTCGCGGAGTGGTTCGCGACGGTCGGCGAGGACGGCCGCGACGGTGCGCTGCTCGTCGAGGAGCTCGTGGACTTCCGCCGCGAGCTCGCCCAGCTCGTCGCCCGGCGACCTTCGGGCGAGGTCGTCGCCTGGCCGCTCGTCGAGACCGTGCAGGTCGGCGGGGTCTGCAGCGAGGTCATCGCGCCCGCACCGCACGCGGCGGGCCGTCTCGCCGACGTCGCCGCCGACGTCGCGATCGCCATCGCCGAGGGCCTCGACGTCACGGGCGTGCTCGCGGTCGAGATGTTCGAGACGACGGACGACCGCGTGCTGGTGAACGAGCTCGCCATGCGCCCGCACAACTCGGGGCACTGGACCATGGACGGCGCGACGACCAGCCAGTTCGAGCAGCACCTGCGCGCGGTGCTCGACCTCCCGCTGGGCGGCACCGGATGCCACGACGAGTGGGCCGTGATGGTGAACCTGCTCGGCGGTCCGGCCGAGGGCACGCTCACCGACCGCTACGCCGAGGCGCTCGCCGGCCACCCGACCGTGAAGGTCCACAACTACGGCAAGCAGCCCCGCCCGGGCCGCAAGGTCGGGCACGTCACCGCGATCGGACCCGACCTCGACGAGGCCGTCTACGAGGCGCGGGCGGCTGCGGCGGCACTGCAGGACTAGACCCGCGAGCCGGCTGGCGGTTTCTTCCAGCCGGCGGCCCTACTATCGACGGGTGACCGCAGGCAATTCCCCCGCACCCCTCGTCGGTGTCGTCATGGGCTCCGACTCCGACTGGAACGTGATGCGCGAGGCGTCCGAACTCCTCGACGAGTTCGGCGTCGCGCACGAGGTCGAGGTCGTGTCGGCCCACCGCACGCCCGAGAAGATGATCGCGTACGGCAAGGAGGCCGCAGGGCGCGGCATCCGCGTGATCATCGCCGGCGCCGGCGGCGCCGCCCACCTGCCGGGCATGCTCGCCTCGGTCACGACCCTGCCCGTCGTCGGGGTTCCCGTGCCGCTGTCGCGCCTCGACGGGCTCGACTCGCTGCTGTCGATCGTGCAGATGCCCGCCGGAGTGCCCGTCGCCACGGTGTCCATCGGCGGCGCGAAGAATGCCGGCCTCATCGCGGTGAAGATCCTCGCCACCGCCGACGACCGGCTCCGCGACGCGCTCGCCGACTATTCGGCCGCGCTCGCCGCGCTCGTCGAGGAGAAGAACGAACGCCTGAAGTCCAGCCGATGAGCCTCGCCGACAGCCCGATCCGCCATCCCGACACGGCGTCCCGCCCGCTCATGACGCGGCGCGGGTGGTGGCTCGTGGGCATGAACATCCTGATCCCCGGCTCCGCGCAGGTGCTCGCGGGCGACCGGCGTCTTGGGCGCTTCGGGCTCGGCGCCACGCTCGTGCTCTGGGTGGTGCTCGTCGCGGCGATCGTGACGTGGTTCGCGGCGCCGACCGTCATCTACACGATCGCCTCGAACAGCGTCGCACTGTGGGTCGTCGCACTCGGCCTCGTGTTCTACGGGGTGCTCTGGCTCGTGCTGACGCTCGACACCCTTCGGCTCGTTCGGCTTGTCAGGACGCAGCCGTCGGCGCGAGTGCCGATCGCCGCACTCACCGTGCTCGTGCTCGTCGTCGCCTCGGGCGGCGCGGCGTACGGCGCGTACCTCGCCACCACGGCGAGCGGATTCCTCTCGAGCGTCTTCGCGGCGGGGCCGAGCGAGCCGCCCGTCGACGGCCGGTACAACATCCTCCTGCTCGGCGCCGACACCGGACCCGACCGCGAGGGCACGCGCCCCGACAGCATGACCGTCGCGTCCATCGACGCCGAGACCGGCCAGGCCGTGCTGATCGGCCTGCCGCGCAACCTCGAGGACATCCATTTCCCCTCCGACTCGCCGATGGCCGCCGCCTATCCGAACGGGTACGGCACCGAGCAGGGCTGCCTGGTCGACGTGTGCCTGCTGAACTCGATCTACACCGAGGTCGAGCAGGTCACGCCCGAGCTCTACCCCGATGCGGCCGCGCGCAACAGCACGCCCGGCATCGAGGCGATGCGGGATGCCGCGTCGGGTGTCACCGGCCTCACGATCCAGTACTTCGTGCTCATCGACATGCAGGGCTTCGAGGCGCTCATCGACGCACTCGGCGGCGTGGAGATCACGGTGGAGGAGCGCCTGCCGATCGGCGGCGACGAGAACCTGCAGAACGTCGACGGTTGGGTCGAGGCGGGCACGCAGCGGATGAACGGCTACACGGCGCTGTGGTACGCCAGGTCGCGGTACAGCGCCACGGACTACGACCGGATGCAGCGCCAGCGCGTGCTGCAGGAGGCGATCCTGCGACAGTTCACGCCCGCGAACGTGCTCACCAAGTTCCAGGCGGTGGCCGAGGCCGGCGCGGAGACCGTGCGCACCGACATCCCGCAGTCGATGCTGGGCTACTTCGTCGACCTCGCGGGGAAGACCCGGCAGTTGCCCATCCAGTCCGTCGAGCTCACGCCCGAGACCGGGATCGAACCGGCCTACCCGGACTGGGATGCCGTGCACGCGCTCATCCAGGACGCGATCGCGACGGCGACCGCCGAGCCGACTCCTGCGGAGTCCGCGGCGGGCTGAGCCGCTGCCGCTGCGCCGAAGGGAGCCGGCCCGCGGCTACAGGTCGGCGTGCAGCTGCCAGACGCGCTCGGCGGAATCGCGCCAGTCGAACGCGTGCGCCCGGTCGGTGCCCGCGATCGAGAGCCGCTCGGCGACGTCGGGCTGTTCGACCACGGCGGTGACCGCGGCGGCCAGGCGGTCGACGTAGCCGCCGCCGACCCCGACCGGCACCTCGATACCCGCGTCGGCCGCGACCTCAGCGTACGCGGGCGTGTCGGAGTGGATCACCGGGACGCCGAGGCTGAACGCCTCGATGAGCGAGGTGCCGTCGCCCTCGTCATGGCTGGGCGCGACCAGCGCCGTCGCCCCCGCCAGGACGACCGCGAGCGCCGCCGCGTCGTCCGGTTCGACCGCGACCACGCGGGACGGTGCGACGCCAGCCTCCTCCGCCACGGTCGACACGTGCTGCTCGCCCCAGGTCTGCGGTCCGAGCACGACCAGCGGGATCTCGGGCACGCCGGGACGGCCGAGTGCGCGCAGCAGGTCGACCACGCCCTTGCGCGGCTCGAGGGTGCCCTCGACCACGAGGTACTCGGCGGGGAGCGCGAGCCGCTCCACGATTTCGCGCGCGTCGGCCGGCACGACGAGGCCCGATCTCGGCGCGGTGCCGATGACCCGGATGCGGTCGCCGAGGTCGACGATCGACGCGAGTCGTTCGGCGAGCGCGTGCGTGGACACCACGACCGCGTCGGCGTGGCGGCGGGCGCGCTTCAGCATGGCCTTCTGCCAGGCCACCGAGGCGGAGGTCAGCGACTCCGGGTGGGTCCACGCGAGGACGTCGTGCACGGTCACGACGACCTGCTCGCCCGGGACGGTGCGGTCGTGCCGCCGGAGCGGCGCGAAGAGGCTCGGCGCGTGGATCATGCCCCCACCGGGGGAGGTCGTCAGGCCGAACTGCCAGGCTGCGGCGAGCTCGCGCCGCGCGAGGCTCGACCTGTAGAGACCCGACAGACCCGGGAAGGCCTCGAGGAGCCGCTCGTAGTCGCTCGGCAGCGAGCTCGACACGACGCCCTCGACCTGGCACCCGCGGGGGGCGGTCTCGATCAGGGCGCGCGTCAGCGCCTCGGCGTAGCGGCCGATCGGTCCGGGGACGGGAGCGACGACCTGGTCGACGATCACGCGGAGTGTGGTGGGCATACCTCCCCCTCGGTGCTCGTGCGGCGGCCCGTCAACTGTAACGGGCCGACGCGGTCGTGCGCCGCCGTCGTGCCGGCACTGTGGACGGCGACGACGCCCCGGACAGGGCAAGATGGATGGGTCCCGTCCCGCCGAGATCCGAGAGCGAATGACTCCCAGCACCCCGCCAGCCCGCGTCGTCGCCGTGGTCGTCGCCTACAACCGCCGCGAGCTGCTCGCCGAGGTGCTCGCCGCGCTCGCCGCGCAGGAGACGCCCCTCGCCCGCGTGGTCGTCGTCGACAACGCCTCGACCGACGGCTCGTCCGACGTCGCAGGGGCCGCCGGCGAGCTCGTCGACCTCGTCGAGCTCCCGCGCAACACCGGCGGCGCGGGCGGGTTCGCCGCGGGGATGGCGGTCGCGCTCGCCGACCACCGGCCCGACTGGATCTGGCTCATGGACGACGACACCGTGCCCGCCCCGGGCGCCCTCGGCGCGCTCCTCGGTGCGACGGCCGGCACGGACGCGGTCGTGGCGGGCTCGCGCGTCGAATGGTTCGACGGGACCGAGCACCCGATGAACACGCCGCGGGCGAAGCCCTTCGCGACCCGCTCCGAGCGCGATGCGGCCGCACGCCGCGGCGCCGTGCCCATCCGGAGCACGTCGTTCGTCTCGATGCTCGTCCGCGCCGACATCGTGCGCGCCATCGGCCTGCCCATCGCCGACTACTTCATCTGGAACGACGACTTCGAGTACTCGACGCGGGCGTTGCGCGGTCGCCGCGGCATGCACGTACCGGCATCCGTCGTCGTGCACAAGACGCGCGTGCTCGGGTCGACGGATGCCGACCCCGGAGCGCGTTTCTACTACGAGGTCCGCAACAAGCTGTGGATGTTCCGCCGGTCGCGCGGCCTCGCGCCGTGGGAGAAGGTCCTGTACGGCGGCTCGAGCGCGCTGCGATGGCTGCGCACGGTGCTGCGGTCGAACGACCGGGCCGTGCTCGCCGACGGCTGGCGGCGGGGATGGCGCGACGGCATCCGCTACCGCCCCCGGCCCAACGCCGACTCGCTCGCGGGCCTCGGCCGGGCCTCCGACGCGGTGGCGGCGGTGGAGCCGGCGTGAGCGAGCCGTTCAGCCTGCTGATGGCGGTGTACCGCGGCGACCATCCCGTGCACTTCGCCAAGGCGTTCGCCTCGAGCGTCGAGGCGCAGACCCGGCGTCCCGCGCAGGTCGTGCTCGTGCAGGACGGCCCCGTGTCGCCCGGACTCGAGGGAGCGATCGAGACCGCGATCGCCCAGTCGCCCGTGCCCGTACTGCACCATCGGATCACCGACAACGTCGGGCTCGCCCGTGCGCTCGACGAGGGCCTCTCGCGCTGCGACCACGACATCGTCGCGCGAATGGACGCGGACGACATCTCGCTGCCCGAGCGCTTCGCCGCGCAGGTCCCGCTCATCGAGGGCGGGCTCGACCTCGTCGGCACGGGCATGCTCGAGTTCCTCGACGACGACGGCTCGATCGTCGGCCGGCGCGTGCCGCGCACGGCGCAGGGCGAGATCGAGCGATTCGCCAGGTTCCACGACCCGTTCAGCCATCCGACCGTGGTGTACCGTCGGTCGGCCGTCGAGCGCGCCGGCGGGTACCAGCCGCTCGGACTCATGGAGGACTACTGGCTCTTCGCGCGGATGATCCACGCGGGCGCCCGAGTCGGGAACGTCGCCGAGCCGCTCGTGATGTACCGCGTCGGGGCGGGCGCGTACGCCCGGCGCGGCGGCCGGGCGCAGTGGAGCAGCGAGATGCGACTGCAGCGCGCGCTGCGCCGGATCGGGTTCACCTCGCGCTTCGAGTACCTGCGCAACGTGGTCGTCCGGGGCACGTACCGCTTCGTCCCGGAGCCGGTGCGGCGCCGCGCCTACCGGAAGCTCATCGCACGCGGGTCGAGCGCCGACCACGCCTGAGCGGATCGATCGGGCGGCCGGACCGCCCGATCCGGCACGGTGACCGCGATGCGACGCGCCGAGCGCGGTTGCCCTGATCGGACCCGGGGTCGCCCATACCATGGGGCCCGTGTCCCCGCGCGCGGGGGCGGGTCGGGGGAATGGCATGGCGTCGATTCGGGCGATGTTGGCGGCGGCGGCGGCGGTGGTCGCGCTCGTCGCGGGTGCCGTCACGGCCGACCTCGCGGCGCCCGCGCGGAGCGCGGCGGCGGCCGATCCCAAGGACTTCAACGCCGGCATGATCATCAGCGACCAGGTGTTCTACGACAGCTCGACGATGACCGTGGCCCAGATCCAGAGCTTCCTCAACGCGCGCGTTCCCACCTGCGCGACCGGGTACGTGTGCCTCAAGGACTACTCGCAGGCGACGACGAGCCAGCCCGCGCGGAGCGAGGGCTGTTCTCCGTACGCCGGCCAGTCCGATGAGTCCGCGGCGCTCATCATCTACAAGGTCGCGCGAGCCTGCGGCATCAACCCGCGTTCGCTCATCGTCCTCCTCGAGAAGGAACAGGGCATCGTCACGGATGCCACGCCGTCGTCGCGACAGTACCGGTCGGCGACCGGCTACGGCTGTCCGGACACGGCGGACTGCGACACCACCTACTACGGCTTCTTCAACCAGGTGTACAACGCGGCCTGGCAGTTCCGGAAGTACCGCGCGAACCCGGGCATCCGCGCCTACCAGGCCGGTCGGTACAACACGATCCTGTGGCATCCGAACACCGCCTGCGGTTCGTCGCAGGTGTACATCCAGAACCAGGCGACCGCCGGTCTCTACATCTACACGCCCTACCGGCCCAACGCCGCCGCGCTCGCGAACCTCTACGGCACCGGCGACTCGTGCTCGAGCTACGGCAACCGGAACTTCTGGCGGATCTTCACCGACTGGTTCGGCTCGACGAGCGCACCGGCCGCACCGGCTCCGGTCGCGGTGCCGACCGGAGAGATCCCCCTCGTCTACGCGATCGACGCCGCGGGCGGCTTCTTCCTCTACCCGGGCACGGGCTCGGGCGGATGGCGGACGCCGTTGAAGACCGGCACCAACTGGGGCGCACTGCGGTTCGTGACCGGCGCAGGGGATCTGACCGGCGACGGGAATCGGGACGTCGTCGCGGTCGGCCCGGACGGTGAGCTGTGGATCTACCCGACCGATGCGTTCGGCAGGTTCGGCACGCGGATCGAAGCGGGCAGCGGCTTCGGCGGCGTCACCGCGCTGATCGCCGCGGGGGACTTCAACGGCGACGGGACCCAGGACCTCTTCACGCGGACCGCAGCCGGCGAGCTGATGCTGCATGCGAGCAACGGTGCCGGGGCGTTCGCGCCGTCCAGGCGCGTGGGCACCGGATGGGGCGGCATGACCGCACTCGTCGGCGCCATCGACTTCAACGGCGACGGACGCGCGGACGTGCTCGCGCGGGACGCCGGCGGAGGACTGCGACTGTACGCGGGCGACGGTCGTGCCGGCTGGGCCTCGGCGCGGCTCGTCGGCAGCGGATGGAACGCACTCGACCCGATCCTCTCGCCCGGCGACTTCGACGGTGACGGCGCGCACGACGTGCTGGCGCGAGATGCCAGCGGGTCGCTCCGGCTCTACCCGGGGAACGGTTCGGGCGGGTTCCGCGCGTCCAGGGTCGTCGGCAGCGGATGGGGCGGCATGACCGTGATCGCGGGGCCGGGAGCGACCTCGGAGGCGCCGATCCCGCTCACGACCGGAATGGGGGACCTCACCGGGGACGGCTCGCGTGACGTGCTCGCCCAGGACTCGGTCGGCGGCACCTGGATCTACCCGGGGAGCGGTTCGGGCGGATGGGCGGCACGGCGTTCCGTGACCGGCGATTGGGCCGGGCTCGACCCCGTGTTCGGAGCCGGAGACCTCGACGGCGACGGCCTCCGGGATGTGCTCGCCCGCGACACCGCCGGGCAGCTGTGGCGGTATCCGAGCGACGGCGACGGCGGCTTCGGCCCGCGCGTGAAGGTGGGCGACGGCTGGAACCAGTTCACGGCGATCTTCAACGCGGGCGACGTCGACGGCGACCGGAGATGGGACCTGGTCGCGCGGAACGCCGAGGGCGCGATCCTGCTCTACCGCGGCGACGGCGCCGGCAGCTTCTCGTCACCGACGGCCGTCGGCTCGGGATGGCAGTCCACGCTCCGCGTGTTCAGCCCCGGCGACTTCACGGGCGACGGACGACCCGACCTGCTCGCGATCGCATCGACGGGCGAGATGCGGCTCTATCCCGGCACCGGCACCGGATACGGCACGCCGAGGGTCATCGGCAGGGGCTGGGGCGGCTTCACGTGGGTGGGCAGCCCGGGCGACTTCGACGGCGACCTGGAGCCGGACGTCCTCGCACGCAGTGCCGACGGCGTGCTGCGCCTCTACCCCGGCGACGGCACGGGCGGGTGGCTCGCCGCTCGGCAGGTGGGCAGCGGCTGGCAGGGGATGGAGTTCATCGGCTGAGCGGCGCCCGCGGCTGCCACGGCCGTCGGTCCGTCGGATGGCGCGCCGATAGACTCGGCGTGTGTCGCGCCCCCGCATCCTCTGCATCTCCTTCTCGAACCTGCGGGCGGACTCCCGCGTCCTGCGGCAGCTGAAGGTGCTCGAGCGCCACGGCGACGTCACGACGCTCTCGTATGGTCCGGCGCCCGACGGGGTCGCCGAGCACCTCGAGATCGACCACGCACTTCCCTCGCTCCCGCAGACGCCGTCGGGCGTGATGAAGCTCGCCGTCCGCGCCTACCGGTCCGTCGAGTTCGATGCGCCCGCGGTGCGCGCCGCGCTCGCCGCGATCGGCGACCGCCGATTCGACCTCGTGGTGGCGAACGAGGCGCGGGCACTCCCGCTCGCCCACCGGGTGGCGCACGGTGCGCCGGTCTGGGGCGACATGCACGAGTGGGCGCCGGAGGAGCGCACCCACGTCCTCTCGTGGCGCCTGCTGGTCGCCCCGTTCATGACCTGGGTGTGTCGCGAGTACCTGCCGCGCACGCACGCCGTGACCACCATCAACGACTCGATCGCCGAGCTCTACCGCACGAGCTTCGGGGTGTCCTGCGACGTGGTCCGCAACTCGACCGATCGTCGCGACCTGGCGCCGTCACCGATGCAGCCCGGCCGGATCCGGCTCGTGCACTCCGGCGGTGCGGTGCCGGGTCGCAGCATCGAGACGCTCATCGATGCGACCAAGCGGCTCGACGATCGGTTCACCCTCGACCTGTACCTCGTCGGCGCCCGCGGGGCGGACGCCTACCTCCGGTCACTCGTCGAGCGGGCCGCGGACTGCGACCGCGTGTCCGTGCACGATCCGGTGACGCCGGCGGAGCTGCCACGCGTCCTGAACGCGTACGACGTCGGGGTGTTCGTGCTTCCCCCGCGGACGATGAACCACCGATTGATGCTCCCGAACAAGTTCTTCGACATGGTGCAGGCGCGCCTCGCCCTGGTCTTCAGCACGGCCGAGGAGACGGATGCCCTGATCGCGAGGTGGGGCCTGGGCCTCGTCTCGCCCGGGTACGGGGTCGACGAGCTCGTGGCCACGCTCGAGCAGCTCGATGCGGCGTCGGTCGAGCGGTTCAAGCGCAATGCGCACGCGGCGGCAGACGTCCTCAACTCGGCGACCGACGAACAGGTCGAGGACGACCTCATCCGATCGCTCCTGTCCTCCCGCTGAGCGACCGGGCCGGCACCGGGCGCCGCACCGGCGGTCAGCGCACGAGCGTCGGGTAGAGCCCCGCGAGCCGCCGGTATCCCAGCTCGGCGTCGTGGGTCCGCGCGATCCACCGCGGCCCCTCCGCTTCGGTCCCCTGGTCGAGGCGGTCGAGCGCGGCATCCGCCACCGCCGTCGGGTTCCCGAACGCCGCTGCGCCGCCGCCCACGGGGGGCGCGTCCGGGTAGTGGCCCGGGGCGAGGGCGACGGCGACGGGGACGCCGATGGCGATGGCCTCGAGCTCGCTCGATGAGAGGATCCCGGCGCTCTGGCCCACCACCACGGCCGACTCGGCCATGTAGGCGAGGTAGTCGGCGTGGCTCATCCGCGGGACGAGGTGCACTCCCGCCCGCCGAGCCTCCTCGGCGCCCGGACCCCATTCCAGTCCGGTCACCTCGACGTCGTCGGGGAGCCGGTCGACGAGCCGGCGCGCGATCGCGAGCTGGTGATCCAGCCCCTTCACGTCCTCCCAGCGGGAGCAGAAGAACACCCGCCGCGACGGAGTCCCGGAGCGCCCGGGAAGGGCATCCGGGTCGATCGGGACGGGGAAGTAGATCGCGTCGGAACGGTGGGGGAGCACGTGCTCGGCGAGGTCCGGCGTCGAGTAGAGCACGGCGGCGGCGTGCTCGAGCCCCCACCGGATGCTGCGAGCCCACGCCGCCTCGTACTGCAGGGTGCGGATGTCGGTGCCGTGGAGATGCAGCACGAACCGCTTCGGCACGAATCGCGTGTGCTTGAGCATCGCGCCGGAATGCACGTGCAGCAGGTCGACGCGGGCCGATCGCGCGGCGAGCCGGGCGAGCCATGCCGCCCCCGAGACGGCGTACCGGATGCGCCCGATCGGCCCGTGCCAGGACGGGTCGGCCACCGCGCGAGGCATGAAGGACCACGGTTCGCCGTGGAGGTGCGCGCGTGTCAGGAGCCGCTCGGCGGTGAAAGCCGCATCGTTGACATGGAGGACGCGCACCCGCCCCGGCGACTCCGCCACGTCAGGCGCGCCCGATGACGCGGTACACGACGCCGTCCCCCCACGCGTCGGGCGAGCTCACCCGGCGGCCGTCGACGAACGCGCGCAGCCCCGGCAGGTCGGTCGGCGTGAGCGACCGGTACTCCGCATGATCGGCCTGCACGATCGCCGCGTCGACCGGCTCGCCGAGGTGGTAGGGGCTGAAGCCGAAGCCGGAGAGCTCCTCGTCGGTGTACAGCGGGTCGTGCACGAGCACGTCGGCGTCCCGACGGCGCAGCGACTCGACGGTGTCGAAGACGCCCGAGAAGGCGGTCTCCTTGACACCCCCGCGGTACGCCGCTCCGAGCACGACGACACGGGCCCCCGAGAGCTGGCCGAACGCGCCCTCGAGCATGCCGACGGCGTAGTCGGGCATGTCGAGGTTCGCCTCGCGCGCGGCACGCACGACGGTCGCCTCGGGGTCGTTCCAGAGGTAGAGCCGGGGATAGACGGGGATGCAGTGGCCGCCGACGGCGATTCCCGGCTGGTGGATGTGGCTGTACGGCTGCGAGTTCGAGGCCTCGATGACCTTGTAGACGTCGATGCCGGACTTCTGGGCGAAGCGCGCGAACTGGTTCGCGAGGCCGATGTTCACGTCGCGGTAGGTCGTCTCGGCGAGCTTGGCGAGTTCGGATGCCTCGGCGGAGCCCAGGTCCCAGACGCCGTTCGGGCGCGGAAGGTCGGGCCGCTCGTCGAAGTCGAGCACGGCCTCGTAGAACTCGACCGCCCGCCGCGCGCCCTCGTCCGAGAGTCCGCCCACGAGCTTCGGGTACTTGCGGAGGTCCTCGAAGACGCGGCCGGTGAGCACCCGCTCGGGCGAGAACACGAGGTGGAAGTCGGTGCCCTCCGTGAGTCCCGACGTCTCCTCCAGCATGGGCTTCCACCGGTCGCGCGTCGTGCCGACGGGGAGGGTCGTCTCGTACGCGACGAGCGTGCCGGGCGTCAGGTGGCCGCCGAGCGACCGGGTCGCGGCATCCATCCAGCCGAAGTCGGGGCGCGCCTCGGCGTCGACGAAGAGCGGCACCACGAGTACGACCGCGTCAGCGCCCGGGATCGCCTCGGCGTAGTCGGTCGTCGCGCGCAGTCGTCCCGCGGGCACGAGCTCGGACAGCTTCTCCTGGAGGTGCGCCTCACCGGGGAACGGCTCGACGCCGGCGTTGACCAGCTCGACGGTCCGTGGATTGACGTCGACGCCGACGACGTCGTGCCCCTTCGAGGCGAACTGCACGGCCAGGGGCAGCCCGATCTTGCCCAGCGCGATGACGGCGATCTTCACGTTTGATGCTCTCTTCCTCATGTGTGCGACGGGCCTCAGCAGCCCGTCACCTGGTACAGTCTCGCGTCGCCCCGCTCGGCCAGCAATGTCAGGGCCTCGGGGTCGCGCGGCAGGTCGGTGAGTCCGGGGTACAGCTCGGCGCGCGCGTCGCCGATGAACAGCATCCGGTCGTCGGAGTCGATGACGTGGGTGACGCCGAGTTGCCGGGCGGCCTCGCAGGCGGCCGGGTCGGCGTCGGCGAGGCCTTCCGCGACGGTCCGGTGCGCCTCGGTGTAGCGTCCGCCGACGTGCGGGAAGAGCACGGTGCGACCCGTGAACGCGTAGGCCAGGGCGCTGCCGTTCCAGGGGTTCTGCGCGATGACGCCGTCCTCCGGCACGAGTTCGGCGACGTCGTCGAACAGGGCCAGCTCGTCGGGATTCACCGAGGGGCTGCGATCGTCGAGCCGATAGGCGTGGGCGAGGTCGCGGTCCATGCTCGGGATGGCGCCGAACTGGGTGCCGACGACGGCGATCGCGGCCACGAGCGAGAGCACGGTGGCCCGCAGCGCCGGCGCCGGCTCGGCTCCCCGCCGGCGCGCCGAGCGATCGAGTGCGACGCCGACCCACTCGAGGGCCAGGACGAGGCCGATCACCGCGAGCGGAACCGCGACGACCGGCCCGATCGCTGCGATCCGGAACGCGTCGTTGTACCAGAGACCCGTGATCGCCGTGCGCAGCGGCCCCTCGGGCCAGCCGTTCGCGAAGCCGAACATGATCGCCGCGAGCAGCCACGACGCCACCAACCAGCCGGGCGCGCGTCGCAGCGCGAGGCCGCCGACGACGCCGATGCCCACGAGCAGGGTGGCGACCCACCCGATCGTGATGTCGAGCGGCGCGTTGCGGAGGGCCTCGGCGACCGAGACGTAGAAGGGCCTGACCGACGGCCACCCGTTGTCGCCGGTCTGGAAGCGGGTCCAGATGAACGCCTCGACCGCGAACACGGCGAGTGCGGCGCCGACGATCAGCAGGCGGCGGGAGGTGCGGGTCGCTTCGCGGACGGCGCGAACCGCCCACGCGACGATGAGCGGCGCGCTCAGGACGAAGATCGAGAAGAGGGCGTTCGGGTGTGCGAGGGTCGCGGCAGCCGTGGCCGTGGCCGCGGCCACCGCCCAGCCGAGCGGGCCGACCGCGGCGTCGAGGCGGACCGGCGGCGAGACCTCGACCGCGACTCGGCGGGTGAGGCCGTCGAGCCGCCGAGCGCCGCCGCGGAGCAGTCCCGCCAGGGAGCCGAGCGCGATCGGCACGAGGGCGATCCCGAGCGAGTTGGGGTAGAGCACGCCGTACCACACGAGCAGGTACGGAAAGGCGGCGAAGCCCGCGCTCAGGGCTCCGGCGAGGGCGAGCGCGATCGGCCGAGGCCCGAAGAGCATGCGGACGAGGAACACGCAGGCAGCGGGCCAGACGACGGCGGCGACGACCAGTGCGAGGGCGTTGGCGGTGACGACCGGGGTGGCGCCGGTGGCCTGCACGGTGAGCGCCGCGAAGGCGTGCCAGGTCGTCGGGTAGAAGTTCGACGAGGCGCCCGGCGTCGTCATCGTCATGTGCAGCGGCGAGGCGTCGCCGCCGTCGACGATCCAGCGCACCGCGTTCAGGTGGAAGAGGCCGTCATAGGTCTGCGACGGGTTGCGCGGTGAGAACATGCCCGGAAGCAGGGTCGCCAGGATCAGCGCCCCGCCCGCTGCGACGCCTCCGGCGGTCGGAAGCAGTTCCGACCAGCGGCCGGCGTCCGGGGAGTCCCGCCGGCGTGTCCACCGCCGGATGCCCCACGCGAGGAGCGCGGCCACGACGGCGACCGCGCCGACGGGCAGCAGGCTCCAATCGAGTCCCACGAGGGGCGCGAGGATCGAGGCGACACCGACGATGCCGACGGATGCCGCGACGGCGACACCTGCGAACGCGGCTCCGCGCAGGCCGAGCAGGATCGCGAAGGGCGCGCCGGGGACCACGAGCAGGACGATCGCGACGGCGATCGCCGGCAGTGCCTCGAACCAGCTCATGTGTGCGCGGGAGTCCCGGTCACGCCTCGCCGTCGCCGGATTCGAACGGCGCGGAGCCCTCGAGGAACGGCCGAAGGCGGTTGTCGAACATGGTGAGGGCGGAGCCGATGGCCATGTGCATGTCGAGGTACTTGTAGGTGCCGAGGCGGCCGCCGAAGAGCACGTCGCGCTCCTGCTTCGCGAGCGTGCGGTACTTCAGCAGCCGCGCGCGGTCGTCGGCGGTGTTGACGGGGTAGTACGGCTCGTCGCCCTGCTCGGCGAAGCGCGAGTACTCGCGCAGGATGACCGTGCGGTCGGTCGGGTAGTCGCGCTCGGGGTGGAAGTGGCGGAACTCGTGGATGCGCGTGTAGGGCACGTCGGCGTCGGCGTAGTTCATGACGCTCGTGCCCTGGAAGTCGCCCGTCGGCAGGACCTCCTCTTCGAAGTCGAGCGTGCGCCACTGGAGCGCGCCCTCGGCGTAGTCGAAGTAGCGGTCGACGGGTCCCGTGTAGACGACCGGGACCTGCCCGACGGTGTTCCCCTTCGAGAACGGCTGCGACTCGTCGAAGAAGTCGGTGTCGAGCCGGACCTCGATGTTCGGGTGGTCGGCCATGCGCTCGAGCCAGGCGGTGTAGCCGTCGGTCGGCAGGCCCTCGTACGTGTCGTTGAAGTACCGGTTGTCGTACGTGTACCGCACGGGCAGGCGAGAGATGACCTCGGCGGGAAGCTCGCTCGGCTCGGTCTGCCACTGCTTCGCGGTGTAGTGCTTGATGAACGCCTCGTACAGCGGGCGGCCGATGAGCTGGATGCCCTTGTCGTTGAGGTTCTGCGGGTCGGTGCCCGCGAGCTCGCCCGCCTGCTCGCGGATCAGCTCGCGCGCGGCATCCGGCCCGTGCGCGGAGCGGAAGAACTGGTTGATCGTGCCGAGGTTGATCGGCATCGGGAAGACCTCGCCCTGGTGCTGCGTGTACACGCGGTGCACGTAGTCGGTGAAGGTCGTGAACCGGTTGACGTACTCCCAGACGCGCTCGTTCGAGGTGTGGAAGAGGTGCGCGCCGTACCGGTGCACCTCGATGCCCGTCTGCGCCTCGTTCTCGCTGTAGGCGTTGCCGCCGATGTGGGGGCGGCGATCGATGACGGTGACGTGGAGGCCGAGGTCTCGGGCGGCGTGTTCGGCGATCGTGAGGCCGAAGAAGCCGGATCCGACGACGAGCAGGTCAGTGTTCACGGGGTGGGGGTTCCTCTCGGGACGACGTTCAAGCGTATCCGACCGTCGCTGTGCGGTACGTGGGCGCGTCGGCTCATCCGCGGCCTGCACGGGCCGCCTCGAACGCGCGATCGTAGGCTGCGAGACGCTGCACGTCGTCGAAGCGCTCGCCGAGCGTCCGCGCGACCTGCTCGGCCGACAGGTTCGCCGTGCGCTCGAGCACTCGGGCGACGGCGTCGGCGTACGCGTCCGGGTCGTCGCCCGCCACGAGCTCGCCCGCGGCGGGGTCGACGAACTCCGCCTGGCCGCCCTCGGCGCCGACCACGACGGGCCGGCCGT
Source organism: Agromyces selenitireducens (assembly GCF_052748465.2). Lineage (NCBI taxonomy): Bacteria > Bacillati > Actinomycetota > Actinomycetes > Micrococcales > Microbacteriaceae > Agromyces > Agromyces selenitireducens. The sequence goes on from NZ_CM188259.1 coordinate 1,311,036, forward strand.
GCGCGATCGCCTCGGCGATCGCCACGCCGAAGGTCTCGCCGGCCGTCGGCAGCAGGAAGAGGTCGGCGTCGGCCAGGAACCCGCTCACCTCGGACGGCTGCCGGGCGCCGACCAGGCGGACGACGTCGCCGAGTCCGAGCGCGGCGATCGCCGACTCCGCGTCGGCACGCAGGGGACCGTCGCCGACCCAGGTCAGGTCCGCGTCGAAGCCGGCCTCCCGGAGCCGCGCCACCGCGGCGATGGCGATGAGCGGGCGCTTCACGGGTACGAGGCCGCCGACCGAGACGAGGCGGACCGCGTCGCCGTGTCGCGCGGGGCGCATCGGCGGCGGAACGGGCGCGTCGACCGCGTTCGGCACGACCGACACGGGCCCGCGCCGGCCGAGGCGCCGCACGGCACTCGCAAGGTGCTCGCTGACGGCCACGACGACGGCCGGGCGCGAGAGGAGCAGGCGACGGATGGCGCGCCGCGCCGCCCCGCGAAGGCCGGTGCCGACCGCTGCCGTGACGGCCGACGAGTGCTCGGTGTGGACCCAGCCCCGGCGGCGCGGGCCGAGGGCGAGCACCATCGGCCAGAGCGAGGTCGCGGCGTGCGAGTTCACCGCGTCGACGTCGCGAGCGAGCGAGCGGATGCGGCGCGCGGCGCGCCACCAGTCGGCCGGTACGGCGGGCCGCATGGGGATGCGCTCGACCCTGAGCCCGCCGACCGACCCGCGCACGTCGTCGTCGTGCTCGGGCGACACGAGGTGGGCGACCACGATCTCGTGCCCCCGGCGCAGCATCCGCACGTCCCGCGCCACGAACGCCCCGGCGTAGGGATTGCGCCGGTTCGGGTACCACGGCGTGACGACCAGGATCCTCACGGTCCGGCCGCCTCCAGGACGGCATCGGCCGCGGCGGAGCCGACGGCGTCGAGCGAGGCATTCGACTGCACCCATGCGGAGCGACGCGTGCGGCCGGCCTCCGTCTCGCCCGAACGCCAGGCGTCGATCGCGCGGATCATGGCTTCGGCGGCGGCCTCGGGCGTGAACGCCACCGCCTCGCCGAGCCCGTTGTCGCGGACCAGGGCTGCACCGCTGCCGGTTCCGGCGAAGATGACGGGCGCGCCGCATGCGGCCGCGGCGTAGGTCTTCGTGGGACGCGCGAAGTCGTACCCGATGCCGGGGACGATGCTGACCAGGGCGGCTGCGGCGCCGCGGATCCACCCCGCCGCCTCCGCCGGCGGGACCACGCCGCCGAGCACGATCCGGTCGCCGCCCACGCGTGCCGCCTCCGCCCGGATCGCGGGCTCGGACGCGCCCTGCCCGAAGTAGCGCAGGCGCGCGTCCGGGTGCCGCTCGAGCACCGCCGGCATGGCCTTCGCGAACAGCTCGGCGCCCTGCCATTCCGACATCGTGCCGGTGTACACGAGGTACGGGCCGCCGTCGTCCTCGGCGGCGCCGTCAGCCGAGAAGAGGCCGGTGTCGACGCCGTTGCCGACCGTGGCGATCCGCTCGCGACGGGCGCCGAGCTCGACGAGCCGGTCGGTCACCTCGTCGGAGATCGAGAGCACGCTCGCCGCACGGCGCAGCACCGCACCCTCGAGCAAGCGCATGATCCGGACCACCATGGCGGGTGCGCCCATCGAGATGACGCCGTCCGTCCAGACGTCGGCGGCGTAGTACGCGAACGGCTTGCGGCGCAGGGTGCTCACGACCGACACGACGAGTCCGGTCGTGGGCGGTGCCTCGGCGACCGCGAGGTCGTATCGGGCGAACAGGAGCCGGAAGAACAGCGGGATGTCGTAGCTCAGGTACTGGACGTACCCGCGCACGTTGCCGCCGCGGTCGCGCAGCACGGGGAAGCGCGACACCTCGACCCCGGGCTCGCCGACCGGGGTCGCGGGTGCGGTCTTCGGCGGCGTCGTGGTGACCACGCGCACTCGGCACCCGCGCTGTGCGAACCCGCGTGCGAGGGCGCGCAGCCGGAACGCGCCGGCGCTCACCTCGGGCGCGAACAGGCGCGAGGCGATGAGGACCCGGGGAGCGTCCGCCATGGATCAGGCGGCCGGAAGCGACTGCGACTGGCCGGTCTGCGCCGACTCGACGACGGCCTCGGCGACGCGCAGGGTCGTGAGGCCCTCGCGCATCGTGACGGTGTTCGCCGTCTTGCCGAGGATCGCGTCGCGGAACGCCTCGTGCTCCGAGCGGAGCGGTTCGCGCTTGGCGAGTGCGAAGCGGATCATCGAGCCCTCGGAGACGCCGCGGAATGCCGCGACGGACTCCCACTCGGTCGCCTGCGTGCCGTTCTCGAAGAACGTCAGGTCGGCGCTGACGGTGTCGGCGACGAACGCGCCGCGCTCGCCGGTGACGACCGTGACCCGCTCCTTCATCGGCGAGAGCCAGTTGACGAGGTGGTTCGTGATCGCGCCGTTGGCGAGCTGCCCGGTGGCCGAGACCATGTCCTCGTGCGGGCGGCCGCTTCGGGTGGTGGTGCGGGCCGCGACGCTCGTGTAGGCGGACTGGGCGAGCCACGCCGTGAGGTCGATGTCGTGCGTGCCGAGGTCCTTCACGACGCCCACGTCGGCGATACGCGCCGGGAACGGCCCCTGGCGTCGGGTGGCGATCTGGTAGAGGTCGCCGAGCTCGCCCTCCTCGAGGCGGCGGCGGAGGTCCTGGAGGGCGGGGTTGTAGCGCTCGATGTGGCCCACGGCGCCGACGAGGCCCGCCTGCTCGAACGCGGATGCCACGCGCTCGCCCGCCGCGCTGTCGCTTGCGATGGGCTTCTCGACGAGCGTGTGCACGCCCGCGCCCGCGAGCTCGAGCGCGACGGCCTCGTGGTAGCCGGTCGGCACCGCGACCACCGCGGCGTCGATGCCCTGGTCGATGAGGGCCGCAACGGACTCGAGCACGGGCAGGCCGCCCGCGACGCCGTGCGGGTCGCCCTGCGCGTCGGCGACGGCGACGAGCCGCACGCCCTCGAGTTCGCGCGTCACGCGGACGTGGTGGCGGCCCATCATGCCGAGGCCGATGACGCCGATGCGCAACTCCGCCATCACGCACCCGCCTTCGCGAGCTCGTTCACGGCGGCGACGACGCGCTCGAGGTCGCCCTCGGACAGCGACGGGTGCACCGGAAGCGACAGCACCTCTCGCGCCGCGCGCTCGGTCTCGGGGAGGTCGATCTCGAGGCCGAACGACGGGAGCCGGTGGTTCGGGATCGGGTAGTACACGCCCGAGCCGATCCGGTACTGGTCGCGGAGCGCGGCGGCGAAGCCGTCGCGGTCGTCGGACACGCGGATCGTGTACTGGTGGTACACGTGCTCGGCGCCGGCGGCGACCGGCGGAGTGACGACGCCCTCGAGGTTCGCGTCGAGGAAGGCGGCGTTGCGGCGGCGAGCCTCGGTCCAGCCGAGCACCTTCGTCAACTGCACGCGGCCGATGGCGGCGTGGATGTTGGTCATACGGGCGTTGAAGCCGACGACCTCGTTCTCGTACTGCTTCTCCATGCCCTGGTTGCGGAGGAGCCGCAGCATCCGCTCGACGCCGGCGTCACCGGTCGAGACCATGCCGCCCTCGCCGCTGGTCATGTTCTTCGTCGGATAGAGGCTGAACATCGCGAAGCGGCCGAACGTGCCCACCCTGCGACCGTCGAGGCTGGCGCCGTGCGCCTGCGCGGCGTCCTCGTACAGGGCCAGGCCGTGCTTCGCGGCGAGCTCCTCGAACGCGGTCATGTCGGCCGGGTGCCCGTACAGGTGCACGGGCATGATGCCGACGGTGCGCTCGGTGACCTTCGCGGCGACGTCGGCCGGGTCGAGGCAGAAGTGGTTCGGCTCGATGTCGGCGAACACCGGCGTCGCGCCGGTGAGCGCGACCGAGTTGGCGGTCGCGGCGAACGTGAACGACGGCACGATGACCTCGTCGCCGGGACCCACGCCGGATGCCAGCAGGCCGAGGTGCTGGCCCGCGGTGCCGGAGTTCACGGCGACCACGGCACGCCCGTCGAGGAGCACGTCCGAGAACTCCTGCTCGAACGTGGCGACCTCGGCGCCCTGCGCCAGCATGCCGGAGGCGAGCACCGCGTCGACCGCGGCCCGCTCCTCATCGCCGATGATCGGCTTCGCGGCCGGGATGAACTCGCTCATGACTGCTCCTCCCGCAGGATCCCTGCGTCTTCGATGTAGCGTTCGCCGGTCTCGGGGCACACCCACGCGTCACCCTGCTGCTCGAGCGGCACGCCCGCTCTGCCCACCCAACGGATGCGCCGCGCGGGCACGCCCGCGACGAGCGCGAAGTCCGGCACGTCCTTCGTGACGACCGCGCCGGCGGCGACGGTGGCCCACCGGCCGATCGTCACCGGAGCGACGCACACCGCGCGCGCGCCGATCGACGCGCCGTCGCGGATGGTGACGCCGACGGGCGTCCAGTCGTGCGCGCTCTTCAGCGAGCCGTCGGGAGCCACCGCGCGCGGATAGGTGTCGTTCGTGAGCACCACCGCGGGCCCGATGAACACGCCGTGGCCGAGCTCGGCCGGCTCGTAGACGAGCGCGTAGTTCTGCAGCTTGCAGTTGTCGCCCATGACGACGCCGCTGCCGACGTACGCACCGCGACCGACGATGCAGTTCTCGCCGAGGCGGGCGCCCTCGCGGACCTGGGCGAGGTGCCAGACCTTGCTGCCCTCGCCGATGACGGCGTCGTCGGAGACGTCCGCGCTCGCAGCGATCGTAGTCACGAAGGTGTCCTTTCCGGCCGTGCCCGCTCAGGCGCGCGGAGCACCGGCAGTTCAGTCAGTCGGGGGAGTCGCTCGCGGCGCCGTCGGCGCGGGACGCCGACTCGAGGCGCTCCAACCTTACCTGCTGCAGCGCCACCTCCTCGGCGAGGGTCCTGGTCCGGTCCTCGAGGTCGGTGAGCTCTCCGGCGTGCTGCAGGCTCACGAGGAACAGGATCACGATGCTCACGAAGAACACGAGGTTCGACGGCACCTCGACGCCGAGGACCTCGGCCGCCCACGTCAACGTCGACGGGAAGATGCCGACCACGAGCGCCGCCATGGCGGCCACGAACCACCACACGGCGTGCCGCTCGCGCAGGCGACGGCGGCGCAGGAGCTCGATGACCGCGAGGACGGCGATCAGGGCGGCTGCGACGCCGAGCAGGTAGGTCCCGGTGCTCACCGGCTGCCTCCCGTCTCGGGGATCACGACGCGGGGGCGGAGGAGGGCGAAGCCGAGTGCGACGAAGGCGCGGATGAGGTACACGGCGGCCTTGAGCGGGCGATGCGACGGGTTGCCGGCCTGACGCGGACGCATCACGGCGGGAAGCTGCCGGATGCGCAGGCCCGCACGCGCCGCGATGACGAGCGCCTCGACGGTGTCGCCGAGGTACTCGGCGGGGTAGTGCTCGGCGAAGAGCGCGACGGCGCGCGGACCGTTCGCCTTGTAGCCGCTCGTCGTGTCGGTGAGCTTCGTGCGACTGATGCGACCGATCACGCCGGAGAGCAGCCGCATGGCCCATCGACGAGGACCGGTCGCCCGGTAGTCGCCCCTGCCCGCGAAACGTGCGCCGATGACGATGTCGGCCTCGTCGAGCGCCGCGACGAGGGCGGGGACCTCGGCGGGGTCGTGCTGCCCGTCGGCGTCGAGTTGCACCACGTTGCGGAAGCCCTCGTTCCGTGCGTACTTGAAGCCCGCCCGCATCGCCCCGCCGACACCGAGGTTGTAGGGGAGTGCCAGCACGGTCGCGCCTCCGGCGCGGGCGCGCGCCGCCGTGCCGTCCGTGGATCCGTCGTCGACGACGAGGCACGGCACGCCTGGCATGACCCGCTGGATCTCCTCCAGGACGCGTCCGACCGAGGCCTCCTCGTTGAACGCGGGCAGCACGATGAGCGTGCCCTCGGGCCTCGGAAGCATGCGGGGATCCTATCAGCCGTCCGCCGGACGACCGGTGGGACGTGAAGCACAGCGGAGCCGCATGTCGCGTGTGGGAGGATGATCCCCGCGACACGCGAGAGGAGAATCTGGTCTCGTGAAGCTCATCTGGCGCACACTGCGCCGCCTGCTCCCGATCCTGCCGGCCGGGGAGCGCTCGTTCCTCACCTGGTTCATGGTGCTCTCGAGCGCGCTCGCCGTGCTCGACATCCTCGCGCTCGGCCTGCTCGCGCTCTCGCTCGGATCGATGGTGCAGGGCCTGCCCATCCAGCTGCCGTTGATCGGCGAGATCGGCGTCGACGGGTACGTCTGGGTGCTGCTCGTGGTCTCCCTGCTGATCATCCTCAAGTCGGGCCTCAACGTGCTCCTGCAGTGGATCGCGACGCGGAACTTCGCCAAGTACGAGCTCGCCGTGGGCGACCGGCTGTTCGATGCGTACATCCGCGCCCCGTGGGTCGAGCGCATCACGCGGAGCACCTCGCAGCTCGTCCGGCTCGTGGATGTGGGGGTCGCGACGACGACCTCCGGCTTCCTGCTCCCCGTCATCACGATCCCGTCCCTCATCACGACGTTCGTCGCGGTGTTCGTCGTCGTGCTCGTCGCGGCGCCGCTCACGGCGTTCATCACGCTCGGCTACCTGGGGCTCGTGGGGCTCGTGCTCTATCGCTGGGTCTCGCGACGCGCGGTGCAGGCCGGCCGGGTCAACCGCGACTACTCGATCAAGGCCGCGAGCGTCATGACCGACATGGTGAACGCCCTGAAGGAGATCACGCTTCGCAACAAGGCGGCGGAGGTCGCCGCGAACGTGCACCGCAACCGCATCATCTCGACCCGGGCGCGCGCGAACCTGTACTTCCTCGGCAGCGTCCCCAAGTTCGTGCTCGACGGCGCCCTCGTGGGCGGCTTCATCCTCGTCGGCGGCGCCGCCTACCTGGTCGACGGGCTCTCGGGCGCGATCGCGGCGGTCGCGCTGTTCGGCGTGTCGGGCTTCCGCATCGTCCCCTCGCTCATCTCCTTCCAGGGGCTGCTGACCAACGCACAGGCCAACGCGCCCCACGTCGAGATGGTGGTCAACGACGTGGAGGACGCGCAGGACCACCTCGATCGGGCCGAGCGCATCGGACACGAGCCGCTGCAGGGGGACCCGCGCCGTCTCGTCCTCCGCGACGTGGCGTTCTCGTACCCCGGATCCGACCGTCCGGCGGTCGAGGGCATCGACCTCGACATCCCGATCGGCTCGACCGTCGGCCTCGTCGGACCGTCGGGTGCGGGCAAGTCGACCATCGTCGACATCCTGCTCGGCCTCATCTCGCCGTCGCAGGGGTCGATCGAGGTCGACGGCGTGCCGCTCGAGCGCGTGCTGGCCGCCTGGCGCGACCGCGTCGGGTACGTGCCCCAGCAGGTCGCGCTGTTCAACGGCTCCGTCGCGCAGAACGTCGCGCTCTCCTGGGAGGGCGAGATCGACTACGACCGCGTCCGGCGGGCGCTCGAGCGCGCCCAGCTCTGGTCCGCGGTCGAGGCGCGGCCCGGAGGGATGGACTCGCGCATCGGCGACGCGGGCATCTCGCTCTCGGGCGGTCAGCGACAACGACTCGGCATCGCTCGCGCGCTCTACAGCGAGCCGCTCGTGCTGGTCCTCGACGAGGCCACGAGCGCGCTCGATACGAAGACCGAGGCGGATGTCGCCCAGGCCATCCGCGAGCTCCAGGGCAAGGTGACCGTCGTGTCGGTCGCGCACCGGCTCTCCACCGTGCGCGACAACGACCAGCTCTGCTACCTGAGCGACGGTCGGATCGTCGCCAAGGGCACGTTCGCCGAACTCGTCGCCGGAGTTCCCGACTTCGCGGTGCAGGCGGCCCTCGCCGGCCTCACCTGACCGGCGCGTCCTCCGCGGCCGGCCGTGCGGCCCGCTCCAGCTCGCGGCGCACGCTGCGGTGGGCGAGCGCGAGCGGGAGCGGAGCGTCCAGCGCGAGCGCTCTCAGGGGGTTCCGCGTGAGCGCAGTGCGCGGTCGCGGGAAGGGTCGACGCGCGACCGCGAGGGCCACGATGCGATCGCTGCTGCGCGCCTCCCCGACGGCGGCGAGCAGGTCCAGCTCGGCGAGCGCGAGGACCCCCAGCACCTCGGGGGCGAGCGCGCAGATGCGTCCGGCGACGTCGGCGAGGCTCGCGAGGTCCTCGGCCCCGATGCCGACCTCGGCGCGGTTGTCGATGGAGCCGAAGACGTGGCGGCGCAGGAGCTTGGCGGCGATCGTGCGACGCTCCCTCGGGCCGAGCGGGGCGGCGGCGTCGAGCATCGGCCCGAGCCATCCGAATTCGGTCGCGACCGGGCGCGGGGTCGTCGTGGTCCGCGTGGCGGCATCGTCGTGCACGACGTACGCGGGCCCGTCGAGGTCGAACGCGATCCGCGCACCGGAGAACCACACCGTCGTGGAGTAGGGCAGGTCTTCGCCGTTGGCGATGCCGAGCGGGAACCGGAGCCGGCCGAAGCGGGCCCGGGAGACGAGGCCGAGCGGCGCGCTCCGGTACACGAGGCGGTCGCGGACCGGATCGAGCCGGTCGCGGCGGCCGCGCCGGGCCGGAGGCGTGGGGACGATGCCCCCGTCGGCCATGACGATGCGAGGCAGCACCACCTCGGCGCCGTCACGGGTCGCGGCGAGCCACGAGTCGACGGCGCCCGGCTCGAGAGAGTCGTCGGATCCCATCACCGACGTGAAATCGGCGTCCGAGGCGTCGAGGCCGGCGTTGAACGGCGCGGACGGGCTCCGCACGCCGTCCGCCACCTCGAGCAGTCGGAGGCGGGGCGATTCGGCGAGCTGGCCGAGACGCTGCGCGATCGCCGATGCGGGGAGGTTGTGGCAGACGACGATCACGCGGACGCGGTCGGAGTTGTGGTCGAGCACCGAGCCGACGGCGCGACGGATGTCGCGGTCGGTCGTGTGCACGGGGATCACGACGTCGGCCGTCGGCGGCGCGGTCATGCGCGGCGGGCGCTCAGGGCGTCGATCACGCGCTCGGCGGCGCGCCCGTCCCCGTAGGGCGCGGCGTCGGTGTCGGCGGGACGGGGTCGCTCCGTCGCCGCGGCGATCTCCTCGGGCGTGTTCGCGAGCACGTTCCAGCCGAGGTCGACCGTCTCGGCCCACTCGGTCTCGGTGCGGACCGTGGTGCACGGGACCCGGAGGAGGAACGCCTCCTTCTGGAGACCGCCGGAGTCGGTGACCACGCCGCGGCTGCCGAGCACCGCGCGGACCAGCTGCGGGTAGGCGAGCGGCTCCCGCACGCGGATCGCGCCGCGTCCGAGCTCGATCCCGGCGTCCCGGGCCTTCGCGACCAGGCGCGGATGGGCGAGCAGCACGATCGGGTGGGGCGACGAGGCCAGCCCCTCCACGATGCGTTCGAGGCGGCGCGGGTCGTCGGTGTTCTCGGCGCGGTGGATGGTCGCGAGCGAGTACTCGCCGTCGCCCATGCCGAGTTCGTCGGCGAGCGGCGCGGGCGCGTCGGCCACGCGGTCGCGGACGAGGTGGAGCACGTCGGTCATCACGTCGCCGACGAGCATCGAACGCTCGGCGAGCCCCTCTGCCGCGAGGTGCGACATCGCCGCCTCGGTGGGTGCGAGGCACAGGTCGGCGGCGTGGTCGGTGAGCACGCGGTTGTGCTCTTCGGGCATGCGACGGTTCCTCGAGCGCAGGCCGGCCTCGAGGTGGGCGACCGGCAGGTGCAGCTTGACGGCGCTGAGCGCCCCGGCGAGCGTGGAGTTGGTGTCGCCGTAGACCAGCACCCAGTCCGGGGCCGCCGTCTCGAGCACGTCGTCCATCGCGGCGAGGATCGCGCCGGTCTGCACGCCGTGCGAACCCGAGCCGACGCCGAGGTGCACGTCGGCGTCGGGGATGCCGAGGTCGCGGAAGAAGACGTCGCTCAGCATCGGGTCGTAGTGCTGGCCGGTGTGCACGATCACGTGCTCGACGCCCGCGGCCGAGGCTGCCGCGGCGACCGGCGCGAGCTTCACGAACTGCGGCCTGGCGCCGACGATGCTGACGATCCTCACGGGGTTCGAGCCTAGCCGAACCTGTTAGCGTCGAGCCGTGAGCGGACCCGAAGTCGACGTGGTGATCGCCGTGCACTCCCCGGAGCGACCCGTCGAGCGCGCGGCGCGTTCGGTCCTCGAGGGCACCGACGCCGACGTCCGCGTCACCGTCGTGTGCCACGGGACGCCCGAGGAGGGGATCGGCCGTCGGCTGGGCCGGCTGGCCGAGGATCCTCGACTCCGGCTCGTCCGGCACGTCGACGGGATCGCCAGCCCGTCGGGGCCGTTCAACGCGGGGCTCGACCTCGCGGACGCGCCGTTCACGTCGATCATGGGCTCGGACGACGAGCTCGGCCCGGGGGCGGTCGACGGGTGGCTGAGGGTGCAGCGCCGCGACCGTGCGGACGTGGTCCTCCCACGGCTCGAGTACACGTCCGGACGCCGGGTGGGGTCGCCGCCGGTCCGGCCCTTCCGATCGCGCCGGCTCGACGGCGTGCGGGATCGGCTCGCGTACCGGTCCGCACCGCTCGGGCTGGTGTCGCGCTCGCGCTTCGGGCACCTCCGGCTGACGCCCGGCATGCGCAACGGCGGCGACCTCGCGTACGTCGGACGCCTCTGGTACTCGGGCGCGGCGATCTCGTTCGCGCGTGACGCACCGCCCTACGTGATCCACGACGACGCGTCCGACCGGGTCACGCTCGCACCGAAGCCCGTCGCCCGCGAGCTGGCCTGGCTCGACGACCTCGCCGACGCCGAGTGGTTCGCCGCGCTCCCCGCCGACGCGCGGCGGGCGCTCGCCGTGAAGTTCGCGCGCGTGCACGTGCTCGGCGCCGCCACGTCGCGGGCGGTCGCCGGGTCGATCGCCGACGACGACCGGGCGGCGCTCGTGCACGCCGTCCGCGTGATCGCGGCGATCGACCCGGCGTTCGTGCGGTCGCTCTCCTCCGCCGACGCGGCGCTGGTCCGCGACCTGCTGGCGGATGCCGCATCGGCGGAGCGCATCGTCGCCGCCGGTCGCGCGAGGCGGGTGCCTCGTCGGATCGCCGACTTCACGACGTCGTCGCCGCTCGACCTGCTCCGGCGCGACGCACCCGTCAGGCTCACGGTCGGCTCCGTGCTGGTGTCCCGCATACCGACCCGGACGGCGGGGCGCAGGTAGAATCGCACACCGTGGCGCCCGGGCACCGGGTGGTGAGGAGACCCGGTGAACCGACCCCGACTGCTGATCATGTCGTTCTCGCGCATCGAGGGTGACGCGCGAGTGCTGAAGCAGGTGAGGCTCTTCGCCGACCGGTTCGAGGTGACCACGTTCGGCTACGGGGAGATGCCGCCGGGTGCCGTTCGGCACATCCGGATCCCGGACGGCGCGGGCGCCGACCGGCCGCGCGACCGCGAGCTCATCCTCCGCCGCTACGCCCGTGCGTACGCCGACCTGCCGGGCGTGCGATTCGGCCGCGAGGCGCTAGCGGGCGGCGACTGGGACGTCATCATCGCCAACGACCCCGAGACGGCGCCGCTCGCGCTCGAGGTCCGCCGTCCCGGTACCGGGGTCCACTGCGACCTGCACGAGTTCTCGCCCACCCTGCACGAGGAGAGCCGGCGGTGGATGCGCCGGAGATCCCCTTACCTCGCGTGGCTCATCCGCCGCCATGTCGCGCGAGCCGACAGCTGGACGACGGTCGGCCAGGGGCTCGCCGAGCGATACCGTCGCGACTTCGGCATCGACGCGCGCGTCGTCGTGAACGCCTCCCCGTACGCCGACCTCGCACCGCTGCCGGTCGGGTCGCCGCTTCGGCTCGTGCACAGCGGGGCGGGGCTCCGCAATCGACGACTCGAGGTGATGGTCCGGGGGATGCAGCTCGCCCGGTCGGACGCGACGCTCGACCTGTACCTCACGCGGAACCATCCGGACTACCTCGACGAGCTCCGCGCCCTCGCAGCCGAGGGCGGCCGGGTCAGGGTGCTCGACCCGCTCCCGTACGACGAGCTCATCCGCACGCTCAACGGCTACGACGTCGGCGTGTTCGTGCTCCCGCCCACGACGTTCAACTACCGCAACGCCCTGCCGAACAAGCTGTTCGACTACATCCAGGCCCGGCTCGCGATCCTGGTCGGGCCGTCGCCCGAGATGGCGCGCATCGTGGAGGAGCGCGACCTGGGGGTCGTCAGCGACGACTTCACCGCCGAGTCGCTCGCCGCCGCGATCGAATCGCTCGACGCCGACCATGTCGCCGCGTGCAAGCGGGCGGCGGACGCGGCGGCGCACGAGCTCAACGCCGAGTCGACCGTGGGGGAGTGGGACGCCGCCGTGACCGCCCTCGCCGAGCGGAGCCGGGGGTGACGGGGCTGATGGCGCGGCTCGCCGCGGTGCGCGCCGCACTTCCGCGGCCGGTGGACCGCGCCGTCGGGGCGATCGTCGGCGCGGTGCCCGAGCGGCTGCAGATGCGCCTGAACCCCGGCGCGTTCGGGTTCACCGCGGCCGACATCCCGCCGCCCGTCGCGCCGCCGACCGGCGACCGGCGCCTGCTCGTCGCGCCCGTGAACTTCGCCGGCCAGGGGAACGCGTGGGCGCGGGCAGCGGAACGGCTCGACGGCGTCGGCGCGGTCAGCATGTCGTACCGCGCAGCGGGCGCGTTCGGCTTCCCGAGCGACTACGAGGTGCCGACGCGGGTCTTCGTCCGCTCGCGGGACTGGCAGCGGCGTCATCTCCGTGCCGTCACCGGCGGCTTCACGCATGTGCTGATCGAGGCGGAGCGTCCCGTGTTCGGTCGGCTCTTCGATGAGGACGTCGAGCGGGAGGTCGCCGCCCTGCGCGACGCGGGCCTGCGGGTCTCGATGGTCTGCCACGGGTCCGACATCCGCCTGCCCAGCCGCCACCGGGAATCCGAGCCCGACTCGCCGTTCGTGCCCGGCGGCTACGCCGAGACCGAGCGCCTCGAGGAGGCCGCGCGCCGCCATCGCGGCATCCTGGACCGGCTCCGCGCACCGGTGCTCGTGTCGACGCCCGACCTGCTCGCGGACGTCCCCGAGGCCGTGTGGCTGCCCGTCGTGGTCGACGAGCACTGGTTCGAGGCTGCCGGGACTCCACCGCTGCAGTCGGAGCGCCCCCTCGCGGTGCACGTCCCGAGCCGGGCCGGCCTCAAGGGCTCCGACCTCATCGAGGAGACCATGCGCCGACTGGATGCCGAGGGCGTCGTGCGCTACGAACGCCGCGAGAACGTTCCCGCACAGGACATGCCCGCGCTGTACGGGCGCGCGGACATCGTGCTCGACCAGTTCTCGCTCGGCATCTACGGGGTCGCCACGTGCGAGGCGCTCGCCGCGGGCCGCGTGGTCGTCAGCCACGTGAGCGATCGCGTGCGCGAGCACGTCCGGTCGGCGACGCGACTCGAGCTGCCCGTCGTCGAATCCCGCGCCGACGGGCTCGATCGGGTCATCCGCGAGATCGTCGCCGACCGCGAGGCGTTCCGACGCCGTGCGGCGCTGGGGCCGGAGTTCGTCCGCGCCGTGCACGATGGCCGTCGTTCGGCGAAGGTGCTCGGCGCCACGGTCCTGGCGGACTGAGCACGGCCGGCCTCGCGGCCGGGCGCCGCGCCGCCCGGGTCAGCGCTCGAAGGTGCGGCGCCAGGCCTCCGGCGACGTGATCTCCGGCAGCGCCTCGCGGTACTGCTTCGAGAGCTCGGGCCAGCGACGCTTCAGCTCGCGGTGCAGCCGGCGGCTCTGGCGGACGAGACGCCGGAAGGTGCGCGGGTCGCGCGTGTAGCGCACCTTGCCGGTGCCGTCGGCGGTCGAGACGAGCGCGCTGTCGTAGACGGGCAGGCGGAACCAGGTCGCGTCGCGCTTGGCGAGCTCGACCTGGGGGGCCGCGATGTTCCGCGGCTGCGGCTTCGTGAACCACTGGCGCGCGACCATCCGGGCGGTGAAGAGCACGAGCGGGATGCCGCGCGGACCCTTGCCGGGCTTGCCGTCGGGGCCGAGCGGGAAGACCTTCTTGCCCTCGACGGTCGCCGGCACCTCCTCCTCGGTCTTCAGCACGGTCTTCTCGGGGAACCGCTTCGCCTCGGCGCGGAGCTCGCCGAGGATGCTGCCGAGCTCGGCCTGCATGTGCTCGGGCCCCCGCAGGATGTCGCGGAGCGCCCGGTGTCGCAGCGTCACCGGGTAGTACTGCATCGAGAGCAGGTGACGCAGGTCCCACCGCCAGCTGTCCTCCGGGAGCTGTCCGCCGCCGTCGTGCGGGGAGTGCAGCAGCGCCGCGACGAAGCGGTTGCGGGCGTGGAAGTACGCCTGCCAGTCGATCGAGTCGTCCTTGTCGAGCCACGACACGTGCCAGAGCGCCGCGCCGGGCAGCGACACGGTGGGGTAGCCGTGCTCTCGGGCGCGCAGGCAGTACTCGGCGTCGTCCCACTTGATGAACGCCGGGAGCGCGAGGCCGGCGTCGCGGAGGGTCGCCGTGGGGATGAGGCAGAACCACCAGCCGTTGTAGTCGGCGTCCATGCGGGCGTGCATCCACCGCGTCTGCCGGAGGTTGCTGAACCGGAAGTCGTGCGGGACCTCGTCGTGCGGTTGCGCATGCCACATGAACGGCCCGAGGTCCATGCTCTCGGCGAAGGCGTGCATGACGGGTCGGTCGAGCAGGTCGAACATGTGGCCGCCGACGATCACGGGCTGCGTCGCGTACCGGGCGAACCGCACCGACCGGGCGATGCTCTCGGGCTCGATCGTGACGTCGTCGTCGAGCAGGATGACGTACTCGCTCGCACCGGCCTCGAGCGTCTCGAGCATCGAGCGCGCGAAGCCGCCCGAGCCGCCGAGGTTCGCCTGCTCGATGACCTCGAGCCGATCGCCCATGCGCTCGGCGATGCCCGGGTACTCCTTGCGGTCTCGGACGAGCTGCGTGCCCTGGTCGACGACGTAGACACGGTCGAGCACCTCGTCGACCGAGGCGTCGGAGGCGAGCGCCTCGAGCGTGCGCACGCAGTAGTCGGCCTTGTTCATCGTGGTGATGCCGATCGAGGCGCGTCCGTCGCGCACCGCGGCGACATCCGTCTCCCACGCCGCGTCGGCGAGCACGACCTCGCCGCGACCCGCGACGATGTCGAACCAGTACCAGCCGCCGTCGCCGAAGGTCGTGACGGGCAGGTCGACGTGCACGGTGGCGCCCGCTCCCGAGAACGACTCGGACGCCACGCGCTGGGGCACGCCCTGCGCGGTCGAGCGATAGACGAGCAGCGTGCCCGACCCGCTCAGGGTCGCGCGCAGGCGGATGCGGTCGACGACGGTCCAGTGCTGCCAGTACGACGCCGGGAACGCGTTGAAGTAGCCCGCGAACGACATCCGCTCGCCGGATGCCACGCGGAAGCGGTCGCGACCCAGCACGTCGTCGATGTGCGCGCGGTCGCTCACGCGCACCTCGCGTGTTCCGAACCGGGCCCACACGTCGGCGTCGACGTAGAGGGGCAGGACGTCGGGGTCGCCGTCCTGCGGGAAGACGACGCGCTGCAGCTCGGTCCAGGTCGAGGTCACTGGTTTGCTCTCCGGGGAAGTCGGTGGGGCCGACGACCGCCGGCCGCTACGAGCCTACCGCCACCGGCGGCCGGAGGCGGGGCGCGAGCTTCCACAGCTGCACGCCCAGCACCGCCAGCTCGGCGGCGGCGAGGCCCCACGCCACGCCGGGCGCGCCGATGAGCAGCAGCAGCGGGAACATGAGCGCGGTCCCCACGACCGCGCCCGCGATCGTGCTCGTCGACAGGACGCGCGACATCCCGAGCGCGGTCAGGCAGGCGAAGCCCGTGAGCTGCGAGGCGAGGATCGCGGCGAGGTTGACGCCCATCGGGATCGCGAGGTCCCAGCCGATCTCGAGCGCGCCTCCCGAGAGGATCCCGCCCGCCCACGGCGCGAGGAGCGCGTACGCGAGGCCGCCGAGCACGCCGAGCACGAGCGCGATGCCCGCGACCTTCCGCGCGCGCGCGGCGAGCGCCGCCGGGTCGGGGTGCGGCACCCAGCCCTGCGCGACCTGCACGATCGGGCGGGTCGCGTAGAGCGCGAGGCGCACCATCCGCTCGGCCAGGGCGTACACGGCCGTCGCGGCGGGCACGAACAGCTCGACGAGCACGATCGGAACGTTCACGTACACCGACGACGTCGCCGACATCGCGACCGTGTGGCCCTGCCCCCGCAGGTTGCGCACCGCGCGCACGGGGGACAGCGTCATCCGCCAGCCGCGGTGCCGTCGCAGGATGTCGACGGTGCAGATGAGCGCCGACACCACCACGCCCGCCAGCTGCAGTGCCGCGAACCATACGGCGTCGCCCGTCGCGATGACGGCGCCGGCGCCGGCGAGCGTGCCGACGAGCCGCGGCGCGGTGTCGAGCAGCAGGAATCGGATGGGGCTGCGCTCGCCGACGTAGAACCAGCCCGCGCCGAGCGCCACGAGGATGCCGCTGATCGTGGTGAGTGCGGCGAGCAGGGGCTGCGCCGGCGTGATCGCGATCGCCACGACCACCGCGACCGGCACGACGACGAGGCTCAGCCACACGCGGCTCAGCACGGAGTCCGCGAAGTAGCGGCCGCGCTCCTCGACCGGGCGCGACGCGACCTCGGTCGGCCCGACGACTCCCCAGCCGTACACCGCGAGCACGAACGCGAAGCCCGAGACGGCCTGCGCGACCGCGATCGTCGCCCACGACTCGGTGCCCGCCGCGATGATGACCGCCGGGATGACCAGCAGACTCACGATGCCGCTGAGCACCACCGAGAGGCCGTACCCGCCCAGCGCGCGCGCGATCACGCCCCTGCGCATGCGGTCCTCCTCGTCGGTCGGGCAGCGCGCCCGTCGGCATGCGCTGGATCCGCCCCATTCTGCCGCATCACCCGGCCGGGTCGGGGCCGCGGGCCGCGGCGAGCGCGTCGCGCCAGCTCATGTCGCGAGCTGCCTTGACCGCGCACACGACGACGAGCAGCCAGCCGCCCTCCTGCAGCGCGAAGCTCTCGGCGAAGCTCGTGACGGCGACCGCGACGAGCACGAGGGCCGGCCACAGGTAGACGACGCTGCGCCGGTTGGACGCGAGCAGCCATGAGCGCACGAGGGCGACGCCGACGAGCGCCGCGAAGAGCAGCATGCCGATCACCCCGACCTGGAAGTACGCGTCGATCCAGGCGCTGAGCGCCGACGTGAGCTCCCGGCCGATGGCGCGCTCGATCCAGACGTACGGCGCGGAGTCCGGCCAGCGGCCCATCCAGCCCCAGCCCTGCAGGGGGTTCGCGGCGAGGTAGCGGGACACCTCGCGCCAGACGTCGAGGCGCACGTCGAACTCGCCCCGGGCGTCGAGGAGCTCGATGATGCGGATGCGCAGCACCCAGCCGGTGACCAGCCCGACGACCGCGGTGGCGAGCAGGGCGAGCTGCCACCGCCAGCGGCTCGGTGCGGGCACGCGACGGAGCCCGTAGAGCGCCGCGAGCGCGACGAGCGACGCGCCGAGCGCGATCCACGTGACCGGCGAGCCGGCGAGCACGATGCACAGCGCGGCGAGCACGACCGACGCGATCGACCTGCCGCGCGGCACGCTGCGCGTGCGCCATTCGACGATGAACGTGAGCAGCGCGATGAGCGCGACGAATCCGAGGAAGTTGCGCGAGCCGAACACGCCCTGGATGGGCCCGAACGACGCGATGTCACCGGCGATGCCGAGGAACACGATCGGCAGGTCGAGCAGGATTCCGGAGAGCACCTCGAGCGCGATGGACAGTGCGAGCAGCAGCCGGAGCACGTCGCCGAAGGCCCGCACGATCTGGATCGTGTCGCGCATGAGCGCGACGTACAGGCCGAGCACGCCGAACGCCACGAGGTAGGCGACGCGCAGCAGCGTCGTGCCCGGCGCCTCGCTCCAGATGACGGACGCCGCCGCCCAGCCGACGAACACGAGGATCGTGAGCGGCAGGATGCCGTACCACTCGACGGCGCGCCAGCGGGCGACGAGAGAGAGCCCGCACAGGACGAGGAGCACCGTGAGTGCGGCGAGCAGCCCGGGCCAGCCGATCATGGCGCGCGCGGCGTGGGTCGAGAACGCGAGCCCGACCGCGATGAGGGTGAGCGCCTGTGCGAAGCGCGCCGATCCGGCGAACTCGCGCAGCGCCGACCTCACTGACGCACCCGGGGTCGGGTGAAGCGGCGCGGCCACCGCGTCGGCGTCAGCGCCGGCAGCGGTTCGGGCGCCCACTGGCGACGCTTCGTGCCCCACGCGATGGCGATGAGCAGCACCCACCCGGACTCGATGAGGATGCGGCTCTCGGCGAGCGACTGGCCGATGAGCGCGACGAGCGCCAGCAGCGGGATGAGCGATGCGGCCGAGTAGGGCACGCGCGCGCCCCGCTCGTCCATGGGCGGGTCGACGGCGAGGAACCACGATCGCCACAGCGCCCCCGCGACGATCGAGGCGAACGCGACGAGGCCGACCACGCCGAGCTGCATCCAGACGTCGAGCCACGCGTTGTGGGCCTGCAGGTACTCGACGCCCTTGCGGACGGCGAGCCCGTCGAACGGCTCGACCCAGGGGACCCAGTATCCGATCCAGCCCCAGCCGAGCCAGGGCCGCTCGGTCGCGAGCCCGACCACGGCCTCCCAGATGTCGAGGCGGCCGGTGAGGTCGTCGCCCTTGCCGAACAGCTCGAGCAGCGCATTCCAGAAGACGATGAGCAGGGCGACGGATGCCGCGAGCACCCCGGTCGCGGCCGCGTACACGCCGCGCCGCCGGTCGGGCCCCACGCGCCGGGCCCACAGCGCGAAGGCGAGCGCGACCGCGACGACCACGGCGACGAGGATCACGGTGGCCGACCGGGTCAGGACGAACGCGAGCCCCGCGACGACGAGCCATCCGATGCCCTGGGCCCGGCGCATGCCGCCGCTGGCGAGCAGCGCGCCGAACAGGATGATCGCGAGGAGCGCGGCCATCGCGAGCAGGTTGCGGCTCGCGACGATGCCCTCGATGGGGCCCCCCTCGAACAGCAGTGCCCTCGACCAGTAGAAGGCCATCGGGATCGACTCGGCGTCGGGGTCGAAGTCGGGGAAGTTGGGGAGCAGCGGCTCGCGCACGAACAGCGCGACCCAGAGTTCGAACAGCAGCGACAGGGCGAGCAACCACTTGAGCGCGCCGCCGAGTGCACGGAGGAACCCGTGCCAGCCGAGCGAGAGTGCGAGCGAGAGGGCGACGAACGTCGTGATCAGCAGCAGGCCGACACCCAGCACGCTCGCCGCGGGATAGAAGGACCAGGCGATCGAGAGCGTCGCGATGAGCACGAACGCGAGCGTCGACTTCGGCACCCGGCGCCACGCGAGCTCCGGTCGGGCGGACCACCACAGCCAGGCGGCGCCGATCACGACGAGCGCCACGATGATGCCGAAGCCCCACCAGCCGAGCAGGTTGCGCCAGAACTGGCCGGCGAACGCGGTGAACAACGCGAACGTCGCGAACGCGCCCTCGAGCGAGTGCCGTCGTCCGGTGGTCATGCGCACAAGGCTATCGCGGCCGGAGCGGCCGTCCGTGGGCCAGAATGGGCATGGTCCGTCAGAAGGAGCCCCTGTGAAGATCTCGGTCGTCGGATGCGGTTACCTGGGCGCGGTGCACGCCGCGGCGATGGCGAGGCTGGGGCATGACGTCGTCGGCGTCGACACGGATCCAGCGAAGATCGCGAAGCTCGAGGCGGGCGCCGCGCCGTTCTTCGAGCCGGCCCTCGACGAGCTGCTCCGCGAGGGCGTCGACTCGGGCCGGCTCCGCTTCACGACCGACCTCGCCGAGGCCGCCGACGCCGAGGTCCACTTCGTGGCGGTGGGCACGCCGCAGCTGCCGAACGCCGACGGCGCCGACCTCCGGTACGTCAACGGCGCGTTCGACGCGCTCGCGCCCGTGGCATCCGCCGGTTCGCTCATCGTGGGCAAGAGCACGGTGCCGGTCGGCACGGCGGCCGACCTCGTGGGGCGCCTACGGCAGGCGGGCTCGGCGGCACTCGTGGCGTGGAACCCGGAGTTCCTGCGCGAGGGCTTCGCCGTGGCCGACACGCTGACCCCCGACCGGCTCGTGTACGGCGTGGACGACGAGCGCGCGACCGAGCTGCTCGACCGGGTCTACGCCGACATCATCGAGCAGGGCACGCCCCGCATCGTCACCGACTTCGCCACCGCCGAGCTCGTGAAGACCGCTGCGAACGCCTTCCTCGCCACGAAGATCAGCTTCATCAACGCCATGGCCGAGATCGCCGAGGCGACCGGGGCGGATGTCACGACCCTCGCCGACGCGATCGGCCACGACGCGCGCATCGGCCGCCGCTTCCTCAACGCGGGCATCGGCTTCGGCGGCGGCTGCCTGCCCAAGGACATCCGCGCGTTCACCGCGCGCGCCGAGGAGCTCGGCCGCGCCGAGTCGGTGGCGTTCCTCCGCCAGGTCGACGCGATCAACCTGCGCCGCCGCGAGCGCGCGGTCGAACTCGCGGTCGAGATGCTCGGCGGTTCGGTGTACGAACGGCGCGTCGCGGTGCTCGGCCTGACGTTCAAGCCGGACTCCGACGACACGCGCGACTCGCCCGCGCTCGACGTCGCGGCCCGGCTGCACGGGCTGGGCGCCCAGGTGCGCGCGACCGATCCGCACGGGATCGAGAACGCCCGGCTGCGGCATCCGCAGCTCGACTACGTCGCGACGGCGGAGGACGCGCTGCAGGGCGCCGACCTCGCGGTGCTCGTCACCGAATGGCGCGAGTACCGCGACCTGAAGCCCGCCGCGGTGGCCGCGCTCATGGCCGAGCCGCGCATCATCGACGCGCGCAACGTCCTCGACCCGGGCGCGTGGCGCTCGGCCGGGTTCGCGTACCGAGGACTCGGCCGTTCGTAGACGACGGATGCCGCGGCGCGACGTGCGCCCCGCGGCATCCGCTCACGCCGGACCGCCGTGCCGGGCTCAGACGAACGCGGCCTCGCCCGTGATCGCGCGGCCCACGATGAGCGTGTTCATCTCGCGCGTGCCCTCGTAGGAGTAGAGCGCCTCGGCGTCGGCGAAGAACCGCGCGACGTCGTACTCGAGCACGATGCCGTTGCCGCCGCACGCCTCGCGCGCCCACGCGACGGTCTCGCGCATGCGCTCGGTGGCATACGCCTTCGCGAGTGCCGAGTGCTCGTCGCGCGGCTCGCCGCGATCGAGCATCTCGGAGACGCGCACGACCATGCCGAGCGAGGCCGTGATGTTGCCGAGGCACTTCACCAGCAGGTCCTGCACGAGCTGGTGCGCGCCGATCGGCTTGCCGAACTGCACGCGTTCCTTCGAGTACCGCACGGCGGCCTCGTAGGCGCCGATCGCGGTGCCGACCGCGGACCACGCGACTTCCGCGCGCGTCTGGCGGAGCACCGCGGCGGTGTCGCGGAACGAGTTGGCGTTCTGCAGCCGCAGCGACTCGGGCACGCGGACGTCGGTGAGCGTGATGTCGGCGTTCTGCACCATCCGCAGGCTCACCTTGCCCTCGATCTTCGTCGCCTCGTAGCCGGGCGTCGACGTCGGGACGATGAAGCCCTTGACCTGGCCGTCGGCCTCGTCCTTGGCCCAGACGATCGTGATGTCGGAGAACGTGGCGTTGCCGATCCAGCGCTTCTGCCCGTTCAGCACCCACTCGTCGCCCTCGCGGCGCGCGGTCGTCTGCAGGCCGCGCGCCGAATCGGACCCGGACAGCGGCTCGGTCAGGCCGAACGCGCCGATGACCTCGCCCGACGCGAGCCTCGGGATCCACTCGCGGCGCTGCTCGTCGGAGCCGGCGACCGCGATCGACCCGGTCGCGAGGCCGTTCTGCACGCCCACGAAGGTGCCGACCGACGGGTCGACCCGCGCGAGCTCGAGCGCGACGAACCCGCGGAAGACGGCGGAGTTCTCGAACGGCTTCGTCTCGTCCCATGCGAACGACAGCGCGCCGAGGTCGGCGAGGGGCTTCACGACCTCCATCGGGAACTCGGCGCGTTCCCAGTAGCCGTTCACGATCGGCTTGACGTCGCGCTCGAGCCATTCGCGGATGGCGGCGAGGGCCCCCTTCTCCCGATCGGAGAGCTCGGATTCGTACGAGTAGAAGTCGCTCGCGAGCGGCTCGAAGGTCATGGGGGCTCCAATGCGGTGGTCGGACTCCCCGAGCCTAGGCACGGACCCGACCGGGTCCGCAGCCGTTGGTAGCCTGCTGCCAAACCCCGGAAGGACTCGCTCACGCATGTTTGTCGCCATCCGCAACACCCCGAGAGACTATGCGTGGGGATCCCACACCGCGATCGCCGAGTTCCGGGGCGTCGATCCGAGCGGCGGGCCCGAGGCCGAGCTCTGGCTCGGCGCGCACGCGGGGTCGCCCGCAGAGGTCGTCGACGCGGCTTCCGTCGGCGCCGCCGACCTCGCCGAGCTCATCGCGGCGAACCCGACCGCCGCGCTCGGACCGGCGCTCGCCCGCGAGGGCGCCCGGCTGCCCTACCTGCTGAAGGTCCTGGCCGCGGCACGGCCGCTCTCGCTGCAGGCGCATCCGACGCCCGAGCGCGCACGGGCCGGCTTCGCGGAGGAGGAGGCGGAGGGCGTGCCGATCGACGCGTTCGACCGCAACTACAAGGACCCGTTCCACAAGCCCGAGCTCATCGTCGCCGTGAGCGAGACGTTCGAGGCGCTGTCGGGGTTCCGCCCGCTCGACGAGGTGCGCGGCGTGCTGGAGGTGCTGCGAGCCGCGGATGCCGCGAGCGACGAGCCGCAGCCCGGCGCGATCGACCTGCTCGACGCGCGCCTCGCCGACAACGAGCCGCTGCGCGAGACCGTCGAATGGCTGCTCGAGGACGGCCGTGGCGGCGACACGGGCGAGGTCGCCTGGCTGGTCGAGCGGGTGACGGCGCTCGCAGCCTCGGAGGCTGCGCTCGCCTCGCCCTATGCGGCGTCGTTCCGCACCGTGGCGGACCTCGCGGCGGAGTACCCGGGCGACCCCGGCATCGTCATCTCGCTGCTCCTGAACCGGGTGACGCTTCGCCGCGGCGAGGCGCTGTTCCTCGCCGCGGGCAACGTCCACGCCTACCTGTCGGGTCTCGCCGTCGAACTCATGGCGGCAAGCGACAACGTGCTGCGCGGCGGTCTCACACCCAAGCACATCGACATCCCCGAACTGCTCGAGGTGCTCGACTTCACTCCGATCGACCCGCCGCTCCTGCCCGCGACCGAGGTCGCACCCGGCGTCGTCGAGTACCGCCCGCCCGTGCCCGACTTCACGCTGTACCGGGTCGGGGCGACGACGGACGCCGCGCGGCTGGCGCTGTCGGGTCCGGCGATCGTGCTCGCCGAGGGCGGCGACGTCGAGGTGACCGGCGGGTCGGGCACGAGGCGGATCGCGCGCGGAGAGGCGCTCTTCGCCTCACCGGATGAGGGCGTGCTGACGGTCGCCGCCGCCGACGCGGCCTGGGTCGCGACGACCGGGCACGCGGCCGACGACTGACCGGGCGCCGTCGACGCCGCAGGACGCGCGTCCTCGCGGCCATGGATCGTCCAGCGACGGCGTGCGTACAATACCCGGAATGTCCGCGACCGCATCCGTCAACCTCGCCGCGCCCCCGCGCGCGCGATCGGTCGCGCTCGATGTCGTGCGTGCGGTCGGCCTCGTCGCGGTCGTGCTCGGTCACGTCTGGGCGAACGAGCTGGTCCGGCCGCTGCTCTTCAGCTGGCACGTGCCGGTCTTCTTCGTGATCAGCGGGTACCTGTGGCGCGAGGGGCGCCCGCTGGGCGAGGAGGTGCGGCGGCGCACCCGGTCGCTGCTGGTGCCGTACGTGCTCTGGCTCGCGATCGTCACCGCCGCCTGGGCGGCGTTCACCGCGCTCGTGGTGTCGATGCGGCTTCCGGACCCCGTGGCGCTCATCCTCGGCGGGTCGCGGATCGGCGGGCAGTACGCGGCGTTCTGGTTCGTGACGGCCCTGGTCGCCGCCGTCGTGGCGATGCGGGCACTGTCGGCGGTGCGCCCGTGGCTGCCCGCGGTCGTGGGCGTCCTCGCGATCGCCGTCGCGACGGTGCAGCCCGACGTCGTCCGCTGGATTCCATGGTCGGTCGGCGTCGGTGTCATGGCCCTGCTCTTCCTCGCGGTCGGCGACGGTCTCCGTCGCGTGCGGCATCGCGTGCCCGCGCCGCTCGTGCTCGGCGTCGTGCTCGTCGTCGCCGGCCTCGTGCTCGCCGGTTCCGGCGTCGTGGCTCCCGTCGACCTGAAGGCCGCCGACGTCGGCACGCCGATCGCGGGTGTCGCCGTCGCCGTCGCGATCTCGTGCGGCTTGATCTTCGTGGCCGAGTCGCTCGCGCACCGGGTGCCCGAGTGGGCGGGGCGTGCCGCGACCGCCGTCGCGGGGGTGGCGATGCCGGTGATCCTCGGTCATGCCCTGATCATCGAGGCGGGGCGCCTCGTGGGCGTGCCCGGGCCGGTCATCTTCGTGCTCGCGCTCCTCGTGCCGATCGTGCTCGGGTTGCTGCTCGCGCGTACGCGCCCCGGCCGGCTGCTGTTGTAGGGGCCCTGCGACGCGGTCGTCCGCGTGCGGGCCCGGTCGGCGGGACGGTGCCCGACGCGGACCGGGCCCGTCCCGCCTCGACCGTCCGCCGTCAGTCGGCGGAGGCCGCCGACGCCGCCGACGGAGCCGAGGCTGCGGACGCCGGCGTCACGGGGGAGGCCGGCGTGGGCGGGGTCGCCGCGGAGACCGGCGTCGCGGGGGAGACCGACTGCGGCGCCTGGGTCGGGCTCGCGGCCGTCGAGGCGCTCGGTGCCGTCGATGCGGTCGGCGTGGCCGGCGAGGAGGTCGATGCGGGCGCGATGCCGGCGGGCGTCTCGCCCGAGACGGTGCCGGCCTGCTCGGGCTGCACGGTGCCCGGCACGTCCCGCAGTTCGAACGCGTTCGCCGCGGCCAAGGCGCCGCCGGCGACGAGGCCGAGGCCGAGGGTGCCCGATGCGCCGATCACGATCCAGCGCTTGGTCTTCTGCATGGTGCTTCTCCTTCGTGTCCGGGACGGGGTTCCGTCGTGGAATCAGGTTCCCGCGGGCGGATGAGGCGGCCGGGAGGACTCGGTGAGAGGGTCCTCATGCGCCGGGTGCCGCGGCGCGGCGAGCCGCTCGGCGGCGTCGACGAGGCCGACTGCACCGTCGGGGTCGTCCCGTGCGAACGCGGACTGCATCGCCTGCGCGAGCAGGTGTCCGACCGCGTGCGCGTGATCGGTTCCCTCCGGGCGTCCCAGCCAGGATGCCTCGGCGGCCGCCGCCAGCGCGCGGAACCCGGTCGCCCGGGAGACGTCGCCGGACCTGCCGGCCAGGACCACGCTCGCGAGCGCGTGCGCGACGAAGGCGCCCGAGTCGATGCCGGGATCGGCGGACGCGGCGGTGTCGACGTCGACGAGGCCCGTGATCGAGCGTCCGTCGTCGCCCACGAAGAGCTGGCCGGCGTGCAGGTCGCCGTGCACGGTCATCGGCGTGACGGATGCCGCGGCGGCGCGGCGCGCGGCGGACACGAGGGGTCCGAGCCGGCCGGACAGGCGCGGCATCCGCTCGGCGAGGCGGCTCGCGTACCAGCCTGCGCGCGACGCCACCGACGGGCGCGCGGAGGGCGGGATGCCCTCGATCGCGGCGATGCGACCCCGCAGCGCGCCCAGCTCGCGGACGAGCGCCTCGGCGTCCGCCTCGGCGACCACGGCGTCGAGCGGCGTGCCGTCGGCCGCGGCGAGGACGAGCAGTCCCGCCGGAGACCAGCCGAGGACCGGCGGCACGGGCACGCCGGCAGCGGCGAACGCGCGATGGCGACCCGCGATCCGCTCGACGAGGTCGGGTCGCACGATCTTCACGTAGACGGCGCTGCCGCCGACGCCGACGCGGATCACTGCGCGTCGCGTCGGTCGATAGGCGACGAGCTCGACCGACTCCACGGCGCCCGGCACGCCGAGCCTGGCGAGCAGCACGCCGACCGCATGCGGGAACGCGGCGGCCGCGAGGGCCGGCAGGTGCGGGTCGTCCGGGTGCACCCAGATCGCGGCCGGGTCGACCGATTCGTCGACGTAGACGACGCGGGAGGCGTCGGTCGCGTCGCCGCCGAGTGCGGCGGCGACCGCGGTGACGGACGCGGCCCCGCGCGGTTCGATCGCCAGCGTCGACATGCCGACCACGGTCTCGCCGGCCTCGGCGAGTGCCGCCGCGGCGACCTCCTCGGCGGTCGAGCGCGCGAGTGTCGTGCCGTCTCCCGTCATGCTCGCCATCCGACCGGGCGCGCACGTGAGGCGGGTGAGGCGCCCATGAGAGCTCT
This sequence comes from Agromyces selenitireducens, assembly GCF_052748465.2. Lineage (NCBI taxonomy): Bacteria > Bacillati > Actinomycetota > Actinomycetes > Micrococcales > Microbacteriaceae > Agromyces > Agromyces selenitireducens. The sequence continues at coordinate 1,337,259 of NZ_CM188259.1, forward strand.
CTCATGATCGGCCCGGCACGGGGTCCGAACCGGCACGGCCGCTGCGAAGATGGCAGGGATGGACCGGACCGAGACACCAGCCCGGCCGCGCGCGTTGACGGTGCGCGGGCGGATCATCGGCGTCGTCGTCGCCGTCGCCGCGATCGGCATCTTCGTCTCGGGACTCGCGGCGTACGCCGTCGAGCGGCAGCGCGTGCTCGACGCCGTCGAGGACCGACTCCTCGCGAGCGTCGAGAGCGTGCGGTTCATCGTCGCCGACGGGGAGTGGACCGGGCTCGAGCCCGCGCTCGCCGCGGTCGTGCAGCAGGTCAACCCCGACGACAACGCCGGGTCGATGGGCATCATCGACGGCCGCGCCGCGCTCGTGCCGGGGATACCGGTCGATGTGCCGCTCGACCGGTATCCGGCGCTGGTCGACCGCGTCGTCGAGGAGACCGCGGGCGACCGTGTCGTGACCGGCACCTACGTAGCCGACGACGGCGTGGCGCTGCGCTACATCGCGACGCCCGTGCGCCTCTCCGGCGACCCCGCCGAGGGGGTGTTCGCCAACGCGTACGACCTCGGCGCCGAGCTGTCCGAGATCGACGGCGCCGCCCGGGTGTTCACCCTGGCCGCGATCGTGATGCTCGCGGTCCTCGCATTCGTGGCGTGGGTCGTCGCGGGGCGGCTGCTCCTGCCGCTCCGGGAGCTGCGGGAGACCGCGGCGCGCATCACCGCGACCGCGTCGGGCGAGCGGATCCCCGTGCGCGGACGCGACGACGTGTCCGAGCTCACCGTGACCGTCAACGACATGCTGGATCGTCTCGAGGGCGCGCTCGAGAGCCAGCGCCGGCTGCTCGACGACGTCGGGCACGAGCTCAAGACGCCGATCACGATCGTGCGCGGCCACCTGGAGCTGCTCGACCCGACCGACCCGGCGGAGGTCCAGGACGCCCGGGAACTCTCGATCGACGAGCTCGATCGCATGTCGGTGCTCGTCGGCGACCTCACCGAGATGGCCCGGCTGGGCGCGCCCTCCGCGCTCGAGCAGGTCGAGACGGATGTCGCGGACCTGACGCGCTCGATCGTCGCCAAGGCGCGCGCGATCGCCGGCGCCGAGGTCGGTGACGGCCCCGTCGCCGAGGTCCGCGCCGTGCTCGACCCGGCGCGGATCACCCAGGCGGTGCTCCAGCTCGCCCAGAACGCGGTGACGCACGGGGGCGGCGCGTTCACGATCGGGTCGCTCGTGGATCCAGCCACGGGCGAGCTGCGCTTCACCGTCGCCGACCGCGGTCCGGGCATCCCCGAGGCGCAGCGCGAGCGGGTGTTCGAGCGCTTCGGCCGCGCCTCGGAGGGCCGCGGTGCGAGCGGCTCCGGACTCGGGCTGTCGATCGTCGACGCGATCGCCCGCGCGCACGGCGGACGCGTCGAACTCGCGAGCACGCCCGGCTTCGGCGCGGCGTTCACGCTCGTCCTGCCGGACCGCGCCCCGTTCGCGGGCGACGACGTGCGCACGCTGCCCCTCCCGATGGCCGGCATCGCCGAGGCCGTGAGGGGGACGACCCGATGAGCGCCGTCCTGATCGCCGAGGACGAGGACCGGATCGCCGCGTTCGTCGGGAAGGGACTGCGCGCCGCCGGCTTCGCGGTGCAGCGCGCCGCGACCGGCGAGGAGGCGCTCGAGCGCGCGCTCTCGGGCGAGTTCGACCTCATGGTGCTCGATGTCGGCCTGCCGGGCATCGACGGCTTCGAGGTGCTCGCACAGCTCCGCGGCTCCGGGTCGACGCTGCCCGTCGTGATGCTCACCGCGCGGACGTCCGGAGCGGACACCGTCGCCGGCCTCGAGGGGGGCGCGAACGACTACATGCCGAAGCCGTTCCGGTTCGACGAGCTCCTCGCGCGCATCCGGCTGCGGATGACGGAGCGGCCCGCGGAGGCCGGCGCCGATCTGACGCACGCGGGAATGACCCTCGACGTGCGCACGCGACGGGTGCGGATCGGCGGAACCGACGTCGACCTGTCGGCGCGCGAGTTCGCGCTGGCCGAGGAGTTCTTCAGGCATCCGGGCCAGGTGCTGAGCCGCGAGCAGCTGCTGAGCCGGGTCTGGGGCTACGACTTCGACCCGGGCTCGAACGTGGTCGACGTGTACGTGCGCTACCTGCGCGGCAAGCTCGGCCACGAGTGCATCGAGACCGTGCGCGGGATGGGCTACCGGCTGGCCTGATGGGGCGCCGCGACGCGGTCAGTCGTCGTCGTCGTCATCATCGTCATCATCGTCGTCATCGACGTCGACCGGCGGAGGCGCCGGAACCGGGCGCGGCGTCTCGCTCGGTGCCGGCGTCGCCGTCGCGGGGGGCGTCGTGGGGACGACGAGCGGATCGCCGTCGATCACGGGCGCGACGTCGATGTGCTCGCCCGGTCGCTCGGCCGTTCCCGAGGCCGCCCACGCGAACCCCAGGCCGAGGGAGGCGGCGACGGCCACGGCCGAGACGGCGACGATCGCGCGTCGCCGCAGGCGCGTTCGGCGTGACGGTTCCTCCACTCCTCATTGCTACCACCGGACGGGGTGCGCGACGAGCGGGCATGAGAGCACTCTCATGTTCGGGGCGGACCGATGCCGGATGCCGCGGCATCCGTCACCCGTCAGCCGGCCTGACGCGGGCCGAACACGCGGCGGTACTGCGTCGGCGTCGTCTGCAGCACCTTCACGAAATGGTGCCGCATGACCGCGGCCGCGCCGAAGCCGGTCTCGCGTGCGATCTCCTCGAGGGTGAAGTCGGTCTCCTCGAGGAGCTGCTGCGCGCGGAGCAGGCGCTGCCGATTCAGCCACGCGTTCGGAGTGGTGCCGGTCTCGGCCCGGAACTTGCGGGCGAACGTGCGCGGCGACATGAGCGCCTTGCGGGCGAGGCGGTCGACGGTGAGGTCCTCGTCGAGGTGCTCGAGCATCCACGCGAGCACCTCGGCGAACGAATCGGTGCGGCACTCGACGATCGGCGTCTGGATGAACTGGGACTGGCCGCCGTCGCGCTGCGGGGGCACGACCATGCGCCGGGCGATGATGTTGGCGGCGCTCGCACCGAGCTCGGTGCGCACGATGTGGAGCGCAGCGTCGATGCCGGCCGCGGTGCCCGCGCCGGTGACGACCCGGCCGTCCTGCACGAAGAGGACGTCGGGATCGACCTCGGTGCGGGGGAACATCTCGGCCATGCGCTCGGTGTACATCCAGTGCGTGGTCGCGCGGCGACCGTCGAGCACGCCCGCGCGACCCAGCGTGAACGCGCCCGAGCACACGCTGAGCACCCACGCGCCGCGGTCGACGGCCTCGCGGATCACCTCGAGCACCGCCGGGTGGGCCGGCTCATCGATGAGCGACGCGGGAACCGCGACGAGGTCGGCGGTGCGCGCGGCGTCGAGGCCCTCGTGCACGACGACGTCGAAGCCGAGCTTCGTGGCGATGGGACCCGGCTCGGCGGCGACGACGTGGAAGTCGAACGCCGGACCGCCCTGCTCGGAGCGGTCGATGCCGAACACCTCGCAGATCACGCCGAACTCGAACGGCGCCATCTGCGGGACGGCGATGCAGGCGATGGAGTGGAGCACGGCGGCCTCCCTGAGCCGGCCAGCACGCTGGCAGGAATGTGTCGATCAGTGGCGAGTCTGCCACTGTCGGCAGGATCTTGCAAGGGGCAGAATTCCTGCCATGGACATCATCTTCTTCCTCGTGCTGGCGACGCTCGCCGTGTGGGGTGTCGTGGCGACGCTCACGCGGCTCGACTCCGACGGCTACGGCCGCCCGGAGATCCGCGACCGCGTGCGCCACGTCGAGAACCTGCCGACGCGCAACGCCTGATCCCGCCCGCTAGCATCGTCACGACGTCGGAGGCGCCGGCGGCGGAAGGCGGACATGAGCTGGCTGGTCACCGGGGGAGCGGGGTACATCGGGGCGCACGTCGTGCGCGCGTTCCGGGCGCAGGGCATCGACACGGTCGTCGTCGACGACCTCTCGTCCGGCCGCAGGGGCTTCGTGCCCGAGGGCGCCCCGTTCGTCCAGGGCACCATCCTCGACGGCGCGCTCCTCGAGCGGACCATGGCCGACCACGGCGTGCAGGGCGTCGTGCACCTCGCCGGCTTCAAGTACGCGGGCGTCTCGGTGCAGCGTCCCCTGCACACCTACCAGCAGAACGTCACCGGCACCGCCACCCTTCTCGGGGCCATGGAGTCCGAAGGAGTCGACCGCATCGTCTTCTCGTCGAGCGCGGCCGTGTACGGCACTCCCGATGTCGACCTCGTGACCGAGGAGACCCCGAAGCGGCCCGAGTCGCCCTACGGCGAGTCGAAGCTCATCGGCGAATGGCTGCTCGCCGACCAGGGCCGCGCCACGGGGCTCCGCCACACCTCGCTGCGGTACTTCAACGTCGTCGGTTCGGGCACCGACGACATCTTCGACCCGAGCCCGCACAACCTCTTCCCGCTCGTCTTCGACGCGCTGCTCGAGGGCCGCACGCCGCGGATCAACGGTGCCGACTACGCGACGCCCGACGGGACCTGCGTCCGCGACTACATCCACGTCGCCGACCTGGCCGATGCGCACGTCGCCGCCGCCCGCCGCCTCGACGCCGGCGAGACCGTCGAGCCCGTGTACAACCTCGGTTCCGGCCGCGGGGTCTCGGTCGGTGAGATCATGCGCGAGGTGGCGAACGTCACGGGCATCGACTTCGCCCCCGAGGTCGGCCCCCGCCGCCAGGGCGACCCCGCGCGCATCGTCGCCTCGGGCGACCTCGCCGCGCGCGACCTCGACTGGCGCATGCGGCACGGCCTGGCCGACATGGTCGCGAGCGCGTGGGCGGCCCGCCGGGCGGCATCCGTCGGCTGACCTCGCATCACGAACCGGACACGCCGTCAGCGTGTCGCGGCGACGTTGAAGCCTCGACGGGCCGTTGAGGGTTTACGATTCGCGACTTGACTCAGCGGAATTACACCGGTGTAATTGGTCGAGACACACCCCTCGGGGATGTCGGTACAACTGGGTGGGAGACGATATGGGCAAGCCTGAATATCGTTCTGGGGTACCTGAGGATTGGTTCGTCGACCCTGTGCGGCTCGGCGTTCCGGGGGTTCGCGGGGTCGCAGACGACGACGACAATCAACTGGCATGGCAGACCGACGCGCTGTGCGCGCAGACGGATCCGGAGGCGTTCTTCCCCGAGAAGGGCGGCTCCACGCGCGACGCGAAGAAGATCTGCTCCGGCTGCGAGGTGCGCTCCGAATGCCTCGAATACGCGCTCGGCAACGACGAGCGGTTCGGCATCTGGGGCGGACTCTCCGAGCGCGAGCGCCGAAAGCTGCGCCGCCAGGCCGGCTGAACGCCGGGGCGTACGGCGTGCCGAATCATGGCACGCCCGATGCGATGACGGATGCCTCGGGGTGCGCCGCCTAGGCTTGCCCCGATGTTCCCCAGAGTCACCGCCGTCCTCGTCGTTCAGCACGGCGGCGACCGCCTCAATGCCACGCTCGACGCCATCCGCGCGCAGCGGCGACCGGTCGACTCGCTCGCCGTGGTGCTCATGCGCAGCGACGAGGCGACCCGAGCCCTCGTGGAGGCGGCCCACCCCGACCGCGTGGTGCAGCTCGAGTCGCCGAGGCCGTTCGGCGAGGCCGTGCAGACCATCGAGTCCACGCTCGACGCGCCCGGCACGGGCGACGATGCGCTCTGGCTGCTGACCGAGGACTCCGCACCCGAGCCGGGTGCACTCGAGGCGCTCGCCGGCGTCCTGTCGACCGCGCGCACGGCGGGCATCGCCGTGCCGAAGCTCGTCGGCTGGGACGATCCCGGGCGCATCCTGCGGTTCGGCCGTTCCGTCACCCGCAGCGGGCGGAGCCTCGCGGTCGTCGAGGACGAACTCGACCAGGGCCAGCATGACGACCTTTCCGACGTGCTCGGCGGCGACGCCGCCGGGATGCTCGTCCGGCACGCGCTCTGGCGGAGCCTCGACGGCCTCGATCCGGCGCTGCCCGTCGTCGACGACGGCCTCGACCTCGGCGTGCGCGCCCGTCTCGCCGGCAGTCGCGTGGTCGCGGTGCCGGCCGCGCGGATCCGCTTCGCCGACGAGGGCGTGGCCGGTCCGGGGTCCGCGACGGGCGGTCGGGCCGCGCGGCGACGCGCACGCGAGGCACGCACGGCCCGGCTGCACCGTCGGCTCGCGTGGGCTCCCGCTGCGCTCGTGCCGCTGCACTGGCTCGCGCTGCTGCCCATCGCGATCGGCCGGTCCGTCCGGCACCTGCTCGTCAAGACGCCCGGCGCGATCCCCGGGGAGTTCCGCGCCGCGCTCGAGGTCATGTCCACGCCGGGCCGCGTCCTCCGGTCCCGCCGGCGTGCGGCCGCGACACGGGCGGCCTCGTGGTCGACGATCGCGCCGCTCCGGATCCGCCGCGACGAGGTCCGGCTTCGACGCCAGCAGGCCGCCGAGGTGCGGCGCCAGCGGGCCCGTGGCCGAGTCGAGGACGCGCAGTTCTTCGCGACCGGCGGCGGCTGGGTGCTCCTCGGGGCGCTCGTCGCCTCGGCGATCGTGTTCGCGCCGCTCCTCGCCGCGGGCGGGATCGCCGGCGGGGCGCTCCTGCCCCTCTCGGACGACGTCGCGACGCTCTGGCGCAGCGCCGCCTACGGATGGCGCGACGTCGGCGGCGGCTTCATGGGAGCCGCCGACCCGTTCGCCGGGATCCTGGCGGTACTCGGCAGCGCGACGTTCTGGAACCCGTCCTGGGCGATCCTCGCGCTCTGGCTCCTGGCCATCCCGCTCGCGAGCCTCGGCGGCTGGTTCGCCGTCGCCCGGCTCACCGAGCGAACCGCCTTGCGCGTGCTGGGCGGCGTGGCCTGGGCGGCCGCCCCGCCACTGCTCGATTCGCTCGCCGCCGGCCGGCCGGGCGCCGTGCTTGTGCATCTCCTGCTGCCGTGGCTCGCCGTGCTCATGTTCGCGGCGGCCACCTCGTGGGCCGCCGCCGCAGCCGCCTCGCTCGTGTTCGCGGCGGTCGTCGCGTGCGCCCCGACCCTGGCTCCGGCACTCGTGCTGGCGTGGATCGTCGCGCTCCCGCTCAGTGGTCGCGCCGCCGTACGGCTCGCGGGGATCCCCATCCCGGCGCTCGCCCTGTTCCTGCCGTTGATCGTCGAGCAGGTCTCCCGAGGCACGCCCCTCGGACTGCTCGCCGACCCCGGCGTGCAGCGGCCTTCGTCGGTCCCGTCCGAAGTGCAGGCCGCACTGGGACAGGCGTCGGCGACCTGGGGGCGCTGGGAGGACGCGTTCGGCGGCCTCGTCGTCACCGCCGTACCCGCACCCGTCGTCGTCGGGGCCGTGCTCGCCCCCCTCGCGATCGCCGCGGTCTCCGTCGTCGCGTCGCGCCGGTGGCGAGGCGGGCTCCTCGCGCTCGGACTCGCCGCGCTGGGCTACGCGACCGCCGTGGTCGCGTCGAGCGTCGAGGTCGCCGCGGCCGGCGACGCCTCGGTGCCCCTGTGGACGGGCTCGGCCCTCAGCCTCATGTGGTTCGGACTCGTCGCGGCCGCCGTCCTCGCGCTCGAGGCGCTGCCGCGCGGCGCTGCGCCCGCCGCCGTGCTCGTCGGCGTGCTCGCCGTGGTCGCGGTCGCGCCGACCCTCGTCGCGCTGGCCCTCGGCCGCACCGCCGTCGGGCCGGCGCCGGAGCGCACCCTCCCGGCCTTCGTCGTCGCCGAGTCGGCCGCCGATCCTCGCGTCGGCACGCTCCGGCTCGAGCCGACCTCGGACGGCGGCATCCGTTCGACCGTCGAACGCGGGAGCGGTGCCACGCTCGACGTGCAGTCCACCCTCGCGGCGACGCGCGACGAGCTCAGCCCGACCACCGAGGCCGTCGCCTCCCTGGCGGGCAACCTGGTCTCGCGCAGCGGGTACGACGCCTCCGCCGCGGTCGAGGAGCTCGGGCTGTCGTTCGTGCTGCTCGGACCGGCCGGCGACGAGGCGGGAGCCGCCGCCGTCGAGCGACGGGCTCGCGTCGCCCTCGACGCGAACGCCGAGGTCGTCCCGGTCGGCGAGACCGACTTCGGGACGCTGTGGCGCTTCACGGACGCTCGCGTGGACGCCCCCGGCGCGCAGATTCCGGAGCCGCCGGCCGAGGCCGGCTGGGTCATCGCCGGGCAGCTCGTGGTGCTCGGCTCGGCGCTCCTCCTGTCGATCCCGACCGGAGGCGGGCGCGAGCCCGACCGGCGTCCTCCGCACCGCCGGCGCACGCGACGCCCCCGACGTCGCGGGCCGCGTCGGCCTGTGGCCGACCGGCCGATCCCCGCCGAGGCGGCGGAGCCCGATGCGGGCCCGGAACCGGCCGCACCGGCGGGTGCCGGCCCGACGACGACGTCGCCGCCGCCCGGACCGGAAGCCGACGAGCGAACGGCGACCGCCGCAGCATCCGCGGATGCGACGAGCAGGGGAGGCGACGACGATGCGCGTCAACCGTAAGGCGCTCCTGCGCGGTGCCGGGCGCACGGCGGCGGCGCTGGCCGTCGCCGGCGCGGCCGCGGCGGCACTGCTCGCCGGCATGCTCGTGCCCCGGCCGACCCTCGCCGTCGAGCCGCCGTCGGCCCTCGTCCAGCCCGCCGAGAGCCGGCAGCTGCGCGTGTGCCCCGGGCCGCTGCTCGAACTCGCGGGCGACGCGTCCGACGCGACGTCGGCGTCGTCGTTCGGCGCGGCCTCGGTCGCGATCTCCGCCGATCCGGCCGACGCGGTCGTCGACCAGTCGCCCATCGAGGCCCCCGACGACGCGGCCGCGTCCGCCGACGGCGGGCCGCTCGCGATCTCGGCGGAGCCGGGCGCCGTCGAGGGGGGCATGCTCGCCGGAGCTCAGGCGCAGCGGGCGTCGGCCGAGTCCGTGTCCGGGCTCGCCGCCGCGGCGTGCGCCGAGCCCGCCGCCGACTCCTGGCTCGTCGCCGGAGCCACCGACGTCGGGCGCTCGGGACTGGTCCTGCTCGCGAACCCCGGCCTCGTCGCGTCCACCGTCGACGTGCGCGTGCACGGCGAGACCGGCCCCGTCGACGCCCCGGGAGCGCTCGGGATCGTGGTGCCGCCCGGAACGCAGCGCGTGGTCTCGCTGGCCGGCCTCGCGCCGAACATCCGCTCCACTGTCGTGCATGTCACGAGCACCGGCGCCCCGATCGCGGCGGCCCTGCAGCACTCGGTCGTACTCGGCCTGGATGCCGCCGGAGTCGAGCTCTCCACGCCCACCGCGCTGCCCGCCGAACGCCAGGTGATCCCGGGATTCACGATCGTCGACGGTCGCGGGGTCGACCCGCAGGACGACCACGCCGAAGGCGACGACCACCCGGCGATCCGGCTCTACGCCCCGGGCGGCGGCGAGGTCGCCGCGACCGTGCGCGTCATCGGCGCGGACGGCACGGAGTCGGGCGCCGTCGACGTGACGCTCGTGGACGGCCAGGTCAGCGACGTCCCGCTCGGCGTCCTCGCCGCGGGCCGCTACACGCTCGTGGTCGAGGCCGACGCTCCCGTCGTGGCGGCCGCGCGCTCGACCGTCCTCCGCGCCGGCGAGGATCCGATCCAGGCCGACCTCGCATGGCATCCCGCGACCGGTCCGCTGCTGGACCGGGCGGCCGTCGCCGTCCCGCAGGCGCCCTCGCCGGTGCTGCACCTGGTGAACCCCGGCGACGAGGCGATCACGGCCACGGTCCTCGTCGGCGCCGCCGAGCAGGAGGTGTCGATCGGCGGGGGCGGAGCGGCATCCGTCGACCTTCGACCGGGTGAGCGGGTCGTGCTCGAGGGTGCGCAGGGGCTCCACGCCGCCGTCACGTTCGGCGAACCCGAGGCGATCGCGGCCATGCCGGTCGCGCCGCCCGGGCCGCTCGACGCACCCGTTCGGGTCTACCCGCAGTGATGCGGCGTCGGTTCAGAGGTGCCGGTAGCGACCGGGTGCGAGCTCCCACGGGTCGCGGTCGAGGAACTCGGCGACCGCACGGAACACGCAGCTCTCGATGAGCAGCCGCTCGTCCTTCTCCTCGCCCTCCTGCGTGCGGAGGAAGCGGACGATCGGCAGACGGAAGAACACGATGCGCCGCTCGCCGCGGTAGACCTTCCAGCGGTCGACGTGGTCGTCGTGGACGGCCTCCGCCGGCGCGTCGGCGACCTGGAACACGACGCCCTCGAGGTCGGGCCAGAGACCGCGCAGGTACGCGGCGGTCGAGGCGACCGTGACGTCGAACTCCTCGATGCGCGTGCGCAGCGGCTCGAGGTGCGGACCGGTGACCGCGGAGCGCATGCCGCGGCCGTGCCGGTCGCGCGAGAGGCGGCGCGCCGAGGCGGGCGTCGCGACACGGCGTGAGCGGGGCATGGAATCCACTGTAGCGGCGCGCCCGCTCGCTACGCTGGGGTCGCCATGAGACGTTGTTCGCGCACCGCATGCGCCGCCGAGGCGGTCGCGACGCTGACGTACGACTACGCCGATTCGATGGCGGTGCTCGGTCCGCTGGCCCTCACTCGGGAGCCGCATTCGTACGATCTCTGCGCCCGCCACGCCGAGCGGACGTCCGCCCCGCGGGGGTGGCAGATCATTCGGCACGTCACTCTCGGTGAGGTAGGGTTCACGGCATGAATCCCCCCCTTTCCTCGGGCGCTCGCGCGCGCCTGAACGCCAGCGTGAAGGCCTATGACATCCGCGGGATCGTGGGGGAGTCGCTGACGGACGACGTCGTGGAGGCGCTCGGTGCGGCGTTCGTCGACGAGGTGGGCGCGGCGGGCGGCCGGGTCGTCGTCGGGCACGACATGCGCGACTCGTCTCCGGCCTTCTCGTCGGCGTTCGCGCGTGGCGCGACGGCGCGCGGTGCCGACGTCGTGGCGATCGGGCTGTGCTCGACCGACGAGACCTACTTCGCGTCCGGCTCACTCGACGCGCCCGCGGCGATGTTCACCGCGAGCCACAACCCGGCGGCGTACAACGGGATCAAGTTCTCGCGCGCGGGCGCGCAGGGCATCTCGCTCGACACCGGGCTCGCCGCGATCCGCGACCGCGCGGGCGACTACCTCGATGCCGGCGGCGTGACGCCAGTCGCCGAGCCGGGCACGATCCGCGAGGCCGACGTGCTCGCCGACTACGCCGGCCACCTGCGTGCGCTCGTCGACCTCCGCGGCATCCGCCCGCTGAAGGTCGTCGTCGATGCCGGCAACGGCATGGGCGGGCTCACGGTCCCCGCGGTGCTCGGCGAGGCCGCCGGCCTGCCCGCCCTGCCCCTCGAGATCGTGCCGCTCTACTTCGAACTCGACGGCACCTTCCCGAACCATGAGGCGAACCCGCTCGACCCGGCCAACCTGGTCGACCTGCAGCGCGCGGTCGTCGAGCACGGCGCCGACCTCGGCCTCGCGTTCGACGGCGACGCCGACCGCTGCTTCGTCGTCGACGAGCGCGGCGAGGCGGTCGACCCGTCGGCGGTCGCGGCCATCGTGGCACTGCGCGAGGTCGCCCGGGTGCGGGCCCTCGGCGAGGAGCACCCGACGGTCATCCACAACCTCATCACCTCGCGCTTCGTGCCCGAGGCGGTGGAGGCGGCCGGCGCCGTCGCGGTGCGCACGCGCGTGGGCCATTCGCTCATCAAGGACCGCATGGCCGAGACCGGCGCCGTCTTCGGCGGCGAGCACTCGGCGCACTACTACTTCCGCGACTTCTGGGGCGCCGACAACGGCATGCTCGCGGCCATGCACCTGCTGGCCGAGTTCGGCGGACAGGCCGCGTCCGCGTCCCTGTCCGAGCTCGCCGCTCGGTTCACCCCGTACGCCATCTCGGGCGAGGTGAACTCGACCGTCCAGGACGTCCCCGCGGCGTACGCGCGCATCGTCGAGGCGTTCACGGGCCGTGCCGACTTCGACGAGCTCGACGGGCTCACCGTGACGGGCGTCACCGCCGAGGACGAGCCGTTCTGGTGGTTCAACGTGCGCCCCTCGAACACCGAGCCGCTGCTGCGCCTGAACGTCGAGGGCGAAGACGCCGCGACGATGGCCGGCATCCGCGACGAGGTGCTCGCGCTCATCCGCGCCTGAGCGCCGCCTCCGGCGGTCGGATGCCGCGGCGCGACCTGATGCGAGAATGGACGCCATGACCCTCGCCACCTCCACCGCGACATCCGCCCTGCCCTTCAAGGTCGCCGACCTCTCGCTCGCCGAGTCGGGGCGCCACCAGCTGCGCCTCGCCGAGAACGAGATGCCGGGCCTCATGGCGCTGCGCGAGGAGTTCGGCGTCTCGAAGCCGCTCGCGGGCGCGCGCATCGCCGGCAGCCTGCACATGACCGTGCAGACGGCCGTGCTCATCGAGACCCTCACCGCGCTCGGCGCCGAGGTGCGCTGGGCGAGCTGCAACATCTTCTCCACGCAGGACGAGGCCGCCGCCGCGGTCGTCGTCGGGCCAGATGGCACGGTCGACGAGCCGAAGGGCGTCCCCGTGTTCGCGTGGAAGGGCGAGACGCTCGAGGAGTACTGGTGGTGCACCGACCGCATCTTCGACTGGTCGGCCGAGGCCGAGGCGGCGGGCGCCGACTGGATCGGCCCGAACATGATCCTCGACGACGGCGGCGACGCCACGCTGCTCGTGCACCGCGGCCGCGAGTTCGAGGCGGCGGGTTCCGTGCCCGTGGCGACGGATGACGCGACGCCCGAGTACCGCGTCGTGCTCGACACGCTGCGCCGCTCGCTCGAGGCGAGCACCGACCGCTGGACGCGGATCGCCGCCGAGTTGCGGGGCGTCACCGAGGAGACGACCACGGGCGTGCACCGCCTCTACGAGCTGCACGCCGCCGGGCAGCTGCTCTTCCCGGCCATCAACGTCAACGACTCCGTCACCAAGTCGAAGTTCGACAACAAGTACGGCATCCGCCATTCACTGCCCGACGGGTTGAACCGTGCCACCGACGTGCTCATGGGCGGCAAGGTCGCGTTCGTGGCCGGGTACGGCGACGTCGGCAAGGGCGCCGCCGAGGCGCTCCGCGGCCAGGGCGCGCGCGTGATCGTCTCCGAGATCGACCCGATCAACGCCCTGCAGGCCGCGATGGACGGCTACCAGGTGTCTCGGCTCGAGTCGGTGGTCGACCAGGTCGACATCCTCGTCACCGGTACCGGCAACAAGGACGTCGTGCGCCTCGAGCACCTCCTCGGGCTCAAGCACCTCGCGATCGTCGCGAACGTCGGCCACTTCGACAACGAGATCGACATGGCCGCGCTCGAGTCGCTCGACGGGGCCGAGCGCGTCGAGATCAAGCCGCAGGTCCACGAGTGGCGCCTCCCGAACGGACGCAGCGTGCTCGTGCTCAGCGAGGGGCGCCTGATGAACCTGGGCAACGCGACCGGCCACCCGTCGTTCGTGATGTCCAACTCGTTCGCCAACCAGGTGCTCGCGCAGATCGAGCTGTGGACCCGGCCCGAGGAGTACCCGGTGGGCGTCTACGTGCTGCCCAAGCACCTCGACGAGAAGGTCGCGCGACTGCACCTCGATGCGCTCGGGGTCGAGCTCACGGTCCTCACTCCGGAGCAGGCCGCGTATATCGGCGTGCCCGTCGACGGGCCGTACAAGGTCGACCACTACCGGTACTGAGTGCCGCGCAGCGTCTCGTGCGGGTCGAGGAGCCGCGCCGCGGGCGTCGCGCGACCTACCGCTCGGGGAAGCCGATCGGGCGGGACTCGAGCACCGGCCGCAGTGCATCGATCCGCCGCTGCTCGAGGGCGAGTGCGGCCAGGTCGCGCTCGCGCCGGAGCGCGGCGACGCCGGCGAGGAACAGTTCGGGCTCGGCGGCCGGCACGGGCGAGACGTACGGCGCGACCTCGGCTGCGAGCGACTGCGCGACGCGGTGGCGGCTCGCGGGCGCGAGGTGGGCGGCATTGCGGAAGAACGACGCGACGCGGCGTGCGAGCGGGTCGGGCAGCCGGCCGACGTCGGCCACGGCGGCCCAGCCGGCGAGCGGCGCGGGCACGCCGAACGCGAGCGGCTCGTAGCGCGGCACCCGCTCGACCTGGCCGTGCGTGCCCGCGAGGATGTCGCCGAGCCGCTTGGAATCGGGGTTCAGGAAGCCGACGAGGACGGCGAGCCCGCCGAGGGTGAGCCAGATCTCGAGCACGCCGACCAGTGCGCGGATGAGTGCGTGCCGGAACCCGATCGCGCCGCCGTCGTCGCGGACGACCCGGATGCCGAGCGCGAGCTTGCCGAGCGAGCGGCCGCGACTGGCGGTCTCGACGGTCGTCGGCAGCACGACGAGGAGCGCGACGATCACCGCGACGCCGAGTGCGCGGCCGGCGGCCGCATCGAGTTCGAGGCCCGCGATCGCGAGCAGCGCCGCGAGGCCGAGCGCAACGGTCACGACCACGTCGATCGCGGCGCCGCCGGCCCGCATGACCGCGCTCGCGGGGCGCACGTCGAGCGCGACGGCCTCGCCCGTGAGCACGGCCTCGTCGTCGGGGCGCACGCTCGCCGACCGGACTGGGGCGGTCGGTTCCGGCATGGCTAGTATTCAAGCAGATGGACCTCGACGCGCTCGCCTCAGCCCGCCACGACGACTGGCAGCGGCTCGACGCACTCTCACGCGGCAGTCGGCTCGACGGCGAGCGCGCCGACGAGCTCATCGAGCGCTACCAGGCCGCCGCGTCCGACCTGTCGCTGGTGCAGGCGACGGCGGGGTCGACGTCGCTCGGCGACCGGCTCTCGGTGTCCCTCGCGCGGGCCCGGCTCCGCTTCACCGGCGCGCCCGAGGACCCGCTCCGCCAGTTGTCGCGCTTCGCGCTCGTGCACCTGCCCGCCGCGCTGTACCGGGTTCGGTGGCTGACGCTCGCCGTGGCGGCCGCGACGTTCGTGGTTGCCGGACTGTACGCGGCGTGGGCCCTCGCCGACCCGCGCGTGCTCGTGAACGTCGGCACCGAGGAGGAGCTCCGCCAGATCGCCGAGGAGGGCTTCGTCGCCTACTACTCCGAGAACCCGGCCGCGTCGTTCGCCGGGGCGGTGTGGACCAACAACGCCTGGATCGCCGCCCAGTGCGTCGCGTTCGGCATCACGGGCGTATGGGTGCCGTGGGTGATCCTCCAGAACGCCCAGAACCTCGGCGTCACCGCGGCGGTGATGTTCGCCTACGACGAGGCCGACACGTTCTTCCTCTACATCGCCCCGCACGGCCTGCTCGAACTGACCTGCGTCTTCGTCGCCGCGGCGGCCGGCCTGCGCATCTTCTGGGCCTGGGTCGCGCCGGGGGCGCGCACGCGCGGGCAGGCGCTCGCCGAGGACGCCCGGGCGCTGTTCACGATCGCGGTCGGGCTGGCGTTCTTCCTGCTCGTCGCCGGACTGGTCGAGGGGTTCGTGACGCCCGCACCGTGGCCGTGGCCCGTGAAGATCGGCATCGGCGCGCTGGCGCTGGCGTGGCTGCTCGTGTGGATGCTCGTGCTCGGCCGCCGGGCCGCGCTCGCGGGCGAGACCGGTGACCTCGCGGCGTTCGACGCGGGCGCTCGGCGGGCCGTCGCCGGCTGAGCACCGGCCCCCGGCCGAGATCAGAGCTGCCCGGCGGCCTTCAGCGCGAGGTAGTGGTCGGCGAGGGCGGGGGGCAGCTCGTGCGGCGACGCACTGACCGTCGAGCCGCCGAGGCTGCGGATCGCCGCGGCGACCCGGTCGGCATCGAGTCGCGACCGCTCGGCGGCGGCGGCGGCGTACACGTCGGCGAGCTCGTCGCGCCGTCCGACCGCGTCGGCGAGAGCCGGGTCGGCGACGGATGCCACGACGACATTGTGGCGCGCCGTGAGCTGGGGCAGCGCCGCGAGCAGGCCCCTGGCGCTGCCGGGGGAGTCGGCGGCCGTCAGGAGCACGACGAGTGCGCGGCGGCTCGTGACGCGGCGCACCTGGGCGGGAAGACCGGTCCAGTCGGCCTCGACGAGCTCGGCGTCGATGCCCGCCATCGCGTCGACCATGCGCCCGAGCAGCGCAGGTCCGCTCGCGCCGTGCACCCGCCCGCGGAGCCGGCGGTCCCACGCGAGGAAGTCGACGCGGTCGCCGGCGTGGCTCGCGAGCGCGGCGAGCAGCAGCGACGCCTCGAACGCGGTGTCGAGCCGGGGCTCGTCGCCGATGCGCGCGGCGGCGGTGCGCGAGGTGTCGGCGACGATCACGATGCGCCGGTCGCGCTCGGGGCGCCAGGTGCGCACCATGAGCCTCATCGAGCCGGGCTGCTCGGGATCGGAGCGGCGGGCGGTCGCCCGCCAGTCGATCGAGCGCACGTCGTCGCCGCGGACGTACTCGCGGAGCGAGTCGAACTCGGTGCCCTGGCCGCGGATGAGCAGCGGCGTGCGGCCGTCGAGCTCGCGCAGGCGCGTGATCCGCGACGGCAGGTGCGCGCGCGAGTGGAACGGCGGCAGCACGCGGAGGCGCCCGGACGCGGCGAGCGTCGCCTGCCGCGACCACAGCCGCAGGGGGCCGTGCGATCGGACCGTGACCGCGTCGGTGCGCCGGTCGCCGCGGCGCGTGGGGGTGAGGCGCTGCACGATCCGGCGGCCCTCGCCGGGCGGCACGTCGACGCCGGCCCGGTTGCGGCCGTGCACGCCGGCGGACGGCGACCAGCCGTCGCGCACGGTGGCGCGCAGCATCCGTTCGCCGAGGTTGCGGACGACCAGCACGGACTCGGCCGTCTCGCCGAGCCGCAGGCGGTCGGGCAGGTCGCGCGTGAGGGCCACGCGGCGGGGCGAGGCGGCGAGCGACAGGTCGAGCGCGCCGAGCCCGACCGCGAGCACGAGCCACCCGGCGAGCGCCGCCCAGGCCGCTCCGGCGTCGCCGCCGAGCAGGACGACGGGCACGACGCCGAGGGCGACGAGGATGGTGAACCGGCCGGTGACGGTCATCGCTACAGCGGCACCTGCACCTGCTGCACGATGCCGCGCAGCACCTGGTCGACGGACACTCCCTCGAGCTCCGCTTCGGGCCGCAGCTGCACGCGGTGCCGCCACACGGGCAGCAGCATCGCCTGCACGTGGTCGGGCGTGACCTTCTCGAAGCCCGTGAGCCACGCCCACGCCTTCGCCGCGGCGAGGAGCCCCGTCGCGGCGCGCGGGCTCACGCCGAGGCGCATCGAGGGGCTGCGCCGGGTCGCGCGCGCGAGGTCGACGACGTAGGCGAGCACGTCGTCGCCGACGCCGACGCGTCCGGCTGCGGCGCGCGCGGCGGTGAGCTCGGCCGCCCCGAGCACGGGCTCGACGCCCGCCGCCGCGAGGTCGTGCGGGTCGAACCCGTCGGCGTGGCGGCGCAGCACCGAGACCTCGGCGTCGCGCTCGGGCACGTCGAGCACGAGCTTCATGAGGAACCGGTCCAGCTGCGCCTCGGGCAGGTCGTAGGTGCCCTCGTACTCGATCGGGTTCTGGGTGGCGGCGACGAGGAACGGCGCGGGCAGCGGCCGGGTGACGCCGTCGACCGAGACCTGGCGTTCCTCCATTGCCTCGAGCAGGGCCGACTGGGTCTTGGGCGGTGTGCGGTTGATCTCGTCGGCGAGCAGCAGGTTGGTGAACACGGGCCCCTCGCGGAACGCGAACTCGCCCGAGCGCGGATCGTAGGCGAGCGACCCGGTGATGTCGCCCGGCATGAGGTCGGGCGTGAACTGCACGCGGCGCGTCTCGAGCCGGAGCGTGCGGCTGAGGGTGCGAACGAGCAGGGTCTTCGCGACGCCGGGCACGCCCTCGAGCAGCACGTGGCCGTCGGCGAGCAACGCGATGATGAGGCCGGTCACGGCGCCGTCCTGGCCGACGACGGCCTTGCCGACCTCGGTCCGCACGCGGTCGAGTGCGGTGCGCAGTTGCGCGTCGTCGTGCGGCGCGTCGTCGTGGTGCGGGTCGGTCATGGTCGCCTTCCTGTCGGTGCGGGAGCGTCGGTGGGGCCGGGGCGAAGCGCGGAGCGGACGCGGCGTTCGAGGTCGGCGAGATCGCGAGCGAGCGCCACGAGGTCGCGGTCGCCGTGGGGCAGGTCGTCCACGAGCAGGCGGCGAACGGATGCCGCGTCACGGACGCTCGCGCCGGCCGCGCCCGCGACCACGAGGTCGACGTGCGCCGACCGCGGCAGCCGCAGCAGGTCCTGCAGGCGCCGGATCGTGCCGATGCGCAGCTGGTCGAGCGCTCGGGCCCGCGCGGACGAGCGCGCGTAGAGGCGCGCGCGGCCCTCGCCGGTCTCGCCGGCGGGCACGTGCACGGGCAGGTCCTCGACGACGAGCGGGCCGAAGCGGCGCCCGCGCTGGATGCCGGCGGCGATGACGACGACGAGGGCGAGGACGAGCACGGGGCTCACCCATCCGGGCATGAGCTCCTGCATGGTCGGCGCGGCGGCGGCATCCGCGTCGGCCGGACCGGGCAGGTACCAGGCGACCTCGTCGACCGCGCCGAGCAGGCCGATGGCGAGCGCCGCGTTGCCCGACTCGTCGACGGTGTCGTTCGCGAACGGCGCGGTCGAACCCACGAGCGCGACCTCGGCGCCGTCGGGCGCGGTGCCGGTGACGACGGCGAACGCCTCGCCGTCGGCGAAGCAGCCCGCGACGCCGGATGCCGCGGCGTCGGCGTCGACCGTGAGCAGCCCCTGCCCGTCGGACAGCTCGCCCGCGCGTACCGCCGCGCGCAGTTCGCACGTGACCTCGCCGAGCACGCCGTCGGCAGAGCCCGCCAGTCGCACGCCGGGAGCGAGCACCTCGAGCGCGGCGAAGTCGGGTGCGGCGACGACGAGCCGGTCGCTCGCCCGCGCGAGGCGGGCGAGCCCCTCGCGGTCGAGCAGGCCGAGGCCGTCGTGGAGGAACACCGTCGCACCGCCCCGCGCGGCGTGCTCGGCCTCGTCGAGCGTGCCCGCCTGCAGGACGTCGACGCCCTGCGCCTCGAGCACCTGCACGAGCGCGCGGGCGCCGGCGGGCGCGGCGTTGTCGCTGCCCAGCGGCGGGCCGGACGGGCGCGCGAGGCCCTGGATGAACGCGAGCACGAGCGCGCCGAGCACCAGCACGACCGCGAAGACGATCCAGGTGCGGCGTCGGCGCACGAGCGCGCGCAGGCCCGGTGTGAGCGCGCGGCTCGGCGTGCCCGGCCCGCCGGCCGGGGCGGGGACCGTGCGTTCGGCGGGGGACGCGGCGGTCATGCGTCGCCTCCCGCGAGCGGCGCGGCGAGCTCGTCGCTCGCACCGGTGGCCGGTCGCGCCGCCGCCAGGTCGGCCTCGAGCTCCGTGACGCGCCGGTACTGCGCCTCGGTCCCGGGCCGGGACAGGTAGCGGACGGCGTCGAAGTCCGACGCGGCGGACTCGAGTGCGCCGGCGCGGTCGGGGAACGGCCCGGCCGCGGCATCCGCCATGCCGTGCGCGGTGGTTCCCGGATGCACGCGGACGAGCTCGCGCTCGACGAGCGAGCGCACGATCGCGCGGAAGCGCTCCTCGACGGCGAGCGCCCAGTCGCCGGCCGCGGCGGCAGCGGCGGCCGATCGTCGGAGCGCGGCGGCGTCGCGCAGGTCGCCGTCGTCGAACAGCGGCACGGGGGCGCCCGCTCGACGGCGAAAGCGCGGCAGGCCGAACACGAGCAGCGCGATCGCGACCAGCGCCGCCACGACGAGCACCGCGATGAGCGCCAGCGCCGGCATGGGCAGTCCGCCGGCGCCCTCGAAGAGGCCCACGAACCAGTCGCGCACGGCCTGTGCGAACAGGTCGAACGCGGTCGGCTCGGCCGCGCGGTACTCGGGCTTCGCCAGCTCGTCGAGCACCCACCGGCGCGCCTCGGGCGCGTCGGGGTCGAGCGGCGGCTCGAACCGCACCGGGCCGGTCAGGACCACGTCGGGCCGGGACCCGTCGGCGCGGAGCCCGACGTCGCACCGGCCGACGCGGGCACGGCCTCGTACGGGTCGGACACGGTCGCCCCTGCGTCGCGCGCCTCGACGTGGCGCTCGAGCTCGAGGTCGAGCCCCTCGGTCCGCATCCGCAGGTCGATGTAGATGACCGCGATGAGTGCGGCCTGCACGACCGAGGTGATCGCGCCGATGAGGATCGACAGCACGAGCGTGGCGATCGTCGTGCCGATCGAGATGGCCAGGTAGGTGTCGCCGAGGGCCGGGTCGAGGATGCTCGCGAGGATGGTCCCGAGGAACGAGATGGGCTGCACGACGACGTTGGCCGCGAACCCGAGGATGAGGCTGACGAGCACGATGAGCCCGAACGTGCGCCAGAAGTTGCCGTTCGTGAGGGTCCACGACCGCCGCATCGCCTGGCCGATCCCGGCGCGCTCGAGCACGATGACGCTCGGCACGAGTGCGAGCTTGGTGCCGATCCATGCGCCGAGCACCGCGAGCCCGAGGGCCGCGACGAACGCGACGAGGCCCGCGATGACCGCGGCCTCCGGGGAGATGAACGCGGCGGCGACGACGCCGCCGACCAGCACCCCGAACGCGATCATCACGGCGGCGCCGACGAGCAGGGTCCACCCGATGAGGGGGCCGATGCGCCGCGCGGCGCGGCGCCACAGAGCGCCGAACGTGAGCTTCTCGCCGATCGTGCCGCTCGCGACCTCGACGACCATGACGCCCTGCAGGAAGGCGGCCGCCACGACCGACACGGCGATCGGCACGAGCGAGAGCAGGATCACCCAGCCCACCGCGCCCGACAGGACCGCGTCGAGGTCGGATTCGCTCGCGGTCTCGACGCGGCCGAAGATCCAGACGAACAGCGGCACGAACACCGCCGCGGAGGCGATGGCCGACACGAGCTGCACGACGAGGCCCGTGCCGAACACGGGGGCGGGATTGCGGCGCAGCGTGCGGAACGGCGCCCACAGCAGGGTGCCGAACGACATCGGGCGCAGGGGGAGGAGGCCGGGCCTGGGCGGCGGGGTCCATGCGGCCGGTCCGGGCATGCCGTAACCGGGCTGCGCGCCATAGCCCGGCTGGGGGCCGTAGCCGGGCTGCGCGCCGTACGGCGGGGGAGCGGACGGCGGAAGGGGCGGCGGCATCGGCGGCGCCGATCCGGGCGCGGCCGCGGGAGCCGAGCCCGCCTGCGAGGCGGAGTCGGGGCCGTAGGGCGTGCCCGCGGCATCCGTGGCGTCGTCGCGGTCGCCCGCGGGCGGCTTCCAGTCGTGGTCGGGCACGGTGCCAGCGCTCCTTCTCCGGGGGATTCCCCAATGCTGCCACAGGCCGGCCCGCCCGGCCGGTCCGATGCGGCGACCGACTACGCTGGATCCACTGGTTCCCAGCCGGCACCCACGGAGAGCAACGGATGACGCCACGCGTACTCGTCGTCGACGACGACACGGCCCTCGCCGAGATGATCGGCATCGTGCTGCGCACCGAGGGGTTCGACCCGTCGTTCTGCGCCGACGGTTCGGGCGCGCTCGCCGCGTTCCGCGAGTCGA
Organism: Agromyces selenitireducens; assembly: GCF_052748465.2. Classification (NCBI taxonomy): domain Bacteria; kingdom Bacillati; phylum Actinomycetota; class Actinomycetes; order Micrococcales; family Microbacteriaceae; genus Agromyces; species Agromyces selenitireducens. The sequence continues at coordinate 1,358,610 of NZ_CM188259.1, forward strand.
AGCCCGACCTGGTGCTGCTCGACCTCATGCTCCCGGGGATGGACGGCATCGAGGTCTGCGGCCGGATCCGCGCCGAGTCCGGCACGCCGATCATCATGCTCACGGCGAAGAGCGACACGTCCGACGTCGTGCGCGGGCTCGAGTCCGGTGCCGACGACTACATGGTCAAGCCGTTCAATCCGAAGGAGCTCGTCGCACGCATCCGTACCCGGCTGCGCCCCGCGCCGGAATCGACGGTCGAGACGATCTCGATCGGCGACCTGGTCATCGACGCCGCCGGCCACGAGGTTCGCCGGGGCGACGAGCGCATCAACCTGACCCCGCTCGAGTTCGACCTGCTGCTGACGCTCGCCTCGAAGCCGCAGCAGGTGTTCACGCGCGAGATGCTCCTCGAGCAGGTCTGGGGCTACCACTACAAGGCCGACACGCGGCTCGTGAACGTGCACGTGCAGCGGCTGCGCGCCAAGGTCGAGCACGACCCCGACAACCCGCGGATCGTCATGACCGTGCGCGGCGTGGGGTACCGCGCCGGCGCGACCACCTGAGCGGAGCCGTGCGATGACGGCGGCGGCGAATCCGGCGGCGCGTGCCGTCGGGTGGGGGCGCGCGCAGGCCCGCCGCCTCGGCACGCTCTGGCGGCGCTCGCTGCAGTTCCGCACCGTGCTCATCACGCTGGGCCTGTCGAGCCTGGCGATCCTCGTGATCGGCTTCACGATCTCGTTCACCGTCGCATCGAACCTGTTCCAGGACCAGGTCGACCGCGTGCTCGCGTCGTCGGCGACGGCGTCCGTCGCGGCCCAGCTCCTGCTCGAGGCGTCGGATGCGTCGGACCGGGCGTCGGTGCAGGCGGTGACGAGCTCGGCGCTCCAGACTGTCACGGGCGTGTCCGGCAGCGCCGACATCGCGCTGTTCCGGGCGCCCGGCACGACGCCGGCGGCGATCGCCCCGCCGGACTTCCTGAGCCCCGATCTCGGCGGGCGGATCTCCGCCGACCTGCGCGAGCGCGTGCAGGCCAACCCGGACGGGCAGTACTGGCAGTCCGTCGAACTCGTCGACGGCCGGGGCGGATCAGTGCCGGGGATCGTCGTCGGCTCGCAGCTCGAGATCCCCGGTGCCGGCTTCTACGAGCTCTACATCGGCTACGACCTCGCCGACGCAGCCCAGACGCTGTCCTTCATGCAGGCGACCGGCGCCGTCGGCGCGGTCGCCCTCATCGCGATGCTCTCGGCGATCACGCTCCTGGTCGTGCGCTGGGTGATCGAGCCCATCCGTGCGGCTGCGGCGACGAGCCGCCGGCTGGCGGCGGGCGACCTCGGCGTACGACTGCCGGTCAGGGGCGAGGACGAGCTGGCCACGCTCGCGGCATCCTTCAACGGCATGGCCGACACCCTGCAGTCCCGAATCCGCGAGCTGGCCGAGCTGTCGGTCATGCAGCAGCGCTTCGTGTCGGATGTCTCGCACGAGCTCCGCACGCCGCTCACGACCATCCGGCTCGCCGGCGACGTGCTCGACGGGCAGCGAGACGACTTCCGGCCGGCCACGGCGCGCACCGTCGAGCTGCTGCGGACGCAGACCGAGCGCTTCGAGAACCTGCTCGCCGACCTGCTCGAGATCAGCCGGTACGACGCCGGCTCGGTGGAGCTCTCGACGGAGCCGACGAACCTCGTGCACCTCGCGGGCGAGACGATCGAGTCGATGCACCAGCTGTCGGCCGAGCGTGGCAGCGAACTGCGGCTCGATGCGCCCGGGGGGCATCTCGACGCCGACGTCGACCCGCGTCGCATCCGCCGCATCGTGCGCAACCTCCTGGGCAACGCGATCGAGCACGGCGAGGGCCGACCGATCGTCGTCTCCGTCGACAGCAACGAGTCGGCCGTCTCGCTGTCGGTGCGCGACTACGGGCTCGGGATGACCGAGGAGGACGCCGCGCACGTCTTCGACCGGTTCTGGCGCGCCGATCCGAGCCGCCGTCGCAGTATCGGGGGCACGGGCCTCGGCCTCGCGATCTCGCTCGAGGACGCGGTCGTGCACGGCGGGACGATCGACGTGTGGTCGAGGCAGGGGAGGGGCACCGTGTTCCGGCTCACGCTGCCGCGCCGTCGCGGTGTCGGGCCGATCGTGCCGCCGCTGCCGCTCGAGCCCGACGACCCGGACGCGACCGGGCCCGGAGCGCCGGCCGCGCACCAGACCGACACCGCCGCCGTCAGGGAGGTCCACGATGCGTAGCACCGCCCGTCACGTCGCCGCGGTCGTCGCGGCCGCGCTCGTCGCCGCGCTCGCCGGCTGCGCCTCGATCCCGTCGAGCGGCACCGTCAATCCCGGCGTGGCGCGACCGGCCGAGCAGCCGGTCGACCTCGACGTGCTGGTCCGCAAGCCGCAGGGCGGCGAGACGCAGCAGCAGATCCTCGACGGCTTCATCGAGGCCGCGGCGAGCCCGCGCGGCAACTACGAGATCGCGCGCGAGTACCTGACCCCTGCCTTCGCGGGGGAATGGGCCTCCGATGCGGGGACGATCATCGACGTCCTCGCCGATCGGAGCTTCAGCCAGCTCGGCGAGAACGCGATCCGCGTGCAGACCGTGCCCTCGGGGACCCTCGCGCCGAACGGCCAGTACCTCGAGGCGGCCACCACCGCGCCCGTGCAGCTCGAGTACGGCTTCGAGCAGGTCGACGGCGAGTGGCGCATCTCACGCGCGCCGGAGGGACTGCTCATCGACGAGACCACGTTCCAGCTGGTCTACCGCGAGTACACCCTCGCGTTCTTCGACCCCCAGTTCCGCTTCGTCGTGCCCGACGTGCGCTGGTTCGCCGGCCGGGAGTCGGCGCAGACGAGCATCGTCCGCGCACTTCTGGCGGGGCCTGCGGAGTGGCTGGCGCCGGGCGTCGTGTCGGCCATCCCGGACGACGTGACGCTCGACCCCGCGACGGTCCCGGTCAACGACGGCGTCGCCGAGGTCTCGTTCGCCGGCGTGGCCTTCGACAACCTGCTCACCCTGCAGCGCATGCAGTACCAGCTCGAGCAGAGCCTCGCGGGCGTCCGGAACGTGCGGACCGTGCAGCTCTCGCTGAACGGGACGACGCAACAGGTACCCGACCTCGCCGCCGAGCCCGAGCGCACCCAGCGCATCGACCCGCGCGCCCTCGTCTACGACGGCGAGACGTTCGGCTTCCTGTCCGGCTCCGGCGACGAGATCGAGCCCATCGAGGGCGTGTCGGAGCAGGTCGTCGCGCTCGAGCCCACGGGGGCGGCCCTCGGGCCCGGCGACGACGCGGCCGCGGTTCGCGCCGCCGACGGCGTGTGGCTCGTCCGGGCCGACGAGGACCCCGTGCCGCTCGATCCGCGCGACGGACTCGTGGTGCCCGCGCTCGACGTCGACGACGTGGTGTGGTCGGTCCCGGCCGATGCCCCCGACGCGCTCGCCTGGTTCGCGGTCGACGGCAGCGCGTCGGAGCAGATCGCCGTGCCGTGGAGCGCCTCGCGCATCCAGTCGATCGAACTGTCGCGCGACGGCACGCGCATCGCCGCGCTCCTCGCCGACGGCGGGCGGACGCGCGTGGTCGTCGCGTCGGTCCAGCGCGACGAGGCAGGGCTGCCGGTCGCGCTCGGACCCGTCGCGCTCGAGCTCGCGGGAACCTCGGGCGAACCGCTCGACCTCGCCTGGCTCGACCCGGGCACGGTCGGAGTGCTCAGCGCATCGGGGTCCGGGGCGCGCATCGGCCTGCAGGAGATCGGGGCGCCCGACACGGCCGGCGAGGCACCTGAAGGCGCGGTGCAGATCGACGGCGCCAACAGCCAGCGCGACCTGCGGGTGCTCACCATCGACGGCGACCTCGCCACGCGCGCGGGCGTCGGCTGGCAGGTGCAGGACCGCGACGTGCGGTTCATCGCCACGCAGCAGTCCGGCTGAGCCGCGACCCGTCCTCCACAGACCGCCGCGGGTCGACGGTGCGCCCCGGAACCGCGTGCGAACGGAGGTCGCGCCGTGGGCCGGGCACGATGGCCGCCGTGCACCGAGTCGCCCGCGCCGCGCGCGCCGCCCTGCTCGACGCGCTCGCGCTCGCGCTGCCCGTGGACTGCGCCGGCTGCGGCAGCCCGGACCGCTCCGTCTGCGACGACTGCCGCCTCCGGCTCGCGCCCGCACCCGTCGCGGTGACGCGCCCCGGCCTCCCCGAGTGGCGCGGGCTCGAGGCGTGGGCTGGTCTCGAGTACGCGGATGCCGCGGCCCGCGCCATCCGCTCGATGAAGGACGCGCAGCGGACGGATGCCGCACCGGCCCTGGCGCCCGCACTGCGCGCCGCGCTCGCCGCGGCGTGCGCGACGGCCGGCGCGCCGCCGGCGTCGTCGGCGCTCGAGGCCGCGGTCGTGCCCTCGACCCCGGCCGCGCGACGCGAGCGCGGGTACGATCCCGTGCGCCTGCTGCTCGCGCACGCCGGGTTCCACGCGGCGCACGTGCTGCGGACCTCCGCCGGCCGGCTCGATCAGGCGCGGCTCGGACGCGAGGCGAGGTGGGCGAACTCGGCCGGGTCGATGGTGCCCACGTCGCGGCTGGACGGGCGGACGTTCGTGCTCGTCGACGACGTCGTGACCACCGGCTCGACGCTCGCCGAGGCGGTGCGCGCCATCCGTTCCGCCGGCGGAACAGTACACGCCGCAGCCGTCCTCGCCCAGACGCCGCGGCGCATCCCGGAGAGCTCCCTGCCAGTTGACGAACGCCCCGTGACATCCGGCACCCCGGGGACTACGGTGACAGGACAGGCGTGGTCGAACCACCCTTCCGAACCCGGGTGACACGCCGGTGGATGGAGGTCGTCATGGAACTGAACATCGTCGGACGCAACCTGGAAGTGACCGATCGATTCCGCGCCTACGCGGCTGAGAAAGCCGAGAAGGTGTCGCATCTCTCCGACCGTGCGATCTCGCTCGACATCAAGGTGAGCAGGCACAACGAGAAGAACGGGAACTCCGGGCTGGACCGCGTCGAGCTCACGCTCGTCGGCAAGGGGCCCGTCGTCCGGGCCGAGGCCGACGGCTCCGACAAGTACGCGGCGTTCGACGTCGCGCTCGGCCGACTGCTCGAGCGCGTCCGGCGGGCCAAGGACCGTCGCAAGGTGCACCGCGGGGGCAGCCGCAGGCCCACCTCGCTGCGCGAGGCCACCGACGGCGGCTTCGCCGACGTCGGGGTGCAGGCGGCCGATGTCGAGGTGCTCGAGCGCGTGCGCACGGGCGAGATCCCGATCGTGCCCGAGTCCCAGACCACCTCTGCCGAGGAGGCGCCGTACTCGCCCGTGGTGATCCGCCGGAAGGTGTTCAACGCCACCCCCATGACCGTCGACGACGCGCTGTACCACATGGAGCTCGTCGGCCACGACTTCTACCTCTTCATCGACGCCGAGACCCATCGTCCGAGCGTCGTCTACCGCCGCAAGGGCTGGGACTACGGCCTGATCGGCCTCGACGAGCACGGCCACGCCGACGCGACGGCCGAGACCGGACAGGCCGACCTGGCGCGCACCGGCGCCTGAGCGGCATCCGTCGACATCGTCGGCCCGGACCCGGCCGTACCGCGCCGGGCACCGGGCCGACGCCCAGTCCGCTGCCCAGTAGCATGGCTATGATGACCGTCTGCACAGGCGGATACTCCGGCGTGCGCGGGTGCCCCACCCCGACGTCGCATGCCTGACGACAACGGGAGAGCAGTTCGTGGTTTCTATCCTGGAGAAGGTCCTCCGCGTCGGCGAGGGTCGCACCATCAAGCGGCTCGAGAACTACGCCGCCGCGATCAACGCCCTCGAAGACGACTTCCGGGCCCTGAGCGACGACGAGCTCAAGCACGAGACGGTCGAGCTCCGCGAGCGGTACGGCAACGGCGAGTCGCTCGAGGACCTCCTGCCCGAGGCGTTCGCCGCGGTGCGCGAGGCCAGCCGGCGCACGCTCGGCCTGCGCCACTTCGACGTGCAGCTCATGGGCGGGGCGGCGCTGCACCTCGGCAACATCGCCGAGATGAAGACCGGTGAGGGCAAGACCCTCGTCGCGACGACGGCGGCGTACCTCAACGCGCTCACGAGCCGCGGCGTGCACATCGTCACCGTCAACGACTTCCTCGCGAGCTACCAGTCCGAGCTCATGGGTCGCGTCTTCCGCGCGCTCGGGATGACGACCGGATGCATCGTGGCCGGCCAGACGCCGGCGGTGCGCCGCGAGCAGTACGCCGCCGACATCACCTACGGCACCAACAACGAGTTCGGCTTCGACTACCTGCGCGACAACATGGCGTGGCAGGCGTCCGACATGGTGCAGCGCGGCCACTACTTCGCGATCGTCGACGAGGTCGACTCGATCCTCATCGACGAGGCGCGGACGCCGCTCATCATCTCCGGCCCGGCCTCCGGCGAGGCCAACCGCTGGTTCACCGAGTTCGCGCGGCTGTCCCAGCGGCTCGTGCCCGGCGAGGACTTCGAGGTCGACGAGAAGAAGCGCACCGTCGGCGTGCTCGAGCCCGGCATCGAGAAGGTCGAGGACTACCTCGGCATCGAGAACCTCTACGAGTCGGCCAACACCCCGCTCATCTCCTTCCTCAACAACTCGATCAAGGCCCGCGCGCTGTTCAAGCGCGACAAGGACTACGTCGTCATGAACGGCGAGGTGCTCATCGTCGACGAGCACACCGGCCGCATCCTCGTCGGGCGCCGCTACAACGAGGGCATCCACCAGGCGATCGAGGCGAAGGAGGGCGTGCAGGTCAAGGCCGAGAACCAGACCCTCGCGACCGTCACACTGCAGAACTACTTCCGCCTCTACGACAAGCTGTCGGGGATGACCGGTACCGCCGAGACCGAGGCGGCCGAGTTCATGTCGACCTACCGGCTCGGCGTCGTGGCGATCCCGACGAACAAGCCCATGGTCCGCATCGACCAGCCCGACCTCGTCTACAAGAACGAGGAGGCGAAGTTCGCGCAGGTCGTCGAGGACATCGTCGACCGCCACAAGAACGGGCAACCGGTCCTCGTCGGCACCACGAGCGTCGAGAAGAGCGAGTACCTCTCGCGCCTGCTCGCCAAGAAGGGCGTGCGCCACGAGGTCCTGAACGCGAAGAACCACGCCCGCGAGGCCGCGATCGTCGCGCAGGCCGGCCGGCTCGGCGCCGTGACGGTCGCCACGAACATGGCGGGCCGCGGCACCGACATCATGCTCGGCGGCAACGCCGAGTTCATGGCCGTGCAGCGGATGCACGAGCGCGGACTCAGCCCGGTCGACACCCCGGACGAGTACGAGGCCGCGTGGGACGACGTGTTCGAGCAGACCAAGGCCGAGGTCGCGGAGGAGGCCGACAAGGTGCTCTCCGCCGGCGGCCTGTACGTGCTCGGCACCGAGCGACACGAATCGCGTCGCATCGACAACCAGCTGCGCGGTCGCTCCGGCCGTCAGGGCGACCCGGGCGAGAGCCGGTTCTACCTCTCGCTCACCGACGACCTGATGCGCCTGTTCAACGCGGGCGCGGCCGAGAGCCTCATGTCGCGCGGCGTGCCCGACGACGTCGCCATCGAGTCGAAGGTCGTCACGCGTGCCATCCGCTCGGCGCAGGCGCAGGTCGAGGCGCGCAACGCGGAGATCCGCAAGAACGTGCTGAAGTACGACGACGTGCTGAACCGCCAGCGCGAGGCGATCTACTCCGACCGACGCCACATCCTGGAGGGCGACGACCTGCACGACCGCGTCCAGTCGTTCCTCGAGGAGGTCATCGACGAGGTGCTCGACGAGCACACGGCCGAGTCGAGCCCCGACGAATGGGACTTCGACGCGCTCTGGGCCGAGCTCAAGACCCTGTACCCGATCGGGATCACGATCGACGAGGTCGTGGCGGAGGCCGGCGAGAAGGGGCGCGTGAACCGCGATTTCGTCCGGCGCGAGATCCTCTCCGACGCCAGGCTCGCCTACCAGCGTCGCGAGGAGCAGCTCGGCGGCCCGGCCATGCGCGAGCTCGAGCGCCGCGTGGTGCTCTCGGTCATCGACCGCCGGTGGCGCGACCACCTCTATGAGATGGACTACCTCAAGGACGGCATCGGCCTGCGGGCGATGGCGCAGCGCGACCCGCTGGTGGAGTACCAGCGCGAGGGCTACGCGATGTTCCAGCAGATGATGGGCCAGATCCGCGAGGAGACCATCGGCTTCCTGTTCAACCTCGAGGTCGAGGTCGCACAGCAGGGCGCCGCGCCGCGCATCGAGGCGAAGGGCCTGCAGCGCCCCGCCGCACCCGAGGACAAGCTCAGCTACTCTGCGCCGAGCGACTCCGGCGGCGTCGAGGTGCGCAACCAGCGCGGGCAGATCCAGCAGGCCGCGACGCAGCGCGCGCGCCGCGCGGTCGCCCAGCAGCAGCAGCCCCAGCAGCCGGAGCAGCCGGCGGCTCGCGGTGCGTTCGGGCAGCGGACCGACGGCGACGGCGGCGCACCCGCGCCGATGAACCGCCAGGAGCGCCGCGCGCAGGACCGCAAGGGTCGCTGAGCCCGTCACGACCGCGAACGGCCCGGGCATCGCCCGGGCCGTTCGTCGTCGCACGGATCTGCTGAGCCGGCGGCCGGGTCAGGACGTGCGGACTCTCGCCTCGAGGAACGACGTGTGGACGGGTCCCATGCCCTTGATCTCGACGATGCCGCGCGGTCGGACCACGAACCGCTCGGCCACCGCACCGGCGATCCGATCGGTGAGCTGGATCGATCCGGGCGGCGCGGTGGACTCCATCCGGCTCGCAGTGTTCACCGTCTCGCCGTAGACGTCCCAGAGGAACCGCGACTCGCCGATGACGCCCGCGACGACCGGTCCGACGTCGAGTCCGACCCGCAGCTGGACGGTCTGCCGCCCGCCGATCGCGTGCGCCGACGCGAGGTCGCGCAGGCCGAGGGCGAAGTCCGCGAGCGCCTGGAGATCCGCCTCGCCCGCGGGTCCGCCAGTGATCGCCAGGTAGGCGTCGCCGATGGTCTTCACCTTCGTCACGCCCAGCCGGTCCGCCAGGGCATCGAACGTCCCGAGGAGCTCGTTGAGGTCGTGGACGAGTTCGTCCGCCGACATCGTCTCGGACAGGCTCGTGAAGTCCACGATGTCGGCGATCAGCACGCCGACCTCGTCGAACCGATCGGCGATCGGGTGCTCGCCGGCGATGAGCCGATCGGCGATGGGTCCGGGCAGCACGTTGCGGAGGATCCGGTCCGAGCGGTCGCGCTCGTCGGCCAGCGCCGCGGCGAGGCGATCACGGGATCGGACGTAGGCGCGCATGGCGACGAACACGATCGTCGACACCGAGACGATGTTCACTGCGAAGAAGAGGGTGACGATCCACGCGTCGAGGCGCGGCGCGTTCGCCTCGAGCGTCGACTCGAGCGGGACCATGGCGACGACGATCGCGACGAACGCAGCGAACACGAGCAGCGGCCGTCGCACCCGGCTGTACGACAGCGCGCCGACCGGAGCGGCTGCCGCGAAGAGGATGACGCCGCTGCTGTTCGCGAAGCCGCCGAGCGCCACGTGCACGAGCGGCGGGAGCGTGAGGAACATCGCCAGCTGCGAGCGGCGGAACCACGCGTCGTCACGCGTGGCGCGGAGGTGCGCCAGCCCGGCGATCGTGGCGAGGACGTACGCCGTCGGGATGGCGGCGGCCTGGGGAACGCCGATGGCGTAGTAGAACACCGCCCACGGCGTGACGACCGCGGCGGTGAAGACCGCGGCGAAGGTGAGGACCGTCTTCTCCATGCGACGGCCGTCGTCATCCTCCTCCGCGAAGCCGAGCGACGCGATCGGGGTGAGGACCGTGGCGGTGCGTCCGGCGGGCCGGGAGGGCTCCATGGCACGAGGCTACGCGATCGGCGGCATCCACCCGCCGCGGCCCGCCGCAGCCCTCCGGCAGGTCAGAGCACGCTGATCGCGCTCGCGCGCCAGCGCTGGTCGAGCCCCTCGAGACGGATGGCGACCGCGCGCGATCGGGCGCGCTGGTGGACCATCACGACGGCCTCGACGATCCCGTCCGCGGGCTCGTCGACATGCACCCGGCCGACGGAGAACGCGGGCCGCTGCGGCACGAGGCCCTTGGCGCGCCGAGCGCGCGCGGCGAGCACGACGCGCTTGGAGAGGTTGCGGTACACGTCGTCCGTCACCCAGCGGGCCAGCTGCTCGAGGTCGCGGGCACCGGCCAGTACCTCGATCACGCAGTGCGTGAGGTTCCGCAGCAGCGGCTCGGGATCGGCGAGTTCGGCGCGGCCCGAGCGCTGCCGGGCGAACTCGTCGTCGTCGAAGTCGAGGCGTCGCGCGACGGCGTCGCGGACGACGGGCGGGCCGGGCGGGCCGGGCAGGCGTGCGGTCATCGAGTGCTCCAGTAGGGTGGGGTCCGCTCGCCGGGCTGCGTCGACGCGGTACCCCCTGTTCGGGGGTGGTGCTCGGGTCCTGAGTGAACCGTATGGTTCCGTCCGTTCGCGTGTCAAGGAAATCCGCGCCCTGTGGAGAACCGGGGCGTGCGCCACCGCGGCGGGTAGCGTCGGCGCATGCGCTGGGACATGCTGTTCGACGACCTCGAGTCGCAGCTCGACCGCGAGCAGCGCGACGAGGAGCGCGTCCTGGCGCTCGAGTCGGAGCGACTGCGGCTCGCGCGGCTGAGCCTGCGCGACCGCCTCATGGCGATGGCCGCCGCCGACGAGGACGGAGCGGGCGTGCGCATCGAGCTCGCCGGCGGCCGAACCGTCCACCTCCGCCCCGCCGCCTTCGGGCGCGACTGGGTGAGCGGCGCACTCGTCGGCCGGGTCGACGGGGCGCAGTGCGTCGTGCCGATGGCCGCGGTCGCGGCGATCGCGGCGGGGCGTCGCCAGGTGGACGAGAGCCTCGCCCCGGTGCCGCTGCCGTCCGCCCGCGTCGCCGAGCGCATCGGCCTGGCGTTCGTGCTGCGCGACCTCAGCCGGCGGCGCATCGCCGTCGACGTCGAGACGCACGACGGCCGTCACCACGGCACGATCGATCGCGTCGGGCTCGACCACCTCGACCTCGCGGTGCACGAACCCGGAACGCCGCGCCGTGAGCGCGACGTGCGCGGCTACCGGCTCGTGCCCTTCGAGCGCGTGGTCGCGATCAGGGTCCGCTGAGCGCTCTCGGGCGTCAGTCGACCGGCCGCAGACCGCCCGAGCGAACGCCCGACAGCTCGACCACATTGGCGAACTCGCCCTGGTGCCACGCCGAATGACGCCGGGTCGCCTCGTACTGCTCCTCGATCCACAACTCGAGCTGCGTGCGCTCCACGCGCCACGGACCGCGCTCGCCGACGCGGATGGCGGGAAGCTCGCCGGATCCGATCAGCCCGTGCACGGTCTCGACGTCGACCGAAAGCACCTCGGCCGCGTCGGCGACCGAGAGGAAGCGGCCGATCGCGTCGCCCGGACCGTTCTGGATCATCCATCGATTATCGACCTCACCGTCGCGCGCCGCTCACCGTGTGGATAACTTCACGGCGTCCTCTCGGCAACCCGTCACGATGGTCCCGGCGACGCAGGAGAGGAGTCGGGAATGACGTTTCGGGGCGCACGGCGCGAACGGGGTCCGCTGCGGCTCGACCCTCGGCTGATCATCGGGCTCGTGCTGGTCGCAGGATCGACCGTGGGCGTCTGGGCCCTCGTGGAGGCGCTCGACGACACCCGCGAGGTGCTCGTCGCGCCCGAGACGCTGACGCCCGGAACCAGGGTCGACGAAGGGGCGCTGCGCGTCGAGTCCGTCCGGTTGGGCGGCCTCGCCGCGGAGTACCTCGCTCCGGGCGACGTGCCCGACGGCGGATACGTCGTGACCCGTACCGTCCACGCGGGCGAGCTCGTGCCCGCGGCATCCGTCGCCGACCGCGAGAGCGCGGAGCTCGCGGTCGTCGTCGTCGCGAGTGCGCGACCGCTGCCCGGTGACGTGGAACCCGGCGCACTCGTCGACGTGTGGACCGCCGCCGAGGTCGAGCGGGGCGTCCACGAGCCGCCCACGGTCCTCGTCCCGAGCGCAGAGGTCGCCGCGGTGACCGCCCCCGACGGCATGATGGCCTCGGGCGGTCCCACGGTCGAGCTGCTCATCCCGCGCGAGCGGACCGCGGCCTTCCTCGAGGCGCTCGCCGCCGGCCATGCGATCGACCTCGTGCCCGCGAGGGCCGCCGGGGGCGAGTGATGGCCCGCCTCGCGTTCGCCCTCGACCCCTCGGTGGAGGACCGCGTCCTCGCCGACCTCGTCGAGTCCGGACACACCATCGTGGCGCGCCTCGTCGGTTGGCGCGACGTGCTGGACTGCCTCGACGTGCTCGGACCCGACGTCGTCGTCGTCGGGGCCGGCCGCAGCACGCTCACGGCCGAGCTGCTCGCGGCGTGCGATGCTCGCGGCATCCGCTGCATCGCCCTCGCCGACAGCGATCACGACCGCGCCCAGGCGAACCGGATCGGCCTCCACGAGGTACTCGACGCCGATGCCGACGTGGCCGAACTCGAGGCGCTCGTCGCAGGCGGTGTCACGGTGCCGTCGCGCCTCGGTGAACCGGGCGTGGGCGACGGCGCCACCGGCGCGGCGGCGGGCGTGGTCGCGGTCTGGGGCCCCGGCGGTGCGCCGGGGCGCACGACGGTCGCCGTGAACGTCGCCGCCGAACTCGCCGCCGCCGGCCACCGCGTCGCGCTCGTCGACGCCGACCCGTACGGGGGCGCCGTCGCGCCGTGCCTGGGCCTGCTCGACGAGGCGCCGGGATTCGCCTCCGCATGCCGACTCGCGGGTGGCTCGGCACTCGACCGCGCGGAGCTCGAGCGGATCGCCCAGCGCTACTCGTCGCCTCGCGCCCCGTTCGAGGTGTTCACGGGGCTCGTCGGGCCGAACCGGTGGCCCGAGCTCTCGCACGAGCGGGTGACCGCCGCGCTGGAGGCGATGCGGGCACGGTTCGAGTACGTCGTGGTCGACACCGGATTCAGCCTGGAGCGCGACGAGGAATTGATGAGCGACCAGTTCGCGCCCCGGCGCAACGCGGCGACGTTCGCCGCGCTGTCGGCGGCCGACCGCGTGCTCGCGGTGGGCCTCGCCGACCCGGTGGGGCTCTCGCGGCTGCTGCGGGGCCACGGTGAGCTCGTCGACCTCGTCGACGCCGAGCGGGTCGACGTGGTGGTGAACCGGGTGCGTACGAGCGCGCTCGGCATCGACGCCCACGCGCAGGTCCGGCAGACGCTTCGGCGGTTCGCGGGCCTCGCTGACGCGACGCTGCTGCCGCACGACGGCAGGGCGACGGACGCCGCGATCCTCACGGCGCGCACCCTCCGCGACGCCGCGCCGCGCTCGCCGCTGCGCGCGGCACTGCGCGCGTACGTCGACGCCCGGCTGATGCCGGAGCCCGAGCCCGCCCGGCGCCGCGGGCCGCGGGTGGTCGTGCGCCGGCGGACGGCCGTGGCCTGAGGCGGCCCCCGGCGCTGGGTACGCTGGGTCTGTGTCGACCCTCAGTGACCTCGTCCTCGCCCAGGGGCGCAGCAGCCAGGCCGACGTGGACTGGCTGCACATGCTCGTCGGGGACCTCCAGCTCCTCGCGGACCTCGCGTTCGCCGACATCGTGCTCTGGGTGCCCTCGGGCGACGACGACTTCGTCGCCGTCGCGCACTCGCGCCCGTCGAGCGCCGCGACGCTGTTCTACCGCGACTTCGTCGGCCAGGCGGTCCGCGTGGAGTGGAAGGGCCTGGTCTCGCAGGCCTTCACGTCCGGTGCGATCGTCGATTCGTCCGCGCCCGACTGGTACGAGGAGATGCCCACCCGGGTGCGCGCGGTCCCGGTGATGCGCCGGCTCTCGGTCACGGGCACCGAGCTGGCGCCCGAGCCGGTCGCGGTCATCACCCGCCACACGAACCTCGGGGCGACCCGCACGCCGAGCCGGCAGGAACTCACGTTCAACGACTGCGCCGGTGAACTCTTCCAGATGATCGCATCGGGCGACTTCCCCGACCTCGGCGCGCCCACCGGCCCTCGGCGCGGCGCCCCGCGCGCGTCCGACGGCCTCATCCGGCTCGACGTCGACGGCATCACCACCTTCGCGAGCCCGAACGCGCTCTCGGCGTTCAACCGGATGGGCTTCGACGACGAGCTCGAGGGCCAGTCCCTGGCCGAGGTCGCATCGCGTCTGCTCAGCGGCAAGCTCGTGGTCGACGAGTCGCTCCCGCTGGTGGTCACCGGCCGGGCGCCGTGGCGCACCGACGTGGAGTCGCGCGGGGTGACGGTGTCGTTGCGCGCGATCCCCATCCGCCGCCGCGGGGAGCGGACCGGAGCGATCGTGCTGACGCGCGACGTGACTGAGCTCCGCCACCAGGAGCAGGAGCTCATCACGAAGGACGCCACGATCCGCGAGATCCACCATCGCGTCAAGAACAACCTGCAGACCGTGGCGTCGCTGCTGCGGATCCAGGCCCGTCGCACGCACTCCGACGAGGCACGCGACGCCCTGACGCAGGCGATGCGACGCGTCGGCGCGATCGCCGTCGTGCACGACACCCTCTCGGAGGGCCTCAGCCAGAACGTGGACTTCGACGAGGTGTTCGATCGCGCGCTGCTGCTCGTGGCCGAGGTCGCCGCCGCGCACAACACGACCGCGCACCCGAAGAAGTCGGGCACGTTCGGGGTGCTGCCGAGCGCCTACGCCACGCCGCTCGCGCTCGCGCTCACCGAGCTCGTGACGAACGCGGTCGAGCACGGCCTCGCCGGCCAGGAGGGCGACGTGGAGGTCATCGCCGGCCGCTCCGAGACCATGCTCACCGTGCAGGTCCGCGACACCGGTTCGGGGCTGCCCGAGGGCAAGGTCGGCGAGGGCCTCGGCACCCAGATCGTGCGCACGCTCATCCAGGGCGAGCTCGGCGGCACGATCGACTGGCACACCGTGGTCGGAAGCGGCACGGAGGTCACGATCGACGTGCCGCTGCGCTGGATCACCAAGTCCTGACGCTCCCGCCGCGGGCGGCGCCGTCGCACGCGAACGGCACCCGCTCGATGCGGGTGCCGTTCGGTTCGGGTGCTTGCGGGGAGTGCGAGCCGTCGGCCTGCCGGGAGGTGGTCGATCCGGGGACTGCGGCAGTGCGGCTCGCGACGCGCGGGGGTCAGCCCGCGCGACGGGCGCGAGCGGCGCGGCGCTTCAGGGCACGGCGCTCGTCCTCGCTGAGGCCGCCCCACACGCCCGAGTCCTGGCCGGTCTCGAGGGCGTACTGGAGGCAGATCTCGGTGACGGTGCATCGGGCGCAGACCGCCTTGGCCTTCTCGATCTGGTCGACGGCCGGTCCGGTGTTCCCCACGGGGAAGAACAGTTCCGGGTCGGCGGTGAGGCAGGCGGCTTTATCGCGCCAATCCATTCAGATGCTCCTTGCGTTGTCGATCCACAGCGGACGCACGCGTGCGCTGCCGGGAACCGGCTGGTGCTGCGGTGGGGGAAAGCCGAATCTCGGGAAGTAGGATCGGGGAGGATCGGCTCACGTCCCTGTGAGCATCAATTCGGCCTCATAAATGGTCGCATAGCGTGGGAAGTGAATCAAGAGTGCACTTCGGGAGAAGCCTGTGAATGGACGGGACGCCGCCCGTGACCGCGCGGCGCCCTCGGAAGGCGGAGTCCGGGCCGCGCTCCTGACCGTGTCGGTGCTCCTCTTCGCCGAGGCGGCAGCGCTCGTGGCGATGGTGGCGTGGCTCGTGTTCGACCTGTTCGTGCTGCAGCCGTCGTCGGTCGCGACGGCCGTCGCGCTCATCGTGATCACCGCGCTGGCGGCCGCGTGGGTGGCGGCGATCGCCGTGGCATCCGTTCGGCGGGCGCCGTGGTCGCGGGCCGCCGCGATCGTGTGGCAGGTGCTGCAGCTGTCGATCGCGGTCGGCGCCTTCCAGGGCCTGTTCGCGCGGGCCGACATCGGGTGGGCGCTGCTGCTCCCCGCCGTGACGGTGATCGGGCTGCTGCTGTGGCCGCCCGTCCGCGAGCGGTACGTGCGAGATGAGGACGCCGCGCCCGCCGGCACCGACTGACCGGCGCCCGCCGGACGCGAGCGGGCGGCCGCCGCTCGCGCGACGACCGCCCGGATGGCGGGGCGGCGGCTCAGCCGTCGACGCCGAGCTCCGTGCGAAGGCGCGCGACGTGACCGGTCGCCTTCACGTTGTACATGGGCTTGGCGATGCGGCCCTCCTCGTCGATGACGAAGGTCGAGCGGATGGCGCCCGTGACGGTCTTGCCGTAGAGCGACTTCTCGCCCCAGGCGCCGTACGCCTGCTGCACCGCGAGGTCGGTGTCCGACAGCAGGGGGAAGTCGAGGCCATCGCGCTCGGCGAACTGCTTGAGCGTCGCGACGTCGTCCTTCGAGACGCCCACGACGCGCACGCCCGCTCCGGCGAACGAGTTGAGGCTGTCGCGGAAGTCGCAGGCCTCGGTCGTGCACCCGGGCGTCATGGCCGCCGGGTAGAAGTAGAGCACGACCTTCTGCCCGCGCAGTGACGAGAGCGTGACGGGATTGCCGTCCTGGTCGGGCAGGGTGAAGTCGGGGGCGAGGTCGCCGGCGGCGAGTCGAGCGTCGGTCATGTCCCAATCGTAGGCACGACCACGGATGCCGCGGTGCGCGCGCTCCACGCGGCATCCGTCGCCCGCATCAGGCGAACGTGGTGAGGAGCCGCTGCAGGGAGTCGAGCCGGACCCGCCCGGACTCGCCGAGCTCGCCCGCCTGCACGGCTTCGTTCATCGCGCAGTCCGGGGCGTTCGGAAGGTGCGTGCAGCCGCGCGGGCAGTCCTCGGCGACGCGTGCGAGGTCGGCGAAGGCGCCGAGGATGTTCGAGGGATCGACGTGGCCCAGTCCGAACGAGCGGACTCCCGGGGTGTCGATGACCCAGCCCGTGCGGCCGTCGTGCACGAGGCGAAGGGACACGGTCGACGACGACGTGTGCCGGCCGCGGCCCGTGACGACGTTGACGTGGCCGGTCGCGCGGTTCGCGGCGGGCACGAGGGCGTTCACGAGCGTCGACTTGCCGACGCCGGAGTGCCCGACGAACACGGTGCGATGACCGACGAGGCGGTCGGCGATCTCGTCCAGCGGCATCGCGTCGGCGCGGCTCAGGATGACCGGGAGGTCGAGTCCCGCGAAGTTCGCCAGGAACGGCGCGGGATCGGCGAGGTCGGTCTTCGTGACGCACACGAGGGGGGCGATGCCGGCGTCGTACGCCGCGACGAGGTACCGGTCGACGAGGCGCACGCGCGGCTCCGGATCGGCGGCGGCGATGACGATGAGCATCTGGTCGGCGTTCGCGACGATGACGCGTTCGACGGCGTCGGTGTCGTCGGCACTGCGGCGCAGCAGGGTCGTGCGCTCCCGGACGCGCACGATCCGCGCGAGCGTGCCCTCGTCTCCCGAGCTGTCGCCGACGAGGTCGACGCGGTCTCCGGTGACCACGGACTTGCGGCGCAGTTCGCTCGCGCGGGTCGCGGTGATCTCGCGTTCAGTCGGTTCGCCCTCGTCGACGAGCACGGCGTAGCGGCCCCGGTCGACGCCGAGCACGATGCCGATCTCGGCGTCGGCGTGCTCGGGGCGCGTCTTGGTGCGCGGGCGGCTGCCGCGGCGGCTGGGCCGGACCCGGACGTCGGACTCGTCGTACTGGTCGTACTCCGGCTCGTCCTCGTCGTCGTCCGTCTCCCACCAGCTCATCCGAGCATCTGCTCCCAGAGCTCGGTGAACTGGGGGAGCGTCTTGGACGTCGAGCCGATGTCGTCGACGACGACGCCGTCGACGGCGAGGCCGACGATCGCGCCCGAGGTCGCCATGCGGTGGTCGGCGTACGCCTTCCACTCGCCTCCGTGCAGCGGCGCCGGCTCGACGCGGAGCCCGTCGTCGAGCTCGGTGACGCGGCCGCCGAGTCCGTTGAGCTCGGCGGCGAGCGCCGCGAGCCTGTCGGTCTCGTGGTGGCGGATGTGCCCGATGCCGGTGAACGTGCTCGGCTCGTCGGCGAGGGCCGCGAGGGCCACGAGATTCGGGACGAGCTCGCCCGCCTCCGACAGGTCGAGGTCGACGCCGCGGATGCCGCGGCCGCCGCCGTCGCCCGGTTCGGGCGCGTGCACCGTCAGCCGGTCGCCGTCGCGCTCGACGCGAGCGCCGAAGCGGGGGAGGAGGTCGGCCAGCTGCGCGCCGACCTGCGTCGTCTCGGCGGGCCAGCCGGTGATGGTGACCGATCCGCCCGCGACGAGCGCCGCGACGAGGAACGGCGCGGCGTTGGAGAGGTCGGGCTCGATGTCGACGTCGCGCGCGGCGATCGGACCGGGCGCGACGACCCAGCGGCCGACCGACGGCTGCTCGACCGCGACGCCGCGGAGCGCGAGGGTCTCGATCGTCATCTCGATGTGCGGCAGGCTCGGCAGTCGCTCACCCGTGTGGGTGAGGTCGAGGCCGCGCTCGAACCGCGGCGCCGAGAGCAGCAGGCCCGACACGAACTGGCTCGACGCCGAGGCGTCGATGGCGAGCTCGCCGCCCTCGACCCGGCCGAAGCCGTGCACCGTGAACGGCAGCGCGCCCCGGCCGTCGTCGTCGATGTCGACGCCGACCCCCCGGAGGCCGTCGATGACGCCCCGCATGGGACGGCGGCGTGCGCCCTCGTCGCCGTCGAACGTCGTGGGGCCGAGCGCGAGCGCAGCGACGGGCGGCAGGAACCGCATGACCGTGCCGGCGAGTCCGCAGTCGATCGTCGTCGAGCCGACCAGCTCGCCGGCGGGCGTGACGCGCACGTCGTCGCCGAACCCGCCGGCGCCCGACATCCGCTCGAACCCGACCCCGAGCTGGCGCAGACCCTCGACCATGAGCTCGCTGTCGCGCGACCACAGCGGTGCGCGCAGCGTCGACGGGCCGTCGGCGAGGGCGGCGAGCACGAGCTCGCGGTTCGTGAGGGACTTCGAGCCGGGCAGCGACAGGGTCGCGGCGAGCGGGGCGGATGCCACGCGCGCGCGCCATCCCTCGTTCGACTCGACCTGGCGGTTGTCGCCGTACGGATCGAACTCCGGTGCGGAATACCTCGAAAGCTGCATCGGTTACCAACAGTAGCGCCCGGCGGAACGGGAAGGAGTTGGTGCGCGTGTCGACGACAGTGCTCGAACGCCCCGTGGTCTCGGAGCCCCAGGATCTAGGATGGCCCGTGATGACCGGCGACGACACTGCGACCCCGGCCGACGAGCGATCGGCCGACACGCCCACCGACGAGACGCGCGACGAGACGCGCGACCTCGGCGCGCTGTTCGAGGAGCAGGCGCTGCCGTTCATCGACCAGCTGTACGCGGCCGCGCTCCGCATGACCAAGAACCCCGCCGACGCGCAGGACCTCGTGCAGGAGACGTTCGTGAAGGCCTACGCGGCGTTCGGGTCCTTCACCCAGGGCACGAACCTCAAGGCGTGGCTGTACCGCATCCTCACGAACACCTTCATCAACACGTACCGCAAGAAGCAGCGGGAGCCCTACCAGGGCACGATCGACGAACTCGAGGACTGGCAGCTCGGCGGCGCCGAGTCGACCACCGCGACCTCGAGCCGCTCCGCAGAGGCCGAGGCGATCGACCATCTGCCCGACAGCGCCGTGAAGGACGCCCTCCAGGCGCTGCCCGAGGACTTCCGCCTGGCGGTGTACCTCGCCGACGTCGAGGGGTTCTCCTACCAGGAGATCGCCGACATGATGAACACCCCCATCGGGACCGTGATGAGCCGCCTGCACCGTGGCCGGCGCCTGCTCCGCGAGTCCCTCGCCGAGTACGCGGCCGAGCAGGGCTTCGCCGTCGCACCGGCGCCCACCCGATCCCGGAGGAGCACGAGATGACCGACTGCGGCTGCGAGAAGGCGAAGGCCGAACTCGAGGAGTACCTGCACAACGAGCTGTGCAGCGAGGACGCCGCCGACATCCGCGAGCACGTGGAGCACTGCGAGGACTGCCGCGGCGAGTTGCGCGTCGGCGTGGCGATCACCGAGGTCGTGCAGCGGGCGTGCCGGGAGACCGCGCCGGAGGAGCTCCGTGTCATGGTCATGACGCGCATCCGCGACATCCAGTCCGGGCACGGCATCCTCGTCGACTGACCCCGGCAGCCGGCCCGCCTCGTCGGCCGGTCCCGCGCGGTCCGAACTTTCGATGGACGCGGACCGCGGCATCCGTTCCGTAGCGTCGTCGACGATGAACGAGACTGCCGCCCCCGCCAAGCGAACCGGACGCGTGCCCACGTGGCTCCGCGTCCTGATCCCCACCGTCCTCATCCTGATCTGGTTCGCGCTCTTCGGCGCGGGCGGCGCCGCATTCGGCACGATCAGCGAAGTGCAGCAGAACGACCAGGCGTCGTTCCTGCCCGCCTCGGCCGAAGCGACCGAGGTCAACGAGCTGCAGGACGCCTTCCGCGACTCCGAGAACGTGCCCGCGATCGTGATCGTCGCGACCGACGACGGGGGCGAGCTCAGCGACGCGCAACTCGCGGATGTGGAGGAGCTGCGCGACGACGTGCTCGACGTCGAGGGCGTGGTGGCCGACGAGACGTCCCCCGTGATCCCGTCGGAGGACGGCGAGGCCGCCCAGTTCGTCGCGTCCATCGCCCCCGGAGAGGGCGAGGAGGGCTCGGGCGCCACCGTCGAGGCGATGCGCGCACTGCTCGAGGAATCGGCCGTCGACGGCACCACCGCCGCCGTCACCGGCCCGGCCGGCTTCACCGCCGACCTCGCCGAGGCGTTCTCCGGCATCGACGGACTGCTCCTGCTCGTCGCGCTCGGCGCCGTGCTCGTGATCCTCGTGGTGGTGTACCGATCGCCGCTGCTGCCGATCATCGTGCTGTTCACGAGCCTCACCGCGCTCACGGCGTCGGTGTTCACGGTCGTGCAGCTCGCCAGGGCCGACCTGCTGCTGCTCTCGGGGCAGACGCAGGGCATCCTGTTCATCCTCGTCATCGGCGCCGCGACCGACTACGCGCTGCTGTACATCGCCCGCTACCGCGAGGCGCTCGCCCAGTACGAGCGCAAGTGGGATGCCACGTGGGCGGCGCTCAGGGGCTCGTGGGAGCCGATCGCGGCATCCGCGGGCACCGTCATCGTGGCGCTCCTGATCCTGCTCGCGAGCGAGCTGAACTCCAACAAGATCCTCGGGCCCGTCGCGGCGATCGGCATCGTGTTCGCGCTGCTCGCCGCGCTCACGCTGCTGCCGGCGCTGCTGCTCTGGGCGGGGCGCGTGGCGTTCTGGCCCCGCCGCATCCGCCGACCGGATGCCGCTGCCGACGTCGCGCCCGACGCCGAACCCGCGCCCGGTCGCCACGCGACTGCGACGGAGGAGCGCTCGACGAGCGAGCGGGGGCTCTGGGGGGCGATCGGCCGGCTCGTCGCGCGCCGCCCGCGCACGGTCTGGATCCTTTCCACGCTGATCCTCGCGGTCATGGCGCTCGGCCTCGTCCGCCTCGATGCGGACGGCGTGCCGTCCAGCGAGTTCATCCTCGGCGAGTCGCAGGCCCGCGACGGACAGGAGCTCGTGAGCGAGCACTTCCCCGGCGGATCGGGTACCCCGGCGGTCATCATCGGGCCGGAGGACGAACTGCAGGAGATCGCCGACATCGCGCTCGGCACCGCCGGAGTGGCATCCGTCGCCGTGCTCTCGGAGGATTCGCCCGCCGGGAGCGCGCCCGTCACCGAGGAGGGCGTGCAGGCGTTCGGCCCTCCCGGCACGCCGGCGCCCGAGCCCACCGTGGTCGACGGCACCGTGCTGCTGCAGGCCACGCTCGACGACCCCGCCGACTCGGCCGAGGCCGAGGCGACCGTGGTCGAGCTGCGCGAATCGCTCGACGCCGTGGGCGAGGAGGTCCTCGTCGGCGGACCGACGGCCGTCGCGCTCGACACGAACCAGGCCGCGGTCGACGACCAGCGCCTCATCATCCCGCTCGTGCTCCTCGCGATCCTCGTGATCCTGATGCTGCTGCTCCGTGCCGTGGTCGCACCGCTCATCCTCATCGCGAGCGTCGTGCTCTCGTTCGCCGCCGCACTCGGCGTCTCCGCGCTCGTGTTCGAGTACGTGTTCGGCTTCCCCGGCGCCGACCCGTCGGTGCCGCTGTTCGGGTTCGTGTTCCTCGTCGCGCTCGGCGTCGACTACAACATCTTCCTCATGACGCGCGTGCGCGAGGAGTCGATCGCGCACGGAACCCGCGAGGGGATCCTGCGCGGGCTGCGCCTCACCGGCGGGGTGATCACGTCGGCCGGACTGGTCCTCGCGGCGACGTTCGCGGCGCTCGGGGTGCTGCCCATCCTGTTCCTCGCGCAGATCTCGTTCATCGTCGCGTTCGGCGTGCTGCTCGACACCTTCCTCGTGCGCACGCTGCTCGTGCCGGCCGCGGCGTACGACATCGGCCGCGCGATCTGGTGGCCGAGCCGGCTCTCGCGCGAGGAACGGCACCACGGCGCGCACGCGGCGCCGGCCGAGCCCGAAGCGGGGCCCGAGACCGAGCGCGAGCGCGAGGTCGCGCCCGTCGGGTGACGGACCGCCGGCCGCGGCGCTGCCCACCGCCGCGGCCGGTCTCCCCGCGACGGACGCCGGACGCCCGACGCGACGAGCGGATGCCTCCCTGGGAGGCATCCGCTCGTCGCGTCGTGGGCGGGACTACAGCGTGACGGCCCGCTTGACCAGGTCGGCCTGCTCGGCGGCGTGGCGCTTGGCGGAGCCGGTCGCGGGCGACGCGGCCGCCGCGCGAGCGACGATGCGGACCTCGCGCGGCCCGAGCTTGTTCGTCTCGATGATGAAGAACGGCCAGGCGCCCTGGTTCTCGGGCTCGTCCTGCGCCCACACCAGCTCGGCGTTCGGGTAGGAGTCGGCGACGGCCTTGAGCTCCGCGGCGGGCAGCGGGTAGAACTGCTCGAGGCGCACGAGCGCGACCTCGGGGTTGGGGTTCTTCTCGAGCTCGGCGAGCAGGTCGTAGTAGAGCTTGCCGGCCATGAACACGACGCGCTTGACGGCGCCCTTGTCGCTGATGCGGGCGTCGTCGATCACCGGTTCGAAGCGGCCCTGGGTGAAGTCCGCGACCTCGCTGGTCGCCCCGCGCAGCCGCAGCATCGCCTTCGGGGTGAACACCACGAGCGGCCGGCGCGGGCGGGCGTACGCCTGCCTGCGCAGCAGGTGGAAGTACGACGCGGGCGTCGACGGACGCGCGACGGTCATGTTGTTCTCGGCGCACATCTGGAGGTACCGCTCGATGCGGGCGCTCGAGTGGTCGGGGCCCTGGCCCTCGTAGCCGTGGGGGAGCAGCAGCACGACGCTCGAGCGCTGGCCCCACTTCTGCTCGGCCGACGAGATGAACTCGTCGATGACGGTCTGGGCGCCGTTGGCGAAGTCGCCGAACTGGGCCTCCCACATCACGAGGGCATCGGCCCGCTCGACCGAGTAGCCGTACTCGAACGCCATCGCGGCGTACTCGGACAGCAGCGAGTCGTAGATCCAGAAGCGGGCCTGCTGGTCGCCGAGGTTCTGCAGCGGCAGCCACTCCTGGCCGTTCGCCCGGTCGTGGAGGACCGCGTGGCGCTGCACGAACGTGCCGCGGCGGGCGTCCTGCCCGACGAGTCGGACGGGCGTGCCCTCGAGCAGCAGCGAGCCGAGGCTCAGCAGCTCGCCGAAGCCCCAGTCGATCTTGCCGTTGCGGCTCATGTCGACGCGCTTGGCGAGCAGCTGCTGGATCTTCGGGTGCACGGTGAAGCCGTTGGGCTTGTTCGCGAACGCGTCGCCGACGGCGTGGACGACCTCGAGCGACACGCCCGTGGTCTCGGGCTCACCCGCGGCGGGCTCGGGCTCGAGGGCGTCGGCGCCGACGATCGGGATGGCGCCCGTCTGCGCGGCGTGCGTCTCCGCGAAGGCGCGCTCGAGGCGGTCCTGGAAGTCGCGGTGCGCGTTCTCGTACTCCTCCTCGGTGATGTCGCCGCGGCCGACGAGGGCTTCGGTGTAGAGCTTGCGCACCGAGCGCTTGGCCTCGATGAGGTTGTACATGAGCGGCTGGGTCATCGACGGGTCGTCGCCCTCGTTGTGACCGCGGCGGCGGTAGCAGACGAGGTCGATGACGACATCGCGCTTGAACTCCTGGCGGTAGCGGAACGCGAGCTCCGCGACGCGCACGACGGCTTCGGGGTCGTCGCCGTTGACGTGGAAGACGGGGGCCTGGATGGCCTTGGCGACATCCGTCGAGTAGATCGACGACCGCGCGTCGCCCGGGACGGTGGTGAAGCCGACCTGGTTGTTCACGACCACGTGGATGGTTCCGCCCGTGCGGTACGCGCGGAGCTGCGACATCTGCAACGTCTCGAACACGACGCCCTGGCCGGCCATGGCCGCGTCGCCGTGCACGAGGATCGGCAGGATCGAGAACGAACCGACCGGCTTGCGGTCCTGCTTGGCGCGCACGATGCCCTCGAGCACGCCGTTGACGGCCTCGAGGTGCGAGGGGTTCGCGGCCAGCGACACCGGGATCTGGGTGCCGTCGTCGGCGGTGAAGCTGCCCTCGGTGCCGAGGTGGTACTTCACGTCGCCCGAGCCGGAGAAGCCCTTGGTGTCCTGCGTGCCCTCGAACTCGCGGAACACCTGGCCGTAGGTCTTGCCGGCGATGTTGGTGAGCACGTTGAGGCGGCCGCGGTGCGCCATGCCGATCGCGACCTCGTCCATGCCCTCCTTGGCGGCGCCCTGGAGCACCTCGTCGAGCAGGGCGATCATGGACTCGCCGCCCTCGAGGCTGAACCGCTTCTGGCCGACGTACTTGGTCTGCAGGAACGTCTCGAACGCCTCGGCCTCGTTGAGCTTGCTGAGGATGCGCATCTGCTCGTCGTGCGTCGGCTTCTCGTACTTGCGCTCGACCTGCTGCTGGATCCATCTGCGCTGCGGCGGGTCCTGGATGTGCATGTACTCGATGCCGATCGTGCGGCAGTACGAGTCGCGGAGCACGCCGAGGATGTCGCGCAGCAGTGCGGTGCGCTTGTCGCCGAACCCGCCCGTGACGAACTCGCGGTCGAGGTCCCAGAAGGTGAGGCCGTGGCTTTCGATGTCGAGGTCGGGGTGCGAGCGCTGCACGTACTCGAGCGGGTCGATGTCGGCCATCATGTGGCCGCGCACGCGGAACGAGTTGATGAGCTCCTGCACGCGTGCGGTCTTGTCGATCGCGCTCGCGATGTCGACGGAGATGTCGGCGTTCCACTTGATGGGCTCGTACGGCAGGCGGAGCGCGGCGAAGATGTCCTGGTAGAAGTCCCGCTCGCCGATGAGCAGCTCGTGCACCTTCTTCAGGAACTCGCCCGACCCGGCGCCCTGGATGACGCGGTGGTCGTACGTCGACGTGAGCGTGATGGTCTTGCCGATGGCGAGGTTCGCGAGGGTCTTCTCGCTCGCGCCCTGGAACTCCGCAGGGTACTCGAGGGCGCCGGCGCCGATGATGCAGCCCTGCCCCTTCATGAGTCGCGGCACCGAGTGCACGGTGCCGATGCCGCCCGGGTTGGTGAGCGAGATCGTGGCGCCCTTGAAGTCGTCGGCGGTCAGCTTGTTGGAGCGGGCCCGTCGGACGAGGTCCTCGTAGGCGCTGAGGTACTCGTTGAACGTCATGGTCTCGGCGCGCTTGATCGCGGGCACGAGGAGGGCGCGCGTGCCGTCGGGCTTCGGCAGGTCGATCGCGATGCCCAGGCCGATATGCGCGGGCCTCACGACGGAGGGCTTGCCGTCGACCTCGGTGTACGAGACGTTCTGGCTCGGGAAGTCCTTCAGCGCCTGGATGAGCGCCCACCCGATGAGGTGCGTGAACGAGATCTTGCCGCCGCGCGTGCGACGCAGGTGGTTGTTGATCACGATCCGGTTGTCGATCATGAGCTTGGCCGGCACGGTGCGCACGCTCGTCGCGGTCGGCACCGCCAGTGACGCGTCCATGTTCGCGGCGAGGGTCTTCGGCAGGCCCTTCAGCGGCACGACCTCGTCTTCGCGCTCCCCCTCGACCTGCTGCTGCGGGCTGGTGACGGGAACGTCGGCGGGGACCGGCGCCGTGCGCGGCGCGACGGACGTCGTGCGGGCCTCGGGCGCCTGGCCGACGACGGCGTTCGGTGAGGTGCCGTTGCCGCTTCCGTTGCCGGATGCCGCAGCCGGCTCGGCGGGCTTCGCCGTGGGCTGGGCGGCGGGGGCCTCCGCGTCGGCCTGCGGCGCGGCCGCCTCGGAGTGCGGAGCCCGGGGCGCGGGCGTCTCCGCGGCGGGGGCCTCGTCGGCGGGCGCCTGGGGCGCGGGCGCCTCGGCGGCGGGCGCGGGTGCGGCCGGAGCCGCGGCATCCGCCTGCTCGCCTGCCGCCTGGTACAGGGCGGCCTCGTCGGGCATCGCGGCCGAGGCGGCGGGGGCGGGCTGCTCGCCGTTCGTCTTGATCCGGCGGTACTGCTCGAGCACCGGTCGCCACGTGTCGTCGACGGAATCGGGGTCGGCGAGGAACCGCTCGTACATCTCGTCCACGAGCCATTCGTTGGCTCCGAACTCCGCGGCAGTCGTCTCTTCGGACCCCGACCCGGTCAATTGGCTCGACACAGCCTCTCGCCCACTCTCTCCATTGATTGGATTCTCACCTGGTGGCGTGGCGCGCGCAGCACGTCGCGGAACGCCCAATCAAGCCTAAACCCGTTCGGGGGGCGGTCGGCACCGTGCAGGATCAGCGTGGGCGGATCGCGCCATCGATCCGGTCGATGCGCCGTCCGGCCCGCCCGGGGCGGCGTCCGTCCGCCGCGAATACGCTGAGGGCATGGAGTTCTATCGCACGACGCCGCGGCACGACCTCACGTACTCCGACGTCTTCCTGGTGCCGAGCCGCTCAGGAGTCACGAGTCGGCTCGACGTGTCGCTCTCGCCCGACGACGGATCGGGGGCGAGCATCCCGATCGTGTCGGCCAACATGAACTCGGTCACGGGCCCGCGCCTCGCGGCGACGCTCGCCCGACGCGGCGGCATCGGCGTGCTGCCCCAGGACCTCCCGTTGCAGGAACTCGACGAGGCGATCCGGTGGGTGAAGTCGCGGCCGGCGCGATTCGACGTGCCCCATGCCTTCCACGCCGACCAGTCGGTGACCGACGCGCTCGAGGTGCTGCCGCCCGTCGAGGGGCACGGCATCGTCCTGCACGACGACGACGGCCGGTACGCGGGCACCATCCCGGCGGCACGCCTGGCCACCGCGCTGCCCGACGCGAGGCTCGGCGACCTCATCCACGGCGCCATCCCGTCGCTCGACGCCGACGACGTCGACACGCCGCGCCGCGCGTTCGACCTCATGGTCGACGCCGGACTCGACTTCGCGCCGGTGCTCGAGCACGGCCGCGTGGTCGGCACCCTGAGCCGGCGCAGCGCCCTGCGCGGCACGGTCTCCGAGCCGAACACGGATGCCGCCGGCCGCCTCCGGGTCGCGGCCGCGATCGGCATCAACGGCGACGTCGCGGCCAAGGCCCGCGCGCTCGCCGCCGCAGGGGTCGACATGCTCGTCGTCGACACGGCGCACGGGCACCAGGAGGGCATGATCCGCGCGGTGCGCACCGTGCGGGCGGCCGACCTGGGGATCCCGATCGTGGCGGGCAACATCGTCACCGCCGACGCGGTCGCCGATCTCGTCGAGGCGGGCGCCGACGTGCTGAAGGTGGGCGTGGGCC
Source organism: Agromyces selenitireducens (assembly GCF_052748465.2). Classification (NCBI taxonomy): domain Bacteria; kingdom Bacillati; phylum Actinomycetota; class Actinomycetes; order Micrococcales; family Microbacteriaceae; genus Agromyces; species Agromyces selenitireducens. The sequence goes on from NZ_CM188259.1 coordinate 1,386,250, forward strand.
CGGGCGCCATGTGCACGACCCGCATGATGACGGCGGTCGGACGACCGCAGTTCTCGGCCGTGCTCGAGACCTCCGAGGCGGCACGTGAGCACGGGGCGGCGGTCTGGGCCGACGGGGGAGTGCGCTACCCGCGCGACGTGGCGCTGGCGCTCGCCGCGGGCGCGGCATCCGTCATGATCGGCTCGTGGTTCGCCGGCACCATCGAGGCGCCGGGCACGCTGCGTCACGACCCCGAGGGCCGCGTCTACAAGGAGAGCTGGGGCATGGCCTCGACGAAGGCGGTCAAGGAGCGGTTCGGCCGGCTGTCGGCGTACGAGCTCGCGCGCAAGGAGCTGTTCGCAGAGGGCATCTCGTCGTCGGCGATCTACCTCGACCCGCTGCGTCCGTCGCTCGAGGACCTGCTCGACATGATCACGTCGGGCGTGCGCAGCTCGTTCACCTATGCGGGCGCGCGCTCGGTTCCCGAGTTCCGCGAGCGGGCGCTGGTCGGGATCCAGTCGGCGGCCGGGTACGAGGAGGGCAAGGCGCTGCCGGTCAGCTGGTAGTGGTGGGGTGCTTGGCGACTTCGGCGACCCTGTGAGCGGATGGCGCGGCTGCGCGCCGCGCCCCGATACCCTCACGGCATGACGGAGCCGACGCACCCCTTCACACTGCTCGCGGACCCGGTGCGCCGCCGCATCGTGGAGGTGCTCGCGGTCGGCGAGCACTCAGCGGGAACGCTGTGCGACGTGGTCATGACCGAGTTCGGCATCTCCCGGACCGCCGTCTCGCACCACCTGCGCGTGCTCCGCGACCACGATGCGGTCACCTCGCTGATCGACGCGGTCGAGCCGCGTGCACGCTCCTACCGGCTGAACCGGGCGTTCCTCGCCGTCCTCGACGAGGAGGTCGAGCGGTTGCTCCGGCTGTCGGATCATCGCTACGGCACCGTCGAGCGTCTCGCGCCGCCGCCCGTCGATCCGCCGCGGTCGCGCGGGGTCAGGCGGCACCGCTTCGGCGAAGCCGAGGCCCGGAGGCGGGCCGAGTCGCGCGCCGCTTGGGCGGGCTCGAGGATCCCCACCGCCGGGGCCTGATCGGTCGCGTCGACCCGGACCGCCTCCGCAGGGCGATTCGGCCGGCTCCGCATCTGCGGCGATGCTGCGTCCGGACGAGTGTTTCCAGGTCGCTCGTGTGAACACAGCCTCAAATGAGGCTGCCCCGACGTGCGGGGTGCGCCCGGCGTGAGCGCGCCGCGCGGGCCTGTCCACGTGGCGCGGCGGTCGTGACGGACCCGCTGATGCCGCTCACGGGCGTGTCGGACCTGCCTCATGTGAGGCCGCGGTCGTGTCGGGTGTGCCTCATGTGAGGCGGCGGCGGTGTCGGGCGGGCCCCACATGAGGCGAGGGAGGGGCGAGGCGTGAGTCGGCATGATCCAGCGGCACACCTGCGGCGATCGGCCTCATGTGAGGCGAGGCTCACATGAGCGGTGTGGAAACCGTCGCTCCGCGGGTGAGGAGAGCGCCCAGTACCAGAGAACGCCGGGCGGGTGGCATGGCCCCGGAAAGCGGCGGATCGACACGGGCCGATCGACAACGGGCGGGCGGGCGACCGGGCAGGGGCCGACCGGCGCCCCCGACCCGCGGGGTCGGAAGCGCGCGGCATCCGCCGATATACTTGGCCGCACAATGGACGACCCTCCTTCTGCGAAATCTCCCGGCCATAGACCCTCGCCCGTGACCGAACGGGGAGGCGCGGATGTCTGAGTGGATCCTCCTCGGCATCGGACTCCTCCTCACCATCGGCACGGGCCTGTTCGTTGCGAGCGAGTTCGCGCTCGTCAACCTCGATCGAGCCGACCTCGAGTCGCGACGTGCCAAGGGCGAATCACGGCTCGGCCTCACCATCGACGGCCTCAAGATCACCTCGACGCACCTGTCGAGCGCGCAGCTCGGCATCACGCTGACGACGCTCCTCACCGGGTACACCATGGAGCCGGCGATCTCGTCGCTGCTCGCCGATCCGTTGCGCTCCGTCGGCATCCCCGAGGCGTTCGTGCGACCGGTCGGGGCGATCACCGCCGTGGTCGTCGCGACGCTGCTGTCGATGATCATCGGCGAGCTCGTACCGAAGAACTTCGCCCTCGCGCTGCCCCGGCAGACCGCGAAGGTCGTCATGCCGTTCCAGACCGCGTTCACGTGGCTGTTCCGGCCGGCGATCGTGGTGCTCAACGGCAGCGCGAACCGCCTCCTGCGTGCCATCGGGATCGAGCCGAAGGAAGAGCTGTCCGGCGCGCGATCGGCCGAGGAGCTCTCCAGCCTCGTGCGTCGCTCGGCCAGCGCGGGCCTGCTCGAGCAGGACACCGCGACCCTGCTCGGGCGCACGCTGCGCTTCTCCGAGCACGACGCCTCCGACGTGATGACGCCGCGCCCGCGCGTCGCCGCCGTGCAACGGCTCGAGCCCGCCGAGGCCGTCATCGAGCTCGCCCGCCAGACCGGCTTCTCCCGATTCCCGGTGTACGACGAGAACCTCGACGACGTCGTCGGGCTCGTGCACGTCAAGCAGGCGGTGGCGGTGCCGCGTGAGAAGCGCGACCAGGTGCCCGCCTCCGCCCTCCAGTCCGAAGCGCTCCGCGTGCCCGAGACCATGAAGCTCGACATGCTGCTCGGCGAGCTTCGCGGACGCGGCTACCAGATGGCCGTCGTGGTCGACGAGTACGGCGGCACGGCCGGCGTCGCCACGCTCGAGGACCTCGTCGAGGAACTCGTCGGCGAGGTCTCCGACGAGCACGACCGCACTCGCGCGGGCGTCGTCCGCCGCGGCGAGTTCGTCAGCTTCCCCGGCATGCTGCGCCCCGACGAGCTCCTCGACCGCACCGGAATCCAGGTGCCGGAGGACGGCGCCTACGAGACCGTGGCCGGCTACGTCATGAGCGTGCTCGGGCGCCTGCCCGCCGTCGGTGACGAGGTCGACGTCGACGGCGGCCGCTTCCGCGTGCAGCGCCTCGACGGCCGCCGCATCGACCGCATCCAGTTCACCCCGGCGACCGCGCGCACGCACGCCGACGCACTGACGGAGGTCGAGCGATGAGCGACTGGGCCGGCCTCGCCTGGCTGTTCGTGCTGCTGGCGGCCAACGCGTTCTTCGTCGGCGCCGAGTTCGCCGTCATCTCGGCACGACGCTCGCAGATCGAGCCGCTCGCCGAGAAGGGCAAGCGGAGCGCGAAGACCGCGCTCTGGGCGATGGAGCACGCCACGCTCATGCTCGCCATGAGCCAGCTGGGCATCACGATCTGCTCGCTGTTGATCCTGACGGTCTCCGAGCCGGCGATCCACCACCTGCTCGAGTACCCGCTCGAGCTCACCGGATGGTCGCCCGAGGTCGTGTCGACGGTCGCATTCGTCATCGCCCTCGTGCTCGTGTCGTACCTGCACGTCGTGCTCGGCGAGATGGTCCCGAAGAACCTGTCGTTCTCGCTGCCCGACCGCGCGGTGCTCGTGCTCGCGCCGCCGCTCGTGTTCATCGCGCGCGTCTTCCGTCCCGTCATCGTGGCCCTCAACGCCACGGCGAACGGCGTGCTGCGCCTGTTCGGCGTCGAGCCGAAGAACGAGGCCACCTCGACGTACACGCTCGAGGAGGTGCAGACGATCGTCGACCAGTCCCGGCGCGAGGGCATGCTCGCCGATGCGAGCGGCACGCTGAGCGCTGCGTTCGAGTTCACCACCAAGCGCGTCCAGGACGTCGCCGTGCCCATGGACGAGCTCGTCTCCCTTCCCGCGGATGCCACGCCTGCCGACGTCGAGCGTGCCGTCGCCCGTCGCGGCTTCTCCCGGTACGTGCTCGCGGGCGACGACGGCGAGCCCGACGGCTACGTGCACCTGAAGGACGTCATCGACCTCGACGACGACGAGTTCGACGACCCGATCCCGGCCAAGCGGGTCCGGCGGCTCGTGTCGATCTTCGACGGAACGGACCTCGAGGACGCGCTCGCGACCATGCGACGACTCGGCACGCACGTCGCGCGCGCGTTCGACGGGCAGGGCGCCACCACCGGCGTGATCTTCCTGGAGGACATCATCGAGGAGCTCGTCGGCGAGGTGCAGGACGCCACGCGGCGCGGCTGATCGCGCCGCGGACCGACCGCGATCGGGGGGCGCGGTGCGCCAGCGCGAGGCGTAGAATTCGCGCGTCACGAAAGCTGAGGTGTACTCATGTTCGAGAACTCCATCGCGATGGCCACGCTTCCCGCGTCCGACCTCGAGCGGGCGAAGCGGTTCTGGCACGACGTGTTCGGCGTCGACCCCATCCGCAGCGACATGGGCGGTGAGACCTACCTGATCGGAGGCGTCGGCGTGCTCGTGTACGAATCGCAGTTCGCCGGCACCAACAAGGCGACCGCCTTCTCGATCATGACCGACGACCTCGACCGCGACATGGCAGCGCTCCGCGAGAAGGGCATCGCCTTCCACGACTACGACTTCCCCGGCCTCAAGACCGAGAACGGCGTGGTCGAGATGGACGGAGAGCGCGGCGCCTGGTTCGACGACAGCGAGGGCAACATCATCGCGCTCGCCGAGCCGACCAGTATCACCATGGACGACGCGAGGGCCCTGCTCGCCGGGCTGCGCGCCTGAACGCGACCGGCCTCACCACTCCCCGTCGTTGAGGTCGGACCGAGCGCGCACGTACTGCGACGGCCACATCGACGTGCCCGCCCCGAGCTCGCGCGCGGCGCGCAGGGCGAAGTGCGGGTCGCGCATCATCGCCTTGCCGAACATCACCGCGTCGGCTGCACCGGATGCCACGAGGGCCTCCGCCTGGGCCGGTGCGGTGATACGACCCACCGCCGAGACCGACACGCCGGCGCGGTCGCCCACGAACTCGGCGTGCGCCGCCTGGTACGCCGGCCCCGTCGGGATCCGCACGTCGCGCACCAGCCCGCCCGTGGAGATGTCGAAGAAGTCGGCACCGGCCTCGGCCGCCCACCCGGCGACGGTCGCGGTCTGCTCCTCGTCCCAGCCGCCCGGCGCCCAGTCCGTCGCGGAGAAGCGCACGAAGAGCGGCATCCGCTCGCCGATCTCGTCGCGCACGGCGCGCACGATCTCGAGCAGCAGTCGCGCCCGTCCGGCGAGCGACCCGCCCCAGCGGTCGTCGCGCAGGTTCGACAGCGGCGACAGGAACTGGTGCACGAGGTAGCCGTGCGCGGCGTGCACCTCGACGACGTCGAAACCCGCCGCGACCGCGCGCCGCGCCGCCGCCCGGAAGTCGTCGATGACGGCGAGGATGCCCGGCTCGTCGAGCACGACGGGTTCGCGCAGCCCGTCGAAGGCCACCGCCGAGGGTGCGACGGTCTGCCAGCCGCCCTCGTCGATCGGCTGGGATCCCGCCCGTCGCATCGGCTCGGGCCACACCGACGCCTTGCGTCCGGCGTGGGCGAGCTGGATGCCCGACGAGGCTCCCTGAGACCGGATGAACCGCGTGATCCGCGACCATGCCTCGACCTGCGCGTCGTTCCAGAGCCCGGTGTCGTGGTCCGAGATGCGCCCCTCCGGGCTCACAGCCGTCGCCTCGGCGATCACGAGCCCCGCGCCGCCCGCGGCCATCGCGCCGAGGTGCACCAGGTGCCAGTCGTGCGGCACGCCGTCGCGCTCGGTCACCGAGTACTGGCAGAGCGGCGGCACCCACACCCGGTTGCGGATCTCGAGCCCGCGGATCGCGATCGGGCGGAACAGTGCGGGGGTGCTCGGCACCGCGGCCGACTCGAGGGCGCTCATGCGGCCAGCTCCCGCAGCCACGACTCGAGCGCGGCGGCATCCGTGAACACGTGACCCGTGCCGCCGACGGCGACGGCGCCGTCGACGTTCACCGCCTTGTTGTCGATGAAGACGAGGTCGGATGCCGCGATGCCGAGCTCCGACACCACGTGCTCGTAAATCTCGGCGCTCGGCTTGACGAGGTCGAGCTCGCCGCTGACGAACACGCGCTCGAACAGCGGCGCGAACGACCCGTGACGCAGCCACCCGACGAAGTCGGCGCCCGCGTTCGACAGCAGCGCGAGGCGGGTGCCGCCGTCGCTGAGCGCGTGCAGCACCGCGAGCGTGCCCGGGTCGACCGAGAGCCAGCTGCGATGGTCGATCGCCCACAGCTCGTGCACGTCGATCGGGCCGAGGGCGAGCCCGAGGTCTCGGGCCACGAGCGCCCAGTACTCGCCGATCGACGTCGAGCCCTGGTCGAGTCCGTCGCGATGCGCCCAGTACGCCGGCCAGAAGCGCTCGGGGTCGGCCCCCGCGCGCTCGACGAGCGCAGCCCGGTCCGCAGCGGAGGGCGACCGGGAGACGACCTCCCCGTAGTCGAAGACGACGACGCGGGGCGCGAGCGCGATCGGCGGGGGAATGGTCGAGGGCATGCCCCTCAACCTATCGTTGGGGGCATGGGAACCGGGACATGGCGCGAGTGGACCGCCGAGGACGCATCCGAGTGGCTGAGCGCGCCCGGCGCGGACGACGACAAGTACCGCCGCGGCGTGCTCGGGGTCATCACCGGTTCGCCCGACTACCCGGGCGCCGCGGTCCTCGGCGTCGAGGCGGCGCACCGCACCGGCGTCGGCATGGTGCGCTTCACGGGCCCGCGTGCCGTGCGCCAGGCGGTGATCACCGCGCGCCCCGAGACGGTCGGCGTCGCAGGGCGCGTGCAGGCGTGGCTGCTGGGCTCGGGCATGGACTCGTCGCACCGGTCGTTCCTGCTCGCCGGCGAGCTGCAGCACGCGCTCGCGTCCGGCGAGCCGACCGTGCTCGACGCCGGAGGCCTCGACCTCGTCGGGTCGCACACGGCACCCACCGTGATCACTCCGCACTCGCGCGAGCTCGCCAACCTGCTGAACGAGCGCGACGTGCTCACGTCGGTCGAGGAGGTCGACGCGGACCCGCCCGGGTGGGCCGAACGCGCCGCCCAGCACCTGCAGGTCGCCGTGCTGCTCAAGGGCTCGGTGACCCACGTGTGCGACCCGGCGGGCACGCGGCTCACGGTGACGGCCGCGACGCACTGGCTCGCGAGCGCCGGCACGGGCGACGTGCTCGGCGGCATCGTCGGCGCGCTCGCAGCGACGCACCACGATCGCCTGATGACCGACGCCACGGCGATCACGCGCCTCGCGGCGACGGCGGCGTACATCCACGGCCAGGCCGCCCGGCGCGCGAGCGCGGCGTGGGACGGCGGACCGGTCACCGCGCTCGACGTCGCACAGGCGATCCCGCCGGTGATCGGCGGGCTGCTGCGACGGTGACCGCGGAGGATCGGACCGAGTGAGCGAGTGACCGAGCGTACGATTGACGCGGCGGTGGGCGACGCCCCGCCCCGCGGCATCCGTCACCGGATCGGCGGCCGCGCCGCGCTGTGGGTCGCCTTCGTGCTCGTGCACGGCCTGCTCGCCTGGCTCAACCTGTTCGCGCCCGGATATCCGATGGGCGACGTCACGGGGGTCTACCGGGTGTGGGCCGAGACGGCGCAGCACGGATGGCTCCGGATGGGCATCGACACCCCGTGGGTGTACCCGATCCTCGCGTTCGCGCCCATGACCGCGGCGCTGGCGTTCGGGGCGGAATGGTACGGCCAGGCCTGGCTGGCGATGGTCGCCGTGCTCGATGCGATCGCCTTCTCGCTGCTGCTCGGGCGTGGCACGTTCTCGTTGCGGCGCCGCGCGGCGGCCTGGTGGTGGGTGGCGTTCCTGGCGATGCTCGGCCCGATCGCGCTCGGGCGCATCGACGCCGTGACGGTGCCGTTCGCGGTCGTCGGCCTGCTCTGGGCCGCGGGGCGTCCGCGGGTCGCGGCGACCCTGCTCACGGTCGCCGCATGGATCAAGGTCTGGCCGGCGGCCCTCGTCGCGAGCCTGGTGGTGGCGTTGCGCCGCCGGGTCGAGGTGGCCACGATGGCCGTCGCGTTGTCGGCGGGCATACTCGGCGTGAGCCTCATCGCCGGATCGGGCGCCAACGCGTTCGGCTTCGTCGCCGCGCAGGCCGGCCGCGGGCTGCAGATCGAGGCGCCGCTGGCCGTGCCGTGGCTGTGGTGGATCGTGGCGGGCACCGACGAGGCGACGATCGTGTACGACCGCGACATACTGACCTTCCAGGTCGAGGGCCCGGGGGCGGATGCCGCGGCGGCCGTCACGACCCCGCTCATGGCGCTCGGGGTCGCGGCGGTGCTCGCCGCGGGCGTCCGCGCCGCCATGCGGAGGGCTCCCGTCGCGACGCTGCTGCCGCCGCTCGCGCTGGCGTTCACGACCGTGCTCATGCTCGCGAACAAGGTCGGCTCTCCGCAGTTCGTCACGTGGCTGGCCGCGCCCGTGATCCTCGGCATCGTGCTGGGCGGGAGCCGGTTCCTCACGCCGGCCGCGCTCACCGCCTCGATCGCGCTGCTCACGCACGTGCTCTACCCGTACTGGTACGGGTGGCTGCTCATCGCGAATCCCGGGTTCGTCCTGCTGCTGACGCTGAAGGTCGTGCTGCTGTTCGCCCTGCTCTCGTGGGCCGTCGCGAAGGTGTGGCAGGCTGGCTCCGTGCACCGGGCGCCTCGGGCGGATGCCGCGGCCTGAGCGGCGGGTGGCGCGGGCGCAGGAGGGGAACCATCATGCTGGTCGCATTCTCGGTCGCGCCGAGCGGAACGGGCCGGAAGGACGCGTCCGTCCACGATGCGGTCGCGGCAGCAGTGCGCATCGTCCGGGAGTCAGGGCTGCCGAACCGCACGACCTCGATGTTCACCGAGATCGAGGGGGAGTGGGACGAGGTCTTCGCCGTCGTCAAGGAGGCCACCGAGGTCGTCGCCGACTACGGCTCGCGGGTCTCGCTCGTGCTCAAGGCCGACATCCGCCCCGGGTGGACCAACGAGCTCGAGGGCAAGGTGGACCGCCTCGAGGCGGTCATCGAGAACGACGGCTGAGGGCAGCGCCCGCTCCGGCCGTCGGCGGATGGCGCACGGCCGGCGTTGTGCGGGGCCGGCCGTTCTGTCGCGTCGGTCGATTGTCGAATCGATTCGATCCGTGGCAGAATCGAGCGGGTGAGCCCCACGCCCGACGAGTCGACGACCTCCCTGTCGCCGGCTCGCACCCGATTCGCCCTGCTCGCCCTCGCGATGGGCGGCTTCGGCATCGGAGCGACCGAGTTCGTCGCGATGGGCCTCCTCCCCGACATGGCGGTCGACCTGCTGCCGGGCCTCGCGGCGACCTCCACCGAAGCCGCCAACGCCGCCGCCGGATGGATCATCTCCGCCTACGCGCTCGGCGTCGTCGTGGGCGCCCCCACGATCGCCGCGGCCGCCGCCCGCTGGCCGCGCAAGCAGCTGCTGCTCGCGCTGGCCGCGGCGTTCACGCTCGGCACCGTGGCATCCGCCCTGCTGCCGACCTTCGAGCTGGTGGTCGCCGCACGCTTCGTCGCCGCCCTGCCGCACGGCGCGTACTTCGGCATCGCCTCGCTCGTCGCCGCGAGCCTCATGGGGCCCGGCAAGCGGGGTCGCGGCGTCGCGCTCGTCCTGTCCGGGCTCACGATCGCGAATGTCGTCGGGGTGCCGGCGATCACGTGGCTCGGCCAGCTGGCCGGGTGGCGCATCGCCTACCTCGCGGTCGCGGCCATCTTCGCCGCGACGTTCCTCGCCGTGCTCGTCGCGGTGCCGTGGCAGGCGGGCGACCCCGGGGCGACCATCGGCCGCGAGCTTCGCATCTTCAGCCGCGCGCAAGCCTGGTTCGCGCTCGGCATCGGCGCGATCGGCTTCGGCGGGCTGTTCGCGATGTACAGCTACATCGCCCCGCTCGCGACCGATGTCACCGGGCTCTCCGCGGGTCTCGTCCCGGTCGTCCTCGTCGTCATCGGGCTCGGCATGACCATCGGCAACTTCATCGGCGGGCGCCTCGCCGACTGGAGCGTGCGCCGATCGATGTACCTCGGGTTCGCCGTGATGGCGGGCTCGCTCACGATGCTCGCGCTCACCGCTGCGAACCCGGTCGGACTCGTGGTCGGCGTCTTCCTCGTCGGCGGTTCCGCCTCGGCGCTGTCCCCGACCATCCAGATGCGGCTCATGGACATCGCGCGCGACAGCCAGTCGATCGCGGCGGCGCTCAACCACTCGGCACTGAACATCGGCAACAGCCTCGGAGCGATCCTCGGCGGCGCCGCGATCGCGGCGGGTCTCGGCTACGTCGCGCCCGTCTGGGTCGGGCTCGTGCTCACCCTCGCCGGGGCCGCGCTCGCGCTCGCCTCGTTCGCCCTCGACCGCGCGCGCTCGCGCCGCGGCATCCCGATGCCCTCGATCACCGGCGCGGTCCCCGCGGTCGGCGACTGAGGGCCTGCCGCCGACCGGTCGTCGGCTACTCCGACTGCAGGAGGATGCCGTCGGCGATCGCCCGCTTGCGGAGGGCGACCTTCGTGCCCACGTCGTACCCCGCGAGCCGGTACTTCTCGCGGATGCGCTTCAGGTAGCTCTTCGCCGTCTCCTCCGAGATGCCGAGCTGGAACGCGACGGCCTTGACGGGCTGGCCGGCGCCGTACAGCGCCATGACGCGACGCTCCTGCGCGCTGAGGCGCGGCGCCGCTCCGTCGTCGGCGAGCGCTTCGATGAGCTCGGTCGAGATGTACGTCTCACCGGCCTGCGCCGCGCGGATCGCCTCGATGATGGTCTCGACCGGCTCGGACTTCACGAGGTAGCCCAGCGCGCCCGCCCCGAGGGCCTCGCGCACCACGGCCGGCTCGGAGTACGTGCTCATGAGCATCGTGGCCACGTTCGCCGACTTCAGGGTCGAGAGCTTGATCGAGATCGGGATGTTGTCGCGCAGGTCGAGGTCGAGCAGCACCACGTCGACGGGGAACGCCGGGTGGGCGAGCAACTCCGACCACGACGGCACGGCCGCGACGAGGTCGATGTCGGATGCCGCGCCGCGGACCCACTCGGTGAGCGCACCGAGCAGCATGCGATGGTCGTCGACGATCGCCAGCCGGATCGGGCTGGGGTCGGGTTCGGGCACGTCAGGCTCCCCTCGGTCGAGCGGCGCGGTTCGGCGTCGCGGTTCCTGCGCGGCTCGTGGGGTCGATCCGGCAGTCGATGTCGATGCGGAAGCCGTCGAGCCCTGCGACCGCATCGTGTCTTCCGACATTATCCAGTGCCTCCCACGTCGCCTCGTCGACTCTCCGGACGGTGACGCCCGAGACGTCGAAGCGGATGGCGACGCGGGTCCCGTCGTAGAGCCGGCCGTCGTCGGGTCCGGCTTCCTCCGCGTCGGCGTCGCGGCAGGTCACGAGCACCCGCAGCGGCGGCGCCGACGCCTTGGCGCGCCGTTGTCCGGCGATCAGCCACAGGGCGAGGAGCAGGCCGTCGCGCTGTCCGGGTCCGAGGAGCCCCGCGAGGCCCGCCGGGTCGTCGATCGTGACGCGGCGGCTCAGGTACGCCGACTCGGTCACGGCGTGGCGCAGCCAGGTGTCGGTCCGTCCCTCGATGAGCCGGACGCGCAGCCGTGCCGCGAGCTGCCCGGCCCGCTCGGCGGCGGCAGGCGGCAGCGGGAGCACGATGCGGCCCGCGCCGACGTCGTCGAGCAGCGCCTCGGCGTCGTAGTCGAGCTCGGCGAGCTCCTCCGACGCGCGCATGCCGACGGCGGAGCGCGGGGTCGACACCGTGCTCTGCACGAGCGTCAGGTCGAGTTCCCGGCCGACGAGCCGGCGGAACCCGCGCACGGCGATCACCACGAGCACCACCGGCACCACCGCCGACGCCGCGATCGCCACGCCGATCACCGTGCGCGTGCCGGCCTCGGGCGCCTGCAGCAGCGCCTGGACGGTCAGCACGCCGGCGATCGCGATCGACGCGGCGAGCGGCCCGTGCGTCTCGCGGAGCGCCGCCACCGGCATCAGCAGCGCGGCCGCGGCGGGCGCGGCGGTCGGCGTGATCCCGAGGTGCAGCAGGTCGTCGGTGGCGACGACGTCGAGCCAGATGGGAACGGCGAGCGCCGCGAGGAGTGCGGCGAACACCCAGTCGGGCACCCGGCTGAGCCCGCGGGTCGCGACGACGGCGCCGACGCTGACCAGCCCGAACGCGATCCACGCAGGGCCCGGACCGCGGCCCGGCGGGAAGATCGTCGCGAGGCCCCAGGCGTGGAGGAGATGCGCCAGGACGATCGCGACGCTCGCGACGGTCACGCCCGCCGCGAGCCGGCGACCGCCGTGGGCGCTCCGGATGTCCTCCGCGGCGCGCGCCGACCGGGTCGGACGGCGGAACTGCGCCTCGTGCGTCGTGTCGCGCGGCACGTCTCCGCCCGCCGGCATCCGCTGGAATCGGCTCATGGCTTCGGCACCTCCAGCATCACGGTGGTACCGGAACCCGGGGAGCTGAACACGCGCGCGCGGCCGCCGACGGCGTGGAGGCGGCCGACGACCGATTCGGCGAAGCCCAGCCGGGCCGGGTCCACCGACGCGGGCTCGAAGCCCGCGCCCTGGTCGGTGACCATCGCGCGCACCGTGCGTTCGTCGTCGGTGATCGTCACGTCGGCCTCGCGAACCCCCGAGTGCCGCCGGACGTTCTCGAGGCACTCGCCGAGCGCGCCCAGCAGCGCGTCGAGGGTGTCGCGCGGCAGCACGAGCTGGCCGGCACCGTGCCAGTTCACGTCGAGCCCCATCCGCGCGAAGCGCTGCCGCACGGAGTCGAAGGTCGTGCCGAGTGTGTCGGAGGGGGAGTCCGGTGAGAACGCGGTGCTCGAGCCGTTGTCGAGCGGCGCGCCGAGCCGCAGCTGCTTGAGCAGCCGCGCATCGTCGCCGGCCTGCTGGCGCAGCGCGCTCTCGCCCACGCCGACGCCCGAGTGCGCGAGGAGGCTGAGGGTCGCGAGGACGGTGTCGTGCAGGACGCGAGCGTCCTGCCGCTGCTGCGCCTCGGACTCGCTCGCGAGGCGCTCGGCGCGGTGGGCCCGGCCGACCTCGTCGATCCGCTCGCCGGCCCGCTCGATGGCGCGGGCGAGCCAGAGGCCCGTGGCCGTGGACGCGACCCATCCGGCGATCGACGCGACGAGCACCGTACCGAGGTCGGCGCCCGCGAACCAGGAGGCCACCACCGCGGTGACCACGGCGAGCCCCGAGAGGACGACGAGCGCCACCCCGTTGGGTCGCACGATGGAGGGGATCGCGATCGAGGCGGCCGTGAGCGCACCGGTGACCGCCATCGCGGTCTCGGCGGCGGGATCGATCGTGGGGTCGAGCCCGATCACGAGCAGCAGGACGACGGAGGTCGCGATCGTGCCGAGGATGGGCAGCGTGGCGCCGCGCGCGGTGGCGAGGACGACGAGGACGATGAGCACCAGGTCGACGAGGATCGCGAGCGCGAACCGGTCCGGATCGAGGGCTCCCGGCACCAGCAGGCACGCGAGCGCGAGGACCGCCCCGGTGAGGCTCCCGGCGCGGGCGAGGCGCCGCAGCAGCCGGTCGCGCTCCTTGTCGATCCGGCGCATGCCACCCCTTTCGCGGCTCGGCGGCACGGCGGGCGGGTGCCGTCATCCTCGAAGATAGCCCAGAGTGACCCCCTGATGCGGGTCATCCGCGTGGAACCGGGCCGTGCGGTCCGGTTCCGGTCACGCCGCGAGCAGTGCCGCGAGGGCCGCGCCGACGGCGTCGTCCTCGATGAGGAAGGCGTCGTGGCCGTAGTCGGAGCGCAGCACGAGGGGCTCGTCGCCGTGCACGGCGCGACGCAACCCGTGTGCGAGCTCGCGCTGGCCCTCGAGCGGGAAGTAGCGGTCGCTGTCGATGCCGAGCACCAGCGCCACCGCCTCGATGCGGTCGAGCGCCGACGCGATTCCGCCGCGGCCGCGGCCGATGTCGTGGGAGTTCATCGCCTCGGTGAGCACGAGGTAGCTGTTGGCGTCGAACCGACGGGTGAACTTGTTGCCGTGGAAGTCGAGGTAGGACTCGACCGCGAACCGCCCGCCGCCGCCGAGCGGGTCGAGGCCCGACTGCCAGCTGCGCTCGAAGCGCTGGTTGAGCTCGACGGGCGTGCGATAGTTCAGCATCGCCATGCGCCGGGCGAGCGCGAGCCCGCGGGTCGGCCCGTCGCCGTCGGGCGCGTCGTAGTAGGCGCCGCCGCGGAACGCCGGGTCGCTGCGCACGGCCTCGAGTTGCACGGAGTTCAGCGCGATCTGGTCGGCGGTCGTCGCCGCGGGCGCGGCGAGCACGGCGATCCGCTCGACCGCGTCGGGCGCAGCGAGCGCCCACTCGAGCACGTGCATGGCGCCCATCGAGCCGCCGACGACCGCCGCGAAGCGCTCGATGCCGAGTTCTCTCGCGAACGCGACCTGCGCGGCGACCTGGTCGCGGATCGTGAGGAACGGGAACCGCGCGCCCCACTCGACGCCGTCGGGCGCGAGCGAGGCGGGCCCCGTCGACCCCTGGCACCCCCCGACGACGTTCGGGGCGACGACGAACCAGCGCTCGGTGTCGATCGCGCGGCCGCGGCCGACGACGCCGGGCCACCACCCGGCGCTCGGATGCCCCGGTCCCGACGGCCCGAGCACGTGGCTGTCGCCCGTGAGCGCGTGCAGGACGAGGATCGCGTTGTCGCGCGCCGGCGAGAGCGTGCCCCAGGTCTCGTAGGCGACGCGCACGTCGGGCAGCACCTGGCCGGACTCCAGCGCGAGGTCGCCGATCCTCGCGAACCGGCGGTCGCCGACGGGGTCGCCCGCCCGCCAGGCGCCCGTCGCGGGCGCGCGCCCCGCGAGCTGCCGGGCGGCGCGCGCCTCGGGCACGATGCTCGCGGGCACCGTCTCCGACGTCGTCTGCCAGTCCATCCCCTGATTCTCCCCGACTCCAGCCGTGCCGCGGCGACTGTTACGGCGCCCCGACCGTGGCCGGCGAGAGACGACGGATGCCGCGACCCGGGCGGGACGCGGCATCCGTTCGGTGCTCAGGCGGTCGTCACACGCGCGCGGCCTCCGTGGCGCGCCGCGCGGCGGCGAGGCCCGCCTCGAGGTCGGCCTTGAGGTCGTCGACGTTCTCGATGCCGACCGACAGGCGCACGAGGCCGGGCGTGACGCCCGTCGTGAGCTGCTGCTCGGGCGTCAGCTGCGAGTGGGTCGTCGACGCCGGGTGGATGACGAGCGAGCGCACGTCGCCGATGTTGGCGAGGTGGCTGAACAGCGAGAGGTTGTCGACGAGCGCGCGGCCGGCGTCGACCCCGCCCTTGAGCTCGAACGACAGCACCGCGCCCACGCCCTTGGGCGCGTACGTGTTCGCCGCCGCGTACCACGGGCTGGAGGGCAGGCCCGAGTAGTTCACGTGCGCCACGTCGGGGTGCGAGTCGAGCCACTCGGCGATCTCCTGGGCGTTCTGCACGTGCCGCTCGACGCGGAGCGAGAGCGTCTCGATGCCCTGGATGAGCTGCCAGGCGCTCGCCGGCGCGATCGACGAGCCGAGGTCGCGCAGCAGCTGCACGCGCGCCTTGATGACGTACGCGAGCGCGTCGCCGACCGCGGCCGTGTAGCTCGCGCCGTGGTACGACGGGTCGGGCTCGGTCAGGCCGGGGAACTTCTCGACGTTCTTCGACCACTCGAACCGGCCGCCGTCGACGATGACGCCGCCGATGACGGTGCCGTGACCGCCGAGGAACTTCGTCGCCGAGTGGATGACGATGTCGGCACCGTGCTCGAACGGGCGGATCAGGTACGGCGTCGCGATCGTGTTGTCGACGATGAGCGGGATGCCCGCGTCGTGCGCGATCCCCGAGACGAGCCCGATGTCGAGCACGTTGATCTTCGGGTTGCCGATGGTCTCGGCGAAGAACAGCTTGGTGTTGGGGCGCACCGCGCGGCGCCACTCGTCGGCGTCGTCCTGGTTCTCGACGAAGGTCGTCTCGATGCCGAGCCTCGCGAGCGTGTACTTGAACAGGTTGTAGGTGCCGCCGTAGATCGACGACGACGACACGATGTGGTCGCCGGCCTGCGCGATGTTCAGCACCGCGAACGTCTCGGCCGCCTGGCCGGACGCGACGAGCAGTGC
This sequence comes from Agromyces selenitireducens, assembly GCF_052748465.2. NCBI lineage: Bacteria > Bacillati > Actinomycetota > Actinomycetes > Micrococcales > Microbacteriaceae > Agromyces > Agromyces selenitireducens. The sequence continues at coordinate 1,402,230 of NZ_CM188259.1, forward strand.
GCCGCTGCCGCCCTCGAGCGCGGCGAGCCGTTCCTCGACGACGGCCTGCGTCGGGTTCATGATGCGCGTGTAGATGTTGCCGAACTCGGCCAGTGCGAACAGGTTCTGCGCATGCTCGGCGGAGTCGAAGACGTACGACGTCGTCTGGTAGATCGGCGTGGCGCGCGCCTTGGTCACCGGGTCGGGTGCGGCGCCCGAATGCACCTGCTTCGTCTCGAAGCGCCAGTCGGCCTGCTCTGCCATGGGGGACTCCTCTCGCGTGGGACGCGGCCGCGCCGCTCCCGTCGCCTCACGGTACGTCCGGTCGATCAGTCGATCAACGGATGCCGCAACACGGCGTCATGCGCCGCGACCGGTCTCGTCGCCGGTCTCGCGAGATGCGCGCGCGTCGGGAGCCGTCGCGTCCTCCGCCGCGCTGCGCGGCGCAGACGGGAGCGGCGGCAGCGCCTCGGGAGGGAGCACGAGCGTGCCGGTCGCCGTGGCCGGCTCCGGCCGGAACAACCACCTGGCTCGCGGCTCGACGAGCGGCCGGAACACGCGCCGCACGGGCCCCAGCGAGAGCACGACCGACACGAGCACGCAGAACGCGATCATGAGCGGGAGCACCCACCACGGCTGCCGCCCTTCGAGCAGCGGCGTCTCGCGCAGCGGGAAGAGCACGAACGAGTGCAGCAGGTAGATGTACATTGTCGCGCTGCCGAACGCGCTGAACCACGTCGTGCGGCGAGGCATGAGCACCAGGAACGCGACCGCGAGCAGCATCGCGAGCAGCAGCAGGAACAGGCGGATGGCGCCCGACCACGGCTCGTCGTACCCGATCGCCTGGTACGACTCGTCGTAGAGCATGAAGCGGCGCAGCCGCAGGTCGCGCCACGTCGTGATCGCGATCGGCATCACCGCGAGCAGCGCGGTGAACAGCGCGATCGCGCCCGCGCGCCAGCGCCACGCGACCGCGGTGGGCAGGTCGAGCCAGCGGTCGGTGATGCGCCACTGGCGCAGCTTCCAGCCGAAGACGAAGAACGGGAACATGCCGAACGTGCGGGTGAGCGCGAGCGTCGAGTCGATCTCGACCGCGTACCCCGCGCCGATCGAGATCGCGATCGCGATGATCAGGGGGTAGCGCAGCAGCACGAGGTAGGGCAGCGCGATGCGCCAGATCGCCAGCGCGATGAGGAACCACAGCGTCCACGACGCGGTCGTGTAGTCGAGCACGAAGTCGCCGCCGAGCAGGAACCGGATGACGGTCCAGATCGTCTCGAAGATGAAGTACGGGAAGACGATGTCGGTGAGCACCTGCCGCATCGCGCGCGCATTCGGCGGCCCGGACTTCGCGAAGTACCCGGACACCGTCACGAACACCGCGACGTGGAACGAGTAGATGAACAGGTACACGCTGTAGGCGGCGTCGTCCTCGGCGATGAGCGGCAGGATGCCGTGGCCGACCACGACGAGCGTGATCGCGATCCACCGCGCGTTGTCCCACAGCGGCACGCGCCGCTTCCGGTGGGGCGGCTTCGGGGCGCGGGCCTGCGGCGTCTGCTGCATCCGCCCATTCTGGCGCACCGCCGTCCGCCGCACATCGGCACGGGCCGCGTCGAGGTGCAGAATGGCCGAATGGACGGCATGCGCGCGGTGGTCACGGGGGCGAGTTCGGGCATCGGCGCCGCGACGGTGCGGATGCTGCGAGCCGGCGGATGGGACGTGGTGGCCGTCGCGCGCCGCGAGGACCGGCTGCGGGCGCTCGCCGACGAGACCGGGTGCGAGGTCTTCGTCGCCGACGTCACGAGCGATGCGGATGTCGCCGCACTCCGCGCGCACCTCGAGGCCGGCGACGGCATCCACGCGCTCGTGAACAACGCCGGAGGCGCGAAGGGGCTCGCCTCGGTCGAGGAGTCGGAGCTCGCCGACTGGTCGTGGATGCTCGAAGTGAACGTGCTCGGGGTGAAGCGGGTCACGAGCGCCCTCCTGCCCCTGCTGCGGCGCGGCGCCGAGCAGCGCGGGGTCGCCGACCTCGTGGTGGTCACGTCGATCGCCGGGCACGTCGCGTACGTCGGCGGCGGCGGGTACAACGCCGCCAAGTTCGCCGCGCACGCCCTGACCGAGGTGCTGCGGCTCGAGCTCAACGGGGAGCCCATCCGCGTCGTCGAGGTCGCACCGGGGATGGTGCGGACCGACGAGTTCGCGCTCGTGCGCTTCGGCGGCGATAGGGAGCGGGCCGATGCGGTGTACGAGGGCGTGCCCGATCCGCTGACGGCCGAGGACGTGGCATCCGTCATCGTCGACGCGATGTCGAAGCCGGCCCACGTGGACCTCGACCTCATCGTCGTCAAGCCCGTCGCGCAGGCTGCGCCGCACCGGCTCGCGAAGGGGCCGCTCGCGGTCCGGTGGGACTCCGAGCGATGAGCGACGGCGGGGTCGAGCGCCGGCAGCGGTGGGTCGACGCGACCGGGCGGTGGCTCGCCTTGCTCGGCATCGCGTTCATCGTCGCGTACACGACGTGGGTGCTCGTGCCCGACCTGCCGGCTCCCGTCGTCGTGGTGTTCAACGTCGTGTTCGGCGTGACGTGGCTGATGTTCCTCCTCGACGCCGTCATGCGGCTCGCGCTCACGCCCCGGGGCGAGCGGTGGCGGTACGCGTGGCGCCATCCCATCGAGCTGCTCTCGGTCATCTTCCCCGTCTTCCGTGCGCTGCGGGTCGTCTCGCTGCTGGGGTACCTCCCGGTGCTCCAGCGCCGCACCACCGAGGCGGTGCGCGCCCGCTTCATCCTCACGGCGATCATCTACGCCACCGTCTACGTGTTCTTCATCGCACTGGCCGTGCTCCAGGCCGAACGCGACGCGCCGGGGGCGAACATCACGAGCTTCGGCGAGTCGGTCTGGTGGGCCGTCGTCACGCTCGCCACGGTGGGGTACGGCGACACCTACCCGGTGACGGTGCTCGGCCGCATGTGGGCGGTGTTCCTCATGGCGGGCGGCGTCGCGATCGTCGGGGTGGCGTCGGCGACCATCATCTCGGTGCTCAACGAGCGCCTCGTCGGCCTCCGGCGCGGAGGGCCGGGCGGCGGGTCCGACATGATCGCCGCGCGACCCGCGCTCGACGAACCGGAGCCCACCGGCGGGGGGCCGGTCGATCCGCCCGACGCGCCGCACGGCCGGTAGCCTGACGGGATGACCTCCGACGCGAAGCAGTCCGACCGATGAGCGTCCACCTGGTCGGCGGCGGGTGGACCCCGCAGCACGCCGAGGCCGTGTACGGCCCCTTCCTCGGCGAAGCCGGCGAGGCAGCATCGCGCGACGGCGCCGACCGCCCGAGGGTGGCCGTGCTCGTCGTCGCCCCGCCCGGGTCGGGCGCGGACGAGCGCGCCCGCTGGACGGCCGCGCTCGAGGCCGCCTCCCCGGCCGATGCGCCGGCCGACGTGATGGTCACGATCGTGGGCGAGGACGGCGAGTTCGCCGCGTCCGCGGTCGCCGGGGCGCACGGGGTGCTCGTCGGCGGCGGCCTCACGCCCGCGTACCGGAGCGCGGTCGAACCCGTCGCGGGCGAACTGCGCCGGCTCGTGGCATCCGGCCTGCCCTACCTGGGCTTCTCGGCCGGTGCGGCGATCGCGGCCGACACCGCGCTGCTCGGCGGATGGCGCATCGGCGGCGTCCCCGTCGCGCCCGAGGAGGCCGCGGAGGACCTCGACGACGTCACCGTCGAGGCGGGCATCGGACTGGTCGACCTCACGATCGACTGCCACGCCGCGCAGTGGGGCACGCTCACTCGGCTCATCGCCGCGACCGAGGCCGGGCTCGTCGACGGCGGCATCGCGATCGACGAGGACACCCTGTTCTCGATCGGCGCCGCCGGGCTGCGCGTCGCCGGCGCGGGCAGCGTCTGGAGCGTCACCGCCGGCGACGACGGCGTCGTGGTCCGGAGCATCACCGGCTGATGGGCCGCACGCTCCCGGAGCTCGCCGACGCGGGCCTGATCGACTCGAGCTGGGCCGACGCGCTCGCGCCCGTCGCCGACGACATCGCGCGGATGGGCGACTTCCTCCGCGCCGAGGTCGCGGACGGCCGGGACTACCTGCCGGCCGGCGATCGGGTCCTGCGGGCCTTCCAGCAGCCCGTCGGCGACATCCGCGTGCTCGTCGTCGGGCAGGATCCGTATCCGACGCCGGGCCACCCGATCGGGCTGTCCTTCGCCGTCGAACGCCACGTCCGGCCGATCCCGCGGAGCCTCGCGAACATCTACCGCGAACTCGCCGACGACCTGGGCCTGGAGCCGCCCCCGCACGGCGACCTCGGCGCGTGGAACCGGCACGGCGTCATGCTGCTGAACCGCGTGCTCACCGTGCGGCCCGGCGAATCGGGTTCGCACCGCGGGAAGGGGTGGGAGCGGGTCACCGACCACGCCATCCGCACGCTCGTCGCGCGCGACGCCCCGCTCGTGGCGATCCTCTGGGGACGCGACGCGCAGTCGCTCGCGCCACTGCTCCGCGACACGCCCCGCATCGCATCCGCGCACCCGAGCCCGCTCTCGGCGACCCGCGGGTTCTTCGGCTCGCGGCCGTTCAGCCGAGCGAACGCGCTGCTCGAGGCGCGCGGCGGCCGGCCGGTGGACTGGTCGCTCGCGGACTGAGGCGGCGGACGGCCGCAACCGTCATCCGTTCGCAACACGGCGCGCGTAGCATTGCGGAATGCTCGAGGAGGAATACCAGCAGCGCCGGAGGCTGCCCCGGCACCTGCGTCCGCCCCAGCCCGGCGAGACGCCGTTCTCCTACGAGATCCGGCCCGCGAGGCCCGCCGACCTGCCCGCGGTGCGGGAGATCTACAACTACTACGTCGCCAACTCGATGGTCACGTTCGACGAGGACGCGATGACCCTCAGGGAGTGGAAGCAGAGGTTCGCGATGCTGCAGAAGCTCGGCATGCCGTTCCTCGTCGCCGAGTCGCCGTCGGGCCAGATCCTCGGGTACGCGCTCGTGACGCCGTGGAAGCAGAAGCGCGCCTACCGCTACACGGTCGAGGACTCGATCTACCTCGGCCCCGCGGCATCCGGCAAGGGACTCGGACGCGCGCTGCTCGGCGAGCTCATCGAGGCGTCCAGGGCCGCCGGGCTCAAGGAGATCCTCGCGGTCATCGCCGACCAGGGCGCCGAGGCGTCGATCGCACTGCACGAGCGGTTCGGCTTCACCGAGATCGGGCGCATGGGCCGCGTCGGGTTCAAGTTCGACCGGTGGCTCGGTACCGTCCTGTTGCAGAAGTCGCTCAAGTAGCCGGGCGGACGCCGCCGCTCAGGCGATGACCTCGAGCGTGCCCTGCAGCGCGGGCAGCATGAGCGCCACCACGAGTCCGGTCGCCCCGAACAATGCGGGGTGCGCGAGCCCGATCACGGTGCGCCGGAGCGCGGGGCGGCCCTCGAGCATCGGCGTCGGCACGCGGTCGGCCGCGGGCGCCTCGCTCCAGCCGCGGACGCGCGCGAGGAACCACGCGCAGCGCAGCACGAATGCCGCCCACAGCAGGCCGACCAGTATCGGAACGAGGAACACCATGATGTCGAAGCCGATGCCGATGACCTCGTCCTCCCGGCCCTCGGCGGCGAGCTGGATGGCCTGCGAGATCGCCGCGCCCACCACGACCGACGCGCTCCAGGCGATGACGGCGATGACGAGCGCCGCGTAGCGCACCGCGAAGTGGCCGAACACCGATCCCATCTCGTCGAAGTGCCGCCGAGGGGTGGCGTGCAGCACCGTGACGGTCGCGGCGAGCGACGGTACGACCATCGCGGTGAGCACGAGCGCGTCGGCCCACGTCGGCCACTCGGCGACCAGTGCCACGACCAGCAGCGCGCCGAAGGCGAGGCTCCAGGCGACGCCCCAGGCCAGCGGATGCCGCGCCACGGCACCGACGATGCGCGTTCCGGCCACCCCCGCCACGTGCGCCACTCTACCGGCGCGCCTGCGTAGGCTCGTGGCGTGGCCGACCGGATCGAGGACCTTCACGAGTACACGGCGCTCCAGCTGCACCAGCTGCTGCAGCGCGGCGAGGTGACGCCCGTCGAGGCGACCGGGCACTTCCTGGCGCGGATCGAGCGGCTCGACCCCGTGGTCGGCGCGTTCGCGGCGGTCACGCCCGAGCTCGCGCTCGAGCGGGCGCGCGCGGTCGAGCGCGACGTGCCGCGTGCGGCGCCGCTGTGGGGCATGCCGCTCGCCGACAAGGACCTCCACCCGCGCGCGGGCGTGCCCACGGCGTTCGGATCACGCGCGCACGCCGACCACGTGCCCGACGAGTCCGACGACCTCGTCGACGCGGTCGACGCGGCCGGAGCGGTGAGCCTCGGCAAGACGGCGACGCCCGAGTACGGGCTGCCGTCGTACACCGAGCCGCTCGCGGGCCGCCCGGCGCGGAACCCGTGGGACCTCGCGCTCGGCGCGGGCGGCTCGAGCGGCGGTGCGGCCGCGGCCGTCGCCGCGGGAATGCTGCCCTTCGCCCCGGGCAGTGACGGGGGCGGATCCATCAGGATCCCGGCGGCATCATGCGGACTCGTCGGCGTGAAGCCCTCGCGCGGTCGCGTGCCGGCAGGGTCGGGGCTCGACCGGGTCGCGGGGCTCGGCGTGGTCGGACCGATCGCACGCACGGTGGCCGACGCGGCGCTGCTGCTCGACGGCATGGTCGCGCCGCGCGGGTACCCGCCGCAGCATCCGTTCGCGGTGCGCGCACCGGGGGAGGACGGGCCCTACCTCGGGGCCGCGATCCGCGGCGAGGGCCGATTCCAGGTGGCGGTCATGACGGAGACGCCGTGGGACGACTTCACCGACATCCGGCTGGACTCGTCGGCGCGGGCCGCGCTCGAGGCGGGCATCGCGCTGCTCGATCGGCTGGGCCACGGCGTCGAGGAGCTCGCGCCGTCGCCCGAGCCGGGCTATCCGGGGGCGTTCCGCACGATCTGGCAGGCCGGCGCGGCGACGATCGACGTGCCCGACGAGCGGCACCACCGGCTCGAGCCGCTCACGCGGTGGCTGATGGCGCGCGGTCGCACGTTGACGGCCGCCGACCTCGCGTCCGCGCTGTCGTGGCTTGCGGGCTTCGAGCGACGCACGATCGCCCGGCTCGCGCCGTTCGACGCGGTGCTCACGCCTGCCCTCGCGCTCGAACCGCGGCCGATCGGCTGGTACGACGCCGAGGACGGCGAGGCGAACTTCGCGCAGCAGGTGCGGTTCACCCCGTACACGTCGTTCGTGAACGTCGCGGGCCTGCCGGCGTTGACGCTTCCCGTGCACGACACGGAGGCCGGGCTGCCGATGGGCGTGCAGCTCATCGGACGGCCGGGCGGCGAGGCGACGCTGTTCGCGCTCGCCGCGCAGCTCGAGCGGGCGGCGCGACGGGGTCGACGGCGGCCTCCCGTGTGGTGAGGGGTGAGCGGATGCCGCGAGCGTGATTCGAGGTTGTGGTGGGTGTCCGGCCGTGTGCAAGACTTAGGTAATGCTTACCTCACTCGCCGCGTCGCCCGAGGCCGTACCCCGCCCGCGCCCCGCCTACCGCGGTTTCCGCGCCGCTGTGGCCCGCGTCGAGCGACTCACGCCCCACTTCACGCGCGTCACGTTCGCCGGCGACGACCTCGCGAGCTTCGGCACGGCGGGCCTCGACCAGCGGGTGAAGGTCGTGCTGCCGCTCCCCGAGATCGGCTTCGCCGCGTTCCCCGAGGGCGATGACTGGTTCGGCGCCTGGCGGCAGCTGCCCGCCGAGGAGCGCAACCCGTTCCGCACCTACACGATCCGCGCCGTCCGGCCCGAGCTGCACGAGGTCGACGTCGACTTCGTCGCGCACGGCGACACGGGCCCCGGTTCGGCCTGGGCGACGCGCGCGCAGCCCGGCGACGAGATCGTCCTCGTCGGCCCCGACGAGCTCAGCGAGGGCCGCACCATCGGCATCGACTGGCGCCCGGGCGACGTCGACACCGTGCTGCTCGCGGGCGACGAGACCGCCGCCCCCGCGATCTGCGCGATCCTCGAGTCGCTGCCCGCAGACGCGTCCGGCGCCGCGATCATCGAGGTGCCGAGCGCCGACGACGTGCTGCCCGTCCGCGCACCCGTCGGCGTCGAGGTGCGCTGGCTCCCGCGGGTCCACGAGCAGTCGCACGGCGAGCGGCTCGTTCCCGCCGTCCGGGACTGGGTCGCCCGCACCTGCTGGCTGCGCGACTGCGCCGACCCCGCGTCGGCCGCCGCCGAGTCGTCGCGCCGCACGCTCGCCGAGCTCGAGTCGGCCGCCGACGCCGACGGCATCCTGTGGGACGTGCCCGAGGGCACGAGCCTCGACGGCGACTGCTACGCGTGGATCGCGGGCGAGGCGTCGGTCATCAAGGCGCTGCGTCGGTTCCTCGTGCAGGACGCCGGGCTCGACCGTCGCCAGGTGGCGTTCATGGGCTACTGGCGCCGCGGCCGCGCCGAGCTCGACTGAGCCGGACATGAGCCAGCGGATGCCGGTCGCCGCCCGGTCGCGCCCGGTCGCGGATGCGCCGACCCGCCCACCCGTGGGGTCGCGCCGACGGCGCGTGCCGGCCGGCGTCGTGCTCGCGGCATCCGTCGCCCTGCTCGTCGTGGTCGTCCTCGCGAGCCTCGCCATCGGATCGCGCGCCGTGCCCCTCGACGTGGTGTGGAGCGCATTCGCCGCGCCCGTCGAAGGCGACACCGACCAGCTCGTCGTGCGCGAGCTGCGGTTGCCGCGCGCGGTCGTCGGGCTGCTCGCCGGCGCCGCCTTCGGTGCGGTCGCCGTCGTCCTGCAGGGTGCGACTCGGAACCCGCTCGCCGATCCGGGCCTGCTGGGCCTCAACGCGGGCGCGGCGCTCGCGGTCGTCGCGGCGATCACGTTCCTCGGCGTCGCCACGCCCCTCGGATTCGTGTGGTTCGCGTTCGCCGGCGCCGCGGGGGCGGCCGTGATCGTGTTCGCCGTCGGGTCGACGGGCGGCGGGGCGACGCCCGCGAGGCTCGCCCTCACCGGAGCCGCCGTCATGGCAGCCGCCACCCCCCTCATCACGCTCATCCTGATCCGGGACCTCTCGACGTTGAACCAGTACCGTTTCTGGTCGGTCGGCTCGCTCGCGGGCCGCGGCCTCGACACGGCGGCGGCCCTCTGGCCGTTCCTCCTGGCGGGCCTCGCCCTCGCCGTGTGGCTCGCCCCGAAGCTCAACCTGCTCGCGCTCGGCGACGACGTCGCACGCGGGCTCGGGGTGCGGCTCGGCGCCACGCGGATCGCGACCGCGGCCGCCGTGATCGTCCTCGCCGGCACGGCGACCTCGCTCGCCGGTCCGATCGCGCTCCTCGGCCTCGCCGTCGCGCACGCCGCGCGAGGGCTCGTCGGGGGCGACTACCGGTGGCGCATCGCGCTCTCCGCGGTGCTCGGGGCGATCGTGCTCGTCCTCTCCGACGTCATCGGCCGGGTGGTCGCTCCGCCCGCGGAGCTCGAGGCGGGGATCGTCGCGGCCGTCGTCGGCGCGCCCGTGCTCATCGCGCTCGTCCGTCGCCGAGGGGGAGCGACGTGGTGAGCGCCGCGAGCCGCGCCGTGTCGAGCGTCCGCCCGCCGGGCGCGGGCGCGGCGGCCGACATCGCCCGCGCCGTCGCCGCCGTGCACGCGGCCGCCCGCCGGCGCGCGCTCCTCGTGTCCGTCGGCGCCGGCGTGCTCGTGGTCGTCGCGGCGACCGGGGCGCTCCTGCTCGGTGCCGCGGGGGTGAGCGCGCCCGAACTCGTCGCCGCGCTCACCGGTCAGGGCGACGCGAAGACGAACCTCGTGGTGTTCCGCCTGCGGCTGCCGCGCGTGGCCGCCGCCCTGATCGCCGGCGTCGGCCTCGGCCTCGGCGGAGCGTTGTTCCAGTCCACGCTGCGAAACCCGCTCGCGAGTCCCGACATCCTCGGCGTCACGGGCGGTGCGAGCCTCGCCGCGGTCACGGCCATGCTCCTGTTCGGGCTCTCCGGGCCCGCCGTCTCGGTCGCGGCGTTCGCGGGAGCCCTCGCGGTGGCCGCCGTCATCTGGGCTCTCGCGTGGCGCGACGGGCTCACCGGCATCCGCTTCGTGCTGGTCGGCATCGGCGTCGCGTCGATCGTGTCGGGCCTGCTCGGCTGGCTCATCACGCGCGCCGAGATCCGCGAGGCACCGGCCGCGCTCGTGTGGATGGTCGGCGGCGTGTCGAGCATCCGCTGGGACGAGCTGGCGCTCGCGGGCGTCGCCCTCACCGTCGTCGCCCTGCTCGCTGCCGCCTTCTCGCCGCGGATGCCGCTGCTCGCGCTCGACGACGACACCGCCCGCGGGCTCGGCGTCGACGTCACCCGGGCGCGTCTCGCTGCCGTCGTCCTCGGCGTCGCGGCGGTCGCGGTCGCGACCGCACTCACCGGCCCGATCGCCTTCGTCGCGCTCGTCGCGCCGCCGGTCGCGCGGGCGCTCGTGGGCAACGGCCGCATCGCGCTCGCCGCATCCGCGCTCGTCGGTGCGGCGATGGTGCTCGTCGCCGACCTCGTCGCCCAGCACGCGCTCGGCGGCGTCGCGGTGCCGGTCGGCATCGTCACGGGCCTCGTCGGGGCCCCGTACCTGCTGTGGCTCATCGCCCGCGGCAACCGGAAGGGAGCAGACGGATGACGCATCCCATCTCGCATGCGCTGCGCGCCGAATCGCTGCGGCTCGGCTACGACGGCCGCACCGTGATCGACGACCTCGACCTCGAGGTTCCCGACGGGTGCATCACCGCGATCGTCGGACCGAACGGCAGCGGCAAGTCGACGCTGCTGCGCGGGCTCGCGCGGCTGATCGCGCCCGGGTCCGGCCGCGTGACGCTCGACGGTCGCGACGTCCGCTCGTTCGGCGCACGCGAGTTCGCGCGCCGCGTCGCCGTGCTGCCGCAGCAGCCGGTCGCGCCCGACGGCGTCCTCGTGTCCGAGCTCGTCGCGCGGGGGCGCCATCCGCACCGTGGCTGGTTCGGAGGCCGATCGTCGGACGACGACCGCATCGTGGCGGAGGCGCTCGCGGCGACCGAGACGGCCGAGTTCGCCGCCCGTCCCGTGTCCGAGCTCTCGGGCGGCCAGCGGCAGCGCGTCTGGATCGCGATGGTCCTCGCGCAGCGCGCGGGCATCGTGCTGCTCGACGAGCCGACGAGCTTCCTGGACGCGGCGCACCAGCTCGAACTGCTCGACCTGCTCACCGAGTCCAACCGGCAGCACGGCACGACCGTGGTCATGGTGCTGCACGAGCTGAACCTCGCGGCGCGCTACGCGGATCACCTCGTCCTCGTCGACGCCGGCCGCATCCGCGCCTCGGGGAGCCCGGCGGACGTGATGACGGCGGAGACGGTCGCGGCGGCGTTCGGACTGGAGTGCCTGGTGACCGAGGACCCGGTCGCAGGGTCGCCGCTGGTCGTGCCGATCGGGCGGTACCACCGGGGCGCGGCCTGACGTCGCCGCCCATGACCGCATGTGTCATTCGTCTGAGTAAGGTTAGGCTAAGCTCACCATCGGTCCGAGTCGTCGATGTCTCGAATCCGCCGGACCGACTCCGACACCCCACCGAAAGGGACAACATGCACGCGCGCCGAACGCTCGCCGCCATCGCTGCGACCGCCGCCACCGCCCTCGCCCTCGCCGGTTGCGCCGGCGGCGCCGAACCCGAACAGGGCGGCGACGCGGGCGCCGCGTCATCCGACGCCGTCTTCCCCGTCACGATCGAGCACGCGTTCGGCGAGACCGAGATCGACGAGGCGCCCGAGCGCGTCGCCACGTGGGGGTGGGGGAGCACCGAGGCGACCCTCGCGCTCGGCGTCGTGCCCGTCGCCATCGCACAGCAGGCCTACGGGGCGAACGAGGACGGCGTGCTGCCCTGGGTCGCCGAGGAGCTCGACGAACTCGGCGCCGAGACCCCGACGATCCTCACCGACGACGGCGAGGCCCCGCCCTATGAGGAACTCATCGAAGCCGCACCCGACGTGATCCTCGCCCCGTACTCGGGCATCACCGAGGAGCAGTACGAGCTCCTCAGCGAGATCGCGCCGACCGTCGCCTACCCCGACGCCGCGTGGACGACGCCGTGGCGCGAGGTCGTCACGACCGTCGGCACCGCGCTCGGACTCGAGGACGAGGCGCAGGGGGTGCTCGACGACCTCGACGCCGAACTGGCCGCCACGGCAGGCGAGCACCCCGAGCTCGCCGGCAACACGGTCGCCGCCGTCTGGGACACCGCCGGCACGTTCTACGTCTACACGCCCGAGGACTCGCGCGTGGAGTTCCTCTCCGCGCTCGGGCTCGAGGACGCACCCTCCGTCGCCGAGCTCCAGAACGGCGACTCGCCCTTCTACTTCACGCTCAGCTACGAGCAGCTCGACCAGCTCGGGTCGGACCTCATCCTGAGCTACCACGACACGCAGGCCGAGGCCGACGCGTTCCTCGAGTCGGCGCCGATATCGGCGATCCCCGCGGTCTCGCGCGGACAGGTCGCGCAGGTCGTCGGCACCGAGCTCATCGCCGCCGTCTCGCCGCCCACCGCGCTCTCGCTCACCTACGGCCTGGACGAGCTCGTCGAGGCGCTCTCGGCGGCCGTCGAGCCGACGGACTGACTCGAGCCGGTCAGCCGGCGGACGCCGCCTTGCGGCCCGGGCGCGCCTCGCGCCCGGGCCGTCGGGGCAGGTAGCCGCCGGCCTCGAGTCCGGCCTCGACCTCGAACCGGTTGGCAAGCGGGTTCCGGCCCGACACCCAGTACAGGATCGGGAAGAGCATCCCGTACTTCCGCCACTGCGCGCGATGGATCGCCTCGTGCCCCAGCACCGCGTGCGAGACGTTCGACGACGTGAGGTAGCAGCCGCCGACGCACGATCCGCCCCGCCCGAACGTCCACCTCGGCATTCCGCGGAAGACGACGAGTCCGCGGCGCCGTTCGATGCGGCCCCTGCTCCACAGGAATCCCCACGCGAATCCGACGGCGGTCGCCCACCAGTACCCGGCCGCGCTGACGGGGGAGTCCGTCAGCCGGACCCGGTACATGCGGCTCACGCGCGCGCCTCGGGACGGCCGAGCGACTCCAGCAGCCGCAGCCACACCTCGCTGAGCGTCGGGAAGGCGGGCACGGCGTGCCAGAGCCGCTCGACCGGCACCTCGCCGACGATCGCGATCGTCGCCGCGTGCACGAGCTCGGCGGTGTCCTGCCCGACGAAGGTCGCGCCCACCACGACGCCGCGTTCGGCGTCGATGACGAGGCGGGCTCGTCCGTCGTACCCGTCGGCGAGGATGCCCGCACCGGTCACCGATGAGAATCCGACCTCGGCGAGGCGCACGTCGATGCCGGCCTCGGCGGCCCGCGCGGCGGTGTGCCCGACGGTCGCGACCTCGGGATCGCCGAACACGATGCCGGGCACGGCGACGTGGTCCGCGGTCGCCGCGTGCACGCCGAACCGCCCGTCATCGACGGCGCCGCCGAGCGCCCGCGCGGCGATCACGTCACCGGCGGCGCGCGCCTGGTACTTGCCCTGGTGGGTGAAGAGCGCGCGATGGTTCACGTCTCCGACGGCGTAGAGCCACGGCACGCCGCCGTCCGCATCGGGATCGGATGCCGCGACCGCCGCGAGCGTGTCGTCGACCTCGATCCAGGCGCCGGGTTCCAGGCCGACGGATTCGAGGCCGAGGCCCGAGGTGCGCGGCGTGCGGCCCGTAGCGACGAGCACCTCGTCGACGATGAACGTCTCGCCACCCTCGAGCGTGATGACCACGGCATCGTCGGCGTCTCGCTCGATTCGGTCGGGCGTCACGCCGAGCCGCACCGTCGCACCCGCGGCGCGCAGGCCCGCGACGACCGCCTCGCCGGCGAAGGGCTCCATCGTGCCGAGCATCGTGTGGCGAACCAGCACCGTGACCTCGGTGCCGAATCCGGCATAGGCCGAGGCCATCTCGGCCGCGACGACACCGCCGCCGATCACGGCGAGCCGGCGAGGCACGCTCCGCGCGCTCGTCGCGTCGCGGCTCGTCCACGGGCGCGCGTCGGCGAGGCCCGGGATGCGGGGAACCGTCGGCGTCGAGCCGGTGCACACCGCGACCGCGTGCCGGGCCAGGAGCACGAGCTCCTCACCGTCGTCCTGCGTCACGACGACCCGTCGCTCGCCGTCGAGCCGGCCGTGGCCGCGCACGACCTCGGCGCCGATGCTCGCGACCCAGTCGACGCCGTTGTGGTCGTCCCATTCGGACACCCAGTAGTCGCGCCGGGCGAGCACCGCCGCAACGTCGAGCTCGCCCGTCACCGCTGCCTCCGCGCCGGGCAGGCGCCGTGCCGCGCGGAGGGCGGTGGTGCTGCGCAGCAGCGTCTTCGAGGGCACGCACGCCCAGTAGGAGCATTCGCCGCCGACGAGCTCGTGCTCGACGATCGCGACGCCGAGCCCGGCGGCACGTGCGCGGTCGGCGACGTTCTCGCCGGATGCTCCGGCGCCCAGCACCACCACGTCGATCTCGCGCTCCATGCGTACTCCCTCCGGCGGCCCCCGTCTCGTGCCGGAGGGTGTGGTCACAGCCTATGCAGCGCGCCCGCGCCGCGGCATCCGTTCCGGTCGTCTCATCGGGCGGCGGATGCCGCGCCCGTCGCGAGCGCGCCGACCACCCGCAGGATCGTGGGCAGGTCGTCGACCGCCGCATCGGGCGACGAGGGGGTGAAGCCGGCGATCGACGCGCCGGCGAGCGGGAAGCGCTCGACGACGGCCTTCAGCAGCGTGACGAGCTCGGAGGCGTCGACGCCGAACGGCATGGGTGACGAGAGCCCCGCGAGGGCCGACGGGTCGAGGACGTCGAGGTCGACGTGGACGTACACGTTGCGCGCGCCCGTGGCCGCGAGCGCTTCGAGCGTGCGCTGCGGCTCGCGGAGCTCGTCGATCGAGAGCATCGCGATGCGGTGTTCGTCGATGAACGCCTGCTCGCCGTCGTCGACTGCGCGGGCACCCGCGATCACGATGCGAGCCGGGGGCACGCCGGCCCCCGAGTCGAGCACCAGTCCATCGGCGCCGTCGCCGGCGATCGCGCGCAGCACCATGCCGTTGAACGCGCCGGACGGGCTCGTCTCGGGCGTGTTGAGGTCGGGGTGGGCATCGAGCCAGAGCACTGCCAGGTCGTCCGGGTGGCGAGCGGATGCCGCAGCGGCGGACGCGAGCGCCACCCCGCAGTCGCCGCCGATCACGATCGGCGTGCCGGCGGCCGACGCGAGCGCCGCGGCCGCCCGATCGCGCACGCGGCGGACGGCGCTGTAGCGCTGCACGCCCGTGCCGAGCGCCTCGCCCGCCTCCACCGGGACGTCGACGAGCACGGTGGACGAGGAGGGGAGGTCGCCGTGGATCGCGTGCGCGCCATCGGCATGGCTCATCGCACGGGACGAAACGGAGCCCTGCCACTCGGGGATGACGAGGAAGGCGGCCGGCATGCTCCAAGTATGTTCCGCGCGGCACGCGTTGCGCCACGTCTCGACGGGGCAGGCGGCTACTGGTCGGGGAAGCGCACGAGCCGGCCCTGCACCGCGAGTCCGAAGCAGGCGATCGCCATGAAGCCCAGCCCCAGCAGGCCGCCGACGGTCGTGGACGCGATCACCGCGGCGCCGCTGAGTGCGAGCAGCACGAGCGTCACGCGCCACACCCAGCGTCGCCCGGTGAGCGCGGTCGCCAGGGCGAAGGCGATGAGCAGTCCCAGGCGGAGCCACAGGTCGGCCGGCGTGAACACGGGGCCGGTCCCCGTGGACAGGACCGCGCCGGCCGCGAGCAGCGCCGCCCAGGCGCCGAACAGCCACCAGCCGAACGGGCGAACCGGTTCGGCGCGCGGTGCGGCGGCGTCCGCCGGCGGCCGGTCGACGACGATGCGCGCGGATGCCGCGGGTCGGCGCGGTGCGGCGAGCAGGACCTCGTGCGCACGCGTCACCTCGATGAACCGGTCGCTCGCGGCGCGGATCTCCTCGGCGGGCCGGCCGGTGAAGCGGTCTGGGTGCAGGTCGCGCGCGAGCCTGCGGTACGCCCGGTCGATCTCGGCGGCGTCGGCATCGCGGCGCACGCCGAGCGCGGCGGCCGCCTCGTCGGGGCTCATGGCCCCGCGCGGCCGGCCGGAGTCATGCCGGGCCTCCTCCGAGGTCGCCGTTCAGCAGGGTCACCGGCGGGCCGGTCGTCGCCTCGGGGCGGGTCTCGCCGGCGCGCGGTTCGAGCGCGCGCGGCAGGGACGCGCGGATCGACGCGTCATGGTCGGGCGTCGTCGAGCCGAGCTCGTCCGACGCGAGTTCGGGCGGCGATGCGAACACCTCGGCGGCGCCCTCGCCCCGGAGCCGATCGCGGGCCTGGTGCTCGGTCAGTACCGGCACGAAGTCGCGGATCGGACGCCCGTCGAACCGTCGGTACTCCTCCTCCACGACCTCCGCGATGCGCTCGCGCGCGATCTCCGGGAAGTGCGCGGCGAGGCGGTCGGGGATGCGGTCGACCAGGGCGCGCTCGTCGTCGGCGTGCATCGCGGTTCCTTCCGTGGGTCGTGGAGGGGCGGATGCCGCGGGCGTCGTGCCGCGCGGCATCCGCTCGCGTCAGTTCGAGGCGATCTGCCCCTGCGACGACCCGCCTGCCTTCATCGCTGCGAGCCGGGCCTCCACCTCGGTGAGCTCGCCGAGGTCGTCGAGTTCGTTGAACTGCGCGTCGATGCTCGACGCGGCGAGCTCGGCCTGGCCGCGCGCCTTGGCCTCCTCGCGGCGGATCTTGTCCTCGAAGCGGCCGATCTCGCTCGTCGGGTCGAGGATGTCGATCGACTTGACCGCCGCATGCACCTGCTGCTGCGCCTCCGCGGTCTTCGCGCGCGCGATGAGCTCGGAGCGCTTGTTCTGCAGCTCGACCAGCTTCTGCTTCATGCCGTTGAGGCCGCTCTTGAGCTTGTCGACGACCTCGGTCTGCGCCGCGATCTGCGGTTCGGCCGCGCGGGCCTCGTTCTCGGAGGAGATCTGGCGGCTCAGCGCGACCTTCGCGAGGTTGTCGAACTTGTCGGCGCCGGCGGCGTCGCCTGCGGTGCGCAGTTCGTCGGCCTTCCGGCTCGCCGCGAGCGCCTTGTCGCCCCACTCGCGCGCCGCCTCGACGTCCTCGCGGTGGTCGTCCTCGAGGAGGCGCAGGTTGCCGATCGTCTCGGCGATGGCCGCCTCGGCGTCGGCGATCGAGTTCGTGAAGTCGCGCACCATCTGGTCGAGCATGACCTGAGGGTCCTCGGCCTGGTCGATGAGCGCGTTGACGTTGGCTCGCAGCAGTTGCGAGATGCGTCCGAAGATGGACTGCTTGGACATCGTGGCTTCCTTCCGGTTGGTGGTCATCGGGTCATCATGGGCGGGGACGGTCAGAACCGTCCTCCGCTTCCTCGTCTGGATCGGGTGGCGGATCCGCCGAAGCTGCCGGGCGAGCGGCCGCCGCCGAATCCGCCGCCGCCGAAGCCGCCGGTGCGCCGCCCGCCGCCGCTTCCGCCGAACATCCCGCCGCCGCCTCCGCCGCCCATCATCGAGTTGATGAGGATGCCGCCGAGGACCGCGCCGAAGACGTCGCCGCCGCCGCCACGGGCGGGCTGTCCGCCGAACATGCCGCCGCCGGCCGGCATCCCGGCACCGAAGCCGCTCACGTCCTGCTGCGCGAGCGACATCGCCTGGCCGGCGAGCTGCTCGGCACGCTGGGCGGTGGCGAGTGCGCGGGCGGGGTCGGGCACTGCGTGCGACTGCGCCTCGACGAGGAGGCGCCCTGCCTCGGCGAGGCGCGTGCGCGCCTCCGAGCCGATCGCGCCGCGGCGGGCGACGAGGTAGTCCTCGGCGGCCTGCACCTGCGTGCGCGCGGCGAGCAGGGTGCGGTCGAGCTCGGCACGCGTGCGCTGGGCCTGCACCTGAGCATCGCGGCTGCCCTGCACCGCACGGTCGATCTCGGCGTTGACCCGGTCGACGCGCGCGGTGAGCTCGAGCGGCGACCGCCCGGCCCGTGCGAGTTCGGTGCGGATCGCGGCCGCCTCGGCCTCGACGCGGTCGGCGAGCCCCGCGAGCGCGGGGTCCGGCATGCTCCGCGCCGTGCGCACGTCGGCCTCGAGGTCGTCGACGCCCGTCGCCGCCGCGCGGTCGGCCTCGACGAGGTCGGCGGCGAGCTTCTCGACCGCGGCCGAGAGCAGCCGCGCCTGGTCGACGGCCTCCTCGGCGGCGCGGATCTCGACCGCGGCGGCGCCGGACTCGCCGCGCTGGAGCGCGGCATTCGCCTCGGCCATCGCGCCGCGCGCGAACGAGATGCGCGCTCGCGCCTGTTCGGGGTTGTCGGCTACGGGGGCGAGGGCGGATGCCGCGTACTGCGCACCGAGTGCCTGCAGTCGTTGCGCGGCCGGGGCGATGCCGTCCTCCGCCGAGCGCGCGGCGGCCTCGATCCTGGCGAGGGCCTGCGGCGCGTTCTGCTCGAGGTCGCGCAGCGCGTCGAAGCGGTCGGCCTGCTCGTCGAGCATGCCCTCCGCCTCCGCGGTCAGCGAGAGGATCCCCGCGTACCACTCGCGCTGCTGCGCCTCGGTGTCGGGCTCGTGGTCGTCGAGCCGCTGCTGCAGCGTGAAGGCCTCGCGGACCTTGGACTTCGCCGCCTCGAGTGCCGAGCGGAACCCGGCCGCGGCCTCCTCGCCGAACCCGGCCGTGGCGAAGCCGAGTTCCTCCTCGCTCGTCTTCAGCGCGTCGTCGGCCTGGACGAGGGCGCTCCCGGCGCGGCGGCGCAGTTCTTCGATGGGCACGGGCGGTTCCGCGGGCGCGGCGCCGGACCCGCCGGGGATCCCCGGCGCGCCGACCGCCGCCTGCCGTCGCCGGCGTCGCGCGAGCACGATGGCGATCACGACGACGACGCCCGCGCCGATGAGCAGGATCCACAGGAATCCGGACCCGAACGCGCCGCCGTCCGCCCCGCCTCCGAGCGCCTCGGCCGCCGCGACGGCCGCGCCCGCCCAGTCACCGTCGCGGAGCTCGGGTTCGACCTCCTCGATGCTGATCCGGTCGGTGTCGTCCTGCGAGAGCGACGCGTCCTGCGCCGCGGAGAGGTAGTAGGCGCGGCCCTCGATCGCGACGGCGAGCAGGTAGTCCTCGGTGCCCATGTTGTTCGCGTTGGCGGTGTCGGTCGCCCACGCCGCGGCATCCGCCGGGTTCGTGAACTCGTCGACGTAGGCGACGAACAGCTGGCGGCCGTTCGCGTCGGCCGTGCGTTCGATCGCGGCCTCCACGTCGGCGAGCTCGGCCGCGCTCAGGGCGTCGGCGGTGTCGACGACGGGACTGTCGGTGAACGAGACGGGGTCCTCGGCGTGCACGGCGGCGGCCGGTGCGACGACCATCAGCGCTGCCAGCGCGGCGATCGCGATCGCACTCCCTCGAACCGACCGCATGTGCCAGTGCCTTCCCCTCGGAGCGGATGACTGGAGTCTATGGCGGGCCCGTTCGGCGCGTCCACGGATTCCCGGCGGACCTTCAGTCCCCGTCCAGCGATCCGACTCCGGGCACGGAACGGGACCTTGGTCGGTTCCGTGCCCGCCGGCGGAAGCGTATGGTCCTCCTCGTCGCACCGCGGCATCCGACGGCCGGGAACGGTGCGGGCAGGGGAAGCGTCATCTTGGGGGTCCGATGAGCGACCGAGCCACGTCCGACCGCACGGGCTCCGCCGCCCGCATGCTCGCGCCGCTCGCGCTTGCGCAGTTCATCTGCAGCTACGCGGGCTCGAACATGAACGTGATGATCAACGACATCAGCCGCGACCTCGGGACGTCCGTCCAGGGCGTGCAGGTGGCGATCACGACCTTCCTCCTCGTCATGGCGGCGCTCATGATCCCGGGCAGCAAGCTCACGGACCGCTTCGGGCGTCGCAGGCTCTTCCTCGTCGGCCTCGCCGTCTACGGGGTCGGCGCGCTGACCGCTTCGATCGCGCCGAACCTGGCCGTGCTGATGATCGGGTATTCCATGCTCCAGGGAATCGGCACCGCACTCCTCATCCCGCCCGTGTACATCCTGACGACGCTGCGATACGACGACGTCCGCGAACGCGCCCGTGCGTTCGGCGTGATCAGCGCGCTCGGCGGCCTGGGCGCGGCCGCCGGGCCGCTCATCGGCGGGCTCATCACGTTCGCGATCGACTGGCGTGCCGCGTTCGTGTTCCAGGCGCTCGTCGTCGCGGTCATCCTGCTCCTCGCGCGCCAGGTCGTGGACCCGTTGCCTGCGGACCCGTCCCGTTCCTTCGACCTCGGGGGCGCGGTGCTGTCGGCGATCGGCCTGATCGCGCTGGTGATGGGCATCCTCGCGCTCGACGACGAGCTGTGGCTCTCGATCGTCCTCCTGGTCGGCGGCGCCGCAATGCTCGCGTGGTTCCTGTTCCGCTCGGCGAGGGTCGAGCGGGCCGGGCGCGAACCGCTCGTGTCGCCGACGCTCTTCCGCAACCGCACCTCGAACACGGGACTGCTCACGCAGGTGCTGCAATGGATGCTGCTCATGGGCGTGTCGTTCACGGTGGCGGCCTACCTGCAGGTCGTGCGGGGGTACGACGCGATCGAGACGGGGATCATCTTCACGGCCGCGACCCTGGGGCTGCTCGTCTCGTCGCTCGCCGCCGGCCGCCTCGTCCGCCGCTTCGCGCAGCGCACGCTCATCATCGTCGGATTCCTGCTCACCTCCGCTGGGATCGCCGGACTCATCTGGATCGTGGCCGCGCTGCCGGGCGCGTGGGCCTTCGCACCCGGCCTGCTCGGCATCGGGCTCGGTCTCGGTCTCATGCTCACTCCGTCGGTGAACATCGTGCAGTCCGCGTTCACCGAGGAGCGACAGGGTGAGATCTCGGGCGTCTCGCGGGCCTTCTCGAACCTCGGTTCGTCGCTCGGCACCGCCGTCGCGGGCACCATCCTGGTCGCCGGGCTCGTCGATCCGTCGCGTTCGTACGCGCTCGCGATCGCGGTCCTCGGCGTGCTCGGCCTGGTCGGTGCGCTGCTCGCGCTGCGCCTCCCCAAGGCGGACACGGAACGAGCCGGGCCCTCAGCTGGCTGAGTGGACCCGGCTCTTCACAACGTGCCCCCGGAGGGATTCGAACCCCCGACCTACGGTACCGGAAACCGGCGCTCTATCCCCTGAGCTACGGAGGCGCACAGCCATTCACACTACCACCTGCACCGGCGATCGGATGACGCGCGGCGGGCGTCCCGGGCGCCCGTCAGCGGGCCGCGAGGTTGGCGCGAACCGCCGCGACGAGCTGCTCCGCATCGCCCGGTTCGAAGAACACCGCGGACTCCAGCACGATCCAGTACCCGTCGGCGAACACCTGCGCCTGCCCGGCACCGCCGGACTGTGTGAAGAAGCCCTCGACCTCGGGCGGGGTGCCGTACGTGGGCACCGCGTTGCTGTCGACCGCGGCCTGCCCGACCTGCGCCGCGTACGCGCCCTGGGGCAGGGTCGCGACGCCGAGCTCGATGAGCTCGCCGCTGGTCTGGTTGCTCCAGCCGCACACGGTGCCCTGGGCCTCGGCGACGGATGCCACGGCCTCGGACTCGGGCGCGTACCCGGGCGCCTCGCCGTAGTTCGGGTTGAACTCGTACATCTGGTCGAGCGTGAGGAGCTCGGTGCAGGCGGCCTCGAACGGCAGCGGCTCCTCCGTCGGCTCGGGCGTCGGCTCGGCCGTTCCGGTCGGGGCCGGGGTGCCGGATGCCGCGGGCGGCTCGGTCTCGCCGGGAGCGTCGTCGGGGTTCGTGCATCCGGCGAGCGCGAGCACGGCGGCGAGGGCGACCGCGGAGCGGAGGAGTGGGGCGTTCGGGCGCGGCATGCGGGAAACCATATCAACGGCGACGGGTAGGATCTTCGAGTGACTCCCGCCGATCTCTCGCGTGTCCTGTTCGACCTCGTCTCCGAGCTGGTCGAGCGACGACGCGCGGCAGGCGAGGAGGTCTCGCTCGACCTCGTGCCCGAGGCCGTCACCCTCGAGCGGCCCAAGCTGCGCGAGCACGGCGACTGGGCCTCGAGCATCGCGCTCCGCATCGCGAAGCCGCTCGGGTCGAGCCCGCGCGAGCTCGCCGGTGAGCTCGCGACGGGCCTCGCCGCCGTCGACGGCGTCGCGAGCGCCGAGGTCGCCGGTCCCGGCTTCATCAACATCAGGCTCGACGCCGCGGCCGCGGGCTCGCTCGCGAAGTCGATCGTCGACGCCGGTCCCGCCTACGGGCACGTCGATGCGCTCGCGGGCAGCGTGATCAACCTCGAGTTCGTGTCGGCGAACCCCACCGGGCCCCTGCACATCGGGCACACCCGCTGGGCCGCGCTCGGCGACTCGATCGGCCGGGTGCTTCGCGCCGCGGGCGCGAAGGTCGCGAACGAGTACTACGTCAACGACGCCGGCAACCAGATGGACAACTTCGGCGCCTCGGTGCTCGCCGCCGCGAAGGGCGAGCCGACGCCCGAGAACGGCTACCCCGGCCGGTACGTGACCGACCTCGCCGCTCGCGTGCTCGAGCGCGAGCCGCACCTGCTCGAGCTCGACGCCGATGTCGCGCTGCACACCGCACGCGAGATCGCCTACGAGCTGCAGCTCGCCGAGATCCGCGAGTCGCTCGCGCGCTTCAACGTGCACTTCGACATCTGGACCAGCGAGCGGGCGCTGCACGCGAAGGACGACGACGGGGTGTCCGCGATCGACGCCGCCGTCGAGCGGCTCCGCGCGCAGGGACACGTCTTCGACGAGGGCGGCGCCGTGTGGGTGCGGACGACCGACTTCGGCGACGACAAGGACCGCGTCATCCGCCGCGCCAACGGCGTCTACACCTACTTCGCCGCGGATGCCGCGTACTACCTCGACAAGGGCGACCGCGGCTTCGAGCACAAGATCTACCTGCTCGGCGCCGACCACCACGGCTACGTGCACCGCCTGAAGGCGCTCGCGGGCGCGGCGGGCGACGACCCCGAGAAGGACATCGAGGTGCTCATCGGCCAGCTCGTGAGCATCAACGGGGCCAAGCTCTCCAAGCGCGCGGGCAACATCATCGAGCTCGACGACCTCCAGGCCTGGCTCGGTACGGACGCGCTCCGCTACACGCTCGCGCGGTATCCGGCCGACTCCCCGCTCGCGCTCGACCCCGAGCAGCTGCGGAGCCGGTCCAACGACAACCCGGTCTTCTACGTCCAGTACGCCCATGCGCGCACCTCGGCCGTCTCCCGCAACGCCGCCGACTCGGGCGTCGACCGCTCCTCGTTCGCACCCGAGCTGCTCGACCACGAGACCGAGTCGGCACTGCTCGGCGCGCTCCAGGAGTTCCCGCGCATCGTCGCCCAGGCTGCCGAGCTGCGCGAGCCGCACCGCGTCGCCCGGTACATCGAGGAGGTCGCGGGCCTCTACCACCGGTGGTACGACAACTGCCGCGTCCTCCCGCTCGGCGACGAGCCCGTCGGCGACCTGCACCGCACGCGGCTGTGGCTGAACGACGCGACCGGCCAGGTCATCCGCAACGGCCTCGACCTGCTCGGCGTGTCGGCGCCCGAGCGCATGTAGCCTGCCGTCCCATGGCTGCATCCGACGATGACACCGTCCGTCTCGACCCCGTCGAGCCCGACGGCGGCCCTCGCCGGCGCACGACCGGAGGCGCGCGGGCGGCGATCATCGTGGGCGTGGTGCTCGTCATCGTGGCCGCGCTGCTCGTGCTCGTCGAGACGGTCGGTCGCGGCATCGCCGAGCGCGCCGTCGCCGACGCCATCGAGCGAGACCTCCCCGAGGGCGTCGAGGGCGAGGTCGACGTGCAGATCCGCGGGGTGTCCGCGCTCTGGCAGGCGGCCACCGGGCGGATGGACGAGATGGTGGCGACCGCGCCCGAGCTGTCCGTGAACGGCGTCGAGGTCGATGCCACGGTCACCGCGTACGGCGTGCCGCTCGCCGAGGGCGGGAGCGTGGAGCGCGCCGAGGCGGTGGCATCCGTCGACGAGGCGGCAGTCGACGCGATCGCCGAATCGCAGGCCATCGACGGCGGGCTCACCCTCGGCGACGGCACCGTGTCGTACTCCGACGAACTCGACATCCTGGGCCTGACGGTGGGGTTCGCGGTCACGGCGGAGCCCGAGGCCGCGGGCGATCGCGTCCTGCTGACGCCCGTCGCGGCCGAGCTGCAGGCCGGCTTCGCGACGCTCGACGCGTCGGACCTCGTCGACCGCGTACTGGGCGGCGAGCCCTTCCCGGTCTGCGTCGCCGATCGACTTCCCGAGGGCGTCGAACTGGCCGGCATCGACGTCACGCCGGACGGCGCGACCGTGCGGCTCGAGGCATCCGGCCTGCCCATCGCCGAGGACACGCTCGCGACCACCGGCACGTGCGGCTGAACGAGGCGGCCCGCCGCCCGCGCCGACGGGGTCCTCGTGCGTCACCCGATTCGGCCGGTACGGCGCCCGTCGGTAGACTCGCCCGTAGGCCGCCCCACAAGGGTGGCCTGCACCGAGGCTTCAGGAACCGATCCGGGTTCGCTCGCCGTCCGAGTGATCCGTCGTTCCCAGCGTCCCCGTGAGGTTCCCCGTGGCATCCAGCGCACCCGCCCCCGCGCGTCCGCCCGCGCCCGGCGACCCGAACGCGCTCGCTCCCCACGTCTGGCCCGAGGGCGCGCATCGCGACGCCGACGGCCGGCTCGTCGTCGGTGGCGTCGACGTCCGCACGCTCGCCGACCGCTTCGGCACGCCCCTCTACGTCGTCGACGAGACCGTCGCCCGGGCCCGTGCGGCCCGCACGCGCGCCGCGTTCGAGCAGGCCGCGGCATCCGTCGGCACCACGGCCGTCGTCTATTACGCCGGCAAGGCCTTCCTGTCCGGCGCGATCGTGCGCTGGATGACCGACGAGGGGCTCGGCGTCGACGTCGCCACCGGCGGCGAGCTCGCGGTCGCGCTCGCCGCGGGCGCCGACCCCGGGCACGTCGGCTTCCACGGCAACAACAAGTCGGTCGCCGAGATCGAGCGCGCGGTCGCCGCGGGCGTCGGCACGATCATCATCGACAGCGAGATCGAGGTGGGGCGGGTGGCGGATGCCGCGGCCCGGGCCGGCCGCGTGCAGCGCGTGCGCCTCCGCGTGAACTCGGGGGTCCACGCGTCGACGCACGAGTTCCTCGCGACCGCGCACGAGGACCAGAAGTTCGGCATCGCACTCGGCGACGCGAGGCGGGTCGTCGCCGACATCCGCTCGCACGCCTCGCTCGAGTTCGTCGGGCTGCACTGCCACATCGGCTCGCAGATCTTCGACGCCGCGGGGTTCGCCGAGTCGGCGGAGCGGCTCCTGGCGGTGCACGCCGACCTCGCCGCCGTCGCGCCCGTGCCCGAGCTCAACCTCGGTGGCGGGTTCGGCATCGCCTACACCGAGGCCGACGACCCCGCCCCCATCGAGGAGATCGCGGCGGGCATCGCGCGCGCGGTCTCCGACACCTGCGAACGGTTCGGCGTGCCCGTGCCCCGGCTCGCGTTCGAGCCCGGTCGATCGATCATCGGGCCGGCCGGTATCACGCTCTACACGGTGGGCACGGTCAAGCCGGTGCCGACCGACGAGGGATGGCGCCACTACGTGTCGGTCGACGGCGGCATGAGCGACAACATCCGGACCGCCATGTACGGCGCGCAGTACACCGTGCGCCTGGCCTCCCGCGTCTCGGGCGAGCCCGCCGCGCTCGTGCGCGTCGTGGGCAAGCACTGCGAATCCGGCGACGTCGTGGTCGACCACGACTGGCTGCCGCACGACGTCGCGCCCGGCGACCTCCTCGCGGTCGCCGCGACCGGCGCGTACTGCTGGTCGCTGGCCTCGAACTACAACCACGTGCCACGACCCCCGGTCGTGGCCGTGCGCGACGGCGCCGCGCGCACTATCGTGCGCGGCGAGACCGAGGACGACCTGCTCGCCCGCGACGCGTGGCTGTCCGACGACCACGACGATGACCGACACGGAGTCACCGCATGATCGAATACCGTTCCATCCGCGTCGCGCTGCTGGGAGCCGGCTCGGTCGGCTCGCAGGTCGCGCGCCTGCTGCTCGACCAGCGCGACGAGCTCGCCAACCGGATCGGCGCGCACATCGAGCTCGTCGGCGTCGCGGTGCGCGACGTCGACGCGCCGCGCGACGCCGACCTGCCGCGCGAGCTGTTCACGACCGACGCCGAATCGCTCATCGTCGGCGCCGACATCGTGATCGAGCTCATGGGCGGCATCGAGCCCGCTCGCACGCTCATCCTGAAGTCGATCGCCTCGGGCGCCGACGTGGTCACCGGCAACAAGGCGCTCCTCGCGACGCACGGCCCCGAGCTGTTCGCCGCCGCCGAGCAGGTGGGCGCGCAGCTGTCGTACGAGGCGGCGGTGGGCGGCGCCATCCCCATCATCAGGCCGCTGCGCGACAGCCTCGCCGGCGACCGCATCGAGCGGATCCTCGGCATCGTGAACGGCACCACGAACTTCATCCTCGACCGCATGGACACGACGGGGGCATCGCTCGAGGACGCCCTCGCCACCGCCACCGAGCTCGGCTACGCCGAGGCCGACCCCACCGCCGACATCGGCGGCTACGACGCCGCGCAGAAGGCGGCGATCCTCGCGAGCCTCGCCTTCCACACGGCGGTGCCGATCGAGTCGGTGCACCGCGAGGGCATCACGGGCGTCACGGCCGCGCAGGTCGAGTCCGCCAAGCGCGCCGGCTACGTCGTGAAGCTCCTGGCGATCTGCGAGCGGCTCACCGATCCCGAGACGGGGGAGGAGGGCGTGTCGGCGCGCGTCTACCCGGCGATGGTGCACCGCACGCACCCGCTCGCGGCCGTCCACGGCGCGAACAACGCCGTGTTCGTCGAGGCCGCCGCTGCGGGGCCGCTCATGTTCTACGGCGCCGGCGCCGGGGGAGTGCAGACCGCGTCGGCCGTGCTCGGCGACCTGGTCGCGATCGCCCGCCGGCACGTGCTCGGCGGACCCGGCACTGCCGAGTCCACGCACGCCGAGCTTCCCGTGCTCGACATCGGCCGCATCATCACGCGCTACGCCATCACGATCGAGGCCGCCGACCAGCCGGGCGTGCTCGCGACGATCGCGCACGTGTTCGCCGACCACGGAGTCTCCGTGGGCGAGCTGGAGCAGACCATCAGCGATGAGACGGGCCGGGCTACGCTGGTCATCGGCACCCACGAGGCGCGTGAGTCCGCGCTCGCCGAAACGGTGCGCGCACTCGCCGACAGCCCCGTCGTGACCTCCGTCGCATCCGTCATCCGAGTCGAAGGAGCAGAGTGAACCAGCAGGCAACGAAGGCGACGTCGCGCCAATGGCGCGGGGTCATCCGCGAGTACGCCGACCGGCTCGACGTGACGGATGCCACGCCCGTCGTCACGCTCGGCGAGGGCGGCACGCCGCTGCTGCCCGCCCCCGCGCTGTCGCGTCGCACGGGCGCCGACGTGTGGGTGAAGTTCGAGGGGATGAACCCGACGGGCTCGTTCAAGGACCGCGGCATGACGATGGCCGTGACCAAGGCGGTCGAGCGCGGCGCGAAGATCGTGATCGCCGCGTCGACCGGCAACACCTCGGCGTCGGCCGCAGCGTACGCCGTGCACGCGGGCATCAAGGCCGCCGTCCTCGTCCCCGAGGGCAAGATCGCGATGGGCAAGCTCAGCCAGGCGATCGCGCACGATGCGCACCTCATCCAGATCCAGGGCAACTTCGACGACTGCCTCGACATCGCGCGCGACCTGGCCGAGAACTACCCGGTCCACCTGGTCAACTCGGTCAACAACGACCGCATCGAGGGGCAGAAGACCGCGGCGTTCGAGGTCGTCGAGGTGCTCGGCGACGCGCCGGACCTCCACTTCATCCCGGTCGGCAACGCGGGCAACTACACCGCGTACACGCGCGGCTACCGGGAAGACATCGAAGCCGGCAACGCCACGAGGCTGCCCCGCATGTTCGGCTTCCAGGCCGCCGGGTCGGCCCCGCTCGTGCTCGGCGAGCCGGTTCGGCACCCGGAGACGATCGCGAGCGCCATCCGCATCGGCAACCCCGCCTCGTGGCACCTGGCGCTCGAGGCCCGCGACCTCACCGACGGCTACTTCGGCGCCATCGAGGACGACAAGATCCTCGAGGCGCAGCGCATCCTGTCGGCCGAGGTCGGCGTCTTCGTCGAGCCGGCGTCGGCGATCAGCGTCGCGGGCCTGCTCGAGCGCGCCGAGGCGGGTCAGGTCCCCGCCGGCGCCCGGGTGGTGCTGACCGTCACCGGCCACGGCCTGAAGGACCCGCAGTGGGCGCTCCGCATGCCCGACGGGTCGGATGTGCAGCCGACCGTGGTCCCCGCCGACACCGCGCACGTCGCCCAGGTGCTGGGGCTCGCATGAGCGCCGCGTCGGCGGAGGCGTCCGCGGCGGTGATGCCGGACCTCGCGGGCCGGCGGGTGCACGTCAAGGTCCCGGCGACCTCCGCGAACCTCGGCCCCGGCTTCGACACGCTGGGGCTGGCGCTCGCCCAGTACGACGAGCTCGACGTCGAGGCCGGCGGCGACGGCCTCCGCATCGAGGTGCACGGCGTCGGCGCGGGCGAGGTGCCCGTCGACGAGTCGCACCTCGTCGTACGGGCGATCGCGCACACCCTCGCGCACTACGGGCGGGAGCTGCCGCCGCTCAGGCTGGTGGCGCGCAACGCCATCCCGCACGGCCGCGGCCTCGGATCCTCGGGCGCCGCGATCGTCGCGGGCGTGATGGCCGCCAAGGGCCTGCTCGCCCCCGAGGTCGAGATCTCGCCCGACGAGCTGCTCGAACTCGCGACCGAGCTCGAGGGACACCCCGACAACGTCGCCCCGGCGCTGTTCGGCGGACTCACGATCGCATGGGTCACGCCCGAGGGACCCCGCCACAAGAAGCTCATGGTGCACCGTGGCGTGTCGCCGCTCGTGCTCGTGCCCGAGCACGAGATGTCGACCGCGCTCGCCCGCAGCCTCCAGCCGCAGTCGGTGCCGCACGAGGACGCGGTGTTCAACGTGTCCCGCTCGGCGCTGCTCGTCGCGGCGCTCATCCAGAGCCCGGAGCTGCTGCTCGCCGCGACCGAGGACAAGCTGCACCAGCGGTACCGCGCCGAGGCGATGCCCGAGACCGATCGGCTCATCCGCGTGCTGCGCGCAGCGGGGCATCCCGCCGTGGTCTCGGGCGCCGGCCCGTCGATCCTCGTGCTCGCGAGCGATCCGAGCGAACGCGCCGACGCCATGCGCATCGTGGAGGAGGCGGCCGAGACGCCGTGGCAGGCGCTCCCGCTCGCCGTCGACTTCCTCGGAGCGACCGTGACCCCGGCCGACGAGGACTGAGTCCGAGCGGTCGTCCCGGCGATCCCGGACCATCCTCTCCGGACGGCGTGGCGCGTGGTCGGGACGGCGTCGGCCGGGTGCTAGACTGGTCGCGCACCCGGCAGACGCTGCACCTCTCGCGTTCCAGCCGCATCGTGCAATTCCCGGCATTTCATGCTTTCGCAACGCGCAGTCTGCGCCTCGTGCGCACGACTCCGTCGCGCCGCGATCAGCTCTCCTCGGCCAACCCAGCACCTGGCGAGGGGAAAGGACGAATCCCAGTGACCAACGGAAACGACCACGCCGACGGCGTGGCGAACCGCACCACCCTGACCGCCATGAAGGTGGTCGAGCTCCAGGAGCTCGCCGCCTCGCTCGGCATCGCGGGCGCCTCCAAGCGCCGCAAGGGAGAACTCGTGGAGTTGATCTCCGCTCACCGCGACGCCGCCGACGGCACCGACGCCGTCGGCGACGCCGCGGGCTCCGCGACCGCCGAACCGGCGCTCCCCGGCCTCGAGGCCGAGTCCGCCGAGACCGCGAGCCCCGTGGGAGACGGGGGCCCCGTGTCGGAGCCCGTCGTCGCGGCATCCGTCGTCGAGGCGCCGCCCGCCGAGGCCGCGCCGGCCCGCCGCGGGCGCCAGCCGCGCCGCGCGACGAGCGCGACGGCAGCCGGCCAGCACGCGAACGCCGGACTGAGCGGCGTCGACCTCGTGCCCGGTGACCTGAAGGCCGAGGCCCCCGCCTCCGGAGACGACGCCCGCGAAGCCGCGCGCGCCGCCGTCCGCGAGGAGCTCGCCGCCGCCACCGGCGGCGCGGGTGAGGACACCGGCCGCGGCCCCGCTGCCGAAGGCGAGCCCGAGGGCGAGCAGCCCGAGAAGGAGCCCCGCCAGGGTCGCAGCCGCAACCGCGGCCGACGCGGCGGCGACCGCGACCGCGGCGACCGCGGCGAGGCCCAGAAGCCCGAGCAGAAGAACGATGGCGACCGC
Source organism: Agromyces selenitireducens (assembly GCF_052748465.2). Classification (NCBI taxonomy): domain Bacteria; kingdom Bacillati; phylum Actinomycetota; class Actinomycetes; order Micrococcales; family Microbacteriaceae; genus Agromyces; species Agromyces selenitireducens. The sequence goes on from NZ_CM188259.1 coordinate 1,432,472, forward strand.
CAGGGCGGCAAGGGCCAGGAGGCCGGCAAGGGCCAGGACGGCCGCCGGTCGGACGACCAGGCCGACGAGCGCCAGGGCGACGCCGACAAGGGCCAGAAGGAGCAGGGCGGTCGTGGCCAGCAGGGCCGCGGCGACCAGGGCCGTGGCGACCAGCAGGGCGATGCCGAGGGCGGCGGGCGCCGGAACCGCTATCGCGACCGCAAGCGCCGCGGCCAGGGCGGCGGCGACGAGGTCGAGCCCGAGATCCTCGACGACGACGTGCTCATCCCCATCGCGGGCATCCTCGACGTGCTCGACAACTACGCGTTCGTGCGCACCACGGGGTACCTCCCCGGTCCGAGCGACGTCTACGTCTCGCTCGGCCAGGTGAAGAAGTACCACCTGCGCAAGGGCGACGCGGTCGTCGGCGCGATCAAGCAGCCGCGCGAGGGCGAGGGCAACAGCCGCCAGAAGTACAACGCGCTCGTGAAGATCGACTCGGTCAACGGCCAGAACGGCGAGGAGGCCGCCGCGCGCGTCGACTTCCAGAAGCTCACGCCGCTCTACCCGCAGGAGCGCCTGCGCCTCGAGACCGAGCCGACCAAGCTCACCCAGCGCATCATCGACCTCGTCGCACCCATCGGCAAGGGCCAGCGCGGACTCATCGTCGCGCCGCCCAAGGCGGGCAAGACGATCGTGCTGCAGCAGATCGCGAACGCCATCGCGACCAACAACCCCGAGGTCCACCTCATGGTCGTGCTCGTCGACGAGCGCCCCGAAGAGGTCACCGACATGGAGCGCACGGTCAAGGGCGAGGTCATCGCGTCGACCTTCGACCGTCCCGCGGAGGACCACACCACGGTCGCCGAGCTCGCGATCGAGCGCGCCAAGCGCCTCGTCGAGCTGGGTCACGACGTGGTCGTGCTGCTCGACTCGATCACCCGCCTCGGACGCGCGTACAACCTCGCGGCACCGGCATCCGGTCGCGTGCTCTCGGGCGGCGTCGACGCGTCGGCGCTCTACCCGCCGAAGCGGTTCTTCGGCGCAGCGCGCAACATCGAGAACGGCGGTTCGCTCACCATCCTCGCCACGGCCCTCGTCGAGACCGGGTCGAAGATGGACGAGGTGATCTTCGAGGAGTTCAAGGGCACCGGCAACTCCGAGCTGCGCCTGTCGCGCCAGCTCGCCGACAAGCGCATCTTCCCCGCGGTCGACGTCAACGCGTCGTCCACGCGCCGCGAGGAGATGCTGCTCTCGCCCGACGAGGTCAAGATCACCTGGAAGCTCCGTCGCGCGCTCGCGGGGCTCGAGCCGCAGCAGGCCCTCGAGGCCGTACTCGGCCGCCTTCGCGAGACGCAGTCGAACACCGAGTTCCTCCTGCTCATGCAGAAGAACGCGCCGGTCGGCGGCAACGGCAACGGTCACGGGCACGACGCCGACCACCACCGCTGAGCATGTTCGAGTCCGTCCAGGCACTGATCGCCGAGCACGGCCGGCTCCAGGAGGAGCTGGCCGACCCGGCGCTGCACGCCGACGCCGGGCGAGCGAAACGCGTGAACCGGCGCTACGCCGAGCTCAGCCGCATCGTCGCCGCGCATGACGCCTGGCTGCAGGCGCAGGCCGACCTCGAGGCGGCGCGCGAGCTCGCCAAGGAGGACGAGGCGTTCGCCGACGAGGTGCCGACGCTCGAGGAGCACCTCGCGGCGTCGCAGGAGCGGCTCCGGCGCCTCCTCATCCCGCGGGACCCCGATGACGGTCGCGACGTGATCATGGAGATCAAGGGCGGCGAGGGCGGCGCCGAGAGCGCGCTCTTCGCGGCCGACCTGCTGCGCATGTACATCCAGTACGCCCAGTCGAAGGGCTGGAAGACCGAGATGCTCGAGTCCGACGAGTCCGACCTCGGCGGGTACAAGAACGTGCAGGTCGCGATCAAGTCGAACGCGACCGATCCGTCGCAGGGCGTCTGGGCGCACCTGAAGTACGAAGGCGGCGTGCACCGCGTGCAGCGCGTGCCCGTCACCGAGACGCAGGGGCGCATCCACACGTCGACCACGGGCGTGCTCGTCTTCCCCGAGGTCGACGAGCCCGAAGAGGTCGAGATCAACCAGAACGACCTCAAGATCGACGTGTACCGCTCGTCGGGTCCGGGCGGCCAGTCGGTGAACACGACCGACTCCGCGGTGCGCATCACGCACGTGCCCACGGGCATCGTCGTCGCGATGCAGAACGAGAAGTCGCAGCTGCAGAATCGCGAGGCGGCCATGCGCGTCCTCCGCGCGCGCCTCCTGGCACGTCAGCAGGAGGAGCTCGCCGCCGCGGCATCCGACGCGCGCAAGTCGCAGATCCGCACGATGGACCGGTCCGAGCGCATCCGCACCTACAACTTCCCCGAGAACCGCATCGCCGACCACCGCACGGGCTACAAGTCGTACAACCTGGACCAGGTGATGAACGGCGCGCTCGATCCCGTCGTCGAGTCGGCGATCAAGGCCGACGAGGAGGCACGGCTCGCCGCGATCGGCGACCAGTAGGCGCCCTCACCGCTGGCGGCCGGGGTCCGGTGAGCGGATGCCGCGGCATCCGCTCGTTCAGATGTGGAAGTCGACATGCCAATCGTGCATGCCGCGGGCCGCGTCGGCGGTCGCCGGAAGCAGGGGCTTCGCGACGGCCGGGATGCCCACGAGCAGCGAGTGCGCGGGTGCACTGCGGGTGACGACGGCGTTCGCGCCGACCGCGCTCCAGGAGCCGACCTCGATGTCGCCGAGCACCTTCGCCCCCGCACCGACGGTCACGCCGTCGCCGAGCGTGGGGTGGCGCTTGGCCCCCTTCGGGGCGCCGCGCGGCGCCTTCCCGCCGAGCGTGACTCCGTGGTACAGCATCACGTCGTCGCCGACGACCGCGGTCTCGCCGATCACGACGCCCATGCCGTGGTCGATGAAGAAGCGCCGGCCGATGGTCGCGCCCGGGTGGATCTCGATGCCGGTGAGGAAGCGCGTGACCTGCGACAGCAGCCGCGCGGGCAGGCGCAGCAACGGCACCTGCCACATGCGGTGGGCGAGCCGGTAGGACCAGATGGCGTGCAGGCCGGAGTAGGCGAGCACGATCTCGATCCGGCTGCGTGCGGCGGGGTCGTGGGAGCGTGCGGTCGCGATGTCTTCCCTGAGGCTGCCGAGGATTCCCACCGGTTCAGTCAACCAGACGCAGTCTGGGATCAGTCGAGCAGCCCCTCGTAGAGCACCGTCGACAGGTACCGCTCGCCGTAGCTGGCGAGGATCACGACGATCGTCTTGCCGGCGTTCTCGGGGCGCTTGGCGAGCTGCGCGGCCGCGTAGACGGTCGCGCCCGACGAGATGCCGCCGAGGATGCCCTCCTCGACGCCGAGGCGGCGCGCGGTGGCGACGGCCTGGTCGATGTCGACGTCGATGATCTCGTCGTAGACCTCGCGGTCGAGGATCGAGGGCACGAAGTTGGCGCCGATGCCCTGGATCTTGTGCGGACCGGGCTGCCCGCCGTTGAGGATCGGCGACTCGAGCGGCTCGACCCCCACGATCTGCACCTCGGGCTTGCGCTCCTTGAGCACCTGGCCGACGCCCGAGAGGGTGCCGCCCGTGCCGATGCCGGAGACGAAGATGTCGACACCGCCGTCGGTGTCGTTCCAGACCTCCTCGGCGGTCGTCCGCCGGTGGATGTCGACGTTCGCCTGGTTGTCGAACTGCTTCGCGAGCACCGCGCCGGGCGTCTCGGCGGCGATCTGCTCGGCGCGCGCGACCGCGCCCTTCATGCCCTCCGACCCGGGGGTGAGCACGAGCTCGGCGCCGTACGCGCGCAGCAGCGCGCGGCGCTCCTTGCTCATGGTCTCGGGCATCGCGATGACGACCCGGTAGCCTCGGGCCGCGCCGATCATGGCCAGCGCGATGCCGGTGTTGCCGCTCGTGCCCTCGACGATGGTGCCGCCCGGCTTCAGTTCGCCGGAGGCCTCGGCGGCGTCGACGATGCCGATGCCGAGGCGGTCCTTCACGCTCGCGGAGGGGTTGTAGAACTCGAGCTTGCCGAGCACCGTGGCCTCGGCGCCATCCGTCACCCTGTTCAGCTTCACGAGCGGCGTGCGCCCGAAGACCTCGGTGATGTTCTCGTAGACCTGAGCCATGATGCTCCCTCTCGTGACGTCGGCGAGTGCCGCGATCAAGCTTACGGACGCGATCGATGCCCCGGGCGGTGGGTTACATTCCTTTGCGTGAATGCTCCACTGCCACCGACCGGTCCGCGTCCGCTCCGCCAGGTTCGCGACGAGGCGGTCGCCGCGCTCAGGTCCGCGGGCGTGCCCGACCCCGAGGTCGACGCCGACCTGCTGGTCGGCCATGTGCTCGGGCTGTCACGCGGCGGCGTGCACGCGCGGCTCGTCGTGGGCGGCGAGCTGGGGCCCGCGGATGCTGCGACGCTCGACTCGCTCGTCGCGCGCCGCGCGCGCCGCGAGCCGTTGCAGCACCTGACCGGCACGGCCGCGTTCCGGTCGCTCGAGCTCGCGGTCGGCCCGGGCGTGTTCGTCCCGCGTCCGGAGACCGAGCTGCTCGCACAGCTGGCCATCGATGCACTGCGCGCTGCGGCCGAGCCCGAGCCGATCGCGCTCGACCTCGGGTCGGGCAGCGGTGCGATCGCCCTGTCGATGGCGACCGAGGTCCCGCATGCGCGCGTGTACGCGGTCGAGAACTCGCCCGAGGCCTTCCCGTGGACGCGTCGCAACGTCGAGGAGGTCGGCGCGCCGAACCTGTCGCTCGTGTTCGGCGACCTCGCCGACGCGCTCGGCGAACTCGAGGGCCGGGCCGCGGTCGTCGCCTCCAACCCGCCGTACATCCCGCAGGGCGCGATCCCCCGTGACCCCGAGGTGCGGCTCCACGACCCGGAGCGGGCCCTGTACGGCGGCGCCGACGGGCTCGACGTGGTCCGGGTGCTCTCACGCCGGGCGCTCGCGCTGCTGCATCCGGGCGGCGCGCTCATGATCGAGCACGGGGAGGCGCAGTCCGCCGACATCGCCGCGCTCCTCGCTGGTGACGGATGGCACGCGATCGCGCACCACCGCGACCTCACGGGGCGCGACCGGGTCACGACCGCCCGGCGCTGAGCCGCGGCATCCGCTCGACGGGTCAGCGGCCGCGGCGCGCGCGCGTGTCGATGTAGTCGGCCACGCCGTCGAGCACGCGCTCGAGTCCGAAGCCGAACGGGTCGTCGTCGGCGCGTGCGAACACTCCGGCGTCGACCGCGCGACGCAGCGCCGGGAACTGCTCGGCGGTGACGAGGGCGTCGAGGATGGCCGAGCGGCCGTCGTCGATCGCCTGCGGATCGACGCCTGCCTCGCGTGCCGCGACGTCGTAGGAACGCTCGATGGTGCTCTGCCAGCGGACCTGGCCCGTCACCAGCAGGATGGTCGCGACGCGCTCGTCCTCGTCGAGGGGCGTGTCGGCGAGCGTGTCGAGCATCGCATCCATCCACGCGAGGTTGTTCGGCGTCACCGGGGTGCCCTGGATGGACACGTCGAGCAGCCACGGGTGCTGCCGTTGCACCTCGAGCTGCGCGTGCCCGATGGCCCGGAGCCGGCTGCGCCAGTCGGCGGGGTCGAGGTCGGGATCGGGCTCGGGTGGCAGGCCCGTTCCCCGCTCCTGCATGAGGACGAGCAGGTCGTCCTTGGCGGTCACGTACCGGTAGAGCGACATGGTCGTGTAGCCGAGCGACTGGGCGACCCGGCTCATCGAGACCGCGGCGAGACCCTCCGCATCGGCGATCTCGACTGCGGCGTCGACGATGCGCTCGATGCTCATCTCCCGTTTCGGACCGCGTTGGGGGTTGGCGGCGACGCCCCAGGCGAGGGCGACGCCGCGCGGCAGCTCGGGCTCGATGGGCGTCTCGGCGGTCATCCGGCTCCAATCGGCGGGCGACGGTTGCGTCCAGTGTAGAACTGTGTATTACTTAAACCGACGTGCACGTCATACACAGTTTACGTGATATACGCGGAGGTGCCATGATGCTCGCCATCGATGCGCGCGGAATCGCCAGGCGATTCGGCGCGACCGAGGTCCTGACCGGCCTCGACCTCGCGGTCGAGACCGGCACCGTGTTCGCCCTGCTCGGGCCGAACGGCGCCGGGAAGACCACGACCATCGACATCCTCACGACGCTCGTCCGCCCCGACGCGGGCACGGCGTCGGTCGCGGGGGTCGACGTGATCGCCGACCCCGACGGAGTTCGGGCGCGGATCAGCCTCACCGGCCAGTCGGCCGCCGTCGACGAGATGCTCACGGGTCGCGAGAACCTCGTCATGCTCGCCAGGCTCTCCGGGCTCGGCGCCCGTGCCGCGCGCGACCGGGCCGAGGAGCTGCTCGACCGGTTCGACCTCGCGGATGCCGCGGGCCGCCGCGTCGCGACCTGGTCCGGCGGCATGCGCCGTCGGCTCGACCTCGCCCTGAGCCTCGTGGTCCCGGCCGCCGTCGTCTTCCTCGACGAGCCGACGACCGGGCTCGACACCCGCAGCCGGCAGGAGCTCTGGAGGGTCATCCGCGAGATCGCCGGCGACGGCGCCACCGTGTTCCTCACCACGCAGTACCTCGAGGAGGCCGACCGGCTCGCCGACCGCATCGCCGTCCTCCACGGCGGACGGGTCGCCGCCGAAGGCACCGCTTCCGAGCTCAAGGCCGCGGTCGGCGGCGAGGCCGTCCGGCTCGTCGGCCCCGACGACGAGGTGCTCGCGGAGCTGCCGACCGACGGCACCGTCCACGGGCTCCGCGCCGCCGTCGACGAACTCGACCGGCTCGCGGCATCCGCCGTCGACGGGGCGAGGGTCGACATCCGGCGCCCGAGCCTCGACGACGTCTTCCTCGCCATCACCTCGGGTCCGGCGATGTCCGTGCGGGCCGACCGCGACCTCATCGGAACGAAGGGCCGACCGTGACCACCCTGATCCAGCACCCGCCCGCCGCCGCGCCGGCCGCGGTCCGCCGGCGCCCCTCCGGGCTCACCGCCGAGGCCGTCTTCATCCGCCGGAGCATCACCCACTCGCTGCGCGACGCCGAGGCGCTGCTCATGGCCGTGATCCTGCCGACCATGCTGATGCTGCTGTTCACCTACGTGTTCGGCGGCGCCCTGGATCCGTCGGGCGGGTACGTCGACTACGTCGTACCCGGCATCATCCTGCTCTGCGCCGGATTCGGCGCGAGCTCGACGGCCCTCTACGTCGCCCGCGACATGACGACCGGAATCATCGACCGCTTCCGCACGATGCCGCTGCGGGCGGGCGCCGTGCTCACGGGTCACGTCGTCGCGAGCCTGCTCCGGAACCTCTTCGCGACGGGCATCGTCATCGCGGTCGCGGTCCTCGTCGGTTTCCGGCCCAGCGCAGAACCGCTCGAGTGGGTCGCCGCGCTCGCGATGGTCGCGCTGTACATCCTCGCGATCACCACCCTGTTCGCGGCGATCGGCCTGGCCGCGTCGAGTCCGGACGCGGCGAGCGCCTACGGCTTCGTCCTGCTGTTCCTGCCGTACCTGTCGAGCGCGTTCGTGCCCGTCGACACGCTGCCCGTCTGGCTCGCGTGGTTCGCCGAGCACCAGCCGATCACGCCGGTCATCGAGACCATCCGGAGCCTGCTGACGGGCACGCCGATGGGCGACTCGGCCTGGTGGGCGGTGGGCTGGTGCGTGCTGCTCGTCGCGGTGGCGGCCGGGTGGGGGGCCTGGCTCTTCCGGCGCAGGTCGGGCCGGCGCTGACGCCCCGCGGCGGCGAGCACGGATGCCATGAGGTCGGACCGGCCCGCGGCATCCGTCATGCCCAGCCGCCGGCATGCCGCCGCGTCTAGAATCGTCGGGCCATGACTTCCTTCCACGACTGCTCGGTCGAGTCCGAGCTCCTCGCCGGCATGCGCCTCGCCCGCCGCGCCATCGGCAGCGGCGAGCTCGTCGTCATCCCCACCGACACCGTCTACGGCCTCGCCGCCGACGCCTTCAGCGCGGAGGCCGTGCAGCGCCTCCTCGACGCCAAGGGGCGCGAGCGCACGTCGCCGCCACCGGTGCTGATCCCCGGCATCCCCACGCTCGACGCGCTCGCCGTCGAGGTGCCCGAGGCGGTGCGCAAGCTCGTCGCCGAGTTCTGGCCGGGTGGGCTCACCGTGATCCTTCGCGCGCAGCCGTCACTGCAGTGGGACCTGGGCGAGACGCGCGGCACCGTCGCGCTGCGGATGCCGGCGAACCGCATCGCGCTCGAGCTGCTCTCGGAGACGGGCCCGCTCGCGGTGTCCTCGGCGAACCTTTCCGGCATGCCGTCGGCGACGACCGCGCAGGCGGCACAGGACATGCTCGGCGACCGCGTCGCGGTGTACCTCGACGGCGGCGAGGCGGGCACGGAGTACGAGGCGATCGGCGAGCGCCCGGCCGACACGTCGTCGACCATCGTGGACGCGACCGGGCTCGGCGCCGACGCCTCCGGTGAGCTCCGCATCGTGCGAGCCGGCGTGATCTCGCGCGAGCGGATCGTCGCGGTCGTGGGGGAGGAGCTCGTCGCTCCGGTCCCCACGGTGATCGCGCCGACCGCCACGGACGGCGCGCCCGAGCTCATCGACGACTCCGACGCCGCGAAGTCCGCTGCAGGCGCCGGCGACGATGCGGATGCCGCGGCATCCGTCGGCGATGCGGACCCCGCGGCATCCGCCGACGACGCGGACCCCGCGGCATCCGCCGACGATGCGGACGCCGCGGCAACCGCCGACGACCGAACGGACGCCGCCGCCTCATGACCCTGTTCGTCGCCCTCGCGCTCGTCGCGGCGATCGTGACCTTCGCCGGCTCGATCGTGGTCTGGAAGCTGAGCCTGAAGTACCGGCTCTACCCGAAGATCCGCGAGCGCGACGTGCACACCCGCCCCACCCCGCGGCTCGGGGGCATCGCGATGTTCGCCGGCATCCTCGCGGCGGTCGGGGCGGCCGCGTGGGTGTCGACGCTCGGCATCGACCGGTTCGCGAACGTGTCGATCATCTTCCAGGACCGCTGGCAGGTGCTCGCGATCCTCGTCGCCGCGGCCCTCATCGTCGGCATGGGCGTCGCCGACGACATCTGGGACCTCGACTGGATGACCAAGCTCGCCGGCCAGTTCCTGGCAGCGGGGCTCATCGCCTGGCAGGGCGTGTCGATCGTGTCGCTGCCGATCGGGCTCGGGCCCGACGGCGGGCTCATCGTGGGTTCGTCGTGGATGAGCGCGATCATCACGGTGTTCACGATCGTGCTCGTCATGAACGCCATCAACTTCATCGACGGCCTCGACGGGCTGGTCGCGGGCGTCGCGCTCATCTCGAGCGGCGTGTTCTACCTCTACTCGTACCTGCTGGTGCAGCAGACCTCGCCGACGAACTACTTCAACCTCGCGTCGCTGCTCGCGGTCGTCGTGGTCGGCGCGTGCCTCGGGTTCCTGCCGTTGAACTGGCACCCGGCGAAGCTGTTCATGGGCGACGCGGGCGCGCTGCTGATCGGCCTGCTCATGGCGACCTCCGCGATCGCGGTCACCGGCCAGATCGACCCCGGCACGATCAGCACGCAGGGCGAACTGCTGTTCCCGGCGTTCATCCCGATCATCATCCCGTTCGCGGTGCTGATCATCCCCCTGCTCGACTTCGGCCTCGCCGTCATCCGCCGCCTGCGGGCCGGCAAGTCGCCGTTCGCCGCCGATCGCAAGCACCTGCACCACCGCCTGCTCGACATGGGCCACTCGCACCTGCACGCCGTGCTGATCTTCTACGGCTGGACCGCCGTGGCCTCGCTCGGCTGCCTCCTCGCGTTCGTGCTGCCCGTGTACTTCCGCATCGACCCCATCTGGGCGTTCGCGTTCATCGGCGTCGGCTTCGTCGTGCTCGCCGCCGTGACGCTCGCACCCCTGGGCCGCCGCAAGCGGCAGACCGTGGCGGCCGAAGCCGATGCCGCGACCGCGCCCTACCCGCCCGGGCTCGACGAGCTCGCCGCCGACGACCACCCGACCGACCCCGCCACGCCCGCGACGGCGGGCGAGCACCGTACAGGAGCCCGATGAGCGCCGCACCCCGAGACCCCGCCGACCGCACGCCGACCTCCAATCCCGTGCTGCGCCGCGCGCTGCTGTGGGGCGGTGTGCTCGCGGCCGCCATCGCCATCGTGGGCGGCGTGCTCGGCTTCGCCTTCGCGGGCGTGGAAGGACTGGTGAGCGCCCTCCTCGGCACGCTCATCGCGGTCGTGTTCATGGGCATCACGGGTGCGAGCATCCTGCTCGCCAACCGCTTCGCCGGTTCCGACGTGTTCGTCGGGGCGTTCTTCGGCATCGTGCTCGGTGGATGGCTGCTGAAGTTCATCCTCTTCATCGTGCTCGTCGTCGCCCTGCGCGGGGCCGACTGGCTCGACCCGGTGGTGCTGTTCCTTTCGATCGTGGCCGGCGTGATCGGGTCGCTGGTCGTCGACGTCCTGGTCGTGGCCAAGTCGCGCCTGCCCTACGCGAGCGACACCCGGCTGCCCCCGCCGCCCACCCACGAGTAGGCGCCGCGCCGCCTCGGATGCCTCGTCGCGCATGCTCCGGACGTCCGGGCCGGTCGCCCCGGACTTCTACACGATGTAGCGATTCGGCGGAGGCCCGAAGTCTTGCTAGAGTGGGGGCGATCCCCCCACGGTTCCGCCTGTTCAGGCATGTGCGGAACCGGTCCGATGTTCGTCGACGCGAGAGCTTGCGCTCCACGCCCCGAAACAGGAGATAGCGCTGCTAGCACACGCTGTGAACCTGCTGGTTCCCTTTGCTACCGAAGATGGTGAGTTCCACGGGCCGTCGATCTCGGAATTCTTCCCGGGCCCCCTCCTCTTCGAGGACACGCCGTTCGAGATCAACCGCATCATGCTGGTCCGCTTCGTCGCGGTCATCGCGTTGCTGCTGGTCTTCTGGCTCGGCACGCGGCGCATGCGCGTCGTCCCGGGCCGATTCCAGAGCATCGTCGAAATGGGTCTCGACCTCGTCCGCGTGAACATCGCCGACGACCTGCTCGGCAAGAAGGACGGCAAGCGGTTCCTGCCGATCCTCACCACCATGTTCTTCATGGTGCTGTTCATGAACATCACGGGCGTCATCCCGTTCCTGAACATCGCCGGAACGTCGGTGATCGGCGTGCCGCTCGTGCTCGCGATCGTCTCGTACGTCACCTTCATCTACGCGGGCATCAAGAAGAGCCCCGGCAACTTCTTCAAGAACTCGCTCTTCCCCTCGGGCGTGCCGTGGCCGGTGTACATCATCGTCACGCCGATCGAGCTGATCTCGACGTTCATCATCCGGCCCGTCACGCTGACGCTCCGACTGATGATGAACATGATCGTCGGCCACCTGCTGCTCGTGCTCTTCTTCGCGGCGACGCAGTTCTTCGTCTTCCAGCTCGGCGGCTGGTACACCCTGCTCGGCGCAGGCACCCTGGCCTTCGGCCTCGTGTTCACGCTCTTCGAGGTGCTCGTCGCCGTCCTGCAGGCCTATGTCTTCACGCTCCTCACCGCGGTCTACATCCAGCTCGCGGTGGCGGAGGAGCACTGAGCCAGGGCATCCGCCCGAAAAGAACCCCAAGAAAGGAAACCCAACGTGGACGCAACCACCGTTCTCGCTGAGATCAACGGCAACATCGCGACGGTCGGCTACGGCCTCGCCGCCATCGGCCCGGCCATCGGCGTCGGCATCGTCGTCGGCAAGACCATCGAGGGCGTCGCCCGCCAGCCCGAGCTCGCCGGCCGCCTGCAGGTCCTGATGTGGATCGGTATCGCCTTCACCGAGGCGCTCGCCTTCATCGGTATCGCCACCTACTTCATCTTCGTCTGATTCTTCCGTCCCAACTTCAGGAGGCCAACGTGCTTCACGCAGTCCTGAGAGCTGCAACCGAGGGCGAGAACCAGAACCCGGTGTTGCCGGCGGATTACGACATCCTCTGGTCGGCGGTCTGCTTCGTCATCATCCTCGTCTTCTTCTGGCGGTACGTGCTGCCGCGCATGCAGAAGCTCCTCGACGAGCGTGCCGAGGCGATCGAGGGCAACATCGCGAAGGCCGACGAGGCCCAGCGCAAGGCCGAGGCGGCGCTCGAGGAGTACACCGCCCAGCTCGCCGACGCCCGCGCCGAGGCCGGCCGGATCCGCGAGACCGCTCGCGAGGACGGCAAGAAGATCGTGGCCGAGGCGAAGGACCAGGCATCCGCCGAGGCGGCCCGCGTCACCGCGAGCGCCCAGGCGCAGATCGAGGCCGAGCGTCAGTCCGCGTTCGTCACGCTCCGCTCCGAGGTCGGCACCATCGCGATCGACCTCGCGTCGGGCGTCGTCGGCGAGACCCTCACCGACGACCAGAAGGCGAAGGCCGTCGTCGACCGCTTCCTCGCCGACCTCGAGGCGTCCGAGCAGGCCGCCGCTGGGGGGAAGAAGTAGTCCATGGGCAGCGCTACGAGAGGAGCCCTGGCCGGCACGCGAGCCGAGCTCGCCGCGTCCGGCCGGGCCGAGCTCCCGGTCGCCGGCGACCTGCTCGCCGCGAGCCGGGTGATCGGTGCGACGCCGCACCTGCGGACCGCCCTCACCGACAATGAGGCCGGCGTCGCCGAGAAGCGCGCGCTCATCGAGCGCGTGTTCGGCGGCAAGGTCTCGCCGACCGCCGTCTCGCTCCTCGTGAGCGCGTCGTCGCAGCGCTGGTCCTCGGCGCCCGACTTCCTGTCGGGCCTCGAGGAGCTCGGCCTCCGGGTCGCTGCCGACGCCGCGGGCACCACCGAGGTCGACGCCGAGCTGTACGCGTTCCAGCGCTTGGTCGCGGCCGACGCGGAACTCGAGCTCGCGCTCGGGTCGAAGCTCGGCTCGACGGAGGCGAAGGTCAAGCTCGTCGACCGTCTGCTCGGTCCCGCCGCGTCGCCCGCCACCACGCTGATCGTCCGTCACCTCGTGCAGGCGCCGCGCGGCCGCCGCATCGGCGAGATGCTGCGTCACGTGGCCTCCGTCGTCGCCGACCAGCGCGGCTTCGACGTGGCGACGGTGACGACCGCGGTCCCGCTCACCGACGACCAGGTCGCCCGCCTCGAGCGCACGCTCGGAGCACAGGCCGGCCGCCGCATCCGCTTCGACTCGGTCGTCGACCCCTCGGTCGTCGGCGGTGTGCGGGTGCAGATCGGCGACGACGTCATCGACGGCAGCGTCGCCAGCCGCCTCAACGACCTGAGGCAGAAGCTTGCCGGCTGAGGCCGGACGACAACGACCGGCGTGCTGCGCCGCGACACACCAGTAGCTGTACCAGCGGTACAGAACAGGGCCCGGCCCTTCAGAAAAGGAAATGGCAATGGCAGAACTCTCCATCAGCCCCGACGAGATCCGTTCGGCTCTCTCGGAGTTCGCCCGCGAGTACGAGCCGGGCTCGGCGCAGAAGACCGAGGTCGGCTACGTGACCGACGCGGCCGACGGCATCGCCCACGTCGAGGGCCTGCCCTCGGTCATGGCGAACGAGCTCATCCGCTTCGCGGACGGCACCCTCGGCCTCGCCCTGAACCTCGACGAGGACGAGATCGGCGTCGTCGTGCTCGGCGAGTTCACCGGCATCGAAGAGGGCATGGAGGTGACCCGCACGGGCGAGGTGCTCTCGGTGCCCGTCGGCGAGGGCTACCTCGGGCGTGTCGTCGACCCGCTCGGCGACCCGATCGACGGTCTCGGCGACATCGCGACCGACGGCCGTCGCGCGCTCGAGCTCCAGGCGCCCGGCGTCATGCAGCGCAAGTCGGTGCACGAGCCGCTCCAGACCGGCATCAAGGCGATCGACGCGATGATCCCCGTCGGCCGTGGCCAGCGCCAGCTCATCATCGGCGACCGCCAGACCGGCAAGACCGCGATCGCGATCGACACGATCATCAACCAGAAGGCGAACTGGGAGTCGGGCGACCCGACGAAGCAGGTCCGCTGCATCTACGTCGCGATCGGCCAGAAGGGCTCGACCATCGCCTCGGTGAAGGGCGCCCTGGAAGACGCCGGTGCGATGGAGTACACGACGATCGTCGCGGCTCCGGCCTCCGACCCCGCGGGCTTCAAGTACCTCGCGCCCTACACGGGCTCGGCCATCGGCCAGCACTGGATGTACGCCGGCAAGCACGTCCTGATCATCTTCGACGACCTGTCGAAGCAGGCCGAGGCCTACCGCGCCGTGTCGCTGCTGCTCCGCCGGCCGCCGGGCCGCGAGGCGTACCCGGGCGACGTCTTCTACCTGCACTCCCGCCTCCTCGAGCGCTGCGCGAAGCTCTCCGACGAGCTCGGCGCGGGCTCGATGACGGGCCTTCCGATCATCGAGACCAAGGCGAACGACGTCTCGGCGTACATCCCGACCAACGTGATCTCGATCACCGACGGCCAGATCTTCCTCCAGTCCGACCTGTTCAACTCGAACCAGCGGCCGGCGGTCGACGTGGGCATCTCGGTGTCCCGAGTCGGCGGCGACGCGCAGGTCAAGTCGATCAAGAAGGTCTCGGGCACGCTCAAGCTCGAGCTGGCCCAGTACCGCTCGCTCGAGGCGTTCGCGATGTTCGCGTCGGACCTCGACGCGACCAGCCGCCGCCAGCTCGCGCGTGGTGCTCGCCTGACCGAGCTGCTCAAGCAGCCGCAGTACTCGCCGTACCCCGTCGAGGAGCAGGTCGTCTCGATCTGGGCCGGCACCAACGGCAAGCTCGACGAGGTGCCCGTCGAGGACATCCTGCGCTTCGAGCGGGAATTCCTCGACTACCTGGGCCGCAACACGTCGGTGCTCTCGGACCTCCGGGAGACCAACGTGCTCTCGGACGAGACGGCCGCCGCCCTCGAGTCCGAGGTCGACAAGTTCAAGCTCGAGTTCCAGACGGGTGAGGGCAAGCCGCTCGCCTCGGTCGGCAGCGAGCAGTTCGAGGCGATCGACGAGGAAGAGGTCGTCCAGGAGAAGATCGTCAAGGGTCGTCGCTAGTCGATTCCTTCGTTCCCCGAGGCTCTCGGGGCCGCTCCGGCGGTTGAACCGGGAGCCTCGGGAACAGGAAGTCAGGACACAGGAGAAACATGGGAGCGCAGCTTCGGGTCTACCGCCAGAAGATCAAGTCGGCGCAGACGACCAAGAAGATCACGCGGGCGATGGAGCTCATCTCCGCCTCGCGGATCCAGAAGGCGCAGGCGCGCGTCGCCGCGTCGACGCCGTACTCGAACGCCATCACTCGCGCGGTGTCGGCGGTGGCGAGCTACTCGAACGTCTCGCACGTGCTCACGACCGAGCCCGAGCGAGTCGACCGCGCCGCGATCGTCATCTTCACCTCCGACCGCGGCCTCGCGGGCGCCTTCAACTCGCAGGTGCTGCGTGAGTCGGAGGAACTCGCCGAGCTGCTTCGCAGCCAGGGCAAGGAGGTCGTGTACTTCCTCGTCGGCCGCAAGTCGGTGGGCTACTTCTCGTTCCGGCGCCGCGATTTCGAGCGCAGCTGGATCGGCGGAACGGACAGCCCTGAGTTCGAGACGGCCAAGGAGGTCGCCGACGCCGTGCTCGAGGCGTTCCTCCGCGATTCGGTCGACGGCGGCGTCGACGAGATCCACATCGTCTACAACCGATTCGTGAGCCGCATCACGCAGGTGCCCGTCGTGACCCGCCTGCTGCCCCTCGAGGTCGTCGAGGCCGAGGAGGAGGCCGCGCCGAGCGGCAAGCCCGAGGTGTTCCCGCTCTACGAATTCGAGCCCGACGCCGAGACGGTCCTCGACGGACTGCTCCCGGTCTACATCGAGAGCCGCATCTTCAACGCGATGCTGCAGTCGGCCGCCGCGAAGCACGCGGCGACGCAGAAGGCGATGAAGTCGGCCACCGACAACGCCGACAAGCTCATCAAGGACTACACGCGTCTCGCGAACGAGGCGCGCCAGTCCGAGATCACGCAGCAGATCGCAGAAATCGTGGGTGGAGCCGACGCGCTCTCCTCCTCCAAGTAGCCAAGATTCATCCAGAAGGAAGAGAACATGACTGACACCGCAACCGCGCCAGTCCAGAGCCGGACCGGCGCCGTCGGCCGCATCGCCCGCGTCACCGGCCCGGTCGTCGACATCGAGTTCCCGCACGACTCGATCCCCGAGATCTACAACGCCCTGAAGACCACGATCACGATCGGCGACGAGTCGAACGAGATCACGCTCGAGGTCGCCCAGCACCTGGGCGACGACCTCGTCCGAGCCATCGCCCTGAAGCCCACCGACGGACTCGTCCGCGGCCAGGAGGTGCACGACACCGGCGCCGCGATCTCGGTGCCCGTCGGCGACGTGACCAAGGGCAAGGTCTTCAACGTGATCGGCGAGGTGCTGAACGCCGAGCCCGGCGAGCAGATCGAGATCACCGAGCGTTGGCCGATCCACCGCAAGCCCCCGAAGTTCGACCAGCTCGAATCGAAGACCCAGCTCTTCGAGACCGGCATCAAGGTCATCGACCTGCTCACCCCGTACGTGCAGGGTGGGAAGATCGGCCTCTTCGGCGGCGCGGGCGTCGGCAAGACCGTCCTCATCCAGGAGATGATCCAGCGCGTCGCGCAGGACCACGGCGGTGTGTCGGTGTTCGCCGGCGTCGGCGAGCGCACGCGTGAGGGCAACGACCTCATCCACGAGATGGAGGAGGCGGGCGTCTTCGACAAGACCGCCCTCGTCTTCGGCCAGATGGACGAGCCTCCGGGGACGCGTCTGCGCGTCGCCCTCTCGGCCCTCACGATGGCGGAGTACTTCCGTGACGTGCAGAAGCAGGACGTGCTGCTCTTCATCGACAACATCTTCCGCTTCACCCAGGCCGGTTCCGAGGTGTCGACGCTCCTCGGTCGCATGCCGTCCGCCGTGGGCTACCAGCCGAACCTCGCCGACGAGATGGGCATCCTGCAGGAGCGCATCACCTCGACGCGCGGCCACTCGATCACCTCGCTGCAGGCGATCTACGTCCCCGCCGACGACTACACCGACCCGGCTCCGGCGACGACGTTCGCGCACCTCGATGCGACCACCGAGCTCTCCCGTGAGATCGCGTCGAAGGGCCTCTACCCGGCTGTCGACCCGCTGACCTCGACGTCGCGGATCCTCGACCCGCGTTACCTGGGCGAGGACCACTACCGCGTCGCGACCACGGTCAAGCAGATCCTCCAGAAGAACAAGGAGCTGCAGGAGATCATCGCGATCCTCGGTGTCGACGAGCTCTCCGAAGAGGACAAGATCACGGTGTCGCGTGCGCGCCGCATCCAGCAGTTCCTCTCGCAGAACACCTATATGGCGAAGAAGTTCACGGGCGTCGAGGGTTCGACGGTTCCGCTGAAGGACACGATCGAGTCGTTCGACGCGATCGCCCGCGGTGACTTCGACCACGTCGCCGAGCAGGCGTTCTTCAACGTCGGCCCGATCTCCGATGTCGAGGAGAACTGGGCTCGCATCCAGAAGGAGAACGGCTGATCATGGCCGGCCTCAATGTGAGTGTCGTCTCGGCCGACCAGGAGGTCTGGTCGGGCGAAGCGGCCATGGTGGTCGCCCGGACCGTCGAGGGCGAGATCGGCATCCTGCCGGGCCACGAGCCCATGCTCGCCATCCTCGCCGGCGGCGAGGTGCGGGTGACCCTGCCCGGCGGAGAGAAGATCACCGCCGACGCGGAGGACGGGTTCCTCTCGGTGCATTCCGACGCGGTGCAGGTCGTGGCCTCGCGGGCTGCGCTCGCCTGAGGGGCCGCGGATGCAGGGGGAGCAGCCGTTCGACCGTCAGTTCGGTGACCTGACGGTCACCCAGCTCATCGTCATGGCCGGGCTGCCGGGCGCGGGCAAGTCGACGATCGGGGAGATCGTCGGCGCCCGCCTCGGCGCCACGGTCGTCTCCGTGGACCCGATCGAATCCGCGATCCTTCGCGCGGGGATCGACGCCGACCAGCCGACCGGACTCGCCGCGTACCTCGTCGCGGAGCAGATCGCGGAGAAGGAGCTCGAATCCGGGCGTACGGTGATCGTCGACGCGGTCAATGCCGCCGAGTCGGCCCGGCTGCAGTGGCGCGACCTCGCCGAGCGCACCGATGTTCGCCTCCGGGTGATCGAGGTGGTCTGTTCCGACGAGACGTTGCACCGCGGGCGGCTCGAGAAGCGCGAGCGGAACCTGCCGCACCTCGACGAGATCACCTGGCGCGCGGTCGAGCAGAGCCTCGAGGGGTACGCGCCCTGGACCGGACCGTCGTCGGCGCTGCCGCGCGTGACCATCGACAGTGCGCAGGCGCTCGGCGCGAACGTCGATGCCGCGCTCGCGTTCATCGCGGCGTAGTGCTGGTCCTGCTCCCGCCCTCCGAGACCAAGCGAGACGGAGGGACGCTCGGCCCGCTCGAACTCGAGGGCCTCGCCTTCGAGGGGCTGACCGAACCACGTCGCGTCGTCGTCTCCGCCACGCGCGACCTCGCCCGGGACGCCGAGGCGATGATGCGCGCGCTGAAGCTGGGTCCGCGGCAGGCCGCGGAGATCGACCGGAACCGGACCCTGCTCGAATCACCCACGATGCCGGCCATCGATCGCTACACCGGAGTGCTCTTCGACGCGCTCGACCCCTCGAGCCTCGACGACACGGCGCGCGAGTTCGCCGGCGGACACGTGGCGGTGCACTCGGCGCTCCTCGGACTCGTCCGCGGCCTCGATGCGGTCCCCGCCTATCGGCTCTCGCACGACTCCCGGCTGCCGGGCCTCCGACTGAAGTCGGTGTGGCGCGACCCGGTGTCCTCCGCACTCGCGCAGCAAGACGGGCTGGTCGTGGACCTCAGGTCGGAGGGGTACGTCGACCTCGGCCCAGCTCCGTCGCGCGTCGACGTGGTGTACGTGCGCGTCGTCTCCATCGGGGACGACGGCCGCCGACGTGCCCTCAATCATTTCAACAAGCGTGCGAAGGGCCTGCTCACCCGAGCGCTCGTCACCCAGCGGCCGCTTCTCCGGTCCCGCCAAGACCTCATCGACTGGGCTCGGGACGCGGGCTTCGTCCTCGGTCCGGGATCCGCGGATTCGGCGCACCCGGTCGAGCTCGAGCTGGTGGCCTGAGCCTGCTCACACCGCAGCGGGGCGTGCGCCCGCTCGGAAGCAGCCTGCCACGTGATCGTCGACCATGCCCGTCGCCTGCATCAGCGCGTACATCGTCGTGGGACCGACGAAGCGGAAGCCCTTCGCGCGGAGGGCACGACTCATGGCCGTCGACTCGGGCGTCACGGCTGGGACCTCGTCGAACGAGGCGAGGGCGCGTGACCGCGCTGCCGGCGCGAAGGCCCAGAGGAAGCCGTCGAGCGGCTCGTCGAGCGCGAGGGTCGCGCGGGCGTTCGAGATGGTCGCCTCGATCTTGCCGCGGTGGCGGATGATCCGTGCGTCCTCGAGGAGGCGCTCGACGTCGGCCTCGGTCATCTCGGCCACTCGAACGGGCTCGAAGCCGTGGAAGACCTCGCGGAACGCCGGGCGACGTCGCAGGATGGTGATCCACGAGAGCCCGGCCTGGAACCCTTCGAGGCAGAGCTTCTCGAAGAGTCGCACCGGGTCGCGCTGCGGCCGGCCCCATTCCTCGTCGTGGTAGCGGCGGTATTCGGGGTCCCCTGCGCTCCAGGCGCACCTCGGGACGCCGTCGTCGCCGACGATCACGTCGACGCCGGCGGTCACGCGGCGAACCCGATGCGCTCGTGCGCCAGCAGCCACAGCTTGGTGGGGATGCCCTCGCCGGCGGAGTAGCCGGTGACCCGGCCGTCGGAGGCGAGCACGCGATGGCAGCCCACGATGATCGGCACAGGGTTCGAACCGACCGCCCCGCCGATCGCTCGCGCGGACCCCGGGCGCCCCACCGCCGCGGCGAGTGCGCCGTACGAGGTGGCCTCGCCCCAGCCGAGGCGACCGAGCTCGGCCCAGACCGACTGCTGGAACGGCGTGCCGACGAGCCGGACGGGGAGGTCGAAGGCGGTGCGGGAACCGGCGAAGTACTCGGCCAGCTGGTCGCGGGCCGCGAGGAGCAGTGGGCTGGGGCGTTCGGTCTCGGCGTCGTGCGGGAGCGCGCCGTCGCGTTCCATCGTCAGCGACGTCAGGTGCGCGTCATCGGCCTGGAGCTCGATGCGCCCGATCGGGCTGTCGAATCGGAGGAGGTACGGGGAGGTCATGCTTCGAGGCTAGCGGCGGCGTCCGTCATCGACTGGCGGGAATCGGACACTGCTGGGCCAGGCCAGGACCGCCGGCCGTGTGCAGGAGGGGTGCCGCGGCGGTCGCGTCGCGACCCCACCAGTCCTCCCCAGGCCGGCGTCGTGGCGGTCGGTTCCCGGCGACGCGCCCCGCGGGCAGCCCGGTCCGGTCGATCACGGACGCTTGGGCCATGACCACCATCATCCGCGCCGAGGCGGCGCACGACTTCCTGGCCCTCGTCCCCGCCCTCGTGGGCTACCGCCCCTCGGGCTCGGTGCTCTGCGTGGCCTTCGACGGCAACCGCACCGGCGGGGTCCTCCGGCACGACCTGCCGGCCGATGCCGAGGCGGCGGACGCACTCGTGGGCGCGATCGTGGGCACCATGTGCCGACTCGCCCACGCCGACGCCGTGGTCCCGATCGTCTACACCGATCAGCGGTTCGACGGCGGTGACATCCCGCATCGCGACCTCCTCCAGGGTCTCGCCCGCCGAGCCGAGGAGGCGGGGTTCCTCGTCCGCGACGCGCTGTGCGTGGCTCCCGACGGCTGGGCGTCCCTGCTCGACGAGGACCTGCCGCCGGGTGGGCGCTCCCTCGCGCTGATCGAGGAGAGCCCGGCGGCCGCCCGGGGCGAGGAGCACGGCCCGCTCGCCGATTCGGCGACGGCGCTGGTGCGCCTGCCCGAACCGGACCCGGAAATCGCCCGGGAGGTCGCGCGCATCCTCGACGCCCTCGGTGAGGTCGACCCGAGCGCCGCGACCTCGGCCGACGGATGCGCGCGCGGGTTCGACCAGCGGAGACTCGAGGTGATCGACGAGATGGAACGGGAATTGGGCGACGGGCTCGATCCCGTCGTCGCGGCGGAGCAGCTCGCCACGCACGAGGGCCGTTCCACCGCACGGCTCGCCTGGGTCGTCCACCTCCTCGGCCGCCCGGTCTTCCGTGACGCGATGATGCTGCAGGTGGCGTTCGGCCCGGTCATCGGAGAACTGGCACTCGACTCGGCCGAGGAGGCGGCCGAGCGGGCGCGGCGGTCGGGCGAGACCCTCGACGACCTCACGCGTCGCGAGCTCGACGCCGGCGGGGTGGAGTCGGTCGACGAATTCCTCACCCGGTTGCTGCTCGGCCAGGCGGCGGCGCGTCCCGACCCGGAACGGATCGTGCGAGCGCTCGACACGCTGGTCGTCGCGATCGCCAACGCGCCGCGGTCGCACCGCGCCGGCGCCCTCTGCGTCGCGTCGTGGCTCTCGTGGGCGCTCGGGCGCGGGTCAGCGGCAGGCGCCCTCATCGACCTGGCGCTCGACTGCGATCGCGCCCACGGCATGGCGCAGGTACTGGCCGGCCTCTTCGGTACGGGCACGCTGCCGGAATGGGCGTTCGGCGCCACGGTGACGGATGCCGCCGTGGGACACGGTGCCGTCAGTGCCCCGTGAACGGGCCGATCAGGCGCGCCATGAGCGACGGCCGTCCGGTCAGGCGCTCTTCCGCATCTGCGATCCCCATCCCGGTGATGCCGAGGTTCGCGAGCACCCAGCGGATCGGTTCCGGTTCCCAGAGCGGGGAGCGGTGGTCGACCCACGGCAGCGCGGTGAGCTCCGTCCGGCGCCCCAGCACGAGGTCGGCGAGCGTGCGCCCGGCGAGGTTGGTCGTCGAGAGGCCGTCGCCGACGTAGCCGCCGGCGAATCCGACGCCGGTCCGCGGGTTGTAGCTCGCGGTCGCATGCCAGTCCCGCGCGACGCCCAGCGGACCGCCCCAGCGGTGGGTCACGCCGGCGTCCCCGACCGCCGGGAACAAGTCGCCGAGCGTCCGCCGGAGGTGCGCGAACACGTTCTCGGACCGTTCGAACCGCGGGTCGACGGCGCTGCCGAAGTGGTAGTGCGCGCCGCGGCCGCCGAAGGCGAAACGGTTGTCGGCCGTGCGCTGCCCGTACACGAGCAGGTGACGGTAGTCGCTGAAGGTCTCGCCGTGCGCGATGCCGATCTCGTCCCACACCGCGTCGGCCAGCGGCTCGGTCGCGATCATGAGGGAGTAGATCGGGAGGATCCGCCGTCGCACGCGCGGCAGGCTCGGACCGTACCCCTCAGTCGCCACGATGACGTGACGCGCGGAGACGGTGCCCTCGGCCCCCGTGCCGTCGAGCGCGCGGAAGCGCACGCGACCCGCGGAGAAGTCCACCACCTCGGTGCGCTCGAAGAGCGCCACCCCGCGGGATTCCAGGACGCGCGCCAGGCCGCGGACGAGCTTCGCCGGGTGCACGCGAGCGGTCGCCGGGTCGAGGACCGCGGCGGGCGATTCCCCGTCGAGCCCTGCGACGCCGAAGCGGGAGGCGACGTCGGCCGGCGCCCAGTACTCGAGCGCGTCGACGCCGAAGCGGCCGGCCTCGGCGACATCCGCCCGCGCGGCGCGGCGCTGCACGTCGTCGCGTGCGAAGAGCACCGTG
The DNA here is from genome assembly GCF_052748465.2 of Agromyces selenitireducens. NCBI lineage: Bacteria > Bacillati > Actinomycetota > Actinomycetes > Micrococcales > Microbacteriaceae > Agromyces > Agromyces selenitireducens. The sequence goes on from NZ_CM188259.1 coordinate 1,455,052, forward strand.
CCGCCCTGCGCGAAGTCGCAGTCGATGCCCTCGGCGTCGGCGACACGGCCGACCTCGGCGACCGTGTCGACCATCGCACGGCGCATCGCCACGGCCGCGTCGCGTCCGTGGGTGCGCTCGAGCGAGGCGGCCGAGCGCGGGAACAGCGCGGAGCACCAGCCGCCGTTGCGGCCCGACGCGCCGAATCCCACGATCTCACGTTCGAGCACCGCGATCCGCAGGCTCGGGTCGGCAGAGGTCAACGCGTACGCCGTCCACAGCGCCGTCAGGCCGCCACCGATCAGGCACACGTCGAAGCGGGCATCCGCCGTGAGGGCCGCGCGCGGACGGAGGTCGTCCAGCCCGCGCGCGGCCAGGTCGTCGAGCCAGAAGCTCGCACGCCGATACGACACCTGTGCGCCATCGGCGGGCACAGGCCGCCGCACTCCCGTCATCAGACGCGCGCGGGAACGAGCAGGTGCTCTCCGCCGTGGCGGTGACCCTTGAAGTCGGCAGCGCGGTTCGTCGCCTCGGTGAGCACGCCCCGGAGGATCTGCTCGATCTCCTGGAACTCGGGCACGCCGATCGTGAGCGGAGGCGCGAGCTGGATCACGGGGTCTCCCCGGTCGTCGGCGCGGCAGTACAGGCCCGCATCGAACAGCGCCTTCGACAGGAAGCCGCGGAGCAGGTGCTCGGACTCCTCGTCGTTGAACGTCTCACGCGTCGCCCGGTCCTTCACGAGCTCGATGCCGAAGAAGTACCCGTCGCCGCGCACGTCGCCGACGATCGGGATGTCGAGCAGCTTCTCGAGCTCGGCGCGGAACAGCGGCGAGTTCTCGCGGACCCGTTCGTTGAGGCGCTCCTCCTCGAAGATGTCGAGGTTCTCGAGCGCCACCGCGGCCGACACGGGGTGCCCGCCGAAGGTGTATCCGTGGTAGAAGGACGTCGTGCCGGTCTTGAACGGCGCGTAGATCCTGTCGGAGATGATCGTGGCGCCGATCGGGGAGTATCCCGAGGTCATCCCCTTCGCGCAGGTGATCATGTCGGGCTGGAACCCGTAGGTGGTCGAGGCGAACATGTTCCCGATGCGGCCGAAGGCGGTGATCACCTCGTCGGCGACCAGCAGCACGTCGTACTGGTCGCAGATCTCGCGCACGCGCTGGAAGTATCCCGGCGGCGGAGGGAAGCATCCACCCGAGTTCTGCACCGGCTCGAGGAACACCGCCGCGACCGTCTCGGGGCCTTCGAAGAGGATCATCTCCTCGATCCGGTTCGCAGCCCAGGCGCCGAAGGCCTCGACGTCGTCGGCCGGCGCACCGACGTCGCCCGCGCGGTAGAAGTTCGTATTGGGCACGCGGAATCCGCCCGGCGTCACGGGCTCGAACATCTCCTTCATCGCCGGGATCCCGGTGATGGCGAGGGCGCCCTGCGGCGTGCCGTGATACGCGACGGCCCGCGAGATGACCTTGTGCTTGGTCGGGCGGCCCTGGAGCTTCCAGTAGTACTTGGCGAGCTTGAAGGCCGTCTCGACGGCCTCTCCGCCGCCGGTCGAGAAGAAGACGTGGTTCAGGTCGCCGGGAGCGTACCCGGCAAGACGGTCGGCGAGCTCGATCGCCGCCGGGTGGGCGTACGACCAGATCGGGAAGAAGGCGAGCTGCTCGGCCTGCTTCGCGGCCGCCTCGGCGAGGCGGCGGCGCCCGTGGCCGGCGTTCACGACGAAGAGACCCGAGAGGCCGTCGAAGTACTCGCGCCCGTGGATGTCGTAGATGTGATGCCCGTCGCCGCGCGTGATGATGGGCACGCCGTGCTCCTCCATCGTCGACTGGCGGGCGAAGTGCATCCAGAGGTGGTCCTTCGCCTTCTGCTGCAGCGCGGCGTCGTCGAAGCCGGTCGTGCCGGAGCCGGGGGCTGCGTCGAGGGTGGTCATGGGGGGTCTCCTTCCGGGCGGGCCCGCGATCAGCGGGTGCCCCAGTTGTAGAACTGCTTCTGCAGCTTGAGGTAGACGAACGTCTCCGTGGTCTGGACGCCGTCGAGGTTGCGGATGCGGGAGTTGAGCAGCGTGATCAACTGGTCGTCGTTCTCGCACACGACCTCGGCCATGAGGTCGAAGCTGCCCGCCGTCAGCACGACGTAGTCGATCTCCGGGATCTCCGCGAGCGCCTCGGCGAGTTCGCGGGTGTCGCCTGTCGCCCGGATGCCGATCATCGCCTGGCGCGTGAACCCGAGTTGCATCGGGTCGGTCACCGCCACGATCTGCATGACCCCGGCCTCGGTGAGGCGCTGCACGCGCTGGCGGACCGCCGCCTCTGAGAGTCCGACCGCCTTGCCGATGTCGGCGTACGAGCGCCGTCCATCGGCCTGGAGCTGCTCGATGATCGCCTTCGAGACGTCGTCGAGTTGCACCGGCCGGTGGTTGGACGCGCGACTGCCGTTGGACATGCGTCCGATCATGACAGTGGATCGGTTCGATCACAAGGGATTCCGCAGATTCGTAGCCGATCTGCAACGGATTCCATCGTCGGATGCCCTTCCGTTCGTCGCGTCGCCATGGCACGATGGTCGGCATCGCGAGCGGCGCGCAGCGCGCCCCGCCGACGGCCGCGCGCCGCGGCATCCGCCCCACCCACCGGAGGACCCCGTGCCCGAGACCCTGCGCAACTTCATCGGCAACGAGTACGTCGACGCCCGAGGGGACGACGCACTCGACCTCATCGACCCCGCGACCGAGGCGGTGTACGGCCGGGCGCCCGTTTCCACGGCGGCGGACATCGACGCCGCCTACGACGCGGCGTCCGCGGCCTTCGAGAAGTGGGGGCAGACCACGCCGGCCGAGCGCCAGCTCGCGCTCTTCCGTATCGCCGACGCCATGGAGGAGCGAGCCGACGAGTTCGCCGACCTCGAGTCGCAGGACACCGGCAAGCCCCGCGCCACCCTCGTCGCCGACGAGATCCTCCAATCGGTCGACCAGCTCCGCTTCTTCGCCGGCGCCGCCCGGAACCTCGAGGGCCGCTCGGCGGGCGAGTACCTCGCCGACCACACGTCGTTCGTCCGCCGTGAGCCCATCGGCGTCATCGGCCAGGTCGCGCCGTGGAACTACCCGCTCAACATGGCCGTCTGGAAGGTCGCGCCGGCGATCGCCGCGGGCAACACGGTCGTGCTGAAGCCGTCCGACACCACGCCGCTCGCAACGCTCAAGCTCGCCGAGGTGGCCGCCGAGCACCTCCCTGCTGGCGTGCTCAACGTCATCACCGGCGACCGGGCCACCGGAGCGGCGCTCCTGCAGCACCCGACGCCCGAGATGGTCGCCATCACCGGCTCGGTGCGCGCCGGCATGGAGGTCGCCCGCGCCGCGGCATCCGACCTGAAGCGCGTGCACCTCGAGCTCGGCGGCAAGGCGCCCGCGATCGTGTTCGACGACGTCGACCTCGCGGCGGCGGCCGAGGGCATCGTGTCCGCCGCCTACTTCAACGCGGGTCAGGACTGCACGGCGGCCACCCGGGTCCTCGTCCACGAGTCCGTGCACGACGAGCTCGTCTCGGTCTTGGTCGAGCAGGCGCGCGCGAGCGCCCGCACCGGCGGGCCCCGCGAGGACGGCGTGTTCTTCGGCCCGCTCAACAATCCGAACCAGCTCGCGAACGTCTCCGGGTTCATCGAACGGCTCCCCGACCACGCCGACGTCGCCACCGGCGGTCGACGCCAGGGCGAGCGCGGCTACTTCTGGGAGGCCACCATCGTCACCGGCCTGCGCCAGGACGACGAGGCGGTGCAGCGCGAGATCTTCGGCCCCGTCCTCACCGTGCAGTCCTTCCGGGAGGAGCACGAGGCGATCGCGATGGCCAACGGCGTCGACTACGCACTCGCCGCGTCCGTCTGGACTCGGGACCACGGCCGCGCGATGCGGTTCGCCAAGCACCTCGACTTCGGCTGCGTGTGGATCAACACCCACATCCCGTTCGTGTCGGACATGCCGCACGGCGGCTTCAAGCACTCCGGCTACGGCAAGGACCTGTCGCAGTACGGATTCGAGGACTACACGCGCATCAAGCACGTGATGAGCTTCATCGGCTGACCCGGAGCGCCGCCGGGTGCGAGACTGGTTGCCATGGTCGACGGGGCAGTGCGCAGCAGGGTCGACCCGGAGGCGCCGCAGTGGGACGTGGTCGTCGGGGAGCGGTTCATCGCGGCGCTCGCGGCGCCCGCGCCCGATCGCGTGACGAGCGCGGTCGCCGACGTCGCCGCCGCCGACGACGTGGAGGTGGAGGGCCTCGTCGCCCGGATCCCCATGGGCCCCGGCGGCATCGAGGACCTCGCCCTCGTCTGGTGGCCACGCGGCGGCGACCCCCTCACCGCACTCGTGCGCGGACAGGCCGTCGTCGACCTCGCCTCCCCGGGCGGATCCCGGCGGTTCGACGCACGCGGGATCACGCCATGGCACCTCGCGGAGTTCTCGGCCGTCACACGGCTGCGCATCGCCGCCGCGGGCTCGCCGCTCGAGGCCGTCCGGCATGCGGCGCTCGCCGGCGAGGTGGTCCCGGCCCGCCGTGCGTCGTTCCGCGCGGCGGCGGTCGAGTGGTCTTGGCGCGAACTGCCCGAGCGTGCCGACCCGTATGCACTCGATGCCGACACGGTGCTCGCGCGCCGGCCGCGACTGCACGGCGCGGCCGTCGACGCCGACACCGTGCGCTCGCTCAGGCACGCGCCGCCGACGGCCCCGATGCCGATCCTCGAGGACGCGGACACGGTCCGCTCGTCCGGGCACGCGGGGGCGACGATCACGGCGCGGGCGCCCCGGCCCGAACTGGTCATCGAGGACGACACCGTTGCGGCCCGCGATCGCGCCGACGACGAGGCGGACTCCGGCGACACCCGGGAGCTGCCCGTTCCGGCGACGGCCTTCCGCGTGGTCGGCGGCGAGGCGGCGGTGATCGACTGCCCGGTCATCATCGGTCGCAGCCCCAAGCCTCCGCGGATGCCGCAGGGCGAGGTCGCGCTCGTGCGCGTCGACTCGCCCGCTGAGGTCGTCTCCGCGACCCACCTCGAGCTGCGGCGGGAGGGGATCCGGGTCGTGGCCACCGACCTCCGCTCGACGAACGGGACCATCGTCCGCTCCGCCGCCGGGGTCCGGCGACTGCGTCCGGGGGAGTCGGTCGTCGTCGCCCCGGGCACGACCCTGCAACTCGGAGGGGATACGATCGTCGAGATCCTGACCGATCTCGGGGGGATCGAGGCATGACCTCCACCGGACAGGGGCGGACCAGGTGACGCAGATCGGCAACGGCAACAGCCGGCACCGGATCGCGCTGCCGGACGGCACCGAGGTCACGCTCTCGTGGGCTGCGGCCACCGACACCGGCCTGCGCCGTGCGGTCAACGAGGACAGCTTCGTCGCGCAGGCGCCGGTGTTCGCGGTCGCGGACGGGATGGGCGGACACGCCGCGGGCGACTTCGCGAGCGCCGCCGTGGTCACCCGACTCGCCGAGCACGGCGGCAAGCCGGCCGTCGGCACCGCCGACATCGACGCCGCACTGCAGCTCGCCGTGCAGGACATGGGGCGCGGCACGGGCGTCACCGACGAGGGCAGCGGCACGACCGTGACCGGCGTCGCCCTCGGCGTCATCGGCGACCAGCCGGCGTGGATCGTCTTCAACATCGGCGACTCGCGCGTGTACCGCCTCGTCGGCGGCGTGCTCGAACAGCTCACCGTCGACCACTCGATCGTCCAGGAACTCGTCGACGCGGGTCAGATCTCGCGCGAGGAGGCCGACACGCATCCGCACTCGAACGTGATCACGCGTGCGGTCGGATTCCACGAGGCACCCATCCCCGACTACCGGGCGATCGCGCTCGAGGAGGGCATGCGGCTGCTCGTGTGCTCCGACGGACTGACGAAGGAGCTCACCTCCTACGGCATCCGTCATTTCCTCATCTCGGGTCGCCGTCCGGAGCAGGCCGTGCACCAGCTCGTCGAGGCCGCCGTCGGCAATGGCGGGCGCGACAACGTCACCGTGGTCGTCGTCGACGTGCTGCGGGTGGAGCGGCCCGCGGAGGCGGCCTCGGACCAGTCCTGAGCGGGACGGTCCTCCGCGGCATCCGTCGACCTACAATGGGGCGATGCACCGGGCGCCGAGCGCGCCCGGCGCGCTGCCGGTGCCCGAACCCGCTGGGAGGAACGTGACGAGGCGACTGCCGTCCACGCCGCCGAGCCTCCCGGGGTTCTCGTTCATCCGGGTGCTCGGAGCCGGTGGCTTCGCCGACGTCTTCCTGTACGAGCAGAACATGCCCCGGCGGCTCGTCGCGGTGAAGGTGCTGCTCGCCGAGGTCGTGAACGACGACGTCCGCCGGATGTTCCAGGCCGAGGCGAACCTCATGGCCCAGCTCTCCAGCCATCCGTCGATCCTTACCGTCTACCAGGCGAGCGTCGCCGCCGACGGCCGTCCGTACCTCGTGATGGAGTACTGCTCGGCCACGCTCGGCCAGCGGTACCGCGCCGTGCAGCTGCCGATCGCCGAGGTGCTCTCGATCGGCGTGCGCATCGCGAGCGCCATCGAGACCGCGCACCGTCAGGGCGTGCTCCACCGCGACATCAAGCCGTCGAACATCCTGACCACGGCCTACGGGCACCCCGTCCTCTCCGACTTCGGGATCGCCGCGACCCTCGGACAGGCGGAGGCGAACGACACGGTCGGGCTCTCCATCCCGTGGTCGGCTCCCGAAGTGCTCCTCGACGAGGTCTCGGGCACCGTGGCGAGCGAGGTGTGGTCGCTCGGCGCCACGGTGTACTCGCTGCTGGCCGGGCGCAGCCCGTTCGAGGTGCCCGGCGGCGACAACGGCACGATGGCGATCGTGAACCGCATCGAGCGATCGAGGCTCCAGCCGACGGGGCGGCCGGACGTGCCGCCGAGCCTGGAGGCGGTGCTCGCCAGGGCGATGTCCAAACGACCCGCCGATCGCCAGGCGGGCGCGCTGGAGTTCATCCGCGACCTGCAGGCGGTCGAGGAGGAACTCGCGCTGCCCCAGACGCCGCTCGAGGTCGCCATGGACGACTGGGCGATCGCGACCGCCGTCGACCTCGACGAGCGCACCCGGCTGGGCGCCGGGAGCTCGGCCGACACCGGCTCGACGCGTCCGCGTCGACGGCGCGCGTCGTCGGCCGCGAGGGCGGTCCGCCCCGCCGCGGACTCGCGATCCCGCGGCGACGACGCGGCGGTCCGCCGTGGCGCCGCGCCGCCCAGCACCGGCCGGCTGCTGTGGGGCGTCGGCATCGCGGCGGCGGTGTTCGTCGGGCTCGTCGTCGCGGGCCTGCTGACGGTCGCACGAGGGGCCGCGTCGATTCCGGTCGTGGCGAACGTGAGCGCGGAGGTGTCCGGCGCGAACGTGGTGTTCACCTGGGACGATCCCGGACTTCGGCAGGGCGACTCCTACGTCGTGAACGTCGAGGGCGGCGAGCGTCCGCCGCAGCGCGAGGCGATCGCCGCGGTCATCGCGGAGTCCGACGGACCGGTGTGCGTCACCGTCGCGGTATCGCGCGACGGGCGGACGGGCGCCCCGAGCGCCGAGCGGTGCGTCGAGGTGGACCTGCCGTGATCGACGTGCGGGAGCTCTGGCGCACCCGGCGCGCGGGCGTGCTGACGGGGACCGCGGTCGGCGTCGTGGTCGCCGTGGTCGCCGGGGTGGCGGTGGCGTCCGGCGGCTACACCGCCCAGCGCGTGGACCTCGGGGACGCCGCGGTCTGGGTCTCCAACGAACGGTCCGAGTCGGTCGGCAGGGCGAACACGGCGGTCCACGAGCTCAACGCCGTGGTCGAGGCCGGCGGAACGCGCCCCGAGGTCGTGCAGCGCGGCTCGACCGTCCTCGTGCTCGATCGGGACCGGGCGAGCGTGGGCATCGTCGACCCGGCGACGGCCAGCGTCATCGACACGGTCGCCGTGCCCCCCGCGGGAACGGAGGTCGCCCTCGCGGGCGACCGCGTCGTGGTCACCGCCGACGGCGACCTCTGGGTGGAGCCGGTGGAGGAGTTCGGGCGCTTCGTCAGCGACGCCGAGCCGGCGTTCGAGTTCGGTGCGGAATCCGTCGTGTCGGTCGACGAGGCCGGCCGCGTGTTCGGCTTCACACCGTCCACCGGCGAGGTCAGGGAGGTCCGTGCCGCCGCACCCGAGGGCATCGTCGATTCGTGGCGGCTCGAGCCGATCGAGCCCGAGGGCGTGCAGGTCACCTCTGCGGGTGGGCGCTGGGCGGTGCTCGACACCGTCGGGCGGGTCCTCCACCTCGACGGGCGGACCGTCGACCTGTCCGGACTCGTCTCGGGGGCCGGCGGAGCGGTGCTCCAGCGTCCCTCCGTCGGCGGCGAGGCGATCCTGATCGCCACGCGCGACCGCCTCATCGAGGTCGCGTTCGACGGCTCCGCGCCGCGCGAGCTCGTCGGCGGCCGATCGGGCGGACCGGCTCGGCCGATCCTGCACGGCGGGTGCGTCCATGCGGCCTGGGGCGGCGGAAGCGCCTGGCGCGCGTGCGGCGAGGACGCCGGGGACCTCCACGACCTGCAGCGCCGCGTCGCCGGAGCAGGCCTGCGCTTCCTCGCGAACGGCGACGCCCTGGTGCTCAACGACGGGCAGACCGGCGCCACCTGGGCCGCCGCCGACGGGTACGAGCTCATCGACAACTGGGACGAGCTGCTCGCGGTCGAGCGGGACGAGCGCCGCGTCGAGCAGAACGACCCCGACTCGCCGGTCACGACCGAGAAGAGCCAGGTGGCGCCGGTGGCGGTCGACGACGAGTTCGGCGCGCGCCCGGGCCGCTCGACCCTGCTGCCCGTGCTGCTCAACGACTACGACGCGAACGGCGACGTCCTCGTGATCGCCTCGACCTCGGGCGACCTGCCGGAGGGCGCGCGCATCGACCTCGTCTCCGACCGGCAGCAGTTGCAGCTGACGCTGGACGACCGCGCGGCCGGTTCGTTCGACCTCCGGTACGACATCGACGACGGTCGCGGCGGCTCCGCCCAGGCCGTCGCGCGGGTGACGGTTCGCGAGGCCGACGAGAACGCTCCTCCCGTCCAGGTGCGCGCCGCGCGGGCGGTCGTCGAATCGAGCGGCCGGGTGACCACCGCCGTGCTCGGGGAGTGGGTCGATCCCGACGGCGACCCGATGTTCCTTCGGAACGCGTCCGTCGGCGCTCCCGACGACGTGACCTCGACCGCCGAGGGCGTGGTCGTGTTCGACGAGCGCGGCGGCGAGGGAGCCGAGCGGCGGGTGTCGCTGCTGGTCTCGGACGGTCGCGACGACGGCTCCGGCACGCTGCGGGTGGGCGTGCGCGCACCCGGCGAGGCGCCCCTCGTCGCGGAGTCGTTCGTCGCGCTGGCGACGCAGGGCGAGGAGATCCGCCTCGAGCCGCTTCGGCACGTGCGTGGCGGCTCCGGCGACATCAGGCTGTCCGCCGTGCCGTCCAAGCCCGAGGCCGAGCTCGCGCCCGACTTCGACAAGGGCACCTTCCGATTCACGAGCGGCGCGGTGCGCACCCACTTCCTCGAGTACACCGTCACCGACGGCGGGCAGACCGCCACCGGCACGATCCGCGTCGAGGTGGCGGCGCCGCCCGAGCGCGACACGACGCCGATCACCGTGCCTCACACCGCGTTCCTGCGACTCGACCAGCCCATGGAGGTCGACGTCCTGGCCGGCGACATCGACCCCACGGGCGGGCTCCTGGTGATCACCGGTCCCGGTGAGGCGCCCGACGACCCCGGCGTGCGCGTCGAGGTGATCGAGCACCGGATGCTGCGCGTGAGCCTCACGCGCCCGCTCGAGCAGGGCTCGGCCACCTTCGGATATCGCGTGAGCAACGGCCTCGCCGACGCCGAGGGGACCGTCACGGTCGTGCAGGTGCCGGCGCCGCCGGAGCCGCAGCCGCCGGTCGCGGCGCCGGACACGGCGTCGGCACGCACCGGCGACGTGATCGACATCCCCGTGCTCGACAACGACGAGCATCCCGACGGCGACCCGCTCCAGCTCGACCCCGAGCTCCTCGAGCTCCCGGCGGACGGGCTGTTGTTCGTCGCGGGCAACCGCCTCCGATTCCATGCGCCGGAGGAGCCGGGCGTGTTCGAGGCCGCGTACCGGGTGGCCGGTCCCGACGGGCAGTACGCCACGGCATCCGTCGCCATCACGGTGCGGGAGGCGGACCCGGAGACCAACACCGCGCCCGTTCCGGCGACCGCGACAGCGCAGGTGCTGGCCGGCGACACGGTCCGCATCCGCATCCCGCTCGGCGGCGTCGATCCGGACGGCGACTCCGTGCAGCTGCTCGGCCAGGAATCCAACCCGGAGCGCGGCGCGGTCGTGGATCGCGGATCGGACTGGCTCGAGTACCATGCCGGCGAGTACTCCGCCGGAACCGACACGTTCGAGTACTCGGTGGTGGACGCGCTGGGCGCTCGCGCCACCGGGACCGTTCGGGTCGGCGTCGCACCCGGCCTGGAGGGAGCGCGCGCGCCGGTCGCCGTCGACGACCGGATCACCGTCCGTCCCGGCCGCACCATCGCGGTCCGGGTGCTCGCCAACGACTCGGACCCCGATGGCGAGCAGCTCATGATCGCCGCGGTCGAGTCGAACACGGGCACGGCCACGGCGCGCGTGGACGACGACGTGATCCGCGTCGAGGTGCCCGAGGGCGAGGCCGACCACAGCTTCGTCTACACGGTCGAGAACGAACGCCTGGGGGCCACCACCGCCTTCCTCCGCGTCGACGCCCGGGCCGATGCGCCGCTCCTGCGTCCCGAGGCCGCGGACGTCGTCCTCAGCCTGAGCGACATCCTCGAGGAGGACCGCGTCGAGGTCGACGTGCTGTCGGACGTCTTCATCGCCGACGCGAACGCCCGCGACGCGTCGGTCTCGCTCGTCGAGGGGTACGAGGACGGCGCCCGGGTGACCGGGGCGGGGGAGATCGAGGTCGACGTACGGGACCGGCAGCGGATCGTGCCCTACGCGGTGGGCCATCCCGACGACCCCGACCTGCGCGCGCTGGCGTTCATCTGGGTGCCGGGTCGGGACGACGCGATCCCGCAGCTGCGCCGGGACGCGCCGCAGGTGCGGGTGACGACGGGCGACGAGGTCGTCCTCGAGCTCGACGACCACGTCGTGGCGGCCTCGGGGCGTCCGGTCCGGTTGACGGATGCCGCGACCGTGCGCGCCTCGCACTCGGACGGCAGCGACCTCGTGGTCGACGACGACACGCTCCGCTTCCGCAGCGAGCCGGGGTACTTCGGACCGGCGTCCCTCTCGTTCACCGTCACCGACGGCGAGTCGGCGGACGATCCGGACGGGCGCACCGGCACGATCGTCATCCCGATCGACGTGCGTCCGACCGAGGGCCAGCCGCCGACGTTCACCGGCGGCGTCATCGACTTCGAGCCCGGGCAGGCGAGGACCATCGCACTCGAGCGGCTCACCAGCCGGCCCGACGACGAGAGCGAGGCCGATCTCGACTTCCGGATCGTCGGCGAACCGCCGGCGGGCTTCGACGTCGCCGTCGACGAGGGCGAGCTGCGGGTGCGCGCGGCAGAGTCCACGCCGCAGGGCACGCGCGACGCGGTCACGATCGCGGTCTCCGACGGCGCCGTGGAGGGCACGCCCGGGCGCGTCGAGTTCCGCGTCGTGCCCTCCACCAGGCCGCTCGCCCAGCCGGCGTCGGACGAGGCGGTCGCGCCGCGGGGACGGACGACGACGGTGGACGTCCTCGCGAACGATGCGGCGGGCAATCCGTTCCCGGACACGCCGCTGCGGGTCGTCGCCGTGCGCGGCCTGGATTCAGGCCTGCCCGCCGGGGTCTCGATCACCCCCGATGCCGATCGGTCGCGGTTGTCGATCACGGTGTCCGAGGGCGCCGAGCCCGTGAACACGGCCGTGCAGTACCAGGTCGCCGACGCGACCGGTGATCGCAGCCGGTACGCGTGGGGCACCGTGACCATCTCGGTCCAGGACCGTCCGGACCCGGTGACCGACGCACGAATGACAGGATTCGGCGACGGCGTGCTCGACGTCGCGTTCGGCGCCGGCGCCTTCAACAACTCGCCGATCCAGGGTTACCGCATCTCCCTGGTCGACCCCGGCGACGGCAGCGAGATCGGCGCGACGGAGTGCCTGGCGACGACGTGCGGCGTGGCCACTCCGGGCAACGGCCCCGGCGCCGCGGTGAAGGTGCGCGTCCAGGCGCGGAACGGCATCGGCCTCTCCGACCCGGTGGAACTGCCCACCCCGGTGTGGTCCGACGTGATCCCGGGGCCGCCGAGCGGACTCCGGGCGATGCCGCTCGACGGCCGGCTCCGCATCGAGTGGGATCCCGTCCCGACCGGATCGGGCAGCCCCGTCGGCACCTACGTGGTGTCGGTCGCCGGGTCGCCGCTCGAGGTCTCGGCCGCGCGCGTCTGCACGGCCGCTCTGTGCGCCACCGAGTCGCAGGGACTCGCGAACGGCAGCAGCGTCGCGGTGAGCGTGAGCGCGCGGAACGGCGCCTTCCCCGCGCTCGCGACGTGGACCGAGGCGACGACCTCGGGCACGCCGTTCGGGGCTCCCGTCCCGGGCGACATCGCGGTGGACGCGGATGCCGCGGCGGGATCGGTCGTGGTCTCCTGGAGCCCCTTCGCGGGCAACGGCGATGCGATCGCCGGGTACTTCGTCGAGCGGCTCGTCGAGGGCGAGTCCTCGGTGCCGACGGGCGCGCAGGCCTGCTCGGTGACGAAGCCGGCACCGGGCACCGTGGTGGCGCCGACCGTGGGCGGCACCGTGGCCGAGGTCGTGAGGGCCGGGCCGGACGTCGCGAGCGTGTCGTTCACGGGCACCTCGACGGAGGCCGCGCGGTACTCGTTCGTCGTCTGGGGCTACAACCGCGCGGGCTGCGTGCACACCGCGGTCGCGAGCACCGTCGTCCGTCCCGCCCCGGGCGGCGTGACCGGGGTGGACAGTGCGATGGACTGGCTCAACGTCGAGACCTGGGACCGCTACGTCTCCGGGGTCGACGCGGGCACGCGCCGGCTCCAGATCATCGCCGTCGACGCGAACGGCGCCCGCGTCGGAACGCCGCGCGACTTCAACGGCTCCGGATGGCTGCGCGCGCTGCTCAGCCGTCCGTTCGGCGAGACCGCCCGGTTCCAGGTTCGTGCCTGCTCGGTGTGGGGCTCGTGCGGCCCGTGGTCGGAGACCCAGCCGTCCGGCGAGTCGCCGTCGCTCACGTTCGCGCTGCCCGGCCGCGCCTACGATCCGGCGACGTCGACCTGGACGTGGACCGCCGACCCGGCCAATGGCGGCCTCCCGGCCGCGTACCGCTGCGGCATCGAGGGCGACGCCGTCGGCCGGGTCGCCCAGTCGGCGACCTCGTGCCAGGTCGCCGGGGGCGGTCCGGGGGACCGGGTCTGGTTGGATGTTGAGGTCGCGGGCATCACCGCGAGATTCGAGGCCCGATGAACGCGCAGGGAGCACGCATGACCATGACCCCCGACGACGCGAGCCGGTTCGCCGCCGACCTCGACCGACTGGTGGGCGCGGTCGAGGAGGTCCTGCTCGGCAAGAACCGCGTCATCCGCCTGGCGTTCACCGCACTGCTGAGCGAGGGCCACCTGCTCCTCGAGGACGTCCCCGGCACGGGGAAGACCTCGCTCGCGCGGGCCATGGCGCAGTCGGTCGCCGGGTCGAGCAACCGCGTCCAGTTCACGCCCGATCTGCTGCCGGGCGACATCACGGGCGTGTCCGTGTACGACCAGCGCACCGGCGCGTTCGAGTTCCACCCCGGTCCGATCTTCGCCAACATCGTCCTCGCCGACGAGATCAACCGCGCGAGCCCGAAGACGCAGTCGGCCCTCCTCGAGGTCATGGAGGAGGGACAGGTGACCGTGGACGGGCAGACGCATCCCGCCGGCCGGCCGTTCATGGTGATCGCGACCCAGAACCCCGTCGAGCAGGCGGGCACCTACCGACTCCCCGAGGCGCAGCTCGACCGGTTCCTCATGCGGACCTCGATCGGCTACCCGGACCATGCGTCCACCATCCGCATCCTCGAGGGCACCGACCAGCGCGCGCACGACCAGCGCGTCGAGCCGCGCCTCGACGCGGACGAGATCGTGCGGATGGCCGCGCTCGCGCGGACCGTGTACGTCGACCCCACCATCCACGACTACGTCTCGCGGCTCGTCGACGCCACCCGGACCGCGAAGGAGGTCCGCCTCGGTGTGAGCGTGCGCGGCGCGCTCGCGCTCGTCCGCGCCGCGAAGACCCATGCCGCGGGTCGCGGTCGCCACTACGTCGTGCCCGACGACGTGAAGGCCCTCGCCGAGCCGGTGCTCGCCCACAGGCTCATCCTCGACCCCGAGGCGGAGTTCGACGGCGTGACCGCCTCGAACATGATCGCGCAGGTCCTCATCGAGACGCCCCCGCCGTCGGCGAGGCAGGCCGGGTGACGTTCCACACCGGCTCCACGATCCCCGAGGAGGCGGCCAGGGAGGGTCTGCTCGCGGTCGTGATCGGGCGCGGCGTCGCGGCGGCGCGCGCCGCGGCATCCGTCGTCGACCGGCTGGCGACCTCCGCCCGCGGAGTCGTCACCACGCTCGGCTGGGGCGTCGTCGTGGCGGCCGTGGCCGCGCTCGCCCTCGGCTACGGCTGGGGCTGGGCCGAACTCGTCGTCGTCGGCTGGGGCCTCGCGCTCCTCGTCGTGCTCGCCTCGGCCCACCTCGCGGGGCGGGGCGCGGGCAGCATCGACCTGTCGCTGCCCGTCGACCGGGTGGCCGTCGGCGAGGCCGCCGAGGCCAGGCTCGTCGCGCGCAACCCGGGACGGCGCCGCTTCGCCGCAGCGCGGCTCGAGCTGCCCGTCGGCGATCGCATCGTGTCGCGCATGCTGCCTCCGCTCGCGCACGACGCCGTGTTCGACGAGCGGGTCGCCGTCCCGACCCGCCGGCGCGGCGTCATCGCGGTCGGTCCGGTGCGGACCGTGCGCGCGGACCCCATCGGGCTCATGCGACGCGACATCGAGTGGTCGGGCGTGCGGATGCTCCACGTGCACCCCCGCACGATCGCGGTCTCGCCGCTCAGCACGGGCTACCTGCGCGACCTCGAGGGCACGCCGACCCGCGACCTCACCGTGAGCGACATCGCGTTCCACGCGCTCCGCGAGTACCAGCCGGGCGATGACCGGCGCTACATCCACTGGCGGAGCTCCGCGAAGACGGGCACCTTCATGGTCCGGCAGTTCGAGGAGACGCGGCGGAGCCGGATGATGGTCGTGCTCGACCTCGCGTCGGACGCGTACGAGGACGCCGAGGACTTCGAGCTCGCCGTCAGCGCGGCCGCGTCCCTCGGGGCGCGCGCTATCCGCGACGCGCGCAGCATCAGCTTCATCACGTCGGGCCGCGCCCGCGCTGCCGGCCGGGCGTCGACCGCCGCCCCCGGGTCGCGCGGGGGCACCGGGATGCGGGAGCTGCCGACGGCCTCGCGCGACCGCCTGCTGGACGCCCTGTGCCTCGTCGAGACCGACCCCCGCGCCGCCGGGCTCGCCGACACGGTCCGCGCCGCCTCGGAGTCCGTGAGCGGGGTGTCGCTCGTGTTCGTGGTGACCGGTACGGCGCGACCCGTCGCCTCCCTGCGGCAGGCCGCATCGCGGCTCCCGGCGGGCGTCGAGGGCGTCGTCGTCAGGTGCGCCGCGGAGGGCGAGGCCGACGCTCGGGCGATCGGCGCGCTCTCGGTGTTCGGCATCGGCTACCTCGAGGACCTGCGGGCGATGGTCGCGAGAACGGCGTCGGTGGCATGAGCGAGCGCATGATCGGACCGGAGCGGCCCCTCGGCGCGCCCAGGTCCGGCGAGCGCGGTCGGGGGCTTCGCGACCTCGGGATCGGTCGCGCGAACGGGCCGATCCCGGCGCTCCTCGACGTGGCGATGATCGCTGCGATGACCGCGGCGGCCATGGTGCCGTGGTGGCCCGTGTACGAGAGCACCGCATTCGTCGTCGCCGCAGTGGTGGCGATCCTCACGGGCTCGGCCGTGGCGGTCGCCGGAGCCATCCGGTCATGGCCGTCATGGGCCGTCGTCGCGGGCGTGGCCGGCACGTACCTCGTGCTGGGCGTCCCGGTGGCCGTGCCCGGGAGGGCGTCCGCCGGCGTGCTCCCCACCGCGGAGGGGCTGGTCGAGCTCGTCGCCGGCACCGCCCTGTCGTGGAAGCAGCTCGTGACCATCGCCGTGCCCGTCGGCAGCTACCAGGCGCTGCTCGTACCGCCGTTCCTGCTCGGCCTCATCGCCTCCGCGGCTGCGGTGACGATCGCGCTGCGCACGCCGCGCCCCGCCGCGGCGGTGCTGCCCCCGGTGCTGCTGCTCATCGCGGGCATCGCCCTCGGGGTGGTGCACGACGAACTCGCGGTGCAGTCCGGCCTCGCGTTCCTCGTGACGTGCGTCGCCTGGCTCGTCCGAGTCGGCATCGCCTCCCGCGGGACGCTGGTCGCCGAGCAGTCGAGGGACGCCGCGTTCGCCGACGCGCGGCGGGTCGTCGCCGCCGCCGCACTGGTGGCGGTGGCGCTGGTCGGAGCGACCGCGGCGACCGCCGTCGCCCCGCCCGGCCCACGCGAGGTCGTGCGCGCGCAGTTGCAGCCGCCGTTCGAGCCGGACGACTTCGACAGCCCGCTCGCCGCGTTCCGGCGCGCGTTCGAACCGGACACCGCGTCGACGCCGATGCTGTCGGTCCGCGGGCTGCCCGACGGTGCCGGGCTGCGCATCGCCACCCTCGACACCTACGACGGCGTCGTGTACTCGGTCGGCGGCGCCGACCGGGCGGCGGCGTCCGGGCAGTTCACACGGCTGCCGTACCGGCTCGACCAGACGGCCACGCCGGGCGAACCGGTCGAGCTCGACGTCGAGGTGCTCGGATACGACGACGTGTGGGTGCCGGGCATCGGTCGGCTCGAACGCATCGAGTTCGGTCCCCGGGCATCCGCGCGGGCCGAGGCGCTCGCCGAGGAGTTCCACTACAACGACGTCACGGGCGCCGGCGGGGTGCGCTCGGGGCTGCAGGAGGGCGACGCGTATCGGGCCTGGTCCGTGGCATCCGTCGACGACGTCGACCTCGCCGGAATGCAGCCGGGAGGTGCCGTGCTGCCCGATGGACCTGACGCCCCGGACGACCTGCTCCGCCTCCTCGACACGTGGGCGCCCGCCTCCGACCCTCCCGGACTGAGGCTGGAGAAGGTCATCGGCGGCTTCCACGCCCACGGCTACGTCAGCCACGGCGACGACGACGAGCCGAGCCGGTCCGGTCACTCGCTCGACCGGCTGGCCGAGTTCGCGAGTGTCAAGCCGATGCTCGGCGACGGCGAGCAGTACGCCGTCGCAGCCGCGCTCATGGCGCGCGCGATCGGCTTCCCGGCCCGGGTGGTCGTCGGCTACCTGCCCGGCGACGGGGCACGCGCCGACGCGGAGGGCGCGCGGGTCTTCCGCAGCGCGGACCTGCAGGCCTGGATCGAGGTCCAGGCGAGCGGCGGCGAGTGGGTGCAGGTCGACCCGAACCCCGAACCCCGCGAGATACCGGAGCGCCAGCCCGACGAGCCGACGGTCGTCTCCCGCCCGCAGTCGGCCCTGCCGCCGCCGGAGGAGCGCACGCCCATCGAGGACCTCTCGGTCGAGCCGGACTCCGGCTCGGACGATGCCGACGACGAAGGCGCGGCGTGGCTCGATGCGCTCCTCGCCGCGGCTCGCGTCGTCGGCATCGTGCTCGCGCTGGTCCTGCTCGCTGCGAGCCCGTTCCTCGCGGTCGTGCTCGCGAAGTCCCGTCGCCGTCGGCTCCGACGGCGTGCGTCCACGCCGGTGGAGCGCATCGAGGGCGGGTGGCAGGAGTTCACCGACACCGCCGCCGACCACGGCTACCCGATCGACCCGGGCGCGACCCGTGCGGAACAGGCCGCGACCGTCGGCGGACTCGGCCCGCTCGTGCTCGCGGCGGTCGTCGACCGTTCGGTCTACGCGCCCGGAGGACCCGGCGATGGCGACGACGACCGCGTGTGGGCGGCGGTCGACGAGCTGCAGCAGCGCATCGCGGCGCCTCGGTCATGGCGCGAGCGGCTGAGGGCCGCCATCTCGCTCGCCTCGTTCGGCCAGTACGCTGGCAGCCGAAGGGAGGCGGCTCGTGAACTGCCGGATCTGCGGCGCTGACCTCCCCGAGGGCGCCATGTTCTGCGGCGAATGCGGCAGCTCGACGTCGGCCACGCCCGAATCGCGCCGGCCGATCGACCCGCGACCCGGCGACACGTACGTCATGCACCGCTCCGAGAGCGGCATCATCAGCGTGCCGGTGCCCGAGACGACGGATGCCGCGGCGACGGATGCCGCGGCGACGGTCGCCCCGGCCGTCGCGGTCGCGCCGGAATCCGGTCACGTGACGACGTGGCCGGGGCCTCCCGCCGAAGCGGCCGAGGGCGCGACCCTCCCCGCGTGGGAGCTGCGGTTCTCCACCGGCGAGGTCGTGACGGTGTCGGGGACCGGCCTCGTCGGACGCCGGCCGATGCCGCAGCCGGGGGAGCGGTTCGCGCACCTCGTCCAGATCGTCGACCGAGGACTGTCGGTGTCGAAGACCCACCTCGAGTTCGGCGAGCACGACGGCGAGCTGTGGGTCGCCGATCGCTTCTCCTCGAACGGGACGGTCGTCCGCCGGCCGGGCGAGGGTGGCGTGCGATGCGAACCGGGCCGCCGGATGCTGGTCCCGCGCGGCAGCCGCGTCGAGATCGGCGAGCAGGCGTTCACGGTCGACTGACCCGTCCTCCCCAGGCCGCTGCGCCGCGCCGGGCCCGAGGTTCCGTCCGGACGCCTTCGATCGGCCGTGCGGCCGTGGTGGGCTGTCGGCGTGCCCGACACGAGCTCCCCGGTCGCACCCGGCCTGTCGCCCCTCGCCCTGCCGCCGCGCGCTCCCGAGCCCGCCCGAGCCGGCTTCCCGTGGATCGCATCCTCGGCACCGGTCGCGGGCGCGCTGCTCATCTGGGCCGTCACCGGTTCGACCTTCGCGCTCCTGTTCGCCGTGCTCGGCCCGCTCGTGGCCGTGGCGTCGATGCTGGACTCGCGTCGTCAGGCCGTTCGCGAACGCCGGCGCGGCGCGGCCGACCGCGAGCGGGCGCTCGCCCGCCTGGAGGACGAGATCGCACTGCGACACGATCTCGAGCGCGAAGCGGCGTGGCGCGATGCGCCAGGCGCCCGTCGCATCATCGAGCAGCACGTCCCGGCATGGCGCGAGCGTGCACCGGGTCGCGTCGTCCTCGGCGCGGCGGGCGTGCCGAGCCGCGTGCGGGTCGAGGGCGTGCCGGGCGACGAGCGCGACGCCGACCTCCTCCGCCGGGCCGCAAGGCTCCTCGACGCCCCGGTCACGGCCGACGTCTCGGACGGCCTCGGTTTCGTCGGGCCGAGGGCGCTGGCGCTCGCCGCGGCGCGGGCGGCCGTCGTGCAGTGCGCACACGCCGTCGCACCCGATGCGCTTGCGATCGATGGACCGTCGAGTCCGGAGTGGAGATGGCTGGCGGCGCTCCCGCACTCGGCGGCGTCCGCCCCCGCCCGCCTGCTCGTGACGGAGGGGGCGGGGGCGCCCGCCGCCGGTGGCCGAGCTCGGGGCGCGCGGCCGCATGTCATCGCCGTCGGCACCGGAACCGCCGACCTCCCGCCGGGGCTCGGCACCGTGGTCGACCTCCGGCATCGGGGCAGCGCCGTCGTGGGCGGCCGACCGCCCGTCGAGATCGTCCCCGAGCTCATGAGCTCCGCTGAGGCCGGCACGTGGGCGGAGCGTGCGGCGGCGGTGGCGCGCCGAGCGGGTCTGGGCCGGACCGAGCGACTGCCGATCCGCGTCGAGCTCACCGAGTTGGGCACGGTCGACGCCGATCCGAGCGACCGGTCGTCCCTTCGCGTGCCGGTCGGCGCAGGCGACGGCGTACCGCTCGCGCTGGACCTCGCGGCCGGTCCGCATGCCCTGGTCGCGGGAACGTCCGGGAGCGGCAAGAGCGAGTTCCTCGTGTGCTGGATCGCCTCGCTCGCGGCCGCCCACGCCCCGGACCGCGTC
This sequence comes from Agromyces selenitireducens, assembly GCF_052748465.2. NCBI lineage: Bacteria > Bacillati > Actinomycetota > Actinomycetes > Micrococcales > Microbacteriaceae > Agromyces > Agromyces selenitireducens. The sequence goes on from NZ_CM188259.1 coordinate 1,475,086, forward strand.
GCGTTCCTGCTCGTCGACTTCAAGGGCGGGGCCGCCTTCGACCCCGTTGCCGCGCTGCCGCACGTGACGGGAGTCGTCACCGATCTCGCGGAGGGCGAGGCCGGGCGCGCCGTGGCGAGCATGCGGGCCGAGCTGAGGCACCGCGAGCAGGTGCTCGCCGCTGCCGGAGCACGCGACATCGCCCGCCTCCCGAGCGAGGTGGTGCTGCCACGCCTCGTGGTGGTCGTGGACGAGTTCCAGGCGATGGTCGAGCGGTTCCCCGACCTGGGAGCGGTCATCGCCGACGTGGCCGCGCGTGGTCGATCACTGGGCGTGCACCTCGTGCTCGCGTCGCAGCGACCGAACGGCGTGGTCCGCGAGAGCGTGACCGCCAACTGCGGCATCCGCGTCTCACTGCGGGTGCTCCAGCGAGCCGACAGCGTCGCGGTCGTCGGCACCGACGAGGCCGCGTCGCTGGACGTCTCCACACCGGGTCGCGCCATCGCCGATCCCGGCGACGGGCGCACGGTGCGGTTCCAGTCGGCGATCGCCGACGAAGCGGCGATCCGTCGCGCCCGAGAACGCCACGCGGGCGCCGCGCCGCCGCGGCGTCCCTGGCTCGACCCGCTGCCGGCGACGCTCGGGCTCGACTCGATCGCCGAAGTGCTCGGCACGGCGCCTGCCGCGCCGGGGCGCGTCCTGCTCGGCGTCGCCGACGATCCGGACCGGCAGCGCCGCGTCGCGATCGAGTGGGACCCTCGCGACGACGGACCGCTCGCCGTGCTCGGGATGCCGGGCTCCGGGCGCACCGCCCTGCTCGATGCCATCGCCGCGCAGGTCGCCGACGCTCGCGGCGTCGATGCGGTCGTGCGGGTCGAGGGGACCCGGAGCGGCGTGTGGGACGCGCTCGATCGCGCCGAGTCGGCGATCGCGGGCGGTCCTGGCGTGCCGCACCTCATCGTCTTCGATGACGTCGACGGGAAGTTCTCGGGCTGGCCGGACGAGGCCCGGTTCGCAGCGATCGCGAAGCTCGAGACCGTGCTCCGAGGTGCGCGGGGCGCGGGATCCGCGGTCGTGGTGTCGGCGTCGAGGCCGGCCGGGCTCGGATCCGGCGTGCGCGACGGCCTCACGTCGACGGTCCTGCTGCGGCATCCGTCGCGAGCCGACCTCGTGCATGCCGGCGGCGACGGATCGCTGTGGGACCCCGACGGTCCGGCCGGATCGGGGCAGTGGCGCGGACTCCGCGCACAGTTCCTCGCCGCACCGCGGCCGGCCACGATGCCGGTGCGGCCGCCGGCGCGGTTCGAGCCGGCGCAGCATCCGCTCACGGTGATCTGCAGCGCGACGCCGCGCGCGGACGCCGCCGCGCTCACGACCGCCTGCCCGGAGGCGGACGTCGTCCTGCTCGGCGCCGGCGGCGATGCGACCGACCGGGCGGCGACCGCGCTGCGGGGCGGGACCGGGCCCGCCAGGAACCGGTTCGTCATCGGCGACGCCGAGTCGTGGGCCGCGAACTGGTCGCTCGCCGGCCAGGCGCGCGGAAGGGCCGCGATCGTGGTGCACGGCGGGAACGCGGAGTACCGTGCGCTGATACGGGATCCCGGGCCGCCGCCGCTGCTCGACGACCATCGCGGGCAGTGCTGGGTGATCCTGCCGGAGCAGTCGCCGGTTCGTCGGACCTGGATCACGCCGGACGACGGAATCCGCGCGTGAAGGGCCTGCACCAGCACTGATTCCGTGCGATTCGACGCGAGAAATTAACGATTCGGTCATGATCTCGTGATTTCTGCCACGCAGTGTGACATCATCTTCGCACCCCCTGCACGTACATCGAAGCCGATGAGGAGCCCCGCGTGACCAGTCGACCCCTTCCCCAGGACCCCGTCGTCCGTGCCCTGATCGCCCAGGCTCGCCGGACCCAGCTCACGCGCCGCACGCTCCTCGCCGGCGGCGCGGCGGGCGCGTCGGCGCTCGCGCTGGCCGCGTGCTCGACAGGCGGCGGCCAGGCGCGTCCGAGCGCGGCCGCCGACGTGTCCGACACCGACAAGACCCTCAACTGGGCCAACTGGGCGGCCTACATCGACGAGGACGACGCGGGCAACTACCCGACGCTCGTCCGCTTCGAGGAGGAGACCGGGATCTCCGTCAACTACGAGGTCGCCGTCGACGACAACAACACCTACTACGGCAAGGTCAAGGACCAGCTCGCGCTCGGCCAGGACATCGGCGCCGACACGGTCTGCCTCACCGATTGGATGGTCTCGCGCTGGATCCGCCTCGGCTACACGCAGGAGCTGGACCACGAGAACATCCCGAACATCGCCAACCTCGCACCGGCGCTCGAGAACCCGGACTTCGACGAGGGACGCAAGCACTCGCTTCCGTGGCAGGGCGGGTTCGCCGGCATCTGCTGGAACACCGAGAAGGTGCCCGGCGGCCTCCGCGAGGTCCAGGACCTCTGGAACTCCGACCTCAAGGGCCGCGTCGGCGTCCTCTCCGAGATGCGCGACACGATGGGCCTCATCATGCTCCAGAACGGCGTCGACATCTCCGGCGACTGGGGCGACTCCGAGTTCGACGCGGCCATCGAGATCCTCGACGAGCAGGTCGCGAACGGCCAGATCCGCAACATCAAGGGCAACTCGTACCTCGAGGACCTGAAGAGCGAGGACACGCTCGCCGCGATCTGCTGGTCGGGCGACATCACGGTGCTGAACGCCGAGGCCGGCGACAAGTGGGAGTTCGCCATCCCCGACGCGGGCGGCACGCTGTGGAACGACAACTTCCTGATCCCCATCGGATCGCCTCGCAAGACGAACGCCGAGACGCTCATCAACTACTACTACGAGCCCGAGGTCGCCGCCGAGGTCGCCGCGTGGGTGAACTACATCACGCCGGTCGTCGGGGCACAGGAGGCCGCAGCCGCGATCGATCCGGAACTCGCGGAGAACCAGCTCATCTTCCCGAACGAGGAGACCCTCTCCAACGCGTACATCTTCCGTGCGCTCTCGGGTGCCGAGGAGCAGAAGTACCAGACGCAGTTCCAGCAGATCCTCCTGGGTTCGTGATGTCGGGTCGCGAATTCGCCGAGAGCGGGGCCGACCTCGAGCTCGTCGGCATCCAGAAGCGCTTCCCCGGGTTCACCGCCATCGAGGAGCTCGACCTCACGATCCCCGCGGGATCCTTCTTCGCGCTGCTCGGCCCGTCGGGCTGCGGCAAGACGACGACCCTGCGCCTCGTCGCCGGCCTCGAGGAACCCACGCAGGGGCGGATCCTCATCGGGGGCAGGGACGTGACCGACACCAAGGCGCACCAGCGCCCGGTGAACACCGTGTTCCAGAGCTACGCGCTCTTCCCGCACATGACCATCATCGACAACGTCGCGTTCGGTCTGAAGCGCCGCCGCATGGACGACCCGATGGGCAAGGCGCACGAGGCGCTGAAGCTCGTCGAGCTCGACCACCTCGCCCAGCGGCGACCCGCGCAGCTCTCGGGCGGTCAGCAGCAGCGCGTGGCGCTCGCCCGGGCGATCGTGAACCGCCCCGCCCTGCTCCTCCTCGACGAGCCGCTCGGCGCGCTCGACCTGAAGCTGCGCCGCCAGATGCAGCTCGAACTGAAGACCATCCAGGAGGAGGTCGGCCTGACCTTCCTCCACGTCACCCACGACCAGGAGGAGGCCATGACGATGGCCGACACCGTGGCCGTCATGAACAAGGGCGCCATCGAGCAGATGGGTGCGCCCGAGGAGCTCTACGAACTTCCGCGGACGGCGTTCGTCGCCAACTTCCTCGGCAAGTCGAACCTGTTCACCGGCGACATCGTCGGTACCACGAGCGACGCACTCGCGGTCGACGTCGCCGGTCAGCGCATCACGGTGCCGGTGTCGCGCGCCCAGCGCCATCAGGGGCTCGTCACCGTCGGCGTGCGGCCCGAGAAGGTCGCGCTCCACACCGAGGCGCCGGAGGCCGCGTCGACGCACAACCTCGTCGGTCCCGGCCGCGTGATCGACGTGTCGTTCGCCGGCGTCAGCACCGAGTACATCGTCGCGGTGCCCGGCATCGGCCTGCTCTCGGTGTTCGCACAGAACGTCGGCTTCGGGCCGGTCGCGCACGAGGGCGACGAGGTCTGGGTGAGTTGGCAGGTCGAGCACGGCTTCGGCCTCGCCGACGAACCGCAGGAGGCCGACCGCTTCCCCGCCGACGACGACACCCGCTCGATCGCGGTGCAGCGGCGCGAGGCGCTCATCTCGGAGCTCGAGGGCAGCTGAGCCATGGCCTTCGCAGCATTCGCGACGACGGAGGCCCAGCCGCAGGCACCGAAGAAGAAGAGCCGCATCGCGCTGCTCCTGCTCCTGCCCGGCATCCTCTACCTCGTCCTGTTCTTCCTCACGCCGCTCATCTCGCTGCTGCTGACGTCGCTCCAGGCGCCGTCGGAGTTCGGCGACATCGGCGTGTACGACTACGCCTTCAACTGGCAGAACTACGTCGCCGTCATCGAGTCGTACTGGCCGCACATCCTGCGCTCGTTCGGGTACGCCCTCGCGGCGACCGTGCTGGCGCTGCTGTTCAGCTACCCGATCGCCTACTTCATCGGCGTGAAGGCACGTCGCCGGCCGCTGCTCCAGAGCATGCTGCTGGTGCTCGTGATCGCCCCGTTCTTCATCAGCTTCCTGCTCCGCACGCTCGCGTGGAAGCAGATCCTGTCGGACGAGTCGATCATCATCACGTCGCTGAAGGCGCTGTCGCTGCTCGCACCCGACGCGTACTTCGCGGGCACGCCGTTCGCGGTGATCTTCGGCCTGACGTACAACTTCATCCCCTTCATGACGCTGCCCCTGTACACCACCCTCGAGCGCCTCGACACCCGGTACCTCGAGGCGGGCAGCGACCTGTACGCCAACCCCCTCACGGTCTTCCGCAAGGTCACGATCCCGCTGTCGATGCCCGGCATCGTGGCGGGCACGCTGCTGACCTTCATCCCCGCGGCGGGCGACTACGTCAACGCGAGCCGCGACTTCCTCGGCGGTCCCGACACGCAGATGATGGGCAACGTGATCGAGGCGAACTTCCTCGTGCTGCTGAACTACCCGGCGGCCGCGGCGCTGTCGATCATCCTGATGGCCGCGATCCTGGTGCTCGTCGGCGTCTACGTGAAGCGATCCGGAACGGAGGACCTGCTGTGAGCGGCGAAGCACAGGCCGGGGCGGTCCTCGGCGGACTCGCGGGCAGCGAGGAACTCGAGGAGCGGCGACCCCCGCAGGCCCCCAGGCGGCGACGCATCGGCCTCGGCGACTGGCTGCTGCCGGTCTACGTGACCCTCGCGTTCATCTTCCTGCTGATCCCGATCGCGTACACCTTCGTGTTCTCGTTCAACGACTCCATCAAGTCGAACATCTCGTGGCGCGGGTTCACCTTCGACAAGTGGCTCAACGTGTGCAACGTCGAGGGCGGTGCGGTGTGCGAGGCCTTCGCGAACAGCATCATCATCGCGCTGGTCGCGACGGTGGCCGCCACGACGCTCGGCACGATGATCGCGATCGCGCTCGTCCGGTACCGGTTCCGCGCGCGCTCGGCGATCAGCCTCCTGCTGTTCCTGCCGATGGCGACGCCCGAGGTCGTGCTCGGTGCGGGCCTTGCCGCGCAGTTCCTCGCAGTCGGCGTTCCGAAGGACATGACGACGATCATCCTCGCGCACACGATGTTCTGCATCAGCTTCGTCGTGGTCACGGTGAAGGCCCGCGTGGCGAGCCTCGACCCGGCGCTCGAGGAGGCCGGCCGCGACCTGTACGGATCGCCGCGCGCGGTGTTCTGGCGCGTCACGTTCCCGCTCCTGGTGCCGGGCATCATCGCTGCGGCGCTGCTCGCGTTCGCACTGAGCTTCGACGACTTCATCATCACGAACTTCAACTCCGGTTCGGTGACGACGTTCCCGAAGTACGTCTACATCTCCGCGTCGCGCGGCATCCCCGCCGAGGCGAACGTGATCGCGTCGGCGGTGTTCATCCTCGCGCTGACGCTCGTCATCGTCACCCAGGTGTCGCGGGCGGCACGTGCGAAACGGCTCGCCAAGAACGTGGGCTGAGAGCGTCACGGCCCGGCCGAGACGACGAGCGGACGCCGCGACCTGGAGGGGTCGCGGCATCCGCTCGGTCGTTCGCCGACCGGGTCAGACCGTCGCGCGGATGCGGCCGACGACCGCCCCGCCGCCCAGGACCTCGAGTCCCAGGTCGGGCTCGGCCGCGTCGACTGCGCTGCCCTCGAGCGCACCGGCGCCCGCGAGGAGGCGCGCCGCGACGATCGCCAGGGCGCGCGGGGAGCCGTCGAGCATCTTCAGCGCGACCGTGGTGCCGTCGGGTGCGGTCATGACCTGCACGCCCTCGGCACCGAACTTCGAGAAGACCCCCAGTCGCTCGATCGCGACCGTGTCAGGTCGTCCCGGGCCGGCGACCGCCCATCCGTTGGCGCGCACGGCCTCGGTGAGGGCCGCGGCCTCGCGGAACAGCGCGAAGGGCGAGGAGGTCGACGAGGTCGTGATCTTCTGGATGCCGCGGGCGAGCCCCGTGAGGCTGAGCGCGTGCACGGGTGCGCCGCACCCGTCGATCACCGTCGCCGACGGCCGCTCGCCGGTGAGTCGCTCGAGCACGTCGAGGACGCGCTTCTGCATCGGGTGCTCCAGGTCGAGGTAGTCGTCGAGGGGCCAGTCGTTCGCGTGGCAGGCGAGCAGCATCGCCGCGTGCTTGCCCGAGCAGTTCATCGTGATCGCCTCGGCGCGAAGTCCCTGTCGCATGAGCTGGTCGCGCGACTCGCGATCGGTCGGGAACTCCGCGGGGCACCGCAGCGCCGACGCGGGGAGTGACGCGCGCGCGAGCAGCCCGCGCACGAGTGCGACGTGGCGCGGCGTGCCCGTGTGGCTGGCGGTGGCGATCGCCGCGTCCTCGCCGCGGAGCGTCACGCCGGAGGTCATCGAGGCGACGGCCTGGAACGGCTTCATGCTCGAGCGGGGCAGGACCGGCGCACGCACGTCGCCGAGTGCGCGGAGCACCTCGCCGTCGGGCGCGAGCACGATCGCCGAGCCGATGTGGCGCGATTCGGCGAAACCGCCGCGCTCGACCACGGCGAGCTCGGCGGCGTCCGACGCGCTGAAGGTGCCGGCCACGCTCAGGCGAGGGTCGCGAACGCGTCGTCGAGCACGCCGAGCGCGTCCTCGATGAGCTCGTCCGTCATCCGGAGGCTGGGCAGGAAGCGGAGCACGTTGCCCCAGGTGCCGGCGCTCAGGAACAGCACGCCCTGCTGCGCCGCGTGCGCGATGAGCGCCGATACGGCCTCGGGGTTCGGCTCCCGGGTGGTCTGAGCGGTACCCGGGCGCACGAGCTCGATCGCGATCATGGCGCCGCGGCCGCGGACGTCGCCGATGATGTCGTACTTCGCACGGAGCCGTTCGAGGCCCGCCGTGAGGGTGGCCCCGATACGGCGGCCCTCGGCGAGCAGGTCGTCGCGCTCGATCGCCTCGAACACGGCGACGGCCGCGGCGCACGCCACCGGGTTGCCGCCGAACGTGCCGCCGAGCCCGCCGGGGTGCGAGGAATCCATGATCTCGGCGCGGCCGGTGACGGCGGCGAGCGGCATGCCCGCGGCGATGCCCTTCGCGGTGAGGACGAGGTCGGGGATCCAGCCGAAGTGCTCGGCGGCGTAGTACCGGCCGGTGCGGGCCATGCCGGACTGGATCTCGTCGGCGATCATGACGACGCCGTTGGCGGTGCACCACTCCTGGAGCGCCGGGAGGTACCCGTCGGCGTAGACCATGAAGCCGCCCTCGCCCTGGATGGGCTCGACCACGAGGCACGCGAGGTCGCTCGCCCCGACGACCTTCTCGAGGTAGCCGATGGTGCGCTCGGCGGCCTCGTCGCCCGAGAGGCCGTCGCGATACGGGTACGAGCTCGGCGCGTGGTACACGTCGCCCGCGAGCGGGCCGAAGCCGGTCGCGTACGGCATGGCCTTGTAGTTCATGGCCATCGTGAGGTTGGTGCGACCGTGGTACGCGTGGTCGAGCACGGCGACCGCACGGCGGCCGGTGTGCTTGCGGGCGATCTTCACCCCGTTCTCGACGGCCTCGGCGCCGGAGTTCACGAGCACCGTCTTCTTCGCGAAGTCGCCGGGGGTGTGCTCGGCGAGCAGCTCGGCGACGCGCACGTACTCCTCGTACGGCGTGATCGTGAAGAGGGTGTGCAGCACGTCGTGGGCCTGCCGCGTGATGGCGTCGACGACGCCCGCAGGAGTGTGGCCGGCGGTGGTCACGCCGATGCCGGCGCCGAAGTCGAGGAACCGGTTGCCGTCGACGTCGACGAGGATCGCCCCGTGCGCGCGCTCGATGTAGACGGGCAGCACGCTCGACACCCCGGAGGACACGACCGCGGTGCGCCGCGCGTGGAGCTCCTGCGACCTCGGGCCGGGGATCGCGGTGACGACCCGTCGCTCCTGCGGCACGGCGGCGGCGTGCGCGCTCGACTCGGCGGGGAGGGACTCGACGGGAATCTGGGTGTCAGTCATGATCGGACCAGCTTATCGCCGCACCCCGGACCCGCCGTCGGCGGGCAGGTGCAGAATCGACGACGACGCGGAATCCGCGTCGATGAGGGAGGACGACCCATGCTCGGGGAGCACCGATACGCGATCGACCTCGAATGGCAGGGCGACCGCGGCGACGGCACCGCGTCGTACCGCGCCTACGGGCGGCAGCACGTCGTCCGCGCCGACGGCAAGCTGCACGAGATCGCGGGGTCGAGCGACCGTGCGTTCCACGGCGACCGGGAGCGATGGAATCCCGAGGAGCTCGCGCTCGCGGCGCTCAGCCAGTGCCACATGCTCTCGTACCTGCACGTCGCGACCAACCACGGCGTGGTCGTGGTCGGCTACTCGGACGCCGCGACCGCCACGATGCAGGAGGACGGCCGCGGCGGCGGGCGGCTCGTCGAGGCGGTGCTGCGCCCCCGCGTGGTCGTCGCCGAGCCGGGCATGCGCGAGCTCGCCGATTCCCTGCACCACGAGGCGTCCGAGAAGTGCTTCATCGCGGCGTCGGTCAACTTCCCGGTCCGGCACGAGCCGGTCGCACTCGTCCGCGGCGTCGAGGAGTAGCGGCCGGTCAGGCGCCGGTGCGGGGGTCCATGTCGGGCACGGGAGGCACGACCGGCGGGCAGGTGTATCCGCCGACGAGGCGCGAGCACGGCGGGAAGTACGCCGGGAGTCGCTCCGACTGCGGGTCGCCGAACCAGCGGTGCCACAGCCGCCAGAAGTTGAGGTTGCCGTACGCCGAGCAGTCGTCCCCCGAGGTCGGGTCGGCGAGCAGGGCCTCGTTCGGCTGGTACGGCGTGTAGTTGTAGAGGTTCGCCGTGGCCTGGTTGCGGATGCGGACGGTACTCGCCCCGCACGCGTCATCCGGATGGTAGCCGACGTCGACCGTGCCGATGCGGTACTGCCGGTCGGGCTCGGCCGTGTACTGCCGGAACTGCCACGCCGCACGGTACACCTGGTTGAAGAAGCCGAAGTAGCGGGCGTCGCACTCGGCGTCGTCGGGGCACGCGTACCCGGTGGCGCGCTCATAGCCGCGCGCGCTCGGTCGGGTGAGCAGCGACTGCTCCTTCTGCAGCAGCACCAGCAGCACGCGCGGGCTGATGCCGCACGCCTCGGCGACGTCGGCGATGATCCGGCTGGCGCGCACCGACTCACCGCCATCGACGGCGGCGCAGTGGCGCGGACCGACGGCCGGCACCCGTTCGACGGGCTCGGCGTGGTCGGCGAGGCACGGCACGAGGTCGACGGGCCGGCAGTTCCGCGACTCGAGGAACTCCTGGATCTCGTCCTCGTCCATCGCCGTGGCGTCGTAGAACGCATCGTCGCTCACGATGAAGCCCGGGTCGAAGGCGTCCGTCGACGGGATGCGGCGGTCGGCCGGGTCGTCGGCCCGGTCGAAGCCCGGCTGTGGCGCACAGCCCGCGAGCACGAGGGCGACGGATGCCGCGACCGCGGCGATCCACGTGCGCACCGTCGTCCTCATCGGCACGACGATAGCGAAATGCGCTTCCCGCAGGCTGGGAGTCGGTGGGTCAGACGCGCTCGCGGGGCGCCACGCGGTCGGCGATCCGGGCGAGGGCGCCGTGCGGCGGCGCCTCGTTGTAGGCGTCGGCGAGCTCCTGGCCGCTGAGTGCGTGGATCGCGGCCATGATCTCGTCGGTCGCGGCCCGGCGGGCGCGGCCGGACGTGGCGGCGCCGTGCCGGCCGACGTCGATGGGGGCGCCGAAGTGCACCTGCACGGGTCGCACCCGTGGAAGCTTCGCGCCGACGGGCTGGATCTCCTGCGTGCCGACCAGGCCGACCGGCACGACGAGGGCACCGGTCGTGAGGGCGAGCCACGCCACGCCCGTGCGACCGCGGTAGAGCCGGCCGTCGAGCGAACGCGTGCCCTCGGGGTAGAGCGCGAACGCACTGCCGGAGTCGAGGATGCGCCGGCCCTGGTCCAGCGCGGCCTGCGCCTGGGCGCCCGCGCCGCGCTCGACGCCGACCGCGCCGATCGCGGTGAAGAACGTTCGCGACAGCCAGCCCTTCACCCCGGTGCCGGTGAAGTAGTGCGACTTCGCGAGGAACTGCACCGGCCGCGGGGCGGCGAGGGGGATGACGATGCTGTCGACGAACGAGAGGTGGTTCGAGGCGAGGATGACCGGGCCCGACCTGGGCACGTTCTCGGCACCCGTGATCTTCGGGCGGTACAGGAGACGCACCGTCGGCCGCAGGATTCCGCGGACGATGCCGTACACGGGCCCCGGCTTCGACGGCGGCGCGGGAACGGCGTCGGCCTCGATCTCACTCACGGTCCGACGGTACGCCACCGCCCATGCGCGCCGGGGAATATCCCGGGCGGCTCGGAGCGGCGCCCGGCGTGCGTCATCATGGGGCGCATGGATCTCACCGAGAGCGATGTCGTCGCACTGGGCGACACGGGCGCTCGCGCCGTCGTGCTCGTCGGCGGGCGCCGGGCGCCGGCGGTCGATGCCGTGCTGCGCGCCCACCTGGCCGCGTCGGCCGAGGTCCCCGCCGACGACATCGAGCTCGATCACGCCTGCGAGCGGTGCGGGGCGAGGCACGGCAGTCCGGTCGTCTCCTACCCGACGACCGCGTCGGGCGGGCGCTGGTACGCGGACGCCGGCGTCGCGGACGGCGTCGTCGTCGCGGCGGTCGGGACGCGGCATCCGCTCGGGGTCGGGGTCGAGCCGGCGACCGCGGACGTCGAGCCGCTCATCGACGAGGCCGCGCTCCACCCCGAGGAGCGGGCGCGGCTCGCCGAGCTCGACCCGGTGGCCCGGCCGCTCGTACGGGCTCAGGTGTGGGCGCGGAAGTCGGCGCTGCTGCGTGCGGTCGGCCACGTCGGCGTCATCGAGCCGTCGATGCTCGCGCTGACCGACCCGCTCCATGACGACGGCGTCGGACGCATCGCGCGCACGCTGCCCGAGTTCGGCTCGAGCTGGCGCGAGGTCCGCTTCCACGACGTCGCCGTGCCCGGCCGGGTCGCGGCATCCGTCGCGGTGCTGCCGCGCCCGTGACCGGCCCCCACCTAGAGTGGTCGGGTGCGCAGCGTCATCATCCTCGGGTCCACGGGTTCCATCGGCACGCAGGCGCTCGACGTCATCCGCGCCAACCCGAACCGGTTCGATGTCGTCGGCCTCGCGGTCGGGTCGAACCGCGCCGAGCTCGAACGGCAGGCGGACGAGTTCGGCGTCGAGCACACCGCGGTCGGCGTCGACGAGGCCGTGCAGCTCGTCCGTTCCGTCCGTGCCGACGTCGTGCTGAACGGCATCACCGGATCGGTCGGACTCGGGCCGACCATCGCGACCCTCGAGCGCGGGATGACGCTCGCGCTCGCCAACAAGGAGTCGCTGATCGTCGGCGGCGACCTCGTGACCCGGCTCGCGAAGCCCGGGCAGATCGTCCCGGTCGACTCCGAGCACTCCGCGATCGCGCAGGCGCTGCTCGCGGGCACCGCACATGAGGTGCGCCGGCTCGTGCTCACCGCCTCGGGCGGGCCGTTCCGCGGCCGCGCTCGCGCCGAGCTCGTCGACGTCAGCCCGGCGGACGCGCTCGCCCACCCCACGTGGGACATGGGGCTCGTGGTCACCACGAACTCGGCGACGCTCGTCAACAAGGGCCTCGAGGTCATCGAGGCCCACCTGCTGTTCGAGGTCGACTACGACCGGATCGACGTGGTCGTGCACCCGCAGTCGATCGTGCACTCGATGGTCGAGTTCATCGACGGGTCGACGATCGCGCAGGCGTCGCCGCCCGACATGCGACTGCCGATCTCGCTCGGTCTCGACTGGCCGCACCGGGTGGCGGCAGCCGGCAGGCCGCTGGACTGGACCACGGCGCAGCAGTGGACGTTCGAGCCGCTCGACGACGATGCGTTCCCGGCGGTTCGCCTCGCCAAGCAGGTCGGCCGCGCGGGCGGGGAGTACCCGGCGGTGTTCAACGCCGCGAACGAGCAGGCCGTCGCCGCGTTCCACGCGGGCCGCATCCGATTCACCGACATCGTCGACACGGTTCGCGAGGTCGTCGAGTCCCATGAGTCGGCCTCGGGCGACCTGACCGTCGACTCCCTCGCCGAGGCCGAGCGCGCCGCGCGCCGGCAGGCCGACCTGCGCATCGCGCGACGGTAGCCCGCGGCATCCGCACGGTCGCGCCATCGGCTCACAGCCGCCGGACAGCGTGCACCGAGCCGGCGGCCCTACGATGACGGGGTGGAAACCGTGCTCGCGTTCGTCGTCGGCGTCGCCATCATCGTCGTCGGCCTCGCCGTGTCGATCGGCCTGCACGAGATCGGGCACCTGGTGCCCGCGAAGCTCTTCGGCGTCAAGGTCACGCAGTACATGATCGGCTTCGGGCCGACCATCTGGTCGAAGCGGCGGGGCGAGACCGAGTACGGCGTGAAGGCGATCCCGCTGGGCGGCTACATCGCGATGATCGGCATGTTCCCGCCCGGCAAGGGCGAGCAGGCGGGCGAGGGCAGCACGAGCTTCCTGCGCGGGATGGTGCAGGACGCCCGAGCCTCGAGCGCCGACTCGATCACGCCCGGCGACGAGCACCGCGCGTTCTACCGCCTGCCGGTGTGGAAGCGCATCATCGTCATGTTCGGCGGGCCGTTCATGAACCTGGTGCTCGCGATCGTGCTGTTCGCGATCCTGCTCATGGGCTTCGGGGTCGCACAGCCGTCGACCACGATCGGGTCGGTCTCGGAATGCGCGCTGCCCGCCACGAGCGAGCGCCAGACGTGCGAGCCGGGCGATCCCGCAGCGCCCGGCGCGGAGGCGGGACTGCAGCCCGGCGACGAGATCGTGTCGGTCGCCGGTGTGGCGATCGCCTCCTGGAACGAGTCGACCGCCGTCATCCGCGAGCATCCGGACGAGGCGATCGAGGTGGTGGTCGTGCGCGACGGCGAGCAGGTCGTGCTCGACGTCACGCCGCTGCTCAGCGAGCGGTACGTCATCGACGACCGGGGACGGATCGTCGAGGACGAGGCGGGGGAGCCCATCACCGTCGAGGTCGGCTTCATCGGCATCGCGCCGGCCTCGGAGACGGTCCGCCAGCCGGCGACCGCCGTGCTGCCGACCGTCGGCGAGAACATCACCGGCGTCGCGAACATCATCGTGAACCTGCCGCAACGCATGGTCGACGTGGCCGAGGCGGCGTTCGGCCCCGAGGAGCGCGACCTCGACGGACCGATCAGCGTGGTGGGCGTCGGCCGGGTGGCCGGCGAGGTCGCGAGCCTCGACGAGGTCCCGGTCGCATCGCGTGCGGCATTCATGGTCGGCCTTCTCGCCTCGCTCAACGTGGCGCTCTTCGTGTTCAACCTCATCCCGTTGCTGCCGCTCGACGGCGGGCACATCGCGGGCGCGCTCTGGGAGGCGATCCGCCGCGGCTGGGCGAAGGTGCGCCGACGGCCCGACCCGGGGCCGGTCGACATGGCCAAGTTGATGCCCCTGACCTTCGCGGTCGTCATCGTGCTCGGCGGCATGAGCGCACTGCTCATCTACGCCGACATCGTCAAGCCCATCAGCGTGCTGTAGCCCCCGGGACGCCGCTCGGGTTCAGCGTCGGTGAGCGAGGCGGACCCCCACCTCGGGCTCCGCGGCCATCGTCCGCTCGAGCGCGAACGCCTGGTGCCGGTATCCGACGGTCTCGTAACCGATGATCACGACGACGGGCGAGAACGCGGCGATCGCGATGCCGCCGCCCATGCTCCAACCCGACTGCACGGCGGCGATCGCGAGCCCGAGCGGTACGAGGCTGCCGAGGAACAGCGCGATGTGGAACGGGTCGAGCTGCTTCAGGAGCAACGTGTAGAGCGTGAACAGCGCGACCGAGAAGACCGCGACGGGCACGATGACGGTCAGGAGGGCCTGGGTGTCATCGATGTGCGCCACTCCCTCGATCACGTACGCGGCCACGTGGAGGCCTGCTCCGGTGGCGGCGAGGGCGCCGAAGACGACGATGTGGCCGTAGCCCCAGACGAACCCGCGGCGCCGGTGCCGGGCGAGCACCACCCCGGACGGCATGGTGAAGTACACCCACCAGAGGGCGAAGGCGAGCAGCGTGCCGCCGAACACGACGAGTCCCGCCTCGAGGTCCCAGCCCTGTTCCTCGACGACCGCGGAGATGGCGAGGACCGTGCCGAGCACCACCTCGCCGAGCGTGATGATCACGAGCAGCCCGTAGCGCTCGGCGATGTGGTGCGCGTGCCAGGGCGTGCCGCCGTCGCGCGACTCGGCGATGACCGGGCCGGTCAGCTCGACCAGCACCAGCACGGCCGAGACGACGAGCGTCGCCTCGAGCGGCGGCCGTGCGATGAGCAGGAGGATCCAGCCGACCTGTGCGATCGAGATGACCACGACGTAGGTGAGCGCCGCCCGGCGATGCGGCGGGTCGTGGCGCGCGGCGCGGAGCCACAGCGCGATCGTGGCGACGCGCATGACGACGTAGCCCACGACCATGAGGCGGTTGTCGATGTAGGCGCCTTCGTCGATGGAGTCGAAGAACCGGGGCATTCCGAGGGCGATCAGGAGCACGCCGATCATCGCCACCATCGTGGCGATGCGGAAGTACACGTCGTCGTTGTCGTAGGCCGAGGCGAGCCAGGAGTAGTTGATCCAGGCCCAGGTGATCGCGAACACCGCGAACGAGAACGCGATGATCGCCGGCGTGAAGTGTCCGAGCTCGAGCAGGTGGGCGGCCTGGGTGCCGGCCTGGCTGAACGCGATGACGAAGGTCAGGTCGAAGAAGAGCTCGAGCGGCGTGGCACTGCGGTGCGACTCCGCCGGATCCCGGCCCGCCATGCGCCGCAGGCGGTGGTTCAGGCGCGAGCGAGCGGATGCCGCGTGCCCTGCCGCATCCGTCGTGGTCTCGCTCATGGAACCCCCTCGAGAACGGCCGCGCGCCCGCGCCGTGCTGACATTCTGCATCAGCGGATGGTGCGGGCGCGCGGCCCGAACGCGGAGATCAGCGCGAGAGCAGCAGCGCCTCGCCCTGGCCGCCGCCGCCGCACAGCGCGACCGCGGCCTTCCCACCGCCGCGGCGGGACAGCTCGAGCGCGGCGTGCAGGGCAAGTCGTGCGCCGGAGGCGCCGATCGGGTGGCCGAGCGCGATCGCGCCGCCATGGACGTTCACCTTCTCGTGGTCGAGCGAGAGGTCCTTCATCGACTGCAGCGACACGGCGGCGAACGCCTCGTTGATCTCGACGAGGTCGAGGTCGCCGGCCTGCCAGCCGGCGCGATCGAGCGCAGCCGCGATGGCGTTCGAGGGCTGCGAGTGCAGGGAGTTGTCGGGGCCGGCGACCTGGCCGGACGCGCCTACGACCGCGAGCCACGGCAGGCCGCGCTCCTCGGCCCACGCGCGGCTCGCGACGACCACGGCCGCGGCGCCGTCGGAGATCGGGGAGGAGTTGCCGGCCGTGATGGCGCCGCCTTCGGCGAACGCCGGGCGGAGCTTGCCGAGCGTCTCGGGCGTGGAGTCGGGACGCACGCCCTCGTCGGTCGCGACGACCACGGGGTCGCCCTTGCGCTGCGGGATCTCGACGGGCACGATCTCGGCGTCGAAGAGCCCGTCGGCCTGCGCTTTTCCGGCGCGGACGTGCGAGGCCGCGGCCACTTCGTCCTGCTCGGCGCGGCCGAGGCCGTAGCGCTCGTTGAAGCGCTCGGTCGACGAGCCCATCGACTCGTGGTCGAACGCGTCGGTGAGGCCGTCGTGCGCGGTGGTGTCGACCAGCTCGATCGAGCCGTACAGGTGCCCCTTGCGGGAGCCGGGGAGGACGTGCGGGGCGTTCGTCATGGACTCCTGGCCACCGGCGACGACGACGTCGGCCTCGCCGAGGCGGATCAGGCGCGCGGCATCCGTCACGGCCACGAGGCCCGAGAGGCAGACCTTGTTCAGCGTGATCGCGGGCACGCGCCACGGGATGCCGGCGGCGACCGCCGACTGCTTCGCGGGGTTCTGCCCGGCGCCGGCCTGCAGGACCTGGCCCATGATCACCGCGTCGACGTCGTCGGGGGAGACGCCGGCCCTCTCGAGGGCGCCGCGGATGGCGACGGTGCCGAGCTCGACGGCGGTGCGGCTGCCGAGGTTGCCGGCGATGCGGCCGAACGGGGTGCGCGCACCGGCGACGATGACGACGTCGGGGAAGCTCATTTCGGGTGGACTCCTTCGTCTCGGGATGCGCGGGGACGCTGCGTACCCGACTCGGGTTGCGCGTCATGCGCGTTCGACTCTAGTGTACGTTCCTGAGACCTGAACCAGCTGTCAGGTTTGACATCGTCGTCACTCAGAGAGGCTCACAGCATGCGAGTTACACCGAAGTACCTCGCGCCGGCGCTCGTCGCCGCCGCGGCCACCGCCATCGCGCTCGCCGGTTGCGCACCGACGAGCCCCGCCGGGGGAGGCGACGCCGACGGCGCGGACGCCGCTCCCGTCGCCATCGGCATGATCACCTCCCAGACCGGCCCGCTCGCCGCCTACGGCGAGGCCTACACCGCCGGCTTCGAGGCCGGCCTCGACTACGCCACCGAGGGCACCGGCACGGTCGACGGCCGCGAGCTCGACATCACGTGGGAGGACGACCAGGGCAACCCCGACACCGCGGTCGCCAAGGCGAAGGACCTCATCGGCCAGGGCACGCAGATCCTCGCCGGGACCGTGGTCTCGGGCATCGCGACATCGCTCGCCGAGCAGGCCGAGCAGAACGAGGTGCTCTACATCTCCGGCCCCGCGGCCACCGACGCCATCACGGGCGTCAACGAGTACACCTTCCGCTCCGGCCGTCAGACCTACCAGGACGTCGCGACCGCGGGCACCTTCATCGGCGATCCCTCGGGCAAGAAGGTCGTGGTGTTCGCGCAGGACACGGCGTTCGGCCAGGGCAACCTCGCCGGCGTCGAGGCCGTGCTCGGCGGCCAGGGGGCCGAGGTCGAGGGCGTGCTCGTCGCCGAGGACGCGACCGAGTTCACGCCGTTCGCGCAGCAGCTCATCGCCGCGCAGCCCGACCTCGTCTTCGTCGCGTGGGCCGGAGCCTCGTCGGGCGCGATGTGGACCTCGCTGCAGCAGCAGGGCGTGTTCGACGCGACCACGGTCGTGACCGGCCTCGGCGACGTCGCCACGTACCAGGCCTACGGCGACGCGTCGGGTGACATCTCGTTCCTCAACCACTACTTCGGCGGCGCCGCCGGCACCGAGGTCGAGTCGGCGATGGTCGAGCACCTCGAGGAGGCGGGAGCCGAGCCGGACCTCTTCTCGGTCGACGGCTTCGTCGCAGCGCAGATGATCGTGCAGGCCGTGCGCGAGGGCGGCGACGACGTCGAGGCGATGATCGACGCGCTCGAGGGCTGGACCTTCGAGTCGGTCAAGGGCGAGGTCACCGTCCGCGAGGACGACCACGCGCTCATCCAGCCGATGTTCCAGGTCTCGCTCGTCGAGGGCGACGCCGGGTGGGAGCCCGAGCTCGTCGAGACGATCGACGCCGAGACGGTCGCCCCGCCGGTCGTCGACAGCAAGTGACCTGATCCGTCCCACCACGATCGGAACCGCACGGACATGACCGACCACACGGCGCTCGAGCTCGAGCACGTCTCCCTCCGCATCGGCGGCGCGCAGCTGCTGCAGGACATCTCGCTGGCGGTGCCCGAGGGCGAGATGCTCGGCGTCATCGGCCCGAACGGGGCCGGCAAGACGACGCTGTTCAACGTCGCCTCGGGCGTGCTGCGCCCCACCGAGGGGGTCGTGCGCCTCGCCGGCGCCGACGTGACCCGTCATCCCGTGCACCGGCGCGCCGCGGCCGGCCTCGGCCGCACGTTCCAGACCTCGAGCCTGTTCCCGGCGCTCGACGTCCGCGAGAACGTGCGGCTGGCCGCCCAGGTGCGCGAGGGCCGCGCGGCATCCGTGTTCCGCACCCCGCGGCGCACGGATGCCGCCACCCGACGCGCCGTCGCGGCGCTCGAGGAGGTCGGCATGGCCCACCGGGCCGACCGGGTCGCCTCGGGCCTCGCCCACGGCGAGAAGCGCAAGGTCGAGATCGCGATGCTCATCGCGATGGAGCCCCGCGTGATCCTCCTCGACGAACCCATGGCGGGCGTCGGCTCGGCCGACGTGCCGGCGCTCACCGAGGTGATCCGCGGGCTCCACCGCGGCGGGCGCACCGTGCTCATGGTCGAGCACCACATGGACGTCGTGCTCGGCCTCGCCGACCGCGTCGCCGTCATGCACCACGGCGAGCTGCTCGCCGTCGATTCCCCGGAGGCCGTCATGGCGAACCCCACCGTGCAGTCCGCGTACCTCGGCAGCGCCGCATGAATCGCGAGAGCCCGGCCGGCGAGCCGATCCTCAGCATCCGCGGCCTGCACGGACGGATCGGCGGTCAGCAGGTCGTCGAGGACGTCTCCTTCGACGTGCCCGCCACGGGCGTCACCGCGCTCCTCGGGCGCAACGGCGTCGGCAAGACGTCCACGATCAAGTCGATCCTCGGCCTCATCGACCGCACCGGCGAAGTGCGGCTCGCGGGCGAGCGCATCGACCGGATGCCCACGCACCGCATCGTGCAGCGCGGCGTCGCCTACGTCCCCGAGGACCGCGAGGTGTTCGGCTCGCTGACCGTGGCCGAGAATCTGCGCCTGGCCGAGCGCGACCGGATGCCGCGGCGCGAGCTCGTGGCGGCCCTCTTCCCCGACCTGCAGGCCCGGCTCGAGCAGCGTGCCGGCACCCTCTCGGGCGGCCAGCAGCAGATGGTCTCGCTCGCCCGCGCACTCGTGAACGAGAACCGGCTGCTGCTCGTCGACGAGCCCACGAAGGGCCTCGCCCCGCGCATCGTCGACGAGGTCGCCGACGCGCTCGCCGAGGCCGCCCGCACCGCGCCGATCCTGCTCGTCGAGCAGAACCTGCCCGTCGTGCGCCGGCTCGCCGAACGCGTGGTCGTGCTCTCCTCCGGCCGGGTCGTGTTCGCGGGCACGGCCGATGAACTGCTCGACGACCACGACCGCGTGCAGCGCTACCTCGGCGTGCACGACGAACGGGAAGCCGCCTGATGGACACGCTGATCCTCCTCCTCATCACCGGGCTCGGGCTCGGCGCCCTCTACTTCCTCGTCGCGAGCGGCCTCTCGCTCATCTACGGCCTCATGGGAGTGCTCAACTTCGCGCACGGCGCGTTCCTCACGATCGCCGCGTTCATCGGCTGGGAGGTCGGACGGCGCATCTCCGACGGCACCTGGACCGGGCTGCTGATCTCGATGGCCGTCGGCATCGTCATCGGCGCGACCGTCGCCGTGCTCACCGAGGTGCTCGTCATCCGCCGCCTGTACGAACGCCACATCGAGCAGGCGCTCGTCACCGTCGGGATCTCACTGGCCGCGGTCGCCCTCTTCGAGGGCATCTGGGGTTCGGACCCCATCTACACCGATCGGCCGGCCTGGCTGACGCAGACCACCGAGGTGCTGGGCGCCCGCATCCCCAACGACCGGTTCCTGCTCATCCTGTGCGCGCTCGTGGTGCTCGGCGGGATCGTGCTCTTCCTGCGTCGGACCCGGTACGGCCTCATCATCCGCGCGGGTGTCGAGAACCGGCACATGGTCACCGCGCTCGGGATCGACGTGCGACGCTCGTTCACGCTCGTGTTCGCGATCGGCGGCGCGGCAGCCGGACTCGGCGGGGTGCTGGCATCCGTCTACTACGGCTACGTCTCGGCCCACCTCGGGTCGGTGCTGCTCATCTTCGCGTTCATCGTCACCGTGATCGGCGGGCTCGGATCGCTCACCGGCGCCGCGATCGCCTCGGTGCTCGTGGCCGTGCTGCAGCAGTTCGCCAACTTCTACCTCGGCGGCACCGGCGACCTCGTGGTCGTCGTGCTCCTCGCCGCCGTGCTCCTCATCCGCCCGCGTGGACTCATGGGAAAGACCGCATGACCGCCAAGTCGCTCCGCCTCGTCATCGGCGGCATCCTGCTCGTCGTCGCGCTGGCCGTGCTGCCGCTCCTCGCGATCGAGATCCCGGGCGTGCTGCCCGGTCCGACGTACACCCCGGGCACGCTCCAGATGCTCGCGTTCGCACTGCTCATCGCCGCGCTCGCCCTCAGCTACCGCATGATGTTCGGACTCGCCGGGCTGCTGTCGTTCGGGCACGCGCTGTTCTTCGCTGCGGGGGCCTACGGGCTCGCGATGACGCTCGAGGCGTTCGGCCCGTCGGACTGGCCGAGCCCGGCGATCTTCGTCGCCTCGATCGGCATCACCCTGGTCGCCGGGGTCGTGCTCGCCGCGACCGTCGGCTCGCTCGCGCTCCGCGTCACGGGCATCTCGTTCGCGATGGTCACCCTCGCGTTCGCCCAGGCCGGCTCGGTGCTCATCCGCCGCAACCCGGGCGGCGCGACCGGCGGCGAGGAGGGCATCCCGCTCGACACCGCGAACGTGCCGCCCGAGCTCGTCGGCGTGGTCGACACCCGCAACCTGTACTGGATGGCGCTCGGCGTGCTCGTGGCCGTGTACCTCGTGGTGCTCTGGGTCGAGCGCAGTCGCGCGGGTCACGTCGCCGAGGCCATCCGCGAGAACGAGCTGCGCGTACGCGTCATCGGGATCCGGCCGTACGACGTGAAGCTGCTCGTGTTCATCGTCGCGTCGGTGCTCGCCGCGGTCGCCGGCATGGGGTACCTGCTGCTGCAGTCCGGTGCCGCGCCGCGCGTCGCCACCGCGGACTTCACGCTGACCGTGCTCGTCATCGTGGTGCTCGGCGGAGTGGGCGCCCGGTGGGGCGCGATCGTCGGCGGTATCGTCTACACACTGCTCGACCAGCGGCTCACGGCGCTCGCCGGGTCGGACGCGGTCGCCGCGCTGCCCGACGTGCTCCGGATTCCGCTGTCCGAGCCGCTGTTCATCCTGGGCACGCTGTTCGTGCTCGTGGTGCTGTTCCTGCCCGGGGGCATCGCTGGACTTCCCGACCGGATCCGCACCGGGAAGCGGCAGCACCCGGCCGAACGGGAGGAGGCGGTGGATGCCTGACGCGACCAGGGAGCACGACGCACCCCGGACCCACGACGGGCCCTGCACGCTCGGGCGCTGGACCGCCGACCGTGCTCGGACGACGCCCGACGCCGTCGCGATCGACGACCGGGGCGTCGTCGTCACGTACCGAGAGCTCGACGAGCGCGCGACCCGGCTCGCCGCCGCGTTCCGCGCGGCCGGCTACTCCGTGGGCGACCGGATCGCGACGATCACGGGCAACAGCGCCGACCACGTCGTGCTGTTCTTCGCGTGCGCGAAGGCCGGGCTCGTGCTCGTGCCGCTGTCGTGGCGCCTGTCGCCGCGCGAGCTCGCCGAGCAGCTCGAGACGGCCGATCCGGTGCTGCTCCTCGTCGAGGACGAGTTCCAGACCGTCGCGCGCGCCGCGCTCGACCGGCTCGCCCGTCGCCTCCCGACGGGTGCCCTCGGCGCGCACGGCGTCGAGCAGCACGTGCCGCATCCCGGCAGCCGGGCCGTGCCGCCGGCCACGCGCCGAGACGTGCGCGACGACGATCCGCTGCTCATCGTGTTCACCTCGGGCACCACGTCACGGGCGAAGGGCGCCGTGCTCACGCATGCGAACTGCTTCTGGACGAACCTGTCCCTCTCGAAGACCATCGCGATCGCCGAGCACGACGTGGTGCTCGCGGTCATGCCGCAGTTCCACGTCGGCGGCTGGAACATCCAGCCCCTGCTGGCCTGGTGGTCGGGTGCGACGGTCGTGCTCGAGCGCACGTTCGACCCGGGGCGCGTGCTGCACCTCATCGCCGAGCGCGGGATCACGACGATGATGGGCGTGCCCGCGAACTACCTGTTCCTCGCGCAGCATCCGGAGTTCGCCGCGGCCGACCTGTCGAGCCTCGGCCACGCGGTGGTCGGCGGCGCGCCCATGCCGCCCGCGCTGCTGCGCACGTGGCATGCGCGCGGCGTGGCCCTGACCCAGGGCTACGGGCTGACCGAGGCCGCGCCGAACGTGCTGTGCCTGCCGGACCGCGAGGCGACCCGGCGCGTGGGCTCGGCCGGACTGCCGTACGCCCACGTCGACGTCGCGGTCGCCGATCCGGCGACCGGGGAGGTGCTCGACGGCGCCGCAGAAGGGGAGCTGCTCGTCGCCGGACCGGGCGTGTTCGCGGGCTACTTCCGCGACTCGGACGCCACGGCCGCGGCACTCCGCGACGGCTGGCTCCGCACGGGCGACCTGGTCCGCCGCGATGCCGACGGCTACTTCACGATCGTCGACCGGCTGAACGACGTGTACATCTCGGGCGGGGAGGGCGTCTCGCCCGCGGAGGTCGAGTCGGTGCTGATCGCCCATCCGGCGGTCGCCGACGTCGCGGTCGTGGGCGTGCCCGACGAGCGCTGGGGCGAGGCCGGCTCGGCCTGGGTGGTGCTGCGTCCGGGCGCGATCACGGATGCCGCGGAGCTGGCGGAGTTCGCCCGTGCCTCGCTCGCGGGCTACAAGGTGCCGCGCGACATCCGCTTCATCGACGAGATCCCGCGTTCCACTGCGTCCAAGGCGCTCCGCCGGGTGCTCGCCGAACGCGCCGCGCGGCTGGCCGAGGCCGAAGGGGTGGACGCGTGACCGCCACAGCGCCGCGCACCGCGCGCGGGGAGAAGACCCGGCGAAAGCTGCTCGAGGCGGCCGAGCACGTGTTCGCCGAGCTCGGCTACACCGAGGCATCCGTCTCGCGCATCACCGAGCGTGCGGGCGTCGGCCAGGGCACGTTCTACCTGTACTTCGACACGAAGCTGCGCATCTTCGAGGAACTCGTCGAGGACCTGAACCACCGGGTCCGGCAGGCGATGAGCGAGGGCGCCGCGAGCGCGACCACGCGCCTCGAGGCCGAACGGGCCGGGTTCGCCGCGTTCTTCCGGTTCACGGCCGAGCACCCGGCGCTCTACCGCGTCATCCGCGAGGCCGAGTTCGTCTCGCCCGAGTCGCTGCGGCTGCACTACACGCGCATCGTCGAGGGCTACATCGACGGCCTGCGCCTGGCGCAGCTGGACGGGGAGATCGGCGACATCGACCCGACCGTGGCCGCGTGGGCGCTCATGGGCATCGGCGAGATGATCGGCATGCGCTGGGTGCTGTGGGGGAGCGGCGAGGGCGGCGCCGGCGACGACGCCGACCCGACCGCGTCGGGCACGACGGCCGTCCCCGAGCACGTGCTCGACGAGATGATGCGGTTCATCGGCGGCGCCCTCGGAAGGGGCGCCGGCCGGAGCGACGAGGAGGATTCATGACCGGACCGACCGGATCGACGGGACTGGCCGGACGCCGCGCGATCGTGACCGGTGGCGCGAGCGGCATCGGCCTCGCGTGCGCCGAGGCGCTCGCGGCGGCGGGCGCGCACGTGACGATCGCCGACCTCGACGGCGAGGCCGCGGCATCCGTCGCCGACCGCATCGGAGGCGAGGCCTGGACGGTCGACCTGGGCGACACGGCCGCGCTCGCCGACCTGACGCTCGAGGCCGACGTCCTCGTGAACAACGCGGGGCTGCAGCACGTGCGGCCGATCGAGCAGTTCGAGCCGGAGCGGTTCTCGCTGCTGCTGCGCGTGATGCTCGAGGCGCCGTTCCTGCTGATCCGCGCGGCGCTGCCGGGCATGTACGAGCGCGGGTTCGGGCGCGTGATCAACGTCTCGAGCGTGCACGGCCTGCGCGCCTCGCCGTTCAAGTCGGCGTACGTGGCCGCCAAGCACGGCCTCGAGGGCCTCAGCAAGGTCACCGCGCTCGAGGGCGGCCCGCACGGCGTGACGTCGAACTGCGTGAACCCGGGTTACGTGCGCACTCCGCTCGTCGAGAAGCAGATCGCCGACCAGGCGAAGGTGCACGGCATCCCCGAGGGGGACGTCGTCGAGAAGGTCATGCTCACCGAGTCCGCGATCAAGCGGCTCGTCGAGCCCGGCGAGGTCGCGAGCCTCGTGCGGTGGCTCGCGAGCGACGACGCTCGCATGGTCACCGGCGCGAGCTACACCATGGACGGCGGGTGGAGCGCCCGATGAACGGTCCGGTCCCCTTCAGCGCGCCGGTGCGCGGCGGCGACCTCGCCGGCGGGCAGTGGCGAGCGGATGCCGCCGGCATCCCGATCCTCGCCCTGCACGGCATCACCGCGAGCCACCGCGCCTGGCACCACGTCGCCGACGCGCTACCCGGGCGCCGGATCGCGGCGCCCGATCTCCGCGGTCGCGGACGTTCGAACGCGCTGCCGGGCCCGTGGTCGCTGCGCGACCACGCCGACGACCAGGCCCGGGTGCTCGACGCCCTCGGCATCGACCGCGCCTTCGTCGTCGGCCACTCGATGGGGGCGTTCGTGACCGTCCGGTTCGCGGCGGCGCACCCCGACCGCGTCGCGGGCGTCGTGCTCGTCGACGGCGGCCTGCCGATCCCGCATCCCGAGGGGCTCGCACCCGACGAGGTCGCCGCGGCCGTGCTCGGCCCGGCGCTCGCCCGGCTCGAGATGCGCTTCGCCGACCCGGCCGCGTACGTCGACTTCTGGAAGGCGCACCCGGCGATCGGCCCGGCATGGGACGACCACCTCGCCGACTACGTCGCGTACGACCTCGTGGGCACGCCGCCCGAGCTGCGCTCGTCGTCGGTCGCCGAGGCGGTCGCGCAGAACGTGCTCGAGCTCGACGGCAGCGCCGGCTACGCCGACGAGCTCGCGTCCCTCCCGGCGCCCGTCGATTTCCTCCGCGCCGAGCGGGGGCTGCTCGACCAGCCCGAGGCCCTGTACGCTCCCGAGCGGGTGGCGGCGTGCGCAGAACGGATGCCGGCGCTCCGCGTCACCGAGGTCGCGGGGCTCAACCACTACACGATCGTCATGACGGATGCCGGTGCGGCCCGGGTCGCCGCGGTCGTCGCGCCGCGTCTCGCCGAGGCCGACGACGCGGCATCCGTTGCGAATCGCTGACAAGGAGGTCACACGATGACACTGGACAAGACCGTCGGATCGGCCGCGGAGGCGGTCGCCGACATCCCGCACGGCGCGTCGCTCGCCGTGGGCGGGTTCGGGCTGTGCGGCATCCCCATGGTGCTGATCCAGGCGCTGCTCGAGCGCAGGGTGGGCGACCTGTCGGTCGTCTCGAACAACTGCGGCGTCGACGACTGGGGCCTCGGCGTGCTGCTCGGCGCGGGGCTCATCCGCAAGATGACCTCGTCGTACGTGGGCGAGAACAAGGAGTTCGAGCGCCAGTACCTCTCGGGCGAACTCGAGCTCGAGCTGACCCCGCAGGGCACGCTCGCCGAGAAGCTCCGCGCGGGCGGCGCGGGCATCGCGGCGTTCTACACGCAGACGGGCGTGGGCACGCAGGTCGCCGAGGGCGGCCTGCCGCAGCGGTACGCCGCCGACGGCTCGATCGCGGTCGCGTCGGAGCCGAAGCCCGTGCAGGCCTTCACGGTGCGCGGCGAGGAGCACGAGTTCGTGCTCGAAGAGGCCATCACCACCGACTTCGCGCTCGTGCACGCCGTGAAGGGCGACCGGCACGGCAACCTGGTGTTCGACAAGTCGGCCCGCAACTTCTCGCCGCTCGCGGCGATGGCCGGGCGCGTGTGCATCGCGCAGGTCGAGGAGCTCGTCGAGCCCGGCGAGATCGACGCCGACGCCGTGCACCTGCCGGGCATCTTCGTCGACCGCGTGGTCGAGGTCGGCCCCGGCATCGAGAAGCGCATCGAGCGTCGCACCGTCCGAGAGGGGAACTGACCATGGCGCTCACCCGCCTCGAGATGGCCGCCCGCGCGGCGCAGGAGCTCGCCGACGGAT
Organism: Agromyces selenitireducens; assembly: GCF_052748465.2. Classification (NCBI taxonomy): domain Bacteria; kingdom Bacillati; phylum Actinomycetota; class Actinomycetes; order Micrococcales; family Microbacteriaceae; genus Agromyces; species Agromyces selenitireducens. The sequence continues at coordinate 1,501,390 of NZ_CM188259.1, forward strand.
CGTACGTGAACCTCGGCATCGGCCTGCCGACGCTCGTGCCCAACTACGTGCCCGACGGCGTCACGGTCGTGCTGCAGTCCGAGAACGGCATCCTCGGCGTCGGTCCGTACCCGACCGAGGACCAGGTCGACCCCGACCTCATCAACGCCGGCAAGGAGACCGTCACGGTCCTCCCGGGCGCGGCGTACTTCGACTCGGCCACGAGCTTCGGCATGATCCGCGGCGGCAAGGTCGACGCCGCCATCCTCGGCGCCATGCAGGTGTCGAAGGACGGCGACCTCGCCAACTGGATGATCCCCGGGAAGATGGTCAAGGGGCCCGGCGGCGCGATGGACCTCGTGCACGGCGCCCGCCGCCGCATCGTGCTCATGGAGCACGTCGCCAAGGACGGCTCGCCCAAGATCGTCGACTCGTGCTCGCTGCCGCTCACGGGCAAGGGCGTCGTCGACCGCATCATCACCGACCTCGCGGTCATCGACGTCACACCCGATGGGCTCAAGCTCGTCGAGGTCGCACCGGGCGTCTCGGTCGACGAGGTCGTCGAGAAGACCCAGCCGCCCCTCGACACCTCGGCGGTCGCCGTCGTGGTGGTCGAGTAGCGCGAAGCGCGTATCCAGATCCCGTCGAAAGGACTCCGTCATGACCGATCACCTCCTCCCCGGCATCACCGCGCACCGCGTGACCACGCCGCGCTACACCGCCCAGGTGCTCGAACGACCGGCGGATGCCGCTGCCGACGCGGCGCGCACCGTGCTGTTCGTGCACGGCAACGTGTCGTCGTCGCTGTTCTGGCAGCCGACGATGCTCGCGCTGCCGGACGACGTGCGCGCGCTCGCCGTCGACCTGCGCGGCTTCGGCGGCAGCGACGTCCTGCCGGTCGACGCGACCCGGGGCCTCGGCGACTTCGCCGAGGACCTCGCGTCGGTGATCGCCGAGCTGGGCCTCGCCGACGTGCACCTGGTGGGCTGGAGCATGGGCGGCGGCGTGGTGCTCCAGGCGCTGCTCGAACACGAGCTGCCCGTGGCATCCGTCACGCTCGTGAACCCCGTGTCGCCCTTCGGCTTCGGTGCGACGGATGCCGCGGGGAAGCTGCTGAACCCCGACGCTGCTGGCTCGGGCGGCGGGGGAGCGAATCCCGACTTCATCGCGCGGCTGGAGGCGGGCGATCGCACGGCGGAGGCGCCGGCGTCGCCGCGCTCGGTGTACCTCGGCACGTACGTGGCGCCCGGCTTCACGTCGGAGCACGACGACGTGTGGGTCGAGTCGATGCTCACGACCGCGACCGGGGAGCACAACTACCCGGGCGACTCGCGCCCCTCGGAGCACTGGCCGGGCTTCGCGCCGGGCGGGCGTGGCGTGCTCAACACCATGGCGCCGACGAACTTCGACGTCAGCGGCATCGTCGACCTGCCGTCGAAGCCGCCGATCCTGTGGATTCGCGGCGCGCAGGACGCGATCGTCTCGGACGCGTCGCTGTTCGACCTGAACCAGCTGGGCGCGCTCGGCGTGATCCCCGGCTGGCCGGGCGCCGACGTCGCGCCGCCGCAGCCGATGATCGCGCAGACCCGGATGGTGCTCGACCGCTACGCCGAGCGCGGCGGAAACTTACGCGAGGTCGTGCTCGAGCAGTGCGGGCACTCGCCGCACCTCGAGCACCCCGAGCGGTTCCTCGAGGAGCTCGTCGCGCAGCTCGACGGCGCCGAGGAGGCCGCAGCCTGAACCGGAGGAGCGATACCGTTTCGTGATGCGGGGGTGCGCCGGACGGCGCACCCCCGCTGCAATGCTGGTCCCGACGGTTCCCCGCCCTTCGAAAAGGAGATTCCGTTGGCCCGACGCCCGCCCTACGCCGCGCTGCCTATCCTGACCCTCGCCGCCGGGCTCGCGATCGCGCTCTCCGGCTGCGCTCCCGAGGCCGCGCCGGTCTCAGAGCCCGACATCGCGCCCGGGACCGCATCGCCCGCCGCGACGCCGAGTCCGGATCCACTCGACTCCGTCACCGCCGTCGTCATCCGCCCGGGGGGCCTCGACCTCGTCGACGCCGGCGGAGCGGTGGTCGCCGAGCACTCGTTCGACGACGACGCCGTCGCCATCGTCGAGACGCTCGCGACGGTGTTCGGCAGCGGCGCCGAGATCGAGGAGGTCGCGGGCGTGTGCTGCGAGGCACCCCGCATGACGATCTACCACTGGGACGGCTTCCAGGTCATGGACGACCACATGGGGTACTTCACCGACGACGACGAGCGGAACTGGATCGACGAGGTCGGCCCCGACGTGCACGAGATGAACGTCCGCGTCGCCGCCGAGACCGCGGCAGTCGGCGGTGTGGCCGTGACTGCGGGAGACGGATTCGCGATCGGCGACGACATCGACGCGCTCGACGGGCGTGTCGACCACGCGGGCGGTCCGGACTGGGTCCAGGTTCCGCTCGAGACGGGGCCCGAGCTCGGACCCGAGATGATCGAGGGCATGCCGAACGCCTACTCCGTCATCGTGCAGGTCGCCGGGCCGGCCGCCGAGCCGCAGCTCGTCGCGCCCGTCAACCTCGGCGCGCACACCGTCTGATGCCGGCCCCGCACGAAGGAATCCCGATGATCCGTCGAACCCGTACCGCAGTCCTGCCCGTCCTCGCCCTCGCGGGGAGCCTCGCGCTCACGGCGTGCGCGGCGAGCCCGGCCTCCTCGCCGACGCCCAGCGCGTCCGAGGCGGCGCCCGCCGAGACGCCCGCGCCGTCGCCCGATGCCGCCGACGGTGAGATCGCCGCCATCCTCGTGCGGGCCGACGCCGTCGAGTACCTCGACGGGTCCGGCGAGCCCATCGATGGTGCACGGGATACGTACGCCGAGCCGATCGACGCCGCGCTCGCCCGCCTCGCCGACCTGCTCGGGGACCCCGCCGTCGAGACCTACGAGTCGCACTTCACGGCGGGTACCGGCACGCTCTACCGGTGGAACGGCCTGGCGCTCGAGCAGTTCCCCGTTGAGATGGTCGCCGACGTACCCGACGCGCCCACCTGGGGCGTCCGGCTCGAATCCGCGTCGGCGGGGGAGCTCGAGCTCGTCACCGTCGACGGGCTCCGGGTCGGCGACACCGTCCCCGACGACCTCGAGACCTCGGCATGCAATTCGCTCATGGCCGAGATCGTCGGCACGGTCGGCGTCGAGGTCGACGGCACCCCCTCGGTCGCCGCGATCCGCTCGCCCGTCTACACGGACGCCTGCGAATGACCCCGCGCGCAGGATAAGCCGCCCGGGCCGGCCGCGCCAGTCCCTCGCACCCGCCGCCGTACGGCGCGCAGGATGAGGGGATGACCGACGCACGAGCCGTCCACGACGACCGCATCGCCCCCGAGCCCGAGGACGATCGCAAGCCGGACACTCCGCCGGAGGTGTCGAAGCGATCGTGGAAGTACGTGTTCCGCAAGACGCTCCGCGAGTTCGTCGACGACGAGTGCCAGGACAGCGCCGCGGCACTGACGTACTACGGGGTGCTCGCCATCTTCCCCGGCCTGCTGGCGCTCACGTCGCTGCTCGCGCTCGTCGGACAGGGCGGGAGCGCCATCGACGCCCTCCTGGGCGTGCTCGAGGGCGTGGCACCGCCCGAGGTGCTGCAGGTGCTGAGCGAGCCGCTGCGCAACTTCGCGAACTCGCCCGCGGCCGGACTCGGGTTCGTGACCGGTCTCGTGATCGCCCTGTGGTCGGCATCCGGATACGTCGGCGCCTTCGGGCGGGCGATGAACCGCATCTACGAGATCGAGGAGGGCCGGCCGTTCTGGAAGCTGCGCCCGATCCAGCTCGGCGTGACCGTCGCCACCGTCATCCTCGTCGCGATCATCGCGGTGATCCTCGTGATCTCCGGGCCCGTGACGGACGCCATCGGCTCGGCGCTCGGCCTCGGCGAGGCGGTGCGCGTGGTGTGGGAGGTCGCCAAGTGGCCGCTGCTCGCGTTCGCCGTGATCCTCATCATCGCGCTGCTGTACCACGCGACCCCGAACGCGAAGCAGCCGAAGTTCCGGTGGGTGAGTCTCGGCGCGCTGCTCGCGATACTCGTGCTCGTCATCGCGTCCGCGGGCTTCGCGCTGTACGTCGCGAACTTCTCCAACTACGACCGCACGTACGGGTCGCTCGCGGGCGCGATCGTCTTCCTGCTGTGGCTCTGGATCGCCAACAACGCGCTGCTGTTCGGCGCCGAGTTCGACGCCGAACTCGAACGCGGGCGAGAGCTGCAGGCCGGTATCGAGGCCGAGGAGCGCATCCAGCTCCCCCCGCGCGATACCCGCAAGCTCGACAAGGCCGAGGAGAAGCGGAAGGAGGACGTGCGCATCGGTCGCCGGATCCGGGAAGCGGCGGACGGGCGTCGGCGCGAGCAGGAGGCCACCCGCGATTAGGCATCCCGGCGACGCCGTACGGAAGGATGGGTGCATCGGGGGACGGCGTCGAGGAGGTGCCATGGACAACGCGGACCAGCTGGACCCGAAGGACCCGCGCAAACCGCACAGTCTCGGGGAGATCTCGCCGCGGTCGTGGAGGTACGTCGCGAGGCGCACGGTGCGGGAGTTCATCGACGACGAGTGCCTCGACACGGCCGCCGCGCTGACGTTCTGGGGCATGCTCGCACTCTTCCCCGGCCTGCTGGCGGTGACGTCCCTGCTCGCACTCATCGGCCAGGACGGGCGTGCGATCGGGGAGTTGCTGGATCTCGCCGAGCAGCTCGCGCCGGGCCCGGCGCTCGAGGTCGTCTCCGAGCCCCTCCGCACGTTCGCCGGCTCGCGGGCCGCGGGCATCGGCTTCGTCACCGGCCTCGTGATCGCGCTCTGGTCGGCGTCGGGCTACGTCGCCGCCTTCAGCCGCGCGATGAACCGCATCTTCGAGGTCGAGGAGGGGCGCCCGTTCTGGAAGCTGCGTCCGATCCAGCTGGCGATCACCGTCGCCGCCATCGTGCTCGTGGTGATCGTCGCGGTGATCCTCGTCGTGTCCGGGCCCGTGACCGATGCGCTGGGTTCGGCGCTCGGCCTCGGCGAGGCGGTCCGCGACGTCTGGGATGTCGCGAAGTGGCCGCTCCTCGCGGTCGTGGTCATCCTCGCGGTCGGGCTGCTCTACTACGCGACGCCGAACGTGCGCCAGCCCAGGTTCCGTTGGATCAGCTTCGGTGCGCTGCTCGCCATCGCGCTGCTCGTCATCGTCTCGGCGGGATTCGCCCTCTACGTGGCCAACTTCTCGAACTACGACCGGACGTACGGCTCACTCGCGGGCATCATCGTCTTCCTGCTCTGGCTCTGGCTCTCCAACGCCGCATTGCTGCTCGGTGCCGAATTCAACGCCGAGTTGGAGCGCGCCCGCCAGCTCCAGGCTGGGTTCGCCGCCGAGGAGCGACTCCGACTCTCACCCCGCGGGACCCGCGCCGCCGAGCGGGCGGAGGAGCGGGATCGCGAGGGCGTCGAGCTCGGGCGTCGCATCCGCGAGGCGCACGCGCGCCGGGAGGACGCACCGGACGAGGAGTCGTGACGTCGGAACGAGCCAGGCCGGAGCCATCCGTTCGATGGAGGTGCCGCCCAGCGGGGCCGCCCTAGACTGGCAGCGTGCCTGCAGTGAACATCGGAATGCCCAAGGTCCCCGAAGTCCTCGCGCCCCGGCGCAAGTCTCGGCAGATCAAGGTGGGCAAGGTGCTCGTCGGCGGCGACGCCCAGGTGAGCGTGCAGTCGATGACCACGACGCCGACCCCGAACATCAACGCGACCCTGCAGCAGATCGCCGAGCTCACGGCCTCGGGCTGCGACATCGTGCGCGTCGCCGTGCCGAGCCGCGACGACGCCGAGGCGCTGCCGATCATCGCGAAGAAGAGCCAGATCCCGGTCATCGCCGACATCCACTTCCAGCCGAACTACGTCTACGCGGCGATCGACGCCGGCTGCGCGGCCGTACGCGTGAACCCCGGCAACATCCGCAAGTTCGACGACCAGGTCGCCGAGATCGCCAGGCGTGCGAAGGCGGCGGATGTCTCGATCCGCATCGGCGTGAACGCCGGCTCCCTCGACCCGCGCCTGCTGCAGAAGTACGGCAAGGCGACCGCCGAGGCGCTCGTCGAGTCGGCCGTGTGGGAGGCGAGCCTGTTCGAGGAGCACGACTTCCACGACTTCAAGATCTCGGTCAAGCACAACGACCCCATCGTCATGGTCAAGGCGTACCGGATGCTGGCGGAGCGGGGCGACTGGCCCCTGCACCTCGGCGTCACCGAGGCAGGCCCCGCGTTCCAGGGCACGATCAAGTCGGCCACCGCGTTCGGGATCCTGCTCGGCGAGGGCATCGGCGACACCATCCGCGTCTCGCTCTCCGCACCGCCCGTCGAAGAGGTGAAGGTCGGCCTGCAGATCCTGCAGTCGCTGAACCTGCGCGAGCGCAAGCTCGAGATCGTCTCGTGCCCGTCGTGCGGTCGCGCGCAGGTCGACGTGTACAAGCTCGCCAACGACGTCACCGACGGGCTCGAGGGCATGAGCGTCCCGCTGCGCGTCGCGGTCATGGGCTGCGTCGTGAACGGCCCCGGCGAGGCCCGTGAGGCCGACCTCGGCGTGGCATCCGGCAACGGCAAGGGCCAGATCTTCGTCAAGGGCGAGGTCATCAAGACCGTGCCCGAGTCCGAGATCGTCGAGACGCTCATCGCCGAGGCGAACCGCATCGCCGACGAGATGGGCGTCGACGCGCCGGTCGGCGCGCCCACGGTCGTCACGCCGTAGCGCAGTCGCGGCATCCGCTCGTCGCTAGAATCTTCGGGTGCCCACACGCCTGACGAACTTCTTCCTCCGCACGCTCCGCGAAGACCCCGCCGACGCCGAGGTCACGAGCCACAAGCTGCTCGTGCGCGCCGGCTACATCCGCCGGCAGGCGCCGGGCGTGTTCGCATGGCTGCCGCTCGGGTTGCGCGTGAAGGCGAAGATCGAGCGCGTCATCCGCGAGGAGATGGAGGCCGCGGGCGCGCACGAGGTGCACTTCCCGGCGCTGCTGCCGCGCGAGCCCTACGAGCAGAGCGGCCGGTGGACCGAGTACGGGGACGCGCTGTTCCGCCTGAAGGACCGCAAGGAGGCGGACTACCTGCTCGCGCCCACGCACGAGGAGGTCTTCACGCTGCTCGTGAAGGACCTGTACTCGTCGTACAAGGAACTGCCGCTCACGATCTACCAGATCCAGGACAAGTACCGCGACGAGGCGCGCCCTCGCGCGGGCCTGCTGCGCGGCCGCGAGTTCACGATGAAGGACGCGTACTCGTTCGACGTGACCGACGCCGGGCTCGACGCCTCGTACCAGGCGCAGCGCGACGCGTACGAGCGCATCTTCGCCCGCCTCGGCCTCGAGTACGTGATCGTGCAGGCCGACGCGGGTGCCATGGGCGGTTCGAAGAGCGAGGAGTTCCTGCACCCGACGCCTGTCGGCGAGGACACCTTCGTCCGCTCGGCAGGCGGCTACGCCGCGAACGTCGAGGCGTTCACGACGCTCGCGCCCGAGCCGATCCCGTTCGGCGGCCTCCCGCCCGCCGAGATCCTGGATTCGCCGAACACGCCGACGATCCAGACGCTCGTCGACCTCGCCAACGACCGCTACCCCCGCCCTGACGGCCGGCCGTGGACCGCCGCCGACACGCTGAAGAACGTCGTGCTCGCGCTCACCCACCCGGACGGCAGGCGTGAGATCGTCGTCGTCGGCATCCCGGGCGACCGCGAGGTCGACGCCAAGCGCGTCGAGGTCGCGTTCGCGCCCGCCGTCGTCGAGGCCGCGACCGACGAGGACTTCGCCGGGAACCCGGGACTCGTGAAGGGCTACATCGGACCGTGGTCGCCCGAGGGTCCCGTCCTCGGCGCCGAGTCCGTCACCGGCATCCGCTTCCTCGTCGACCCTCGCGTGGTCGACGGCACCGAGTGGATCACGGGCGCCAACCTCGACGAGAAGCACGTGTTCGGCCTCGTCGCCGGCCGCGACTTCGTCGCCGACGGCACCATCGAGGCGGCGAACGTGCGCGCCGGCGACCCGGCACCGGACGGCTCGGGGCCGGTCGAGCTCGCGCGCGGCATGGAGATCGGCCACGTGTTCCAGCTCGGCCGCAAGTACGCCGACGCGCTCGGGCTCAAGGTGCTCGACGAGCACGGCAAGCTCGCGACGGTCACGATGGGCTCGTACGGCATCGGCGTGACCCGCATCCTCGCGATCATCGCCGAGCTGCACAACGACGAGAAGGGCCTCATCTGGCCGCCCGCCGTGGCGCCGTTCGACGTGCACGTGCTCGCGACGGGCAAGGACGCCGTCGCGTTCGAGGCCGCCGAGCGCGTCGTCGCCGATCTCGAGTCCGCGGGGCTAGAGGTGCTCTTCGACGACCGCCCCAAGCTCTCGCCGGGCGTGAAGTTCGCCGACGCCGAGCTCATCGGCGTGCCGCGGATCGTGATCGCCGGTCGCGGCGTCGCCGACGGCGTCGTCGAGGTCTGGAACCGCGAGTCGGGCGAGCGCACGAGCGTGCCGATCGACGGCGTGCGTGTCGCGCTGGGGCGCTGACGCACCGCCGCTGGGCCGACCCGCACCTCGGAGGCAGACGAACGCCCCCGGCGCCCTCACGGGCGGTCGGAGGCGTTCGGCGTCTCAGCGGCCGATCTCGCCTCACATCTTGGCGTAGCGCGCCCGGGCGAAGCAGAAGATGCCGTACACGATGAGCCCGGCGCCGACGAGCCAGAGGATGAACACCCCGAACGGCAGTTCGGTCAGGCTCTTGAGGGCGGCGTCGAGGCCACCGGCCGCCTCGGGGTCGGCGGTCACCGCGGCGACGACGAACAGCACGCCCACGATCGCGACCGCGATGCCCTTGGCGATGTAGCCGACGATGCCGAACGTGGTGATGCCCTTGTGCGTCGACTCGCGGCCGGGAAGCATCAGGTGCTTCTCGAACTTGCGCTTGGCACCCCGGTAGACGAACGCGGCGCCGACACCGAGGATGATGAGCCCGACCAGCGCGAGCAGGAAGACCCCGCCCGGGGTCGCGAGCAGCTGCGCGCTGAGGGCGTCGGTCGACTGCTCCGAGCTCGATCGACCGCCCAGTGCGTACGTCAGTGCGGTCACGCCGATGGCCGTGTACGCGATCGCCGTGCCGACGTACTTGACGCGATAGCCCCACTTCTTCTTCGTGTCCGGGTCGCGGACGAGGAACGCCTCGGCGATCTGCCACAGGGCGAGGGCGAACAGGCCCAGCCCGATGACCCAGAGCAGCACGAGGCCGAACGGCCAGCTCGCCACCTGCTGCATGGCTCCGCCCTGGTCGGCTTCACCCCCGGCGCCCTGGGCGACGGAGATCGCGATGGCGCCGATCACGACGTGGACGATCCCGAGGACCACGTACCCGATGCGGGCGAGCACCTCGAGGATGCGGGAGTTCTGGGCCGCGCTTGCGGCCGACTTGCCGGTGGTCGATGTCATGCGGACAGCGTAGTGATGGGAGGCGCTCGAGCGTCAGGGGTGGGCACTCGCTTGCGCGGACGATTCCCGCGGTGCTATAGCGGCGCGGCCGGACGTCGTTCACACGTCGGTCCGGACGCGTTCACCCGCGGGTCGCCGCCCGGCCGAGCGTCCGTCATCCGCCCCCGCGATGCTCGCCGCGTCCCTCAGACCCGACTGCGCCCGACGGGCGCCTGAACGAGGAGCTGCCATGGCCCTGCCCGAACTCCGTCTCTCCGCCGTGGACCACGCCCGCGGCAAGCGATCGCCCGTCACGTGCCGGCTCAAGTGCGCCGACGCGTGCCTCGGCCCCGAGTGCAACAACTCCGCGAACCCCGAGTTCCGCTCGCTGGCCTCGACCGCGCTCTCGCGGCGCGCGCTGATCGGCCTGGGGACGGCGGGCGCGATCGCGATCGCCGTGGGCGACGCCTTCCGCGGTGCGCCCGCGCAGGCCACGCCCGGGACGGGCGCCGTCGCGGCGTCCGGCCTTCCCTTCGAGCCGATCGCCCCTGTCGCCTCGACGGTCGACGAGTTCACGGTCCCGGCCGGCTACCGCTGGCAGGCGCTCGTCCGATGGGGCGACCCGATCTTCCCCGACGCCCCCGGGTTCGACCTCGCGAGCCAGACGCCCGAGGCCCAGGCCCGCCAGTTCGGATACAACGTCGACTACATCGACGTGATCGTCGACGCCGGCGGCGTCACGGGCGTGCTCGTGGCGAACCACGAATACGTGAATCCCGCACTCATGTTCCCGCCGTCGAGCGATCCTGCGGAGCTGCGGAAGCGGAGCGAGGTCTTCAAGGCCGCGCAGGGCATGTCCGTGGTCGAGGTCGAGCGCGACGCGATCGGCGCGCCGTGGCGCCTCAAGGCCGACGGACGCCGCAACCGCCGGCTCACGGTCGACAGCGACTTCGAGCTCACGGGGCCCGCGGCGGGGTCGGCGCTCTTGAGGACGGCCGAGGACCCGTCGGGTCGGATCGTGCGCGGCACGCTCGGCAACTGCGCGGGCGGGACGACGCCGTGGGGCACGGTGCTCTCCGGCGAGGAGAACTTCAACGGCTACTTCTCCGCACCGGCCGACACGCCCTCGCGCGCTCGCTACGGATTCCGCCGGTCGGCGACCTCGACGGGATGGGAGACCTGGGACCCGCGCTTCGACGGCACGGCACCGGGGTACGAGAACGAGTCCAACCGGTTCGGCTACATCGTCGAGATCGACCCGCAGGATCCGACCTCGACGCCCGTGAAGCACACCGCGATGGGCCGCTTCAAGCACGAGGGCGCCAATGTGCGCATCGCCGAGGACGGCCGCGTCGTGGCGTACATGGGCGACGACGAGCGCGGCGACTACCTGTACAAGTTCGTGTCGAAGCACCGCTACAACCCCAACCGGGCGGATGCCGCAGCGCGGAGGCAGAACCTGCGGCTGCTCGCCGAGGGCGACCTGTTCGTCGCTCGCTTCTCGGGCAACGCGCCCGCTGCGGAGATCACGGGCACGGGCGCGCTCCCGTCCGACGGCGCGTTCGACGGGGCGGGGGAGTGGGTCGCGCTCACCCGCAACGGCCGCAGCGCCGTGCCGGGCATGCGCATCGACGAGGTCCTCGTCGACACGCGCCTCGCGGCCGACCACGTCGGCGCCACGAAGATGGATCGCTGCGAGGACGTCGAGCCGCACCCGACCACCGGCCGGGTCTACGTCGCCTGCACGAACAACACGCGCCGCGGCCTCGACTACGCGCCCGACGAGGCGAACCCGCGCTCGGCCAACCGCGACGGCCATGTCATCGAACTCACCGAGCTCGACGGGCAGGGCGGCACGCGCTTCGGCTGGAGCATCCTGATGCTCTGCGGCGACCCCGCGGGCATCTCCGAGACCTACTTCGCGGGATACCCGAAGGATCTCGTCTCGCCCATCTCGTGCCCGGACAACGTCGCGTTCGATTCCGAGGGCAACCTGTGGATCTCGACTGACGGCGCACCCTCGACCATCCGCAGGAACGACGGGCTCTTCAAGGTGCCGCTCGAGGGACCTGAGCGTGGTCGCGTGCAGCAGTTCCTCTCGGTCCCGCGCGACGCCGAGACCTGCGGCCCGATCATCCGGGACGGCGAGGGCATGGTGTTGGTGGCGGTGCAGCACCCGGGCGAGGACGGGACGTTCGACGCCCCGAACTCCCTGTTCCCCGACTACGGCTCGGCCGAGCCCGGTGCGGCGGCCGCCCCGCGTCCGTCGGTCGTGCAGGTCTGGCGCGGCTGACGCCTCCGGCGAGGGGCGACGGATGCCGCGGCGGCATCCGTCGCCCCTGCTCGCTCAGTCCTGGTGGTGCAGGTGGTCGCGGTGCTTGGACGCCTGGCGTCGCGCGGTCGCGAGGTCGATCGGACCGGTGACCGAGCGCTCGTCGGTCCAGCACTCGATCCCGGTGAGGTCCGGGACGAGATCGCGCGTGAACACCGGGTCGCGACCCTGGCGGCGCTGGTGCATGAAGTCCCGCATGAGGCGGAACGCGACCCCCGAGAGCAGGCCGATCGCGATCAGGTTCACGAGCGCCATCAGGCCCATGATCCCGTCGGCGGTGTTCCAGATGAGGTCGCTGCCCGCGATCGAGCCGACGAAGATGGCCACGACGACGAGCGATCGGTACGTCGTGAGCACCGCCGTGCTCGTGGTGATGAACTCGATGTTCGACTCGCCGTAGTAGTAGTTGCCGAGGATCGAGCTGAACGCGAGCAGGAACACGATGATCGTGAGCAGGACGCTCGCCCATGACCCGAGGTTGGCGACCATCGCGTCCTGGGTGAGGCCGATCCCGCGTTCGGCGTTCGCGAGGTCGGGGTTCGAGACGAGGATGATGAACGCCGTGATCGAGCAGACGAGGAACGTGTCGAAGTAGACGCCGAGGGTCTGCACGAGTCCCTGCTTCACGGGGTGCGTGACCGCGGCGCTGGCGCCGGCGTTCGGCGCCGACCCGAGGCCGGCCTCGTTCGAGAACATGCCGCGCTTGACTCCCGTCATGATGATCGTGCCGAGCGCCGCGCCGAGGAGTTCGTTGTAGCCGAAGGCCTGGGTGAAGATCGAGGCGAACACCTCCGGGAGGCGCGTGATGTTCATCGCGACGATCACGAGCCCGACGAGCAGGTAGAGGAGCGCCATGAGCGGCACGACCGCCTGGGTCACGTGGGCGATGCGCCGGACGCCGCCGAAGACGACGAGGCCGGTGAGCGTCGCGAGCACCGCCCCGACCGCCCACGCGACCCATCCGGCCGCACCGTCGGGAGCCACCGTCGACGTGAAGCTCGCGCTGATCGTGTTGGCCTGCAGCGACGAGAACGCGAAGGGGAAGCAGAGGATGAGGATGACCGCGAAGAGGATGCCGGCCCACCTCGCCTTGAGCCCGCGCTCGATGTAGTACGCCGGGCCGCCGCGGAAGCCGTCCTTGTCGCGCACCTTGTACAGCTGGCCCAGCGTGGACTCGACGAACGCCGAGGCGCCGCCGATGAAGGCCATCAGCCACATCCAGAAGATCGCCCCCGCCCCGCCGACCGCGATCGCCGTGCCGACGCCCGCGATGTTGCCGACGCCGACGCGTGATGCCGCCGAGATCGTGAACGCCTGGAAGGCGGACACCGACTGGGGGCGCCCCGACTCGTCGCGCGGCGTCTTGTCGGTGAGGGTGCGGAACATCTCGGGGATGAGCCGGAACTGCACGACGCCCGAGCGCACCGTGAAGTAGATCCCGAGGACCGCCACGAGGGGCAGGACGATCCAGGTCCAGAGGGTGTCGCCCGCGGTGAGGACGAGATCGTTCAGGGCATCCATGACGCCCAGCATGCCAGTCGCGGCGAGGATCGCTCGGTTCGGCGCGCTTCCGTCGCCTCGGGCGCCGCGTCAGGCGGTCGGCGAGCCCGCGGCGCCGTGCGAGCGCTCGCGGACGAGGCGCTCGACGACATCGGCGGCCGCGCCGGCGGCATCCGTCGCCTGCAGCCGCTCGCCGAGTCGCGCGGCCGCCGACCTCGCGCCCTCATCGGACAGGAGGTCGGTCACCGCCGCCGCGAGGCGCGCGGGCGACGACGACTTCGGCAGCGCCTGCCCGGCGCCGGCGCGCTCGATCGACCGCCCGACCATCGGCTGGTCGAGCATCGGGTGCATCGGGAGGACGAGGACCGGAACGCCGTGCGCGAGCGCCCGGAAGGTCGTCGAGTGCCCGCCGTGCCCGATCACGAGCGACGCCCGCGGGAACAGCTCGCCGTGGTCGGCGCGGTCGACCATCCTCACGTTCGGCGGCAGCCGCAGCTCGCGATCGGGCCGCAGGCCACCGAGCGTGATGATCCCGCGCACGGGCAGCGAGCCGAGCGCGGCCGCGATGCGCTCGTACGCGTCGGTCTGTCCGGGGAACCAGGTGGTCGACAGGCTCACGACGACCAACGGGGGAGCGGATGCGTCCGGTGCGGCGGCCCGGCCCGCCTCCAGCGCTCCGACCCAGTCGGTCTCGCGTGCCAGCGGCGTGCGGCGGGACGACGCCGGGTCGAGGGCGACGTCGCAGATCACGATCCGGGCGGCGGCGTGCGCCCACTCGGTCAGGGGGCCGGCCCCGCTCAGGCGCGCGGCGACCCCGACGGGACCGCGCCGATACACGTGCTCCCAGTACTCGAGGTACGTGTGGAACAGCACGGCGGCGGGGACACCGCCCTGCTGCGCCCCGCGGGTCGAGGACGCCATGAGCGAGTCGACGATGGCGGCGTCGGAGCCGGCGACCGCCTCGCGTACCTCGTGCTCGAGGTCCCGGTCGGCGGCGAGCCTCGCGGCCTGGCCGATCGCGGCCGGCACCGATCGTCGCACGCCGGAGTTCCAGAAGTCGAGCGATTCGAGGGCGCGGAATGCGTGCCCCGCGCGCCCGACGGCCTCGGCCTGCCGGCGGTGTCCGAGTACCTCGATGCGGTGGCCGCGACGGGCGAGCTCGCCGGCGATGCGGAGCGTCGGGGGCACGTTGCCGCCCCCGTCGACGGTGACGACGGTGATGGTGGACATGGCGGTTCCCTTCATGCGGGCGGCGTGCGCCGGGCGTCCGGGTCGATTCGGTCGGTGACGGATGCCACGAGCTCGAGCATCCGGTCCAGGGTCTCGTCGCGCGTGCGGCCGAGGTCGCGGCGCCAGAGCTTCCACGCCGAGACGTCGGTCGCGGCCACGAGCAGGTCGGTCGCGGTCTCGCGCCGGGGCGCGGGGAGTGGATCGAGCGAGCGCGCGAACACGGCGCCGACCCACTCGCGGTGCAGGCGCTTGCCGGGCGTGGTGATCTCCGCGGCGAGGGGCTCCCAGGATTCCTGCCCGAGCAGCAGGAGCACGGTGTCGCCGCGGAGCTCGTAGTGGTCGACGAGCGCGGAGAGCGACGCGGGAACATCGTCGGGGTCCGCGGTGCGCTCGGCGACGACCTCGGCGCTCGTGTGCTCGAGGACCTCGCGGAAGAGCGCGTCGCGGGAGCCGAAGGTGCGGAGCACGGTCTGGACGGAGACGTCGGCTCGCTCCGCGATCGCCGGGAGGGTGCACGCCGCGATCGGGCGTTCGCCGCCGAGCTCGACCGTCGATCGGATGATCCGCCGGCGGGTCTGCTCGGCCTGCTCGGCGCGGGCCCGCATCGTGTACGTTCGCGTGGTTTTCATGACAATGCCCATTAACGCCGAATCTCGTTTCCGTGTCAATACCCATACACGCGAAAATTCCGGCCCCCGGATGACGGTGCTCCGCGGCATCCGCTAACCTTGAGTGTTCCGCCCGGGTGGGGAGCGGACCTGAGAGCTGAATAGAGGAGGCCGGAAGTGGACATCGACCTCAGCGTGCTCCGCATGATGGAGCGCGAGAAGGAGATCCCGTTCGACGAACTGGTGCAGATCATCGAGCAGGCGATCCTGATGGCCTACCTCAAGCACACCAACCCCGCCCAGCACGGGCACGCGAACCCGAAGGGCGCCCGCGCGCACCTCGACCGCAAGACCGGCCACGTCTCGGTCTACGTTCCCGAGTACGACGAAGAGGGGAACGTCATCGGCGAGGCCGAGGACTCCCCGAGCGACTTCGGCCGCATCGCGGCCTTCGCGGCCAAGCAGGTCATCAACCAGCGACTGCGCGACCTGGCCGACGACGCCGTCCTCGGCGAGTTCCGCGGCCGCGAGGGCGACATCGTCGCGGGCGTCATCCAACAGGGTCCGAACCCTCGGATGGTGCACATCGACCTCGGCACGGTCGAGGCGATCCTCCCGCCCGAGGAGCAGGTGCCCGGCGAGGAGTACCCGCACGGCCAGCGCATCCGCGTGTACGTCACGAGCGTCGCCAAGGGTGCGAAGGGGCCGTCGATCACGGTCTCGCGAACCCACCCGGCGCTCGTGCGCAAGCTGTTCGCGCTCGAGGTGCCCGAGATCGCCTCCGGCGTCGTCGAGATCGTCTCCCTCGCCCGCGAGGCCGGCCACCGCACGAAGATCGCCGTACGCGCCACCCAGCCGGGCGTCAACGCCAAG
Source organism: Agromyces selenitireducens (assembly GCF_052748465.2). Lineage (NCBI taxonomy): Bacteria > Bacillati > Actinomycetota > Actinomycetes > Micrococcales > Microbacteriaceae > Agromyces > Agromyces selenitireducens. The sequence goes on from NZ_CM188259.1 coordinate 1,517,355, forward strand.
GGCGCGTGCATCGGCGAGCTCGGCCAGCGCGTGCGTGCCGTGACCGCCGAGCTCGGCAACGAGAAGATCGACATCGTCGACTGGAACGAGGAGTTGGCGACGTTCGTCGCCTCCGCCCTGTCGCCGGCGAAGGTCACGAGCGCCTACGTCATCGACGAGGGCACGCGGGCCGTGCGCGCGCTGGTGCCCGACTACCAGCTGTCGCTCGCCATCGGCAAGGAGGGTCAGAACGCCCGTCTCGCCGCGAAGCTCACGGGCGCGAAGATCGACATCCAGCCGGACTCGATCCTCGATGAGGCGTGACGCTCGGCCGCGTTGCCGGGCGTTGTCCGGAGACGCACAGGCCGGAGGTGTAGGATGGAACCCGTCAGAACGTGCATCGGATGCCGTTCGCGCGCCCCGCGGTCCTCACTTCTGAGGGTCGTCGCCCAGCAATCCCGAGTCGTCGCCGATACGTCGGCGGTGCTCCCCGGGCGGGGTGCGTGGCTCCATCCGACGCTCGAGTGCCTCCGACCCGCCCAGCGGCGCCGCGCCTTCGGGCGCGCGCTCCGCGTGACCGGCGAATTGGACACATCCGATCTGGAGAACAGGCTGAACGGCTAATGGACAACTCATGAGCGGCTCGAAATGAGACCCGTCCGTCATTGATGGTCCCCCTGTTTCGGGGCGGACCCGGAACAGGAGAGAAGTGGCTGCCAAACCACGCGTACACGAGATCGCCAGCGAGCTCGGCGTCGACAGCAAGGTCGCGCTCGAGAAGCTGAAGGAGATGGGCGAATACGTCAAGGGCCCGTCGTCCTCGATCGAACCCCCCGTCGCCCGTCGCCTCCGCGCCGCCCTCGAGGCGGCCGGTGGGGCGAGCAAGTCCGCCGAGGCACCCAAGGCGTCGTCGGCCAAGGCGTCGTCGGTGAAGCCGGGTCCCAAGCCCGGTCCGAAGCCCCCCGCGGCTCCCGAGCCCGAGGCGGCTCCGCAGGCCGACGCGCCCCTGTCGGTCGCCGAGCGCCAGGCGGCCGCCGAGAAGGCGGCTGCCGAGAAGGCGGCTGCCGAGAAGGCGGCTTCCGAGAAGTCTGCGGGGGAGACCGCCGCGACGGAGGAGCCCGCCTCGACGACCGAGCCCGCCGCGGCCAAGTCCGGCGGCGCCAAGCCCGGCGACGTCGCACGTCCCGCGGGTCCGAAGCCCGGCCAGAGCGCGCCGCGTCCGGCGCCGCGCCCCGGCGCGCCCCGCCCCGGCAACAACCCGTTCTCGAGCTCGCAGGGCATGGGCCAGCGACAGGGTCAGCCCCGTCCGGGCAACAACCCGTTCTCGAGCTCGCAGGGCATGGGCCAGCGGCCCACGCCCGGCAACATCCCGCGGCCCCAGCCGCCGCGCCCGGGCGCCCCGCGTCCCGGCGCGCCCCGTCCCGGCGGCCCCGGCGGCCGTCCCGGGGGCGGCGGCTTCCAGCGCCCCGGCGGCGGTGGCGGCGGTGCGCGTCCCGGCGGTGGCGGCGGCTTCGGCGCGCCGCGTCCCGGCGGCGGCTTCGGCGGCCCGCGTCCCGCGGGCGGCGGCGGTCGCGGTCGTGGTCCCGGCGGCGGCACGGCAGGCGCGTTCGGCCGCGGCGGCGGCAAGAGCAAGGCCCGCAAGTCGAAGCGGACGAAGCGGCAGGAATTCGAGATGCGGGAGGCGCCGTCGCTCGGCGGCGTGAGCGTCCCACGCGGCGACGGCACCACCGTCATCCGCCTGCGTCGAGGCTCCTCCATCTCCGACTTCGCCGACAAGATCGACGCGAACCCCGGTTCGCTCGTCACGGTGCTCTTCCACCTCGGTGAGATGGCCACCGCGACCGAGTCGCTCGACGAGGCCACCTTCGAGGTGCTCGGCGCCGAGCTCGGCTACAAGATCCAGGTCGTCTCCCCGGAGGACGAGGACCGTGAGCTCCTCGAGGGCTTCGCCATCGACCTCGACCAGGAGCTCGAGGACGAGAGCGACGAGGAACTGCAGGCGCGCCCGCCGGTCGTGACCGTCATGGGTCACGTCGACCACGGCAAGACGCGACTCCTCGACGCCATCCGCAACGCGAACGTCGTCGCGGGCGAGGCCGGCGGCATCACCCAGCACATCGGTGCGTACCAGGTGCACACCGAGCACGAGGGCCTCGATCGCGCGATCACCTTCATCGACACGCCGGGCCACGAGGCGTTCACCGCCATGCGTGCCCGTGGTGCACAGGTGACCGACATCGCGATCCTCGTGGTCGCGGCCGACGACGGCATCATGCCGCAGACGGTCGAGGCGCTGAACCACGCCCAGTCGGCGAACGTGCCGATCGTGGTCGCGGTCAACAAGATCGACAAGCCCGACGCCAACCCGGCCAAGGTGCGCCAGCAGCTCACCGAGTTCGGCCTCGTGGCCGAGGAGTACGGCGGCGACGTCATGTTCGTCGACGTATCGGCACTGAACAACATCGGCATCCAGGAACTGCTCGACGCAGTCCTCCTCACCGCCGACGCCGGCCTCGACCTGCGTGCCAACCCCGACAAGGACGCGCGAGGCGTGGCCATCGAGGCGAAGCTCGACAAGGGCCGCGGCGCCGTGGCGACCGTGCTCATCCAGTCGGGAACGCTGCGGGTCGGCGACGCGATCGTCGCGGGCACGGCCTACGGCCGCGTGCGTGCCATGGCCGACGAGAACGGCGATGCCGTACTCGAGGCGACGCCGTCGCGTCCCGTGCAGGTGCAGGGCCTCTCGACGGTGCCGCGCGCCGGCGACACCTTCCTCGTCACCGAGGAGGACCGCACCGCGCGTCAGATCGCCGAGAAGCGCGAGGCCGCGGAGCGCAACGCGCAGCTGGCCAAGGCGCGCAAGCGGATCTCGCTCGAGGACTTCACGCGAGCCCTCGAGGAGGGCAAGGTCGAGGCGCTCAACCTCATCATCAAGGGCGACGTGTCGGGTGCCGTCGAGGCGCTCGAGGAATCGCTCATGAAGATCGATGTCGACGACTCGGTGCAGCTGCGCATCCTCCACCGGGGCGTCGGTGCCGTCACCGAGAGCGACATCGACCTGGCGACGATCGACAACGCGATCGTGATCGGGTTCAACGTCCGGCCCGACGTGAAGGCGCGTGAGCGCGCCGCCCGCGAGGGCGTCGACGTGCGCTTCTACTCGGTCATCTACAACGCGATCGACGACATCGAGAACTCGCTGAAGGGCATGCTGAAGCCCGAGTTCGAAGAGGTGCAGTCGGGTGTGGCCGAGATCCGCGAGGTGTTCCGCTCCTCGAAGTTCGGCAACATCGCCGGTGTCATCGTGCGGTCGGGAACGATCACGCGAAACGCCAAGGCGCGCGTCATCCGCGACGGCGTCGTGGTCGGCGACAACCTCGCGATCGAGTCGCTCCGCCGGTTCAAGGACGACGTCACCGAGGTCCGCACGGACTTCGAGGCGGGCATCGGCCTCGGCAAGTTCAACGACATCCAGGTCGGCGACGAGATCGAGACCATCGAGATGCGCGAGAAGCCGCGGGCGTAGCACCCTGCGCACGGGGCCCCGTTCGTCCACCGCGATGAGCGGGGCCCCGTACTCCTCCCACACCACGAAAGGCAGGGAATCATGGCCGATCCGCAACGGGCCAGGAAGCTGGCCGACCGCATCAAGGAGATCGTCGCCAAGCGCCTCGACAAGGGCCTGCGCGACCCGCGACTCGGCTTCGTCACGATCACCGACGTGCGCGTGACGGGCGACCTGCAGCACGCGAGCGTCTTCTATACCGTCTACGGCACCGAGGAGGAGCGACGCGACTCCGCGCTCGCCCTCAAGGCGGCCACGGGCATGCTCCGCACCGAGGTCGGCCGCAACATCACCGCGCGATTGACCCCGACGCTCGAGTTCATCGCCGACGCGATCCCCGAGAACGCCGAGCACATCGAGGAACTCCTCCGCGAGGCGCGCCAGCGCGACGCGGAGACCTCGACCCTCGCGGCGTCGGCCCAGTACGCCGGCGACGCCGACCCGTACGTGACACCGCGCGACGAGGACGAGGACGAGTCGGACGACGTCCAGCAGGAGCGCGGCGCGAGCGCCGCGGGCTGACCCCGGTCGGCTCCGGCGCACCGGTCGAGGCCGCCGTGCGCCCGAGCAGGGCGTCGGCGGCCTCCGCCATGCGAGCGCTGGGTCGGAGCATGGCGTTCCGCCGGAATGCTCCGATGCGCAGGCGATGCTCCGGCTCGCCGCCGGCATCCGTTCGGCCCTGTCGGGCCCGACCGCCCGGCGGTACACTGCCCCCGGATCTGCCCATTTCAGCGGAGGGACGGCGCATGTCGGCCACGGCACCACCGGTGATCCTCGTCGTCGCCCGGGATCCCGACGCGCGCTCGGCCATCGTGGCCGAGCTCGCTCGCCGCTACGGCGCGGACTACCGCATCGACGAGGTCGTGGACGAGCACGAGGCGGCCCACCGGATCGAGATGCTCAGCGACGAGGCGGGGCAGCTCGCCCTCATCCTCGCCGACCGTGCCGGTGACGTCGACGGGCGGACGGTGTTCGCCGTGGCGAGGTCGTGGTTCCCCGACGTCCGGCGCGGCCGGCTCATCGAATGGGGCCAGTGGGGCGACGCCGGGGTGCGCGAGGAGATCCTCTCCCTCATGGCCGCCGGTGAGCTCGAGTACTACGTGATCCGGCCGTGGCACTCGCCCGACGAGTACTTCCACCGCACCATCACCGAGTTCCTGCTCGAATGGGAGCGCTCGATCGGCGCCCGTCCCCGCGAGGTCACGGTGATCGGGCGGGCGAGCCTGCCGCGCACCCACGAGGTGCGGAGCCTGCTGGCGCGCGGCGGCGTGCCGCACGACTGGCTCGAGCCCGCCGACCCGACGGCACGGGAACGGCTCGACCGCTCCGGGATCACCGACATCCCGGACGTCCCGGTCGTGGTCATGCTCGACGGCCGCGCGGTCATCGACCCGTCCAACGCCGAACTCGCTGCGGCGTACGGGCTCGACACCGTCGTGGACGCGGACGGCACCGCCGACGTCGTCGTGGTCGGCGCGGGCCCGGCGGGGCTCGCTGCGGCCGTCTACGCCGCCTCGGAGGGCCTCGACGTCCTGGTCGTCGAACGCGAGTCGATCGGCGGCCAGGCGGGGTCCAGCTCGCTCATCCGCAACTACCTCGGCTTCTCCCGCGGCATCTCCGGGTCGGAGCTCGCCCAGCGCGCCTACCAGCAGGCGTGGGTGTTCGGAGCCCGCTTCGCCCACGCGCGCGAGGTCGTCGGGCTCGAGCGCGATGGTGCCGGCTTCGTGGTCCACATCGCGCCCGACCTCGCGGTGCGGTGCCGGAGCGTGGTGCTCGCGACCGGCGTGTCGTACCGGCGGTTGGGCGTCCCGGACCTGGAGGGCTTCGAGGGCAACGGGGTGTACTACGGCGCGTCCGCGGTCGAGGCCCCGGGCATGGCGGGCAAGCCGGTGTTCGTCGTGGGCGGCGGCAACTCCGCGGGGCAGGCGGCGCTGCACCTCGCCCGCTACGCGGCATCCGTCACCCTGCTCGTACGCGGCACGTCGCTCGCCGACAGCATGTCGCAGTACCTCATCGACCAGCTCGCCGCGCAGGGCGTGACGATCCGCTCCCGCGCCGAGGTCGTCGGCGGAGGCGGCGGCGGGACGCTCGAGCACATCATCGTGCGCGATCGCGACTCCGGCGAGACGATCGAGGAGGCGTGCGCCGGATTGTTCGTCCTCATCGGCGCCGCGCCGCGCACCGGCTGGCTGCCACCCGACGTGGTGCGCGACCGCTGGGGATACGTGCTCACGGGTCCCGACGTCATCGCGCAGGGCGGAGGGGGCGTCTGGCCGCTCGAACGCGAACCGGCCTCGCACGAGACGAGCCTGCCCGGCGTGTTCGCCGTCGGGGACGCGCGCCGCGGGTCGGTCAAGCGGGTCGCGTCGGCGGTGGGCGAGGGATCGGTCGTGGTGTCGTCGGTGCACGCGCACCTCGCGGAGGTCGAGGCGGCCGGGGCCGCGACGACGACCGGCACGGGCGGGGAGGGGAGCGCGTCGCGATGACGCGCATCGAGCCGGGGACCGGGCCGGTGGCGCCGTCGCCGTCGCCGGCTCGCGTCGCGCTCGTCGCCGCGATCCTCGCCGTGCCGTTGCTGGGGCTGTGGCTGCTCGTGGCCAGACCGGCGCTCGACCTCGAGTGGGAGCACCAGCCGGCGCACTTCTGGATCGTGCTCGCGGCCGGGGCCATCAACGCGGCGCTCGCCTGGACCGTGGGAGCGGCGGCGCGGCTGCGCCGGGACGCGCGGCTCGTCCTCGTGTCGCTGTCGTTCCTCGCGGCCGCCGGCTTCCTGGCACTGCACGCGCTCGCGACGCCAGGCGTGCTGCTCGGAGGCTCGAACACGGGCTTCGCGCTCGCGACGCCCGTCGGCCTCACCGTCGCGGCGGTGTTCGCGGCATGGTCGAGCCTCGACCTCGACGGCGACAGCGGCGCGCGCGTGCTGCGGCTCGCACCGTGGCTCGTGGGCGGGCTCGTCGCGCTCATGCTCGCGTGGGCCGCGGTGTCGCTGCTGCGGCTCGGGCCGCTCGACGCGCCGGCGCCGCCCGAGCGCATGGCCGTGCCGTTCGCACTGCTCGCGTGCGTCGGGCTCATCGGGTACGGGTTCGCCGTCATCCGCTACCTGCGCATGCCGCGCCATGCCGCCTCGCCGCTGCCGCTCGCGTTCGCGGCGGCGTTCACGCTGCTCGCCGAGGCGGAGATCGCGGTGGTGCTCGGCCGCAACTGGCACCTGTCGTGGTGGGAGTGGCACGTACTGATGCTCGCCGCGTTCGTCATCATCGCGGTGGCCGCGCAGCGCTCGTGGCGCGAGGAGCGCTGGGCGGGGCTGTACACGCACGACACGGCCGCGGGCGAGCGAGACGTCTCGGTGCTGTTCGCCGACCTCGCCGGGTTCACCCGCTTCTCGGAGTCGCACGATCCGGCCGAGGTGACGGCGATGCTCAACACGTACTTCACCGATGCGATCCCGCCGCTCGTCGAGCGGTTCGGCGGCCGGGTCGACCGGCTCATCGGCGATGCCGTGATGGCGGTGTTCGAGACGGATGCCGCGTCGAGCGCCTCGCACGCGCACCGCGCCGCCGGCGCCGCCCTCGCGCTGCAGCAGGCGACCGCAGTGGTCGCCGCCGAGCACCCGGACTGGCCGAGGTTCCGCGTCGGCGTGAATTCCGGGACCGCGAACGTGGGCATCCTCGGCACGGGCGGCGGGCGCACCTACACGGTCATCGGCGACACCGTGAACGTCGCGTCGCGCATCGAGCACCGCGCCCCGGTCGGCGGCGTCGCGATCGCCGCGTCGACGCGGGAGCGCCTCGGCGACGCGGCGGTGACCGAGCCGCTGGGGGCGCTGCGCGTCGACGGACGCGAGGCGCCCGTCGAGGCGCACCTGCTCGTCGGCCTCGCCGGCTGAGCGGATGACGCGCGGCGTACCGGGCGCCGGCTCAGGCGTGCGGGAGCGCGTACCCGTCGGGTGAGGCGACCGCGAGTCCGTCCGCGACCAGTGCGTCGAGCGCGCGTCGGAAGCGAGCGGGATCGTCGGGCAGCAGCCGTGCGAGTTCGTCCGTGCGGACCGGCCGGTGCGCGGCGCGCAGCTCGCGCATGACGATTCCGCGCGCCTCGCGGTCGCTGCCGGCGAATCGCGCCTGCCGTGGACGGCGAGGTCCGTCGTACTCCGGGTACCCGGCGGCGCGCCAGGCGCACAGGTCGGCGATCGGGCACGTCTCGCAGCGCGGTGCGCGGGCCGTGCAGACCGTCGCGCCGAGTTCCATGGCTCCGGCGTTGAACCGGTGGGCGGACTCCCGGTCGGCGGGGAGCAGGCGTTCCATCGCGGCGAGGTCTCGCACGGTGGCGGGCGGACCGGCCTCGGCGTGGCCGTCGACCGCGCGCGCGATGACGCGACGGGTGTTGGTGTCGACGACGGGATGCCGGTCGCCGAACGCGAACGCCGCGATCGCGCGCGCCGTGTAGTGCCCGACGCCCTGCAGGGCGAGGAGCTCGTCGAGGTCGCGCGGCACCTCGCCGCCGTGCCGCTCGACGATCTCGGTCGAGGCGCGGTGCAGCCACAGCGCGCGCCGCGGGTAGCCGAGCCGGTCCCATGCGCGCACGGCCTCGGCAGGCGGCTCGGCGGCGAGTGCGGCGGCCGTCGGCCAGCGTGCGATCCACTCCTCCCACCGCGGCTGGACGCGACTCACCTGCGTCTGCTGCAGCATGAACTCGCTCACGAGCACCGCCCACGGCGACACGTCGGCGGCGCGCCACGGCAGCGGTCGGGCCGCCTCGGCGAACCATGCGACGATCGCGCGCGCGATCCGGTCGGGGCGGTCGGCGTCCCGGGGGTCGCCGGCGCGGGCGGGCTGCGGCATCCGCCCAGCCTATTCGGGCCCAGCCGTGCGACGACGCCGCATCGACGCGGACCCCGCCGCGCCGTACGCTCGACGCATGGAACTGGTCACCACGCCGCGCGTCGCGTTCCTTCGACAGGTCGTCGACGGGTTCCTCGCACAGACGGGCCGCGGGCGCGTGATCGTCGCGATCGACGGCCCGGTGCGGAGCGGCAAGACCCAGCTCGGCGACGACCTCGCCGACGTGCTGCGGGAGCGCGGCCAGGCGGTCTTCCGCGCGAGCGTCGAGGACTTCCACCGCTCGCGCGAAGCCCAGGCGGAGTACGGGCCCGACACGCCCGATCGCTACTTCGGCTACGGCATCGACGAGTCGGTGCTGAGGCGCACGCTCGTCGACCCGTTCCGCATGGCGGGCTCGGCCGCGTTCGTCACGAGCGCGTTCGACCTCGTGCGGGACGCCTGGGTGGAGCCGAAATGGCGCACGGGCCCCGCCGACGCGTTCCTCGTGCTCGATGGGCGGTTCCTGCTGCGCCGACGGCTGCGCGACCTGTGGGATGTGCGGATCGCGGTCGACGGCGACCCGGTCGACCCGGCCGACGTGATCGCCTACGCGGAGTCCGACCCGCGCGAGCACGCGCAGGTCGTGATCGACGTCGCCGACCCGGCCCACCCGCGGAGTGGCGGCCCCCGAGGCTAGCTTCGGAGCACGGCCGTCACGCGCTCCGGCGGCAGCGGCGCGCCCGCGCGCTCGACCTCGTGCACGAGCGCGACGAGCGCGCGGTTGACGGGTGCGTCGAGCCCCGCGGCATCCGCTTCGCGCACCACCGCGCCGTTCAGGAAGTCGATCTCGGTCGGCTGCCCGCGGCGGAGGCTCTGCTGCGTCGAGCCGAGGTTCGGCACGTCGCCCATCCGCACGCGCATCGACCACGGCAGCAGCTGCCCGGCCCACAGCGGCAGCCTCGCGAAGAGTCGCAGGCGTCGGTCGCCGAGCCCCTGCAGCGAGCCGAAGCGGATGCCGCGGGCCGCGCCCACGCGCACGGTCTCGCGCATCGACGCCGCGACCACGCGCCGCAGTCCGCGATCGTCGACGACGTCCTGGACGCTCCGGCCGACGATCGCGGGGACCGCGTTGAGCATGTTGACGACGAGCTTGGTCCACTGCGCGCCGCGGAAGTTCGCGATCGCCACGATCGGCGCCGCCTCGGAGAGCAGGGCGGCGACCCGGCGCACCTCGTCGTCGGGTTCGCCGGCGCCGGCGACCGGTGACGGGCGGCCCAGGTAGCTCGCCGCGGTCGTGGTCACCCGCACCGACCCGGGCTCGGTGTAGTTGGCGGCGATGATCGACAGCAGGCCCATGCACGACGAGCGGGGCAGCATCCGCTCGGCGGTGGCGACGCCGTCGAGTCCGTTCTGCACGACGACCACGGTGGCGCCGTCGACCACGTCGGCGTTCGCGGCGAGCGCCGACTCGGCATCCTGCGCCTTCGTGCACACCAGCACCAGGTCGGGTCGCGTCGTCAGCCGCTCGCCGGCCGCGGGATGCACGTGCGCATCGCCGTACCCGCCCGACAGGCGGATGCCGCCGGAGCGGATCGCCTCGAGTCCCGCGCCGCGCGCGGTGACCTCCACGTCGTGGCCCGCGCGCGCGAGCAGCGCCGCGAACGTCCCGCCGAGCGCGCCCGCGCCGATGATGCCGATCCTCACCGCTCCAGCGTAGGACGACCGGCGGTCGGCATCCGCTCGCGCTGTTAGCCTGTACCGCGTGAACAGCGGCATCCTCCTCGTCGACAAGCCGCAGGGGATGACCAGCCACGACGTCGTCGCCCGCATCCGCCGCCTCGCCGGCACGCGCAAGGTCGGGCATGCCGGCACGCTCGACCCGATGGCCACCGGGTTGCTCGTCATCGGGGTCGACTCCGCGACGCGCCTGCTGCACCACCTCGTCGGGCTCGACAAGGAGTACCTCGCGACCGTTCGACTCGGCTGGGGCACCACGACCGACGACGCCGAGGGCGAGGCCCTGCCCGCGGCATCCGCCGACGTCGTCGCCGCGATCGAGCGGGATCTGGTCATCGACCGCATGGCCGCGCTCACGGGCGTCATCGAGCAGGTGCCGAGCGCCGTGAGCGCCGTCAAGGTCGACGGCAAGCGGGCGTACCAGCGGGTGCGCGAGGGCGAGCAGGTGGAGCTGAAGGCGCGCACGGTCACCGTCGCCGCGTTCGAGTTGCTCGACGTGCGCCCGGGCGACGGATGCCTCGACCTCGACGTGCGCGTCGCGTGCTCGTCGGGCACCTACGTGCGGGCGCTCGCGCGCGACCTCGGCGCCGCGCTCGACGTCGGCGGCCACCTCACGGCGCTGCGCCGGACGCGCATCGGCCGGTTCGACGTCGCCGAGGCCGGCGAGCTCGAGGGCTTCGATGTCGCCGCGCGCCGACTCTCCCCGTCGGATGCCGCGCGGCGGACGCTGCCCGTCGTCGAGATCGGCGCCGACGCCGCGCGCGACCTCCGACACGGCAAGCGCATCGCGGCACCTGCCGACGCGGACGCCGTCGCCGGTCCCATGGCCGCGATCGGGCCGCAGGACGTGCTCGTGGCGATCGTCGAGCGCCGCGGCCCGCAGCTGAAGGTCGTCACCGGGTTCCCCGCCGAGGAGGGCGCATGATCGAGTGGTTCGCCTACGTGCAGGTCGCGGTCGCCGTCGTCGGCGGCGTGCTCTGCGTCGTGCTCGGGCTGGCGAAGCGCGTGCCGAACGACCTCGTGCTCGGCGTGCTCGCCCTGGTCGAGCTGCTCCTCGTCGCCCAGGTCGTCGTCGCGATCGTCGCCCCGGCCGTCGGCAACGCACCCACCGGCGACCCGCTCGAGTTCTGGGTGTACCTGGTCAGCGCGCTGCTGCTGCCGCCCGCGGCCGCGTTCTGGGCGCTCCTCGACCGGAGCCGCTGGGCGACGGTCGTGTGCGGCGTGGCAGCACTCGCCGTCGCGGTCATGGTGTACCGCATGCTGCAGATCTGGACCGTGCAGGAGGCGTGATGCGCGTTCTGGGAGAATCGACGGACATGAGCGACGCACGCACCGAACCCCCCGCGGGGCCGAGCCGCATGAGCGGCGTCGGCCGCGTCCTCGTCGCCGTGTACGCGGTGCTCGCGCTCGCGGCGACCGGCCGCAGCTTCGTGCAGATCGTGCAGCGGTACGACGAGGCGCCGCTGGCCTACACGCTCTCCGCGCTCGCCGCCGCCGTCTACATCGTCGCCACGGTCGCGCTCCTGCGCCCCGGGCGCACCTGGTACCGCGTCGCGTGGGCGACCATCGTCTTCGAGTTCGCCGGGGTCGTCGTGGTCGGGGCGCTCAGCGTGGTGCGGCCCGACCTGTTCCCCGACGACACCGTGTGGTCGTGGTTCGGCCGCGGCTACCTGTTCATCCCGTTCGTGCTGCCGTTGCTCGGCATGTGGTGGCTCGCCACGCACCGGCCCGACGCGGATGCCGCGGCGCCGGCCGGCCGGGCGGCGTCCGTCGCCCGCGCGGCATCCGCCGACCGCGACGCCTCGGCGGAGGGCCGCTCGTGAGGACCTTCGACGGACTCGATGCGGTGCCGCGCGGCTTCGGGCCCTCGGCGGTGACGATCGGCAAGTTCGACGGCGTGCACGAGGGGCACCGCGCGGTCATCGCGAAGCTGCGCGAGATCGCCGAATCCCGTCGGCTCGCGGCCGTCGCGATCACGTTCGATCGTCACCCGGCCGCCTTCCACGCCCCCGACCGATGCCCGCCGCAGCTCATCAGCACCCGGCAGAAGCTCGAGCTGCTCGCCACCACCGGCCTCGACGCGACGGTGCTGCTGCACTACGACGCCGCCCTCGCGTCGAACTCCGCCGACGAGTTCGTACGCCGCTTCCTGGTCGAGGCGCTCCGGGCGCGCGTGCTGCTCGTCGGCCACGACTTCAGGTACGGCGCAGGAAACGAGGGCGACGTCGACATGCTGCGGCGCCAGGGCGAGGAGCTCGGCTTCGAGGTCGTCGTCGTCGACGACGTCGTGCCGGAGGGCGGGCGGCGCGTCTCGTCGACGTGGATCCGCGAGCTGCTCGATGCCGGCGAGGTCGAGCACGCGGCGAAGCTGCTCGGCCATGTCCCGACGGTGAGCGGGATGGTGGTGCACGGCTTCAAGCGCGGGCGCGAGCTCGGCTACCCGACTGCGAACCTCGAGCCGGATGCCGAGGGCTTCATCCCGGGCGACGGCGTGTACGCAGGCTGGCTCGTCGACGGCGGCGTCCGGTACCCGGCCGCCATCTCGGTCGGCAACAACCCCACCTTCGAGGGCGTGCGGATGAAGCAGGTCGAAGCGTACGTGCTCGACCGCGATCTCGACCTGTACGACCACGTCGTCGGCATCGAGTTCGCGCACCGGGTGCGGGGCATGGAGAAGTTCGAGGGCATCGAGGCGCTCATCGAGCAGATGGGGCGCGACGTGGAGCGCGTGCGGGAGCTCGTGGCCTGACGCCGGCCGGAGCCGCGCAGCTCGGCGCTCAGGCCCCCTGCGGCGCGGGCGGCACCTCGTCGTCGCGTGGTGCGCGGGGGGCGTCGTCGCCGATGCCGGTCAGGAACCGCAGCAGGCCCGCCGCGGTGTCGACCAGCGGGGAGCCGTGGCCGAACTCCCAGCCGGCATCCGTCGCCCGCAGGCGATGCCCGGAGATCACCGCGCGGATCTCGGTGGGCGCGGCGGCCGCGCGGCGGAGGGCGACCGCGCCGGACGCGCGCGGCGAGAGCGGCACGACCACGCCGACCGCGTCGCCGATGAGCAGCGCGGCGACCACGGCGTCGTCGAGCTCGACGACGTCGGTCGGCTTGGGTCGGTCGCGGACGACGCCCGCCCGCGCCGCGATGGCGCCCGACGCCTCCGCGGGCCCGGCGAGCCGGGTGAGCTCGGCGAGCCGCCGGGCCTCGCCCCCGCGCGCCAGCCGCCCCGCGGCGTCCAGTGCGCGACGGGTGCGCGTGCGACCGAAGTCCTCGACGAGCTCGGACGCCACGTCGCCCACCCGCCAGCCCGGACGCGCAGTGGGTGATGCCCAGGCGTCGCCGTCGCACGATCGGACGACGGCGGCGAGCGCCGTGAGCACCTCGGCGGTCTCGGCACGACGGTCGGCGGTCACGCCGGACTCGTCGACGTCGGAACGTCGGCTGAGCGGAAGGTAGCGCGAGAGGTCGGCCACCCGCCCAGCCTAGACTCGGCTGGTGACGAATGCCGCCCTCCGCCCGCTGTGGGCGGGGCGCACGCTCGCGCTCGTCGGCATCGTCGCCGTCGCGTTCAACCTCCGGACGGCGGTCGCGTCGCTCTCACCGATCCTCGTCTCGCTGGAGCGCGACATCCCGCTCTCGGCGGTCGCCGTGGGCTTGCTCGGCATGCTGCCGCCCCTGTGCTACGCGGTGTTCGGCATCGTCACGCCCGTGCTCGCGCGGCGGTTCGGCCTCGAGGCCACGCTGCTGGTCTCGCTCGGGGCGCTCGCGATCGGCCTCGCCTGGCGCGGGCTCGCGCCGTCGGCGGAGTGGCTCCTCGTTGCGAGCTCGCTGACGTTCGCCGCGATCGGCGTCGGCAACGTGCTCCTGCCACCGCTCGTGAAGCGGTACTTCCCGGATCGCATCGGCCTGCTCACGACCGTCTACGTCACCGCGATGTCGGTGAGCACGTTCCTGCCTCCGCTGGTCGCCGTGCCGGTGGCGGATGCCGCGGGGTGGCGCGTCTCGCTGGGCCTGTGGGCGGTGCTCGCACTGGCGTCGCTCGTGCCGTGGATCGCCCTGCTCGTGCATCCGCGGCGTGAGGTTCCGGCAGAGCTTCCCGAGGAGGCCGAGCCGGGCCTGCTCCGTCGCGCGTTCCGGTCGCCGCTGGCGTGGGCGCTCGCGATCGTGTTCGCCGTGTCGGGGTTCAACGCCTACGCGCTGTTCGCGTGGTTGCCGCTGATCCTGCAGGAGACCGCGGGGTCGTCGCCGCTCGAGGCGGGTGCGCTGCTGTCCCTGTTCGCGGCGATGGGCCTGCCCGCGGCGCTGGCCGTGCCCGTCCTCGCCGAGCGGCGCGGAGCGGTGCGGGTGCTCGTCGCGATCGGCGCGGCCGGCATCGTCCTCGGCTACCTCGGGCTCATCCTGGTCCCGTCGACGGCGACGTGGCTCTGGGTCGCCCTCATCGGGATCGGACCGCTGTTCTTCCCGCTCGCCCTCGTGCTGATCAACCTCCGCACGCGGACGCACGCCGGGGCGGTCGCGTTGAGCGGGTTCGTCCAGTCCGCCGGCTACGTCGCGGTCGCCGTGGGACCGCTCGCGGTCGGCCTCCTGCACGACGCGACGGGGGAGTGGACGCTCCCGCTCGTGCTGTTGCTCGCCTCGGCGGTGCCCGCCGTGGTCGGCGGCGCCGTCGTCTCGCGCCCGAGGTTCTTCGAGGACGAGGGCGGCTGACTCCGGAGCCGGAGCCGTCGCAGCGGTGGGACGGGCATCGCCCGTCCCACCGGAGCGTTTCAGGCGGTCGCGCCGACCCCCACCGGGACGAGGCTCGCCGGCGCCGCCTCCTGCTGGTCGGGTGCCGCGATCGGGTCGTCGCGCTCCGCGCGACCGGCCGGCAGCAGGAACGCCAGCGCGAACGCGGCGGCGAGCACGGCGGCGCCCGTGGCGACCGCTGGGACCGCGGCATCCACGTACGACGTCGGCGTCAGCTCGCCGCCGGCGCCCGTGAAGACGGCCGTCAGGACCGCGATGCCGAGGGCCCCGCCCACTTCGCGCAGCGTGGAGTTCGTGCCGGTCGCCTTCGCGTGGTGTCGTTCGGGCATGCGCGCGAGCACGGCGGTCGCCATCGGGGCGAACACGAGTCCCATCCCGACGCCCGCGAGCACGAACGGCGGGACGAGCGTCGCGAACGCCACGTCCGTGGTGAGGACTCCCGCCATCCAGAAGAGGGCGACGGACTGCGCGCCGAGGCCGGCGACCATGAGGGCGCGCGTTCCGATGCGCGGCGCGATGAACCCGGCGATCGGCGCCACGACCATGGGCGCGATGGTCCACGGGGTCGTCATGAGCCCGGCCTCGAGGGGCGAGCGCCCCTGCACCACCTGCAGGAACTGCACGAGCAGGAAGATCGAGCCGAACATGCCGAAGCTGAAGGTGAGGCCGACCGCGTTCGCCACGCTGAAGCTCCGGTCGCGGAACAGCGAGAGCGGGAGCACCGGCGACGCGGTGCGCGTCTCCCACGCGACGAAGGCGAGCAGGAGGACGGCGCCGGCGCCCAGCGACGCGAGCACTTCGGTGCTGGTCCATCCCGCCTCGTTGCCGCGCACGATGCCGTAGATCACGCCGAGCACGCCGAGCCCCGCGAGCGAGACCCCCGGCAGGTCGAGCGGGCGGCGCTCGCCGCGCGAGTCCGGCAGCACCGCGAGGGCGAGCGGGATCGCGGCGACGCCGATCGGCACGTTGACCCAGAAGATCGACTGCCAGTTCCAGCCCTCGATGATGAGCCCGCCGATGAGCGGTCCGAGTGCGACGCCGAGCCCGGAGACGCCGCCCCAGATGCCGATCGCGGCGGGGCGCAGCCGCGTGGGCACCGCGCCGGCGAGGAGCGTCAACGACAGCGGCATGATCGCCGCGGCTCCGAGTCCCTGGAGCGCCCGCGCGCCGATGACCATCCACGGCTCGGTGCTGAGGGCCGTGAGGACACTCGCCGTGCTGAACACCGCGACGCCCGCGACGAACACGGTACGGCGCCCGACGCGGTCGCCGAGGGCCGCGGCCGGGAGGATGAAGGTCGCGAACGCGAGGGTGAACGCGTTGAGGAACCACTGCAGCTCCTCGATCGTGGCGCCGAGCTCGACGGCCATGACGGGGAGGGCGTTGGTGATGACGAGGTTGTCGAGGGTCGCCATGAACATCGGAAGCGACGTGGCGACGAGGACGAGCCAGACGGGGGCCCTGCGGACGGATGACATGTGAAGCTCCTGGACGGATGGATGAAGTAATCGAATGATTACAAACGTAATGTAGTAATCGACTGATAACATGTCAACCATGGCCACCCGATCCGAACGCATCCCCGCCGGAGAGCGGCGAGAGCAGATCCTCGACGCCGCCATCGCCGTGTTCGGCGAGCTGGGCTATGCCGGCGCCACGACCGATCGCGTCGCGCGCGCGGCCGGGATCAGCCAGCCCTACGTCGTCCGGATCTTCGGCACCAAGGAGCAGTTGTTCATCGAGACGCTGCGCCACACGATGGGGCGGGTCCTCGCCGCCTTCCGCGGCGCACTCGCCCGCGACGACGGTCGGTCCGCCGAGCAGCGCCTGGGCGAGGCCTACGTGCTGCTGATGGAGGATCGGGGTGTGCTGCTCACGATGCTGCACGGGTTCATGCTCGGCGGCGACCCCGCGATCGGGCCGGTGGCCCGCGAGGGCTTCCTCGAGATCTTCCGGATGCTGCGCGACGAGGCGCGCTTCACCGCCGACCAGATCCACCGGTTCCTGGCCGACGGCATGCTCATCAACACGCTGCTCGCCTCCGGCATCGCGCTCGCCGCGCCGGCCGACCGCGACGCCGCCGGGCTCATGGAGTGCACGTTCGGCGAGCAGGTCGGCGAGGCGCTGGCGCGCGCCTCGGCGTGACCCGGGTCCGATCCGGTTCCGGGTCCTGGCCGGGTCCGGGCGATCTCAGCGGTTCGCGGTCGGTCGCCACAGCATGACGATGTCGCTGTCACCGCGGCGGACCTCGATGAAGCCCTTCCGCACGTAGAGGTTCCGCGCCGGATTGCCGACCTCGACGCTGAGGCTCACGCCCGGTACGCCCGCGGCCGCAGCACGATCGAGCGCCGCGTCGATGAGGCGACCGCCGATGCCGCGGCCGCGCTCGTCGGCGGAGACCCACACCGACAGCTCGGGGATCTCATCGGCCACGTAGCCGTACGCCGGATCGTCGGCAGTGAAGTGCACGACCCAGGCGACCCCCGCCTCCTTGCCGTCGCGGACCGCGACGATCCCGTAGTCGCCATGGCCCGGGAACCGATCGAAGTAGTGCGCGAAGCGGCGCTCGGAGACCACGTCGGCCATCGTGAACCGCTCGCCCATGCGATTGACGTTGTCGAGGGTGGCGCGTGCGAGGAGGCCCCGGTCTGCCGGGCCGGCATCGCGGAGGCGTGTTCCGGCGTGCTGCGCGGGCCGGTGCACGAGCGCCGCCGCGCCGATGAGCGGCCCGTCGCCGGAGAGCTGCGACGGCACGATCCGCGTGCGCCGGACGAAGTCGAACGCGGTCCGCCGGTCGAGTGCGGCGCGGGCCGCGTCCAGCAGGGCGGGGGAGACGCGGGAGAATCCGCCGCCCACCGCGACGACGTCGAGGTCCACGAGGCTCGCGGCCGAGGCGATCGCCCGGCCGATCGCGGTTCCGGAGCGGGCGACCGCGGCGATCGCGACGGCGTCGCCCGCGGCGTGCGCGCGCGCCAGGTCCTCGCCGGTCGCGCCCGCGAAGCCGTTCGCGCGCGCCCAGCGCACCGTGCTCGGGCCCGAGGCGACCGCCTCGAGGCATCCGCTGCCGCCGCACGCGCACGCGTCGTCGAACCCGCCGACCTCGAGGTGGCCGATGTGGCCGGCGTTGCCGGTCGGGCCCGCGACCGGGAGGCCGTCGAGGACCAGCCCTCCGCCGACACCCGTGGAGACGACCATGCCCATCAGGTTCCGCGCGCCCCGGCCCGCTCCGACCCAGTGCTCGGCGAGGGCGATGCAGAGCCCGTCGCCCGCGAGCGCCGGCGGCGGCGCGTCCGGCACGAGGCCGGCGACCCGGTCGACGAGCGGATGCCGCCGCCAGGCGGGCACGTTCAGCGGCGACACGGTGCCGGCCTCGAGGTCGACGGGGCCGGCGCTGCCGATGCCCGCGCCGGCGAGTCCGGCTCCACCCGGAACGGCGACGAGGGCGTGGCGGACGACGTCCTCGACGGCGCGGTCGAGTTCGTCCGCGGAGGCGGCGGGTCCGGTCGGGCGCCGTGCACGCGTGCCGGCGACGACGCTGCCGACGTCGTCGACGAGGGCGGCCTCGACCTTCGTTCCGCCGAAGTCGACCGCGAGTGCGAGGCGTGCCGTCATGCGGTCAGCATACGGGCGCGGCATCCGTCGCCCTCTGCTCATGTGAGCAGATCGACCCGCGCATGTTGCCGTGCGCGCGAGGCGAGCCTACGCTGGGAGGCGGCGGAAGGAGACGAATGGACGAGACCGACGAACTCCTCTCGATCCGGGCGGCGGAGCTCTACTACGAAGAGAACAAGACGCAGGACGAGATCGGCCAGGCCCTTCGCCTCACGCGCTGGAAGGTCGGGCGGCTGCTCGCCCAGGCCAAGCAGCGCGGGTTCATCCGCATCGAGATCCTGCACCCGCGGGCCCGGCGACTCCCCATCGAGCGGCGGCTCCGCGAGGAGCGCGGGCTCGACGACGCGATCGTCGTCTCGTCGGCGGGCGTCGGCTCGCCCGACGAGCTGCAGGCCCGGACCGCACAGGCCGCCGCAGACTACCTCACCGCCCTCCGCCCGGTGCCCCGCACGCTCGGCGTCAGCTGGGGCCGCACGCTCTTCGAGATCTCGCAGCACCTGCGGAACGGCTGGGCCACCGGCGTGAACGTCGTGCAGATCAACGGCGGCGTGAGCCTCAACCGGCGCGCCGGCACCGCCGCGGCCACCGCGGTCGCCATCGCGCAGAAGGGGGGCGGCAACGCCACCCTCCTGCCCAGCCCGGCGATCCTCGAGCACCTCGCCACGAAGCAGGCGATCGAGTCCGACCGAGTGGTCGCGGGGGTCATCGAACTCGCCCGTTCCGCCGACGCCTACCTCTTCAGCGCCGGTCCGGCCGACCACTCGTCGGTGCACATCGAGAGCGGCTACCTCACCGAGTCCGACGTCGACCTGCTCGTGCAGAAGGGCGCCGTTGGCGACGTCGTCGGCCGCTACATCGACGCCGACGGCAACATCGTCGACTCCGGGCTCGACGCCCGCACCGTCGGCCTCACCCTCGACGAGCTCCGCGAGGGAAGGCTCCGCATCGCCGTCATCGCCGGCCGCGCGAAGCACCCCATCGCCGATGCGGTCGTCCGTTCGGGCCTCTGCTCGGTCCTCGTCACCGACGAGGCCACCGCCCTCCACCTCCTCGACGGCTGAGCCGCCCGCGGCATCCGTCACGACCGAAAGCCAGGAACACATGTCAGGCACCTCACTGGTCACCGCCCGGGAGCGCGCGCTCGCCGTGCTCGGCGGCGAGCCCGACGACGCCACCCTCCGCCGGTACCTCCACGGCATCGCCGGCGTCGACGCGGTCGGCCTCGAGCAGCGCGCCGCCGGGCTCGGCACGCGATCCATCAAGACGACCTCCAAGAAGCGGGCGCTCGACACGATCATCTCGCTCATCGACCTCACGACCCTCGAGGGCGCCGACACGCCCGGCAAGGTGCGCTCGCTCGCGGCCAAGGCCATGGTCCCCGATCCGACGGATGCCGCGACCCCGCGCGTCGCGGCCGTCTGCGTGTACGGCGACATGGTCCCGCACGCGGTCGAGGCGCTCGGCGCGCTGCACGGCGACCCCGACGACGGCCGCATCGCCGTCGCGGCGGTCGCGACCGCGTTCCCCTCGGGCCGGTCGTCGCTCGAGATCAAGCTCGCCGACACCGCCGAGGCCGTCGCGAACGGTGCCGACGAGATCGACATGGTCATCGACCGCGGCGCCTTCCTCGCCGGCCGGTACGGGCTCGTGTTCGACCAGATCGCCGCGGTGAAGGAGGCCTGTCGCCGCCCCGACGGCACGAGCGCCTCACTCAAGGTCATCCTCGAGACCGGCGAGCTCGTGACCTACGACAACGTCCGCCGCGCCTCCTGGCTGTCCATCCTCGCCGGCGGCGACTTCATCAAGACGTCCACCGGCAAGGTGCAGCCCGCCGCGACGCTGCCCGTCACGCTGCTCATGCTCGAGGTCGTGCGCGACTGGCACCTGATGACCGGCCAGCGCATCGGCGTGAAGCCCGCGGGCGGCATCCGTGCCTCGAAGGACGCGATCAAGTACCTCGTCACCGTCGCCGAGACCGTCGGCGAGGAGTGGCTGCAGCCGCACCTGTTCCGCTTCGGCGCCTCGAGCCTGCTGAACGACGTGCTCCTGCAGCGACAGAAGATGACGACCGGCCACTACTCCGGTCCCGACTACGTGACGATCGACTGAGACGAGAGCACCGATCATGAGCTTCCTCGAATACGCACCCGCACCCGAGTCGCGGGCGATCCTCTCGCTCCGCGACAGCTACGGCCTCTTCATCGACGGCGAGTTCGTCGACGGCCGCGGCACCCCGTTCCAGACCTCGTCGCCCGCGACCGAGGAGCGCATCGCGACCATCGCGAACGCGAACGGCGCCGACGTCGACGACGCGGTCGCCGCCGCGCGTCGCGCCTACGACCGCACCTGGTCGCGCATGTCGGGCCGCGACCGCGGCAAGTACCTCTTCCGCATCGCGCGCCTCATCCAGGAACGGGCACGCGAGCTCGCCGTGGCCGAGTCGCTCGACAACGGCAAGCCCATCAAGGAGTCGCGCGACGTCGACGTGCCGCTCGTGGCCGCGTGGTTCTTCTACTACGCCGGCTGGGCCGACAAGCTCGACCACGCGGGCCTCGGCGCGAACCCCCGCGCCCTCGGCGTGGCCGCGCAGGTCATCCCGTGGAACTTCCCGCTGCTCATGCTCGCGTGGAAGATCGCGCCGGCGCTCGCCGCGGGCAACACGGTCGTGCTGAAGCCCGCCGAGACCACCCCCCTCACGGCGCTGCTCTTCGCCGAGATCGTGCAGCAGGCCGACCTGCCGCCCGGCGTGGTGAACATCATCACGGGCGCCGGCGACACCGGGGCGGCGCTCGTCGGGCACGACGGGGTCGACAAGGTCGCCTTCACGGGCTCGACCGCGGTCGGTCGCGCGATCGCCAAGCAGGTCGCCGGCACGAACAAGAAGGTCACGCTCGAGCTCGGCGGCAAGGCCGCGAACATCGTGTTCGACGACGCGCCCATCGACCAGGCGATCGAGGGCATCGTCAACGGGATCTTCTTCAACCAGGGCCACGTCTGCTGCGCGGGCAGCCGGCTGCTCGTGCAGGAGTCGATCCACGACGAGGTCGTCGAGCGGCTGAAGAACCGCCTGTCGACGCTGCGTCTCGGCGACCCGCTCGACAAGAACACCGACATCGGCGCGATCAACTCCGCCGAGCAGCTCGAGCGCATCAACGAGTTGTCGGAGGCGGGCGTCGACGAGGGCGCCGAGCGGTGGAGCGCGCCGTGCGAGATCCCCGAGAACGGGTTCTGGTACGCGCCGACCATCTTCACCAACGTGCAGACCTCCAACCGGATCGCACGTGAGGAGATCTTCGGGCCGGTGCTCTCGGTGCTCACGTTCCGCACGCCGCAGGAGGCGATCGCCAAGGCGAACAACACCCCCTACGGCCTGTCCGCGGGCATCTGGACCGACAAGGGCAGCCGCATCCTCGCGGTCGCCGACCAGCTCCGCGCGGGCGTGATCTGGGCGAACACGTTCAACCGGTTCGACCCGGCGAGCCCCTTCGGCGGCTACAAGGAGTCCGGCTACGGCCGCGAAGGCGGCCGCCACGGCCTCGGCGCGTACCTCGCACCCGCGTCGGTCACGTCGACCGGTCGGGGCGGCACGCCGCGCGGCGTGGAGGCCGCTGCGGCATCCCCCGACGAGAAGCCCGCACGCCGCACCCGTCGAACGTCCAAGCCCGCGAAGAAGGGAGCCGCCAAGTGAGCCGCCTCGCCGTGCCGAAGACCTACAAGCTGTTCATCGGCGGCGCGTTCCCGCGCAGCGAGTCCGGCCGCACCTACGAGGTCCTGAAGGCCGACGGCGCGTTCCTCGCCAACGCCGCGAAGGCCTCGCGGAAGGACGCGCGCGACGCCGTCGTCGCCGCGCGCGGCGCCGTCGCAGGCTGGGCGGGCGCCACCGCGTACAACCGCGGCCAGGTGCTCTACCGCATCGCCGAACTCCTCGAGGGGCGGCGGGCGCAGTTCATCGCCGAGATCGAGGACGCCGAGGGCGCCACCCGCGCCCTGGCCGCCGCGCAGGTCGACGAGGCCATCGATCGCTGGGTCTGGTACGCCGGCTGGGCCGACAAGTTCGCCCAGGTCGCCGGCAACGCCAACCCCGTCGCCGGCCCCTACTTCAACATCTCGGTGCCCGAGCCCACGGGCGTCGTCGCCGTCGTCGCGCCGCAGGACTCCTCGTTGGTCGGTCTGGTCTCGGCCGTCGCGCCGGCCCTCGTCGCGGGCAACGCGGTGGTCGTCGTCGCGAGCGAGCGGTACCCACTCTCGGCCATCTCGCTCGCCGAGGTGCTCGCCACGAGCGACGTGCCGAAGGGCGTCGTGAACATCCTGACGGGATCGCCCGCCGAGATCGCGCCGTGGCTCGCAAGCCACGCCGACGTCAACGCGATCGACCTCGTCGGAGCGGCCGACCTCGACTGGATCGACCTCGAGATCGCCGCGGCGGACACGCTGAAGCGCGTGCTGCGCCCCGAGCAGGGCCCGGATGCCGCGGCGCCGACGCTCGACCGCATCTCCGCGTTCACCGAGACGAAGACGGTCTGGCACACCAAGAGCCTCCGCTGACCTGAGCCGTCCCGGGCGAGCGCGGTCGCGCTCGGAGGATTCACAGCCGTGGCCCGGCCCGGCCCGCACCTCGCGGGCTAGGGTCGGGCCATGCGCATCCTGGTGACCGGGGCGACCGGGTACATCGGCGGTCGGCTCGTGCCGCGGCTGCTCGACGAGGGGCACGACGTGCGGGTCGTCGTGCGGCGTCCCGAGCGGCTGCGCGACGTGCCGTGGGCCGCGGGCGTCGACGTCGTGGACGGGGACCTGACGGATGCCGCGGTGGTCGGCCGGGCGATGCGCGACGTCGACGTCGCCTACTACCTCGTCCACTCGATGGGCGGTCGCGGCGACTTCGAGGACACCGAGCTGCGCATCGCGCGGAACATCGCCGCGGCGGCGAAGTCGAACGGCGTCGGGCGCATCGTCTACCTCGGCGGACTCCACCCCGATGGCGGCCGGCTCTCGCGGCACCTGCGGTCGCGCGTGCGGGTCGGGGAGATCCTGCTCGGGTCGGGCGTACCGACCATCGTGCTGCAGGCCGGGGTCATCATCGGGTCCGGCTCGACGTCCTTCGAGATGATCCGGCACCTCACCGAGGTGCTGCCGTACATGCCCGCGCCGCGGTGGGTGCGCAACTTCATCCAGCCGATCGCGGTGCGCGACGTGCTGCACTACCTGATCCGCGCCGCCGAGGCGCCGCCCGAGGTGAATCGCGCGTTCGACATCGGCGGTCCCGACGTGCTCCGGTACGGACAGCTCATGAACGGCTACGCGGTCGAGGCCGGCCTCCGGCAGCGGCCGATCGCCGCGCTGCCCGTGCTCACGCCATGGCTCGCGGGGCAGTGGGTGAACCTGGTCACGCCGATCCCCAGGCGGCTCGCGGTGCCGATCATCGAGTCGCTGCAGTTCGACTGCGTCATGCGAGAGCACGACATCGACGCGGTGATCCCGCCGCCTCCCGAGGGGCTCGTCGGCTACCGCCGGTCGGTGCGGCTGGCCCTCGAGAAGGAGCGCGCCGGCGAGGTCGAGACGAGCTGGCGCAACGCCGAGGTCGCGGGGGCGCCGAGCGATCCGCTGCCGAGCGACCCCGACTGGGCCGGGTACACCGTGTACGTCGATCGGCGCGAGCGCCACGCGGACGCGCCCGTCGATGCGCTGTGGACGGTGATCGAGGGCGTCGGCGGAGAGAACGGGTGGTACTCGTTCCCGCTCGCGTGGGCCGTCCGCGGGTGGATCGACAAGCTCTTCGGCGGCGTCGGCCTGCGGCGCGGCCGGCGCGACCCCGACACGCTGCACCCGGGCGACGCGGTCGACTTCTGGCGTGTCGAGGCGATCGAGCGGCCGAGGTTCCTGCGGTTGCGTGCTGAGATGCGCGTCCCCGGCCGGGCGTGGCTCGAGCTGTTCGCCGAGCCCGACGGCGGCGGCTCGCGCTACCGGCAGCGTGCCGTGTTCTTCCCCAAGGGGCTCGCGGGGCGGCTCTACTGGTGGTCGGTGCTGCCGTTCCACGGCATCGTGTTCGCCGGCATGGCCAATCGGATCACCGCGGAGGCGGAAGCCGCGGCATCCGCCTCAGGAAAGTAACGAAACGGTAACGACGTTGCTAGAGTGACCTGCACGGCTCGCGCAACGAGGCGCGAGGCCGAGGAAGGTCCCGATCCGTGCGCCACGCCCCCCACGCGACCGTCAGCCCGGCCGCGCCCGCCGTCCGCCCCGCCCGAACCCGATTCCGCAACCTCGCCCGCCGCGCCGCGAGACCGCCCCGCCGACACGTGCGCATCGCGCTCGCGGCCACCGGCGTCGCCGCGACCGCCTCGCTGCTCTGGACCGCCGCGACCCCCGCCGACGTGTACGCCATCGACGTGTTCGGCGCGCTGCGCCAGCCCGGCGATGCAGCGGCCATCATCGGCCACCGCGGCGACCGCTCGCTCGCCCCCGAGAACACGATGCCCGCGCTCGAGCTCGCCATGGACGAGCTGGCGTACGTCGAGACCGACGTGCGCCTCACGCGCGACGGCGTGCCCGTGCTGTTCCACGACACCGACCTCGAGCGGGTCACCGGCCGCGACGGTCGCGTCGAGGACCTCGAACTCGCCGAGCTCGAACGGCTCGACGTCGGAGCCTGGTACGGCGAGGACTTCGCCGGTGAGGCCGCCCCGACGCTCGACGCCTTCCTCGAGGCCCTCGCGGAGCGCGAGGACGCCCGCGCGCTCGTCGAGCTCAAGGCGGTCTGGTCGCCCGACGAGGTCCGGCGCGTCGTCGACCTCGTCGAACGCCACCGGCTCCGCGGTCGCGTCGTGCTGCAGAGCTTCAGCATCGAAACCCTCCAGTCCGTGCAGCGCGTCTCGCCGACCACGCCGCGGATCATGCTCATCCGGGAGCTGCCCGCCGATCCGGTGCCGCTCGCCGAGTGGCTCGGGGTCATCGGATTCGGCACGACCGCGGCATCCGTCACCGCTGCACCCGACGCCGTCGACGCCGCGCACGCCGCCGGCATCGCCGTGCTCTGCTACACGCTCAACACGCAGGACACCTGGGCGCAGGTGAGCGCGCTCGGCGTCGACGGCATCATCACCGACCAGCCCAGCGACCTCGACGAGTGGATCGCGATGACCGCGCCCGGCACGTGACGCCCGCGCTGGGCCTGGCGTGCGGGGCCGGTCAGCGGACGACGACCGCGTCGACCTCGAGCCGCGCCGCCGCCGCCGCGAACTCGGCGTGCATCGCCGTCGAGAACAGCACGAACCGCACGAGATCCGGCGATTCGGCGGCGCGCGAGGCGGCCGCGAGCGCGACCTCCGCGACGTCGTCGGCGGGCCAGCCGTACACGCCGGCCGACACCGCCGGCAGGGCCACGGACGCCGCGCCGAGCCGCGCCGCGAGCCCGAGCGAATTGCGGTACGCCGCGTCGAGCAGCCGGCGCCGTCGCGCGGCCTCGGCGCCCTCGCCGGGCCACACCGGTCCGACCGTGTGCACGACCCACCGCGCGGAAAGCCGGCCCGCCGTCGTCGCCACGGCCTCGCCCGTGGGCAGCCCATCGGGCAGCGTCGAGGCGCGCAGCGCGCGGCACTCGGCGAGGATCTCCGGTCCGCCCGCGTGGTGGATCGCCCCGTCGACCCCGCCGCCGCCGAGCAGCGACGAGTTCGCGGCGTTGACGATGGCGTCGACCCGCTCGAGCGTGAGGTCGCCGGCGACCAGCTCGATGCGCGGCATCCGTCAGCCCCGGTTGTTGGAGAGCTCGAAGATGCGCACGAGCTCGGCCACGGCCTCCTCGCGCTGGTCGCCGCCCTCCTCGTACATGTGCGACACGTGCGTGCGCAGGTGGTTCTCGACGAGCAGCTTGTTGAGCGAGCCGAGCGACTTCTGCACCGCGAGCGACAGCGTGATGATGTCGACGCAGTAGTCCTCGTTCTCGATCATCTTCTCGATGCCGCGCAACTGGCCCTCGATGATCTTCGTGCGGTGCAGGGCGCGCTTCTTGATGTCGTCGATCACCCTGCAAGGATACGCCCGAGGCGCGATACCCCGGTCGGTATCGACCGCTCGTCGGACCGGCGTGCCCGAACGGATGACGCGGGCCCGCCCGTTCGCTACCGTGAACGCATGGCCGCAACCCCGCCCGGCACCCGCCGGATGCAGCGCATGTTCGCCGCAGCGACGGCGCTCGCCGGAGCGCTCGCGCTCTGCGTCGGAGCCGCCGCAGCCGCCGCCCCGACCGCCGCCGAGCGACCCGCCGCGGCCCCGCCGCCCGTGCAGGCCGTGCCCGCCGACGTCGACGACTTCACCTTCGCGCGGTTCGATGCCGTGTACGAGCTCGGCCGCGACGCCGACCGTCGCTCCGAGCTGCTCACGACCGAGACCCTCGTCGCCGTGTTCCCCGAGTACGACCAGAACCGCGGCATCCGTCGCGCCATCCCGCGCACGTACGACGGGCATCCCACCGACATCCGCATCGTGTCGGTGACGGATGCCACGGGCGAGGCTCGCGGGTACGAGGTCGAGCGCAGCGAGGACGGCGTGTTCGAGCTCGTCACGATCGCCGCCGAGGATTTCGTGCACGGCGAGCAGACGTACGTGATCACCTACCACCAGCGGAACGTCACGTTCGATCCGGACGACCTGCCCATCCAGGAGTTCTACTGGGACGTCAACGGCACC
Organism: Agromyces selenitireducens; assembly: GCF_052748465.2. Lineage (NCBI taxonomy): Bacteria > Bacillati > Actinomycetota > Actinomycetes > Micrococcales > Microbacteriaceae > Agromyces > Agromyces selenitireducens. The sequence goes on from NZ_CM188259.1 coordinate 1,544,481, forward strand.
GGGTGGGCGCAGCCGTTCGGCGTCGTCCGGGGAGAGCTGCGTCTCGACGAGGACCTGAGGCAGGCGTTCACGGGCGATGCGGCGTGCTACCGCGGGTACGAGGGCTCGTCGACGCCATGCGATGAACTCCTGATGCAGGAGGACCCGGCGGAGGAGGGGCCGGTCCTCGTGGCGACCGCAGCCGCGCTCGGCCCCTACGAGAACCTCACGCTCGCCGCCGGGTTCGCACCCGGGACCTTCGAACCGCGCGACGAGCGGTTCACGTCCTCGCCCGCGGCGATGGGGTCCGCCGCGGCGGGACTCACGGCGCTCGTGATCGCGATCCTCGCCGGCGTCTTCCGAGCGACGCGCTGGCGCGACCACCCCGGGCGCGGCATCATCGTCGCCGAGTACGAGCCGCCCGAGCGGCCGTCGCTCATGGAGGCCGCCGACCTCGTGAAGGCGCCCGGGAAGGGCATCACCGCGACGATCCTCGCCGAGGCGGTCGCCGGGCGGGTGCGCGTGGTCGAGACCGGCCGCAAGAAATACGCCGTGCAGCTCCTCGGCGGCGTCGACGGCGCCGATCGAGACGCCAGGCGCGTGCTCGCGGCGCTGTTCGGCCCGGGGGCGGCGCCCGGCGCGCTCCGAAACCTGAAGTCGCGCGACACCACCCTCGGCACCAAGCTCGTGAGCCTTCGCCGGCAGGTCCACTCGCGCGTGGCGCGCGAAGGCCTCCGCCGTCGCCCCGACCGTGGCCTCCGCGCCCTGCTCGCGGTGCTCGTCATCGCGGCCGCGGTGCTCGCCGCGATCCTCGGCATCATGGCGCTCGACGCGAGCATGGGCGGCGCCTGGCCGTGGCTGCCGATCCTCGGTGCGGGCGCCGCCGCGCTGGCGACCGTGTGGCTCGTCGCCGACGTGCGCCCGCTCACCGAGCGCGGGCGCGGGTTCCGCGACCACCTCGAGGGACTCCGCGAGTTCATCCGGCTCGCCGAGGCGGATCGGCTTCGGATGCTGCAGAGCCCGACGGGCGCCGAGCGGGTCCCCCTCGCGCAGGGCGCCGTCGCGGCCTCGGACGGCCCCGACCCCGACGCCGTGCTGCGCGTCACCGAGAAGCTGCTGCCGTACGCGGTGCTGTTCGGCCAGGAGCGCGAGTGGAGTCGCGAGCTCGCGGAGCTCTACGCCCAGCGCGGCGAGCAGCCCGGATGGTACTCGGGTCGCAGCGGCTTCAACGCGGCGGTGTTCGCATCGAGCGTCAGTTCGTTCTCGAGCGTGGCGAACTCGAGCTGGTCGGGGTCGTCGTCGAGCTCGTCCTCGGGCGGCTCGAGCGGCGGCGGCTCGAGCGGCGGCGGTGGTGGCGGCGGTGGCGGTGGCGGCGTCTGACCGGACGGCGACGCGCGGGGCTCACTCCGCCTCGTCGGCGCCCGGCTCCTCGGGCAGCACGACGCGGCGCTCCTCGTCGATGCCGACGACCTCGTCCTCCGGCTCGTCGCCCACCGGACGCTCGTCGTCGTCGGCGACCTCGGACCCGGCCTCGGCCGGGATCTCGCCGTCCTGGGCGGCTTCGAACTCGTGGTCGTCGGTGATGTCCTCGCCGAACTGCGTCGCCTCGTCCATGCACCGAGCCTAGCCCGCCGCGGTTCGGAACGCTCGGGATCCGGGACGGCATTGGCGCGGAGCGTGCCACGGCGCGTAGAATGTCCGAGGCGCCCGACGAATCCGTTCTTCGGTCCGACGGCAGGGGGAACTCGCCCCGCCATGCTCGGCTCCCGGATTCGGCGCACCGCGACGACGGCCCAGACGATCGAGCCCGTCCGGCGGTGCCGGCCACCGCGCCCGGTGGCGGGGGAGCCCGTTCGCATCGGGCCCAGACAGGGGAGGACCATTGGCCCAGACGAGGCAGCGACAGCGCACGCGTTCGCGTGACGACGACGCGCCCATCATCCCGATCCTCGCGCGGAAGGTCCGCGAGGTAGAGCAGAAGGCGCAGAAGAACAAGCTGGGCCCCACCAACCGTACGAAGTTCCAGGTGATCGCGCTGCTCATGCGCGAGGAGCGCGCGCGTGTCAAGGGCGACGGCGAGCTCGGCGACGCCGCGCGCGCCGAGCTGCTGAAGCGCCTCGACGGCATCGCGCAGATCCTCGCGAAGACCGCCGCGCGCGACACGAGCCTCATCACGCTGCTCGAGCCGGACGCCTCGATCTCGACGGTCGCGCAGCGGTTCCGCCGGGACTGGCTGCTCGAGTCGGGAGCCGAACTGAGCGAGGACGAGCTGATCATCGTGCGCGAGCCCGAACCGCAGCCCGAGCTCTCGCAGAACCAGGTGATCCCGCCGTCGGTCAAGTCGCGCAAGCTGGCCAACCCGTTCCTCCCGCCCGACTTCTCCTCGGCAGCGCAGCCGACCGTCCACGTGCGCCGACTGGCGAACTGGGAACTGCTCGGGCCGCTGTTCAAGTCGTTCGAGGCCGGCTCCGGCGGCCAGGCCGCCTCCATGGACCTGCCCGAGGCGCCCAGGGTCGACCGGCTCGCGCCGCGCGGCCTCGAGCTCATGCCGCACCAGGCGCGGTTCATCGAGGCCGCCCGCCAGGGTCACCGCCGCTTCCTCCTCGCCGACGAGCCCGGGCTCGGCAAGACCGCGCAGTCGGTCCTCGCGGCGTCCGTCGCCGGCGCCTACCCGCTCCTCGCGGTCGTGCCGAACGTCGTGAAGATGAACTGGGCGCGTGAGGTCGAACGCTGGACCCCGCACCGCCGCGCCACGGTCATCCACGGCGACGGCGACAGCGTCGACGCGTTCGCCGACGTCATCGTCGTGAACTACGACGTCCTCGACCGGCACATGGCCTGGCTGTCGACCATGGGGTTCCGCGGCATGGTCGTCGACGAGGCCCACTTCATCAAGAACCTGCAGTCGCAGCGCTCACGGAACGTGCTCGCGCTCGCCGAGCGCATCCGCCGCAACACCCCGGGCGGCGACCCGCTGCTGCTCGCGCTGACGGGCACGCCGCTCATCAACGACGTCGACGACTTCCGGGCCATCTGGCAGTTCCTCGGATGGATCGAGGGCGACCGCCCGTCGCCGGAACTGCTCGGAAAGCTCGAGGAGACCGGGCTGACGCCGGCCGACCCCGGCTTCTACGCCGCGGCCAGGCGCATCGTGATCGACCTCGGCATCGTCCGGCGCCGCAAGGTCGACGTCGCCGCCGACCTGCCGGAGAAGCGCATCGCCGACCTCCCCGTCGAGCTCGACGACGAACTGGGCCGGTCGATCCGCGCCGCAGAGCGCGAGCTCGGCCACCGCCTCGCGAGCCGGTTCCGGGCGCTCGTCGAGTCGCGCAAGCTTCGGGTCGGCGACCTCGACGAGCTCGAGCGCGACCAGTTCATCCGCGCTGTCGCGCTCTCCGAACTCGAGGAGTCGAAGTCGACCAAGTCGGCCGAGAACGTCTTCACCATGGTGCGGCGCATCGGCCAGGCCAAGGCGGGCCTCGCGGCCGACTACGCCGCGCAGCTGGCCCGATCGGCCGGCAAGGTCGTGTTCTTCGCCAAGCACATCGACGTCATGGACCAGGCGGAGGCGGCCTTCGCCGCCCGCGAGCTGCGCACCGTGTCGATCCGAGGCGACCAGAACGCGATCGCGCGCCAGCACGCCATCGACGCGTTCAACTCCGACCCCGAGGTGTCCGTCGCGGTGTGCTCGCTCACCGCGGCGGGCGTCGGCGTCAATCTCCAGTCCGCGTCGAACGTCGTCCTCGCCGAGCTCAGCTGGACCGCCGCCGAGCAGACGCAGGCGATCGATCGCGTGCACCGCATCGGCCAGGACGAGCCCGTCACGGCGTGGCGCATCATCGCCGCGCACACCATCGACGCCCGCATCGCGGAGCTCATCGACCAGAAGCAGGGCCTGGCGCTCCGCGCCCTCGACGGCAGCGACGTCGAGCCCGGCTCGGCCGACTCGGTGCAGCTCGACGCGCTGCAGCACCTGCTCCGCCAGGCGCTCGACGGCGCCCTGTAGCGGCCGGGCCCGCGGCATCCGTTCTCGTCATCGGCACGAACGGATGCCGCGAGCCCGACTAGACTCCTCGACGTTCGCGCCTCGATGATGCGGCCCCCCGCGAACGTCCACCTCACGAGGAGTCACCAGGCATGAAGATCGGCATTCTCACGAGCGGCGGCGACTGCCCCGGCCTCAACGCGGTCATCCGCGGCGCGGTGCTGAAGGGCGTCATCTCGCACGACGCCGAATTCGTGGGCTTCCGCTGGGGATGGCGCGGCGTCGTCGAGCGCGACATCATGCCGATCACCCGGCACGACGTGCGCGGCCTGTCGAAGCAGGGCGGCACCATCCTCGGCTCGAGCCGCACCAACCCCTTCGAGGGCGAGCAGGGCGGGCCCGACAACATCCGCACGATGCTCGAGGACGAGGGCATCGACGCGATCATCGCGATCGGCGGCGAGGGCACGCTCACCGCGGCGCGCCGCCTCGTCGACGAGGGCGGCCTGCCCGTCATCGGCGTGCCCAAGACCATCGACAACGACCTCGCCGCGACCGACTACTCGTTCGGCTTCGACACGGCGGTCGAGATCGCCACCGAGGCGATCGACCGGCTGCGCACCACGGCCGAGTCGCACAACCGCTGCATGGTGCTCGAGGTCATGGGCCGCCATGTGGGCTGGATCGCGCTGCACTCCGGCATGGCGGGCGGCGCGCACGCCATCCTGATCCCCGAGCAGCCGATGGGCATCGAGGAGATCTGCCACTACGTCGACTCCGTCCGCGAGCGCGGTCGCGCACCGCTCATCGTCGTCGCCGAGGGGTTCAAGCTCGACACCATGGACGAGGCGCACTCGCATCTCGGGCTCGACGCGTTCAACCGCCCGCGGCTCGGCGGCATCGCAGAGAAGCTCGCCCCGATCATCGAGGAGCGCACCGGCATCGAGTCGCGCCACACGGTGCTCGGCCACATCCAGCGCGGCGGCGCGCCGTCGGCCTACGACCGCGTGCTCGCCACGCGCCTCGGCATGGCCGCGGTCGACGCCGCGTTCGACCGCGCCTGGGGCAGCATGGTCACCCTCCGCGGCACCGACATCGCGCGCGTCACGATCGCGGAGGCGACAGGCGGACTCAACCTGGTGCCGCAGTCCCGCTACGACGAGGCGAAGATCCTCTTCGGCTGAGTCGATGGGCGACCCACGGATGCCGCTGCCGCAGGTCTGCGTCTGCTACCTGCTGCGCGAGTCCGGCGGGCGCACGGAGGTGCTCCTCGGCCGGAAGAAGCACGGGCTCGGGCGGGGCTACTTCGTCGGGCTCGGCGGCAAGCTCGAGCCGGGGGAGACCGCGGTCGAGGCGGCCGTGCGCGAGGTGCACGAGGAGTCGGGCGTCACCGTGCGCGCCGCCGACCTCGAGGCGCGAGGGCTGCTGACGTACCTGTTCCCGCACCGCGAGGCGTGGAGCCAGGAGTCGAGCGTGTTCGTCGCGCGCGCGTTCACGGGCGCGCCCGCGGCATCCGACGAGCTCGACCCGGAGTGGTTCGACCTCGACCGCGTGCCGCTCGACGAGATGTGGGACGACGCGAAGCACTGGCTTCCGGGCGTGCTCGCGGGAGGACGGGTGCGGCGCACGTTCGTGTTCGGCGAGGACCTCGCGAGCGTGGTGCATCACCGCGATCACGTCGCATAGGATCATCGGGGCTCGCCGCAGAGCCCCGGGCCGCCGTCGTCCCGCTCCGACCCCCGCTCCACCGAGCGGACCGCAGCCGAGGCGCCCCCTTCGCGCCTCCCGACCACGGGGACCACATGACCGCGACCGAGACCGAGCACCGACCCGACCCCGCTCCCCAGCCGCGCACGACGAACGCGATCGACCGTTACTTCGAGATCACGAAGCGCGGCTCGAGCGTCTCCGCCGAGGTGCGCGGGGGCATCGTGACCTTCGTGACGATGGCGTACATCGTCATCCTCAACCCGATCATCCTCTCGAGCGGCACGGACGTCGCGGGGAACGCGCTCGACTTCGCGCAGGTCGCCGCCGTGACGGGCCTCACGGCGGGCGTCATGACGATCCTGTTCGGCGTGGTCGCACGCCTGCCGTTCGCCTTCGCCGCCGGGCTCGGCATCAACTCGTTCCTCGCCGTCTCGGTGGTCGGGCAGGTCACGTGGCCCGAGGCGATGGGGCTCGTGCTCGTCAACGGCCTCGTCATCGTGCTGCTCGCCGCGACGGGCCTGCGCCGCCTCATCTTCGAGGCCGTCCCGATGCAGCTGAAGCTCGCGATCACGGTCGGCATCGGCCTGTTCATCGCGTTCATCGGCTTCGTCGACGCCGGGTTCGTCACGGCGACCGGTGCCGCGTCGCCGCCGGTCGGGCTCGGTGTCGACGGGTCCGTCTCGACGATCCCGACGCTGGTGTTCGTCATCACGCTGCTCGCGACCGGAGTGCTCGTGGCGCTGCGCGTCAAGGGCGGCATCCTCATCGGACTGCTCTCGGGCACGGTGCTCGCGCTCGTCCTCGAATCGATCCTCGACCTCGGCCCGAAGTTCGGCGCAGACGGCTCGGTGAACCCGCAGGGCTGGGGCCTGTCCGTGCCCGAGCTGCCCGCGCAGTGGGTGGGCCTGCCCGACCTCTCGCTCGTCGGCCAGGTGAGCTTCGGGAGCTTCGAGCGGATCGGCGTGCTCGCCGCACTCATGCTCGTCTTCACGCTCGTCTTCACCAACTTCTTCGATGCGCTCGGCACGATGACCGGCCTGTCCAAGGAGGCGGGCCTCGCCGACGCGAAGGGCGACTTCCCGCGCCTGCGCTCGGCGCTGGTCGTCGAAGGCGTCGGCGCGGTCGCGGGAGGGTTCACGTCGAGCTCGTCGAACACGGTCTTCATCGAGTCCGGCTCGGGCATCGGCGAAGGCGCGCGCACCGGTCTGGCCAACCTCGTCACCGGCGTGCTGTTCCTCCTCGCGATGTTCCTCACGCCGCTCACGTCGGTCGTGCCGTCCGAGGTCGCGGCCGCGGCGCTCGTCATCGTCGGCGCCCTGATGATGTCGCAGATCCGCGGCATCGACCTGTCCGACTTCAGCGTCCTCCTGCCGGTCTTCCTCACGATCACGGTGATGCCGCTGACGTACTCGATCGCGAACGGCATCGGCGCGGGCTTCATCAGCTGGGTCGTCGTGCGTGCGCTGTCGGGCAAGGCGCGCGAGATCAGCCCGCTGCTCTGGATCGTCGCGGTCGGGTTCGTGATCTACTTCACGCGCGGTCCGGTCGAGTCGCTGATCGCCGGCTGAGGGCGGCGCCATCGGACGGGTGTCCGCCGCCCCGCCGATCCGGGGGTTGGCCCCATGTCGGGGGCGACCGCGCGTCCGTAGCGTGGAGGCATCCGCTCGAACAGGAGAACCCCGCGATGACCACCGCAACCGACCCCATGACCGACCCCATGACCGCCGCCGCGCCGACTTCACCGTACGCCGTCGACTACTCCGCCGCACCCGCGGCATCCGTCGACGAGCAGCGCGGCTTCGCGATCTCGAGCCTCGTGCTCGGCCTCGTCTCGATCGTGGCGGGCTTCACCTTCGTCGTCCCGGTCGCCGGCCTCGTCCTCGGCATCCTCGCGCTGAAGCGCGAGCCGTCGGCACGGACCATGGCGATCTGGGGCATCGTGCTGAACGCCGTGATGCTCGCCGGCATCGTGATCGCCGGGCTTGCCGCGGCCGCGTTCGGCCTCTTCCTGCTGCCCTTCGTGCCGCTCGCGTTCATCTGAGCCTCGCCCGTCCTGCCGATGCCCCGGTCCACCGCGACCGGGGCATCGGCATGTCCGCAGCCTGTTCCGGGCACGCGCGCAGGCGTAGTCTGGCGCTCGGAGGGTGGCGATGGGGCGGGAACGGGGGCGACCGATCCGGGCGGCGGGCCCCGACGAGCCCGGGTACGCCGCCACCGAGGACGGGTACGTCGCGTACCGGGTGTTCGGCCACGGCCCGCGCGACCTGCTCGTGATCGGGAACTGGGCGAGCAATATCGAGGTCATCGCCGAGCACCCGTCCATGGCGCGGTACCTGGATCGCCTGGGCCGGTTCGCGCGCGTCATCTGCTTCGACAAGCGCGGCGCCGGCCTCTCCGACCCCGTGCCGCTGAACGCGCTGCCGACCCTCGAGCACTGGATGGACGACGCGCGCGCCGTCCTCGACGCCGTCGGCTCGGAGAGCGCCGCCCTGCTCGGCGACGCCGAGGGCGGGCCGATGGCGATGACCTTCGCGGCCACCTACCCGCAGCGCACCCGGGCCCTCGTCCTCGTGAACACGTTCGCGAGGATGCTCCGAGCCGACGACTACCCGATCGGGATGCCGGTCGAGACGTCGGAGAAGCTCCTCGTGGAATGGGAGCGCGGATGGGGCCGGGGCGACGTCGTCCTGCCGCTCTCGGCGCCGAGCGTCGCCGACGATCCCCAGATGCAGCGCTGGGCAGGTCGCTACATGCGGCTGTCGGCTTCGCCCGCGACCGCCACCCGGATCTACCGCTGGGTGCTCCACCTCGACGTGCGGTCGGTGCTGCCGAGCATCAACGTGCCAACGCTCGTGCTGCAGCGGCGCGACAACCGCCACTACCGGGCGCCCATGGGCCGGTACCTCGCCGAGCACATCCCCGGGGCGACGTACGTGGAGCTGCCCGGAGCCGACTGGTACCCGCCCTTCATCGACGCCGATCCGGTCCTCGACCGGATCGAGGAATTCCTCACGGGGGACCGGCCGGAGCCGACCGACGACCGCGTCCTCGCCACGGTGCTGTTCACCGACATCGTCGGCTCGACCGACTCGGCCGCGCGTCTCGGCGACCGGCGCTGGCTCGACCTGAAGGACGCGCACGACGCCCTCGTCCGGGCGCAGCTCGAACGGTACCGCGGGAAGGAGATCGCGACGACGGGCGACGGATTCCTCGCGATCTTCGACGGTCCCGCCCGCGCGGTGCGTTGCGCGTCGGACATCTCGTCGGCCGTCCGGGCCCTGGGCATCGAGATCCGGGCGGGGCTGCACAGCGGCGAGGTGGAACTCCACGACGGCGAGATCGCGGGGATCGCCGTCCACATCGCGGCGCGCGTCATGGCGCTCGCGGAGGCGGGACGGGTGCTGGTGTCCGGCACGGTGAAGGACCTCGTCGTCGGTTCGCCCATCCGGTTCGACGACCGGGGTTCGCACGCGCTCCGGGGGGTCCCGGGGGAGTGGCGCCTCTTCGAGGTCGCCGGGCTCGACTGACGGCGGCCGATGCGCCTCAGCCGTAGAAGCCGCGCAGCAGGGCCTCGGTGCCCTCGAGGTGCTCGGCCATCGCGCGCGCGGCGTCGTCGCCCGAGCCGCGCAGGATCGCCTCGACGATCGCGCGGTGCTGGTCGTCCGAGTGCGCGATATTGGGCGTGAGCAGCGGGATGCCGTCGAGGAACGCGTTGACGCGCATGCGCACGTCCGCCATGAGCGGGATCACGCTGGATGCGCCGAGCAACTCCGCGATGAGCAGGTGGAATCGCGAGTCCGCGACGCGGTAGTGCTCAGGCCCGGCGTCGTGGCAGTCCTGGTACGCCTGCCACAGCCGTTCCCGGTCGGACGCCGCGAGCGGGCGCTCCGCCGCGCGCCGCGCCGCGCCGACCTCGACGACCGCGCGCAGCGCGAGCGTGTCCTCGAGCTCGGCGGCGAGCGCCTCGGGCTCGGTCGGCGGCGCGGGGGAGTGCGGGGTGGTGTGCGCCGGAAGCGGGTCGGCGACGAACGTGCCGCCGTAGCGACCCCGTCGCGAGATCACCCAGCCCGCGTCGGCGAGCGACCCGATCGCATCGCGGAGGGTGTCGCGGCTCACCTCGAGCGTGCCCGCGAGCTCGCGCTCCGGGGGGAGGCGCTCGCCCGGGGCGATGAGCCCGAGCCGGATCGACTGCAGCAGCCGTTGCACCGTCTCCTCGAATGCGTTCGCCGGGCGGGCGGGCGTGAGCAGCAGCCCGGCGCTCAGCACCGAGGCGGGTTCGGGCGCGGGCGGGCTCGCCGCGGCATCCGTCGCCGCCCGCTCGTCGCCCGCCCCCGTGGTCATGGTTCGAGCCTAGAGTGGCGTGACGTAGGCCGAGCTGATGCCGCCGTCGACGAGGAACGTCGAGCCGGTGATGAACGAGGCGTCGTCGCTCGCGAGGAACGCGACGGCCGCGGCCAGCTCCTCGGGCTCGGCGAAGCGGCCGACGGGCACGTGCACGAGCCGGCGCTGGGCCCGCTCGGGATCCTTCGCGAACAACTCCTGCAGGAGCGGCGTGTTCACCGGCCCGGGGCACAGCGCGTTCACGCGGATGCCATGCCGGGCGAACTGCACGCCGAGCTCGCGGCTCATCGCGAGGACGCCGCCCTTCGACGCGGTGTAGGAGATCTGCGACGTGGCCGACCCGAGCACGGCGACGAACGAGGCGGTGTTGATGATGGACCCGCGGCCCTGCGCGACCATGTGCCGGAGCGCCGCGCGTGAGCACAGGTACACCGACTTCAGGTTCACGTCCTGCACCTTCTGCCAGGCGGGCAGCTCGGTGGTCTCGATCGAGTCGTCGTCGGGCGGCGAGATGCCGGCGTTGTTGAACGCGACGTCGACCGAGCCGAACACGCGGGCCGCCTCGTCGAAGAGGTGGTTCACCTGGTCCTCGTCGGTCACGTCGACCTGCACGAACAGGCCGCCGACGATGGATGCCGCGGCCTCGCCGGCCTCGCGGTCGAGGTCGCCGATCACGGCCTTCGCACCCTCGGCGGCGAGGCGCTTGGCGGTCGCCAGGCCGATGCCCGATGCGCCCCCGGTGATGACGGCGACGCGGCCGGCGAGGCGCTGGGTGAGGTCGATGCGGGTCAGGTCTGCCATGGTGCTCCTTGGGTTCAGGCCGGGTCGACGGCGAAGAAGACGTTCTTGGTCTCGGTGAAGGCCAGCGGCGCGTCGGGCCCGAGCTCGCGGCCGAGCCCCGACTGCTTGAACCCGCCGAACGGGGTCGCGTAGCGCACCGACGAGTGCGAGTTGACGGACAGGTTGCCCGACTCCACGGCCCTCGCCACGCGGATGCCGCGGCTGAGGTCGCGCGTCCAGATCGAACCCGAGAGGCCGTACTCGGTGGCGTTCGCGAACGAGATCGCGTCGGCCTCGTCGTCGAACGGGAAGACGGACACGACCGGCCCGAAGATCTCCTCGCGCGCGGCTCGCGAGTCCCGAGACGGCGTGAGCACGGTCGGTGCGAACCAGTACCCGGGTCCGTCGGGAGCGGTGCCGCGGAACGCGACGTCCGTGTCATCCGGCACGTACTCCGCGACGCGCTCGAGGTGCGCCCGCGCGACGAGCGGGCCCATCTCGGTCGTGTCGTCGGCCGGGTCGCCGACCCTCACGCTCCGCACGGCTGGCTCGAGCAGCTCCATGAAGCGGTCGTAAGCGCTGCGTTCGACGAGGATGCGGCTGCGAGCGCAGCAGTCCTGACCGGCGTTCTCGAAGACCCCGTACGGCGCCGTGGCGGCGGCGCGTTCGAGGTCGGCGTCGGCGAACACGATGTTGGCGCTCTTGCCGCCGAGCTCGAGCGTCACCCGCTTCACCTGGTCGGCGCAGCCCGCCATGATCCGCTTGCCGACCTCGGTCGATCCGGTGAAGACGATCTTGCGCACGATCGTGTTGGACACGAACCGCTCGCCGACGACCGAGCCCGTGCCCGGGATCACCTGGAACAGGCCCTCGGGCAGCCCGGCCTCGAGACCGAGCTCGGCGAGGCGCAGGCTCGTGAGCGGCGTCCACTCGGCCGGCTTCAGCACGACCGCATTGCCTGCGGCGAGCGCCGGGGCGAACCCCCACGACGCGATCGTCATCGGGAAGTTCCACGGCGTGATGACCCCGACGACCCCGAGCGGCTCGTGGAACGTCACGTCCATCCCGCCCGCGACGGGGATCTGCCGCCCGGAGAGTCGTTCGGGTGCCGAGGCGAAAAACTCGAGCACGTCGCGCACGTGGCCGGCCTCCCAGCGCGCCTGCCCGATCGGGTGGCCGGAGTTGAGGACCTCGAGCCCGGCGAGGTCCTCGACGGCGCCGTCGACCGCGTCGGCGAACCGCCGCAGCAGGCGCGCGCGGTCGGCGGGGGCGACGCCCGCCCACTCGCGCTGGGCGCGCGCGGCGCGCTCGATCGCGGCATCCGCCTCGTCGACCGTGGCCGCGGCGACGGTGGTGACGACGGTCTCGTCGGCGGGGTTGACGATGGTGTGGGTCACGCGGGGGTCCTCCTCGTGCGATGCGTGCGGGCGGCCTCGACGAGGCCAGCGAACAGGCGGCGGTCGGCGGCGTTCTCCTCGGGGTGCCACTGCACGGCGACGCCGAACGACGCACCGTCCACCTCGACGGCCTCGATGACGCCCTCGTCCGTGCGGGCGGTGACGACGAGCCCCTCGGCGACGCGGTCGATCGCCTGGTGGTGGTAGACGTGCACGTCGACGGCGCCGCCGGGCTCGTCGGTCTCCCCGAGGACCGCGTCGAGGCGGCTGCCGCGCTCGACCGCGACCCGCTTCTCGCCGAACACGGCGGGCGCGGGCTGGTAGTCGTCGTTGCCGACGACGTCCGGGAGGTGCTGGACGAGCGTGCCGCCGAGCGCGACGTTCAGCATCTGGGCACCGCGGCAGATGCCGAGGAACGGCACGTCCTCCTCGATCGCGGCGGTGAGCAGCGCGTCCTCCCACGCGTCGCGGTCGGGGCGCGGGGCGCCCGTGCGCTCGTGGGCGTCCTGGCCGTAGCGGCGCGGATCCACGTCGGCTCCGCCGGAGACGATGAGCCCGTCGATCGAGGCGAGCACGCGATGCGCCACCTCGGGCGTGACCGGCTGCGGCGGCAGCAGCACGGCGATGCCGCCGGCATCCGTCACCGCATCGAGGTACACCTTGGGCAGGAACGACGCCGGGAGGTCCCAGACGCCCGTCTGCGAACGCTCGAGGTAGGTGGTCACGCCGATGACGGGCGCGTCCGGCGAACCCGACGCGGCGGTGTCAGAGGCGCTCGAACCCACGGACCCGCTCCCAGTCGGTGACGGCCGCATCGTACGCGGCGAGCTCGATGCGCGCGTTGTTGAGGTAGTGGTCGACCACCTCGTCGCCGAAGGCCTCGCGCGCGAGGTCGGATGACCCGAACAGCTCGGCCGACTCGCGGAGCGTCGCGGGCACACGCGCGACGTCGCTCTCGTACGCGTTGCCGACGAACACGTCGCCGGGGTCGAGTTCGTGGTCGATGCCGTGCAGGCCCGCGGCGATGAGCGCGGCCACGGCGAGGTACTGGTTCACGTCGCCGCCGGGCACGCGGTTCTCGACGCGCATGCCGAGCCCGTGGCCGACGACCCGCAGCGCGCAGGTGCGGTTGTCGAGTCCCCACGCGATCGCCGTGGGGGCGAAGCTGCCGGCGACGTAGCGCTTGTACGAGTTGATGTTCGGCGCCGAGAACAGCGTGAGCTCGCGCATCGCTGCGATCTGGCCGCCGAGGAAGCGCTTGAACATCGTCGACATGCCACGCTCGTCGGCCGGGTCGCTGAAGACGGCCTCTCCGGAGTCGCTGCGGAGCGAGATGTGGATGTGGCAGCTGTTGCCCTCGCGCTCGTCGAACTTCGCCATGAAGGTGAGCGCCTTGGCGTGCCGATCGGCGATCTCCTTCGCACCGTTCTTGTAGATCGAGTGGTTGTCGCACGTGCCGAGCGCGTCGGTGTAGCGGAAGGCGATCTCCTGCTGCCCGAGGTTGCATTCGCCCTTCACGCCCTCGCAGTACATGCCGGCGCCGTCCATCGAGTTGCGGATGTCGCGCAGCAGCGGCTCCATGCGGGTCGAGGCGAGCAGCGCGTAGTCGATGTTGTAGTCGCTCGCGGCAGTGAGGTCGCGGTATCCCTTTCGCCAGGCGTCGCGATACGAGTCGTCGAAGACCATGAACTCGAGTTCGGTGCCGACGTACGCCTTCAGGCCGCGCTCGGCGAGCCGGTCGAGCTGGCGCTGCAAAATGCGGCGGGGGGAGGCCTCCACGGGCCGTTCGTCGAGCCACTGCAGGTCGGCGGTCACGAGCGCGCTCGCGTCGAGCCACGGCGCCATGCGGAGCGTCGTGAGGTCGGGCACGAGGGCCATGTCGCCGTAGCCGCGTTCCCAGCTCGACATCTCGTAGCCGTCGACCGTGTTCATCTCCACGTCGACGGCGAGCAGGTAGTTGCACGCCTCGGCGCCGTGCAGCGCGACCTCCTCGAGGAACAGGCGCGCCGAGACGCGCTTGCCGACGAGTCGGCCCTGCATGTCGGTGAACGCCACGATCACGGTGTCGACATGCCCGTCGGCGACCGCGGAGCGGAGTCCGTCGAGCGTGAGGTATCCGGTGGGTGCCGCCATGTCGGGCGCCTCCTCGCGTGGGAATGGTCGGGTTCGTCGCCCATTACATCACGCCGCGGCATCCGAGGGTAGGCATTCAACGTGGCGACAGCGGATGGCACGCGCCGAACTCGGCCAAAAAAGGTCTGTACGAGCGACCATTGGCGGTCCTATCATGTGGCGCACAGCATCGCACCCCGCGCCCGCCCCCCAGAGGCCTGCGCGATGACGGACAGGAGCGCCACATGGCGAAAGACACCCTCAAGGTCTCGGGCGTGACGTACACGACCGCCGAGCAGGGATACTTCGAGAAACGCCGACTCACCCGGGCCGCGGGAGTGTGGGGCCTCTGGGGCCTCGCCGTCGCCGCGGTCATCTCCGGTGACTTCTCCGGATGGAACTTCGGCATCGACTTCGCCGGGTTCGGCGGCATGCTGATCGCGTTCGCAATCCTCGTGGTCATGTACTACGGGCTCATCTTCTCGATCGGCGAGATGGCCTCGGCCATGCCGCACACCGGCGGTGCGTACTCGTTCTCACGGGCCGCGATGGGGCCGTGGGGAGGCTTCGTCACCGGCCTGGCCGAGACCATCGAGTACGTCGCGACGACCGCGGTGATCGTGTTCTTCTCGGCGTCGTACGCCGACGCGATCACGAGCGAGCTGCTCGGCTTCTCGATGCCCGGTCCGGTGTGGTGGATCATCCTGTACGCGATCTTCATCGGGATCAACGCGGCAGGCGCGAACATCTCGTTCAAGTTCGCGATCGTCGTCTCGATCATCTCCATCGGCATCCTGCTCGTGTTTTCGGTCATGGCGCTGTTCTCGGGCCAGTTCTCGTGGGACAACCTCTTCGACATCGCGCCCGACCCCGGCCAGAGCGCGTTCCTCCCGCACGGCGTGCTGCCGATCCTGTTCGCCCTGCCGTTCGCGATGTGGTTCTTCCTCGGGATCGAGGAGCTGCCGCTCGCGGCCGAGGAGTCGCACAACCCGGTCAAGGACATCCCCCGGGCCGGCATCATCGCGCGTGCCACGCTGATCGTCACGGGTCTCCTGGTGCTGTTCCTCAACACCGGCGTCGTCGGCGCAGCCGACACGGCCGTCGCAGGCGAGCCGCTGCTCGACGGCTTCCGAGTGATCGTGGGCGACGGGCTCGCGGCCGTGCTCGCACTGTTCGCGCTGATCGGCCTGCTCGCGTCGCTGCAGGGCATCATGTTCGCGTACGGACGCAACATGTACTCGCTCTCGCGCGCCGGGTACTACCCGAAGTTCCTCTCGCTGACCGGCAAGCGGCAGACGCCGTGGGTCGCGCTCGTCGCAGGCGCGGTGATCGGCTTCGTCGCGCTCCTCGTGCTCGATCTGCTCGCACAGGTCGACGCCGAGGGCGCGGGCGCGGTCGCGGGCGCGATCGTGCTGAACATCGCGGTGTGGGGTGCCGTGCTCGCCTACCTCCTGCAGATGATCGCGTACGTGATCCTGCGCAGGAGGCACCCGGACATCAAGCGCCCGTACCGCAGCCCGTGGGGCGTGCCCGGCGCGATCACCGCGGCGGCGATCTCGGGCCTCATCTTCCTGGGCTTCCTGCTCAACCCGACGTTTGTCCCGGCGATCATCGCCATCGCGGTGGTGTACGCGGTCATGCTCATCGGCTTCGGCGTCTACGGCCGCAACCACCTGGTCCTCTCGCCCGAGGAGGAGTACGCGGTCTCGGGCGGCCTCCACGGCGATCCGCAGGCGGAGGGCTACGGCGGCAGGGTCGAGGAGGAGATCCTCGCCATGGACGGCGTCGACGAGACGGCCGGCGAGCCGAAATCGGCAGCCGCCGAGCCGAAGGCGTAGCCGGCGCACGGGCGGACGGCGCACGAAACGTGCGCCGTCCGCCCGGCGACGCACGGAAGCGCCGAGGACGCTGCGAACGGCGCCGCGGGGCTCGCGAGTAGGCTCGACACGACCCCGCGCGGCGACCCCGCGCACCCGCAGAGGCGATGGAGCCATACGTGTCGACGATCCGACCATCCCACCCGACTGCCGTGAGCGAATCAGCGGAGGACCCGGTGCTCACCGCGAACTTCCAGGGCCCGACCCGCACCGAGACCGACTCGCTGGGCTCGGTCGAGGTGCCGGCCGACGCGTACTGGGGCGTGCACACCATGCGCGCCCTCGAGAACTTCCCGATCTCCAAGCGCCCGATCTCGGTCTATCCGGAGCTCGTCGTCGCCCTCGCACAGGTGAAGCAGGCCGCCGCCCGGGCCAACAAGGAGCTCGGGGCGCTCGAGCCGCAGAAGCAGAAGTGGATCGACGAGGCGTGCCAGCGGATCATCGACGGCGAGTTCCACGACCAGTTCGTCGTCGGCGTCATCCAGGGCGGCGCGGGCACGTCGACGAACATGAACGCGAACGAGGTCATCACCAACGTCGCGCTCGAGATCTCCGGCCACCCGAAGGGCCGCTACGACCTCCTGCACCCCATCGACGACGTCAACCGCAGCCAGTCCACGAACGACACGTACCCGACCGCCGTGAAGCTCGCGATGACCGCGTCCCTCACGACGATGCTCATCCAGCTCGACCAGCTGCGCATCTCGTTCGGCCGCAAGGGGCGCGAGTTCCACGAGGTGCTGAAGGTGGGCCGCACCCAGCTGCAGGACGCGGTCCCGATGACGCTCGGGCAGGAGTTCCACAGCTTCGCCACGACGCTCGGCGAGGACATCGCCAGGCTCCGCGAGACGATCAAGCTGCTCTCCGAGGTGAACCTGGGCGCGACGGCGATCGGCACGGGCATCACCGCCGACCCGGGCTACGCCGCCGCCGTCGTGCGCCACCTCAGCGAGATCACCGGCCAGCACCTCGAGACCGCGCCCGACCTCGTCGAGGCGACGAGCGACACGGGCGTGTTCATGACCTTCTCGAGCGCGCTGAAGCGCAGCGCCATCAAGCTGTCGAAGATCTGCAACGACCTGCGGCTGCTCTCGTCGGGTCCGCAGGCGGGCCTCGCCGAGATCAACCTGCCGCCCAAGCAGGCCGGCTCGAGCATCATGCCCGGAAAGGTGAATCCGGTCATCCCCGAGGCCGTCAGCCAGGTCGCCTACGCGGTCGCGGGGGCGGATGTCACGGTCATGATGGCCGCCGAGAACGGCCAGTTGCAGCTCAACGCGTTCGAGCCGGTCATCGCGCACTCACTGCTGCAGTCGATCACGTGGATGCGCCAGGCGTGCTGGACCCTCCGGGTCAACTGCGTCGACGGCATCACCGCGAACACCGAGCGACTCGAGGCGCAGGTCGCCTCGAGCGTCGGCGTCATCACCGCGCTCATCCCGTTCATCGGCTACACCGAGGCGGCGAAGCTCGCCAAGCAGGCGCTCGCCACCGGACGGCCGGTGGCCGACCTCGTCGTCGAGGCGGGGCTCATGACCCGTGAGGACGTGACGCGGCAGCTGTCGCCGTCACGACTCTCGGGCGTCCATCCGATCACCCAGACGATCGCCGTGGTGCAGCGGAAGGGCGAGCCGAGCGACTGACGCGAGCGCCGTCCGCAGCGGTCAGACGACCCGGCAGTGCGTCGTGAGCGAGCCGATGCCCTCGATCGTGACCGTCACGGTCGAGCCGTCGTGGAGGAAGACCTGCGGGTTGCGGCTGTAGCCCGCGCCACCCGGGCTGCCGGTCGAGATCAGCGTGCCCGGCGGCAGGGTCGCCGTCTTCGAGAGGTACGAGATGATCTCGGCGACGCTGCGCACCATCTCGTTCGTCGAGCTGTCCTGCAGGATGTGCCCGTCGAGGTTGGTCGTGAGCCAGAGGTCCTGCGGGTCGGCGATCTCGTCGGCGGTGACGACGACGGGACCGGTCGGGGTGAAGCCGTCGAACGACTTGCAGCGCGACCACTGGGCCTCACTGAACTGGATGTCGCGAGCCGTGATGTCGTTCACGACCGTGTAGCCCCACACATGGTCGAGCGCGTCGAGCGGCGAGACGTCCTTCGCGGCCGTGCCGATGATGACGCCGAGTTCGGCCTCGTAGTCGACCTGGGTCGCGACGTCGCCGGCCCATTCGGTGGTCTGCCCGTGCCCGGTGAGGGAGTTCGGCCAGAGCGAGAAGATCGTCATCGCCGACTCCGACCGCAGCTTCAGCTCGGAGGCGTGCGCGGCGTAGTTCGCGCCGATCGCGAGCACCTGGGCCGGCCGGAGCACCGCGGAGGAGTGCCGGAGCTCGTGCACGGGGGTGGTCGGGGCGCCGGCGTCGACCGCGGCGTCGACCGCCGCATGCACCGCGTCGAGGGCCCCGGGGCCGCGCTCGATGAGGTCCTGCAGGTCGCGCGGCGGGTCGGGGAGGATCGCGTCGAGGAAGATCGCGTCGTCTCCGAGAACCGTCGCGAGTCGGGGGGTGGGCTGGCCTTCGACTCGGAGGTGCGCGAACTTCACCACCCCAGACTATCCACCGGTCCAGCGCGTCGGCTGTGCGAGACGTACAACGACCGGGGTCGGATGCTCCGTCACGTCGACAAAGGTCAGGCGGATGCCGCGGCGCGCCACAGGTGCATGGACGCGTAGCTGCGCCACGGCGCCCAGGCCGCGCCGTGCGCGGCGAGGGCCCGCGCCTCGGCGGGAAGCCCGAGGCGGGCGGCGCCGTTGCGCAGCGCGAGGTCGGACACGAGCAGCTCGTCGGGCTCGCGGGTCACCCGCATCGCCAGGTAGCCGGCGGTCCACGGTCCGATGCCGGGCACGGCCAGGAGGTCGGCGCGGAGCTCGTGCCGCTCGCGCTCCGGCGCGACGACGAGCTCGCCGGAGGCGAGCCGGCCGCACACGTCGACGATCGTGCGGATCCGGGCAGCCGGGCCGCGCAGCACCGACGCGCCCTCGGCGGCGATCGCCGCCGGAGTCGGGAACAGCAGCCGCGACCCGTCGAAGTCGACCGGCTCGCCGAGCGCCTCGGCGAGGCGGGTGAGCGCGGTGCGGGCGGATGCCACGGAGACCTGTTGGCCCACGAGCGCCCGGACGACGAGCTCGTGCGGGTCGAGCGCCCCGGGCATGCGGATGCCGGGCGTCGCCGCGATCGACGGCGCGAGCGCGGGGTCGGCGGAGAGGGCCTCGTCGATCGCGACGGCGTCGGCGTCGAGGTCGAACAGGCGCCGCACCCGGGCGACGAGCGGGGCGAGGTCCGCGAGCGCGGTGAGGCGCGCCTCGACGTCGAGGCCGGCCGCGCCGGTCGCGCCGGTCGCAGCGCGGAGCCGGACGAGCGCCGGACCGGCGGGCAGCGCGAGCGTCCGCTCGAAGCGATCGCGGCCGGCGACCTCGACGCCATCGACCGCGCGTGCCGCGAGCCATGCGAACACGCCCGCGGCGTCGAGCGGCGCCCGGGCGGGCAGGTGCAGGCGCACCACGCCGGGCTCCGCCGCGGCGGCCGGCGCCGCGGCATCCGTCGACGCGGATCGCGGGCCGGAGCGGCGCGCGGCCGACGCCCGGAGCTCGAGCGGGCTGCGCTCGTACACCGCCCGGATCGTGTCGTTGAACTGGCGGATGCTGCCGAAGCCCGACGCGAACGCGACGTCGGCGACGGGCAACGAGGTCGAGACGAGCAGCGTGCGAGCGGTCTGCGCGCGGTGGGCGCGGGCGAGTGCGAGGGGCCCGGCGCCGAGTTCGGCGGAGAGCACGCGCGTGAGATGGCGAGGGGTGTACCCGAGTCGCGCGGCGAGGCCCGGCACGCCCTCGCGCTCGACGACGCCGTCGGCGATCAGCCGCATGGCGCGCGCGGCGAGGTCGTCGCCGAGGTCCCACTCGGGCGAGCCCGGGACCGCGTCGGGCAGGCAGCGCTTGCACGCGCGGAGGCCCGCCTCGTGGGCGGCGGCCGCGGTGCGGTAGAAGGTGACGTTCACGGGCTTGGGCGGCGCGGCGGGGCAGCTGGGCCTGCAGTAGATGCCCGTCGAGTGCACGCCGGTGATGAACTGCCCGTCGAAGCGCGCGTCGCGCGCCAGCATCGCGCGGTAGCGCTCGGCGAACGCGGGATCGCCCAGCGGCTCGGCGTCGCGCGGCCGGACGGGTGCGGCGGTCGGGGTCATCACCCTCCAAGGCTCGCACGCCCCACCGACCCCCGGTAGCGGAAATCGGACATCACTGCGATCGGTACGCTGGCGGGATGCACGACGACGTCCTCACCCGCCTCACCGCCGCGCTCGGCGACGCCGTCGTCGCCGGGGGACCCCTCCTCGACGCCGTCCGGGAGGACCGCTCGGGCTGGGTGAGCGAGCATCCGGCGCTCGCGGTCGTGCACGCCGCATCCGTCGACGATGTGCAGCAGGTGATGCGCCTCGCGTCCGAGACCGGTTCACCCGTCGTCCCGCGCGGCGCCGGCACCGGCCTGGCCGGCGGCGGCATCGCGAGCCTCGGCGCGATCGTGCTCGACCTCACGCGGATGAACCGCATCCTCGAGCTCGACGACGTCGACGAGCTCGCCGTCGTCGAGGCCGGCGTGCTGAACGGCGACCTCGACCGCGCGGCGCGCGAGCGCGGCCTCTGGTACGCACCCGACCCCGCGAGCCGTGCCATCTCGTCGATCGGCGGCAACATCGCCACCAACGCGGGCGGCCTCCTCTGCGCGAAGTACGGCGTGACCCGCGAGAGCGTGCTCGGCCTCGCGGTCGTGCTCGCCGACGGCTCCCTGCTTCGCACGGGGCACCGCACCGTCAAGGGCGTGACGGGCTACGACCTCACGGCGCTCATGACCGGCTCCGAGGGCACGCTCGGCGTCATCGTCGAGGCGACCGTGCGCCTCAGGCCGATCGTGACGGGCGAGACCCACACGGTCGCCGCGGCCTTCCCCGACGTCGAGGCGGCGGGCGTCGCCGCGGCGGGCGTCGCGGCGGCACGCATCCGTCCCGCCCTGCTCGAGCTCATCGACGCCGTCGGGCTCGCTCGGGTCGCCGAGCACCTCGGGCCGGACGCGCTCGCGGGCACGCCCGTCGCCGGCCTCGAGCCGGGCGAGACCTTCCTGCTCGCGCAGACCGACGCGGGCGACGCGGCCGCCGAGGCCGACGTGATCGCGCGCGTGTTCGCCGAGGCGGGAGGTCGCGTCACGCGGTCGACGGATGCCGCGACCGGCGAGCGCCTCCTCGACATCCGCCGGGCCATGCACCCCGCCCTCGCCTCGCGCGGGCGCGTGCTCATCGAGGACGTCGCGGTGCCGCGCTCCCGGCTGCCGCAGATGTTCCGCGAGATCGCCGAGATCGGCGAGCGGTACGGCGTCGAGATCCCCACCCTGGCACACGCGGGCGACGGCAACCTGCACCCCAACTTCGTCTTCGAGGGAGAGGACGTGCCCGACCACGTGTGGGCGGCGGCCGACGACATGTTCCGCGCGGCCGTGCGGCTCGGCGGCACGCTGACGGGGGAGCACGGCGTGGGCCTGCTCAAGCGGCGCTGGCTCGCCGACGAGCTCGGCGACGCGTCGGTCGACCTGCAGCGGCGCATCAAGGCGGTGTTCGACCCGGCCGGCATCCTGAACCCCGGCGTGATGTTCGTCCCCGAGCCCGGCGCCGCTCGGTAGGCTGCACCGCGTGAGCCTCACGCCGACGCCAGCGCCCGGTCCGCAACCGCACCTGCACGTCTGGCCGCCCGAGGCGCCGCGCCGCCGCGGCGCCGCGGTGGGGATCGTGGTCCTCAGCGCGTTCGCGGTGCTCGCCGGGCTGCTGGTGCTGGCCTACCTCGCGATCTCGTTCGGCATCTCGGTGCTCGTGGTGGGCACGCTCGTCGCGCTCGTGCCGCTCGCGATCGTGCTGCTCGCCGTGCGGTGGGTCGACCGGTGGGAGCCCGAGCCGCGCTGGGCGCTGTGGTTCGCGTTCCTCTGGGGCGCAGCCGTCTCGGTCGCCATCGCCCTCATCGTCGACCTGGGGGTGCAGCTGTTCGTGGCGATGTCGAACCCTGCGGGCGCCACCGCCGACGCGAGCATGCAGGCGGTCGTGCAGGCGCCGATCGTCGAGGAGCTGGCCAAGGGCGTCGGGGTCCTGCTGATCTACGCGTTCTCGAAGTCGCACTTCGACGGGCCCGTCGACGGGCTCGTCTACGCGGCGACGGTCGCCGCGGGCTTCGCCTTCACCGAGAACGTCCTCTACTTCGGCGCGGCGCTCATCGAGGGCGGCGCCGGCGAACTCGGCGCGACCTTCGTCGTGCGCGGCATCTTCTCGCCGTTCGCGCACGTGCTGTTCACGGCCTGCATCGGCATCGCGATCGGGTTCGGCGCGCGACGCGGCGGCGCGGGCGTCGTCGGCTGGTTCCTCGCCGGGCTCGTGGCGGCGATCCTCCTGCACGCGTTCTGGAACGGCTCGCTCGCGTTCGCCGACGCGTTCGCGCTCTACTTCACCGTCCAGGTGCCGATCTTCATCGGCGCCGTCGTGGTGACGCTGCTGCTGCGCCGCGAGGAGCAGCGGGTCACGCGGCGGCGCCTCGCCGAGTACGCCGCGGCCGGCTGGTTCAGTCCCGACGAGGTCGAGGGCCTCTCGTCCTGGTCGGGTCGCCGCGCGGCGCTCGGCTGGGCGCGCGCCCAGCGCCCGCCGCGCACCGCGCAGGTGCAGCGGTTCATCGCGGATGCCACGCGGCTGGCGTTCACGCGGCAGGCGCTCGTGACCGGCCGCGCCGACGTGCGCCGACTCGAGGACGAGCGCGTGCTGCTCGATGCGGTCACGCGCCACCGCAACGCGATCTCGGCCTGACCGACCGCGGCTCGGAGACCCGGCCGGAACGGAAAGAACTCGTCGCCCTGTGGATGTGGCAATGCCGACATCTCGACGGGGCGACGAGTCCTTTGAGGGCTTCAGCCTGCAAGATGTTCGCCGTTGGCGCAAGACCCCCCCGGACGGACGTCCCGGATTGAACCGGCCCGCGGCATCCGTTTGGATGGGGGGATGACTGATACGAACAGCAAGCCCGAGGTCGACGCTCCCCAGGGCCCGGCGCCCGAAGACCTGGTCATCGAGGACGTCGTCGTGGGCGACGGCCCCGAGGCGACGCCCGGCTCGACGGTCGACGTGCACTACCTCGGGGTCGAATACGACTCGGGCGAGGAGTTCGACTCCTCGTGGAGCCGCGGCCAGTCCATCAACTTCCCGCTGCAGGCGCTCATCGCCGGCTGGCAGGAGGGCATCCCCGGCATGAAGGTCGGCGGTCGCCGCAAGCTCATCGTGCCGCCGCAGAAGGCCTACGGCCCCGCGGGCGGCGGCCACCAGCTCTCGGGCAAGACCCTGATCTTCGTGATCGACCTGCTCGGCGTCAGCTGAGCGGACTCGAACGCTTCCCGGCCGGCGGACCCTCGGGTCCGCCGGCCTTCGTCGTGTTCCCCGAACTTCTTTCATGCAAGTGCATCCGATCGGGGTGCGACGTCCGAAGTAGGTGGTGAAGGCAAAACTTGCCGCTCCGCCACGGCGGGGCCGATCTGGAGGGAATCATGAAGAAGATCCTCATCGCCGGTATCGGAGCCGGGGCGCTCGTCGCCTTGGGCGCCGTCGCACCGGCCAACGCCGCCGAAGACAACGCGATGCTGTCGGTGCTCCACGGCGTCCCCGGCCTGACGGTCGACGTCTACGTCAACGACGAGCTCACGCTCGACGACTTCGAGCCCGGCGACCTCGCCGGCCCGCTCGAGCTGCCAGCCGGCACGTACACGGTGGCCATCACCGCAGCGGATGCCGCGGACGCCTCCGAGCCCGCGATCGGGCCCGTCGACCTCCCGCTCGAGGCCGGCGGCAACTACACCGCTGTCGCGCACCTCGACGCCGAGGGCAACCCGACTGCGAACCTCTTCACGAACGACGTCTCGGACATCGCCGCCGGCGAGGGTCGCCTCACGGTGCGCCACGTCGCCGCGGCTCCCGCCGTCGACGTGCTCGCGGGCGGCTCGGCCGTGATCTCGGGTCTCGAGAACCCCAACGAGGAGACGCTGAACCTCCCGGCCGGCACGGTCGAGGCATCGGTCGCCGCCGCCGGCACCACCGACCCGGTCATCGGGCCGGCCCCGGTCGACGTGACCGAGGGCACGCTGACCATCGTCTACGCATGGGGCAGCCTCGAGGACGAGAACCTCGACCTCGCGGTGCAGACCATCACCGGCATGCACTCCTCGCCTGACGGCGTGCCGGCAGGTTCCGCGGGCCTCGTGGCCACGAACTCGCCCGAGCAGCAGGTCGGCATCTGGGCCGCTGCCGGCCTCGCGGTCCTGGCGGCCGTCGCGCTCGCCGCGGGCTTCGCCCGCAAGGCGATCACCGCGAAGGCGGAGCGCTGATCCGCATGAGGGGAAAGGAGGCCGCGGCCGGGGTGATCGGGTCCCTGGTCGCGGCCTCCGCCGTGCTCGGCCTCCTGGCCGGGTGCGTCGCGGCGCCGTCGGGAGACGGTGCCGCGACGAGCACGGTCCCGGAGACGACGCCCGCGACGCAGCCCGCCGACGGCGACGCACGGCCCGCGGCGGCGGCGCCGCCCGCGTCCGTGCCGGACGTGCCGCGGCAGTCCGCGTCGCTCGAGGAGCAGCGCCGGGCACAGCCCCCAGCACCGACCCGCATCGAGGTGCCCGCGCTGGGCATCGACATGGCGATCCGGCCCGTGGGGCTCGACGGCGACGGCAACATGGGCCTGTTCGACGATCCCGCGATCGCGGCCTGGTACCGCTGGGGTCCGGCGCCCGCGAGCGAGTCGGGCTCGACGGTCATCGCCGCGCACGTGGACTCGCTGGAGTACCGCGTGCTGCCGTTCGCCAAGCTGCGCGACGCGCAGCCCGGCACGCTCGTGATCGTGACGGATGCCGCGGGCACCCGGCACTCGTACGGCATCGACGCGACGCAGGTCGTCGAGAAGGCCGCCGTCGACTGGGAGGCCGCCTTCGACCGCTCGGGCTCGCCGAGGCTCACCCTCGTCACCTGCGGGGGCGAGTTCGACTACGAGAACCGCACGTACCTCAGCAACCTGGTGCTGACCGCCACGCCCCGCTGACCCGCTGGGCGCTTCGATCGACGAGCGAGGGAGGATGGATATGCTGATGTCGACGCCGCATGCGACCCTCGCGGCGCCGCCGCGAGTCGCGGCCGACGCGACGCGGCTCCTCCCGACCCGGAGAAGGGGTGAACGCCGCACCGTGAGCGCGACCGCCTTCGACACCCTCGACGATCGCACGCTCGCGACGGAGTTCGCCGCCGGCGAGGAGCGGGCGCTCCGAGAGGCGTACGCGCGCTGGTCGCCGCTCGTGTTCCGGCTCGCCCTCCGCTCTCTCGGCGACCGGTCGGACGCCGAGGACGTGACGCAGCAGGTCTACATCTCGGCGTGGCGGGGCCGACACACGTTCGACGCGGGCAGGTCGACGCTGAGCGCCTGGATCGTCGGCATCGCCAAGCACCGCATCGCCGACGCCCACGCGGCGCGCTCGCGGGCCCGGCGCCTCGAGGACACGCTCGTCGCCGAGGCGGCGACCGCGCCCGAATCCGTCGACGACGACCTCGCGGAGCGGGTCATGGTCGCCGAGGAGCTCGAACGCCTCGAGCCCGTGCCGCGACGGGTCATGCAGCTCGCGTTCTACGACGAGCTCAGCCACTCGCAGATCGCCGAGACCCTCGGCCTGCCGATCGGAACCGTGAAGAGCCATGTCCGACGCAGCCTCGCCCGGCTGCGCACGCGATGGGAGGTGGATGATGGACCACATCGAGTCTGAAGAACTCGCCGTGCTCGCGCTCGACGGGCGCGAGCCCGACGCAGCCGTCCGAGCCCACCTCGACGCCTGCCCGGACTGCCTCGCCGAGTACGACTCGCTCGTCCGCACCGTCGCGCTCGGTCGCGGCGCGCCCGATGACGACCTCGAGGCGCCGCCGTCGTCGGTGTGGGAGTCGATCCACGCCGAACTCGGCCTTGCGCCCGAGCTCGCCGCCGATCCGACCGCCGGCCGGACGCCGGTGGCCGTGGCCGCCGCGCCGGCCATGCGCGGCGAGCACGTCGCGCCCCGGCGGCGTGCCCGCACGCCGTCGCTCGCCTCCGGAGGCCCGGAGGGTCCGCGGCGTCGCATCGCGTGGCTGCCGATCACCGTCGCCGCGGCGATCGGCGGCATCCTCGCGGGCCTCGGCCTCGGCTGGCTCCTCGGCGCCGCGGGCGGGGGGACCGTCGGGCAGGACCCGGCGGTCGTGCTCGCCAGCGCGGAGCTCGACTCCTTCCCCGGCTGGGACGACGCCGTCGGCAGCGCCACGGTCGAGGAGGGTCCCGACGGGCTCCGCACGGTCGTCGTCGACCTCGACGCGACCGTCCCCACGGGCGAAGTGCGCGAGGTGTGGCTCATCCGCTCCGACGCGTCCGGCCTGGTGAGCCTCGGCCTCCTCGACGGCGACAGCGGTCGCTTCGTCGTGCCGGCCGGCATCGACCTCGACGAGTTCACCCTCGTCGACGTCTCGGCCGAGCCGGTCGACGGCGATCCGGCGCATTCGGGCGACTCGATCGTCCGAGGCGAGCTCCGCTCGACCTGAGTCGGCGGGGTCGGCCGGCCCGGCGGCCGCGGATCAGGCGTCGCGCGTCGGGCGCTGCCCGCGCTGCGGCTCCGCCGCGTCGCGCACGCGCTCGACGAGGTCGCGCCACGGGCCCGTGACCTGCCGTTCGGCGAGCGTGGCCTCGTGCGGCTCGCAGCGGATCCGATACTCGTAGCGGTCCGGTTCCGGCGGCGCGGGCGGCGTGTCGTCCCACGGGATGCGCTCGAGGAGCAGCTCCCACTCCTCGGCGTCCGGCTGGTCCTCGACGTGGACCGTCCACGTGAGGCGCAGGCCGGCGATGCCACCGCTGCGCACGACCTCCACGTCCATGGGGCGATCGTACTCCGGCCCCGGACAGCCATGGCGGGGAGCCGCTCGTCGCTGCGCGCTCCGGCTTCCGATGAGTGGAAGTGTGATCGGCCGGCGTCATCCGTCGAAGTGGGAGAATGGGGTGATGGGCCGGATCACGGCGCGCAGGCGCGTCACCCGATACTCGTTCGGCGAGCGCATCTCCCGGCGCGAGGACGAGCTCACCGTCGAGGAGCCGCTCGAGGTCCGCGTCGGCGGTCGTGCGCTCACCGTCACGATGCGCACGCCGGGTCATGACGTGGAGCTCGCGCTCGGGCTGCTCGTGTCCGAGGGGGTCGTGCACCGGCGCGACGACGTCATCGCCGCGCGGCACTGCGCCGGCGAGCCGGGAACCGAGGGCGAGTTCAACGTCCTCGACGTCGCGCTCGCACGCGGCGTCGCCCTGCCCGACAGCGCCCGGCACGCCCTCACGATGACGAGCGCGTGCGGGCTCTGCGGCAAGGACAGCATCGAGGCGGTGCGCGTCCGATCCGTCCACGACGTGCGCGCCGACGACCTCGCGGTCGATCCGGCGTGGCTCGCAGGCCTGCCCGACCGGATGCGAGCCGAGCAGCGCGCGTTCGAGCGCACCGGCGGACTGCACGCCGCCGCACTCGTCGACGTCGAACGCGACGAGTTCCTCGTCGTGCGCGAGGACGTCGGCCGCCACAACGCCGTCGACAAGGTCGTCGGCTGGGCCGTCCGCGAGGACCGCCTGCCGTTGCGCGGCACGGTGCTCGTGCTCTCCGGACGCGGCGGATTCGAGCTCGTCCAGAAGGCGTCGATGGCCGGGATCCCCGTCGTCGCGGCGGTATCCGCGCCCTCATCGCTCGCCGTCGACCTCGCCGACGAGGTGGGCCTGACCCTCGCCGGCTTCGTGCGCGGCGGGTCGATGGTCGTGTACGCCGGCGACGAGCGGCTCCGCGCGGCATCCGCCGCGACATCCGCTCCGAACCCGACCCTGGAGGTGCCCGCATGAGCCGGTCCGTTCCCGAACACGCCGACTACCCCGACCTGCAGACCGGTTCCCCCAAGCACGAGGCCGCCGGCGCCGAGGCGGTCGCGCGGACGCTCGAGTCGACCATCCGCGAGCTCGGACCGGTGCGCGCCGCACGACTGCTGCTGAAGGTCAACCAGCGCGACGGGTTCGACTGCATGAGCTGCGCCTGGCCCGACCCGAGCCATCGCAGCGCGTTCGAGTTCTGCGAGAACGGCGCGAAGGCCATCACGTGGGAAGCCACCCCGCTCACCGTCCCGCGCGAGTTCTGGGCGGAGCATCCGCTCTCGTCGCTGCAGGACGCGACCGAGCACTGGCTCGGGCAGCAGGGTCGGCTCGTCGAGCCCGTGTACAAGCCCGCGGGCGCCGACCGGTACGAGCCCGTCTCGTGGGAGCGCGCGTTCGAGCTCATCGGCGAGCGGCTGAACGCCCTCGACTCGCCCGACGAGGCGGCGTTCTACACGAGCGGCCGCACGGCCAACGAGACCGCGTTCCTCTACCAGCTCTTCGTGCGGGCGTTCGGCACGAACAACCTCCCGGACTGCTCCAACATGTGCCACGAGTCGACCGGCACCGCCCTCGGCGAGGTCATCGGCGTCGGGAAGTCGACGATCGCCTACGACGACTTCGGCGAGGCCGACCTCGTCATCGTGATCGGCCAGAACCCGGGCACGAACCATCCGCGCATGCTCACGGCGCTCGAGGGCACCAAGCGCAACGGCGGTTCGATCGTCGCGGTGAACCCGCTGCCCGAGGCGGGGCTCATCCGGTACAAGAACCCGCAGAAGGTGCGGGGACTCGTCGGGCGCGGCACGCCGATCGCCGATCGCCTGTACCAGGTCCGCTCCGGCGGCGACCAGGCGCTGCTCCAGGCGGTCTCGAAGCGGGTGCTCGACGCCGAGGCCGCGGCGCCCGGCACCGTGCTCGACCACGCGTTCCTCGCCGAGCACACCGTCGGCCTCGAGGCGTTCGCCGAGCACCTCGCGGATCTCGACGAAGCCGAGGTGCTGCGCGCGACCGGCCTCACGTCCGAGGAGATCGACGACCTCGCCGCCCGTTACATCGCGGCGGAGCGTGTCATCATCACCTGGGCGATGGGACTCACGCAGCACCGCAAGGCCGTGGACACCATCAAGGAGATCGTGAACCTCCTCCTGCTGCGCGGCAACATCGGCCGGCCCGGCGCGGGCGCATCGCCGATCCGCGGGCACAGCAACGTCCAGGGCGACCGCACCATGGGCATCTGGGAGAAGATGCCCGACCGGTTCCTCGACTCGCTCGCCGAGGAGTTCGGTTTCGAGCCGCCCCGCGCGCACGGACTCGACGCGGTCGACACGCTCCGTGGCCTGCGGGACGGGCGGGTGAAGGTGTTCATCGCGCTCGGCGGCAACTTCGTCGGTGCGATCTCCGACACCGCCGCCGCCGAGGCGGCCATGCGCGGCGCCCGGCTGACGGTGCAGATCTCCACGAAGCTCAACCGCTCGCACGTCATCACGGGCGAGGAGGCGCTGATCCTCCCGACGCTCGGCCGCACCGAGGTCGACCTGCAGGAGACCGGCCCGCAGTTCGTCTCCGTCGAGGACAGCGTGTGCGCCGTCCATGCCTCGCACGGCAGCATCCCGCCCATCGGCGACGACGTGCGGAGCGAGATCGCGATCGTCGCCGGGATGGCGCGCGCGACGATCGGCGACCGGCACGGCATCGACTGGGACGGGATGGTGCGCGACTACGACGTGATCCGCGACCACATCGCCCGCGTCATTCCCGGGTTCGAGCGCTTCAACCACGACGTGCGGCGCTCGGGCGGCTTCGTGCTGCCGAACGGCCCGCGCGACTCCCGCACGTGGGTCACCGCGACCGGGAAGGCGCAGATCTCCGTCACCGAGCTGGAGCCGATCGAGGTGCCGCCCGGTCGGCTCATCCTGCAGACGCTGCGCTCGCACGACCAGTTCAACACGACCGTGTACAGCCTGAACGACCGCTATCGCGGCGTCCGGAAGGGACGCGACGTGGTGTTCGTGAACCCGGACGACCTCGCCGAGCGTGGGCTGGCCGACGGCGACCGCGTCGACGTGGTGAGCGAATGGCCGGGGGAGGCCGATCGCGTGCTGCCCGGTCAGCGCGTCGTCGCGTATCCCACGGCCCGCGGTTGCGCGGCGGCGTACTATCCCGAGGCGAACGTGCTCGTGCCGCTCGACAGTACCGCGCTCGGCAGCAACACGCCCGTGTCGAAGGGCATCGTCGTCCGGCTGGAGCCGACGGCGGGATGAGCCCGTGGGCGCGCCGAGTGCCCTAGTCGGGGTCGAGGCCGACGGCGCGCCATCCGCTCGCCACGGCCCGCGACTCGCGCGATGCGACGCCGAACCGTGCCCGTGCCGCCGCGTGCGTGGCGGCCGCGAACACCTCGAAGCCGTCGTCGGGGCCGAGCACGCCGTCGGTGAGAGTGTCGTACCAGACGCGGCCCGCGTGCTCCCAGGCGAACCCGCCGAGCTCGACCGCGGCCAGGGCGAAGGCCCGGTTCGGGATGCCCGAGTTGAGGTGCACGCCGCCGTTGTCGTCGCGCGTGTGGATGTAATCGCGGAAGTGCGACGGCTGCGGGTCGCGACCGAGGACGTCGTCGTCGTACGCGGTGCCGGGCTCGAGCATCGAACGCAGCGCGCGGCCCTGGACGAGCTCGGTGAAGATCCCCTCGCCGATGAGCCAGCTCGCCGCGCCGGCATCCTGCCCCATGGCGTACTGCTCCACGAGCGCTCCGAACACGTCGGAGACGTGCTCGTTCAGCGCCCCCGACTGGTCGCGGTAGCGCAACCGGGCGGTCGCCTCGGTGACCCCGTGCGCGAGCTCGTGCCCGATCACGCTGAGCGACTGGGTGAATCCGCGGAAGACCTCGCCGTCGCCGTCGCCGAACACCATGCGCTCGCCGTCCCAGAAGGCGTTGTCGTAGCGGTCGCCGAAGTGCACCGTCGCCTCGAGCGGCGCGCCCGCGCCGTCGATCGCGTCGCGGCCGTACACGCGCTGGAACAGCCGGTACGTCTCGCCGAGGCCGTCATACGCCTGGTCGACGGCCTCGTCGCCCGTGTCGGGCTCGCCCTCGCGGCGGACCAGCCGGCCGGGCAGCGTCTGCGCGCCGCCGGCGTCGGAGATGCGGCGATCCGGCTCGGGCTCGGCGCCGGGGCGCAGCGAGGGGCGGCCCTCGTGTTCGGGCGGCACCGCGAACGGCGGGTGCCCGCCCTCGACGCGCAGCTCGCGCATCGGAACGTCGTGACGGAGCGAGCGCCGTGCGGCCTCCGCCGCGACGTCGAACTGATCGGTCGCCTGGGCGACCCGAAGCAGCAGCCACGGCGGCACGATGCCCGTGCGAGGGCCGGCGTCGCGCGGGTGAGGGGCGGGCGGCATCCGGGTCATGGGTCGATGCTCGCATGCACTGCCGACAGCGTCGCGTCCCCCCGGCCGCGAGTCGCCTGCGAGTAACGGACCATCGCGGCACGGCATGGCAGGCTGGTGGGGTGACCGCGACCGCCCCTGCAATCGCCGACGTGCGCACGCACCCCGTCGCGCTGGTGCCGGCGCTGATCGTCTGCGGCGCGGCCGTGATGCTGTTCGGCTTCCAGATCAGGATCGCCGGGTACGCGCTGCTCGCGATCGGCCTCGTCATCGCCTGGCTCGTCGACCGGTCGGGGCGCACCGAACGGCTCGCACCCGACCTCGCGCTCATCGCCGTCGGCCAGGCGATCATCTCAACGATGCCGCTCGAGGCCGACATCTCGTGGTGGAACATGGTGCGCTTCGCGATCGTGCTCGGTTCGGCCGTCGCGGTGCCGTACGTGATCTCGCGGTACGTGTACGGCGACCGCGTCATCCGCTTCCCGTGGCGCACGGGCCGCAGGTGGACCCGCACGCAGTGGCTCTACCTCATCGGCGTGACGTTCGCCGGATGGCTCATCCTGCCGTTCTACTTCATCACCTCGGGCGTCTACACGAACTGGCCCACGGTCGTCGCGCCCGACGAGATCGCACGCCTGTTCGTCGGCGTCAACGCGGTCGGCACGTGGGACGAGCTCTTCTTCATCTGCACCGTCTTCGCGCTGCTGCGCCGGCACTTCCCGACGTGGCAGGCGAACCTGCTGCAGTCGATCGTGTTCGTCTCGTTCCTGTGGGAGCTCGGCTACCAGGCGTGGGGCCCGCTGCTGACCATCCCGTTCGCGCTCATCCAGGGTTACACGTTCAAGCTCACCAAGTCGCTCACCTACGTGCTCGTCGTGCACCTCATCTTCGACGCGGTCGTCTTCGCCGTGATCGTGTACGCGCACAACGGGTGGCCGGCGATCTTCCCGTTCGTGCCGGGCGGCGTCGCCGGCGGGTGACGGATGCCTCGGGGCGGCCCGCTTCCCCCGGTCCGAGCGTTCACGACGAGCGCAGCCGCAGTGCGCTCCGCACCGACAGGAGCGCCAGTACGAGCGCGGCGGCCACGATGGCCGCGCACAGGGTCCACTCGAGCAGTCCCGGCCGAGCGGGTGGGAACTCGAACACCGCGCCCGCGTCGCTGCGGTGGAGCGTCGCGGTCGCGCCGACGGTGAGATCGTCGCTGCGCACGTCGGCGCGTGCGCCGTCTGGGAGTTCCACGCCGACGACGCGGAACGGCGCTCGGCCGCTGCCGCGCCGGTCGCCGACCAGCCGCTCCTCGATGCGCTCGTCGACGACGGTCGCTTCGACCGGCGTGTACGACGCGAGCGCTCGGGCGGAGGTCTCCCCGATCACGGCGACCGCCCACACCGCGAGTGCGATGGCGATGAGCGCGAGCACGGCGGCGGTGAGCGCAGGCGGCGGGTATCCGCCGCGGTCGTCGTTTCGTCGTTCTGCGGGGGTCATCGCGGTGCGATCCATCGGTACGTTCACGCACGCGCGACCACGCCGGGCGGCGTCCGAGCTCAGCGTGCGACGTCCGCGCCGTGGTCGCCGAGCCAGTCGAGCAGCACGGCCGCGTGGTTGACCCGCTCGTCGCGCGCACCGAACAGGAGCGTGACCCGCTCGTGCTCGCGGCCGGTCGCGAGCAGCGCTTCGGCCGCGGGATTCCCGTCGAGCTCGACGCGGTAGCGCGCCGCGAACTCGTCGAACCGCTCGCCGGCCGCGTGGTGCCACTCGGTGCGCAACTCGGGGGAGGGCGCGACGTCCTTCGCCCATCCATCGAGCTCGGCGCGCTCCTTCGAGATGCCTCGGGGCCAGAGCCGGTCGACCAGTACGCGATACCCGTCGGATGCCACTGGCGGGTCGTAGACGCGCTTCATCGTGAACGCCATGCGCTCAGTCTGCCGGTTCGCGTGGAGCCGCCGCATCCGGACGACCGGCAGTCAGCGATTCCGCCTGCCGCGCAGCCCGACGACGAGGAGCGCAACCCCGAGCACCGCGATGATCGGACCGAGCACGGCCCACAGGGTGGAGCCCGTCATCGGGCTGCCGCCGAGCAGGCCGACCCCCTGGAGCGTGAAGACGACGCCCGCGACGACCGCGACCGTGCCGGCGGTGACCGGAAGCACCCTCATGCAGCGCAGCCTCCCCGACTCCACGACCGTCCGCAAGACCCGGCCGCGTCGACCGACGGCGGCGGCATCGGTGCGCGCGGCGCGATCGGCTTCGAGCGTCGGGCCGGTGGCATCCGCTCTGCTAGAGTATTGAGGTTGCCGTGAATCGGCCGCGCATGAAGAGAGCCCAGGCATCAGGCCCCGGGCAGCGCGCAACGAGAAGGAAGGGGATCCCATCTATGGCTCTGGATGCAGACACCAAGAAGGCGATCATCGAAGAGTACGCGACGCACCCCGGTGACACTGGATCCCCCGAGGTCCAGATCGCGATCCTCACCAAGCGGATCAAGGACCTCACCGAGCACCTCAAGGAGCACAAGCACGACCACCACTCGCGTCGTGGCCTGCTGCTCCTCGTCGGTCAGCGTCGTCGTCTGCTCGGCTACCTCGCCGACGTCGACATCAACCGCTACCGCTCGCTCATCGAGCGTCTCGGGCTGCGCCGCTAAGCGCTGCAGACCGCGCGGCTCTCGACGACACCGCGAACTTCTTGCGAAGGCCCCCCGCCGGCTCATCACGAGCCCGCCGGGGGCCTTCGTCATGCCGGGCGCGGTGCTGCGGCGACCCCGCGAGAACGGATGCCGCCGCATGCCCTGTCAACCCCGTTGAGCCCGCCACGGGGCCTCCGTACCGTCGAACGGGTCCGACGACGAGAGGAGTGTCCCGCATGGCCGAACGACTGGACGGCAAGACCGTCGCCTTCCTGGTGACCGACGGGTTCGAGCAGGTCGAGCTGACCGAGCCGTGGAACGCGATCAAGGGCGCCGGCGCCGAGGTCCACCTGGTGTCGCCGTCCGAGGGCACGGTCCTCGGCATGGACCACACGGACAAGGGCGACACGTTCGACGTCGACCGCGACGTGAGCGACGTCGCCGCTGACGACTACGACGCGCTCGTCCTGCCGGGCGGCGTCGTCAACGCCGACCACCTGCGCATGGACGAGGCCGCCGTGGGGTTCGCGCGCGCGTTCTTCGAGCAGCACAAGCCCGTCGCCGTGATCTGCCACGGCGCGTGGACGCTCATCGAGGCCGACGTCGTCCGCGGCCGCACGATCACGTCGTACCCGTCGCTGGCGACCGACCTGAGAAACGCGGGCGCGGACTGGGTCGACGAGGAGGTCGTCGTCGACCAGGGGCTCGTCTCGAGCCGCAGGCCCGACGACCTGCCCGCGTTCATCGACAAGGCGATCGAGGAGATCGCCGAGGGGGAGCACGCCGGCCAGGTGGCCTGAGCCCCCGGGCCGAACCAGGCGAGGATGCCGCGGGCATGGGGTTGCCCGCGGCATCCTCATGCCCGTGCCCGGTGCGCCCTCGCCGCCATCCGGTTGCCGCACCGGGTGCTGCAGTAGCGCTTCGACGCGTTCTTCGACAGGTCGACGAACACGCCCGTGCAGTCGTCGGCGTCGCAGCGGGCGAGGCGGCGCGTCTCATCGGCGCGGATCACATCGACGAGGGCCATGGCGCCCTCGACGAGCATGCGCTCGGCGAGCGGGACGTCCTGCGACACCGCGTGGATGTGCCAGTCGAGGTCGTCGTGCCGCATGAGGCGCGGCGTGGCATTCGTCTCCTCGAGGATCGCGTTGACCGCCTCGACCATGGCGTCGCGCTCCAGGGTCCAGATCGCGCGGAGCCGGTCGCGCACGGCGCGGACCTCGTCGAGCTCGCGCCGGTCGCCGTCGCGCCGACCCGAGAACCCCCACGCGTCGAGGAGCGCCGTCAACTGCGCGGTCGTGGCGAGCTCGTCCTCGCCGGATTCCGACGCGCCGGGGACGGTATCGGCGACCGCCGCCATGAACCCGAGGGCCGCTGTCGTGTCAGCGGTGAAAATCATTTGACTCCTGACATCCGTTCGGCTACTGTCACGAGCATAACGACGTTCGGCCCTGACGTGGCCGACGGCGCGCAGGTCGTTGAAGGGGGCATCGTGCGTGCATCACGGGGGATCGTCGGGATCGCGCTGGGACTGGCCGCGGGCCTCGCCTTCGGTGCGGGCGGCGTGTTCGTCAAGCCGCTCCTCGAGGGCGGATGGTCGCCCGGCGCGGCCGTGCTCGCACGGATATCCATCGCGGCCGTCCTGCTCGTGATCCCCGCGCTGATCGCCCTCCGGTTCGACCTCCGCCCGCTGTGGCGCGCCCGCTGGACCGTGCTGCTCTACGGCCTCGTCGCCGTCGCGAGCGTCCAGGTCGCGTTCTACGCCTCGATCGAGCGCATCCCGGTGTCGATGACGCTGCTCATCGAGTACCTCGCCCCGATCGCGCTCGTGCTGTTCGCCTGGGTGCGAAGCCGACGGATGCCGCAGCTCATCGTGCTGGGCGGCTCGGTGCTCGCGATCGCCGGACTCTGGCTCGTGATCGGCCCGGGCGGCGGCGACCTCGACCCGCTCGGCCTCATCTTCGGCGCCATCGCCATGATCGGCGTCTGCGTGTACTACGCGATCGGCGAGCGCGCGACCGAGCAGCTGCCGCCCGTCGCGCTCCTCGCCGCCGGATTCGTCGTCGGCGCGATCGCCCTCGGGATCGCCGGCGCGGTCGGGGTCCTGCCCATGGAGGCGACGTTCACCGACATGGCGTTCGTCGGCGGCACCGCGCCCTGGTGGGTGCTGCTCCTCACCGTCGGCGCGCTCTCGACGGCGTTCGCCTACACCGCGGGCGTCGCAGCGATCCGGATGCTCGGTTCCAGGCTCTCGTCGTTCCTCGGCCTCTCCGAAGTGATCTTCGCAGCGATCGTCGGCTGGATCCTCCTCGGCGAGGCGCTCGGCCCGCTGCAGGTCCTCGGCGGCGTGCTGATCCTCGGCGGGATCGTGCTCGTCCGGCTGGAACGCGGCGACCGGACCGCGGCGTCCGTCGCCCTCGACATCGACCTCGCACCGGTTCCCGACGGCACGACGGTGGATCCGCCCGCCGACCCGCAGCGCCCGCGCGTCGCCGAGCGCGCGTAGGCTGCGCGCATGCGCTTCGGACTCGTCATCCTGCCCCAGTACGAGTGGCCCGAGGCCGCGAGGCTCTGGCGCGACGCGGAACGGCTCGGCTTCGACCACGCCTGGACCTACGACCACCTGTCCTGGCGCGGGCTCGCGGGGGAGCGGTGGCACGCGACCGTCCCGACCCTGACGGCGGCCGCGATGGTGACCGAGCGCATCCGCCTCGGCACGCTCGTCGCGAGCCCCAACTACCGCCACCCGGTGCCGTTCGCGAAGGACGTCGCGACGCTCGACCAGATCGCCGGCGGCCGGGTGGTGCTCGGCCTGGGTTCGGGCGGCACCGGGTTCGACGCGTACGTGCTCGGACAGGGCGAGCTGACGCCGCGCGAGCGCTACGAACGGTTCCGCGAGTTCACCGAGGCGCTCGACCTGCTGCTCCGCTTCGAGCGCGGCTCGGGCGAGGGCATCACGTACTGGGGCGACGAGTTCTCCGCCGACGCGGCGCGCATGGTCGGCGAGCCCGCCCAGCGGCCGCGCATGCCGTTCCTCATGGCCGCGAACGGCCCTCGCGCCATGCGGCTCGCCGCACGGTTCGGCTCGGGCTGGGTCACCACGGGTCCGAAGGCGTACACGGATGCCGCGTGGTGGGCGGGCGTCGCCGCGCTCGTCGCCCGCCTCGACGAGGCCTGCGCCGCCGAGGGACGCGATCCCGGCGACCTCGACCGGGTGCTGTCGCTCGACGACGAGGCGCGGTACTCGATGGCGAGCGTCGGCGCGTTCGAGGACGCGGTCGGCCGCGCACGCGAGCTCGGCTTCACCGACGTCGTCTCGCACCGCCCGCGGGAGCACGGCATCTACGCCGGCGACGAGGCCGTGCTCGAGGAGGTCGGCGCCCGGCTCGAGGCGCTGCGGTGACGGATGCCGCGGCCTGCGCCGTGCTCCGCCGCGGGTAGCCTGTCGTGGTGCCTGCGCCCCGCTTCGTCCACCCGCTCCGCTGGGAGCCGCTGCCGTACCTCGTCCTCCTCGTGCTGCTGGTGCTGACGGGGCTCATCCGGCCCGAGTCCGGCATCGCCTTCGCGGCGCTGGTCGTCGCGATCGCGCTGGCCCTCGCCTGGCTCGCGACCGTCTTCGTGCGCGAGCGGCGGATGCGGAATCCCGATCCCATGGGCGACCTGAGGAGCCTCGACGAGCTCGACCTCGTCGAGGCTCCGTCGGCCGGCGGCACGCTGCGCACGGTGGTGCCCGTCGCCGACGCATACCGCCACCAGGCCGCGATCGACCTCGCGCGCCTGGGCGGCGGCGCCGACCAGCATGCCGTGCTCGTGCCGCGCGCCCGGCGGTGGCTGTCACCGCGATACCGCATCGGCGTGCAGCTCGTCGGCGGAGGCCGGCCACGGCACGCGGGCTTCGTGGCGGATGCCGCCGACGCGACCTGGCGCGACCGGCTCGACGCGCTGCGCGAGGAGGGACGGTACGTGCGCGTGCCCGCGCGGATCGAGGGCGCGGCGCGGCCGTTCCGCGTCGACCTCGACGTCAGCGGGCTGGCTGCCGTACTCGGTGACGACGGAGCCGACGCCTCCGGATAGGCAAGGATTCGTCACCACTACGGGTGCCCCCTATACGGGGTTCACGGGGGCAAGTCAAGACTGTTTCTTCCGGTGACAACGCGCATAGGGTCTCCGCTTGAGGGGCGTCGACGAGGATGCTCCCCGTGAAGGAGAGACGATGTATCGAACTGCAAGGCTTTCCCGCCGTGCAACGGTGCTCGCGACCGCGACATCCGTGGTCGGCGCACTGGCACTCGCGCCCGCAGGGGCGGCACTCGCCGCACCCGGCAAGTCGTGCGACGCGCGCAACAACAACACCGTCGCCAAGCTGCTCGAATGCGTGAGCGCCGACGGTGCCCTGGAGCACCTCGAGGCGTTCCAGGCGATCGCCGACGAGAACGACGACAACCGTGCCGCCGGCACGTCCGGCTACGAGGCGAGCGTCGACTACGTCGTCGAGGTCCTCGAGGCCGCCGGATGGGACGTGTCGATCGACGAGTTCCCGTACACGTACGTCGGGCCGTCGACGCTCACGCAGCTCACGCCGGTGAACGCCGAGTACCCGACCGGGCCCTTCACGGGCAGTGGCGCGGGCGACGTCACCGCCGACGTGACCCCCGTCGACATCCAGCTCGGTCTCGGCAACACGAGCACCAGCGGTTGTGAGGCCACGGACTTCACGGGCTTCCCGGTGGGCGACATCGCCCTCATCCAGCGCGGTGCCTGCAACTTCAGCATCAAGGCGCTCAACGCCGAGGCCGCGGGTGCCGCCGGCGTGATCATCTTCAACCAGGGTGAGGTCGACACCGACGCCAAGCAGGGCCTCATCGTCGGCACGCTCGGCGGCTCCAACGTCGTCGACATCCCGGTCGTCGGCGCGAGCTACGCGCAGGGCGTCTCGCTCGCCGAAGCCGGTTCGACCGCGAACATCATCGTCCCCGAGCCGGAGTCGCGGCCGCAGAAGAACGTGATCGCCGAGAAGACCGGCGTCAACGACGACAACGTCGTCATGGCCGGTGCGCACCTCGACTCGGTGCAGGCCGGCCCCGGCATCAACGACAACGGCAGCGGCTCGGCCGCCCTGCTCGACCTCGCGGAGAAGATCTCGAAGCTCGAGCCGCAGAACACCATCCGCCTCGCGTGGTGGGGTGCCGAGGAGAGCGGCCTGATCGGCTCCGAGGAGTACGTCGCCGAGCTCAGCCAGGAGGAGCAGGACCGCATCGCGCTGTACCTGAACTTCGACATGGTCGCGTCGCCGAACTACATCTTCATGGTGTACGACGGCAACGAGTCCGGCTGGACGGCCCCGGCGGGCGTGCCCATCCCCGACGGCTCGATCCAGATCGAGCAGCTGTTCGAGCAGTACTACACGAGCGTCGGCGAGCCGTATGACGACGCCCAGTTCAGCGGCCGCAGCGACTACGACGCATTCATCCGCGTCGGCATCCCCGCGGGCGGCCTGTTCACCGGCGCCGAGGTCGTGAAGACCGAGGAGCAGGCGGCGATCTGGGGTGGCGTGGCCGGCGAGTCGTACGACCAGTGCTACCACCAGGCATGCGACACGATCGACAACGTCAACCTGCACGCGATGGGCGTCAACGCCGACGCGGTCGCGCTCGCCGTGCTCGTCTACTCGTACTCGACGGAGTCGGTGAACGGCGTCGAGGGCGTGAACATCCCCGGCGGGCTGAACCTGCCCGAGGCGGCGGGTCCGGAGGGCACCATCGGCGGCAACGCCGGCGGCCTCGACCCCGACCTGGTCCACGACCACGACCACCACCACGGACCGACCGAGACGGAGTAGCCCGGATCGATCGACCCCGGCGGGGCCCGTCGCGAGAGCGGCGGGCCCCGCGCTCGTCCGCGGGGGCGGGCGGTAGCGTGTGCACGTGGTCGAGTCCAGTGGCACCATCGGCCGGTTCCCCCGGCGCGGCGTGGCCTCGGGCCGTCGTGCCGCCGCCGTGGACGACGAGCGCTCGCGCGACGACCGGCTTCCCGACATCGACTGGCGCGTGCTCCCGCCGGGTGCCGAGCGCACGACGTTCGCAGCGCCGAGCGGCGCGCTCGCCCGGGTCGCGATGGGTCCTGCCGACGGCCCGCGCATCGTGCTGGTGCCGGGAGCCACGGGGTCCAAGGAGGACTTCGTGCTGCTCATGCCGTTGCTGGCGTCATCGGGTCATCGGGTCGAGTCGTTCGACCTCGCCGGACAGTACGAGTCGGCGGATGCGGGTCCGTGGAACCTCGTACCGCCCCGCGAGCACTACGACGAGCGGCTGTTCGTCGACGACCTGCTCGCCGTACTCGACGACGGCGCGCCCGGCGCCCACGTGCTGGGCTACAGCTTCGCCGGGACGATCGCGCAACGGGCGCTCGTCGAGCGCCCCGACCGGTTCACGAGCCTGACGCTGCTCAGCACCCCGCCGCTCGCGGGGCAGGTCTTCCGCGGGATGAAGGCCATCGGCCCGATCACCGGCGTCGCGTCGCCCCGTCAGGGTGCCGAGCTCATGCTCTGGGGCATCCGCAACAACCTCAACCGCGTCCCGCCCCGTCGGCTCGCGTTCGTCCGCTCCCGATTCGCGTCGACGCGCCGCGAGAGCGTCGTCGACATGATCGGGCTGATGATGCGCACACCGGACCTGCGCCGGGAGCTCGCCGGCTCGTCCGTGCCGATGCTGGTCGCGGTGGGGGAGCACGACATCTGGCCGCGGCGGTTCCACGAGGCGTTCGCGCGCGAGATCGGCGCCCGGTTCGAGGAGTACCCGTCGGGACACAGCCCGTGCGAGCAGTCTCCGAACCAGCTCGCACGCGACCTCCTCGCGCTCTACGCCGAGGCTGGACTCACTCCCTGACCGCGTCCGACGGTGGGCGGGCGGCGCGCCGCCGCTCGGCTCGCCGCCGGAGCGGCGGCCAGGCGCGGCGGTCGACCTTCAGCGTGTGGAATCCCATTCGGACGCGCCGCCACAGCCCCGACGCGCTCTCGAACGGGCGGGCCGACACTCCGACGACGAGCGATGGCTCGTACGCGACGGTCATGCCGGGCTGCATCCACCATGACAGGTCGAGGTCGTCGTGCACGTCGGCACGATCGCGGTGCACCACGTCGCGCAGCACCGCCCACGCGTCGCGGCGCAGCGCGAAGTTGGATCCGAACAGCGGAGGATGGCCGAGGAGTGCGCCGATCGCGACGAAGTAGCCGCCGAGGTAGAGGCGGCGACCCGCCCACCGACGCGGAGCCGTCCCGCCGTAGAAGTTCCCCGTTGCGGTCACCGCCGTCGGGTGGTCGGGGTGCGACATCCGTCGCTCGACCTGCTCGAGCCAGTCCGGCGCGGGCACGGAGTCGGCATCCAGCCTGGCGAGGATGCTGCCGGATGCTGCGTCGAACCCGGCCGCGGTCGCGGGCCAGATGCCCAGTGCCGGCGGGCGCACGACCCTCGCGCCGGCCGCGTGGGCGACCGTCGCGGTCCCATCCGTCGAGTCGGCGTCGACGACGATGACCTCGTCGGCCGCGCGGGTCTGCCG
The DNA here is from genome assembly GCF_052748465.2 of Agromyces selenitireducens. NCBI lineage: Bacteria > Bacillati > Actinomycetota > Actinomycetes > Micrococcales > Microbacteriaceae > Agromyces > Agromyces selenitireducens. The sequence goes on from NZ_CM188259.1 coordinate 1,586,165, forward strand.
GGCGATCGCCTCGAGGCACGTCGCGAGGTACGACGCGTCGTTCCGGCTGGGAATGACGACGGAGATCGTGAGCACGGTCATCCGCAGCCGGCCTGGCCGGCGCGCGGCGGCCGGCGGGGCTCGACGCTCCGGGGACGAGATCGCGTCGAACCCTGCATGGTCCCCTCGATACGGGCTTCACCGACGGATGTCAAGGCCGAGCGCTCGCCCCGCTCGGCCTGCCGGAGCCTCGTCGCGGACGCCGGCGGCAGACTGGGCGTCGTGGAGACGATCGTCAAACGCAGTGCCGATGCACCGGAGGGCTTCTTCGAGGCGGAGGCGGCCGGACTCGCCTGGCTCGCCGCGGCCGGCGGCGTACGCACGGCGAGGGTGCACGGCGTCGGGACCGCGTGGATCGAGCTCGAGCGGATCGACGAGACCGGGCCCGCGCCTGCCGCCGCGTCGGCCTTCGGAGTCGCGCTCGCCCGCACGCATGCCGCCGGGGCGAGCGCGTTCGGCGCCCCGCCGGACGGCTGGAGCGGGCCGCTCTTCATCGGCCGTCGGCCGATGCCGTCGGCGGCCGAGCCGACGTGGGGCGCGTTCTACGCCCGCGACCGCGTCCTGCCGTTCCTCGCGATCGCCGAGCAGGTCGGGGACGTCACGCCGGTCGAGGCGGAGCTCGTCCGTCGGGCCGCCGCGGCCGTGGCATCCGGAGCCTTCGACGACGACGAGTCCCCGGCACGGATCCACGGCGACCTCTGGAACGGCAACGTGCTGTGGTCGGCGGACGGCGTGGTGCTCATCGACCCTGCCGCGCACGGCGGCCACCGCGAGACCGACCTGGCGATGCTGCAGCTGTTCGGCTGCCCGTTCCTCGAGGACGTGCTGGAGGCGTACGACCGGGCAGCGCCGCTGCGATCAGGATGGCGCGAGCGCGTGCCGGTGCACCAGCTGCATCCGCTGGCCGTGCACGCCGCCGGGCACGGCCGGGGGTACGGCGTGGCGCTCGCGGATGCCGCGGAGGCCGTGCTGGCACTGGCCTGAACGGCGTCGCACCCCGCCGGGAATAGTCTGGTCGCGGCATCCGTTCTCATCAATTGCATGCCAATGTATGCAAAGCCGAGGAAGCCCAGGAGGGCGAGAGACATGCAGTTCGGAATCTTCACCGTCAGCGACATCACGCAGGACCCGACCACCGGCCGCACGCCGAGTGAGGCCGAGCGGATCCAGGCGACGCTGACGATCGCCAAGCACGCGGAGGAGGTCGGGCTCGACGTGTTCGCGCTCGGCGAGCACCACAACCCGCCGTTCTGGTCCTCCTCGCCCACGACGACCCTCGCCTACATCGCGGGCCAGACGAGCACGCTGCAGCTGTCGACCGCAACCACGCTGATCACCACGAACGACCCGGTCAAGATCGCCGAGGACTACGCGATGCTCCAGCACGTGTCGGGCGGCCGCGCCGACCTCATGCTGGGCCGCGGCAACACCGGACCCGTTTACCCGTGGTTCGGCAAGGACATCCGCCAGGGCCTGCCCATCGCGATCGAGAGCTACGAGCTGCTGCACCGGCTCTGGCGCGAGGACGTCGTGGACTGGGAGGGCAGGTTCCGCACGCCGCTGCAGGGCTTCACCTCGACGCCGCGGCCGCTCGACGGCGTGCCCCCGTTCGTCTGGCACGGCTCGATCCGCACGCCCGAGGTCGCCGAGCAGGCCGCGTTCTACGGCGACGGCTTCTTCGCCAACCACATCTTCTGGCCCGCCTCGCACACCCAGCGCATGATCGCCCTGTACCGGCAGCGGTACGAGCACCACGGGCACGGCACGGCCGCGCAGGCGATCGTCGGCCTCGGCGGCCAGGTGTTCATGCGGAAGAACTCGCAGGACGCCGTGAACGAGTTCCGGCCCTACTTCGACAACGCGCCCGTCTACGGACACGGCCCGAGCATGGAGGACTTCACCCAGCAGACCCCGCTCACGGTCGGCAGCCCGCAGGAGGTCATCGACCGCACGCTCGGCTTCCGCGACTACGTCGGCGACTACCAGCGCCAGCTGTGGCTCCTCGACCACGCCGGCCTGCCGCTGAAGACCGTGCTCGAGCAGCTCGACCTGCTCGGCGGCGAGGTGGTGCCGGTGCTCCGGCGCGAGTTCGCGAAGGACCGCCCGGCCGAGGTGCCCGACGCGCCCACGCACGCGTCGCTCGTCGCGGCGACGTACGGCGACCGGGCGCCCCGCCAGGCCACGCCCCGGGCCAACCGCGGCGACAACCTCACGGCCGGCTCGCCCTACCAGGACGCCGAGCCCGAGCCCGCCGTGGCGCAGGGTTCGGCATTCGGGCTCGCCGCGACCCGGACGGCGGGTGTCCGATGACCGCCAAGCGCATCGTCGTCGTCTCGTCCGGCCTCAGCACGCCGAGCTCGACCCGGCAGCTCGCCGACCGGCTCACGGCCGACGCCGTGGGCGTCCTCCGCGAGCGGGGCGTCGAGGCCGAGGTCCGCACGGTCGAGCTGCGCGACCTCGCGCACGACATCACGAACCATCTGCTCACGGGCTTCGCGCCGCCGAAGCTGCAGGAGGTGCTCGACGAGCTCGCCTCGGCCGACGGCCTCATCGCCGTCACGCCGATCTTCTCCACGAGCTACGCGGGCCTGTTCAAGTCGTTCATCGACGTGATCGACCCGCAGTCGCTCACCGACCTCCCCGTGCTCATCGGCGCGACCGGCGGCACCCCGCGGCACTCGCTCGCGATCGACTACGCCATCCGGCCGCTGTTCACCTACCTGCACGCGATACCGGTGACGACGGGCGTGTTCGCCGCCACCGGCGACTGGGGCGGGGGCGGCGACGGCGTCCGCTCCCTCCCGGAGCGGATCTTCCGCGGCGCGCGGGAGTTCGCCGAGCTCGTCGAGCGCACCGACCGGAGCGACCGCGTGAACGACCCCTTCGCGCTCGACCGGCCCATGGGCCACCTGCTCGGCGGGCTCGCGGGGGAGTAGCCGCAGCGCGCGCCGCGCACCGCGGCGCTCGCACCACGGCACGAGCCGGGGCGGAGGCGAATCGTCCTCCCGGCCCCGGCTCGTGGTCCGGATGGCCGCGCGACGCGTCAGTCGTCGAGCACGAACGTGACCTCGAGGGTCACCGACCACTCGATGATGCGGTCGCCGTCGACCTTGACCTTCTGCTCCTTGACCCAGGCGCCCTTGACGCCGCGCAGTGTCTGGGCCGAGCGTGCAATGCCGACCGCGACGGCGTCTTCGAAGCTCGTCTCGGAAAAGGCGGTGATGGTGGTGACCCGTGCGACGGATGACATGGAGTTCCTCCTCGAACGATCCGGGACGCACCGGACGATGCCCCCCAGGGCCAATCATGCGCCTCCTCGGCTCCCGCCGCGAGGGGTTGCGTGAACGGATGCCGCGGGGCCACCTCCCGCGCCTCCGGAGCCCGGCGCGCTCGCCGGGCGTGACCCGCGCGCGACCGTCCCGGGAACGGCATCCGTCGGCTGGGTGAACCCTCGTGGACCACCGGCGTCGCGCCGTGCGCCGCCGCTCCGGCCACGCCACGCTGGGAGCCGTGAAGGTCGCACTCCTCGCGGAATCGTTCCTCCCGCACATGAACGGCGTCACCCATTCGCTGCTGCAGGTGCTGCGCCACCTCGAACGACGCGGCGACGAGGCCCTCGTGATCGCACCGCGCTCGGGGCCGGTCGAGCACGGGCTCCACGGGGCCCGCGCCGAGTTCCTCCGCTCGGTGCCGCTGCCCGGGTACCCCGAGGTGCGGGTCGCGTTCGCCGGCGCCCGCCGGCTCGCGGGCGTGCTCGCCGACTTCGCGCCCGACGTGGTGCACCTGGCGTCGCCGTTCGTGCTCGGCTGGCAGGGCGTGCTCGCCGCCGAGCGGCTCGGCGTGCCATCCGTCGCCGTCTACCAGACCGACGTGCCCGCGTACGCCGAGCGCTACCAGGTGCCGGGCGCGGGGCCGATGCTCGCCCGGCACGTCGCCCGCATCCACCGACGCGCGACACTGACGCTCGCACCGTCGACGTCGGCGGCCGAACGGCTCGAGGACTACGGCGTCGAGCGCATGCGGCGGTGGGCGCGCGGGGTCGACACCGAGCGATTCCAGCCGGCGCGGCGCGACCCGGCGTGGCGCCGGCGATACGCGGCCGAGGGCGAGGTGCTCGTCGGGTACGTCGGCCGCCTCGCGCCCGAGAAGCAGGTCGAGGACCTCCGCGCGCTCACCGGCATCGAGGGCCTGCGGCTCGTGGTGATCGGCGACGGCCCGGCGCGGCCGGCGCTCGAGGCGATGCTGCCGGGCGCGCGGTTCACGGGGTTCCTCGGCGGCGACGCGCTCGCGACGGCGATGGCGAGCCTCGACCTCTTCGTGCATCCCGGCGAGAGCGAGACCTTCTGCCAGACCGTGCAGGAGGCCCTGGCGAGCGGAGTGCCGGTCGTGGCAACCGGTCGCGGCGGCCCGCTCGACCTCGTGCACTCGAGCCGCGACGGCTGGCTGTACCGGCCCGGCGACCTCGGCGAACTCGCGGCGCGTGTCCGCGACCTCGCCGGAGACGCCGCGAAGCGGCGTGCGTTCGGCGAGGCGGCGCGCGAGGGTGTCGCCGACCGCAGTTGGGAGCGACTCGGCGATGAACTGCTGGGCCACTACGACGAGGCGCGCGGCATTCGCGCGCGCCTCGTCGGGGCGGCGCCGACGGTCGAGCCGGTCGCGACGGCCGAGCGCGGCGAGCGGATGCCGCGCGCGGGCGCCGCGGCCGCCGATACGCCGGCGCCGCCGGCGCCGCCCGCCGGCGGATGGCGGCGCTACGTCGCCGTCGGCGACTCCATCACCGAGGGACTCTGCGACTCCTCGCGCATGGCCGCGGGGGAGTACCGCGGCTGGGCCGACCGGCTCGCCATGCTGCTCGCCTCGGCCGGAGACGGCGTCGCCTACGCGAACCTCGCGGTCCGCAGCCGCAGGGTCGGCGACGCGGTGGGGCGGCAGCTGCCCCGGGCCGTCGAGCTCGAGGCGGATCTCGTGTCGGTGCTCATCGGCGGCAACGACCTCGTCCGGGTGGGTGCGCGTTGGGACGTGCTCGCGGGCCGGCTCGCCGATGCGGTCGACGCCGTCCGTTCGACCGGATGCGACGTGCTCGTGGTCGCGCCGTTCCTGCCGGCGCACGCACGGCTCGGGGTGGTGCGCACGCAGTTCGGACGCTTCGCCGAGCGCCTGCTCGAACGCGCCGACGCGAGCGGGGCCTTCGTGCTCGACGCCGGCGCGCACACCGGGCTCACCGTCCGCGGAGTCTGGGCCGAGGACCGCGTGCACCTGAACTCGTCGGGTCACCGCACGCTCGCGTACGCGGCTGCGTCGGTGCTGGGGGTGCCGGATGCCGCGGCGCTCGCGGGGCTCGACGCGGCCCTGCACGGCGACGCCGACGAGCCCGACGCGCCGCCCCTCGGCACCGCCGAGTGGATCCGGCGGCACGCCGCGCCATGGGCGGGACGCCGCCTCCTCGGCCGCACCGCGGGCGACGGCCGTGACCCGAAGCACGACGCGCTCGTGCCCGTGCCCCCGCCCGGAGGCCATCGCTCGAGGGGCGGCGCGCGGACCTGACGGCGGCCGTGTCGCGGGAGCGCCGCGGCATCCGGCCACCGGGCCCCGCTAGGTTGCGACACGCCGGGCTGGTAGGCTCGCCCAGGGTGCCCGTGCGGCACCCGCTCAAATCAACATGAGCTCGCGCCCCATCGTTCGGGCGCTCTGGAGCAGGCCGGCAGGAAGCTGGTCCCCTGTGGTGGCTTACCAAGCGAGAGCTTGGTGGACTTCTACTGGTGGCCAGCGCTGGCGGGTCATCGACGCGCTGAGATCTGCCTGTTCCTGCTCCTTGTTCACCTCGCGCGCCACACGGGCGTGCGAGCCGAAACAAAGGAGAGAGACCTCTTGGAAGGTCCTGAAATCACGTTCGCCGAAACCGTCATCGACAACGGTCGGTTCGGCACCCGCACCATCCGCTTCGAGACCGGACGCCTCGCCCAGCAGGCGCAGGGCTCGGCGGTCGCCTACCTCGACGACGAGACCATGCTGCTCTCGGCCACGTCGGTGTCGAAGCACCCGAAGGAGCACTTCGACTTCTTCCCGCTCACGATCGATGTCGAGGAGCGCATGTACGCCGCGGGTCGCATCCCCGGCTCGTTCTTCCGCCGCGAGGGCCGTCCCTCGACCGAGGCGATCCTCACCTGCCGCCTCATCGACCGCCCGCTGCGCCCCTCGTTCGTCGAGGGCCTCCGCAACGAGGTCCAGGTCGTCGTGACCGTGCTCGCGATCGAGCCCGACGAGTTCTACGACGTGCTCGCCATCAACGGCGCGTCGCTCTCGACGCAGCTGTCGGGCCTGCCCTTCTCCGGACCGGTCGGCGGCGTGCGCGTCGCCCTCATCGACGGTCAGTGGGTCGGCTTCCCGAAGCACTCGCAGCTCGAGGACGCGGTCTTCAGCATGGTCGTCGCCGGCCGTGTCGTCACCGAGGCCGACGGCTCGCAGGACGTCGCGATCATGATGATCGAGGCCGAGGCCACCGACAACGCGTGGAACCTCACGCAGGCCGGTGCGGTCAAGCCCGACGAGACCGTCATCGCACAGGGCATCGAGGCGTCGAAGCCGTTCATCAAGCAGCTCGTCGAGGCGCAGCAGAAGGTCGCGGCGACCGCGGCCAAGCCGACCGCCGACTACCCGACGTTCCCGCCCTACCAGGACGCGACCAGGGCCGCCGTCGAGGAGCTCGCGCTCGAGGAGCTCAAGGGCATCTACCAGATCGCCGGCAAGGTCGAGCGCCAGGACGCCGACGACGCGCTCAAGGCGCGCGTCAAGGAGGCCGTCGCCGCCAAGGTCGAGGCCGGGGAACTCCCCGAGTCGGCCAACGGCGAGGTCTCGGCCGCCTACAAGTCCGTCACCAAGCACGTCGTGCGCTCGCGCGTCCTCTCCGAGGGAGTGCGCATCGACGGTCGCGGCCTGGCCGACATCCGTCCGCTCGACGCCGAGGTGCAGGTGATCCCCCGCGTGCACGGCTCCGCCATCTTCCAGCGCGGCGAGACCCAGATCCTGGGCGTCACCACGCTGAACATGCTCAAGATGGAGCAGCAGATCGACTCGCTGAGCCCGGTCACCAAGAAGCGCTACATGCACAACTACAACTTCCCGCCGTACTCGACGGGTGAGACGGGTCGTGTCGGTTCGCCCAAGCGCCGCGAGATCGGCCACGGCGCCCTGGCCGAGCGTGCGCTCATGCCGGTGCTTCCCACGCGCGAGGAGTTCCCCTACGCCATCCGCCAGGTCTCCGAGGCGCTCGGCTCGAACGGCTCGACCTCGATGGGCTCCGTCTGCGCGTCCACGCTGTCGCTGCTGAACGCGGGCGTGCCGCTCAAGGCGCCGGTCGCGGGCATCGCGATGGGCCTCATCTCCGACACCGTCGACGGTGAGACCCGCTACGCGGCGCTTACCGACATCCTCGGCGCGGAGGACGCGCTCGGCGACATGGACTTCAAGGTCGCCGGCACGTCCGAGTTCGTGACCGCGATCCAGCTCGACACGAAGCTCGACGGCATCCCCGCCTCGGTGCTCGCGGGTGCGCTGACCCAGGCCAAGGAGGCGCGCACCACGATCCTGCAGGTGCTGAACGCCGCCATCGACGGTCCCGACGAGATGGCGCCCACCGCGCCGCGCGTCATCAGCGTGCAGATCCCGGTCGACAAGATCGGCGAGCTGATCGGCCCGAAGGGCAAGACGATCAACGGCATCCAGGACGACACGGGCGCCGACATCTCGATCGAGGACGACGGCACCGTCTACATCGGCGCGACCGACGGTCCCACGGCCGAGGCCGCCCGCGCCGCGGTGAACGCGATCGCCAACCCGACCAACCCCGAGGTCGGCGAGCAGTTCCTCGGCACCGTCGTGAAGATCGCCGCGTTCGGCGCCTTCATCTCGCTGCTGCCCGGCAAGGACGGCCTCCTGCACATCTCGGAGGTCCGCAAGCTCGCCGGCGGCAAGCGCGTCGAGAGCGTCGAGGACGTGCTGGGCGTCGGCCAGAAGATCCTCGTCGAGATCACGAAGATCGACGACCGCGGCAAGCTCTCGCTCGCCCCGGTCATCGCCGACGACGCCGACACCAACGGTCGCTCGGCCACCGGCGAGCACGCCGAGGCCCCCGCGGAGGGCGCCGACGCGTAGGCGATCCCCGCTCGAAGCGGATGCCCGTCCCGACCTCGTCGGGGCGGGCATCCGTCGTCTCGTCGACTACATCGGCAGGAACGTCGCCGAGCGGATGACGCGGTCGCGTTCAGCGATCGCGGCGTCGGCGGCGGACCGCTCGGCCATGCGCCGCAGCAGTCGGTCGCGATCGATGCGGCGTGCGGCCCGGCGCCGGCCCCAGCGGGCGAGTGCGAGGCCGGTCCGCACGGCCCACTCGCCGAGCCGGTTCGAGCCGGGGGAGTACGTCAGGGAGTCCATCACGCCTCCTTCGGGGAGTCCGCGGTCTCCGGGGAGTCCGCGGTCGGCTCGCCGCGCACGAGCGGGAACGCGTTGACGTGGATCTGCACGGGACGCGAGCCGGCCGACGGCGTGCGCTTGTAGGCGCCGATGTACTTCTGCAGGACGACGTCGATCTCGGTCACGAGCCCGTGCAACTGGTCGGGCGTGAGTCGCAGGTTGATGGTGTCCGACGTGGCGACCTCGAGCCAGTCGCTCCCGAACACCGCCTCGCCCTCGGCCACGTACTCGCGGAAGTTCTGCTCGCGTGATCGATACCACTCGTCCTCGACCAGTTTCACCGCCAGCCGCTCCGCGCTGCCCGGCGGCAGGTCTCGCGCGTCCGGGATCGCGATCGAGCCCGGACTGCGCTCCCACCAGCGTTCACGGCCCTTCCCACGCGTCGTGTCCTCCCGCACGAGGCCGGCACGCGCAAGCTGCCGAAGGTGGTAGCTCGTGGCCCCGCTCGATTCACCCAGGCGCTCGGCGAGCATGCTGGCGGTGAACGGGCCGTACGACGACAGCTCGTCGTAGATGCGCACCCGCAGCGGGTGGGCGAGGCTCTTCAGGCTCTCGGACGGGAGCAGGTGGTCGATGCCGGGGTGTCTCGTGCTGCTCGGCCAGTCCTCGAGGCCCTTGGTGACGTCATCCATGTTGCAAAGATATCGCTGCAAAGGAAGCTTTGCAATAGGTACTTTGCAAACAGTTCTTTGGATCGCGCGATCCTATCCGGCGACGTGGCGGAGCACCGCGGCCGCGAGTCGGTCCGCCGCATCCTGCGCGAGGGAGAGGTACAGGATGGGCTCGATCAGCTCGAGCTCGAGCACGGCGAGTCGACCGCCGAACCGCACCACGTCGATCCGCGCGTAGTCGAGGTCGAACGGGAGCCGCGAGTACAGGTCGCGCACCTGGGCGAGGTCGTCGGCGGAAGCCGCATGGGCCGCGACGGTGCCGCCGTAGATGCCGTGTGCGCGGAAGTCGCCGGCGGCGGGCAGCTTGCGCAGCACATGGCTCACCTCGCCGCCGATCACGGCGAAGGAGTACTCGCCCTCCTCGAGCACCGCCGGCGCGAACGGCTGGACGAGCATCGCGTCCCCGACCGTGCGCAGGTGCTCCGACAGCCGGGGGGCGGGGAGCCGGACCACCCCGGAGCCGCCGACCCCGACCGTCGGCTTCACGACGAGCTCGTCCCACCCGGCCGCGGAGACGGCGCGCACGGCCGCGTCCGGGTCCGACGTCACCGTTCGGATCAGCGGCACGAAGGGAAGGCCCCGGTCGGCGAGCGCGTCGAGGTAGCGCTTGTCGCTGTTCCACCGGACCGCGTCGAGCGGGTTCCGGACGCGGCATCCCTGAGCCTCGATGGCCGCGAGGGCGGTGAGGAACTCGGGGAGCCGGTCGACGTAGTCCCACGTGCTGCGCAGGACCGCGAGGTCGAACCCCGCCCAGTCCGCGTCATCGGACCACGCGACGGGCACCGCGTCGACCCCGCGCCGGCGGAGCGCGGCGATCAGGAGCCGGTCGTCCTCGAAGAGCGCGTCGACGTCCCGGATCTCCCAGGTGACGAACCGCGGGAGCCGTTCGCAGCGGAGCACCGCGACGCGCGCCATCCGATCATCCCGACCGGGCGAGCAGCGGTGCGAGCCGATAGGGGATGAGCTCGCCCATGACGAGCGATGTCTCGGTGCGCTCGACGCCGTCGATCGCGAGGATCTCCTCGTCGATGCGGAAGAGATCGTGCGCATCGCGACCCACGACCCGCACGAGCAGGTCGACCTGGCCGGACAGCCCGTGGGCCTGGATCACCTCCGGGATCCTGGCGAGCTCCCGTACCACGTCGGCGAGGACCTTCTGCCGCGCGTGCACGGCGACGAACGCCTCGAGCGGGTAGCCGAGCGGCGCCGGGTCGATGCTGCGCTCGAACGACATGAACGCTCCGGATGCATCCAGCCGCGCCATCCGCGCCTGCACGGTGTTGCGGCTCATCTTGAGCCGATCGGCCAGGGCCACGACGGTGGCGCGCGGATCGTCGGCGAGCGCCTTCAGCAGGGCTCGGTCGACCGCGTCGTAGCCGTTCATAGCGCCACACGTTAGCACCCTGACGTGGCGGTGCACCATGCAATGTGCGCAACTCGTCCGCCGTTGCTTGAGCCGAATGCCAGATCGTCGTACGCTGCCGGTATCCGGCATCGGCGCCGGGTGCGACGCTGCCCACAAGGCGGCCGAGCCGACACGGAGGTTCGACGATGACCCCTTCCGACCGAGAGGCGACCGGGCTGCTCACCCGCCCCGACGACCTCGTCCAGCTCCTCGACGAGTCGGGCGTGCGACACGCGCACCCCGTATTCGACCCGTGGGTCGCCGACGTCGACACCGATGCGCTGGCCGCCCTCCACCGCGACATGGTCGTGGTCCGCCGGCTCGATACCGAAGCCACCGCGCTGCAGCGCCAGGGCGAGCTCGGCCTGTGGCCGCCGCTCGCCGGCCAGGAGGCCGCGCAGATCGGCTCCGCGCGTGCCCTCGACGACGAGGACTTCGTGTTCTCCAGCTACCGCGAGCACGCCGTGGCGTGGCTGCGCGGCGTGCAGCCCGTCGAGCTCCTCAGCGTGTGGCGCGGCACCGCGGCGTCCGGCTGGGACCCCTACGAGAAGCGCATGGCCGTGCCGCAGATCATCATCGGCGCGCAGTCGCTGCACGCCGTCGGCTGGGCCATGGGCGCGAAGTGGCAGGGCGCCGACCACGCCGCCATCAGCTACTTCGGCGACGGCGCGACGAGTGAGGGCGACGTCAGCGAGGCGTTCGTCTTCGCGTCGAGCTTCGAGGCGCCCGTCGTGTTCTTCTGCCAGAACAACGGCTGGGCCATCTCCGAGCCCGTCGGCCTGCAGTCCAAGCAGCCGCTCGCGCGCCGCGCCGACGGGTTCGGCATGCCCGGCATCCGCGTCGACGGCAACGACGTGCTCGCCGTGCTCGCCGTGACCCGCTGGGCGCTCGACCGCGCCCGGCGCGGCGAGGGCCCCGCGTTCATCGAGGCCGTCACGTACCGCATGGGCCCCCACACGACCGCCGACGACCCGAAGCGCTATCGCACCGACGACGACCTCGCCGTGTGGCGCGAGCGCGACCCCATCGCGCGACTGCACGCCCTGCTCGCGGCATCCGGTGCCGACATGGGCGCCGTCGACGCCGACGCGAAGGCCGCTGCCGACCGGGCCGCAGCCGACCTCCGCGCGGCCATCGCGAACATCCCCGACCCGGAGCCGATGAGCGTCTTCGACCACGTCTACGCCGAGCCCAACAGCCACCTGGAGCGGCAGCGGTCGCGGTACGCCCGGTACCTGGCGATGTTCGACGAGGAGGGCGACCGATGACCACGCTGACCCTCGGCAAGGCACTCAACGAGGGGCTCCGCCGTGCGCTCGCCGACGACGACACGGTCGTGCTCATGGGCGAGGACATCGGCACGCTCGGCGGCGTGTTCCGCATCACCGACGGGCTCAAGGCCGAGTTCGGCGCCGAGCGCGTCGTCGACACGCCCCTCTCCGAGGCGGGCATCCTCGGAACCGCCGTCGGCCTCGCGTACCGCGGGTTCCGGCCCGTCGTCGAGATCCAGTTCGACGGGTTCGTCTACCCCGGTTTCGACCAGATCGTCGCGCAGGTCGCGAAGCTGCACTACCGCTCGCGAGGCACGGTGAAGATGCCCATGGTCATCCGGATCCCGTTCGGCGGCGGCATCGGCGCGGCCGAGCACCACTCCGAGTCGCCCGAGGCGTACTTCACCCACACCGCCGGACTGCGCGTGATCGCGTGCTCCAACCCGGCCGACGCGTACGTCATGATCCGCCAGGCGATCGCGAGCGACGACCCCGTCGTCTTCCTCGAGCCGAAGCGCCGGTACCACGTCAAAGGCGAGGTCGACCTCGACGCCAACCTCGCCGACGCCCGGCCCATGGGCGTCGCCACGGTCGTGGCATCCGGGCGCGACGTCACGCTCGTGACGTACGGCGCGCTCGTGCAGACCGCGAAGGACGCCGCGACCGCAGCCGCGGAGGACGGCGTCTCGATCGAGGTCATCGACCTGCGCTCGCTGGCCCCCGTCGACTACTCCACGATCGAGGCATCCGTTCGCCGCACCGGCCGCCTCGTCGTCGCCCACGAGGCGGGCGAGCAGGGCGGCGTCGGCGCCGAGATCGCCGCGTCGATCACCGAGCGGTGCTTCGAGTACCTCGAGGCCGCGCCCGTGCGCGTGACCGGCCACGACATCCCGTACCCGCCGGCGAAGCTCGAGCAGCACCACCTGCCCGACCTCGACCGCATCCTCGACGGCGTCGACCGCGCCATGGGCCGGCCGAACTCCCTGTCGGACATGTCGGGGGTGGAGGCGTGAGCATGATCCGCGACTTCGCACTGCCCGACCTCGGCGAGGGGCTCACCGAGTCCGAGATCGTCGCCTGGCGCGTCCAGGTCGGAGATCACGTCGAGCTGAACCAGATCATCGCCGACGTCGAGACCGCCAAGGCCGTCGTCGAGCTGCCGTCGCCGTTCGAGGGCACCGTCACGGCGCTGCACGCGGCCGAGGGCGAGACCGTCAACGTCGGCGAGAAGCTGTTCTCGTGCGACACCGGCGGCGGCGCCGCATCGACGGATGCCGCAGCGACGGCGTCAGCCGGCGATGAGGTGGTGACGGCGCAGGCCGCTGCCGCTCCCGCGCCCGCGCAGGAGGCGCCCGACGCCGAGGCCGCCGCGCCCGTCGAGACGCGCGAGCCGACCCTCGTCGGCTACGGCGCCGGCGTCGACCGGGCTCCCAAGCGCCGCGCCCGACGTCTCGGCAGCGCCGCCGCACTCCGCGACGACCTCGTGCCCGCGCCGCCCGAGCACGACCGCATCGAACCCGACACCGCGACGCACGGCGGCGCGAACGGGCTGCACGACGCCGACGAGCGCCCCGAGCGCCCGCGGTCGACGCCACCCGTGCGCAAGCTGGCACGCGACCTCGGCGTCGACCTCGAGCGGGTGCTCGGAACGGGCGAGCGCGGGCTCATCACGCGCGCCGACGTCGAGGCCGCGGCATCCGGAACCTCGGCGCGCGCCCAAGAGGGCGTCGGCGCCGGGGCCGAGCTGGAGGTCGGGGAGGCCGGAGGCCGTCTCGAGGCCCGTCCCGCCGAGACCCGCATCCCGATCAAGGGCGTCCGGAAGCACACGGCCGCGGCGATGGTCCGCAGCGCGTTCACCGCCCCGCACGTCACCGAGTTCCTCACGGTCGACGTGACCGCGACGACGGAGCTCCTCGCCGCCATCCGCTCGGACCGCGCGTACGCCGGGCACAAGGTGACGCCGCTCACGGTCGTCGGCAAGGCGCTGTGCATCGCGGCGGCCCGCACCCCGGAGGTGAACTCGCGGTGGGACGAGGACGCGCAGGAGATCGTGCGCTTCGGCCACGTGAACCTCGGCATCGCCGCGGCGACCGAGCGCGGGCTCGTCGTGCCGAACGTCAAGGGCGCCGAGCGGATGACGCTCATCGAGCTCGCCGACGCGATCTCGGCGCTCGCCGAGACCGCACGCGCCGGCAGGACGCCGCCGGCCGCCCTCTCGGGAGGCACGATCTCGATCACGAACATCGGGGTGTTCGGCATCGATGCGGGCACGCCGATCCTCAACCCCGGGGAGGCGGCGATCCTCGCGATGGGTGCCGTGCGTCGCCAGCCGTGGGAGCACCGCGGCGAGATCGCCCTGCGCGACGTCATGACCCTCTCGCTGTCCTTCGACCACCGCCTGGTCGACGGCGAGCAGGGTTCGCGCTTCCTGGCAGACATCGGCCGGATCCTGCGTGAGCCCGGCCTCGCGCTCACGATGTCCTGATCCCGTGCGCCGGGGGTGGTGCACCCGCCCCCGGCGTCGGAGAATGGGCGCATGGACAAGCGCACGCCGCTGTCGCGCGACGACGTCGCGGCCGAACTCGAGGCGACCGGATTCCGGCACGACGGAGAACGGTTGACCGCGGAATTCCGCACGGCCGATTTCGCGTCCGCCGTGCGACTGCTCGACGCGGTCGCGGTCGAAGCGGATGCCGCGAATCATCACCCCGACGTGAAACTCGGCTGGGGGCGCGTCGAATTCGACCTCGTCTCGCACGATGTCGGGAGCGTGACGCGGCGCGACGTCGAACTGGCGAAGCGGATCGCCGCCATCGCAGGCGAGCAGGGCGCGCGCGTCCGCTGAATTCGGCCGCCCGCTTCGAACTCGAATTCTCCACATCCGACGCTGAATTCGTGCGCGCCATTTCCGAACGGAATATGCTTCGTATTCGAAAGCAGTTCCCCCTGGAGAATTCAGCGGAGAATACCGCAGAAAGGGCGTGCACAATGGCCAAGCGAGTCGTGGAGACGCTCGTCGACGACCTCGACGGATCCGACGCCGACCGGACCATCGCGTTCAGCATCGACGGCGAGGGCTATGCCATCGACCTCTCGTCGGCCAACGCCGACAAGTTCGACGCCGCGGTCGCACCGTTCGTCCGAGCCGCGCGCCGGACCTCGTCCGGCCGTGCGAGCGGCGGCACGCGCCGCCGTGCCGCAGGCGGCGCAGGCGACACGAAGGAGGCCCGCGAGTGGCTCCGTTCGAACGGGCACCAGGTCTCCGACCGCGGCCGCATCCCGGCACCTCTGCTCGAGCTGTACCGCAACCGCTGAGCGCCGCTCAGCGCAGCTCGAACTCGATCTCCTCGATCTCCTCGCCGCGCGCCTTCGCGACGTCGCGGTGACGGCCGACCTCGACGAATCCGAGCTTCCCGAGCACCGAGACGGATGCCGCGTTGTCGGCCGCCGCCCGCGCCCGCACGGGTCGCGGCTGCGAGTCGAGGAAGAGCCGCACGGCGCGCGTCGCGATGCCGCGACCCCACTGCTCGCGGTCGATCCAGTAGGTGATCTCGGGCGTCCGCGTCTCGGCGTCGATCCAGCGCGCGACGCTGCCGACGATGCGGCCGTCGCAGCGCACGGTGCGCGCGTCGACGTCGTCGCGCCCGAACAGGCGCTCCCAGTGCGCGTCGAACGCGGCACGGTCCGACGGGTCGCCGGCGGTGAATGCGGCCATGCGGTTCGCCTCGGGATCGAGTTGAATGCGGAACAGCTCATCGAGGTCGCCCGCGCGGGTCGCGCGCAGGGTCACGACGTGAGGCTCGACCATGCCATGTCCTCCAGGATGCTGCGGACCACCCTGTCCGCGGGTCGGCGCCCATGGATGCGGGCGCTGTGGGGGGTCGAGTTGATCAGTCCGAAGGCGGCGTGTGCCCGGATTCGCAACTCGGATTCGGCCCGGTCGGGCCTCAGGCGGGCGAGCACGCCCACCCACAGTTCGACGTACTCGCGCTGCAGGCGCCGGACCTCGTGGGCGTCCGCCTCGTCGAGGCTGCCGAGGTCGCGGTCCTGCACGCGGATCACGTCGGCGTTCGCGAGCGCGAAGTCGACGTGGAAGCGGATGAGGGCGCGGAGCGCGCCCGCGGGGTCGTCGGCCTCCGCGATCGTGCGCCGCCCGCCGTCGAGCAGTCCGCGGCTCGCGTCGGCGAGGATCGCCGCGAGCACCGCGGCCTTGCCGGGGAAGTGGCGGTAGACGGCCGGGCCCGACACGCCGGCGGCCTGGCCGAGCTCCTCGAGCGTGACGCCCGGGTAGCCGCGCTCGGCGAAGAGCCGCGCGGCGGCGTCGAGCAGCGCGGCGCGACGGTCGGCCTTGGCGCGGCCGCGTTCGGTGAGCGTGTCGCTCAGGGTGCACCTCCGGGGCATTCGGTGAATGCACACTAACCGACTGCCGGGTGTGCGGCAACCGAGGAGGCCGGCCCGCGCGCGGCATCCGCTCGATCGGGGTGCTCAGCGAGCGGATGCCGCGGCGGCCTCGCGCACGAGTCGCACCGCCTCGGCGGTGCCGCCGTTCCACGGCGTGCCGTGCCCGGGAAGCACCCACGTCGCGTCGATCGCGGCGAGCCGTTCGAGCGAGTCGAGCGCCGCATCGGGCTCGTCGGTGAAGGGCGCGGGTGCGGGGCCGCGCCGCCCCGTGAGCACGTGCCGGGTGGTGAGCGCGTCGCCGACGCAGACGGCGTCGAGGTCGGGGGAGTGGACGGCGATGCTGCCGGGCGAGTGGCCCGGCATGCCGATGATCACGGGCGAGCCGGGGAGGTCGAGCCGCTCGCCGTCGGTGACGGTGCGGACCTCGCTGAGGTACGCGGTCCTGGCGCCGCCCTTTCCGAGCGCGTAGGCGAGGAACCTGACGACGGGCCAGGGGCGGGCGCCGCGGCCGAACGAGGTCGACGGCTTCTCGCCGCCCTTCGCGCGGTCGGCGTCCGCGGCGTGGACGTAGACCGGCACTCCCTGCTCGAGGCGGAGGCGTTCGGCGAAGCCGACGTGGTCGCTGTCTCCGTGCGTGAGGATGATCGCCCGCACGTCGTCGACCGTGAGGCCGGCCTCGGCGAGTTCGGCGAGCAGTTCGGCATGGTGGCCGGGGAGGCCGGCATCGACGACCGTGACGCCGCGGTCGTCGATCATGAGGTAGGACGCGACGATCTCGTTGCCGACGCGCCTGAGTCCTGGACGAAGTTCCATGATGGCTACGATACGTAGCTATGATGGCTAGTGTCAATAGTCATCGATCCTCAGGCGAAGGAGGAGCCATGCCGGCACCCGTGAAGGTCACCCCGGAGGCGTTGCGCGAGACGGCGCGAGAGCTCCTCGAGCGCGGCGGGCTCGCGTCGCTCACGATGCAGTCGGTCGCCACCCGACTCGGCGTCCGTGCGCCGTCGCTCTACAAGCACGTCCGCGATCGCGACGACCTCGTGCGCATCGTCGCGGAGGACGCCGCGGCAGAGATCGGCGAGCGCGCGGATCGCGCGATCGCCGGCGTGGAGGATGCCGCCGACGCGGCGCGGGCGCTCGCGGCATCCGCCCGTCGTTTCGCGCACGAGCGACCGCACGGCTACGGCCTCGTGTTCGGCCCGCTCCCCGAGGGTGCGCGCGCGGGAGGATCCGCGCTCGACCGGGCGAGTGCCGCGGTGCTCGAGGTCTCGCGGCGGCTCGCCGGCGACGGGCAGGCGCTCCCGGCCGCGCGCACGCTCACGGCATGGATCCACGGGTTCACCAGCATGGAACTCGCCGGGGCGTTCCGACTCGGCGGGTCGGTCGACGAGGCCTGGGCGTTCGGGCTCGAGCGCCTGATCGCGGGGCTCGCGGCGACCGCGGGGGAGTCCGGAGGCGTGCACGCGGACGCCCGGGCCGGGTGAGCCCGCTTGCGGAACTCGGTGAATGGTCGCTAACATGAATCCCGGTTAGCGAGCGTTCACCGAAGGCGCTCGGGTCCACGCCACGACGGAGAGGCGGACGGGAGCGGATGCACATCCTCACGAGCGCGCTCGACGCGGCATCCGATGCCGCCCGCGCGAACGCCGAGGCCCACGAGGCGCTCGTCGGCGAACTGCGAGCCAAGCTCGCGAAGGCCGCCCTCGGCGGGCCGGAGGCCTCCCGCGACCGTCACGTCGCGCGCGGCAAGCTGCTGCCGCGCGACCGGGTCGAGCGCCTGCTCGACGAGCGCAGCCCGTTCCTCGAACTCGCGCCGCTCGCAGCTGAGGACCTCTACGGCGACGACACGCCCGCCGCGGGCGTCATCGCCGGCATCGGGCTCGTGCACGGCCGGCCCGTCATGGTCGTCTGCAACGACGCGACCGTCAAGGGCGGCACCTACTACCCGATGACCGTCAAGAAGCACCTGCGGGCGCAGGACGTCGCGCTCGAGAACCGCCTGCCCTGCGTCTACCTCGTCGACTCCGGGGGCGCGTTCCTGCCGAAGCAGGACGAGGTGTTCCCCGACCGCGACCACTTCGGGCGGATCTTCTACAACCAGGCCAACCTGTCCGCCCGCCGCATCCCGCAGGTCGCCGCGGTCATGGGCTCGTGCACCGCGGGCGGCGCGTACGTGCCCGCGATGAGCGACGAGACCGTGATCGTCCGCAACCAGGGCACGATCTTCCTCGGCGGCCCGCCGCTCGTGAAGGCCGCCATCGGCGAGGTCGTGACCCCCGAGGAGCTCGGCGGCGGCGACCTGCACGCGCGGCACTCCGGCGTCACCGACCACCTCGCAGAGGACGACGAGCACGCGCTCGAGCTCGTCCGCGACATCGTCGGCACGCTGCCGCAGCCCGCCGACCGCGCCTGGGCCGTGCGCGAGCCCCGCGAGCCGGCGGTCGACCCCGCGACGCTCACGTCGGTCGTGCCGGTCGACGTGCAGCAGCCCTACGACGTCCGCGAGGTCATCGCACGCCTGGTCGACGGCAGCGAGTTCCACGAGTTCAAGCGCGAGTACGGCGACACGCTCGTCACGGGCTTCGCCTGGATCGACGGCCACCCGGTCGGCATCGTCGCCAACAACGGCGTCCTGTTCAGCGAGTCGGCCATGAAGGGCGCGCACTTCATCGAGCTGTGCGACCAGCGCGGCATCCCGCTGCTGTTCCTCCAGAACATCTCCGGGTTCATGGTCGGCCGCGACGCCGAAGCCGGCGGCATCGCCAAGCACGGCGCGAAGATGGTCACCGCGGTCGCCACGACGCGCGTGCCGAAGTTCACGGTCGTGATCGGCGGCTCCTTCGGCGCCGGCAACTACTCGATGTGCGGCAGGGCGTACTCGCCGCGATTCCTCTGGATGTGGCCCAACGCGCGCATCTCCGTGATGGGCGGCGATCAGGCGGCATCCGTGCTGTCGACCGTCAAGCGCGACCAGATGGCCGTGCGCGGCGAGCAGTGGTCGGCCGAGGACGAGGAGGCATTCAAGGCCCCCGTGCGCGAGCAGTACGAGACGCAGGGGAGCCCCTACCACTCGACCTCGCGGCTGTGGGACGACGGCGTCATCGCGCCCGGCGACACCCGCACGGTGCTCGCGCTCGCGCTCGAGCTGGCGAGCCGCACCCCGCTGCCCGAGCCCCGCTTCGGCCTCTTCAGGATGTGACCGGATGACGCAGCCCACCCCCTCAACGCCGCAGCGACCCTTCGATCGCGTGCTCGTCGCGAATCGCGGCGAGATCGCCGTCCGCGTCATCCGCACCTTGAAGCGGCTCGGCATCCACGCGATCGCCGTGTACTCCGACGCCGACGCCGGGGCGCCCCACGTCGCGCTCGCCGACGAGGCCGTCCGCATCGGACCGGCCGCGGCATCCGAAAGCTACCTCGACCCCGCGCGCATCGTGCGGGCCGCGCTCGACATGGGTGCGCAGGCGATCCACCCCGGGTACGGCTTCCTCTCCGAGAACGCCGCGTTCGGCCGCGCCTGCGCAGAGGCCGGGATCGTGTTCGTCGGACCGGGTTCGCTCGCACTCGAGGTCATGGGCGACAAGATCCGCGCCAAGCAGCACGTGGCCGATTCGGGCGTGCCCGTCGTACCCGGGGTGAGCGAGCCGGACGCCACCGACGACGAACTGCTCGACGCGGCGTCGTACATCGGCTTCCCGTTGCTCGTGAAGCCGTCGGCCGGCGGCGGCGGCAAGGGCATGCAGGTCGCGCGCGACCAGGGCGAGCTTGAGCACGCGCTCCCGGCCGCACGCCGGGTCGCGCGCGCAGCCTTCGGCGACGACACGCTGCTGCTCGAGCGCTTCATCGACCAGCCCCGCCACATCGAGGTGCAGGTGCTCGCCGACGCGCACGGCACCGTGATCCACCTCGGCGAGCGCGAGTGCTCGCTGCAGCGGCGCCACCAGAAGGTCGTGGAGGAGGCGCCCTCGCCGCTGCTCGACGCCGACACCCGTGCGCGCATCGGGGCCGCCGCGTGCGACGCGGCCCGCAGCGTCGACTACCTCGGTGCGGGCACGGTCGAGTTCCTGGTCTCGGATGCCGCGCCCGACGAGTTCTTCTTCATCGAGATGAACACGCGCCTGCAGGTCGAGCACCCGGTCACCGAGCTCGTCACGGGCGTCGACCTCGTCGAGCAGCAGCTGCGCATCGCCGCGGGGGAGCCGCTCGCCATCGCGCAGTCCGACGTCCGGCTCGAGGGCCACGCGATCGAGGCGCGCGTCTACGCCGAGAGCCCCGAGCGCGGGTTCCTGCCCTCGACCGGCGAGGTGCTGGCCTGGCGCGAGCCGTCCGGCGACGGCGTGCGCGTCGACGCGGGCATCCGCGAGCGCCAGGAGGTCGGCGCCGACTACGACCCGATGGTCGCGAAGGTCATCGCGCACGGCGCCGACCGGGCCGAGGCCCTCGACCGGCTCGACGCCGCGCTGGCCGACACCGTGCTCCTCGGCGTCGAGTCGAACATCGCGTTCCTCCGGACGCTGCTCGCGCACCCCGACGTGCGCGCCGGGCACCTCGACACCGGTCTCATCGATCGTCTCCAGGAGTCGGGCTCAGGCGCTGCGACCGCGTCCGCCGACGAGTCCGACGAGGCGGCGGACGACCCGACCACCCGGCTCGCCGAGGTCGCCCGCCTCGCCCGCGACCGTGCGGCGCGCGCAACGTCGGCGCACGATCGTGCGTGGCAGCGCGAGCTCGGCTGGCGGCTCGGCGACGGCGGCATCACCGAGCGCGCGTCGCGTGCGGCCGCCGACCTCGACCGCGCGACCGTGCGGGTCGCCGACGACGGCACGGCGTGGGTGCACCTCGACGGCCGCACGGTCGCCCTCCCACGAGTCGACCGCCGAGCGGCGCTCGAGGCCCGCCTCGCACAGCTCGAGCGCGGCGGCACCTCCGACCCCGACCTCCGCGCCCCGATGCCGGGCAGCGTGACGACCCTGCTCCTGGCCGATGGCGACCGCGTCGAGGCCGGGCAGGCGGTGCTCGCCATCGAGGCCATGAAGATGGAGCACCGCGTCACGGCGACCGTCCCCGGCGTCGTCCGGCTGCGCGTCGCCGCGGGTGAGCAGGTCGCGCGCGACCAGGTCGTCGCGCGCATCGAGCACGCTGCAGAGCGCGTCGACGCCGGCCCTGCGGCATCCGACCCCCGACCCTCGGACGGCACCCATGACGCAGCCGTCCCGAACGCATCCCACCAGGAATGAGGAGCACGATGCACGACCTGACCGACGAGGAACAGCAGCTGTACGACATGGTCTGCGAGTTCGCCGACACCGTCGTCGCACCGCAGGCCTACGAGGCCGACCGCTCGCACGAGCTGTCGATGGACGTCGTCGCCCAGATGGGCGAGCTCGGGCTCTTCGGCCTGCCGTTCCCCGAGGAGGTCGGCGGACAGGGCGGCGACTACATGGCGCTGTGCCTCGCGATCGAGGCGCTCGCCCGTGTCGACCAGTCGATCGCGATCACCCTCGAGGCCGGCGTCGGCCTCGGCGCGATGCCGATCTACCGACACGGCACCGAGGAGCAGAAGGCCGAGTTCCTCCCCGACCTCGTGGCGGGGCGCGCACTCGCCGGCTTCGGCCTCACCGAGCCCGAGGCCGGATCCGATGCCGGCGCCACGCGGACGACCGCGGTGCTCGACGGCGAGGAGTGGGTTGTGAACGGCTCGAAGCAGTTCATCACCAACTCGGGCACGCCGATCACGCGGTTCGTGACCGTCACCGCGGTCACCGGCGAGCGGACGCGCCCCGACGGCTCCGTCTCGAAGGAGCTCTCCACGATCATCGTGCCGAACGGCACGCCCGGGTTCACCGTGGGGCCGGACTACGACAAGTCGGGCTGGCGCGCCTCTGACACCCACCCGCTGACCTTCGACGACGTCCGGGTGCCGGCCGCCAACCTGCTCGGCGAACGCGGACGCGGCTTCGCCAACTTCCTCCAGGCGCTGGACGAGGGCCGCATCGCGATCGCCGCCCTCGCGACAGGCGCGGCGCAGGGATGCCTCGACGAGGCCCTGACCTATGCGAAGACCCGCAACGTCTTCGGCGTGCCCATCGCGAGCCACCAGTACATCGCGTTCACCATCGCCGGAATGCAGGCCCGCGTGCACACCGCCCGCCTCGCCTGGCACGACGCGGCGCGGCGAGCCGATGCAGGGCTGCCGTTCAAGAAGGAGGCCGCGATCGCGAAGCTCGTCTCGAGCGACGCCGCCATGCTGAACGCGCGCGACGCGACCCAGATCTTCGGCGGAATGGGATTCATGAACGAGACGACCGTGGCTCGGCACTACCGTGACTCGAAGATCCTCGAGATCGGCGAAGGCACGAACGAGGTGCAGCTCATGGTCATCGCCCGCGAGCTCGGGCTGGCCGGCTAGGGCGGGTCGGCTGCGGGAAAGGAGGAGCGTCATGACGGACGCCGCGATGCGCGAGGTCGTGCAGCGGGGGCTCTGGTTCGAGGAGTTCGAGGAGGGCGTGCGCTACCTGCACCGCCCCGGCCGCACGGTGACGGAGGCCGACAACGTCCTCTTCACCACGCTCACCATGAACCCGCAGCCGCTGCACCTCGACGCGGCCTGGTCGGCGCGCCAGCCGTTCGGCCGCATCCTCGTGAACTCGCTCTTCACGCTGTCGACCCTCGTGGGCCAGTCGGTGGGGCAGCTCACGCAGGGCACGCTCGTCGCCAACCTCGGATTCGGGGCCGTCGCGTTCCCCAATCCGGTGTTCGTGGGCGACACCCTCTACGGCGAGAGCGTCGTCGAGTCGAAGCGGCTGTCGTCGTCGCGTCCCGGAGAGGGCATCGTGGTGCTCGGCCACACCGCCCGCAACCAGGACGGCGACGTGGTCGCGACCGCGTCGCGCACGATGCTCGTCTGGACCCGCGACGCCGGCGAACGGCAGTCGCGCACGAACGGCGAGGCGAACCGATGACGCACCCGCCGTTCCCCTTCGGTCCCGCGCTGCTGTTCTGCCCGGCCGACCGGCCCGACCGGTACGCCAAGGCCGCGGAGCGCGCCGACGCCGTGATCCTCGACCTCGAGGACGCCGTGGCCGAGGTCGCGAAGTCGGCGGCGCGCGAGTCGCTCGTGGCGAACCCGCTCGACCCCGCGCGGGTCATCGTGCGCGTGAACCCGGCGTCCACGCCGCACCTCGTCGACGACCTCGCGGCGCTGCGGCGCACGTCGTACCGTACCGTCATGCTCGCCAAGTGCGAGGGCACGGCCGACCTGGTGACCCTCGAGGACTTCGACGTGATCGCCCTGTGCGAGACCGCTCGGGGCGTGCTCGCCGCCCCCGCCCTCGCGTCGGTGCCGATCGTGTCCGCGCTCATGTGGGGCGCGGAGGACCTCGTCGCCTCGCTCGGCGGCGCCTCCAGCCGCCACGCCGACGGGCGGTACCGTGACGTCGCGCGACACGCCCGGTCCCAGGTGCTGCTCGCGGCGGGCGCGCACGGCGTGGCGGCGATCGACGCGGTGCACCTCGACCTCGCCGACGCGGACGGCCTCCGCACGGAGGCAGAGGACGCGGCCGCGCTCGGCTTCGCCGCGACGGCGTGCGTGCACCCGGGCCAGGTGGAGGTCGTCAGGGCGGCCTATGCGCCGAGTCACGAGCGACTGGAGTGGGCGCATGCGCTGCTCGCCGAGGCCGCCGTGCGCGAACGCGACGGCGTGTTCGCCTTCCGCGGGCAGATGGTCGACGCGCCGCTGCTACGGCAAGCTGAGGCGGTCGCGCGGCGGGCGCGTTCCCGGGGTGGGCTCGATGAAAGGACTGAGGCCTGATGAAGATCATCGTCCTCGTGAAGGAGGTCCCCGACACGTGGGGGGAGCGGAAGCTCGACCTCGAGACCGGGCTCGCCGATCGCGCCGCGAGCGAGGCGGTGCTCGACGAGATCGGCGAGCGGGCGCTCGAGGTGGCGCTCGCCCACGCCGACGTGCACCCCGACGCCGAGGTGGTCGTCATGTCGATGGCACCCGAACGCGCCGCGACGACGATCCGCAAGGGCCTGGCGATGGGAGCCGGATCGGCCGTGCACATCGCCGACCCGGCCCTGGCCGCCGCGGATCTCGGCCTCACCGCGCGCACGCTCGCCGCGGCGATCCGACGCACCGGGTTCGACCTCGTCATCACCGGCAACCTCTCGACCGACGGCAGCGGCGGCGTGATTCCCGCGATGCTCGCGGAGTTGCTCGAGGTGCCCAACGCGACCGCCCTCTCATCCGTCGAGATCACCGACGGCTCGGTGTCGGGAACGCGCAACGTCGACGGTGGCACCATGCGCGTGAGCGCGTCGCTGCCGGCGGTCATCTCGATCACCGAGGCGCTCCCCGACGCCCGCTTCCCGAACTTCAAGGGCATCATGGCCGCGAAGAAGAAGCCGTTCGAGACGTTGAGCGCCGCCGACCTGGGCATCGAACCCGAGGATCTCTCCGTCGCCGTGTCGATCATGACCGCCATCGCCGAGAAGCCCCCGCGCACGGCGGGGATCAAGATCACGGACGACGGCGACGGCGGCACGAAGATCGCGGAATTCCTGATCGAGAACCGGCTGGTCTGAGAGGACGATCATGACCGACCACCCCGCAGACGCCATCCTCGTCGTGCTCGAGGCGACGCCGAACGGCGAACTCGCGTCGAGCGCCGCCGGCCTCCTCGCGGCCGCGTCTCAGATCGGCACGCCCGTCGCGCTCGCCGTCACCGCGCCCGGCCGGGCGCAGTCGCTCGCCGAGCAGGCTGCCGCGCTCGGCGCCGAGCGGGTGCTCGCCGTCGAGACGACCTCGACGCAGTCCGAGCTCACGATCCCGCAGGTCGACGCGCTCGCCGCGGCTGCGGCGCTCGTCGCGCCCGAGGCGGTGCTCATCTCGAACTCGATCGAGGGCCGCGACATCGCCGGCCGGTTCGCCGCCCGCACGAGCGCTCCCATCGCCGCGGACACGGTCGGCGTCTCCCGCGATGACGAGGGCGTCCTCGCCCACCACTCCGTGTACGGCGGCGCGTACACCGTCGACTCCGCGGCGACCTTCGGGCCGCTCGTCGTGACCGTGCGGCAGGGCGCCGTCGAGGCGCGCGCCGAAGCACGGCCCGTCGCACTCGAGTCGCTCGAGGTGCCGGCCTCGGGCGCGGCATCGGCCGCCATCGACTCGGTCGAGGCCGTGACCGTGACGTCCGGTCGACCCGAGCTGCGGGGAGCGAAGCGGATCGTCTCGGGCGGTCGCGGCCTCGGCTCGGCCGAGAAGTTCGCGCTCGTCGAGGAGCTCGCCGACGCGCTGGGCGCCGCCATCGGTGCGTCGCGCGCGGCCGTCGACGCCGGCTACATCCCGGCGAGCCAGCAGGTCGGCCAGACCGGCGTCTCGGTCTCGCCGCAGCTGTACATCGCCCTCGGCATCTCGGGTGCGATCCAGCACCGCGCCGGCATGCAGACCGCCAAGAACATCGTCGCCGTCAACAAGGATCCCGACGCGCCGATCTTCGAGGTCGCCGACTTCGGCGTCGTCGGCGACGTCTTCACCGTGGTCCCGCAACTGATCAGCGCACTCGCCGAGCGGAAGCGGTGACCCGTGGCAGCCGTCCGGAACCTGCGCAGGGGATTGCCTCGCCGGCACGGCGGTGAGCCCTGGCCGCCTCCCGGCGAAGCGCCCGGCGACCCCGTCGCCGCGTCGGTCGAAGCTCCCGCGAATCCTGCCGGCCCCGAGACGACGATCGCCGCGTCACCGGTGGCATCGGCGCCGGCGGCTCCGGTCGCGGCGGCGGCGGCCGTATCGTCCGCGGTGGCCCCTGCCGTCGCGCCCGCCTCCGTTTCGTCGGGTCGTCGGCTTCGGAGCGGGCTTCCGCGCGTGCCGGGTGGCGCACCGTGGCCCGCGGCCGGCGATGCGCCCCGTGCCGAGAACATCGAGGTGACGGATGCCGCGGACGCCCCGCCGCCAGTCGTCGCCGTGGAGCCCATCGCCGAGCGTGCCGAAGCGACGGCACCTGCACCGCAGTCCGAGGGCACCGCCGCGCCTGCAGTGGCGACCGGTGCCGGGCTTCGCCGCGGGCTCCCGAGGGTCGCCGGGGGAGATCCGTGGCCGGCGTCGGCGGTCGCACCGGTCGCTGAGGCCACGGCGCCGGAGCCGCTCGTGGAAGCCTCCGCACTGCCCGCCGAGTCCGTGCCCGAGTCGTCGGTGGCGGCACCCGCACCGTCTGTCCAGGCCGACGAGCCGGCGCCCGCAGTGCCCGCCGCCACCCCGGCTCCCGCACCATCCGCGGTGGCGGCTCCCGCAGCGTCCGTGCCCGCGGCGCCCACTCCGACCGCGGCGCCCACTCCAACCGCCGCACCCGCCGAGTCGGCGGGGCCTTCCGCACCGCCCGCGGCGGCCCCGGCACCGAGCGCCCCCTCGCAGCCGGGCCCGGGACGGTACGGCCCGCTGACCGTCAGGCAGTGGGTCGGGGCATCCGTCGTCGGCGTCCTCGCGATCATCGGCGCCGCGACCATCGTCGTCCAGCTCACGAGATGGTTCCTCGGACTGGAGCTCATGCAGGACTTCATCGCGACCTACCCCGGCGAGACGCCCCTGCCCGAGGGGGCGCCCGTCGGGCTTCCGGCCTGGCTCGGCTGGCAGCACTTCTTCAACGTCTTCCTCATCCTGCTGATCATCCGCTCGGGCCTGCAGGTGCGCACCGAGCGGCGGCCGCCGGCGTACTGGACGCCGCGCTGGTCGAAGGGCGGCCAGGGCAGGATCAGCATCAACCTGTGGTTCCACCAGTCCCTCGACATCCTGTGGCTCGTGAACGGACTCGTCTTCGTGGTCCTCCTGTTCACGACGGGCCAATGGATGCGCGTCGTGCCGACCAGCTGGGAGGTCGTCCCGAACGCGGTGTCGGCCGGGCTGCAGTACCTGTCGCTGGACTGGCCGCTCGAGAACGGCTGGGTCAACTACAACAGCCTGCAGGTGCTCGCGTACTTCGCGACGATCTTCATCGCTGCGCCGCTCGCCGCCATCACCGGGGTGCGGATGTCGGGGCTGTGGCCGAAGAACGCCACGACGCTCAACCGCGTCTATCCCGTCGAGTGGGCGCGTGCCGTGCACTTCCCGGTCATGCTGTACTTCGTCGCGTTCATCGTGGTGCACGTCACGCTCGTCTTCCTGACCGGGGCGCTGCGCAACCTCAACCACATGTACGCGGCGCGGGACGCCGACGACTGGCTCGGTTTCTGGATCTTCGTCGCCTCGATCGTCGTCATCGCGGCAGCGTGGATCGCGGCCCGCCCGACGGTGCTCGCGCCGATCGCAGGACTGTTCGGCAAGGTGGGTCGATAGGCGTCAGCCCGACGCGGTCGTTGAGGACGAGGACGACGAGCGGATGCCGCGACGCGACGCCCGTATGCGGGGCGCGCGCCGCGGCATCCGTCCCGCTCACACGGCGACGTCGCGCCGGCGGAAGACGAGCCAGCCCGCGAGGAGCAGGACCGCGATCACGGCGAAGTTCAGCCAGATCGTCTCGTTCCATCCGTTCTGGAGCGGCGCGTCGGCGTAGGCCCAGCTGTACGGCGAGAAGTCCTGGAGCCACTTCAGGTCGTCGCCCTGGTTGCCGAGGGCGTGCATCGCGTACGCGTAGACCGCGATTCCGGCACCCGCGCCGAGCGCCCAGGTGCGCCGGCCGGTGATGCCGCCGACCGCGACCGCGGCGACGGCGCTGAGCGACACGAGGCCGAAGAAGGCCGTCGTCGTGGCGACGAGGTTCGCGACCTCGATCTCGAGCTCGGACGGCTCGTTGAGCAGCAGCACGACCGCGAAGCTCACGACGCACAGCCAGGCGAGCTTCACGAGCACCGCGGCGGTCCGCTCGGCGAAGAGCTGACCGCGCGTGACGCCGTGCGCGAGGGTCAGCTCGAGCTGGCCGTTCTCCTCGTCGTTCGCGATCGCGCCCGTGCCCCAGCCGACCGCGGCGATCGTGAGCAGCACGAATCCGATGAGGCCGAAGAACGTCGCCTGCGCGTATCCGGGGCCGGAGCCGATCTGGTCGTAGCTCAGCGTCTGCACGAGCTCGGGCGGCAGCGAGTCGATCATCTCCTGCATCTGCCCGTTGCCGCCGAACGACGGGTACAGCGGCAGGTACAGGAACAGGGCGACGAGGATGCCGGCGGTCCAGCCCGCCAGTCCGCGCCAGCCGTCGGCGATCGAGCGGCGGAAGAGCGGGAGCACGCGGGTCATCGCTTCGCCCCCTTCCGGTCGGAGTCGTCGTCATCGTCGGCATCGGTCGCCGACAGGTCGGTGCCGTAGTAGGCGAGCACCATCTCCTCCAGGTCGGGCTCCTCCATGGTCAGGTCGACCACGGCGAGACGTGCGACGGCCTTCACGAACGCGTCGACGTGCGCGTCGAGCGTCGCCGAGAGCGCGACGGTTTCCGGGCCGTTCGCCTCGGCCGCGACGCCCGTCACGCCCGGGACCGCGTCGAGGGTCGCGCGTGCCGCCGCGGCATCCGCTTCGGCGACCACGAGCTTGACGTGCCGGACGGCGTTCTCGCGGAGCGCGGCGACCGTGGACCGCTCGACGATGCGACCCTGCTTGAGGATCGCGATCTCGTGCGCGGTCTGCTGCACCTCGCTCAGCACGTGCGAGCTCAGGAACACCGTCTGCCCCTTCGCCTTGGCCTCGTGCAGCATCGCGTGGAACTCCTGCTGCACGAGCGGGTCGAGCCCGCTCGTCGGCTCGTCGAGCACGAGCAGCTCGGGCTCGTGCATGAACGCCTGGATGAGGCCGATCTTCTGCTTGTTGCCCTTCGACAGGTTGCGCACGGGTCGGCCGAGGTCGACGCCCAGCCGGTCGGCGAGAGCGTCGACGGCGCCGGGCCGCACGGGTCCGGAGATCTCGGCGTAGTGGGCGAGCAGCTCGCGGCCCTTGACGCGGGTCGACAGGTGCAGCTCGCCGGGCAGGTAGCCGATGCGGCGCCGCAGCGACGCCCCGCCGGCGCGGGGCGTCTCGCCGAGCACGCGCAGTTCACCCGCCGAGGGGCGGAGGATGTCGAGCAGCAGCCGCATGGTCGTGGTCTTGCCCGCGCCGTTCGGCCCGATCATGCCGAACACGCTGCCGCGCGGGATGTCGAGGTCGATGCCGTGCAGGGCGGTGTTGGCGCCGTAGCGCTTGACGAGGCCGCGCGTCGCGACGGCCGCCTCGGTGGTGGTCTCCATGGAGGTCCTTTCCGGTTCGATGACGAGATGGCGGATGCCGCGCGTCAGGCCTGCGCGGCGTCGTCACCGGTCGGGGGATCGGGGTCCTGGTTCGGGTTGCCGGTTCCCTTGTCGGAGCGGACCCGCTCGGCGGGCGCCGACGCGTCGGGGTGCGGCGACGCGTGCCCGGCGCCGGCGTCGGCGATGGCGGCGCGCGCCGCGTCGAGGATGCGCGAGTCGGTGTACATGCCGTGCGTGTAGAGCTCGAGCGTGGGCAGCGTCATCCGCCGCACGGTCGCTGCGTCGTCGAGGGGTGCGCCGAGCGTGCGCGCGAGGTGGTCGCGCAGGAGCAGGGGGGCGAGGCCGTAGACGGTCACGAGCAGGGCGCGCAGCTCCGGGTCCGAGCTCTCGTGCATGGCACCGGAGGCGACGCCCTCGGCGAGCATCGCGCGGGTCTCGCCGAGGATGAGGTCGAACAGCCGCGCACCGCCCTCGGTGCCGTCGGCGAGCATCATGGCCACGTAGTCGAGATAGCCGCGGAAGCGCCCGGGGTCGTCGAGCCATTCGCGGATGCTGGAGGCGACCGACGTGTCGCCGAGGCGGGACTTCTCGCCCATGAGCTGGCCCACCATCCATTCGTCGCACGCGCGGCGCAGGCCCTCCTTGGAACCGAAGTGGTGGATCACGAGGCCGGGGCTCACGCCGGCGTCGGCGGCGATGTCGCGCACGCTCGTCCGCGCGAACCCGCCCGCGCCGAACCTCGCCACCGCAGCGTCGCGGATGCGCGATGCCGTGGTGGCGTCGCCGGCGGGGATTGAACGCATGTTCAGCATACTAAACGCTCGTTCAATCGCTGCGCAAGGCGTCGGAACACGGGACGGACGCAACGCGCGATGGATCGTTCGGACGATGCCGCCGGGACGGGCTCCGGAGACCCTGTTCACCAACGGTTCGGTAACGCTTCACCGGATCCGGCGAGATCGGCGGCCCAACGCCGCCTAACCTCGAAGCAATCCTGGGGAGGAGGATCGCGTGGCACCGAGGCACGCACAGTACGGAGCACGGCGCGCCGGGGGCGGGCCGCCCGCCGCGGTCGCGCGCGCCGCGACCGCGGAGATCGACATGGGCGCCGCGTCGTCGGCCCGGTCCGCGGAGGCGGAGGATGCCGCCGATGCCGTCTCGTCGCCGACGACGGCCGAGATCCAGACGAATGCGTTGTCCGGCCCGATCACGGTTCCCCAGCGCGTCCGCCTGGCGGACTCCGGGATCGACACGCATCCGCTGGCGCTGCGTGCGAGCGGCTTCGGCGCCGCCACCGGCGCGACCGAGGCCGAGGAGGTCCTCGATCGATTCGCCTCGCTCGGCGGCACGCTCGTCGACACTGCCGACAGCTACGCCGGGGGTCGCAGCGAACGCATCGTGGGGGAGTGGATGGCCGCGCGCGGCACGCGCGACCGGATGCGGATCATGACTCGCGTCGGCCGCCATCCGGACCACCCCGGGCTCTCGCCGGCATCCATCGCGGCGGCCGTCGACGCGTCGCTCGGTCGCCTCGGCACCGAGCGCATCGACCTGCTCTGCTTCCACGGCGACGACCCCGACGTGCCCCTCGAAGAGAGCCTCGGTGCGGTCGACGCCCTCATCGCCGCGGGCAAGGTGCGCGCCATCGGCGCCTCCGGGTCCACGCCCGAACGGCTCATCGAGGCTCGGGTCCTCGCAGCCAACGGGCTCCCGCGCTTCGAGGTGCTCGCCACCCGCTACAACCTCATGGAGCGACGCGGTTTCGAGGGGGCGCCGGAACTGGTCGCACACGCCCAGGGGCTCGCGGTGCTGCCCGACATCGCACTCGCCGAAGGTTTCCTCGCCGGCCGCGTGCGCCGTCGTGCCGACCTCCGCCGCGACCCGCGCGGCGAGCGGCAGGCCAGGCACCTCGGCCGCCGCGGCCTGCGGGTGCTGCGCATGCTGGACGAGATCGCCGCGGCGCACGGCACCGTCCCGGCCGCAGTGGCCATCGCCTGGCTGCTCTCACGGCCCACCGTCGTGGCGCCCATCGCCGGCGCGAGCCGTCCCGAGCAGGTCGACGCGCTCATGGGGGCGGCGTCGCTGATCCTGCACCGCTCCGAGCTGGTCGAGCTCGATCGCGCCTCGTCCTGAGCCGCGCGCACGGTCCGCGCCGCGGGGCGTGGCATAGGCTGGAGGCGTGAACGGCGCCGTCGACCTCCCCCTCGGAGTGCCCGAGCTCGAGTTCCGCGCCGCAGGCGACACACTGGTCCGCCGCTCGGTGCTGCCCTCCGGCATCCGCGTTCTCAGCGAGCGCGTGCCCGGCAGCCGCAGCGCCACGATCGGCTTCTGGGTGGCGGTGGGCTCGCGCGACGAGCACCCGTCCGACTCCGGGCACCCCGCCACCTACGGGTCGACCCACTTCCTCGAGCACCTGCTCTTCAAGGGCACCGAACGCCGCAGTGCGCTCGACATCGCGATCGCGTTCGACGCCGTCGGCGGCGAGCACAACGCCGTCACGGCGAAGGAGTACACCTGCTACTACGCCAAGGTGCAGGACCGTGACCTGCCGATGGCGGTCGGCGTCCTCGCCGACATGTTCACCTCGTCGCTCCTCGACCCCGAGGAGTTCGAGAGCGAGCGCCGCGTCATCCTGGAAGAGCTCGCGATGGCCGGCGACGACCCGGCGGATGTCGCGAGCGAGCGCTTCTTCGAGGCGGTGCTCGGGCGGCATCCGCTCGCCCGGCCCATCGGCGGCGACCCCGACACGATCGCGGCGGCCGCGCGCGACGCCGTGTGGGCGCACTACCGCGCCAACTACCGGCCGCAGGACCTCGTCGTGACGGTCGCGGGCGCGGTCGACCACGATCGCGTGGTCGCCGACCTGCAGGCCGCCCTCGGCGATGCCGGGTGGCGCCTCGACGACGAGGCGGCGCCGGTCGAGCGCCGCGCCACCGAGCCGGCGACGCCGACCGGCACGAGCGGCCTGTCCGTCGTCGAGAAGCCGAACGAGCAGGTCAACCTCGTGCTCGGCATGCCCGGCCTCGTCGCCACCGACGACCGGCGCGCCGTGCTCAGCGTGCTCAACACCGTCTTCGGCTCGGGCATGTCGTCGCGGCTGTTCCAGCAGGTCCGCGAGCGGCGCGGCCTGGCCTACTCGGTGTACTCGTTCGCGCCCGGCTACTCCGACGCGGGCGTGTTCGGCATGTACGCCGGGTGCGCGCCGAAGAACGCCGCGACCGTCGCAGCGCTGATGCGCACCGAACTCGAGCGGCTCGCGCACCACGGCGTCGCCGCCGACGAGCTGGAGCGCGCGGTCGGCTACCTCGGCGGCGCCTCGGCGCTCGCCCTCGAGGACTCCGACACCCGGATGTCACGGCTCGGCCGTGCCGAACTCGCCCTCGGCGAGTTCGCCGACCTCGACGAGGCCCTCCGCCGGGTGGCTCGCGTCACCGCCGACGACGTGCAGGCACTCGCCGCCGACCTCGCCGCACGGCCGATCTCGCTCGTGGCCGTGGGCCCCGTCGACGAGCACGCCTTCCGGTCGGTCGTCGACCAGCCCGAACCCCGAACCGACGTCGCCTGAGCGACGCCCGACCCACCAGGATCCGACGTGCCTCACCACCTGTACCTCGTTCGCCACGGCGAGCAGCTCGACGCCGAGCACGGCATGCCCGACGGGCCGCTGTCGCCCCGCGGCCGCCGGCAGGCGGAACTGCTCGCTGAGCGGCTCGGGGGGATCCCGTTCGACCACGCCTGGCACTCGCCCCTCCAGCGCGCCGCCGAGACCGCCCAGATCATCGCCCAGAAGCTGCCCGCCCTGCGGCCGGAGCCGACCGCGCTCCTGTTCGACTGCATCCCCTCCGGTCCGGATCCGGAGACCCCCGCGGCGTACGCGCCGTTCTTCGGCTCGTACTCGGAGCTCGACTTCGAGGCCGGCCGGGCGCAGATGGCCGACGCGCGGGCCGAGTTCCTGAGTTCCCATCGCGAGGACCGGCACGACCTGCTCATCACGCACAACTTCGTGATCGGCTGGTTCGTGCGCGAGGTGCTGGGGGCGCCGGAGTGGCGGTGGGTCACGATCAACCAGGCCAATTGCGGCCTCACGGTGCTCACGCAGCGCGCACCGGGCCGGCCGTGGAGCCTCGTCGTGCACAACGACCTCGCGCACCTGCCGCCCGAGCTGCGGACGGGCCTGCCCGACCAGTACTCGCTCTGAGCGGCGCCGCGCAGCCGGTCAGACCCGCTTGCCGTACCAGTTCGTCGCGTTCGGGTTGGCGTTGTAGGGCTCGACGTCGACGTAGCCGCTCGACCGGTACAACCCGCCGGCGGCCTCGAGGCTCGCGTTCGTGTCGAGCACGAGCTCGCCCGCGCCGAACCCGATCGCCCGGCGCTCGAGCTCGGCGAGCAGTCGGCGCCCCTCGCCGCGGCCGCGACCCGCGGGCGCGAGCCACAGGTGCTTGACCTCGTACCGCACGGTGCCGTCCTCGGCGTCCGGGATGCGCCGCACGCCGCCGCAGCCGACCGCGGCGCCGGACTCGTCCTCGAGGACGACGAACACGCCCGCCGGGGGCGTGAACTGCGCCGGGTCCGGCCAGGTGGGGCGGTACTCGCCCTGCTCTGACGGGAACCCGGCGGCTCGCTCGGCGAAGTAGTCGCCGAGCAGCCGGTGCGCGTCGGGGTCGGTCACGGCGGCGTCGCGGAAGCGCAGCATCCGCCCAGCCTACGTCGGTCACCGGTCGGGCCCGCGCAGGACGATTGCTAGGGTGATCGTCGTGACGATCAGGGTGGCGGTGGCCGGGGCGACCGGGAAGATGGGGCGGCTGGCCGTCCGGTTGATCGAGGAGGCCGACGACCTCGAACTGCACGCAGGGCTCGACTCGTCGTCGAGCCTCGACGAGCTCGACGGCGCCGACGTCGTGCTCGACGTCACGCACCCCGGCGCGAGCCAGGGCATCGTCGAGGCGGCCATCGAGGCCGGCGCCGCGGTCGTGGTGGGCACGTCGGGCTGGTCGAACGAGCGCGTCGCCGAGGTCGAGCGGCGGCTGCGCGACCACGACGAGGCTCCGGGCGTGATCTTCGTGCCCAACTTCTCCGTGGGCAGCGTGCTCGGCTCCGCCTTCGCCGCGTTCGCCGCGCGTCACTTCGACTCGATCGAGATCGTCGAGGCGCACCACGCCGGCAAGGTCGATTCGCCCTCCGGCACGGCCGTCCGCACCGCCGAGCTGATCGCCGCCGCACGCGGCGAGTCCGGGCCCGTCGCCGCGCCGCACGCCGACCAGCGAGCGCGCGGGCAGCTCGTGGCGGGCGTGCCCGTGCACAGCCTCCGGATGTCCGGGCTCCTCGCCGAGCAGCGCGTGATCGTCGGCGGCGACGGCGAGACGCTCACGATCGCGCACTCCACGGTCTCGTCGTCGGCATACGAGACCGGCATCCTCCTCGCGCTGCGGCGCGCGGCGACGGCCGAGGGGGTCACCGTCGGGCTCGACGCCCTGCTCGGGCTCGAACTGCCCGGCTCCCGATGAGCACCGCGAAGATCGGCGCTGTCGTCATGGCGGTGCTGCTCGGGGTGTACCTCGCGCTCGTCGGGTGGCGCGCCGTGCAGTTCGTGCTGACCGGCGAGCCGGTCGCGGTGGTGATGGGCGTCGCGCTCATCGTGCTGCCCGTCGTCGCGGCGTGGGCGATCTGGCGCGAACTCCAGTTCGGCATCCGGTCGCAACGGCTCGTCCGGCAGCTCGATGAGGAGGGTGCGCTCGACCTGGGCATGCCGCTCCGTCCGAGCGGTCGGCCCGAGCGCGCCGCGGCGGATGACGCGTTCCCCGCGTTCCGCGACGCGGTCGAGTCCGACCCGGAGTCCTGGCGCGCCTGGCTCCGCCTCGGCCTCGCCTACGACGCCGCCGGCGACCGGCGGCGCGCGCGCCGGGCGGTGCGCCGGGCTATCGAGCTGGAGCGTGCTCGAGGCTGAGCATCGCGTCGATCGCCGATTCGACCGTGACGTGCCGGAACCGGTAGCCGTCGTCGATGAGTCGCTGCGGACGCACCTTCTGGCTCGACAGCAGCAGGTCGTCGGCGGCTCGGCCCAGCCCGAACTCGAGCAGCTTCTCGGGCACGGGCAGCCCGTACGGGCGGTGCATGCGCTCGGCGAGCGCGGACATGATCCGGTCGGCCGTCGCGGGGGTCGGTCCGACGAGGTTCACCGGTCCCGAGAGGCGCGAGTCGAGCAGGTGGACGATGGCGCCGACCTCGTCGTCGATCGAGATCCACGGCCAGTGCTGGCCGCCCGTGCCGAGCCGGCCGGAGACGCCGAGGGCGGTCAGGGCCCGCACGCGCTGCATCGCGCCGCCGCGCCCGATGATGATGCCGGTGCGCAGGAGGACCGTTCGCGTCTCGCGAGGTGCCAGCTTGGTCGCGGCCTCCTCCCATCGACGCACCACGTGGGCGAGGAAGCCGTCGCCTGCGCTGGAATGATCCGTGAGGTGCTCGCCGGGGCGGTCGCCGTAGATCCCCACGGCGGAACCGCTGAGGAAGATCCGCGGCGGAGCCTTCGCCTTCTGCATGGCCTCGGCGAGCGTGCGCGTCGCAGCCACGCGCGACTCGAGGATCTCCTGTTCCCAGCGCCTGGTCCACGGCAGCCGCGCGAGCGAGGCGCCCGACAGGTTCAGCACCGCATCGACGCGGTCCATGACGGTGAAGTCGATGATCCCCGAGGCCGGGGACCAGGCGACCTCGTCGTCGGCGGTCGCCTGACGTCGCACGAGGCGCACCACCTCGTGGCCCGCGTCGGTCAGGCGAGCCGTGACCGCGGTGCCGATGAAGCCGGAGGCGCCGGCGACGAGGATGCGCACCTACGCGAGCTCGGCTTCGATCGTGATGGTCGTGCCGCCCAGCGCCTTCGAGATCGGGCAGTTCGCCTTCGCCTCGTCGGCGATCCGCTCGAACTCGGTCTCGGTGATGCCGGGCACGCGCGCGCTGACGAGCAGATGGCTGCCGGTGACCCCCTCGCCGGGCTGGAAGGTCACGGCCGCAGTGGTCTGGATGCTCTCGGGCGTGTGGCCGGCCTCGGCCAGGGCGAGCGAGAACGCCATCGAGAAGCAGGCCGAATGCGCTGCGGCCAGCAGTTCCTCCGGGTTCGTGGTGCCCGCCTCACCCTCGGCGCGCGCCTTCCAGTTCACGTCGAACTCGGCGAGCTTCGAGGAGTCGAGGCGCGTCGTGCCCGACCCCTCGAAGAGGGTTCCCGTCCAGACCGTGGTCGATTCGCTCGTCAGTGCCAATGGGTCCTCCTCCTCGAGCCGGTGCTCCAGCCTATCGACCGGATGCCGCGCGCGGCAGTGGGTCCGGCCCGCGCGTCACGCGTGGCGGATGACGCGTGCCCGCACGAGCAGCAGGTACACGTGGCATCCGAGGCAGTAGGCGAACGCCGCATTGAGGAACGCGGCGACGAACGCGATCGACGCGGCGAGGGGGACGGCGAGCGGAGCGCCCGCGAGGCCGAGCACGACGCCCGTTCCGGTCACGAGGAGCCCGACGAGTTGCGCGAACGTCGGCGGACGCGGGTCCTCGAGCTCGGCCGGCGGCGCGAGTCGCGGCCGCACCAGCGCCCGGAAGAACAGGCCGAACGGATGCCGCGCGACGCCCGCGACCGCACCCCACGCGAACAGCGCCGCAATCGCGGCGAGCAGCCCGAGCGCCGCGGCATCCGCCCCGCCGAACCCGAGGACGGCGGTCACGAGCAGCAGGACCGCCGTGATCGCGGCGGCGAAGCGCGGACCGCGCGGGTCGATCCCCGGCCGCGTGGGCGCGGGGCCCGGGCGGGACTCAGGCGTGCTGGGGGACACGGTACCTCCGGGTGAGATCGTCGATGAGGGTGCGGAGCTCGCCCACGCGCGGGACGCCGGCGATCCGGCCGACCGTGCGCCCGGTCGCGTCGAGCACGAGCACCGTGGGAGTCTGCCGCACGTCGAAGCGGTCGGCGAGCGCGGCGTCGTCGGTGAGGTCGACCTCGATGTGGCGCACGTCGCCGTCGTGGCCCTCCGCGAGCCCCGCGAGCGACCGTGCGACGCCGGGGCAGCGGCTGCAGTACGAGGTGGAGAACTGCACGAGCGTGACGTCGGCGCCGAGCGCGTCGCGTGCGAGGCCGAGCGCGGCGGCGTCCGAGGCGTCGCCGTCGGTCGGGGCGAGGGAGGGCGTGGCGCGGTTCGTCCGAACGCGTCCCTCGCGCGACCTCGCGAGCACTCCGATGGCCGTCGCGACCAGGGGCAGCCCGATGCCGGCGACGAAGGCGGGCACGAGATCCATGCGCAGGATGCTACGGGGGCGGGGCTGGAAGCCCGCCGCGTGTGACGGCAGGTGACGCACGGGCCGGACGGTGCGGCGTCCGCGGCCCCGACGCGCCCGCGCCGTGCCATCCGCTCGGCTCGTGCGGGCGTAGCCTTGACGCCGTGGCCAGCTCGATCCCCACCCCGTACGAAGACCTCCTCCGCGACGTGCTCGCGAACGGCACTCCGAAGGGCGACCGCACCGGAACGGGCACGCGCAGCGTGTTCGGCCGTCAGCTGCGGTTCGACCTGTCGAAGGGCTTCCCGCTCATCACGACCAAGCGCGTGCACTTCACGTCCATCGCGTACGAGCTGCTGTGGTTCCTGCGCGGCGAGTCGAACGTGCGCTGGCTGCAGGAGCACGGTGTGACCATCTGGGACGAATGGGCGGATGCCGCGGGCGAGCTCGGTCCCGTCTACGGCGTGCAGTGGCGCTCGTGGCCGACCCCGTCGGGCGAGCAGATCGACCAGATCGCCCAGGTCATCGAGCAGATCCGTACGAACCCCGACTCGCGCCGCCTCATCGTGTCGGCGTGGAACCCCGCCGACATCCCGGACATGGCTCTCGCGCCGTGCCATGCGTTCTTCCAGTTCCACGTGGTCGACGGGCAGCTGTCGTGCCAGCTGTACCAGCGCAGCGCCGACCTGTTCCTCGGCGTGCCCTTCAACATCGCCTCGTACGCGCTGCTCACGCACATGATCGCCCAGCAGGCCGGGCTCGAGGTGGGCGACTTCGTGTGGACCGGCGGCGACTGCCACATCTACGACAACCACGTCGAGCAGGTCACCGAGCAGCTCACCCGCGACCCGTACCCGTACCCGACGCTGCGCATCGCGCGCACGCCCGACTCGATCGACGACTACCGGTTCGAGGACTTCGAGGTGGTCGGCTACGAGCACCACCCTGCGATCCGCGGTGCCGTCGCCGTATGAGCACGCCGCGGATCGGCCTGATCTGGGCTGAGGCCCACGGGGGCGTGATCGGCGCAGGCGGCGGCATGCCCTGGCACGTGCCCGAGGACCTCGCGCACTTCAAGGCGACCACCGACGGCGCCCCCGTCGTGATGGGCCGCCGCACGTGGGACTCGCTGCCGCCGCGGTTCCGCCCGTTGCCCGGCCGCGCGAACATCGTCGTCACCCGGCAGTCCGACTGGACCGCCGAGGGCGCGGTGCGTGCGGGCTCCGTGGAGGAGGCGCTCGCGCTCGCGGCATCCGACGCCGACGACGTGGTCTGGGTCATCGGCGGGGCCGAGCTGTTCGCGCGCACCATCGAGGCGGCCGACCTCCTCGTCGTCACCGAGCTCGACCTCGACGTCGTTGGCGACACCTTCGCGCCGGCGCGCGGCCCCGAGTGGCGCGTCACGACGGTCGACCCCGCCGACGGATGGCACACCTCGTCGAGCGGCATCCGCTACCGCTTCGTCATCTCCTCTCGCGACGCATCCTGATCCCGACCCGACTGCGGACATGACGGGGCCGGAGCGCGGTCGGTGGACGGGACGTGTTCCGCTCGCGCGACTCCTGAAAACAAGGACGCGCCCTGCTGCGGGTGCCCGCCGGCTCAGGCCGCCCGCGCGCGGGGTGGCCGCCGGGTGTCCTTGGTTTCGGGAGGTTTCGGGGCGCGGGGTGGTCGTCGGGGTGTCCATGGTTCCGGGAGGCTCGGCGGGCGCGAGGAGGTTGCCCGGAGTGTCCTTCGTTTCGGGAGCTCGCCCGATCGGCGGACCACGAGGCGTCAGCGGGAGCGATGCGGTGGGCCGGGCCATGCGGCATCCGCTCGACCCGATAGCCTGTAGGGCGTGACTGCAGACAACCCCTTCGGCCAGGTGCTCGTCGCGCTCGTCACGCCCATGACGGCGGACGGCGAGGTCGATTGGCCCGGCGTCGAGAAGCACATCGACGACGTCATCCGGGCCGGGGCCGACGGCATCGTCGTCACGGGCACCACCGGTGAGACCTCGACCCTCACCGACCCGGAGAAGATCCGCCTCGTCGAGGTCGGCAAGGAGGTCGCGGCCGGCCGGGCGAAGATCATCACGGGCGGCGGCTCGAACGAGACCGCGCACGCGATCGAGCTCTACCGCAAGAGCGAGGCGGTCGGCGCCGACGGCATCATGATCGTCACGCCGTACTACAACAAGCCCACGCAGGCCGGCATCCTCACGCACTTCCGCATGGTGGCGGATGCCACCGACCTGCCGGTCATCCTCTACGACATCCCCGGCCGCACGGGCGTGCCGATCAAGTACGAGACCATCCTCCGGCTCGCCAAGCACCCGAACATCCTCGCCGTGAAAGACGCCAAGGGCGACTTCAGCGAGGTCAGCCGGGTGCTGAACCAGACCGACCTCATGTACTTCTCGGGCGACGACGCGAACGTCCTGCCGCACCTCGCGATCGGCGCCACCGGCCTCATCGGCGTCACGGCGAACATCGCCCCCGCGCCGTACCGCACGATCGTCGACGCCGTGAATCGCGGCGACCTGAAGACCGCGACCGCCGAGCACCAGCGGCTCGAGCCGCTCGTGCGCGCCGTCATGACGCACGTGCCCGGCACCGTCGCGGCGAAGTACATCCTGCACGGGCTCGGCCGCATCGGCAGCCCGCGCGTGCGACTGCCCCTCGTCGGACCCGAGGAGTGGGAGGCCGCGCTCATCGAGGACGAGATCGACCTCGTCCAGGGCATCCCCGGCGTCGACTTCCACAACTTCCGGCCCGACCGCAACGCCGCCGCGGGCGGCGCCCTGCCGAAGGTGGCCGGCACGACGCGCTGACGGACGGCGCGCGCCGCGCACCCGCGCACGCGCGGCTCCAGCCAGCCCCGAGACATCCGCGGCCCCCGAGGGTCGCACCGAACTGAACACCGCGAATGTGAGGAGGGCACATGCCCGACGAAGTCATCGACCCCGCGCCGCTCGAAACCGGCACGCTCCGCGTCATCCCGATCGGCGGCCTCGGCGAGGTCGGCCGCAACATGACGCTCTACGAGATCGACGGCAAGCTGCTCATCGTCGACTGCGGCGTGCTCTTCCCCGAGGAGCACCAGCCGGGCGTCGACCTGATCCTGCCCGACTTCGGGTTCCTGCGCGACCGCCTCGACGATGTGGTCGCGGTCGTGCTCACGCACGGGCACGAGGACCACATCGGCGCCGTGCCGTACCTCCTGAAGCTCCGCTCCGACATCCCGCTCATCGGGTCGAAGCTCACGCTCGCGCTCGTGGAGGCGAAGCTCAAGGAGCACCGCATCCAGCCGTACAGCCTCACGGTGGAGGAGGGCGGGCGAGAGAAGCTCGGGCCGTTCGATCTCGAGTTCATCGCCGTGAACCACTCGATCCCCGACGCGCTCGCGGTCGTCATCCGCACGGATGCCGGAACCGCGCTCGCGACGGGCGACTTCAAGATGGACCAGCTGCCGCTCGACGGCCGGCTCACCGACCTGCGCGAGTTCGCCCGCATCGGCGAGGAGGGCGTCGACCTGTTCCTCGTCGACTCGACCAACGCCGACGTGCCCGGCTTCACGCCGCTCGAACGCTCGATCGGGCCGGTGCTCGACGAGGTGATCGCCCGCTCGCCCCGGCGGGTGATCGTCGCGAGCTTCTCGAGCCACGTGCACCGGGTGCAGCAGGTGCTGCACGCCGCGCACCAGAACGGACGCCGCGTGGCGCTGCTCGGCCGGTCGATGGTTCGCAACATGACGATCGCCGCCGACCTCGGCTACCTCGAGGTGCCCGAGGGCGTGCTCATCGACTACAAGAAGGCGGGCGACATCCCCGACGACCGCATCGTCTACATGTCGACCGGATCGCAGGGCGAGCCGATGGCCGTGCTCTCGCGCATGGCGAATCGCGACCACCAGATCGAGGTCGGCGAGGGCGACACGGTGATCCTCGCCTCGAGCCTCATCCCCGGCAACGAGAACGCCGTGTACCGCGTGATCGACGGCCTCACGAAGCTCGGCGCGAACGTCGTCCACAAGGGCAACGCGAAGGTGCACGTCTCCGGCCACGCGGCCGCGGGCGAGCTGCTGTACTGCTACAACATCGTGCAGCCGCGCAACGTGGTGCCGATCCACGGCGAGTACCGGCACCTGGTCGCCAACGCGCGCCTCGCGCAGGACACCGGCATCCCCGCCGAGCGCACGTTCCTCGCCGAGAACGGCACGGTCCTCGACCTGCGCGACGGGAAGGTCACCGTCGCAGGCCAGCTCGACCTGGGCTTCGTCTACGTCGACGGCTCGACCGTCGGCGAGATCACCGACGCCGACCTCAAGGACCGTCGCATCCTCTCGGAGGAGGGCTTCATCTCGGTCATCATCGTCGTCGACGCGAACACCGGCAAGGTCATCGTCGGCCCCGAGATCCACGCCCGCGGATTCGCCGAGGACGACGCGGTGTTCGAGGACGTCAAGCCCAAGATCGTCGCCGCGCTGGCGGATGCCGCACATCACGGGGTGCGCGACCCGCGCGCGCTCCAGCAGACCGTGCGCCGCACGCTCGGCAGCTGGGTGAACCGGCGCCTCCGCCGGCGGCCGATGCTCGTTCCGCTCGTCATCGAGGCGTAGTCGGCTTCGTTTCGGGCGAGCGGACGCCGCGGCATCCGCTCACCCGAAACACCGCCGTAACACCACGGGCGTACCCTCCGCGCATGGCCGAGTTCACCATCCGGCCCGCCGCGCCGGCCGACGGCGGGTTCCTCGCCGACATGGTCGTCGAGGCGGCGAACTGGCGCGCGGGCGCCGTGCGGCCGAGGCCGGCGGTGCTCGCCGATTCGCAGCATGCGGCGTACGTGTCCGGGTGGCAGCGCCCTGCCGACCGTGGCGTCGTCGCGGTCGACCCCGAGGGCAGGTCCGTCGGTGCGGCCTGGTACCGGCTGTTCGGAGCCGACAGGCCGTCCATGGGGTTCGTCGCGGCCGGCGTCCCCGAGCTCATCATCGGCGTCCGGCCGCTCTGGCGCGCCCAGGGCCTGGGGCGGGCACTGCTGCGCGCCCTCGCGGACGACGCCCGCGCCGGGGGCTACGCCCGGCTGGCGCTCAGCGTCGATCACGACAACTTCGCGCGCGAGCTGTACCGCTCCGAGGGCTTCGCCATGGTCGCATCGGCGGCGGGTCGCGAGACGATGGTGTGCCGGCTGCGCTGAGCGCGGCATCCGTCGCCCGAGCGCTGCGTGCGACACTCGACCGGCCTGCCGGCCCGCGTCGGCGGCGGGCCGTAACGTGGAACGCATGGCTACGCGCACCAAGTCGAACGGCCGCGCCTCGGGCGCGTCCGGCCGCGGCTCGTCGACGCGGACCGCGCCCACCAAGAAGCTGCCGGCGCAGCGATCGTCGACGCGCACGTCGCGCTCCACGTCGCCGGCTCCCGACCGGCCCGCTCTGATCGTCCGCGGCTGGATGGGCCTCGCGCACCTCACGGGCGGTGCCGCCAGGGCGCTCGGCCCCGAGACCCTGGCCCGCGAGGAGCGCCGCGACGGACTCCCGTTCTTCCTCGTCCTCCTCGCGATCGCCGGGGCGGTCGTGGAGTGGTTCCTCATCAACGATCCCGTGGCACGCACGCTCGACGCCTACACGTTCGGCGGACTGTTCGGCCGCGTGGCGTTCGCGCTCCCGGTGGTCATGTTCATGTTCGCGATGTGGCTGTTCCGCCACCCGAGCTCGGTCCACGACAACACCCGGATCGGTATCGGGCTCGGCATGCTGCTCCTCACGACCTCGGGGCTCTGCCACCTGTTCGGCGGCCAGCCGTCGCCGAGCGCGGGCATGCCGGAGCTCGCGACCGCGGGCGGCATCCTCGGCTGGATGCTCGCGCAGCCGCTCATCTTCCTCATCACCGAGATCGGCGCCGGCATCGTGCTCGGAGTGCTCGGGCTGCTGTCGCTGCTGATCCTCACCAAGACGCCGCCGAACCGCATTCCACAGCGCTTCCGCGAGCTGTACGAGTGGCTGTTCGGCGCGGTCGATCACGGCGACGAAGCTCCCGCCGCCGCCGACGGCGCCGCCGAGAA
Source organism: Agromyces selenitireducens (assembly GCF_052748465.2). Taxonomy (NCBI): domain Bacteria; kingdom Bacillati; phylum Actinomycetota; class Actinomycetes; order Micrococcales; family Microbacteriaceae; genus Agromyces; species Agromyces selenitireducens. The sequence continues at coordinate 1,629,912 of NZ_CM188259.1, forward strand.
GCCGAAGCGGCGCTCCCGGAAGGAGCGCGCCGAGCAGGTCGAGCTCGACGGCGTGGACAGCGACGACGATCAGCCGGGCGGCGGCCTGCTGCCCTGGTGGCGGCGCAACTCGTCGAACCGCGAGGAGGACCCGGACTTCGACGCGGGCGGGGCGGAGGGGATCACCGAGGTGTTCGGCGAGGGGTCGGCCGCGGGCAGCTTCGACACGCCGCTCGAGGGCGCACGGCCGGACCCCGACGCGTATGGGGCGGGCGTGATCGACGACCTCGAGCGCGCCGAGTCGGCGCTGCAGCGCTTCACGGGCGAGGTGCCGCATGGCGGCACCGGCCTCCGGGGCGACGACGCCGGCGCCACGCAGGCGCTCGCCGGACTCGAGCCGGCGGTGGCGGCCGGGGTCGTCGCGGTCGACGGCGTCGCCGGCGGCGCCGACCCCGCGGCATCCGAGGCGCCGGTGGCCGCCGCCGAGCCGGATCGGCCATACCATCTGCCGTCGGCCGCGACGCTCGCCGCGGGCGCACCCGCGAAGACCCGATCGGCGGTGAACGACGAGGTCGTCCGGCAGATCACGGGCGTGCTCGAGCAGTTCGGCGTCGACGCGAAGGTGACGGGCTTCTCCCGCGGGCCGACGGTGACGCAGTACGAGATCGAGCTGGGGCCGGGCGTGAAGGTCGAGCGTGTCACCGCGCTCTCGAAGAACCTCGCGTACGCGGTCGCGTCCAACGAGGTCCGGATCCTGTCGCCGATCCCGGGCAAGAGCGCGATCGGCGTCGAGATCCCCAATGCCGACCGCGAGACCGTGACGCTCGGCGACGTCCTGCGCTCGGGCGCGGCCGTCAACGCGAAGCATCCGATGACGATCGGCGTCGGCAAGGACGTCGGCGGGGGCTACGTCGTGGCCAACCTGGCGAAGATGCCCCACCTCCTCGTCGCCGGCTCGACGGGCTCGGGCAAGTCGAGCTTCGTGAACTCGATGATCACGAGCCTCCTCATGCGGGCCAAGCCCTCCGAGGTGCGGATGGTGCTCATCGACCCGAAGCGCGTCGAGCTCGCACCCTACGCCGGCGTGCCGCACCTCATCACGCCCATCATCACGAACCCCAAGAAGGCCGCCGAGGCGCTGCAGTGGGTCGTGAAGGAGATGGACATGCGGTACGACGACCTCGCGTCGTTCGGGTTCCGCCACATCGACGACTTCAACAAGGCCGTCGTGAACGACGAGATCGTGCTCCCGGCCGGCTCGGAGCGCAAGCTCAAGCCGTATCCGTACCTGCTCGTGGTCGTCGACGAACTCGCCGACCTCATGATGGTCGCGCCGCGCGACGTCGAGGACTCGATCGTTCGCATCACCCAGCTCGCGCGCGCGTCGGGCATCCACCTCGTGCTCGCGACGCAGCGGCCGTCGGTCGACGTGGTCACGGGGCTCATCAAGGCCAACGTGCCGTCCCGGCTCGCGTTCGCCGTGACGAGCGTCACCGACTCCCGGGTCATCCTCGACCAGCCGGGCGCCGACAAGCTCATCGGCCAGGGCGACGCGCTGTTCCTGCCGATGGGCGCGTCGAAGCCGATCCGCGTGCAGGGCGCGTGGGTGACCGAGACCGAGATCGATCGCGTCGTCAAGCACGTCACGCGCCAGGCTCGGCCCGAGTACCGCAACGACGTGGCGGCCGCCGTCGAGAAGAAGGAGATCGACTCCGACATCGGCGACGACCTCGAGCTGCTGCTCGCGGCCGCCGAGCTCGTCGTGTCGACGCAGTTCGGGTCCACGTCGATGCTGCAGCGCAAGCTCCGGGTCGGGTTCGCCAAGGCCGGCCGGCTCATGGATCTTCTCGAGTCGCGGGAGATCGTCGGCCCGTCCGAGGGGTCGAAGGCTCGCGACGTGCTCGTGACGCCGGAGCAGTTGCCGGGCGTGCTCGCCAAGCTGCGCGGCGAAGAGCCGGCTGCACCCGCTGCGCCGGCTGCATCCGCTCCGCCCGCGGCGCCCGCAGCCGCACCCCCTTCCGCCGCACCGCCGCCTGCGGCCTCGCCCGACGAGGTCGACGATCGGTACGACGATCCGGTCGGCCGCATCCCCGAGGGCCTCGAGGAGGTCGAGACGGCTCCCGACGAGGACGCATGGGGGCTCACCGGGCGTGACTGACGTCACGGGTCGGAGGGCCCGGGGCGCCCGCGGACCCCGCACTAGGCTGTGCCCATGACCTCACCGGCCGGCCGAACTCGCTCGGCGAACTGGAACCTGCCGAACGCCATCACGGTCGTCCGGATCGTGATGGCCCCGGTGTTCTTCTGGCTGCTGCTCGCCGACGCCGGCGCCGACGGCCCCATGCGCTGGTGGGCCGCCGTCATCTTCGTCGTCGCCATCTCGACCGACTGGGTCGACGGCTGGCTCGCGCGCCGCAACGGACTCGTCACCGACCTCGGCAAGATCCTCGATCCGATCGCCGACAAGCTCCTCACGAGCGGTGCCCTCGTGTGCCTGTCGATCCTCGGCGAGCTGCCGTGGTGGGTCACGATCGTCATCGTCGTGCGTGAGGTCGGCATCACCGTATGGCGCTTCGTCGAACTCGGCCGCGGCACCGTCGTGCCGGCCTCCTCGGGCGGCAAGCTGAAGACCCTCACCCAGGCGATCGCGATCTCGCTGTTCCTCACCCCCCTCTGGACGCTCGTCGGCGACTGGATCATCTGGGTCAACTGGGCATTCATGGTCCTCGCGCTCGTGCTCACCGTGTGGTCCGGGCTGCTCTACGTGCGCGACGCCTTCCGCCTGGCCCGCGAGCACCGCGGCGAGGCACGGTGACGGGCCCCGCGACGTCGGATCCCGAGACGACGGCGACGGAGGCCGAGGCGCTCATCGAGCGCCTCACGGCGTCGGGCCGCACGGTCGCCTGCGCGGAGTCGCTCACGGGCGGACTGCTCGCCGCGACCCTCGTCGACGTGCCCGGCGCGTCGAACGCGTTCCTCGGCGGCATCGTGGCGTACGCGACCGAACTGAAGCGGGCCCTCGTCGACGTCGACGCCCACCTGCTCGAACAGCGCGGGCCCGTCGACCCCGAGGTCGCCGAGCAGCTCGCGGATCACGTGCGAGCGCTGTGCGCGGTCGGCGGCCGCCCGGCCGACCTCGGCATCGGCACCACCGGCGTCGCGGGCCCCGACCCGCAGGACGGGCACCCGCCGGGCACGGTCTTCATCGGCATCGCCTCGGCCCGCGGCATCCGCTCGGTGGCCCTCCGGCTCGCCGGCGACCGGCAGGAGGTTCGACGCGCGACGGTGGCGCGAGCGATCGCCGAAGGGCTCGCCGAACTCGACGCACCGGCCCCCGGAACCGCGGAATAGCGCACGTGAACAGCCTGTTACAGGTGGCAGGTTCACAAGAAAAGTCCAGTGTGCGACGCTAGGCTCGGTACATCGGGAAGAGGCGCTAGACTGACCTCCCCGCACCGGCCCCGCGGGGGCCGCAGGCATCTGAGAGGGAGGTTCCGATGGTTCTGGTTCGACAGGAGATCGGCGACGTGCTGAGGGACTTCCGCCTGCAGAAGGGCCGGACCCTCCGTCAGGTCGCCAGCAAGGCGAGCGTCGCACTCGGCTACCTCAGCGAGGTCGAGCGCGGGCAGAAGGAGGCCTCGAGCGAGATCCTCGCCTCGGTGGCCGAGGCACTCGACACGCCCATCTCCGTGATCATGCACGAGGTCGGCGACCGCATCGCGGTGCTCGAGGGTCTCAGCACCCCGTCGGTGCCCGACAGCCTGCCCGACGACCTGGTCGCGGAGTTCGACGCGGACATGATGGTCCGCTGACCCGCAGGCATCCAAGCTCGACGACGGCCGGTCCTCGGACCGGCCGTCGTCATGTCCGGAGGGTTCCGTGAAGCGAAGCGAGTTCAACCTGGCCGTCGAGCAGGAGTTCGGTGCAGGATACGGCGGCGTCGTCGTCAACGACCTGGTGCTCGCCGAGCTCGGCGGGCGGACCGCGCGCGAGGCGCTGGCCGACGGCGCTGCGCCGCGCGACGTCTGGTCGGCGATCTGCCGGGCGACCGACGTCCCGGAGTCGCGCCGTCACGGCGCGGGCCGCCCGGTGCCGGGAGAGCGACGCTGACGGCTCCGAAGACGCGTTCGACACGCCGCGCGTCGTGTCGAACATCCGTTCGGATGGCGCGCTAGGCTCCTGCACAACGGGAGCGATGTCGCATCCATCCACATCGGCGCTTCCCGAGCGACGGATGTCGGTGGCCGGCCATACGGTCGATGCGTCGGAACACACCGCCAACGCCTTGTCGAGAGACGTGCCGGGTCACGGCCCGGCACGCGGATCGACAGCCTAGAGGCAGCCGCAACGACCACGAAGGAGCACCGATGCCATCCCCTGCAGACCGCGAGAAGGCCCTCGAGACCGCACTCGCCCAGATCGATCGCCAGTTCGGCAAGGGCTCGGTGATGCGCCTCGGCAGCGAGGAGCGCGCGCCCGTCGAGGTCGTCCCCACCGGCTCCATCGCGCTCGACGTCGCGCTCGGCGTCGGAGGCCTCCCGCGCGGCCGCATCATCGAGATCTACGGGCCGGAGTCCTCGGGCAAGACGACGCTGACCCTCCACGCGATCGCCAACGTGCAGCGCGCGGGCGGCATCGCCGCGTTCATCGACGCTGAGCACGCGCTCGACCCCGACTACGCCAAGAAGCTCGGAGTCGACATCGACTCGCTCCTCGTCTCGCAGCCCGACACGGGTGAGCAGGCCCTCGAGATCGCCGATATGCTCGTGCGCTCGGGCTCGATCGACCTCGTCGTGATCGACTCCGTCGCGGCGCTCGTGCCGCGCGCCGAGATCGAGGGCGAGATGGGCGACTCGCACGTCGGCCTCCAGGCCCGCCTCATGTCCCAGGCGCTCCGAAAGCTGACGGGCGGGCTGAACCAGACGAACACCACGATGATCTTCATCAACCAGCTGCGCGAGAAGATCGGCGTGTTCTTCGGCAGCCCCGAGACCACCGCGGGTGGCAAGGCGCTGAAGTTCTACGCCTCCGTCCGACTCGACATCCGTCGCATCGAGACCTTGAAAGACGGCACCGAGGCGGTCGGCAACCGTACGCGCGTCAAGGTCGTCAAGAACAAGATGGCGCCGCCGTTCAAGCAGGCCGAGTTCGACATCCTCTACGGCGTCGGCATCTCCCGCGAGGGCAGCCTCATCGACTACGGCGTCGACCAGGCCATCGTCAAGAAGTCCGGTGCCTGGTACACCTACGACGGCGACCAGCTCGGCCAGGGCAAGGAGAACGCGCGCAACTTCCTCCTGCAGAACCCCGACATCGCGGCCGACATCGAGCGCAAGATCCTCGCGAAGCTCGGCATCGGCCAGCCCTCGGGCGGGGCCGCCCCGGTCGCTCCGGTCGCTCCGGTCGAGTCGATCGCCGCGAAGCGCAAGGGCGCCTGAGTCCGAGACGGGTCGCATGGGCGAGCAGCGGAACGAGGGACTGGCACCGGTCACGTACCTGCCGTGGGCCGTGCCGTCGTCGGAGGGATCCGGCGACGGCGGGTCCGCGTCGCGAGGCGAGCGGGTAGCCGCAGCTGCCGGCGTGAGCGGACGCCACCCCGCGGGCCGTGGCCGCGCGGTGCGGGAGCATCCCGCCGATGACCGGGCGGACACCGGTGAAGCGGAGGGCGGTCGTGGCGTTCGAGGCCGGCTCGCGATCGTCGGCGAGGAGCCGGAAGCCGAGACCGGCGTCGAACGCGATGAACGCATCGACCGGCTGATCGTCTCCCGCCTCCGCCGCTCGTCGTTGTCGGTCGCCGAGGTGCGGGCGACGCTCGCCGAGCACGGCCTCGACGACCACGAGATCGAGGAGTGGGTCGAGCGGTACGAGCGCCTCGGCTACCTCGACGACCGACGCCTCGCCGAGCAGCTCGTCCACAGCCACGGCGTCCGCCGCGGCCGGGGGAGCGGGGCCCTGCTGCACGAGCTCGGGCGCCGCGGCATCGACGGCGAGCTCGCGCGGTCGGCCCTCGAGGCGCTCGACCCCGAGGTCGAGCTCGAGCACGCGACGGCCATCGCCGCGCGCCGCGTGCGGCAGCTCGCCGGACTCGACCGCGCGGTGGCGCACCGCCGACTCACTGCGTTCCTGCTCCGTCGAGGGTACGGCGGCGACGTGGTGCGCGAGGCGGTTCGAGCCGCGCTCGACGACGACGCCGAGTGACGGCTCGTAGACTGGTGCGATCATGAGCACCATCCACGAGGCGGCGCCTCCGGCCGCAGCCGCCGACGGCGTCGCGCCGCGCACCTACGAGGTCCGCACCTACGGGTGCCAGATGAACGTCCACGACTCCGAGCGGCTCAGCGGTTCGCTCGAGGCCGCGGGATACGTCCCTGCCGACGGCGCCGAGCCCGACATCGTCGTGATCAACACCTGCGCCGTGCGCGAGAACGCCGACAACAAGCTCTACGGCAACCTCGGTCACCTCGCCGGCGTGAAGCGCCGCCACGCGGGCATGCAGATCGCCGTCGGCGGCTGCCTCGCCCAGAAGGACAAGAACGTCATCCTCGAGAAGGCGCCCTGGGTCGACGTCGTCTTCGGCACGCACAACATGGGCTCCCTCCCGAGCCTGCTCGAGCGCGCGCGTCACAACGACGAGGCACAGCTCGAGATCCTCGACGCGCTCGAGGTGTTCCCGTCGACGCTGCCCACCAAGCGCGACTCCACCTACTCGGGCTGGGTCTCGATCTCCGTCGGCTGCAACAACACCTGCACGTTCTGCATCGTGCCCGCCCTGCGCGGCAAGGAGAAGGACCGCCGCCCCGGTGAGATCCTCGCCGAGATCCAGGCGCTCGTCGACGACGGCGCGATCGAGGTCACGCTCCTCGGCCAGAACGTCAATTCCTACGGCGTCGAGTTCGGCGACCGTCATGCGTTCGGCAAGCTCCTCCGCGCGGCCGGCGAGATCGACGGCCTCGAGCGCATCCGCTTCACGAGCCCGCACCCCGCCGCCTTCACGGACGACGTCATCGATGCGATGGCCGAGACGCCCAACGTGATGCCGCAGTTGCACATGCCGCTGCAGTCCGGATCCGACCGCATCCTCAGGGCCATGCGCCGGTCCTACCGCTCCGAGAAGTTCCTCGGCATCCTCGACCGGGTCCGCGCGAAGATCCCGAATGCCGCGATCTCGACCGACGTCATCGTCGGCTTCCCCGGCGAGACCGAGGCGGACTTCCGGGAGACCCTCCGCGTCGTCGAGGCAGCCCGATTCGCCTCCGCCTTCACCTTCCAGTACTCCATCCGCCCCGGCACGCCCGCCGCGACCATGGACGACCAGGTGCCGAAGGAGGTCGTGCAGGAACGCTACGAGCGACTCATCGCGCTGCAGGAGCGAATCTCGTGGGAGGAGAACCGGAACCGCGTCGGCACCGCCGTCGAGGTGCTCGTCTCGACCGGCGAGGGCAAGAAGGACGCCGAGACGCACCGCATGAGCGGCCGCGCCGAAGACAGCCGCCTCGTCCACTTCGAGGTTCCCGAAGGGTCCGACCTGCCCCGTCCGGGCGACGTCGTCTCCCTGACCATCACGCAGGCGGCGCCGTTCCACCTGCTCGCCGATTCGGCCGACGGCCGCCCGTTGCGCATCCGCCGCACCCGCGCCGGCGACGCGTGGGATCGTGCGCAGGCCGAGAGCTGCGCGGTACCCGCCACAGCCGGCGCCGCGGCATCCGGCCCCGGCCCGGTGGCGCTCGGCCTGCCGACACTGCGCATCGGATCCGAACCGCTCACCTCGCCCGGCGTCGGCACCATGCCGATCTACGACCCGGCCGACGGCCAGCGCTGACGTGACCCTCGTCGCGATCGTCGGCGCCACCGGCACCGGCAAGTCGCGCTTCGCGCTCGATCTCGCGCACGCGATCGCCGAACGGGGCGGATTCGCCGAGGTCGTCAATGCCGACGCCATGCAGCTCTACCGCGGAATGGACATCGGCACCGCCAAGCTGCGGCCCGGCGAGCAGGAGGGCGTGCCGCACCACCTCCTCGACGTGCTCGACGTCATCGACGAGGCATCCGTCGCCGCCTACCAGCCTGCGGCCCGCGCCGCCGTCGACGACATCGCCGCGCGCGGGGGCGTCGCCCTGCTCACGGGCGGCTCGGGGCTCTACGTCTCCAGCGTGATCCACGACCTGCGCTTCCCCGGCACGGATGCCGCGATCCGGGCCCGACTCGAGCGCGAGCTCGACGAGGTCGGCCCCGGGCTGCTGCACCGCCGCCTGCGCGGACTCGACGCCGCGACCGCGGCATCCGTCGACCCGCAGAACGGACGCCGCATCGTGCGCGCGCTCGAGGTCATCGAGCTGACCGGCGAGCCCAAGGCCGCGCGACTGCCCGACGAGCCCGTGCCGTGGCGCCCGCACCGCATCGTGCACCTGCGCGCCGAGCGGGCGCGCCTCGTCGAACGGCTCGACGCGCGCGTGGAGCGGATGTGGGCCGACGGCCTGCTCGACGAGGTCCGCGCACTGATCCCGAAGGGGCTCGAGCGCGGCGTCACCGCGCGCAAGGCCATCGGCTACGCGCAGGCGCTCGCCGAGATCCACGGGCGCATGACCGAGGCCGACGCGATCGCGGAGACGCAGGCGCTCACGCGCACCTATGCCAGACGGCAGGTCGGGTGGTTCCGGCGGTACGCCGCGGCGTCCGTCGTCGACGCCGACGACCGGGCGGCGGTGGCCGCCGAAGTGACACGCCGGGCCGGGGTCGATTGAGCGCCCGGCCGCGCCCGGTCGGGAGCCGCCGTCCCGCTGCCTAGACTGGTGCGATGGCGTTCGATCTGCGGTTCACCAAGGGACACGGCACGGGCAACGACTTCGTGCTGTTCAGCGACCCCGAGGGCGAGACCGAGCTCACCCCGACGCGCATCGCCGCCGTGTGCGACCGGCACTTCGGCGTCGGAGCCGACGGCCTGATCCGGGCCGTGCGGTCCGACCGGTTGCCCGACGGCGCCGCGGCGCTCGCGGAGGACCCGCAGGCGACGTGGTTCATGGACTACTGGAACGCCGACGGCAGCCCGTCGGAGATGTGCGGCAACGGCATCCGGGTGTTCACCCGCTACCTCATCGACCAGGGACTCGTCGAGCTCGGACCCGACGAGTCGATCGCGATCGGCACGCGCGCCGGCGTACGACGCGTGCACGCGCTCGGCAACGGGGGCTTCGAGGCCGACCTCGGAACATGGCGCCTCGACGGCGGCGAGCCGCTCGTGCGCGCCAAGAACCTGCCCGTCGCGCGGCCCGGCCTCGGGATCGACGTCGGCAACCCGCACGTCGTCGTCGCGCTGGCCGACGACGACGAGCTCGAGGGTCTCGACCTCGCGTACCTGCCGATCCTCGACCCGCAGCCCCAGGCCGGCGCCAACGTCGAGTTCGTCGTGCCCGCCGAACCGCTGGTCGAGGGCGGCCGCGGGCGCATCCGCATGCGCGTGCACGAGCGGGGGTCGGGCGAGACGCTCTCGTGCGGCACCGGTGCGGTCGCGTCGGCGCTGGCGGTGCGCCACTGGGCCGGCCAGGGCGCCCCCGACGACTGGGTCGTGCAGGTGCCGGGCGGGGTCGTGGGCGTGCGCATGTCCGCGCAGGACGACGGCGAGCACGTGCTGCTCTCGGGGCCGGCCGAGCTGGTCTTCGACGGGGTGCTGAGCCTCGCCTGATCGAGCGGTGGCCGCGAGGGCGGCCGAGGGCGGCCGGTCAGCGCCGGCGCGTCACCGCCAGTACGCGGAACCCCTTCGAGGTCGCGGTCCGGACGACCGTCCAGCCATCGCCGAGCTCGTCGCCGAGCCAGCGCTGGAGCGAGTCGGCGCCGAGGTTCTTCTGGACGACCAGCCACGCAGTCGCCCCCTCCTGCAGACGAGGCAGCCATCGGCGCAGCAGCGCATGCAGCTCGGCCTTGCCGATCCGGATCGGCGGATTCGACCAGATCGCGGCGAATCGGAGGTCGGGGGGAACATCGTCGGGCATCGCCGCGTTGACGTTCTCGAGGCCCAACCGCCGCGCATTCCTCCGGACCAGGTCGAGCGCCCGTTCGTTCACGTCCACCGCCCACACCGTGGCATCCGGCGCCTCGAGTCCCAGGGTCAGCGCGATCGGACCCCAGCCCGCCCCGAGGTCGAGCAGGTGGCCGGCGGCGGGCGGATCGGGCACCTCGCCGAGCAGCACGCGAGTGCCGAGGTCGACGTGACCGGGGCTGAACACCCCGCCCGCGGTGAACACCTCGACCTCGCGGCCGGCGAGCCGGACGGGGACGATGCGGAGCGAGCCGTCGTCGGCGGGCTTCGACGAGAAGTAGTGCTCCTGCGGCATACACGGGAACCTATCGCACGAACGGAAGTAGGCTGGACATGATGAACGACGCTGCACACGAGACCTCCGACGACGCCGTCGAGCGCGTGCTGCGCAGCGCCGACACCCGGGCCGGCATCGCGCGCTTCGGCGGCGGCGACGCCACGTCGATCCAGCGCGACGGCCTCGACCGCGGCCCTGCGGGCGACGGCCACGACGGCGAGCAGTACGACCGGGAGGAGCGCGCTGCGCTCCGACGCGTGGGCGGCCTGTCGACCGAGCTCGAGGACGTCACCGAGGTCGAGTACCGGCAGCTGCGCCTCGAGAACGTCGTGCTGATCGGCGTGTATCCACAGGGCTCGCTGGAGGACGCCGAGAACTCGATGCGCGAGCTCGCGGCCCTCGCCGAGACCGCCGGAGCGCGCGTGCTCGACGGCGTGCTGCAGCGCCGACCGCATCCCGACCCCTCGACCTACCTGGGCCGCGGCAAGACCGAGGAGCTGCGGCACATCGTCGCTGCGCTCGGCGCCGACACGGTCGTCGCCGACACCGAGCTCGCACCGAGCCAGCGGCGTGCGCTCGAAGACGCGGTCAAGGTCAAGGTCATCGACCGCACCGCCGTGATCCTCGACATCTTCAGCCAGCACGCCAAGAGCCGCGAGGGCAAGGCGCAGGTCGAACTCGCGCAGCTCGAGTACCTCCTCCCGCGCCTGCGCGGCTGGGGCGAGTCGATGTCCCGCCAGGCCGGTGGACAGGTCGGCGGCGCCGGCGCCGGCATGGGCTCACGCGGTCCCGGTGAGACGAAGATCGAGCTCGATCGACGCCGCATCCACACGCGGATGGCCCGGCTGCGCAAGCAGATCGTCGGCATGAAGCCCGCGCGCGAGGCCAAGCGCGCGAACCGCAAGCGCAATGCGGTCCCGTCGGTCGCGATCGCCGGGTACACCAACGCCGGCAAGTCGAGCCTGCTCAACCGCATCACCGGGGCCGGCGTGCTCGTCGAGAACGCCCTCTTCGCGACGCTCGACGCGACCGTGCGCCGCAACACGACCGCTGACGGCCGCGTCTACACGATCGCCGACACGGTCGGGTTCGTGCGGAACCTGCCGCACCAGCTCGTCGAGGCGTTCCGGTCGACGCTCGAGGAGGTCGCCGACGCCGACCTCATCGTGCACGTCGTCGACGCCGCGCACCCCGACCCCGCGAGCCAGATCGCGACCGTCCGCGACGTCATCGGCGAGGTCGGCGCCCGCGACATCCCCGAGCTCGTCGTCTTCAACAAGGCCGACCTCATCACCGCCGAGGACCGCCTCGTGCTGCAGGGGCTCGAGCCGAACGCCGTCTTCGCCTCCGCGCGCACGGGCGAGGGCGTCGCCGAGGTGCTCGAGGCCATCGGCCGCATGCTGCCCGACCCGGCCATCGAGGTCGACCTCCTGGTGCCGTACGACCGCGGCGACATCGTCTCGACGCTCCACGAGACCGGTCGCGTGCTCTCGACCGAGTACGTCGAGGACGGCACGCGGATCCGCGCGCTGGCCTCGCCCGAGCAGGCCGCGCAGCTCGCCGAGTACCGCGCGAGCGCGCTCGCGTAAGCACCCGCGCGCCCGGTCACGCGTCGTAACAACGGGGCGGATGCCGCCGACCCCGTCGTATCGTCGCTCCTGATCGTGGCGAGCGGCCGGATGCCGCCCGTCTGGAGCGACCGCCGAGCCCGGCACCCGCCCGCGAGACCCACCTGCCGTGACGGCCGGTCGGGCGCGGCGTGCCGTGCACTCGACCTCCCGTCGCGGCATCCGTCACAGGAGCGCCATGACTGGATACGATCCCGATTTCGGGGACTTCCGGCCGACGCCGCCGGTCTCCTTCGAACTGTTCCCGCCGCGCACGGACGCCGCCGCGCTCGCGCTCGGACGCGCGATCGACCGTCTCGCCGAGGTCGATCCGGCATTCATGTCGGTGACGTTCGGCGCCGGCGGTTCCTCGCGAGACCGGTCGCTGACGGTCCTCCGCCACCTGCTCGAGCACACCGACGTCGAGCCCATGGCGCACCTCACGTGCGTCGGCTCCAGTCACGCCGAGGCGAACCGACTGGTGCGCGAGTTCCTCGACGCCGGCGTGACGAGCTTCCTCGCGCTCCGCGGCGATCCGCCCGCAGGCGCCGACCCGGACGCCGGGATCGGCGACCTCGAGAGCGCCGCCGAGCTCGTGCAGCTCATCCACCGGGTGCAGGAGGAGCGCGAGCCGTTCGGGCAGGCGGGCGTCCCCGGCGTCCCGGGCGGATCGCGGATCCTCGAGCGCCCGCGGCCCGAACTGGTCGCCGTGGCCGCCTATCCGAACGGTCATCCTCGCTCCCGCGGGCTGGACCACGACGTCGACGTGCTGCTCGCGAAGGAGGTCGCGGGCTCGAACCTCGCGATCACCCAGCTCTTCTGGCGAGCGGACGACTACCTCGGGTTCGTCGAGCGGGCTCGTGCCGGCGGCGTGACCATGCCGATCCTGCCCGGCGTCATGCCCGTGACGTCGCCGACGCGGCTCGCCCGACTGCAGGAGCTCACCGGTGTGCCCGCCCCGGAGGAGCTTTCGGTCGCCCTCGCGATCGAGCCCGACGCCGACGCGCAGTTCGAGCTCGGCGTCGACTTCGCGGCCCGGCTCGCCGACGAGGTGGTCGCCGGCGGCGCACCGGGCCTCCACCTGTACACCTTCAACCGCCATGAGGCCGTGCTCGCCGTCCTGGACCGGCTCGGCCTCCTCACCCCCGCCCCCGCGGGAATCGAGAGGAACACGAGAACATCATGAACGCACCCGCATTCCCGACCGGAACCATCCTCGGCTATCCCCGCATCGGCCGCCGCCGCGAGCTCAAGCACGCGGTCGAGGCCTTCTGGGCCGGCCGCATCGACGCGTCCGAGCTCGAGGCGCGCGCCGCCGGACTCCGCGCGGCGACGCGCGACCGGCTCGCCTCGCTCGGCCTCGGCCGCGACGACTCATCGATCCCGGAGTCATTCTCGTTCTACGACCAGGTGCTCGACACCGCGATCGCGGTGGGCGCGGTGCCCGACCGGTTCCGGCGCCTCGCGAACGAACGCGGAACGATCGACCTCGCGGGCTACTTCACCATCGCCCGAGGCGAGGGAGACGACGCCCCGCTCGAGATGACGAAGTGGTTCGACACGAACTACCACTACCTCGTCCCGGAGATCGGACCGGACACCGCGTTCGCGCTGCACGCCGAGCGCATCGTCGCCGGGTTCGCCGAGGCGAAGGCGGCCGGCTTCCTCACCCGTCCGGTCCTCGTCGGACCGGTCACGTTCCTGCTGCTCGCCAAGGCCGCCGACGGGGCGCCCGAGGGCTTCCGCCCGCTCGACCGCCTCGTCGACCTCGTGCCCGTGTACGCCGAGTTGCTCGCCGAGCTCTGCAGGGCCGGCGTCGAGTGGGTGCAGCTCGATGAGCCCGGGCTCGTGAGCGAGAGCATCGACGAGCCGCGCGGCCGCGTCATCGAGGCGCTCGGCGCCGCCTACGACGCGCTCGGCACGGCCGCCCGCCGCCCGCTGCTGTTCGTCGCGGCCCCGTACGCCGGCCTCGGCGACGCCCTTCCCGCCCTGGCGGCTGCGCCGGTCGAGGCCATCGGGCTCGATCTGGTGCGTGGCCGGGTGCCAGAGCAGCTCGATCCCGCGACGGCGGCGGGACTCGCCGCGAAGACCCTCGTCGCCGGCGTGATCGACGGACGCAACGTCTGGCGCGGCGACCTGGACCGCGCCTTCGACCGCGTCGAGGCGCTGCGCACCCTCTCCGGGAGCGTCTCGGTGTCCACGTCGACTTCGCTCCTGCACGTGCCGCACGACGTGGCCGATGAGACCGCGCTCGACGCGGGGCTCGCCGGCTGGCTCGCGTTCGCCGACCAGAAGGTCGCCCAGGTCGCGACCCTGGAACGCGGCCTCGTCGCCGGACGAGCGGCGATCCAGGCTGAGCTCGACGCGGCATCCGCTGCGCTGGCCGAGCGGGCCGCGGCGCCCGGCGTCCGCGTTCCGGCGGTTCGCGATCGCCTCGCCGCGCTCGACGACGCCGCGTTCTCGCGCGCGGCGAGCGACGCACGCGCCGCCGCACAGGAGGACCTGGATCTGCCCGCACTGCCGACCACGACGATCGGCTCGTTCCCGCAGACGACCGAGATCCGCCGTGCACGCGCCCGGCTGGTGAGGGGCGAGCTGACGGATGCCGCCTACCGCGAGCTCATGCGCGAGGAGATCGCCCGCGTCATCTCGCTCCAGGAGGACCTCGGCCTCGACGTGCTCGTGCACGGCGAGCCCGAGCGCAACGACATGGTCCAGTACTTCGCCGAGTTGCTCGAGGGCTTCGCGGTCACGGAGCACGGCTGGGTGCAGTCGTACGGCTCGCGCTGCACGCGCCCGTCGATCCTCTGGGGCGACGTGGCGCGGCCCGCGCCCATGACGGTCGAGTGGTCGCAGTACGCCCAGTCGCTGTCGGACAGGCCCGTGAAGGGCATGCTGACCGGCCCGGTGACCATCCTCGCGTGGTCGTTCGTGCGCGACGACCAGCCGCTCGGCGACACCGCGCGCCAGGTCGCGCTCGCGCTCCGCGACGAGATCGCCGACCTCGAGCGCGCGGGCATCCGCATCATCCAGGTCGACGAGCCGGCTCTGCGCGAGCTGCTTCCGCTGAAGCGCGCGGACCAGCACGCCTACCTGGAGTGGTCGGTCGGGTCGTTCCGTCTCGCGACGGGCGGCGCGGCGCCGGCCACGCAGGTGCACACGCATCTCTGCTATTCGGAGTTCGGGGTCGTGATCGACGCGATCCGGGAGCTCGACGCCGACGTGACGTCGATCGAGGCGGCGCGCAGCCGCATGGAGGTGGTCGACGACCTCGCCGCGAGCGGCTTCGACCACGGCGTCGGCCCGGGTGTCTACGACATCCACTCGCCCAGGGTGCCGGGCGTCGACGAGGTGCGGTCGCTCCTCGAGCGCGCGGTCGGCGGCGTGCCGGCCGGCCGGCTCTGGGTCAACCCCGACTGCGGCCTGAAGACGCGCGGATACGACGAGACGGTCGCGTCGCTGGCGAACATCGTCGAGGCCGCGCGCGCCGTGCGCGAGCGCGTCGCGGTCGGCGCGAACGCGGGCTGACGGCAGGCGAGGGCGGATGCCGCGGCAGTGGGCCGTGGCATCCGCCGCCGGTCGTTCGCGGTGGCGTCGCGGCGCGGCGTCAGACGGCGCGGAGGACCGCCACGACCTTGCCGAGCACCTCGGACTCGTCGCCGAGGATCGGCTCGAAGGCCGTGTTGCGGGGGAGCAGCCAGGTGTGGCCGTCGCGCTGGCGGAAGACCTTGACGGTCGCCTCGCCGTCGAGCATCGCCGCGACGATCTCGCCGTTCTCGGCGGTGGGCTGCGAGCGCACCACGACCCAGTCGCCGTCGCAGATCGCGGCGTCGATCATCGAGTCGCCGACGACCTTGAGAATGAACAGCTCGCCCTTGCCGACCAGCTGGCGGGGGAGCGGGAAGACCTCCTCCACCTGCTGCTCGGCCGTGATGGGCACACCGGCGGCGATGCGCCCGACGAGGGGCACCATGGTCGCGTCGCCGATCGGTGCGGGCTCGGCGGTCGACTGCCGTGGCTCGGAGCCGGGGACGTCGATGAGCACCTCCAGTGCGCGGGGACGGTTCGGGTCGCGACGGAGGTAGCCGGCGAGCTCGAGCTGGTTGAGCTGGTGGGTGACGCTGGAGAGCGACGAGAGGCCGACAGCGTCGCCGATCTCGCGCATGCTCGGGGGATACCCGCGCTCGGCGACCGAGCCGCGGATGACGTCGAGGATCGCGAGCTGCTTGGCGCTCAGCGTCTTGCGCCGACGCGACCGGCCGCTCGTGCCGCGCGCCCGGTCGGTGTCGATACTCACGTGCTGGCCTCTCGTCGGGGCCGCCATGGCCCGGATGTCGGTGGTCGGTGTTCGACTGTCGTCGGACATTCGAAACTGTATCCGCCCAGCGCGCTCGCGACAAACATCTGTTCGAGTGTGTCGCGGAATCCGGGGCCGAAACCCACCCGCGGGCTCCTTGCAGGTTCGATTGTTCGAAGATATATTCGGAACACAGCTTCGCATCCGGCCTTCCCGGCCGAGGGTCGGGTGCGAAGCCATCCCGAGGAGGTGCGGAGTGAGTGCAGTGCTGATGGGGTCGACCGGTGGTCGGCCGATGCCCGAGTTCGCCCGGCCCGTCGTGCGCTCGCGGCTGCGACTGACGCGCCGCGGCCGGATCGTGCTGACCGCCCTCGCCGCCCTGCCGCTCGTCGTCGGAGTCCTGGTCGGGTCGCTCTCGTCCGGCGGCGCCGTCGCCGGCATCGACGGCGGCGCTACGCCCGCGACGTTCGAGACCGTCGTCGTCGGAACGGGCGACTCCCTCTGGGTGATCGCCGAACAGATCGCGCCATCCGAAGACCCGCGCGACGTGATCCTCGAGATCATGCGCCTGAACGGCCTCGCCGACGCGGTCGTGCAGCCCGGTCAGCGCCTCGCGCTCCCCGTCGTCGACTGACGGCCGCGGCGAGCACGTCATCGACCGCCGCACACCGAGGGAGCTGCAGCCGCGCGCGGATAGCATTGATCGGTGACGAGTCTCGACGACCTGCCCATCCGCGACGACCTGCGCGGCAAATCCCCGTACGGTGCACCGCAGAAGACCGTGCCCGTCGCCCTCAACGTCAACGAGAACACGCATCCCGTCCCGGAGGACGTGGCGCACGACATCGTCGCGCGCGTCGCAGGCGCGATCATCGGCCTCAATCGCTACCCGGACCGTGAGTTCAGCGACCTGCGGCTGGCGCTCGCACGATACCTGGGGCACGGACTCCGGCCCGAGCAGCTGTGGGCCGCCAACGGCTCCAACGAGGTGCTGCAGCACATCCTCCAGGCATTCGGCGGTCCAGGGCGCACCGCGCTCGGCTTCGCGCCGACGTACTCCATGTACGGGCTGCTCGCCTCGGGCACCGGCACCGGCTGGATCACCGCCGACCGCGACGCCGACTACGAGCTCTCGCCCGAGACGGCGGTCGCCGCGATCGAACGGCACGACCCGGAGATCGTGATGCTCTGCTCGCCGAACAACCCGACCGGCACGCCGCTGTCCATCGAGACGATCGCCGCGGTCGCCGACGCCGCGCGCGGCGTCGTCGTGGTCGACGAGGCGTACCAGGAGTTCGCCGAGCCTGGCGCGCCGAGCGCGCTCACCCTGCTCGAGGGCCGGCCGCGCCTGCTGGTCTCGCGCACGATGAGCAAGGCATTCGCGTTCGCCGGTGCGCGCGTCGGCTACCTCGCCGCAGACCCCGCCGTGGTCGACGCGCTCCGGCTCGTCCGGCTGCCGTACCACCTCTCGGCGCTCACGCAGGCGGCGGCGCTCGGCGCGCTCGCGCACTCCGGCGAGATGCTGGCGATGGTCGACGAGATCCGCGGGCAACGCGAGCGCATCGGCCGCGAGCTCGGCGCGCTCGGCTATCGTCCCTATCGCAGCGCCGCGAACTTCGTGCTCTTCGGCGGCGTCGCCGATCCGCACGCCGTGTTCGAGGCGCTGCTCGAGCGCGGCATCCTCATCCGCGAGATCGGCCTGCCCGGGTGCCTTCGCGTCACCGCCGGCACCGAGGCCGAGACCACCGCCTTCCTCGAGGCGATGGCGGCGTTGACGCCGCCCGGCTCCGCCACGACCTGACCCACCACCCGGCAACCCACGGACCCGCTGAATAGGATGACCGCATGACCACCGACCGCCCCACTCGCACCGCGCGCGTGCAGCGCGAGACCAGCGAGTCGAGCATCGATCTCTCCATCGACCTCGACGGCACCGGCACGAGCGACATCGAGACGAGCGTGCCGTTCTACGACCACCTCCTCACGGCGTTCGCGAAGCACTCGCTGACCGACCTCACCGTGCGCGCGAAGGGCGACATCGAGATCGACGTGCACCACACCGTGGAGGACGTCGGCATCGTGCTCGGCACGGCGATCCGGCAGGCGCTGGGCGACAAGCGGGGCATCTCGCGGTACGGCGACGCGCTCGTGCCGCTCGACGAGGCGCTCGCGCAGGCCGTGGTCGACATCTCGGGCCGGCCCTACCTCGTGCACGCCGGTGAGCCCGCGGGGTTCGAGTTCCACCTCATCGGCGGCCACTTCACCGGCTCGATGGTGCGGCACGTCTTCGAGGCGATCACCTTCAACGCCGGGCTGACGGTCCACGTCACCGTGCTGGGCGGCCGCGACCCGCACCACATCGCCGAGGCCGAGTTCAAGGCGTTCGCGCGCGCGTTCCGCCAGGCGAAGGCGTACGATCCGCTCGTGACCGGCATCCCGTCGACGAAGGGCGCGCTGTGACCCCCACGCCTCGCGTGGCGGTGCTCGACTACGGCTCGGGCAACGTGCACTCGGCGGCCAAGGCGCTCGAGCGTGCCGGAGCCGACGTCGAGCTCACTGCCGACCGCCGCACCGTCATGGAGGCGGACGGGCTCGTCGTCCCCGGCGTCGGCGCCTTCGCCGCCGTCATGGACGGGCTCCGGGCCGTCCGCGGCGACGAGCTCATCGACCGGCGGCTCGCGGGCGGCCGGCCGGTGCTCGGCATCTGCGTGGGCATGCAGGTCATGTTCGAGCACGGCGTCGAGCGGGGCGTCGACACCGAGGGGCTCGGCGAATGGCCCGGAACCGTACGCGAGCTCCCGTCGGACGTCCTGCCGCACATGGGCTGGAACACCGTCGAACCCGATGAGGGCTCGGTGCTCTTCGCCGGAATCGAGCACGAGCGGTTCTACTTCGTGCACTCCTACGCGGCACAGGAATGGCATCTCGACGTCATCCCGCCGTTCCCGCAGCCGAAGCTGACCTGGGCCCGGCACGGCGGGCGATTCCTCGCCGCCGTCGAGAACGGCCCGCTGTCGGCGACGCAGTTCCATCCCGAGAAGTCGTCGGATGCCGGCATCCGACTGCTCGCCAACTGGATCGGCTCGCTCGCCTGAGGCGGGCGGACGAACCGGTTCGCCATGACCGGCCCGCAGCGGACTAGGATGCTGTGACTGTGCCGAAGTCGCGAATCTCGCGGCATCCGATTCGAGGACAGTGATGAGTGAGTTCAGCAAGAGCCCCCGCCTGGTACTGCTTCCGGCAGTCGACGTGGCGGGCGGCAAGGCGGTGCGCCTGACGCAGGGCGAGGCGGGCACCGAGACCAGCTACGGCGACCCCGTGGACGCCGCGGCGGACTGGGCCGACCAAGGCGCCGAGTGGATCCACCTCGTCGACCTCGACGCCGCCTTCGGCCGCGGGTCGAACGCGGGCGTGCTGAAGAAGGTGATCCGGCAGGTGCGCGGCGTGAACGTCGAGCTCTCCGGCGGCATCCGCGACGACAAGTCGCTCGAGCACGCGCTCGAGATCGGCGCCAAGCGCATCAACCTCGGCACGGCCGCGCTCGAGAACCCCGAGTGGGCGGCGTCCGTCATCGCGCAGTACGGCGAGGCCATCGCCATCGGGCTCGACGTGCGCGGCCACACGCTCGCCGCGCGCGGCTGGACCAAGGACGGCGGCGACCTCTGGCAGGTCATGGATCGCCTCGAGGCCGCCGGCGCCGCACGGTACGTCGTCACGGACGTGACGAAGGACGGCACCCTGCAGGGCCCGAACCTCGAGCTCCTGCGCCAGATCATGGAGCGCACGCGGCGACCCGTCATCGCGTCGGGCGGCGTCTCGAGCCTCGACGACATCGCCGCCCTCCGCCAGCTCGTACCCCAGGGGCTCGAGGGCGCGATCATCGGCAAGGCCCTCTATGCGGGCGCGTTCACGCTGCCCGAGGCGCTGGATGTCGCATCCCACTGACCCGGCTGCGGACTCGGCCGGTCGGCCCTGGGCAGGCCGTTCGTTCCAGTCGAACCCGCATGCGGGCGACGACGGACGGATGGCGCCCGAACTCGCCGCCGCACTCGCACGCTTCCGCGCGGGCGACGGGGGGCAGGCCGACGTGGTCGCCGCGTTCGGCGCGTCGCGGCTGCTGATCCCGCTCCTCGCCGAACTCGGCGACGGCGGGACCGAGGTCGGCGCGCACGGCCACGCCGTCGACAAGAGCCAGGAGCTCTCGATCGTCACGGTCGAAGGACCCGACGGTCGCCGCGTCCTGCCCGTGTTCGGCTCGGTCGAGGCCATGTCGCGCTGGAACCCGGTCGCGCGTCCCGTGCCGGCTGACGGGGTGCGCGTCGCACTCGCGGCGGCCGACGACGGCACCGAGCTCGTGGTGCTCGACCCGGCGAGCCCGACCGAGTTCGTGCTGCGCAGGCCCGCCGTGTGGTCGGTCGCGCAGCAGCAGCACTGGCGACCGCCGTTCGAGTCCGACGCGGTGCGCGGCGCGTTCGAGCGCTCGATCGCGGGCGAGCTCGCCGTCGTGGGCGTCGAACTCGAGGCCGGCGATCCGGATGCCAGGCTGCGCGGCCCGGAGCTCGTCGTGCGACTGCGCCTGGTCGCCGGACTCACCCGGACCGAGCTCGACGCCGTCACGACGCGGCTCGCCCGGCGGTGGTCGGAGGACGACGCGATCGCGACGGGCGTCGACTCGCTCACGGTCCGCCTGGTCGCCGACGTGGCGGAACCGCCCTCGCCGGGGCGCCTGCCGTAGGCTGACCGCATGACCGACGCCTCCGGGGGGAACCAGCGTCCGCCGCACCACGACGATGTGCTCGACGACGTCGAGACGGATGCCGCACCCGCGCAGCATCCCGCGGAGTCGCCGTCGGCCCGCGCGAGCGCGACGGGATCCGACCGGGACGACGGCGACGGCGACGACCTCGCCCCGCCTCCCGAACGGCCCACCCTCTCGGACGACCGGCGCCCGCCCGTGCTCAAGATCGTCCCGCCGCCGCGCTCGATCAGGACCGCTCGGGTGCTGTGGCTGCTCAGCTTCACCGCCGTCGCCGTGGCCATGCTGATCGCGTTCCTGTCGCACGAGTCGATCGCGGCGAAACTCGAGGAGACGCTGCTGCGGCTCTCGCCGGGCTACGACGAGGCCTCGATCTCGTCACTCGTCGACATCATCTACTGGACCTGCATCGCCAGCCTCGGCGTCGTCGTGACCGTCGAGGCCATTCTGCTCGCGATGGTGCTGAACCGCCGCGGCGGGGCCCGCTGGGTCCAGCTCCCGCTACTCCTGGTGCACGCCGGTGCGGCGCTCGTCGGGAGCGCCTTCCTCACCGTCACGGAGTTCGGCCTCCTCGTCGAGGTGCTGCTCCTCGGCGGGCTCGGCCTCGCGGTCGCCGCCTGGGTCTCCAGCCTCCTCCCCGGCGCCAACCGATGGTTCCGCACTCGGGGCGAGGTGCAGCCGGCGACGCTCCACTGAGACCGGCCCTGCCGCGATCACGAGCGCCTCGCAGCTGCGCGTGACGACGTCGCACGCCTCCGCGGATGCGCGGTCGAGGAGCGGACTGCCGGCCAGCGCCCGCCAACGCTGCAGGGCGGCCGTGGCAGCGCGGTGCAGGTCCTCCGGAGCGGCGTCGTCGGGCAGGCCCAGGCGGTCGGCGAGTCCGGTGCCCGCTGCGCCGATGAGCCGCTCCGCCTCCGCGGAGTCCGCCGGGGAGAGGCCGAGGCCGCTCGTTCGCGCGGCCGAGAGCAGCGCCAGTTCCCTGAGCTCGTGGGCATTCGACTCGAGCCGCTCGATCGAGCGCTCGATGAGGGGCGCAGCCGTCGGCCGACGCTCCGCGAGCAGCGCCCGGAGCGCCGCGAGCGCCGAACTCGCCTTCAACGCGTCGGCCCGCGACCGGAACTGGCCGCCCACCAGGTGGATCAGGTCGTCCATCCCGGAACGGCGATAGAGCTCGTCGGCCAGGCCCGTCGAGTCGTGGTGCCCAGCGCGGATCGACACGGCCGCCATCCGGATCCCGAACATCCCGAAGCGCTCGAGCAGGTTCCGGCGCTCCTCCGCCGTCACGTCGATCGGCGCGTCCTCGCGGACGAACCGGTCGACCGACACCAGCATCCGTTCGCGGGCGCTGCGGCCGAGGCGAGCGAGCCTGCGGAGCGCGTCGTACTCGCGTTCGCGGAGGGTTCGCGCGGACTGCGCGAGGAGCCCAGCGATCGGCACCACGTCGAGCGCGAGGGACCGCAACGACCCGTCGCTGCGGTAGCGTTCGGCGATCGACCTCGCCGAGAGCAGCGCGTCGATGCGGCCCGCCCCGATCTCGTCCGCGCGCGAGAGCACCGCGATCGCGTTGACCGTGCGCGACCGTGCGACCGCCGTGTCGTGGAACGCGGAGAGGAAGCCCACGTCGGCGGAGTGCATGTGCCGGGTGAGGTAGATGATCGCATCGGCTTCCGACGGGTTGGCCTCCGGGGTGAGGAAGGCGGCCGATCGCGCGGAGATGTCGGTCGAGAGCGAGCCGATCCCCGGCGTGTCGATGAGGGTCACGTCCTCGAGGCGCTTGGACGGCCATTCGACCACGACGCGGTCGACGTCCTCCGGCGTCGACGGCTCGAGGTCGATGACGAGACGGCCGTCGACGCGGCGGACCGGGACGGAACGGGCCTCCCCGCTCCGGAGGTGGACGGTGATGCTCGGAGCGGTGCCGTGGCGATACCACACGATGACCTTGGTGCACTCGCCGGCGTCCGTCGGGGCGATCTCCTCGCCGATCACGGCGTTGAGCAGGGTCGACTTGCCCGCCTTCACCATGCCGGCGATGGCCACCCGCAGCGGCTCCCGGAGGCGGTCCTGCTGCTCCCGGATGCGCTCGACGGCAGCGGCGTCGCCCCGGAAGTGGTCGGCCGCGAGTTCGAGGAGCTCGTCGGCCTGCTCGAGGAGGCGCCCGTTCACGCCTGGCCGCTCCCGGCCGCCGGGGCGGAGTCGACCGGCGCCCCGGTCGGGTCGGATGCCGCGGACGAGGTGGAGTGTCGCGCGCGGTTCGCCGCGACCGTCGCACCGTCGATCGACTTCGCCCTGCTCGAGAGCGCGTCGACCTGCTGGAGGTCGCGTCGCAGCTGCTGCACGCGCTTGTCGCGATCGCTCGCATACATGTTCGCCGCCTTCTGGGCCGCCAGCACCGAGTCGGCCAGCGACCGGTGGTGCTCGTCCGCGATGGCCGTGAAGTGGTCGCGCGTGATGCGCTGGACGAGGCGCAGGCGGTCGCGCAACTGCTTCCCGACCTGGAAGATGATCTCGTCGACCTGGCGTCGGATGAGGTTCTTCGCCTCGGCACGGCGGCGCTGGAGGCGATTCTCGACGTCCTCCTTGTAGGCCTTGCGGCCGATGACGGCACCGGCGGCGAGCGAGAGCGGATTGATGAGCGACATCCCGACGATGCTCGTGATGATGCCGACCATGAGCACGCCGCCATAGGACCCGCGGAGCCCGATGTAGAACTTCTGCATGGGCCCGAGCCGGCCCGGGTCGAGCTCGGTCATGTCGTCGACGGCGTCGAGCACCTCGTGGGTGTCGTCGACGTGGATCTGCGGGAGGGTGACCTCCTCTTCGTTGAAGTGCCGGGCGACCTTCGCCGAGAGCCACTGCGCGCGCTCCTGGGTCCAGACGAACGTGTCGGTGACCGCCGACGACACGCGCTGCTCGAACCAGTCGACGAGCTCGTCCCAGATCGGACCGGGGTCGCCCTCGTCGATCGCCTCCTCCGCCTCGCGCTGGATCGTGCGCAGCCGGTCGCGGAGGTCGTGCTCCATGTCGGCGATCAGGTCGGTGGCCCCGTCGTTGAGGGTGATCTGCCAGCGGGCGGAGTTGCGCCGGAGCTCATCGGCGCGGGCCTTCGTCGTCTCGAGCTTCGCGACCATCTCGGGCGTCTTCTCGGGGTCGAGCAACGCGCTGAGCTCGGAATCGATGGAGAGGCGCAGGTGCTCGGTCGTCGACATGAGGTCGGCAGCCGCCGACCGGCGCTGCAGGAGTTCCGCCTTGCCGACCACGTCGCGTCGGAGGTAGGAGACCAGCTCGGTGAACCCGGACTCGGCGTTCAGCTCGTGGTCGGATTCCCGCAGCGCGGTCAGGCGCAGGTTCGACGAGATGGGGAAGATCGGGATCGACGGATCGATCGACTGCAGGTGGCCCCGATCGAGCTCCTCGACCTGACGCCACTGCGGGTAGAGGTCGATCTTCGTGAGGACGCATGCCACGTTGGGCGAGATGCGCATCGCGTGGCGAAGGAACTGGATCTCGGGCTCGGTGAACTCCTGCGACGCGTCGGAGACGAACAGCATGGCGTGCGCGGACGGCAGCGTCGCGAGGGTCGTGATCGCATGCGCCGAGTTGAGCCCGCCGACGCCGGGGGAGTCGATGAGGGTGAGCCCGCCCTTCAGGAGCTTGCGGGGGAGTGCGACCTCGGCGGAGGCGACATCCGTCTCGGTGCCACGGCCGCCGCGCTCGGAGACGTACCGGGCCAGGTCGGCGATCGGGATCTCGGTGCGCTGCGAACGACCGTCGGCCTCGAGGGTCCCGCCGATCGCGCTCGTCGAGAGCACCGAGGCGGACGCGCGCTCGCCGTAGCGGACCGTGGTCGGCACGGCGGTGGCGATGTCGTCGTCGACGGGGCAGACGGGGGCGTTCACGAGTGCGTTGATCAGCTGGCTCTTGCCCTGCTTGAACTCGCCGACCACGATGACGCGGATGTTGGGGTCGTGGAGCCGGTCGCGGGTCTGCTCGAGCCGGCGCCGCAGGTCGGGTCGGTCGCCATTGCCCGCGAGGGCGATGCCGCGGTCCACGAGTTCGATGAGTTGCTGCACCGTTGCACTCCCCGTTCGACGTTCTTCGATTCAACCAGACGGACAGCGGATTCGGCCCGGCGCACCTGGAGTGCGCCGGGCCGAACCGCCGTGTGGGACTACAGCGCGAGGTCGACCTCGTTGTCGGCGACCTGGTCGCCGGGGCCGGTCTCGACCGCGTTGTCGTTCACCTGGAACGAGTCCTCGATCTCGGTCTCCTCGTTGAAGGATTCCTCGACCTCGACCTCGACCTCGACCTCGGTGAGGTCGCCGGGGCCGGACTCGAGGTTGTTGCCGTTGAACGACTCCTCCACCTCGACCTCGGTCGAGTTGTCCGAGTTGTCCTGGAACGAGTCGTTGACCTGGAACGAGTCCTCGATGTCGACCTCGATGTCGGTGTTCGTCGAGTTGTCGACCGAGTTGTCCTCGTTGAAGGAGTCCTCGATGTCGACCTCGATCTCGGTCTCGTCGTTGTAGGAGTCCTCGTTGAAGGAGTCCTCGATGTCGACCTCGATCTCGGTCTCCTCGTTGAAGGAGTCCTCGATGTCGACTTCGGTGGAGTTGTCCGTCGAGTTGTCCGTGTTGAACGAGTCGACGGCGACGTTCGTCGTCGAGTTGTCCGAGTTGTCGTTGAACGAGTCCTCGATCTCGAGCTCGTTCTCCTCGTTGAAGGAGTCCTCGATGTCGACCTCGAGGTCGTACTCGGTGTTGCCGGCGATGACCGTGCCGCCCGTGGTGGCGACGATGCTGCCGTCACCCACGTTCGTCGACGTGTTCTCCACCTCGTTGTTGACGCCGACGATGCTGTCCTCGGCCCAGATGTTCGTGTTCGTCGACTGGTCGTTGACCACGTCGCGGTCGTCGATGTACGAGTAGTTGTTGACCACGCTCATGATCTTCTGGACGGCGACGTCGTAGTCGCCCTTGCCGCCGCCGTGGTGGCCGCCCCAGTCGCCCTTGCCGCCGCCGTCGTGACGGCCGCCGCCGCCGCCCCAGCCGCCGCCGCCGCCGCCGCCCCAGCCGCCGCCGCCGCCACCGCCGCCGCCCCAGGCTCCGCCCGAAGCGCTGCTGTCGATGCTGTTGCCGCCGGTGTCGTACTCGCGGTTGCCGACCGGCGAGAAGTCGAGCGCGACCGGCAGGACCGCGTCGACGTCAGCCGCGCAGATGCCGTTCAGGCCCGCGTTGGTCAGGGCGCCGTCCGGGTCGCCCCGGAACTCCGCAGCCGCCTCCGGGTCCCGCAACAGGCCCATCAGGAAGTCCAGCAGCGCCGTCGTGATGTTCGACATGATCGATCTCCTCCATACGTTGAGATGGCGATGACCGACACCTGCGCCGGTCCCCCGAGAGACACCTTCCTCTTCTGCCGATCCCGGGACATCGGGGGCGAGCCCCGTGCTTTCCGGTGACGGTAGGGGGGATGGGGGAATCCGCGGCGGCCCGTTAGGGGATTCGGCAGGGCCCCCGAACGGGAGGTCGGGGTCGGGGACCGGCGAACGGCTCGCTCAGCTCGTCTCGTCGGCCTCGAGCGCCGTCCGCAGCTTCGCGATCAGGTCGGAGCGGTTGGTGGCGCCGAGGCGGCGACGGATGCGGGCGATGTGGTGCTCCGCGGTGCGCGGCGAGATGAAGATCGCCTCCCCGATCTCCGCGTAGGTCTTGCCCTCGAGTACAAGGCGCGCCACCTCGCGCTCGCGAGCGCTCAACCGAGCATCGTCGCGCCCCGGCGCCGACGACGTCGTGCCACTCGAAGCGCTCCGGTCCGCGCGCGCGAGCCCGGCGGGTCTCGACTCGTCGGGGTGGAGGCTCCGCGCCAGTGCGAGCAACCGCAGGGAGTCCTGGTGCTCCGCCGCGCGAGCGGCGGCGTGCCCGGCGAGCCTCGCGGCATCCCACGGGTAGCCCGCAGCCCGGAGCTCGCGCGCCGAATGCTCGACGGCCTCGACGTCGACCTCGCCGGCGAGTGCCGCCGCCCAGGTGCGAGCGGCTCGCGCGAGGCGCTGCGCGGTGCGATCGCCGACGCGCGCATCGAGCGACTCGGCGTGGCGTTCGACCGCGGCGGCGTCATTCCGGAGCAGCCCCGACTCGATCTCCGTCCAGTGCAGTGCCGTGGTGAGCGGCCCGGGGTGGCCGACGTCGTCGAGGATCCGCCAGACCTCGGTGAGGTGCGCATCGACGAGGTGCATCTCCCCGAGGCGCGCGGCTGCGACGACGAGTTCGGCCAGGGCCGGAAGCGTCGTCAGGTCGGGGCGCATGCCGGCGATCGAGTGGCGGGCCGCCTCCCACGCCCGGACCAGGTCGGGGATCTCGCCCTGGTGCCGGGCGAGGCCGACGCGGAGCGCGCTCGCGAGGAGCTCGTCGCGCAGGCCGAGCGGGTGGGCCGCGGCATCCGCCATCGCGGCGGCGAGATGCTCGCGCGCGTGCAGCGGGCGATCGGCGCGGAGCGAGACCATGCCGCGCATGAGCTGTAGCCGGGCAGAGAAGGCCGGGCCGCCCTGACCCGCCTCGATCGCGGACGAGAGCACGTCGTCGGCGATGCTGAGTTCGCCGAGGGCGAGGGCCACCTGCGCCGCGAGCACCGCGGGGACCTCGGGCAGTGCGGTCGCCGCATCGGCCTCGGACAGCACGCTCGACGCACTGAGGAGCGATGCGAGCGCCCGGTCCGGGTCGTCGTCGAGGAGGCGCAGCAGGCCGTCGGCCATGAGGTCGATCGCCATATGGGACGACGTCGGGTACGCGACCCGGTCGCCGGTCGCCTGAAGCGTGGTCGCCCGCTCGAGCGCCCCGGTCGCAGCCAGGCCGACCACGGCGAGCGGCCCGAAGGCGCACTCGTCGCCGGCGAGGCGCTCATACGCCTCAGCGCTCTGCCGCAGCAGGCCCTGGCGCGCCCAGACCGCGGCGGCGACCTCGACCGCGCGGCAGACGTCCGGAGACCCGGCTCGGGCGAGCAGGCGGTCGATGAGGCGTTCCGCGTCCCGGATGTCGCCGGCAGCCCAGGCCGCGGACGCCCGACGTGCCTCCAGTGCGGTCGGGTCCGCTCCGGCCGCCACGGCGGCCGCGTACCGTCTGCCGGCCTCCGCCGGATCGGTCCTGAGGAGCTCGTCCCCGGCGCGCTCGAGCGCGGATGCGACGCGACCGTCGCGGAAGCCCTGCTCGGCGAGCGAGAGCGCGGCATCGTCGAGGGGCATGCCCGAGGCCTCGATCGCGTCGACGAGCTCGCGACGGAGCGACCAGGCCTCGTCCGGCAACGCCACCCGGAGGACCGCCGCGCGCACGAGTGGCGTCAGCCGGCCATCGGCCCCCGCGAGGCCCGATGCCCGCGCCGCCTGCATGAGCGCGAGCGTGTCGGCCTGCGCGAAGCGCGGTGCGGTGGCGAAGGCGGGCCCCGATGCCGAGAAGCCGACGGCGAGGGCGAGCACGAACTCGCGCGTGGGCCGGTCGAGCCCGTCGAGCTCCTCGGCGACGTGCGCGAGCACCTGGCCGGGAACGTGGGCGTCGACCTCGAGGCCCCAGCCGTCGTCCCGGACCGCGACGAGGGCCAGGTCGACGAGGCGAGGGTTCCCGGCCGTCAGGTCGAGGATCCGGTCGATGACACTCGGCTGGACCGCGGCCCCGAACACCTCCGAGGACCGCACCATGACCTCGGCGGCTGAGAGCGGGTGGAGCATGACCATCGAGTGGCGCCGCCCGGCGTGGTCGAGCACGTGTGCGACGGGCGCGGACGGCGAGGGGCGGAAGGCCACCACGAGATGAGCGAGGTCGTCGCCGACCACCCGGTCGAGGACGGACAGCTCGCCGGTGGCCAGCTGCTCCGCGTCGTCCACGAGGATCACGACCGGCGTCGCGCCGGCGTCGACCGCCAATTCGGTGTCGGGCTCGATGCCGTGCACGACGCGCGCGCCGCCCGCATCGAGCTCCGCCGCCATCCGCTCGAGCAGCGTCGACTTGCCCGATCCGCCCGGACCGCTCACGCCGGCGACCACCCGGTCGGAGCCGCGAAGGATCAGCCGGACGAGCGCCTCGCCGTCGGACCAGCCGGCGACGGCGGGCGGGCGGTGGGAATCGGTGGCATGCGTGGATGCGGTCATGGCGCGGTCGTGGGCTCCGGCGACGGGTCGGTGGTCGGGTCAGGGGCGACCGTGGGCTCGGGGCTGGGCTCCGGGACGGGCTCGGGGCTCGGTTCCGGCTCGGGCACCGGCTCGGGGCTGGGCTCCGGGACGGGCTCGGGGCTCGGTTCCGGCTCGGGGCTGGGCTCGGGCACCGGCTCGGGGCTGGGCTCGGGGGTCGGATCCGGTGCGGGGTCCGGGGTCGGGTCGGTGCTGGGTGCCGGCGCGGGCGTCGGGTCCGTCGTCGGATCGGCGGCCGCTCCGTCGCCGGTCGTGGAACCGGACGCGGAGGTGTCCCCGCTGCCGTCGGACGATCCGGCTCCCGCCGAACCCGAGGTCGACTTGGTGGTCGTCGGCGTGGACTTGCCCGGCTTGAGCGGGCCCGCAGGCTCCTCCACCTCGGATTCGTCGGCACGGGTGAGGGGATCGTCGGCGAGCGGCGCACGCGGCGGGGCGCCCGAGTCCGTGGCTTCGCCGGTGACGTACCTGCCCGCGGCGGTCGCGCTCGATCCCTCCAGTTCCGCGGCACCGCCGGTCGAGCCGTCCTGCTGACCGCCCGCGCCGAGCGGCGTGATCGGCACGATCACGGCGAGGAGCGCGGCCGCGGCACCGGCGAGCAGCGTGGTGCGCACCCCCATCGAGAGGTGCGGCGAGTCCGCCGCGAGCAGCCACGCGGGCACGGCCGTGCGGCGCGCCCCGTCCGCCGCCACCTCGTCGTGGTCGCCCTCGGCGGCCATGCCCTCGACTGCGGGCTCCGGCGCAGGCGGCGCCTCGAGTCGCCGGCCCGCCGCGATCGCGGCGCCCTGGCTGATGGATGCCTTCGGGTCGACGTCGATGGCCACGGGGAGCCCGAGCTCGGCGGAGATGAGCTGGGTCACGGCCGGGATGCGGGACGAGCCGCCGATGAGCAGGATCGCAGACAGTGCATCGGCGTCGAGTTCCGCCGCGGCGATCGCGTCGCGCAGCGTGTCGACCGTCCGCCGGAGGTCGGGTTCGATCATCTGCTCGAACTCGGCCCGTACCAACCGGACGCGGGCCTGGCCGGACGGGAGGATGACGGGCACGGCCGTCTCGCCGTCGAACGAGAGCGCCTCCTTGGCCTCGGTGCATTCACGGCGCACCCCGGCGAGGGCGACGATCGCATCCGGCGTTCCGTCGTCGAGCTCGGCGAAAGCCTCCCCGGCGGCTCCCCGGACGTGCTCGAAGACGAGCTGGTCGAAGTCCGAGCCGCCGAGGCGGTCGATCCCGCGGGGCGCACCCACCAGGCTCAGGCCGTCGTCGCCCTCGCGCCGCAGCAGGGCGACGTCGAACGTGCCTCCGCCGAGGTCGTAGACGCCCAGGACGCGCTCGTCCTCGAGTTCGTGCTCAGAGAGGTACTTCAGCCCGGCGGCCTCGGGCTCGCTCACGAGGTCGACCTCGCCGAGACCGACCCCCGCGAGCGCGGTCCGGACCGACTCGATGCGGTGCGCGCCCCATGCGGCGGGGTAGGACAGCGCGACGGAAGCGGGCGATCCCCCCTCCTGGGCCTCGGCGCGCTCGACGACCCACTGGGCGAGGAGCGCGAACAGGTCCTCGGGCGCCACCGCGATGTCGCCGACGATCAGCGGCGTCTCATCGCCGATGCGACGCTTGAACTCGCGGACCACGCGGTCGGGCGATTCGATCGCGCGCCGCTCCGCGGCCTCGCCGACGACGACGGCGCCGTCCTCCCCGAGGTAGACGACGGTCGGCACGGCGGATTTCCGCGTGCCGAGGTCGATCGGCCTCAGCCGTAGGGCGCCGTCGGCCTCCCGCCGGCCCACTGCGGCCGCGGTGTAGGTGGTTCCGATGTCGATTCCGAGCGCGTATGAGTTCAAAGGACTCTTACCCCCCTGCGCGACACCGGCGTGCGCCGTTCGAGTCCGTGCCGCGACCCGTCGAGTATCCCGCGCTCGCGCTATGGCGGCAACCGGGGCAGGTGCCCCGATTCGGGGTACATATCGACCACGGTGGCTGGCCTCCTGCGGGATTCCGCCCGATGTCCGGGGGACAGCGGCGCGTTCGGGGGCCATACCCCCAGAACGGGGGTCATGCCCCTTCCGTCGCCGAAGCGATACTTATGGGTCATGGTGTGGGCGCGGAGGGGGCTGCGACGCCTGGTCGCAGCAGCGACGGCGGCGGTCGTCGCCTCGAGCCTGACCGCCTGCGGGCTGTCCACGTTCTTTCCCGTGGTCGACGAATCCACGCCGACCGGCGAGAAGGTGGATGCCGCGCTCGAGCCGTTCTACGGCCAGGTCCTGCGCTGGGAGCAGTGCGGGGACTTCCAGTGCGCGACCGCGATCGCGCCGCTCGACTGGGATGCCCCGACCGGAGCGGAGATCGAGCTCGCGCTCATCCGCCAGCCGGCGCGGGGCGATCGAGTGGGCTCGCTGCTCATGAACCCCGGCGGTCCGGGGGTCTCCGGCTACGATGCGGTCGCGAGCGGGCTCGAGGTCGCCACCACCGAGAACCTGCAGGACCGCTACGACATCGTCGGCTTCGATCCGCGCGGTGTCGGTCGCTCGACTGCGGTCGACTGCCTGCCGCCGAAGGAGCTCGACAGCTTCCTGTACACCCCGGCACGCGGAGTGCGCGGCACGACCGACTGGCTCACGTCGCAGAACGAGCTCACGCATCGCTTCGGCCAGGCGTGCCTGCGGAACACGGGCGAGCTGCTCGCCAACGTCGACACTGCGAGCGTCGCGCGCGACCTCGACATGCTCCGGGCCGCGCTGGGCGAGGAGCAGCTGGCCTACCTGGGGTACTCGTACGGCGCTTACCTCGGCACGGTCTACGCGGGCCTGTTCCCCGAACGCGTCGGCCGGCTCGTGCTCGACGGTCCCATCGACCCGTCCCTCGGCCGTTCCGCGATCACGCTTGCGCAGGCCAAGGGCTTCGAGGCCGCGCTCCGGTCGTATCTCACGGCCTGCATCCCAGCCGCGACCTGCCCGTTCGAGGGCACCGCGGATGACGCGCTGCCGATCGTGCGCGAGATCCTGGACGCCGTCGCCAAGAACCCGATCCCGTCGACCGACGGCCGCGTGCTCGGTGTCGACACGCTGCTGCTCGCGATCGCCGCGCCGCTCTATCGGCAGGACACGTGGCCCGTGCTCGACACCGTCTTCACGACCGTGCTCGCCGGGCAGGCCGAGTTCGCGCTGACCGTCGTGGACGGCTACTACGGCCGCACGCCCGAGGGCGACTACTCGGGCAACCTCCCGGAGGCGATCCGGGCGGTGAACTGCCTCGACCACACCGCGCAGAACAACGTCGAGGTCATGAAGGAGGAGGCCCGGACGCTCAGCAAGGAGGCGCCGCACATCGGCGTGTACTTCTCCTTCGGCGACGTCGCATGCCTGTCGTGGCCCTTCCGGTCCGAGCTCGAGCGCGTGGCGATCACGGCGCCCGGCGCAGCGCCGATCCTCGTGCTCGGCACGACGGGCGACCCGTCGACGCCGCACGCGTGGGCGGTCGCGGTCGCCTCGCAACTCGAGAGCGGCGTGCTCGTCACGCGCACGGGCGAGGGCCACACGGCGTTCAACAAGGGCGATGCGTGCGTGGATGCCGCGGTGGAGGCGTACCTCGTCGACGGCGTCGTGCCGCCCGCCGACGTGACCTGTCCGGCCTGAGCCCGCGGTCCCGGAGACGTTGACTCGCGCATCCGCGGCGGAGCATGATCGGGACTGCGCGACGGCGCGCGGAATCCAGGTGGATCATGACCCAGGCATCGACCGGGGCCGCGACGGGCGCGAGCTTCCGGCCGCACGACCCCGCCCTGCTCGACCTCGCCCGCAGGCACGCGGCGGAATGGCTCGACGCCCTGCCCGAACGGTCCATTCCACCGCGTGCGTCGGTTGACGAGGTCGGCGACGCGCTCGGGCGCGAGCTCCCCGAGCACGGCGAGCCGGCTGCGGAGGTGATCGATCGGCTCGTCGAGCGCATCGAGCCCGGGCTCATGGCGATGGGCTCGCCGCGCTTCTTCGGCTGGGTGATCGGCGGCACGCAGCCGGTCGCGCTCGCCGCGGACTGGCTCGTGTCGGCCTGGGACCAGAACAACGGACTGCGGAACGTCACTCCCGGCACGGTCGCCGTCGAGGAGGTCGCGGCGGACTGGATCCTCGACCTGCTCGGACTGCCGCCCGAGAGCGAGGTCGGCTTCGCGACCGGCGCCACGACGGCGCAGTTCGCGTGCCTGGCGGCGGCCCGCGACGAGGTGCTGCGCCGTGCCGGGTGGGACGTCGCCCGCGACGGCCTCGCCGGCGGGCCGCGCGTGCGCTTCGTGGTCGGCGCCGAGCGGCATGCCACGATCGACCTCGCCGGCCGGTACCTCGGACTCGGCATCCCGGCCGCTGCGGCGTCCGACGACCAGGGTCGGATCCGGCCCGACGCCCTGCGCGAGGTGCTCGCAGCAGGCGAGGGACCGGCGATCGTCTGCCTGCAGGCCGGCAACATCCACTCCGGCGGGTTCGATCCCTTCGAGGAGGCGTGCCGCGTCGCGCACGAGGCGGGCGCCTGGGTGCACGTCGACGGCGCGTTCGGCCTGTGGGCTGCGGCGTCCCCGCGGCTGCGGCACCTCACGGCGGGACTCGCCGACGCCGACTCGTGGTCGACCGACGCGCACAAGACGCTCAACGTCCCCTACGACTGCGGCATCGCGATGGTCCGCGACGGCGCGGCGATGCGGCATGCCCTCACCATGCATGCGAGCTACCTGCAGGCGACGGCCATCGGCGCCGACCCGCACGAGAAGGTCGCCGAGCTGTCGCGACGGGCTCGCGGCGTGCCGACGTGGGCGGTGCTGCGCCACCTGGGTCGTGACGGCGTGGCCGAGCTCATCGATCGGCTGGCGGAGTCCGCGCGGATCATCGCCGAGGGGGTCGCGCGACTTCCCGCAGTGACGGTCCTCAACGACGTGGTGTTCACGCAGGTCTGCATCGCGCTCGAGGACGACGCGGCCACCGAGGCGCTGAGCGCCCGGCTCTGGGCCGACGGCGAGGTGCTCGCGATGACCTCGCGCTGGCACGACCGCGCCGTCGTGCGCTTCTCCGTGAGCAACTGGGGCACGGACGCCGCGCAGGCGCGCCGCACGGTCGCCGCCGTCGAGCGCGCGCTCGCCGGGTTGCGCTCGGGCGGCTGAGGGGGACCCGGCGACGATGTCCGCGGCATCCGCTTGAATGGGGGGATGACCGGGGCGCTCGACGAGTTCGCGCCCGCGACGCGGGCGTGGTTCACCGAGTCGTTCCGCGAGCCCACACCGGTCCAGGACGCGGCGTGGCGGGCGATCTCGCGCGGCGAGCATGCGCTCGTCGTCGCCCCGACGGGGTCGGGCAAGACGCTCGCGGCGTTCCTCTCGGCGATCGACCGGCTGCACCACGCGCCGCCGGCGGTCGACGCGGCGACGGGCGAGGTGACGGAGGCCGCGCCGCGGGCGACGCGCGTGGTCTACATCTCGCCGCTCAAGGCCCTCGGCGTCGACGTCGAGCGCAACCTCCGCGCGCCGCTCGTCGGCATCGCGCGCACGGCCGCGGCGATGGGCGTCGAGGTGCCCGACGTCACCGTCGGGGTCCGGTCTGGCGACACCTCGCCGACCGACCGCCGCGCGCTCGTGAAGCGTCCGCCCGACATCCTCATCACGACGCCCGAGTCGCTGTTCCTCATGCTCACGTCGCAGGCGAGACAGACGCTCGCCGGCGTCGACACGGTCATCGTCGACGAGATCCACGCACTCGCGGGCGGCAAGCGCGGCGCACACCTCGCGCTCTCGCTCGAGCGGCTCGACGAGCTCGCGGGCGCGCCCGTGCAGCGCATCGGCCTGTCGGCGACCGTGCGCCCGCACGAGGAGGTCGCGCGGTTCCTCTCGGGCACGCGGCCCGTCTCGATCGTCGCGCCGCCCTCGGGCAAGCGGTTCGACCTGCGGGTGACCGTGCCCGTCGACGACCTGGCCGACCTGTCGGGCGAGGGCGGAGGGTCGGTGTGGCCGCACGTCGAGGAGGCGATCCTCGACGAGGTGCTCGCGCATCGCTCCACGATCGTGTTCGCGAACTCCCGGCGGCTCGCCGAACGCCTCACGGCGCGGCTCAACGAGCTGTGGGCCGAGCGGAACGCGCCGCCCGAGGGGGAAGGTGGCGGCGGGGAGCTCGAGCGGTCGGTCGCTGCGGCGTCCGTCGCTGTCGACGGATCGGGCGGAGCCGCGGCGGCCGCCCCGATCGCTCCGG
Source organism: Agromyces selenitireducens (assembly GCF_052748465.2). Classification (NCBI taxonomy): domain Bacteria; kingdom Bacillati; phylum Actinomycetota; class Actinomycetes; order Micrococcales; family Microbacteriaceae; genus Agromyces; species Agromyces selenitireducens. Next base: position 1,665,243 of record NZ_CM188259.1, read on the forward strand.
CGGGGGCCGCATCGGTCGCGATCCGCCGGCCTCCGGCCGAGCTGCCGGGTGCGTCGGGCCTCACCGCCGGCGCCGAGCCCGTGATCGCGCGCTCGCACCACGGCTCGGTGAGCAAGGAGGAGCGCGCGTTCGTCGAGGCCGACCTCAAGGCCGGGCGGCTGAGGTGCGTCGTGGCGACGTCGAGCCTCGAGCTCGGCATCGACATGGGCGCCGTCGACCTCGTCATGCAGGTCGAGTCCCCACCGTCGGTCGCGAGCGGGCTCCAGCGCATCGGGCGCGCCGGGCACCAGGTCGGCGAGGTCTCCAAGGGCCTGATGTTCCCCAAGCACCGTGCCGACCTCCTGCACTCCGCCGTGGTGGCCGAGCGGATGGTGGCGGGCGGCATCGAGCCGCTGCGGATCCCCGCGAACCCCCTCGACGTGCTGGCGCAGCAGACCGTCGCCGCGTCGGCGGTCGACGAGTGGGAGGTCGAGCACTGGTTCGACGTGGTACGGCGCGCGGCGCCGTTCCACGCGCTCCCGCGCTCGGTGTTCGACGCGACGCTCGACCTGCTCGCGGGCCGCTATCCGTCCGACCGGTTCGGCGAGCTGCGACCGCGCATCGTGTGGGATCGCGACGCCGGCACGATCACGGGCCGGCGGGGGGCGCAGCGCCTCGCGGTGACCTCCGGTGGCACCATCCCCGACCGCGGGCTCTTCGGCGTCTTCATGGTCGGCGACGCCGGTCCGGGCCGGCGCGTCGGCGAGCTCGACGAAGAGATGGTGTACGAGTCGCGGGTCGGCGACGTGTTCGCGCTCGGCGCGACGAGCTGGCGCATCCAGGAGATCACGCACGACCGCGTCATCGTCTCGCCGGCGTTCGGGGAGCCCGGCCGGCTGCCGTTCTGGAAGGGCGACGGCATCGGCCGGCCCGCCGAGCTCGGCGAAGCGATCGGCGGGTTCATCGGCGAGCTGGCGGGCGCCGACGCATCCGCTGCCATCGCGCGCTGCGAATCGGCCGGGCTCGACGAACGCGCGGGCGCGAACCTCGTGCGCTTCATCTCCGACCAGCGCGACGCCACGCGCGTGGTGCCCGACGACCAGAACCTCGTGGTCGAGCGGTTCCGCGACGAGCTCGGCGATTGGCGCATCGTGCTGCACTCGCCGTACGGCATGCGCGTGCACGCGCCGTGGGCGCTCGCCGTCGACGCCCGCGTCCAGGAGCGCTTCGGCCTCGAGTCGCACGCGGTCGCGAGCGACGACGGCATCGTGCTGCGACTGCCCGACACGGCCGACGAACCGCCCGGCAGCGAGCTGTTCGACTTCGACCCGGCCGAGCTCGCGCAGGTCGCGACGGAGCGCGTCGGCGACTCGGCGCTGTTCGCGTCGCGCTTCCGCGAGTGCGCGGCGCGGGCGCTGCTGCTGCCGCGCCAGAACCCGGGCAAGCGGTCGCCGCTGTGGCAGCAGCGGCAGAAGGCGTCGCAGCTGCTCGAGGTCGCGCGCGACTTCCCCGACTTCCCGATCGTGCTCGAGGCCGTGCGCGAGTGCCTGCAGGACGTCTACGACCTGCCGGCGCTCACCGCGATCGCCGAACGCATCCGCGCGCGTCGCGTGCGGTTCGTCGACGTCGCGACCGACACCGCGAGCCCCTTCGCCGCGAGCCTGCTGTTCGGCTACGTCGGCGCGTTCATGTACGAGGGCGACGCGCCGCTCGCCGAACGCCGGGCGGCCGCGCTCTCGCTCGACCCGGGCCTGCTGGCCGAATTGCTCGGCACGGTCGAGCTGCGCGAGCTCCTCGACCCGGCCGTGGTCGAGGAGACCGAGCGCATGCTGCAGCGGCGCCATCCCGATCGGCTCGCGACGGGCGAGGAGGGGGCGGCCGACCTGCTGCGCGAGCTCGGACCGCTGACCGCGGCCGAGGTCGCCGAGCGCGTCGACGCGTCGACGGATGCCGCGGCATCCGTCGACGCTCTCGTCACCGCGCGCCGCGCGGCGCGGGTGCGCTACGCGGGCGGCGATTGGATCGTCGCCGTGGAGGACCTCAGCCGCCTGCGCGACGCGCTCGGCGTGCCGATCCCGCCGGGCCTGCCGGAGGTGTTCGGCGAGGCCGTGCGCGACCCGCTCGGCGACCTCGTGAGCCGCTACGCACGCACGCACGGTCCCTTCACGACGCACGCCGTCGCCGAGCGCTTCGGGATCGGCGCGGCCATCGCGCACGCCGCGCTCGCCCGCCTCGCGGGCGACCGCCGACTCGTCGAGGGGGCGTTCCTGCCGCACGGCACCGGTACCGAGTGGTGCGACGCCGAGGTGCTGAGGCGCCTGCGCCGCCGCTCGCTCGCGGCGCTCCGCGAGGAGGTCGAACCCGTCGCCCCGCGCGAGTTCGCCAGGTTCCTGCCCGACTGGCAGCACGTCGGCGGGCGCCTGCGCGGCGTCGACGGCGTGGCGGCGGTCATCGAGCAGCTCGAGGGCGTCCGCATCCCCGCGTCGGCGTGGGAGACGTTCGTCCTCCGCGCCCGGGTCGGCGACTACCGCCCAGACATGCTCGACGAGCTCACGGCGAACGGCGAGGTGCTCTGGGTCGGGCAGGGCTCGCTCTCGGGCGACGACGGCTGGGTCAGCCTCCACCTCGCCGACACCGCGAAGCTCACCATGCCCGCGCCAGCCGACCAGCCGCTCGACCCGCTCGAGACCGAGCTGCTCGCCGTGCTCGGCGGCGGCGGCGCCTACTTCTTCCGCCAGCTCGTCGACGCCGTGGGAGGCACCGACGAGACGGCGGTGCTCGACGCACTGTGGCGGCTCGTCTGGGCCGGACTCGTCACGAACGACACGTTCGCGCCCGTGCGGGGCCTCCTCACCGGCGGCGGCGCGCACAAGACGAAGGCGACGGCGCCGCGGGCGCGACTGCGCGGCCGCACGCTGTCGCGCCGGGCGCTCGCGTCCGCCGCGGCCGCGGCCGACGGGGCCCGGGCGCCGCGGTCGGCGCCGCCGCGGGCGGCCGGCCGCTGGTCGGTGCTGCCCATGCCGAGCGACGCCGCGACGCCGCGTGCGCACGCGCTGGGTGAGACGCTGCTGGAACGCTACGGCGTCGTCACCCGCGGTTCCGTGGTCGCGGAGGACATCCTCGGCGGCTTCGCGCTCGCCTATCGAACGCTCGCCGGGTTCGAGGAGACCGGGCGGGTGAGGCGCGGGTACTTCATCGACGGCCAGGGCGGCGCGCAGTTCGCCACGAGCGCCGCGGTCGACCGGCTCCGGCAGGCGCCCGCGGGCGGCGCGGTCGTGCTCGCCGCGACCGACCCCGCGAACCCGTTCGGCGCCGCACTCGAGTGGCCCGAGCCGACGGTCGATCTCACGCACCGCCCCGCCCGGAAGGCCGGTGCACTCGTCGCCCTCGTCGACGGCGAGGCGGTGTTCTACCTCGAACGCGGCGGCCGCACGGCGCTCGTGTTCACCGGCGACGAGGAGGCGCTCACGTCCGGCGCGACCGCCCTCGCCGAGGCGCTCTCGCGCGCCCGCGGCGCCCGGTTCCGGGTCGAGTCGGTCAACGGCGGCGGCGTCCACGGGTCCGTTCTCGACCCGCCACTTCGTGCGGCGGGCTTCCGCGAGACGCCGCAGGGGCTCCGCTTCGAGGCGAGGAGCTGACCGGCGTGCCCGAGGGCGACACCGTATTCCGCGTCGCGAAACGCCTCGATGACGCGCTCGCCGGGCGCGTCGTGACACGCAGCGACCTGCGCGTGCCCGCGTTCGCGACCGTCGACCTCGCGGGCGACGTCGTCCACTCCGTCGGCAGCCGCGGCAAGCACCTGCTCATGCGCATCGGCGACGGGGTGCTGCACTCCCACCTCAAGATGGAGGGGGAGTGGCGCGTGCTCCGGCCCGGCCAGAAGTGGCCTCGGCCCGCCCACCGTGCGCGAGCGGTCATCGAGACGGCGGAGGCCACGGCGATCGGCTTCGACCTCGGCCTCGTCGAGGTCTTCCCGGCATCCGAGGAGGCCGACCGAATGGGCCACCTCGGCCCCGACCTGCTCGGTCCCGACTGGGACGCGGCCGAGGCCGCACGGCGCCTCGCCGCGGATCCGGCGGCTCCGGCCGTCGTCGCGCTCGCCGACCAGCGCAAGCTCGCGGGCCTCGGCAACGTGCTCGTCAACGAGGTGTGCTTCCTCCGCGGCATCCGCCCCGACCGGCCGATCGGCGAGATCGACCTCGCAGCGACGATCGACCTCGCGCGGCGGGTCATCTTCGCGAACCGCGAGCGCCTCGAGCGCACCACCACGGGCGACACGCGCCCGGGGCGACGGCTGTGGGTCTACGGGCGCGAGGGGGAATCGTGCCGACGCTGCGGCACCCGGATCGTGCACGGCCGCTTCGGCCGCAACGACGTCGAGCTGCGCGAGACGTACTGGTGTCCGCACTGCCAGCCGTAGAGGGGCGCCATGGCCGGAGGGGACCTTCGCCCCTTCCGGCTCGTGCGGTGCTCCGGTCTCATGGACTCCTCGGCAGCGACGAAGCGGAGGGGTGGAATGTCCGACCGGAACGATGGAGAGCCGCCACCGACGATGCCGTGGTACGCCCGCACCTGGGCGCTCATCGCTGCCGGTGCGGCGGGAGTCCTGGGCCTGATCCTGCTGGCCGTGGGGATCTTCGCCTTCACCAGCGCCTCGGGCGTCAGCGACGAGGCCGCCGCCCTTGAAGCCCAGGCCGCCGCCACCGCCGAGGAGGCGGACGCTGCTGAAGCCCAGGCGGCCGCCGCTCGGGAGGCGGCTGCCTCCATTCCCGACCTGATCGCGGAGGTGGAGAGCCAGAGCTTCGCCGTCCTGACCGCGTCCGAGGCGACCGTCGCCGCCCGCAACGCCCTGGTCGAGTGCTCCAATGCGGCGACGGAGGTCAGCGCTCTCGTTGCCTGCTTCCAGGAGCAGTCCGCCCTCGTCGCGGCCGCCGTTGACGAGGAGATCGCCGCAGTTCGGGCGCTGGACGAGGCCGTCGTCGAAGCGCGAGATGCCCTCGACACCGCGGAGGAGGAACGATGAGCGATTCAGTCCCTCCCGAGGACCGGACTCCCGCCTCGCCCCCGGCCGAGGGCCCGCTCGACCAACGTGCAGCGGCCGAGCAGCACACGGCCCCGGTAGAGGCGCAGTCGGCCCGGGCACCCGACCACGTCGACGCCCCTCGGCCGCGGCCCGCTGCGGGACGACTCATCCTCGTCATCGCCGGGGCGGTGCTGCTCGTGATCGGCCTCGGCACGCTCATCGCGGGTCTGCTGGCGACCAGCAGCGCCACGGCGGCCCGCGACGATGCCCAGACGGATCTACGGGCGGCGCAATCCGACCTGGTCACCGCCGAGGACGACCTGGCCGCGGCCGAAGGCGAACTCGATGCGGCACGGACCGAGGCCGACAGCACGATCGGCGTCGCCGATGAGGTCCTGGTCGTCGGCGGGGAGCTGTGCGACTGCGACGGACGCCTGACCGATCTCGAGACCCGGATGCGCGAGGCGGCCGAAGCCGGCGACCTGGAGACGCTGGACGCCCTCGCCGCTGAGGCCAACACCGAGATCGACACCGCCAACGATCTGCTGGACGCCCTGCGCTCGGCCCTCGGCATCGGGGGCGTCTCGGCGTCTAGGTGACCGGGCCGGTCCACTTCTCTCCGGGCCCCTGGCCGATCGGGTCGGGGATCGAGGAGGCCTCGCGGAACGCGAGTTGGAGCGAGCGGAGACCGTCGCGCAGCGAACGCGCGTGCATGTCGCTGATCTCGGGCGCGCCCGCGGTGATCAGCCCGGCGAGGGCGTTGATCAGCTTGCGTGCCTCGTCGAGGTCGGTCTGCGACGCGGGGTCGTCCGCGAGCCCGACCTTCACGGCGGCCGCGCTCATGAGGTGGACCGATGCGGTGGTGATGACCTCGACCGCGGGCACGTCGGCGATGTCGCGCGTCGCGTCGGTCACGGCCTGTGCGGCGTCCGGCGCATCGGCGACGCCGCCGGCTCCGTGGTCGAGGGGCTGCTCGTGCTCGGGCGCACGCGTGGGCTCGGGCGAAGTGTCGCTCACCGGGGGATTCCTCTGCTAGACTACTGCGGGCTCCGGGGCCAGTCCCCGGTACGAAAGTGGAGAGACTCCCACCCGCGCATACCGCTTCATCAAGGTTACCGGGTCGTTCGCACTCCGCTTCCCCGTTCCGGCGGGGGAGTAGCAAGGGTGCCGCATGAGCCCGCGGATTCGTTCCGCGGGGGTCATCGCGTGGATTTCCGCTCTCGTCGTCGGGCGGCATCCGTCTCCCGATGAGCTGGAACCACAGTTCGAGTAGAGGAGACACGCATCAGCGATCCGCGTACCAATGACCGTATCCGCGTCCCCGAGGTCCGCCTCGTGGGCCCAGGCGGAGAGCAGGTCGGCGTCGTGAAGATCGAGGTGGCACTGCGGCTCGCGCAGGAGGCCGACCTCGATCTCGTCGAAGTCGCGCCGAACTCCCGTCCGCCGGTCGTCAAGATCATGGACTACGGCAAGTACAAGTACGAGGCTGCGCAGAAGGCCAAGGAGGCTCGGCGCAACCAGGCGAACACGATCCTCAAGGAGGTCCGGTTCCGCCTCAAGATCGACAAGCACGACTACGAGACCAAGATGAAGCGCGCCGTCGGCTTCCTGAAGGCCGGCGACAAGGTGAAGGCGATGATCCTCTTCCGGGGTCGCGAGCAGTCGCGCCCCGAGATGGGCGTCCGCCTCCTGCAGCGCTTCGCGGAGGACGTGGCCGAGTACGGCACCGTCGAGCACAACCCCACGATCGACGGCCGCAACATGGTGATGGTCATCGCTCCCCTGAAGAACAAGTCCGAGGCCAAGGCCGAGGCGAACGCACAGCGTGCTGCGGCGAAGCAGCGCCCCCCGGCCGAGTCCGAGGGCGACGACCCGCAGACGGCCGAGGCCACCGAGGCCTAGGCCAGCACATCGTCCGCCACCCCGAGTGGCGGCAGAACCAAGGAGAAACACGAGATGCCGAAGCAGAAGACCCACTCCGGGTCCAAGAAGCGCTTCAAGGTCACCGGCAGCGGCAAGATCAAGAAGCAGCAGGCCGGTATGCGGCACAACCTCGAGGGCAAGTCCTCGGTGCGCACCCGCCGTCTGAACCAGGACAAGGTCGCCTCGGCGCCCGACACCAAGGTCATCAAGAAGCTGCTCGGTCGCTGAGCGACGAGACCCGATAAGGAAGTAACAGAGCAATGGCAAGAGTGAAGCGGGCGGTCAACGCCCACAAGAAGCGTCGGGTCATCCTCGAGCGCGCCGAGGGATACCGCGGGCAGCGTTCGCGCCTGTACCGCAAGGCGAAGGAGCAGGTCACCCACTCGCTCGTCTACTCGTACAACGACCGCCGCAAGAAGAAGGGCGACTTCCGTCGCCTCTGGATCCAGCGGATCAACGCGGCCGCGCGCCAGAACGGCATCACGTACAACCGCCTCATCCAGGGCCTCGGCCTCGCGGGTGTCGAGGTCGACCGTCGCATCCTCGCCGAGCTCGCCGTGAACGAGCCCGCGGTGTTCGCGGGCCTCGTCGAGACCGCCAAGCAGGCGCTCCCGAGCGACGTGAACGCCCCGAAGAACGCGGCGTAGTCCTCCGCCTTCCGGTTCGAACGGCCCGGCATCCCCCGTGGGTGCCGGGCCGTTCGTCGTCTGCGAGCGGATGCCGCGGGCGCTCGGCGACGTGTGCGGCATCCCTCGGCGGGTGCTCCCGCGCCTCGCGGGCACGGTCAATAGACTGGCGGCATGCTCGAGAACCCGAGGTCGCCGCGCGTGCGGGCCGTCGCGAAGCTCGCGAAGAAGCCGGCGCGCGCCGAGACGGGCATGTTCCTGCTCGAGGGGCCGCAGGCGGTCGCCGAGGCGCTGACGTTCCGCCCGCAGCTCGTCGTCGAGCTCTACGCCACGCCGACCGCGATCGAGCGCTACAGCGACATCGGCGACACCGCCATCGACGCGGGCGTCGACGTCGAGTACGTCTCCGAAGAGGTGCTGCACGCGATGGCCGACACGGTCACGCCGCAGGGCTTCGTCGCCGTCTGCCACCAGTTCCCGACCGCCGTGAAGGACGTGTTCGCGACGAAGCCGAAGCTGGTCGCGATCCTCGAGGAGGTGCGTGACCCCGGCAACGCCGGCACGATCGTGCGGGCAGCGGATGCCGCGGGCGCCGACGCCGTCGTCTTCACCGGCCGCGCGGTCGACCTCTACAACCCGAAGGTCGTCAGGTCGTCGACCGGGTCGATCTTCCACCTGCCGGTCGCGGTCGGCGCCGAGCTCGAGGACGTCATCGCGCGCGCCCGCGAGGCCGGCCTGACGATCCTCGCGGCCGACGTCAAGGGCGAGGACCTCCTCTCCGCCCGGCGGGAGGGCCTCCTCGAACGCCCGACCGCGTGGCTGTTCGGGAACGAGGCGCGCGGGCTCTCCGACGACAGGCTCGCGCTCGCCGATCGGGTGGTGACCGTGCCGATCTACGGGCATGCGGAGTCGATGAATCTCGCGACCGCGGCATCCGTCTGCCTGTACGAGAGCGCCTTCGCCCAGCGCGACCTCTAGGTCACGAATCGGTAAACCCCCCCGCGCGTGGGTGGCCGCGCGATGCCGCAGCGCCCTAGTTTGAGGGGTATGCCTCCGGCCGATCCCGCACCTCCTACGTCGAACATCTCGGTCCGCCGCGGCGAACCGCTCGTGGTCATCGAGCACGTCGACAAGCACTTCGGCGAGCTCCACGTGCTGAACGACATCAACACGGTCGTCAACCGAGGCGAGGTCGTCGTCGTCATCGGCCCGTCGGGCTCCGGCAAGTCGACGCTGTGCCGGGCCATCAACCGCCTCGAGACCATCGACTCGGGCACCATCACGATCGACGGCGAGAAGCTGCCCGAAGAGGGTGCGGGGCTCGCCAAGCTGCGTGCCGACGTCGGCATGGTCTTCCAGTCGTTCAACCTGTTCGCCCACAAGACCGTGCTCGAGAACGTCACGCTCGCGCCCATCAGGGTGCGGCGGGTGTCGCGCAAGGAGGCCGACGCCAAGGCGATGGAACTCCTCGAGCGCGTCGGCGTCGCGAACCAGGCGCAGAAGATGCCGGCGCAGCTCTCCGGAGGGCAGCAGCAGCGCGTGGCGATCGCCCGCTCGCTCGCGATGAACCCGAAGCTCATCCTCCTCGACGAGCCGACGAGCGCACTCGACCCCGAGATGATCAACGAGGTGCTCGACGTCATGGTCAGCCTCGCCGAGCAGGGCATGACGATGATCGTCGTCACGCACGAGATGGGCTTCGCGCGCAAGGCAGCCGACCGCGTGCTGTTCATGTCCGACGGGAAGATCGTCGAGGAGGCGACGCCCGCGGAGTTCTTCGACCATCCGAAGACCGATCGCGCGAAGGACTTCCTGTCGAAGATCCTCGAGCACTAGACCTCCGCTGCCACGAGCGGCGGGGAACCCGAACGAACCACGAGAGATGAGGCACGACATGAGACGCAGCAGAATCGCACTCGTCGCGGCGGCCGCCGCCAGCGCACTCCTGTTCAGCGGCTGCGCCGGCGATGCCGGTGACGACGCCGCCGAGGAGCCCACGGTCGAGGAGGCCCCTGAGTTCGAAGAGGGCACGACCATGGCCGAGCTCGCCGAGGCGGGCTCCATCACGATCGGCACGAAGTTCGACCAGCCGCTGTTCGGCCTCGTCGGCCCCGACGGCGTGCCCGTCGGCTTCGACGTCGAGATCGGGAAGATCATCGCCAGCGAGCTCGGCATCGCCCCTGAAGACATCGAGTGGGTCGAGACCGTGTCGGCCAACCGCGAGCCCTTCATCGAGAACGGCGAGGTCGACATCGTCGTCGCGACGTACACGATCAACGACGACCGCAAGCAGGTCGTCGACTTCGCCGGACCGTACTTCGAGGCGGGCCAGTCGATCCTCGTGCTCGAGAGCAACGAGGACATCCAGAGCGAAGAGGACCTCGTCGGCCAGCCGGTGTGCTCGGTGAGCGGTTCCACTCCGGCCGCGAACCTGCGCGACATCGGCGCCGAGGTGATCGAGACCGACACGTACAGCAACTGCCTCGAGCCGCTGCGCAGCGGCCAGGCCGTCGCAGTGTCGACCGACAACGTGATCCTCGCGGGCCTGGTCGACCAGAACCCGGGTGAGTTCAAGGTCGTGGGCGAGCCGTTCACCGAGGAGCCGTACGGCATCGGCCTCATGAAGGGCGACGACGAGTTCCGCGACTTCATCAACGACGTGCTCGAGGAGGCCTACGAGGACGGCAGGTACGAGGAGGCGTGGGAGGCGACCGCAGGAACCGTGCTCGAGTTCCGCGACCCGCCGGCCGTCGACCGCTACTGATCCCGTCGGGCGGGGTCCGGCGCCGAGCGCCGGGCCCCGCCTCGACCGCCTGACCGCCGCGACGCGCCGGGCACCGGTCCACTGAGAGAAGGAGGAGCGTGGACGCCGTCATCGACAACCTGCCCGCGTACCTCGAGGGCTTCGGCATGACGCTGCTGCTCCTCGGCGTCTCGGGGCTCGCCGCCCTCGTGATCGGCACCCTGGTCGCGGCGATGCGCATATCGCCGGTGCCGTCGCTGCGCTGGTTCGCGACGGGCTACACCGAGCTGGTGCGCAACACCCCGCTCACGCTCGTGCTGTTCTTCACCGCGATCGTGCTGCCGCTGCTCGGATCGCGGCTCGACTACGTCACCGCGGCGATGATCGGCCTGTCGGTGTACACCTCGCCGTTCATCGCGGAGGCGCTGCGGTCGGGCATCAACGGCGTGCCCGTCGGACAGGCCGAGGCGGCGCGCAGCGTCGGCTTCGGGTTCGGCCAGACCGTGGGGCTCATCGTGCTGCCCCAGGCGTTCCGGATGACGGTGCCGCCGCTCATCAACGTCTTCATCGCACTCACGAAGAACACGTCGGTCGCGGGCGGGTTCTTCGTGGTCGACCTCTTCGCCACCGGCCGCATCCTCGCGAACGCCCGCGGCGACGCGGTCATCCCGATCCTGCTCGGCGTCGCGACCTTCTACCTGCTCATCACCGTGCCGCTGGGAATCCTCGCGGCGCGCCTCGAACGCCGTTGGGTGGTGCAGCGATGACCGGCGCGAGCGTCCTCTTCGACGCGCCGGGCCCCGTCGCCCGCCGTCGCTCCCTGATCAGCTCCATCATCGGCGCCGTCCTGATCCTGGCGGGGCTCGCGTGGGTCGCACTGACCCTCGCGGCGCCGAAGGGCAACCTCCCCGGGTACTTCGACCCGTCCCGCTGGGAGCCGCTGGCGGAGCCGCTCGTGTGGCAGCGCATCATCACGGTCGGCATCTGGGGCACGCTCAGCGCCGCGTTGACCGCCGCCGTGCTCGCCATCATCCTGGGCATCATCTTCTCCCTGCTGCGCAGCGCGCAGACGTGGTGGATCCGCGTCCCCACCGCGGTGGTGCTCGAGTTCCTGCGCGGCATGCCCGTGCTGCTCATGATGCTGTTCATCCTGCTGGTGCTGAGCACGGGCACGTTCTGGGCGGTCGTCGCCGCGCTCGCGCTCTACAACGGTGCGCTCATCGGCGAGGCCCTGCGCGCCGGACTGGCCTCACTGCCCCGCGGCCAGCGCGAGGCGGGCCTCAGCCTCGGCATGCGCCCGATGCAGTCGAAGATGCTCGTCGAGTTCCCGCAGGCGTTCCGGCAGATGCTGCCGATCATCATCGCCCAGCTCGTCGTGCTGCTGAAGGACACCTCGCTCGGCTACATCGTCGGCTACGTCGAGTTGCTGCGCGTGACCATGAACCAGCTCGCGACGTTCTACGGCAACTACTACCTGTTCTCGTTCTTCGTCGTCGCGCTCGTGCTGTACCTGATCATGAACCTGTCGTTGTCATGGTTCGCGCGCTGGGTCTCACGACGCACGGCCAGCAAGACGGGAGGCCCGGCGCTGAATCCGGATGACGAGGACCAGGCGCTCCTCCAGGCCAAGGCGATCGCCGACGCACAGCAGTCGCGCGATCAGAGGGGTCGCGGCGGGATCTGATCCCGGGCGCCGACCGGCTTCGACACGTCTCGTGGCGGCCGCGCCCACTAGACTCGTTCTTCGTGTCCGAGCCCCTTGAGATCACCGAACCCGCGGTCGCCGCGGCCGTCGATGCAGCGCTCGCCGCGATCGGCGCGGCCGGCGACTCCGCGGCGTTGAAGGCCGTCCGCGCCGAGCACACCGGCGAGAAGTCCGTGCTGGCGCGCCTCAACGCGTCGTTGCGCAATGTCCCGAACGACCAGAAGGCCGCCCTCGGCAAGCTCGTGGGTTCCGCGCGCGGCCGCGTGAACCAGGCGTTCGCCACCCGAGAGGCCGAGATCCTCGAGGCCGAGGCGGAGGCGCAGCTCGCCGCCGAGACGGTGGACGTCACCGCGCTGCCGTCGCGCTTCGCGCCCGGCGCGCGGCATCCGCTCGCCCTGCTGCAGGATCGGGTGTGCGACGTGTTCACCGGCATGGGCTGGGAGATCGCCGAGGGCCCCGAGGTCGAGAGCGAGTGGTTCAACTTCGACGCGCTGAACTTCGACGCCGACCACCCCGCCCGCGCGATGCAGGACACGTTCTTCGTCGACCCGCCCGAGTCGCACCTCGTGCTGCGCACGCACACGAGCCCGGTGCAGGTGCGCTCCATGCTCGAACGCGAGGTGCCGATCTACGTGCTCGCGCCCGGGCGCGTGTACCGCACCGACGAGTTCGACGCGACGCACCTGCCCGTGTTCATGCAGTTCGAGGGTCTCGCCGTCGACAAGGGCCTCACCATGGCGCACCTCAGGGGCACGCTCGACCACTTCGTGAAGTCCATCTTCGGCGACGACGCCAAGGTGAGACTGCGGCCCAGCTTCTTCCCGTTCACCGAGCCCTCCGCCGAGCTCGACTTCTGGCACCCGACGTTCAAGGGCGGGGCGCGCTGGATCGAGTGGGGCGGGTGCGGCATGGTGCACCCCAACGTGCTCCGTGCTGCGGGCATCGACCCCGAGGTGTACACGGGCTTCGCCTTCGGCATGGGCATCGAGCGGGGACTCATGCTCCGCAACGGCGTGCAGGACATGCGCGACATGGCCGAGGGCGACATCCGCTTCTCACAGCAGTTCGGAATGGTGGTCTAGAGATGCGAGTGCCGCTCAGCTGGCTCGCCGAGTACGTCGACCTGCCCCCTGGCACGTCCTTGGAGGAGGTGCACGCCGCGCTCGTGCGCGTCGGGCTCGAGGAGGAGGACGTGCACACGTTCGACCTCCAGGGTCCGATCGTGGTCGGCGAGGTCCTCGAGTTCGTCGAGGAGCCGCAGTCCAACGGCAAGACCATCCGCTGGTGCCAGGTTCGCGTCGCGCCCGACGGCGAGACGGCGGCCGACGGAGGCGCCGCCGTGCACGGCATCGTGTGCGGCGCCCGCAACTTCTTCGTCGGCGACAAGGTCGTCGTGACGCTGCCGGGCTCCGTGCTGCCGGGCCCGTTCCCGATCGCCGCGCGGAAGACCTACGGGCACGTCTCCGACGGCATGATCGCGTCGACGAAGGAACTCGGGCTCGGGGAGGACCACGACGGCATCCTGCGCCTCTCGACCCTCGGCGTCGACGCGCCCGTGGGCACCGACGCGATCGCGCTCCTCGGGCTCGACGACGCGGCGGTCGAGATCAACGTGACGCCCGACCGCGGCTACGCGTTCTCGATCCGCGGCGTCGCTCGCGAGTACGCCCACGCCACCGGCGCCGTGTTCCGCGACCCGGCAGCGCAGGTGGCGGCCGCGGATGCCTCCTCCGAGGCCTTCCCCGTCGAGGTCCGCGACGACGCGCCCATCCGCGGCCGCGTCGGCGCGAGCGTGTTCGCGACCCGGATCGTGCGGGGCATCGACCCGACCCGGCCCACGCCGGCGTGGATGGTCGCGCGGCTCAAGCTCGCAGGCATCCGCTCGCTGTCGCTGCCCGTCGACATCACCAACTACGTGATGCTCGAGCTCGGCCAGCCCATCCACGGGTACGACCTCGATGCGCTGCAGGGTGGCATCGTCGTGCGTCGCGCGCACCCTGGTGAGACGCTCGAGACGCTCGACGGCAAGGTGCGGGAACTCCACCCCGAGGACCTGCTCATCACCGACGACCGCGGCGCGATCGGCCTCGCGGGCGTCATGGGCGGCGCAGACACCGAGATCGGCGACGAGACCCGCAATGTGCTCATCGAGGCGGCGAACTTCGACACTGTGTCGATCGCACGCACCGCACGCCGGCACAAGCTGCCGAGCGAGGCGTCCAAGCGCTTCGAGCGCGGGGTCGACCCCGCGATCGCCGGCGCGGCGGCCGCACGCGTCGCGCAACTGCTCGTCGACCTCGCCGGCGGCACCGCCGACGAGACCGGCTCGCTCATCCACTCCGCGCCCGAACGCGACGCGATCCTGCTGCCCGACGGCTACGTCACCCAGCTCATCGGCGTGGAGTACTCCGACGACGAGGTGCACGACGCACTCGCCGAGATCGGCGGCCGTGTGACGCGCGTCGACGGCGGGTTCTCCGTCGTCCCGCCGACCTGGCGGCCCGACCTCACCGCGAAGGCCGACCTCGCGGAGGAGGTCGCGCGCCTGCTCGGCTACGACCGCATCCCGTCGGTGCTGCCCGTCGCCCCGCCCGGCCGCGGGCTCACGCGCGCCCAGCGCATCCGGCGCGGCGTCGCCGACGCGCTCGCGGCGGGCGGCGCGACCGAGGTGCTCGCGTTCCCGTTCGTCACCGAGGCCGAGAACGCCGCCTACGGCAGCGTCGACGGCTCCCCGGTGGCGAGCGTGAGGCTCGCCAACGCGCTCGACGCGTCGACGCCGTACCTGCGTCGCTCGCTCCTGCCGGGGCTGATCGGTGTCGCGCGCCGCAACCTCTCGCGCGGGCTCGTCGACCTCGACGTGTTCGAACTCGGCCTCGTGTTCCTGCCGGAGACGGGCCGCGAGTACGGCACGGCCGAGCTGCCGATCGGGTGGAAGCGGCCGGCCGCGTCCGTGCTCGACGAGCTGAACGCCGGGATCCCGGCTCAGCCGCGCCACATCGCCGTCCTCTTGACCGGAGACCTGCGTGCGAAGCAGCCCGGCCGCGCCGCCGAGCCCGCCGGGATCGCCGACGCGCTCGATGCGGTGCGCCGCATCGCCCATGCCGCGGGCGCGGAGGTCGAGTTCGCGCAAGGCGCCCACCAGGCGCTGCACCCGGGCCGCACCGCCGAGGTGCGGGTGGCCGGGCAGCTGGTCGGCTACGCCGGCGAGCTGCACCCGGGGTACGCCGCCGGGGCCGACCTGCCGCGCGTCGTGGCGGTCGCCGAGGTCGACCTCGATGCGATCATCGCGCTCACCGACCCGGCGGTCGAGGCGCGACCGATCGGCACGCTGCCCGCGGCGACGCAGGACCTGTCGCTCGTCGTGGGCGCCGACGTGCCGGCCGCCCGCGTGGCGGAGGCCGTGCGCGACGGCGCGGGCGACCTGCTCGAGCACCTGCAGCTCGTCGACGACTACCGCGGCCCGGGCGTGCCCGAGGGTTCCAAGAGCCTGACGTTCGCTCTCCGGTTCCGCGCGGGCGACCGCACGTTGACCGCAGCCGAGGCCAGCGACGCCAAGCTCGCGGGCGCGGCCCTCGCCGCTGAGCGCACGGGGGCGGCGATCCGCGAGTAGCGGCATCCGTCGACGGATCGCCTCGAGGGCGCCCTGCCGACGCAGGCCGGGCGCCCTCGTGGTTCCACCGACCCGGCATGGGGGGTGCCGCCGATCGGACCCCGGCGGTACGGTGGGGCATGGCCGAAGCGAAGACCCAGCCGACCGGGGCGTCGGTGTCCGACTTCCTCGCCGCCGTCGAGCCGGCGGGGCGCCGTGAGGACGGCTTCGAACTCCGCGAACTGTACGACCGCGTGACCGGCACCGACGCGGTCATGTGGGGTCCGTCGATCGTCGGCTACGGGCTGCACCACCTCCGGTACGCGTCCGGTCGCGAGGGTGACTGGCCGGTGGTGAGCTTCTCGCCGCGGAAGGCCGCGATCTCGCTCTACGGCCTGCAGACGCCGGGGGCCGATGAGCTCATCGACCGGCTCGGCAAGGTCAAGCGGGGCGCCGATTGCCTCTGGGTCGGCCGGCTCTCCACGATCGACCGGCACGTGCTGGAGGAGCTCGTCGACCGGGCATGGGTGCGTACGCGCGGCGAGGACGTCTGAGTCGCCGCGAGGCGCGCTGCGCCGCGGATTTGCGAGTGCGCCGGGCGGATCGGTAGGGTCGCCGCATGTCCACCGGTCGGTCCGCCATCCCCGCACGCGATGCGCGTGCCGCGGTGTCGCATGGCCGACGTCGGGTCGAGCGCCGAATCCAGGCGACTCCCGTGACGGCCTGACCCTGCCGTCCTGGGCGTCGCCGGAACCGTCTCACCCGACCGATCAGCCCATAAGGTGGAATCCATGACGTACACCGTCGCCGTCTCCGGCGCGTCCGGCTACGCGGGCGGGGAGCTGCTGCGCCTCCTCGCCGACCATCCCCAGTTCGACGTGCGCACCGTCACCGCTCACTCGAATGCCGGGCAGCCGCTGACCGCGGTGCAGCCGCATCTGCGCAGCTACACGCACCTGACGCTCAAGGAGACCTCGGCAGCCACCCTCGCGGGCCACGACGTCGTGTTCCTCGCGTTGCCGCACGGCGCGTCGGGCGCGATCGCCGCCGAGCTCTCCGACGACACGCTCGTGGTCGACTGCGGCGCCGACCACCGCCTCGAGGACTCCGGCGACTGGGCCGCGTTCTACGGCGGCGACTTCCACGGCGCGTGGGCGTACGGCGTCCCGGAGCTGCCGCGGCTGTCGGGCACGCAGCGCACCCGCCTCGCGAAGACACGTCGCATCGCGGCGCCGGGATGCAACGCGTCGGCCGTCGCGCTCTCGCTCGCCCCCGGCATCCGCGCGGGCGTCATCGAGGACCGCGACATCGTGTCGGTGCTCGCCGTCGGCCCGTCGGGCGCCGGTCGCGCGCTGAAGGCGCACCTGCTGGGCTCCGAGATCCTGGGTTCCGCGAACCCGTATGCCGTCGGCGGCACGCACCGCCATATCCCCGAGATCCAGCAGGCGCTCCGCTGGGCGGGAGCCGCCGCACCCTCGCTCTCGTTCACGCCGGTGATCGTGCCGATGTCGCGCGGCATCCTCGCGACCTCGACCGCCCGCATCGTCCCCGGCACGGGTGCCGCGGCAGTGCGCGCCGCCTGGGAGGACGCCTACGCGGCCGAGACCTTCGTGCAGGTCCTCCCCTCGGGGCAGTTCCCGCGAACGGCCGACGTCCTCGGCGCGAACACCGCGCTCATGGGGCTCGCCGTCGACGAGGCAGCGGGCCGGGTCGTCGTGGTGACCGCCGTCGACAACCTGGTCAAGGGCACCGCGGGCGCCGCGATCCAGTCGGCGAACATCGCACTCGGCCTGGCCGAGACCACCGGCCTCCCCGTGAACGGAGTCGCACCGTGAGCATCACCTCGCCTGCAGGATTCGAGGCCGCGGGCATCGCCGCCGGCATCAAGCGCACGGGCGCACTCGACCTCGCGCTCGTCGTGAACCGTGGGCCGGGCCAGCACGCGGCCGCGGTGTTCACGTCCAACCGGGCCAAGGCCAACCCGATCCTTTGGTCCGAGCAGGCGGTCGCCGACGGGACGGTCGCGGCGGTCGTGCTGAACTCCGGCGGGGCCAACTGCTTCACGGGGTCCGAGGGATTCCAGGTCGCGCATCGCACGGCCGAGGCCGCGGCATCCGCCCTGCACGTCTCATCCGGCGACGTCCTCGTCTGCTCGACCGGCCTCATCGGCGAGCAACTGGACGGCGAGGTGGTCGAGGAGGGCGTGCTCTCCGCGGTCGATCGCCTCTCCGCCGACGAGTCGGCCGGCGACGACGCGGCGCGTGCGATCATGACCACCGACTCGCGGCCGAAGACGGTCGACGTGCAGGTCGACGGATGGCGCATCGGGGGCATGGCGAAGGGCGCGGGCATGCTCGCACCGGGCCTCGCGACCATGCTCGTGGTGCTCACCACCGACGCCGAGGTGCCCTCGCCCGAGCTCGACCGGGCGTTGCGGCAGGCGACGAGGGTCACGTTCGACCGGCTCGACTCGGACGGCTGCATGTCGACGAACGACCAGGTCACGCTCCTCGCCTCGGGCGCGTCGCGGGTCGTGCCCGACCCGCAGACCTTTACGGAGGCGCTCACCACCGCCTGCCGCGAACTCGCGCTGCAGCTGCAGTCCGACGCCGAAGGTGCGAGCCACGACATCGCCATCGAGGTGCACGGCGCGACCACCGAGGACGACGCGGTCGAGGTGGGTCGATCGGTCGCCCGGAACAACCTGTTCAAGGCCGCGATCTTCGGCAACGACCCGAACTGGGGCCGGGTGCTCGCCGCGATCGGCACGACCCGGGCCCCGTTCGACCCCTACCTCGTCGACGTCACGATGAACGGCGTCCGCGTGTGCCACGCCGGACGGCCCGACCGGCCCCGCGACGAGGTCGACCTGACGCCGCGCGCCACGCACGTGCTCATCGAGCTGCACGCGGGCGAGGCATCCGCCACCATCTGGACGAACGACCTCACGCACGACTACGTGCACGAGAACAGCGCGTACTCGAGCTGAGCATGAGCGAGGAGCACATGACCCCCGACGGCGACGCCCGAGCGGATGCCGCTGCCGCCGCCCGCAAGGCGGAGACCCTCATCGAGTCCTTGCCGTGGCTGAAGCGGTTCCACGGCGAGATCATCGTCGTGAAGTTCGGCGGCAACGCGATGGTCAGCCCCGAGCTGCAGCGCGCGTTCGCCGAGGACATGGTGTACCTCCGCTACGCCGGCATCCGGCCGGTGGTGGTGCACGGCGGCGGCCCGCAGATCTCGTCCATGCTCGAGCGCCTCGGCATCCCGAGCGAGTTCCGCGGCGGGTACCGGGTGACGAGCCCCGAGACGATGGACGTCGTGCGCATGGTGCTGTCGGGCCAGGTGAACCGAGAGCTCGTGAGCCTCGTCAACGAGCACGGACCGCTCGCGGCGGGGCTCTCCGGCGAGGACGCGGGCCTGTTCCGCGGCCGTCGGCGCGGGGCGGTGGTGGACGGCGAGGAGGTCGACCTCGGGCTCGTGGGCGACGTCGTCGCGGTCGACCCCGAGGCGGTGCACGCGCAGCTCGAGGCCCGCCGGATCCCCGTCGTGTCGTCGATCGCGCCCGACCTCGACCATCCGGGACAGTCGCTGAACGTCAACGCCGACTCGGCCGCCGCATCGCTCGCGGTCGCACTCGGCGCGGCGAAGCTCGTGATCCTCACCGACGTCGCGGGCCTGTACCGCGACTGGCCGAACCGCGACTCGCTCGTCTCCGAGATCTCGGTGCCCGACCTCGAGGCGCTGCTGCCGTCGCTCGAATCGGGCATGATCCCGAAGATGACGGCCTGCCTCGAGGCGGTCGCCGGCGGCGTGCCCAAGGCGGCGATCATCGACGGCCGGGTGCCGCACTCGATCCTGCTCGAGATCTTCACGCAGCAGGGGATCGGCACCGAGGTCGTGGCGTCGGCGGATGCCGCGGCATCCGTTGCCGGTGCGTCGTCGACGGATGCCGCGGGGGCCGTCTCGTGAGCGGGCCCGCGCACGACTGGCGCGACCGGTTCGGCCGGCGCATGATGCGCACGCTCGGGATGCCGCTCGCGAAGCTCGAGCGCGGCGAGGGCTGCTGGGTCTGGGACGACCAGGGCACGCGGTACCTCGACTTCCTCGCCGGCATCGCCGTGAACTCGCTCGGCCACGCGCACCCGGTGTTCGTCGACGCGGTGTCGCGGCAGGCGGCCACGCTCGCGCACGTGTCGAACTACTTCGCGACCGGGCCGGCACTCGAACTCGCCGACCGGCTCACGCGCCTCACCGGCGCCGGCGAATCCGGGCGCGTGTGGTTCGGCAACTCCGGCGCCGAGGCGAACGAGGCCGCGTTCAAGCTCGCGCGCCTCAACAACTCCGGCGGCGCGCGCACGCGCGTGCTGGCACTCGTCGACGCGTTCCACGGCCGCACGATGGGGTCGCTCGCGCTCACCGGCAAGCCCGCGATGCGCGACGCGTTCGAGCCGCTGCCCGGAGGCGTCGAGCACCTGCCGACGACGATCGAGTCGCTCGAGGCCGAGGTCGACGAGTCCGTCGCCGCGCTGATCGTCGAGCCGATCAAGGGCGAGGCCGGCGTGCTCGACCTGCCCGACGGCTACCTGCAGGCGGCCCGCGAGCTCACCCGCCGGCACGGGGCGCTCCTCATCCTCGACGAGGTGCAGACCGGAGCCGGCCGCACGGGCGAGTGGTTCGCCTACCAGCACGCCGGCATCGTGCCCGATGCGATCACGGTCGCGAAGGGCATCGGCGGCGGCATGCCCATCGGGGCGCTCGTCACGTTCGGGCACGCGTCCGAGCTGTTCTCGAAGGGTCAGCACGGTTCCACGTTCGGCGGCAACCCGCTCGCGACCTCGGTCGCGAACGCCGTGCTCGCCGAGATCGAGCGCGCGGGCCTCGTCGGCAATGCGGCCCGGCGCGGTGCCGAACTGCGAGAGCGCATCCTCGCCATGGGGTCGCCGCTCGTCGAGGGCGTGCGGGGCAGGGGGCTGCTCCTCGGCGTCGCGCTCACGGAACCGGCCGCCCAGGCGCTCTCCGCCGCGGCGCTCGACGCCGGACTGATCGTGAACGCCGCGAACGACTCCACCATCCGGCTGGCGCCACCGCTCATCATCGGCGACGACGAGCTCGACGAGTTCGAGGCGCGGTTCGCGCGCGCGCTCGCCGCAGTCGCCGCACCGCACCGCTGACCATCCGCGCCCTCGCGCGCACGAACGGAAGACCACATGACGCGACACTTCCTCCGCGATGACGACATCACACCCGCCGAGCAGGTCGAGATCCTCCGCCTCGCCGAGCGACTGAAGGCCGACCGCTGGGCCGAGACGCCGCTCGCCGGACCGCAGACCGTCGCGGTCATCTTCGACAAGTCCTCGACGCGCACCCGCGTGTCGTTCGCGGTCGGCATCGCCGACCTGGGCGGATCGCCGCTGATCATCTCGACCGCGTCGAGCCAGCTGGGCGGCAAGGAGACCCCGTCCGACACGGCGCGCGTGCTCGAGCGGATGGTCTCCGCGATCGTCTGGCGCACGTACGCGCAGTCCGGCCTCGACGAGATGGCCGCCGGCACCACGGTGCCCGTCATCAACGCGCTCTCCGACGACTTCCACCCGTGCCAGCTGCTCGCCGACCTGCTCACCATCCGCGAGCACAAGGGCGAGCTCGCCGGGCTCACGGTGGCCTTCCTCGGCGACGGCGCCTCGAACATGGCGCAGTCGTACGTGCTCGCGGGCGCGACCGCCGGAATGCACGTGCGGGTCGCGTCGCCAGAGGAGTTCGCGCCCGCGGCATCCGTCGTCGCCGACGCCGACCGCATCGCAGTCGGGACCGGAGGCTCGGTGGCCCTGTACACCGACCCCGCCGAGGCCGTCGCCGGCGCCGACGTCGTGGTGACCGACACGTGGGTATCGATGGGCAAGGAGGACGAGAAGGCGCACCGCGTCGCGACGTTCGGGCGGTACCGGGTCGACGCCGAGCTCATGGCGCTCGCGAAGCCCGATGCCGCGTTCATGCACTGCCTTCCCGCCGACCGGGGGTACGAGGTCACGGCCGACGTCATCGACGGCCCGCAGTCGATCATCTGGGACGAGGCGGAGAACCGCCTGCATGCGCAGAAGGCGCTGCTCGTCTGGCTCTTGGCACGGAAGGACGCGTGAGCATGACCGACCAGCAGCACGGCACCAACGAGGGCTCGCTCTGGGGCGCCCGCTTCGCCGGCGGTCCGTCGCCCGAGCTCCAGCGCCTGTCGAAGTCGACCCACTTCGACTGGCAGCTCGCACCGTACGACCTCGCCGGGTCGCGCGCGCACGCGCGCGCCCTCGCCGCGGCCGGCTACCTCGAGCCCGGTGAGCTCGACCGCATGCTCACCGGTCTCGACGCACTCGAGGCGCGCGTGCGCTCGGGCGAACTCGCCTCCGCCGAGTCCGACGAGGACGTCCACGGCGCGCTCGAGGCCGCGCTGATCGCCGAGGTCGGCTCCGAGCTCGGCGGCAAGCTCCGTGCCGGACGCAGCCGCAACGACCAGATCGCCACGCTCGTTCGTCTCTACCTCAAGGACCACGCCGCGACCATCGGCCGGCAACTCGTGCACCTCATCGACGCGCTCTCCGCGCAGGCCGACGACCACCGCGCCGCGATCATGCCCGGCCGCACCCACCTGCAGCACGCGCAACCCGTGCTGCTCGCCCACCACCTCCTCGCGCACGCATGGGCGCTCTCACGCGACCTCGAGCGCCTCGTCGACTGGCTGAAGCGCGCCGACGTGTCGCCCTACGGCGGGGGAGCGCTCGCCGGGTCCACGCTCGGGCTCGACGCGGCATCCGTCGCCCGCGACCTCGGGCTCGCGGCACCCGCGGAGAACTCGATCGACGGCACCGCGAGCCGCGACGTCGTCGCCGAGTTCGCATTCGTCGCCGCGATGATCGGCATCGACCTCTCCCGCATCTCGGAGGAGGTCATCCTCTGGAACACGCGCGAGTTCGGCTTCGTCACGCTCGATGACGCCTACTCGACGGGGTCGTCGATCATGCCGCAGAAGAAGAACCCCGACATCGCCGAGCTCGCGCGCGGCAAGTCGGGCCGGCTCATCGGCAACCTCACGGGCCTCCTCGCGACGCTCAAGGCGCTGCCGCTCGCGTACAACCGCGACCTGCAGGAGGACAAGGAGCCCGTCTTCGACTCCGTCGAGACGCTCGAGGTGCTGCTGCCCGCGTTCACGGGCATGATCGAGACGCTGACGTTCCACACCGACCGCATGGCAGAGCTCGCGCCGGCCGGGTTCTCCCTGGCGACGGACGTCGCGGAGTGGCTCGTGAAGCGGCGCGTGCCCTTCCGCGACGCGCACGAGATCACGGGGGCGCTCGTCCGCCACGCCGAGGAGCACTCGCTCGAGTTGCACGAGGTGGACGATGCGGCGCTCGCCGCGATCTCGCCGCACCTCACCCCCGAGGTGCGCGAGGTGCTCACCATCGAGGGTTCGGTGGCGAGCCGCGACGGCATCGGCGGCACGGCGCCCGACCGCGTCGACGCGCAGTTCGCGGCGCTCGCCGACCGCGTCCGCCACCTCGTGCCGTCGCTGCCCGGAGGCGACGACTGACCGTGCCGGGTGAACGGGTGGGCTCGGGCGAGCGGATGCCGCCGACGCAGCGCGTCGGCGATCTCGTGCGACCCGACCGTGCCTGGTTCGCGCGTGATTCCGTCGAGCTCGCGCCCTGGTTGCTCGGCGCGGTGCTCGTGCACGACACCGACGAGGGGCGCGTCGCAGTGCGCCTCTCCGAGGTCGAGGCGTACCGGGGCGTCGGGGAGGACCCGGGTTCGCACGCGTTCCGCGGCATGACGGCGCGGAACGCGGTGATGTTCGGCGAGGGCGGGCACCTGTACGCGTACTTCACGTACGGCATGCACGTGTGCATCAACATCGTCGCCGGGTGGGAGGGGCGTTCCGCGGGCGTGCTCCTGCGCGGCGGCGTGGTGGTCGAGGGTGCGGAGCTCGCCCGGTCGCGTCGGCCCCGTTCGTCGGATCGTGATCTCGCGCGCGGGCCGGCGCGGCTCGCTCGGGCGCTCGGCGTACCGCTGACCCGGAACGGCGCCGACCTGCTCTCCGCGCCGTTCGACCTGCGCGTCCCGCCGACGCCGGTCCCGCACCACACCGGGCCGCGCACCGGGATCAGCGGACCCGGGGGAGCGGCCGACTACCCATGGCGCTTCTGGTTGCCCGGCGATCCGGGCGTCTCGGTGTACCGCCGGCATCCGCGGTCGCACTGATCGGCGCGAGGGAACGACACGGCGCGACCTGCTCGTGCGGCGGGCCCCGGCCTCACCGGATCGCGGCGTGCACCGCGAGTGCGGCCGCACATGCCCAGATGAGGCTCGCGAACGTGCCGATGATGAACCGCTCGCGCGCCTCGGGCGCCTCGAGCTCGGTGAACCGGCCGACGCCCTTGACCGCCACGACGATCGCGAGGCCCTCCGGGAAGCCGGCGATGATCGAGCCCGCTGCGCCGAGACGCTCGAGCACGCCGATCGTGAGGCCGCCGCGCAGCACCTCGCGCCGTACTGCCGCGACACCGGGCGCGCGCGGCTCGTCCGGACGAACGGTGACGAGGATGCCGCCGTGCGCACCCGGCGGAGCGCTCGTGCCCATCGCGAGGTGCAGGGCCGTCGCCGCGGCGGGACTCCCGCCGAAGACCGCGACCACCGCGCCCAGCAGCGCGATCAGGGGAGCGGCGACGGCGGGGACCGGGTCCGGGATCGTCGAGGCCGCCACGATCGCCACGACGACGGTTCCCGCCGCCGGCCACAGGTGGATCGGGCGCGGACGCAGGTATGCGAGCACCGACAGCACGGCGGCCGCCGCGAGCGATCCGACGATCACCGCCCAGCCCAGGGCCGACATCGCCTCGACGAGGTTCACGGGTCCTCCTTCTGCGGCGTCCGGGGTCGGGTCCGGCTGGTCGTCGGCCGCGCGACGAGCCTAGCGACCGGCTCCGTCATCGGAGCGGTCTCGACCGGGAGCGTCGCCGCCTGCGGGATCGCCGGTCGGGATCCGGCCGGCGACGTCGAGTTCGCCGAGCAGGCGGATGAGCGCAGGGGCGGCGTCGCCGTCGGCGTTCCACTGCGCCGCACGGAGTCGTTGGCTGACCGCCGCGTCGGAGATGCCGAGGATGCGCGCGGCGTCCTTCTGCGTGCGACCGTCGCGCACGAGGTCGACGGCCTCCCAGCCGTGCGGGGTGCGGCGATCGCGGAGGAGGAGAAGCAGCCGTACGAGCGACTCGACGTGCGCGGGCTCCAGCGTGCCGTGGTCGCCCTCGGCGGCCCGCAGTGCGAACCGCGCGTCGGCACGCTTGGCGGCCTCGACGGCGTCGCGCGCGGCGACGAACGCGGGGCCCGCCGCCTTGCGCACGGCGTCGGGAAGCGGTTCGCGCACGTCGCCGACGCCCAGCCCGATGCTCCAGCGCCCCGCACGGTGCAGCGCGAGCACGAGGTCGAGTGCGGTGGCGGGGTCGGCGGTGATGGCCTGGACCTCGTCGCCCGCGGTCTGGTCGACCGGGAGCGCCAGTCGGTCGCCGAATCCCGCTTGCAGCTCATGCCGCATGGAATCGGATCGATCGATGTCGGCGCGGCTGCCGATCTGGTCGGCGGTGATGACGTACATCTCGCACCTCCTCCGATGAAGGTACCAGACTTCAGCGAGAGTGATCAAGGTTCAAACCTTTATTCACTTGAATGAAGCTTTGGGGCTTCAGCGCTCACATGCCCGGCGCGCTGCTAGCCTTGCTGTCGTGTCCGACCCCGCCATCCTCGCCACGCAGCAGAACGACCCGACGTTCGAGGACGTGTGGGAAGAGCTCCGCTGGCGCGGGCTCGTGCACGTCTCGACCGACGAGGCCACCCTGAAGCAACTGCTGGCCGGCGACCCGATCACCTACTACTGCGGGTTCGACCCGACCGCGCCGAGCCTTCACCTGGGCAACCTCGTGCAGATCCTGACGCTGCGGCGGATCCAGCTCGCCGGCCACAAGCCGCTCGGTCTCGTCGGCGGATCGACCGGGCTCATCGGCGACCCGCGCCCCACGGCCGAGCGCACCCTCAACACGAAGGAGACCGTGGCCGAGTGGGTCGAGCGGCTCCGAGCGCAGGTCAGCCGCTTCCTGTCGGCCGAGGGCGACAACGCGGTCCGCATGGTCAACAATCTCGACTGGACCGCCGACCTCTCCGCGATCGACTTCCTCCGCGACATCGGAAAGCACTACCGTGTCGGCACGATGCTCAAGAAGGACGCGGTGGCATCCCGCCTCAACTCCGAGGCCGGCATCAGCTACACCGAGTTCAGCTACCAGATCCTGCAGGGGTTCGACTTCCTGGAGCTGTACCGCCAGTACGGGTGCGTGCTCCAGACCGGCGGCAGCGACCAGTGGGGCAACCTCACGAGCGGCACCGACCTCATCCACCGGGTCGAGGGCCGGCACGTGCACGCGATCGGCACGCCCCTGATCACGAACTCCGACGGCACCAAGTTCGGAAAGAGCGAGGGCAACGCGATCTGGCTCGACGCCGAGATGTGCAGCCCGTACCGCTTCTACCAGTTCTGGCTCAACACCGACGACGCCGACGTGGTCTCGCGGCTCAAGGTGTTCACGTTCCTCCCACGCGAGCGCATCGACGAGCTCGCCGAGAAGGTCGCGACCGAGCCGTTCCGCCGCGAGGCGCAGAAGGTGCTCGCGAACGAGGTGACCACGCTCGTGCACGGGGCGGAAGCCACCGACGCCGTGGTGGCGGCCTCGCAGGCGCTGTTCGGCCAGGGTGACCTCGCGACGCTCGATCGGGGCACCCTCGAGGCTGCGCTCCGCGAGCTGCCGCACACCGAGGCCGAACCCGGCGCCCCGGTGGCGCAGCTGCTCCTCGACACCGGGCTCGTCTCGAGCCTCAGCGAGGGCCGCCGCGCGATCGCCCAGGGGGGCGTCTCGATCGACAACGTGCGCATCGACGACGAGGCGGCGACCATATCCGACCGCGTGACGCCGGGTGGCATGGCGGTGCTGCGACGTGGCAAGAAGACCCTCGCGGGCGTCTTCGTCCGGTAGGTCGCCATGACGCGAGGAGCCGCCGACCGCCTCCTCGCACGCGTGTGGGCCGAGCTCGGGCGCGAGCCCGCCGAGCTCGAGCTCCTCGCGCCGCTCCCGACCGCCCCGCTGCCGGCTCGGCTCGACGCGTCCGCGCTCGCCGTGGCATCCGTCGCCGCAGCGAGCCTTGCGGGGTGGGCGGCCTCGGCGGGCCGTCGCTCGATCCGGCTCGACGGCGACCGCATCGCCAACGCGTTCCAGAGCGAGCGCGTGGCCCGCTTCGCCGGCGAGGCACCCGACGTGTGGTCGCCGCTCTCGGGCTTCCGGCGCGCGCGAGACGGCTGGGTCCGCACGCACGGCAACTACCCGCACCATGCGGCGGCCCTCCGCCGGGTGCTCGGGCTGTCGGCGACGGATGCCGCGGTGCCGGCGCTGGTCGACGACGCCGTGGCGCGCCGGCCGGCCGTCGGCCTCACGGCCGAGGTGACCGCGGCGGGCGGCATGTGCGTCGTCGTCGCGCCGGAGGAGCCCGCCGTCGACGCGCGACTCGCGGGCACCCCGCTGATCGGGGTGTCGCGGCTGCGGGATGCCGGGCCCGTGCGAAGCGACGCCGGCCGCAGGAACGCCGGGCACCCGCTCGCCGGGGTCCGTGTGCTCGACCTCACGAGGGTGATCGCGGGGCCGGTCGCGACGCGCACGCTCGCGCTGCTCGGTGCGGACGTGCTGCGCGTCGATCCGCCTGAGCCCGCGGAGCTCGGCTGGCAGCACCTCGAGGGCGGGCCGGGCAAGCGCACCGCCATCGTCGACGCGCGCACCCCCGACGGGACGGCGGTGCTGGACGGGCTCATCGCGGATGCGGACGTGGTCGTGCTCGGCTACCGCCCGTCCTCGCTCGCTCGCATCGGGCTCGATCCCGCCCGTCTGGCCGGGCGGCATCCCGGAGTCGTCATCGCGCAACTGTCGGCCTGGGGGTTCGAGGGAACGGCGGCCGAGCGCGGCGGGTTCGACAGCCTCGTGCAGGCTGCGAGCGGGATCGCCGTCACCGAGGGGGAGCGCGGCGCACCGGGTGCTCTGCCCGCGCAGGCGCTCGACCACGCCAGCGGGTACCTGCTCGCCGCCGCGGTCTGCACGCTGCTCGACCGGCGCTCGGTCGAGGGCGGAACGTGGCTGGCACGGATGTCGCTGCGCCGCACGGCCGCGGAACTGCTGAGCATGCCTCGCACCGCCGTACCGACGCCGGAGCGGACGCTCGACGACGACGCACGCGCGAGGCACTCGATCGACATCGCGGGACCCGCCGGCGCGCAACGGATCGCGCTGCCCGCGATCGCCGCTCCGACGGGTCCGCTGACGTGGGCCGAGCCTCCGCATCCGTGGGGCTCGGATGCGCCCGGATGGGCGGAATGACGGGCGACACGCCCGGGATGCAGGCCCGAGTTGCGGGAGGTCCGGCATGTACGTAAAGTATTCATTCGTTGCCCCACAGGAGCGAGAGAAGCGAGAGAGCTTCTCCTCCTCAAGTGGCACGACAATCCCGAACCTGATGACGACTCGATCGTCCGGGTTCGAAGCGTCCGGAACGGTCCCTCGAGGATCACCGGGTGAAGAACGAAACAGCTCCGGCTGATCGGTTCGCTTCGAGCGGCCGTGGCTCGGGTGCGTCCGTTCCTTGAGAACTCAACAGCGTGCACTATGTTCAATGCCAATTTTTTGAACCCCGGCCTCGTCTTCGGATGGGGTGGGTGATTTCTTTGATTGATGGACAATTTGATTTTCGAGTCAGTTGTTTCTCTGTCAGTGATTGAACTTCCTGGCGCTCTTTGGGGTGTTGGGGACCATTTTTTTTGGAGAGTTTGATCCTGGCTCAGGACGAACGCTGGCGGCGTGCTTAACACATGCAAGTCGAACGATGAAGCCCAGCTTGCTGGGTGGATTAGTGGCGAACGGGTGAGTAACACGTGAGTAACCTGCCCTGGACTCTGGGATAACCCCGAGAAATCGGAGCTAATACCGGATAGGACCTTTCCCCGCATGGGGTTTGGTGGAAAGTTTTTCGGTTTGGGATGGACTCGCGGCCTATCAGCTTGTTGGTGAGGTAATGGCTCACCAAGGCGTCGACGGGTAGCCGGCCTGAGAGGGTGACCGGCCACACTGGGACTGAGACACGGCCCAGACTCCTACGGGAGGCAGCAGTGGGGAATATTGCACAATGGGCGCAAGCCTGATGCAGCAACGCCGCGTGCGGGATGACGGCCTTCGGGTTGTAAACCGCTTTTAGTAGGGAAGAAGGGCTTCGGCTTGACGGTACCTGCAGAAAAAGGACCGGCTAACTACGTGCCAGCAGCCGCGGTAATACGTAGGGTCCGAGCGTTGTCCGGAATTATTGGGCGTAAAGAGCTCGTAGGCGGTTTGTCGCGTCTGCTGTGAAAACTAGAGGCTCAACCTCTAGCCTGCAGTGGGTACGGGCAGACTTGAGTGGTGTAGGGGAGACTGGAATTCCTGGTGTAGCGGTGGAATGCGCAGATATCAGGAGGAACACCGATGGCGAAGGCAGGTCTCTGGGCACTTACTGACGCTGAGGAGCGAAAGCGTGGGGAGCGAACAGGATTAGATACCCTGGTAGTCCACGCCGTAAACGTTGGGCGCTAGATGTGGGGACCTTTCCACGGTTTCCGTGTCGTAGCTAACGCATTAAGCGCCCCGCCTGGGGAGTACGGCCGCAAGGCTAAAACTCAAAGGAATTGACGGGGGCCCGCACAAGCGGCGGAGCATGCGGATTAATTCGATGCAACGCGAAGAACCTTACCAAGGCTTGACATATACGAGAACGCCGCAGAAATGTGGAACTCTTTGGACACTCGTATACAGGTGGTGCATGGTTGTCGTCAGCTCGTGTCGTGAGATGTTGGGTTAAGTCCCGCAACGAGCGCAACCCTCGTCGCATGTTGCCAGCACGTTATGGTGGGGACTCATGTGAGACTGCCGGGGTCAACTCGGAGGAAGGTGGGGATGACGTCAAATCATCATGCCCCTTATGTCTTGGGCTTCACGCATGCTACAATGGCCGGTACAAAGGGCTGCGATGTCGTAAGGCGGAGCGAATCCCAAAAAGCCGGTCTCAGTTCGGATTGAGGTCTGCAACTCGACCT
Source organism: Agromyces selenitireducens (assembly GCF_052748465.2). NCBI lineage: Bacteria > Bacillati > Actinomycetota > Actinomycetes > Micrococcales > Microbacteriaceae > Agromyces > Agromyces selenitireducens. The sequence continues at coordinate 1,695,025 of NZ_CM188259.1, forward strand.
CATGAAGTCGGAGTCGCTAGTAATCGCAGATCAGCAACGCTGCGGTGAATACGTTCCCGGGCCTTGTACACACCGCCCGTCAAGTCATGAAAGTCGGTAACACCCGAAGCCGGTGGCCTAACCCTTGTGGAGGGAGCCGTCGAAGGTGGGATCGGTGATTAGGACTAAGTCGTAACAAGGTAGCCGTACCGGAAGGTGCGGCTGGATCACCTCCTTTCTAAGGAGCATCTGGCACTCTTCGGGGTGTCCAGGCATGCCAGATCAGCGGCGTTCGTTCGCTGCTGGCAGCTCATGGGTGGAACATTGACATAGGCATCAGCTGAGTCGTCCTGGTTTCAGTACGCCGGCCCTTCGGGGTGGGTTGGAACGGATCGGGTCGAGGGGGTTGGTGCGTGCACGCTGTTGGGTCCTGAGGGGCCGGACGATCCTCGCGCTTTCGGGTGCGGGGTGATGGTCTCTTCAGACCTTCGCCGATGTTGACCTGTGGGTCTTCGGGGGTGGGGGTTCTGACCGTCTGTTGAGAACTACATAGTGGACGCGAGCATCTTAGATTCAGGACGTCATGTCCTGGGTCACAAAAGGTGAGTCGCCAGGTTGCATCCTTCGGGGTGTGGTTTGGCGTATTCACTGGTCAATTTCTCATCCGGGCCTTCGGGTTCGGGTGTGCGATTCGATAACTCATGTGATTTTCAAGTTTCTAAGAGCAAACGGTGGATGCCTTGGCATCTGGAGCCGAAGAAGGACGTCGTAATCTGCGATAAGCCTCGGGGAGCTGATAAACGAGCTGTGATCCGAGGATTTCCGAATGGGGAAACCCCGCCAGGCCCTCAGGGTGACCTGGTGACTCCCGCCTGAATGTATAGGGCGGGTAGAGGGAACGTGGGGAAGTGAAACATCTCAGTACCCACAGGAAGAGAAAACAACCGTGATTCCGTGAGTAGTGGCGAGCGAAAGCGGATGAGGCTAAACCGGTCATGTGTGATACCCGGCAGGGGTTGCATGGTCGGGGTTGTGGGACCTCTCGGGCTGTTCTGCCGGACAGCCGCGGTGACGCGTCAGGTATAGACGAACCGGATTGAAAGCCGGACCGGAGTGGGTGTGAGTCCCGTAGTCGAAATGCCTGGCCGGCCGGAGGGGGATCCCAAGTAGCACGGGGCCCGAGAAATCCCGTGTGAATCTGTCAGGACCACCTGATAAGCCTAAATACTCCCAGATGACCGATAGCGGACAAGTACCGTGAGGGAAAGGTGAAAAGTACCCCGGGAGGGGAGTGAAATAGTACCTGAAACCGTTTGCTTACAAACCGTTGGAGCCTCCTTGTTGGGGTGACAGCGTGCCTTTTGAAGAATGAGCCTGCGAGTTAGTGATCTGTGGCGAGGTTAACCCGTGTGGGGCAGCCGTAGCGAAAGCGAGTCTGAATAGGGCGATTCAGTCGCAGGTCCTAGACCCGAAGCGAAGTGATCTATCCATGGCCAGGTTGAAGCGACGGTAAGACGTCGTGGAGGACCGAACCCACTTAGGTTGAAAACTGAGGGGATGAGCTGTGGATAGGGGTGAAAGGCCAATCAAACTTCGTGATAGCTGGTTCTCTCCGAAATGCATTTAGGTGCAGCGTTGCGTGTTTCTTGCCGGAGGTAGAGCTACTGGATGGCCGATGGGCCTCAACAGGTTACTGACGTCAGCCAAACTCCGAATGCCGGTAAGTGAGAGCGCAGCAGTGAGACGGTGGGGGATAAGCTTCATCGTCGAGAGGGAAACAACCCAGACCACCAACTAAGGTCCCTAAGCGCGTGCTAAGTGGGAAAGGATGTGGAGTTGCACAGACAACCAGGAGGTTGGCTTAGAAGCAGCCACCCTTGAAAGAGTGCGTAATAGCTCACTGGTCAAGTGATTCCGCGCCGACAATGTAACGGGGCTCAAGCACGTCACCGAAGTTGTGGCATTGACGCGTATAGGCAGGCCTTCGTGGTCCAGCCGTGTTGATGGGTAGGAGAGCGTCGTGTGCTGGGTGAAGCGGCGGTGGAAACCAGCCGTGGACGGCACACGAGTGAGAATGCAGGCATGAGTAGCGAAAGACGGGTGAGAAACCCGTCCTCCGGAAGACCAAGGGTTCCAGGGTCAAGCTAATCTGCCCTGGGTAAGTCGGGACCTAAGGCGAGGCCGACAGGCGTAGTCGATGGACAACGGGTTGATATTCCCGTACCGGCGAAGAACCGCCCACACGAAGCCAGGAGTGCTAAGCATCCCAAGCCGTGACCGACCCTTCGGGGGACGTTGCGGGGCGGCATGCGACCCCATCTGGTGGAGTGAGCGTGATAACAGGTGTGACGCAGGAAGGTAGCCCAGCCCGGGCGATGGTTGTCCCGGGGCAAGCGTGTAGGCCGAGCGATAGGCAAATCCGTCGCTCATGCAGGCTGAGACGTGATGCGGATGAAAAGTGGGTGATCCTATGCTGCCGAGAAAAGCATCGACGCGAGGTTCCAGCCGCCCGTACCCCAAACCGACTCAGGTGGTCAGGTAGAGAATACCGAGGAGATCGAGAGAATCGTGGTTAAGGAACTCGGCAAAATGCCCCCGTAACTTCGGGAGAAGGGGGGCCGGATTCGTGAAGGGACTTGCTCCTGGAGCGTTGAAGGCCGCAGAGACCAGTGGGAAGCGACTGTTTACTAAAAACACAGGTCCGTGCCAAGTCGCAAGACGATGTATACGGACTGACGCCTGCCCGGTGCTGGAAGGTTAAGAGGACCGGTTAGCTCTTCGGAGCGAAGCTGAGAATTTAAGCCCCAGTAAACGGCGGTGGTAACTATAACCATCCTAAGGTAGCGAAATTCCTTGTCGGGTAAGTTCCGACCTGCACGAATGGCGTAACGACTTCCCAGCTGTCTCAACCGCGAACTCGGCGAAATTGCATTACGAGTAAAGATGCTCGTTACGCGCAGAAGGACGGAAAGACCCCGTGACCTTTACTACAGCTTGGTATTGGTGTTCGGTGTGGCTTGTGTAGGATAGGTGGGAGACTGTGAAGCGGGCACGCCAGTGTTCGTGGAGTCATTGTTGAAATACCACTCTGGTCACTCTGGATATCTAACTTCGAACCGTGATCCGGTTCAGGGACAGTGCCTGGTGGGTAGTTTAACTGGGGCGGTTGCCTCCCAAAGAGTAACGGAGGCGCCCAAAGGTTCCCTCAACCTGGTTGGCAATCAGGTGGCGAGTGTAAGTGCACAAGGGAGCTTGACTGCGAGACTGACAGGTCGAGCAGGGACGAAAGTCGGGACTAGTGATCCGGCAGTGGCTTGTGGAAGCGCTGTCGCTCAACGGATAAAAGGTACCTCGGGGATAACAGGCTGATCTTGCCCAAGAGTCCATATCGACGGCATGGTTTGGCACCTCGATGTCGGCTCGTCGCATCCTGGGGCTGGAGTAGGTCCCAAGGGTTGGGCTGTTCGCCCATTAAAGCGGTACGCGAGCTGGGTTTAGAACGTCGTGAGACAGTTCGGTCCCTATCCTCTGCGCGCGCAGGAAATTTGAGAGGATCTGACCCTAGTACGAGAGGACCGGGTTGGACGAACCTCTGGTGTGCCAGTTGTTCCGCCAGGAGCACCGCTGGTTAGCTACGTTCGGGATGGATAACCGCTGAAAGCATCTAAGCGGGAAGCCGGCCTCAAGATGAGATTTCCATCCCCTTCGGGGGGAGAGGCTCCCAGCCAGACGACTGGGTTGATAGGCCAGATGTGGAAGCACCGCAAGGTGTGCAGCTGACTGGTACTAATACGCCGATAACTTGACAATCACTACACACACTCTGTTGTAAGGCTGGAGTGCGTGGCCTGATGACTCGCGTCCACTCTGTGGTTCCCAGCAGACGGGAAAACACACACAATCACACAGTGATACACGCCCCGACCCACCCGGTCGGGGCCCACCGAGACCACCACCACACCCCCGCGCGGGTGTGCTGGTCCTAGAGTTTCGGCGGCCATAGCGCGAGGGAAACGCCCGGACACATTCCGAACCCGGAAGCTAAGACTCGCAGCGCCGATGGTACTGCAGGGGCGACCCTGTGGGAGAGTAGGACACCGCCGGACATTCATTGAGGAGTGGCCACCCACAGCGTTCAATTGCGAGCGCTGGCGGGTGGCCATTCTTCGTTTAAGGTGCCGGCCCAGGGGTCGGCAGTACGGTTGAGTCCACGACGGCTCCCCATACGACAGGAAGATTCGTGAGCGATTCGACGCAGCACGGCCCGGGCGAGGAGCGCCCCGGCGCTGACCGACGACCGCGAGGAGCCGGCGGAGAACCGCCTCGACGCGACGACCGCGGGAACTCGCGGAACGCACGCGGTGATCGCGGGGATGATCGCCGGCCGCGCAAGGACGGTGATCGCCCGTACCGTCCTCGCCAGGACGGCGGTGAGCGGAAGTCGTACGGTTCGCGTCCTGCGCGCGATGGCGAGCGCAAGCCCTACGGGCGTCCCGACGGTGAGCGGAAGTCGTACGGTTCGCGTCCTGCGCGCGATGGCGAGCGCAAGCCCTACGGGCGTCCCGACGGTGAGCGGAAGTCGTACGGTTCGCGTCCTGCGCGCGATGGCGAGCGCAAGCCCTACGGGCGTCCCGATCGTGCCGACGAGCGCAAGCCCTATGGGCGTCCCGACGGTGAGCGCAAGCCATACGGCTCGCGCCCTGCTCGGGATGGCGAGCGCAAGCCCTACGGTCGTCCCGATCGTGCCGGTGAGCGGAAGCCGCATCAGGGTGGGGCTCGCACCGGCGACCACCGGAGCGCCGGCCGGGTCGCCGGGCGCCCCGCCGAACGGCGTCCGCGAGAGGACGCCGGTCGTCGTCCCGGGGCGCACGGCGCAGCGGAACTCCAGGTTCGACCCAGGCACGATGATCCGGAGATCCCCGAGCGGATCGAGCCGAAGGACCTCGACCGCAGCGCCCGAGCCGAGCTGAAGACCCTGACCAAGGAGAACGCGGACTGGGTCGCACGTCACCTCGTGGCCGCGGCCGAGGCGCTCGAGGACGACCCGGCGCTCGCGCACCGGCACGCGCTCTCGGCGTCCCGCCGCGCAGGCCGCATCGGCGTCGTACGGGAGACCCTCGCGATCACCGCGTACGCGACCGGCGACTTCGCCCTCGCGCTGCGCGAGCTCCGCACGTTCCGCCGGATCTCCGGCAGCGACGAGCAGCTTCCGCTGATGGTCGACAGCGAACGCGGCGTCGGTCGTCCGGACCGTGCGCTCGAGCTCGGGCGATCCGTCGATCGTTCGACGCTGCCGGCATCCGTGCAGGTCGCGCTCGCGATCGCGATGTCGGGTGCCCGGCTCGACCTCGACCAGCCCGACCTGGCGCTGGCCGAGCTCGAGATCCCGCAACTCGACCCCGATCGCGCCTTCTCGTACAGCCCGGCGCTCTTCTCCGCCTACGCGGAGGTGCTCGAGCAACTCGGCCGCTCGGAGGAGTCCGCATCGTGGCGCGAGCGCGCGCAGCGAGCCGAGGCCGCTCTGGCCGGCGACGGGTTCGACCTGGTCGAGGTGTACGACTTCCAGGGCGACGAGCCGGCGGATGCCGACGGTGCCGCGAAGCCCGTGGTCGCGGCATCCGCGGCCGGCCGGTCCACCGCAGACCCCGACCTGCCGGAGTCCGCGGCCCCCGACCTGCCGGAATCCGCGCAGCACGATCCGGCCGAGGGCGAGTCGAGCGATCCGGCCGACGCGATGGAGCCCGAGGTGGCGGCGATCCTCGCCGAGACCGCCGACCCGGACACGAGCGTCGCCGAGGACGACGACACGGAGACCGAGCGCGGATGAGCCCGTTGTTCGGTCGCCGCGATGCCGGCGCCACGCCGCTCGACGGCATCGATGCCGTGTTCGCCGACCTCGACGGCGTGGTCTACGCAGGACCGCACGCACTCCCGCACGCCGTCGAGAGCCTCAACCGCGTCGCCGACCACCTTCCCGTCGGCTACATCACGAACAACGCCTCGCGCAGCGACGAGCAGGTGGCGGGGCACCTCGCCTCCCTCGGGCTGCGCGTGACCGCGCACGACGTGGTGACCTCGCCGCAGGCGGCGATGCGGCTGCTCGCGGCATCCGTCGACCCCGGCTCGCTCGTGCTCGTCGTGGGCGGGGACGGGATCGTCACCGAGCTCGAGCGCGGCGGCTACCGGGTCACGCGGTCGGCCGACGACGCGCCCGACGCGGTCATGCAGGGCTTCCACCCGGACGTGGGATGGCGCGAGCTCGCGGAGGCGGCGTTCGCGCTCAACGCGCACGGCGGTCCGGGTGAGCCGGGAGGCATCCCGTGGATCGCCACGAACATGGACTGGACGATCCCCGTCGAGCGAGGCATCGCTCCCGGCAACGGCACGCTCGTGTCCGCAGTGCACACCGCGGCCGGACGGTTCCCCGAGGTCGCGGGCAAGCCCGAGACCCCGATCTTCGACGTCGCACGCGACCGTTTCGGCGCGACGACCCCGCTGATGCTCGGCGACCGGCTGGACACCGACATCCGCGGGGCGAACCGCGCGGGCATCGCATCGGTCGTCGTGCTCACCGGGATCGACAGGGCGAAGCAGGTGCTGGCGGCCGATGCCGCGAGTCGTCCGGACTTCATCCTCGGCGACCTGCGCGGGCTGCACGAGCCGTATCCGGAGGTCGAGCGACGGCGCGGCGCGGTGCGGGTCGGGCGCGCCTCCGTACGCGTCGACGGGCGGAACGTCGTGATCGAGCGGGACGGCGACGACGCGCTCGACCTGCTGCGCGCCGCCTGCCTGGCGATCTGGGAGTGCGGCACGGCGATCCACGCGCTCGAGGTGCCTGAGCGGCTGTACCGCTGAGCCGACCGCCCGGTCGATCCGTGTCGGCCGCGGTGGTGTCGGTGGAGCCGGGTACCGTTGAGTGCGTGAGCACTGGAGATCTGGACCCAGACGAGGTCGGCGCGCCCGGGCCCGACACGGCGGCATCCACGGCCGATGCGCTCGTCGACATCGAGACGGCGCCGCTCGAGGAGCGCGCGGCCCGCTACGACGTGCTCGCCGATCGGCTCCGTGCCGAACTCGAGCGGTCCGACCCCGCTCGCGCCTCGGGCTGACCCGTGAGCGGAGAGCGGCTCGACGCCGCGCTGGCGGCACGCGGACTCGCGCGATCGCGCACGCACGCGGCGTCCCTCATCGCCGACGGCGTCGTCACCGTCGATGGCCGTCCCGTGACCAAGGCGTCGTACCGGGTGGCCGACGACGCGGTGCTCGAGGTCGCGGCATCCGACCACTACGTCAGCCGAGCGGCGCACAAGCTCATCGCCGCACTCGACGCGTTCGACGTCGATCCCGCGGACCGCGTCGTGCTCGATGCGGGGGCGTCGACGGGCGGGTTCAGCCAGGTGCTGCTCGAGCGGGGCGCGGGGACCGTGCTGGCGATCGACGTGGGGCACGGGCAGCTCGCGGCGCAGCTCTCGGGGGCGCCCGGGCTCGTGCTCGTCGAGGGGTGCAACGTGCGACACCTCGACGCGCCCGAGCTCGCTCGGCTCACGGGAGTCGACGAGCGGCCGACACTCGTCGTCGCCGACCTGTCGTTCATCTCGCTCACGACCGTGCTGCCGGCCTTGCGGGAGACCGCCGCCGACGACGCCGAGTTCGTGCTGCTCGTGAAGCCGCAGTTCGAGGTGGGCCGGAGCAACACCCGCGAGGGCGTGGTCCGCGATCCGGCCGCGCGCGAAGACGCCGTGATGCACGTGCTCTGGGCCGGTCACGACCTCGGGCTTCGGACCGCGGGCGTGCGGTCCTCCCCAATCCTCGGAACGCACGGGAATCGCGAGGTCCTCGTGCTGCTCAGCCCGTCGCGGGGCGCCGATCCGTCAGAATGGTCGGGTCGGGTCCGAGAAGCGACGGGAGGCGTCACGGCGTGAGCGATGCACGGCATTTCCTCGTGGTGTCGCACACGGGTCGGCAGTCCGCCCTCGAGGCGACGGCCGACGTGTGCGGGCAGCTGGTCGCCGCGGGCGCCGTCCCGGTGATCGCGGCCGAACAGTGGCACGACGTCCTCGCCCACCTGCCGGAGCTCGAGGGGGTCGTCCGCCGGCTCGAGGAGGTGTCGCCCAAGCACCTCGAGCTCGTCATCGTGCTCGGCGGCGACGGCACGATCCTGCGCGCCGCCGAGCTCACGCGCGAGCATCCCGTCCCGCTGCTCGGCGTCAACCTGGGTCACGTCGGCTTCCTCGCCGAGAGCGAACGCGACGACCTCGGCTACACCGTCGGGCGCGCCGTCGCGCGCGACTACACCGTCGAGGAACGCATGACGCTCTCCGTGCGCGCGAAGGTCGGCGACGACGTCGTGTACGAGAGCTGGGCGCTCAACGAGGCCACCGTCGAGAAGGCCGAGCGCGAACGCATGCTCGAGGTCGTGATCGAGGTCGACCGGCGTCCGCTGTCGTCGTTCGGATGCGACGGGGTCGTCATGTCGACGCCCACGGGCTCGACGGCGTACTCGTTCTCCGCGGGCGGGCCGGTCGTCTGGCCGGCGGTCGAAGCGCTCCTGCTCGTCCCGCTCAGCGCCCACGCCCTCTTCGCGCGCCCCTTGGTCGTCGGGCCCGAGTCGTCGCTCGCGGTCGAGGTGCTCGAGCGCACCGAGGCCTCGGCGGTCATCTGGTGCGACGGGCGGCGCATGTTCGAGCTCCCGCCGGGTGCACGCGTGATCGTGCGCCGGTCACCCGTGCCCGTGCGCCTGGCGCGGCTGCACCAGGCGCCGTTCACCGACCGGCTGGTGAACAAGTTCCAGCTGCCCGTCACGGGATGGAAGGGGCCGGTCGCAGGTGATTGAGGAACTCGGAATCCGCGACCTCGGCGTGATCGCCGAGGCGACGCTGCCGCTCGGTCCCGGTTTCACCGCCGTGACGGGCGAGACCGGCGCGGGCAAGACCATGGTCGTCACCGCACTCGGCCTCCTCCTCGGAGCGCGGGCGGATGCCGCGTCGGTGCGCGCCGGCGCGAAGCAGGCGTGGGTCGAGGGTCGATGGCTGCTCGACGACGTCGAGCCCGTCGCCGAGCGCGTCGCCGACGCCGGCGGCGACCTCGACGGCGGCGAGCTGCTGCTCGGCCGTTCGGTCTCCGCCGAGGGGCGGAGCCGGGCCATCGTCGGCGGGCGGACCGCTCCCGTCGGGGTGCTCGCCGATCTCGCCGACCACCTCGTGGTCGTCCACGGGCAGGCCGACCAGCAGCGTCTCCGCTCGACGACGGCGCAGCGCGAGGCGCTCGACCGGTTCGCCGGCGCGGGCCTCGCCACCACGATCGAGGAATACCGGGCCGCCTATCGCTCGTGGCGCTCCGAGGCGGACGAGCTGGGCCGGCTGCGCGAACAGCACGACGCGCGCGCCCGCGAGGCCGAGGAACTCCGCGCGGCGCTCGACGAGGTCGAGGCGGCCGACCCGCAGCCCGGCGAGGACGCCGCGCTGGCCGAGCGGGCCGACCGGCTCACGAACCTCGAGGACCTCCGGGTGGCCGCGGCGCAGGCGCGCGAGCTGATCTCGGCCGAGGCGCCGGCCGACGACACGCCCGATGCGGTGACGCTCGTCGAGGCCGCCCGCCGTCACGTCGATCGCGTCGTCGCGCACGACCCCGCGCTCGCGCCGATCGCCGAAGCCGTCGCGGGCGCCGGGTTCGCCCTCGCGGATGCCGCAGCCGAGCTGTCGGGGTACCTCGCCGGCCTGGACGCCGACGGCGCGGCCGAACTCGAGACCGTGCAGGAGCGTCGGGCCGTGCTCGCGGCACTCATGCGGCGGCACGGATCCCTCGAGGAGGTGCTCGCATTCCGTCACGACGGCGGGCTGCGACTCGTCGAGCTCGACGGCGACGACGATCGCATCGTCGAGCTCGAGGAGTCCGTGGAGCGTCGTGCCGCCGAGGTCGCCGAGCTGGCCGATCGGGTGAGCGGGCTGCGGGCGTCGGCGGCCGAGCGGCTCGCCGCCGCCGTGACCGGCGAACTCTCCGCGCTCGCGATGCCCGACGCCGAGCTCACCGTCGCCGTCGAGCGCGCGCCCGAGCCCGGACCGAACGGGCAGGACCAGGTCGCGATCCTGCTCCGGCCGCACCCGGGCGCCGAGCCGCGTCCGGTGTCGAAGGGCGCCTCGGGAGGCGAGCTCTCGCGGGTCATGCTCGCGATCGAGGTCGTCATCGCCGCAGCCGACCCCGTACCCACGTTCGTGTTCGACGAGGTCGACGCGGGCGTCGGCGGGGCCGCCGCGATCGAGATCGGGCGACGATTGGCCCGGCTCGCCGAGCGTGCACAGGTCATCGTGGTCACCCATCTCGCGCAGGTCGCGGCGTTCGCCACGAACCACCTGAGCGTGGTCAAGGGCACCGACGGGCGCGTCACCGCATCGAGCGTCCGGCAGCTGCAGGGGGTCGACCGCGAGGCGGAGATGGCGCGGCTGCTCTCGGGTCTCGCCGACTCCGAGAGCGGGCTCGCGCACGCGCGCGAGCTGCTCGACATCGCCGAGGCCACGGCGGCCTGAGGCGGTCGCAACGACTGCCGACACGCCCGGACGCGAGCGGGTGGCCGACATGCCCGCCGCATGTCGGGCCATTCCCAGCCTGGATTCGGATAGACTGCAAGCCCGTGGTGGAAGATCGCGGCGCAGACATTTCGAACGACACGACCAAGCACATCTTCGTGACCGGTGGTGTCGTTTCCTCTTTGGGCAAGGGCCTGACGGCGGCAAGCCTCGGCAACCTGCTCACGGCACGGGGTCTGCGGGTGGTGATGCAGAAGCTCGACCCGTACCTCAACGTCGACCCGGGCACCATGAATCCGTTCCAGCACGGTGAGGTGTTCGTCACCGACGACGGTGCCGAGACCGACCTCGACATCGGCCATTACGAGCGGTTCCTCGACATCGAGCTCTCGCAGGCGGCGAACGTCACGACCGGCCAGATCTACTCCACCGTCATCGCCAAGGAGCGACGCGGCGAGTACCTCGGCGACACCGTGCAGGTCATCCCGCACATCACCGACGAGATCAAGCGCCGGATGCGGCTGCAAGCGTCCGAGACCCCGAAGCCCGACGTCATCATCACGGAGATCGGCGGCACCGTCGGCGACATCGAGTCGCAGCCGTTCATCGAGTCGGCGCGCCAGGTGCGCCACGAGCTCGGCCGCAAGAACGTCTTCTTCGTGCACGTCTCGCTCGTGCCGTTCATGGGCGCCTCGGGGGAGCAGAAGACCAAGCCGACCCAGCACTCCGTCGCGGCACTGCGCTCCATCGGCATCCAGCCGGATGCGCTCGTCCTCCGCAGCGATCGCCCCGTGACCGAGTCGAACAAGCGAAAGATCGCCCTCATGTGCGACGTCGACGAGGCCGCCGTGGTCAACGCGGTCGACGTGCCGTCGATCTACGACATCCCCACGATGCTGCACGAGCAGGGCCTGGACGCGTACCTCATCGAAGCGCTCGGCCTCGGCGACAAGGCGGGCGATGTCGACTGGTCGGGCTGGAGCGACCTCCTCGATGTCGTGCACGACCCCAAGCACGAGGTCACCATCGGCCTCGTCGGCAAGTACATCGACCTGCCCGACGCCTACCTGTCGGTGACCGAGGCGCTGCGGGCCGGCGGCTTCGCCAACGAGTCCAAGGTCAGGATCGAGTGGATCCCCTCCGACGAGTGCCGCACCCCCGAGGGCGCGAAGGAGAAGCTCGGACACCTCGACGGCATCCTCGTGCCCGGCGGCTTCGGCGTGCGCGGCATCGAGGGCAAGCTCGGTGCCCTGCAGTTCGCGCGCGAGAACGGGATCCCGACGCTCGGGCTCTGCCTCGGCCTGCAGTGCATGGTCATCGAGTACTCGCGCAACGTCGCCGGCCTCCCGGGTGCCTCGTCGAGCGAATTCGACCCCGACACCGAGTTCCCCGTCATCGCGACGATGGAGGAGCAGGTCGAGATCATCGCCGGGGGCGACCTCGGCGGCACGATGCGCCTCGGGCTCTACCCGGCGAGGCTCGACGAGGGCTCGATCGTCGCCGAGCTCTACGGGTCGACCGAGGTCTCCGAGCGGCACCGTCACCGGTACGAGGTGAACAACTCCTACCGCGACCGCATCGCCGAAGCCGGCCTGGTGTTCTCGGGCATGTCGCCCGATCGCCACCTCGTCGAGTTCGTCGAGCTGCCGCGAGACGTGCACCCGTTCTACGTCGCCACGCAGGCGCACCCCGAGCTCCGCAGCCGGCCGAATCACGCGCACCCGCTGTTCCGCGGCCTCGTCGCGGCCGCGCTCGAGCGCCAGCAGGCCAGCCTCCTCTTCGAAGTCGAGAATGCCTGAGTCGCTGCCGGTCGACGAGTACGTCGACCTGCCCCTGCTGGACCGGGAGACGGTCTTCGACGGGCGGATCTGGGACGTGCGCCGCGACGCCTTCGCGTACGGCGACGATGAGATGCGCATCGAGCGGGAGTACGTCGACCACCCCGGCGCGGTCGCGGTGCTCGTGCTCGACGACGACGAGCGCGTACTGCTCATCAAGCAGTACCGCCACCCCGTCCGTGCCCGCGACTGGGAGATCCCAGCCGGGCTGCTCGACGTGCGGCACGAGCCCGCGCTCGAGGCCGCACGGCGCGAGCTCGCCGAGGAGGCCGACCTCGCGGCATCCGACTGGGCCGTGCTCGTGGACTACTTCACGACGCCCGGCGGCAGCAGCGAGGCGATCCGCGTCTTCCTCGCCCGCGGCGTCCGCGCGACCGACGCACCGTTCGACCGCGAGCACGAGGAGGCCGACATGGAACTGCGCTGGGTGCCGCTCGACGACTGCGTCGACGCCGTGCTCGCGCGGCGGCTCGGCAACCCGTCGCTCGCGATCGGCGTGCTCGCCGCCGCCGCCGCCCGCGCCCGCGGCTGGCGGAGCCTCTCGCCCGCGAACGCGCCCTGGCCCGCGCATCCGGCGAACCGGCCGGAGGCGTAGTGGACGCACGCGCGGTCGACGACTACCTGCGGCACCTCACCGTGGAACGCGGCCTCGCACGCAACACGCTCGCGTCGTACCGTCGCGACCTCGCGATCTACGAGGCGTGGCTCGACACGGCCGGGATCGATCGGCCCGAACAGGCCGCCGAGGCCGATCTCACGGCGTTCCTCCGTCACCTGAGCGCCGAGCGCGAGCCGCGGCTGGCCGTGTCCTCGATCGCCAGGGTGCTCTCGGCGGTGCGCGGGCTGCACCGCTTCCTGGCGGAGGAAGGACGCACCGCGACCGACCCGTCGCGCGACCTGCGCCCGCCGAAGCAGCCGATGCGGCTGCCGAAGGCGGTCCCCGTCGAGCAGGTCGCCGCGATCATCGAGGCCGCCCGCGTCGGCGACGAGGTGACCGCCCTGCGGGACGTCGCGCTGCTCGAACTGCTGTACGCGACCGGCGCGCGCGTCAGTGAGGCGACCGCCCTCAACGTCGACGACCTCGTCGACGACGACGTCGTGCGGCTCTTCGGCAAGGGCGGCACCCAGCGCATCGTGCCTGTCGGCAGCTACGCGCGCCGCGCGGTCGATGCCTACCTCGTGCGATCCCGGCCCGTGCTGTCGGCACGGGGAACCGCGACGCCCGCACTGTTCCTCGGCGTGCGCGGCCGACGCATGTCGCGCCAGGCCGTCTGGAAGGTGCTGCAGGATGCCGCCGAGCGGGCCGGCGTCGCGGCATCCGTCTCACCGCACACCCTGCGGCACTCGTTCGCCACGCACCTGCTCGCCGGCGGTGCCGACGTGCGCGTCGTACAGGAACTGCTCGGGCACGCGTCGGTGGCGACCACGCAGATCTACACGCTGGTCACAGCCGATACACTCCGCGAGATGTACACGGTCGCGCACCCTCGTGCTCGCTAGAATCGACCAAGCATCGCAGCCGACAAACGGAGAGAGAACCGCACCGTGACCAACGAGACCTACGACCCGGCGGACGGCACCGCCACGCTGGAGTCGGATCTCGGTCCCACCGGTCGGCCGCTCCGGGAGTTCGCCGAGCCGCCCGCGCTCGCCTCTCACGGTCCCGCGCGCATCATCGCCCTCTGCAACCAGAAGGGCGGCGTCGGCAAGACCACGACGACGATCAACCTCGGTGCGGCGCTCGCCGACTACGGCCGCCGCGTGCTCGCTGTCGACTTCGACCCGCAGGGCGCGCTCTCCGCGGGCCTCGGCGTGCCGACCCACGACGTGCCGACGATCTACGACCTGCTGCTCTCGCGCAACGTCACCCCGGCCGACGCGATCCAGTCGACGAACGTCGAGGGCCTCGACGTGATCCCGGCCAACATCGACCTCTCCGCCGCCGAAGTGCACCTCGTGACCGAGGTTGCGCGCGAGCAGATCCTCGCGAGCGTGCTGCGCAAGGTGTCGGGCGACTACGACGTCATCCTCATCGACTGCCAGCCGTCGTTGGGCCTGCTGACCGTGAACGCGCTCACCGCGAGTCACGGCGTGATCATCCCGCTCGAGTGCGAGTACTTCGCGCTGCGCGGCGTGGCGCTGCTCATCGAGACCATCGACAAGGTGCGCGACCGGCTCAACCCGGCCATCACGCTCGACGGGATCCTCGCGACCATGTACGACGCGCGCACCCTGCACTCGCGCGAGGTGCTCGAGCGCGTGGTCGAGGCGTTCGGCGACAAGGTGCTCGAGACGGTCATCACCCGCACGGTGAAGTTCCCCGACGCGACCGTCGCAGCGACGCCGATCACCGAGTTCGCGCCCGAGCACCCGGCGTCGCGCGCGTACCGTCAGCTCGCCCGGGAGCTGGTCGACCGTGGCGCGGTCGCCTGAACCGACGGCGGCGGCGACCGGTGGCGGTGCGGCGGGCGCCGCGATGACGGATGCCACGCCGCCGGCCGGGCACGACGCTCCGGCCGAGCCGCAGTCCGGCGCCGGGTTCCGCGTCGCTCTGTCGAACTTCGAGGGTCCGTTCGACCTGCTGCTCTCGCTCATCGCCAAGCACGAGCTCGACATCACCGAGGTGTCGCTGTCGGCGGTCACCGATGAGTTCATCGCCTACCTGCGGGGCATCGAGACGAACGAGGACCTCGACCGGGCGAGCGAGTTCCTCGTGGTCGCGGCCACGCTGCTCGACCTGAAGGTCGTGGGGCTCCTCCCGCAGGGCGAGCTCGTCGACGCGGAGGACGTCGCGCTGCTCGAGGCGCGCGACCTGCTCTTCGCCCGCCTGCTGCAGTACCGGGCGTTCAAGGAGGCCGCGCGCTGGTTCGGCGGCCGGATCGAGGCGGAGTCGCTGCGCCACGCGCGCACGGTGCGACTCGAGGAGCGGTTCCGCCGGCGCGAGCCCGAACTGCGCTGGACGCTCGGCCCCGACGACTTCGCAGCCCTTGCGATGCTCGCGCTCACGCCGCGCGAGGTTCCCGTCGTCGGCCTCGATCACCTGCACGCCCCGCTCGTGTCGATCCGCGAGCAGGCCGCGCACGTCGTCGCCGTGCTGCGTCGCGGCGACCCCGTCACGTTCCGCCAGCTGATCGCCGGCATCGACCGGCCGGGTATCGTCGTGGCTCGGTTCCTCGCGGTGCTGGAGCTGTACCGTCACTCTGCGATCGGGTTCGAGCAGCTCGAGCCGCTGGGTGAGCTGACGCTGCGGTGGGCCGCCGGCGACGGCTGGACCGACGACCGACTCGAGACCCTGGGAGCCGACTATGACGAGTGAGACGGATGCCGCGGAGCGGGGCCCCGAGACGGCCCCGGAGCCGGTCCCGCGAGACCCGGAGTCGCCCGAGATCTCGGTGGCCACGCCCCTCGACGTACCCGGCCAGCCGCGGCTCGACCTCGACCGGGCGCTCGAGGCGATCCTCTTCATCGCGGACGAGCCGCAGTCGATCGTGCACCTCGCGGCGGCGGTGCAGCGTCCGCTCGCCGAGGTCCGGGCCGCGATCTCGCGCCTGCGGGACGACTACGACGGCCGGGCGCCGTCGGGCGAGCCGCGCACCGACGAGGGGGAGTCGCCGGCAGGCGCCGGCATCCGTCGCGCCTTCGAACTGCGCGAGGTCGGCGGCGGGTGGCGCTTCTACGCACGGGCCGAGTACGACCGGCTCATCACCGACGTCGTCGCCGCGCAGACCTCGACGCGGCTGTCGCAGGCCGCGCTCGAGACCCTCGCGGTGATCGCCTACAAGCAGCCGATCTCGCGGTCGTCGATCGCGTCGATCCGCGCCGTCAACGTCGACTCGGTCGTGCGCACGCTTCTCGGGCGCGGGCTCGTCACCGAGGTCGACACCGACGAGGAGACCGGCGCGATCCTGTACGGCACGACCGACGTGCTGCTCACCAACCTGGGCGTCTCGTCGATCGACGAGCTGCCGCCGATCTCGCCGCTGCTCGACGGCGGCCAGGAGGGATTCGAACGTGACCACCTCTGACCCGGCCGGCGGCGCGGGCGCGCTGCCCGGAGGCACACGCCTCCAGAAGGCGCTTGCGGCCGCGGGCGTCGCCAGTCGACGCGTCGCCGAGCAGATGATCGTCGAGGGCCGCGTCGAGGTCAACGGCCGCGTCGTGACCGAGCTGGGCACGCGCATCGATCCGATGGCCGACAAGGTCGCCGTCGACGGCACCGCGGTGCAGCTCGACCAGGAGAAGCGCTACTACATGCTGAACAAGCCGCGCGGCGTGGTGTCGTCCATGGCCGACGAGCACGGCCGGCCGGACCTCAGGCGGTTCACCGACCCGCTCGACGTGCGGGTGTTCAACGTGGGACGGCTCGACGGCGACACGAGCGGCCTGCTGCTGCTGACCAACGACGGCGAGCTCGCGCACGTGCTCGCCCACCCTTCGTTCGGCGTCGAGAAGACGTACATCGCGAAGGTGAAGGGCCGGGTGACGCCGCAGACCCTGCAGCGGCTCAAGGACGGGATCGAGCTCGAGGACGGGCCCATCCGCGCCGACCGCGCGAAGATCATCCAGACGCAGGCCGGCGCCGGACACACCATGGTCGAGGTCACGCTGCACTCCGGCCGCAACCGGATCGTGCGCCGAATGCTCGACGCGGTCGGCCACCCCGTGGTCGAGCTCGTGCGGCGCCAGTTCGGCCCGCTCCACCTCGGGACGCTGAGGTCGGGCGCGATCCGCGAGTTGACTAGAGTCGAACTCGGCGCGCTGCTCACGATCGCGCGGGCCGCGGACGAGCAGCGGAAGGGGAACGGCTGAGGTGGTCGAGTCACGGCTGGTCGGGCCGGTCCGCGTCGTCGGCGCCGGCCTGCTCGGCACGAGCGTCGCGCTGGGCCTGCGCGCCCGTGGAATCGACGTGATCCTCGCCGACGCGTCGCCCACCCATGTCGCGATCGCCGTCGACCTCGGCGCAGGTCGACCCGCGCAGCCGGGCGATGCGCCCCAGCTCATCGTGGTGGCGGTGCCGCCGGATGTCACGGCGACCGTCGTCGCCGCCGAGCTCGCCGCGTTCCCCGACGCGATCGTGACGGATGTCGCGAGCGTGAAGGCCGGGATCCTCGCCGAGCTCGAGGCCGCCGGCGCCGACGTCTCCCGCTACATCGGCTCGCACCCGCTCGCCGGACGCGAGCGGGGCGGACCCCTCGCGGCGCGCGCCGACCTGTTCGCCGGCCGCCCCTGGGTGGTCGCGGCGCACGACGAGATCAGCTACCGGCGCGCGAGCGCGATCGACGACCTCATCCTCGACCTCGGCGCGACCCTCGTCGAGATGACCCCCGAGGAGCACGATCGCGGCGTCGCGCTCATCTCGCACGTTCCGCAGGTCGTGGCGAGCGTCATGGCGCGCCGGTTCATCGACGCCCCCAACGCCGCGCTCGGCCTCTCCGGCCAGGGCGTGCGCGACGTGACCCGCATCGCGGCGAGCGACCCGGACCTGTGGGTGCAGATCCTCGGCGCCAACGCCGCCCCGGTCCGCGACATCCTGCTCGCCTACCGCGACGATCTCGACCGCTTCATCGACGCGCTCGCCGACCCGGCCGCGCCCGGCGCCCGCCGCAAGGTCGCGGAGGAGCTCACGGGCGGCAACACGGGCGTCGAACGGCTGCCGGGCAAGCACGGCACCGACAAGCGCTTCACGACGATCATCGTCATGGTCGACGACCGGCCCGGCCAACTGGCGACCCTGCTCGCCGAGATCGGCGAGATCGGCGTGAACCTCGAAGACCTCCGCCTCGAGCACTCGCCCGGCCGCCAGGTCGGCCTCGCCGAGATCGCCGTGCTCCCCGAGGCGGCCGACCGACTCACCACCGAGCTGGCCGCACGCGGCTGGCGGATCGCAGGATAGAACGTGCCCCACGAACCCCACCCCGTCGAGTACCCCGTCGTCGTCGCCGTCGACGGTCCCGCAGGCAGCGGCAAGTCCAGCGTGTCGAAGGAGGTCGCGCGCCGGCTCGGCTGGGGCTTCCTGGACACGGGCGCCGCGTACCGTGCGCTCGCCTGGCATGCCACGGCGTCGCACGTCGACGCGGATGACGCGGCATCCGTCGTCTCGTGCCTCGACTCGTTCGACTACCGCATCGGCACCGACCCGCAGGGGTACGCGGTGCACGTCGGCGAAACCGACGTGACCGACGCGATCCGGGAGCCGGGCATCTCGGCCATCGTGAGCGCCGTCGCGCGCGTCCCGGAGGTGCGTTCGCACCTGATCGAGGTGTTCCGGGCGATCATGGCCGCCGAGGCGCGCCCGGGCATCGTCGTCGAGGGCCGTGACATCACGACCGTCGTCGCGCCCGACGCGCCCGTGCGGATCCTGCTCACGGCGTCGGAGGACGTGCGCACCGCGCGCCGGTCCGCCGAGCTCGTGGGTCACTCCGCCGCCGCGACCGGGGCGCAACTCCGCGCCCGCGACGCCGCCGACTCGAAGGTCGTCGACTTCATGAACGCCGCCGAGGGGGTCACCACGGTCGACTCGACCGACCTCGACTTCGACGCGACCGTGGAGGCGGTGCTCGGCGTGATCCGCGACGCTCAGGTTCGTACTGGTTGAATAGACAGGTTGTGCGCTCGCGCGTACGACCCCGAGACCTTCCAGGAGCTGACATGACCGACCGCGACGACGAGTTCGACGCCCCCGACGACGACCTCGCCGAGCGCCTCGCCGAGGTCGACGAGGACCTCGCGGAGCAGCGCGCCGCCGCACTCCGCTCCGGACTCGACGAGTACGACCTCGACGAGGAGGACCGCGACCTGCTCGAGCTCTCCGAGGAGGGCGAGGAAGGCATCCGCTACCTGCCGGCGCTGCCGGTCATCGCGATCGTCGGCCGCCCGAACGTCGGCAAGTCGGCGCTCGTGAACCGCATCCTCGGCCGCCGCGAGGCCGTCGTCGAGGACACGCCCGGCGTCACCCGAGATCGAGTCTCGTACAAGGGCGAGTGGCTCGACCGTCGCTTCACCCTCGTCGACACCGGCGGATGGGAGCCCGACGCGCGCGGCATCGACGCGTCGGTGGCCGCGCAGGCCGAGGTCGCGATCGACCTGTCGGACGTCGTGCTGTTCGTCGTCGACGCCACGGTCGGCGCGACCGCGACCGACGAGCATGTCGTGCGGCTGCTGCGCAAGACGAAGAAGCCCGTGTTCCTCGTCGCCAACAAGGTCGACGACGCCCGTCAGGAGCCCGAGGCCGCTGCGCTATGGAACCTCGGCCTGGGCGAGCCCTACCCGGTCTCGGCGCTGCACGGGCGCGGCGTCGCCGACATGCTCGACGAGGTGTTCAAGGTCCTCCCGCAGGTCTCCGCGGTCGCGAAGGACGAATTCGGCGGACCCCGCCGCGTCGCGATCCTCGGCCGTCCCAACGTCGGCAAGTCCAGCCTGCTGAACAAGGCCGCGCGCGAGGAGCGTGTCGTCGTCAACGAGCTCGCCGGCACCACGCGCGATCCGGTCGACGAGCAGATCGAGCTCGGCGGGAAGATCTGGCGGTTCGTCGACACCGCCGGCATCCGCCGTCGCGTGCACCTGCAGCAGGGAGCCGACTTCTACGCGTCGCTGCGCACCCAGGCCGCGCTCGAGAAGGCCGAGGTCGCGGTCGTGCTGCTCGACGTGTCGCAGCCGATCTCCGAGCAGGACGTGCGAATCATCGACCTCGTCCTCGAGTCGGGCCGCGCGCTCGTGCTCGCGTACAACAAGTGGGACCTCCTCGACGACGACCGTCGCCGCTACCTCGAGCGCGAGATCGAGCAGGACCTGCACCACGTGCAGTGGGCGCCGCGCGTGAACATCTCGGCCAAGACCGGCCGCCACCTCGAGAAGCTCGTGCCCGCCCTCGAGACCGCCCTCGAGTCGTGGGACACGCGCATCCCGACGGGCAAGTTCAACGCGTTCCTCACCGAGCTCACGCAGGAGCACCCGCACCCGGTGCGCGGCGGCAAGCAGCCCCGCATCCTGTTCGGCACGCAGGCGTCCACGCGCCCGCCGACGTTCGTACTGTTCACGACCGGATTCCTCGACCCGGGCTACCGCCGGTTCATCCAGCGGCGCCTGCGCGAGATCTACGGCTTCGTCGGCACGCCCATCGTGACCAACATGCGGGTTCGCGAGAAGCGGCCCCGCTAGCCGGTACGGCGTCGGGCGAGCGGATGCCGCGGGCGGGCGGGACGACGTGGAACTGACGGTGCGCGTGAAGCCGGGCAGCCGGCGCGGCCCGCTCGTCGAGGCGACGCCCGACGACCCCATGGCATCCGTCACCGTGCACGTGCGCGAGCGCGCCGTCGACGGCGCCGCCAACGACGGCGTCGTCGCGGCACTCGCCGCGCACTACGGGGTGCCGCGACGCGATGTCGAGATCGTGCGCGGACACACCGCGCGGATCAAGCGGGTGCGGGTCGACCTGCCCTGATCGCCGGCAGGCGCCACGCGTGCGTCGCGATCGCATGCGGTCGGCTGAACGCGGTGCGCACGCCCGTCGAGGCGAGCACCGAGTCGGGAAGTCGCCCTGCGAGGTCGGGGAACCCGGTCGCGGCGAGGAGGTCGTCGTCGAGCTCGAGCAGCTCGGCGCGGTGCAGCGCCCACGGCGCATGTGCGTTCCGCGCCCACACCGTCCGGCCGAGGTGCCGCTCGTGGTACCCCCACCGGTCGGTGAGGAAGTGCGCGAGCGCGGCGTCCGGCGCGTCGGGCGGAACCGGCTCGCCGAGGCGCGCTCGGACGTGCGTCGACGGGCCGCGGAGCCCTCGGCGGCGGCTCCGGAAGTCGAGCTCGAAGCCCGCGGCATCCGCACGCCGGGTGACGCTCGAACGCGCCCAGTGGTACGGCAGCCCGAAGCCGACCCGGGCGGCGATCACGGGAAGCAACCGCCCGGCCTCGAGCGTGCGGAACACCACGCCGTGCCGGCCGGCGACGTCGCGCGCGTACAGGCGCACGTTGACCTCGACGAACGTGCCGAGGCGATGCAGCGGCGGCAGCGGCGGGAAGCGCGTGTCGGCGAGCACGAACGGGATGAGTCCCACCCAGGTGGACCCGTCGACGACGTCGGGGCGCGTGCCCCTGGGCAGGTAGGGCTGGACGCGTGCGGGCTCGACGCGCCAGTGCAGGAACACCAGGTCGCGCCAGTGCTGCTCGAGGACGGCGCGCCCCGGCAGCGGGGGTGCGGTGCGCGGCAGTCCGTCCACGTGCACCATCCTGCCGTGCCGACCGCGCCCCGCGCGAGGGCCGCGCCCTGCGTAGGCTCGGAGCATGGGATCTGACGGCGGAGTCCTCGGGGACCGGGCGCTGGCGGTGCTCTCGGGGTTCCACC
Source organism: Agromyces selenitireducens (assembly GCF_052748465.2). Taxonomy (NCBI): domain Bacteria; kingdom Bacillati; phylum Actinomycetota; class Actinomycetes; order Micrococcales; family Microbacteriaceae; genus Agromyces; species Agromyces selenitireducens. Next base: position 1,716,699 of record NZ_CM188259.1, read on the forward strand.
GCTGGGTGATCAGGGTCTCCCGGGGCAGGCTGGGGTGGCGCATCGGGCGTCTCGTCACCGTCGAGTTGCACACCATCGGCCGGCGCACCGGGCTCCCGCGCAGCGCGATCCTCTCGGCGCCGATCGTGGAACCCGGCCGGGTGGTGCTCGTCGCGTCGAAGGGCGGCGCGGACCGGCATCCGGCCTGGTACCTGAACCTCGCCGACCACCCGGACGTCGTCATCGACCTGCGCGACGGCAGCCGAACCATGCGGGCTCGCACCGCCACGCCCGAGGAGAAGGCGGAGCTGTGGCCGCGGGTCACGGCGGTGTACCCGGGATACGCGCACTACCAGCAGCGCACGCGTCGCGACATCCCGGTGGTGATCTGCGAGCCGAGGCAGCCGGACGGCGGCGGCCGCGATTGACGACGGTTGACGATGGGGAGCGGGTCGCCCAGCATGGGCGCATGGGGCAGGCCGACGACGACGCCGGAGCGATCGTCGTGCGCGCCCTCGGAGCGGTACGCGACCGCTTGCGCGAGTACCATCCGCTCGCGATGGTCGACGAGCCCGACGCGCTGCACCAGATGCGCACGAACGTGCGACGGTTGCGGAGCCTGCTCGCCGCGTACGGGCCCGTCCTCGACGCGGGCGTCGCGACCGAACTGCGTCGGCGGCTCCGCGAGCTCGGGCGCGAGCTCGGAACCGTGCGCGACCTCGAGGTCCGTGTCCAGGTCGCCGAGGACGCGCTCGGGGCGGGCGACGAGGCGGGGCGATTCGACTCGGACGAGGATCGCGCACGCGTGCGCGGCATCCTGATCGACGACGAGACGGTCGCGCACGACCAGGCGCACGCACGCTTCGTCGAACGGCAACGGATGCCGCGGGCGATCGCGCGCCTCGCGGAGCTCGATCGCGTGCTCGCCGATCCGCCGTTCACCGAGCGCGCCGCCCGACCGGCGAAGCGCGAACTGGCGGCGCTTCTCGACCGGGAGGCGAGCCGCGCCGCCAAGCGAGCGCGACGCCTGCCCGCCGACCCGGAGCTCGAGGACCTGCACGAGCTCCGCAAGGCGGGCCGGCGCCTTCGCTACGCGGCCGAGGCGGTCACGCAGCCACCGGTCGAACTGTTCGGTGATGCGGCGGTCGCGCTCGCCGAGGCGGGCGACGCGATCCACGACGTGCTCGGCGACCATCGCGACGAGCTGCTGTTCGCGGAGCACCTGCGTCGTTCGGCGGCGCACGCTGCGCATGCGGGGAAGCCGGCGGACACGCTCCTGCGACTCGCGGACGACGCGGATGCGCGCGCCGAAGCGCACCTCGCGAAGCTGGCTGACGCGATCGACGGCGTGAAGGCCGCCGCCGCGAAGTGGCACGGCAAGGTGCGCTGAGCGCGGATCAACCTGCGAGTACGCGACGCATCACGACCCGGTGCGGTTTCGGGCGGGCGACCTCGACGAACCCGGCCGCAGCGAACATCGACACGGTCCCGGGGAAGAGCTCGGCAGCCGGCGGCTTCGACCGAGCGGCGGGATCGACCGCGTACGCCTCCACGACCCGGGCGCCGTGCTCGTGCGCGTAGGCGACCGCGGCGGCGGCGAGTGCCGTCGCGACGCCGCGCCGGCGGAAGGCGCGCGGGATCACGAAGCACGACACCGACCAGACGCCGACATCGGTGAAGTCGGGGTCCGGCGTCGCCGACGCCACGGGGCTGTGCGGGAGCCGGACGAGGGCCGGTCGCGGTTCGACCGCACACCACCCGACGGGCGTCTCGCCGTCGTACGCGAGCAGTCCCGGTCCGGGGCCCGCCTCGGCGAGCTGGGCGGCGAGCCGGTCGCGGAGCTCGCCGGGCTCGGCCGCCCGGAACTCGGCGCCACGGAGCTTGTACCACTGGCACCAGCACGTCGCGGGATCGCCGCGAGTGCCGAAGACCGCCTCGACATCGGCGAACGGCGCCTCGCCGGCCGGAACGACGCGCAGGCTCGGATCGACCGATGCGATCACGTCGTCGGGTTCGTGCATGTCGCGAGGCTATCGCGGGGGAGCGACATCCGTGGATGCCGGGTCGAGCCGGAGCGCGCGCAGCTCGTGGGCCAGTCGCCGGAGCGCGTCGTGGTCGGCCGTGAAGCTCGCGTCGAGCGCGGCGGAGCCGAGCATCGCGGCAGCCCGGGGGTGTCGACGCTGGTAGTCGGCGAGGAGCTCCACGCGCTCGTCCTCGTCGAGCGGCCGGGCGTTCGCCGCGTAGCGCCGGGATCGCCAGTCCACGCGCACCCGCGGGTTCGTGACGGCGTTGCGATACCAGTCCGTGCGCGGCCCCCGGCTCGCGACGACCCACAGGACCGGCGGCGAGCCCGGGTCCCGGCCCGCGCGCCGCGCGACCTCGACGACGGTTCGCCTCGGCTCTCCGGTCGTGCGACCGACCGCGGTGAGCATGAGGAAGCGGCCGCCGAGCAGCCAGCCGAGACGCGCTCGGTAGAGCACCGAGGGGGCGCGGTAGAACCATGCCAGGAGCGGGCCGGGCTTCGTCATGACCACGGCGCAATCCTACGAGGGGAGCCGTGCAGCCGGTGGCGCCGTCCGACACTCCCGATACGATGAATATGCAACACAATGAAGTATCATCACGATATGACCCGCGAACCGACGGTGCTCGACCGCCTCCTCGAGATCAGCGAACTGTTCCAGCGCGACCTGGCCCGCGAGTTCGCGGGCACCTCGCTCACCACCGCCCGCACGCGGGTGCTGTGGGACCTCGCGCACGCCGGGCCGTCCACCCAGCAGGCGCTCGCGAACCGGCTCGAGGTGAGCGCGCGCAACATCACCGGCCTGGTCGACGCGCTCGAGGAGGGCGGCTACGTCGAACGCGCCCCGCACCCGACCGACCGGCGGGCGACCCTCGTGGCCCTCACCCCGTCGGCCGACGAGCTCATGCGCGAGATGCAGCGCGACCATGAGGAGCTCTCGGCCACGCTCCTCGCCGCGGTCGCGCCGGCCGACCGGGAGCCCCTCCTGCGTGGCATCGACGCGGTCGCCGAGCGCCTGCGCGAACTGGTCGCGGCATCCGGCGCTGCCCGCGCGGCGGCCCACCCCACGGGAGCGGGACGATGACGGCGGACGTCGAGCGGGCGGCCGCGCCATCCGTCGCCCGTCGCATCGGCGGGTTCGCGCTGCGAGCGCTGAAGCTCGAGCTGCGCATCTACTCGAGCATCGGGCGCTTCATCACGAGGCGTCCGGCGGTCGCGCCGGGCGCGGCCGGATTCGGCTACCACACGCCGGTCTTCACGATCCTGATGATCTTCATCGTGCTGTCGGCGGTCGAGATCCCGATCATCGACCTGATCGTGCACCGATGGCCGGTGGTGCGGATCACGTTCCTGATCCTCGGCATCTGGGGGCTCACGTGGATGTTCGGCCTGCTCGCCGCGTACCTCATGCGCCCGCACACCGTCGGGCCCGAGGGCATCCGCGTGCGCGAGGGGCTCGAGATCGACATCCTGCTCACCTGGGACGACATCGCCTCCGTCGCGCGCGAACGCCGCGTCGACGAACCCAAGACCCCCAAGATCACCGAAGCGGATGCCAGCCGGACACTGTCGCTGCGGATGCAGGACGAGACCGTCGTCGTCGTCGAACTCGAGCGACCCACCGTCGTGCGGCTGCCCGGGATGCCGCCGAAGGGCGGAGCGCAGGCGGTCGACGAGGTGCGGATCTGGGTCGACGATCCGGGCGGATTCATGGACGCGGTGCGGCAGCACATCTGAGGGCTCCCGCGTTGCGGGGCAGGGGTCGCCGACGGATGCCGCGCGGCCGGCGTGTGCACGAGCACCCCGTCCGATGCCGCTATGATGGTCAAGTTGTCTTCGCGGGAACGTCGAGGGCATCGGGCTGTGGCGCAGCTTGGTAGCGCACTTGACTGGGGGTCAAGGGGTCGCAGGTTCAAATCCTGTCAGCCCGACCGGGAAGAGGCCCGGAATCACGCGGAAGTCGCGGGTTCCGGGCCTCTTGCGTCGGAGATGCAGTGCCCGTCTCGCCCCGAGGGCGGGGATCACGGAGTCCGGCCCGCCGGCCCGCTTCACGATCGAGACGCGCGGCGCCGACGGCGTCGTTCGCGCCAGCCCAGTGCTGCCTCTTCAGCACGCTGTCGCTCCTGCTCGGCGGCGGCACGTCGCGCTCGTTCGAGGCGCCGTTCGCGCCAGGCTCGTACCGCACGGTCGGGGTCGCGGAGTCCCGTCACGACGGGCGGGCCGCCGAGGAGTTGACGACGCGCCTCCTTCACCCGCGCGTTGAAGTCGTCGATCGCGGCCCGCACGTCCTCCTCGCGGTGCATGCGGTCGAGCCGATCGTCGAGCGCTGCATCCTCGGTGCGCAGGGTCAGTGCAGGCGGGCCGAGCCCGGTCAACTGCTCCGACTCGATCTTCCGGCGGATCCACCAGTCGGGATCATGACGACCGTTCAAGCCGGGCAGCGGCTTGCCGGCGCCGGGAAGGTTGTCGAACTCGCCGCGACGGATCGCCTGCTGGATGGCCGTCTCGACGTATGCCGCCCGATCGGCGGCCGTCGGGGCGGAGACCTCGGACTCAGGCTCCGGCTCGGCGGACGCGTCGTTCGCCGCGACCGGCACGCCCTCGCCGGCTGTTCGGGATTCGAGCGCCCGGTCGAACTGTTCGAGTCGATACTGCGACACCGTGCGTCGAACGTCGTCTGACATGTGGCTTCCTCCCTCCGTCCACGTTACGTCTCGGCCGCGCCGTCGTCGACGTCAGCGAAGCACCCACCGATCGGGGGCCGTTCTCGAGGAAGGCCCGGGTGGCCCCGATTCGTCGGAGTGGCCGGAAATGCCTCGTTTCTGCCCTGCCGTGCCGCCTGTGGACAGACTCCTCCGTGCTCGCTTGGCGGCCCCTAGTCTGACGCAGGGCGGCGCTGCCCACGGCGCGCCCGAAGGGAGCGTCAGTGTTCACGACCGTGGTCCGCTCGGATTCGATGCGACCCGCACTCCAGCCCGGCGACGTGCTGCTCGGCACTCGTGTGCGTCGCCGTACGCGGCTGCGTCACGGCGAGATCCTCGTGTATCGGGTGCCTGAGGAGCCGGGGACGCGCATCAGGCGGCTGATCGCCGTGCCGGGAGACCGGGTGCGAATCGAGGAGGACGGCGGCGTATCAGTCAACGGCGAAGCGGTCTTCGAGCCGTACGCCCGCCGATCGGGCGGGTTCCGCGGCTCGTTCGGCGTTCCGGACGACCGGTACTTCGCGTTGAGCGATCGCCGCGAGGGACTGCTCGAGCCGCTCGCCTGGCGGCAGTCGTTCGTGCCGACGGGCGACGTCGTCGGCGTGGCACGGGTACGACTGCTGCCCTGGCCGATCGCCGGCACCGGTGTCCTCGCACGGTGATGCCGCCGTACGGTGAGGGAGTGGAGGTCGTACTCGCCGCGAGCGCGGTGGTCACCGATGCCGACGGGCGGGTGCTGCTCGTCCGGCGCGGTCGCGAACCGCAACGCGGACGCTGGTCCGTGCCGGGTGGACGAGTCGAGCCGGGCGAGACCCTCGAGGAGGCGGCGGCCCGAGAGGTCCATGAGGAGACGGGTCTTCGCGTCGAGGTCGATCGCGAACTCTGGAGCGTGCGCGTCCCGATCGGCGACGGGCGGGAGTTCGAGATCCACGACTTCGCGGCGACCGTCGCCGGTGGCGAGCTCGCGCACGGCGACGATGCGACCGACGCGCGCTGGGTCGCGCCGAGCGAGTTGCCCGAGCTGAGGCTCACGATCCACCTCATCGACCACCTGCGCCGCGCCCGCATCGCCGCACCCCTGCCGCACGTCGACGAGCACGCCGTCACCGTCGCTGCCGGCCGCGAAGCGGTCTGGTCGGCGCTCGGGCAGGTCGTGGAAGGCGCCGGCACCCCGTGGTTCGCCGGGCTCCTCGGATGCGACGACACAGTGGCATCCGGCCCGCGCCCACTCGCCGTGGGGTCGACGGTGCCGGGATTCCACGTCGTCGCCGCCGACCGCCCGGCAGGGCTCAGGCTCGCCGGCCGGCACCGGTTCTCGGACTACGAGCTCGTGTTCCGCATCGACGAACTCGGTCGCGGTCGATCCCGCCTGCGAGCCGAGACGCGCGCGTTGTTCCCGGGGCGGCTCGGCGCGGTCTACCGGATGCTGCTCCTGGGCGCCGGTCTGCATGCGCGTGCCACCCGCGGCATCCTGTCGACGGCGCGGCGGGCCGCCGAGATGCGCGCGACCGGGTCAGGCGGCCGTGCGTGAGGGTGCGGCATCCGCGGCTGCGTCGTCGTGTCGCTGCGCGCGCGTTCGCCGACGAGCACGGGTACGGCCCGGAGCTCATCCCGGACGGGATCGAGCGCCGCCGCAGCGCCGCCGAAGCCTGAGCGAGGCATGATCGACGCATGGGATTCACGCGAGCCGAGCTCGAGTCGTTCAGGGGGAGGAGCGTCGACGACCTGATGCCCGAGCATCCGAAGCTCGTGTTCGTCGGCATCAACCCGGGTCTCTGGACCGCGGCGACCGGCACGCACTTCGCCCACCCCGGCAACCGGTTCTATCCCGCGCTCGCCGCAGCGGGGATCATTCCGCGGATGCCGCGCTTCGCCGACGGATTCACTGACGAAGATCGGCGGATGTTCCTCGACGCCGGCATCGGCATCTCGAACCTCGTGCACCGGGCGACCGCGCGAGCCGACGAGCTCGACCGGGAGGAGCTGCGCGAGGGGGCGGCGAGGCTCGAGGCCGACGTGGCCATGTGGCATCCGCTCGTCGTCGCGGTCGTCGGGCTCACCGCATATCGGCAGGGCTTCGGGCGGCCGAACGCGAAGGCCGGCCGACAGGAGGAGCGCCTGGGCGGCGCCGAGCTGTGGGTCGTCCCGAACCCGAGCGGGTTGAACGCGCACGCGACCGTCGCCGACCTCGCACGCGCGTACGCCGAGCCGGCGCGCGCCGCCGGGATCGAACTGCACCGCCCGGAGGCGTGAACGGCAGGGACGCGCGACGGCCCGGTCGCCGGCAGAAACTGGGCGACCGGGCCTTGGGACGGTTTCAGCCGCGCTGGCCGGCACCCGTCACCAGGTTGTACGGCGCGAACACCCAGCCCGGACTCTGCCCGACGACCGCCCACGCGTCGAGGTAGCGACCGTCGGAGGGACCCTGCTCAGGGCCATACTCCAGCGGGATCCGCGACCCGTCGTCCGACCCGTCGATCGTGAGCCCGACGGACGCCGCGTAGGCGGCGAGGTCATCGCCCGGCGTGTAGCCGCCCGCCGTGACGGTGACCCCGTCGCCGATCGAGCCTCCTGTGAACTTCACGAAGATCGGGCGTCCCTCATCGACGCGGTCGTGCGCCACGAGCAGGCCGCCCGGCCAGAAGTACGAGTACGAGTCGGAAGTGGCCAGTTCCTCGTCGCTCTGCAGGGTGGGCTGCGCAGCGAACACGGTGGTCAGCGCGCCGACGAAGGTCGCCGGGTCGTCGAAGTACGACAGCTTCGCCACGACGGCGCCAGAGGCGTCGACGAGGTCGAGCCCCTCAGGGCGGACCGCGATCGTCGATACGGTGGTCAGCGGATCGACGGCCGGCGGCGGAGGCGGCGGCTCCGTCTCGATCGGGAAGGTCCGCGGCGGAACCTCTGGCGTCGTCGCTGCGACCACGGGTTCGCTCGTCGCAGCGACGGCCTCGGTGGGCTCGTCGTCGCGACCGATCGCGCCGGCGATCGCGGCACCTGCGGTGCCGAGTCCGAGCAGCAGGGCGACGGCGAGCGTGCCGCCGACGATGCGGTCGGTGAGCTTGCTGCGCTTCGGCTTCGGTTCGGCCGCGGCCTGCTCGAGCACGTTGCGCTTCATCTGGACGAGCATGCGAGTGAGCTCGTCGCCGGTGGGGGGTTCAGTTCTCATCGACGGTCACCGCCTTCCTCAGTCGTGCCCGGCTTCTGGACACGTGTTGCTTCACCGCGCCGACGCTGAGGCCGAGGGCCTTCGCCGCGTCGGCGTACGGCATTCCCTCGACGAGGCACATCTCGCACACCCGTCGGTCGATCGGCTCGAGCCGATCGATCTCGTCGAGCACCCAGCGCAGCTCCTCGCGGGCGGTGTCGGCGTCGCTTCGTGCGCCGCCGAGCCCGGCGAGGTCGGTCGTGTGTTCGTCCGGCAGCGCGTCGGCTCCCTTCCGTGCCTGCATGCGGGACTGGTTCCGTGCGAGGTGCCGGCAGGTCACCAGCAGCCACGGCAGCAGCGACGACTCGCGATGGTGATCTCGCCCGCCCTCCGCCACGCCGTGACGAACGTGTCCTGCACGATCTCCTCGACGTCCATCCGGCTCGACGCGAGCGCCCAGGCGTAGCGCGTCACCGCCGCGGCGTGACGGTCGAACAGGACCGCCAGCGCACCCTGATCACCGTCCGCCAATCTCCCGAGGAGATCGGCGTCGGTGCCTTCGTTCTCTTCCACGTGCACCCGCTCAAACTCGAGGTGTCCGCTCAGGTGACGAAGGTCACAGGTCGTCCCCGATCCGGAGCGCATAATGGATTGATGAATCCATCAATCCAGTGAGGGAGTGCATGTTCTCCGACGCCAGCCGACCGCTCTACGAGGTCAAGGCCAACCTCTTCAAGGGCCTCGCGCACCCGCTGCGCGTGCGCGTGCTCGAGGTGCTCGCGGCATCCCCCGACGACACGCCCGTCGCCGAACTGCTCGAGGCGACCGGCCTCGAAGCCTCGCACCTCTCCCAGCACCTCGCCGTGCTGCGCAACTACGGACTCGTGACCGCCGAGCGCCGCGGCAACCAGGTGCGCTACCGGCTCGCCTACCCGCAGGTCGCCGACCTGCTGCGCGTCGCACGCTCGCTCCTCGCCGAGATCCTCGTGACCACCGAGCGGCAGCTCGTCGAGCAGTCCGCGCTGCCCGAACTCGCGCCGGCGGCGACGACGGATGCCGCAGCCCCCCGGGCCCGCGCATGACCGCCGTCGCACCCGTGCAGCGCGCCGCGCGCGCCATCCGCTCGCTGCTGCCCGGCGCCGCCGACTACCGCGACGTGCGCCGCACCTGGAAGGGCGACCTCGTCGCCGGCATCACCGTCGGCATCGTCGCACTGCCGCTCGCCCTGGCGTTCGGCGTGAGCTCCGGCGCCGGGGCGGCGAGCGGGCTCGTCACCGCGATCGTCGCCGGCGTCGTCGCCGCCGTGTTCGGCGGGTCGAACGTGCAGGTGTCCGGCCCGACCGGGGCGATGGTCGTCGTGCTCGCCCCGATCATCGCCGCGCACGGGCTCGGCGCGCTCGCGATCGTCGGCGTGCTCGCGGGGCTCATGGTGCTCGCCGCCGGCATCCTCCGGCTCGGCCGCGCCGTCACCTTCATCCCGTGGCCGGTCATCGAGGGGTTCACCCTCGGCATCGCCGTCATCATCTTCCTGCAGCAGGTGCCCTCGGCGCTCGGCGTGCCCGCCGCCGAGGGCGCCAACGCGATCGTCGGCGCCGTCGACGCGGTGGCACGAGCGTCGTGGGCGGATGCTGCGTGGGCGCTCGTCGTCGTCGCCGTCGTCGCGGCGATCATGCTCGTCGCCCCACGCATCCACCCGCTCGTGCCCGGCTCGATCATCGCGATCGTCGTCGTGACGGTCGTCACCGCGCTCGCCGGAGCCCCCGTCGCCAGCATCGGCGAGCTGCCGTCGGGACTCCCGGCGCCCGTCATCCCGACCGTCGACCTCGAGACGCTCGGCGTGCTGCTGCTGCCGGCGGCGACCGTCGCGGCCCTCGCCGCGATCGAGTCGCTCCTGTCGGCGCGGGTCGCGGCCACCATCTCCGACACGGGCGCGTACGACGCCGACCGCGAACTCGTCGGCCAGGGGCTCGCGTCGGTCGCCTCCGCGCTGTTCGGCGGCATGCCCGCGACGGGCGCCATCGCGCGCACCGCGGTGAACGTCCGCTCCGGCGGCAGGACGCGACTCGCGGCGATCCTGCACGCGGTGCTCCTCGCGGGGATCGTCGCCGTCGGCGCGGGCGTGGTGGCCGCCATCCCGCTCGCCGCCCTCGCGGGCGTGCTCATGGTCACCGCGACCCGCATGATCTCGATCGCGACCGTGCGCACCGTCATGGGCGCCACCCGGGCCGACGCGATGGTGTTCGTCGGCACGGCGATCGTCACCGTGAGCGTCGACCTCATCACCGCGGTGCTCGTGGGCATCGCCGTCGCCGCCTTCCTCGCCCTGCGCACGCTGGCCCGTTCGAGCGGCGTGCACCGTGAGGAACTCCCCGCACCCGCGGAACCCGGCGACGAGCGGATCGCGCTCTACCGGCTCGAGGGCGCGCTCTTCTTCGGCGCGGCCGAGCGGATGCTGCAGCGCGTCGGCGAGCTGCGAGACGTCGACGTCGTCATCATCCGGATGTCGCAGCTGCAGCTGCTCGACGCCACGGGCGCCCAGGTCATCACCGAACTCATCCACGCGCTCGAACGGCGCGGGGTCACCGTGCTGGTGAAGGGCATCCAGGGACGCCACCTCGAACTCGCCACGCGCGTCGGCGTGATCGCCTCGCTCCGGCACCGCAACCACCTCTTCGACGACCTCGCCGCCGCGGTCGAGCACGCGCGCAGCCACACGCGGCGCGCGGCGGAGGCGCGCGGCTGAGGCCGTCCGGCCTGCTCGGCAAGCCCCTGCCCGGGAGATCGGACCGTGGGGCACGATGGAGGCATGCCAGCGCAGCCGCCCACGGTCTCGGTCGTCATCCCGGTGAAGGACGACGCCGACGTGCTGCGCCGGTGCCTCGCCGCGCTCGCCGCGCAGACCCTGCCGCCCGACGAGGTCGTCGTCGTCGACAACGGGTCGACGGACGACTCGGCCGCTGTGGCCCGCGCCGCCGGGGCTCGTGTGGTGGACGAACCCGAACCGGGCATCCCCGCAGCGTCCGCGCGCGGGTTCGACGAGGCCCGTTGCGAGATCATCGCGCGACTCGACGCCGACTCTCTGCCGCCCGCCGGCTGGATCGCGCACATCGCGACCGCGTTCGGCGCCGATCCCGAGCTCGACGCCATCACGGGCCCCGCGACCTTCATCGACGGACCCGAGCGCTGGCGTCGCCCGCTCGCGTTCGCGTACCTCGGAAGCTACTTCGCGACCGTGACACCGGCGCTCGGGCACGTGCCCCTCTTCGGCTCCAACTTCGCCGCCCGCCGCAGCGCGTGGCTGGAGGTCCGCGACCGCGTGCACCGACACGACCCCCTCATGCACGACGACATGGACCTGTCGATCCACCTCGGCCCGCGCCGCCGCATCCGCTACGACCACGCGCTCATGATGGGCGTGTCGATGCGGGCGCTGAACGGCGACCGGATGCTGCGCCTCCGCCGTGGCATGCACTCCATCGTGTCGCACTGGCCGGCCGAGTTCCCCTGGTACCGCTGGTACCGCCGCGCGGTCCGGCCGCGCTCCCGCGGGGCCGCCGCGGTGCGCCCCTGACGACATCGGGGCCGCGGCGTACGATGGAGATCACGCCGGCCGGGGCGCTCTGGAGGGAGCACCACTGGCCACCTGGCATCCGATCCTCGCCGCCGACGAACCCGAACCGGGCCGGTGGCGACTCGTCGACTCGATGGGGCGCGAGTACGGTCGCGTGACGATCGTCCGCGTCGACGGCGAAGTGCGATACCGCGCCGAGTTCGAGGGGCGCCTGCTCGGCTGGGGTCGCACGTTGCGCGGCGCGTGCGAGCGCGTGCACCACGCCTTCGTGCGCTCGCACGGGCCGGGGGAGTGGCAGGGATACCCCGACTTCTCGCACGCTCGACCGTGATGACGTCCTCCGCGCGGTACTGAGGAAAAGTCGACACCTTTGACGACTTTCACAGGAAACCGGCACGACTCGTGGAGGAAGAGTGTGCAGACTGGCGACTTCGCCCCGGCGACCCCCCTTTTCTTGCACCGAGACGACGACAGGATCCTCGGCCCGTGACGACAGCACGCGTGGCCGACATGTGAAATCTATGCGCAACCAGACGACATCCCCCAACGCCCCCCAGCCCACCACGCCGCACGACCTCGACGCGAACCGCTCGCGCGTCCGCCGCGTGCGACGCAACCGGAAGGCCCTGTTCGCCTCCGGCGCCATCGTCGCGGTCGGCGCCCTGGTCGGCTCCGGCTTCGCGCTCCAGTCGGCCGTCGCCGACGAGCACGCCCGCATCGCCCAGACCGCGGCACTCGCCGATGCCCATAACCGTGGCATCGAGCAGCTCGACGCGCACGGCGGCATCCTCGAGGCGCAGGCCGTGAAGCAGGCCGAGGACACGCTCACCGTCGCCGGCGACACGCTCGCCGCAGCCGAGGGCAAGGCCGATGCCGCCGAGCTCGCCTCGACGGTCGCCACCCTGGAGCACTACACCTACCTCGCTCCCGAGCGCGTGTTCGAGCTCGCCGACGTGGCCACGACGCACGCGGAGCAGGTGAAGGCCGAGATCGCGGCGTTCGACAAGGCCGCCGCCGAGAAGGCTGCAGCCGAGAAGGCCGCTGCCGAGAAGGCCGCTGCCGAGAAGGCCGCGGCAGAGGCCGAGTCGTCGGCTTCGCAGCCGAGCAGCCCGTCGTACCCGTCGGGCCCCGCCAACCCGAGCGGCGCGCAGGCGATCGCCCGCGACCTGATGTCCTCGATGTACGGCTGGGGCGACGACCAGTTCGGCTGCCTCGTCGACCTCTGGAACAAGGAGTCGGGCTGGAACGTCTATGCGACCAACCCCTCGAGCGGGGCGTACGGCATCCCGCAGGCGCTCCCCGGGGACAAGATGGCGACCGCCGGCGCCGACTGGCAGACCAACGCCGCGACCCAGATCAAGTGGGGCCTCGGCTACATCTCCGGTCGCTACGGCACCCCCTGCGGCGCGTGGTCGCACTCCGTGTCGGTCGGCTGGTACTGATCCAGGATCCTCCCCCCGGGCTCACCCGGTGGTGCGCGGCGTCTCGAACGCCGTCAGCCACCGGGTGAGCACCGTTTCGAGCACGGCCCGTTCGTCCGCGTCGATCGCGGCGAGCAGGCGGTGCTCGTTCGCCATGTGCGCCGTCATGCACTCGTCGATGAGCTCGCGCCCGGCCGGCGTGAGCGCGATGACCCGTCCGCGTCCGTCGGCGTCGCTCACGCGTCGCGTGACGAGGCCGCGCTGCTCGAGCCGGTCGATGCGCTTGGTCATCGCGCCGCTCGTGACCATGGTGGACGCCGCGAGGTCGCCTGGCGTGCGCTCGTACGGCTCGCCGACGCGGCGGAGGGTCGCCAGCACGTCGAACTCGCCCTCGGCGAGCCCGAAGCGGGAGTAGACCGCCACGAGCTCTTCGCCGAGGGCATTGGCGAGCCGGTGGAGCCGGCCGATCACGCCCTGCGGGGAGACGTCGAGATCAGGCCGCTCGCGGCGCCATTCGGCCATGATCCGGGCGACATGATCGCCTGCGGCATCCGTTGGGGAGGTCATGATCGCATTCTATCTTCCAAGGAAGCTATACTGTCTTCCATGGAAACTATCTGGCGCTGGGGGCTCGTGACCGCGATCGCCCCGATCGCGTGGGGCAGCACCTACTTCGTCACGCGGGAGTTCCTGCCTGCCGACGCGCCGCTCTGGGGCGCCGCGCTGCGGGCGCTGCCCGCCGGCCTCGTGCTGCTGGCCATCAGGCCGCGGATGCCGCGGGGTGCGTGGTGGTGGCGGTCGCTCGTGCTCGGCACCCTCAACGTGGGCGTCTTCTTCGCGCTCATCTATCTCGTCGCGCAGTTGCTGCCCACGAGCCTCGCGTCGACCGTCATGGCCACGTCGCCCGTCGTCATGATGCTCCTCGCATGGCTGCTCGCGGGGGAGCGCCTTCGGGCGGTGCCGCTCATCGGCGCGGCGGTCGGACTCGCCGGCGTCGTCCTGCTGCTCGCCACGGATGCCACGGCCGTCGACCCGCTCGGCGTCGCGGCATCCGTCGCGGCCATGCTGCTCTCGTCGCTCGGCTACGTGCTCGCCCGGCGCTGGCGCGACGGCACCGAGGTGCTCGCCGTGACCGCGTGGCAGCTCATCGCGGGCGGGCTCATGCTCGCACCCGCAGCGCTGCTCGTCGAAGGCGCCCCGCCCGCCCTCGGCGCCGTCGAGATCGCCGGATTCGCCTACGTGAGCCTCGTCGCCACCGCCGCGGCCTTCGTCGCCTGGTTCAGCGGACTCTCGCACCTTCCCGCGGGCACGGTCGGCCTCATCGGGCTGCTGAACCCGGTCACCGGGGTCCTGCTCGGCACCATGCTCGCCGGGGAGGTGCTGGGCGCATGGCAGCTCGCCGGACTCGGGCTCGTGCTCACGGGCATCCTGCTCGGACAGCCGGCGGCGGCGCGCATCGTGGCGCGGATCCGCCCGCGCCACCGCGCGGCGGGGCCGCCGCACTCGCCCACGGGTGCCCTGCCGGCGGCGAGCGGCGCGGTGCGCAGCGCGGCGGCCGCGGTCGCGACGCGCTGAGCGCCGGGGACCGAAGTCCCGTAGGGCCACGGTGCGCGGTGCTAGCGTCCGCGACAGGAGGTCGGCGTCGCCGAGCACTCCAGCGGCGACGATCGGGGGACGCATGGTCCACGGCTGGTGGCATCGACGGCGGAGGCCTCCCGCGCGACGCGCCGACGCCGGAGGTCGCGCACCGGGCGCTGCGATGACCGCGCCGACCGCGGCGCTCCCGCGCGCGACCGTCCTCCTCCTGGGCCTCGCGGCGGCCACGGTCGCGGTGTTCGGCATCGCCGCGGCGCGTTCGGTCGTCGCACCCGCGTTCCTCGCGCTCGTCCTCACCATCTGCGTGCACCCGCTGCGGCGGATGCTCGAACGGCGCGGCGTCCCGCGCGGACTCGCGACCGGCAGCGCGATCATCGCCGTGTTCGCGCTCCTCGCCGGGTTCTTCGCCGCGCTCTACATCGCGCTCGTCCAGTTCGCGACGCTCCTGCCCGAGTACGCCGACGAGATCGAGGCGGGGCTCGCGAACCTCGCCGGCGGTCTCGAGGCGATCGGCATCGGCGCCGCCCAGGCCGAGACGATCGTCGGCGGGCTGGAACCGTCTCGGGCGATCGAGATCGTGACGGGGTTCCTGGGGGGCATCACCGGGATCGTGTTCTCCCTCGTGATCATCCTGACGCTGCTCATCCTCATGGCCATGGACGCGAGCTACGGCCCCGCCGTCCTGCGCGAGCTCCGGTCGCGCCGGCCCGCACTCGTCGGCGCGCTCGTGGGATTCACCGTCAACGTGCGGCGCTACATGCTCGTGACCGCGGCCCTCGGCGCCGCACAGGGCGTGATCAACTGGCTCGCCCTGCTCATCCTCCAGGTGCCCGGGGCGGCGCTCTGGGGCCTGCTGTCGTTCATCTGCAGCTTCATCCCGAACATCGGGTACTTCATCGCCATCATCCCGCCGCTCGTGTTCGGGTTCCTCTCCGGTGGGTGGCCGACGGTGATCGCCGTGATCGTGCTCTACGGCCTGGTCAACGCCGTCGTCCAGTCGATCATCCAGCCCAAGGTGGTCGGCGGCGCCGTCCGCTTGAGCGAGACGATCACGTTCGTTTCGGTCCTGTTCTGGTCGCTGGTCATCGGGGCGATCGGCGCCATCCTCGCCGTACCGCTCACGCTGCTCGCCCGCACCCTCCTCATCGACGCGGACCCCTCGATCCGCTGGTGGCGGCCGGCCACCGGAGACGTGCACGACATGAAGGCGCTGGCGGCCGAGATGGGGGCCGAGGTGGCGGCGCAGGGCCGCGCGGACCGGGAGGCACGCGCCGAGCGGCGCCGGAAGTGATCGGTCGACCGCGCACTCACGAGAAGGCGGTGCGGTCGGCGCCGCGCTCCGGCCGGGCGCGTCGTAGCCTGACGGGATGAGCGAGCACACCGAGCAGGCAGCCGAGCCCGCCGCCGGCGGCATCCGTGCGCGAGTGACGCGCCTCGTCGAATGGGCGATGAGCACGAAGCCCGTCAGGGCGTTCCTGCGCTACCAGGAGGAGCACGGGCCGGCGCTGGCCGACTCGGTGACGTACCGCACGCTCTTCTCGGTGTTCGCGGGCGTCTACCTCGGCTTCGCCATCGCCGGCATCTGGCTCGCGGGCAACCCCGACGCGATCGATGCGCTCGTCGAGATGGTCGGCACCGTGATCCCGGGCCTGGTCGGCGAGGGCGGGGTCATCGATCCCGATGACGTCGTGCAGCCGCTCACGCTGAGCATCACCGGCGCGTTGGCACTCGTCGCCCTGATCGGCGCGGCGATCGGCGCGATCTCGTCGCTCGACGTGGCGCTGCGCGAGCTCACCGGTCTGCCCGACCCCGGCCGGTTCTTCCTGTGGACGATGCTCCGCAACCTCGTCATCGCGATCGCGTTCGGACTGCTCCTCGTGGTCGCCGCGGCGATCACGGTGCTCGGCACGGGCGCCCTCGGCACGGCGCTGGCATGGTTGGGACTTCCCGTCGGCGACGCGGTGCTCGACACGAGTTCGCGGACGCTGTCGATCCTCGTCACGTTCGCCATCGACACGGTCGTGATCGCCGGGCTGTTCCGCGTGCTGTCCGGCCTGCGGCCGAGCGCCCGTACGCTCTGGACGGGGGCGCTCATCGGGGGCGCCGGGCTCACCGTGCTGCAGGTCCTCTCGGGCCTGTTCGTGGGCGGCGCGTCGACGAACCCGCTGCTGGCCTCGTTCGGGTCGCTCATCGCCCTGCTCATCTGGCTGAACCTCTCCAGCCAGGTCGTGCTCATCGCGAGCTCCTACATCGTCACCGGCGTCGACGACGAGACCGACCGTGTCGCTGCGAGGTTCGGCGCCACGTCGGCGCCGCTGCGGCGGCTGAAGCGCGCCGAACGACGGGCAGCGGATGCCGCGGCCGAGGTGGCCGCGGCCCGCGACGCGCTGCCCGGCGTGCACGACCCCGGCGCGCACGCCGCGCGACGCACCCCGTGACGTGCGTCGACCCCGGCGCGCGGGCCGGCGTCGAGGCAGGTCGTGACGTTCGTCAGCTCCGCTCGGGCACGCCGTCGCCGTCGAAGTCGGTGTCGGTGTACTCGCCCTCGTCCTCGACGATGACCGCGTCGGCCTCCTCGACGACGACGTCGTCCTCGCCGTCCCAGTCGCCGTCGTTCGCCGTGGCGCGCGAGTCCTTCGGCACCGCCGCGTCGGCGGGCACCTCGGAGTCGGTGTACTCACCCTCGATCGGATCATCGGACCGGATCTCGTCGACCATGCTCACTCCGTTCGTCGCGACCGTTGATCCGCGCGGCGCGCGGCGGTCGAGGCTCACGCTAGGCACCACGCGTCGCCCCGTCCACGGGATTGACGCTTCGCTGCGACCCGAGTACAAGGTCACCGGCTCCTTCGCGCGGACCGTGGGCGTCCCGGCCCGCTGGCGGCGGCGACCGAGCGGCTCCAGACTGGATGCGTGCCGTCCGTCCTGGGACTCGTCCGCTCCGTGGTCGCGCCGCTGACGCGGACCCGTCCGTTCCGTGCGCTGGCGCCGCGGGTGCTCCCGAGCATCGAAGCCGCGATCGGCGCGGTCACCGGCGGGCGGGTGCAACTCGCGTCGCTGCTCGTGCCCTCGCTCGTGCTGCATTCGGTGGGTGCCCGTACGGGCGAACGCCGCTCGACACCGCTGATGTACACGCCGGACGGGCACGGGCGCGCGATCGTCGCCGGCACGAGCTTCGCCCGCGCGCGCCATCCGTCGTGGACGTACAACCTGCTCGCCGACCCGCGCGCCGAGATCACGGTGCGCGGTCGGACCATGCCGGTCCTGGCCGCGCTCGTTCCGGAGGAAGAGCGCGACATCGCATGGGCGCGCATCGAGGCGCAGTGGCCCGGGTACCGTGCGTACGAGCGCGAATCCGGTCGCGTGGTGCGGTTGTTCCTGCTGCAGCCCGTGTCCGCCCACCCGCGCCACCAGGGGGACGCGCAACGTCTCGACGTCGGCGGTGGCTGGGGTTAGGCTCCCCGCATGTGCAGGAACATCCACACCCTCCACAACTTCGAGCCCGCCGCCACGAGCGACGAGGTCCGTGCCGCCGCGCTCCAGTACGTGCGCAAGGTGAGCGGGTCGACGCACCCGTCGCAGGCGAACCGTGCCGCGTTCGACGAGGCCGTCGAGGCGATCGCGCACGCCACGCAGCACCTGCTCGACCACCTCGTCACCAACGCGCCGCCGAAGGACCGCGAGATCGAGGCCGAGAAGGCGAGGGCGCGCGCGGCGAAGCGCTACGCATCGATGAGCGCGTGACCGACGTCGGCGGCGCACGATAGCGTCGAGCCATGGCCGGCGACGCGGTTACCCTGCACATCGACGGACCCGACGGCGAGCGCGCCGTGCGGATCTCGAGTCCGACCCGGGTGCTGTGGCCCGAGTCGGGCATCACGAAGCTCGAGCTCGCCGAGTACCTCGTCGCCGTCGGCCCCGCGTTCGTGGCCGCGAACGGCGGCCGGCCGGTGTCGCTCGAGCGGTATCCGGAGGGTGTCGAGGGTGAGTCGTTCTTCTCGAAGAACCCGCCCCGCGGCGTGCCCGCATGGATGCGCGACGTGTCGGTGACGTACCCGAGCGGCAGGCGGCATCCGCAGCTCGTCATCGACGAACCGGCCGGGGCAGCGTGGGCCGCGCAGATGAACACCGTCGTGTTCCACCCGTGGGCGTCACGCGCCGCGAACCCCGACAATCCCGACCAGTTGCGCGTCGACCTCGACCCGCAGCCGGGCACGGGCTTCGCCGAGGCGGTCCCCGCCGCGCTCGCCCTCCGCGACCTGCTCGCCGAGGTCGGGCTCACGGGCTACGTGAAGACCTCCGGCAACCGAGGCATCCACGTGTTCGCCCCGATCGAGCCGGAGCACGAGTTCCTCGACGTGCGACACGCGGTCATCGCGCTGTCGCGTGAGCTCGAACGACGGATGCCGCGGCAGGTGACGACCGCGTGGTGGAAGGAGGAGCGCGGCGAACGCATCTTCCTCGACTACAACCAGGCCAACCGCGACCGAACCATGGCCGGTGCGTACAGTCCCCGCGCGCTCCCGAACGCGGCCGTGTCGTGCCCGCTCGAGTGGAGCGAGCTCGAGCAGGCCGATCCGGCCGAGCATACCGTTCGGAGCGTCCCGGCACGGCTCGCGGAACACGGCGACCCCTGGGCCGACATGCACGACCACCCCGGGCGCATCGACACGCTGCTCGAGTGGTGGCAGCGCGACCTCGACGACGGCCTGAGCGAGCTGCCGTTCCCGCCCGACTTCCCGAAGATGCCCGGCGAGCCCACGCGCGTGCAGCCCAGCCGGGCGAAGAAACCGGCCGACGACCGGACCGCCGACTGATCCGGAGCTCACACCTCCCGGGGCGCCGAATCCGCGTGCGGCACCCCATGCACCGTGCGGTGCAGTCGCTCCATCCGAGCGTCGAGCTCGGCGGCCGTTCGCGCGGCATCCGTCAGCTGCTCGAGCAGCTCGTCCGGCACCCGCCGGTCGTACTTGTAGTAGATCTTGTGCTCGAGGCTCGCCCAGAAGTCCATCGCGATCGTGCGGATCTGGACCTCGACCGCGACCGGGTGCTCGCCCGTCGACAGGAACACCGGCACCTCGACGATCAGGTGCAGGCTCTGGTAGCCGTTCTCCTTGGGCCGGGCGATGTAGTCCTTGACCTGGATGACTCGCACGTCGGCCTGCGCCGTGAGGAGCTCGGCGAGCCGGTGGGCATCGGAGACGAAGCTGCAGGTCACCCGCACGCCCGCGATGTCGGTGATCGTCTCCCGGATCGCGTCGAACGTCGGCTCGACGCCCTTGCGCCGCATCTTCGCCACCACGCTGTCGAGCGACTTCAGCCGGCTCGAGATGTGTTCGATCGGGTTGTACGCGTGCGCCTGGTTGAACTCCTCGCGCAGGATCGACAGCTTCGTGATCACCTCGTCCATGCCGAACTTGTACCGCAGCATGAACCGCTCGGTCTCGTCGCGGAGGGCGCGCATCTCGTCGAGGGTCCGGCCGTCGAGCGCGTCGAGCGTGCGCTGCGCGCGGGCGGTGAGCATCGAGGCGGGGGGCGTGTGCCGGGCGGGTGCGGTTCCGTCGAGCGGGGTCACGCGCGTCACGCTACGGGTCGAACCTCTGGGTTCCCTCTGCGCCGGCCATGCGGACGCCGCGGATGGGCGGCGTCGATCGACGCGCTCAGTCGGCGGCGTCGACGTACCGCCAGCGGTCGTCGCGGACGAACCGGCTCGTCTCGCGCTGCGCTCCGCGTTCGCCGTCGACCGCGTACCGCGCGACGAACTCCACGACGCCGTCGCGGTCGAGCGGCCCGCCGCGGTCGGCACGCACGACCTCGAGCGAGCGCCAGGCGATCGCGGCGTCGAGCTCCAGGGTGCGGGGCCGGGTCGACGGATGCCACGTCGCGAGCAGGTACGCGACGTCGCCCGCCGTGAATGCGGTGTACCGCGACCGCATGAGCTGCACCGCGGTCGGCGCTGCCGCCCGTCCGGCCAGGAACGGTCCGCAGCACTCGCCGAAGTCCTGCCCGGTGCCGCAGGGACAGCGGGCGTGATCCTCGGGGGCGGCGAATCGGGCGTCGTGGGGCACCCGACCAGTGTGCCGTACATGCGAGAGAGCGGCATCCGCCGGGCACGGTGATGGGATGCCCAGCCGGAACCGAGGATTCGTCCAGTTTCGTACGGAAGGGTGGGGGACTTGTGCGCCCGGGCCCGCGACGGCCCGGGCGATTCCATGCCCACGCTCGGAGGGCCCCCGACTCCACGATCCGAGCGCCCCCGAGAACCTATGCGCAACGACACCCAGCAGACCGAGACCCGCACGCCCACGACCCCCTTCGCCACGCCCGCCGCGACGCGGCGCGCATCCCGCCGCCGCCGCCTCGGCCGCCGTCGCCTCATCGCCGGAGGCGCCGTCCTCACGGCCGGCCTCGTCGCCGGCACCGGCGTCACCATGCAGTCCGCGCTGGCCGCCAACGAGCGCGTCCAAGCGACCGCCGCGATCACCGACGCCGCCGCGCGCGACACCCTCCAGCTCGGCGCGTACGCCGGCATCGCCGAGGCGAAGACCCACGCGCAGGCCGAGGACACGCTCGAGCTCGCGAGCGACACGCTCGCCGACGTGGAGGGCAAGGTCGACGCCGACGGCCTCGCGGCCTCCGTCGCCTCGCTCGGCGACTACGAAGCGCTTCCGCTCGACGAGGTGCGTGAACTCACCGCCGAGACGAAGGCGCGGATCGCCGAGGCGATGCAGGCTGCCGAAGCCCACGACCGCGCCGAGGCCGAGCGCGTCGCCGCCGCCGAGGCGCAGGCGCGCGCCAACACGCCCGAGGGCGCCAAGCAGTCCGCTCGCGAGATCATGGCATCGCAGTACGGCTGGGGCGCCGACCAGTTCCAGTGCCTCGACTCGCTCTGGACCAAGGAGTCGGGCTGGAACTACCAGGCCGTGAACCCCACCAGCGGCGCGTACGGCATCGTCCAGGCGTGGCCCGCCGACAAGCTCGCCACCGCCGGCGCGGACTGGCGCACGAACGCCGCGACCCAGATCAAGTGGGGCCTCCAGTACATCTCCGCGAGCTACGGCACGCCGTGCGCGGCGTGGGGGCATTCGCAGGCCGTCAACTGGTACTGATCCGGCACGCGCCGAGTACGTCGACCGGCCGCGCGGGAGTGATCCCGCGCGGCCGCGTCATGCCGTGCGCGGGTCCAGCAGGTGCCGGCGCTCCGGATGCCGATCGAACCACTGCTCGACGTACCAGCAACTCGGCACGATCCGCTGCGCGGTCCGCTGCTCGACGTCGTCGACGGCGAAGCGCGTGAGCTCGGCAGCGAGCCCGGCGCCGCGGTAGGGCGGGTTCGTGAACGTGCGGACGAACGCGACGGCGTCGCCGAGCTCGCGGTAGTCGAGCACGCTCGCGATCACGCCGTCGACGCGCACGACGTAGCGTCGGAGGCCGGGTTCGTGGGCGAAGTCCTTCGTCACGGTCTCAGGCTACGCCGTCTCGGCCCCGCAGGCGGTCGAGCTCGCGGCGTTCCCGCTTGGTGGGGCGGCCGGCGCCGCGATCGCGCAACGCGACGGTCGGCACCGCCTCGCGCGGTGGAGGCGGCGGGGTCCGATCCTCGGCCGCCGTCGCGGCGACCGCCGGCGAGACGCGCTTCACCAGGAGGCGCCGCACGATCAGGATCCGGTCGAAGCCGTGGAGGCGGACCCTCACCTCGTCGCCCGGTCGCACGGCGAGCGCCGCCTTCGCCCGCTCGCCGTTCACGCGCACGTGCCCGGCGCGGCAGGCGGCCGTCGCCGCCGAGCGCGTCTTGCAAACGCGCACCGCCCACAACCACGCGTCCACGCGCGCCGACTCGAGGTCCGCCATCGTTCCAGCCTACGTACGGGTCACCGGGCCATCGCCCACCAGATCAGCAGCAGCGTCACCGCGAACCCCACGAGGTAGTTGATCAGGATGAAGTGGCGCCACCCGCGGTTCGACTCGCCGGACGCGGCATCCGTCACCGACCGGTAGGGCCACGCCGCCCACAGGTAGGGCGCCACGAGCAGCGCCGCGAGCGGACCGGGCCACTCGGTCGCGAGCATCAGCAGGCCCGCCGCCGTCCAGAGTGCGAGCGCGAGGCGAACGGTCGCCGCCGCACCGAAGGCGGTCGCGATCGAGGCGATGCCGCCGTCGCGGTCGGGGACCACGTCCTGGACCGCACCGAACGCATGGCTCGCCATGCCCCACAGGAAGAACGCCGTGAGGAGCGCGACGAGCGGCCACGTGAACTCCGCCCCCGCCGCCGCCAGGCCGTACACCGCCGGGCTCACGAAATGCGTGCTCGACGTCATCGAGTCGAGCAGCGGCCGCTCCTTGAACCGCAGCCCCGGCACCGAGTACGCGAAGACCGCGAACAGGCTCACCGCGAGCACGGCCCACGACCACGGATGCGACGTGCCCGCGAGCCAGAGCATGGCCACGAGCAGCGGTGCCGCCGTCACGACCCCCGCCCACACCACCGCCCGGTGCAGCCCCGGGTCGAGCAGGGCGCCCTCCGCGCCGCCCTTGCGCGGGTTCCGGAGGTCGGACTCGTAGTCGTACACGTCGTTCACGCCGTACATCAGCAGGTTGTACGGGATCAGGAAGAACAGCGTGCCCACGACGAACAGCGCGTCCACGTCGCCCGTCGTCAGCACGTACGCCGCCGCGAAGGGGAACGCGGTGTTGATCCAGCTGATCGGCCGGGACGACAGGATCACCTGGCGGATCGCGTGGCGCGCGCCGTTCCGGGTGCGCGGCGGCTCGAAGCCGGTCATCGGCGCTCCTCCGTGTCATCCGTGTCGTGCGTGTCGTCGCGCGTCGGGCCCGACGCGGCTGCCGCCGTCGCACGACCGGGCCACCGCCGCACCGCGACCTGCCAGACCGCCGGCAGGAGCAGGACACCCGCCAGCGGATACAGGAAGTCCTCGATCGGCGCGAGCCCGATCGTCACGCCCGACCGCTGTCCGTCATCGTACGCGACGATGCCCGTGCCGATGATGAGGGAGTCGAAGACCGCCGTGAGCGCGAAGAGGGCGGATGCGGCGACGCCGGTCGCGATCCACCGGTGCCGGGCGGCCCGGCGGCCGCGCGGCAGCCATGCCCAGGCCGCCAGCACCGCGACCGCGAGGAACGGCAGGCTCATGAGCGCGTACGTCATGATCGCCCTCCCGGCTCCGAGCCGGCCTCGATGGCGGATGCCGCCGCCCGAGCCTCGCGCGCCCGCAGCATCCGCTCGACGCCGAACACGAGCACGAGCGTCAGGTAGCAGAGGAAGAGCAGGAACACCGGCTCCTCGAGCGGCAGCTCGGGCGCAAGTTCGACGCCCGTCACGATCTGCGACTCGCCGCGGAAGAACACGCCGAGCACGATCCCCGCGGCATCCCAGAGCAGGAAGAACGCCAGTCCCACGCCGATCGTGACCGCCGAGGCGACCGGGGCGCGCCAGAACACGAGCCGCCAGCGCGAGTCGATGAGCGCCATGCACCCGATGACGACGACGAGTCCCGCCAGGTATGCGAACCCCGTCATGCGAGTGATGCGCCCGGCCCGGCCGCCTCGAGGGCGTCGGATGCCGTGGGCTCGGCGATCGGCCCCGCCGACCTGTCGCCGCGCACGCGCTTCAGCACGTTCTCGGCGCTGATCAGGCACATCGGCAGGCCGATACCCGGCACCGAGGAACCGCCGGCGTAGTAGAGGCCGTCGACGCGCCGCGACTGGTTGGTGCCGCGCAGGAATGCGCTCTGCCGAAGCGTGTGCGCGGGGCCGAGCGCCCCGCCCTGCCACGAATTCAGGTCCTCGGCGAAGTCGGCCGGCCCGATCGTGCGGCGCACCACGATGCGTTCCGCGAGGTCGTCCAGGCCCGACGCCTCGGCGATGCGGGCGATGGCCCGGTCGGCCGTCTCCTCGACGAGACGGTCGCCGGCACCGTCGAGTCCGCCGTTGCCGATCGCCACGTCGGCGGGCACCGGGATCAGGATGAAGAGGTTCGTGTCGCCCTCCGGCGCCACCGTCGGGTCGGTCGCGCTCGGCATGCACACGTAGAAGGACGCCGGGTCGGGCACGTGCGGGTCCGAGCCGAAGATCGCGCCGAAGTTGCGCTTCCAGTCGTCGGTGAAGAAGAGGGTGTGGTGCGTCAGGCCGGGCACCTCGCCGCGGATGCCGAGCAGCGCGAGCACCGCACCGGGGCCGGACGTGCGCCGGCGCCACCACGACTCCGGATAGGTCTGGGCCTGCCTGGGGAGCAGTTCGGTCTCGGTGTGGTGCAGGTCGGCCGCGGAGACGACCCTGTGGGCGGGCGCGACGACGCTGCGACCCGACGCATCACGGAACCGAGCACCCGCGACCGCGGGCTTCGCGTCCCCGGACAACTCGATCGACTCGACGCGCGCGCCCGTCACGATGTCGACGCCCGCGTCCTGCGCCACGGCCGCGATCCGGTCGATCAGCTCGGCGAAGCCGCCCTGGGGGTAGAAGACGCCCTGCTGGAGGTCCATGTGGCTCATGAGGTGGTACATCGCGGGCGTGGCATCCGGCGAGGAACCGAGGAACACGGCCGGATAGCCGAGGACCTGCTGCAGCCGGCGGTCGCGCACCGACTGCGCTGCGAAGCGGTCGAGCGGGGTCGCGAGCAGCTTGGCCAGGCGGCCGGACCGTCGCAGCACCTCGCCGGTGAGCAGCTCGCGCGGGTCGTCGAAGTTCGTGTACAGGAATCGGCGCCGGGCGATGTCGTAGGTCGACTCCGCCGAGTCGAGGTATCGCTCGAGGGCCTGCCCGGCGCCCGGCTCGATGGACTCGAACAGGGCGACGTTCTCCGTACGCGTCGGACGGATGTCGACCGGCTCTCCGAACCCCTCCGCATAGACGCGGTACCCCGGGTCGAGGCGGACGAGGTCCAGCTGCTCCGCGGCGCTCGTGCCGAAGAGCCGGAAGAAGTGGTCGAACACCTCGGGCATGAGGTACCACGAGGGACCGGTATCGAACCGGAATCCGTGTCGCTCCCAGCGGCCGGCGCGGCCGCCCAGCTCGTCGCGGGCCTCCAGCAGCGTCACGCGGTGCCCGTCGCGGGCCAGCAGCGCGGATGTCGCCAAGCCGGCGATCCCGCCGCCGATCACCACGATCCGCTCGGATGCGCCGATCATCGTCGATTCCCTCCAGTGCCCAGTGCGGAGCGCACCGCGATGGCGAGCTTCTCGCCGTCGGGCACGCGGATCCGCGTCGCCATGATCTCGGATGCGGGCGTCGCCCGGCAGCGCGCCGTGAGGCTCGCGAACAGCCCGTGCGCCGCGGCCACCGCCGAACGCGCGCGGCGCGGCAGCTCGGGGAGCGTGCGCCGGGCGATGTCGAGGTCGCGGTCGATGTCGTCGAGGATCGCGTCCTTGTCGTCCTCGGTGAACGCGTCGGGGTCGACGCCGGGGAAGTAGTTCCGGCCGAGCGTGCGCCAATCGACCGCGAGGTCGCGCAGGAAGTTGATCTTCTGGAACGCCGCGCCGAGGTGGATCGCGCCCCGCTCGAGTCGCGCGCGACGCTCGTCGTCGACCGGCTCGTCGACGAGGAAGGCGGCCAGGCACATGAGCCCGACGACCTCCGCGGAACCGTGGATGTACGGCCCGATCTCTTCGGGCGCGAACGGGGCCGGGTCGAGGTCGCGTCGCATCGAGGCGAAGAACGGCCGCGTGAGCTCGCTGCCGAACCCCGTCTCGCGGGCGACGTTCGCGAACGCATGCACGACCAGGTTCGCCGAGTAGCCGCGTTCCATCGCCCGCTCGGTGTCCGCCTCGAGCCCGTCGAGGACCTCGTGCAGCTCCCGCTCGGTCAGACCGGCCTCGGCCGCGGCGCCGTCGACCACCTCGTCGGCGACCCGCACGAGCGCGTACACCGAGCGGATGCGGCGACGGGTCTCGGCGTCGAGCAGCCTCGCCGCGGCGCCGAACGAGGTCGAGTAGCGGGCGATCACGGTCGCCGAGCTCGCCGCCGCGGCATCCGCGTACCGCTCGAGGAGGGTCATGGCGGAGCGCCGGCTCATCGCACGCGCTCCATCGCCCGCTGCGCGAACTCGCCCAGTTCGGAGCGGAGTTCGGGGGGCAGGTCGGCCGCGTCGAGTTCGTGGCGGGCGAGCGTCACGTGCTCCTCGGCCAGGACGGTCGCCGCCTCGAGCGCACCGCACTCGCGCAGGGTCTCGCGGAGCACCGCCGCGTCGTCCTCGTCGAGGGCAGGATCGCCGAGCCGCTCGACGATCCGCGGCCAGGCGGCGGTCGTCGCCGCGTGCGCGATGAGTGCCGTGCGCTTGCCCTCGCGCAGGTCGGCTGAGGCGGACTTGCCCGTCACCGTGGGGTCGCCGAACACGCCCAGCACGTCGTCGGTGATCTGGAATGCGACGCCGACGAGCCGGCCGAACCGGCACAGCGCGGCCACCGCGTCGTCGCCTGCCCCGGCGAGCACGGCCCCCGCGGCGAGCGGCGCCTCGAACGAGTAGACCGCGGTCTTCTGCTCGAGCGTCGCCAGCACCGCCTCGATCGCGGGCGTGGCACCTCGCAGCGAGCCGATCACGTCGGCGAGCTCGCCCGCCGCGGAGACGAACACCGCTCGATCGAGGATGTCGAGCAGCGACTCGCGGCACTCGCGCGCCACCGGGAGCATCGCGATCTCGCGGTGTGCCCGGCTCAGCGCGAGGTCGCCCCCCAGGACCGCGGCGGTCTCGGCCCACACGGCGCTCGCACGCTCGTCGGCCCCGTGTGCGATCGCGCGCTGCCGGAACCGGCCGGCGACGTTCGGAGCGCCACGGCGGACGGTGTCGCGGTCGATGAGGTCGTCGTGGATGAGGAATGCCGTGTGCAGCAGCTCGAACGCGAGCGCGACGCGAGTCGCCATCGCGCGATCGGCGCCGCCGAATCCCCGATACGCCGACCACACGAGTCGCGGCCGCACCCGCTTGCCGCCGGTGCTCTGCTGCTCGATGGACTCCCACAGTGCCGCGTAGTGGGCGCCGAACGCGCCCGCGCGTACCCGCGCCTCCGAGAAGAAGGAGCGGAGCTCGTCGTCGATCGCCGAGTCGAGCAGGTCAGGCACGGAACAGCTCCAGTTCACGGGCCTGCAGCACCAGCCACGGGCTGAACGCCCAGGGGGCGGCCTCGACCGCGGTCGCGAGCGACCTCGGGTCGACCCAGCGGTACTCGGCCACCTCGCGGGGATTCGGATCGGGTTCGCCGGTCGTCGTGGCCACGTACACGGGGCACACCTCGTTCTCCACGATCCCGCTCGCGTCCGTGGCACGGTAGCGGAAGAGCGGGAGGGCGAGTTCGACGGTGCCGACCTCGAGCCCGAGCTCGAAGTCCGCGCGCCGGTGGACGGCGTGCAGCAGCGGCTCGGCCGGCTTCGGGTGACCGCAGAAGGAGTTCGTCCACACGCCGGGCCACGTCTGCTTCCCGATCGCGCGGCGCGTGATCAGCACCTCGCCGATCGGGTTCAGCACGTGGCACGAGAACGCGAGGTGCAGCGCCGTGTCCGGCCCGTGGACCGCGCTCTTGGGGGCACGCCCGATCGGCGTGCCGGACTCGTCGAGGAGCACCACTTCGTCTTCGACGGCCTCGGTCGTGTGCGCCATGCTGGCCTCCTCGTCGGTACGGCGTCGTGCGCGGACCCGTGCGGATCGTGAACCCGAAGCTAGCAGCGGGCCCGCGACCTCGGAACAACCGAAAGTTGGACCGGTGCGCCCTGACGGCCTGAGTCCGGCATGCTGGAGTGATGACGGGGGAGAGCGGCGACGGCTGGGTGCATGGGCCCGACGGATCCCGCTACTGGGGGCGGTACGGCGCGGCCGGCCTGCTGCTGCTCGATCCCCACGGTGCAGTGCTGCTCCAGCACCGCGCCGCGTGGAGCCACTTCGGCGGGACCTGGGGGATCCCGGGCGGCGCGCGGCATCTCGGCGAGTCCGCCTACGAGGCGGCGGTGCGGGAGGCAGGCGAGGAGACGGGGCTGCCGGCCGAGCTCGTCGTCGAACGATTCGAGAGCGTGCTCGACCTCGGGTACTGGTCGTACACGACCGTCGTGGCCGACGCCGTGCGCCGGTTCGAGCCGCGCATGACGGACCCCGAGAGCATCGCGCTGCGGTGGACCCCGATCGACGCCGTCGAGGCCCTCCCGCTGCATCCGCGATTCGCCGAGGCGTGGCCGGCGTTGCGCGCACGGGTACGAGCCGCCGGGGATCGCTAGGATCGGATCGTGGCGGGACAGAGCGTGGGGGCGCAGGTCTGGACGATACCGAACGTCCTCTCCATGCTGCGGTTGCTCCTCGTTCCCGTCTTCCTCGTCCTCGTGGTCCGGGGCGCGTACGTGGCCGCGCTCATCGTCCTCGTCGTCGCGAGCCTGTCCGACCTGCTCGACGGCTACCTGGCCCGGCGATTCGACCAGGTCACACGGCTCGGGCAACTGCTCGATCCCGCGGCCGACCGCCTGTACATCTTCGCCGCGCTCGTCGGCCTCGCCGCGAACGGGCTGGTGCCGTGGTGGATCGTCGTCGTGATCGTCGCCCGCGACGTCATGCTCCTCGTCCTCGGCGTCGTACTCGCCAACCACGGGTACGGACCGCTCCCCGTCCATCAGCTGGGCAAGGCGGCCACCTTCGCGCTCTTCTTCGGGGTGCCGGTGATCATGCTGGGCCTCGCGTTCCCGGCGGCGCAGCCGGTCAGCGAACCGCTCGGCTGGGCGGTGACCCTGTGGGGGGCGTTCCTCTACTGGTGGGCGGGCGTCATCTACGCGATCGAGACGGCGCGCGTGGTCAGGATTCCGCGTGCGTCCGGCCCCGCCGCATCCGATACGCTTGAGCAGGGAGGTTAGCGGTGGCGGATTCCGACATGACCCAGGCCGGTGCGAACGGTGAGGAGCGCGAGCCCTCGACCGCGACTTCGGCGCATGAGTTCAACGGCGCGAACGACACGACGATGGGGTTCAGCCGCGAGGCCGCTGCCCAGCTGAGCGCGCTCGACGCCGACATCAGCGCGGCCGAGCAGGAGGCGATCAACGCCCTGCCGTCCGGCTCCGCGCTGCTGATCGTGCGTCGCGGTCCGAACGCCGGCGCGCGCTTCCTGCTCGACACCGACGTCACGACCGTCGGCCGGCACCCCGACGCCGACATCTTCCTCGACGACGTGACCGTCTCGCGCAAGCATGCCGAGTTCGTCCGGCATCGCACCGCGTTCGAGGTGCGCGACCTCAACTCGCTCAACGGCACCTACTTCGACGGCGTGCGCATCGAGACCGCATTGCTGAGCGACGGGGCCGAAGTCCAGATCGGCAAGTACCGGCTCACCTTCTACGCGTCGCGACGCGACCTCGCGCCGGCGGGCGCGGGGTGACCGAGGGCGCCGCGACGCGGCGTCAGGTCCACGCCCCGCCGCGCTTCGGCATCGGTCAGGTCCTCGCGAAGCTCCAACCCGAGTTCCCGGAGCTGACCCCCTCGAAGCTGCGCTTCCTCGAAGAACAGGGGCTCGTCACGCCCGCACGGACTGCGGCGGGGTACCGCAAGTTCTCGCCCGCCGACGTCGAGCGGCTCGGCGTCGTGCTCTCCATGCAGCGCGACCACTACCTCCCGCTCAAGGTGATCCGTGCCCACCTCGAGGCGGTCGACCGCGGCGAGACGCCCGCCCTCCCGGGCGCGACCAGCGGCGCGACCGTGCGTGCCACCGCGAACCGCTACACGCGCAGCGAGCTCCTGAACGCAGCGGATGCCACGGCGAAGCTGCTCGACGATGCGATCGCCGCCTCGCTCATCCGGCCCGCCGACCTGTACGGCGACGACTCGCTCGAGGTGCTGCGAGCGCTCGCCGCCCTCCGGGCGGTCGGCATCGAGCCCCGTCACCTCCGCGGGATGCGCGGGGCCGCCGAGCGGGAGGCCGCGCTCATCGAGCGGGCGATCGCACCGGAACGACGTCGCGATGCCGCTGGCCGGGCGCGCAACGACGAGCGCGCCGGCGAGCTCGCCGGGCACCTCGCCGCCGTGCACGCGAGCGTCCTGCGCCAGTCGCTCGGCCGTTCGTCCGACTGACGACGACACGCCGTGACGTTCGGCCCGATGTCCTCGACTCCGGTGCCCACCGTGGGTAGCGTGGAATCCGCGCCGCTGAGGCGCCGACGACAGTGAGGGGCGATGGGATGACCGAGCTCGATCGGAGCGAACGCGCACGGTACGACCTCGGTCTGCTCTTCACCGACGGCCTGCCGGAGCACGACGACGGCACCGGCTACCGCGGTGCGGTCGCCGCGCGCGCCGCCGGCATCAGCTACCGCCAACTCGACTACTGGGCGCGCACGCAGCTCGTCGAGCCGACCGTCCGGGGTGCCGCCGGCTCCGGTTCGCAGCGGCTCTACGGGTTCCGCGACATCCTGGTGCTCAAGCTCGTCAAGCGGCTGCTCGACACGGGCATCTCGCTCCAGCAGATCCGCGTCGCGGTGACCCAGCTGCGCGAGTCGGGCGTCGACGATCTCGCCCAGACCACGCTGATGAGCGACGGTGCGAGCGTCTACCTCTGCACGTCCGACGACGAGGTCATCGACCTCGTCAACCGTGGGCAGGGCGTCTTCGGGATCGCGGTCGGCAAGGTCCTCCGCGAGGTCGAGTCCACCTTGATCGAGCTCGACACCCAGGCGACCGACCCGGTCGATGAGCTCGCCGCCCGCCGCAGCCGCTCGGCGCGCAAGATCTCATAGCGCGGCGTCATCCGGCGACCTCCGCGGCGGTCGGGTCGCGGGGCGTCGGTCGACCCGTCAGGGGTGTGCACGTCCGGCTCCGCGGTGAGCGCCCCGACCGCGGCATCCGTCGTCAGCGCGAGGAGGAGTCGATCTCGAGGCGCTGCTGGGGGGCTCCGCCGAATTCGGCGATGCGGGCCGTACGGAGCACGCGCTCGAGCAGCTGGTCGAAGTGGTGGGACATCTCCTCGGCGCTCTCGCCGGGCCACATGTGCAGCGGCTTCGCGGCACCCTGCGCCTGCTGCAGCGACGTTCGCTCGGGCAGCTGGGGCGAGAGCACGAGCGGTCCGAACATGTCGCGCAGTTCCTTGATGCGGAACTGGTGCTCGAGCGACTGCACGCGCGCGCGATTCACGATGATGCCGAGTGGCTGCAGGCGAGGGGAGAGGCCTCGGCGGATCTCCTCGATCGCGCGCAGGGCGCGGTCGGCCGCGGCGACCGAGAACAGGCCGGGCTCGGTGACGACGGCCACGCGGTCGCTCGCCGCCCACGCCGTGCGGGTCAGGGCGTTCAGCGACGGTGCGCAGTCGATCAGGACGAGCTCGTAGTCGGCCTCGACGTTCGCGAGCGCCTCCTCGAGCTTCCAGATGTCGCGGATCGACGGGTGCGGACCGTCGTAGTTGATCGCGGACGGGCTGCCGATCATGACGTCGATGGTCGACTGCGGGTTCGAGCGCGCCCAACCGCTGGGGGCGATCGCCGAGCGGACGATCTTCTCCTTGGGCGAGGCCAGCACGTCGGCGACGTTCAAGTGACCGGCGACCTGGATGTCCATGCCGGTCGAGACGTCGGACTGCGGGTCGAGGTCCACGACCAGTGTGCGCACGCCGCGCGCGAAGGCGGCCGACGCCAGTCCGAGGGTGACGGTCGTCTTTCCGACGCCGCCCTTCAGGGAACTGACCGAAAGAACGTGCACGAGCGAATACGTTACCGTTACTCGCAACGCGATACCTAAATGTTCGCTGTGCGGATAACCCCCCACCCGGAAAGGCCTGCATGTTCTCGAAGATCCTGGTCGCCAATCGCGGTGAGATCGCCATCCGGGCGTTCCGCGCCGCCGTCGAGCTCGGTGCGAAGACGGTCGCCGTCTTCCCGTATGAGGACCGCAACTCGCTGCACCGCCTCAAGGCGGACGAGGCCTACCAGATCGGCGAGCCCGGGCACCCCGTGCGCGCGTACCTCGACGTGTCGGAGATCATCCGGGTGGCCAGGGAGTCCGGGGCGGACGCGATCTACCCCGGCTACGGATTCCTCTCCGAGAACCCCGAGCTCGCGCAGGCGGCCGCCGATGCGGGCATCACGTTCATCGGCCCGCCCACGCGCGTGCTCGAGATGGCTGGAAACAAGGTCACCGCGAAGGAGCAGGCGATCGCGGCCGGCGTCCCCGTGCTGAAGTCGACCGAGCCCTCGCGCGACGTCGAGGCGCTGCTCGCGCAGGCCGACGAGATCGGTTTCCCGATCTTCGCGAAGGCCGTCGCCGGCGGCGGCGGTCGCGGCATGCGCCGCGTAGACAGGCAGGAGGACCTGCGCCGCGCCCTCGAAGAGGCCATGCGCGAGGCCGACAGCGCGTTCGGCGACCCGACGATGTTCCTCGAGCAGGCCGTGCTCCGGCCGCGTCACATCGAGGTGCAGGTGCTGGCGGATGCCGCGGGCGACACCGTGCACCTCTTCGAGCGCGACTGCTCGGTGCAGCGCCGTCACCAGAAGGTCGTGGAGATCGCCCCGGCGCCCAACCTGACGGACGAGGTCCGCGAGTCGCTCTACCGCGACGCGGTGGCGTTCGCGAAGTCGATCGGCTACGTGAACGCGGGAACGGTGGAGTTCCTGCTCGACACCGCGGGCGAGCGCGCCGGCCAGCACGTGTTCATCGAGATGAACCCGCGCATCCAGGTCGAGCACACCGTGACCGAGGAGGTCACCGACGTCGACCTCGTCGTCGCCCAGATCCGCATCGCTGCGGGGGAGTCCCTCTCCGACCTCGGCCTCACCCAGGACCGCATCCACCTCCGCGGGGCAGCGCTCCAATGCCGGATCACGACGGAGGACCCGACGGCGAACTTCCGGCCGGACACAGGCAAGATCACGACCTACCGATCGCCCGGCGGGGCCGGCATCCGTCTCGACGGCGGCACGGTCAACCCGGGCGCGCAGATCAGCCCGCACTTCGACTCGATGCTCGCCAAGCTGATCTGCCGCGGCCGCGACTACCAGCAGGCAGTGACCCGCGCCAAGCGCGCCCTCGCGGAGTTCCGCATCCGAGGCGTCTCGACGAACATCCCGTTCCTGCAGGCGGTCCTCGACGACCCGCAGTTCGTGTCGGGCGACCTGAGCACCTCCTTCATCGACGAGCGACCGCAGCTCATGCGCGGTCGGGTCTCGAAGGACCGTGGCACGAAGATCCTCAACTGGCTCGCGGATGTCACGGTGAACCAGCCCAACGGATCCGCGCCGACCACCGTGGCGCCCGTCGACAAGCTGCCGGAGATCGACCTGTCGCAGCCCGCGCCGAGCGGTTCGCGCCAGCGGCTGCTCGAGCTGGGCCCGGCCGGCTTCGCCGCCGCCCTGCGCGAGCAGACGCCGCTCGCGGTCACCGAGACCACGTTCCGCGACGCGCACCAGTCGCTGCTCGCGACGCGCGTGCGGACCAGGGACCTCGCGGCGGTCGCGCCGTACGTCGCCCGCATGACGCCCGAGCTCCTCTCGGTCGAGGCCTGGGGTGGCGCGACCTACGACGTCGCACTCCGATTCCTCGGCGAGGACCCGTGGGAGCGGCTCGGCACACTCCGCGAGTCGCTGCCCAACCTGAACATCCAGATGCTGCTCCGGGGCAGGAACACGGTCGGCTACACGCCGTACCCCACCGAGGTCACCGACGCGTTCGTCCAGGAGGCGGCATCCACGGGCGTCGACATCTTCCGCATCTTCGATGCGCTGAACGACGTCTCGCAGATGCGTCCGGCGATCGACGCGGTGCTCGCCACCGGCAGTGCGGTGGCGGAGGTCGCCGTGTGCTACACCGGCGACCTGCTCGACCCGGCCGAGGACCTCTACACGCTCGACTACTACCTGCGCCTCGCCGACGACATCGTCGCTGCGGGCGCACACATCCTCGCCATCAAGGACATGGCCGGCCTGCTCCGGCCGACGGCGGCCGCGAAGCTCGTCGGCGCACTGCGCGAGCGCTTCGACCTGCCCGTCCACCTGCACACGCACGACACGGCGGGCGGCCAGCTCGCCACGCTGCTCGCGGCCAGCCGCGCGGGCGTCGACGCGGTGGATGTCGCGAGCGCGCCGATGGCGGGCACCACGAGCCAGCCCTCGGCCTCGTCGCTCGTCGCAGCTCTCGCGCACACCGAGCGCGACACCGGCATCTCACTCGACGCCGTCTCCGACCTCGAGCCGTACTGGGAGGCGGTGCGCCGCCTGTACCGCCCGTTCGAATCGGGACTGCCCGGCCCCACGGGCCGCGTGTACCGCCACGAGATCCCGGGCGGCCAGCTGTCGAACCTCCGCCAGCAGGCGATCGCGCTCGGGCTCGCAGACGACTTCGAGCTCATCGAGGACATGTACGCCGCGGCGAACAAGATCCTCGGACGGGTGCCGAAGGTCACGCCGTCGTCGAAGGTCGTGGGCGACCTGGCGCTGCACCTCGCCGCCGTCAAGGCCGACCCGGCCGACTTCGAGGCCAACCCCGAGAAGTACGACGTGCCCGATTCCGTGATCGGCTTCATGGCCGGCGAGCTCGGCGACCTCCCGGGCGGCTGGCCCGAGCCGTTCCGCTCGAAGGTGCTGGCCGGCCGCGACGTGCGCATCGGCGTGACCGAGCTCACGCACGCCCAGCGTCGCGGACTCGAGGCGCCCGGGCGCGAGCGGCAGGAGCTCCTGAACTCGCTGCTCTTCCCGGCGCCCACCCGGCAGTTCGAGCAGATCCGCGAGCTGTTCGGAGACCTCTCGGTGGTCGACACCGCCGACTACCTCTACGGGCTGCGTCCCGGCGCCGAGCATGTCGTCGAGATCGCCAAGGGCGTTCGCCTGTACGCGGGTCTCGAGGCGATCGGCGAGGCCGACGACAAGGGCATGCGGACCGTCATGACGATCCTGAACGGGCAGCTCCGGCCCGTCTTCGTGCGCGACCGGAGCATCACGGTCGAGACCCGCGCTGCCGAGAAGGCCGACCAGTCCCAGCCCGGGCACATCGCCGCGCCGTTCTCCGGTGTCGTGACGCTGCAGGTCGAGTCCGGCGCCGAGGTCGCGGCGGGCCAGGCCGTGGCGTCCATCGAGGCGATGAAGATGGAAGCGGCGATCACGTCGCCGATCGCCGGCGTCGTCGAACGGGTCGCGATCCCGAAGACCCAGCAGGTCGAGGCGGGTGATCTGCTCGTCGTCGTGCGCCCCCTGTAGGCTGATCAGCGTTCCGCACTGGTGAGCGTTCCGCACTGATGAGGAGGGGAATCGGTGGCTGAGCACGACGATCCGGAGAACACCGAGCGCCGTGAGGGTTCACGCTCTGCGGCTCGGCGGCAGGGAGCGGACTCCGACGGCGCGGGCGATCCGCCCGAACCCGTCGACGTGCGAGTCGACCTGCCGCCGCCGCCCCCTCCGCAGATGCCCGACGACGAGGTCGCCGTCGCGATCGACGATGTCGCGGTCGATCCCGGCGGACTCGGTCCTGCAACGAGGGCGACGACCTCGGTCGAGCTGGTCGATCCCGCGCTCCCGCGCGGCCGTGGCCGAAAGGAGTCCACGCGCGACGGGGCATCGCCGTACCGAGCGCTGCTCGCGGCGGATGCGTCGCGCTCCCGCCGGGCTCGGGTCGCGACCGACTCGGGTGCCCACGTGGCGATCATCGACGATCCGGCTAGGGTGGGCGCGCCCGCCGAGGTGCCGGAGGCTGCCGATTCCCTCACCGCCGACCGCCTGATCGACCTGACCCGCACGACCCGGCCGGCGCCGCAGGGCGGATTCAACCGTTTCCTCTACGACGCCACATTCCGCCTGGTGAACCTCGGCGATTCGGCGAAGGTCCAGGCGCACCGTGCGATGAACGAGCGCATCCAACGCCGCTTCGAGGGCGGCGCGCGCTTCGTGCCGGTGCTCACCCGCAAGGGCGGAGTGGGCAAGACCACCGTGACCACCCTCCTCGGCATGGCGCTGGCCGACGCGCGCGATGACCGGGTCATCGCCATCGACGCGAATCCGGACCGTGGGACGCTCGCAGAGCGGGTCGATCGGCAGACCCGCGAGACCGTCCGGGACGTCGTGGCGAAGGCGAAGTCCATCGCCGGGTACACGGATTTCTCGGAGTTCGTCTCCCGGGACGAGACCAGGCTCGACATCCTCGCCTCTGATACGGACCCGACCCTCTCGGAGGCGTTCGACGCCGACGACTACGAGGTCGTCGCCGACCTCGCGGCGCGGTACTACTCGCTCGTGCTCACCGACTGCGGAACCGGCATCGTGCACTCGGTGATGCGGGCGACACTCGAGCGGGCGGATTCGATCGTGGTGGTCTCGGGCGGCAGCGTCGACGAGGCGCGGCTCGCGAGCGAGACGCTCACGTGGCTCGAGGCGAACGGCTATGGGGAGCTGGTCCGCAACGCGGTGGTCGCCATCAACCTCGCCACCCAGGGCACGCATCTCGTCAAGGTCGATGAGATCGAAGCCCACTTCCAGTCGCGCGTGCGCGAGATCGTGCGGATTCCGTACGATCCGCAGCTCGCGGCGGGCTCAGTGGTGCACTGGCGCGACCTGCGTCCGGTCACCCAGTACGCAGCCCGCGAACTCGCCGCCCTCGTGGTGGAAGGCCTGCCCGCCGACCGCGGGCACTGATCTCGGAGCACCATTGCCGGAACGTCCCATTCGCCTGTTCGGCGATCCCGTCCTGAAGACCGTCTCAGCACCCGTCGACCAGATCGACGATCGCGTGCGCGCCCTCGTCGACGACCTCGTCGAGAGCGTTCGTCTCCCCGGTCGGGCCGGCGTCGCCGCCCCGCAGATCGGCGTGAACCTGCGCGTGTTCAGCTACAACGTGGACGGCGAGATCGGATACGTCATCAACCCCGAGATCGTCGAGGTGTCGGGGGAGCCCGAGCTCATCGACGAGGGATGCCTCTCGGTGCCCGGCCTGTGGCACAAGACGCCGCGGCGTCCGTTCGCGCGGGTGCGGGGGATCGACGTGGACGGCAACGAGATCGAAGTCTCGGGCACGGGTCTCATGGCGCAGGCCCTCCAGCACGAGGTCGACCATCTCGACGGCCTGCTCTACCTCGAGCGGCTCGAGAAGGACGAGCGCCGGGCGGCCATGCGCGCGGTCCGGGAGTCGGACTGGTTCTGAGGTCGGTGCGTTCCGCCGACGCGTCGCGGTCGACCGGCCGGATGCATGGGAATGGCCCCGCGGAGTGCTCCGCGGGGCCATTCGCCGGTCGGTGACGACTCACTGCACGATCGAGTGACCCTCCGTCGCTGGGGAGCCGGAGTACATGCCCTGGATCTCCCCGTCGAAGTCCTCGAGGATCACGTTGCGCTTGATGCTCATCTTCGGCGTGAGGTGTCCGCTGGCCTCGGTGAACTCGATCGGGAGGATGACGAACTTCCTGATCGACTCCGCGCGCGACACGTGCTCGTTCGCCGCGTCGATGGCGCGCTGGACCTCAGCGAGCACCGCGGGGTGCCGCGTGGCCTCGTCGAGGCTCATGCCCGCGTCCTCGCCGTGCGTGTTGAGCCACACCGGGAGCATCTCGGGGTCGAGCGTGACGAGCGCCGAGATGAACGGCTTCTGGTCGCCGACGACGACGACCTGCCCGACGAGCGGGTTGGCCCGGATCGGATCCTCGAGCGCAGCGGGCGCGACGTTCTTGCCGCCGGCGGTGACGATGATCTCCTTCTTGCGGCCGGTGATGGTGAGGAAGCCGTCGGAGTCGAACGTGCCGATGTCGCCCGTCTTGAACCAGTCGCCGTCGAACACGGCTGCGGTGGCATCGGGGTTCTTCCAGTACTCCTTGAAGACGTTGATGCCCTTGACCTCGATCTCGCCGTCGTCGGCGACGCGCACCGCCACGCCCGGCAGCGCGGGCCCGACGGTGCCGATCTTCGACTTGGTGACGAGGTTGACGGTCGCGGGAGCCGTCGTCTCGGTGAGGCCGTAGCCCTCGAGGATGGTGATGCCGAGCGCGTGGTAGAAGTGGCCGAGGCGCGGGCCGAGCGGCGCCGACCCCGAGACCGCGTACTTCACGTTGCCGCCCATCGCCGCGCGCAGCTTCGAGAAGACCAGGCGGTCGAAGAGCATGAACTTGAGCTTGAGCCCCAGCGGGATCTTGCCGCCGGACTCCTGGGCGGTCGAGTAGGCGACCGCCGTCTCGGCGGCAGCGTGGAAGATCTTGCCCTTGCCGCCGGCCTCGGCCTTCTGCTCGGAGACGTTGTAGACCTTCTCGAACACCCGGGGGACCGCGAGCAGGAAGGTCGGCTTGAAGCTCCCGAGCGAGGGCAGCAGCTGCTTGGTGTCGGGCTGGTGGCCGACGCGCACACCGGCGTGCACGCAGAGCACTGAGATGAAGCGGGCGAAGATGTGCGCCGTGGTGATGAACAGCAGCGTCGAGGCGCCGTCGGGATCGAGCACGACCTCCTTGAGCGCGACCGCGGAGTTGCGGCAGAGCTCGACGAAGTTGCTGTGGGTGAGCACGCAGCCCTTGGGCCTGCCGGTCGATCCGGACGTGTAGATCAGCGTGGCGATGTCGGAACCGACCGCGAGGTTGCGGCGACGCTCGATCTCCTCGTCGGGCACGTCGGTGCCGGACGCGGCCAGCTTGTCGAGGTCGCCGAGGTCGACCTGCCAGACGTTGCGGATCGCGGGGAGGTCGGGGTGCACCTCGTCGAAGCGCGCGAAGTGGTCGGCGGTCTCGACGATGACGGCGATCGAGCCCGAGTCGCCCAGGTTCCACTTGACCTGCGAGGGCGAGCTGGTCTCGTAGATCGGCACGAGGACGGCGCCGGCGAACCACACGGCGAAGTCGATGAGGGTCCATTCGTAGCGCGTCTTGCACATCAGGCCGACCTTGTCGCCCGGCTGGATGCCGGCGGCGACGAGGCCCTTGGCGAGGCGCACGACCTGCTCGTGGAACTCCCGCGTGGTGACCGGGCTCCAGCCGCCTTCGGCGGTGGGCAGCGAGAACAGGACCGAGTCGGGCGTGGCCTTCACGCGATCGACGAGCAGGTCGGTGGTGTTCGCGTCCGGGTCGGCGGGGACCAGCAGTGGAGTGGCGAATTCGGTCACGGTAGCTCCTTCGGCACCGGGAGGTCGCACACGCTTCGGGGCCGCGCGAACCTCGGCATTGGGGTTGACTACACTCTAGTCGGTGCTGCGCGGCGCGTCCGCTGCGGTTCCTCGTCCGCGACCCCCTTCGAAAGGCAGCCCGACGTGCACGCGATCGGCATCGACATCGGCGGCACCAAGATCGCCGGGGCAGTGGTCGACGAGCTCGGCGCCATCGTGCGCACGGAGCGCGTCCCCACGCCGGCAGGCGACTCGGCCGCACTCGAGGACGCGGTGGTCGACATGATCCGCCGGCTCTCCGCGACCGGTCCGGTCACCGCGGTCGGCGTCGCGGCGGCCGGCTTCATCGACGCCGCGCAGTCGACGGTGTACTACGCCCCGAACATCGACTGGCGCAACGAGCCGTTCCGGGAGAAGCTCGAAGCCCGCGTCGGGAGCGCGGTGATCGTCGAGAACGATGCGAACGCCGCCGGATGGGCTGAGTTCCGCTTCGGCGCCGGCCGCATGGTGAGCGACATGGTGATGCTCACGATCGGCACGGGCGTGGGCGGGGCGATCGTGGCGGGCGACCGCCTGTTCCGCGGCGGCTTCGGCGCGGGTGCCGAACTCGGCCACCTCCGCGTCGTGCCCGGCGGCATCGCCTGCGGTTGCGGCCAGCACGGATGCCTCGAGCAATACGGTTCCGGACGGGCGCTCATGCGCATGGCGAACGAGATCGCCGACGCCGGCGGCATCGGTCAGGCGCTCGCACGCGCGCGCGACGAGCACGGCGCGCTCGACGGCGCCACCGTCGGCGGCCTCATCGCCGCTCATGATCCGGGCGCGCTCGCTGCGCTCCGGCAACTGGGACGCTGGCTCGGTGAGGCGGCCGCGAGCCTCTCGGCCGTGCTCGACCCGCAGCGATTCGTCTTCGGCGGCGGCGTCGCCGCGGCCGGCGAGCTGCTGCTCGCACCGGTTCGCGAGGCGTTCCTCGAGCACCTCCCGGCGCGCGGCTACCACCCCGAGCCCGACTTCGTCATCGCCGAGCTCGTCAACGACGCCGGAGTGGTGGGCGCGGCCGACCTGGCGCGGCTCTGGGTCGAGGAGCACGGCTGAGGCCCCGGCGGTTAGGCTTGCAGGCGGGCGCGACGGACGGAGGACACCGGTGTTCTACTGGATCATGAAGCACATCGTGGTCGGCCCGATCCTCCTCGCGATCTTCCGGCCGTGGGTGGTGGGGCTCGAGCACGTCCCCAGGCACGGACCCGTGATCCTCGCGTCGAACCACCTGTCGTTCATCGACTCGATCTTCCTGCCGATCGTCGTCGACCGGCCCGTCGTGTTCCTCGCCAAGAGCGAGTACTTCACCGGCAAGGGCCTGAAGGGCTGGGCGACGCGGCTGTTCTTCCAGGCGGCCGGCCAGCTGCCCATCGACCGTTCCGGCGGCAAGGCGTCCGAGGCGTCGCTCAACACCGGGCTGCGTGTGCTCCGCGAGGGCCGCATCCTCGGCATCTACCCCGAGGGCACAAGAAGCCCCGACGGCCGGCTCTACCGCGGTCGCACCGGCGTGGCGCGCATGGTCCTGGAGGCCGGCGTACCCGTGGTCCCGGTGGCCATGATCGGCACCGCCGAGGTGATGCCGATCGGCACCCGGGTGCCCAAGGTGCGTCGTATCGGCATCGTGTTCGGCGAGGCGCTCGACTTCAGCCGGTTCGAGGGCATGGAGGGCGATCGCTTCGTGCTGCGTTCCGTGACGGACGAGCTCGTCTACGACCTGCGGGCGCTGAGCGACCAGCAGTACGTCGACGTCTACGCGAGCTCCGTTCGAGAGCAACGCGCCACGCAGTCGCGGTAGGCTGGAGGGTACGGCGTCGCGACGTGCGGCGCCGGTCTCGTTCCCTCCCGCGCCCAGTGCGCCCGAACCCTCCAGGACAGCCCCGTGGTACAGCTCGTCGAGCCGGTCGTGAATGCAGATCCCTCCGTGATTGCCGGCCTCGACTATTGGCGCACGCTCCCGATCAAGCAGCAGCCCGCCTGGCCCGATCCCGAGGCTGCGCACGCGGCATCCGCCGAGCTCGCCACGCTGCCGCCGCTCGTCTTCGCGGGCGAGGTCGACATGCTTCGCGACCGGCTCGCGGCCGCCTCGCGCGGCGAGGCGTTCCTCCTCCAGGGCGGCGACTGCGCCGAGACCTTCGCAGGGGCGACGGCCGACCAGATCCGCAACCGCGTCAAGACCGTGCTCCAGATGGCGGTCGTGCTCACCTACGGCGCCTCGATGCCGGTGGTCAAGATGGGGCGGATGGCGGGCCAGTTCGCCAAGCCGCGCTCCAGCGACACCGAGACCCGCGGCGACGTGACGCTGCCGGCGTACCGCGGCGACATCGTCAACGGCTTCGACTTCACGCCCGAGTCGCGTGCGGCCGACCCGTCGCGCCTGCTCCATGGCTACCACATGGCCGCATCGACCCTGAACCTGATCCGCGCGTTC
Organism: Agromyces selenitireducens; assembly: GCF_052748465.2. Lineage (NCBI taxonomy): Bacteria > Bacillati > Actinomycetota > Actinomycetes > Micrococcales > Microbacteriaceae > Agromyces > Agromyces selenitireducens. The sequence continues at coordinate 1,758,618 of NZ_CM188259.1, forward strand.
ACTCAGGGCGGGTTCGCCGACCTGCGCCAGGTGCACGCGTGGAACCAGGGCTTCGCTTCGAACCCCGCGAACGCCCGCTACGAGAAGCTCGCCCGTGAGATCGACCGCGCGGTGAAGTTCATGGACGCGTGCGGCGCCGACTTCGACGAACTCCGACGCACCGAGTTCTACACCGGCCACGAGGGTCTGCTCATGGACTACGAGCGACCCATGACCCGCATCGATTCGCGCACGGGCACGCCGTACAACACGTCGGCGCACTTCATCTGGATCGGCGAGCGCACCCGGGAACTCGACGGCGCGCACGTCGACTTCCTCTCGCGCGTGCGCAACCCGATCGGCGTGAAGCTCGGGCCGACGACCACTCCCGAGACGATGATGGAGCTCGTGGAGAAGCTCGACCCGAACCGCGAGCCGGGCCGGCTCACCTTCATCACGCGGATGGGCGCAGGGAAGATCCGCGACGCCCTTCCGGCCCTGCTCGAGGCGATCAAGGCGAGCGACGCGAACCCGTTGTGGGTCACCGACCCGATGCACGGCAACGGCATCACGACGTCGACCGGATACAAGACGCGTCGCTTCGACGACGTGGTCGACGAGGTCCGCGGCTTCTTCGAGGCGCACCGGAACGCCGGCACCTTCCCCGGCGGCATCCACGTCGAGCTCACCGGCGACGACGTGACCGAGTGCCTCGGCGGCTCGGAGTACATCGACGAGGAGACGCTCGAGACGCGGTACGAGTCGCTGTGCGACCCGCGCCTCAACCACATGCAGTCGCTCGAGCTCGCATTCCTCGTCGCCGAGGAGCTCGCCGCGCGCTGAGCGCGGAACGGATCGCACCATGGGCGGCCGTGGCGTCCACCGGATGCCGCGGCCGTCCGTCCGCGGCGAGGCGCGATGCTGCTCGGGCTAGGGCTCGAAGTTGACGGTGATCTCGGAGCCGCGCTTGACGCGCTCGCCCGCGGCCGGGCTCTGCACCGAGGCGACGACCGCGCCCTCGAGGAACTGGGGGACGTTCGAGCTGACGGCGAAACCGAGCTCCTCGAGCTGCGTGCGCGCCTGTGCGATGGTCTGGCCGGTCACGACGTTCGGCACCTCGACGAGATCGGGTCCCTTCGACACCGTGAGCCGCACCGTGTCGCCCGGGTTCATGGGATCGTCGAGCCAGTCGGCCGTGACGACCACGTCGACCGGGACCTCGTCTGCGAAGACCGGGTCCGCGAACTCGACGACGAGCCCTGCCCCCTCGAGCCGCGACTGCGCCTCGCCGACGGCGAGGCCCTCGACGGGCGGCACCGGTCCGACCGAGACCACCAGCGAGAGTGCGCCCAGTTCGGGATACGTCGCCCCGACGGGGGCCCCGTCGGCGTCGAGCACGGCGATCACGTTCCCCGACTCGACCTCGGCCGAGAACTGCTGGGTCGCCGCTTCGGCGACGGTGAAGAACTCGCCGAGCTGGGCGCGCGCGTCGGCCTCGGGCAGGCCGACCACCTGCGGCACGTCGAGGAACTGCGGCCCGAGCGAGACGAACAGCTGCACCGTCGAGCCGCGGCGGGCCTGGGCGCCCGCCTCGGGGTCGGTGCCGGAGACCTGTCCCTGCGGCACGACGGGGTCGTTGCGCTCGGCGCGCTCGACCTCGAACCCGGCCTCCTCGAGCACCTGCACGGCGCTGTCGGGCATCAGGTTCGCGGTGTCGGGCACCACGGCGAGTGAACCCGGGCCGGCGCCGAAGTACCACCCGGTGCCGCCCGCGAGGCCGGCGAGCACGAGCACGAGGGCGAGCAGCCAGTACCCGCGACGCCGTCGCCGGTCGGACGCGCGGGCGAGTGCGGTCGCGTCGTCGTCCGGCTCGGCGTCGCCCGCGTCGGCGACGGCGAGCATGCCGGTGCCCAGCACTCGCGTCTCGGCCGTCGGGTGGCGGTCGCCCGCGTCGAGCACCATGGTGTCGCTCGCTGCGGGGAGCGGCTGGGCGGGGCGCAGGTGGGGCTCCATCTCGCGCAGTCGCTCGAGCATGGTGCGGGCGTCGGCGGGCCGCTGGTCGGGGTCGCGCGTGGTCGCCCACAGCACGAGCTCGTCGAGCTCGGGCGGGATCGAGGGGTTGCGGGTGCTCGGAGCCGGCACCGAGTCGTTCGCGTGCTGGTACGCGATCTGCATCGGCGCCTCGCCGACGTAGGGCTGTTCGCCCGTGAGCATCTCGTAGGTCATGATGCCGAGCGCGTAGATGTCGCTGCGCGCGTCGGCCACGCCGCGGGTGACGAGCTCGGGGGAGAGGTACGCGATGGTTCCGAGGAGCGCCTGCCCGGTGGCGGTGTTCGCGCTCGCGGCGCGGGCGAGTCCGAAGTCGCCGAGCTTGATGCGGCCGTCGTCGGCCAGCAGCACGTTCTCGGGCTTGAGGTCGCGGTGCACGATGCCGGCCTTGTGCGCGGCGGCGAGCCCGGACAGCACGGCGTCGAGGATGTCGACGGTCTGCTCGGGGGTGAGCCGCCGGTAGTCCTTCAGCAGGTCGCGCAGCGTGATGCCGGGCAGGTACTCCATGACGAGGTACGCCATGTCGGCGTCCTGCCCCTGATCGAACACGTTGACGACGTTCGGGTGCGCGAGCCGTGCGGCGGAGCGCGCCTCCTGGACGAACCGGGTCTTGAACGTGTTGTCGTCGGCGAGGTGGCCGTGCATGACCTTGATCGCGACGCGCCGCTCGAGGCGGAGGTCGGTCGCGAGGTACACCGTCGCCATGCCGCCGCGCGCGATGCGCGAGCGCACCTGATACCGGCCGTCGACGAGACGGCCGATCATCGGGTCTGCGGGCGGCGCGGTGGTCACCGTACGAGTGTACGAATCCACGTATGCCGTCAGCCGAACAAACGCCGGGGAGCCTCAGGATCGCAATTGCATCGTGATCGGAGGGCGCCCGTCAGCCGAGCTCCTCGAGCCAGCGCCGTGCCGAGGCCTCCCACTTGGCGTAGTGGTGCGGATGCGCGCTGCGCTGGACGGCCTGCGCGGCATCCGTCACCGTCATCGACGACCACCCGTCGAGGTCGAGCAATCCGGGGGCCACGCCGGCCGTGGGGGAACCGCGCCCGCCGAAGAACGCGCGCGCGGCGTACGCCGGATCGAGGACCTGCTCGGGCGTGCCCCAGCCCTGGCTCGGGCGCTGCTGGAACAGTCCGAGCGAATCGAGGTCGCCGTGGCGGACGTTGCGCAGGCCCGATTCCTGCGCCGCGGCGGCGAGCGCGATCACGATGCCGCGGTCGGGCACCCCGAGTTCGCGGCCGACGTCGGCGATGACCTGCGCGTTGGCGCGCATCTCGGCGTCGAGCGCCACGTCGAGCGAGGCGGCGGCGGTCGCCTCCACGGGCTGCTCACGGCGCACCACGAGGCGCTGCCCCGGATGGATGACCGCGTCGCGGTCGAGGTCGTTGAGCTCGAGCAGCCGCGCGAGCGTCGTGCCGTGGCTGACGGCGATGCCGATGAGGGTGTCGCCCGCGGCGACCTCGTGGGTATCGGATGCCGCGGCGGGGGCGGGCGGCGGGGGACTCGCCCCGTCGCCGCCGGGCAGCACGATCGACTGCCCCGGGAAGATCAGGCTCGCGCGGCCCAGGCCGTTCGCCCGGAGCACATCGTCGACGGCGAAGCCGTACTCGGCGGCGATGCCGCTCACCGTCTCGCCCGGTGCCACGACGTGGCGTGCGATGCTGGGTGGCTCGGCGCTGCGCTGGGTGGCGCCGCCGGGGAGTGCGAGCCGCTGGCCGGGGAAGATCAGGCTCGACCAGCTCAGCCCGTTCTTCGCGAGCACCTCGGCGGTCGAGAGGCCGTAGCGAGCGGCGATGCCGCTGACGGTGTCGCCCTCGCCCACGGTCACCTCCGCGGGGACGTCGGTCGCCGTGCGCACCTGCGGAGCCGGCGACGGGGACGACGGCAGCGCCCTGGCCTTCGGCGACCGCTTCACCGTCTGAGGTGCGGCCTCCGCGGGCTGCGCGAAGCCGAGGGTCACCGCAACGGCGCCCGCGATCGCGACGGGCACGGTGAGCAGGCGACGGATGCCGCGCGGCCAGACCTTCGGCTCGTACGCGTCGTCGCCCGCCGATGCGGCCCCCGGATGCTGCGTCATGCTCCCCTCCGCTCCCTGGCGGATGCGGTCACCGTCTCACGCGCGCCCGGGCGAGTCAAACTCATCCGCGCGCGTCGCGCGGCCCGCCGGAAGGCGGTTCCGCAGGCCGCCGTCGGCGTGGCAGGCTGGAGTGGTGACCGATGCCGACCAGGCCGACTGGCTGACCATCCCCGAACTCGTCGAGCGACTCGACCAGACCCCGAGCCGGATCCGGCGCCTCATCGCCGAGCGATACCTTCTCGCCACGAAGATCGACGGCGTGCTGAAGGTCCCGGCCTCGTTCCTGAGGGACGACGCGCCGCTGCCCGAACTGCACGGCACCGCGATGGTGCTCGCCGACGCGGGCTTCAGCGATGCCGAGTCGCTCGAGTGGTTGCTGGGCGAGGAGGACAGCCTGGGCACGACGCCCATCGCGGCGCTGCGCGCCGGACGCAAGTCCGAGGTGCGGCGCGTCGCGCAGGCGCTCGCCTGAGCCGCCGCGCGCGGGGCTCCGGTCAGCTGACGCGCCGGGTGACCGCGCGCGCGAGGTCCGCGAGTCCCGCGGCGGCCTCACGGTCGACGGGCGCGGCCGCGAGCGCGGCCATGGCCTGCTCGGTGTTCGACGCGATGAGCCCCTCGACCGCATCGACCGCTCCGGCCTCGAGGATCGCCCGCTGCAGCATCCGGACCTGCTCCTCGCTCAGCGCCGGGTCGCCCAGCAGTTCGTCGAGCAGTCGACGCTCGCCGGGTCGCATCCGCTCGCGCGCGATCGCCACCAGGACGGTGCGCTTGCCCTCACGGAGGTCGTCGCCCGCCGGCTTGCCGGTGACCTCGGGGTCGCCGTAGACCCCGAGCAGGTCGTCGCGGAGCTGAAAGGCGACGCCGAGGGGGAGGCCGAACTCGCGGAGCGCGTCGAGCTGCGCCGGGCTGCCGCCGGCGATCGCCCCGCCGATGGCGAGGGGCGCCTCGATGGAGTACTTCGCCGACTTGAACATCACGACGCGCTCCGCACGGGAGCGTTGGTCCGACTCGGGTCGCGTGTGCCAGGCGCGCTCCTCGAGGATGTCGAGGTACTGGCCGACCGTGACCTCGGTGCGCATGCGGTTGAACTCGAGCCGCGCCGATCGGGCCGCCCCCGGCCGGCTCAGGGTGGCGAGGCCCTCGTCGAGGAGCTCGTCGCTCCAGCCGAGCAGCAGGTCGCCGAGCAGGATCGCGGTGCCGCGACCGTAGTCCGGCGAGGAGCCGGACCATCCCGCGTCGCGGTGCTGCGCCTCGAAGACGCGATGGGCCGATGGGGCGCCGCGGCGCGTGTCGGAGTGGTCGATCAGGTCATCGTGCACGAGGGCGGCGGCGTGGAAGATCTCGAGGGCCGCCGATGCCGACACGACGGCGTACCGCTCGGCGGATGCCGCGGCATCCGTTCGCTCGACGCCGTCGCGCAGGGCCTCCCACCCGAGGTGGCAGAACCGGGCCCGGAATCGCTTGCCGCCGCTGAGAAAGCGCTCGGAGAATCCCGAAAGCGGGTCGAGGTCGGTCGCGATGGAGCGGAGAATGGAGGCACGATCGGCGAGGAACTCCTCGAGGCGTTCGTTCACGAGATCGACGAGTCGGGGAGCCGGGACCATCGTCCTAGCCTAGCGACGGCGCGGCGGACTAGAATGGCGTCACGAAGCGTCGGTCCCGAACACGAGGGGAAAGAGATGCCGCTTTCGGAGCAAGAGCAGCGCCTTCTCGAAGAGATGGAGCGGAACCTCTACAAGAACGACGCCGACTTCGTCGCGACGGTCGGAGGTTCCGGCCGCGGTCGACCCAATTACCGGGCGATCGTCATCGGCGTGCTGCTCGCGGTCGCCGGTGCGGGAGCGCTCATCGGCGGCGTCGCCTCCCAGCTCCTCATCGTCGGCGTGCTCGGCTTCGCCCTCATGTTCGTCGGCGTGCTCGTCGCCATCACGCCGTCCAAGCGCGGCGCTGCGACCACGTCGCCGATGGCAGGCCCGTCCGGAAGGGCAGGCAGGCCTGCCCCCACTCCGCGCGGCGGCTTCATGGACCGTCTCAACGAGCGATGGGATCGCCGCCAGGAGGGTCGCGACTGAGCCGCGGCACCCGCTGAACCACTTCGCCTGAACGGGCCGATCATCCGATCGGCCCGTTTTTCGCGTGCCCGGGGTCGGCCGCGTCGCTCCGCTCCATCCATTTCCCTCCACCTTCGGAATCCCTGAGAATCCGGGCTTCCACTGAGGTACGACGCGCCGGAACACGGCAAGGTCATTGAGTGGTGGAGGACAGTGGAGTAAAGTGGGGCCACACCTGGTTCCTGGCCGGAGGAGTGGGGGTGGTGCGATGTTCCTCGGAAGCTACGAGCCCAAGCTCGATGAGAAGGGTCGCGTCATTCTTCCGGCGAAGTTCCGGGAGGAACTGTCGAACGGACTCGTGCTCACGCGCGGTCAGGAGCGCTGCATCTACGTGTTCAGCGCGCGGGAGTTCGAGAGCATGAGCGAGAAGATCCGCCTGGCCCCGGTGACGAGCAAGCAGGCGCGCGACTACATGCGCGTCTTCCTCTCGGGGGCGTCCGCGGAGACCCCCGACAAGCAGCATCGGGTCACCATCCCCGCCACGCTTCGCGCGTACGCGGGCCTCGACCGGGACCTCACGGTCATCGGCGCGGGAAGCCGGGTGGAGATCTGGGATGCAGCGGCGTGGCAGACGTACCTCGCCGAGCAGGAGGCGGCCTTCGCGGAGACGGCGGAGGAGGTGATTCCCGGACTCTTCTGAGTCCTCGGGTCCCGACTCCCAGCCGTGCGAGCCTGCTGCACTTCCCCGCAGCAGGACGAACGGATGGGGATCAGGACCCGAGGCCCAGGAAGAAGGGAGACATCATGGACATCGATCGCATCCACACGCCGGTCATGCTGGACCGCACGCTGGAGCTGCTGGCACCCGCCCTCGAGCGCGAGGGTGCCGTGTACGTCGATGCCACGCTCGGCATGGGCGGGCACAGCCGCGCGGTGCTCGAGCGGTTCCCTGGCGCCACGGTCATCGGGCTCGACCGCGACACCGAGGCGCTCGCGATCGCACGCGAGCGGCTCGCGCCGTTCGGCGACCGGGTGCGACTCGTGCACACGGTGTACGACGGCATCGCCGAGGCGGTGCGCGGAGAGGGATTCCGCGAGGTGCACGCCATCCTGTTCGACCTCGGCGTCTCGTCGATGCAGCTCGACCGGGCCGAACGCGGCTTCGCCTACGCCAAGGACGCCCCGCTCGACATGCGCATGGACTCCACCGGCGGGCGCACCGCCGCCGACGTCATCGCCGAGTACGACGAGGCCGACCTGCGTCGCATCTTCCACGAGTACGGCGAGGAGAAGCTCGCGGCACGCTACGCCCGCGCGATCGTGCGGGCCCGGCAGTCCGCGCCGATCACCCGGTCGGGCCGGCTCGTCGAGGTGCTGACGGATGCCACGCCCGCAGCGCTGCAGCGCGCCGGCCACCCGGCCAAGCGGGTGTTCCAGGCGCTGCGCATCGAGGTGAACGAGGAGCTCGGCGCGCTCGAGCGCGCGATCCCAGCGGCCCTCGACCTCGTCGCCGTCGGCGGCCGCATCGTCGTGCTGTCGTACCAGTCGCTCGAGGACCGTCTCGTCAAGCGGGCCCTCGCCGCGGCATCCAGTTCCACGGCGCCGGCCGGGCTGCCCATGGAACTGCCCGAGCATCGCGCGCAGTTCAGGCTCCTCGTCCGGGGAGCCGAGCTCGCGAGCGAGACCGAGCAGGCGGAGAACCCGCGTGCCAAACCGGTGCGACTCCGCGCCGCAGAACGAGTGAGGAGGCCGTCGTGACCGCACTGCCGGCCCAGACACGACCCGCCGCACGCCCCGCGACCGAGCGGATGCCGCGGCTCCGTCCGGCACCCGACGTCGCCGCCGGCGCGCGCGGGCGGCCACGGCTCGCCTACGCGGTCGTCGCACTCGCGTCGATCGGGGTCATCGCGGTCGCCCAGCTGCTCCTGTCGATCGCGATGACCCAGGGCGCGTACGAGATGGACGAGCAGCTGCTGCGCCAGGCCGAGCTGCGCCGCGAGGAGGCGAAGCTCACCGACGACCTCGACCGGCTGGAGTCGCCGCAGTACCTCGCGTTGAACGCCGAGGCGCTCGGCATGGTGCCCAACGCCGATCCGGTGTACCTGCGCCTCTCGGACGGGGCGGTGATCGGCGAACCCCGGCCGGCGTCCGGGACTGCGGCGTCCTCGGCTCCGCTCGTCCCGAATGCGCTGATCGACGGCGTGCCGCCGGTGACCGAGCAGCGCACGGGGGAGACTGCGACTGCCGGAGGGGGCGAGCCGGCTGCGGGGACTCCCGCTGCTCCGCCAGGGCTCACGGGCGGCCTGCCGACGCCGGCCACGCACTGACACGGTCCCGGCCACCCGAGCCTCGACCGACCGACCGACGACGATGAGGAGCGAACCACCACGATGAACCGAGTGAGCCGGCATCCCACGCGGCGGATCCTCGCCGCCGGCGTCGCTCTGCTCCTGCTGGTGGGGTGGTTCGTCATCCGGCTCGTCGACATCCAGGTCGTCCGCGCGGCCGAGCTCAACGAGGCGTCCCGCGACGTCCGGTCGCGGATCGACACGATCTACGGCGAACGCGGCGAGATCCTCGACGCGAACGGCACGGTGCTGGCCGAGAGCGTGATGCGGTACGACATCGCGCTCTCGCCGAAGCAGGCGATGGTCGGGCCCGTCTCCAGGACGCAGCCCGATCCCGCCGACCCTTCGAAGACCATCGAGGTGGAGGTTCCGCTCGATCAGGTGCTCGCCGAGCTGGGCGCCGTGATCGGGACGTCCGGCGAACAGCTCCGAGCCGTGATCGACGCGTCCCTCGAGCAGGATCCGGCGTCGGACTTCGCGTTCGTCGCGAAGGGCGTGGACACGGCGACCTACGAGGAGGTCAAGGCCCTGAAGGTCCCGTGGGTGGTCCCGTACGAGCACCCCAGCCGTCGCTATCCGAACGGCGCCGTCGCAGGCAACCTGCTCGGGTTCATGGGCGACGACGGCGATGCGCTCGCCGGCCTCGAACTCTCCGAAGACCGGTGCCTCGCCGCGGAGAACGGCGAGATGCGCTCGCTGCGAAGCCTCACCGACTGGGTCACGATCCCCGGTTCGGAGCAGCTGGTCGCCGCGGCCCGCGACGGCGGCGACCTGCAGCTGACGATCGACGCCGACCTGCAGTACTTCGTCCAGCGCGTCGCCGCCGAGCAGGTCGCGGCGACGCAGGCCGAGTGGGCGACGGTCACGGTGATGGAGGCGAAGACCGGCCGCCTCCTGGCGGTGGCCGACGTGCCGACCGTCGACCCGAACGCGCCGACCTCGGTCGACTCGGACGACCGTGGGTCGCGCGCGTTCACCGCCCCCTTCGAGCCGGGATCGACGTTCAAGTCGCTCACGTCGGCATCCGTCATCGATGCCGGGGAGGCGACGCCGACGAGTCGTGTCACGGCCCCGTACCGCTACGAGCCGGACGGCGCGGACATCACCGACTCGTTCGGTCACGACCCGGAGCGCTGGACCATGACGGGCATGCTGGTCGTCTCGTCCAACACGGGCATGTCGCTGTTCGGCGAGCGGATCAGCGACGCCGAGCGCTACGAGTACATGCGCGCGTTCGGCCTCGGCGAGCCGACCGAGGTCGGCTTCGCGAGCGAGGCGGGTGGCGACCTGAACTACGACGACGGCTGGCCAGACTCGCAGACGCGCTACGCGACCATGTTCGGCCAGGGCCTGTCGACCACTGCGGTGCAGATCGCGAGCGTCTACCAGACCATCGCCAACGGCGGCGTGCGCATGCCGGTCACCCTCGTCGACGGATGCCGCATGCCGGACGGCACGCTGGAGGACGCAGCGTCCACCGAGGGGCGCCGAGTGATCTCCGAGGGCGCCGCCGAGCAGACGGCAGCGATGCTCGAGCGCGTCTACGAGGACGCCTGGGTCTCGGACCGCTGGGAGATTCCCGGCTACCGGGTCGCTGCGAAGACCGGAACCGCGCAGGTCCCCGACGGCGCGGGCGGCTACCTGTCGGGCTACCTCGTCTCGGCTGCCGGCTTCGCGCCGGCCGATGACCCCGAGTTCGTCGTTTCGGTGAGCATCAAGAACCCGGTTAAGATGAATTCGTCCGCCGCAGCTGCTCCCGTCTTCCAACAGGTGATGAGCCAGGTGCTGAAGAAGTATCGGACGGTTCCATCCGGCGCCCCGGCGCCTGAACTGCCAGCAAACTGGTGAGAAAGTTGGGTTCGTGACCGGAACGCCTCCCACGGCACTCCGGCCGCAGCACCCGAATCCTCGATCGCTCCGCGGCCTCGCGGACGCGTTCGGATTCGAGGTGCGCGGCGGGATCGACGACCTCGACGTCACCGGCGTGGCCATCGCCTCCGGCGCCGTCCAGGGCGGCGACCTGTACGTCGGCGTGCCGGGCCGCAACGCGCACGGAGCCCGATTCGCCGGGCAGGCCGCGGCCAACGGGGCCGTGGCGGTGCTGACGGACCCCGCCGGCGCCGGGCTCGCCGCCGAGTCGGGTCTGCCGGTGCTGGTCACGGGCGATGCGCGCGCGGCGCTCGGCGACGTCGCGGGGTGGATCCACCGCACCGATGAGAACCCCGCGACCCTGTTCGCGGTCACGGGGACGAACGGCAAGACCAGCGTCGTCTACCTGCTCTACGCGATCCTCCGCCAGCTGGGCGTGACCGCCGGACTGACCTCGACCGCCGAGCGCCGCATCGGCGACGAGGCGGTGACGAGCGCGCTCACGACGCCCGAGGCGAGCGAGCTGCACGCGCTGCTGGCCCGGATGCGCGAGGTCGACGTGCGCGCGGTCGGCATCGAGGTGTCTGCGCAGGCGCTGACCCGCCACCGCGTCGACGGCCTCGTGTTCGACGTGGCGGGCTTCACGAACCTCTCGCACGACCACCTCGATGACTACGCGTCGATGGTGGACTACTTCGAGGCCAAGCGCGAGCTGTTCACGCCCGACCGAGCCCGGCGCGGCGTCGTGACGGTCGACTCGGAGTGGGGACGGCGCCTGGTCTCGGAGTCGCGGATCCCGCTGACGACGCTCGCGACCGAGCCGGGCGTCGACGCCGACTGGCGGATGACGCTGCTCGACGAGGCGCCCACGCACACGTCGTTCCGGCTCGAGGGCCCCGACGGTCGTGCGCTCGAGACGAGCGTGCCGCTCATCGGGCACTTCATGGCAGCCAACGCGGCGCTCGCGATCGTCATGCTGGTCGAGGCGGGCCACGATCTCGACCTCATCGGCGGGGCCATCGCCGGTCGCGGCATCGACGCGTACATCCCGGGCCGCGCCGAGCGCGTGTCGGGCGACCGGGGGCCCGTCGTGTACATCGACTACGGCCACACGCCGGACGCCTTCCGGCAGACCCTCGACGCGATCCGCCGGACGACCGACGGTCGCATCGTCATGGTGTTCGGGGCCGACGGCGACCGGGACACGACCAAGCGCGCCGACATGGGCGCGATCGCGGCGCGCGGCGCCGACGCGCTCGTCATCACCGACTTCCACCCCCGTTCCGAGGATCCCGCGGCGATCCGCGCCGCGCTCATCGCCGGGGCGCGGGACGCCGTGCCCGACCGCGAGATCCACGAGATCGGCGACCCGCGGGCGGCGTTCCGCCGCGCGCTCGACCTGGTCGGCGAGGGCGACGCGGTGCTGTACGCCGGCCCCGGCCACGAGGACTACCACGAGGTCGCCGGGGTGAAGCATCCGTACTCGGCCCGGGACGACGCCCGGCTCGCACTGCAGGAAGCGGGGTGGCTCGAATGATCGCGCTGACCATGGCCGAGGTCGCCGCGGCGACGTCCGGCCGATTCGAGGCGAGCGGCACGCAGGCCACGCCCGAGACGGTGGTCACGGGCGCCGTGACCACCGACTCGCGCGAGGTGGAGTCCGGTGGCGTGTTCGTGGCCAAGCGCGGCGAGTCCGACGACGGGCACCGGTTCGCGCCCGGCGCCGTCGAGCGCGGCGCGGCGCTGCTCGTCGTCGAGCACGAGCTCGACCTGCCCGTGCCGCAGGTCGTGGTGGCCGACTCGGTCGATGCGCTCGGTGCGCTCGCGACCGAGGTCGTGCGCCGGGTCCGTGCCCTCGGCAGGCTGCGGATCGTGGGCGTCACTGGCTCGAACGGCAAGACGACCACGAAGAACCTCCTGCGTACGGTGCTCGAGCAGGTCGGGCCCACGGTCGCGGCCCGGAAGAGCTACAACAACGAGGTCGGAGCGCCGACCACGATGCTCGAGCTCTCCGACGACACCGAGTTCCTCGTCGCCGAGATGGGCGCGTCGGGCGTGGGCGAGATCGCCCGCCTGGTGCGCATGGCGCGGCCCGACGTGGGCATCGTGCTCAAGGTCGGCCTCGCGCACGCCGGCGAGTTCGGCGGCATCGAGAAGACCGTGCAGGCCAAGTCCGAGATGGTCACCGAGCTGCTGCCGACGGATGTCGCGGTGCTGAACGCCGACGACCCGCGCGTCGTGCCGATGGCCGGGCTCACGCGTGCGCGCGTCGTGTGGTTCGGACTCGCCGACCAGGCCGACGTCCGCGCGACGGACGTGCAGGTCCACGCACGCGGCACGGAGTTCACCGTCACGGTGCCCGGCGGCGAGTCGGCACGGGTGAGCTTCTCGGTGCTCGGCGAGCACCACGTGATGAACGCCCTCGCGGCGATCGCGGCGGCGCTGCAGCTCGACGTGCCGCTCGCGCGCATCGTCGAGGGCCTCGAGAAGGTCACCCTCGCCGAGCAGTGGCGCATGCAGGTCATGGGCGGCCGGCACGACATCACGGTCATCAACGACGCGTACAACGCCAGCCCCGACTCGATGGCGGCGGCGCTGAAGACCCTCGCGCAGGTCAAGCGCCCGGGCGCCCGCACGATCGCGGTGCTCGGCGAGATGAGCGAACTCGGCGAGTTCTCGGGCGAGGAGCACGACCGCATCGGCCTGCTCGCCGTCCGCCTCGGCATCTCGCAGTTGGTCGTCGTGGGAGGGGGCGCCCGCCGCCTGCACATCTCCACGATCAACGAGGGCTCGTGGGACGGCGAGTCCGCGTACGTGGACACCGCCGACGAGGCGTTCGACCTCGTGACGTCGATGGCGCGTCCCGGGGACACCGTACTGGTGAAATCGTCGAACTCGGCGGGCCTCCGCCACCTCGGCGACCGACTGGGAGAATGGTTCGCGTGAGAGCACTTCTGACCGCCGGAGCACTGTCGCTCTCCTTCACGCTCTTCCTGACGCCGCTGTTCATCCGGCTGTTCACGAGGCTCGGGTGGGGGCAGTTCATCCGCGACGACGGGCCGCAGACCCATCATGTGAAGCGCGGCACGCCCACCATGGGCGGCATCATCTTCATCCTGGGCACGTTGTTCGGCTACTTCAGCGCCACGTTGCTCATCGGCGACGGGCCCACGGCCTCGGGCCTGCTCGTGCTGTTCATGATGGTCGGCCTCGGCATCGTCGGCTTCATCGACGACTTCCTGAAGACCCGCAAGAAGCAGAGCCTCGGGCTCGGGGGGTGGGCGAAGATCGCCGGCCAGACCCTGGTCGCTGCCGTCTTCGCGCTGCTCGCCCTGCAGTTCCCCAACGAGGAGGGGGCGACGCCGGCGACGACGAAGATCTCCTTCATCCGCGACCTGCCGCTCGACTTCATGGTCTTCGGCACGGTGTTCGGCATCGTCGCCTACGTCCTGTGGATCGTGCTCATCTCCGCGGCGGCGTCGAACGGCGTGAACGTGACCGACGGCCTCGACGGACTCGCGTCCGGCGCGTCGATCCTCGCGATCGGGTCGTTCATCATCATCGGCTTCTGGCAGTTCAACCAGTCGCGCTTCAGCGAGAACCTCAACCCGAGCGACCTGTACCGCAGCTACGACGTCCGCGATCCGCTCGACCTCGCGATCGTGGCGACCGCGATCGTCGGCGCTGTCGTCGGGTTCCTCTGGTGGAACACCAACCCGGCCCACATCTACATGGGCGACACCGGTTCCCTCGCGCTCGGCGGCGCCCTCGCCGCGCTCGCCGTGACGAGCCAGACCGAGCTCCTGCTGCTCGTCATCGGCGGCCTGTTCGTGATCGAGGCGGGTTCGGTGATCGTGCAGCGCGCGTACTTCAAGGTCTCGGGCGGCAAGCGCATCTTCCTCATGAGCCCGATCCACCATCACTTCGAGCTGAAGGGGTGGGCCGAGGTCACGATCGTGGTGCGGTTCTGGATCATCGGCGGCCTGTTCGTGGCGGCCGGCGTCGGCGCGTTCTACTTCGAATGGCTGCAGAGTTGACGGATGCCGCATCCGGCGCCTCGCGCCTCGATCACCTGACCAGCTGGCACGCCGACTGGCGCGGCCTGCGTGTCGTGGTGCTCGGACTCGGCGTCACCGGGTTCGCCGTCGCCGACACGCTCGCCGAGCTCGGCGCCGAGGTCACGGTGTACGCGCGAGATCGCGACGACGACCGGGCGCGGATCCTCGACGTGATCGGGGTGCGCCTCGAGGTGGACCCGCTCGACGACGTCCCCGACGGGATCGCCGGCGACGCCCCCGATCTCATCGTGGTCTCGCCCGGATTCCGGCCGGACCATCCCGTGCTCGTGTGGGCGGCGCAGGCCGGCGTCGCCGTGTGGGGCGACATCGAGCTGGCCTGGCGTGTCCGCGACAAGGTCAGGGCCGCCGAGTGGATGCTCGTCACGGGCACCAACGGGAAGACCACCACCGTGCAGCTCGCGGCGACGCTCATCGCGGCGAACGGCGTGCGCGTCGCGCCGTGCGGGAACATCGGCGTCCCGGTGCTCGACGCGGTGCGCGACCCGATCGGCTACGACGTCCTCGTCGTCGAGCTCTCGAGCTTCCAGCTGCATACGATGCCGACGACCGGTCCGGGAGCGGTGCACCCGTACTCGAGCGTCTGCCTGAACCTCGCCGACGACCACCTCGATTGGCACGGCTCGGCCGGCGCCTATCGCGACGCGAAGTCGAAGGTCTACCAGAACACCAAGGTGGCGTGCGTGTACAACCGCGCCGACGAGGCGACGATGCACATGGTCGAGGACGCGGACGTCGAGGAGGGCGCGCGCGCGATCGGGTTCGGCCTCGACACCCCCGGGCCGAGCGACTTCGGCGTCGTCGACGGCATCCTCTGCGACCGGGCATTCCTCGAGGAGCGTCGCACCGCCGCTCTCGAGATCACCACGCTCGACGAGCTCGAGCCGCGCGGCCTGGCCGTGCCGCACATCGTGGCGAACATCCTCGCGGCGTCGGCGCTCGCACGCTCCTACGACGTGCCCGTCGCGGTCCTCCACGACGCGCTCGCGACGTTCCGCCTCGACGCGCACCGGATCGAGACGGTCGCGATCTCCGGCGGCATCCGCTGGATCGACGACTCGAAGGCCACCAACCCGCACGCCGCCGAGGCGTCGCTGCGGGCCTTCGGCCGGGTGGTCTGGATCGTGGGCGGTCTGCTGAAGGGCGTCGACGCCGACGCCCTCGTCCGGCGCCACGTGCCGCGGCTCCGGGCGGCGGTCGTGATCGGTCGCGACCGCGCGGCCCTCGTCGAGGCGTTCCGCCGACACGCGCCGGGACTGCCGCTCCTCGAGGTGGCGACGGATGACACTGAGGACGTGATGCCCGACGCGGTCGCCCTGGCGGCCTCGGTCGCGGAGGACGGCGACACCGTTCTCCTGGCCCCGGCTGCGGCATCCATGGACCAGTTCGCGGACTACGCCGACCGGGGCCGGCGATTCCAGGACGCCGTCCGCGAGCGATTGGGAGGAACGGCGCATGACGAGCCCGCCTCGGACGACCCGCCCGCAGAAGGGCGCTGACGGCACGGGACCGGTCGCACGGATCCGGCTCGGAGCGTTCCGCGCCGAGTCGAAGGACTACTTCCTGCTGCTGGGGACCGTCCTGTTCCTCGTGGTGCTCGGGCTCGTCATGGTGCTGTCGTCGTCGATCGTGCAGTCCGGCCTCGAGAACGACGGCGACTACACCTCGCGGGCGCTGCAGCAGGCCACGTACGCCCTCATCGGCGTGCCGGTCATGCTGCTTGCGGGGCGGATGCCCGAGGCGTTCTGGATGCGCATCGCATGGCTCGTGCTGGCGATCTCCTGCGCGCTGCAGCTCCTGGTCGTCGCGACCCCGCTCGGCGTCGAGGTCGGCGGCAACACGAACTGGCTCCGGCTGGGCCCGGTGCAGTTCCAGCCGTCGGAGCTCATCAAGGTCGCCCTGGTGCTGTGGCTCGGGCTCATCGTGACGAAGAAGAAGGACCAGCTCGGCGACTTCACGCACGGGATCCTGCCGATCCTGCTGGTCGGCGGCGGCGCCATCGGCCTCGTGCTCCTCGGCGGCGACCTCGGCACGGTGATGGTCATGGCCGGGATGCTGCTCGGCACCCTCTTCCTCATCGGCGTGCGGCTGCGGCTGCTCGTCGTTCCGCTGCTGTTCGGCGCGACCGCGTTCGCGCTCGTCGCGGTGTCGAGCGAGAGCCGGATGAAGCGCATCACCGCGTTCCTCCAGGAGCACTGCACGCAGTTCGACACCGCCGACTGCTGGCAGATCCAGCACGGCACCTTCGCCCTCGCGAACGGGGGGATCCTCGGCGTCGGCCTCGGCAACTCGGCCGCGAAGTGGTCGTGGCTACCCGCCGCCGACAACGACTTCATCTTCGCCATCATCGGCGAGGAGCTCGGACTGATCGGCGCGGTCGTCGTCCTGGGGCTCTTCGTGGTGCTGGCACTCGCGCTCGCCCGGGTCCTCCGCGCTGCGCAGACGCCGTTCGCCAGGACGGTGTCCGCGGCCGTGCTCGTGTGGGTCGTCGGCCAGGCCTGTGTCAATATCGGTGTCGTGCTCGGCGTCTTCCCCGTCCTCGGTGTGCCGCTGCCGCTCGTCTCCGCCGGCGGCACGGCACTGCTCACCACGCTCGCCGCGATCGGCATCGTCCTCTCCGTCGCGCGCGACCCCGGCGCGCCCGCCCGTGCGGCGGCGCGCGCCGAGCAGCGGCGCGAGGCCCGCGCCATGAAGGCGGCGCGCGCCCGATGACGACCTACCTGCTCGCCGGCGGGGGGACCGCCGGCCACGTGAACCCGCTGCTCGCGGTCGCCGACCGGCTCCGCGAACGCGATCCCCGCGCTCGGGTGCTCGTGCTCGGCACCGAGGAGGGCCTCGAGGCGCGCCTCGTCCCGGCCCGCGGCTACGAGTTGCTCACGATCGAGAAGGTGCCGTTCCCGCGCCGGCCCAACGGCGCCGCGCTGCGGTTCCCGTCGCGGTTCCGCCGCTCGATCCGCACCGTCGCGGCGCTCATCGCCGACCGCGGCGTCGACGTCGTGGTCGGGTTCGGCGGCTACGTCGCCACGCCCGCGTACCTCGCCGCTCGCCGCGCGGGCGTCCCGGTCGTGATCCACGAGGCGAATGCGAAGCCGGGCCTCGCCAACCGCCTGGGCGCGCGATTCGCCGCGCGCGTCGGCGTCGCCTTCCGCGGCACGCCGCTGCCGCGCGCCGAGTTCGTCGGCATGCCGCTCCGCCGCGAGATCGAGACGCTGGATCGCGGTGGCCGCCGCGCCGAGGCCGCGGAGCTGTACCACCTCGACCCGGCTCGTCCGGTGCTGCTCGCGACGGGCGGGTCGCTCGGCGCCCGGCGCATCAACCGCACCATGGTGCAGAGCGCGTCGGCGATCGTCGCCGCCGGGTGGCAGGTGCTCCACGTCACGGGCGCGGCATCCGATGTCGAGGACCCGGGCGTCGACGGCTACCGCATGCTCGAGTACGCCGACCGGATGGACCTGGCGCTCGCGATCGCCGACGCCGCCGTCTCGCGCGCTGGCGCCGCGACGGTGAGCGAGCTGTCGGCACTCGGGATCCCGGCCGTCTACGTGCCCTACCCGGTCGGCAACGGCGAGCAGCGCTTCAACGCCGCCGATGTGGTGGCCGCGGGCGGCGGCATCCTCGTCGACGACGCCGCGTTCGTTCCCGAATGGGTCGACGAGAAGCTCGTGCCCCTGCTCGCCGACGGCGAGCAGCTCGCGTCGATGGCCCGCGCCGCGGCATCCGCCGGCGCTCTCGACGGCACCGACCGCACGGTCGCGCTCATCGACGGCGCGCTGGCCGGGGCGGGGTCGCCACCCCGACGGGGCGCGTAACGTTGACGTCGACCGCAGCACACCACCCAGGAAGCACCGCACACCGTGACCATCAAGCCCGACCTCTCCACGCCCGTCCCCGCCGACCTCGGCGCCGTCCACTTCGTCGGCATCGGCGGTTCGGGCATGAGCGGCATCGCCCGCCTCGTGCTCGGTGCGGGCCATCGGGTGACCGGTTCCGACGTGCGCGACTCCGACAACATCGCGGCGCTGCGCCGGCTGGGCGCGACGATCGCGATCGGCCACTCCGCCGAGAACCTGCCCGACGACGTCGACACGGTCGTCGTCACGGGTGCATTGTGGCAGGACAACCCCGAGTACCGGCTCGCGCTCGAACGCGGCATCCCCGTGCTGCACCGCTCGCAGGCGCTCGCGTCGGTCATCGCCGGGCAACGGCTCGTGTCCGTCGCCGGCGCGCACGGCAAGACCACGTCGACGGGCATGATCATCACGGGCCTGCTCGCCCTCGGCGAGGACCCGAGCTTCGTCAACGGCGGCGTCATCGAGGAGCTCGGGGTGAGCTCGGCCTCGGGGTCCGGCGACCTGTTCGTGGTCGAGGCCGACGAGTCCGACGGATCGTTCCTGCTCTACGACACGTCGGTCGCCCTCATCACGAACGTCGATCCCGACCACCTCGACCACTACGGATCGCTCGAGGCGTTCGAGCAGGCCTTCGTCGACTTCGCCGACCGCGCGCGCGAGTTCGTCGTGATCTCCTCGGACGACGCGGGAGCGAAGCACGTGGCCGGGCGGCTCTCGCACGAGCGCGTGCTCACCTTCGGCGATGCGGCGGATGCCACGGTGCGCGTGCACTCGATCGAGACGGACGGCCCGGTGGCCTTCGCGATCACGTACGAGGGTGCCGAGCACCGTGCGCGCCTGCGGGTGCCCGGGCGTCACAATGCGATCAACGCCGCCGGCGCGTTCGCGGTGCTCGTCGGCCTGGGCTTCGACCCGGCGACGTCGCTCGAGGGCATCGCCCGCTTCGCCGGCACCGGCCGTCGGTTCGAGCTCCACGGCACGGTCGACGGCGTGAGCGTGTTCGACGACTACGCCCACCATCCCACCGAGGTCGCAGCGGCGCTCTCGGCAGCGCGCACGGTCGTCGGCGGCGGCCGCATCATCGCGGTGCACCAGCCGCACCTCTACAGCCGCACCCGCCTGTTCGCGAAGGAGTTCGCGGAGGTGCTCGAGCAGCACGCCGACGAGACGGTCGTGCTCGACGTGTACGGAGCGCGGGAGGATCCCGAGCCCGGCGTCACCGGGGCGCTCGTCAGCGAGCGGTTCGCGCACCCGGAGCACGTGGCGTTCATCTCGGACTGGCAGGAGGCGGCCGAGCACACGGCGCGCATCGCGCGTCCGGGCGACTTCGTGATCACGCTGGGCTGCGGCGACGTGTACCGCATCGTGCCGCAGATCCTCGGTTCACTCGAGCGCGAGCGGCTCGCCTGAGGACCTCGACGTGAAGCGGCCGCAGGGGTTCGAGCGGGCGACGCCGGCTCGCCCGCGTGCGTCGACCACGGCGGAGGCCGCGGGACGGCGGCCGCCGGAGGTACCGCGCGACCAGGCGCTGACCGAGCCGATCAGCCTGCCGGCGGGCGGGGCGACGGATGCTGCCGTCGGCGTGCCGTCGGTGGAGGGCGCCCGTCCGGCGGCCGGTTCCGCGACGGCGACGCCCCCGGCGCCACCCTCGCCACGCGCGTCGACCCCCCGCGCCTCGACGCCGCGGAGCACGGGCGACTCGTCGCGCGACGTGCGGGCGGCGCGGCGGGCCCTCGCGGCCGCGGAACGGCGCAGGCGCCGGTACGAGCGTCAGGAGGTGCGGCGCTTCACGAAGCGGAGCCGCCTGCGGCGTATGACCTGGATCGTCGGCCTCGCGTCGGTCGCGGCGCTCGCCCTGCTCGCCGTCGGCGTCGCCTACTCGCCGCTCATGGCATTGCGCGAGATCCGCGTCGAGGGCGCGTCGCGGGTGCCCGCCGCCGACATCCGTGCTGCGTTCGACGATCGGCTGGGCACCCCGCTGCCGCTCATCGCGACCGACGAGGTGCGGCGCACCCTCTCGGCGTTCCCGCTCATCGAGACCTACTCGACGCAGACGGTGCCGCCCGGCACACTGGTCGTGCGGGTCGTCGAGCGCACGCCGGTCGGAGTCGTGCAGACCTCCTCCGGGTACGTGTCGGCGGATGCCGCGGGCGTGGTGATCGAACGCCACGGCGCCCCGCCCGAGGGGCTGCCGCTGGTGACCGCGGTGGGCGGCCTCGACGGCGACGCGTATCGAGCGGCGGGAGCCGTGCTGCGCAGCCTGCCGGCGGAGCTGCGTGCGCGTGTCGCCCAGGTGACGGCCGACACGCCCGACGACGTTCGCCTCGAACTGGCCGAGGGCGCCGTCGTGGCCTGGGGGAGCGCGGACGAGTCGCCCCTCAAGGCCACGGTCCTCGCACGGCTGATGGCGGCGGCGCCGCCGGATCGGGTCGATCGCTACGACGTCTCGGCGCCGCTCAGCCCGGTCACCGATTGACGCCGGAACCTCGACGACGATCCGCCTTCCGGATCGCGACACGCGGGGCCGCCTCTCGGACCGGTTCGGACGCGCCGATACCTTCGACTCAGGAATTGCATACTCGGCAAAACTTTAACCTTCGACTGGAGGTTGAAAGTTCAGAGTTCGCACGGAGGGCCCGAAATGTCGACTAACCAGAACTACCTCGCCGTGATCAAGGTCGTCGGCATCGGCGGCGGCGGCGTCAACGCCGTCAACCGCATGATCGAGCTCGGCCTACGGGGAGTCGAGTTCATCGCGATCAACACCGACGCCCAGGCACTGCTCATGAGCGACGCCGACGTCAAGCTCGACGTCGGTCGCGATCTCACCCGCGGGCTCGGGGCCGGCGCGGACCCCGAGGTCGGACGTCGCGCCGCCGAGGACCACGCCGAGGAGATCGAGGAGGCGCTCGCGGGCGCCGACATGGTGTTCGTGACCGCGGGCGAGGGCGGCGGGACCGGCACCGGCGGGGCTCCGGTCGTCGCGCGCATCGCGAAGTCGATCGGTGCGCTGACGATCGGCGTGGTCACCAAGCCGTTCGCCTTCGAGGGCAAGCGCCGCCAGACGCAGGCCGAGCAGGGCGTGGCACGCCTGAAGGAGGAGGTCGACACCCTCATCGTCGTCCCGAACGACCGCCTTCTCGAGATCAGCGACCGGGGCATCTCGATGCTCGAGGCGTTCGCGACCGCCGACCAGGTGCTCCTCGCCGGCGTGCAGGGCATCACCGACCTCATCACGACTCCGGGCCTGATCAACCTCGACTTCGCCGACGTGAAGTCGGTCATGCAGGGCGCGGGGTCCGCGCTCATGGGCATCGGCTCCTCGAGAGGGGCCGATCGTGCGATCAAGGCGGCGGAGCTCGCCGTGGCGAGTCCCCTCCTCGAGGCCTCGATCGATGGCGCGCACGGCGTGCTCCTGTCGATCCAGGGCGGCTCGAACCTCGGCATCTTCGAGATCAACGACGCCGCGCGCCTCGTCCAGGAGGCGGTGCATCCCGAGGCCAACATCATCTTCGGTGCGGTGATCGACGACACCCTCGGCGACGAGGTGCGGGTGACGGTCATCGCCGCCGGATTCGACGGCGGCGACCCGATGCCGAAGCCCGTCGAGGTCAAGAAGCCGACTGCGGTCCCGGCGGCCGTCGGCGCGAGCGTCGGCGCGGGCTCGGCGATCTCGGGTGGGGAGGCCGGCGAGCCGCTCGCGGAGATCGACATCGAGGAACTCGTGGAGACGGCGAACTGGGGCGAGGCCTCGAGCACCACAGCCGACCAGATCGTGTCCGACCCGGCCTTCGCCGACGACTCCGACGACCTCGACATCCCCGACTTCCTGAAGTGATCGGTGCTGTCGCGCCGAGCACGCCCGACGGGTCGGGAGGCCGACCATGAGCGAGCTCGACGAGCGGCTGGCCGCGGTGCGGGCGGGCGTCGCCGACGCCGCGCACACGGCCGGCCGCGACCCTGCCGAGGTCACGACGATCGTGGTCACGAAGTTCCAGCCGATCTCGCTGATCCGCGAGCTCGCAGCGCTCGGCGTCCGCGACATCGGGGAGAACCGCCACCAGGAGGCTCAGGCCAAGGCGGCGGAGCTCGCGGACCTCGACCTCAGGTGGCACTTCGTCGGGCAGCTGCAGAGCAAGAAGGCCAGGCAGGTGCGCGCGTACGCGGCGGCGATCCACTCGGTCGACCGCGAGTCGCTCGTCGATGCGCTGCGCTCCGATGAGGCATCCGTCGACTGCTTCGTGCAGGTGAACCTCACGGACGATCCAGGTCGCGGGGGAGCCGCCCCGGACGAACTCGAGGCGCTCGTCGAGAAGGTGCTCGGCACTCCCGGGCTCTCGCTGCTCGGACTCATGGCGGTCGCGCCGCTCGGTGAACCGGCCCGGCCCGCGTTCGCGCGGGTGCGTGAGATGTCCGACCGCGTACGGGCCCTCGCACCGGCGGCGCGCTTCCTGTCGATGGGGATGTCGCACGACTACCGCGAGGCGATCCTCGAGGGTGCGACACACCTTCGGATCGGCACGGCAATCACGGGGAATCGGCCGACCGCCGGATAGCCTCGAACCACGGAACCACTGACGGAGGCAGCGATGTCGAACCCGCTCAAGAAGACCATGGTCTACCTCGGACTCGCGGATGAAGAGCTCGAGGCCGAGACCCAGCAGCCGGCACCTGCGCCCGTCGTGCATGCCGCTCCCGCACCGGCCGCCCCCAAGGGCGGAGCCGCGGTGACCCCGCTCCGGAAGACGCACGTCCAACCGACACCCCCGCAGGCGGAGATGAACGAGATCCTCACGGTGCACCCGCGCCAGTACCGCGACGCCCAGATGATCGCCGAGTCGTTCCGCGACGGCGTTCCGGTCATCATCAACCTGTCGCAGATGTCCGACGCCGACGCTCGCCGGTTGATCGACTTCGCCAGCGGTCTCTCGCAGGGCCTCTACGGGAAGATCGAGCGCGTGACGAACAAGGTGTTCCTGCTGTCGCCGGCGCACGTGGTCGTCTCGGGCGAGGCGGGCGAGTCCGAAGGGGATGTGGACGCGTCCTTCTTCTCGCACGCGTAGACTCCCGACGTGAGTGCCCTCGCCATCGTCTGGAACCTGGTCTACACCCTCCTCCTCATCTACTTCTTCGCGATGTGGGCGCGGTTCGTGCTCGACCTCGTGCGCACGTTCAATCGGTCGTGGCGTCCCCGCGGCCTGGTGCTCGTGCTCGTGGAGGCCGTGTACACCGTGACCGACCCCCTCGTGAAGTTCTTCCGGCGGCTGATCCCGCCGATCCGCCTCGGTCAGGTCGCGCTCGACCTCGGCTGGTCCATCGCCATGCTCGTGGTGATCATCGCGATGACCGTCGTCTCGTCGCTTGCCGCCGCCTCGTGAGCGGATGACGGGCCGTGGCGCGCCGTGCGTCGGGGCACTGCGTCCCCGAGGATCTCTTTGCTACCGTTAGCTGAACGTGATCGACAGTTCGACAGATTCGAGGGATGGGAAGCCATGGCGCTAACTCCGGAAGATGTGGTCAACAAGCGCTTCCAGGCGACGAAGTTCCGGGAGGGCTACGACCAGGACGAGGTCGATGACTTCCTCGACGAGGTGGTCGTCGAGCTGCGCCGCCTGAACCAGGAGAACGAGGAGCTCCGCCAGCGCCTCGCCGCCGCCGAGGCACGCTCCGGCGAAGGCCAGGGCGCTCCCGCGCCGGCTGCCGCACCCGCCCCGGTCTACGCCGAGCCCGCGGCCGCGCCGCCCACGGTCGCCGTGCCGACGCACACGGCCGCGCCGCAGTCGGAGATCGACGAGCAGACCAGCACCACCAACCTCCTGCAGCTGGCCCGCCGCCTGCACGAGGAGCACGTCCGCGAGGGCGTCGAGAAGCGCGACGCGCTGATCGCCGAGGGCCATGCCACGGCGGCGCGCATCGTCGCCGAGGCGGAGGCCAAGCAGCGCGCGCAGATGGGCATCCTCGACCAGGAGCGGATGGCGCTCGAGAAGCGCGTCGACGAGCTCCGCGTGTTCGAGCGCGAGTACCGCCAGAAGCTCAAGAGCTACATCGAGGGTCAGCTCCGCGAGCTCGACACGGCCCAGCCGGTGCAGGTCTCCGGCGGCGCCGGATTCTCCGCGCCGGTCGGCGCGCCGGGCGTGACGAACGAGCAGCCCTCACCGACGTTCCAGGGCTTTGCGGGCTGAGCGCCCGGCCAGGGTCGGCATCACCGCACTGCTCATCCTGGTCGGCGTCGCGATCACGGTCTACGGCGTCGACCAGGTGAGCAAGCAGTACGTCGTCACGACGCTCGCTGAGGGCGAGGTCGTGCCGGTGCTCGGCAACGTCCTGCAGTGGCAGTTCGTGCGCAACCCGGGCGCCGCGTTCTCCATCGCCAGTGGCATGACGTGGATCTTCACGATCTTCGCCGCGGGCGTGATCACGTTCATCATCTGGTTCGCGCGTCGCATCCGCTCGATCGCGTGGGCGCTCGTGTTCGGGCTGCTCCTCGGCGGCGTGCTCGGCAACCTCACCGACCGCCTGTTCCGCGAGCCCGGCTTCGGCATCGGGCACGTGATCGACTTCATCTCGACGCCGTGGCTCATCCCGGCGATCTACAACGTCGCCGACATCGCCATCGTGTCGAGCATGGTGCTGTTCATGATCCTCACGATCCGCGGCGTGGGCCTCGACGGGTCACGTCCGTCGCGCGACGGCGGCGAGCCGGGCGCGAACGATGCGAACGAGGCGAAGCCCGAGCGCGACGCCCGGAGCGGCGGCGCAGGGGCCGAACTCGCGCGCGAGTCCTGAGATGGAGCACCGTTCACTTCCCGTTCCCGACGGGCTGGAGGGCGCGCGAGTCGACTCCGGGCTCGCGAAGCTGCTCGGGTTCTCGCGCACGCAGGCGGCCGACATCGCGACGGCCGGCGGAGTCCACCTCGACGGGGCGGCGGTCGACAAGTCCGACCGATTGCACGCAGGCGCCTGGCTCGAGGTGAGCTGGGAGCCGCCGCGCACGCTCGAGGTGGAGGCGATCCCGGTCCCGGACCTCGGCATCGTGCACGACGACGATGATCTCGTCGTGGTCGACAAGCCCGCGGGCGTCGCCGCGCACCCGTCCCTCGGCTGGGAGGGGCCGACGGTCGTCGGCGCCCTCGCCGCGGCCGGGTACCGGATCTCGACGTCGGGCGCCCCGGAACGCCAGGGAGTCGTGCACCGGCTCGACCAGGGTACGAGCGGCCTGATGGTCGTCGCGAAGTCCGAGCGCGCCTACACGGATCTCAAGCGGAAGTTCCACGACCGCGAGGTCGAGAAGATCTACCACACGGTGGTCCAGGGGCATCCCGACCCGCTGGCCGGAACCATCGACGCGCCGGTCGGGCGACACCCCCGCTCGGAGTGGAAGTTCGCGGTGACGGTCGACGGCAAGCCCGCCGTCACGCACTACGAGACGATCGAGGCGTTCCCGTACGCCTCACTGCTCGAGGTGCACCTCGAAACGGGGCGCACGCACCAGATCCGCGTGCACATGGCGGCGCAGCGGCATCCGTGCGCCGGCGACGCGATGTACGGGGCCGACCCGACGTTGAGCGCCCGGCTGGGGCTCGAGCGGCAGTGGCTGCATGCGAGGCGGCTCTCGTTCGTGCACCCCGGCACGCGTGAGTGGACGACGTACGGATCGGACTACCCGGCAGACCTCCAGCACGCGCTCGACGTGCTCCGCGGCGACTGAACCGCCCGCAGCGCGACGCCCTCGTGCCGGTGGCGGCGAATAGACTGCAACCACTCCCAGACCCCGATCGCCGCACCACCGATGAGGAGCCCTGTGGCCGCCGATTCCTTCGTCCACCTGCACGTGCACTCCGAGTACTCGATGCTCGACGGTGCGGCTCGGGTCGGTGAGCTGATGAAGGCCGCGGCCGCCGAGGGCATGCCCGCCGTCGCGATGACCGACCACGGCAACGTCTTCGGCGCGTTCGACTTCTGGAAGCAGGCGACGGACGCGGGCGTGAAGCCGATCATCGGCACCGAGGCGTACCTGACGCCGGGAACGCACCGCAGCGACAAGACCCGCGTCCGGTGGGGCAACGGCGGAGGCGACGACGTGTCGGGGTCCGGCGCGTACACGCACATGACCCTGCTCTCCGAGACGACCGAGGGCATGCACAACCTCTTCAGGCTCTCGAGCCGCGCGTCCATCGAGGGGTACTACTTCAAGCCGCGCATGGACCGCGAGCTGCTGCAGACCTACTCGACGGGGCTCATCGCGACCACGGGCTGCCCGTCCGGCGAGGTGCAGACGCGGCTCCGCCTCGGCCAGTACGACGAGGCGGTGAAGGCCGCGGCGGAGTTCCGTGACATCTTCGGCAAGGAGAACTTCTTCGCCGAGGTCATGGACCACGGGCTCGGCATCGAGAAGCGCATCATGGACGACCTGCTCCGCCTCGCGAAGCAGCTCGACCTGCCGCTCGTCGCGACGAACGACCTGCACTACACGCACGCCCACGACGCGAAGAGCCACGCGGCGCTGCTGTGCGTGCAGTCGGGCTCGACGCTCGACGACCCGAATCGGTTCAAGTTCGACGCCGACGAGTTCTACCTGAAGTCCGCCGCCGAGATGCGGCACCTGTTCCGCGACCACCCGGAGGCGTGCGACAACACGCTGCTCATCGCCGAGCGCTGCGACGTGCAGTTCAACACGAGCGCGAACTACATGCCGCGCTTCCCGGTGCCCGAGGGCGAGAGCGAGCAGAGCTGGTTCGTGAAGGAGGTCGAGAAGGGCCTCCACGAGCGGTACCCGGGCGGGATCCCCGACGAGGTGCGCAGGCAGGCCGACTACGAGGTCGAGGTCATCAGCCAGATGGGCTTCCCCGGCTACTTCCTCGTCGTCGCCGACTTCATCAACTGGTCCAAGCGCAACGGCATCCGCGTCGGCCCCGGTCGAGGCTCGGGCGCCGGCTCGATGGCCGCGTACGCGATGAAGATCACCGACCTCGACCCGCTGCAGCACGGCCTCATCTTCGAGCGGTTCCTGAACCCAGACCGCGTCTCGATGCCCGACTTCGACGTCGACTTCGACGAGCGTCGTCGCGGCGAGGTCATCAAGTACGTGACCGACAAGTACGGCGACGAACGCGTCGCGCAGATCGTCACGTACGGCACGATCAAGGCGAAGCAGGCCCTGAAGGACTCCTCGCGCGTGCTCGGGTTCCCGTTCGGCATGGGGGAGAAGCTCACCAAGGCGATGCCGCAGGCCGTGATGGGCAAGGACATCCCGCTCTCCGGCATCCTCGACAAGGACCACCCGCGCTACAAGGAGGCGGGCGACATCCGCGCCCTCATCGAGACCGATGCCGAGGCGAAGACGGTCTTCGACACGGCGCTCGGCCTCGAGAACCTGAAGCGGCAGTGGGGCGTGCACGCCGCGGGCGTCATCATGTCGAGCGAACCGCTGATCGACATCATCCCGATCATGAAGCGCGAGCAGGACGGCCAGATCGTCACGCAGTTCGACTACCCGGCCTGCGAGTCGCTGGGCCTGATCAAGATGGACTTCCTGGGCCTCAGGAACCTCACGATCATCGACGACGCGCTCGACAACATCGAGGCCAACCGCGGGTTCCGTCCGGTGCTGGAGGACCTGGCGCTCGACGACGCCCCGGCGTACCAGCTGCTCTCCCGCGGCGACACGCTGGGCGTGTTCCAGCTCGACGGCGGGCCGATGCGCTCGCTCCTGCGGCAGATGAAGCCCGACAACTTCGAGGACATCTCCGCCGTCATCGCGCTCTACCGCCCCGGTCCCATGGGCGCGAACTCCCACATCAACTACGCGCTGCGCAAGAACGGCCTGCAGCCGATCACGCCGATCCACCCCGAGCTCGAGGAGCCGCTGCGCGACATCCTCGACACGAGCTACGGCCTGATCATCTACCAGGAGCAGGTCATGGCCATCGCGCAGAAGGTCGCCGGGTTCAGCCTCGGCCAGGCCGACATCCTGCGCCGCGCGATGGGCAAGAAGAAGAAGTCCGAGCTCGACAAGCAGTACGAGGGCTTCTCCGGCGGCATGAAGGCCAACGGCTACTCGGATGCCGCGATCAAGACGCTGTGGGACATCCTGCTGCCGTTCTCCGACTACGCGTTCAACAAGGCCCACTCCGCGGCCTACGGCGTGCTGAGCTACTGGACCGCGTACCTCAAGGCGCACTACCCGGCCGAGTACATGGCGGCGCTGCTGACGTCCGTGGGCGACGCGCGCGACAAGCTCGCGCTGTACCTCAACGAGTGCCGCCGCATGGGCATCAAGGTGCTGCCGCCCGATGTGAACGAGTCGATCGGGTTCTTCGCCGCCGTCGGCGACGACATCCGCTTCGGGCTGGGCGCGGTGCGCAACGTCGGCTTCAACGTCGTCGACGCGATCCGTGCGGCGCGCGACGCGAAGGGGCGCTTCGAGACGTTCCACGACTTCCTGAAGAAGGTGCCGACCCAGGTCGCGAACAAGCGCACGGTCGAGTCGCTCGTGAAGGCCGGCGCGTTCGACTCGCTCGGGCACACGCGCCGGGCGCTCGTCGAGATCCACGAGGGCGCCGTCGAGGCCGCCGTGAAGGAGAAGCGGGCGGAGGAGAACGGCGACATCGGGTTCGACTTCGACAGCCTCTTCGAGGATCACGAGAAGGAGGCGGCGCCCTCGCCGGTACCGGACCGACCCGAGTGGTCGAAGCGCGACAAGCTCGCGTTCGAACGCGAGATGCTCGGCCTCTACGTCTCCGACCATCCGCTCGCGGGCCTCGAGGCGACGCTCGCGAAGCACGCCTCGACGACCATCACCGACCTGATGAGCTCGGATGCCACGCAGGACGGCGACGTCGCGACGATCGCCGGGCTCGTGACGAGCGTGCAGCACCGCGTGGCGCGGCAGTCGGGCAACCAGTACGGCATGATCCAGGTCGAGGACTTCTCGGGCGAGATCACCGTCATGTTCATGGGCAAGGCGTACCAGGAGTTCGCGCCCGCACTGAAGGGCGACTCCATCGTGGTGGTGCGCGGCCGCGTGAGCCTGCGCGACGACGGCATGAACCTGCACGCCTACAGCGTGTTCGAGCCCGAGGTCGGCCAGGGCGACGAGAACGGCCCGGTCGTGATCTCGCTGCCCGACGTGCGGGCGACGACCGACACGATCACGGCGCTCGGCGACGTGCTGATCCGCCACCGCGGTGACACCGAGGTTCGCCTGAAGCTCACGAAGGGGCGCACCGCCCGCGTGTTCGAGCTGCCCTATCCGGTCGCGGTGAGCGCCGACTTCTACGGGGAGCTCAAGAGCCTGCTCGGTCCGAACTGCCTCGCGTGACGCTCGCCCAGCGCTCGCCCGGCCGCGATCGGTAGGCTGGGCGGGCCATGCTACGCACCATCGACCTTCGCGGCACCCGCCCCTCCGCACGCGAACTGCTCGCGCTCGTCCCGCGCGCCGAGACCGACGTCGCGGCCGCGCTCGACGCCGCACGCGGGCTCATCGACGACGTGCGCGCACGCGGCGAGGCCGCGCTGCTCGACCAGGCCGAGCGGTTCGACCGGGCCCGACCGGCCTCGGTCCGCGTCGGCGCCGACGAACTCGCCGCCGCACGCGACGCCCTCACCACGGAGGTCCGCGCGGCGATCGAGTCGACGATCGAGCGCGTGCGCGCCGCGAGCGCCGCGCAGGTCCCGGCTCCCGAGACGACGGTGCTCGGGCCGGGCGCGATCGTCGAGCAACGCTGGCAGCCGGTCGCGCGGGTCGGGCTGTACGTGCCCGGCGGAAAGGCCGTGTACCCGTCGAGCGTCGTCATGAACGTGGTGCCCGCGCAGGTCGCGGGCGTCCGCTCGATCGCGCTCGCGTCGCCCGCTCAGGCCGCCTACGGCGGGCGCATCCACCCCACGATCGCCGGCGTCGCCGCGCTCCTCGGCATCGACGAGGTGTACGCGATGGGCGGCGCCGGCGCGATCGGGGCGTTCGCATACGGCGTACCCGGCATCGGACTCGACCCCGTGCAGCGGGTCACCGGTCCGGGCAACGTCTTCGTCGCCGCAGCGAAGCGGCTGGTGCAGGGCGTCACGGGCATCGACTCCGAGGCGGGCCCCACCGACATCCTCGTGATCGCCGACGACGCGGCCGACGCCGACCTCGTGGCATCCGACCTCGTCAGCCAGGCCGAGCACGACGAGCTGGCGGCCGCCGTGCTCGTGACCGACTCGCCGCCGTTCGCGAACCGCGTGCTCGAGCGTCTCGCTACGCGCGTGGCCGCCACGCGGCACGCCGAGCGCATCCGGACCGCGCTCGAGGGACCGCAGTCGGCGGTCGTGCTCGTCGACGACCTCGAGCAGGCGGCCGACTTCGCCAACGCGTTCGGCGCCGAGCACCTCGAGATCCAGGTCCGCGACGCGGACGCCGCGCTCGCCCGCATCGAGAACGCCGGAGCGATCTTCATCGGTCCGCACTCGCCCGTGAGCCTCGGCGACTACGCGGCGGGCTCGAACCACGTGCTGCCGACCGGCGGGCAGGCGCGGTATGCGTCGGGCCTGTCCGCGGCGACGTTCCTGCGGCCGCAGCAGGTCGTGCGCTACGACGAGCGGGCCCTGCGCGAGGTCGCCCCGGTCATCGCGACCCTGTCGGCCGAGGAGGACCTTCCCGCGCACGGCGAGGCGGTCACCGCCCGCTTCGGCGACCGACCCTGACCGCGCCGCTACGCTGGGAGCACCATGCACTGCCCGTTCTGCCGCCACCCGGATTCGCGCGTCATCGATTCGCGCACGAGCGACGACGGCCTCTCGATACGTCGGCGCCGACAGTGCCCGGAGTGCGGGCGCAGGTTCTCGACGACCGAGACCGCGAGCCTCGCGGTGATCAAGCGCTCCGGCGTGATCGAGCCGTTCAGCCGTGAGAAGGTCGTGCTCGGCGTGAAGAAGGCGTGCCAGGGGCGGCCGGTGACCGACAGCGACCTCGCGGTGCTCGCGCAGAAGGTCGAGGAGACGATCCGCTCGACGGGAGCGTCGCAGGTCGAGGCGAACGACATCGGCCTGGCGATCCTCCCGCCGCTGCGCGAGCTCGACGAGGTCGCGTACCTGCGGTTCGCAAGCGTCTACCAGGCGTTCGAGTCGCTCGAGGACTTCGAGACCGCGATCGGCCAGCTTCGCGAGGAGCACGGGCGCCTGCCCGCGCGGCCCGTCGAGTAGCCTGATCCAGGCATGTATCGACTTCTCTTCTCACAGGTCCTCTCGCGCATCGACCCGGAACGCGCGCACCACCTCGCCTTCGGCGTCATCCGTCGACTGCCCGCGCTCGGCATCGGGCGGCTCGTCGAGCGCTACACGGCGCCCGCCCCCGAGCTCGGCGTCGAGGCGCTCGGACTGCGATTCCCGTCGCCGTTCGGGGTCGCCGCCGGATTCGACAAGGACGCCCTCGCGGTCGTCGGCCTCGGCAACCTCGGGTTCGGCCACGTCGAGGTCGGCACCATCACCGCCCTCGCTCAGCCGGGCAACGAGCGGCCGCGCCTGTTCCGGCTCATCGCCGATCGCGCGTTGATCAACCGCATGGGCTTCAACAACGGCGGGGCGGATGCCGCAGTGGGCCGCATCTCGCGGCTGTCCCGTCTCACGCACCGGCCGGTGCTCGGGGTGAACATCGGCAAGAGCCGCGCCACGCCCGTCGAGCGCGCGACCGACGACTACGTCCGCAGCGCGAAGGTGCTCGCCCCGCACGCCGACTACCTCGTCGTCAACGTGAGCTCGCCGAACACCCCGGGCCTCCGCGGCCTGCAGGAGCTCGATTCGCTCGCCCCGCTGCTGGAGGCGGTGCGCGACACGGCCGGGCGCACGCCGCTCCTCGTGAAGATCGCACCCGACCTCGACGATGCCGAGGTCGTGCGTATCTGCGAGCTCGTGGTCCGGCTGGGACTCGACGGCATCATCGCGACGAACACGACGATCTCGCGAGCCGGCCTCGTCACGCCTGCCGCAGAGGTCGAGGCCATCGGCGCGGGCGGGCTCTCCGGGGCACCGCTCGCAGCTCGGTCGCTCGCGGTGCTCGCACTCATCCGCGCGCACGTGCCCGAATCGCTGTGCGTCATCTCGGTCGGCGGCGTCGAGACGGCGGACGACGTCCAGGAGCGACTCGACGCGGGCGCGACGCTCGTGCAGGGCTACACCGGATTCGTCTACCGCGGTCCGCTGTGGGCTCGGCAGGTCAACCGCGGGCTCGAGCGCCTCCGCCGCGAACGCGGCGTCGCGGCATCCGTCACCTGACCCTCGGCAGGCACGCCCGCGAGGTCTGACGTCAGAGCATGCCGATGTCGGCGAGCCGGTCGGCCAGCGTGGCACCGTCGCTGGCCGAGACCCACGGGACGTCGGCGCCGTGCTGCTCGGCCTTGGCGCGGCCGCCGGCGAGGACCGCCTCGCCGACGGACAGCTCGCGGATCGCGACGGCCGCGACCCGCTCGGGGTGCTCCGCCGCGAAGGACGCGTACAGTTCCTCGTCGTGCTGGCCGTCGTCGCCGATCAGCAGCCAGCGGATGTCGGGGAACTCCTCGGCGAGCCGGCGCAGGTTGTCGGACTTGTGCTCGCGGCCGCTGCGGAACCAGCGGTCGTGCGTCGGGCCCCAGTCGGTGAGCAGGATCGGTCCGGCGGGGTAGAGGTTGCGCGACAGGAAGCGCGTCAGCGTCGGGGCGACGTTCCATGCCCCCGTCGAGAGGTAGACGACCGGCGCACCCGGGTGCCGTCGCACGAGCCGCTCGTAGAGCACCGCCATGCCCGGCGTCGGACTGCGGGCGTGCTCGTCGAGCACGAACGTGTTCCAGAACGCCACGAACGGGCGGGGGAGCGCGGTCACCATGACGGTGTCGTCGATGTCGGAGACGATGCCGAAGTGCACGTCGGGCGCGACGACCCAGACCGGAGCCTCGACCGGCTCCGACCCCTCGACGTGCAGCACCGCCCGGTTCCAGCCGGGCTCGAGCCGCGCGGGGACCCGCGTGTCGATCACGCCGCCGCGGTCGGCGAGCACCTCGATCCGCTCGCCGCCGACCTCGATGGTCACGCGGACGTCGCCGACCGGCACGCTCGTGAAGCTGCGCCAGCCGCGGATGCCCTGCTCGCGCCGCCGCCGGCGACGCTTCGACGTGCCTTCTGCGGAGGCCGGCCTCGACAGCAGGACGCGACAGAACACGCGGACCCACTCCGTCGAGCCGTACCCGGTGTACGGGACCACGGTCGGCACGTGGCCGCGGCGCCTCGCCCAGCGCTCGCGGACATCGTGGATCCAGTCTTCGAGGCGCGCGGCACCGTGCCGGACCGGCCGTTGCCGGGGACCGGCCGGGACGGGGGAGCTCACCGGCATCCACTCAGTCTTTCATGCGGTCCCGCAGGTGGGTCAAACCCGGGCCGCGAACGGCGGTCGGCAGCATCCGCGGTCGCAGGTAGAGTAGTCCGGCAAGTGAGGAGGTCCCGTGCCAAACATCGACCTGATCCTCGGGACCGATCACGTCCGGAGGCGCTCGGTCCGCACCGAGCCGACGCAGCGACGCAGCAGCCAACGGCTCGACGCGCTGCTCGACGCCGCGGCCGAGATCGTCGACGAACTCGGATTCGAGCGACTGACCACGCAGATGGTCGCCGAGCGCGCGGGCGCGTCGATCGGCACGGTCTACCGCTACTTCCCCGACCGGGTCGCCGTCCTGCACGCGCTGCGCGAGCGCAGCGTCCGGCGGTACCGCGAGCGGCTCGCCGAGGCGCTCGAGCAGGCCGACCTCGCGGAGTGGTGGCACGTGATCGACGTGGCGCTCGACGTGTGCGCCGAGCTGTACCGCGACGAGCCCGGGTTCACGGTCGTCCACGCCGCGCCTCGCGAGCTGGCCGACGACGGCGAGGCGGAGATCGCCCATCGCCTGGCGCGCCTCCTCGAGCACGACTTCGGCATCCGCGACGACGCCGAGACCCGCTTCCGGCTCGGCATCGCCGTCGAGGTCGGCGAGGCACTCATCCATCGCGCCTTCGCGCGAGGAGCCGACGTCGACGTGCGGTACATCGACGAGGCGCGGCGCGTCGTGCGCGAGTACCTCGACGGGCACCTCGCCGACGGCGTCGCGGCCACCTCGGCCGCCTGAGAACCTGCCGAGATCGCTCGCGCGGCGGCGGGTGCCGTTGCGACGGACCGCAGTGAGGTGTTTGGCTTGACCCTGCGCCGGTCGGCGCCCCAGCACGTGGGGAGAGGCAGCATGATCGAGTTCCGCGGCGTCACGAAGCAGTTCCCCGACGGCACGGTGGCCGTGCACGACGTCGACATCGTCATCCCGCCGCACAAGACCACGATCCTCGTGGGTTCGTCCGGCTCGGGCAAGACCACGCTGCTGCGCATGATCAACCGCATGGTCGACCCGACCGCGGGGCAGGTGCTCATCGACGGCACGGATGTCGCGACGGTCGATCCCGTGAAGCTGCGACGCGGCATCGGGTACGTCATGCAGAACTCCGGGCTGCTGCCGCACCGCAAGGTCATCGACAACGTCGCGACCGTGCCCGTCCTTCGCGGCGAGTCGAAGCGCGCGGCGCGCGCCCGGGCCCTCGAACTCATGGACACCGTCGGGCTCGACCGCTCCCTCGCCGACAAGTACCCGGCACAGCTCTCCGGAGGCCAGCAGCAGCGCGTCGGCGTGGCGCGCGGGCTCGCCGTCGACCCGAACATCCTGCTCATGGACGAGCCGTTCGGTGCGGTCGACCCGATCGTGCGTTCCGAGCTGCAGCAGGAGCTGCTGCGGCTGCAGGGCGAGCTCGGCAAGACGGTCGTGTTCGTCACGCACGACATCGACGAGGCGTTCCTCCTCGGCGATCAGGTCGTGATCCTGCGGACCGGCGGCGAGATCGTGCAGATCGGGTCGCCCGCGGAGATCCTCGCCGGCCCGGCCGACGAGTTCGTCGCCGGCTTCATCGGCGCCGACCGCGGCCGGCGCACGCTGCGGGTCACCGAGGTCGACGGACGCCGGGTCGTGGTCGACGAGGCCGGGCGGCCCGCCGGGGTCCTCGCCCCGTGAACTGGCTCTGGGACAACCTCGACCGGGTGGCCGAGCTGACACTCGTGCACCTGGCGTTGTCGGTGCCGCCCGTCATCCTGAGTTTCGTGATCTCGATCCCGATCGGCTGGGCGGCATGGCGGTACCGGTGGTCGCGGGGCGCCGTGCTCGGGTTGGCCGGCATCCTCTACGCGATCCCGTCGTTGCCGCTGTTCATCGCGATGCCCGGGATCATCGGCACGTCGCTGCGCTCGCCGGTGAACGTCGTGGTCGCGCTCACGCTGTACGGGATCGCGCTCATGGTCCGCTCCGCGGCGGACGGGTTCGGCGACGTCGACCCGGGAGTGCGGCTCTCGGCGACGGCGATGGGCTACTCGCCGTGGCGCCGGTTCCTGGGCGTGGAGCTCCCGCTCGCCGGTCCCACGCTCCTCGCGGGACTGCGCGTCGTGATCGTGAGCACCGTGAGCCTCGTCACCGTGAGTGCGGTGCTCGGCATCCAGAGCCTCGGCAGCCTCTTCACCGACGGCTTCCAGCGCAACATCCCGCTCGAGATCGCCACGGGCATCGTCGCGACCGTGATCCTCGCGCTCGTGCTCGATTTCGCAGCGGTGCTGCTCGGCCGGGTGCTGATGCCGTGGACGAACGTCGATGCCCGCGCGCGACGAGAGTCGAGGAAGTCGATCCGCGACCCCGAGGGGGCGGTCGCATGAGCCTCTTCGCCGAGGCGTTCGCGTGGATCCTCGACCCGGCCAACTGGTCCGGCGACGACGGGATCGGCGCACAGCTCTGGTTCCACCTGGTGTTCAGCCTCGCCGTCGTGGGGGCGGCTGCGGTCATCGCGCTGCCGGTCGGTGCGCTCATCGGCCACACCGGGCGAGGCCGCGAGACGGCGGTCACGATCTCCGGCGGAATGCGGGCACTTCCGACGCTCGGCCTGCTCACGCTGGTCGCGCTGGCGCTCGGCGTCGGCATCCTCGCTCCGTTCATCGCGCTCGTGGTGCTCGCCATCCCGCCCGTGCTCGCCGGCGCGTACGCCGGCGTCGGCGCCGTCGACCGGCGCACCGTCGACGCGGCCCGTGGGATGGGCATGACCGAATCCCAGATCGTCGGCAAGGTCGAGTTCCCGATCGCCCTGCCCACCGTCATGGGCGGCATCCGCTCGGCAGTGCTGCAGGTGGTGGCGACCGCCACGCTCGCCGCCTACGTCGGCGGGCCGGGGCTCGGCACCTACCTCTTCCTCGGCATCCAGACCCGCGACTACCCGTTGATGCTCGCCGCGTCGATCCTCGTGATCGCGCTCGCGCTCGTGCTCGACGCCGTCTTCGCCGGCCTGCAGCGACTCGTCGTGCCCGCGGGCGTCCGCGCCGCGCGCGACACCGAAAGGCTCCGCCTCCGGCCGGTCCGGTCGAAGGCGGTCGTGGGCGCACCCGCATCAGGGGCGCCCGTCAACGAAGGGAATGCATCATGAGGTCCGCAACTGGAAGAGGCCGGCTCGTCGCCCTGGCGGCGGCCGCGGTCGGGGCGACAGTGGCCCTGGCAGGGTGCGCGTCGGGGGATCCCCTGGACGAGGAACCCGGTGACGGCGGCGACGGCGCGAGCACGTCGGAGACCATCGTCGTCGGATCGCAGGACTACTACTCGAACGAGATCATCGCCGAGATCTACGCGCAAGCCCTCGAGGCGAACGGCTACACGGTCGAGCGGGAGTTCCGCATCGGCCAGCGTGAGGTCTACATCCCCGAGATCGAGGCGGGCGAGATCGACCTGTTCCCCGAGTACACCGGCAACCTGCTGCAGTACTACGTGCCCGACACCGAGGCCACGACCGCCGACGACGTCTACGCCGAGCTCGAGGGCGCACTGCCCGACGGACTGCGCGTGCTCGAACCGTCGTCCGCGACCGACCAGGACTCGTACAACGTCACACGCGAGTTCTCCGAGGCGAACGACGTCACCAGCCTGGCCGACCTCGCCGACGTCTCCGAGCCGATCACGCTCGGCGGCAACGCCGAGTTGGAGACACGGCCGTACGGTCCCGAGGGACTGCAGGAGGTCTACGGCGTCGACGTCGGCTTCACCGCGATCCAGGACTCGGGTGGTGCGCTGACCCTCAAGGCGCTCACCGACGGCCAGGTGCAGATGGTGAACATCTTCAGCGCCGACCCGAACATCGCCACGAACGACCTCGTGACGCTCGAGGATCCCGAGGGCCTGTTCCTCGCTTCGAACGTCGTCCCGATCGCGAGCGAGAAGGTCACCGACGAGATCGCGGCGATCATCAACGAGATCAGCGCGGAGATGACCCCCGAGGACCTCGTCGAGCTCAACTCGCAGAGCGTGAACGAGCAGCGTTCGGCCGACGACATCGCCGCCGAGTGGCTCGAAGCGAGCGGCCTCCTCTAGGAATCGTCCCGACGCTCGGGAGGGTCGGTCGCCTCGGCGGCCGGCCCTTCGTCGTGTCCGGCGAGGTCGGCCGCGACCGGCTCGGCGGCGTCCGGCGCGATGCCGTGCGGGGCGACCACGGCGCCGGCGTCGTGCACCGCATCATCCGCCATGTGCCGTGCCTCGAGCCGCATCAGGATCTTCTTGGCGAGCCAGACCAGCACGAGGAACAGCACGATGGCGCCGACGAACAGGTACCCGGCCCAGTGCAGGTCATCGCTCAACCGCCGGTACTCGCCCGCGGCCGCCGATCCCACGCTCACGTAGGCGAAGGCCCAGATGATGCAGGCCGGCGTCGTCCAGGCGAGGAACCGGCGGTACGACATGTCGCTCATGCCGACGGTGAGCGGCACGAGCGAGTGGAGCACGGGAAGGAACCGCGAAATGAACACCGCCGGGCCGCCCCGCCGGGCGAGGTATCGCCGCGCGCGGTGCCAGTTGTGCTCGCCGATCCGCCGGCCGACGCGGGACCGCTCGATGTGCGGACCGAACCAGCGGCCGAGGGCGAAGCCGATGCTCTCGCCGATGAGCGCACCGACGATCACCGCGAGCGCCAACGCGAAGTACTCGACCGTGCCCTCGACGCCGGTGGATGCGACGATGACGATGCTGTCGCCCGGGACGACCAGTCCGATGAGCACCGACGTCTCGAGCATGATGCCGATCCCGGCCAGCACGGTGCGCAGCACCGGGTCGACGTTCGCCACGGTCTCGAGGATGCCGTCGAGCAACTCGTTCATCGTCTCGAGCCTATTCGCTGCGTCGCGGATACGGCTGTGAGCTAGACGGCCACGGCGGCGAGGACGAGGACCGGCGTCGCGACGATCACGCCCGTGGCGGCCCAGCTCGCGACCCGGGCGTGCGGCGCGAGCGGATGCCGCCCCGGTTCGAGTCGGAGGAGCCGCTGCTCGAGCATGCCCGCGTCGGGGTTCACGCCGCCGGCGTCGGCGTACGCGCCGGGCTCGCCGGTGCTGCCGACGAGGACGAGGGCGCGGCGGAGCGGCTGGTCGCCGGTGACACGTCGGGCGCCGTCGTCGGCGAGCAGCTCGGTGAGCAGCGCGACGGCGCGCTCGGCGCGATTGGCGATGGGGAACCATGGGAGCGCGCCGTGCCAGGCGCGGAAGGCGAGGAGCACGAGGTGGTGGAACTGGTCGAGGTGCGCCCGTTCGTGCGCCACGACGGCCCGGAGCTCGTCGTCGTCGAGGAGCTCGACGAGGCCCTCGGTGATCACCGTGGCGGTGCGGATGCCGGGGACGCAGTACGCGACCGGCACTGGGTGGGAGAGGACCCGGGGCGCTGCCGGGTCGGCGCCCGGTTCGGCGAGCAGGTCGACCAGTCGGTGCTGCCGGCGGCGGGCGCGTTCGGCGCGGACGGCCGTGGCGGCGAGGTTGAGTGCCAGGTGCACCGCCAGTCCGACTGCCAGCGTGAGCGCGGCGAGGTGGACGACCCCGTAGCCGTCGGGCACGGGGCCGGCCGAGAAGGCGGGCAGCAGGTCGGCGGCCGCGCCGGCGATCGATCCGGCCGGCGAGGCGCCGAACACGAGCAGCGACCCGATCATCGCGAGTCCGCCGCCCAGTGCGATCCCCTGCCACAGCGCGAGGGCGGTCGCGGGGGAACGTGAGGGCCACGCCGCCCGGGAGAGGGCGACGGGGACCGGCCAGGCGAGCGCGAGCGCGACGACGCCGAGGAGGACGGCGGCGGCGACCACGTCAGCGGCGCACGAGTTCGTCGAGGAGTCGGCGCAGCGTGCGCGCCTCGCCGTCGGTGACGGTGCCGACGAAGCGCGCCAGCGCGGCGTCGCGATCGGAGGACGACGAGAGGACCTCGTGCATGAGCTCCGCGGTGTGCTCCGCGCGTGAGAGGAGCGCGTGGTAGCGGTGCGGCCGGGTCTCGCGGGCGCGGGACACGAAGCCCTTGCGCTCGAGCCGCGAGAGCACGGTGAGCACGGTCGTGGTGGCGGGGGTCCGCGACGGGTCCGCGGGGTCGGCGAGGCGCTCCCGCACCTCGTTCGCGGTGAGGGCGCCATGGCTCTTCCAGAGCTGCTCCATCACGGAGCGCTCGAGCTCGCCGAGTCCTGCCATACGACGAGGATACCGCGCATCCGCGTCATGGTTCTACATGACGTAGAAAAGTGCTCTACGCTGTGTAGAAGTATCGCGTCGCCGTCACTCATCGAAAGGTGCCTCCGCAGTGAACGAGCTCCTCGATCCGCTCCTGCTCGCCAGGTGGCAGTTCGGCCTCACGACGGTCTACCACTTCCTCTTCGTCCCGCTCACGATCGGGCTCGCCACCACGGCCGCCATCTTCCAGACCGCCTGGGTGCGCACCGGGAAGGTCGAGTACCTCCGCATCACGCGGTTCTTCGGCACGATCTTCCTCATCAACTTCGCGATGGGCGTCGTGACGGGCATCGTGCAGGAGTTCCAGTTCGGCATGAACTGGTCCGAGTACTCGCGGTTCGTCGGCGACGTCTTCGGTGCGCCGCTCGCGCTCGAGGGCCTGCTCGCGTTCTTCCTCGAGGCGACGTTCATCGGTCTCTGGATCTTCGGCTGGAACCGCCTGCCGCAGAAGCTGCACCTCGCGACCATCTGGGCGACCGCGATCGGCAGCATCCTGTCGGCGTACTTCATCATCGCCGCGAACGCCTTCATGCAGAACCCGGTCGGCTACCAGATGAACGCCGAGCGCGGCCGGGCCGAACTCGTGGACATCTGGGCCCTGCTCACGAACCCGGTCGCCCTCGCCGCGTTCCCGCACACCATCTTCGCGGCCTTCATGGTGTCGTCTGGCCTCGTGATCAGCGCCGCCGCCTGGCACCTCGCCCGCAACCAGCACCTGGACACCATGCGGCCCGCCCTGAAGTTCGGACTCTGGACGATGGTCGGTGCGGGCGCCCTGACCACGTTCTTCGGCGACCAGCTGAGCCTCGCAATGGTCGCCACGCAGCCCATGAAGATGGCCGCCGCCGAGGCGACGTACGACACGGTCTGCGGCGCGGATGCCTCGTTCTCGCTGTTCACGCTCGGCACGCCCGACGGCAGCACCGAGCTGTTCTCCGTCCGCGTCCCGTACCTGCTCTCGCTGCTCTCGACGCACACGCTCGACGGATGCGTCGAGGGCATCAACGACCTGCAGGCGCTGTACGCCGACCTGTACGGACCCGGCGACTACGCGCCGATCATCTGGGTGACCTATTGGTCCTTCCGCTGGATGATCGGCCTCGGCATGCTGCACATCCTCGTCGCCGTCGTCGGCCTCTGGCTCACCCGCGGTGGCCGGATGCCGCGCCGGCGCTGGGTGTGGACCGCAGCGATCTGGAGCTTCCCGCTCTCGCTCATGGCGATGATCGTCGGCTGGGTCTTCACCGAGATGGGCCGGCAGCCGTGGATCGTGTTCAGCCTCCTGCCGACGGAGTCGGCGGTGTCGCCGAACGTCACGGGCCTCGAGGTGCTCATCTCGCTCGTCGCCTTCACGCTCATCTACGGCGCCCTCGCGGTGGTCGAGGTGAAGCTGATCCTCCAGGCGATCCGCACGGGCCCGCCCGAGGTCACGCCGCCCGACCCGGAGACGGGCAAGGTCGAACACGCCGCCACGGTCTACTAGGAGAAGACGGACATGGATCTCGCAGTGCTCTGGTTCTGGATCGTCGCCTTCCTCTTCGTCGGCTACTTCGTGCTCGACGGGTTCGATTTCGGCGTCGGCATGTCGCTGCCCTTCCTCGGGAAGGACGACACCGACCGCCGCGTGCTCATCAACACCATCGGCCCGGTCTGGGACCTCAACGAGACCTGGGTCATCGTCGCGGGCGCCTCGCTGTTCGCGGCGTTTCCGGAGTGGTACGCGACGCTGTTCTCCGGCTTCTACCTGGCGCTCCTGCTCATCCTGCTCGCGCTCATCGCACGCGGCGTCTCGTTCGAGTACCGGCACCAGCGGCCCGAGCTGGCGTGGAAGCGGCGCTTCGACTCGATGATCGTCGTCGGCTCGGCCGTGCCCGCACTGCTCTGGGGCGTCGCGTTCGCGAACATCGTGCAGGGCGTACCGCTGGATGCGGACCACAACTACACCGGGACGCTGTTCGACCTGCTGAACCCGTACGCCCTCCTCGGGGGGCTCACGACCCTCCTCCTGTTCTTCACGCACGGCGTCGTCTTCGCGGCGCTCAAGACCGACGGCGAGATCCGCGAGCGCGCCCGCCGCCTCGCGACCCGCGCCGGCGCGGTCACGATCGTCGTCGCGGCGACGTTCCTCGTCTGGACGGGGCTCGCGCACGGCACGTTCTGGTTCTGGGCGCTGGCCGCGGTCGCCGCCCTGGCCCTCATCGGCAGCTGGCTCGCGAACTCCCGCGGCGCCGAGCGGACCGCCTTCGCGCTCATGGCCCTCACCATCGGCGCGGCGGTGTTGGGACTGTTCGCCGCCCTGTTCCCCGACGTCATGCCCGCCTCGAACGACCCCGCGAACAGCCTCACCATCGCCAACGCGTCGAGCACGCCGTACACGCTCACGGTCATGAGCTGGACCGCGCTGATCTTCCTCCCGCTGATCCTCGCGTACCAGGGGTGGACCTACTGGGTGTTCCGCAAGCGCGTGACCAGGCAGACGATCGACGCCGCGGTGCACTGACGTGCGCCCGCTCGACCCCAGGCTCATCCGCCGCTCGCGCGCCGCGCGCGGATTCCTCATCGGCGGCGGCGCGCTGGCGCTGCTCCAGGCGGGATCCACGGTCGCGTTCGCGTGGGCGTTCTCGACGCTCGTCGTGGGGCTCATCGAGGGCGAGGTGACGTGGGGCGTCGAGCCGGTCGTGGTCGTGCTCGTGGTCGCGGCATCCGTTCGCGGCATCGCCGGATGGCTCTGGGAATGGCTCGGGTCGGCAGGGGCGATGCGCGTCAAGTCCGGGCTCCGTGACGACCTGCTCGCGGCACTCGGGTCGCGGCCGCCCGAACGGCGCGGAGCCACGACCGCGAAGGCCGCGACGCTCCTCGGGCCGGGACTCGACGCGCTCGACGAGTACTTCGGCCGCTACCTTCCGCAGCTCGTCCTCACCGCCGTCGCGACGCCCGTGCTCGTCGCAGCGGCGTGGATGGCGGACTGGGTGTCGGGGCTGATCCTCGTGATCGTCCTGCCCCTCATCCCGGTGTTCATGGCACTCATCGGCATGGCCACCGAGGTCGTGCAGCGACGCCAGTGGGAGCGGCTGCAGTCGTTGTCCCGCGGGTTCCTCGAGGTCGTCGGGGGGCTCTCGACGCTCATGGTGTTCGGCCGCGCCGAACGGCAGGTCGGTCGCATCCGCACCGTCACCGACGAGTACCGCTCGAGCACCATGAAGGTGCTGCGGGTCACGTTCCTCTCCGGCTTCACCCTCGAGCTCGCCGCGAGCCTGTCGGTCGCGCTCGTCGCGGTGTCGATCGGCCTGCGCCTCGTCGCGGCCGACATGTCGTTCGCGCCCGGGCTGTTCGTGCTCATCCTCGCCCCCGAGGTGTTCCTGCCGATCCGCAACGTCGGCGCCGCGTTCCATGCATCGACGGCGGGGCTGGAGGCGTCGCGTGACGCGCTCGACGTGCTCGAGGGCGACACGGACGCCGCGTCGCGACCGGCTGCGATCGCTCCCGCGGTGACGAGTGCGACGGATGCCGCGGGCCTGCGGGTGCGCGGACTGCGGGTGTTCCGCGACGGCCGGCCGGTGCTCGCCGGGTTCGATCTCGACGCCGCGCCGGGCGAGGTCGTCGCCGTCACGGGTGCGAGCGGCTCGGGCAAGTCCTCGCTCGTGGCCGCACTCCTCGGATTCGCCGACGCCGCGGGGGAGGCCACGCTCGACGGTGCGCCGGCAGGAGCGGGCACGCGATACCGCACCGCCTGGGCCGGGCAGGCGCCCCACCTGCTCGAGGGCACGGTCGCGGAGAACGTGCGCCTCGGCGCGTCGGATGCGCCCGCCGAGCTCGCCACCCGTGCGCTCGCGCTCGCCTCGGTCGACGTGCCCGCCGAGACGCCGCTCGGGCCCGGGGGCTCCGGGCTCTCCGGGGGGCAGGCGCAGCGCGTCGCGGTGGCGCGCGCCATCCATCGGCTGCTCGCACTGGACGCGCCGTTGCTCGTGCTCGACGAACCGTCGTCGGCACTCGACGCCGACCGCGAGGCGGCACTGGCCGCGGGATTGCGCGCGCTCGCGGACGAGGGGCGCATCGTCGTCGTCGTCACGCATCGCGAGGCCCTCGCTCGCCACGCCGACCGCGTGGTCGCGATCCGGGAGGTCGCCCATGCCTGATCCGACCACCACGGTGCTCCGCCGCGCCGTGCCGCCCGTGCGCCGGCTGCTCCCGTCGGTGCTGCTCGGCGTGGCCGCCGGGCTCTCGAGTGTCGCCCTGCTCGCTGCGAGCGCGTGGCTCATCGCCCGCGCCGCCGAGCAGCCTCCCGTGCTGTACCTGTCGCTCGGCGTGGTCGGCGTGCGTGCGTTCGCGCTCGGCCGTGCCGTGTTCCGCTACCTGGAGCGCCTCGCCGGGCACGACGCCGCGTTCCGCCAGCTCGCCGCGATCCGCGCCGACGTGTTCGAGCGGATGCTGCCGGTCGCGCCCGATGGGCTCGCGACGACCCGGCGCGGCGACCTGCTGTCGCGATTCGTCGGCGACGTCGACGAGCTGCAGAACGTCTCGCTGCGCATCGTGCAGCCGCTCGCCAGCGCCGCGGTGGTGCTCGCTGCGGCGCTCGCCG
Source organism: Agromyces selenitireducens (assembly GCF_052748465.2). NCBI lineage: Bacteria > Bacillati > Actinomycetota > Actinomycetes > Micrococcales > Microbacteriaceae > Agromyces > Agromyces selenitireducens. Next base: position 1,803,068 of record NZ_CM188259.1, read on the forward strand.
GGCTGGCCTGGCTCGCCCCGGGCTCGGCGCTCGCGGTCGGCGCCTGCCTCGCGGCGGGCATCGCGCTCGCGGTGCTCGCCCAGCAGGTGATGGCGGCCCGCGCGGACGCCCGGCTCGCGCCGCTCCGCGGCCGGCTGCAGGCGGCGATCGTGGAGCATGTCCAGGCGCTCGACGTGCTCGTCGCGTACGACGCCGCCGAAGCCGGTCGTGCGCGCATCCGACAGATCGGCGCACAGCTCGAACGCGTGACCCGGGCCCGGGCCTCTGCCCAGGGCTTCGCTGCCGCCGCGATGAGCGCCGTGGGCGGCATCGCGGCCGTCGCGAGCCTCGCAGCAGCGGCCCCCCTCCTCGCCGAAGGGCGGATCGACGGGCCGACGTTCGCCGTGCTGTGCCTCGTCCCGCTCGCGATCGCCGAGGTCGCGACGGCCGTTCCGGTCGCCGTCGGGTCCCTGCGGGCCGTCCGCGCGAGTGCCGGCCGGGTCGCCGACGCGGTGCCCGACGAGGTGCCGCCGGAGTTGCCGGTGCCGCGTCCGGCGGCCGATGTCGACCTCGCGCGCCGCGATCCGGCGCCTGGGCGTGAGGGCAGGGCTCCCTCGCTGCGACTGAGGGGCATCCGCGCGAGCTGGCCGCGGGTCGCCGCGGATGACGATCAGCGACCGGAGCTGGCATCCGTCGCATCACCGTCGTCCGGGCCCGAACGCCCCGACCTCGACGGGGTCGACCTCGACGTCGGACCCGGCGAGCGCGTGCTCGTCGAGGGCTCGTCCGGTGCGGGCAAGACCACGCTCGCGCACGTGCTGGTCCGCTTCCTCGAGTACGACGGCTCGTACCGGATCGGCGACGTCGAGGCGCGCGAGATGGACCCGCGCGACGTCCGTCGCGCGGTCGGCCTGGTCGAGCAGCGTCCATGGCTGTTCGACGAGGACCTGCGGCAGAACCTGCTGTTCGCGCGCGACACCGCGTCCGACGACGAACTGCTCGAGGTGCTCGACCGCGTCGGCCTGGGGTCGTGGGTCGCCGGACGCGGCGGGCTCGATGCGCGCGTGGGGGAGTGGGGCGCGCTCGTCTCCGGCGGCCAGGCACAGCGCATCGCGCTCGCGCGGGCGATGCTCGCCGACTTCCCGGTGCTGGTGCTCGACGAGCCGACGGCGAACGTCGACCCAGAGCGCGCCGACGCGCTGCTGCACGACCTGCTCGGCGCGGCCGGGCCGGGGCGGAGCGTCATCCTGATCTCGCACACGGGTGCCCCGGCGGGGCTCGTCGAGCGGACGGTGACGCTGGGCGGCTGAACGTGATCGGCCGGATCGGTCCGCTGCGCCGCCCGGGCGCGACGGATGGCCCGCGCGGGGCGGGCAGTACGCTCGGAGGGTGCCACGACGCATCCGGAGCCTGACGCTGCACGAATGGCGCGACCCCGAGACGGTGTTCCTGGCACTCGGGGCCGACGCGGAGACGGTCGCCTGGCTCGACAGCGGCGACGACGTGCGCGCGGGGCGCAGCGTGATCGCGGTGGCCGCCGCCGACGCCCCGGTCGTGATCGCCGACGATGCGGTCGACCCCGACCGCGTGTACGCCGAGCTGGCTCGCCGGATCGGCGGCGTCGGGCTCGGCGCGGACGCCGACCCTGAGGGCCGCGCCGCCGTCGGCTGGTACGGCTGGTTCGGGTACGAGTTCGGGGCGCGCACGCTCCGGGTCCCGGCTGCGGCCACCGAGGCGCCGGCCGCGGCGTTCTTCTTCGCCGACCGGGTGGTCGTGTTCGAGCACGCTGCCCGCGACGTGCGACTCGAGTGGATCGAGGGCGACGACCACGCCGCATCCGTCTCGGACTGGGTCGACCGCACCCGCGCGACGCTCGCCGCCCTCTCGGCGGAGCGGCCGGATCACCCCGCCGACGTGCGACCTGAGCCATCCGTCGCGACGCGCTGGCGCCACGACGCCGACGCGTACCGACGGATGATCGGCGAGTGCCGGGCCGCGATCGTACGCGGCGACGCCTACCAGCTCTGCCTCACGAATCGCGTCGCCCTCGACGTACGACCCGACCCGGTCGCGACCTACCTCCGGCTCCGCCGCGGCAGTCCGAGCCACCACGGCGGCTACCTCAGGTTCGGCGACGTCGCCCTGCTCAGCGCCTCGCCCGAGCAGTTCCTCCTCGTCGAGCGCGACGGCACGGTGGCGACCAGGCCCATGAAGGGCACCCGGCCCCGCTCGGCCGACCCCGTCACCGACATCGCGCTCCGCGCCGAGCTCAGCGCGAGCGAGAAGGAACGCGCCGAGAACCTCATGATCGTCGACCTCATGCGCAACGACCTCGGCCGCATCGCCGAGCTCGGGACGGTCGCGGTGCCGAGCCTGCTCGAGGTCGAGGAGTACCCGCACGTGCACCAGCTGGTCTCGACCGTGACGGCGCGGCTGCGGCATCCGCTCACCGCGCTCGACGCCGTGAGGTCGGCATTCCCAGCCGGGTCGATGACCGGTGCGCCGAAGGAGAGCGCGATGCGGATCCTGCACGCGCTCGAGCGAGGTCCCCGGGGCGTGTACTCGGGGGCGTTCGGATGCCTCGGGGTCGACGGCACCGCCGACCTCGCCATGGTCATCCGGTCGATCGTGCTCACGCCGTCGGGTGCGTCGATCGGCACCGGCGGCGGCATCACGGCGCTGTCGGATCCCGACGAGGAGGTCGAGGAGACCCTGGTCAAGGCTCGAGCGCTGATCGCCGTGCTCGGCGGCGGTGCGGCATCCGTCACCCCGGCGGGACGCCGCGCCGATTGAGTAGGCTTGACCCTCGGGCGTGCCGCTCGCGCGCGCCCGCGACCCGGGCGATCGACCCCACCCCGCGCATCACGATTGAGAGTCACGTGGCACACGAGCAGGACACCACCGACACCGCCGACGCCGGCACCTACGACTTCGCCGCCATCCAGGCGAAGTGGCTCCCGGTGTGGGAGGAGCTCCAGCCGTTCCGCGCCGCGCAGCCCGGCGACACGCGTCCACGCAAGTACATCCTCGACATGTTCCCGTACCCGTCGGGCGACCTGCACATGGGCCACGCCGAGGCGTTCGGGTTCGGCGACGCGGCCGCTCGGTACTGGCGCCACCAGGGCTTCGACGTGCTGCACCCCATCGGGTGGGACTCGTTCGGCCTGCCCGCCGAGAATGCGGCGATCAAGCGCGGCGCCGACCCGAAGGCGTGGACCTACGCGAACATCGAGCAGCAGAAGCGCTCGTTCAAGCAGTACGCGCCGTCGTTCGACTGGTCGCGCGAGCTGCACACCAGCGACCCCGAGTACTACAAGTGGAACCAGTGGCTGTTCCTGAAGCTGTACGAGAAGGGCATCGCGTACCGCAAGGCCGGCCAGGTCAACTGGTGCCCCAACGACCAGACCGTGCTCGCCAACGAGCAGGTCGTCGACGGCCACTGCGAGCGCTGCGGCTTCGTCGTCACGAAGAAGGCGCTGACGCAGTGGTACTTCCGCGTGACCGACTACGCCGACCGCCTCCTCGACGACCTCAACCAGCTCGAGGGCAAGTGGCCCACGAAGGTCATCACGATGCAGCGGAACTGGATCGGGCGGTCCTCCGGCGCCGACGTCGACTTCGCGATCGAGGGCCGCGACCAGCCGGTCACGGTGTTCACGACCCGCCCCGACACGCTCTACGGCGCGACGTTCATGGTGGTCGCACCCGACTCCGAACTGGCTGCCGAGCTCGTCGCCGGCGCGTCCGACGACGTCCGCGCCAGGTTCGACCAGTACCTCGAATCGGTGCGCGCCGAGAGCGACATCGACCGGCTCGCGACCGACCGGCCCAAGACGGGCGTGTTCCTCGATCGCTACGCGACCAATCCGCTGAACGGCGAGCGGCTGCCGATCTGGGCTGCCGACTACGTGCTCGCCGACTACGGCCACGGTGCGATCATGGCGGTCCCCGCGCACGACCAACGCGACCTCGACTTCGCGCGCACCTTCGAGCTGCCCGTGCGCGTCGTCGTCGACACCAACGCGCCGGTGACCGGCGTGATCCCCGTGATCCCGGTCGACGACCAGGGCGTGCCGCTGCCGCTCGAAGACCTGCCCGAGCTCGACCCCGCCGCGACCGGCGTCGCGCTCACCGGCGAGGGGCGCCTGATGAACTCCGGCCCGCTGAACGGGCTCAGCAAGACCAACGCGATCCGTCGCGCGATCGAGATCCTCGAGGAGCGCGGCCTCGGCCGCACGGCCAAGAACTACCGCCTGCGCGACTGGCTCATCTCGCGGCAGCGGTACTGGGGCACGCCCATCCCGATCGTCCACTGCGAGCAGTGCGGCGAGGTGCCGGTGCCCGAGTCCGACCTGCCGGTCCGGCTGCCGGATGCCGCAGGCCTCGACCTGCGACCCAAGGGGGCGAGCCCGCTCGGCGCGGCCGACGAGTGGGCTCGGGTGGAGTGCCCGAACTGCGGCGGCGACGCACGCCGCGACTCCGACACGATGGACACGTTCGTCGACAGCTCCTGGTACTTCCTGCGCTACCTGAACCCGAACGACGACGGCCGTGCGTTCGACCCGGCCGAGGCCGAGAAGTGGATGCCGGTCGACCAGTACGTCGGCGGCGTCGAGCACGCGATCCTGCACCTGCTGTACGCGCGCTTCTTCACGAAGGTCCTGTTCGACCTCGGGTACCTCGGCTTCACCGAGCCGTTCACCTCGCTGCTCAACCAGGGCATGGTGATCATGGACGGCCAGAAGATGTCCAAGTCGAAGGGCAACCTCGTCGAGTTCGCCTCCGAGCTGTCGGCGCACGGTTCGGACGCGCTCCGCGTCACCCTCGCGTTCGCGGGCCCGCCCGAGGACGACATCGACTGGGCCGACGTGTCCCCGGTCGGTGCGGCCAAGTTCCTCGCTCGCGCCTGGCGCATCTCCGGCGAGGTGACCTCCAGCCCCGACGTCGAGTGGAAGACGGGTGACCCGGCGCTGCGGCGGGTCACGCATCGCCTGCTCGCCGACGCGCCCGGCCTCGCCGAGTCGTTCAAGTTCAACGTCATCGTCGCTCGCCTCATGGAGCTCGTGAACGCGACCCGCAAGGCGATCGACTCGGGCGCCGGGCCGGCGGATGCCGCGGTGCGGGAGGCCGCCGAGGTGACGGCGATGATCCTCGACCTCTTCGCCCCGTACACGGCCGAGGAGATGTGGCAGCGCCTCGGATACGAGCCCACCGTCGCGAACGTCGTGTGGCGCAAGGCCGACCCGGCGCTCCTCGTCGAGGAGTCGGTCACCGCGATCGTGCAGGTCGACGGCAAGGTGCGCGACCGCATCGAGGTGTCGCCGAAGATCGGCGCCGAGGAGCTCGAGGCGCTCGCGCGCGCGTCCGACGCGGTCGGCCGGTCGGTCGGCGAGCGCGAGATCGCGAACGTGATCGTCCGTGCACCGAAGCTCGTGAACATCGCCACGCGCCGCTAGCGCACCCGCCCTCCACAGGAGTCCACGTCGACCGGGCGTCCGCGCACGACCGGTCGCGAGGCCGCCGACCGTCGCGCCGTGGCTAGCGTTCCGGCATGCCCGTGCGCCGACCGACCGACCGAGCCGCCGCCGACCCGCTTGCCGCGCTCGACGACGTCCGCGCGGCGCCGCGGTCGCGCATCGCGGTCGGCGCCGCAGTGGTCGTGTTCGTGGCGGCGGTCGCGGTCTCGGCGGTCGTCACGTTCGCGTCCGCCGGTGGCGGCATGCAGGGTGAGGTGGGTGCACCGGGTGTCCGTATCGAGGGTGTCGGGGCGACGGATGCCGCGGCCGGGGGAGCCACGGGCGACGACGAGCTCGCGTCGACCGGCACCCTGCTCGTGCACGTCCTCGGTGCGGTCGCCCGACCCGGGATCGTCGAGCTCGCCCCGGGGGCCCGGGTCGTCGACGCGGTCGGCGCTGCGGGCGGCCTCACGGCCGAGGCCGATCCCGGTGGAGTGAACCTCGCACGCGCACTGGTCGACGGCGAGCAGCTCGTGGTGCCCGTCGTCGGCGCGGCCGAGTCGGCAACGGCCGCCGGAGCGCCGGGTCCGGGCGACGGGCGAGTGAGCCTCAACCATGCCGACGCGGCCGAGCTGGACACGCTGCCGCGCATCGGCCCGGCGCTCGCGCAGCGCATCATCGACTGGCGTGAGGCGAACGGGCCGTTCACCGACGTCGCACAACTGCTCGACGTCGCCGGCATCGGCGACGCCGTGTACTCGGGCCTCGTCGACCTCGTGACGCTCTGAATGCGCGCCCACGACCTGCGCCTGCTGCCGTCCGCGATCACCGCATGGGCGATCGCCTGGGTCGCGACCGGCGCAGCGGACGCGGGTGCACCCGCGTGGGTGGTGCCGACGGCATGCTGGAGCGCCGCGGCAGCCGGGCTGGTCGCCGCGGTGACGCGCTCCAGCGCCGTGCGCGCGGCGCCGACCGGGGGTGGTGCGGGCCGTCCGAGGAGTACCGGGGGTGCGGTGTTCGCGCTCGTCGCGGTCGCCGCGACGTGCGCCGCCCTCGTCGCCACCGCCGCCGGGATCGGCCTCGCGCTTCGAGGGTCGGGTCCGCTTCCGGCCGCTGCCGCCGACCGCTCCTGGGTCGAGGCGGAGATCCGGATGGAGGCGGCGGCGAGGGCCTCGTCGGTCGCGGCATGGGAGGAGCGGTCGACCGCCTGGCGAGCGCCGGCCACCGTGATCGCGGTCGACGGTCGCCCGCATCGTCCGGTGCGCGTCGAGGCGGTGCTGTCCGGCCCAGCCGCCGCACCCCCATTCGGCGCGACGCTCACGCTACGCGCCAGGGTCTCGGCACTGCCGGGCTCCGACCGTGAGGGTTTCCGGCTGCGCGGCGAGGTCGAGCGGATCGGATCGGCGTCCGCCCTGATCGCATGGACGCACCCGCTGCGCGATGGACTCGCCGACGCGGCGCAACGGCTCGGCGGCGACGGGGGCGCGCTCGTCCCCGGTCTCGCCATCGGCGACACCGCGGGGGTCTCCGAGGAGCTCCGGGAGGCCATGACCGCGGCGTCGCTCACCCACCTCACCGCCGTTTCCGGGGCGAATTGCGCGATCGTGACGGCGGCGGTGTTCTGGGCAGCGGGACGCGCGGGCCTGCCGCGTGCCGCGCGCATCGGTGCCGCCCTGGCCGCGCTGCTCGGGTTCGTCCTGCTCGTGACGCCCGAGTCGAGCGTCGTCCGCGCGGCCGTGATGGCGGTGGTGGTGCTCGTCGCGCTCGGAGTGGGCCGCGCGGGCGGGGGCGCATCGGCCCTCGCCGTCGCGACGGTGATGCTGCTCGCGATCGATCCCTGGTACTCGCGCGACTTCGGCTTCGCCCTGTCCGTCTGCGCCACGGCGGGACTCATCCTGCTGTCCGGCCCGCTCGGCAGGGCCCTCGCGAAGTGGATGCCGCGACCCGTCGCAGCAGTGGTGGCGATCCCGCTCGCCGCGCAGCTCGCATGCCAACCGGTGCTCATCCTCCTCGAGCCCGTGCTGCCCGTCTACGGGGTGCCCGCCAACCTGCTCGCCGCCCCCGCGGCTCCGATCGCGACCGTCGCCGGCCTCGTCGGGTGCCTCCTCCTGCCGGTGCTGCCGTCGGTCGGCTTCGCGGCCCTGCAGGTCGCCTGGCTGCCGGCGACATGGATCGCCATGCTCGCCCACGGGACGCAGCGATTGCCGGTCCAGACCGTGTCGTGGCTGCCGGATGCGCCCGGCGCGGCGCTCTGCGCCGTGGCGGTCGCCGCCGGTCTCGTCGCCTCGAGCCGGCCGCCGGGGCGCGGCCGGGCGATCGCCGCCGCGGTGCTGGTAGTCGCCGTCGCCCTTCCCGTCGGTGCCGCGGCCGGTCGCCCGCTCGTCGCCCGGGCCGCGCTGCCGGGCGACTGGCAGATCATGCAGTGCGACGTGGGGCAGGGCGACGCCGTGCTCGTGCGCGACGCGGGAGCGACCCTGCTCGTGGATGCCGGACCTGATCCCGGCGCGCTCGAGCGCTGCCTCGACCTCGCCGGCATCCGGCGCCTCGATCTCGCCGTCATCACGCACTGGGACGCCGACCACGCCGGCGGGGTCGCCGCCATCGCAGGGCGCGTCGGCGTGGTCCTTCACGGGCCGCTCGACGGCGGACGCTCGAAGCGCGCGCTGGCCCCGCTCGTGGGCGGCGGTGCCGAGGTGATGGAGGTCGCCTCGGGCGCGTCCGGATCGCTCGGCGAGGCGGACTGGCGGGTGCTCTGGCCGCCCGCCCGGACGGCTCCCGGCAACGACGCGAGCGTCGTGCTCGACCTCCGGTCGGAGCGCTTCCGGGCGGTGTTCCTGGGCGATCTGGGCGAGGAGGCGCAGGAGCGCCTGCGGCGCGACCACGACCTCGGCCGCGCCGACGTCGTGAAGGTCGCCCACCATGGCAGCGCCGACCAGAGCGCCGAGCTGTACCGGGAGCTCGCGGCATCCGTCGGATTCGTCGGCGTGGGTGCGGAGAACGGCTACGGCCACCCCACGGAATCGCTGCTGGACCTCCTCGCCCACGGCGGCACTGCTGTCGTCCGCAGCGATCAGGTGGGGACCTCCGCGCTCATCGCGGCGGACGGCGGGTTCAGGCTGTGGAGCGAGCGTGCCGCCGACGTCGGCGGCGATCCGTAGACTGGTCCGGCAGTCGGAGGGAGCGCACGTGGCGGCACGCGGAGGCACGGCCAAGGCGAAAGCGGCGATCCCGCAGTTGACCTGGAACCAGGTCAGGCCCGCACCTGTCGTGCTCGTGTCCGGGGGCGAAGACGTCCTGGCAGAGCGCGCCGTCACGATGCTGCGCGACGCCCTGCGCGACGTCGACCCTGAGCTCGAGGTCAGCGACCTCGATGCCGACGGCTACCGGCGCGGCGAACTGCTCACCCTCGCGAGCCCGTCGCTGTTCGGCGAGCCGCGGCTCATCCGGGTCGCGGGCGTCGAGCGTTCGACCGACGACTTCCTCCTCGACGCGCTCGAGTACCTGGCCGATCCCGCCGAGGGCACGACGCTCGTGCTGCGACACCGCAGCGGCACCCGCGGCAAGAAGCTGCTCGACGCGATCCGCGCCGGCACGGGCGGTGGCATCGAGATCGTGTGCGCCGAGCTCAAGCGCGACTCCGACAAGCAGGACTTCGCCGCGGCCGAGTTCCGCCTCGCCGGGCGGCGCATCGCGCCCGCGGCCCTGCGCTCCCTCGTGGCGGCCTTCAGCGACGATCTCGGCGAGCTCGCCGCCGCCTCCCGTCAGCTCATCGCCGACGTGCCCGGCGACGTCGACGAGGCGACCGTCGCCAAGTACTACGGCGGCCGCGTCGAGACCACCGCGTTCGCGGTCGCCGACTCGGCCATCGCGGGGCGGCACGGCGAGGCGCTCATCGCGTTGCGCCACGCGCTCGACTCCGGCGCCGACCCCGTGCCGATCGTCGCCGCCTTCGCCATGAAGATTCGCACGATGGCCAGGGTGGCCGGTGCCCGCGGTGCTGCGGCGTCGTCGCTCGGCCTCGCGCCGTGGCAGGTCGACCGCGCCCGCCGCGACCTCATGGGATGGGACGACGAAGGCCTGGGCGCCGCCATCGATGCCCTCGCCGCCGCCGACGCCGCCGTGAAGGGTGCCGAGCGCGACCCGGTCTTCGCGCTCGAGCGGCTCGTGGGCGTCATCAGCGCGCGCGGCCGCGCCCTGGCCTGAGCCCTGCGCCCGTCCTCGTCCGCCGGTACCGGACTGCACGCCGGGGCGGCAACGCACGGCAACGCCGAGGGGTCCCGCACCGACACGGTGCGGGACCCCTCGGTCGAGTTCGTTCGTCGCCTAGAGCGCGGCGACCTGCTTCGCGATGGCCGACTTTCGGTTCGCGGCCTGGTTCTTGTGGATGACGCCCTTGCTCGCGGCCTTGTCGAGCTTGCGGGTCGCGACTCGAAGGGCGGCGGTCGCCTTCTCCTTGTCGCCCTCGGCGACGGCCTTGCGTGTCGCGGTGATGACGGTCTTGAGCTCGCTCTTCACGGCCTTGTTGCGCTCCTGCGCCTTCAGGTTGGTGCGGATGCGCTTGATCTGCGACTTGATGTTTGCCACGTGGTTCGTCTTTCGTGTGTTCTGCGGGTACCGGAGTTGCCGCAATCGGTAGAGGGGCCGTCGCGGCGCATCGTGCGGGGTGGGACCCACACGCAAGCCAACAGGCAACGATACCAGCAACGGCGGGCGACACCAAAGCGCGAGGGCGTCGTCGTCGTGGTGTCAGCGGGCGACGCGACGACGGTCGCTCCGGGCCGCGCGGAGTTCGAGCTCGGCCACTGCCCCGAGCACCGCCGCAGCGAACTCCGCCGGCCGCACGAGGCTCACGAGGTGCGTCGCGCCGTCGATGTGCACGAGTCGCCCGTCGCGCGCCGCTCGGAGCAGCCGGCGCTCCTCGATGCGGAAGTGGTCGTAGCGCCCGTTCACGAACCAGATCGGCACCTCGACGGCCGCGATCGACGCCTCGATGTCGAGCTCGGCGACCGCGCCGATCGCCGGCTGCATCACGTCGAGCGCGACGCCGCCGGCGACCACGTCGTCGACCGCGGCGGGGGAGAGGAAGAGGCGCGCCATCGCGTCGTTCAGCCCGCGCCCCCGGTCGGGCAGCCGCCGGATCGCCGCAGCGAGCGCCAGGTACCCGCGCAGGCCGGCGCCGCGCGGGCGGGTTCCGCATGAGGCGGCGACCAGCCCGTCGAGACGATGCGGATGCCGCGCCGCGTACTCGATCGCGAGATACCCCCCGAGGCTCATTCCGACGAGCAGCCGCGGGGTTCCGGGATCGGCGTCGGCGAACGCCTCGTCGATGGCGTGCATCGCCGCGGCGAGCGTGAACTCCTCGTCGAGGCGCGCACCGTGTCCCGGCAGGTCGACCGTGACGACATCGAGGTCGTGGCGCGACAGGCGCGCGACCTGCCCGCGCCACATCGTCGCCGACGTGCGGATGCCGTGGACGAGGACGACGCGGGCGCGCGGCATCCGTCAGCCCGCCCGGATCGCGCCGAGCTCGCGCGCCTTCGCCACGGCCGCGGTGCGCGATCCGACGCCCAGCTTGGTGAAGATGTGCACGAGGTGCGACTTCACGGTCGCCTCGCTGAGGAACAGCGCCTGCCCGATCTCGCGGTTGGTGCTGCCGCCCGCGACGAGCGCGAGCACCTCGGACTCCCGGACGGTGAGGCGCTGATCGGGACTGCGCTGCGACGCGTCGAGCCGCGACGCGACCGCGGGTGCGAGGGCGGACTCCCCGGATGCCGCCGCGCGGATCGCCGCCACGAGCTCGCCGGGCGGGGCGTCCTTCAGGAGGTACCCGCTCGCGCCTGCCTCGATGGCGCCCAAAATGTCGGCGTCGGTGTCGTAGTTGGTGAGCACGAGCACGCGCGGAGCGCCCGGCGTCGAGCGGATGCGCCGTGTCGCGTCGACGCCCTGGAGCCGGCCGGGGAACTGCAGGTCCATGAGCACGAGGTCGACGCCGGGCGTCGCGGCCAGCGCCACGGCCTCCTCGGCGCTGGCGGCCTCGCCGACCACCGAGAGGTCGGGCTCTGCCTCGAGGAGGGCCCGCATGCCGGCGCGCACCACGGGATGGTCGTCGCTCAGCACGAGCCGGATCATGCGGTCACCGCCGGAATGCGCACGGACAGCGCGGTCCCGCCGCCCGGGGTGGACTCGACGTCGGCGGTCCCGCCGAGCGCCTCGGCGCGGTGACGGATGGCGCGGAGGCCGAAGGACGCGGCATCCGGGCCCGCGGGCTCGAGCCCCGCCGGATCGAACCCGACGCCGTTGTCGACGACGTCGAGCGCGACCTCGTCGCCGAGGTAGCTGAGGGTCAGCTCGGCGCGGGCCGCATCGGCGTGCTTGACGACGTTCGAGAGCGAACCCTGCGCAATGCGCAGCAGCGTCGCCTCGATCGACATCGGCAGGGGCACCGGGTGGCCGCTCAGCGAGAACGAGATCCGAGTGCGCGAGCCCGCCTGCGCGGCCTGCTCGTTCGTCGCCGAGGCGAGTCGACGCAGCGCCGCGGGCAGGGTCTGCTCGTCGAGCGCGGGTGGGGTGAGCTCGCGGATGAACCGGCGGGTCTCCTGCAGGTTGTCGGACGCGGTCTCGCGCGCGAGGCGGAGCTTGTCGCGCACGGCATCGTCGTGGATGTCGCGTTCGGCCGCGTGCAGCAGCATCTGGATGCTCGAGAGGCCCTGCGCGACGGTGTCGTGGATCTCGCGGGCGATGCGCTCGCGCTCGGCGAGCGTGCCGGCTTCGCGGCTCGCCGCCGCGAGCTCCTCGCGGGTGGCGAGCAGGTCGAGGATGAGCGACTGGCGCTCGCGCGACTCGACGGCCATCGCCCGGTAGCCGAGCCCGATGATGACCGCGACGCCCGCGGAGATGAAGGGGCCGAGGATGCTCCCGACCTCGAAGCCCAGGTGCGAGGTCGTGCTCCACACGCTGAGCAGGAAGGTCACGGCGACGAGTGGCACCGCGAAGCGTGCGGGCAGCACGTGCAGCTCGAGGAAGAAGAGGGGGAACGCCAGGAAGGCCGCATCCGGGGTCAGCGCGCCGAGGCCGAGCCAGAGGCCCAGGAGCATGACGAGCCAGCCCGCCCGCATCCACGGCGTCACCACCTGGTGCGCCGTGACCACGCCCACCGCGTAGGTGCCGATGAAGGCGATCGACAGGATGGCGATCGCGATGAGCTGGTCGTCGCCGACGATCACGGCGCGCGCGAGGACGAACAGCGTGAGACCCACGACGAGCACATGCAGGCCGACGCGGAGTGACGTGAACACGGGCCGCAGCGCCGACGGCTGCACCCGTCCGACGAGTGGGGCATCGAGCACGGTCATGGTGCGTTTCAGCGTAGTCCGCGGGCCCGCGGGAGGCATCCGTCGAAAGTGGGATCGGCGGCGTGGGAGAATCGACGGGATGTCTCCGAGAGCCGCTGACCCCCCGGTGCCCGCCGCCACCGATCCCGCGCTGATCCGCAACTTCTGCATCATCGCGCACATCGACCACGGCAAGTCGACGCTCGCCGACCGCATGCTCGGCATCACGGGCGTGGTCGCCGACCGCGACATGCGCGCGCAGTACCTCGACCGCATGGACATCGAGCGCGAGCGCGGCATCACCATCAAGAGCCAGGCCGTGCGGATGCCGTGGCAGGTCGGCGACACGTCGTACGCCCTCAACATGATCGACACGCCCGGGCACGTCGACTTCAGCTACGAGGTGTCCCGTTCGCTCGCCGCCTGCGAGGGCGCGATCCTGCTGGTCGACGCCGCGCAGGGCATCGAGGCGCAGACGCTCGCGAACCTCTACCTCGCGCTCGAGAACGACCTCGAGATCATCCCGGTGCTGAACAAGATCGACCTCCCGGCCGCCGAGCCCGAGAAGTACGCGCGCGAGCTCGCCGACCTCATCGGCGGTTCGCCCGACGACGTGCTGCGCGTGTCGGGCAAGACCGGCATGGGCGTGGAGGACCTGCTCGACCGGGTGGTCGAGCGCATCCCCGCCCCGACGGGCGACGCGGATGCCCCGGCCCGGGCGATGATCTTCGACTCCGTCTACGACAGCTACCGCGGCGTCGTCACGTACGTCCGGATGGTCGACGGCAAGCTGAACCCACGCGAGCGCATCCAGATGATGTCGACGCGCGCGACCCACGAGATCCTCGAGATCGGCGTGAGCGCACCCGAGCCGACACCCACGAAGGGCCTCGGCGTCGGCGAGGTCGGCTACCTCATCACGGGCGTGAAGGACGTGCGGCAGTCCAAGGTCGGCGACACGGTCACGACGGCTGCGAAGTCGGCTGCCGAGCCGCTCGCGGGCTACACCGAACCGCTGCCCATGGTGTTCTCGGGCCTGTACCCGATCGACGGGAGCGACTACCCCGAGCTCCGCGAGGCGCTCGACAAGCTCAAGCTGTCGGATGCCGCGCTCGTCTACGAGCCCGAGACGTCGGTCGCACTCGGCTTCGGCTTCCGCTGCGGATTCCTCGGCCTGCTGCACCTCGAGATCGTCACGGAGCGCCTCCGCCGCGAGTTCGACCTCGACATCATCGCGACCGCGCCGTCCGTCGTCTACGAGGTGACCACGGAGGACAAGAAGACCGTCACGGTCACCAACCCGAGCGAATTCCCGACCGGCGGCAAGATCGCCGAGGTCCGCGAGCCCATCGTCAAGGCCGCGATCCTCGCGCCGAAGGACTACGTCGGCACCATCATGGAGCTGTGCCAGTCGCGTCGCGGCACGCTGCTCGGCATGGAGTACCTCGGCGAGGACCGCGTCGAGATCCGCTACAGCATGCCCCTCGGCGAGATCGTGTTCGACTTCTTCGACAACCTGAAGTCGAAGACCGCCGGCTACGCCTCGCTCGACTACGAGCCCGCGGGCGACCAGGCCGCCGACCTCGTGAAGGTCGACATCCTGCTGCAGGGCGAGCAGGTCGACGCGTTCAGCGCGATCGTGCACCGCGACAAGGCCTACGCCTACGGCGTGCTCATGACCGGGCGGCTCCGCGAGCTCATTCCGCGGCAGCAGTTCGAGGTGCCCATCCAGGCGGCGATCGGCGCGCGCATCATCGCGCGCGAGTCGATCCGCGCGATCCGCAAGGACGTCCTGGCCAAGTGCTACGGCGGTGACATCACCCGCAAGCGCAAGCTCCTCGAGAAGCAGAAGGAGGGCAAGAAGCGCATGAAGATGGTCGGCCGTGTGGAGGTCCCCCAGGAGGCGTTCATCGCCGCGCTCTCGGGCGAGACCGAGAAGAAGGACGCGAAGAAGTAGCGTTCCGGGCGTCCGGCCGATTCCGGCCGCACGGGCCCTCCGAAGTACGATGTTCGGATGACTCGACGCAGCACGTTCACCGACCAGTCGGTCACGTACGGCGCGATCGGCGCGACGCTCGACCCAGACCTGCTGCGGTACCCGCCCGCCGGGTTCCGCCCGGCGGAGGACTCCGTCAAGCTCGGCTCCGGGCGCGAGCGCTTCGACCGCGCCGCCGAGGAGCTCATGACCTGGGGCGTCCAGAAGGGCGCCGGATTCGAGGTCACCGAGGTCGCCCCGGGCACGGGCGCGCAGTACACGGGCATCGCCTACGACGCCGACGGTTCGCCGCTCGCCGAGCAGCCGACCGCGCACGCCGAGCAGCGGTTCGCGGCCGACGGCACCCCCTTCGTCTCCGCGGGGATGACCGCGACGCTCCGGCGGCGCGGACGCCTGCGCAGCCGGACGACCCCGATTCTCGTCGTGTACGTCGTCGACGAGCCCGGTCGCATCGGCTTCGCCTACGGCACCACGGGCGACTCCCCCGAGCACGGCGAGGAGTCCTTCGTGCTCGAGCACCGCGACGACGACACCGTGTGGCTCACGATCCGCTCGGCGCTCGAGCCCGGGGGCGGCATCCACCGCCTGCTCGCGCCGCTGACCCGCCGCCGGCGCCGAGAGCTGACGCGCGCCGAACTGCGCGCGCTGCACCCCGCGTACACCTGACCGTGGCCGGACCCCTCCCGATCGCCGATCCGGCGCCCTCCGACGGCCTGCTGCCGGCGAGCGCGGTGACGGATGCCGCCGACCGGGCGTTCGGCGTCTACGTGCACGTGCCGTTCTGCCGGGTCCGCTGCGGCTACTGCGACTTCAACACGTACACGGCGGGCGAACTCCGGGGGGTCACCCAGGCCGGGTACCCCGACCAGGCCATCGAGGAGATCCGTCTCGCACGGCGCGTGCTCGCGGCATCCGCTGCTCCCGAACGGACCGCGCAGACGGTGTTCTTCGGCGGCGGCACGCCGACGTTGCTGCCGGCCGCCGACCTCGTGCGCATGCTCGCCGCGATCCGCGACGAGTTCGGGCTGGACGACGGCGCCGAGGTCACGACCGAGGCGAACCCGGACTCGGTCGGTCCCGACGGCCTTCGGCGGCTCGCCGAAGGCGGGTTCACGCGCGTGTCGTTCGGCATGCAGTCCGCGGTGCCGGAGGTGCTCGCAGCGCTCGACCGCACGCACGACCCCGCGCGGGTGCCGCTCGTGGTCGGCTGGGCACGCGACGCCGGGCTCGACGTGAGCCTCGACCTCATCTACGGCACGCCGGGGGAGTCGCTCGCCGACTGGCGCACGAGCCTCGAGGCCGTCGTCGCCGAGCGGCCCGATCACGTCAGCGCGTACGCCCTCATCGTCGAGGACGGCACGAAGCTCGCCCGACGGATCCGCCGCGGCGAACTCGCGCCGATCGACGACGACCTCGCGGCCGACATGTACGAGCTCGCCGACGACCTGCTCGGCGCGGCCGGATACGAATGGTACGAGGTGTCGAACTGGGCGACGGATGCCACGAACCGGTCGCGGCACAACCTCGGGTACTGGCGCGGCGACGACTGGTGGGGAGTCGGGCCCGGGGCGCACAGCCACGTCGGCGGCATCCGGTGGTGGAACGCGAAGCACCCCGCCGCGTACGCCGAGCGGATCGCGGCCGGCGTGTCGCCCGCGGTGGGCAGGGAGACCCTCGACGCGGCGACGCGGGAAACCGAGCGCGTGCTGCTCCTCGCACGGATCCGGGAGGGAATCGAGGTCGCGTCGCTGCACGCCGGCGGCCGTCACGCCGTCGCCGGGCTCATCGCCGACGGGCTCGTGGACGCGAAGAACGCCCTCGCCGGGCGGGTCACGCTCACCCGGCGAGGGCGTCTGCTGGCCGACGCCGTCGTGCGGCGCCTGCTCTACACGGTGGTCGAGTAGCGCGCGGCGCGCACCCGACGGTGGTCGAATGGCGCGCAGCGCGGACCGGGACCTAGCTCACGAACTTGATCGCGATCGGGTAGACGTACGGCTGCCCCTGGTTCGCCTTGAGCGCGGCGATGATGCCGAACACGATGGCGGCGATCCACGCGGCGAGCAGGATCAGGAAGCCGATCAGCACGAAGGCGAGGATCCAGCCGACGACGTACGCGATGAGCAGCGTGATCTGGAAGTTCAGCGCCGTGGCCGAGTGCGCGCGGATGAACGCTCCGCGGTCCTTGAGCACGAGGTAGCCGATGAGCGGCGGCAGGAACCCGAACAGGATGCCGCCGATGTGGATCAGCGTCGCCCAGAGCCGCTGGTCGGGCGGGCTCATCTCCTGGGCGGGGGCGCCGTAGCCGGGACCACCGCTGGGCGGAGGCGGCGTGGGCCCGCCGGGAGGCGGCGGAGGCGTGGTGCCGCCGGGCGGCGGGGTGCTCGGCGGGTTGGGCGGTGTGGGAGGTGGTGCGTCGGACATGATGCTGGCTCCTTGGTCGGTCGCACGCCCGTGTCGCGAGGCGTTCCCTCATGCTGGCACACGGCGACGCGCCGGTCGAGGGGTCTCGGACCGGCGCGTCGCAAGGTCGTGCGCGGGTTACTTGATGAGGCGCAGTGCGAACGGGTAGCGGTAGTGGCGACCCTCCTTGGCCTGCAGGAAGGCGATGATCGAGAAGACCACGCCGAGGATCCACGGAACGTACAGGAGGAAGCCCAGCACCGCGCCGATGCCGAAGGTCACGACGGTGAGCACGGTGACGACGACCCAGAGCGCGACGGTGCCGAGCGCCAGGGTGATCTGGAAGTTCAGCGCCTCCTTCGCCTCGGTGTTCGTGAACGAGCCGCGGTCCTTGAAGACGAGCCAGATGATGAGCGACGGCAGGATGCCGAGGATGCCGCCGAGGTGGGCGAACGAGCCCCACTGCACGTCCTGCTCGTGGGAGAGCGGGGCGGCGGGAGCGGCGGGTGAGGTGTTGGGGTCGGTCATGCGGGGTTGCCTTTCGGGTTGACGGGGAGGTGCGACGGTCGCACGCGCGAGGACGGGGCGGCGGTCGGCGCGATCACACGCTACTGCCGTGGGACTCGGCCCGGCAACGGTGCCGGCACCGAATCCCGCGATATGATTGGCAGTCATGCGAACCGAGTGCTAAGCGCATGGTTCGCGCGCACGCAGGTCGGTCGAGGGAAGCGAGGGTCATGGTCTCCGAACGCAGCCTCGCCGTGCTCCGCGCGATCGTCCAGGACTACGTCGCCTCGCGCGAGCCCGTCGGCTCGAAGACGATCGTCGAGCGGCACCACTTCGGCGTCTCGGCCGCCACGATCCGCAACGACATGGCCCTCCTCGAAGAGGAGGAGCTCATCGCGGCGCCGCACACCTCGTCGGGCCGCATCCCCACCGACAAGGGCTACCGCGTGTTCGTCGACCAGCTCGCCGACATCCGGCCCCTCACGACCGCGCAGCGTCAGGCGATCGAGACGTTCCTCGGCGAGTCGAACGACCTCGACGAGCTGCTCGCACGCACCGTCCGCCTCGTCTCGCAACTCACCCGACAGCTCGCGGTCGTGCAGTACCCGAGCTTCGCCCGCGCCCGAGTCCGCCACGTCGAGCTCGTCTCGCTCGCGCCGACACGCGTGCTGTGCATCCTCATCTCCGACACCGGCCAGGTCGAGCAGCGGCTCGCCGAGCTCGACCAGCCCGTCGACGAGGAGACGCTGCACCGCCTCCGCAACCGCCTCAACGAGGTCGCCGAGGGGCTCACGATGGCGGATGCCGCGACGGCGCTCTCGACCGAGACCGAGAAGGCCGACAGGGCCCACGCGGAGGTGCTGCGGACCCTCGCCGCGACCCTCGCCGACCAGGCCAAGGTCACGCGCAGCGACCGGCTCGTGGTGGCCGGCGCCGCCAACCTCGTGCGCACCGAGCAGGACTTCGCCGGCAACATCCTCGGCGTCATCGAGGCGATCGAGGAGCAGGTGGTGCTCCTGAAGCTCTTCGGCGAGATGGCCGCCGACCAGGGCATCGCCGTGCGCATCGGCCGCGAGAACGCACCCTTCGGACTCGGCGAGACCTCGGTCGTGTCGAGCTCGTTCGAGATCCCCGGGCGCGACGTGTCGCGACTCGGCATCGTCGGGCCCACCCGCATGGACTACTCCCAGAGCATGGCCGCCGTGCGCGCCGTCGCTCGCTACCTCTCGCGCACGCTCGGCGAGAACTGAACCGCGCGGAGCCGCCCGTGCGCGGCATCCGTCACCGGCAATCGAAAGGAACCCGCCCGCAGTGGCCGACCATTACGAGGTCCTCGGCGTCTCGCGCGACGCCACCCCCGACGAGATCAAGAAGGCGTACCGACGGCTCGCCCGCGAACTGCACCCCGACGTCAACCCCGGCGCCGAGGCGTCCGAGCGGTTCAAGCAGGTCACGCACGCCTACGACGTCCTCTCCGACCCCAAGCAGCGCCAGCAGTACGACCTCGGCGGCGGGCAGGGCGGCTTCAACGGCGCCGGGTTCGGCGGGTTCGGCGATATCTTCGAGACCTTCTTCGGCGCGGGCCAGTCCAGCCGCGGGCCGCGGTCGCGCCGCGAGCGCGGGCAGGACGCCCTGATCCGGCTCGAGGTGGGCCTCGACGACGTCATCTTCGGAACGCACCGCGACCTCGAGGTCGACACCGCCGTGACCTGCGAGACCTGTCACGGCTCGTGCTGCCAGCCGGGCACGTCGCCCGTCACCTGCGACATCTGCGGCGGCACCGGGCACATCCAGCGCGCGGTCCGGTCGCTCCTCGGCAACGTCATGACCTCGAGCCCGTGCGGATCGTGCCGCGGGTACGGCACGATCATCGCGACCCCCTGCGCCACGTGCCAGGGCCAGGGTCGCGTTCGTGCGCGCCGTACCGTGCCCGTCGACGTGCCCGCGGGCGTCGACACCGGCGTGCGGCTGCAGATGCCGGGCTCGGGCGAGGCCGGTCCCGCCGGCGGACCGAACGGCGACCTCTACCTCGAGATCAAGGTGCGGAACCACGAGGTGTTCAGCCGCAACGGCGACGACCTGCTCTGCACGCTCGAGGTGCAGATGACCGACGCGGTGCTCGGCACGGACGCGAAGGTGGCGGCCCTCGACGGCGACGTCGACCTCGAGCTGAAGCCGGGCGTGCAGTCGGGCGACATCCTGACCGTGCGCGACCGCGGCATCACGCACCTGCGCGGCGGGGGCCGTGGCGACCTCAAGGTGGCCGTGCACGTCGTGACGCCCACGAAGCTCAGCCACAAGGAGCGCGAACTCGTTCAGCAGCTCGCCAAGCAGCGCAAGGCGCAGCCGCCGCAGCTCGGGCACTTCCAGCAGGGACTGTTCGCACGACTGCGCGACCGGTTCCTCGGCTGACGCGCGAAGCGGATGCGGCGATGAGCAGCCTCTACCTCGACGAGACCCTCGACCTGGCCCGTGTCGAGCCGGGCGCGACGGTCGAGCTCGTCGGCGACGAAGCGCGGCACGCCGTGACCGTCGCGCGCGTGCGCGTCGGCGAGCGGGTTTCGGTCGGCGACGGACGCGGTCGGATCGTCTCGGGCGAGGTCGCCGCGACCGAGTCGCGCCGGCTCGAACTGGTGGTCGACGAGGTCCGCGACGAGCCGGAGCCGTCGCCGCGGCTCACGCTCGTTCAGGCGCTCGCGAAGGGCGATCGCGACGAGCTCGCGGTCCAGGCCGCGACCGAGCTCGGGGTCGACCGGGTCGTGCCGTGGGCTGCGGCCCGCTCGGTGTCGCGCTGGGAGGGACCCAAGGCCGAGAAGGGTCGTGCGCGCTGGGCCGCCATCGTGCGCGAGGCGGTCAAGCAGTCCATCCGGAGCCGCGTGCCGCCCGTCGACTCGGTCGCAGCGACGCGCGAGCTCCCGGCGCGCCTGCAGGGCGAGCGGATGCTGCTGCTCGTGCCGGGCGCACCGACCCCGCTCGGCGGCATCCGTCACGACGGCCGCGACCTCGCGCTCGTCGTCGGCCCTGAGGGCGGCATGGACCCTGCAGAGATCGAGCGGCTGGTCGAGGCCGGGGCCGAGCCGGTGCGGCTCGGGGAGTCGGTGCTGCGCACGTCGACGGCCGGCCCTGCGGCGATCGCGGTGCTGTCGGTCGCGCTCGGGCGGTGGTGACGCATCCGTCGCTACGATGGGGGCATGAGCGGAACGGCGGAGCCCACGGTGTTCGAGCGCATCGCCGCGGGCGAGATCCCGGCGCGGATGGTGGCCGAGACCGATCGCGTGATCGCGTTCCACGACATCGCCCCGCAGGCGCCCGTGCATGTCATCGTCACCCCACGCAAGGGCGAGTACCGCGACGTCGTCGAACTGGCTGCGGGCGACCCCGACCTGCTCGCCGAACTCGTCTCGGTCGCGCGGGGCATCGCCGACGAATTGGCGGGCGGCCAGTTCCGGCTGATCTTCAACACCGGCCCCGCCGCGGGCCAGACGGTGTTCCACGTCCATGCCCACGTGCTCGGCGGCGGGCTCGAGGAGGGTTCGCTTGGCGGGCGCTGACGACAAGGGCGAGGCCCGGCTCCCCGTCCCCGAGGCACGAGCCGACGAAGAGCGGCTCCACGTCGACGGCATCGCGATGGTGCGCCTGCTCGGCCCGCAGGACCGCCTGCTCACGAGCATCGAGCGCGAGTACCCGGGCGTCGAGGTGCACGTGCGCGGCAACGAGATCGCCATCCGCGGCGACGAGGAGCAGCGGCGGCGCGTGCGCCGGCTGATCGAGGAACTGCTCGAGCTCGTCCGCGGCGGCGAGGACCCGACGCCCATCGAAGTGAGGAGCTCCGCCCGAATGCTCGACGCCGACCCGAACTCCCGGCCCTCCGAGGCTCTGGGCCAGGTGATCGTGTCGGCCAGGGGCCGCTCGATCCGGCCGAAGACCGAGGGGCAGCGCGCCTACGTCGACGCGATCGACGAGCACACCATCGTGTTCGGAATCGGGCCGGCCGGCACCGGCAAGACGTACCTCGCGATGGCGAAGGCCGTGCAGGCGCTCCAGCGCAAGGAGGTCAACCGGATCATCCTCACGCGTCCGGCCGTCGAGGCGGGGGAGCGGCTCGGGTTCCTGCCCGGCACGCTCACCGAGAAGATCGACCCGTACCTGCGGCCGCTCTACGACGCGCTCAACGAGATGATGGACCCGGAGATCGTCCCGAAGCTGCTCGCGTCCGGCACGGTCGAGGTCGCGCCGCTCGCGTACATGCGCGGACGCACGCTCAACGACTCGTTCGTCGTCCTCGACGAGGCGCAGAACACCACTCCCGAACAGATGAAGATGTTCCTCACACGGCTCGGGTTCGGCTCGCGCATGGTCGTGACCGGCGACATCACGCAGGTCGACCTGCCGGGCGGCTCGTCGGGCCTCCGGCTCGTCACGCGGATCCTCGACGGGGTCGAGGACATCCACTTCGCGAAGCTCACGAGCGACGACGTCGTGAGGCACACGCTCGTCGGCCGCATCATCGACGCCTACACCGAGTTCGACCAGCGCTCGCAGGCCCAGCGATTCGAGCGCGAGCAGGCGCGCGAGTTCGCGAACCGCGCCGAGCGCCGCGGCGCCGCCGACCGGCGCGGAGCGGCCGGGCCTCGCGACCACCTGCCGAGGAAGAGGAGCACGTGAGCATCGAGGTCAACAACGAGTCGGCCGTCGCGGTCGACGAGGCGGCGCTGCAGCGTCTCGCGGTGTACGCGCTCGACGCCCTGCACGTCCACCCCGACGCCGAGCTCGCGATCGTCCTCGTCGACGAGGGGGCGATGGAGCAGCTCCACGTCCAGTGGATGGACGAGCCCGGGCCGACCGACGTGCTGAGCTTCCCCATGGACGAACTGCGCCCGGGCACCGAGGACCAGCCCGCGCCGCCGGGCCTCCTCGGCGACGTCGTGCTCTGTCCGCAGGTCGCGGAATCCCAGGCCAGGGCGGCCGGTCACGACCTCCTCGACGAACTGCAACTGCTCACCGCGCACGGAATCCTGCACCTGCTCGGGTTCGACCACGCGGAGCCCGCCGAGGAGCGCGAGATGTTCGGCCTGCAGCGCGACCTCCTGGTCGGCTTCGCCATGCAGGAGCGACGCCGCTGACCATGATGCTGCCCTGGCTCTTCCTCGCCGCGGCGCTCGTGCTCGTCGCCTTCGGCGGCCTCATGGCCGCGGTCGACTCGGCGATCGGCGCGAGCTCGCGCGCCGACCTCGTCGAGATGTCGCTCGGCGCGAGGGCCGAGCGTTCGCTGCGCGCCATCGCCGACGACGCCGGCGCGCACGTCAACGCCGTGAACTTCATGCGCATCCTCGCCGAGACCACTGCGGCGGTGCTCGTGACGCTCGCGTTCACGTTCTTCCTCGACGACGTGTGGCTCGTCCTGCTGGTGTCGGCGCTGATCATGACGGCCGTGTCATTCGTGCTCGTCGGCGCGAGCCCGCGCAGCGTCGGCCGGGCGCATGCGAGCACGGTGCTCCGGCTCTCCGCACCGATCGTCCGGTTCGTGCGCGTCCTCCTGGGGCCGCTCGCGAACGCGCTCGTCTCGCTCGGCAATCGCGTGACACCGGGCCGCATCCGGTTCGCCGGCGTGTCGAGCGAGGAACAGCTGCTCAGCATGGTCGACGAGGCCACCGAGCTCGAGGTGCTCGACCAGGGCGACCGCGAGCTGATCCATTCCATCTTCGAGTTCAGCGACACCCTCGTGCGCGAGGTGATGGTGCCGCGCACCGACATGGTCACGATCGAGCGCTCCGCCCACCTCCCGCAGGCGATGGCGCTGTTCCTCAAGGCGGGGTACTCGCGCATCCCGGTCGTCGAGCGCGAGGCCGACGACATCGTCGGCGTACTCTACCTGCGCGACCTCGCCAAACTCGGGTTCGAGCGGCCGCTCGACTCCGAATCGCTCACGGTCGCCGACCTCACCCGCCCCGCCGTGTTCGTCCCCGAGTCGATGAAGGCCGACGCGCTGCTCCGGCAGATGCAGCTCGAGTCGAACCACCTCGCGATGGTCGTCGACGAGTACGGCGGCATCGCCGGCCTCGTCACGATGGAGGACCTCATCGAGGAGCTCGTCGGCGACATCTCCGACGAGTACGACCGCGAGGCCGCGCAGGTCGAGGAACTCGGCGAGGGGCGGTTCCGGATCAACGCCCGCCTGCCCGTGGACGAGCTCGGCGAGCTGTTCGGGCTCGACCTGGAGGACGAGGACGTCGACTCGGCGGGCGGGCTGCTCGCGAAGGAACTCGGCCGGCTGCCGCAGACAGGCGACCGCGCCTCGGTGAGCGGCCTCCTGCTCGAGGCCGAGCGCACCGAGGGCCGCCGCAAGCGCATCGCCACGATCCTGGTCGAGGCCGACCAGGCGCTGATCGACGTGCGCACCGCATTCGCCGGAAACGACGCCGCACCGACCGAGGGAGATCGACCATGACCGACTACCGCGCAGGGTTCGTCTCGTTCGTGGGCCGGCCGAACGTCGGCAAGTCGACGCTCACGAACGCGCTCGTCGGCGAGAAGGTCGCGATCACGAGCTCGAAACCGCAGACCACACGGCGCGCCATCCGCGGCATCGTGCACCGCGAGTACGGGCAGCTCATCGTCGTCGACACGCCGGGATTGCACCGCCCGCGCACGCTCCTCGGCGAGCGCCTGAACTCGCTCGTGCAGACCACGCTCGGCGACGTCGACGTGATCGGCTTCTGCGTGCCCGCGAACGAGGCGATCGGTCCCGGCGACCGGTACATCAACGAGCAGCTCGAGCAGTACCCGCGCGCGAAGAAGGTCGCGATCGTGACCAAGACGGATGCTGCGGGCAGGGCGAAGGTCGCCGAGCAGCTGCTCGCCGTGTCGCAGCTGCGCGAATGGGACGCGATCATCCCCGTCTCTGCACCGAAGGGGGAGCAGCTCGACGTGCTGGTCGACGAGCTGCTGCAGCTCATGCCCCAGTCGGAGCATCCGCTCTACCCGGCGGAGGCCGTGACCGATGAGGACACCGCCGAGCGCATCGCAGAGTTCGTGCGCGAGGCCGCGCTCGAGGGCGTCTCCGACGAGCTGCCGCACTCGATCGCCGTCACGGTCGATGACATGATCGAGCGCGACGACAAGGACCTGCTCGAGATCTACGCGAACCTCTACGTCGAGCGCGACAGCCAGAAGGGCATCATCATCGGCAAGGGCGGGGCGCGCCTGCGCGAGGTGGGGGAGCGCGCCCGTGCGCAGATCGAGGGGCTGCTCGGGCGCCGGGTGTACCTCGCGCTGCACGTCAAGGTCGCCAAGGACTGGCAGCGCGACCCGAAGCAGCTGGGCCGGCTCGGGTTCTGACGGTCGCGTGCGCGGGATCGCTGCGCTTGCGGGAACAGCGACCGGTCGCGCAGGGGGATCATGCGTGCACGAGGCGGCGGCATTGCGGGCTCCCTTGGTTAGGGTCGGAGCGTGTCGCCCCGCAGCATCTATGTCGAGACCGTGATCAGGGCTGACCTCGATGAGGTGTGGGCCGCGACGCAGGACCCGGCCAAGCACGTGCGATGGGACGTCAGGTTCTCCGAGATCCGGCCGACCGGAGTCACCGAGGATGGCGCCGCCCGGTTCGACTACTCACGGCGCGCGATCTTCCACACCGTCGAGGGCACGGGCGTGAGTCTCGGTGAGGTGTCGCGCCCGGACGGCGTCCGTACCTCGGCGCTGCGATTCGCCACCACGGACCGGTGGTCTCCGATCCGGTCAGGACGCGGGTACTGGCGGTACGAGCCCGCGCCGGGCGGCATCCGCTTCATCACCGGTTACGACTACGAGCCCGGCTGGGGGCCGCTCGATGTCATCGTCAGGCCAGTGCTGGGGTGGGCGACGGCGTGGAGCTTCGACCGGCTCCGGATCTGGCTCGAGAGCGGCCAAGCGCCGGAGCGCTGGCCATTGGCGAGCGCAGCATGGTGGTGGCGCCGGGATCGACCGCGCGCGTCCAGGTGCCGGCGTTCACCGGACGGTGGACGCCGGAGAGCCGACCACCTGCGTGGTGCGCCGCCGACGCTTGCGGAGCTGCCCGAGCCGGAGGCGAGCCGATGACCTCGATGTTCGAGCGGGCGCTCGGGGAGGCGCAGTTCGCGCGGCTGCATCCGATGTTGCAGCGCAGGTTCGGTGTCGGGCTGGACCGAGCCGAGGCGTGCATCGGCCGCGGCGTCATGAGCGAGATCCGGCGCGGGCCGTGGTGGACCGTGCCGTTCCTGCAGATCGGCCGGCTCCGCAACATCCTGGTGCCGGATGTCGGCGACGACGTGCCGTTCACGATCGAGAACCACCCCTACCTCGACCCGTTCGGCCGTGAGACGGTCACGTTCGTGCGCGAGTACACCGTCGGTCGGCGCCGCCGACGGTTCGATGCGACGATGATCCTCGTCGGCGACCGGATCGTCGACTTCCTCGGCACGCACCAGCACCTGGCCGTCGATCTCGACCTCGCCGTCGATGAGGACGGCGGGCTGCTCCTCACCTCGAATGCGCAGCGGTTCTACGAAGGCCTCGTGGGCTTCCGGTTCCCGATGCTGTTCAGTGGGCGCGCGACCCTGCGCGAACGCTACGACGACGCCGACGGGCGGTTCCACATCGACCTCGAGGTGCGCAACGACCGCTTTGGATTCCTCTTCGGCTACCGCGGCAGCTTCACCTGCCACTGGGTGCCGGCCACCGACGCCCCGAGGAGGCTGAAGCCGGTCCGGCACGAGCTCCGCACCTGAGCGACATGCAACCCGGGAGGGCATTGCGTTGGAGGGGTCGGCGCCGCCCCGCCGCCCACGCCGCGAACGCCGCCAGGCTGGGCCAACCGGATCGCCCCGACACCGTCCGCGACGAGATCCGCTGGCAACTCGATCACATGTCCGACCTGACGAGGTCCGCGCTGCGACGGTTGCCCCCCGTCGGCGAGGACCCCGCCGGTCCTCTCGGCTCAGGACTCCTCGCGTCCGGCATCCTCGGTTCGATCATTCGGGAGATCCAAGCCGGCGTGCGCGATGCTGCACCGCAGAACGGGGACAAGTAGGTGATCGTCGCCGTCAGTCGTCGGTGTCGGTCCAGGACGCGATGTCCACGCCGTGGTTGTCGGGCGACGCGAGCGACCACCAGGCGGGAGCGTGCGAATCGTCGGCGAGTCGCCCTCCGGCGGCAATGGCGGCATCCACGCGCGCCTGAGCCTGGTCGGCCGGCACGAACACGTCGAAGTGCGTCCGGCCCCTCGCCGGGGCGTCTCCGGCGATCGGGTTGAAGGCGAGCTGCGGCCCGCAGCGCAGCGGATCGACGGCATCCGTTTCGCCGAACGGCTCGTAGCCCAGTGCGGCCATGAAGAACGGTCGCACGTCGGCTCGGGAGTGCTGGGCGACGTAGACGCCGATCGACTGCGCGCGCCAGGGATCGGACGTCAGACCTATCTCGGCGGCGGCGATGGATACCGCGGCGGCGAACCCCGTGGCAGGCGCGGGGATCCCGTCCCAGCTGCGGTGCGGGATGCGCACGACGACCGCCTCGGGACGCACGTCGACGTCGGGCAGCATGCCGAACCGCTCGGCGGCGGCGGCGACCGATCCGACGAGGCCGGCCGCATGCGAGAACGACGTCGCGGTGAAGACGGCCTGCGGGCCCGTTCCGGTGACACGCCAGTCCGAGACGCCCGGCGCTCGGTGGAACTCGGCCGCGGAGATCCATTCCGAGGCGTTCGTCGACTCACCCATGGGACTCCTCCTCGCGCCGTCGGAGTCCGAGACCGCGGACCAGCGAGGACTCCAGACGGCACGCTACTCCGTCGTCGACCCATGGGGTCCGCCCGGAGGATGATTCCGTTCGCCGCCGCGCGCTCCGCTCCGGGGCAGGGCGTACCGTGGATCGGTGAGCATCTCGACCCATCGCGCCACGCTCATCGTGGACGGCATCCTCGCGGCGCTGTTCTTCGCGGTGTGCGTGCTCTACGCGTTCGTCGGCGGCTGGCCCGACGTCGTCGTGGTGACGCTCTTCTCTGCCGCGCTGGTGATCCGCCGGGTCGCCCCTGGTGCTGCGCTC
Source organism: Agromyces selenitireducens (assembly GCF_052748465.2). Taxonomy (NCBI): domain Bacteria; kingdom Bacillati; phylum Actinomycetota; class Actinomycetes; order Micrococcales; family Microbacteriaceae; genus Agromyces; species Agromyces selenitireducens. The sequence continues at coordinate 1,830,793 of NZ_CM188259.1, forward strand.
GTGGTCGCGTGGGTGGCGGCGTGCGCGCAGATGCTGATGCTCCGCGAAGTGCAGCCGGCGGATGCCGCGGTCTTCGCGATCATGTACTCGACCGCCGCATACGGTTCGCCGGCGGTCCGGTGGTGGGGACTCGGGTCGGCGGGCGCGGGCGCGGTCCTCGCCTCGGCGTACCTGTCAGTGGTCATGCCGCTCGTCAACGGCATGGGTGTCGCGCCGGCCGCCGACGCGTTCGGCCGCCTGATGTGGTCGGGACTCGTCTTCGGCGCCGCACTCGCCGGGCTCGTCCTCGCGTGGACGGTGGGCCTGCTCGCGAAGACCGTCCGCGACGCACGCGAGCAGGGCCGTCGCGCCGAGCTCGACCGCCGCGAGCTCGAGCACGCCGAGTACCGCTACGTCGTCGAGCAGGAGCGTTCGCGCATCGCCCGTGACATGCACGACGTGGTCGCGCACTCGCTCGCCGTCGTCATCGCGCAGGCCGACGGAGCCCGCTTCGCCGCCCGTACCCGCCCGGAGGCGGCGGTGCAGACGCTCGAGACCATCTCGGGCGTCGCGCGCGGTGCGCTCGGCGACGTGCGGGCCCTGCTCGGTGAGCTCCGGCACCGCGAGGGCGGCTCGCCGCAACCGGTGCTCGACGACCTCGACGACCTCGTCGAGCAGGTCCGGGACGCCGGGCTCGACGTTCGGCGCACCGAGCGCGGCGAGCGCGTGCCGCTCGGCGCCGGCCACCAGATCGCCGTGTACCGCATCGTGCAGGAGGGCCTCACGAACGCGCTGCGTCACGGCGACGTGTCCGAGCCCGTCGACCTGGCGCTCGAGTGGGACGCGCACGGTGTCGCGGTGCGGCTCGAGAACGCGGTGCCGGATGGCGCGGCGCCGGGCACCGCGCGCGACGCGACGCCGGGTCCGCGCCACGGCATCCCCGGCATGCGCGAGCGCGCCGAGCTCGCCGGCGGCGCGTTCGCCGCCGAGTCGCTGCCGAACGGACGGTTCCGGGTGTCGGCTCGCATCCCCGCGCAGGCGGCGTCGTGAGCGGCATCCGTGTCGCACTCGTCGACGATCAGGCGCTCTTCCGGGCCGGCATCCGCATGCTCGTCGAGTCGCAGTCCGACCTCGTGTTCGCGGGCGACGCCGCCGACGGCCGTGCCGCCGTCGCCCTCGCCGAGCGCAGCCGCCCCGACGTCATGCTCATGGACGTCCGGATGCCGCAGCTCGACGGGATCGCCGCGACCGAGCGCATCCTCGCCGACGCGGCGCGCGCCGGGCGCGAGCCGCCCCGCATCCTCGTGCTCACGACCTTCGACCTCGACGAGAACGCGGCGCGCGCCATCCGCGCGGGCGCGAGCGGGTTCGTGCTGAAGGACGCCGATCCCGAGTTCCTGCTCGCGGCGATCCGCACGGTGCACCGCGGCAACGCGGTGATCGCCGCGAACGCCACGCGCGACCTCATCGCGAGCGCGAGCCGGGGGAGCGGCCGCCGTCCCGCACCGGCCGCGTGGAACGACCTCACCGCGCGCGAGCGCGACATCTTCCGGCTCGCGGCCAAGGGCCTGTCGAACGCCGAGATCGCGGCATCCGAGTTCCTCGGCGAGGCGACCGTCAAGACGCACCTGAGCCGCGTGCTCGCCAAGCTCGGCCTACGCGACCGCGTGCAGCTCGTCGTGTTCGCGTACGAGCACGACCTGCCCGTCGACTGACCCGACGGTCCCGCGGGTCATCCGAGCGGATGACGTGGGCGAGCCTCCCGGCGGACGCGCCGGGCGCTGTCCGGTCCATAGCGTCGACGACATGCACATCCAACCCTCAGACCTCGGACTCGTCGCCCGCGTCGCCGGCCTCGGCAAGCGCTACGGCTCGGGCGCCGGGACCGTGACCGCGCTCGACGACGTCTCGCTCGGCCTCCGCCGCGGCGAGTTCACCGCCGTGATGGGCCCGTCGGGCTCCGGCAAGTCCACGCTCATGCACATCATGGCCGGGCTCGACTCACCGACGTCGGGCCGCGTGTGGCTCGGCGACACCGACATCACCGAGCTGCCGGATGCCGCGCTGACGGTGCTGCGCCGCCGCCGCGTCGGCTTCGTGTTCCAGTCGTTCAACCTCGTACCCACGCTCGACGTCGAGGGCAACGTGCTGCTGCCGTTCGAGCTCGACGGCCGTCGGCCGACGCGCGACGAGCGTGCGGTGATCGACGCACTGATCGACCGGCTCGGCCTCGCACCGCGCCTGCGTCACCGTCCGCACGAGCTCTCCGGCGGGCAGCAGCAGCGTGTCGCGATCGCCCGCGCCCTCGCGACCCGGCCCGACCTGGTGTTCGCGGACGAGCCCACCGGCAACCTCGACTCGCGAACCGGCCGCGAGGTGCTCAGCATCCTCGCGGAGGCGAGCCGCGAGTCCGGCCAGTCCATCGCGATGGTCACCCACGATCCGGTGGCGGCGAGCCACGCCGACCGGATCCTCTACCTCGCCGACGGCCGCATCGTGCGCGATGCCGCGCGGTCGACGCCCGAGGAGATCGCGACGTACATGCTCGCGATGGAGGCCGCGGCATGAGCCGCCTGCGCCTCGCCGACCAGTGGCCGACGCTCGTCGTGGCGGCTGTCGCCGCCGCGTTCGGCGCGATGCTCCTGCAGGTGACCGGGCTCCTCGGCGCGGCGATCCGCGCCGACGACGCGACGGGCTCGAGCGACACCGCGATGCTCATCCTCGCGATCACCGCGTGGGTGTTCATCGTCATCGCCGTATACGTCGGCGCGATCGTGACCTCGAACACGGTCGCCACCGTCGTCGCCGGTCGCACCCGGACGATCGCGCTGCTGCGCCTCGTGGGCGCGAGCGCCGGCTCGCAGCGCGCCGCGATCGCCAGGGAGGGGCTCGTCGTCGGCACGGCCGGGGCGGTGGCCGGCGTCCTCATCGGTTCGTTCGCCGCCTGGGGGATGGGGGCGTGGGCCGTGCGGGCCGACGTGATCCCGGAGACCGCGTACGACTGGGCGAACCCCTGGGTGGCACCGCCGGCCGTGGTGGTCGCCCTCACGACGTGGCTCGCGGCATGGGTGGGTTCGCGACGCGTGCTCGCCGTGCGCCCCGCCGAGGCGCTGGGCGGCGCGAACGAGTCCTCGCGTGAGGAACTCCACGCCCGCAAGGGTCGCAACGTCGCCGCCGTCACGCTCACCGTGACCGGGCTCGCGCTCCTCGTGATCGGCGTGCTCGCGGGGCTCGTCACGCCCCTGGGCGTGTTCATCGGCCTCATCGGCGGCGTACTGTCGTTCACCGGGATCGTCCTGGGCGCCCACCTCGTGATGCCGCCGGTGCTCCGCGCGGTCGGCCGGCTGCTCGGCCGTTCTCCGTCGGCGCGGCTCGCCGCCGAGAACGCCGTGCGGCATCCGGAGCGGAGTTCGCGCATGACGATCGGGCTCGTCATCGGCGTGACACTCGTCACGATGTTCGCCGTCGCGATGGAGTCGTACCGCGTCCTCCTCCTCGAGGCGGTCGCCGACCGGCCCGAGCTCGTGGCGGGCATCGAGGCGATGGTGGATGCCACGGTGGCCGTGTTCAGCGTCCTCATCGGGTTCAGCGCGCTCATCGCCGCGATCGGCCTCGTCAACACGCTCTCGCTCAGCGTGCTGCAGCGCACGCGCGAGCTCGGGCTGCTCCGCGCGCTCGGCTTCGAGCGCCGGCAGGTGCGCGCAATGGTCGTCGCGGAGGCGGCGGCGCTCACCGCGGCGGCCACGATCGTCGGAATCGTGCTGGGCGTCGGGTACGGCTGGGCGGGGGCGCAGTCGATGCTCGGGAGCGTCTCCGGCGAGCCGATGCTCATCGCGCCCGTCATGCCGTGGCCGGTCCTCGGGCTGGTCGCCGCGGCGGCGGTCGTGCTGACGGTCGTCGCGTCGCTCGCGCCCGCCCGGCGCGCGGCGCGGGTGTCGCCGGTCGAGGCGCTCGCGGTGGGGTGAGCACCCGGGGCGGGTGCCGGTTCCTGGGGGGCGGCATCCGCCCCGCTCGTGCGGCCGGAGACGGGCCCGTTCGTCACGGTGCTGCGCCGCCGGCGAGCGGGTGTTAGCCTTGTCGCGTGCTTCACGGCCTGCTCCTCCTTAGCTGCCGCAGCGAGTCCTAGTTCACAGGCCTCCCTCGCTGCGGAGTTCGTCGTCGGCTGAAACCCCCGAATAAGCGAGAAGAGCACCCAATGAAGAACTCCCAGAAGCCCTCCGCGATGCCCGTGCATCGCTACCGTCCGTACCACGAGCAGATCCGCGTCGACCTGCCCGATCGCACGTGGCCGTCGAATCGCATCGAGAAGGCGCCGCGCTGGTGCGCGGTCGACCTGCGCGACGGCAACCAGGCGCTCATCGACCCGATGAGCCCAGAGCGCAAGCGCATCATGTTCGACCTGCTCGTGCGCATGGGCTACAAGGAGATCGAGGTCGGCTTCCCGTCGGCCAGCCAGACCGACTTCGACTTCGTGCGCAGCCTCATCGAAGAGGGAGCGATCCCCGATGATGTCACGATCCAGGTGCTGACGCAGGCGCGCGACCACCTCATCGAGCGCACCTACGAGTCCATCCGCGGCGCGAAGCAGGCGATCGTGCACCTGTACAACTCCACGAGCGTGCTGCAGCGCGAGGTCGTCTTCCGCACCGACAAGCAGGGGATCATCGACATCGCCCTCCACGGCGCGCGCAAGTGCCGCGAGATGGAGGCGACCGTGCCGGGCACGACCGTCTACTACGAGTACTCGCCCGAGAGCTACACGGGCACCGAGCTCGAGTTCGCCGTCGACGTCTGCAACCGGGTGCTCGAGGTGCTCGAGCCGACGCCCGAGCGGAACGTCATCGTCAACCTCCCCGCCACGGTCGAGATGGCCTCGCCCAACGTGTACGCCGACTCGATCGAGTGGATGTCGCGTCACCTCGCGTACCGCGAGAACGTCATCCTGTCGCTGCACCCGCACAACGACCGCGGCACCGCGATCGCCGCGGCCGAGCTCGGCTACATGGCCGGCGCCGACCGCATCGAGGGATGCCTGTTCGGCAACGGCGAACGCACGGGCAACGTCGACCTCGTCGCGCTGGGCATGAACCTGTTCACGCAGGGCATCGATCCGCAGATCGACTTCTCGGACATGGACGAGATCAAGCGCACTGCCGAGTACTGCAACCAGCTGCCCGTGCACGAGCGCAGCCCGTGGGCCGGCGACCTCGTCTACACGGCGTTCTCGGGATCGCACCAGGACGCCATCAAGAAGGGCTTCGAGGCGATGGAGGCGCGCGCCGCCGAGCGCGGCGGCTCGGTCGACGACCTTGCCTGGGCCGTGCCCTACCTGCCCGTCGATCCGAAGGACATCGGACGCAACTACGAGGCTGTGATCCGCGTGAACTCGCAGTCCGGCAAGGGCGGCGTGGCGTACCTGCTGAAGAGCGACCACGCGCTCGACCTGCCGCGCCGGCTGCAGATCGAGTTCTCCGGCGTCGTGCAGGCGAAGACCGACGCCGAGGGCGGCGAGGTCACGAGCGACGAGATCTGGCGCATCTTCAACGACGAGTACCTGCCGGCGCCGCAGGACCGGCCCGACGAGAAGTGGGGCCGGTTCGAGCTGCTGTCGTTGCGCACCGAGAGCGACCTCACGGGCGACGTTCGCGTGCGCGTCGGCCTCCGCGACGGCGACGAGCGCGTCGACGCCGACGGGTCGGGCAACGGGCCGGTCGCCGCATTCCTGTCCGTGCTCGCCGCCGAGGGCGTCGACGTCCGCGTGCTCGACTACAGCGAGCACGCCATGTCGGCCGGGGGCGACGCGATCGCCGCGGCCTACGTGGAGTGCCAGGTCGAGGGCCGCACGCTGTGGGGCGTGGGCATCGACGCCGACATCTCGACCGCGTCGCTCAAGGCCGTCGTCTCCGCGGTCAACCGCGCGCTGCGGGCCGCCCGCGTGCGCGAGGAGGCACAGGCGCCGGCGCTCGCCTGACATTCGTGCGGCGGGCGGGTGCCGCATCCGTCGCCCCGCCCCGCTGTCACGTCGGCCGGGTTCAGCTGCGTCGCCACACCCGCCAGCTCGCGATCGCGCGCTGCTCGGGCAGGCTCCAGCCGAAGCGCACCGATCCCAGCCGGATCAGGGTGGTGACGATGACGCACGTGATCGCGGCGACGGTGATGTTCGTGCCGAGGGCGACGAGCACGACGATGAGCACGGTGCCCGCGGCCGCCGCGACGGCGTACAACGATCCGACGTGCATCAGCGCGATCGGCAGGTTGAGCGACACGTCGCGCAGGATGGAGCCGCCCACAGCCGACACGACGCCGACGAACACCGCGGGCACCTCCGGGACCCCGTAGGCGAGCGCCTTCGTCGTGCCGATCGCGGCGAACAGGCCGATGGTGACCGCATCGAGCGCGATGATGAGCGGGTTCAGGCGCGTGAACAGGCGCAGCAGCGCCATCCCGAGCAATGCGGCGAGCGTGGCGACGACGAGGTACCAGTTGCTCTTCATCGCCGCCGGCAGCTGGTTCAGCAGGATGTCGCGGAGGAGACCGCCGCCGAGTCCGACCAGGATCCCGATGAGCGCCACGCCGAGCAGGTCGAGCCGGCGTTCTTTGAGCCTGCCGGCGAACATGGCACCCTGCAGGGCGCCGACGCCCACCGCCGCGAGGTCCGTCCAGAGCGGGATCTCGAACGGGGCGACGGTCATGCCTCGGTTGTACCACGCGCGCCGCGCGGGGCAGCGGGTCCGGCGCCGACGGCCGCGAGGTGCTCCTCGAAGGTGATCCGGCCGTACGGCTCGCCGGGTACGAGGTTCGCGCCGGACGCGAACGCCGTGAACCGGGTGCCCGGCAGCCGGAACGCGACGGTGGGGCGGCGGGAGCCGCGGGCCGCGAGGAAGGCACGTGCGAGGTCGCGCGCGGTGCGCGCCTCGGGGCCGCCGATGTCGGGCACGAGCCCCGCGGCATCCGTCTCGAGGAGTTCGACCAGGCGGCGTGCGACGTCGTCGACCGCGATCGGCTGGAACGCGAACGCCGGCGCGAACACGACGGGGGAGAAGCGCTGCACCGCGAAGAGCGATGCGACGAGGTCGTGGAACTGCGTCGCGCGCAGCACCGTCCACCGCAGGCGCGACTCGGCGACGAGCCGCTCGGAGTTCCGCTTGCCGGCGTAGTACGCGAGCGGGATGCGGTCGATGCCGACGATCGACTGGTAGATGATCCGCGGCCTGCCCGATCGCTCGGCGGTGCGGACGAGCCCGCGTGTGATCTCGGTGTCGTCACGGAGCGTGGTGGCCAGGTGCAGCACCGCTCCGACGCCCTCGAGCGCCGCCTCGACGCCCTCGCCGGTCTCGAGATCGCCCTGGAGCGTGCCGGGCCGGCCGCTGCGGCTCAGCACGCGGACCTCATGGCCGTGCTCGGCGAGGCGGCGCACGACGGCGTGCCCGAGCGTGCCGGTCCCGCCGGTGACGAGGATGAGTGCGGACGACGAGGTCACCCGACCATTCTGCCGCCCCGGCGAGCGGTGCGGGCGCGCGCACGGCGCCGACCGCGGCGGTCGGTGGGAGAATCGTCGGGTGCCCGTGTACCGAGATGACGCCGTCGTGCTGCGCACCCACAAGCTGGGCGAAGCCGACCGCATCGTCACGCTGCTCACCCGGCGCCACGGCAAGGTCCGGGCCGTCGCGCGCGGAGTCCGGCGCACGGCGTCGAAGTTCGGTTCGCGGCTCGAGCCGTTCATGGTCGCCGACCTGCAGCTGTACGAGGGCCGCACGCTCGACGTGATCACCCAGGCCGAGACGATCGGCTCCTACGGTGCCGAGATCGTCGACGACTACGAGGCCTACACCGCGGCGAACGCGATGGTCGAGACGGCCGACCGCGTCACCGAGGCAGAGGGCTCGACGCAGCAGTACCTACTGCTCGTCGGCGCGCTGCGCTCGCTGTCGCGGCGCGAGCACGGCGCGTCGCTGACGCTCGACTCGTACCTGCTGCGCGCGCTCGCGATCGCCGGCTGGGCACCGAGCTTCGTCGACTGCGCCCGCTGCGGTCGGCCCGGACCGCACACCTCGGTCGTCGTGCAGCTCGGCGGCGTCGTGTGCGACGAGTGCGCCCCGCCGGGCGCGCCCCGCATCGCGGCATCCACCGTCGACCTACTGGGTGCGCTGCTCGCGGGCGACTGGGCGGTGGCGGATGCCGCGCCCGAACGCGACCGAGCCCAGGCGAGCGGCATCGTCGCGGCCTACACGCAATGGCACCTCGAGCGCGGCCTGCGCTCGCTCTCCCACGTCTCCCGAGGAGCGACCCCCCAGTGACCCCGAAGCCCTACACCCACAAGGACGCGGTGCCCTACCGCCCGCTCGACTGGACCGGCGTGCACCCGCCCGCGTTCGCGAGGGGTTCGGTACCCGAGCACGTCGCGATCGTGATGGACGGCAACGGCCGATGGGCGAACCGGCAGGGCCTCACGCGCATCGAGGGGCACAAGGCCGGCGAGGCGGCCCTGCTCGACGTCGTCGCGGGTGGCATCCAGGCGGGCGTGAAGCACCTGTCGGTGTACGCGTTCTCGACCGAGAACTGGAAGCGATCGCCCGACGAGGTGCGCTTCCTCATGGGCTACAACCGAGACGTGCTGCACCGCCGACGCGACCAGCTCAACGAGTGGGGCGTGCGCATCCGCTGGGCCGGTCGCCGCCCGCGCCTGTGGCGGTCGGTCATCGACGAGCTGCAGTACGCCGAGCGCCTCACCGCCGGAAACGACACCATGACCCTCACCATGTGCGTGAACTACGGCGGGCGCAACGAGCTCGTCGACGCCGTCCGCTCGATCGCCGACGACGTGGCATCCGGTCGCCTTCGTCCGTCAGCCGTCACCGAGAAGCTCATCCAGAAGCGGCTCTACGTGCCCGACCTTCCCGACGTCGACCTGTTCGTGCGCAGCTCGGGGGAGCAGCGCACCTCGAACTTCCTGCTCTGGCAGTCGGCGTACGCCGAGATGGTGTTCCTCGACACGCTCTGGCCCGACTTCAGCCGCACCGACCTGTGGCACGCGATCGAGCTGTACGCGTCGCGCAGCCGCCGGTTCGGCGGGGCGATCGACGCGCCCGCCGAGGGCGACGAAGCGTAGCGCGCGAGCGGATGCCGCGGCGCCGGCGTCGAATATGGAGCGATCCCGTGCCGTCGCGGGAATACACCGCTGGAGGCCTCCGTTGGCCCTCTGCGTGACGAGCCCCATCAAGATCGACATCTGGTCCGACATCGCGTGCCCGTGGTGCTACATCGGCAAGCGCCACCTCGAGAGCGGGATCGCCGCGCTCGGGGACGACGCTCCCGACGTCGAGGTCGAGTACCACTCGTACGAGCTCTCGCCTGACACGCCCGTCGACTACGCGGGCTCGACGGTCGAGTTCCTCGCGCACCGCAAGGGGCTTCCCGTCACGCAGGTCGAGCAGATGCTCGAGCGGGTGACGGGGATCGCCGCCCAGGCGGGGCTGTCGTACGACTTCGACACCGTCGTGCACACCAAGACGCTGAACGCGCACGAGCTGCTGCACTTCGCGAAGGAGCACGGCCTGCAGCTCGAGCTCTCGGAGCGCCTGTTCCGCGCCTACTTCACCGAGGGGCGCCACGTGGGCCGCATCGACGAACTGGTCGAGCTGGCGGCCGAGGTCGGGCTCGACGCGGATGCCGCGCGCGAGGCGCTCGAGTCCGGTCGGTACGGCGAGGCCGTGCAGGCCGACATCGCTCAGGCGGGCGCATACGGCGTCCAGGGTGTGCCGTTCTTCGTGTTCGACGGGAAGTACGGCGTCTCGGGCGCTCAGCCCGCGGAGGTGTTCTCGCAGGTGCTGACGCAGGTGGCCGGCGAGCGCGACGGGGCTGCGGCGTGACCGGCCCCGAGACGGATGCCGCGCCGGCGCCGTTCACCATGCTCGGCGGCGCGGGAGTCGTCTGCGAAGGCGACGTGTGCGTCGTCCCACCGGTGGTCGAGTAGGTCTCGATACGCATCGGCTTCAGGCTGGCGCTGATGCGCGAGGAGTCGCGACACGCTGTCCGCACGACCGCGGACGCGGCGTGTTGCGTCCCCTCACGGCGCGGCGCGGCGCGGTGAGCGCGCGCGGAAGGTTCAGGTCACTCGGGGTCGCTGATATCGGCGACGGTCGCCTCGAGCGCACGGACGAGCGCGTCGGCGTCGACGAAGAGGCTGCGGCCGTGCTCGCCCGCGCCCATCGAGACACGCCGGCCCGGGATCGTCGCGTCGACGACGACCGGCCATGCGTGCGTCGAGCCGAGCGGGGTGATGGTGCCGCGCTCGTAGCCCGTGGCCTCGAGCGCGAGCGAGGCGTCGGGCAGCTGGAGCTTGTTGACCGACAGGAGCGCGCGGAGCTTGGGCCAGCTGATCTTGCGGCCGCCGGGCACGAGCGCGAACACGTACGTGTCGTCGCTCTTCTTGACCACGAGCGATTTCACGATGTCGGCGGGCGTGATGCCGAGCAGCTGGGCGGCCTCCTCGAGGCTGCGGGCGGCCGGTCGCTCGATGACCTCGATGTCGAGGCCCCTGGCGGCGGCATCCGCGCGCACGCGCTCGGCACCGGTCAGCCCCTCGAACGCGGTCATGCGGTCCTCCACAGCTCGGCCATGAACGCATCCTAGGCGGCCGCGCGTGGGCGCCGGGCGGGAAGCCCCGGTCGTCTGGGAGAATCGGAGGCGATGCCAACGACCACCACCCCCGCCCGCCCGCTCACGATCGGCGGCCTCGAACTCGAGGTGCCCGTCGTGCTCGCACCCATGGCGGGCATCACGAACACCGCGTTCCGGCGGCTCTGCCGCGAGTTCGGCGCCGGCCTGTACGTCAGCGAGATGATCACCAGCCGCGCGCTCGTCGAGCGCACGCCCGAGTCGATGCGGCTCATCACGCACCACGAGTCCGAGACGCCGCGTTCCATCCAGCTGTACGGCGTCGATCCGAAGACGGTGTCCGAGGCCGTGACGATGCTCGTCGCGGAGGACCGCGCCGACCACATCGACCTGAACTTCGGCTGCCCGGTGCCGAAGGTGACCCGCAAGGGCGGGGGAGCGGCCCTGCCGTGGAAGTCGGGCCTATTCCGCGACATCGTCGAGGGCGCGGTGAAGGCCGCCGGCGAGGTCCCGCTGACGATCAAGATGCGCAAGGGCATCGACGCCGACCATCTCACCTACCTCGAGGCGGGCCGCATCGCCGAGGGCGCCGGCGTCGCGTCGATCGCGCTGCACGCGCGCACCGCGGCCGAGTTCTACTCCGGGCACGCAGACTGGTCGGCGATCGCCAAGCTGAAGGAGGCCGTGACGAGCGTGCCGGTGCTCGGAAACGGCGACATCTGGTCGGCCGACGACGCCCTCCGCATGGTCGATGAGACCGGATGCGACGGGGTCGTCGTGGGCCGCGGCTGCCTGGGCCGACCGTGGCTGTTCGGCGACCTCGCGGCCGCGTTCCGCGGCGACCCTTCGACGGGCTCAGGGCACGTCAAGGCCGAGCCGTCGCTCGGCGACGTCGCTCGGACGTTCCGCCGGCACGCCGAACTGCTCACCGAGTTCTTCGACAGCGAGGAGCGCGGCTGCCGCGACATCCGCAAGCACGTCGCCTGGTACTTCAAGGGCTACCCGGTCGGAGGCGACCTTCGCGCGAGGCTCGCGACCGTCGAGTCGCTCGCGCAGCTCGACGACCTGCTGGGCACGCTCGACTGGTCGACGCCGTACCCGGGCGAGGGTGCCGAGGGGCCGCGCGGCCGCGCCGGAACCCCGAAGCACCCGGCCCTGCCCGACGGCTGGCTCGAATCCCAGGAACTCGTCGGTCACGACCGAACGACCCTCGTCGACGCCGAACTCGACACGAGCGGCGGCTGAGCCGGTGCGCGACCGACTCTTCGGCGGCTACCACGAGGCCGACGCCGAACGCTTCCTGCCCGAGCAGCACGACAACCGGCGCCGCAGCGACTTCGCGCGCGACCGCGCGAGGCTGCTGCACTCGAGCGCCCTGCGCCGACTCGCGGCGAAGACGCAGGTGCTGAGCCCCACCTCCGGGCTCGATTTCGCCCGCAACCGCCTCACGCACTCGCTCGAGGTCGCGCAGGTCGGGCGCGAACTCGCCGGCAGCCTCGGCCTCGACCCCGACGTGGTCGACACCGCGTGCCTCGCGCACGACCTCGGTCACCCGCCATTCGGGCACAACGGCGAGAAGGCCCTGAACGGGTGGGCCGTCGAGATCGGCGGGTTCGAGGGCAACGCGCAGACCCTGCGCATCCTCACGCGCCTCGAGCCGAAGGTGTTCTCGCCCGAGGGCCGGCCGCTCGGTCTGAACCTCACGCGGGCGAGCCTCGACGCGAGCTGCAAGTATCCGTGGCCGGAGACCTCTGGCGTCGGCGACCCCAGCGGCCGCAACAAGTTCGGCTTCTACGCCGACGACGTCGACGTGTTCGAGTGGATGCGGCGTGGTGCCCCCGAACGCCGGCTCTGCGTCGAGGCGCAGGTGATGGACCTCTCCGACGACATCGCCTACTCGGTGCACGACCTCGAGGACGCGATCGTCGGCGGGTACATCGACGTCGCCGCGCTCGGCCGCCGTGTCGACCACGACGAGCTCGTCTCGTCGATGCACGACTGGATCGGCGGCGCCATCGCCCACGACGAGCTCATCGCCGCGTTCGACCGCCTCGACTCGCTCGACGCCTGGATCTCGTCGTGGGACGGCAGCCGCCGCGACCAGGCGGCACTCAAGAACCTCACCAGCCAGCTCATCGGCCGGTTCGCGCACGCCGCGACCGAGGCGACCCGGGCGCAGCACCCGGTCGCGAGCCTCATCCGGTTCGACGCCGACGTGGTCGTGCCGCGCGAGATCCAGGCCGAGATCGCCGTGCTCAAGGGCATCGTCGCCGCGTTCGTCATGTCGAGGAACACCCGCCAGCCGATCTACTCCCAGCAGAGGCAGGTGCTCACCGCCCTCGCCGACGCGCTCTGGGAGTCCGGCGAGGCGCACCTCGATCCCGGCTTCGCCGAGGACTGGCGAGCAGCCGCGGATGACGCGGCGCGCAAGCGCGTCGTGGTCGACCAGGTCGCGAGCCTCACCGACCAGTCGGCGCTCGCCTGGTACGAGCGGCTCGTGCAGCGATGATCGCCGCGACCGGCCGCCGCGCGGCATCCGCCGAATAGGATGAAGGGCATGGCGGGCCGGATTCGACAGAGCGACGTCGAAGAGGTCAAGGCCCGCACGAACATCGCCGACATCATCGGCGAGCACGTGGCGCTGAAGTCCGCCGGCGTCGGCTCGATGAAGGGCCTCTGCCCGTTCCACGACGAGCGCAGCCCCAGCTTCCACGTCACTCCGCAGCGCGGCTTCTACCACTGCTTCGGATGCGGCGAGTCGGGCGACGTCTACACGTTCCTGCAGCGCATGGACCACGTGTCCTTCACCGAGGCCGTCGAGCGGCTCGCGGGCCGCATCGGCTTCGACCTCCACTACGAAGACGGGGGACCGGCCGCCGAGCACGGCAACCGTGCGCGCCTGCTCGCCGCCAACGACGCCGCGGCGGAGTTCTTCGTCGAGCGCCTCGGCTCGCCCGAGGCCGAGGTCGGCCGTCGATTCCTCGGCGAGCGCGGGTTCGACGCCGAGGCCGCCCGCCGCTTCGGGGTCGGCTTCGCACCCAAGAGCTGGGACGCGCTCACGAAGCACCTGCGCGCCCGCGGCTTCACGACCGAGGAGCTCGCGGCATCCGGGCTCGTCTCGCAGGGCGACCGCGGCGTCTACGACCGATTCCGCGGCCGGCTCGTCTGGCCGATCCGCGACGTCACCGGGCAGACCGTCGGGTTCGGCGCCAGGCGACTGCTCGAGGACGACAACGGGCCGAAGTACCTCAACACCCCCGAGACCGCGGTCTACCACAAGGCGCAGGTGCTCTACGGACTCGACCTCGCCAAGCGCGACATCGCGAAGACGCATCGCGTCGTGGTGGTCGAGGGGTACACGGATGTCATGGCCTGCCACCTCGCGGGCGTGACCACCGCCATCGCGACCTGCGGCACCGCCTTCGGCGTCGACCACATCAAGGTGCTGCGCCGCGTGCTCGGCGACGACTCGGGCGTCGGCGAGGTCGTGTTCACGTTCGACGGCGACGAGGCCGGGCAGAAGGCGGCGATGCGCGCCTTCGGCGAGGAGCGGCGGTTCGCGGCCCAGACATTCGTCGCCGTCGCGCCCGACGGCCTCGACCCCTGCGACCTGCGCCTCGCGCGCGGCGACGGCGCGGTGCGGTCCCTCGTCGAGTCGAAGACGCCGATGTTCGAGTTCGTGATCCGGCACACGCTGTCGCGGTTCGACCTCGAGACCGTCGAGGGGCGCGTGAACGCGCTGCGCACCGCAGCGCCGATCGTCGCCGACATCCGCGACCCGGCGCTCCGGCCCGGCTACACGCGCGAGCTGGCACGCATGCTCGGGATGGAGCTCGGCGAGGTCACGCGCGCCGTCCGCGCGGCGGAGGGCCGTGACCGAGGCGCACCCGGCCCAGGCGCATCCGGCCGGGGCGACCGCGCCGAGCGTGGAGACCGGGGCGGCGACCGTCGCGATGGGCCGCGCGACCCGGCGAGGCCCGCGGGCGGCTCGAACGGCGCGCCCGGAGGCGCCGCGCACGGCGAGCCGTCCAACAGCGCCCAGCCGGCACGGGCATTCTCCATCCGCGACCTGCCGAACGACCCCGCGACCCGCCTCGAGCGCGACGCCCTCCAGGCCATGCTCGGGTATCCCGAGGCGGTCGGAGTCGACCTGCTGCGGCAGGGAGTGGACTGCCGGTTCGGCAACGCGACGCTCGCGGTCGTTCGCGACGGCATCGCGTCGGCCCTCGCCGCGGCATCCGTCGACGAACCGGGCAGGGGAGCGACCGCGACGGCGACCGTCACGGTCGACCGCGTCGTCGCCGAGGTCCCGCCGCCGTTCGCGTCGATCGTGCAGCAGCTCGCAGTGCTGCCCGTGCCGCAACGGAACGAGGTCGAGCTCACGGCGTACGTCCGCGGCGTGGTCGGCGCACTCGTCGACCGCGAACTGCTCCGCCAGAAGCAGGAGCTGCTGGGTCGCCTCCAGCGTGCCGACCGCTCCGACACCGCCACCTACACGGCGATCCAGCGCGCGCTCGTCGCCCTCGAGGACGAGCGACGCCGACTGCGTGCCGACTGACCCGCCGCGCGGCCCCCGGGGGCGGCATCCGCTCACCGCTGCGCCCTGAACTGAGGGCCGCTCAGGGTCGACGCTGCGCACATGAGCACAAGGTTGCAGATCGGTCACATTCGACGTTCCGGGATCCCCGCGCCCCGAACGGGGGACGGCGGTTGTGCTAGGCCTGAGAGATACGAGATCGTGACGCGGCGACCCCGCGCGCGATCACCTGACAGGAAGAGGTAGACGGATATGTCATCCGCATCCACGAACCGCAGGCGGGCGCTCGCGTTCGCCGCGGGCTTCTCCGCCGCGGCCCTCGCGCTCACCGGCTGCACCGCCGGCGGCGACGACGAGGGCGGCGAGGCCGGTGGCACGCTCACCATCGGCACGACCGAGCAGATCACGGCCCTCGACCCCGCGGGCTCGTACGACAACGGCTCGTTCGCGGTGATGAACCAGGTGTACCCGTTCCTCATGAACACCCCCTACGGCAGCCCCGATGTCGAGCCCGACATCGCGGAGTCGGCCGAGTTCACCTCGGAGAGCGAGTACACGGTGACCCTCAAGGAGGGCCTCACCTTCGCCAACGGCAACGAGCTCACCTCGTCCGACGTGAAGTTCACGTTCGACCGCCAGCTCGCGATCGCCGACCCCAACGGCCCCTCGTCGCTGCTCTACAACCTCGACAGCGTCGACACGCCCGACGACCTCACCGTCGTGTTCAACCTCAAGTCGCCGAACGACCAGATCTTCCCGCAGATCCTCTCGAGCCCGGTCGGCCCGATCGTCGATGAAGACGTCTTCTCAGCCGACGCGCTGACCTCCGACGACGAGATCGTCGAGGGCGAGGCGTTCGCCGGCCAGTACACGATCACGACCTACAACTTCAACGAGCTCGTGTCGTACCAGGCCAACCCCGACTACCAGGGGCTGCTCGGCGAGGCGAAGACCGAGACGGTCAACGTCCGCTACTACACCGACGCGTCGAACCTGAAGCTCGACGTGCAGGAGGGCAACATCGACGTCGCGAACCGCACCCTCAGCGCGACCGACATCGAGGACCTCCGCGGCAACGACAACGTGAAGGTCGTCGACGGCCCGGGCGGCGAGATCCGCTACATGGTCTTCAACTTCAACACGATGCCGTTCGGCGCGACCACGGCGGAGGCCGACGAGGCGAAGGCCCTGGCCGTGCGCCAGGCGGTCGCGCACCTCATCGACCGCGACGCGATCTCGGAGGAGGTGTACAAGGGCACCTTCACGCCGCTGTACTCCTACGTGCCCGAGGGCCTGACCGGCGCCAACGAGGCGCTCAAGGAGCTCTACGGCGACGGCAACGGCGCTCCGGACGCCACCAAGGCGGCCGAGGTGCTCGAGGCCGCCGGCATCGAGACGCCGCTGGACATCAGCATCCAGTACGTCGCCGAGCGCTACGGCCCGTCGTCCTCCGACGAGTACGCCGTCATCAAGGACAGCCTCGAGGCGGACGGCCTCTTCACGGTCAACCTGCAGTCGACCGAGTGGGTCCAGTACTCCGACGACCGCGTCGCCGACCTGTACCCGGTGTACCAGCTCGGCTGGTTCCCGGACTACTCGGACGCGGACAACTACCTCACGCCGTTCTTCCTCACGGAGAACTTCCTCGCGAATCACTACGACAACCCCGAGGTGAACGACCTCATCCTGCAGCAGGCCGTCACGGCCGACCCCGCGGAGCGCGAGGCGCTCATCGGCGAGATCCAGGACGCGGTCGCGGCCGACCTGTCGACCCTGCCGTACATGCAGGGCGCGCAGATCGCCGTCGTGGGCGCCGATGTGGAGGGTGCCGAGGACACGCTCGACGCGTCGTTCAAGTTCCGCTACGCGGCGCTGTCGAAGGGCTAGCCACGGGCTAGAGTCGTTGAAGCTCGACGACGGGGGCGATCTGCTACCGCGGGTCGCCCCCGTTCCCCTGTACCCCTGAGGAATCCATGAGCACCACGCTTGACACCGTGCCCCCGTCGGAGGGGGCACCCCAACCGGATCGGCCCAAGGCGAAGGCGCAAGGAGGCGGCTTCGCACGGTACCTGCTGATCCGCTTCCTGCTGATCTTCCCGACGATCTTCATCCTCGTCACGGTCGTCTTCTTCCTGATGCGCACGACGGGCGACCCGATCACCGCCGCGCAGGGCGGGCGCCTGAGCGCCGATCAGCTCGCGCAGCTGCGCGCCGAGGCCGGCTACGACCGGCCCGTCTTCGTGCAGTACGTCGAGTACCTCGGCCAGATCTTCACCGGCAACTTCGGCGAGACGATCACCACGAACCGGCCGGTCCTCGAGGTGCTCCTCACCTACGGCCCCGCGACGCTCGAGCTGGTCTTCTACTCGCTCATCGTCGCGTTCGCGGTCGGCATCCCGCTCGGACTGCGCGCCGCCTACCATCGCGACAAGCCGCAGGACGCCGTCTACCGCGTGCTCGCCATCCTCTGGTACGCGATCCCCATCTTCTTCGCCGGCCTGCTGCTCAAGCTCGTCTTCGCGGTGTGGCTGAAATGGCTGCCCGTCGCGGGCCGGGCGACGGTGAGCTCCGAGATCCAGATGCAGCTGCTCGACACGAGCACCGGGCTCTACACCATCGACGCGATCCTCACCGGCGATCCCGAGGTCGTCCTCGACGTGCTTTCGCACGCGGTCCTCCCGGCCATCGCCCTCGGCCTGCTCACCGCGGGCATCTTCCTCCGCCTCGTGCGGACGAACGTGATCGGAACCCTCGCGACGGACTACGTCGACGCGGCACGCTCGCGCGGCGTCAGCGAGCGACGGCTGCTGAAGCGACATGCCTACCGGCCCGCGCTGATCCCGATCATCACCGTGATCGGCATGCAGATCGCGCTGCTGCTCGCCGGGGCCGTGCTGACCGAGACGACCTTCGAGTGGAAGGGTCTGGGCTTCATCCTCGCCGAGTTCCTCGAGTCGCGGGACTTCGTCGCGGTGCAGGGCATCGTCGCCCTGCTCGCCGTCATCGTCGCCCTCACGAACTTCGTGGTCGACATCATCGCGGCGTTCATCGACCCGAGGGTGAGGTACTGAGATGTCGACGGCATCCGTCACCACCGCCCCGGCCGCCCCGCGCCGCCGGCTGGTCGACCGTCTCCCGGTCGTGCACCAGCTGCGCCAGAGCGTCGGGCTCCAGCGCGGCATGCTCGTCGCCGGCCTGATCATGGTCGGCGTGTTCCTCATCACGGCGGCGCTCGCCCCCGTGCTCGCGCCGTACGGATTCGCGCAGCGCCGCGACGACGACGGGTCGTTCGGCACGCAGCAGCCCC
The DNA here is from genome assembly GCF_052748465.2 of Agromyces selenitireducens. NCBI lineage: Bacteria > Bacillati > Actinomycetota > Actinomycetes > Micrococcales > Microbacteriaceae > Agromyces > Agromyces selenitireducens. Next base: position 1,849,233 of record NZ_CM188259.1, read on the forward strand.
CGTCGCCCGAGCACCTCCTCGGCACGACCGTCGGCGGCTACGACGTGCTGTCGCGCGTGATCTGGGGCACGCAGACCGCAGTGCTGGTGATCGTGCTCGCCCTGCTGCTGTCGATCTTCATCGGCGTGACGCTCGGCCTCTACGCCGGGTACTTCGGCGGCTGGCTCGACCGGGTGCTCGTCGTCATCGCCGACGCCATCTACGCCTTCCCGTCGCTGCTGCTCGCGATCGTGATGTCGATCGTGATCTCCGGCGGGCAGTCCAGCCTGCTCGGCGGCGTGCTCGCTGCGGCGATCTCGATCATGGTCGTGTTCATCCCGCAGTACTTCCGGGTGATTCGCGCCGAGACCGTGCGCATCAAGTCCGAGGCGTACGTCGAGTCGGCGAAGGTCCTCGGCGCGTCGAACGGTCGCATCGTGGTGAAGCACGTGTTCCGCAACGCCACGCGCACGCTCCCGCTCATCATCACGCTCAACTCGTCCGAAGCGGTGCTCACGCTCGCAGCGCTCGGCTTCCTGGGCTTCGGCATCGAGCCGACCGCGGCGGCCGAATGGGGCTACGACCTGTTCAAGGCCCAGTCGGATGTCACGAGCGGCATCTGGTGGACGGCGATGTTCCCGGGCCTCGCCATCGTCTTCACGCTGCTCGGCATCACCCTCGTGGGCGAGAGCCTCAACGACCTCGCCGACCCGCGCCTGCGCGGCCGGCGTCGCGTCGCGCAGGCCGCCGGCGAGGTCGCCGAGACCTCGGTCGTCCCCGGCGGCACCCTCGGCGCAGGCCCGGGCGGACTCGCGGGACTGGAAGACGGCGAGACGTTCGACGAGCACGGAATCGAGGTCAGGCGATGAGCACGGTGGTCGACATCCGGAACCTGGGCGTGTCGTTCGCGACCGACGCCGGCGCCGTCAAGGCCGTCGACGACGTCAGCCTGTCGGTCGAACGCGGCGAGGTGCTCGCCATCGTCGGCGAGTCCGGCAGCGGCAAGACCGTCACCGCGAAGACGATCCTCGGCCTGCTCCCCGAGACGGCGACGACGCGCGGCGCGGTCGTGCTCTCGAACCGTGCGGGCACCGCGGAGCACGACGTGATCACGTTGAGCGGAACGCAGCTGCGCGGCATCCGCGGCACCGACGTCGCCATGGTGTTCCAGGAGCCGTCGACGGCCCTGAACCCGGTCTACACCGTGGGCTGGCAGATCATGGAGGGGCTGCGCGCCCACGGGAAGGTCTCGAAGGCCGAAGCGCGCGCGAAGGCGATCGACATCCTCGGCAAGGTGGGCATCCCCGATCCCGAGACGCGGGTCGACCACTTCCCGCACCAGTTCTCCGGTGGGCAGAAGCAGCGCGTCGTCATCGCGATGGCCCTCGTCCTCGAGCCCGGCCTCATCGTCGCCGATGAGCCCACGACCGCGCTCGATGTCACCGTGCAGGCCGAGATCCTCGACCTGCTCCGCCGTGTCCGCGACGAGTTCGGCACGGCGATCGTGCTGATCACGCACAACATGGGCGTGGTGGCCGACCTCGCCGACCGTGTGGCGGTCATGTACCAGGGGCGGGTGGTCGAGGAGGCCACGGCGACCGAGCTGTTCGCCGCGCCGAAGGACGACTACACGAAGCGACTGCTCGCCGCGGTGCCGTACGTGGGGCACGGCGTGGCGAAGGCCGCGGAGCGCGCGGCAGCCCGACCGGAGGGCTGGGCCGAGCAGACGCCCGTCGTCGAGGCGCGCGGGCTTGAGATCGAGTACCCCGGGCGACTCGGGCGTGCCGGCTTCCGTGCCGTCGACGGTGTCGACCTCCTCATCCGTCCGGGCGAGGTGCTCGGCCTGGTCGGCGAGAGCGGCTCGGGCAAGACCACGATCGGTCGCGCCATCGCGGGACTCACGAAGGTCACGGGCGGATCGCTGCAGGTGCTCGGGCACGAGATGAACGGCATCCGCGAGCGCGCCTTCCGGCCATCGCGAAGCCGCATCGGGTTCGTGTTCCAGGACCCGGCATCGAGCTTCAACCCGCTGCTGACCATCGCCGAATGCGTCGCCGAGCCCCTCGTCATCCACGAGCGCGCGGTCGACGCCCGGGATGCCCGGCCGCGCGTCGACGAGCTGCTCGAGGCGGTGCAGCTGCCCGCGGCGTACGGCGACCGGTTCCCGCACGAGCTCTCGGGCGGCCAGCGGCAGCGCGCGAGCCTGGCGCGGGCGATCGCGCTCGAGCCGGAGCTGCTGATCGCCGACGAGCCCACGTCGGCGCTCGACGTCTCGGTGCAGGCGCGCGTGCTCGAGCTGTTCGCCGAGCTCCAGCGCGAGTTCGGGTTCGCCTCGCTGTTCATCAGCCACGACCTCGCTGTCGTCGACCTGCTCGCCGATCGCATCGCGGTGCTCTACCGCGGGCGCCTCGTCGAGGAGGGCACCGGCGCCGAGGTGCTCGGTGCGCCGGAGGACCCCTACACCCAGCGGCTGCTCGCGTCGCTGCCGGTGCCCGACCCGGCCGCACAGGCCGAGCGGCGCGAGGAGCTGCGCCGGATCCGGGAGGTCGCGGGATGAGCCATACGGCAGCACACGGGCACCCGGTCGTCGTCAGCGACCTGTCGGTCGAGTATCCGGCTCACGGTGCCAGCGCAGCCCATGTGGCGCTGCGGGGCGTCGACCTGCGGCTCGCGCCAGGCGAGGTGCTCGGGCTGCTCGGCTCGGCCGGCAGCGGCAAGTCGACCCTCGCGCGGGTGCTCTCGGGCGTGGCCTTCGAGCCCGCAGCTCCCGGCGGCGAGGTGCGGCCGGTGATCACGGGTGGCGACGCGATCGTGCTCGGAACGCCGCTGCGCGGCATCCCGCGCCGCAGGGTGCCGGAGCTGCGCTTCCGCGTCGGCTACCTCGCGCAGGACGCCGCGGAGCACCTGCCGGCCGACCGGACGGTCGCCGAGATCATCGGCGAGCCGATCCTCGAGCGCGACCGACGCTACAACCGGAGGGCGCTCGCGACGCGCGTGGCGACGATGGTCGACGCGGTCCGGCTGCCCCTCGGCATGCTCGATCGATACCCGTACGAGCTGAGCGGGGGCCAGCGCCAGCGCGTCGCGCTCGCCCGCGCGCTCGTCCTGGGCCCGTCCTTGCTCATCGCAGACCAGCCGACGGCGGGGATCGACCTCACCGTGCGCGACGCCGTCGCCCAGCTGATCGGCGAGCTGCGTGACGGGCACACGTTCTCGGCGATCGTCATCACGCACGACCTGCCGGTGCTGCGCCGTGTCGCCGACCGGCTCGCGGTCCTCGACCAGGGCCGGCTGGTGGCGCTCGGCACGATGGAGGAGCTGTTCCGCGACCCCGCGCACCCGTACGTGCGGGCACTCGGCTCGGCGCTCGACGGCGGTCACGCGGTCATCGACGACCTGAGGCCCGAGCAGTCGGCGTGACCACCTCGTCCGTCGACGGAACCGGCCGCGGGACCATCGCGATCGTGTCCGACGTCGAGCCGCGGTTCGCCACCGCGGTCGTCGACGCCGGAGGAGTCGTCGAGCCGCTCTCCGGGGACACGAGAGGACTGGTGTGGACGAGCCCGTCGGGCGAGGACGAGCTCGAACGCGTGCTCGCCGCGTATCCGGCGATCTCGTGGGTGCAGCTGCCGTGGGCCGGCGTCGACGCGTTCTCGGGCCTGCTGCGTCGCCACGCCGGCGACGGCCGGACGTGGACGAGCGCGAAGGGCTCCTACGCCGGGCCGGTCGCCGAGCACGCCCTCATGCTCGCCCTCGCCCTGCTCCGTGAGCTGCCGCGGCGGGTCCGTGCGGGGCGGTGGGCGCACGACGAGCTCGGTCGAACGCTGCACGGGACTCACGTGGTCCTCGTCGGCGGCGGGGGCATCACGGTCGAGCTGCTGCGGCTGCTCGAGCCCTTCGGCGTCCGGGCCACGGTGGTTCGGCGAACGGATGCCGCGGTGCCGGGCGCCGGGCGAACGGTGACCTCCGTCGGGCTCGTCGACGCCCTCGCCGACGCCGACGTCGTGTTCGTCACGGCGGCGCTCACCGACGGAACCCGCGGCATGATCGGACGCGACGCGTTCGCCGCGATGCCGCACGGCGCCGTCCTCGTGAACGTCGCCCGCGGGGCCATCGTCGACACCGACGCGCTCCTCACGGCGCTCGGGTCCGGTCGGCTCGGGGGTGCGGGCCTCGACGTCACCGACCCGGAGCCGCTGCCGCCGCGGCATCCGCTCTGGACCGCGCCGAACTGCATCGTGACGCCGCATGTCGCCGACACGGACGCGATGACGGTGCCGCTGTTCGCCGAGCGGATCGGCCGGAACACGCGCGCATTCCTGGGCGACGGCGCCTTCGAGGGCGTCATCGATCTCGAGGCCGGGTACTGATGGACCTGAGGCCGCCTCGAATTGGGACTGGGGCGGTCGTTTTGCTAGAGTGATCCCTGCGCAATACGCGATCCTCCATAGCTCAATTGGCAGAGCAATCGGCTGTTAACCGATAGGTTCTTGGTTCGAGTCCAAGTGGGGGAGCTCTCGAAGGCCGTCCGGTTCCCGGGCGGCCTTTCGTCACCCCGGGAGGTCTCGTGTCCGATGTCGCGGACGCCGCCGCCGGTGGGGCCGCGGTCCGCAGCGCCCGGCGCGACGGGATCGCCGTCGGTCTCGCGACGGCCGCGTACGGCGTGTCGTTCGGCGCCCTCGCCGTCGCATCCGGGCTCGACGTCTGGCAGGCGTGCTTCCTCAGCCTCGTGATGTTCACCGGTGGATCGCAGTTCGCCCTGGTCGGCGTCATCGCGTCCGGGGGAGCGGCGGCGGGCGGATCGGCCGTCGCCGCTGCGGCCCTCCTCGGCGTGCGCAACGTCGTCTACGGCATGCGCATGCGACCGGTCGTCGGCGACCACGGGGTGCCGCACCGGGTCGCGGCCGCCTGGCTCACGATCGACGAGTCGACCGCCGTCGCGCTCGCGCAGACGAGCGACCGGGCTGCGCGCGTCGGGTTCTGGGTGACGGGCATCGCGATCTTCGTCGGCTGGAACCTCACGACGCTCGCGGGTGCGCTCATCGGCGATGCGCTCGGCGACACCCGGGCCTACGGACTCGACGCGGCTGCGGCGGCGGCGTTCCTCGGCCTGCTGTGGCCACGGCTGAAGCGGCTCCAGGCGGGCGCGACGGCGGTCGTCGCAGCGGTGGTCGCCACCATCGCCACGCCCGTGCTCACCCCGGGACTCCCGGTGCTCGTCGCGGCCGCGGTCGCGGTCGTCATCGGCTGGTTCGACCTCCTCCGGCGGAGGGGCGAGGCATGACCGTCTGGCACGTCATCCTGGTCGCGACGGCCGCGACGCTGGGCCTGAAGCTCGCCGGCCACCTCGTTCCGGCCGGGTTCCTCGAGCGCGAGCGGCCGGCGCGGATCGCGGACCTGCTGACCGTCTCGCTCCTGGCCGCGCTCATCGCGGTCCAGACGCTCGGCGACGGGCAGGCGCTCACGGTCGACGCCCGCGTGCCCGCCGTGATCGTCGCCGCCGCGCTCTACGCGGTGCGCACGCCGTTCATCGTCGTCGTGGCCGTCGCGGCCGCGGTGGCCGCCGGCATCCGCTTCTTCGCCTGACCGGCAGGTCGACGGATGCCGCGGCGCGGGCACTCGCGCGCGTCAGCCCTCGAGGTCGTCCACACCCGGCATCCAGCTGCTCCCGGGACGCCCCCAGCCGCGCTTCTTCGTGATCTTCTGCACGATGCGCTGGTCGTGGTCGTCGAGGCGGTCGGTGTAGAGGATGCCGTCGAGGTGGTCGTACTCGTGCTGGAAGATCCGCGCGAGCCATCCGTCGGCGACGATCTCGAACGGCTCGCCCTCGAGGTCGGTGGCCCGCAGGATCGCGCGATCGGCACGGCGCAGCCCGAACCGCTCGCCGGGGAACGACAGGCAGCCCTCGGACTCGTCCTCATCATCGGGCATGCCGGGCACCGGCGGGGAGATCCAGAGCTCCGGGTTGATGGCGACGCCGCGCCACGTCCGGTCGTCCTCGTCGGTCCAGCCGAACGTGAACACGCGCAGCGGCACGCCGACCTGGGGAGCCGCGAGGCCGACACCGGGGGCGGCGTCCATCGTGTCGTAGAGGTCGGTCACGAGGGCCCGGATCCCGTCGTCGATGTCGTCGACCGGCGACGCCGGAGCGTGGAGCACGGGGTCGCCCGTGATGCGGATGGGGAGGACGGCCATTCGCCAAGGATAACGACGGGGGAGCAGGTAGGGTCGATGCGTGGATCCCGACCTCACCGAACTGACCGAGCTCATCCCGCTCGATCCGACACAGTTCATCGGCATCCCGCTGGCACTGATCGGCGCGGTCTTCCTGTCGATGGGCGCCCAGTTCCAGCATCGCGGCGTCGTCAAGGTCGAGGCACTCACCGCCGACACGCTCGGCAAGGGCCTCAACGGCAGGCAGCTCGCGCTCCTGCTCGCACGCCCCTCGTGGGTGCTCGGCACGTTGATGCTCGGGCTCGCGATCATGTTCCAGCTCGCGAGCCTCTACTTCGCGCCCCTCATCGTGGTGCAGCCGCTCGGAGCCCTCGCGCTCGTGATCACCTCGATCCTGAACTCCCGGCTCAACCACGTGAAGCTGAACCACAAGTCGATCGTCGCCATCGTCATGTGCGTGGGCGGCGTCTTCATCTTCGTGGGCGTCGCGGCGTTCACGGCCGTCAGCAAGCCGGTGTCGGTCGGCCAGATCGTCACGATCCTGATCGTCCTCGCGGTCGTGCTCACCGCCGCGGCGATCACCTTCGCGCTCTGGCGTCGGCGCATCCGGGCGCTCTACTACGTGATCATGGCCGGAGTCCTGTACGGCTTCGTCGCCACGCTCGCGAAGGTCGTGCTGAACCGCCTGCAGCAGGGCGAGTTCGAGTGGATCACGCTCCTCTGCGTCCTCTCCCTCCTCGCCGCGACGGCGCTCGGGGCGTACTTCGTCCAGAACGCCTACGCGAGCGGCCCGCCCGACCTGGTGATCGCCGGACTCACGGTGGTCGACCCCATGGTGGCGGTCCTCATCGGCGTGATCGTGCTCGGCGAGGCGTCGCAGGCGCCGCTGTGGGCGACCTTCGTGTTCATCGTCACGGGCGCGGTCGCGGTCTGGGGAGTGTTCCGGCTGGCCGCGAACCATCCGCAGACCCGCCTCTGAACCGCGCCGCGGGTCAGGTCGCCCGCACGGGGGTCTCGTAGACTATCTTCGGATGGAGCCTCCGGCCATCGAGCCGGGCACGCCCCGGCGATCGGCCCCCGATCCCTTCCGCCCGGGCCACCACAGCCCACGAACTGCGAGGTACAGCACCACGTGTCCGACACACCGAGCGCGTCAGCCGCTGCCGACGCGGAGCGTCCCCTCCGCATCCTGATCGGCGCCGACACCTTCGCGCCCGACGTCAACGGCGCCGCCCGGTTCGCCGAGCGACTCGCCGCCGGCCTGGTGGAGCGCGGCCACGATGTGCACGTCATGGCCCCGGCCGCGAGCCGCAAGCACGGTAGCTGGAAGGAGGTGCACGAAGGTCAGGAGATGACCGCGCACCGCCTCTACAGCTGGCGCTGGTATCCGCACGACTGGCTCCGCTTCGCACTGCCGTGGCGCATCAAGCAGAACAGCGCCCGCGTGCTCGACATGGTGCAGCCCGACGTGGTGCACTTCCAGTCGCACATCATCGTCGGTCGCGGCCTGTCCGTCGAGGCGCAGAAGCGTGGCATCCGCATCATCGGCACCAACCACATGATGCCCGAGAACATGCTCGAGTTCTCGCTCATCCCGAGGGCCTGGCGCGAGTGGGCCGTCGGGCTCGCGTGGAAGGCCGCGCGACGCAGCTTCAGCCGCGCCGAGTCCGTCACGACGCCGACCCGCCGGGCCGCAGACTTCCTCGAGCGGGCGACGGGCCTGCGCGGGGTCCACGCGATCTCGTGCGGCATCGACGCGCACAAGTACTCCCCGAACTGGGAGCCGCGCACCGAGAACCGCATCATCTTCGTCGGCCGCGTCACGCACGAGAAGCACATCGACGTGCTGCTCAACGCGATCACGATGCTGCCCGACGAGCTCGACGTGAAGGTGGAGATCGTCGGCGGCGGCGACCAGAAGCGCAACCTCGAGCACCTCGCGAGCGAGCTCGGGATCGCCGACCGGGTCACGTTCACGGGCTACGTCACCGACGAGGAGCTCCGCGAGGCGTATCACCGCGCGTCCGTCCTCGCCATGCCGTCCATCGCCGAGCTGCAGAGCATCGTGACGATGGAGGCCATGGCGTCGGCGCTGCCGGTCGTCGCTGCGAACGCGATGGCGCTGCCGCACCTCGTGCACGACGGCGAGAACGGCTACCTGTTCACGCCCGGCAGCGCGGAGGATCTGGCCGCGAAGTTGCGGGTCGTCCTCGAGGCCGCGCCGACGGAGTACCGCCGGATGCAGGAGGAGTCCCTGCGGCTCATCGCCGCACACGACATCCAGCGCACCATCACGACGTTCGAGAATCTGTATCGTGGGAAGCCGGTGACCGAACCGGTCACCGACGTCGCACCGGCGGCACTCCCCGAGTGACCCGGCGCACGGGGCGGTAGCTCAGCCGGTCAGAGCAGTGGACTCATAATCCATCGGTCACGGGTTCAAGTCCCGTCCGCCCTACCTCGAAATCTCGACTCATCAGGGTTTCTTGTCCCAAGCGGAGGGACGAGATTTGATGCGCAACACGTTTATCCAACACTTTTGGTCGAGAAACGGTCGTACGGGCCCTCCTGAACGGGAGGTGCTCGGGCGGGTTCGGCTCGTCTGGGATGTCCTCGGACACCTATGTGTCATGGACAGCGAACGCATCTCCGGACTCGGTCTCGAGCCGATGTTGACGACCAGCGAGCTCGCCGAGTACCTCGGCGTGCAGGCGCAGGCGATCTACGATCTGCGCGCCGACGGGAGGGGTCCCTCCGGCATCCGTGTGGGGCGGGAGATCCGCTACCGCATCTGCGACGTCCGGCGCTGGCTCGAGCGGCTGCACGAGGCCGAGCCGGCGACGACGCGTGGCGGCGGTGGACGCTGATGGCGGGTCGGAAGCGCCTGCCGATCGGCACGTTCGGGGAGATCACCGTGCAGAAGGTCGCAGTGCGCAAGTACCGCGCCTCGACGCGGTACCGCGACTGGGATGGCGTGACGCGCCAGGTTTCGTGGACCGCTGAGAGTCGAGCGGCGGCGGCGTGGGCGCTGAAGAAGGAGCTCACGGGTCGGATGCGGCTCGGTGACGGCGCCGACGGGCTCTCTGCGGATTCGCCCTTCAGCGACCTTGCCGCCGCGTGGCTGGAGGACATGTGTCGGGATCACGATCTGGCGGACAACACGAAGGACACGTACGAGCGCGAGCTCCGGACACTCGTGATGCCCACGTTCGGGAACTTCACCGTGCGCGAGGTGACCGTCGGGCGAGTCGAGAGCTTCCTGAAGACCCAGCGGGCGAAGTCGTACCCGCGGGCGAAGCACTCGCGGACGATCCTCGGGATGGTGATGTCGTTCGCGGTGCGGCGCGAGATCGTCCCGCGCAACCCGGTGAAGGAGACGTCGAGGCTGAAGAAGCCGAAGCACGTGCCGAAGGCGCTCACGTCCGAGCAGATCGCGCAGATCCGGCAGGCGGCGCGAGATTGGCGCACGGAGGAGGGACGACTCGGCCCACGACCAGACGGCCAGATCCGCGACCTCATCGAGGTCATGCTCGGAACCGCCACGCGGATCGGTGAAGCCTTGGCCCTGCGTAAGTGCGACGTGGACATGACCGTAGACCCGCCCCGGGTGTACGTCGCGGGCACGATCATCGTGAGCAGGGGCAAGGGCGTCTTCCGGCAGTCGCACCCGAAGACCCATGAGTCGAATCGCGTGATCGCGGTGCCGCCGTTCGCCGCTGAGGTGATCCGCCGGAGGCTGGCGCTGATCGCGGGCGAGAACGATGAGGCGCTGCTCTTCCACTCGCGGAAGGGGACCCCGCTCACCCCGAACAACGCGCGGCGGACGTTTCGGGCGATCCTCGCGAGCGCCGGCATGGAGGACATGGAGATCACCCCGCACGCCTTCCGCCGGACTGGCGCGACGCTGCTCGCCAACGAGGTCGGAATCCAGACTGCTGCCGACGTGCTCGGACACACGTCCACCTCGACAACCAAGGAACACTATGCAGAGCCGGATCGGTCGGTGAATTCGGTGGCGGCGGAGGTGTTGCAGAGGTTGGCGCCGGATCCCGACCCTAGGTGATCGGCTGAGCTGATGCATGTCGCCGTCGCCAGAATTTCCTGGCCGGTCTCTTCGTCGCAAGGTGGGTCGCCGTGCACGTGTGTGACAGGCTCGGGCGGTGAGCCAAGGCAAACTGTTCTACGTGGTGGGTCGATGGTCCGGCACATCGTCTGGGCGGATAGCTGACCGTCCATGGTCGCCATCGTGGTCGCGACATGCCGGTCGCCTGGTAATGGAGATCAAAACCATACATTGTCATGCCCGCCGTCAATAGAGCGGGATGGCCGACAATCATGCTTGAACTGTGAGCTCGAAATATACGCTCTGCGGCGACAGGGTACGCCGGGTCCGGGGCTTCAGCGCCTCCTCCAGGTTGTAGCGATCTGTTCGCCGGAGGTGGACCGCAGCCGCAGCCGCAGCCGCAGCGCGAGGTGCGGGCCCGGGCGCAGCGCGAGAGCGCATTCCGGCGCGGCAACTCAAGGCTCCGGTAATGACTGATCGCGGAGACACTTGACCCGAGGGTCTACCCTCCATGTCGGGGAGCGCCAATAGGATCACGTTGGGGCATGCCTCTGCCCGTTCACGGGCCGGGCGGCAGCCGCGTGCGGGCGTACAACGCTCAGGCTCGCTCGACGGAGCTGGGCCAGGAGCGCAGCGCCTCCAAAAGGCCATCAGTGAGATCGCGATTCGTGAAGGAACAAGATTCATGGCGAGGCTAAACCTCAAGGCCGTCGAGGAGCGCGTCGCCCCTCTCGGAGGACGCGACGCGTACGACCGTGAGTTCATCTTCGATCTGCTGCTTGCGTACGGGAAGCCACGGGCCAACGTCACGCGGCTGCGCAATGGCTCCCTCAGTGTGGCGGACGACAAGACGACGGAGGTCGCGCAGAAGAACGTTGTCTACTTCAAGGAGACGACCGACGACCCGCTCGGCGTGATCGACGAGCTCAAGAGTTCGCCGACTGTGGTGCGCTACAACACGCGGTTCGTGATCGTCACGGACTACGACCAGCTGCTCGCCGTCGATACGAAGACTGGCGAGAACCTGATGATACCGATTCGGGACATCGGCCAGCACTTCACGTTCTTCCTGCCCTGGGCGGGCATGGAGAAGGCGCAGTATGTCGCCGAGGCGCACGCCGACGTCAAGGCGGCCGAGCGGATGGGCAAGCTCTTCGACGAGCTTCTCGCCGCCAACCCCGGGCTACTCGAGCTCCCGCACGGCCGTCACGCACTGAATGTCTTCTTCACCCGGCTGCTGTTCTGCTTCTTCGCTGAGGACACCGGGATCTTCGACGAGAGCCTATTCACTAACGCCGTCGGCTCGCACACTCAGGCGGACGGGTCGGACGTCGCGGAGTTCCTCGTCGACCTGTTCGCTGCGCTCGACACCGAACTCGTCGCGGACAAGCCGAAGCATCTGGCCAGCTTTCCGTACGTAAATGGCCGACTCTTCAGCATGAAGACTGACCACATCGTGCCGAATTTCACCAAGAGGGCCCGGGATCTGCTCATCGAGTCAGGCACGCTGATCTGGCGCGAGATCAACCCCGACATCTTCGGGTCGATGTTTCAGGCGATCGTCACGCCCGGTGACCGCTCGGATCTCGGGCAGCACTACACCTCGGTCCCAAACATCCTCAAGACGATCGAGCCGCTGTTCCTCGACGGGCTCAAGGAGGAACTCGACGCCGGGTACGACTCGGTAAAGAAGCTCGAAGCCCTGCTGACGCGAATCAGTGAGATCAAAGTCCTCGATCCAGCCTGTGGCTCGGGCAACTTCCTGATCATCGCCTACAAGGAATTACGGCGTGTGGAGCATGCAATCTTGGAACGGCTCGCCGAGCTCGATGTCCACCATCAGGTGCTGTATGCCGTGTCGAACATCAACATCGAGAACTTCTACGGCATCGAGATCGACGACTTCGCCGTCGAGGTCGCGATCCTTTCCCTATGGATCGCCAAGCACCAGATGAACACCGAATTCAGGGCAAAGTTCAACCTCTCCATCCCGCTCATTCCGCTCAAGGAGACGGGGCGGATCCAGCAGGGCAATGCCGCCCGTGTGGACTGGAACACCGTCTGCCCGAACGATGGCGGCGAGATCTATCTGATCGGGAACCCGCCGTACAAAGGTGCGAAGGCGCAGACGGCGGAGATGAAGGCTGATTTTTCGTTCGTGTTCGGAGAGCGACCCTTCAATAAGAACCTGGACTACATCGCTCTCTGGTTCGTGAAGGGTGCGGACTACATCGAGGGCACGCGAGCTGAGCTTGCGTTCGTGACCACCAACTCGGTTTCGCAGGGCGAGCACGTGGGGCTGATGTTTCCGATGATCTTTGCCAAAGGCATCGAGATCGGATACGCCTACACCTCGTTCAAGTGGGAGAACAACGCCAAACGCAACGCAGGCGTCACCGTCGCGGTCATCTGTCTTCGCAACGCGTCGTCGTCGCCAAAGTACGTGTACACCGACGACCTCAAGATCGCCGCTACCAACATCAACGGATACCTCGCAGACGGGGCAGATGTGGTAATGCAGCGGCGTACGAAACCTCTGGGTGCGGCACGTCCTGAGATGGTGTTCGGGTCGATGCCGCGTGATGGCGGGGGGCTTATTCTGTCGGCGGACGAGCGCCGCCAGATGATTGCCGCTTATCCATGCAGCGAACTGTTCATCAAGCGCTACATGGGATCCTCTGAGTTCATCAACGACGGTGAGCGATACTGCCTGTGGATCCCAGACGAGATGGCTACGGCTGCCAGGGCGATACCCCCAATCGGAGCTCGCCTGGAAAGAGTCGCTGAGGAACGGTCCAAGAGCAAGGCGGGCAGTACGGCCGCATTCGCCTCGCAGCCCCATCGGTTCGTGCAGATCAGCTACAAGCCGACCAACTCGATCATTGTCCCGAGCATCTCTTCAGAGCGCCGGGATTACATCCCAATGGGGTATCTCGGCCCGGACGTCGTGATCTCGAACAAGGGGTTCGCCGTGTACGACGCTGAGCCATGGGTATTCGCCTTCCTCACGTCGCGGATGCACATGACGTGGGTGAACGCAGTATCTGGCCGCATGGAGATGCGGTACCAGTACTCGAACACGATCGTCTACAACAACTTCCCCGTCCCGCCTCTCACCGATGCGGTGAAGGAGCAGCTCACCATCGCGGCGTTCCGTGTGCTCGACGTGCGCGAGTACCACTGCGAGAACACTCTCGCCGAGTTGTACGACCCCGATTCGATGCCGAGCGACCTACGGCAGGCTCACGCCGACGTTGATGCGCTGGTCGACTCGCTCTACTCCAAGCGCGGATACGAGACCGATGAGCAGCGGTTGTCGGACCTGTTCGCTATGTATGAGGCGATGACAGCCGAAGCGGCCGCGAAGGCGCCAGCTAAGAGGACGAGGGGGGCGCGGAAGTGAACGCGATCAAGAAGCCGGTCAACATTGTCAACGTGACCTACGCTCACACGGGCGGGTCGGTAAACACCGACGGGATGGGCATGCGGGAGATGCAGCAGCGCGTCTTCGCGAAGCGCGATGCCCAGCATCTCCTGGTCAAAGCCCCACCGGCGTCGGGCAAATCCCGTGCACTGATGTTCGTGGCCCTCGACAAGCTCTACAACCAGGACCGAAAGAAGGTCATCGTCGCCGTCCCAGAGCGGTCGATCGGAGCTTCGTTCTCGTCGACGAAGCTGACCGAGCACGGCTTCTTCGCGGACTGGGAGGTGAAGCCCGAGCACAACCTCTGCGATGCCGGCTCGTCTCAGGGCAAGGTTGGCGCGTTCATCGACTTCCTTGATGGCCCCGACGCCGTGCTGGTGTGCACGCACGCGACGCTGCGGTTCGCGTTCGAGAAGCTCGCTCCGGAGGCCTTCAATGGCACCGTGCTCGCGATCGACGAATTCCACCACGTTTCTGCCGACACCGAGGCCAACCGCCTCGGCGCGCTGCTTCGCGACGTGATGAACGGCTCGGACGTCCATATCGTGGCGATGACCGGCTCGTACTTCCGCGGCGACTCGGTACCTGTGCTGTCGGCCGAAGATGAAGCGCGGTTCATGCCGGTCACGTTCAACTACTACGACCAGCTCAACGGGTACGAGTACCTGCACTCGCTCGGCATCGGCCACCATTTCTATCAAGGCCGCTACACGGATGCGATCACCGAGGTCTTCGACCTCGACAAGAAGACGATCCTGCACATTCCCAACGTCAACTCGGGCGAGTCCACCAAGGACAAGATCGAGGAGGTCGGCTTCATCATCGACTCGATCGGTCACGTCGAATCCACCGACCCGGACACGGGGATCATGGAAGTCCGCCGGAACGACAATGGCGAGATCCTTCGTGTCGCTGACCTGGTTGACGACACGGACCAGAAGAAGCGCGCAGATACCTTGCACTACCTCAACACCGTCGCGTCCAAGGATCGGGACGGCGTCGATGTGATCCTCGCCCTCGGTATGGCCAAAGAGGGCTTCGACTGGCCTTTCGCGGAGCACGCCCTCACCGTTGGCTACCGGGCTTCGCTGACGGAGGTGATCCAGATAATCGGCCGTGTCACGCGCGACTCGCCCGGGAAGGACCACGCCCAGTTCACGAATCTGATCGCCGAGCCGGACGCCCCCCAAAGTGAGGTGAAAGTCTCGGTGAACAACATGCTGAAGGCGATCACTGCGTCATTGCTGATGGAGCAGGTGCTGGCGCAGAACTTTGAGTTCAAGACCAAGCGAACCGACGACGACCAGCCGACCCCGCCGGGCGTCATCAAGATCCATGGCTTCAAGGAGCCTTCGACCGATCGGGTCAAGCAGATCGTAGAGACGGACCTCAACGACCTCAAGGCCACCATCCTGCAAGACGACACATTCGCGAAGGCCGCCATTGGCTCGGTGGACCCTGAAATGACGAACAAGATCCTGATCCCCAAGATCATCCGGGAGCGCTACCCCGATCTGGACGAGTCGCAGGTCGAGGAATTGCGGCAGCAGGTCGTGGTGGACTCGGTGATCAAGAATGGTGAGGTCAAGATCGTCGGCGACAAGCGCTTCCTCAAGATGTCCGACAAGTTCGTGAACATCGACGACATCAACATCAACCTCATCGACTCGGTCAATCCGTTCCAGCGGGCCTTCGAGGTCATCTCGAAGTCGGTTACGCCGTCGGTGCTGCGGATCATCTCCGACGCAATCACGGCCACGCGTGTGGAGGTCACCGAGGAGGAAGCGCTCGCGTTATGGCCGAAGATCCAGCAGTGGGCGAAGGTGAACGGTCGCAGGCCGAGTGTTCGGTCCGACGAGCCGACGGAGAAGCGCTACGCCGAGGTGGTGCTGTTCCTACAAAGGAAGCGTCAAGAGCGCGAGGCGGCTCAGCGCGCGACCGACATGGCGGACGAATCATGAGCGACCCCAGCACCGCCGAGGACCACGGCTTCAAGCCGCCGTCCAGCATCGACGAACTCCTAGACTCCGATCTCGATGGCCTGCTAGACGCGCCCGACATGCCGCAGAAGATCACCGCGGCAGATCGGCTTGAGCGGGCCTTCCTGGAGATCGTGGAGTTCCGGCGCACCCACGGCCGGATCCCGAGCTCGACGACGCGGGATATCGCCGAGCGGAAACTCGGCGCACGACTGGACGGGATCCTCGCCAACGACGAGAAGATCGCGGCCCTGAAGCCACTCGACGAGTTCGGACTACTGGAGACGCCCGAGGCGCCGGCGTCGATCGACGAGCTGCTCGGCGACGACGAGTTCGACCTGCTCGGCGATGACACGGGCCTGCTGGACGTCTCCGACCTGCCGGTGCGCCGCCAAGTACACGACAGCGAGAGTGCAGCGCGCCGTGAGAAGGCCGAGGACTTCGAGCAATTCGAGCCGCTGTTCAAGCAGAAGCACGATGAGCTGCGAAGTGGCGCGAGCAGGCTACTGCCCTACCCCGGCATGTCCCACATCGTGGCGGGCGCATTCTTCGTTCTCAACGGCGTGATGCTGTTCGTCGCCGAAGTCGGTGAGACTGAGTACAAGCAGACGACCGTGCGGGAGAACAAGCGCGAGCGGCTGCGGGTCGTCTTCGAGAACGGCACGGAGTCCTCCATGTATCGGCAGTCGCTTGCAATCAGGCTGAGTGACGAGGACGGCAACGTCGTCGCCCGGACCGAGCTGCCTGAGATCCTCGGTGAGGACGAGGTCAGCGGTTACATCTACGTGCTCCGGTCCCGCAGCGAAGACCCACTAATCGCCGACATCGACCACCTGTACAAGATCGGCTTCACGCGAGGGGCGGTCGAAGATCGGATCAAGAACGCCGAGAAGTCGCCGACGTACCTCATGGCGCCGGTCGACATCGTAGCCAGTTACCGCACTTACAACCTGAAGGCATCCGCGCTGGAGAACCTTCTGCATCGGGTCTTCGCCGCAGCGCGACTCCACCTAACGCAGGCCGATCACAAGGGTCGCGCCTACGACCCGTCGGAATGGTTCATCGTGCCGCTCGGCGTGATTGACCAAGCGATCGAGCTGATCATCTCGGGAGGCATCGTCGACTACATCTACGACGCCAAGGCTCAGAAGCTCGTCGGGCATCGCGATGATTAGCGAAACCACGCATGGTGACGCCCACAGCCGCGTCGACGTAGCCACAGGAGCTCTATAGCAGCCCTAGTCCTGGTCGTGCTTGGTCGGAGAAGGAAACGCCTCGTGAGCGTGGCGACGTCGAGTGACGTCTTCGATCACGAACTGCACGAAGTCCGATTCACGGTCGACAATCGAGAGATCTTCGTCGGTAGCAACACGAGGCTCACCCGGCCAGGCAGTTTGGCGAGTTGGGCGATCGCGGTCGAGGCGCGTGCCAGACGTTCCGACCCAGTCATGGAGCCGTTGGCGGGCGTCGGCGAAGTCGCGGTGCCAGCCGTAGGGTGCTGACCCGTGCTGGTCGGGGTCGTAAGCGCTGAGCCAGTGCAGGTGCAGCGCGGAGAGTTCCCAGACGAGTTCGGGGTGCCGGTGCCAGAACGGTGGCACCACGGACGCCGGTAGGCCGTACGTTCGTCGTAGCCAGTTCACCCAGCGGTTGAGTTCAATCCACTCGACCTCCGCTTCCTCAGCGGTGAGCAGGTTCCAGTTGATCGGGTGCGGCGGCTCCGGAGTGAGCGGGCCGTCGAGGTCGTCGAACGCGTCGGCGCCGAGCGAGTCGTCGTCCGTCTGCCAGCGGCTCGAGGCATCCGGCATGGTCGGCTCACAGCCCGAGGGCGGATGACTCGTCGCGCACCAGTGCTGGCCGGCGTGATGCCAGCGCGTCGGGCACGGCCTGCTCGACGGCTGGTCCAGTACGCCGTGAGCGATCGACGTCGTAGTTCGTGCGGGCGAGGTCGTGGCCGATCTTCTTCGCGACGAACTCTTCGCGCTCGATGATCGCGCCGTCGCGCTCTACCTGGAAGGTGCGGACGTACCCCTCGGCGACGAAGCTGTCGCCCTTCGCGAAGCGGGCGAACGCGCGGTCGGCGGTGGCGCGGTAGGTCACGAGGTCGTGGAAGCTCGGCTCGAGCTCGCTGAAGCTGCCGTCGTCTTCCCGGCGGAAGTGCGGCTGGCCGATGCGGACGTAGAAGCGGGTGTCGCCGTTCTCGGTGATGGACTGCTGGGGATCCGAGGCGATGAAGCCGGAGAGCGACTGCTGCGTGTGAAGAGCCATGGGACTCGACCTCCTGTTCGTTTCGGCGGACCGATCGGTCCGCTCGAGGAACAGGTGCGCCGGCCGATTCACGGGCGCGGCGTCGCGTACGGGTCAGGCGGCACACGGGGATGCTGCGTCGTGCGGACATGGGCGAGGTGCACGGTCTCGACAGCGGTTCGGAGTCGGTCGAATCGTCCGATCGGATTCCCGCGGTATTGCGCGAGGTAGAAGACGTCGGTGCCCTGCCGTGTGATGCGGATGCCGCCGTAGGCGTGGCCTTCCGAGTCGCGCAGGGTCCATGTGCCTGGACTGTTCTCATCGGCGTTGAGGAGCGGGTGCCACTGGGTGGATCCGGGCTGCTTCGTGTTCACGGTGGCGTCCTTCACTGGGGCGGATGTCGCTTCTTGGTAGAGGGTCCAGACGACCTCAGCGCAGAGGCGGATGTCGTCGGCGGGGAAGTAGCCGAGGAAGGCGCGCGCGTCGTCATCTGCGGACCATGTGTCGGCGCGGAGGAGGGGTCGGGGTGGATATCCAGCGGTCACCGTTCGGATGATGGCGATGCGCCTGCTTGCGTCGAACTGAAGCCAGGTGCCGGGCCCGACGACCCGGAGCTTCGGCTGCCAATAGCGCATGCTTCGAACATACATTCGAAGATCGGATTGCAGTCATCAGTCTTCGGGAGTCGGCGGTGATTCTGGCGCAGCCGCTCGAGCCGGCTTCCGCAGGAGCCGTTCGATCTCCACGCGTTGCGCGCGTAGCTCCGCGGCGTCCGCTCGGTTCGTCCACAGAAGCAGCTTGGCGATGACCGGGGGAGCGGCACGCAGAAGGATGAGCCCCGTGCCGAACGGGAGCGTTCGGATGGTGTCGGGTGGCATCGTTGCGACACGGCGGATCGAGCGCTGGGACGAGCGGGATCCGCGGTCGCCGACGGTGGTCGAGTCGGTTGCTTCGTCGCGCTCGCCGATGAGAGTTGACAGGTCTTGGAGGTCCCGGGAGTTGGATGCTCCGCCGAGGACGATCTTGACGATCGAGGAGTCCCAGATCGAGTTGGCAGCATTGTCGCTCCACTTCGTGCGAGCTTGCGCGAGGGACTGCAGGACCGGCATCGTCGTGATCCCGGTGCCGCCGCCCTCGGCCATGAGGCTGGGCAGCGATGGCAGGGGTGCGAGGTTGCCGATCTCGTCGAGGGCGAGCAGGAGCGGCGGGTCGAGGCGTGCGCCGGGATTGCGGGCTGCCATTCGTCGGGCGGTCTCGATGAGGTCTTCGACGAACGCCGAGACGAGCGCTGCGGAGTTGTTCGCGCCAGCGCCGGTGGCGAGGAGGTACAGAGTGCCCTTGCTGCGGAGGAATCGTTCGGGGTCGAATCCCTCGCCGTCGGTCGGCGAGACGGCGTCGAGTACCCGGGGGTCGGCGAGGGCGCCGAGGGAGAGCGAGACCCCTTGCCAGATGGAGTCTCGGGTGCGGGGGTCGGCCTCGAGCATGGCCTGGAGTGAGTCGCCCCATCCGGTCGCGGCGTACGGGTTGCTGAGCAGAATGGAGACGGCGTCGTGGGAAGCGGATGGGTCGAGGGTCCAGCGGAAGAGCTCGGCGGGTGGGCGACGGTCGAGGGCGGCGGCGTGAAGGAGCGATTGGAGCGCGGTGCGGGTCTTCGCCTCCCAGAACCCGCCGCCGTCGACGCCGCCGGCCGACAGCCCGGTTCCGGCGGCAAGGCCGGTGGCACGGATCATCGCGGTCAGCGGGTCCTCACAGCCACGAATGGGCGACCAGCGCAAGCCGGCAGGGACGCCCGCGGCGAGGTGCTGCGGGTCGAACACCGCGACCGGCCCCGTCCGTTGCCGCGCTCGAAGTGTGACGGTGAGGTTGTCCGGTCGGGTGGACGTGGTCACGACGGGGCCGGGTGCGTCGAGAATGGCGTTGATGACGATGTGCGCGCCCTTGCCTGAGCGGGGTGGGCCGATGACGAGCATCGAGTCCTCGACGCTTGCCCAGACCGTGGTGCCGCGAGCGCGACCAAGGACGTAGCCGACGTCAGCTGGGCCGGCGTTCGTGAGCGAGGGGCGCAAGTGGATGGCCCGCTTCATGAGCGCGGCGCGGGATGCGGCGCGCGTCACCTCGGTTCGCGTGGCTATGCCGGCGATGCGGTGAGGATCGAGCCTTCGGGTGCGAGCTGTACCGCGAAGCATCCACCACAACCAGATCGCTACGGCCACGGCGATCGTGATCAGCACGGCAGCACTGAGCCAGAACACGAAAGGGTTCAGCCCGGGCGCGCCGAGAGCGGTGGCTGGGTTGCCTGGATTCAGGACTACGGCGAGCCCGGCCTCGGGCCCACCAGTCGGTTGCGGGAGTCCCGTAGCCCACGTTGCGATAGTGCCGGCCAGGCGGAGGAGCAGCGCGAAGCCGGCCGCGCCGATCAGGAGCGCGATGCCGAGGTTGGCGAACTCATCGCCGAGTGTGCCTGTTCGTGTCGTGCTCATCTATGCACCCCACCTCGCATGACGCCCTCAGAGCACGAGGCCGGGGCCGGCGCGGTCGAAGCGTCGGGCGGGGGAGTAGGCGAAGGTCCGGTCACCTGAGAACCCGCTCGTGGAGTCGAGTAGGTCGGTGACATCCTGAGCATCGGTGACGAGGCTTGCGACGCCTTCCTGGATCAGCCGGTGGCATCCGGCGCTCGCGGCGCTCGTGACAGGTCCGGGCACGGCGCCGACGGGTCGGCCGAGCGAGTGCGCTTGGCCGGCGATGTTCAGCGATGACGATCGGTGCCCGGCTTCGACGACGACGGTCGCCCCTGACAGCACGGCGAGGAGCCGGTTGCGCTGCTGGAAGCGCCACCGAGTGGGCGCAGCCCCGGGCGGGAGCTCGCTGACGATGAGGCCGCCGGCGTCGGCGATGCGTTCGAAGAGCTGTTCGTGGCCGGCGGGGTAGGCGCGGTCGAGTCCGCTGGCGATCACGGCGATTGTCGATCCGGGCGATGTGGCAGTTGCGGCACGGTGCGCTGCCCCATCGATGCCGTACGTCCCGCCGGAGACCGCCATGCGCCCTTGGGATGCGAGCCCCGAGACGAGTTCGGTGGTGACGTGGTCGCCGTAGCTGGTGGAGGCGCGCGCGCCGACGACGGTGACCCTGCTCGGGAGAGGCGCTGCGAGCAGGCTGGGGTCGCCTTTGAGCCAGAGCGCGAGTGGTGCGCTTGCGCCGAGCTGCTGGAGTTCGCCGGGCCAGTCGAGGTCGTCTGGGGTCAGCAGGTGCAAGTCGTGGCGTTCCATGTCGGCGCGGATTCGTTCGACCTGGTCGGGGTTGATGCGTGGGGCGAGTCGACGCCGCCACAGTTCGCCTTCGGCCGGGTCGACGCCGTTCGGCAGCCGCTCCCCGGTCGTGACGAGGTCGACCGTCGCGGCGGCGCCGAGTCGGCCAACGAGGGTCCCGGTAATAATGTCGTTCGGCTCGGACAACGCCGCGAGTGTCATCCTCGCCTCCCGCTCCAGGTCCAGGGTTTCGGTCATCTGCAGTGCCTCCTCCATCTGATCGACTATCGGCCCGCAGTCATGCGGGCAGTCGTATCGAATGCTTCGAGTTCGTCGGGGTGGAGTTGGTGCTGGACGACGAAGCTGCGGTCCTTGACCCGCCAGAGCCCTTGGCCGGTGCCGAGTGCAGGGAGGAGCTTCTGCTCGGTGCCGCTGAGTCCGAGGGCGGTCGCGGTGTGACCGAGTTGGTCGGGCTCCTGGCGGTAGACGATCCGGGTTTCCGCGTTCGCGAGCAGGGATGATGCGAGGGCGCGCATCGCGGATCCGGAGTCGCCGACGTTGTCGAGGTCGCTGAGCTTGTGGAAGACGAGCATGTTCGCGATGCCGAAGTGGCGCGCAAGCCGCCATTGCGCGTCCATTCGGCGCAGCAATGCGGGGTACGCCATCAGCCGCCAGGCCTCGTCGTAGATGACCCAGCGTTGGCCGCCTGCCGGGTCGGCGAGCGCGGACTCCATCCACGCCGACGAGCAGGTCATCAGTACGGAGATGAGGGTCGAGTTCTCGGCGACGCGGGAGAGATCGAGCGAGACCATCGGCAACGACGGGTCGAATCGGACGGTGGATGGCCCGTCGAAGAGGCCGGCGAGGTCGCCGGCGACGAGGCGGCGCAGCGCGTGGCCGACGAGGCGCCCGTCTTCTGCGAGCCGACCGTCGTGGTTGTCCTCGCTGGTGGGATCCAGGATGCGGTCCACGACCATTGGCAGGATGGGCACCTCCGCGCTCCTGACCGTGTCGGCGAGCGCGAGGTCGATGGCCGTGTGTTCGAGCGGGCTCAGCGCCCGGTCGAGCACGGTCTCGGCGAGCGCGCCGATGAGCTCACGGCGACGTGATGCCAGCTGGGCGGCCCATTCTGCGTCCGACGCCGACGCCGCCCGATGCCCTTCATCGAGCGGGTTGAGCCGGTTGCGCAGCCCATAGCCGAGAATGATCGCCCTACCGCCGACGGCTTCGGCCACCGCCGTGTGCTCACCCTTGGGGTCGCCGGGAACGTAGACCCGCCGGCCGAATGGCAGCGACCGGGTGTAGAGCGACTTTGCGAGCGACGACTTCCCGGAGCCGACGATGCCGGCCAGGACGATGTTCGGCGCCGTGATCATGCCGCGCTGGTACAGGACCCACGGGTCGTAGACGAACGATCCGCCCGAGTAGAGGTCCTGGCCGACGAAGACGCCGGCCGAACCGAGCCCGGCTTCGGCGAGGAACGGGTAATGCCCGGCCAGCGTGGCCGACGTGTCTTGGTGCTTGGGCAGCTTCAGACGGCCGGGCATCCTGAGCTGCGCTGGACCCGTGTCGCCGGCAGCCGGGAGGTAGGCGGCCGACCGAGCTTCCGCGCGCTCGGCTTGCAAGCGGGCGCGCGCCTCGAGTGTCTTCGCTCGTCGAGCATCCGCTTCGATCTGCGACGCTGAACGTTTCCGCGCACGTCGCTCGCGGCGGTGCTCGTTGTGGGGCACCGCGAGCGCCGCGGTGTGCAGCCGTTCGTCGACCGTGTTCACAGCGCGATCACGTGCCGGGTCCGGTGTGCCGACAGCGCGGGGTCGACGTCGAAGTGCTGGGGAATCGCATCCCGGAACGGTGCGGATGTCTCGACGGTTGCCCCCGGCACCACCGGTTCCGCGTCGGGCGCGGCCTCGTAGCGGCGAAGGAGCGAAACATAGCCGTACATCTCGCTGTAGGTCAGCGCGTACGGCGAATCGGGATCCTCGATCGTGCGATCGGCCGATCCGACGGGAATCCGGTCGTAGACGTAGCCGTTCACGAGCGCGGCATCAGTTGTCTCGTCGCCGAGGTCCCACTGCTGCAGGTACTCGATTGCGGCCGCTTCGCCGTCGCGGTCGATCATCGCCAGCAGCTCGCTGGCATCCTCATCCTGAAGGAAGACGACGCTGATCCATCGGGACGTCGATGCGTCCATGCGTTCGTCGATCATGATGACTCCAATCGGATGCTTCGCACGACAGGTGCTCCGCATAGGAGGTGTGCCCGGCTTCACACGCTGCGGCAGAGCGGCAGGGCGGCGGCGGTGAAGGCCTGCGCCTGCTGACCCACGAGGCGGCGGATCTCGCAGGAGGCCTGGATCGCGGCCTGCTCGATCGTCGACACCGCCGCGTCGAGGTCGTCGACGGTCGGTGCTGTGACGCAGACCAGACCGGTCGTGCGCAACACCCCATGACCGGCGGTGAGGTCGGCCTCTTGCTGCAGTACGTCTTCGTACTCGGCGCTCGAGCCGGCGTCCTCGATCTGGCCGATACGTCGGCGCTGGTGGGCGTCGCTGATGAGCTCGGTCTTCTTCTTGCGGAGATCCCTCGCAGCCTGGTCCGCCCGGACGGGCAGATAGTGCAGCGACACCGTTCGAAGCACGCCGTTCGTGAAGACGAGAGGCGAAAGGAACCCGGGGTAGACCTGCGAACGTGGCCATTCGCTGATCCAGAGCACGGCATGGAATGCGCTGTCGGAGCGAAGGCGATCCCAGCTCTCGGCTACGGCCACGGGGCCGGCTGCGTCCAACGAGCGTCCGACTTCGGGATGCCGGTCGAGTTCGACGCCGACCGCCGGGTCGTAGGCCGTGCGCAGGATGCTCGCGAGCTCGTCGGCGGTTAGCCATCCGCCGACGATCAGGTCGGCGGCGCGGAGCGCCCCCGTCAGTGCCGCCATCTCCTGGCGAAGCACGGTCGCTGCACCGCGCATGCCGCCGCCCGACGTGCGGACCTGTCGCGCGGCGGCCTTCAGATCGAGGGAGAGGCTGATCGTGGTCGCGTGCCGTTCGCCGGCCGGCCCGGCCCGTTGGATGAGGTCGCGGTAGGTGGATGACGCCCAGCTATCGTCTTCGATCCCATGCCGCTGCCACCATTCGGCGAGACCGGTGCCCGAGTCGGGGAGGGTGCGCTCGGTGACCTGGAGGCGTGCGATGCGCCCGGATCGGCAGGCGCCGGCGAGCGCCCGGCCCCAGAGGGTGACGCGACGGTGCTGCTCGCCGGGATCGAGGAGCGCGAACGCCGGATGCGACACCGTCACGATCGCGGTGAGGGTCTGCGTGTGCGGGTCGTGGATCATGACCGCACCTGACTCGGGATCGTTCCATTCCCGAAGCGGCGCCGCGTCGCCCGGCAGCGCGAGCGTGCCGGCCGGTCGAGGCTTCACGATGCGGCGCCGATAGGTGAGCTGCCCGTGTGCGGCACGCCAAAGCCAGCGGCTGACGATCGGCACCCACTCGACGACCTTCCGGCCGCCGATCGGGATCGCCGCGAGTGCGGCTGCGGTTGCCCAGATCGGGCTCGTCCATGCGATGCCCGCGGCGCCAGCGGTGTACAGCGAGACGACGTTGGTGAGCACGGCGATCGAGAGCGCGATCAGCTGGGGGAGTGAGAGACCGAGCAGGATGCCTCGTCGCGTGAGCCGTGAGAATTGGACCGGCTCGAGTTGATACGCGGTGCTCGTTTCCGTGCCCATGGCTACACGTCCTTTCGTGCGCGGCGGGCCGCCGGGGAAGCAGCATCCGGCCAAGGTGTGGGGGTCTTCGCCTTGCTGGGGCCGAGCACCGGGGGCGACGAACTCGGTGGGGTGGATGCCGCGGCGTCGCCGGCCGATGCCGAATGCGTGTCCGCGACGCCGCCGACCGCGTGTCCGACCGTCGGTCCGGCCTTCGCTGTCGACGACGCGACGACGGCGCCGGCAGCGACCCCTGCCCCGACTCCGGCCGCCGCTGCGCCTGCGCCGGCGGTGCCCCCGCCCGCAGCTGAACCCTGCGTCGCGGACCCGCCCGCGGCACCGGTCGTCGAGGCGGCTCCGTTAGGCCCGACGCCGCCGGTCCCTCCGCCACCTGACGCGCTGCCCCCGCTGCTCTGGCCAGCTGGAGCTTGGCCACCGCGCCCCGCTCGCGCGACACCGCCACCATCGCTGTCGCCGAGAATCTTCTTCGCGCTGTCGGACATTGGCCCGTTCGGCACGGGCACTGGTCGGTTCATCGCGGACTTCGCTTCCTGCTCACTCGACATCGCGTGATACATGTCGAGGCCGACGAAGTTGAGGAACTTGTACGTGATGTACGGCGCGAACGCGGCGATGAACATCAGTACGATCCCGGCGATCGGGTCGCTGATGGATGCCAGATCCGCGTCGATCGGCGCTGACACCTGCGCGACCGCGACCAGGAAGATCACGACGAGCACGAGCTTCGACAGGATCAGCGCGATCACGAAGGCCACCCACTTCGAGAACCACCCCTTCGCGGCATCCCAGGTCGCACCCGCCAGCGCAACCGGCCCGAAGACGATCGCGACGAGCAGCAGCGCCTTGCGGATCAGAAGCGAGAACCAGACGATCGCGGCTGCACTGATCGCGAGCGCGGACAAGAAGATCGTCACGATCGCACCGACACCTGGAGCGCCGATGTTGATCGCCGCGAGGCCGGAAGCGAGCAGGGCGATCCGATCGCCCATCCCTTCCATCGTGTTCCCGCTGGCCTGCACGATCCCGACGGTCAACTGGTCGGTGATCTCGAGCAGGAGGCCGGTGATCGTCACGATGACGAAGGAACCGAGCACCGCCTTCGCCAGGCCGAGCGCCGCACGAGAAAGCGCCCCCGGGTCACGTCGCACGAGGCCCGTGATGAGCTGCAGGCAGAAGAAGATCAGGGCGAGGAGCACGGCGACGCCGAACAGCACGTTGAAGACAGCGATGTATCCGGGGTCGGTGAGATCGACCAGCGTGGTCGTATCGAACGCGTCCCAAACGGCCTCGAACAGCCACGCGGCCGCCAACCCCATCGCGTGCGCGAGCCAGTCGAACGGCGCCGCAATCAGCGACGCCGTGCCCTCGCCTACCGTCCCGCAGACCTCGGCGATCACGGGGATGTCGCAGACACTCATCGGCGCTTCCATCACGATTGCGCGCGCCCCGGATCAGACGGCTTGGCCGACATTCCAGAAGAAGTTGATGAGCGTGACGGCCCCGCCACAGATGATCGCCGCGCCGCATGCGACCAGCACGCCGAGCTTGCCGCGTGAGGCGAGGTGCGGGTTCGACGAGTTCGCGCCGAATCCCCACACGATCGCCGAAACGAGCAATGCAAGCACGCTCAGGATCAGCCCGACCGTCATCACGGCGCCGACGATGATGCGCAACTGGTCGATGCCGGGAAGGCCGGTGCCGTTCGGATCGATGTCGATCACTGGAATCTCCCTCGTCGCACGGATGGGTTCGAGAGGGAGGTGTGCATAGCGCACCGCGTCGACGCTCACCTAGCGCTGGAGGAGGTGGGTGAGCGGCACTGCGCGCCTAGATGAGGTGCATTCAGGTGCCCAATCGCTGTCGGCTTCTCAGTCGCCGTTCTTCTTGCGGTGTTGCACCTGCAATCCGCCAGCAGGGCGGGGCTCGATGAGGAAGAGGTCCGTCGCTCGAACAAGGTCGGAGAGTTTCGCGTACCCCCAGTTTCGTGAGTCGAAATCGGTATGCTGCTTCCTCATCAGTACGCCCACCGCCGAGAGGTTCGCCCATCCGTCCTCGCCCGATGCGGTGGTGACGCTCGTCCGCAACCCTGAGACGAGCTTGGTGTCGCCGCGCAGCTTCTGCGGCGGAACGCGCGTCGGCGCCGTAGTGGTGCTCTCCGCTGCCGGCTCGTCGAGCACGTCGAGGTAGGTGAATCGATCGCACGCGTTACGGAAGGCTTCGGGCGTCTTCCGCTCTCCGAACCCATAGACCGTGACACCTTCTTCCCGAATACGTGATGCGAGACGGGTGAAGTCGCTGTCGGATGACACGATGCAGAACCCATGGAATCGGCGCGTGTAGAGCAGGTCCATGGCGTCGATGATCAGCGCACTGTCGGTCGCGTTCTTTCCGACCGTGTTGGCGAACTGCTGCATCGGCTGAATGACGTGCTCGTTGGCGACCGGTTTCCAGCTGCTCAGGCTCGGCTTTGTCCAGTCGCCGTAGACCCGCTTCACCGAGGCCGTGCCAAACCGGGCGACCTCTGTGAGGACTGCACCGATCTTCGATGGCGGCACGTTGTCGGCGTCGACAAGGACGGCGAGGAGGTCGTTCGGCTGCGACATACCAACAAGCATGGCAGTCAGTGCCCAGCCATCCCGCCTGCCTAGGGATTACGCATCGGAAGCCGCAGGCGGATCGCTTTCCGGGCGCTCAGACGGAATGAGAAGGCTGCGTCGGCAATCTGACGTGCCACCGGCAATGTCGAGAGGACAAGGTCGCTGGAAGGTTCCCTGCCCGTGGGCTGAACCCCACTCGCGCGCCGACCAACCTACGCGCCGAGGTCGGGTGTGTAGGCATTGAGCAAGGTTCGAGTGAGCTGTTCTCCGCGGATTGCGATGGCTTCCAAGTGAGCGGTTGTCATGGGAGCAAAATTCGTCGGGTAGTTCTGGACGCGAGTGCGGGGAACGAGGTCCGCCACGGATATTGGCAGCCGCTCGTCTCGCATGCCGAGGTAGACGTGAACAAACCCCTCTAACTGTGCATTCTCGCGGGCCGAGTGGACACGGCTCCGGCCCGCATCCTGAGACTTGGTGTGGGTGATGTCGAAGCTCTGGGCAAGTCTGCCGACCATGAATCGTGCTGCGGGGCGCTCCACACGGCCGCGTCCGGCATCGACGGCCACGATGTAGTCGAGGTCGAAGACATGCGAGCTGAACTGCCTTGATCGACCGGGGAGTAAGGGAGCGAGCCCGAGATTGTCGTACACACCGCCGTCGGTCATGACCAGTTGCTCGCTGCGATGAGTGCCGTCCCTGCCTACGAACTCATAGCCGCGGCGCAAAGCAGGAAGCAGGACGGGGAATGCCGCGGAGGCCGCAACCGCTTCCGCGACTGTTACTTCGCTGAGGATCGTTCCGTATGGTGAGCATGCGCTGACGGCACTGCCGAATCGCACCGCATTGCCAGTCCTCATGTCGGTTGACGAGATCACGGCGTCGGTGCCAGCATGCGTGACGTCGGTGACAAGCTTGGCGCCGAAGTCACGTGCCGCAAGCGCCTCGACGAGCGCATCCGTGCGGGAGTAGGAGCGCCCTTGCCGCCCGCCGATCGCGTGGACAGCGCTTGCGATGGCTCGCCCCGCCGCGCGTGGTGCGAACGCGCGTCGGGCGAGTTCCCATTGGAGGCCGGCGCGTAGAACCTCCGTGACGGTGTCGTCGAACTCATCGAACCGTTCGGGGCCGTAAGCCCACATCGCCGTGAGGAGGCTGCCACCACTGATTCCGGAGACGACTGTCACCTGGCGCAGTAGGTCGCGGTCGTGGAGCGCGCGTAGGCTGCCGAGGCCGAATGCTGTTGCGCGGAAGCCGCCGCCCGACAGGGCGAGTCCGATTCTCGGGCTCATTGGTTCGTGCCGATACGTTTGCGTCCGCCGATGCCGGGGGGCGGTTGCGTCGGGTAGGCATATCCGCCGGGGAACCACGCACCGGGTGAGGTGAGATACAGTCCGACACCCCGCGCCTGCCGGCGGGCAGTGGTCCGGTCGACCACTCGAGCATAGACGTCGGGCGACGTTCCTCGATCGATCCAGCCTTCCCAGATGGTGACGTCACCACCGAGGATCAGCATGAGGGAACGACGGCTGTTCCCGTCTGGGGCGACGATGTCGGCCATGCCTGCCTCATCCGTCGAGCTGGGTGATGCAAAACCGTACGGGTGTGTGTGCCACATGCCGACAAACCCAACCCGATTGGCAGTGGCGGCACGGAGCGAGGTCACAATCTCTTGCGTACCCTCAATTCCGTGGTCGAAGTATGCGGCCGACAGATGGCTATCCGGCGAGGGACCTGAAACCGTGTCGATGAGGACGGTCTGCGTTGCCTCGTCGAAGCTCCCCAGCAGCATCCCGCCGGTTTCGATCCGCGGCCCGCGCACTCGGCGCCCACGGCGAGCCTCGGTGCGCATCTCTGCCAGCGCACGCGCGTTGATGCGGATCTCGTACTCCCCGGTCTGATCTGTGAGGGTCAAGTCATTCCGCCACCCAATGAGCACGGGTCGCGGTCCCTTCGCATCCGGGTAGAAGTCGCAGCCGATTGCGGTCATGGGCGCAGCGTCCGTACTGGCCACGACAGCGACCGCGGAGACGAGTAGCGCGGAGGCAAGAGCTGCTGTCTCGCCCGCGGAACCCGTGAATGTGGGGGCGGAGCAGCCGGGCTCGGGGAAGAATCGCTCCGTTCGAGGAGGGTCGGGAAAGAGGTCCTCGGAAATGCTTCCCCACCCGGCAGGCGCAGTGGTGGCCGTGTCGATGGCGAGGCGGCGAAGGATGTCATGCCCCCCTCCGGTCGCTCCTCGTAGTGAGACCGTGGCCACACCCCGCTGGGCTGTGTGGCCGAACAGTGCGCTTATGGTCGCCGGCCACTGGGCACGCGCGGCTGCGCGGGCTCGTTCGATGCCGACCCGCACACCGATGTCGGCCGTCGCGTCGACGATGAGGTCGTACTGGAGCAGGCTCCCCGGATCGGTGAGTATCCCCGTCACGATGTTGACGCGCGAGCTCGTGACGGTCAGGTCCTGGCGGATTCGAGACAATCGCGGCGCGAGTCGTTCGGCCTTGTTGTAGCCGATGTCAGCGTCCTCGTACGGCTGCCTAACGAGGATTCCCGGCGTGACAACTCCCTTGTCGATGACATGTAGCTGGGCAACCCCTGCACGAACACAGTGCTCGGCGATCGGAGCTCCAAGGGCGCCGCAACCCAGCACCAGCACTCTCTTGCCAGAAAGCCACTGGACAGGTGAGTCGGTATCTCGACGACGCGTCACCTCGGGGCGAGCTTCGTGGATGACCATCCACCGCAGTTTCGCGAAACCGAGCCAGTCGTGAGCCAGGTCCCGCACCCGCGCAGCGAGATCGACGTGCTCGGGACTGACATCTTGGAGAAGATCGGTGATCTTCGTGCCGAGATCATCGAGGTGCCAGGCCGTGATATGAGCGAGCAGCACTCCCGGCTCAAGACGGCGGGCAGGCGTACCCAACAGCATCATCGCGGGCACGGCGTCATCGCCTTCAAGCGTCACGCCTATGGCCTTGTTGATCGTGCGAGCGTTGACGAGCGCCTTGAGCAGCTCATCGCGGCTGACGCCATGCCGGTCGAGAGCACTCGCGAGGAGCTCCGCGGTGCTCGGGTACTCCATGTCGAGAGTGTCGCTGATCAGCACCAACGGCGCCGCGAAGAGCGCAATGCCGTCCTCTGCCCGAGCTGGCAGCTCATCAGCCACGAACCGGTCATAGACCTGCTGCCCTGTCAGCCAATCGAGGATGTCGATTCGCTCGCCCCGTTTCGCGCACCACGCATATAGGAGCCGTACCCGTGCAGGCCAGGCCTCCGACCAGGGAACGAGATCACCCAGGTCCGGGCGGACCACCACCCAGCCATTCTTGTACGAGTTGTACGCGACCGGCGGGTGGAGCGGCTGTCCAGCAGGATCAAGTTCGCCAGCCGCCGCTCGGCGGAGCCAGAGATTCAGTCGCCCAATCAGTCCCCGCATTCCGTCCGCGGGATTCCATTCCACGGCGGGGGCCGCGTACAGGCAGAGAAAGCGCCCCCATTGGACGTGTGGCGTTCCCGCCCATCGTCGATGCGTGACATACACATCCGGGTGTTGGTATGGGAAAGACGAGCCGACGACGATCTCGAACCGCTCACGAGCGCGGACGCGGATGCCGTCACCGACCGTCTCGATTCCGGACGTGTCGAGCGAGACCGTGAAGCTGGTCAGACCGCTCTGGTTGGTCTCAGCGCCCAGTAGCTGGATTGCACCGCCGCTAACTTCGGCGAGTTCGGACAGCTGCCGCCGCGCAAGTGCACTCAACGACCGAACCCGACCGGCGTCTCCGGCGCGCTGCTACCGCCTCGATCCGCGGTCACGGCCGCATCCACCCGCTCATGGCCGACACCCGTCGTGAAGGCCGCAGCCGACCTCGGAATCTCGTTCCCAACCGCTACCGCAGCCGCTGTGACAGCAGCGAACCGACGTCCAACCGCGGACGCGGCGAGCTCGATCACGGCCTCGGATGCGGCCGACTTGACCAAATCGCCGCGGATGATGCGGGCACCCGCTGCGTCGACACCGAACACCACCGGCGAAGGAGCCCCCTCGTCCACCCACGACATGGTGCAGATCACCTCGTCGGCGATCTCCGCATATCGATCCGCAGCCATCCTATGGGGAGGGTTGAGTCCGTCGACGTCCACATTCGGGAACACTGCACTGCTGCACACGACGGTGCCGCCCGGACGTGCATTGCGCTCGAACGCATTGAGCACATCCATCTGAAGCTGCTCATCGCCATCGGCGTCCCTCTTGTACATCACTCTCTTGGAGCAGTGATGAGGCGCCAACAGAAGATCCCATGCGAGGTACTGCTCGCGGTTGTAGTACTCGCTGTAATCGAAGACCTTCATGATCGTGTCATGAGCGAGGTCGCCGAACAGCAGCACCTTCCCGTCAACACCCGTCTCATCGGTCAACTTCACCTGCATCGAGAGCGAGGTCTCGTTCCGAGCGGCAGCGGCATCATCCTTGAACGGCGCGTGGATAAACGCCTCGAACTCGCCAGCACGCTCGTGCCCGTCGAGTACCGTCAACGACCGTCCAGGCCACGCCAGATACTCGTCAGGCAATTCGCTGTACGCGTGCGAACTGTGCTCATCGTCGTAGCCGACAACGCGAATCCGATCGCCGCTCGCGGGAACGGTGCCCGCGTTCACAGCATCCATCGTGGCCGCGATTCGCCGCTCCGACTCCTCTCGGAACGCAACGGCGTCGCTACACAGCTCTGGAGCGTCCGGGTCGTTGTACTCACGCCAAAGTCGGGGTGTCGACCACAATTCGCCGATGTTCACCTTCTCCAGCAGGTCCGCGAACCCAAGACAGTGGTCCTTGTCCGCATGGGTAAGCACAAACGTTGCGAGATAGGGCTTGCCTTCGACCACTGGCAACGCTTCGACGAGGCGATCGACTACCGCCACCTCAGGCGTTTGCTCGTCGTCCGCCTTCGCCATGTCGTGAATGTCGACCTGCATCACAAGAAGGTCGTCGACGACTACCGTGGTGCTGTCTCCGGTACCGACCGGCCAGAACACCACACCGCGGGCAGGAAGCCCTTCGGACTCGCTCATGCAGCGCCTCTCCGCCAGGTCATCGGGCGTGACTCTAGGCTTCGCAACTAAGCTACCGGCCGCCGCCGACACCCCGACCAACCAACGCGCTGCGGGGCCGTCGCCCCTCATTCCATTCGTCAGAGATGCCACGGAGCATTGGCTATCAAGATGAACGACGACTGTTGTCTCGCACATCAGAGTCGAAGTCGTTCTGACCTGACCGGTAGCCGGTCGGCCAGTGATGCATCGCCGTAAGGCTGGTTGGTTCAGCACGGCAGACGCTCGGGGTGCGGATTACGCACGCCTGTCCGCAAAATAGCCCAGTGAAGGGGGCTTACCGCTCTGCTCACGAACGCTCCAAACGCAGGCCGAGCGATCGCTCGCCTAAAGCTGAGATCCGACGCCGAGCAGGAAGTTGACCCAGGCTACGCCTGAGCCGGCGAGCGCCGCGGCACCGCACGCCACCCAGAGCCCGATCCGCGCGCGCGTGGCCGTCTGGACGTGTCCGTTCGCGGATGCGAGCGCCCAGGTGACTCCGCTGATGATCATCATCAGCACGGCGACAATGAGCACGAACGTCAGCAGGGCGCCCGCGATACTCTCGATTTCGGCTGCGCCGCCGACGGCTCCGAAGTCGGGGAAGATGTCCATGTCATGCCGCCCTTCCTGGCCGACATCCGGCCGTGGCAACTTCGGCGCCGGCAAGGCCTGCCGCACCGTGTTCCGCAAGCCACACCAGTGCGTCGACCGCCGGCTCGCTCGCCCCGCCCGGGTGGATCTCGAGGTGAAGGTGTGGCCCGGTCGACTTTCCAGCGGATCCAACATCGCCGATGTGCTGCCCCGCGGCCACGCTGTCACCCACGGTGACATGGATTCCGTCGTCGTACATGTGGGCGTAGTACGACGCGACGCGCTCGCCGCCGACGGTGTGCTCCAGGATGATGACCCCGCCGTAGGTGCCGCGCTCTCCGGCGAACGTGACGACACCGTCGGCGACCGCGAGAATCGGTGTGCCCGCCGGTGCTGGCAGATCACTGCCTGCATGGAATCGCTCCACGCCGGTGTACGGGTCGATTCTGGGCCCGAAGCTGTCCGACGTCGTGTACGTGCCAGCCGGGAGCGGGAAGACGACGCGCGAGGTCTCGGGTGCCGCCGGGCTTGCACCGCTCGACCCACTCGGCTGCGATCGGGTGAGCGCGGTGAGGATGGTCTCGGCGACCGGCTCGTAGTTCCGGTATCGGTCCGGAAAGGCGCTGACCTCGACCGCCTGCGCAGCCTCGCCCGGGTCGAGCAGCTGCCAACCCGAGATGTCCAGCAACCCGCGCGGGGACCCGCCGTTCGGCCCTGAAGGACCTCCGAAGAACGCCCGCGACTGATACACGGGATCCATCAATTCGGCGACGGTGCCCCAGCCCGACGCGGGGCGCATCTGGAACAACCCGAGCGAATCGTGATCGGAACCGACACCGTCGTTGGGGTGGTCGAGGGACTCGGGATACGCGCTCGGGTTGGCGAGCATGCGCAGGGATGATTCGGTGACCGCCGCCATCAGCGCGATGATCACCCCGTTCCGGCCAACGCCCGCGACCCGGCCGCCGATCGAGATGATCGTCGCAGCATGCGTGAGCTGCTGCCTGTTCAGCGTGATCGACCGTCCGTCGCGAGTCTGCGCAGTCAGCGAGTCCGGGATCGCACCAAGGAGAAGCGATCCAGAGGCGCACGAGATCGCAGCGGGGTTCATGAGCGCCGCCACGCTCACGAGCGACGCCGGCGGCGCGACGATCAGGAGAAGCACGAGCAGGCCGATGAGTTTCTTCATCGCTCGCCTCACTCCAACGGGGAATCCGGTCGGGATATCCGCAGCAGCACGCATGGATCGACTGCGGGGCACGCGATGAAGACCGTGAATGAAATCCGTCGACTCGTGCGCATCTCCTGCTCGCCCCAAGTTCCGGCCCGCTGGCGAACGCCCACGATGGTGAAGGCCGCGGCATCCGCGGGAAGCTGGCCCGGAGCCGCCTGCGCGATCGCGGTCCACCACGTGCTGGGCACTACGACCGACTCCACCTCGATCCTCTGCCGGGTCCCGTAGTCGCCGAGCCGACCCCAGTACTCCGGTCCCGGCAGGTAGTTGCGAACATCGGCTGCGACCGCGGATGCCTCGTCGGCATCGGCTGCATCGACCAGAGTCTGCGCCCACTCCGAGACGCCGCCCGGATGTCTGGTGTCCCACGTGAATAGCGCGCGCGCCACAGCCCGGGCGAACCGCTCCGGATCCGATGTCGCGACGATCGGTCGTGGTTGAACGACTGGTGCTGCGCTGCTGGGAGACGCGGATGCCTCGTGGCCGGCGTGCCCGGTTCCGCCGGCGGCGCCTGGGCCGCGAAGTAGCCCGAAGATTCCAATTGTCACGAGCAGGAGGAACACACCCGCGACGACAGAGACCGCGATGATGATCCGGCGACGTCGATGCAGGGCGAACATCACCGGCTCCTCGAGGTCGCCGCGTGACGCAATCGGCTTCGTAGCGACCGCAGGGTTTCGGCGAACTCGATCGTGCCTGCGAGCGTAGCTTCGAACTGCTCCCACTGCTCGTCCGTAAGCGTGGATGCGAGCTCGTCGACGTCGTATCGCTTCCACCAGTCGCGAAGGTCGGTCCACTGGAACACGAATGCGCGAACCGGCAGCGCGTCGGAGCCATCCGCAGGCGTTATCCGCTTGATGCGCGCAGCGCCACTCGTGGGCGCACCGCCCTTCACGCGGGCGAGCGCCTCACGTGCAAGTTGCTCGAGCTCGACTGCCCTCGCCGTCGACTCGACCGCGTGCAGACGCGCGGCGCCGTGCAACGAGGCCCGCCGAACGCCCGTCGGCTGCGAGACGTCAGAGGCGATCGCCTCGAGTTCAGCAAGTGACATCCGCGCACCGATGCGCTGATGTGCGGGGTGAACCGCTGCGCCGTTGTCGATGCCATCGAGCTCTGCGAGCGCCTGAGCGCGAATCGTGGCATCCACGTGGCCATCCCCGGCGATCCGCTGCAGGTCGTTGATCTCCTCGAGTCGGGAGTACGCGCGCCGACCGGTCACGATTCGGGCCGCCTGTGATCGGCTGTCCCCGACGCCGCTGAGGGACGGTTCCGCCGATTCGGCGGCACCGTCCGGTCTCGGGTTCTCGTCGTTCGCGTGGAACCTCGACGCAGCCTGACGGCGTGCCGCCTCCTCGGCGAGTACAACCTTCAACTCGCGGTACAGGGTTGCCGCTTCCGTCGCACTGAGCGGTTTGTGGAGGAGGTTGTCGTCCTGCTCCGCGAGAAGCTCCATGAGGCGATCCGAGATACCCGACCGAACCCAGACGTTGAGCTTCCGAACGCCCAACTGCCGAAGCGCCGCCAGTCGACGCGCCCCGCAGACGAGGACGCCTTCGGGAGTGACCGTGATCGGTTGTAGCAGACCTTGACGTTCAATCGAGGTGGCGAGCGCGTCGATGTCGCCGAGGTCAACCCGATGCCGCGTGCCGATTCGGATGGAGTCGATCGAGCGCTCCAGTTCGATGTGCCCGGCGGAACTGGTCATACCCGCGCCTCGGGGAGATTGACCACGATCTCCGAGATCAGGTCGTCGTCTCCGAACAACGAACGCAGCGGCTCGCCCACCAGGAGTCGAAGCAGGATGCCTCGGCCGGCTGCCGTGTGCGATTGCGTTGGATCCGCGCAACCCAATACCGCCCGCAGCATCGAGAGCCACGCGCCCTTCGGAAGGTCGAGCAGCGCCCGCGCGGTGTAATCGCGACGCAGCGACTCGTAGGCGGACGCGCGCGACGGCGCATCCGCCAATCGCCCGCAGATGTACTCGACGCCACCGCGTGCACGGTCTGGTGGCCAGCCGAGCAAGGTGAACAGTGAGATCGCGTCCTCGACAGCCGACTCGACGCCCGGGGGAGCAGCATCCATGCCGACGTCGACCGGTTCAGTCCGGAATGCGGGGTGGTAGTCGGGCAGGGCGTGCTCGCGGTCACTGAAGCGTTCGGCATCGTGGTAGCCCGAGAACCGAGGTCGACGGGCCTGGTGTACCGAGCAGAGGAGCCCCTGCGCGCGTTCCTCCGCGATACAGGTCACCTGGACGGCTCGAGTGACAACGGCCCACGGGTCATCCGCTCGCAAAGTGGCAGGTGCCCGCATCGCGTCGAATGCGGCGGCCGCAGCCTCCCATGGATCCAGCCCGTGCTTGCGGGCGAGAGCGGCATAGCGGTCGGCCGCATAGCGCATGAGTTCTGCGGCCTCGGGATCGGTACGCCAGCAGGATCCGCCGTCGGACTGCAACCGTTCGAGCACGATGCGAAGGTGCTCGGAATCGCGAAAGGACTCCGAGTGAGGATCGTTGTCAACTTTCCGGTCCATCGTGGCACCTCCCGACACGGTGATGTGCGTCTCCGCCGACACCACGATGCGCATGATCAACGCCGCCCCAGGTCGCGCCGGATGAACGTGGGATGCGCCTGCGACCGCCCGAAGGCGGAGAGAGGAGGAAGCCGATCCGCCCGATCGCGGATCGCTCGCCGAGTGGTCGCGGCGGATCGCCGCATCCGCCGTGCCAGTTCTGCCTCGAAGTTGAGTCCCCGTCCGGCAACCCGGCCAGACCCGCTGTTGAGCAGCTCGGACGCGCGAACCCAGATGATGCCAGGCTGCTCAGGCGCACCGCCGAGGAGATCTCGCCGGACGCGTTCGCGCGGCGTCGCGCTCTGCGGCGCCCGGGCGAACGCGTGACGCTCATCGGGTCGGTCGGGTGTGAGCACGTCGTTACCCCGGTGCTCGATGGCGCGAGCGTTGCGTGTCTCCTCGAACTCGTCCTCATCCATCTCTCGTGCCCTCCATCACGGTGTTGTTCTCCAGAGCAGGTGTGACGACGCGTTCCCGGAACCAGCGCCCGACCGTGGACGGGTGCACGCCCAGGTGCTTGGCGATCGCCGAGTTCGACCATCCGAGCGCGCGAAGCGACGAGGCATCCGAGCGACCCGAGGTGGTCGGAGTGGACTCTGTTGTCGCCGAGGCGCCGCTCGGGTCGGCGACGTCGGGCTCAGCAGCCGGCGCCGCCGTGCGGCCGACTTCGTGACGCATGAGCACCGAGGTGAGGTGCGTGATCGAGAGCAGCACCAGCGGGGGTACAGCCGAGACGGATGCCGCGAGTACGACCGGCACTTCCGTGGCCTCGGCGACGATCGCATGGATCGCGTTCGCGGTGACCGAGATGGCCGCGCCCGCGACGAGCAGCGCCCATGGATACCAGGCGACGCGGGAGCGCGCGAGGGCGACGGCCGCGACGGTCGCGACCACGATGATGCCGTCGACGATGAGCGGCCATACCCAGGCCTGAGCCGGGTCGAGTCCCGACCGGCGTGCGAGGTCGCTGAGCGAGGTGAACGAGAGCCAGAAGGCACCGGCTGCGATGAAGACCGTACCGATGACTGCGGTGATCATCGCGAGTCGGACGCCATCGACGCTCGCGCAAGTCACGGCAGACACGGCCCCGCACCTCTCTGGATGCGTGGAGCGGGACAGTCACGCCAGGTCGCGGCCGTCGTGGGGTTGGCAATCGCCGCTTGTCGGACGGCGGAGCGGATCGTGGTCGCGATCTCCCACTCGGGCAGCCCGATGCTGATCGCCGCCGTGCCCAGTGCGGCCTCGACGTCCGACGATGCGAAGCCGGCCTCCGCGAGTCGGCAGGCAGCCCAGAAGAGGCCGTGGTTCCGTTCGCCTTCCCGAAGGCGACTCACCCAAGTGGCGAGGCGTTCGGGATCCGGCGAGGTGCTCGTCGCGATCTTCGCGGCCGATCTCACGGGTCGCGGATCAATGAAGCGCCGAAGGGACTCTGCGTCGACGGGCCGGGGGTTTGCGGCGCACAGGGAGAAGAGTCGATAGGCGACCCGTCCGCGGTCGGCGGCCAGCATCGACGGCGGAACGAGGACATAGCCTCCGGCGCCGCGGAAGTCGATATGCGCCGCCGCAGCTTGCCAGCATCGCTGTGGACGAGACGGCACCGCCGGGAAGTAGACGTGGAGCCCGCCAGACGGCGTGCGGACCTTGGCGAGCTCGCCTTCGACGTGGCCGGCGGTGACGGCGCGCTCGAACGCGCTGAATCCGGATGCTTCGCCGGCGACATCGACGTCAACGACATCAATGCCCGAGGTTCTTCCCGTCGGCATGCCGATGTTCGCGTTCGGCCACCTCGACCACCACGCCCGTACGAGGTCGACGTCGCAACTCGCATCGTGGAAGCCTGCGCGCGTCAGTGGACGCTTCCCATCCACGGTGCACGGGAAGATCGGGGTGCCGGCTCGAGCGAAGGCGAGCGCGGCGTCGCACGTCGACATCCGTCCCGTGGCCAGTAGCAATTCGGCGACGCTCATGACAGGCTCCGGGTCCCCACTCGGAGTTCGCGGTCGAGGGGCGTCGGTCGCGAGGCGGCCGGCCCGACGTTCAGGGGAGGGCCAAGCGGTTCTACGCCCGGAGGTTCGATAGCGCCGCTCTGCGCGGTCGGCAACAGGTCGAGGATTGCGACGGCAGCTCGGCGCACGCGCTCGCCGGTGTCTTGGACGACCTCGACCGCGGATTTCTCCTTCACCGACGTCGCCCAGGTGGAGACGTACGGAATCGTGTAGCTACTCGTGTCCATGCCATGCGCCGCAGCGATCATCAGCGCGACGGACTCGGCCTCGACCTCCCCGATGCCGCGATGCGTCACCGCGTCCGTCGTCGGATCGTGCATTCGGATGTGGGCGAGCTCGTGCGCCAGTGTCTTGACCTTCGCCGCGGCATCCATGTCTTCTCGAATCTCGACGATGCGCGCACCGAAGTCGGTCACACCGTTCGCGCCGCCGAGTGTGCAGGCCTCCACCATCGAGAGGCGGAATCCCTCGCCTCGGACCATGTCGGCGAGCCCGTCCCAGAGGCCGACCGGGGCTTCACCACTGAGCAGGTGCGGTACGGGGAGCGCAGGGAGCGGGACTCCGTCGGTCTGCGAAACATCCCACACGTACGCGGGCCGCACCCCGATCATGCGCGGGCGGACCACCCCACCCGGGCGCGGGCGCTCGTGCCGCTCGAGCCGACGCCACGAACTCGGATCGGTGGGCGAGGATGTCGCGAACCGCGCAGTCAGGGGAGCGAGGATCATGTACCCGGAATGGCCCGCGAGTACGCGCCGCCCGAGAGACTGCCACTGCTTGAAGCCGGCGACCCAGGTTGGAACGGGCTCGGGCACCTGGCCGCGGCGGAACGCTGCCTCGTGCTGCCACCAGATCAGCATCGTGTTGTTGAAGGAGCGGGTCCGAAAGCGGGCGGCGAATTCGAGCGCTCGCCTCCATTCGTCGCCTGAGACGAGCGATTCGACGGACGCGACGAGGTGCTCGTGAATCTCGTCAAGTTTCGCATCCCAGCCTTGGCGTGGTTGCGGCTTGGTCGACACGTCGTTCACCTTCCAGAAGGGCGTCGCCGGTTCGGCGCGGCTGACGCATAGGTGTGCGCACACGGCATGGAAGGCCTCCAGGCATCTCAATGTCGCCGCCGGGTCCGTCGTCGCCGGCGCCTTCAGCGCTATCGCTAAACTGAGTTTGAGCATGCTCAAACCGGGCGCTTGACTCGTTCCTAGCACTGGAATTGAGCATGCGCAACCGTTGCGTTGGGCATGCTTAAAGACTAGATTGAGCATGCCCAACTCGTGCCCGGAGTTGGAGCCAAGACGACGATGCCTCGCCTGACCCGAGCGGGTGGAAGGTGTTCCGACACATGATCGAAGACGAGAGCAACACCGCAGCAGAGGATCTCGCGAAGCGACTCCGGCTCCTTCTCGATGTCGCCGTCGCCGAGACCGGCTCAGAGCCCACGTACTCCCAGATCGCGGCGTTCCTCGAGCAGCGCGGCACGAACCTCTCCCGCTCGCGATGGACCTACATGGTGAACGGTCATCGGTATGTGCAGGACGGCGCGCTGTTCGAGGGTCTGGCCGACTTCTTCGACGTCGACGCAGCCTTCCTCATGGGTGCTGAAGGCGCTGAGACTCCAGCGAAAGTGAGTGCGCAGCTCGACCTCGTGCGCTCCATGCGTGCCGCACGCGTCAAGTCGTACGCGGCGCGCACATTGGGCGACATCTCGCCGAACGCGCTCCAGGCGATCAGCAAGTTCCTCGACGAGGAGATCAAGCACACATAGAAGTCCGGCGGGCGCTGCGAAACGCGGTGGTATCCGGAGACATCATGAGGGGGTGGCCGAGACAGTGAACAGCGAAGTGAACGTATCGACGGCGTTCCATGAACTCGCGCTTGGTGAAACCTTCACGTTCGACGAACTCGTGGGCGCGGTGCAGTTGCGACGTCGGCGAGGAATCCGCATCGTCGAGCTGGCCGAACTCAGTGACCACGACGGACTCTGCGCCATCTGGCTGATGACGGACACCGAGGACATCGTGCTACACGCGCGCAGCGACTCGAGGCTCCACAGGCAGCAGTTCGTGTTGCACGAGCTGGCCCACATGATCCTCGATCACGGGATCGACGACGATCGTGAGATGCCGGACTTCCTACTGCCGGACATCCCACCTGAGACTCGACGTCGCTTGCTTCGGCGGCAGAACCTCGACACGGCGGAGGAGATCATCGCGGAGTCGCTCGCCGACCAGCTCGCCGCAGCGATCCGCGGATCGGCGATGCACGAGTCACGATTCCTGGAGATCTTCGGGTGATTCCCGTCCTGGTCGCCACGCTGATGTGGATTCTCCTGGCCTGCCTGGTCATCATGCGCCGTGGCCGCGAGGAACGCACGATCACCTACGCCA
This sequence comes from Agromyces selenitireducens, assembly GCF_052748465.2. Lineage (NCBI taxonomy): Bacteria > Bacillati > Actinomycetota > Actinomycetes > Micrococcales > Microbacteriaceae > Agromyces > Agromyces selenitireducens. The sequence continues at coordinate 1,890,529 of NZ_CM188259.1, forward strand.
CGCTCACCATCGCGATCTCGATGACCCTAAACATCGACCCACTGTACGAAGCGCTCGATGCGGCGTTCGGCGGGTGGAATCTCGTGACGCTCCTCGCCGATCTGGCGTTGACGATCGGCGTGTTCTTCCTCGGCCGTGGGGTGATGAAGGCGTCCGATCGACAGCCGCGCATCGTCAGGGTCGCTCTCGGCCGCACCGTGCTCGCCGCTGCGCTTGTGTGCTCGATCGTCGCGTTCGTATTCATCGACCAGGGCGGGACGACGACGACGTTCATGCTCGACCTCGGCGACCAGCCGGCCGCCGCGACGTACTCGATGATCCACTTCGCGTACTACGCCGTCGTGCTCGCCGCGATGGCGGTGCTGGCAGCGCAGCGCATCCGAGAGTCGCAGGGCAGCCAGCGATTCCCGCCGACATGCCTGCTGATCGGCAGCCTCCTTGGCATAACCCTGAGCGCGGTCGTCATCACGATGGACGTAGTGCACGTCGTCGGTAACCTCGATCTCATGGCCACCGTCTCGGCTGCCTATGGCCCGCTCTACCTGGGCACCTTCGCGTTCCTCTGCGCGGGGTTCGCTTCGCAGCCGGTGCTGCGAAGTCTGGAGACGCGATCTCGAGCTCGCACGACCCGAGTGCTCACCGACGAGCTCGAGCCGATCTGGCGTCGAGCGATCGGGGTGCGCCCAGGCATCAGCCAGCGAGCGGATGCCGCGTTCCAATCGTCCGAACCGGAGACCGTGTTGCATCGCGAGATCGTCGAGATCCGCGACGCGCTGATCGATAACCGCGTGTCGTTCGAGCTCACCGCTGGGGAGAGCGAGCTCATCGATCGTGCCGAACATCACCTGGTTGGCGGCGATGTGTCCGATGCGACCTCTCAGCCTGCTGACGCCCAGTCGGCTGGAGACTCGCGAAGGGCAGCGCGATGAGGGCGGGCTGGTCGGTCGCAGCGATCGGGGTCGCTGCGGCGGTGTCCCTCGGTGGGCTGGGACTCCTCATCGCGCGACGTATGACCGCGCCGGCGCCACCGCGGCGTTTTGACCTGGTCATCCGCGAGGTGACCCAGACTGGCGGCGCGCGAGCAGTCGTCCTGGACCGGACGCGGCAGACGATCGAGCACGGCCGATACAGCCTGCTTCTGGAGCGCGGTGGGCTGGTGCGGCTGCGAAGCACTGTGCACGACATGGGGTCGGGCCTCGTCGGGCGAGAGGTGGTCGATGGCGGCGGGGCGACCGACCTTGTGGCGGGGGACCGCGCGTCGTGGAGCGGGATCTACTACTCGGCACCTTCCGACGCGGGCCTCGACGCCGTCGATGTCGACATCCCGACCGGCGCCGGGCCGGCCCCTGCCTGGCTCATCGAACCAGCCGGCGCGGCGTCGTCGACGTGGGCGATCCACATCCACGGGTTGGGAAGCCCCAGAGCCGGAACGCTCAGGGGAGTTCAGGTCGCGTCCGAACTCGGGCTGACGTCGCTGGTCGTCACGTATCGGAACGACCGCGAGGGGCCTTCGGTCGGGACGAGGCGATCGACGCTCGGGGCGACGGAGGTCGATGACGTCCGGTCGGCGCTCGCCTTCGCTCGCGCCAACGGCGCGCGCCGATTCGTCATCTTCGGCTGGTCGATGGGAGGCGCGATCGCATTGCAGCTCGCCGCCGACCCCGCGTTGCAGCCAGAGCTCGCCGGACTCGTGCTCGAGTCGCCCGTACTCGACTGGGTATCGACGATCAAGGCGAATTGCCTGCGCTCAGGACTCCCCGCCTGGGCAGGGCCGCTCGCCATTCCTTGGCTCGACGTGCCGATGCTTGCTCGGCTGGCCGGCATGCCGAGTGCTGTGGGCGTCGACCGCTTCGACTGGATCGCGCGTGCCGAGGAGATCTGCACCCCAACGCTGGTGCTTCATGGCACCGTGGACACTTCGTCGCCGTTCGAGGTCGCCGTACGCCTCGAGCGACGTCGCCCCGAACTGGTCACCCTCGAATCATTCAAGGCCGACCACACGATGACCTGGAACTCCGATCCGGAACGCTGGCGTCAGACCGTCCTCAGCTGGCTGGTTGCCCGCGTCGGTTGAGACTGGCGCCTCCGCGGTCAATCACCTCCATCACCTGAACGGGGTTTCCCCGCGATCGGCGCTCGGCGATACGCTCGCCCCATGAGCGGTAAGGCCCTAGCGCGACTCGCCACAGTGGTAATCATCATTGGGACCATCTTCCTGTTGGCGCTTCTCGGCGCGGGATGGGGTGCGCTCACCAGCTCTTCAGGTTGGGGAGCGTTCGGCATCTTGCTTCTCCCGACCCTGGGCTGCTTCGGCATCGGACAGGCGTTGGCTTCGGCCGCGAAACGGAAGGGTGTGAATCCGACGACTTGGGAGTCCTACCCTCGAGGTGACGCGCCGGCGAAAGTTGATCCCACGCGGCGCCACTTCATCATGTCGGCGCTCCGCCAGACGCTCGTCGAGGACCCGGCCGGCACCGAAATCGCCGGCTCCAACCTCGCCGCTGCCGATGAAATGCTAAGGAGCTACCACCAAGCGCCCGAAGCGAACTGGGGAGTCATCTGGCAGGAAGCCGCGCGAAGTCGAAAGCTTCCGATGTATGGAGAGGCACCCTACTGGTCCAACACGGGACCTGGAGGGCGCCCGGTACCTCTCACCTACCTCGCATTTTGGGACTCCTCGGATCGGTTGCGGGCTGTGCGCGACGGCGGCACAGCACCGTCGATAGTCGGGTTGGCCATGGACGATCCCGACCTCGCGGTTAGGTCGGCGGCGCGGACGCGATAGGTGCCAGGCTGAAGTCCGAGAAGCGAGGCTCGGGACGCCAGGCGCCAGCGAGGGGGAGACTTCGGCTGGGTACGAGCTCAGAGAGCGGCACGCCATGGATCGCGCGGGATGGCGTCGATCAATCAAGAGCCGCGCTTCCCGCGCGTGATGCGCGAATTGCTGCTCAGCGACGCGAAAGGTAGCTAGGAGCCTGGCCGACCCGACCGGTCACCGCAAGCGGCGCGGCGGCCGGTCGGCTTCGACGAGGTCGAATTCCGCGGCAGGAACGTGATTGAGCGCGGCTTCAACGAAACCAAGCAGTGGCGCAGCCTTTGGTCAGCCGGTACGACAAGCTCGCCATCACTTAACCGCGGCGGAGCCGTCCTGAGACCTATCACGCTCTGGACCGTCCGATTAGGAGAAAGGCCTGGTCGGGATCGCCGCTTTTCGCATTACGACCATGCCGTAGGGCTACCAACCTGCCACCACCAATGCCGCCACGCCTCTTGCAGATCGAGGCGCACCTTCTCGACGGCGGGGAGGTGACGGCGATGACGGTATCGATGCGGGTGATGAGCGCCGGCGACGGCTTTCGGTACTTGCTCCGCACTGTCGCTGCCGGCGATGGCGACCGTTCGCTCTCGACGCCGCTGACCCGCTACTACAGCGCGGAGGGCACGCCGCCGGGGCGCTGGATGGGAAGCGGCCTCCATGCCTTGGGCTCGACCATCGTGGAGGGGAGCGAGGTCTCCGAAGAGCAGCTCCAGCGCCTGATCGGCCTAGGGCGCGATCCGGTTACCGGTGAACCACTCGGGCGGGCGTACCCCGTCTACGAGAAGGGGTCGGATCTCGCGACTGCCCGCCGCCGCGCTGTCGCCGGCTACGACTTCACGTTCTCGATTCCGAAGTCCGCGAGCGTCCTCTGGGGCGTTGCGGATGCAACGACGCAGGCGCTGATCGTGCAAGCCCACCATGCGGCAGTTGCGGAGTCGCTTGCGTTCATCGAGCGCGAGGTTGCAGCGACGCGCACCGGGGTTGCCGTCCGCGACGGCGCCGTTGCGCAAGTCGACGTGTCGGGGCTGATCGCAACCGCGTTCGATCACTTCGACAGCCGCGCCGGCGATCCACACCTGCACACGCACGTCGTGATCAGCAACAAGGTGATGGCCGTGCTCGACGGGAAATGGCGTTCGCTCGACGGACGACCGCTGCATGCAGCGGTCGTTGCGATCTCCGAGCTACATGAGACGCTCTTCGCGGACGCACTGACGCGGTCGATCGGCGCGCAATGGGAGCAGCGTCCACGTGGACGAGACCGCAGTCCGGCCTGGGCGATCACGAAGGTTCCGGAGGCCCTGGTCGCCGAATTCTCGACGCGTTCGCAGCACATCGATGCTGAGACGGACCGTTTGATCGAGGCGCACATGCAGGCGCAGGGGCGTCGGCCCGGTCGCGTGACCATCATGAAGCTCCGCGCGCATGCCACGCTGTCTACCCGGCCCACGAAGGAAGTGCATTCACTCGCGGAGCTCACGGCGGGCTGGCGCGAGCGCGCTGCGCGAGTGCTTGGCACGGGTGCCATGAACTGGGATCACGCAACGGTCGCCAACCTTCCGGAGGCCATGCTTCGAGCTGACGACATCCCGCTTTCGCAAGTCGGCGCCCTCGGGAGTGCCGTGATGACTGCCGTGAGCGAGAAGCGCTCCACCTGGCGGCATTGGAACCTCGTCGCCGAAGCAGCCCGTCAGACAATGAGCCTCCGGTTCGCGTCGGCGTCAGATCGCGAGGCGGTGATCGGTCTCGTCGTCGATGCTGCCGAGCGGGCGTCGCTTCGCCTGACGCCGCCGGAGCTCGCGCCGAGTCCGGCATCGTTCCGGCGATCGGACGGCTCGTCGGTCTTCCGTCAGAAGCAATCGGTCGTGTTCAGCTCGGCAGAGGTGATGGCGGCCGAGTCGAGTCTGCTGGCGCGCTCGGCCGACGACTCCGCGCCGCGCGTCGCGCTGAAGACACTCCATGTGACGCTCAACGGCGGCAGTGGCAGGGGAGCAGTCGGCGACGGGCAGTTCGAGGCGCTCGCGAAGATCGTCGCCTCGGGGCGCCTCGTGGACGTGCTCGTCGGTCCGGCTGGCGCGGGCAAGACCAGCGCGATGAGTGCGCTTCGCCGTATGTGGGAGAAAGAGCACGGCGCCGGCTCGGTCGTGGGGCTCGCGCCATCCGCCGCGGCCGCTCACGTCCTTGCTGAGGATCTGGGCATCCCGACCGAGAACCTCGCGAAGTGGTGGCACGACCACCTGCGCAAGGGGACGACATTCCGGGTCGGCCAGCTCGTCATCGTCGACGAGGCATCCCTCGCGGGCACGTTGCACTTGGCACGAGTGACGGCGCTCGCTGAAGTTGGGAGAGCGAAGGTCCTGCTCGTAGGCGATCCTGCGCAGCTTCAATCCGTCGAGGCCGGTGGCGCGTTCTCGTTGCTCGTCCACGACCGGACGGATGCTCCGGAGCTCGTTGAGGTGCATCGGTTCGTCAACGAGTGGGAGAGGACAGCGTCGCTGGCTCTGCGCCGAGGCGACCCCGAGGCGATCGATGAGTACATTGCGCACGCCCGAGTAATCGAGGGCAGTACCGAGGCGATGGCGAATGCTGCGTACCTCGCATGGCGCGCCGATACCCGCGCCGGCAAGGCGAGTGTGCTGATCAGCGAATCGAACGAAGCGGTGTCGGCCCTCAACGTCCGGGCACGGGTCGAACTCATCCTGGAGGGTCGAGTCGACGCGCTCCGCGAGGCGGAGCTGCACGATGGCACCGCGGCATCCGTCGGCGACATCGTCATCACCCGGCGGAACGATCGCCGGCTTCGCGCCGGACGACGCTGGGTGCGCAACGGCGACCGATGGACCGTTGCGACAGTGCGCAGGGATGGCGGGCTCGAGGTTCGCCGGCCCGAACGCTCATGGCGGGGCACCGTCGTGCTGCCGGCGGCGTACGTCCGTCGTCACGTCGAACTCGGGTATGCGGTGACCGCTCACCGCGCCCAGGGCATCACCACCGACACATCCCACGTTGTGGTCGCGTCGGGCACGACTCGGGAGAACCTCTACGTGGCGATGACACGTGGACGCGAGTCGAATGCCGCGTACGTCGCGATCGACCGACCGGATGTCTCGCACATCGGGCCGCGGCCCGGCGACGCGGAGAAGCCGACGGCGCGGAGGGTTCTCTACGGCGTGCTGCAGCATGTCGGAGCCGAGTTGTCCGCGCACGAGACGCTCGCGGGGGAGCAGGATGCCTGGGCTTCGATCGCTCAGCTCGCCGCGGAGTACGAGACCATCGCTGCAGCGGCCCAGCGGGGTCGATGGACGGAGCTCGTGCGCGGTTGCGGACTTCCTCCAGGCCAAGCCGAGGCCGTGATCGAATCCGATTCCTTCGGGCCGCTGACTGCCGAGCTCCGGAGAGCGGAAGCCGAGCACTTCGACATTGAGCAACTGCTCTCAACAATCGTCCGCGCTCGCGGGTTCGACGATGCGCAGGATGTCGCGGCGGTGCTGCGTGCCCGAGTCGCGGCGGCAACAGCCCGTGGTGTCCGCGGTCGCGCCGCGCCTTCTCGCAGGGCTCCGCGGCTCATAGCGGGACTTATCCCGCCGGTTCTCGGTGAGATCGATCCCGAGTCTCGCCGGGCGCTCGAGGAGCGGCGCGCTCTGATCGAGGCACGCGCGGACGCGATTCTCGATCAGTCGCTGCACGGAAAGGCGTCGTGGACTCGCGCACTCGGGGTGCCCCCGCGCGGAGCCTCAGAAGTCTGGCGCCGTCACGCCCTGACCGTTGCCGCCTACCGCGATCGCTACGGCGTCACGGGTATGCACGCCTTGGGGCCCGAACCGCAAAACGAAGTGCAGCGGGCGGATGCGGCCAGGGCACGGCGTGCGCTCGGCATCGCGCGGCGGCTGTCGGAACAGGCGCGCGGCCTCGAACGGCAGAGGCCGAGTGTCCCGACGGCTCTTCCGTCTGTCGGACCTCAGTTCTAAACTGCGGCCGAAGGCGACCTCATTTCGTCCCATCGCTCGTCGCGATGGTTTGACCTCCGACCTACGGCGGTCCCTCCAAGTTCTCGTCGCCGAACATATGGAGGGCTGCAGCATGTTCGGACTCATCTGGGCGAGCGTCGCCCGCACCCACTTCGTGCTGCGTCGGTTCATGCCTACCAACATCCTGCTCGACGCCATCCACACGCGCCGTGGACTGAAGTGGGGCGTGCCTGCGATGCTGCTCGCAGTTCCGTACGGCCTCGGAGCGCTGCTGTGCCTCGGACTCGCTAAGGGCGAGGCGCCGGGCTGGCTGTACCTCGTCGGAGTTCTCTTCGCATGGAACGCGCTGAAGTTCATCGTCGCCGGCCCCGTAACGCTGATCCGGCTCGCGCGGGTTCGGGTGCACGAGGCTCGAGTCCGTCGTGAGGCGGTGAGTACGCGCGAGGAGCACGACGGCTTCGGTCGGGGCGTCGCCGCGCCCGACCCCCGGCCTGAGCGCGAGTCGGCAGATCTCGCCAGATAGACCTTCATCCCGGCATTAGCGGCACGGCACTGTCGGTGTACCTGTTGTTCGCGTAAGTCTTGTGGCACGACGTATGCGCGAGCAGGAGGAACAGCCATGTCGGTCCCGCAGGAGCAATTCGACGATCTCCTCAGCCGAACTGCGCTCGCGGCGCTGTTCTACTACCCGGAGATCGGGGTCGACGATGTCGAGTACGACCTTCAGAGGGACATCGAGTACTGCCTCGAACCGATCGACGGGCTCACGGTCGAGGACGTCGAGCGCCTTCGCAGCGTGATCGGGCGCGTGATCACGAATCCGTCGGCGCATCGCTCCGAACTGCTCGCCCTCGTTATCGAGCTCGCGGGGCCTCCAGCCGGGTAGGAGATGCTTGTGCCCGGCACCTTCCGCGACGACGAAGCCAAGCGCGCCGCCGAGAAGCGCGAGCGGAATCGACGTTGGCGAGAAGCCAACGCGGATTACGTGCGCGAACAGAGTCGCGCGTGGAAGGAAGCGCACCCGGAGCGCGTGCGGGAAATGAATCGTCGGTGGCGCGAGGAGCATCTTGATCGAGCTCGCCAGCAGAACCGGGATTCGGCGCGACGCACGGCCGTACGCAAGCGGCGCGAAGCCGAGGTACGTCGGAAAGCGCGGGAGCGAGCGAAGCGCTGGCGGGAGGAGCACCCCGACCGGGTGCGCTCGTACCAGCGGCGATGGGCCGAAGACAATCGCGACAAGGTCCGGGAGTACTACAACCGCTACTACGCGACGCATCGCGACGAGGTGAGCGAGCGCGCCGCTGCGCGACGTGACACTGATCCCGACCGCACCAGGCGCGCCACAAGAGAGTGGGCAGAGCGGAACAAGGATCGTCGCGCGGAACTCCAGCGCAGCCGGCGGAGCAACCCCGAGATCTATCAGGCCGAGCTCGAGGCGAACGCCGCGGCACGGCGTCTCAAGCGGCGGCTCGCTCGTGCGGGGCTACCGCCGAGGCAACTGCACCGAACCACCGCCGCAGAGCGTCGTGCGAATGAGAGGGAGGCCGCGGCATATTTCGGAGATCCAACCCTCAACGAACACCTGCGGCAGTTCACGGTGTTCGCTGAGACGTTGACGGAGCACATGCTCGAGCACGGTGCCAGCATGCGGGAGTTTGCGGAAGCCTACGCGTCGAGACGTGCGCGGATAGGGCTCCCGCCGGTCGACGTCGAACGCGTAGTCTACGCACGCGCCGTTGAGGTCGTGAGCAACCGCGTTCGCCGGGTCGACCTTCTCACCAGGCGGGATGTCGCGGCCGCCGTGCGCAGCACGAAGGCGGCGGTTCGGCAAGAGGAGCGCCGACGACAGTACAACCGACTCGCGCGTGCGGTCGTCGACCACGTCAAGGTCAACCGAGCTCGGCTTATCAACGACGCCGAGCTGGAGAACAGGGCGCGGCTCCATTACGGCAAGAAGCCCATGTCCCGCGAATCCCTTGTTGTGCAGCTCGCGCTCCAGGAGGTCCTTCCGCTGGTTCCGACCAGCCGGCTGACGGAACGCGACACCAACGCAGTCGCCCGAGCCGCGGTGGTCACGATTGATGCCGAGTGGCATCTGCGCGCCGTGGCCACGCAGGTGGCTCTGACGCCTCGTGAACCGCGCGCAGCTTCGACCCCACGTTCGAGCCCTCCATCGTTGGCAACACGCTAGCGAGGTGCGGGCACCTACGTTCGATTCCGGCCGGTTTCGAGAGTCGAGCGCGTCGGTTGGCGTTGCCCGCTCGCGCCGAATTGTTGGGCCCGGACATCGTTCCCCGCACGAATCTCGGGGCGCTTCAGACTGGCTTTCAAGAGGATGCCGTTCCGACGGTGGCCAACAACCGCCAGAATTGCCCTCGCCCCCTAATCTCGGGAGAGGGGAGTCTCGAGTTGGGAGCTGGCCGCCGTGAATATTCAGTGGACTACTTACCTGCGATGGGCGGTGTGTGTCTTAGCAGGATTGGCGACCCTGTTACTCGCATACAGTGAGCTTGGCCTGACAGCTATCCAGAGCCTTGAGCTGAGCCTTGAGGAGACGAGTGTCCAGGGTATTGCGGGTATCGTTGCGGCGGTCATCATCGGTGTCTTGTTGCTTCCAGCAGCGCGACGAACCGTGGAGAGCGGAGTGCCGAGGGCGAGCTGGCTCCGACGGCAATGGGATGCCGGCGATTGCACGACGTCGCCGTGGTCAGGCCTTGACCTGACGAATCTCGATCGTCGCACCCTTGTGGTGACCAGCCCTCGCCAAGCGCAGCGTGCCCAACGATCTCTGATCCGCGCCGGTGGCGCGCTCAGCATGCCCGTCTTAAGCGTGCGCGTTGATGCCCACTCTCCATTCGAGGCCGCTGTGGCCGCCGCGCGACGCGACTATACGCGTCTCGTTCGTGCCGGAAGGAAGCCGTTGTGGGAAATCGATCGACTTGTGGTCTATCTCGTCGACCTTTCCTCAGTAGAGCCAACAGCTCCGCAGCTCAGCGAGATCACGGAGGTCATCCAGAGGTGGAATGAACTCCGACCTGCGCGCGTGGCAGTCGTGTTCATCAACGAGGCTACGGCCGCCAACGACTTTGCCGTGGACGAGTTCGCTGGATTCCAATCTGTTCGGTTGCAGTCCGATTCTGATGAACGTGCCCCGTTGCCAGATCAGGTTCAGGCAGACTTGCTGACAGAAAAGACCGCACAGGTGCGAGGGCCGCTGCTGTTGGCATCACTATTTGCGACGGCAGCTTTGCTCCTATCGAGTCCGACCCTAGACAGCTGGTGGCCGGGCGTGAGTTTCTCGGCGGCATCATTCGGAATGGTGCTCGCCGCTTGCTGGACGATATGGCCCCCTGAGGTGATCGCGTCCCGACTCGGAACATCGGTCGCAGTCGCCATCGGCGTTGCAGTACTGATGTGCTCGGGGCTTCTTGCATCGGCGGCTGGCTCCTTTCCAAATGGGGTGTCTCTCTGGCTCGCACTCGGTTCCACGGCCACGGTAGCCGCATTCATCGTGTCGGCGCTGCAACGCGGAACAAAGAACCGCGAGTTCCCGAACCTCAGCGCGGTGGGCTGGATTGGCGTCTTGCTGGCGACGTGGTTTACCGTGGCGGCCGATCCAGCGCTGATTGCACTCGGACTCATCGGATCGCTCGTCGCGATCAGATCGGGCTCTGCGAATGCCAGACTCGTCGTGCTATCTGTGCTTGCCGCGCTGGTTGCCATCCATGTCGGCTTGGCACTCTTTGCGCTTGGCCCCGACGCGACAGATAGCGGTGATCTTGCGTACGACGGGTTCTGGCCAGTTCTCGTTGGCGCCATCGCTATCGAAGCAGTCATCGTCCTAATGATTAGAGGCGGAGGAGCTACTCAACAGATAGCCGACGGGTCGAGCAAGCCAGCTTTCATTGGTTTCGGGGCGTGGTGGATCGTTCTGTGGATGGCCGCGCCGTTGCCATGGTCAAATGGCGTTGCCTCCACCGGCGCACTCGCGCGCATCGACGGCTTGGAGTACTTCATTGTCATCGGATCGAGCCTTCTGAGCGTCCTCCTTGGTATCGGTGGGCTCCTTCTCTGCTCACTTCTTGGCGCTTCACGCTGGGTAGTCCGTTTGGCGCTCGCGCTCCCGATTCTCGCCGGCATCGTCGCAGCATCGCCGGTGAGCTTCTCGTGGGCCGGCTGGCCGGCCTGGGTACCCACTGGCTTGTGCGTGCTCGTCGTCCTTGCCATAGCTCCCAGGCGCACGGAGTACGAGACCTGGTCGCAGGCGTTTGGAGCCCGAAACATCCTTCATGCGCTTGCCCTTGTGGCAGCTGCTTCACTTTCGCTCGGGCTACTCGTCTCAGTCTTCGGCCGCGTTGCGCATGACCTCTTGCGGTCGGCGTTCGCTGATGTACCTTTGCGAGACGCTCCCGACCTGATAACGCAGGTTTGGTTCTACGGGAGCGATGTGCTAACCGTCTTGGAAGCCTTTCGAACCCCGAGTGGACTCACTGCTTCCCTCGTCCTCGTTGGAGGTCTGGGCCTTGCCTGGATAACGCCTCGACTCATCGGCTGGAGCAGGTTCAGCGCGCTGAGCACCAGCTGGATCGAGAAGGGCGCTGAGGTTCGAAGCCGAGTCGATCTCCGTGGTGTGGATGTGCTCGCGGCACTTGCTGTCGGCCTCCTCTTGGCCGCGGGTTCGGCACCCCTCTACGACAGCACCCCCCTCTACCCGCTTCTGGGATCCGCGGATTACAACTTGGCGAACTTGCTCTCCGCCGTAATATGCGTTCTGGTGCTGATTTGGGCATGGCGCTGGCGGCACGGATCTGCCGACTGGTTAGCGCTACTGCTAATTCTCAACGCATATATCCTCGGCTCTCCAGGTACTGGCACTGAAGCGGGAATAGTGATCGGAATCTTGGCCGGCGCACTCCTTATCGGTGGGCCCAGCACCATCCTCGACTCACGGCGATCCACCCCACTCGTGAACGTGGTCGTTTGTGCCGTCGCCGTCGCGCTCTGCGCCCTCGCGATCTGGATCGTTGCCGGAAGCCGGACATCCGTGGACTTCGGTGGCGTGCCGATACTGAATACGATCGTTCTCGCCGCGTTGTTCGTGCCAGCGATCATCGTGAGGCCGGGACCTTACTCCGCGTTGTCAATCCGCGTCTCGCAGTTCAAACGAGCTGGGCGTCGACTCGCGGCGGTCGCCACGGTCTGGGTCGTGCTGGGCCTGGCGCTGTCGCAGCTGTATGTCGCCTCGTTGATTCAAACGGGTTGGGTCTCCGAGGAAGAACTCTGGCCAGTGTTCCTACAGTTCAGCACCGTCGCCATCTTGGTTGTGCTCGGCGCCTACGGATGGCTCCATCTCGGTGTGCTCGTCCTTGGCGCAGGGGCACGCAAATGGAGATGGTCACGCCACCTACGCCGGGAGGTTGCGCGGGCCTTCAACGACGCAGACGCCTCTGCCTCAGCCGTCATGGCGGACCATACGGCTCGCCCGCCGAGATGAGTCCCTCAGTCGAAGAACAACTGTCGGCGAGATGTACATGGGTGCTTCGCAGAACCGCTCTCCGAACACGCCGGGGGACTCAGCGCTCTTGAGGTAGAGGCTTTGGAGTACTGGACAGAAAGGGCCGAAACGACGGCAAAGAACTGGGAGCTGCTACCGGTGTGATCGGCTCAACGTCATTGCCGCCCACCGAGTCCCCGCACTCAGCGCTGCCCGGCGGGATCACCCCGCAGCAGGCGTGGGACGCGACCCCGAAGGCCAAAGCTCCCAGTCCGGAACCGCCGGCGGCCCACGCCGGTCCCGTTTGAACCGATGGCGGCAACGAGCGCATGCGCGTCGTCAAGGTCGCCGGCAACGGCACGGCGTACGCCCGCGGCATCTTGCTTCCAGACCAGCTGCGACTACGTCGGCCAACGCGTGTACGTCGTCTAGGAGACCGTCGGAGTCATGTTTTTCGACCATTGCACCCTCATCGCCGAGTACCCGTTGGCCCGCACCCGGCACCCGCTACGTCGGCAGCAGCGAGCCCGCGGCCGACTGCCCAAGACCCTCCCAGCGTCACCGATGTCCTGAGACATCAACTGTTACCGAAGTCCTGAGGCAGAACTGTCACCGATGTCTTGAGACATCACACCCGGGCCGACGACTTGAGCCGCGCACATTTTTCCAGCACTTTTGACTCGAGACGGCTCGAGGACGGTCGAGATCAACGGGTAGCATCGGGACTCGACAGTTGTGATCGCGGCAAGAATCCACTGATCACGTCTAGATTCTTCGAGTGATTCTGGCTCAGGCCGAAAACGGCGACTGCAGACCGGGTAGATCCTTCGGTCACGGGTTCAAGTCCCGTCCGCCCTACAAGTCCCTTGTGTTACTTCGCCTGATTGGTGCCGTTCGGCCTTCGGGTGAGTGGTGTCAATGTTCCGGTTGATCGGTTCCACCTGTTTCGGTTGATGGGTGACACTCCCGAGTATGCGGGAGTTGAGCGTGTCAGAGCAGCGGTATCAGGCCGTGCTCGCCGTGATCAAGGACGGTGACACGGTGGTGTCGGTCGCGGCCCGGTTCGGGGTGTCGTGGAAGACCGTGCATCAGTGGTTGTCCCGGTATGAGGCGGATGGGCTCGAGGGGCTGGCGGATCGTTCGCATCGGCCGAGGTCGTCGCCGTTGCAGATGCCCGCGGTTGTCGAGGTCGCGCTCGTGGATCTGCGGCGTCGGCATCCCTCGTGGGGGCCGCGGCGGCTGGTCTACGAGCTGCGCCTGGCCGGCGTCGAGCCGGTGCCGAGTGAGTCAGCGGCGTATCGGGCGTTGCTGCGTTTCGGGTTGATCGATCCCGCGGCGAGGCGACCCAGGGATCGGAAGTGGAAGCGGTGGGAACGGGGCCGGGCGATGGAGCTGTGGCAAATGGACGTGGTCGGCGGGGTCGTGCTCGCGGATGGGCGCCGGGCGAAGGCGTTGACCGGGATCGATGACCATTCGCGGTTCTGTGTCTCGGCGTTCTTGATGCCTCGGGAGAACGCGGGCAGTGTCGCCGAGGGCCTCCGCCTCGCCTTGGAACGGTATGGGCTGCCGGGTCAGGTGCTCACCGACAACGGGAAGGTGTTCACGGGCCGGTTCAGCCAGCCGCCGGTGGAGATGCTGTTCGATCGGATCCTGCGTGAGCACGGCGTGGAGCATCTGCTGACCCAACCGCGGTCGCCGACGACAACGGGGAAGGTCGAGCGGTTCCATCGAGCGCTGCGGACCGAGTTCCGCACCGACCGGGTGTTCGCCTCGCTGGCGATCGCGCAGGCCGAGCTCGATGCCTGGGTTCAGGACTACAACCATCGTCGTCCGCATCAAGCGATCGGGATGGTGCCGCCGGCGACACGGTTCCTTGCCGCGGCGACCACGCCGTTACCGATTCGGCCGACCGCGGCCACCGCAAGGCCGGCGGCTGCTGCCGGGCGACCGGGACTGGGTCGCCCGGCGTGCGAACGCGGTCGGGGTGATCACCGTGAACTGGCAGCAGATCGTGCTCGGCAAGGCCGCCGCGGGCCGGGACCTGGACGTCTGGGTCACGGACGAGGTCGTGCAGGTCTGAAGCGCTCTCTGACGGTGCAGACGTGGCGGCGGAGATCGTCACCGACCCATTCGTGTACGCGATCGGATTCACGATCGACACCCAGCGGGTCGTCACGGCGGCCATCCCGTGCGAACACCTCTGGATCTTCAGCGCTGAATCTCGAAAAGCGGTCAAGTTTGCTCCTTCTAGTCAACCAGCTCCGCAATCGGCTGGCTTTAGCCGGAGTCGTCACCCTCTAGGTAGTCGAAGGCGGTGCGGGGGAAAGTAGCGCGAGGGCTGGGTTCGGCCCGTCTGCCGACCCAGAAGTATGCTCGTCCGTCGCTGCCACGGGCATAGCGGTGGGTGCGGCGAACACGGATCCCGTCCGGAGGCACCTCGTGCTCGTTCAGTCGCCACGCCTCGGCCACGATCCTGCTGTGGTACTGCGGGTTGCCTGCATTCGCCTGGGGATCAGTGCGTCCGCGCCGAAGGTACAACTCCGCGACGGCGCCGCCTGGTCCGGGCCGTGTCCGCGGCAGGTAGGGGACCCAGGCCGGCGACGCCCCGGCGGCAAACCGGTATCTGGGTAGGTCGGCGTCATCTTGTGGACCTGCCCCTTGCCGGACCGACGCCTCGCCGTTGGTGACGAGCTGTCCATCCTCGGTGCGGTAGGCCTGCTCGAACGCCCACACGAGGTTGGCATGTTCGTCGGGCAGGAAGCGGACGTCCTCAACATCGTCGTTGCTGACGATCGCCACCGCATTGTTCGGCACAAAGAGCAAGTCCTGTGCTGCGGCGGGATCCTGCCCATCGGCCGTCGTCAGGGTGAACACCGTCCAGCTCTCGGCATCCACTGGCGGTATCGGGGTCAGTACGCCGAAACTGTCCACCACCGACAATTCAGTGATCCGGCGCAGGGTGCCGCCCCGTTGCTCGAGAGGGACGATGTACCAGTCGTTGACGTCGACGTAGCCGAGCTCCGGCAGCAACATTGAGAGCACATTGGGCTCGGGGTCGTTCGGCGAATCGAGGTACGCATCGGCATCCTCCAGCCGCCACCAGCGTGGGTGTGGCGCACCAGGCACCGCGATCTGGGTGGGCACCACCCGTCGGGTGCCGGTGTCGGTCGGATCGGCGGGCGAGGTGGCCACCAGGTCCACGGCATACCAGTCGACCGTGGGGCCGACGTACTCGCCGGCCCGCAGTCGATGGGCGCCCGTGTCGAGCTCGAAGCTGTGCTCGAGGGCGGCCGACTGCCAGGCCGGCGATTCCCCGTTCGGCTCCTCGCGCTCCACCGCCCACTCCAGCGGGGCGTCGAGGTCGATCTGCTCGTCGGTGCCTGAGCGGTTCAGCGTCGCAAGGGCGAACTCGCTCCAGGCGGCCGACACCCACGCCGGCCGGCCACCGTTCTCTGCCGTGAACTCCCCGACCTGCCACTGGCGAGCTAGGAACCACAGCGGATCTTTGACTCGAGCCTGCACCGCCTCGGCGAGTCGTACGCTGCTATCTGCGCCATACAACTGTTGGGCAAAGTCAACCATCAGTCCTCCTGGGCGACGAAGCCCGCGATCTCACGCAACCCGATGCCGCTCGGCCCCACCGGGTCGCCGTCATCGAATACCACCATGGCGCCGTCGCGGAACGAGGACAGCACGTCGAGCGGACGGCGGAACTGGCGTATCGGCAGACGCCTGCGCAACCCCGCCGGAGTGAGCTTGGCGGTGACCTGGTTCGCGAACGGGAGCAGCGGCCCGGGCAGCCGCCGTGCCTCGGCGGGCAGTGCGCGGATCATCATCCAGCGGATGGCATGGCCGACCATCCCTGCTGCGGCCTCGGGTGTCCACTCGGTGATCGTCTCGTCCGGCTCGTCGCAGAGCAGCAGGCAGTGTGGGGGCTCGCTTTGCGGCGCGTCGTAGTTGATCGCGACACCGGTTTGCTGCCGGCGGCTGGGCCGGGACTCCGACCACTCGTCGGCAACGGTGCCGACATACAGCTCGGGCGACTTGAGCGTCGCCTGCCGTGCCAGCACGGCGCCGAACAGCCGGGTACGTGGAGCGATGGTCTCATCTCGCTGATCTGCGGTCGGATCACCCGATTCGTCGTCGGTGGCGGCCGGGCTGATCGGGAAGGCGCGGTATTCGCCGAGCCGGCTCGCCGTACGCACCGCCCGGCCGACCCGGCTTCGTACGTCTACGAAGTCCCCAAGGACGGCACCCGGTCCAGCGTTGGTCCCCAGCAGGGGAGTGGTCGCCGGCACGCGGGCGATGGGTGGAAGCACCGGCAGGGCCCCACCGTCCAGGACGTCCCGAATCGCCGCGGTGAGCGCCGTCATCTGGCGCACGACCTCGGTGTCAGTCGTGGGCGTGGCCTCGCTGTCGGATAGCGCCCCGGCGAGTGCAGCGGCCCGACCCTCCAGCCGGGCAACCAACCGGGCGTACTCCGACTCGAATAGATCGGCCGCGTCGGCTAGTTCGAGCGTCGCGAATAGCCGCAGCGCACCCGGCTCGGCGAAATGGGAAGCCTGGACCAGTACGGCGTCCAGCCGGTCCCGTGCGGACTCCAGATTTGCCAGCGAGTTTGCAAGAGCCGCTTCATCGGCAGCGGCATCGAGCAGTCGGCGGTGGTTACGGGCGCGGATCATGACCGTGGACACGGCCGATCGCAGCGCCTCCGCGGACGCGGTGACCGCGGCTCGTAACCGGCTTGCCCGCCTGCGGAGCTCGGCCCGACCGGGCCGCAGCGCCTGAAGGGATGCCGCGGAGTCCAGGGGCAGCGCCGGAGACGCCGCCCCGGACAGGTCGGTCGCGTCCAGCGGACGGCCGTCGGTGACCAGGCCGTGGAACTCGGCGGCGGAGTCGAGGAGTGTCCGGACCGGGGCGGGGATGTCGATCTCGACTGGCCGGACTCGGGCGAAGAAGACGCCCAGCTCGCCGTCCGGTAATGGTCCGAGAAGAGTGGCGGTGGCAGGATCGGTACGCCACCGGCGGAGCAGTTCATGCCGGGCCCGCACCGCGAGCTCGCTGTGCCCCCCGACGACCAGATCCAGTGGCACCAGCCCGAGGTCGCTCGCGAGCCGGAGCCGGATCCGCCGCGGCGCGGACCCGTCGGCCGCACCGACGACGACATCGACCGCCGCGGTCGCGGCCTGTGGCAGCAAGTCGGCGGCGGCTGCCGCAAGGGCCGGCTCGGCCAGCACGCGGGGCGGCGTGGGTCCGTCGAGGCTGGCTACCTCGACCGGTACGAATGCCACGATCACCCGGTGCGACGAGCCCTGGCCGGAACGCACCGTACGGATGAAGGTCGGTTCGCCGGGCACCGGCTCGCCGCTGAGCACGGCCAGCCAGGCATTCGCAGCCGTCTGCTGGCCGTTCGCCCGAAGGTGGGTCGCCTCGCACAACACCAGGTCCGCGAGGGCGTCCAGGTCGTCACGCAACTCATCCTGCAGATGGTCCAGCAGCGCGCGGTCGGCCGGGCTGGACACGAACTGCAGCCCGCTGTCGATCAGGGCGAACCCGTCGAGCGCCCGCAGCCGTACCGGCTGGTTCGACTCCGGATCGCGCAGCGGCAGGTTGTCCCGCAGCGTCAGGATGAGGTCGTCGCGGTTGCGTTCGTGCAACCGTCGTTCGGCCCGGAGCCCGATCGCGTGTGCCGGTGACATGCCCCGCTGAAGCAACGACAACAGGCGCAGCGCCTGGCGGACCCGGCGAGACGTCAGGTCGATCGCGAAGCCGCCGGACGTCCGGAACCGTTGATGAGCGGCCCTGAGCAATGCCGCCGTGGTGGCCTGGGCCGGGCTGGGCGCCTGGAGGTAACCGACGGCAGTGCCAGTCGCGGCCTCCGGCTCGGGATTGGCGAGGAATCCGTACCAGCCGGCCTGCAGGCGCTGCTCGCCAGCTCGGCGCCGAGCGATGAGCTGCCGGTGGGCGAGGCCGCTCATCCAGGCATCGGCGCGGTGGCCGACCACGTCCAAGGTCTCCATCAGCAGCACTTCGAGCTGAGCCCGTCCGCCTGGGCGGCGGGCCACCTGCTCGAGGTGGTTCAGCGCACTGATCATGGTCGCTGACCGGTTGGCGATCTGGTCGCGAACCTTGTTCGGAAAGCCGAAGGGGACCTGTTGTGGGCGGGCGAGACGGAGAAGCGCGTTGACCTCCAACTCATCGAGTCGGTCGTCCTGCGGTCGCGGCAGCACCATGCGATCCCGCAGGGTGGTCTTCCCCCGCCCGGTCAGGAACGCCTCCACCAGCAGGGAGATGCCCTTCGTGATCGACATCCGGGCCAGTCGGTACAGCAACGGCAGGCGGGCATCCGTCTCTATTGGGTCCGCCAGCGCCGACAACGGTTCGGTACGCAGCGCGGCGAGGTACTCCTCCGGCGCACCGCCGACGTACCCACAGCCCAGTGGCTCGGCGTCGGCCTCACCGAGAGGGGCGACGAGCAGCCGGCGGGACGTTGCCAGCTGACGCAGGATGGATTCCAGTTTCTCGGCGAGGCGGCGTTCGTTCGGCTCTATCCGCGTCACCGCCTCGGCCGCATACTGCGCTTCGGAACCCAGATACGTAGCCGCATAGCGGATCAGCACCGAGGAGATCGCCCGCTCGGCGGTCGTTTGTTCGTCAAGTGGTTGCATCCGCGTGATGTCGATGAGCGGCAACACGCCGTAGGGGTTGTTGCCGAACCGGACGACGGGTAGCACCCCCCGGCCGACGATATCCCGGGCCAGGAACTCCACTACGTCCTCGTCGGTCACCTCGGCGAGGCCGCGGAGCGCGCCAGCGACCGCGTCCAGCAGCGCTGGGCCGACAACCCGGATCATCGCGCGCGCGTCCTCCAGGGCGGTGTCGGCCGCACCGGTGGCGCGACGGATCGGCCCAGCATCCACCGCAAGAGCCTCGATCAGCAGGTCGGCCGCCTGCTCCAGCGGGGAGCCCAGCTCGCCCGACTCATCAGAGGTTGCGGCCCGCAGGTACGCGAGGGGGTCCCGGCGTCCGTCCAGGTCCGGCGCACGGGCCTGGGCACTATTGTTGGTCGGCGCATCCTGCTCCAAGAAACCGAACCGGCCGTGGGCCACGGCGTCGCGGAACAGCCGGCTCAGTGCTGGCCTGGCGTCTCCGGCGTTGAACCCGACCGCGACCAGCCAGTCCGCACGCAGGGCGGCCCCGACCAGCTGTGGGTCGATCAGTCGCAGGCCGAGCCCGGCTGCCACCGCGACGTCGAAATCCACCAGGAAGCCGCCCGGCACCAGCGCATCCGGGGTGTACCGCAGTTCCGCGGGCAGGGCGGCGCTCACGCCGAGCGGCGTCACCACACCGGACCCGTCGAGGGCGAAGAGCGCGACCCGGGTCGGCGGCACGGCAATCCGGCCGATCCGGTCCGCCCAGTCAGGATCCGCCGGCGCGCCCCGGCTGCGGAGTAGGTGCACGGCGCGTGCCGGCCCCACCCGTGCCGCGAGCAGCGACCAGGCGCCGGCTACCACCGGGTCGTCGGCGTCCCACCACCGCCGGCCGCCGATGGCCGCTTCGAAGGCCGCCAGCGCCGGCCGCTCGCCGCGTGTGATCGGTTGGATGCCGCGTTCGCTGAACCCGTCGTCGAAGAACCAGCGGAACCAAATCTGCCGCTCGCCGTCGGCCAGCGGGACATCCGTGCTGGCGAATGGTTTGTTGAGCAGGCTGGTCCGCTGGTCGCGATTGTCCCGGCCGTCGTCGGGTTCGACAACCCGGTGCGGCAGGTCGGCTGAGATCACCCGGTATTCCAACCGCAACGGAAGCAGCAGCAGCGGTGCGCTCATAGCAGCCTCCGGACCGGGATCACGACCGCAACCGGCCGCTGCCACATGCTGCGGGCGATTGTGGCCGACGTACGGCCGGGACCCCAGTAGTCGGGTCCGTTCTGGACGGCTAGCGCGGTCGATGCGACGTCGAGGTAGCCCGCAGCGGTCAGGTTCACGTGAGACCAAGACAGGTCGTCCCAGCTCGGGATCTCGGTCGGTTCCGGCGGGTCGACCTGGGCGAACTCGGTGGGGATCGTGTCGTCCAGCACCCGACCGAGTGTGGCCAAGGCGAACGGCAGCGCCATCGCCCGGTACTGCTGGCGTTCCCGGCGGACCCGGACAGTGGCGATGTCGAGCCCGAAGCGCAAGCGTCCTACCGGTTCGAAGAGCACCAGGAAGAACCGGTTCAACGCGGCCTCCACCGCCGCACGCCCGATCGCGAACCCGTAGTAGGCGACGTCCGCGCCGAGTCGGCCGAAGAACACGGGGTGGTGGTCGGTGCCCTCGCCCTGCCGCCAGGTGGTTCCCGGACCGCGGTTCAGCACCGCCACCAACTGGCCGAACCGACGGATAGCGTCGCTTCGCAACACCAGGACGAGATCGGCCTGACCGTCGTCATGCGGCGGGAGGTTGAGGCCCGGCGTGCGGCTCCACAGATGAATCGGTGGAATGTCCGCGCCGGTCGGGTCGGAACCGGCACGGCCCCGGTCCCAGAATCGGGTCAGCACCGTGCGGCTCCCGTCCATCGGAAAGCCCCGCCAGCGCAGCTCGTTGGCGAGCTCGTGGTTGGCGCCCACCAGGAACGCCTCAATAAAGGGCCGATGCTCTTCGACGAGCGTGACGGTGTTCTCCGGTAGGCCGGTCAGTTCACTGAGGATCCGATCTGGCGCGAACTTCTCCAGCAGCGGTGACATCGCCACCGGCGGAGTCGGGTGACGCACGACCGGCCCCAGCACGTTGCGCTCCCGTGCGCTGAGTCCCGCGATGACGTCGGCGGCCTTGGCCGCGGGCAGCCGTATGAGCGTGGCGCGGACCGGCGCGACCAGTTCGACGGCGGTCGCTCGCCCAACCGGGATGGCGATCCCGGGTTGCCGGGCGGGCTCGAAGACTTCGGCCGCACCCAGCTCGTCGCGGATGAACCCAGCCAGCGCGGCCGGTACTTGCGGCGACGGAAGTGCGTTCGGCTGGGTCGGTGGGCGGCCCGACGGCAGCGTAGGGACGCGGATCGTTGGCACCAGGCCACGGGTGGGTCGCTTCGCGGACTGCCGTCGCAGGTCCCGGGAGGCGAAGGTGGACGGTACACCGACCGCACGCAGTGCTTCGCGCATCGTTCGGCCTTCGCCGACCGGTTGGTAGGGCGCCAGCGGCTCGGCCGCGGCCAGTGCAACTTCGGCGGGGAGGCGGTTGAATCGCGACGCGACCAGGCGTTGCGCCATCGCCGCGGCGAGCCGGAACCGATTGATCCGCTCGTTGGCCCGAACCGCCTCGTCGTGCTGCGAATAGCAGAGCCGGACCAGCGCCTCCTGGTTGCGGCGTACGGTTTCGGCGCCGAGGCCGGCCGCCTCGCGCAGGCCGAGGTCCAGATTGATCCGGTCGAACCAGTGGTTGGCCTCCGCCCGGCCCACCCGTACGTCACGGGTCGGGGTGCTGCGCCAGCCGTACGCGGGTGGTGCGAGCAACGGATCCTCAGCGTCCGGACCGTCACCATCCGGCGCAGGGGTTTCGGCCGCGATGGCACCGGTCAGCGCGGCGGCCAGCAGCGGGCGCAGCGCGGGCGGCGTCTCGATCGGTCCCAGCTCGGTTCCAAGCCTGGCGAGCGCGTGCCGGACGGTGATCGTCCGCCCAGGCGCGGAGAAACCCGGGAAGAAGCCGGGATCGTCAGCCCGCGCCAACCGGGTCACCGCCACTCCCGATGCGTCGGTAGCCGGGAGTGGCCGGAGCCGCCGCAGCAGCAGCTCCAGGTCTTCCACCGCGCTGGTGACGAAATGGCTCTGGAAGTAGACCGGTAGAACGACCGGATCGGGCGACCCGCCCCAGGCAAGCGCGTTCCACGGCGTGGGCTGCACCGGGAGCCCGAGTCCGGCCAGCCGGCCTGCCGCGTAGCTTGGCACCAGAAACAGGTGGTACACGGAGCTGTCGGTCAGCCTGCGGGCACACAGCAGCCGAGCGAACACAGCGTCGGCGTGCGTCCGCACCAGCTCATCGACCGCGACGTCGGGAGCCACCTCCCGGCTGACGTGCACATGCGCCCAGGCCCAGGACTGGCTCAGGTCCGGCAGGGATGTACGCGGCTCCAGTACCCGGATCACCGGCAGCAGCGCGCCGCCAAGCTCGACGAACTCGAACTCCGCCGGCCGCAGGGCAATCAACGCCAGCCACGGACGTACCCGATCGCGCCCTGAGGTGTCCAACGTGTAGCGCCAGGGAAAATCGGCGTCGACGAACTCGACGAACGGAACGTAGTTGGGCTCGAAGCCGCGGCCGGCCGGAGTGGGCTCGACCCGGCTTATCATCCGGGGGTCAACTCCGACCACGTCCCCGGCGCCGCGCAGCTCGACGTCAAGCGACGCGTTCCCGACCGTCTCGCCGTCGGTCCGGATCTCCACCGCAACGTCCGCGCGGCGGCGGAACCCACCCGGCCGGGGCGGTCGAAGATCGACCAACAGCGGCGCCCGAGCGTTCGGCAACAGGGAGAACGTGGCCGCCATCTCGCCTCCTCAGGCTGCCGCGGCCACGACGTACGCCGCCACCGCTGGGTTTGCCGGGGCGGTGCGACCGCGTGACGGCGCCGACTCGAGCACCTTTGACAGCGACGCCACGAGGTCTAGCTCGCCGCCGATCGGAGCGTATTCCGTCGTCCGGATCGATACGGCGGACTCGCCGACTCCGGCCACCGCCTCCGGGTTCAGCGGCTGCGCAACCTGTCGGCGGTGCACCGCGCTCCAGCGAGCGAACTCAGCGTCGGCGAGCTCGACGTCCTCGACCACGACCGGCGGCAGGGTGGAGCCGCCCCGGGGCTGCAACACAATGACCTCATAGCCGTACTCGGCGTCCACCCCCGCACCGGGATTCACAACCAGGTCCTCCCCGCCGAGGACGAGGCCAGCCGGGTGCTCCTCGAACGCCGGCGCCCGCAGCCGTTCCTCTTCGCCTAGCGCCCAGAAATGGCCGCGGACGAAATCGGCCACCGCCGGGGACAACGGCAGGTCATTGCCGACCGGGTCGAGCACCGCGAGGTCGTACCGGTGGGCGCCGCCGGCCAGCGCCGCCTCGCCGAGCCGCTCGATAACCACCCCGAGCGGGACCGCCCGCTGCAGGATGTGCACGCCGGCCGCCGGATCGACGACCCCCTGGGCTTCCGGCGCGTCGACCGCGGCAGGTGGGAACACCACTCCGCTCACCCGAGTGGTCGACGGGATCGGCTCGACACCGGCGCCGCCCTCGATGGCATCGCGCAGCACGGTAATCGGGTCAGTAGTGGGCGGGGTCAGCGGCAGTTCCTCGCCCCAGTCGTGCTCGACGCCGAACCCGACGTCGTACCCCCACACAGTCGCCCACACCCGGCCGGCCACTCGGAACGGGTTCGGACCGGACAGCCGCAGATCGAAGCCGAGACTGAGCACCACGTCGCCGTCGACAAGGAGCGACAGGTGGCCTCCCAACTTCGCGTCGAAGGCGAACGGGTCGAAGTACACCAGCGCGTGCAGATACAGCTCGCCCTCGGCGGCAAGCTGTCCCACGAGAAAGACGTCCGGACCCTTGGCGTACAAGCTCGCCATGGCGCCGAACTGCAGAGAGTTGGCGGTCACGGCGAGATAGGCCGACAGGGTCACGCGCGGGTTGTTCGTGCCGAAGTTGATCGAGAGTCGGCTCAGGTCCGGAAAGTTCGCCGGCCGCGGATAGGCCGGATGGAGCCCGCCGAACGAGATGACATGGTCGGTCCGGGGGGCCCAGCCGGTGCGCGCCGCCATCTCACCGCTGATCGCGTACGTCAGCACGCGCGATCCCGGGTTCAGCGCGGCGTCCATGGAAATCGTGCCGGCGGCGAAATTGATCTCACCGAAGAAGGACACGCGCAATGAGACCAGGGCGGTGTCCTTGTTCGGCAGATCCGAGCTGATCAGGCCGAGGATGAGCGCCCGTGGCTGGTCGCCCACCTCGATCACCAGGCCGAGCTTGCCCTCGACTAGAGTCGGTCGACCGAAGACGATCCTGGCCACTGGGCCGAAGATGTGTACGCCTTCGGCGGCGGGAAACACGTCGGCGAGTGCATCCAGGATCCGCGGAGCCTGACCGACCGGATCCGCCGGGAACAGCAGGTTGTCAAGGCTGCCGCGCGTGATGAGCTCCCTTAGGGCGGAGCTGTCGGCCCGGCGGTTGATGCCGATGATCCCGCCTAGGCCGGTGAGGAAGAAGCCGTAACCGAGCGGAATATGGAACTCGCCGAACACCGACGCGAGGAATGAGAAGCCGTCCCGGCCGCCGGGCAGTTGGGTGGTGAGGATCGCCATCGCTGAAAATCCCATGGTCTCGAACTGGAGGGCGAGTACGCCGCGGTACTCATGGTCCTTACGGAACAGTGCACCGCCACCAGCGATCGGCCCTGTTTCTAGCGCCACGGCGTACCCGGATGGGAATTGGATCCCCGCATCGAGGTCTAACACGCCGAACGCTCCCTCGGGATTCTCGGTCAGCCTGAACTCGAGACCGAGATCCGCAAACGCAAGTGTGAGCGGCCCGATGGACGCGGCGGCGCTTACCAGTGTGGTGAGGCTCGCTCCCTGCGCGAGCGTCAGGCGTAGGCCGAGTTCGTGCACCCGTACGACGCCGGCGACGCTGACGTCCAACGGGATCCGAAGGGTGAGCGCCGAGCCCTGTTCGATGTATATGCCGCGCCCGGGTCGCCAACCCGCGACGACGTCGCCCGCATCCAGCTCGATCGGCCTAGGAATGATCTGGGCAAGCAGTCCGTCGCCGGAGGCGTTCAGGACCAGCCGCAGCCCCTTGATCGCGACGGCGACATAGAAGTCGCCCTCGGCGGAGCCACCGACACCGAACGAGACGCCGTTTGCCTCCAGCCTGGATCCGCCTGAATCTCCGATGATCAGGATGGTCGCCTGGTCGGGCTGCCTCTCCTTGGCGACCTCCATCCGAAACGAACCCGCTGGGATTGTGCTGTCGAGCATGTCGACCTGCAGCCCAGACGGGTGGATGCGGAAGACCATCCCACCGACGAGGTCAGGCCCGGCCTCGATATACATGACCCAGGTCCCGTCGTCGCTGACTGGTAGCGCAGCCTCGATGGCGGCTCCGACGGACGGCATGATGGCGATCCCGCGGTCCCGATCGACGGGCGCCAGGCTTCCCTTGATGGGAAAGGCGATCAGGCTCACGTCGACATCGACGCTGTCGCCTTTCACCAGCCGGTGCAGGGGAATCTCTACACCAGTGGGCCGTAATCCGCCGTGGTCATCGAGCACATCATCCAGCGCCGTCGGCAAGTCACGGGGAAGGGCGACGACGCCCAGTTCGTCGCTGAGTCTGGCGAGATTATCTAGCAGTTGGTCGGCTGCGAACTCGGTCCGACCCCACGCATAGACCTCTTGCATGAGACTCGATGGGTCGTCGACCCATCTACGGATACGATCCCATTGGAATCGATACCGCTCGAAAGCGATCGCCGCCGCGCCCTCGCCCTCTGCTGGCATGAGGACCTCTATCTCCAGCACACCGAGCAGGATGAGCCCGCGCAGGATCGCAGGAGCGCGGAAGCGCAGGTAGTCCACGATGAGCAGGTCAACGATCTCCGTAGCGAAGCTGGGCCCGAGGTTGATCGCGTCGAGAACCTCGGGTAGTTGGCGCACTGCTAGGAAAATCTCAGGCACATCTCCCGCGATCCGGGTGTGGTCCGCATCGTCGAGCGGCTGGCTCGCCCAGGCCTTATCACCAAGCGTGGTGATAAGCGCGGACAGACTCTGCTTCGTGGCCGCCGTCGCTGCCATCGCTTCCGCGACTGCTGCTGCGCTCGGATCATGACCGAGGCGCTGGAGCAACTGCCGCATTCCGGCGGGTGAGTCGAGTGCCAGGAACACCGGAGTGAGCAAGTCGAGGAGTTCACCGGTGAGCCGGTCGGCTGTAGAGGTCACTGTGAAACTCCGATCGCGTGGGTCAAGCCACGAGCGCGGGTAACGCGGAGATGACCTCGGCGGTCCTGTAGTCCACGTTGTCACCGTAGAACTCGATCAGGAATGCGTAAGACGGCTCCAGACGCTGTTGGCGTTCACCGATGCCGCGCTCCTCGTAGCCGAACAAAGCTGAGCGCACGCGCGCCTCACCGTCGAGCCCGCGAGCTTCCAGACGACGTTGGAGCATGTCGACCGCGGTGTCCGGTCGTACTAGGTCCACGGGAGGTCCGCTCCGGACGATCGGCCGCCAGACCTCCCGACCCCCGACCACGACGTCGTCGGTGCCGATTCGTACCATCGCTCGGCCGCCCGGCCCGATCGCGGGAATACCGTCTATGGTCCGCCGGAATATCAGTCCGGCGTCGAGCGTCGCGACTTCGGATAGCTGCCCGACCGGCGAGCTCGTCTGAGCGTGCAGGTGCGTGACGCGCTCCATCGTTGTCGGCCCAGCGGGGCGGCCGAGCCGGACGAGGAAGTCCCGGGCGATCTCTTCGAGACGACCCACAGATGAGGTGATGTTCTGCCCCTGCTCGTCTGCGAGTGCGCGCAGG
This sequence comes from Agromyces selenitireducens, assembly GCF_052748465.2. Lineage (NCBI taxonomy): Bacteria > Bacillati > Actinomycetota > Actinomycetes > Micrococcales > Microbacteriaceae > Agromyces > Agromyces selenitireducens. The sequence goes on from NZ_CM188259.1 coordinate 1,917,353, forward strand.
CTGTATCGGATGCCACCCGACCTAGCGTTCATGGCGACTCTTACCCGCTGATCGCCAGCGATGAGCCAGTCCTGCTCGCGGTTCCACTCGAGGTCCGCGAGCCGATCAATTAGCATCAGGCGACGCAACATCGATAACACGCTGACCCGGCTCACTGGTTGCGCTTTCACCTCGTGGACCCTGGCGTGAGCGACGGGGAGTTCAGGCATCTCGTCCAGCGTGAGGATAATCATCGCATCAGGACCGCCAGCACACGGCGGCCCCTCCGACATCGGCCGGAGCCAGGGTGTCCTCCGGATCCGCCAGGCTCTCGCCCTTGAGGCGACGCATCGCGTCGGCCTCGGACCGGCCCCATGCCATGGCCACCGGAGCATCGTCGATATTGCCAAGCCATGGAGATGAATGCGCCTCGTCCAGCCATGCCTCGGCCAGCGGCTCTCCGCCGCCTGCTCGTAAGCCAAACGCGGCCCCGCGATCCGACGTCCAACTTGCGTCAGAACTCAGACCGGTAAAGCCGAACATCATGTGGATCCCAGCGAAGCACCGTGTCCAGGTATGCGACGGAAAAGCCTCGGCGCGCACCGCCCGCCGATCGATCGCCGCCCGTTCGGTTTCACCAGGACGCCTGAATTCATGATTGATGAGTCGTACCTGGAGACCCTCGCACAAATCAAGCACCAGCCACCGTAGGCGACCATCTCCCAGCTGCATGCGTGCGCTTGGAGGCTCTTGATCTTCTCCTTCTTCCCTCGGCGGCAGGACTGCTGAAGCTACTACGCATCCGTCGGGGCTATTGAAGGTGGCGTCGACCCAGTGCACCCACTTCCCGCCCCTTAGCTCGAATCCATGCGTGCCTCCGTGGGTCGCTAAGAAGGCAAAGTCGACCGTGTCGACGCCGCCGGGAGCACTGTCCGTTTCACGGGTCCAGTGCCGAGGACTGGCTGCGCCTTCAGCAAGTCGGACTGTCACACGATGGCCGCCAGCTCGCATGGCTCCCGCGAATCCGTCCGCAACGTCATCGCAGTACTTCGTCTGCTCGTAGCCATGAACGGCACAAACGGGTTGCTTCCTGTAGTCATTGACCCAGTAACTGCCCACGGTCACTGACGGATGATGCACCACCCGCCAACGATATTCCCGGAACGGCAGATCTGAATAGTCCTCACTTAGGCGGACGAGGATGCGATATGCCGAGAATTACATCGAGCAGATTCGAGACCTCCGTAGGACGGCACCACCGAGCCGAATAGCTCCATCGGTCACGTTCAATTCATGCGTCGAAGGCATTTACGCGATGTCGCGGTGAGCATGACCGGTCGAGAAGCCTCACCGACCGGCGCTCGCCGACAGCGTTCCGGCTCCCGGTGGTCCGTTGCTTGCGATCAAGGCCGACGCTTGCGAGATGATCCTAGCCTCCGCAGTGTTGCTGTGGGGCTGGGCGCATCGCTCGGCTTCTCTGTCGCGAGTACCGCGGCAGGCGACTCTGGGCGGGACTCGGCGGCGCGCCTGTCACTCGTGACGATCGCCGGTTAGGTTGCGTTCTTCGTCGAACCAGCCACGCTCGGCTTCGTCGGTGACGGGCAGGACCCGCGTGCCGCTCTGCTGATCTCGCTCGTGTTCGTGGTCATCGCGCGGCTGATCGGTGGGCGCGCTGTGCCCGCGCGCGTGCTCGTCGACGAGGTATGACGCGAGGCTCACCGCAGTGCAGTCGCGTGCTCGGGGTCGCACGGCAGAACTATTGGCTGATCACCGTCAGCAGCGGCGCCGTCGATCTGGAAGTGCATGGCGGCTTCTCGTCTTTCGTCAGGGCTGCGGGGCGAGAGTGGATGTGACGTTCGGGATGGGCTCCAACCGTCAGAGCCGAAAAGGAGATTCTTCGAACGACCACACGGTGACCGCTTCCGTGTCCAAGACGAAGCTGCCACCGCGCTGCCCTCTATGCGGGACACAACTAACACCAGACCGGCGGCGGGACGGCCACCGGCTTCCGGAGGCGGACGACGTGGTCCTTCCACGTGCTCGTGCCTGAGGATCAACGAGATCGCCTGCTGTATGGCCCTGACCAAAGGACGCTCCGGACGCGGGACCGGATTGAGGCGGAGTCTAGGTGGTGGTCGCCCAACGTCGAAGGCTACGCGAGCAGGCTGGCCAAGCTGGGCCGCGCCTCCAGCGCATCGGCAACGGGCATGCTTGCAGCCTCGGCGAGGGCTGCGAGATCCTCAGGACCACCCGTCACTGCGCCCAAGCCCGCATCTTGGTCGCGCTGGCCGCGTAGCGCAGTAGCGATCCGGATTCGGTCAGCCTCGTGCAGGTCGAGTGAGGTCCGGGCGGCAATGATCGCCCGCTGGTAATGCGCCCGCCGCGTATCGGCGTCGACGGCTGCCCGTGCTGCCTGCAACGGTTCCTCGATCGGGCTCAGGTATCGCCAGTCGTCGCGGTCGACTCGGCTCTCCAAGCGGAGCAGCAGGAAGCTGCCCGGCGGCACTGACGAGGGCCCGTCGCCTGACCAACAGACGAGATGCCCGTTGGCAACCCACAGTGGCTGCGGTGGCGGCTGATCCAAGACAGCCAGAAAGCCCGGCGCGAGGACGGGGCCATTGCCGCCGGGCATTGCCAGCGACCCGTCGTAGGCGAGCGTGCCGACATTGCCATCGATGTTGAGCAACTGTTCGAAGGCGTCCACGACCTGGCCGGCGATACCCAGCCCGGTAGACAGAGCGGTCGTTGTCAGCAACCCGCCAAAACTGCCAACGACGTCGATCAAAGTGCGGACACTGTTGTCACCCTTGACCGCGACCAGGCCTGTGTTTATCGAAACGGTGCCACCGGAGAACGGCAGCAGGGGCGTCAGCGGTTTGTTTGTCGTGACGGCTGCGTTGGCGGCTTCGGTGAAGCCGGGAATCGATCCCGGATTGATCACCGCGACCTGCTCATGCCGGTTGTGGCCGAAGTCGCGGACGACGACACTGTGCACTGCCGGGTGCCACTCGGTGAACCACCGTCGAGAATGCTCAAGTCGGGCCTCTGTCAACCACAAGCGTAGATACGTGGAGTCGGCGGCGAACCCCGGTGCTTCCGAGCCCGCCGGCCCCGCGCGCTCCGCCGGGATCCACTCCGCGTGTCCCGGCCACGCCTTAGAGCTGACCACGGACTTCACGCGCTCGAACAGTCCCATCGGAGTCTCCTTTCAGTGGGCCAATCAGGTGAGGGCTTCGGAGATAAACAAGCAAGCCCCGAGGGCGTCCTCTACTTGCCGGTCGCCTCCACGCGCCACTAGAGACTCCTGCATCGCCCGATAGGCACGCACGAGTCGATCGTGGGTGAGCTCATCAATGGTGTCGAGCCGCAACGCCTCGGTCAGCGCCCGAGTAGCGTCCAGCCACATTTTGCGCTGGAAACCCGGGAGGGTGATAACCACGGGCACGCCCTCCTGGGCGAAGTCGCTGCCCAGCTGGCGCAGGTACGCCGCCTGTTCGCGCGACCAGGTGTCCAGTTCGAGCTCGAAATCTGGTGGGCCTTGAACGATGACGAGTTCTGGGTTGACCCATTGCGACAACAGTTCGTTCGCGGTCGCGAAGCGCGAGCTTGCAGGTTCCCGCTCCCGTGAGGTGGAGGGCACGTAGGGAAACGCGACTCCGCGACGCTCTTCAACCGGCGAGCCGATCAGGTGGATGACTCGAGCGGTGCTCAGAGCCGGAGGGACGTCGACGCGAGTGAGACCCGTACTGAGGACCGTTGCGCGGTTTCCCCAACATTCCGCCAGAGCTGGGTCGCCAGTGAGCACCGTCGTGGGCCATGTCGGATGCCGGGTGGGGGAAGGCCGCCGTGTGGATCGTTTGAGGCGACGCCAGATCGGCCAGTTCGCTGGAAGGGATCCAGCAACGGAGCTGAGCATGGTCTCCCACGAGACTGCGCCGACGTCCGCGGAGTGCAGGATCTCAACCGGCGTGTCCTCATCGAGTCCGGCAGTCAGGGCTTGCAGCGCTAGCGTGTCGGCACGGCCGGAGGGTACTTGGAGTGCCCAGGCTGGGCGGACGTCACCGTTGGGGTCGTGTCGGATCACTTGCACGGTCCCGGTGCGGAGGATCTGGGTCTGCGTGGAGCCTGCGATCCCCTCGATCTCGAGCACTACAGGCGATACATCCGAGCTCTTTGGTATGAGGAACGCGTGCGAGGCAGGACTTCCGCCCAGCCACGACGTCGGCCGGTTGTGTGAACCCACGAGGGGACTGAGTTCTGCTGGGAGAAGCAGTCGGTTTTGCGCGTCGCGCGTGCCGACGATCGCGCCAACAGTCGGTAGCCAGCTCTCCTCAGTTTGACCAGCTCCGACGGCGCGGACGACGATGCAACGCAAGACCCATGCCTGCCATGCCCTGGGCGAGATCGAGAGTACGTCTGACGTCGGGTTGTTGAGATCATCCCAGGGCGGCAACCCGATGAGTGGGCGCGCCAGCTCGTACGCGGCCGAGAGTGCCTGGATCTTTTCGGCGAGGAGCCCTGGGGGACTGCCAGGTTCGTGGAGGGCGGCTATTGCTGCTGCCGCCGACGCTCGGAGCCTGCCGCCTGCATCATCGGCCTCGGCGAACCAGTCCGCGGCTTGCTTGAGCATTGGGGCGGCGGCCCGCGGTAGCCGTAGGGAAAGCGAGTCGCCTTCGTCGAGCGCGACCTCGGCTGCGTGGTTGACTCCGAGTCGGTCTGCGAGGCGCCGAGCCTTGATCGCTCGGCGACCAGTGAGGACACTGTTCCTCAGCGCCAGGCGCAATGCTGTCTCTGGGTCATCGCCTTCCGGTTCGAGCCATTGGTTGAGCGCGGGCGCGGCCGGGACGGGTTCGCCGGTGAGCATAGCGAACTCGATGTGATCGAGCGCACGGTGGGCGTCGGCAGCTGTGGTCGGCACTGTCGGGATCTCCGAACGGAGCAGCCCTGATGTGGGCAATGAACCGCCTGCGCGTACGGTGCGCCACCAGCTGTGCAGGAGGGTCGGATCGGGCGTGGCGGGGCCCCTCTCCCAGATCGGCACAGTCACCTTGTCGCCGTCGAAGGCCTCCAGATCTGCGAGCAGGACGACGTCTCGCGGATCGCCCGAATCTGCCAGTCCGCTCGAGAGGCCATCGCCAAGATCCCGCAGCCGGTAGCGGCGAACGATGACCATTCGCGCTCGCTCAGCCATGAGGTACTCCTCCGGCGAGTCCGGCTGGGTGGCCAAGTCCTGAAGTTCCATTAGGGCTTCGTCGATATCTCCCGACCGCGCGCGAGCTTGGGCTTGGGAAACGGCGAGTGCGGGTACTTGGAGGTGGACGGGCACACGGGCCCGGGTTGACGGCGCCTTCGCCGTCACGGGCAGTTTCGTGTGCCCGGTCGCCAGACTTGCAATGGCTCGCAGGGATGATTCACGGTCGTGGTCGACTGTCACGATCGAGCCCGTCTCGGTCAACCATTGAGCGGCCTCGTCAGCGTGTCCGAAGCGTTGCCACCAAGCCCAGCTCGCTGTCAGCCTGATGCGCGCCCCGACATCGTCTACAGGCCAGTCGGTCCACTCGTTGCCTTGCTGGCTACCGACGGAAGCTTCTGCCAGCTCGACCGCCCTCGCCAGCCACCTCAGGGACTCGCGTTTCGTCCCGTGCCGCGCTTGCGCGAGTCCGACGAGTAACGCGGTCATGGCGACGAGTTCCGGGCCGATGTCTCGTTCGATCGCTGCCTTGTAGAGACGCATCGTCGTGGCCGTTAGGTCTTGACTCGTCGGTACGACCCTTTCGAGGCCGGATACGAACGAGGCCGCCAGTTGTTCGTCGAGACGGTCTGCCCACTCTTCGACGGCCGTGCCAACCACGGTCGGCAGATGCGCAGCACCGCGAGCCGCGGCCCGCGAGCTGGGACGCGACTTCGTTTGTACCTCCGCCCACAGCAACTGGTGGCCGTCGACTGGATCGGGTGATTCGCGTTCGAGGCAGGCCACGTAGCTCGCCGTAACCGGACCTGCGAGGGCGTGATCGTGGCCAACCGCACCCTGTGCCCCGAGCAATAGCGCGGTGATCCGCTGCAACCAACCGAACGCTGCCTCGGCGCGGGCGCGTTCCTCGATCCGCTCCCACCATTCGATCAGGTCGACCTCATCGTCGTCATGTGTGAGTTCGATCGCTCCGGCCACGTGTTCGACCGTGACGGCGTTTCTTGGCGATGTCTCGCAGTGCATGCGCAGGAAGCTCGCAGCTTGTCGACGGGCGCGGGTCCATGCCGCTCGACGTGTGTTGTCGAGGTACGCCATCATCCGTGCGCGCAGATGGGGATCGACGACCATCAGGTCGAATTCGAGGCTCACCCATTCCTGCTTGGCGATCGACGCTTCGAGGCGGTCGAGCTCAGCGCCTTGAAGGCCGGTCACGCCGCCGAGAGTTGTCGCGTCGAAGCGGCCGAGGGCGACGATGACTGGCAGCATGTCCTCAAGGGTGTCGTCGTCGAGGCGATCGATGATTCGGTGCCGGACGTAGAAGTCCGCGTCCATTGCTGCGATGGCCGCCGTGCTCAGCTCGGGGTCGTCCTTGGCCCAGTTTGCGAGCAAGGCGACATCGAACGGGTTGAGCTCGTCGCCTCCTGCCGTTTCGGCGACACGGGCGACGATCGCGTTGGCTCGCTTCGGATCCACGTCGAACCAGCGGACGAACCTGCCGGCTTCCGGCTTAGAGAATCCCCCGACGAGAAGTTCCTTGGCGCCGTCGGGCAGCGGCAGCACTCGTCGTCCCGACAGCACCACCCGCACGGCGGGTGATGCTTCGTGCAATCTCGAGACAACGTCCAGTGCTGCCTCGACATTCGCTCGCCCACCGGCGGCCTTCTCAAGCTCTTCGGTGGTGTCGAGAATGACGACGGTCGGACGGGGGAGCGCCGACACCGCCTCGCTGAACGCGGCGTGCACCAGGCCCGCTCTCTGGGCTCGGATCGCGGGCACGTCGGCCGGATGGGTTCGCTCAGCCTCCTCGATACGGGCATGCCAATCGGCGATGAGTCTGTCTAGTCGATCGAACCGGAGGACTGCTTCGGGCTCGGCGAAGAAGCGCAGTTCGGCGGCGAGCGTCAGCATCAGCAGGCCGGGCTCGGTTCCGGGATAATTGGGGTGCAGGTAGTCGAAATCGATTCTCGCCACGGAGCCGGCCGAACCGTCGCTGGGGAACCGGGATTCGAGCCAGCGGACCAACATAGTCTTTCCGGTTCCCCCGTCACCTCGAAGGTGCAGAGCCCAGAGGGGGCTGGAATCGGCCAGGAGCGAAAGCAGTTGCGCCTGATAGCGCTTGCGTGGGAAGTAGCCCGCGCTGAAAATCGTGATCTCCTCGTCACGGCGCTTGCGAGCCACTAGGCGGCCTGCCCGAAGGCGTGCGCCGGTGAGTTCGCGGCCCAACGTGAGCTCCAACCTGGCGGCACCCTCGATCCAATTGACTGCCTCGGCCAGCTCGCCCTCGGCGATCGCGGCTTCGACGAGCTCGATCAGGCGATCCGCGACCGCATCGGGGGACGGCGCTTCGGAGGTGAGCCGCGCGAAGCGGTCCAGTGCTGCCGGCACCTCCACGTGGGCCCGCTGGGCCTCCTGCACGGCGTCAGCCACGGCGCGCAGATGATGTTCAAGGATCGTCAGGGGTGCACCGGCGACGAGTGGATCGGTGAGGACGTTTCGTGCCTGCTCCTCGGGTACCACGTAGCGGTCGCCGGTCTGCACCATCAGTCCCGCTGCGCTGAGTGCGTTCAGAGCAGCTGCCGGTGCGAGCCCGGATGCGTCGAGCACCGCCGATGTCCAGATGGGGGCCATCGCAAGCCGGGCCACGGCATCGATCCCAATGGTGTCGATCTCGGCCGCACGGCGAGCCTGGGCATCGTTTGTCGCCGTAGCCAGCGCTGCCGCAAACCGCCGGTCGAAGTCCCCGCTCAGGTCGCCTCTGGCTACGCGGCTCATGGGACCTCCCCGATGAGTTCGCTCAGTCGTTGCAGGTCCGTCGCGGGCACTAGGGCTTCCGTATCACGGAAGGCCAGGATCGCGACCTGAAGGGCGTCGCCGATGAACATGGTGGGATTTCCGTTGGTAGTCTGCTGGATCCGGTCGAGCACTTTGTCACGGTACTTTGGGACGGCAACCAACGGCTCGTCTCCGCCGAGCAGCAACTGCTGGTAAGCCAGGTGCGCGGTCGGTGGTGCGAACGGCTTGAGGTCGCACTTGACCGCACGCCCCCGTTGGACGAATGACGCGATGGCCTCGATGGCGCCGTCACCCGGCGTGCCATCCCCGGCGCTGTAAGAGAACAGGAGTGGTACGCGTTGCTCGGATGTGCCGAGCCCGTTGCCGGTCACAGTGCGCAGCAGACCGCTGACGGCCAGACCGTACTTATGCAGGTCGTCGATCTGGATCACCAGCCCGCGTCCGGGCGATGGGCCATCGCCGACCGCCCGCCCGATGACGGCTAGGTCCGAGCGCAACGCCATGCCGACGACCTCAGTCGAGTTCCAGGCGTCGGTCCCTGCTTCGATCCGCTCGCGGATGGCCGGATCGAGCTCGGGGGCCGGCTGGGCATCGAGCATCATGACCTGGAGGGTCGTTGGGGGTTCCGCGCCGGCGACTCGGGCGGCATCGCGTGCGTTCATGGCCAGCCGGCGTGCCAGTGTGAGGAAGTCTTGCCCGCGGTCGTCACCGGCCCGCTGGCCCGTATCGGAGACGCAATAGCCGGCGAGGGTGGCGATCGCTGCGAGCTCCGCCAACGTCCGACTGGTACCGACCTTCGTGCTGCTGGAGACATCGCTGGGGGAACAGAGCGCGAGCACGACCGGGGCACCGACGGTGGTTGCGGTCAGGAATCGGCCGAATGCGTCCAATACCTCGTGCCGCCCGCAGAAAGTCGGCGGCCGTCGGTAGTCGGACAGCAGTTCGGCGGCCCTGGCCACGCGCCTTCTGTGAACTCCGCTGGCGTCCAATTCCACGCGACCGTCCACGTCGGGGGTACTGAACACGGCTGGGTATGCCCAGTCCACGTCATCGGTGACACCGTTCGAGGCGATGTACGCCTCCCGTCGCCCGGCTGCCGCTGCCTGCAGCACATTGCCGCTCGCGAGCAACGCTCCGTAAAAAGCGAAGGTGAACTCCCTGCACGTCTGAGATGCGATGGTCCCCGTCATCGCCGCGACGATCGGCACCCCGAGTTGGACGCAGTCCGCGGCCAAGGAGGGGCGGAATGTGACGAAGTCCGGACCGTCGCCACCACCGGGCAGGGAATGGCCCGCCGCCGTCCGGCAGGCGGTGAGAACGAGCACCCTGGGCAATGCGGCGCCGGCACTGAGCACGTTGATCAGCTGCTCGCCACTCATCTTGTCGCTCCTGGCGTCGGATCTCGGCAACGGAGCGAGTTCGACGTAGCTGCTGCCGTTGGCGAGCTGCTCACCGTGGGCGATGAGGTGGATGATGTCAGGTTGGACGGTCCGGCAGGCCGCAGCCAGGTCGTCCCGATTGGCGTTGACGATCACGTTCGCTTCGAGTCCCATATGGCGGCGTCGCACGGTGTCAAGGAGGGCCAGGTACTCCGCGGCCGGCTGGATTGTCGGGTCATCCAGCGTGGTGCCGATGACGACGAGCACGCGTGGGATGAGAGCGACGGGGCCGGGATTGACGCGCGCGGCCGGCCCGACGGAGCGGCTAATGGCCACGGCCGGCCGGCGTCGTAGTGCGAGAAAGCCGTCCCCGTCGTGCAATAGTTCCCAGGGGAGTCGTTGCAGCGCGGCAGCGTCCTTGCTGGTGGCAACCACCAGGTTGATGTCGTCGTCGCCGTCGAGCAACGCCTGCCGACCTGCAGCGTCGACAAGGCACGACAGCAAGTGCTGGCCGATCGTGCTTCCGTCGGCGCTATCGACGTCGTTCCGCTCCAGGCGGTCCAGTGCGGCAACGAGGTCGTTGGTCTGCATCGCGCCGTCGGGTGGGACGGGCAGCACTCCGAGCTCGGTCGCCGCCTCGGCGAGCTCCCGCGGGGGTAAGTCTGCGGTCGCCACAGTCCACGGTCCGGGGCCGCTGATTTCGAACAGCACCCGCCGGTTCACCGGCGTGCCTCGACCCGTTCGCGGGGCGGCTCTTCGAGCTCATCAGCACCCGATTTCGCCAAGGCGGCCGCAAGCGCGCTCAGGTTGCCTTCGATCGCCTCGGCGGCGCCACCCGCCCGCACCCCGGGTGCGTGTAGTGCGATCAGCTCCTGGTAGGCGTGGTCCTGCACCGTCTCCTCCAAGCGACGCCGTCGTTCGTTATCAGCCCGACGGGCGTCGGCCGTGGCTGCCACAACGCCGGCCAGTGCGATGCGTGGGCCACGGAGCGACGGTGGCGTGGCCGGGTGGGGACCTCCACTAAACCAGCGGCGCCATTGTTGAACCTCGCCAGTGGGGGCGAAGTCGGCCGCGTCGAACCCGATCCAGGAAGCAAGCGTGAAACCTGGCGGTCCGACCCTGAGTCCTGCGTCGACGACTGCGGATGCATAGGCGAGGTCTGGCAGTTCCGCGTTGTGCACCAGGGCAGCCGCCTCGGATGAAGGCCACGCGGGACCCGGATCCAGGTTCATCGCGACGATGGCGTGCTCGATTAGGCTCAACCGCACGATCGCCGCAGGGTAGCCTGCACGTGGCTCGGACATCCGCTGCTGAGCGCCGAGTTCCAGCTCGGCGATGGGCCACAGAGCCCACTGCCCGAGGAGGGCGACGGAGACCAGATCGGCAAAGATTTCCACGCTCCAATCGCCCCAGCGGGTGACAGCGTCCTGATCGGAAGGGTTGACGGTCGCGACCGCGTCCTGGATCGTGGTGCGGAATGCCTGCACGAGTCTCGCGGCGAACTGCAGGTGATGGCCCGTTTCGTGAGCGATCAGGCTGAGCAGCCACGGCTCGTAGGTCGCCGCCACAGGCACCCGTACGGTCGGCACCGGCAGGCGAGCTAGATGCTCCCGGACGAAAGGGGCATCGGCGTAGGTCGCAGCCAGGTCGGCCGGCACTAGCCCGGCCGGGAACGCCTCGGGGGCGTGCACCGGATCCAGGTAGGGGAGCGGCACGGCACCGGCCAGCGGCGGACGAGTGTTGGCAGCGCTCCCGTCGGCGAAGCAGGGCCGCCAACAACTCCACAGCACCTCGTCGGCGGCCTGGATGCACCTCTTGCGAGATTCGGGTCCGTCCCGTTGGTCGAATCGTTCGGCAAAGAACCGCCAGACCCGTTCGACCCAGACCGCTCGTCGATCGGCCAGCCGGCATGCCTCATACACGAGGAGCCAGTCGTCGTCCGCCGGCGGGATCGTCGCGGCCACGGCCCCCAGACAGTTGTCGACTACCGCCGAAATGGTGTCCAGTTGGGTCCTGTACTGCTGCCACGTGTCGGACTGATGACGGTCACTCAGCCACTGGGCGAACGCGGTAGTCAAAACGCTCACCCGGGCGTGGGACGCCGCGACGCGCCCCACAAGCATCTCGGGAACTTCCCCCACGTGCCGAAGCATAGTTGTCTGGACTGGTATGACGATAGTCCTGCTCATCGTGGTTTCTTCCTCGAACAGCGCGGCTCCGAACGTCAGCGTTGAGCCTGGTGAACCCGCCTCTGCTAGAACTCGCAGCGTCTCGCCATGGATACTCATGATGGCCCACTCGCAGTCTTACTCGCTCGCAGTGAACCAGAAAAAGTCCTCACTTCAACGGACCGCTTCGACGAGTTCACCGACACCTTGGAACAGCGGTCCCCGGCGATGATCAGCATGTGGCGGGCGTCGTGGGGAGAGTTCACCCCGTTCCCGTTCTAGCCGGCGCCGCTTCGTGTGCACTACCAACGCGATCGAGTCGTTGAACGCGAGGTTCCACAGCGCCGTCCGCCTACGCGGGCAATTCCCGAACGAGCAGGCCGGCAAGGTGGGGCGCCATCGCCGCTGTCTTGCGATCTTCGGCTGGAATAGCCGGCCCCCGATCTCGCAGCAAATCGATGGACTGCCGGTTCGCCGGGGCACGTTTCAGTCCGGCGAAGTGAGGATTCTAGCTTGACCCGCTGAAGAGAAAACACGAAAGGTGGAAGATGAGCGTTCATCGGTGTTGGGTGCGTGCCGCTGAACGTCACGTCGGGGTCCAAATGCCAGGTTGGAACGACGCGATTCAGGTCGAAGTCCGGGGACGGCTGAGCCCAGATCGAATGAACGACCCCGGCTCGTATGAGGGACGACTTGATCCGCGCACGTTTATCCAACGCTTTTGATCCGAGAGGGCTCGAGAACGGTCGAGGTCAACGGGTAGCATCAAAATCCGACAGCGACGATCGCGGCAAGGAATTCCAGATCACGTCGAGATTCTTCGAGGCATCCCGGCTCGTGCCGAGATCGCGAGCCTGGGCCGAGTAGATCCATCGGTCACGGGTTCAAGTCCCGTCCGCCCTACCTTGAAATGTGCCTTTGATCAGCGATTTGTCTGAGGCGTCGCTTTCGTTCCGAAGCTGGCGCTGTGGCGTGGTGCCGCCGCGAAAGTGCGCTTGATCTGGGATTTCAGATTCGAACCTGTGACATTCCTACGCCTGGATTCGGGTTCAAGTCCCCTCGTTAGGTGCGGAAATCTCTCTTGATCTGGAGTTTCATTGGACTCGGGCTGGCGGCGAGCGCACGCCGCGCACGTCTATTCAGCACCTATTGCATCGCGACCCACGCCGCCCGCTCACATGGTCGACGTTGGCCTGACGTCGGGTTCTCGGGACGTTGAGGGTGGTCACCTCTCGGGCACGTGCGAACCGTGCGCGCCCGTGATCCCTTGGCAGCCCCTGCGTCGGGATGGTTACGTGATCAGAAGCCGAGGTCGAAGCTGCCTCCTGCGTCGAATTCGTCGGGCGGGGGCGAGTCGGTGGTGTCATCGGGGGGAGGGCTCCAGGTGTTCCATGCGACCGAGGCGAGCGAGTACCAGATGACGGTGTCCAGGATGGAGAAACCGACCACCGCGTTCGTCTCTGCTCGTACCTCCGTCTCGTCGAGCGTCTGTGCGATGGTGCCGGGTCGGCGGCGTTCAGCTCTGGCGGCCGAGTGGGCGAGGCTCTCGGGGCGAGCGTCGGCTGGTCGCTCGTCGTCGGCGGTCGCGGTCGCGGTGAGCCGTTCGTAGAGCAGGTCGAGCTGCGCGGGGGTGAGCTGTTCGAACGCTTCGACATGCGCCTGCTCGAGGACGTCTTGTGGTGCAGTCCGCAGCAGTTGCTCGTACCGTTCGACGGCTGCGGCGTCTCTATGCGGGACGCCCGCCGGTGCGGGCTCGGGTTCGAGTTCGACCTTCCGACCGAAGATGCGTTCGAGTAGACCCATCAGGTGCTCCTATGTCGTTTTCGCACGGTCCGTGCGACTGGCTGACGAGATTCGTGTGGACGATCGTGGGATTTCGTTCTTCTCGCGGTGCCCGGTCACGTGCTCCTGCGCCCGGCCGTGATCAGCCGAATGTGAAGCAGTAGACCTCCGCTCCGGTTTCGAGGAACTCGATCTCGAACCTGCGGTCCGTGATCGGACCGGGCTGCCGGATGAGCTGGTACGTGTTCTGATCGCGGACGATCCCGCGGCCGTCGGCGTCCACGTCGGTACCGTTGGCGTCGGCCACGGGCCGGCCGTCGAGAGTCACGCGGAACGGAATGGCAGCGCCCCTGGCCCGGGGGCCCATGACGAGGTTGAGGTCGCGGGCGCTGAACTGGAACGCGATCCGTGCGCCGGGTGCGTTCGAGCCCGCGGCGTGCCGGGCGACGGTCCAGTTCCCCGATAGGTCCCACGAGTTGAGCGGCAGCGAGGGCGCCGTCGTGTACTCGTACGGCAGGTCGAACGGCGCTGATCCCTCCGACGCGAAGCCACTGCTCTGGATGTACCCGAGGTAGGTCTCTGGTGACCGCAGCGCCTGCCAGTCAGCTGCGACCTCGAGTCCCCGAGGCTCGACCGACACCAGGTCCCGGTCGAGGGCCTGTGCTCCGGCGTCGAGGAGGAGGCGCTGAATGACCATCTCGGTCTGCGCGTACTCGCCCTCGCCGAAGTGATGGTGCCGGACGCGTCCGTTCACGTCGGCGATGTAGACCGCCGGCCAGAACCGGTTCTCGAAGGCGCCCCACACCCGGTATCCGCTGTCGACCGCGACGGGATACTCGATGCCCAGGTTGCGCGTCTGCGCGACCACGTTATCGATGTCGCTCTCGAAGCCGAACTCGGGCGTGTGCACGCCCACGACGGTCAGGCCGGCCTCCTCGTACTTCGATGCCCAAGCCCGGATGTACGGGAGCGTTCGAAGCCAGTTGACGCAGGTGTAGGTCCAGAAGTCGACGAGGACGACCCGGCCGCGGAGTCCCTCGGGTGTCAGCGGCTCGGAGTTGAGCCATGCGGTCGCTCCGACGAACGGTGCGAGGCGCCCTTCATCTGGGAGCATGCCGTCGTCTTCCGCCAACCAGTGCGCGATGGAACGGATGATGCCGGTTCGGGCGCGCCCGTCTGGCTTGGTCGTGGCAGCTGCGTCGTGCATCGGGATCTGCTCATCGTGCATGGGACACCTCCAGGAGAGAGTTGCTCGGTCAATCGGACGGGCTCGCGGGGCGCAGCGCCTCGTCTGCGGCGGGTGTGGCGCCCTGGGCGAGCTTGAGCCGAGTCCAGACGTTCATGTTGATGATCACCGCGGCGATCTCGGCGACCTCCTTCTCGTCGAAATGGGCCCGTAACGCGTCGTGCAGTTCAGGGAACCGTGCGATGTCGAAGGTCGTGAGACCCTCGCAGTAGGCGAGCGCGACCTTCTCGATCGGCGAGAACATGGCACTCTCGCGCCATCCGCTCAGGTGCGCGACGACCTCGGCCGGGATACCCAGCTCGTCCGCCGCTCGGCTGTGCAGGATCAGGCAGTACGAGCACGGATCGAGCTGGGCCACGCGAAGCCGCAGCAACTCGGCAAGCCGTGGATCCAACGACAACGCGGCCGAATACCCGAACCTCGCGGCCATCTCCATCGCGATGTCGTGGAACGGCGTGAGGTCGGGATCGAAGCGCGTGTTCACGAACCGAACCTTGGACCGAGATTCTCGGTCTGATTCAGCGGCCGAAGGCGGTCGCGACGAGCTAGTCATGAGCGTCGGACTCTCAACGCCGGATCTCGGGGAGCCTGTCGCCGATGTGCCCCGGCGCCGTGACGGCGAGTACACGTTGCACGAACGCGTCATACTCCTCCATGAAGTGACGAAGGAACTTCGCCGTGGCCTCGTCGCGAACC
Organism: Agromyces selenitireducens; assembly: GCF_052748465.2. NCBI lineage: Bacteria > Bacillati > Actinomycetota > Actinomycetes > Micrococcales > Microbacteriaceae > Agromyces > Agromyces selenitireducens. The sequence continues at coordinate 1,932,587 of NZ_CM188259.1, forward strand.
TCTCCGTCGTTGCTGAACACGTCATCGCGGAACGTGATGTATGCCTCGGGCGCATTCAACTGGGGGGCATCGAGGAAGCTCAGCACGCTGCGCATCGACGACTGCATGACTGCGGTTCCGATGCCGCCGGGTGAAGCTCCGATGATGCCGGTCGGCTTCATTGCGAAGGAGTTCGATCCCCACGGGCGCGAACCCCAGTCGATGGCGTTCTTCAGTGCGCCCGGGATCGAGCGATTGAACTCCGGCGAGATGAACAGGATGCCATCGGATGCCTCGATTGCCTGCTTGAGTGCTCGGGCCGGCGGCGGGAAGTCCGCATCGAAGTCCTGGCTGTACAGCGGCAGGTCGCGTATCGCGATCTCGGTGAACTCCAGATCATCGGGTGCGAGCTTGAGGAGCGCTTTCGAGAGCGTTCGGTTGATCGACGTGCTCGAAAGGCTTCCGACGAAGTATCCGATCTTGTGTGTGTGCATGAGCCTGGTCCCTTTCGGTCGTAGCGGCATTCAGTCGCTCTCGGTGACCGCGATGATCGTCCTACCCCTGACGCGCGCGCCGGATGCGAAGGCCGCCGCGGACTCGGCAATGGGCCGCACGCTGCCGACGATCGGCCTGACGCGCCCCATCTGGAGCCGACGTCCCAGATCGGCGAGACGTGCACGATCCGGCTCCACGACGAAGAAGATCGCCTGGCCGTCCGTGGGTTGTCGCGGCGGCGGGCCGGCGACGGTCACGATCCTGCCTCCGGGCCGGAGGACATGGAGCGAGCGTTCGAAGACCTCACCGCCGATCACGTCGAAGACGACATCGACCTGGTCTCGTTGTTCGAGTCGGTCGGACTGCAGGTCTATGAACTCGTCCGCTCCGTGCTCGAGGACGAATTCCCGGTCTCCCGCGCGGCCGGTGCCCACGACCCACGCGCCCGCATCGCGCGCGAGTTGGACGGCGGTGGACCCGACGCCTCCGGCTGCGCCGTGGATGAGAACCGACTGACCGGTCTCCAGGTGGCCGTGGTCGAAGAGTCCTTGCCAGGCCGTGAGTCCTGAGATGGGCAGCGCGGCCGCGGTGACGAAATCGACGCCGGCCGGAAGTGGTGCGAGGTTGCGCGCCTCGACGGCGGCATACTCGGCCAGGGAGCCGTTGCGGGCCCAGTCCGTGAGGCCGAACACCCGCTGTCCCACGGTGAGTCCCGTGGTGCCGTACCCCAACTCGACGACGACCCCCGCCAGTTCGTGACCTGGGACGCTGGGGGCACGATCATGGCCGGCGCGGTCGATCCAGGTGCCCGGCCACGTCAGTTCACCGCGTGTGAAGCCCGCGGCATGAACCCGGACGATGACGTCATTCTCTGCAGCGTGCGGATAGTCGATGTCGGTCCAGTTCATGGCCTCCACGTCGAGCCCCGACTCGGCCACGGTGATGGCTTTCATGACGCAACTCCTTGCTCCGGCCAGTCCTACGGATACGGCGTCATGCGCTCTTCAGGAAGGCAGACAGGAGCTCCAGCATCTGATCGGGTGCCTGCTCGGCGACCCAGTGACCGGTGTCCGGGATCACGGCGGTCTCCACGTTGGTCGCTGCCGGCCTGATGCCCTCTGCCGCCGCCGGGCCCCAGCTGTTCGCCCCACCGATCCCGAGGACGGGGATGGTCAGCTTCTCTTGCTGGCGCTGGTGATTCTGCTCCAGGGTGGCGTCCCACGCTCGGTACAGCCCGAAGCTGGCGCGAAGGGCATCCTTGGTGCGGTTGTAGAGGTCGACGTAGTACTTGATGGTGGGGTTCGGAAGTGTCTCTCCGCCGCCTTGGATGGCGAACTCGTATCGATAGAACTCCTCGGCGTTGCTGCGGACCATGTTGACGATGAGTTCATCGTCGACGCGGTTGAATGGGATGTGCCACAGCCGGTTGTTGAGGAAGTCGGGGACGAAGAGCGGTGGTGCAGGGATCTCGGGATGCTCGACGCCGGGAGGGCCGGGGATCTCGGCGACAGCCATGCGCTCCACGCGGTCTCGGTGGTCTGCGGCGAGCGCATACGCGATGATGTAGCCGGTGTCGTGCCCGACCAACGAGAACCGCTCGTGGCCGAGTTCGTCCATCAACGCGGCGAGGTCGTCGGCAAGGGTCGCCGAGTCGTAGCCGACGGCTGGCGTGGCGGTCAGCCCGATCCCGCGCTGATCGACGGCGACGACGGTGAAGTCCTGGGCCAGCGTCGGCATCAGGAAGCGCCATGCGTACCAGCTCTCCGGCCACCCGTGGACCAGCAGCAGCGGGGGACCATCGCCGCCGACGACCGCGTGCTGCCGGATTCCGTTGGCCTGCACGAATCGATCCTCGAACGTCGCCGTGAACCCCTCAGGGAGGTTCGGCGCATCGGACACCGATCCGGTCGATCCTCCTTTCGCCGCGGATGCCGCGGACGGTGAGCCTGCGAGGATCGCCATGCCGGCCGCGACCGCCGCACCACCCACGAGCCCACGGCGTGACAGCAGCTGGTCTCCGCCGTTCGGCGGCAGGTCGGGGGCGGCGTGACCTCGGTGAATGATGGACATGGCAGTCCCCTTTCAGTGCGCACGGATCGTGAATTCTCTGCCGGGAGTCGGCAAGTCCAAGGTCTACCCAGTGCACGGCAGCTCGCACCCGTGAGTGCCACTGGTCGAGGCACTGGCCCTGGGCTCGAGGCCTACACCAGTGAGTCACCCGTGGCCTTCACGGGTGCGATGGGGGAGGGGGCGGGAGCAAGCTCGGCGGTGTCACCATCCTCATCAGGTCTCACGAAGGGAGACGTCGTCATGAGCACGATCATTGAAACCCCCACCGGGATCCGCCCGTTCCACATCGACATCGCAGACGAGCAGATCGACGACCTTCGCCGGCGCGTCGCTGCGACGCGCTGGCCCACGAAGGAGCTCGTTCCGGACAGGGCGCAGGGCGTGCAGCTCTCGACGGCACAGGCGCTCGCTCAGTACTGGTCCGAAGAGTACGACTGGCGTCGATGCGAAGCACGCCTCAACGCGCTACCCCAGTTCACAACCGAGATCGACGGGGTCGAGATCCACTTCATCCACGTCAGATCCCGGCACCAGAACGCCCTGCCGCTCATCATGACGCACGGCTGGCCCGGGTCGGTGGTCGAGATGCTGGAGACGATCGGCCCATTGACCGACCCGACCGCGTACGGTGGCACGCCGGAGGACGCCTTCCACCTCGTGCTGCCATCCCTGCCCGGCTACGGGTTCTCCGCTCAGCCGTCCGAACTCGGCTGGGACGCCGGCCGGACCGCCCGCGCCTGGGCCGAGCTGATGCGCCGCCTCGGCTACTCCCGTTACGTCGGGCAAGGCGGCGATGTCGGCGCTCTCGTCACCGACTTGATGGGCCGCCAGTCGGTCGAGGGCCTGATCGGCTACCACCTGAGCCTCCTCACGGCGGTCCTCGCGATCGGCGATCACTTGCCGAAAGAAGCCGAGAAGGAACGCGTCGCGGCCGAGGCATTCGGCACGTTCCGGCAGGACGGCTTCGGGTACTTCCTCGAGATGGCCACGCGCCCCCAGACGATCGGCTACTCATTGCTGGATTCCCCGGTCGGGCTGGCGGCCTGGATGCTCGACCACGACACGGACAGCTACTACAAGATCTCCCGCGCGTTCGTCGACAGCGAACCCGTGGGCAATCTCACCCGAGACCACGTTCTGGACAACATCACCTTGTACTGGCTGACTCGCACGGCGGACTCCGCCGCGCGGTCGTACTGGGAGGACGCACGAGCGCTCGCTGCAGCGCTGGCGAGCGGGCAGGCGCCGCCACCGGTCACCGTGCCAGTCGGATTCACGACCTTCCCCGACGAGATCTGGGCGTCGCCCCGCAGCTGGGTCGAGGCGGTCTACCCGGATCTGGCCTACTTCAACGAGGTCGACCGGGGCGGCCACTTCGCAGCCTGGGAGGAACCGGAACTCTTCACCTCCGAGATGCGGGCGGCATTCAAGTCGGTGCGCTGAAAGACGAGTGCTGGTGCCCGGGTCAGGTCACGTTCCCGGGCGCCAGCGCCTCCGCCAACTCCTTGCGAGAAGCGATCCCGAGCTTCGCGAAGACCTTGTGCAGATGCCACTCGACGGTTCGGGGACTCAAGAACAACTGCGCGCTGATATCCGGGTTGGAATGCCCGTCGCGAGCGAGACGGGCGATCTGCTGTTCCTGCGGGGTCAGCACGTCGCGCCGACCGGGGCCGCGCTTGCTGACGCGTTCACCCGTGGCGACGAGTTCGCGGCGCGCGCGCTCCGCGAACGCGGTCATGCCGATCGCAGCGAACTCCTCGTAGGCGTCCCGCAATCGGCCGCGTGCATCGATGCGTCGGCCTTCACGGCGGAGCCATTCGCCATGGAGCAGGTAGGCACGGGCGAGTTCCGTACGGAGCGGGGTGCGGCCGAGGTGATCGATGGCCTCCCGAAAGTGGCGGTCCGCTGCGATGCCGTCGCCGATGAGTGCTCGGCTGCGGGCTTCGATGCCGAGCGCCGAGTCCGTCCCGCTCGCCTGCGTCGTCTCGACGAGGCGCTCCATCGCCTCACGCGCCTGTGCCGTCCGCCCTACGCGCATCGCCGCCTCGACCAACTCGGGAAGTGCCCAGATGGAGACGAACGGCTCGTAGGTGGCGGACGTGGCGCGGTTGGCGGCGGCCATCGCCAGGTCGTATCGCGCAAGGCCGTTGTAGAGGACAGCTGCCGCCCAATCCGTGTTCGTCGTAGCCATTCCTTGGCCGCCTTTTGCTGCCTCGGCCAGCGTCTCGGCGATCAACGCCGTCGTTCGGTGTTCGTCGCCTTGCGCAGCCAGGAGCCGCAGTTCGATTGTGGGCGGGAAGTGGCTGCCGATGGCTGCGGCGACGTTTGTCGCTTCGGCGACGATGGACGCGGCGCCGGCGAAGTCGCCGGCCCAGACTGCGGAGTTGCCGAGGGCTGCCAAGGAGATCGGCAACTGTCCCAGGGCGCCGAACCGTCGGAAGATCGCGCTCTGCAACTCGGCGATCGACTTCGTGCCTTCGGGGTCCCACGAGGCATCCGTGGCGGCGGTCGCCGCCCATCCCCACCGGACGACATCTTCAGCGGGGATGCCGGCCAGCATCGTCGCAGCACGCTGTAGCGTCGGGACGGCGGCGGCATGTCCGTCGATGATCAATCGCGCCAGGCCTTCGAGCAGGAGATCCAGCGCACCCGGATCACCTGGCCTCGGAGGCAGGGCGAGGATCGTCCGACAGATCCGTGTGAGATCGTCGTGTCCCGCGTGCTGACCGGCGAAGACCGTCGCGACCCAGGCGATCAAGTAGGTCTGACGGCCTTGGTCGGCGTCGATCGCCTGCATCTGCGCGGCAGCCTTGGCGAGCAACGGCGGAGCATCACTGCCGAAGTCGGCGGCGAACGCAATGTGGCCGCGAAGGAGATCTGCCAGGGCATGCTGGAAGGCGTCGAGTTGACCTGTCTGTGCCTCGTCGAGCGAGTCGAGGGCATCATCGAATGCGCCCGCCTGGAAGCTCGCTTGAGCGGCGGCCAGGATGCGAGTTGTGCGCTGGGCCGGGTCGATCGTCAACGCCGCCGCCCTGTGCAGGAAGGCCGCGGCCGCGGAGATCCCTCCGCGGGCCTGCGCCCGAGCCGCGGAGCGCTCCAGAGCCGATGCGACGACTTCGTCCGGCCCTGTGCTTGCGGCCGCGAGATGCCAGGCGCGTCGATCCGGATCGGCCTCGGAGTCCGTCGCATCGGCGAGGGCGGCGTGTACGCGCCGCCGCTCGTCGACGGCGGCCGCGCGATACACGACCGAGCGGACCAGGGGGTGCCGGAATCCCAGGTCGAGTCGGCTGTCGAGCAGGCCAGCTGTCGCCGCAGGCGCTGCTGCATCGAGGGTGATCCGGAGGCGTTCGGCGGCGGCTCTGACCAGCGAGGGATCACCGGCCGGCTCGGCCGCCGCGACGAGCAGCAACTGCCTGCTCGGATCCGGGAGCGCTGTCAGTCGGAGGAGAAAACTCTGCTCGAGTCGGGCCGGGACCGACACGCTGTCCGGAAGGCCGAATCCGCCGGCAATCTTCTGCGTCGTCCACGCCTTCGGCAGTTCCAGCAGGGCCAAGGGGTTGCCCCCCGCCTCCGCGATGATGCGATCCCGCACGGACTCGTCGAGTCGACCTGGTATCGCCGACTCGAGGACGGCACGCGCGTCCGTATCCCCGAGCGGTGTCACCGTCATCTCTGGGAGGCCGGCCAGCTGGGGGATGTCCTCCCCGTCGCGGGCGGCGAAGACGAGGACAACAGACTCAGCGGCGAGGCGGCGGGCGACGAAGCCCAACACCTGCGCCGACACACGATCCAGCCACTGCGCATCATCCACGAGGCAGACCAGCGGCTGCGCTTCGGCGACGTCGGACATCAGGCTCAGGACAGCCAAGCCGACCAGGAACTTGTCGGCGGGCGTGCCGGCGCGAAGCCCGAACGCCGTCGCGATGGCGTCTCGCTGTGGCTCGGGCAGGCGGTCGAGGTGATCGAGAAGCGGAGAGCACAGCTGGTGTAGCCCGCTGTACGCGAGCTCCATCTCGGATTCGACCGAACCAGCTCGCAGAATGCGACAGCCTGCGGCGTTGGCCAAAAGGTAGTCGAGGAGGGCTGTCTTCCCGATCCCTGCTGTGCCCCGAACGACGAGCGCGCCGCTTGTGCCGAGCCGGGCGCGGGCGATCAGTTCGTCCAGCCGGGCGCGCTCGTCTCGTCGGTCTGTCAGGCGCAGGTGCGCCTCGAGTCTTGCTCCCAAGAGCGGTTCACCCGCCTTGCTCCACCATGCCGGCGACGGTCACCGCCCGTCGCCCACGCAGACTGTACCCGACCGCCGGCGATGCGACTACAAAGTAGGGACAACCGCCTGCCGAGGATGACTTCTTGACGTTCGACAGCCGGTAGGAATGTCATCACGCAACCTCGCGAGAAGGCGGCCCCCGTCGCGCGGCAGGTCGTCTCTGGCACCGCGAAGCCGATCTCTTTTCCGGCTCACCATCCGCCGTCCCACGATTCGCCGAAGGAATCCGGGCCTTCGCGAGCCGCCCATCCGCCGCCGTTGAAGTCCACCGCTCCTCATAGGGCTGATGGGAGCGCGAAGGCGGCCACCGTTTCGAGGATCGACGAGGTGGCCCAGATGCCCACCGGGATGCCGGTCGCGCCGGGACCGAGTGTGCGGGCGATGGCGCCGGGTCGGCGACGCTCCGAATGTGCAGCGGAACGAGCGAGGCTCGCCGGTCGGGGGTCGGTCGGCTTCTCATCGTCGTCGGTGGCACCGTTGGTGAATCGCTCGAACAGCACTCTCAGCTGCTCGGGCGTGAGTCTCTCGAACGCTTCGACATGCACGCGTTCGATTGCCCCGGTGTCGGCGGTCAGGAGCATCCGCTGATATCTGTCGACGATGAGTCCGTCGCTTCGCGACTCGCTCGAACGTGACGACGGAGGTTTCCGCTTGGCGCCGAAGACGCGGTCCGTCAGTGCCATGGTGATTTCTTTTCGTTCTGGCCGTGCAGTATGCGTCACGCCATTTGGGGCGCGCGCATGTCGCCATCCGCTGTCGGTTCGGTGGTCTTCCCGTGCGTCTCCACGTGGCTCAATAGCCGGGTGAAGGTGCCACCGGTGCCCCGCAGGCGGTCGAAGAAGGTCGTCGCCTCAGGTGTGGCGGTGGCCCGTCTGGCTGCTTCGTAGGAGGCGAAGTAGAGGTCGACAGTTCGATGAGCTGGAGCGGGTGACCCGTCGTTGCTCGGGAAGACCCTGGCAGTCTCGATTCGCAGCAATCCCGGCATGGTCCCGGCGAGATCGAGCAGCGCCGGGAACCGGCTTTCGAACGCGATCGGTCGCGCGGGGTTGTCGATGATCAGCGACAGCTTGATCTCATCCATGATCCGTCTCGATTCGGGTCGGCATGTGCGCTGAGCCGCTCGGCCGTCGCACGCTGCGCGTAATGCGGCACGTCCTTCGGAAGGCTGGACGTGGCGCCGACGTGATCGGAGTGGTGATGGCTGTAGATGACCCAACCGTCCGAGCCGATCGCGGGCCATTTGGCCGTATCCGGAATGGGGTGCGTGGTGGTCTCACGCACGCCCCGCGCCTCAGCCGAGTTTGCGGATGTCGCCGGCGCGACCTTCGCACCGGAAACCCGGCGCGTCGTGGTCTGAGTCGTGTTCATGATGGCCTCCTCGTGCCGGCGTACGGATCGATCCGGCCCTCTCAGGATGTCGCTGAGCTGGCCTCCTCGCGCCCGGGGGACACCCGGGCGCGATGCCCGGGCAACCCCCGGACCTCCCTGGCCGTTTGTCGCAGGGGGTTGTCGGCATGGCGAGGTCCGCGGCCACGTCGGGCTGCCGACCTCGTTCGGAACCGTAGGCGCGCGATGGTCAGACTTGATACCGAGAGTCAACGGCGCACGGCGGCTACGCGGGTCGCGCTAGCGTCGCACAGAGGTGCGGGGCCGTCACGCCTCGATCGCTCCGGCCGGAGGACGAGCGAATTCGATTGCACCACTGTCCGAGAACCGGATCCATGCCCTGTCGTCGGCTTCGACGACGGTCATGAGCACTCGACCGCACCTGCTGCACCGCACGACCGTGCCGGCGCCGCTGACATACACCAATGCGCGGGCGAGTTCCGCAAGCATCCCGCACCCTACGCATCGCATCATCGTGGTGGTGATGTCGAACGAGAAGAAGTCGGCGAGCGGGCCGGCGAGGGCGTTGCCGTCGAGGTGACCGGTCATCACGTGCCTCCGTATCGTTCGGTGCGGATGTCGCGTGGCTCGTGGCCGAGTTCCACGAGCCAGTCGGCGACGCGCTCGACGAACCCCGTCGAGCCGCACACGTAGACCCGCGGGCGCTCGGCCGGCGGGATCACGGCGGCGGCCAGCGCCTCGCGCGTGATCCGCCCGGGCGGCGCCGACCAACCGTCGGGCGCACGCCGCGTGTACACGAGGCCCAGCTGCAGGGGTGCGGATGCCGTGGCGAGCGCCGCCCACTCGTCGGCGAAGTAGACGTCGTCGGGGGTGCGCACCGAGTACAGCAGCCGGAACGGCGTCGGATCGTCGGCGTCGGCGTGCGCCTGTGCCATCGCGTAGAGCGGCACGACGCCGGAGCCGCCGGCGATGAGCTGCACGGGGCGCGCGTCATCCGTCACCGCGGCCGGCCGCCACACGAAGAACGCGCCCAACGGGCCGTGCACCTCGAGCTGATCGCCGGCCCGCAGCTCGTCGACCAGGTACGGCGACACCTCGCCGTCGGGCAGCTTGTCGACCGCGAGCACGACCCGCGTCGACCGGCCCGACGAGGCGATCGAGTACGAGCGGGTCGCGGTGTACCCGTCGGGCGCGGTGAGCCGCACGTCGAGGTGCTGGCCGGCCTCGTTGCCGGGCCAGCCGTCGACGTCCAGCTCGATACGGGTCGCGTTCGGCGTCTCCCGGTGCGTCGCGGCGACGGTGGCGACATGCCATCCGGCGCGCGGCACCGCGCGCAGCGCCGAGCGCGGCGACGCGCCCGCCGACGCGACCGGCGGTGCGGCCCCGTCGGCGCTCACCAGTACCGCTCCTCCTTCCACGGGTCGCCCCGCAGGTGGTACCCGTTCTGCTCCCAGAACCCGGGCTCGTCCTCGGCCATCATCTCGAGGCCGCTCACCCACTTCGCGCTCTTCCAGAAGTAGAGGTGCGGCACGAGCAGGCGCGCGGGCCCGCCGTGCTCGGGGTCGAGCGGTTCGCCGTCGAACTCGAACGCGACCCACGCCTTGCCGTCGAGCAGGTCCTCGAGCGGCACGTTCGTCGTGTACCCGCCGTAGCTGTGCGCCATCGTGTACTCGAAGTCGGTCTCGACGTCCTCGAACAGCGTGTCGAGCGACACGCCGCGCCATCCGGTGCCGAGCTTCGACCAGTGCGTGACGCAGTGGATGTCGGTCGTGACGTCCTCGATCGGCAGCGCCATGAACTCGTCCCACGTCCACGAGCGCGAGGCGCCCGTCTCCGTGCGGATCGTGAACGACCAGTCGGCGGTGTCGATGTCCGGCGTCGGCCCGGCCGACAGCACCGGGAAGTCACTCACCAGCGTCTGCCCGGGCGGCAATCGGTCGTCCCGCTCGCGCCCGCGCCCCGTGAAACCCCTCGTGATGAACGACATGCCCGTCTCCTCCCAGCTTGTTCGAGGTGGTCAATCCCACCTCGACCAACGGCCCTGCGGACCTCGAGCTCGGGCCACAGCCACGCACAACCGCCAGACGGGACGCAGGGCGCTAGGGGTCAGTCGAAGCTGGGTGCGTCCGTACCGCATCGCTGAACTGAAGCTCTCAGTGCGACCGGATGCTACTCCCCTCCGCCGTCACCGGCAATGACAGGAGCGCCCGATCGAATCGGCGGGCTCGAGACTTCCCGCACAGACCGGCAGGTGACGCGACGCCAGTGGAGCCGCCAGTGGAGCCACCAGTGGAGCCGCCAGTGGTGCCGACGGGCGCGAGGCCCGGACCGCTCGGGCAGGCTCGGTCTCGTAGAACTACGGCTCTGTGAAAGGAACTCCATCATGAGCATCACCGTCGCCACGTTCCCCGGTGAGACTCGGGCGTCCCCACGAATCTGGGCAGAAGCCGTCTATCCAGGTCTCGCCTACTTCAACTCCGTCGAGCGGGGCGGTCTCTTCCCCGCTTGGGAGGAACCCGAGCTCTTCGCCACCGAGGCGCGGAGCGCGTTCAGGACGCTCCGATAGTCGGATCTGCGGGCTCAAGCGTCGAGGCGGCATGATTAGGGCGCTCTCTCGAACAGACGCGCGCGGCTGGAAAGGAGCGGATGATGATGGAACACCCTCGGGACTACGATCTCGCAAAGATCGCCACACTGGAGTTCGCCCCCGCGTGCCACCTCAGCGGCTGCTTCCGGGACGCTGCCGAGGCCGTTCAATGCGTATCTTGCCTCGACATCCGGGCTCTCTTCTGTGTACGTCACGCCCGGGAATGGAACTCCGCCGCCCGTGCCGCGGAGTGCGGTTCATGTCATGCCACCTCTTCGCGCTACGCCGCCCTATATGCGATTCGTCCGCTCGGGGCGTTCCTGGTCGGGGGCGCACGATGAGCGTGCTTGGATGCACAGGGCTCGGAGGGTCGAGCGCGCGGTCGCGTTCCGGGCGCTCATTCCCGATCGTCGTCGAAGCCGCCGCTCTGCGCGTTCCACGACCTCCATGCAGCGGAGACGACCGAGAACCAGACGACAGCATCCAGCAACGCCGCATCCGACAGCGCATGGACGATCCATTGTTCACCGCCCTCGGAAAGGCCCTTGTCGGCCTGCGCGATCGAACGGGCAAGGCTTCTCGGCAGCGCATCGAGAGGTCGAGTCCCGACAGTCGGAGCGATCGCGGTGAGTCGATCGAACAGCACGTCCAACTGAGCCGGGGTGAGCCGCTCGAAGGCCTCGAGATGGGCGTGCTTGATTACGCCCCGCGGTGCGTCCCGTAGCATCCGCGCGTACTGGCTCACTGCCTTCTCGTCTGCTTCGGGCACGACCCAGGGAACAGGCTGGACGGCTGGACGTGCCTGTTGAAAGAGCCTGTCGACCAAGCCGATGAAACCCATCCCTCTCGACCTCCTCGCCGGCGTGCAACTCGTGGCGATCGGGATCATGTTCAGGGTGCCGAGTCCACTCATTCCAGCCTTGTCCAAGTCCTGCCTGGTCGCCCCAGTAGGAACCACTGGACTTTCCCCGGCACCGGCTCGGCTTCAGTCGCGGGTGCAAATTTGCGCCACGGGTGTGGACGCCTCTCCGGTCGTTGCGGCAGGTGGTGCCCCGAACTAAACTCCAGCCAACCGAGACCTCATGTTTCCCGCCTCCGCGCCTGCCTGGCTCTGTTCCTGACAGCCTGATCGCAAGGAACGACCGTTCGGTTCATTCCCGTCACGTGAGTAACGCACTGCAGGTTGTGGCCCGGACCCCGACCACATCTCGACTTCAGTGGACGATCGTAGATCTCGGGATCGAGGGCACAGTCAGGTGTATGGGGGCCTGAGTATGGGAATGAACGACGAAACTGCGCTCCTTGATCGTTCTCGGGAACGTACGCGGCTCGACGAATTCCTCGCGGATGCCAGCAGCGGGCACGGCACGGTTCTCGTCGTCCGCGGCGAAGCCGGAGTCGGCAAGACAGCCCTATTGCGCTACTGCGCCGACCGAGCAACCGAGCTCCAAGTTCGACGGACGGCTGGAGTCCAGTCCGAGATGCAGCTGCCGTTCGCCTCGCTCCATCAGCTCTGCCGGCCGCTGCTAGATCGGGTGGACACGCTCCCACGACCGCAACAGACCGCCATGAGGATCGCCCTCGGCCTCATCGAGGGGGACTCACCCGACCCGTTCCTCGTCTCCCTCGCCGCTCTCGGCTTGCTCTCGGAGGCCGCAGCGCAACAGCCGATGCTCTGCCTCATCGACGACGCGCAATGGCTCGACAACGCCTCTGGGCAAGCCCTTGCGTTTGTCGCAAGACGGCTGCTCGCTGATTCCGTGGCCATGCTTTTCGCCGTCCGCGAGCCGGCGGTGAATCGAGAGCTCGACGGCCTTCCCGATCTCTGGCTGGGTGGTCTGGCCGAACCCCATGCGCGTGCACTCCTGCAGACGGTCATTCCTGGACAACTCGATTCGCAGGTGAGAGAACGCCTCTTGGCCGAGACGCGCGGCAATCCGCTCGCACTCCTCGAACTGCCCCGACGGTTGAGCTCCACACAGCTGCCGGGTGCCTTCGTGCTTCGTGACGGCAGAGATCTGCCCGAGCGGATCGAGGAGGCGTTTCTGACGAGCCTGGCGGCTCTCCCTCCAGAAGCTCGCCTACTGCTCCTGCTTGCGGCGGCCGAGCCGACGGACGACCCGATGTTGCTCTGGCACGCCGCGGGCCAATTGGGCATCGGTGCTGAGGCGGCAGAGGCGACAGAGCGCGAAGGCCTGCTCGCCATCGACAATGGCGTGCGATTCCGGCATCCGCTCGTGCGCTCCGCGGTCTACCGGGCGGCATCGCCCCATGACCGGCGCCTCGTGCATCTCGCCCTCGCCGAGTCCAGCGACGCCGAGGCGGATGCCGACCGCCGCGCCTGGCACCTCGCGGCGGCAACCATCGGACCGGACGAGTCAATCGCCCTGGAACTCGAACGATCAGCAGGCCGGGCTCGCGCTCGCGGCGGCCTCTCCGCGGCGGCGGCGTTCCTCACGCGCTCGGTGGTGCTGACCAATGACCCGACCAAACGGGCTGAACGCGCGCTCGCCGCAGTGCAGGCGAGCGTGCATGCCGGTGAGTTCGAATCCGCGTTGAAGGTTCTTCCGATGGCCTACACATCGGCGATCGACGAGCTTCAGCGCGCTCGAGCCGACCTGCTGCGAGCCCAGATCGTGTCCGCCTCCGGAGCGCTCGACGAAGCGTCCTCCCTATTGCTCGCAGCGGCGACGCGGCTGGAGCCACTCGACCCCGTGCTGGCCCGTGAGTCGTACCTGGATGCCTGGGGCGCCGCCCTGTTCGCCGGAAATCGCGCCGGCGCGGATATGCGCGAGGTGTCACGCATCGTGCGCACCAGGCGGATCTCCGCCGACCAACCGCATGGAACCGACCTCCTCCTCGACGGGATGTCCGTCCTGATGACCGACGGCCGAGAGGCGGCCGCCCCTGAGCTCCGCCGTGCGATCCGGGGCTTCGTCGGCGAGGACCTTCCGGTCGACAAGGGAATGCGCTGGAGTGTGATCGCGTCGTGCGCCGCGCTCGAACTCTGGGATTTCGAAAGCCGAGACGGCATCACGATGCGGCAGATGCAGCGCGCCCGGGACGCCGGCGCGCTCACGCCACTGGCGTTCAGCTTGAACAGCACCGCCATCACGATGGCGATGACCGGCGAGTTCCAATCGGCCCAGCTACTGTGCTCGGAAGCCGAGGCTGTAAATCAGGCGATCGGCAGTCGGGTCCCCCCATTCGGTGGGATGCTCCTGGCCGCACTTCGCGCCCGGGAGGGCGGCGACGCCGAACTCATCGAGCGGGCAATGCAGGACGCCGAAGCGAGCGGATCGGGTTTCGGACTCCAGTGGGCGCAGTGGACGGCCGCCATGCTCCTGAATGGCTTGGGTCGGTATGACGAGGCGCTGCTTGCTGCCCAACGAGCCTGGGATCAGTGGCCGGACTGGTTCGTCTCGATCTTTGCTTCGGTCGAGTTGATCGAGGCTGCTACGCGCCTCGGCCAACTGCACCGAGCTGCAGATTCGCTCGAACGGGTCCGTGAGAGCGCCAGAGTGGGCGCGACCGACTGGGCGAAAGGCGTCTCCGAACGTTCGACTGCACTCCTCATCGAGGGAGCAGACGCCGAAACCCACTACTTGAACGCCATCCGGCACCTCAGCGCGACACGTCTCCGACCAGATCTGGCGCGAGCCCACCTCGTCTACGGCGAGTGGCTCCGGCGGGGGCAACGTCGAGTCGATGCTCGCGAGCAACTGAAGATCGCGCATTCGATGTTCACTGAGATGGGCGCCGAAGGATTCGCGGAACGAGCCCGACATGAATTGCTCGCGACCGGGGCGACGGTGCGCAAGCGCAATCAGGCGCAACGGGAGGCGTTGACACCGCAAGAGGCGCACGTGGCACGACTCGCTGCGGACGGTCGAACCAACGCGGAGATCGGTGCCACGCTCTACCTGAGTCCGCGCACCGTCGAATGGCACCTCAAGAAGGTCTTCCTCAAGCTTGAGATCACCTCCCGCCGAGCCCTGCGGAACTCGCTGGCGAAGTACGAATCGGTCGCCGGGTGATCGCGCATCCCACCGGCCCGCCCGCGGCCGCCTCCGACCGAGGCTTGAAGCGCTCGCAGCCGCTTGAGCTTCGACCAGGGTCCGAAGTCCCAATAGTCCGCATGGTCGGCGACCTCCGGCAGGATGCTTCCACGGCGGTGCCCGGGCCGACGACTTGAGCCGCGCACGTTTATCCAGCACTTTTGACCCGAGACGGCTCGAGGACGGTCGAGATCAACGGGTAGCGTCGAGACTCGACAGTTGCGATCGCGGCAAGAAACCACTGATCAGGTCTAGATTCTTCGAGTTATCCCGGCTCAGGCCGAACGGGCAACTCCAGACCAAGGAGATCCATCGGTCACGGGTTCAAGTCCCGTCCGCCCTACTTCGCCACTTCGCCTCGGACGAGGAACCCGAACGCCGGCACCGTCCAGCTGCCCGGACGGTGCCGGAGGCCACAGAGCGGGTTTCGTCACTCGACCGACATCGGCAGAGGCCGCCTGCTCGTCGACCGATTCTCTACGAAGTCCGACGGCCGACGCGGTGGGCGGCTCGTAGGGTCGAAGGGTGCCCAACACCCCGATGCAAGAGGTCCGAATGATCACCGTGCACCTGCGCTACGAAATCGACCCCGAGAAGGTTGCGGAGTTCCGGGAGTACGGCCGACGCTGGATCCGACTCATCGGTCGGTTCGGCGGCCGTCACCACGGGTACTTCCTCCCCAGCGAGGGTGACAGCGACGAGGCGTTCGCGCTCTTCAGCTTCCCGTCACTCGCCGAGTACGAGCGGTACCGGGTCGAGGCAGCCGACGACCCGGAGTGCCTCGATGCCTACCGCTTCGCGACCGAGACGAAGTGCATCCGACGCTACGAGCGACGCTTCCTCTCGCCGGTGTTCGACTGAGATCGCCGGGCTCCGGGCCCCTCCCCACTCTCACCCGATCGTGAACTCCGCGCGAACCTGAACCAACGTGATGGAATCGACGAAGGCATCGATCAACTCAGGCGTGAGCGTACCGACATTGCCGATCAGATCTTGGAACGCCCCCGACTCCAGTCCCGCACGCAACGCCGACCGGAGCTCGATCATCTCCGCGGTCACTGACACGGTGCCGCGTCGCGGCGTCGTGGCCTCAGTGGTCGTGCCGACGGCGACCCAGTAGTCATCGACGTTCGCCACGACGGCCACCGGGAGGGTGGAGGACACGAGCGGCTGCTTCGCGTCCGTTCGGAAGCGCGTGAGCGAGAGCGAGACGGTGTCCGCGGTGGAAAGTGCCTCCGAGGTGATGGCGAAGTCGTACGCGATCCGCGACGGATCACTGTCATCGGCGACGAGGTAGAGCGTGCCGATCGGGGTCAGCTGCATCATGTCCTCTGGACCGAACGCTGCGGTGGCCGATTGGTCGTCGATCGAGGCGCTCACCTCGGCGACCGTCTTCGTCGTGTCTGGCCTGATCGGCTGGGGCTTGCTCTTTGCCCCGGCGCCCAGTACTCGATCGATGACGACCTGGGCCTCGGTGGCACCGACCACGCGGTCGACGATGCGTCCCTTCGGGTCGACCAGCAGGTGCGTCGGGAACGCCGACGGGTTCTCGTCATCGAGGAGGAACATCCACGCCGCGCGCCAGAGTGCGGACGCGGTGGAGGCCTCGGCGTGGAGCACGGTGCTCGTCGGAGCGACGGACGCCTTCCAGTTGACCGCATCCTGACGACCGGCGGGCACGCCTTCGGTGATGCCTTCGGTCAGCAGGCTCGTGAACGCCAACTCGACGCCGTGCTCATCTCGGAGCTTCTGCTGCGCTGTCTCGACCTCCTCGGCGAAGAACCGACACGGCGCGCACCAACCGGCGCAGACATCGATGAGCGTGTACGTTCCACCGCGGGCGGTCGTGATCGTGTCGCGGATATTGCGCCGGACGCCGTCCTGGTCCTCGGCTTCGACGCTCGCAAGCTGCTCGCCGGGCAGGAAACCGCTCGGCCTCACGACGAGCGTCGTCGTGGTCTCGACTGCGTCCACGGTCGCCCGGAGGCCGACGAATCCGCCATCAGGACCAGCGGTGGCGGTGACCGTCAATCGGCCGTCGTCGCCGGTCTGCCCCGACTGGGCGCTGATCACGACCGTGGCATTGGAGACGGGGTCCTCCATCACCTCGAGCGTCACCGTGGCACCTGCCACCGGTTCGCCGAGTTCGTCGACCACGGTCAGCCCGACGGGCTCGCCGAATGGCGCATTCGGTGCCGCGAGATAGACGGATGCGTCGAAACTGGCCGCAGCCGCGGCGCCGACCGCCGTCGCGGGCGACGCGGGTGCCAGGACTCCGAGCAGGAGCCCCAGGACGCTCGCCCATGCGAAACCGGAGGGCGTCCGCTTCCGATGCTCCGTACGGCGTGCCGCAGAGTGCGCGGTCTGGTTCATCGTCGTCGCGTGAGCGAGCATGGTCTGACCTCCGAGTCGGGCAGTACTCGGGCCAGATGCTGCCAGTACAGAAGATGGTGGAGCCGGAATGCCGCCGACAGCCCCAAAACGGGGCACGTCGTCCAGGTCGGCCCACGTCGCCGCATGAACCCCGTGTGACCGCAATCCCGTCTCGCGATGACCCACGTTGAAGCCACGGGCCGGGACGTCGTCGTTCCGTCGTCCCGGCCCGCGCTGCCGAGTCAGTCCTGCCTGGCGGTGACCGCGCCCGTTCCAGAGGCGATCGAGCCGCCGGCGAGCCCGGCGAGGATCGCACCCACGTCGAGCCCGGTCAGCGACTTGACCACCTCGGTGCCCTCGCCGAGGACCTGGCCGACCGTCTTGGTCATCGCGCTCGCGCCGTCGGTGGAGACGACCGTGAGCGTGTCGATGTTCGAGATGGGCTCGGCGGCGGCTCGAACGATCTCCGGCAGGCGCGAGATGATCTCCTGCGCGAGGGCGGCCTCACCGTACTTCTTGAGCGCCTCGGCCTTCGCGTCGGTCGCCGCCGCCTCCGCGACACCCTCGGCCTGGATCGCGGCGGCGCGCGCCTCGCCCTCGGCGCGTACACCGGCGGCGAGGGCGACCTGACGGTCGCGCTCGGCCTCGCCCGCGAAGCGCACGCTCGTCGCGGCGGCCTCCGCGTCCTGCACGGCCGCGACCTTGTTCGCCTCGGCGATCTTGGTGCGCTTGTACGCATCGGCCTCGGTGGCGGCGTTCGCGGCGTCGCGCTGCGCCGTGGCGCGCTGCACCTCGGCGTAGGCCTCGGCCTCGGCGGGCTTGCGAATCTCGATGTCGAGGCGCTCCTGGGTGACGAGGGCCTGCTCCGAGAGCGCGTCGCGCTCCTGCACGGCGACCAGCTTGTCCTGCTCTGCGCGCGCGAGAAGCCCGGATGCCTCTGCCTCCGCGTTGGCGCGGTCGGTCTCGGCCTTGATCGAGGCCTGCTTGAGGCTCAGCGCCTTCTGGCGCTCGGCGACCTGCTCGGCGGCCTCGATGCGCGCGAACTCGCTGACACGCGCCGCCTCGGCTTCGCTGACCTCGGCGACCTGTCGAGCCCGGGCGGCCTCGGCGCGACCGAGGTTGGCGAGGTAATCACTGCCCGGCGTCGAGATGTCGCTGATGTTGAGCAGGTCGACCTGGAGGCCCTGCTCGGAGAGGTCGGTCTTCGTCTCGGCGACGACGCGGTCGGAGAGCGACTTGCGGTCGGAGATGATCTGCTCGATCGTCATGTCGCCGACGATGGAGCGCAGCGACCCCTCGAGCGACTCCTTGATGATCTCGGTCAGGAGGTCCTGCTGCGACAGGAATCGTTGCGCGGCACGCCGCACGCCGTCCTCAGTGCCGCTGACCTTGAAGTTGATCGACGCCTTGATCGCGATCTTGATGCGGTGCTTGTCGACGCCTTCGACGGTGATGCCGATCTGGCGCTGCTCGAGCGAGATCGCGAACCCCTGCTGGAGGATCGGCCAGACGAAGGTGCGACCGCCGATGACGACGCGCTGTCCGGATCCGCTGTCAGCGGTGCGGCCGGCGCCCCGGCCGACGATGATGAGCGCCTCGTTCGGTGGCACGCGACGGATGCGGCGAGCGATGAAGGTGAGCAGTCCGGCAACGGCGACGACGATCGCGATGATCGCGCCGATCTGCACGAGCTCGGGGGAGAGGGGGATCACGGGGTCCTTCCGGTTCGGGGATGATGTGGCGTTCGTGTCTCAGGGGGAGGGTGCTACCGGCGGCGTTCAGCCGCGGTCGGCGATCACCTTGACGCGGCTTCCGGCGTGGGCGACGACGCGCACGCGCGACCCCTCGGGGATCGGCGCATCGGCGAACGCGAGGCGTCGTTCCAGCTCGCCCGGACCGTCGAGGCTGACCTCGCCGCCCGACTCGCCGATCGCGGCGGTGGCGACCCCGGTGAGGCCGACCGCGGACGCGGGCACGCCGTCGGAGCTCTTCGCGAGGGACCGCACGACGAGGGCGGCCGCGACGTACGCCAGCGCCGCGAGGATCGCGCCGAGCACGTAGGCCCAGACGACGTCGAGCCCGCTGCTCGCCGTGATCGCCCCGGCCGCGCCGAAGACCGTGAACGCCACCGCCAGAGCGGTGCCGGAGATCATGCCGTCGCCGATCTCGAAGTGGTCCAGCACGTCGCCGATCACGAGCGACACCACGAGCAAGGTGAGGCCGAGGCCTCCCACGATGAGAAACGGAAGGAGCACGGGCGGCCTCTCTTGCGGGCGCCCCGAGGCCGGGCATGCCTGAGACGAGCGGGCTGCGACGGGTGCGGGGGCGGGTAGGGCTGGCGGGGGTCGGGATCACCCTAGCGGCGACCCCGGCGCGGGCGCCAGAGCGGGCGCGCGTATCGCGTCGACCGCCGCATCGCCGCGGATGACGCGCATGAGTCGCACCACCTCGTCGGCCACCTCGGTCGTCACCGACCGGCACACGATGCTGTACGGGCCGAGGGCCGCCAGCCCGCCCGCCCGGATCCGGATGACCTCCCATCCGACCTCGCAGAGCGCCTCGTCCTTCTCCTGGTCGGAGCCCTCCTTCAGGCCGCGGTGCGCGCGCCCCGATCGCCCGGGGTCGTCGTACTCGATCGCGATCCGCAGCTCGGCGACGAGGATGTCGGGCCAGACCTCCTGTCGTCCGTAGAACATACGAGCGGTACGCACCGCGTTGGCGCGGTGGTGCAACCGCACGCGTTCGCCGAGCAGCACGCGCAGGCGCTGCTCGGTCATCGAGGTGCCCACCCGGAGCCCGTGCTTCATGAACGGCATGCCGGCCTCACGTGCGGCACCCGGCGCCGCCGCGTTCGCCCTGCACTTCGGGCAGCCGGGACCGGTCAGCACGTCGATCACGGGGGCTCGGAACCGGTCGTGCCCCCGCCGGCACCGCCAGTCGTACTCGGCGCCCACACGGGTCTCGGCGGCGAGTGCGGAGCGCTGCGGCGGCGCGACCCGACCGAGGAGCTCGCCTCGCGTTCGCTGGGTCTCGTGCAGCAGCATGCACATGGGGCAGTTCCTTCGCAGCGCGACCGCTCCGGGGGACCCGGCCTCCGCGCCGTGCCCGCACCCGAAGCTCACCGCGACCAATGCGCGCTCCCGACCGTCATGCCGACATCGTGGCGGGTGCCGCCGACATCGGCGGCCGGACCGGTGTCGGCGGCGCGGAGGATGATGGAAGCGTGCGGATCGCGATCGCGGCGACGGGCGCTGGGCGCGTGACGGTCGGCGACCCCGATGGCGGCTCCGTTCACGACCTCGAGCGGCATGACCTGCCCGCGCTGGTCGCGCGGCTCGAGGCCGAGCACGCGCCGCGGTGGATCTGGCGCGATACCCGGGAATGGGCGCCGCAACTGCTGGCGGCCGGCGTGCGCGTCGCGCGGTGCCATGACCTGAGGCTGTGCGGGGCGATCCTCGCCTCGTCGACCGTCGTCGCCGAGGCACGCGAGGGCATGCCCGGGCGCCCGGCGTGGTTGCCGCCCGGCCCCGCAGAAGCCGCTGCCGACGCGAGTGCCCCGGCCGCGGCATCCGTCGCCGCCCACGCCCCGCACGCCGCACTCTTCGAACTCGACGAGCCCGTCGACGCCGGCTCTCGGGAAGGCGCGCGGCATCCATCGATCGACGACCTTGCGGCCGAGCACGACCGGCAGCTCGCACTGGCGGATGCCGCGGAGCGGTCCGGCGCGCTCCGCCTGCTGCTCGCCGCCGAGTCGGCCGGTGCGCTGATCGCCGCCGAGCTGCGGGTGGCGGGGCTGCCATGGGACCGCGCCGAGCACGAACGCGTGCTGGAGGAGGCGCTCGGCCCCAGGCCCGCCGCCGGCCGGAAGCCGCATCGTATGGAGGAGCTCTCGGCGCTGGTGCGCGACGCGCTCGAAGCGCCGACGCTCAACCTCGACTCGCATGCCGACCTGCTGCGCGCGCTCCGCGCTGCCGGCATCGGGGTCGACTCGACCGCGCGGTGGCAACTGCGCGAACACGACCATCCGGCGATCGCTCCGCTGCTCGCCTACAAGAAGCTCGCGCGGCTGCTGTCCGCCAACGGCTGGGCCTGGCTCGACGAATGGGTCGTGGGCGGGCGCCTCCGGGCCGATTATGTGGCCGGCGGTACCGCGACCGGCCGGTGGGCTACCGCGGGCGGGGGAGCCCTGCAGCTGCCGAAGGCGGTGCGCGGTGCGGTGTCCGCCGATGACGGCTGGTCGCTCGTGGTCGCTGACGCCTCCCAGCTCGAGCCGCGCGTGCTCGCGGCCCTCGCGCGCGATCCGGCGATGGCCGCGGCGGGTCGCGGGCGCGACATGTACGGCGCGATCGTCGACGACGGCGTGGTCGCCACGCGCGACGAGGCCAAGGTTGCCCTGCTCGGCGCCATGTACGGTGCCACCACCGGCGACAGCGGCCGCCTCGTGCCGCGTCTCGCGCGGGCCTACCCCCGTGCCATGGCCCTCGTCGACGACGCTGCGCGTGCCGGCGAGGCCGGCCGTCGCGTGTCGACGCTCCTCGGCCGATCGTCGCCCCTGCCGTCGGCATCTTGGCACGACCTCCAGGCCCGCGCGAACGCCGTCGACGCCACCGCCGTCGACGAACGCCGTGCGCGGGCGGCGGCCCGCGACTGGGGCCGGTTCACCCGGAACTTCGTGGTGCAGGGCACCGCGGCCGAGTGGGCGCTGTGCTGGATGGCGGGGCTTCGCGCACGCCTCGCCGCGATCCCGGTCCCGCCGAGCGTGACGCCGGCGACCGCGTCGGGGCCCGCCTTCGAGCGGATGCCGCACGTGGTGTACTTCCTCCACGACGAGCTGATCGTGCACGCGCCCGATGCCCTGGTCGACGCCGTCGCGAGCGCGGTCCGTGAGTCCGCCGCCGAGGCGGGCACCATGCTCTTCGGGGAGGCGCCCGTCGAGTTCCCGCTCGACCTCGTCGTGACGCGGAGCTACGCGTCGGTCGTCTGAGCGGCCGACGCGAGCGGAGCGCCCGCGCCCCGCGCCGGCCGTCGTCCGCGGCGCGGGCGCTCCGCACTGGGCGAGAACGCGAGCGATGCGGCATCCGTTCGGGCCACCTCGTCGAGCCAGCGCAGCGCCGACTCGGCTGCTTCGAGATCGGCGGCGGCCGACAGCCGCGCGAGCCCATCGCGGGCGTGGTCCCGGTCGGTCGCGTGCGTCGCTCCGCGAGCGGCCGCGCCGGATGCCGCATCTCGCCGCCTCACCCACCTGGCTCGCTCGCCGTCGATCACGCCGTCGGCGTCGACGCCCGGCATGGAGAGCGCGATGAGGACGCGATCGACCGTCTCGTGCCAGGGATCCGCGCCCGACGCGTCGCGCCCGGCGAGCCAGGCGGCGGCGGCGGCGCGGCCGGCCTCGGTGAGCCGGTGGAGGGGGAGGTTGTCGTCGGTGGCGCCCGCGGGCTCCACGAGCCCTCGGCCGGTGAGACGGTCGAGGGTCGAGTACGTCTGGCCCACGTTCACGTCGCGCCGTCCGCCGGTCCGCTCGGCGAGGCCCCCGTGCAGCTGGAATCCGTAGGCCGGCCCGTTGAGCAGCAGCACGAGCAGCGCATCGCGTACGGCCACATGGTCTCCTTCGCCCGGGGATGATTCGACTCACCCGGTATGCAGTTTAGGGCAGAGGCTTGTCATGGCGGGCAACGCGCGTCATACTCGAACTGGCGAGTCGCATCGTCGACAACCGAACACACCCGCTCACGCCGAGCCGTTCGTTTCCGAGGTCGTAGGGGAAGACGCACCTCACGAGAAACGGAGCAGGAGATGGCGGAGCAGTTCACGCGGGCCGAGCGCGCCGCGCGAGGCATGCTGTTCGTGCACTCGTCGCCGCGGGCGGTGAGTCCCCACGTCGAGTGGGCCGTCGGTCGTGCGCTCGGCAGCGCCGTCAACTTCGACTGGGCCGAGCAGCCGGTGCTGCCCGGCATGATGCGCACCGAATACTCCTGGACCGGCGATCCGGGGGCGGGCGCGCGCATCGCGTCCGCCCTGCGCGGTTGGGAGCAGCTGCGCTTCGAGGTGAGCGAGGACCCCGGGCCCGGCAACGACGGCTCGCGGTGGATGCACACTCCGGAGCTCGGCGTCTTCTTCGCCCAGACGGATTCCGCCGGCAACGTCGTCATCCCTGAGGACCGCATCCGATACGCCATGGAGATCGCGGCGTTCGACGCGGGCGAGCTGCACCGCGAACTCCGGCTCGCACTGGGCCAGGCGTGGGACGACGAGCTCGAGCCGTTCCGTCACGCCAGCGACTTCGCCCCGGTGGTCTGGTTGCATCGCGTGGGGTGAGGCACGCCGCCGCGGTGGCGCGACGCGTGGTCGGTCGACCTGGTCCCGGCAGCGCACGACCGAAACCGGCGGCGGTGACGCAGAAGGCCCCGGCACCACGTGGTGCCGGGGCCATCGCATATGACGGATGCCGCGGCATCCGTCACACCGTTCAGGCGGAGCGGAACGCGGCGACCGCGTTGTGCCCGCCGAACCCGAACGAGTTGCTGATCGCGATCAGGTCACCGTCGCCGAGGGCGCGCGGTGAGGTCACCACGTCGAGCGGGATCTCCGGATCCTGGTCGTCGAGGTTGATCGTCGGTGGTGCAGTGCGCTCGTGGAGCGCGAGCACCGTGAAGATCGCCTCGATCGCGCCGGCACCGCCGAGCAGGTGGCCCGTCGAGGCCTTCGTCGCGGTGACCGGGATGGCGTCGAGCCGGTCGTCGAAGATGCGTCGCAGGGCGTTGTACTCCGCGATGTCGCCCACCGGGGTGCTGGTCGCGTGCGCGTTGACGTGCCGTACGTCGGCGAGGCTGGCGCCCGCGCCCTCGATCGCGGACTTCATCGCGCGGGCGGCCGCCGACCCCTCGGGGTCGGGGGCGGTGATGTGGTACGCGTCGCTCGTGATCGCGCCGCCGAGCAGCTCGGCGTAGATCTTCGCGCCGCGCGCCTTCGCGTGCTCTTCGGTCTCGAGCACGAGCGCGGCGCCGCCCTCGCCCATGACGAAACCGTCACGGCCGAGATCGTAGGGGCGCGAGGCGACTGCGGGATCGTCGTTGCGACGCGACAGCGCCTGCATCGAGTTGAACGACGCGATGGTGATCGGGTGGATGGCCGATTCCGAGCCGCCGGCGACGACGACGTCCGCGATGCCGTCCTGCAGCTGCTCCCACGCGCTCACGAGCGACTCGGTGCTCGACGCGCACGCCGAGACGACGGTGCGGATCCCGGCACGAGCGTGGAGGTCCATGCCGACCGCCGCACCCGGGCCGTTCGGCATGAGCATCGGCACGGTCATGGGCAGCACGCGGCGCGTTCCGCGTTCGCGCAGGGTGTCCCACGCGTCGAGCAGGGTCCAGACGCCGCCGATTCCGGTCGCCCAGGCGACCGCGAGTCGCTCGGGCGCCACCTCGGGCGCGCCGGCATCGGCCCAGGCCTCGCGGCCGGCGATCAACGCGAACTGGCTCGACGGGTCGAGCCGCTTGAGCTCGTGGCGCTCCAGGGACTCCGCGGCGGGCACCTTGGCCGTCGCGGCGAAGGTCACCGGCAGGTCGTACTTCTCCACCCATTCGGCCTCGAGGGTGCGCGCGCCGGACTCACCGGCGAGCAGGGCGTTCCAGCTGTCACGGGCGGTGCCGCCGATCGGCGTGGTCGCACCGATACCCGTGATCACGATCTTCTTGGTCATACGAGAACAACTCCGTGGGGAAGAGGGTCGGCGGGGCGGGCCGGAGACCGGCCCGCCCCGTCGCCACTAGGCCTGGGCCTTGACGATGAAGTCGACGGCGTCGCCGACGGTCTTGAGGTTCTTGACCTCCTCGTCGGGGATCTTCACGTCGAACTTCTCCTCGGCGTTGACGACGATCGTCATCATCGAGATGGAATCGATGTCGAGGTCATCGGTGAACGACTTGTCCAGCTCAACCGTGTCGGTCGCGATGCCGGTCTCGTCGTTGATGAGCTCGGCCAGGCCGGCAAGCACTTCTTCGTTGGACAATGCCATGGTTCTTCTCCTTGGGGGGTGTCTCGTTGACCGAGACACAGTCTAGATGGACGAGGGACGGCGGCTAGGGGAGAGCCACCACTTGGGCGCCGAACACGAGTCCGGCGCCGAAGCCGATCTGGAGGGCGAGGCCGCCCGAGAGTTCAGGCTGCTCCTCGAGCAGCCGGTGCATCGCCAGCGGGATCGAGGCCGCCGACGTGTTGCCCGTGGTGGCGATGTCACGGGCGATCGCGACGGATTCCGGCAGCTTCAGCTGCTTGGCGAACTCGTCGATGATGCGCATGTTGGCCTGGTGGGGGATGAACGCGGCGAGGTCGTCGGCGGTCACGCCAGCCGCATCCAGCGCCTGCTTGGCCACCTTCGCCATGTCCCAGACGGCCCAACGGAAGACCGTCTGGCCCTCCTGGCGGAGCGTCGGCCACTCCGAGCGGCCCTCGCGGAAGTCGAGCAGCGTGTGGTTCATGGTGACCGCGTCGGCCTTCGAGCCGTCGGAACCCCACACGGTCGCGCCGATGCCCGGGTCGTCGCTCGGCCCGATCACGACCGCGCCCGCACCGTCGCCGAGCAGGAACGAGATCGTGCGATCGGTCGGGTCGACCACGTCGGACAGCTTCTCGGCACCGATGACGAGCGCGTAGTGGGCGGCACCCGTGCGGATCAGGGCGTCGGCCTGTGCGACCGCGTACGCGTAGCCGGCGCACGCCGCGTTCATGTCGTACGCGGCGGCCGGGTTCGAGCCGACCCGATCGGCCACGACCGCGGCCATCGAGGGGGTCTGCCGCACATTGGAGATCGTCGCGGCGATCACGAGGTCGATCTGCTCGGCAGGGACGCCCGAGCGCTCGATCGCCTCGCGCGCGGCATCCGTGGCGAGGTCGACCGCGAGTACGTCGGCGCCAGCCCGGACGCGCGTGATGATTCCCGTGCGCTGCCGGATCCACTCGTCGGAGGAGTCGATCGGTCCGACGAGGTCGTCGTTCGGGACCGCGTTCTCGCCGCGGGCGGCGCCGACGGAGTAGAGGCGCGTGTGCGCGGGGCCGTGCGACTGGGTGAGCGTGGGGTGCGTCATGCGTTCTCTCGTGTCGGTCGGTGGGCTATGCGGCCTGCTCGAGCAGCGCGATCGCTGCCGGAAGGTCGTCCGGCGTCTTGACGGCGACCGTCGGGACGCCCTTGAGTGCGCGCTTGGCGAGGCCGACGAGCGCGCCGGCCGGCGCGAGCTCGATGATGCCGGTCACGCCCGCGTCGGCGAACGAGTCCATGCAGCGGTCCCAGCGGACGGGGGAGGCGACCTGGCCGACGAGCAGCTCGACGAACGACGAACCGGATGCCACGGGGGATCCGTCGCGGTTCGTCCAGAGCGGGAGGACGGGGTCGGAGGCCGACAGCGACAGCGCGACCTCC
Source organism: Agromyces selenitireducens (assembly GCF_052748465.2). Classification (NCBI taxonomy): domain Bacteria; kingdom Bacillati; phylum Actinomycetota; class Actinomycetes; order Micrococcales; family Microbacteriaceae; genus Agromyces; species Agromyces selenitireducens. Next base: position 1,959,181 of record NZ_CM188259.1, read on the forward strand.
GTGAGCCGCTCGCGTGCGGGCTGCATGTACCGGGTGTGGAAGGCGCCGGCGACCTGCAGCGGGATCACGCGGGCACCGGCGGGCGGCTCGGCCTTGAGCTCCTCGAGCGCCTCGAGGGCCCCGGCGACGACGACCTGCCCGCCGCCGTTGAAGTTCGCCGGCTCGAGGTCGAGCGCGTCGAGTCGTGCCAGCAGCTCGGCTTCGTCGGCGCCGATCACGGCGCTCATGCCGGTCGGCTCGAGGGCAGCGGCCTCCGCCATCGCCCGACCGCGCTCGGCGACGAAGCGCATCGCATCGGCCGCGTCGAGAACGCCGGTCGCGGCCGCGGCGGTGATCTCGCCGACCGAGTGTCCGGCGACGCCGCCGATGCGGGCGATGCGACCCTGCGCGGCGAGCGCGTCGAACGCGAGGATCCCCGCGGCGACGATGAGCGGCTGTGCGATCGCGGTGTCCCTGATGGTGTCGGCGTCGCTCTCGGTGCCGTGCAGGGTCAGGTCGACGCCTGCGGCCTCCGAGAGCGCGGAGAGGCGCTCGGCGAACGACGGCTCGGTGAGCCAGGGTGCGAGGAAACCGGGGGTCTGGGAGCCCTGACCAGGGCAGACGACGACGATCACCGTCTCAGTCTGCCAATCACTACCCCGGCATGAGTGTGCACTCGTGACAAGGTATGCGGGGAGACGTTGTGACGACGGCACATAGTCGGCGTCAGTTCGCCGACCGGCGCCGCGGCACGGCCTCATGGTCGCTCATCGAGCCGATGATGAGCGCCGACTGCAGGATCAGCGCCTCGCGCGCTCCCGTGGCATCCCACCCGATGACGTCGGAGACGCGCTTCAGCCGGTATCGCACCGTGTTCGGATGCACGAAGAGCTCCCGGGCGGTCGCCTCGAGGGAGCGGCCGTTGTCGAGGTAGCTCCAGAGCGTGGTCAACAGCTCGGTCGAATGCGCCTGCAGCGGACGGTAGATGCGGTGGACGAGCGTCGCACGCGCGAGCGGGTCGCCGGCGAGAGCGCGCTCGGGCAGGAGGTCGTCGGCGTGCACGGGCCGGGGCGCGTGCCGCCACGACCGGGCGACCGCGAAGCCCGCGAGCGCCGCCTTCGCGCTCTTCCCGGCGTCGACGAGGTTGGGCACCTCGTGGCCGAGCACGAGGTGGCCTGCGCCGAAGTGCGGCTCGAGTTGCGTGGCGATCTCCATGAACGTCAGGGCCGGCGCCGTGCCGACCGCGTCCTCGGACTCGCTGCCCCGGGGCTCGGCCCGGCCGATCACGACCACGAGCCGGTTGCCCTGCACGCCCACGAGCACATCGGCCTGCATGTGACGTGCCGCACGGCGGACCTGGTCGACGTCGAAGAGCTTCGGCGCCGTGCCGACGAGCACCGCGACCTCGCCGTGGCCGTGCCAGCCCAGTGCCGCGATGCGGCTCGGCAGCTCGTCGTCGTACTCGCCGGACAGGATCGAGTCGACGACGAGCGCCTCGAGCCGGGCGTCCCAGAGGCCGCGCGCCTCGGCGGCGCGGGCATAGACGTCGGCCGCCGCGAAGGCGATCTCACGCGAGTAGAGCAGGATCGCCTCGCGGAGCGGCTCGCCGCCGTCCTTCACGCGCTCCTCGACGACCTCGACCGTGACCCGGATGAGCTGCAGCGTCTGCTGCAGGCTCACCGAGCGCAGCAGTTCACGCGGAGCGGCGCCGAAGACGTCCGCCGCGATCCACGGCGTCGACTTCGGGTCGTCGAACCACGAGATGAACGACGAGATGCCGGCCTGGGCGACGAGGCCCACCGCCGAGCGGCGGCTCGGCGGCATGTCCCCGTACCAGGACAGCGTGTCCTCCAGCCGCTTGAGCGTCTGCGTGGACAGCTCGCCCGCGATGGTACGCAACCACGCGAGCGTCTCCGCCTTGGTCCGGGGCTTCGTCGCCACTGCCGGGGGCCTGCTAGCTCTCGCCGCCGGCAGTGCCGGTCGTGCCCGCGTTCACGTCGTGGAGCCGGTACTTCTCGATCGCCTGCGCGGGAAGCGAACGGTCGACCTCGCCGCGGTCCGCGAGCAGCTGGAGCGTCCGCACGACCACCGAGGGTCCGTCGATCTTGAAGTAGCGGCGCGCGGCCGGACGGGTGTCGGAGAACCCGAACCCGTCGGCGCCGAGCGTCGCGTACTGCCCAGGCACGTAGGGTCGGATCTGCTCCTGCACCGCGCGCATGAAGTCGGACACGGCGACGAAGGGGCCCCGGGCTCCCGCGAGCTTGTCCGTGAGGTAGGGGACACGGCGCTCGGCGTCGGGGTGCAGGAAGTTGTGCTCGTCGACCGCGAGGCCGTCGCGGTTCAGCTCGGCCCAGCTCGTCACCGACCACACGTCGGCCGAGACGCCCCAGTCCTGCGCGAGCAGCTGCTGCGCCTCGAGGATCCACGGCACCGCCACGCCCGAGGCGAGCAGCTGCGCCTTCGGACCCTCGTGGTGCGACTCCGAGACGCGGTGGATGCCGCGGACGATGCCCTCGACGTCGACGCCCTCCGGCTCGGCGGGCTGCACGAGCGGCTCGTTGTAGACGGTCAGGTAGTACATGACGTTCGGATCGGGGTGGTTCCCGCCGTACATCCGGTCGAGGCCCGAGCGCATGATGTGCCCGATCTCGTACCCATAGGCCGGGTCGTACGAGACGACCGCGGGGTTCGTCGCAGCGAGGAGCGGCGAGTGGCCGTCGGCATGCTGCAGGCCCTCGCCGGTGAGCGTGGTGCGACCGGCGGTCGCACCGATCATGAAGCCGCGCGTCATCTGGTCGCCGGCGGCCCAGATGGCGTCGCCGGTGCGCTGGAACCCGAACATCGAGTAGAAGACGTAGATCGGGATGAGCGGCTCGCCCTGGGTCGAGTACGAGGTGCCGACGGCGGTGAACGAGGCGAGCGCGCCCGCCTCGTTGATGCCGACGTGGATGATCTGACCCTGCGGGCTCTCCTTGTAGGCCAGCAGCAGCTCGCGGTCGACGGACGTGTAGTGCTGCCCCATGGGGTTGTAGATCTTCGCGTTCGGGAAGAACGCGTCCATGCCGAAGGTGCGGGCCTCGTCGGGGATGATCGGCACGATGCGGTTGCCGAAGTCCTTCGAGCGCATGAGGTCCTTGAGGATGCGGACGAACGCCATGGTGGTGGCGACCTCCTGCGTCCCCGAGCCCTTCTTGGCGATCGCGTAGGCCGAGTCGTCGGGCAGCGAGATCGCGGTGTGCTTCGTGCGGCGCTCGGGCAGGTAGCCGCCCAGTTCGCTTCGGCGCTCGTGCATGTAGCGGATCGCCTCGTCGTCCTCGCCGGGGTGGTAATACGGCGGGAGGTAGGGGTTCTCCTCGAGCTGCGCGTCGGAGATCGGGATGCGCATCGTGTCCCTGAAGGTCTTCAGGTTGTCGAGCGTCATCTTCTTCATCTGGTGCGTGGCGTTGCGGCCCTCGAACGCGGGACCGAGGCCGTAGCCCTTGATGGTCTTGGCGATGATGACGGTCGGCTGGCCCTTGTGCTCGACCGCGGCCTTGAATGCCGCATAGACCTTGCGGTAGTCGTGGCCGCCGCGCTTGAGGCCCCAGACCTGGTCGTCGGAGAGGTCCTTCACGAGCTCGAGGGCGCGCGGGTCGCGGCCGAAGAAGTTCTCGCGCACGTAGGCGCCGGACTCGGCCTTGTAGGTCTGGTAGTCGCCGTCGGGCGTGACGTTCATCAGGTTGCGGAGGGCGCCGTCGTGGTCGCGCGCGAGCAGGTCGTCCCACTCGCGGCCCCAGACGACCTTGATGACGTTCCAGCCGGCTCCGCGGAAGAAGCTCTCGAGCTCCTGGATGATCTTGCCGTTGCCGCGGACCGGACCGTCGAGGCGCTGCAGGTTCGCGTTGATGATGAACGTCAGGTTGTCGAGGCCCTCGTTCGCGGCGACCTGGAGCTGCCCGCGGCTCTCGACCTCGTCCATCTCGCCGTCGCCGAGGAATGCCCAGACGTGCTGGTCCGACGCGTCCTTGATTCCGCGGTTCGTGAGGTACTTGTTGGCCTGTGCCTGCCAGATGGCGTTGATCGGCCCGAGGCCCATCGACACGGTCGGGAACTGCCAGAACTCGGGCATGAGGCGAGGGTGCGGGTACGACGACAGGCCGTTCGGGGCGTGCGACTTCTCTTGACGGAAGCCGTCGAGCTGGTCGCCCGTGAGACGGCCCTCGAGGAACGCACGTGCGTAGGTACCGGGGGAGGCGTGGCCCTGGATGAAGATCTGGTCGCCGCCGCCCGGGTGGTCCTGGCCGCGGAAGAAGTGGTTGAAGCCCACCTCGTAGAGCGCCGCCGACGAGGCGTACGTCGAGATGTGCCCGCCGACCGCGATGCCGGGCCGCTGCGAGCGGTGCACGAGCATGGCGGCGTTCCAGCGGATCCAGGCGCGGTAGCGGCGCTCGATCTCCTCGTCGCCGGGGAACTCGGGCTCGTTCTCGGGGGCGATCGTGTTGATGTAGTCCGTCGTGGGCACCATCGGCACGCCCAGGTGCAGCTCCTTGGAGCGCTTGAGCAGGCTGAGCATGATCTCACGCCCGCGCTGGTGGCCCTTCTCGGCGACGAGGGCGTCGAGGGACTCGGCCCACTCGTTGGTCTCCTCCGGATCGGAGTCCATCGCCTCGACCGAGTACGGGTCCTGGTCGTTGACAGTCACACTCGACCTCTCTCTTCAGCAGATCGTGCCTCTGATTCGTGCGTGCGCACGACGAAGACCGGGTCACGGTCGGGGGCACCACGCCATCCTAGTGATTCTATGCCCGCGTTTCGGCAGCTAGGCTGGCGCGCGTCCCACCGGTCGTCAGGGAGGCGCTGTGATCCTCGACGTGGGGGCGACCGCGCCCGACTTCGAACTGCCCGACCAGTTCGGCGCGCCGCAGCGGCTCGCGGCACGTCGCGGCGTCCGTCCGGTCGTGCTCGTGTTCGTCCCGTTCGCGTTCTCGCGGACCTGCACGGGCGAGATGCGAGAGCTCGACGCCAACGCCGCGCTCTTCGCCGGCGCCGGTGCCGAGGTGCTCATGGCATCCGTCGACGCGAAGTACGCCCTGCGGGCGTGGGCCGAGGCCGAAGGCGTCGGGCTCACGCTGCTCTCCGACTTCTGGCCGCACGGCGGCGTCGCCGCAAGCTACGGGGCGTTCGACGAGGCTGCGGGGTTCGCGCGGCGGGCGACGTTCGTGATCGACGCGGCGGGCGTCATCCGCTCGTCGTTCGTCACCGGACCGGGCGAGGCGCGACCGCTGTCCGCATACCGCGAGGCGCTCGACGGGCTCGGCCGCCCGTGACGGATGCCGCGGGCGCGCGTCGTACGATGGGGGAGCGCCGCAGGCGCAGGGGCCTTTAGCTCAGTTGGTAGAGCGCCACGCTTACACCGTGGATGTCGTCGGTTCGAGCCCGGCAGGGCCCACCCGTCTCGCCGTGCGCCACTCAGGCGGGCAGCACCCACTCGTCGTCGGTGATGATCGGGACCTCCTGACCGTCACCCGTCACCCCGGCGATCGAGACGCCCGGTCCGCCCACCACGACGTCCGTGTGCACGGCGGCGACGTGGTTCACCCCGGTCGATGCGTCGCCGTCGGGCACGACCATCGGGAAACCCTGGCCCCAGGCGATATGCGAGCCCGCGTTCTCGTCGTAGAGCATGTCGTGGAACAGCACCCCGGCGCGACGCACGCGGGAACCGCCGTCGACGAGCGCGACCTCGCCGAGCCGGCGCGCGTTCGGGTCCGAGTCGAGTTGCGTGATCACCGCGTCGAGCCCGCGCTCCGCATTCGCATCGACGATGCGGCCGCCCTCGAAGCTCAGTGTCAGGCCTTCGACGAGCACCCCGCTCGGCAGCAGGAGGAACGGACGGGTCGTCGCGATCGTGCCGTCGGCGCGACTCGGATCGGGCGAGGTGAACACCTCCTCGGTCGGGATGTTCGGGCTGAACTCCACGCCGTCCGAGGTGTGCATGGTCGCCGCCAACCAGCGCCACTCGGGGACGAGTCCGATCTCGAGGTCGGTGCCCGGGCCCGAGTAGCGCAGGGCGGTGAGGTCGAGCGCATCGACCGCGGCTGCGCGCCGCCGCAGCCGCGCGGTGTGCGCCAGCCAGTCGCGGACCGGGTCGTCGGAGTCGAGGCCCACCGCGGTGCCGACGGCCCGCCAGAGCCGGTCGACGTCCGGCTCGCCGTACACCGCGCGCGCCCAGCCCGCGTTCGGCGCGGCGACGATGCACCACTGGAGGCCGCCCGCCATGAGCGCGGCGCGCTCGCGCGCCGCGAGCTCGACCGGGCTCGCGGCGACCACCGCGGCCGCGTCGACGTCGTCCATCAGGTGCGGTTCGGGGTTCCCGGTGATCCGGAGGTACGCCAGGCCGGGCTGCTCGAGGCGCTCGGTGGCGGCGCGATCGCGAGCGGTCCCCGCCGCGATCATCGGACCCGCTCCGTGCACGATCCCCGATCGGCGCACATGGTCGTCCTGGTACTCGACGTCGACGAACCCGGCGCCCGCATCGTAGGCGGCATCGACGATCGCTCGGACGATAGGGGCGTGCTCCACGAGCGCTCGGACCACGAGTGTCTGGCCCGGCTGGAGGTTGAGACCGCCGCGGACCACGACGTCCGAGTAGCGGTTCAGGAGTTCGGACGTCGTCAGGTCGACCATGCCGCGGATGCTAACGAGGCTCAGTCGAGGCGGCAACCGCGGGCCCGGCTGGCCGCGCGGATCGGCGTAGGCTGGGCGGGTGCCTGTCCGCCTCGCCGACGTCCTCTCGACCGTGGAGCGCCTGTGGCCGGTCTCCGGTGCCGAACCGTGGGACGCGCCGGGGCTCGTCACCGGCGACCCGGCGCGTGCGGTCTCGAGCGTCCTCCTCGCGGTCGACGCCGTATCGGCCACCGTCGACGAAGCCGTCGCCCAGGGCGTCGACCTGATCGTGGCGCATCACCCGCTGCTGCTGCGCGGAGTGACCTCCGTCGCCGAGGACCGGTACAAGGGCGCGCTGCTCGCGAAGCTCATCCGCGCCGACTGCGCGCTCGTCGGGGCGCACACGAACGCCGACGTCGTCGAGACCGGCACGTCGGCGGTGCTCGCCGACCGCCTCGGGCTCGTCGATGCCCGGCCGATCGTGCCGGGGGCGACGGATGCCGCGCGTGGGCTCGGGCGCGTCGGGCGCCTCGCCGAGCCGACCACGCTCGGCCGGCTCGCGCGCCGGCTCGCCGAGCTGCTGCCCGCCACCGCGACCGGCGTGCGCGTCGCCGGAGGCTACGACGACCCGGTCGAGACGGTCGCCGTGTGCGGGGGAGCGGGCGATTCGCTCCTCGCCGACCCCGCCGTGCGCGCCGCCGACGTGTACGTCACGGCCGACCTGCGGCACCACCCAGCGTCCGAGGCCCGCGAGCAGGCGATGCTCGGCGGCGGCCCGGCGCTCATCGACGTGTCGCACTGGGCGAGCGAGTGGCTCTGGCTCGACGCGGCCGCCCGCGAACTCCGCGCCGCCCACCCCGAACTCGAGGTCGTCGTGAGCGACCTCAACACCGACCCGTGGGACTTCCAGGTCGTCCAGTGACCGGTCCCGCCCCCACCACCCCCACGAGGAGCACCACGTGAAGGCAAGCCCCGCCGACCAGCAGCAGCTGCTGCGCCTCCAGTCGATCGACACGCGCCTGCAGCAGCTCGCGCACAAGCTCCGCTCGCTGCCCCAGACGGCCGAGCTCCAGGCGCTCGCCGAGCGCGACTCGGGGGTGCGGGGCCGCCGAGCCGAGGCGGTCGGCGCCCTCGAGGACGCGCGCGCCGAGCTGGGTCGCATCGAGTCCGACGTCGAGGTCGTCGAGAAGCGCATCGCGCGCGACGGCGATCGCCTCACGCACACCTCGTCGATGAAGGACGTCACCGCGCTCGAGTCGGAACTCGTGTCGCTTCGGAAGCGCCTCGCCGACCTCGAGGACCTCGAACTCGTCGTGATGCAGAAGGTCGAGGACGCCGAGGCGCGCGTCGCCGCGATCGACGACGAGCGCGCCGCGATCGCCGCCGACGCCGGCCGGCTGGAGGCCGCCCGCGACGAGGCCGCGGGCGGGCTCGGCACCGAGCGCGACGGCGCGGAGCGCGACCGTGCGACGATCGCGGGCACCATCCCGGAGGACCTGCTGGCGTTCTACGAGCAGCGCCGCACGCGCGGCGGCGGCGTCGGTGCGGCGCACCTGCGCCAGCGCACGTGCGGCGGGTGCACCATCACGTTGACGGGCTCCGACCTCGAGGCGGTCCGTCGTGCGGCGCCCGACGAGGTCGTGCAGTGCCCCGAGTGCGACCGGATCCTGGTCCGCACCGACGAGTCCGGGCTCTGACGGGCGCGCCTGCGAGGCGCTCCCGGCGCACGATCGGCGCCGTCGGCTACCCTTGGAGGGCGAGCGGGTCGGCAAGACGGCCGCGTCGTCCGAGCGATCGGGCGCCGAGGAACGTCCGGGCTCCGCAGGGCAGGACGGTGGGTAACGCCCACCCGGGGTGACCCGCGAGACAGTGCCACAGAAAGCAGACCGCCACGGGCCCCGGCCCGCGGTAAGGGTGAAACGGTGGGGTAAGAGCCCACCAGCGGCCGCGGTGACGCGGTCGGCTCGGTAAACCTCGTCCGGAGCAAGGCCAGACAGGGAACGATGGGGCTGCCCGTCCCGTTCCCGGGTGGGCCGCTGGAGGGTTGCGGTGACGCAGCTCCGAGAGAGATGGTCGTCCAGCCGGTGTCGCGCAAGCGCCCGGTGAACAGAACCCGGCGTATCAGCCGGCCCGCTCGCATCACGCCGCCCGCGACGCCGTCAGAAGCGCGCAGCGAGCGCAGCCGCGCCCAAGAGGCCCGCGTTGTTGCGGAAGGCCGCGGGCACGATCGGCGTGTCGAGCGATAGCAGCGGCAGGAACTCCTGGTGGTGCTTCGAGACGCCGCCGCCGACCACGAACAGGTCGGGGGAGAACAGGAACTCCACGTGCGAGTAGTACCGCTGCAGCCTGGCGGCCCATTCCTCCCACGAGAGATCCTCGCGCTCCATCGCCGAGTACGCGGCGCGATCCTCCGCATCGTGCCCGTCCAGCTCGAGGTGCCCGAGCTCGCTGTTCGGCACGAGCACGCCGTCGTACAGGAACGCCGAGCCGATGCCCGTCCCCAGCGTCGTCAGGATCACCAGCCCCCGCTCGCCGCGCGCGGCGCCGAACTGCGACTCGGCGTAGCCGGCGGCATCCGCGTCGTTGATGAAGTGGATGGCGCTGCCGAGCTCGCGCTCGAACAGCCGCTCGGCTTCGAGCCCGATCCACTCGTCGGAGATGTTCGCGGCCGACAGGGTCCGGCCGTGCCTGACGATGGCGGGGAAGCACACCCCGAGCGGCAACGACGTGTGCCCCTGTCCGGCGATGATCGCGAGCAGCTGCCCGGTCGCCTCGAGGATGTCGACGGGCCGGCCGCCCTGCGGCGTCTTGATCTTCACCCGCTCGGTGACGAGCTCGCCGGTGCCGAGGTCGACGACCGCTCCCTTGATGCCCGTGCCGCCGATGTCGATGCCGATCGCACGCTCAGTCGCCATGGCGCCACCCTATCGCGGGGCGTTCGGCCGCCGTTCAGGGCAGGGTCAGGATCTCCGAACCGCGCTCGGTGACCACGAGCGTGTGCTCGAACTGGGCCGTGAGGGACCGATCGCGCGTGACGACGGTCCAGTCGTCGTCCCACAGGTCCCAGTCGGTGGTGCCCAGGGTGAGCATCGGCTCGATCGTGAAGACCATGCCCGGCTCCAGCACGGTCGTCGCGTTCGGGTCGTCGTAGTGGGGGATCACGAGGCCCGTGTGGAACGCCCGCCCGACGCCGTGCCCGGTGTAGTCCCGCACGACGCCGTAGCCGAACCGCTTCGCGTACGACTCGATCGCGCGGCCGATCACGTTCACCTGCCGGCCGGGGGCGACGGCGCGGATGCCGCGGGCGAGCGCCTCGCGCGTGCGCTCGACGAGCAGCCGCACCTCCTCGTCGGCCTCGCCGACAACGAACGTCGCGTTCGTGTCGCCGTGCATGCCGTCGAGGAAGGCGGTGACGTCGATGTTGACGAGGTCGCCGTCCTCGAGGACCGTGTCGTCGGGGATGCCGTGGCAGATCACCTCGTTGACCGAGGTGCACGACGACTTCGGGTAGCCGCGATAGCCAAGCGTCGACGGGTACGCGCCGTGGGCGACGACGTGCTCGTGCGCGATGCGGTCGAGCTCGTCGGTCGTGACGCCTGGACGGATCGCCGCTGCGGCCGCCTGGATCGCATCCGCGGCGACGCGTCCTGCGGCGCGGATGCGGTCGACCTCGTCCGGGGTGTAGCGGTCGCCACCGCCGTTCGGCGACGGCGCGGCGCGGCCCACGTACTCGGGTCGGGCGATCGAGGCGGGCACGGGACGGGCGGGCGACAGGCGGCCGGGGATGAGGAGGCCGTCGGGGTCCTTGGGCATAGGATCAGCCTATGTCCGCCGACACTGAGCATCAGTTCTGGTACAACCTCAACACCGGTGAGGTCGAGGAAGGCATGGTCTCCCCGGCCGTCGAGCGCGTGGGTCCCTTCGAGACCCGCGCCGAGGCCGAGCAGGCACTCGAGATCCTCCGCGCGAACAGCGCCAAGTGGGCCGAGGAGGAGGCCGCCGAGGAGTGACCCGCCGCGCCGCGGCCGACCCGAGCGTGGGCCCGGCTCAGTAGGAGTGCTCCTCGGTCGGATACGCCCCCGAGGCGACATCCGCCCGCCACGCGGTCGCCGCGTCGCCCAGGACGCCGGCGAGGTTCGCGTACTGCTTGACGAACTTCGGGATCCTCCCCGTCGTCAGGCCCGCCCAGTCGGTCCACACCAGCAGCTGCCCGTCGCAGTGCGGCCCGCCGCCGACCGAGATGGTCGGGATGTGCAGCAGCTCGGTGACCTGTCGCGCTGCGTCTGCGGGAACCATCTCGAGCACCACCGCGAACGCGCCCGCATCCTGCACCGCCTCGGCGTCGGCGAGCAGCTGCTTCACGCCCTCACCGCGGCCCTGGATGATGTGGCCGCCGAGGCCGTGCTCGCTCTGCGGGGTGTAGCCGATGTGCGCCATCACCGGGATTCCGGCGCCGACCACGCGACGGATCTGCTTGTGGCTGCGTTCGCCGCCCTCGAGCTTGACCGCGTGCGCGCCCGTCTCCTTCATGAAGCGGATGGCCGTGCGCAACGCCTCGTCGGGACCGTTCTCGTACGACCCGAAGGGCATGTCGGCGACGACGAACGCGCGCTGCACGGCGCCCGCCACCGCGCGGGTGAGCGGGATGAGCTCGTCGACGGTCACCGGCAGGGTCGTCTCGTAGCCGAGGACGTTGTTCGCCGCGGAGTCGCCGACGAGCAGGAAGTCGATGCCGGCCTCGTCGAAGATCCGTGCGGTGAGCGCGTCGTAGCTCGTCAGGCCCGTGATCTTGATGCCCTCGCGCTTGGCGTTCTGGAAGTGCCTGGTGCGGACGCGCTTGGGCCCGGAGGTCGTCGTCGCGGCTCCGCCGTAGGGGTTCTCGGCCGGGGCCGCCGTGCTGTCGGATGCGGCGTCGTTGGATGCGTGCTCGGACATGCCGCAAGTCTGGCACACGAGCCATCCGCTCGATCTGCCGCGGCGGTGCGACCCAGTACGCTGAGAGCATCGAGGAAGGGTGTGCATGGACAAGCAGCGCGACTTCGTTCTCCGGACCATCGAAGAGCGAGGGGTCAAGTTCGTCAGGCTCTGGTTCACCGACGTGGTCGGCACGCTGAAGTCGGTCGCGATCGCGCCGGCCGAGGTCGAGGGCGCCTTCACCGAGGGCATCGGCTTCGACGGCTCCGCGATCGAGGGGCTCAGCCGCACGTTCGAGTCCGACCTGCTCGCGTTCCCCGACCCGACGACCTTCCAGACGCTCCCGTGGCGCGGCGACATCGACCCGACGGCGCGCATGTTCTGCGACATCACCACGCCCGACGGCGAGCCGGCCGTCGCCGATCCGCGCAACGTGCTGAAGCGCACCCTCGCACGCGCCGCCGATCGTGGTTTCACCTTCTACACGCATCCCGAGATCGAGTTCTACCTGCTCAAGTCGAGCAAGTACGGGCCCGAAGGGCCGCAGCCGGTCGACTCGGCGGGCTACTTCGACAACGTCCCGGGCGGCACCGCGCACGACTTCCGGCGTCGTTCGGTGCGGATGCTCGAAGACCTCGGCATCTCGGTCGAGTTCAGCCACCACGAGGCCGGGCCCGGCCAGAACGAGATCGACCTCCGCTACGCCGACGCGCTCACGACGGCCGACAACATCATGACCTTCCGCACGGTCGTCAAGGAGGTCGCGATCGAGCAGGGCGTCTACGCGACGTTCATGCCGAAGCCGTTCTCGGACAAGCCCGGCTCGGGCATGCACACGCACCTGTCGCTCTTCGAGGGCGACGCGAACGCCTTCTACGAGGCGGGCTCCCAGTACCAGCTGTCGAAGATCGGCCGCCAGTTCATCGCCGGCCTGCTCCGCCACGCCAACGAGATCACCGCGGTCACGAACCAGTTCGTGAACTCGTACAAGCGCCTGTGGGGCGGCGACGAGGCGCCGAGCTTCATCTGCTGGGGCCACAACAACCGATCCGCGCTCGTCCGCGTCCCCCTCTACAAGCCGGGCAAGGGCCAGAGCGCACGCGTCGAGTACCGCGCGATCGACTCCGCCGCGAACCCCTACCTGGCGTTCTCGCTCATGCTCGCGGCGGGCATGAAGGGCATCGAGGAGGGCTACGATCTCCCGGCCGAGGCCGAGGACGACGTGTGGGCCCTCACCGACAGCGAGCGTCGCGCGCTCGGCTTCCGGCCGCTCCCGGCGAGCCTGGACCACGCCATCGAGTACATGGAGGAGTCCGAACTCGTCGCCGACACCCTCGGCGAGCACGTCTACAACTACGTCCTCGCGAACAAGCGCGCCGAGTGGCGCGACTACCGTTCGCAGGTGACCCCGTTCGAGTTGCAGCGCAACCTCGAGATCCTCTGACGATCGGCACCGGATGACGCGCCAGGCCCCGATGCTCGGTGCGCTGGCGCGTGCCGGCTTCGACGACCTCGACCGGGCCGCACGCGAGTCGGCTGCGCTCGCGGAGTCCGCCGCCGTCCCGCTCGAGACGCTCATCGAGGCGATCTCCGTCGCGGGAGACCCCGACCAGGCGCTCGAGGAACTCCGCCGGCTGATGGACCGTGCACCCGAGGCGGTCCACGGCATCCTGGCCGACGACGAGGTGTTCGACCGGGCTGCGCGACTCCTCGGCGCGTCGCGGGGCTTCGGCGAGTTCATGCTGCGGAACGTGGACGAGCTCGACGTGCTCGTGGCGGGGCCGACCGCGCCGCCGACCGCCGCGGAGGCCGCCGCGGAACTCGTCGAGGCAGTGGCATCCGTCGACGCGAGCGGCGCCGCCCTCGTCGACGCAGGAGCCCGCGTGCTGCGCGTGCGGTACCGCCGGCTCCTCGCGCGCATCGCACTGTGGGACCTCACCCGTCCCGACGCGGTCGAGGCGGTCGACACCGTCGCCGCAGGACTGGCCGACCTCGCCGGCGCCGCGCTCGAGGCTGCGCTGCACCTCGCGCGGAGGGTCGTCTCCCGGGGGCCCGGCGAGCCCGCCGCCCCCGGCCGGTTCCCGGCCGAGCAGGTCGACGCCACGCGCCTCGCGATCATCGGCATGGGCAAGGCGGGTGCGCGCGAGCTGAACTACGTCAGCGACGTCGACGTGATCTTCGTCGCGGAGTCCGCCGACGAGGAGGCGGTCGCGACTGCGCGCGCGATCGACATCGCCACGCGCCTCGCGATGCTCGTCATGCGCCTCATCGGCGAGCCGGGCATCGAGCCGCCGCTGTGGGAGGTCGATCCGAACCTCCGCCCCGAGGGCAAGGACGGCGCGCTCGTGCGCACACTCGAGTCGCACCTGCAGTACTACGACCGGTGGGCGAAGAGCTGGGAGTTCCAAGCGCTGCTCAAGGCGCGCCCGCTCGCGGGCGACCCCGGGCTGGGCCAGCGCTACGAGGCCGCCGTCGCCCCGAAGGTGTGGGCGAGCTCCTCGCGCGACGGGTTCGTCGAGTCCGTGCAGCGCATGCGCGAGCGCGTCACCGAGCACATCCCGGGCGACGAGGTCGACGTCCAGCTCAAGCTCGGACCGGGCGGGCTGCGCGACATCGAGTTCACGGTGCAGCTGCTGCAGCTCGTGCACGGGGCGACGGATGACGCCATCCGCCAGGCCGGCACGCTCCCCGCCCTCGCCGCACTCGCCGAGCACGGCTACGTCGGTCGCGAGGAGTCGGCGGAGTTCTCGCGCGACTACCGGATCCTGCGCGTCCTCGAGCACCGCCTCCAGCTGAGCCGGCTGCGGCGCACCCACCTCATGCCGCGGGATGCCGGCGCGACCCGCGTGCTCGCGCGGTCCTCCGGCCTCGGTCGGAGCGCCGACGAGCTCACCATGCTCTGGCAGCGCACGCGTCGTCGCGTCCGAGGGCTGCACGAACGGCTGTTCTACCGACCGCTGCTCTCGGCCGTGGCCGCGCTGCCCGCGGACGGGCTCGAACTCACGAGCGACCAGGCGGCGGCGCGTCTCGCCGCGATCGGCTTCCGCGATCCCAAGGGTGCGCTCGCGCACATCGGCGCACTGACGGCCGGCGTGACCCGGCGCGCCACCATCCAACGGCACCTCATGCCGGTGCTCATCTCATGGTTCGCCGACGGGACCGACCCCGACTACGGCCTGCTGGCGTTCCGGCGCATCAGCGACACGCTCGGCACGACGCACTGGTACCTGCGCCTCCTCCGGGATTCGTCGGACGCCGCCCTGCGGCTCACCAGGGTGCTGTCCGGCTCGCGGTTCGCGGGGGAGCTCCTCGAGCGCAGTCCCGAGGCGGTGGCCTGGCTCGAGGACGTCGACGAGCTGCGACCGCGACCGCTCGCGGCGCTGCGCGAGGAGGTCGGTGCGGTCCTCGCCCGGCACACCGAGCTCGACCCCGCCGCGAAGGTGCTGCGGGCGATGCGCCGCCGCGAGGTCCTGCGCCTCGCCCTCGCGGGCATGCTCGACGTGTGTTCCGTCGAGGAGCTCGGACACGGGCTGAGCGACGTGGTCGAAGCCCACATCGACGGCCTCGTCCGGGCGATCCGGCGCGGTGACGACGGCATCGAGTTCGCGGTCATCGGCATGGGCCGGTTCGGCGGACGCGAGCTCGGCATCGGCTCCGACGCCGACATCCTCTACGTGTACCGCGCGGCAGGCGCCGAACCCGACGCCGCCCACACTCGGGCGCTCAAGATCGTCTCCGAACTCGTCCGTGTCAGCGAGGATGCCCGGCTCCCGTTCGAGCTCGACGCGAACCTCCGACCCGAGGGACGCAACGGCGTGATCGCCCGCTCACTCGACGCCTACCGCGCGTACTACGCACGATGGTCGCTCACGTGGGAGGCCCAGGCGCTGCTTCGCGCGCGCGGGGTCGCCGGTGATGCCGCGCTCGTCGACGAGTTCACCGAGCTCGCCGACACGGTGCGCTATCCGGAGCAGATCGCCGAGCGCGAGGTGCGCGAGGTCAAGCGGATCAAGGCCCGCGTCGAGAACGAGCGACTGCCGCAGGGCGCCGACCCGACCCGCCACCTGAAGCTCGGGCGCGGTTCGCTCAGCGACGTCGAGTGGTACGTGCAGCTCATCCAGCTCGAGCACGCTGCGCGCGTGCCGTCGCTGCGGACCACGTCGACGCTCGAAGCCCTGGCGGCCGCCGTCGAGGCCGGTCTCGTGCACGCATCGGACGCGACCACGCTCCGTGCGGCATGGATCTTCGCGTCCCGGGCGCGTTCCGCCCTCACGCTCTGGCTCGACCGGACCACCGACGTGCTTCCGGTGGAGCGCACCCAGCTCGAAGGCGTCGCGCGGATCATGGGCTACCCGCCGGGATCCGCCACGCAGCTCGAGGACGACTACCTCCAGGTCACGCGACGCGCCCGCGCGGTGTTCGAGCGCGGGTTCTACGGGGTCGAGCCGAAGCGCGAACCGACCCGAGGCTGATCGCCGGACGTCACGAGGGCCCGTGTCGCGTATCGCGACACGGGCCCTCGGCTCTCTGGGGGGATGGGGGGGTGAGAGTCTAGACGCCGTAGTAGAGCTCGAACTCGAACGGGTGGGGACGCTGGGCCAGCGGCTTCAGCTCCTTCTCCCGCTTGTAGTCGATCCAGGTCTCGATGAGCTCCTTGGTGAACACGCCTCCCTCGAGGAGGAAGTCGTGGTCGGCCTCGAGCGCGTCGAGCGCCTCGCCGAGGGACGCGGGCACCTGCGGGATGGCCTTCGCCTCCTCGGGAGGAAGCTCGTAGAGGTCCTTGTCGACCGGCTCGTGCGGCTCGATGCGGTTCTTGATGCCGTCGATTCCCGCCATCAGCTGGGCGGCGAAGGCGAGGTACGGGTTGCCCGACGCGTCCGGCGCGCGGAACTCGATGCGCTTGGCCTTCGGGTTGGTGCCCGTGATCGGGATGCGGATGGAGGCGGAGCGGTTCCCGGCCGAGTAGACGAGGTTGACGGGGGCCTCGAAGCCCGGGACGAGGCGGTGGTAGGAGTTCACCGTCGGGTTCGTGAAGGCGAGCACGGCGGGGGCGTGCTTGAGGATGCCGCCGATGTACCACCGCGCGACATCCGACAGACCGCCGTAGCCGGCCTCGTCGTAGAACAGCGGCTTGCCGTCGTTCCAGAGCGACTGGTGGGTGTGCATGCCCGAGCCGTTGTCGCCGAACAGCGGCTTCGGCATGAAGGTGGCGGTCTTGCCCCACTCGTTCGCCGTGTTCTTGACGATGTACTTGAACTTCAGGATGTCGTCGGCCGCGTGGACCATCGTGTCGAACTTGTAGTTGATCTCGCCCTGGCCGGCCGTGCCGACCTCGTGGTGCGAGCGCTCGACCTCGAGTCCTGCGTCGATGAGCTTCAGCACGATGTCGTCGCGGAGGTCGGCGTGCTGGTCGACCGGCGAGACGGGGAAGT
Source organism: Agromyces selenitireducens (assembly GCF_052748465.2). Taxonomy (NCBI): domain Bacteria; kingdom Bacillati; phylum Actinomycetota; class Actinomycetes; order Micrococcales; family Microbacteriaceae; genus Agromyces; species Agromyces selenitireducens. The sequence goes on from NZ_CM188259.1 coordinate 1,976,151, forward strand.
AGCCGCCCTTGTACGCGGTCTTGTTCGCGAGGTTGCCGCCCTCTTCGACGCGGCCCGAGTTCCAGGCACCCTCGCTCGAGTCGACCGAGTAGGAGCTCGAGTGCTGGTTCACCTCGTAGCGGACGTCGTCGAAGACGTAGAACTCGGCCTCGGGCGCGAAGAACGCGGTGTCGGCGATGCCCGTCGAGGCGAGGTACTTCTCGGCCTTCTTGGCGATCTGGCGGGGGTCCTTGCCGTAGATCTCGCCGTTGCGGGGGTTGTAGATGTCGAAGACCATGATGAGCGTGCGCTCGGCCCGGAAGGGGTCGACGTAGGCGGTCGACACATCGGGGATCAGCTGCATGTCGGACTCGTGGATCGACGCGAAGCCGCGGATCGAGGAGCCGTCGAAGAGCTGGCCGACGGTGAAGAAGTCCTCGTCGACGGTCGAGGCCGGGATGTTGAAGTGCTGCTGCACACCCGGAAGGTCGGTGAAACGGATGTCGAGGAACTTGACGTCCGTCTCCTTGATGAACTTGAGGACTTCGGAAGAATCACTGAACATGTGACGGTGCTCCAAGGCGGGTAGGGGGCGAGACGCAGTCGTTCGACCGCTCCCGACGGTAGCCGGACGCCGTTTCCCGACCGTGACGCGAATGTTTCGACCGTGTTACACGATGCCGCCTCGGTAGAATCGTCCGGTGAGCCCGCCAGCCCCCGCCCCGTCCGGACACCTCGAGCCGAGCCGCTACCCGGGGGAGCGACTCGGCCTTCCCGAGGAGGGGGCCGGCTCGATCGCGCGCCTCGGCCGTCGCGTCGCCGCGCTCCTGGTCGACTGGGCCATCGCGAACGTCATCGCCCTCCTCGCGGGTCCGTACGCGTCGAATGCGCAGTCGTGGACCACTCTGCTCGTGTTCGCGCTCATGCAGGTGCTGTTCATCCCGACGATCGGCGGGAGTATCGGGCACCGGGCGCTCGGGCTCCGGGTCGTCCCGCTCGGCGGCGGCTGGGTCGGTGCCTGGCGCCCCGTCGTGCGCACGCTGCTGCTCGTGTTCGTCATTCCGGCCGTCATCTTCGACTCCGACCAGCGGGGGCTGCACGACAAGGCGGCCGGCACGGTGCTGATCCGCGCCTGAGACGCGACTGCGGCATCCGCTTCGATGAACGGATGCCGCAGCCCGGAGGGAGTCGTCAGCGCATCTTGCCGCGCTGGGGCCGCACCTTCATGGGGTCGATGCCCTTCGGGATCGGCAGGGACGCCTGGAGGGAGTTCAGCCGGTTGGTCACGGCCAGCACCTCGGGCTTGGTGAGCGTGCGCTTGGTCTTCCGCAGCGTCGCGGGGAGGCGGTGCAGCTCGATGGAGCCCTCCTCGTGGCCGACGGAGAGCAGCCTCACGGGGACGTTCGGGAGCACGCGCGTGATCTTGCGCTTCTCGTCTTCGAGCATGCGGGTCGTGCGCGAGCGCGGACCCTCGCTGATCAGCACGACACCGCCGCGGCCGACGGCGCGGTACACCGCGTCCTGAGTCTTCCCGTTGACGGCGACCGGCATCTCGTTGCCGACCCAGCCGCCGCGGAGGCCGCTGCGGAGGACGGCGCCCACTGCGCCCGGCTGCCCGTCGATCTGCGAGTAGGCGGCCCGCTCGGCGCGACGGCCGAGGATCACCAGTGCGATGAGGATGCCGGCGAGCACGCCCGAGACCACCCACAGGGCGATGGTGAAGCCGTTGCCGCCGCTCAGCCACAGCGCGAGGCCGAGACTCACGAGGACCGGGAGCAGGAAGCCGAGGAGCATGAGCCACTGCGCGCTGGAGTCGTAGCGGCGGGTCATCTGGAAGACCTGCCACATCTGCTTCATGCGGCCGGGTTCCTTGCGCGGCTTGGGGGCGGACCCGGCGTCCTTGGTGCGTGCCATGCCTCAAGGATACCGGCGGCGGACGGGCCCCTCCGACCGAGGGAGGGACCCGCCGCGCGGGCTCAACCGACGGCTTGCGCGAACCCGAGCGACTCGTCGGCCAGATGTGCGAGCTCGGGCGGGAGCGCGCGGCCCTTCGCGTGCATGGACTGCGCCCAGAGCCGCCCCGCGCGATACGACGACCGCACGAGCGGGCCGGCGAGGACCCCGAGGAATCCGATCTCCTCGGCCTCCGACTTGAGTTCCACGAACTCCTCGGGCCGCACCCATCGCGCGACGGGCAGGTGTCGTGGGCTCGGCCGGAGGTACTGCGTGATGGTGATGATGTCGGTACCGGCGTCGTGCAGGTCGCGGAGCGCCTGCGAGACCTCGTCGCGATCCTCGCCCATGCCGAGGATGAGGTTCGACTTGGTGATGAGGCCCGCCGCCCGCCCCTGCCTGATGACATCGAGCGAGCGCTCGTAGCGGAACGCCGGACGGATGCGCTTGAAGATGCGCGGCACCGTCTCGACGTTGTGGGCGAACACCTCCGGACGGGCCGAGAACACCTCGCCGAGCAACTCGGGATTCCCCGAGAAGTCGGGCACGAGGATCTCCACGCCCGTGCCGGGGGACTGCGAGTGGATCTGGCGGATCGTCTCGGCGTAGAGCCAGGCGCCCTCGTCGGGCAGGTCGTCGCGGGCCACGCCCGTGACCGTCGAGTACCGCAGCTGCATCCGTACGACCGACTCGGCGACGCGACGCGGTTCGTCGACGTCGTAGTCGGCGGGCCTGCCGGTGTCGATCTGGCAGAAGTCGCACCGGCGGGTGCACTGCGATCCGCCGATGAGGAAGGTGGCCTCCCGATCCTCCCAGCACTCGTAGATGTTGGGACAGCCGGCCTCCTGGCACACCGTGTGCAGGTCCTCGCCCTTCACCAGCTGCTGCAGCTGCCGGTACTCCGGGCCCATCTTCGCGCGGGTCTTGATCCACTCGGGCTTGCGCTCGATCGGGGTCCGGGCGTTCCGGACCTCCAGGCGCAGCATCCGTCGGCCGCCGGGATCGGCGCTCATGCCGCGACCCCCTCGACCGGGGAGAATTCCGCGTCGAGTCGGTCGCGCACGGCGTCGACCACGTCGGCCGGGCGGACGGTGCGGCCGAGCACGCGCGACATCGTGGTGATGCCGGCGTCACGGATGCCGCACGCGATGATCCTGTCGTACGGCTCGAGCGAGTTCGAGCAGTTCAGCGCGAAGCCGTGCATCGTCACACCATCGGCGACGCGGATGCCGATCGCGGCGATCTTCTCCTCGGCCCCGTCGCGCACGATCCAGACGCCCGAGCGACCCTCGACCCGGCGCCCCTCGATGCCGAACCCGGCGAGCACGTCGATGAGGACGCCCTCGAGGCGCCGGACGTAACCGACGACGTCGATGGGTTCGGCCAGGCGCAGGATCGGGTAGCCGACCAGTTGACCCGGCCCGTGCCAGGTGATCTTGCCGCCGCGATCGACGTCGACGACGGGCGTGCCGTCGGTCGGGCGTTCGTCCGGAGCGGTGCGCTTGCCGGCCGTGTAGACCGGGTCGTGTTCGAGGAGGATGACGGTGTCCGGTCGTTCACCGGAGACCACCGACTGATGGACGGCGCGCTGGAGGGCGAGGCCCTCGCTGTACGGCACGGAGTTGGCGCTTAGCCCCGTGTCGACGTAGTCGAGCATGGACCTCAGTCTAGGTCGGACCACCCGTCCTCCCCAGCCGCCGCCGACCACCTGCCCATTCCGACCGCGCGGATGTCGGCGACCGGGCCCGGCCGGCCGCGAGAACCTTCCCGCATGCCGAATCCCAGCCGACGTCGCGGGCGCTCCGCACGCGCGCGCGTCCCCGCTTCCGCACCGTCCGGATCAGGTCGCCCACATGGCCGATCCGACGGCGGGGTCGGTGCCTCGCCCTCCGCGGGCGGAATCCTCGCGGGATACCGCCTCGTGCGACGACTCGCGGCGGGGGACCGGGCCGACGTCTTCCTCGCCGTCGTGGACGGGGGAGCGGTGGACGACGCGGCGGGCGGGGGTGACGGCGGAGCGGCGCCTGCGGGCGCACCGCTCGCGGTGATGCGGGTCTACGGGCCGGAGGCCGACGACGATGCGATCACGACCGAGATCGAGGCGATGGAAGCCGATCGCACGGGAACGCTGCCGAGGTTGATCGACGTCGCCAACGTCGGGGACGGCCGGGCATGCCTGGTCGTCGAACGCATCTCCGGCACGCCGCTCTCCGAGTTCCTGACCGCGGGCAGCCTGCTGCCGGGCCAGGTCGTGACCGCGCTCGCCCCCGTCGTCGTCGCACTGCGGCACCTCGCCGATCGGGGCCTCGTCCACGCGAGGCTCGCCGCAAGCGATGTGCTCGTCGACGACACCGGCCGTCCCCGGCTCATCGGGCTCGGCGCCCTGTGCCGACTCGACCGGCGCGAGTCCGCGGCCGATCGGGTCGCGGTCTCGCGCGAGGGGCATGCGGCACTGCTCCGGCTCCTCGAGGATTCCGCTACGGCGTCGACCGACCGCGCAGCCTTCACCTCCGTGCTCGACCTCGCCCGGTCCGCACTCGATGCTCGGCCCTTCGGTCGCGTCGAGGCCGAGATCGAGCGGGCGCTCTTCGCGGTCGCTCCCGCGCGTCCGCTCCTCGCTGCGATGGACCGACCGACGAGCGGGCCGTCGCCGACACGTGTCGCGACCGCCCTGCGCGGAGACCCGAAGCCCGCCGCGCTGATCGACACGGACCGGCCGATCGCGGCGGAAGCGCCGGTCCGGAATCGGATGGGGCGACTGGCGGCGCTGGCGCAGCTCCCGCCGACGGCGGTGGACGACCTCGCCGTCGCGCTCGACACGGATCCGCGAGTCCGGTCCGTTCGTCGTGCGGCCGCGTGGGCGCGACGACGTCGGCCCGCCCTGTTCACGGGCGGATTCGCCGGGGCCGCCGCGCTCGTGGCGCTGCTCTCGGCCGTTCCGCCATCGTCCGCCGACAACGGTGCCCGCGCGGAGCGTCCCGGCTTCGAGGCGGTGCGCGAAGGGGCTGATTCGGGCGCGGCTCAGGACGGTACGGAGGCGACGGTTGCCGTGCCTGCGGGTGAGCTCGACGCGGCCCCGTCGCCGGACGTGCCCGATGATCCGGTGACGGCCGCCGCCGCGCTGCTGGAGATCCGTCAGACCTGCCTCGCGACGAACGACCTCGACTGCGTGCTCGCCGTGGACCAGCCGGGATCCCCGATCGCGGCACGCGATCGCGCGGCGATCGAACGCGGCGAGGCGGCAGCCCATGCGGAGGTGGACCTCGACGCCATCACCGTGGCGGCCGACCTGGGTGACGCGATGGTGTTGACGGTCCCGTGGACCGAGGTGGAACGCGAACCGGCCTCGCTCCTGATGATGCGGAGCGAGGCCGGCTGGCGTCTGCGGGAATGGTTCGACTAGATGCCGAGGTCGCCCTCGAAGTCGCCCTCCTCGAGACGGGCCTTGACCGCCGTGAGGAACCGCGCGGCGTCGGCACCGTCGATGATGCGGTGGTCGTACGACAACGCGAGGTAGACCATCGAGCGGATCGCGATCGCGTCCGAGCCGTCCTCGGAGATCACGACGGGGCGCTTCACGACCACGCCGGTGCCGAGGATCGCCGTCTGCGGGAGGAAGACGACGGGCGTGTCGAACAGCGCGCCTCGCGAGCCCGTGTTGGTGAGCGTGAAGGTTCCGCCGGCGAGCTCGTCGGGCTTCAGCTGGTTGTTCCGCGTGCGCTCGGCGAGGTCGGCGATCTGCTTGGAGAGACCGGCGAGGTCGAGCTCGCCGGCGTCGCGCACGACCGGCGTGAGCAGCCCGCGCTCGGTGTCGACCGCGATGCTGAGGTTCTCGCGCTCGGGGTAGACGATCGACTCGCCGTCGACGGTCGAGTTGATGATCGGGTACGCCCGCAGCGCCTCGACGGCGGCGAGGGCGAAGAACGGCAGGAAGGAGAGCTTCGTGCCCGTCTTCTCGTGGAACTCGCCCTTCACGCGATCGCGGAGACGCGCGACCCGCGTGACGTCGACCTCGACCACCGACGTGAGCTGCGCGGTCGACTGCATGGAGACGACGGCGCGCTCGGCGACGACCTTGCGCAGCCGCGTCATCGGCTGCGTCGTGCCGCGCAGCGGCGATGTCTCGAGCTGCTGGCGCGCGGGAGCGGCCTCGGCCGCGGGCGCTGCGGCGGTCGAACCGGCCGACATCACATCCTGCTTGCGGATGCGCCCGCCGACGCCCGTGCCCTGCACGGAGGCGAGGTCGACGCCCTGCTCGTTGGCGAGCTTGCGGACGATGGGGGTCACGTAGCCCGACGGGCCGGCGTGCGCGCCGCCTGCCTGCTGCGGCTCGGCCTGCGCCGGAGCGGGCTGCGGAGCCGGTGCCGTGGTGGCCTGGGGCGCCTCGGCCTGCGGGGCCGGAGCCGCCTGGGCTTGCGGAGCGGGTGCGGCCGGAGCCTGCTGCGCGGGTGCCTCGGCGGCCGGCGCGGGCGATTCGTATCCGCCCTGCGGGGCGGGAGCCGCCTCGGCCGCGGGCGCGGCCTCCTGCGCGGGTGCGGGTGCCGGCTGCTGGGGCTCGGCAGGCGCTTCCGGAGCCTGCTGTGCGGGAGCCGCTTCCTGTGGGGGGGCCGCCTCCTGTGCGGGAGCCGCCTCCTGTGCAGGAGCCGCCTCCTGTGCGGGAGCCGCCTCCTGTGCGGGAGCCGCTTCCTGTGCGGGAGCCGCCTCCTGTGCGGGAGCCGCCTCCTGTGCGGGAGCCGCCTCTGCTGCCGGCGCAGCCTCGGCCGCGGGTGCCTCAGCACCCGCGCCGGATCCGTCGCCGATCGTGACGAGCGCGGTGCCGACCTCGACGGTCTCGTCCTCCTGGACGAGGATCGCCTCGATCACGCCGGCCACCGGCGACGGGATCTCGGTGTCGACCTTGTCGGTCGAGACCTCGAGCAGCGGCTCGTCGACCTCGACACGGTCGCCCACGTTCTTCAGCCAGCGGGTGACCGTGCCCTCCGTGACACTCTCACCGAGTGCCGGGAGGCTGACGGATTCGCTCATGCGCTTGTCTCCTTCACAGCGTGTGACGCGTTCTAGCTTATTGCAGTCGTGATTCGGCGGCCCGGCATCAGAGCGCGTGGAGCGGCTTGCCCGCGAGCTTCAGGAACGCCTCGCCGAGTGCCTCGTTCTGGGTCGGGTGGGCGTGCAGCAGCGGCGCGATGTCCTCGGGGTACGCCTCCCAGTTCACCGCGAGCTGGGCTTCGCCGATGAGCTCGCCGACGCGGGCGCCGATCATGTGCACGCCGACCACGGGACCGTCGTTCACGCGGACGACCTTGATCGACCCGCTGGTCTCGAGGATGTGGCTCTTGCCGTTGCCGGCGAGGTTGTACTCGTACGACGAGACCTGGTCGGCGCCGAACTTCTCGGCCGCCTTCGCCTCGGTGTACCCGATCGAGGCGACCTCCGGGTCGCTGTAGGTCACCTTGGGGATGTTGACGTCCTCGACGACGATCGGGTTCAGGCCCGCGATCTCCTCCGCCACGAAGATGCCCTGCTGGAACCCTCGGTGCGCGAGCTGGAGACCGGGAACGATGTCACCGACCGCGTACACGCCGGGCACGCTGGTCTGCAGGCGCTCGTTCGTGGGGACGAAGCCGCGGTCGATGGTGACGCCGGCCTCCTCGAACCCGAGGTTGGCGGTGACCGGGCCGCGACCGACGGCGACGAGCAGCAGCTCGGCTTCGATCGTGTCGCCGTTCTCGAGGCTGATGACGACGCCGTCGTCGTGCTGGGTCACGCCCTGGAAGCGCACGCCGAGCTTGTACTCGATGCCGCGCTTGCGGAATGCGCGCTCGAGCTGCTTGGAGATCGACTCCTCCTCGTTCGGCACCAGGTGGGGGAGCGCCTCGATGATCGTGACGTCGGAGCCGAAGGACCTCCAGACGCTCGCGAACTCGACGCCGATGACTCCGCCACCGAGGATCGCGACCTTCTGCGGCACGAAGTCGAGTTCGAGCGCCTGCTCGCTCGTGATGACGCGGCCGCCGATCTCGAGGCCGGGCAGCGATCGCGAGTAGGAGCCGGTCGCGAGCACGACGTTCTTGCCCACGAGGCGCTGCTCGCCCACCTGCACGGTGTCGGCGGCCACCAGGCGGCCCTCGCCCTCGACGACGGTGATGCCGCGGGCCTTGATGATGCCCTGGAGGCCCTTGAACTTGCTGGCCACGATGCTCTCGCGGTACTTCGTCACGGCCGGGACGTCGATGCCCTCGAACGAGGAACGCACGCCGAACTTCGCCGATTCGCGGGTGTTGTCCGCGATCTCGGCCGCGTGGAGCAACGCCTTCGTCGGGATGCAACCGCGGTGGAGGCACGTGCCGCCGAGCTTGTCCTTCTCGACGAGGGCGACGCTGAGGCCGAGCTGGACGGCACGAAGCGCGGCCGCGTACCCTCCGCTGCCGCCTCCCAGGATGACGAGGTCAAAGTTCTGCTCGGACAAACCGGATTCTCCCTTGCGCGTCGGATCTGCGGCGAGAACTGCCCCGGCTGATGGCCGGGCAGGCTGCACGGGCGGTGATCGCCCCCCACGACCTTACTACCTGGCGGCGAGCTGCTCGCCCAGCGCGACGAGCGTGCGCACGGCCGCCCCGGTCGCGCCGGGACCGCTGTGCCCCCAGGCCGAGCCGGAGTTGAACGAGGGCCCCGCGATGTCGATGTGCGCCCAGGGAATGCGCGGCGCGTCGTCGCCCTCTCGGCGGCCGACGAACTCCTGGAGGAACACGCCCGCGAGCAGCATCCCCGGCACGACCGTCCCGAGCTTGGTGTTCGCGAGGTCGGCCACGTCGGACTTCAGCAGCGCCCGGAGGTCGGCGGGCAGGGGCATGGGCCACACGGCCTCGCCCGCGGCATCCGCGGCCCGTCGCACCTCGCCGACGAGGTCGTCGTCACCCATGACGCCGGAGATGCGGTTGCCGAGCGCGACGACCTGCGCGCCGGTCAGCGTGGCGACGTCCACGATGGCGTCGGGCTGCTCCTCGCTCGCGGCGGCGAGCGCGTCGGCCATGACGAGGCGGCCCTCGGCGTCGGTGTTGAGGACCTCGACCGTGGTGCCGCCCTTCATCCGGATGACGTCGTTCGGCCGGGCGGCGTGGCCCGACGGCATGTTCTCCGCGAGGCACAGCCATCCCGTCACCCGCACCGGCACGTCGAGTTCCGCGAGCGCGACCATGGCGGAGAGCACCGCCGCCGCTCCGGCCATGTCGGACTTCATGCCGACCATCGACGCACCGGGCTTCAGCGAGAGCCCGCCGGAGTCGAACGTGATGCCCTTGCCCACGAGCGCGAGGTGCACGGATGCCGCGGCGGGGGCGTAGTCCAGTCGCACGAGCCTCGGGGGACGCGAGGATCCGCCGCCGACCGCGAGGATGCCGGCGAAGCCCTCTGCGGCGAGCGCCTCCTCGTCGAGCACGCGCACGCCGATCCCGGCGGCGGAGGCCGCCTCGGCCGCGAGTTCGGCGAGCACCGCCGGCGGCAGGTCGTTGGGCGCGTCGTTGACGAGGTCCTTGGTGCGCGCCACCGCGGCGACGGTCGCCTGCACGCGAACGAGCCGGACCGCGTCGGCGTCGTGGCCGGTGTGGAGGACGATGCGCCCCGGTCCCGCAGGCGCCTCGCGGTACCGGGTGTACGCATACGCGCCGAGGCCGGCGCCCTCGAGTGCGGCAGCGGCGACCAGGGCGTCGGCATCCGCGGGTGCGGCGACGGCGACCGTGGTCGCCGACGCGAGGGCGCGCGTCCCGGCGCCGGCGGCGACGCGGATGGCTGCGGCATCCGTCGTGTCGCCCAGCCCGGCGACGACGACCACGCGCGCGGGGTCACCGGGGGCGACGAGCTTCGTGACCTCGTCGGCCGCGCCCTTCGCACCGAGCGCCGTGAGGGCGGCCGCGATCCACTCGAACCCGCCGGGTGCGAGCGGCTCGGCGCCGTCGACGGCGCGGCGTGCGAAGACGAGGACGGCATCCGCGTCGGTGTCGGCGGGCAGTGCTGTGCTGAGCTCGAGGCTGGGAACGGGCATGGACTCGATCGTAGGTGTTCGCTGTGGGCATCACCGCGGGCGTCCGGCATCCGGCCGGGGGAGCGCGTCGGCTCAGTAGCCTTGGAGCATGCGCGATCCCCGCACCCTCTACGAGCTCGCCCCGGACGCCGAGGTGCCCGCCGGGCTCCCGCTCGTCGCGGGGCTCACGGGCTTCGCCGATGCGGGCGGCGCCGTCGCGCAGACCACCGCGTACCTTCGCTCGACGCTCGAGACGCGCGTCGTCGCCGCGTTCGACACCGACGAGCTGCTCGATTACCGCGCGAGACGTCCGATCATCATGTTCGAGGAGGACCGCCTCACCGACTATCGCCCGCCGCGACTGTCCCTCGACCTCGCGCGCGACGAGCTCGGGCAGCAGTTCCTGCTGCTCACCGGCTTCGAGCCCGACTTCCAGTGGGAGCGGTTCTGCGCGGCGGTGCTCGGCCTGATCGAAGGGCTCGAGGTCGGCTCGACGACCTGGCTCAACTCGATTCCCATGCCGGTACCGCACACGCGTGCGATCGGGGTGACCGTGAGCGGCAACCGGTCCGACCTCGTGGAGGCGATGTCCGTGTGGCGCCCCACCACGCAGGTCCCGGCGAACGCATTGCACCTCGTCGAGTACCGGCTCCAGGAGCGCGGGCATCCCACCACCGGGTTCGTGCTGCTCGTTCCGCACTACCTGGCGGATGCCGAGTACCCGGCGGCGGCGGTCGCGGCGCTGGAGGCGATCAGTGCGTCGACGGGCCGCATCTTCCCGACCGATGCGCTGCGGGAGCAGGCTCGGGAGTTCGTGGCGCGGATCGACGAGCAGGTCGCCGAGAACGGCGAGCTCGCGAAGCTGGTCCATGCGCTCGAGGAGCGCCACGACGCGTACATGGAGGGCACGACGGTGCGTTCTCCCCTCACCGATGAGGACGGCGAACCGCCCTCGGCCGACGAGATCGCGGCCGAGCTCGAGAAGTTCCTCGCGTTCCGCCGCAACCGCGACGACGAGCGGGAATGACTGCTCCGCCCGGGAATGTCCGCGGACGCTCCGGCGTTTCATCCCCATGCAGGCCTCGACGCGCCCGATCCCGGCGGTGTCGCGGGACGGCAGACGCGCGCGGCTCTGTATAATAGGGGGAAGGACCCGTTCTGGTCCGCCGTGCGGCTCGCGCCGCATCCGACGCGGACTTGACATGGGTCCTCATCGTGTCCGAAATCGCCGGATCGCGACGTATTCCGCGTGTCCGAGCTCGGGCACCGCGCGCGACGGTGAGGAAGAGGTTCAAACGCATGGCAACCAAGGCCACCACGGCGGCGACCGACGAGGTCGAGGCGAAGACCGCCACCGCCTCGAAGCGCACCACCACGACGAAGAAGACCACCACGGCCAAGCCTGCCGCGAAGACGAGCGCCGCCAAGTCCGCCGCGACGAAGACCGCGAAGTCGTCCACGGCCGCACCCGAGACGGATGCCGCGGCCGAGGCCGCGCCGAAGGGCAAGCAGGCGACCACCGCCTCGAAGACGCCTCGCACGTCGACCGCGAAGGGCGCGAAGGGCGCCAAGGCCGAGTCCGGGGCTGACACCGACGAGGTCGAGCCCGAGGAACTGGAGGACGCCGAGGCCGACACAGCGGCGCCCGCCGATGAGACCCCGGCCGAGGAGGCCGCGCCTGCGGAGGACGAGGAGGAGGCGAAGCCGATCCCGGTCGAGCCGCACCCCACGGGAGCGCTCGTGCTGCGCGCGTCCGACGACGAGGACGAGATCCCCGTCTACTCCACGACGATCACGGGTGCGACCGCCGACCCCGTCAAGGACTACCTCAAGCAGATCGGCAAGGTCGCGCTCCTCAACGCGGCCGAGGAGGTCGAGCTCGCGATGCGCATCGAGGCGGGCCTCTTCGCCGAGGAGAAGCTGTCGCACATGAGCGACGCCGAGAAGAAGTCGCAGCTCGGGCGCGAACTGCAGTGGGTCGCCCGAGACGGGCAGCGGGCCAAGAGCCACCTGCTCGGTGCGAACCTGCGACTCGTCGTGTCGCTCGCCAAGCGCTACACGGGTCGCGGCATGCAGTTCCTCGACCTCATCCAGGAGGGCAACCTCGGCCTGATCCGCGCGGTCGAGAAGTTCGACTACACCAAGGGCTTCAAGTTCTCGACCTACGCCACGTGGTGGATCCGCCAGGCGATCACCCGGGCGATGGCCGATCAGGCCCGCACCATCCGCATTCCCGTGCACATGGTCGAGGTCATCAACAAGCTCGCCCGCGTGCAGCGGCAGATGCTGCAGGACCTGGGCCGCGAGCCCACGCCCGAGGAGCTGTCGAAGGAACTCGACATGACCCCTGAGAAGGTCATCGAGGTGCAGAAGTACGGCCGCGAGCCGATCTCGCTGCACACCCCGCTCGGCGAGGACGGCGACAGCGAGTTCGGCGACCTGATCGAGGACACCGAGGCCGTCGTGCCCGCCGACGCGGTGGGCTTCACGATGCTGCAGAAGCAGCTCGAGTCGCTGCTCGACTCCCTGAGCGAGCGCGAGGCGGGCGTCATCCGCATGCGCTTCGGCCTCGGCGACGGCATGCCGAAGACACTCGACCAGATCGGCGACACGTTCGGCGTCACGCGCGAGCGCATCCGCCAGATCGAGTCGAAGACGATGGCGAAGCTCCGCCACCCGTCGCGTTCGCAGTCGCTCCGCGACTACCTCGAGTAGGCCGCAGGTGAAGTACGCGCCGGCGATCCTCGTCGGCCGGCTCGTCAGGATCGCCGCCCGGCTGCGCAAGCCGGGCGGCGGTTCGGCGGTGCCGGGCCTCATCGTCAACCGCATCGCGCCCGGCTACCTCAAGCGCACGCTGTCGGGCTTCCCGCAGGGGCTGGTCGTCGTCTCGGGCTCGAGCGGCAAGTCGACCACGACCAAGATGCTCGTCGCGATCCTCCGGGCCCACGGCGAGCAGGTCTTCACCAATCCCTCGACGGCGAACATCAGCCAGGGACTCACGTCGGCGCTCCTCGAGCGGGCCGACTGGCGGGGCCGCGTGCCGGGCGACGTCGCGGTGCTCGAGATGGACGAGGGGCACGGCGCGGTGGTCATGCAGGGCGTCGACGCGCGGATCGCGACACTCACGAACGTGATGGTCGACCAGATCGACCGCTTCCACGATTCCGAGATGGTCGCGGGCATGCTCGCGCGCATCGCGGACCGCGCGCACGAGGCCGTCGTCGTGAACGCCGACGACGCCTACCTCCTGCGGCTCGCGGCGAACCTCCGGGCGGACGTCGCGGTGCGCCGCTTCGGCGTGTCCGATGCGGTCCTCGCCGCGGCGCCGCGCGGACTCGGGCACACCGAGACGAGCGCCCAGCGGCTCGACCCCGCCGACGGCATCGTCGTGGCATCCGTCGACGGCGCGTCGACCGTGCTCGCCGACGGTGCGGCGTCGATCACCGTCGGGCTTCCCGCGCGCGGCATCCACTACGCCGTCGACGCCGCCGCCGCGTACGCGACCGCGAAGCAGGTGCTGGGGGAGCGGTTCTCCGCAGAGACCGCCGCCGCGTCGCTCGGCGCGATCCCCGCCGTGTTCGGGCGCGGTGAGCGCGTCACCGTGCGTGGCCAGCAGGTCGACTTCGTTCTCGTGCAGAACCCGGCCAGCTACCAGCTCAACGTCGACAGCATCGCGCCCGGGACCGAGCAGATCCTGTTCGCCATCGGATCGGACGTCCGCGATCCGTCGTACTTCTGGCCGGCGGACGCCTCGTCGCTCGGCAGGGTGTCGCTCGTCAGCGGTTCGAAGGCCGCGGAGGCGGCGCTCATGCTGGCCTACGACGGCGTCGAGATCGACCGTGTCGAGCCCGACCTGGCTCGGGCGCTCGACGATTTCCTCGCCCTTCCGGCGCCCGCGGCGGGCGTGAAGACGATCGTCTTCTCCGCCGACTCGATGCGGCGCACGCGTGCCCACCTCGGACTCACGGGAGCGGAATGACCCTCACCATCGTGTCCCTGCTGCCGTCGCTGCAGAACACCAACGGCGACGCCGAGAACGCCGTGGTGCTCGAGTCTCGCGCCCGCTGGGCCGGACTCGATGCCCGCGTGGTCGCGGTCGAGTCGGCATCCGACCTGCCCGAGCACGTCGACGCGGTGGTGCTCGGCTCGGGCAGCGACGCCTCCCTCGACATCTCGCGGGAGCGGCTGCTCGGCCTGGTCGACGAGCTTCGTCGGTGGGGCACGGAAGGCGTGCCGATCCTCGCCGTCGGCACGGGGTGGGAACTGCTCAGCTGGGGAATCGAGCGCGCCGACGGGTCGACCGTCGAGGGACTCGGCATCGTCGCCGGTCGCGGCGTGCCGCGCGCGCGCCGCATCACGGGCGACCTCATCGTCCAGGTGCCGCGGATCGGTCAGCTCGTGGGCTTCGAGAACCACGCCCGCGACTACGTCGGCGCGGAGGCGTCCCCGCTCGGTCGCGTGCGGGCCGGCACCGGCAACGGTCGCGGATCCGGGCAGGAGGGCGTTCGCATGGGCGACGTCATCGGAACGCACCTTCACGGACCCGTGCTCGCCAAGAACCCGCGCCTCGCCGACTCGATCCTCGAGCGCATGTGCTCGCGCGCCGGGCTCGCGTACACGCCGGGCGCTCAGGCCGCGGTGGTGGACGGCTACGCGGAATCCGCCCGTCACGCCCAGCTCAAGGCTGCGGGCGTCGCGCCGGCCGACTGAGCCCGGTCCGCGGCATCCGCTGCACCGCACACGACGAACGCCCCGAATGGCTCCGGGGCGTTCGTGTCGTCTGGGACGCGCTCAGTCGCGCGTATCGGTGAGGAGCCGGCTCGACTCGTCGTGCCAGCTGTGGGCGATCTGCGAGAGCTTCTCCTCGTGCTTGCGACCGTGATGGGCGCAGAACAGGAGCTCGCCGCTCGTGACGACCACGCGGATGTAGGCCTGCGCGCCGCAGGCGTCGCACCGGTCGAGGGCCGTGAGCTCGTGGGGGGTGTCGAGTTCGTCGACCGCACCGGCGGTGTCGGTGTACTGGTTCATGGCGCCTCCTCCGTAGCTCACGATCCGATCTGTTCTCATCAATCAAAACACGTGCGGCGCCGCGATCCTTCCGTGGGAGCCCGCATTTCGCTCAGCGCGAAGCGCCTGACCTGCATCGGGGGTGGCCCTCAGTAGGCTTGTGCGACGTGAGCTCCGACTATTCCGCCCGCCATCTCTCCGTGCTCGAGGGCCTCGAAGCCGTGCGAAAGCGCCCGGGCATGTACATCGGCTCGACCGACTCCCGCGGCCTCATGCACTGCCTCTGGGAGATCATCGACAACTCGGTAGACGAGGCGCTCGCGGGCCACGGCACCGAGATCGAAGTGGTACTCCACGCCGACGGCAGCGTCGAGGTCCGCGACCGCGCCCGCGGCATCCCGGTCGACGCCGAGCCGAAGACGGGACTGTCGGGCGTCGAGGTCGTGTTCACGAAGCTCCACGCGGGCGGCAAGTTCGGCTCCGGCTCGTACTCGGCATCCGGCGGCCTGCACGGCGTCGGCGCGTCGGTCGTGAACGCGCTGTCCGAGCGCCTCGACGTCGAGGTCGACCGGGGCGGGGCCACGTGGGCGATGTCCTTCCATCGCGGCGAGCCAGGCGTGTTCGCCGACAACGGCACGCCGTCGCCGACAGCAACCTTCACGCCGTTCGAGCGATCCAGCGAGCTGCGGAAGGCCGGGCGTGTCGCGAAGGGCGTCACCGGCACCCGCGTCCGGTACTGGGCCGACCCGCAGATCTTCACGAAGGGCACCGCGTTCCAGCTCGAGGACCTCCTGAACCGGGCCCGGCAGACCGCCTTCCTCGTCCCGGGCCTCGCCATCTCGGTCGTCGATGAACGGGGCGAGGAGCCCGAGAGCCACCGCTTCCGATTCGACGGCGGCATCTCCGAGTTCGTCGAGCACCTCGCCGTCGACGGTCCGGTCACCGACGTCTGGCGACTCACCGGCGACGGTCGCTTCACCGAGACGGTTCCCGTGCTGAGCGACCACGGCGCCATGATCCCGACCGACGTCGAGCGGCACTGCCACGTCGACATCGCCCTGCGCTGGGGCACCGGCTACGACACCGTCTCCCGCAGCTTCGTGAACATCATCGCGACGCCGAAGGGCGGAACCCACCTGGCGGGGTTCGAGCAGGGCCTGCTGAAGTTCCTCCGGCAGCAGGTCGAGCAGAACGCTCGACGGCTCAAGGTCGGCAACGACAAGATCGACAAGGACGACGTCCTCGCCGGGCTCACGGTCGTGCTGACCGTGCGCCTGCCGGAGCCGCAGTTCGAGGGCCAGACCAAGGAGGTGCTCGGCACCCCCGCGGTGCGCTCGATCGTGGCATCCGTCGTGCAGAAGGCGCTGGGGGAGCGGTTCGCCTCCACGAAGCGCGATGACAAGGCCCAGACCTCGCTGCTCCTCGAGAAGATCGTCTCCGAGATGAAGGCGCGCATCTCCGCGAGGACCCACAAGGAGACGCAGCGGCGCAAGAACGCGCTCGAGACGTCGTCGCTGCCTGCCAAGCTCGTCGACTGCCGCTCGAGCGACGTCGAGCAGAGCGAGCTGTTCATCGTCGAGGGCGACTCCGCGCTCGGGACGGCCAAGCTCGCGCGCGACAGCGAGCACCAGGCGCTCCTGCCGATCCGCGGCAAGATCCTCAACGTGCAGAAGGCCAGCATCGCCGACATGCTGAGCAACGCCGAGTGCGCGTCCATCATCCAGGTGATCGGCGCAGGTTCCGGGCGAACCTTCGACCTCTCCGCGGCGCGCTACGGCAAGGTCATCATCATGAGCGACGCCGACGTTGACGGCGCGCACATCCGCACGCTGCTGCTGACGCTGTTCTTCCGCTACATGCGGCCCATGATCGAGGACGGCCGCGTGTTCGCCGCGGTCCCACCGCTGCACCGGGTCGTCGTCATGAATCCCGGCTCGAAGCCGAACGACGTCATCTACACCTACTCCGAGGCGGAGCTGACCGGGGTCCTCGCCACGCTGCGCAAGCAGGGCAGGAAGCACCAGGACCCGATCCAGCGCTACAAGGGGCTCGGCGAGATGGACGCCGATCAGCTCGCGACGACGACCATGGACCGCGGGCACCGCACGCTGCGCCGGGTCGGCGTCGCCGACGCCGAGAATGCCGGCCGTGTGTTCGAACTCCTGATGGGCAACGAGGTCGCGCCGCGCAAGGAGTTCATCGTCGACAGCGCCGCGGCGCTCACGCGTGAGCGCATCGACGCCTAGCCCTGCACCCGCGCGGACGGTTCCGCCCGGGCAGTCGTCGGTCAGGGGCGACCGGGCGGGATGTTCTGGTTCAGGTGGAACACGTTGCCGGGATCGACCTCGTACTTGAGCGCCCGGAGCCGAGCGAGCTTCGCCTCGGAGTATGCGCGACGCACTCCGGCCGCGCCCTCGTCGGCGAGCGCATTCACGTAGGCGCCGCTCGCGAACCGGTCCAGCGTGCCCGCGTATCGGCGTGCCGCTGCGATCCGCCGCTCGTCCTCCGCCGGATCGCTCCACCGAGATGCGGCGACGAACTCGAACGCGGCGCCGCGGCCCGAGAACGCGGTCGCCTCGTCGGGCACCTCGGCGATGGCTCCGCCGTAGGCCTGCAGGCTCACGTTCGGCAGGTCCCGCCCCGCTCGCGACAGGACGGCGTCGATGACCTCGTCGCCGAGCGCGTCGAAGTAGTGACCCTTCCAGTACCGCCGCCACGCGTGGCCCTCGACGTCATCCTCACGCGTCTGCAGCTCGAGGTAGCTGAGCGGCTCGACGATCCGCTGCGGTGCCTCCGTCGCGTCCGCGAGTTCGGATCCGAGCCGCTCGGCCACGGCGGCGCCCTCGACGGGGTCGCCCACCCACACGAAGCCGAGGGACACGGTGCCGCCCGCGATGGTCGCGTTCCACGTAGCCCTCCGATCGGCCGAGGCGGCAGCATCCCGCCAACGTCGCATGGCGCCCCCGGCGGCGGATGCGGGGAACCGGAACTCGACCGAGAGCGCCTGTCCGGGCTCGGGATGGAGGGCGAACTCGAACTCGGTGACCACGCCGAAGTTCCCGCCGCCACCCCGAAGGCCCCAGTAGAGCTCCGGATTCGATTCGGCCCCGACCCGAAGCGTCTCGCCCGCCGCGGTCACGAGCACGAACGAGACGACGTTGTCGCACGCGAGGCCGTGGCGGCGTGCGAGCCAGCCCATGCCGCCGCCGAGCGTGAGACCGCCGACTCCGGTGTGCGAGACGTTGCCGGCCGTCGTCGCGAGCCCGTGCTCCTGCGCAGCACGGTCGAGTGCTCTGAGCAGCGCACCGCCCTGGACGCGCGCCCGGCGCGTCCCGGCGTCGACCTGCACCGCGCCCATGGGGCGGAGGTCGATCATGAGCCCGCCATCGGGCACGGCATGACCGACGATCCCGTGTCCTCCGCATCGGACGCCGACCTCGAGGTCGTGTGCGATCGCGAAGCGGACCGCGACAGCCACGTCGTCCGCGCTCGTGCAGCGCACGATCCAGCGCGGCCGACGGTCGACCATGGCGTTCCAGACCGTCCGCGCCTCGTCGTATCCCGGGTCGCCGGGCTCGAGCACGTCACCCTCGACCGCGCTCCTCAGCTGCTGGACCGTCATCATCACCTCCCGGGTCCGGATGGGCCGCGACGCCTCGATGCGTCGAGGGCGCGCCGCCGGGACATGGCCGAACATGCCACGCCCGCCTCCGGGCCGTCAAGCGTCGCCGCCGGGGCTCGGCGTTGACCGGAGTGGCGCCGGCGCCACGGTCAGCGCTCAGCGGATGGCGCGGCCCACCGCGTGCACGGCGGCCTCGAGCGGCTGCCCCGACCCGTCGCGCTTGCCGTTGCCCGCGGGCAGCGCCCGGACGGCGCCGTCCGACGCGAGGGCGTGCGCCGGTCCGGGACCGACCCACGCGACCGCCAGGGCATCCTGGCCCTTGAGGAAGCGGTGGGCTCGGACACCTCCGGTCGCGCGGCCCTTGCCCGGGTACTCGGCGAAGTCGGAGACCTTCGCTGCGCCGGGGTCGGCGCCGAGCAGGGTGTCGCTGGCGGCCGCCACCGTGACGACCACCGCGGCGTCCACGTCGTCCCGCTGAAGCGCCTCGAAGTCGATGACGCGAGCGTCGGCTGCGAGCTTGATGCCGGCCATGCCGCCCGCCGGGCAGCCCTGCGGGCGCACCGTCGAGGCCGGGAAGTGCAGCAACTGGGCGTCGCTCGTGACGAAGACGAGCTCGTCGTCGTCGCCGCCCTGGGCTGCGCCGACGACGCGATCGCCCGGCTTGAGTGAGATGACCTCGAAGTCGGGCCGGTTCGGGTAGTTGCCCGGCGCGACGCGCTTCACGATGCCCTGTTCGGTGCCGAGCACGATCGGCTGGACCGAGGCGAGCGACACGACGCCCAGCACGCGCTCGTCGCGGTCGGTGAGCCCGAGGTACTCGGCGACCTTCACGCCGGCGGCGAGGTGGACCGAGTTCGCCGGCAGCACGGGCAACTCGAGCGGGGAGAACCGGATCAACCGGCCCTTCGAGGTCACGGCGCCGATCTCGCTGCGGCTCGTCGTGTCGAGCTCCGAACGGACGGCGTCGTGCTTCGCACGGCGAGCCGGGGGAGCGAGCTGCACGGCGGGCGCCCCTTCGGCGGCGTCGATGCGCGCGATGCGCCCGGTGGCGCTCAGGATGACACGGCAGGGCACGTCGGCGTGCTGGAGCTCGGCCGGGTCGACCGCCCTGCGGGACTTCGGCTGCACCTTGGCCTCGGTGAGCATCGTCCGGCGCGGCGTGCCGTACAGCTCAGCCGCCCGGCCGAGCTCGTCGCCCACCTGCGCGCGGATGCGGGCGTCGCTGCCGAGGAGTTCCTCGAGCGCGGCGATCTCGGCGAGGAGCTGGTCGCGCTCGGCCTCGAGCTCGATCCGCGAGAACCTGGTGAGTCGACGCAGCCGAAGCTCGAGGATGTACTCGGCCTGCAGCCGACTGAGGTCGAACACGTCGATGAGGCGGGTCCGCGCGGCATCCGCATCGTCGCTCGTGCGGATCACCTGGATGACCTCGTCGATGTCGAGGATCGCGATGAGCAGCCCCTCGACGAGGTGCAGGCGCTCGCGTCGACGCGCGAGCCGGAACTCCGAGCGTCGGGTGATCACCCGGATGCGGTGGGCCAGGTACACGTCGAGCAGCTCGCGGAGTCCGAGCGTCTGCGGCTGCCCCTCGACGAGGGCGACGTTGTTGATGCTGAAGCCGTCCTCGAGGGGGGTGAGCCGGTACAACTGCTCGAGGACCGCCTGCGGGTTGAAGCCGGTCTTGACGCCGATGACCAGTCGCAGGCCGCGATTGCGATCGGTCAGGTCCGTGACATCCGCGATGCCGGTGATCTTCTTGGCGTTGACGCCGTCCTTGATCTTCTCGATGACCTTCTCCGGGCCGACGAGGTACGGCAGCTCGGTGACCACGAGCCCCGTCTTGCGCGCGGTGAGCTGCTCGATGCTCACCTTCGCGCGCGTCTTGAACGAGCCGCGACCGTTCGCGTACGCGTCGCGGATGCCGGCGAGGCCGACGATCGTGCCGCCCGACGGGAAGTCCGGCCCCGGGACGTACTCCATCAGCTCGTCGAGTGTCGCCTCGGGATGCTCGAGCAGGTGGCGGGCCGCCGCGACGACCTCGATGAGGTTGTGCGGCGCCATGTTGGTGGCCATGCCGACCGCGATGCCGCTCGCGCCGTTGACGAGCAGGTTGGGGATGGCGGCGGGCAGCACCTCGGGCTGCTGGTGGGAATTGTCGTAGTTCGGGACGAAGTCGACGACGTCCTCGTCGAGGTCGTCGGTCATCGACATCGCGGGCGGCGCCATCCGCGCCTCGGTGTAGCGCGCCGCGGCCGGGCCGTCGTCGAGCGAACCGAAGTTACCGTGGCCGTCGACGAGGGGTACGCGGAGCGTGAAGGGCTGCGCGAGCCGGACGAGCGCATCGTAGATCGCCGAGTCGCCGTGCGGGTGCAGCTTGCCCATGACCTCGCCGACGACGCGAGCCGACTTCACGTGACCGCGGTCGGGGCGCAGCCCCATGTCGCTCATCATGTAGAGGATGCGGCGCTGGACCGGCTTCAGGCCGTCCCTCGCGTCCGGCAGCGCGCGCGAGTAGATCACCGAGTACGCGTACTCGAGGAACGAGCCCTGCATCTCCTCGGCGACGTCGACGTCGTCGATCCGCTCGGCGATCCGGGAGGTGCTGGGCTCGTTCTTGCTTGGGGTCATTCGTCGTCTCTGCGCAGGGCGTGCCGGGCACGCACGGGGGAACGGGGACCGCGCCCGGCCTGTGCCAGACTGGGCGCGATGCCTGCAATGCTACCGGTGCCCGCCGACGGAGCCCCGCGGCTCACCGCGGTGCTCGGCGCCGCGCTGGCGTCCGTCGCAGGAACGCGGAACGTCCTCGACCTTCCGGCCGCATCGTCTGCAGTCGTCGTCCTCGTCGACGGGCTCGGCGCGGCGAACCTCAACGCCCGCGCAGGCCATGCGCGAAACCTCGCCGGTCGGATGGCGAAACGCGACGTGATCCGCACGGTGTTCCCGTCGACGACCGCCGCCGCGATCGCGAGCTTCGCCACGGGCCTCATGCCGGGCGCCCACGGCCTGATGGGCTATCGGGTGCCCGACCGCGCGAACGACCGCGTCGTCAACCAGCTCAGCGGGTGGGACGACCTCATGGTCCCCGAGACCTGGCAGCCCCACCCCACCGTCTTCGACCAGGCGGTGGAGCGCGGTGTCCGCGCCGTCGCCGTGGGCGGCACCCGGTATGCGACGTCGGGCTTCACCCGGGCGGTGCTGCGCGGCGCCGAATACCGTGCGGGCGGCACCGTCGCCGACCGCTTCGCCGAGGCCATGCGCGTCGTGCAGGAGGGGCCCGCGCTGGTCTACGTGTACGTTTCGGAGCTCGACCAGATCGCCCACGCCCACGGTTGGGAGTCCGATCGCTGGATCACGGCACTCGAGTCCCTCGACGCCGAGGTGGCCGCATTCGAGCGGCGGATGCCGCGGGGCACCGGACTGCTCGTCACCGCCGACCACGGCATGGTCGACGTGCCCACCCATCGCCACGTGTTCGTCGATGCACGCCCGGAGCTCCTCGAGGGCGTGCGCCACGTCGCCGGGGAGCCGCGTTGCCTGGGGCTCGTGCTCGAAGCGGAGCTGGATGCCGCCGCGCGCGAGGCGCTGGTCGCCGGATGGCGCGATGCGGAGGGGTCGCGCGCCTGGGTCGTCTCGGCCGACGAGGCCGTCGCCGCCGCACTGTACGGCGACGTCGAACCGCGGAACCGCGACCGCATCGCCGACATCCTCATCGCGGCGCGAGCCGGCGTCGCCTACTACGACCGACGCGACGCCGACCGACGAGGGGAATCGATGATCGGCCAGCACGGCTCGCTGACCGACGAGGAGACACGGATCCCCCTGATCAGGATGGGCGCGTACGCGCGATCCTGACCGCGGGTGAGGTCAGGCCGGGTACCGGCCGCGCTTCACCTGCGGCTTCGGCAGGCGCAGCGGACGCAGCTGCAGGGCTCGCATCGCGGCGTACCAGCGCACGCGCTCGACCTTGTCGGCGCCGAACTTCGCCGCCAGCTTCCGCTGCAGGACGAAGCCGAGGATGATCACGTCGACGATCGAGACGAGGAAGAACGCCCAGAGGGCGAAGATGCCGATCGTCTGCACCTCGTAGCTCGGGACGAAGGTCAGCACGATCACCGCGAACATGACCGGGATCAGGATCTCGCCGATGCTGAACCGCGCGTCGATGTAGTCGCGCACGTACTTCTTCTGCGGGCCGCGATCGCGTGCCGGGAGGTACTTCTCGTCGCCGGCGGCCAGACCGAGGCGGGCGCGCTCGCGTGCCTCGGCGGACTTCGCACGGGCCTGGCGGGCGGCCTCCTTGCGGTCGTTCGGCACCAGGGGGCGCTTGCGTGCGGCCTCGCGTTCGGCGCGCGTGGGGGTCGGGGCGCCCTTGCCGACCTTGGGGGCGGCGCCGTCGCCGTCGCCGGTCTGCGGAGCGGGAGTGTCGGTACTGGGGTGCTTGGCCACGGGAGTCCTCGTCGATTCGGTTCGCCTTAAGATTACCCGCATGACCGACCTGCGACCCGACGTCCAGCCTGCCCGTGAACCCGTCGAGCCGACGAGGGGAGGGGAGACCCTCGATCGGCTCCGGGCCGCCGTCGAGTCCGGGTTCCCGTCCACGGTCGCAGACCTCACCCGTCTCGTGCGGATCCCGTCCGTCTCCTGGGCCGCGTTCGATCCCCAGCACGTGGCGCGTAGCGCCGACGCGGTCGCCGCCCTGGTCCGCGGGCTGGGCGTGTTCGACGTGGTCGACATCCGACGCGCCCCGATCGGTTCGGAGGACGGCGCGCCCCTCGGCCAGCCGGCGGTCGTCGCGCGCCGCGCCCCGCGGAACGGGCGCCCGACCGTCCTCCTGTACGCCCACCACGACGTCCAGCCTCCCGGACGGGACGAGGACTGGGCCTCGGCGCCGTTCGAGCCCACGCTGCGGGGCGACCGCCTCTACGGACGCGGAGCGGCCGACGACAAGGCGGGCGTCATGGCGCACATCGCCGCCGTCCGGGCCCTGGTCGACGTCCTCGGCGACGACCTCGACCTCGGCATCGCGCTCTTCATCGAGGGCGAGGAGGAATTCGGGTCGCGGTCGTTCGCATCGTTCCTGCGTGACAACCGCGAACTCCTCGAGGCGGATGCGATCGTCGTGGCCGACTCCAACAACTGGGACGTCGACACCCCCGCACTCACCGTGGCCCTGCGCGGGAACGTGACGTTCCGGCTCAGCGTCACGACACTCGACCATGCGTCGCACTCCGGCATGTTCGGCGGAGCGGTGCCCGATGCGATGCTCGCCGCGGTCCGACTGCTGGATTCGCTCTGGGACGCCGACGGCGCCGTGGCGGTCGAAGGACTCGTCGCGGCCGACCTCGAGACGCCCGACTACGACGACGCGCAGCTCCGCGCCGAGGCCGGCCTGCTCGACGGGGTGGCGTCCATCGGGCGCGGCAGCATCCTCTCGCGCATCTGGGCGCAGCCCGCGATCACGGTGACCGGGATCGACGCCCCGACGGTCGCGAACGCGTCGAACACGCTGCTGCCGAGCGTGGCCGTGCGGATCAGCGCGCGCATCGCCCCGGGCCAGGACGCCGCCGAGGCGCTCGAGGCGCTCCGCGCCCACCTGTACGCCCATGCGCCGTTCGGGGCGCGAATCGCCATCGACGACGTCGACACCGGGCAGCCGTTCCTCGTCGACACGAGCGGATGGGCGGTGACCGAGGCGAAGGCCGCCATGGCCGACGCGTGGGGGAAGGAGCCGATCGACATCGGCGTGGGCGGCTCGATCCCGTTCATCGCCGAGCTCGTGGAGGAGTTCCCGGCGGCGCAGATCCTGGTCACCGGCGTCGAGGACCCGGATTCGCGCGCCCACAGCCCCAACGAGTCCCTGCATCTCGGCGTGTTCCGACGTGCCGTGCTCGCCGAGGCGGCGCTGCTCGCGCGACTGGAGACGCGCGGCGGCCGCTGAGCCGGTCGGCCTGCGATGGAGCGGATGCCGCACCCGCGCGCCGAGCGGGGGAGACCCCCAGCCGCCGCAGGTACAATCGGCGTACCCGAAGACTTCCGAGGAGTGACATGAGCGACACGATCACCGACGCCACGCACGGCGTGAAGCTGAGCGAGCCCGCCGCCGCCAAGGTACGCAGCCTCCTCGAGCAGGAGGGTCGCGACGACCTGCGCCTTCGCGTGGCCGTCCAGCCCGGCGGCTGCTCGGGTCTGATCTACCAGCTGTACTTCGACGAACGAGTCCTCGACGGCGACGCGGTGGTGGACTTCTCCGGCGTGGAGGTCGTGGTCGACAAGATGAGCGTGCCCTACCTCGACGGCTCGACGATCGACTTCGAGGACACCATCCAGAAGCAGGGCTTCACCATCGACAACCCCAACGCGGAGGGCAGCTGCGCCTGCGGCGACTCGTTCCACTGAGTCCGGCCCGCCTTCCGGAAAGGGAGACTCGCTCCGGCGGGTCTCCCTTTCCGGATTTTCCGCCGATGGGCGGACGTTTCGTCGCATATCTCGCTGAATGGGCGCCGAGCGTGCACGACCACGGTGCCGGTTCGGAGTAGGCTAGGACCGATCAATGCGCTTCGCTGAGAAGCGCCTTCGAGTCTCCCGAAAGGTCACCGGTGCGCCACAATCGCCGTCTCCGATGGGCTGCTGTTCCGATCGCAGCGACGCTCAGCCTCGTCCTCGCCGGATGCACGCAGGCACAGCTGAACGGATTCCTCCCCGGGTTCGTCGAGGGCGAGCCGCCCACGACCAACCACGCGGAGCGCATCTCCGGCCTGTGGGTCACGTCGTGGATCGTCCTCCTCATCGTCGGCGTCGTCACCTGGGGTCTGACCATCTGGGCCGTCATCGCGTACCGGCG
The DNA here is from genome assembly GCF_052748465.2 of Agromyces selenitireducens. Classification (NCBI taxonomy): domain Bacteria; kingdom Bacillati; phylum Actinomycetota; class Actinomycetes; order Micrococcales; family Microbacteriaceae; genus Agromyces; species Agromyces selenitireducens. The sequence goes on from NZ_CM188259.1 coordinate 2,001,567, forward strand.
CCGCAAGGGCCAGACCGGCCTCCCGGTCCAATTGCGATACAACATGCCGATCGAGGTGTTCTACACCGTCGTGCCGCTCATCCTGGTGCTCGGCTTCTTCGCCTTCACCGCGCGCGACCAGCAGGCGATCGAGCAGCGCTTCGCGGAGGACGAGGTCGACGTCCAGATCGAGGCCATCGCCAAGCAGTGGGCATGGGACTTCAACTACGTCGACGAGGACGTCTACTCGGTCGGGGTCCAGGCTCGGTTGGACGAGGACGGCGCGGCGGGCTCAGTCGTGCAGGAGGAACTGCCCACGCTCGTGCTGCCCGTCGGGGCCAACGTGGAGATCGCCCTCCAGTCCCGCGACGTCATCCACTCGTTCTGGGTGGTGGACTTCCTTTACAAGAAGGACATGTTCCCCGGCAAGACGAACTACATGTCGTTCGTTCCCGAACGCGAGGGAACCTATGCCGGCAAGTGCGCCGAACTCTGCGGGGAGTATCACTCGCTCATGCTCTTCAACGTCGAAGTGGTCTCGCAGGACGAGTACGAGGCGCACATCGACTCGCTCCGCGCCGCCGGTCAGGTCGGCCAGTTGTCGACGGAGTACGACCGGAACCAGAACCTGCCCGGAACGGGCGCGCCCGAACTCGAAGAGGAAGAGTAAGCCGCGATGAGCACCACCACCGCACCGGGTCGCCCCAGCGCGACGTCGCAGCCGTTCGGCACCTCGAAGGTCGAGCGCAAGGGCAACATCATGGTCAAGTGGATGACGTCCACCGACCACAAGGTCATCGGGTACCTGTACCTGGTCACGTCGTTCATCTACTTCCTCGTGGGCGGCGTGATGGCGCTCATCATCCGCGCCCAGCTGTTCGAGCCCGGCCTCGAGATCGTCCAGACGCGTGAACAGTACAACCAGCTCTTCACGATGCACGGCACGATCATGCTGCTCATGTTCGCGACCCCGCTCTTCGCCGGCTTCGCGAACGTGCTCATGCCGCTGCAGATCGGCGCACCGGACGTGGCGTTCCCGCGCCTGAACGCGCTCGCGTACTGGCTGTTCAACTTCGGCTCGCTGATCGCGGTGGCCGGATTCTTCACTCCGCAGGGCGCCGCGTCCTTCGGATGGTTCGCCTACCAGCCATTGGCATCGACGACGTTCTCACCAGGAATCGGCGGAAACCTCTGGATGCTCGGCCTCGGCATGTCCGGCTTCGGCACGATCCTCGGCGCCGTGAACTTCATCACGACGATCATCACGATGCGCGCCCCGGGCATGACCATGTTCCGCATGCCGATCTTCACCTGGAACACGCTCGTCACGTCGATCCTCGTCCTGATGGCGTTCCCGGTCCTCGCGGCCGCGCTGCTGGCCGCCGCGGCCGACCGCATCTTCAACGCTCACATCTACGATCCCGCGAACGGCGGCGTCATCCTATGGCAGCACCTGTTCTGGTTCTTCGGGCACCCTGAGGTCTACATCATCGCCCTGCCGTTCTTCGGTATCGTCTCCGAGATCTTCCCCGTGTTCAGCAGGAAGCCGATCTTCGGGTACAAGACGCTGATCTATGCGACCATCGCCATCGCCGCGCTCTCCGTATCGGTGTGGGCGCACCACATGTACGTCACCGGCTCGGTGCTGCTGCCGTTCTTCGCGCTCATGACGATGCTCATCGCAGTGCCGACGGGCGTGAAGATCTTCAACTGGATCGGAACGATGTGGCGAGGATCGATCACCTTCGAGACGCCGCTCATCTGGGCGCTCGGCTTCCTCATCACGTTCGTGTTCGGCGGCCTCACGGGTGTCATCCTCGCCTCCCCGCCACTCGACTTCCACGTGTCCGACACGTACTTCGTCGTCGCGCACTTCCACTACGTCGTCTTCGGCACGGTCGTGTTCGCGATGTTCGCCGGCTTCTACTTCTGGTGGCCGAAGTGGACCGGCAAGATGCTGAACGAGACGCTCGGCAAGTGGCACTTCTGGCTCCTGTTCATCGGGTTCCACACGACGTTCCTCATCCAGCACTGGCTGGGCGTCGTCGCCATGCCGCGTCGGTACTACTCGTACCTGCCGGAAGACAACATCACCTGGATGAACCAGCTGTCCACGATCGGCGCCTTCATCCTCGCGGTGTCGATGATCCCGTTCTTCGTCAACGTCTACATGACCGCGCGCCGCGCGCCGAAGGTGACCGTCAACGACCCGTGGGGCTACGGCGGCTCACTCGAGTGGGCGACCAGCTGCCCGCCGCCCCGGCACAACTTCACGTCGATCCCGCGCATCCGTTCGGAGCGCCCGGCCTTCGACCTCAATCACCCGGAGGCCGGCATCCCAGTGGGCATCGGCCCGGCGAAGGACGCCCCCGAGGCTCCCGTGTACGACGCCGACACGAAGGAAGTCAAGTAGATGCGCACGAACGTCATCCTCTTCTGGGTCCTGACCGGATTCTTCGTCCTGGCGGCAGGCGTCTACGCCTTCTGGTCGACGATCGACGGTGCATCGCGGATCGCCAACTCATACAGCCCCGGTCCGGAATGGGCTGGGACCATCGCACTCGCCCTGACGGCGATCTTGAGCGCGTTCATCGCGTTCTACCTCGGCCGTGTCCGCAAGGAACAGGGCGGCGAACTGCCCGAGGACCGGCTCGATGCCAACATCGACGACGGTGACGCGGAGCTCGGCTTCTTCAGCCCATGGAGCTGGTGGCCGATCCTGCTCGCGGGCGGCGCCGGGTTGGCCTTCCTGGGGCTCGCGGTCGGCGTCTGGATCACGTTCATCGCGGTCCCGCTCGCCCTCGTGGCGCTCGTGGGATGGGTGTACGAGTACTACCGCGGAAACTTCGCGCGCTGAGCGCGTTCGACGTGGGAGCCCCGGCCGGGTCCGGCCGGGGCTCCTCCGCGTCGTGGTCGAACTCCGGATTCAGTCCCTTCTCACGGCACCGACGACGCACCATGCGAATGCGGGCTCGCGAAGGACGATCTCGAAGCCCTGTCGTCGCACGGCGTCGCACATCGATTCAGGATCGTGGATGAACGCGCGGTAGCTGCGACGCGCGGCTCGACACATCCCGTTCTCGACGGCCGCGGCGGCGCGCGTCAGCCAGTTGCGCGGCGGGTGACTGAACGCGATGGTGCGATGTGCGCGCCCGGCGGCTGCTGCGAGGAGCAGCTCTGCATCGGGATAGCAGCACACCACGCGATTCAGGACGACGATGTCCGACCGGGGGCGGAGCCGGGCTGCAACGCCAGATCGATGCGGACGGTGCGCGCGACCAGTCCGTCGACCCCGGCGGCAGCGATGAGGCGCTCCGCCTCCGCCTCGTACTCGTGCGAGAGCTCGAGGTTGACCGTGCGCGCGGCACCTCGGGCGAGCAGTTCGAACTGCAGTTCGCCGACCCTGCCTCCGATCTCGAGCACGCTGGCGCCGTCGATCCCGCTGTCGACGACGAACTCGAGGAGTCGGCGCTCGACCGTGGTCGGACCCTTCGCGCCGTAACGGCGCGCGACATGGCGTGCGAACCGCTCGTCGAACACGGCGTCGTAGCGGGTCGGATCAGGCGGGCCGCAGCACGCGTCCATCTCGCCAGTATGGGCCCGGCTCAGCCCCGATGGAAGCGAAGCACGTCGACGGACACCGTCACCTCGGTCTTCGCTTCGCGAGGCGCCGCGGACTCGAGACCACCGGCGCGCGCTTCGGTGAGTGCGTCGTCATCCCCGTCGCCAACGTGGTGAGCCGACGGCCCCATCCTCACGAGCGACCGAGCCTGGGCCGCATCCAGCGCGATGCGGTACTCGAGACGGTGGCGCGTGCCGGCCCGGAATCCGGCGCGTGCCAACTGGTCCGTGACCATCTCGGCCTTCCCGCCGGGGATCTCGAGCATCCCACCCTGCGCACGGAGCTCGCGCAGATGTCGATCGGTGGGAACGACGACCACGACCGCGCCGCCCGGCTTGGTGATCCTGGCGAACTCCTCGGGGTTCCGGGGTGCGAAGACGTTGATCGAGACATCCGCGATCGCGTCGCGGATCGGCAGCGGACGCCAGAGATCGAGGACGATTCCGACCGCGTTCGGGACGGCCTTCGACGCCATGCGAACAGCGACGGGGGAGCGGTCGCCGAGCAGGAACTCAGCCCCGGGGAACCGTGCGGCCAGATGCGCGGAGTAGTGACCGGTGCCGCAGCCGAGATCGGCGATCCTCAGCGGTTCGGAAGACCCATGCGCGACCGGATCACAGGCGTCGGCGATGGCCTCGGCGATCGGGTCGAATGCGCCTGAGCCGAGCAGAGCGGCACGGGCTTCGAGCATCTCCCGGCTGTCGCCGAGCGTGTGCGGCGCGCGTGGCGGTAGGAGCGTCAGTGTCCCGTGCTTCGACAGGTCGAACCGGTGGCCGGCGGCGCAACCGACGACCCGACCGGGGAGTTCGGCGAGGGGGAGTGAACAGTTCGGGCACCGGAGCCACGTCGAGTCGATCGACATGGTCCGGTGCCCGATGGCGGTGCGGTCGCGGGTCAGTGCTGCGACGAGTGGTGAGCCGCCTCGAGTTCGCCCTTCGTGACCGGCGCGATGCGGTCCTCGAAGAACCACCGCGACATTCCTGCGCGGATGCGCTGACCGACCGTGATCTTGCCGCGGTCGTTCGGTCGCAGCATGAGCGGCTCGTACGACTCGTAGCTGACGAGCTTCCAGCGGTCGTACTCGTCGAGCGGCTGGTGCACCTCGATGAACTCGCCGCCGGGGAGCTTGACGATGCGTCCCGACTCATAGCCGTGAAGCACGATCTCGCGGTCCTTCTTCTGCAGCGCGATGCAGACGCGCTTGGTGACGAAGTAGGCGATGATCGGGCCGAGGATCAACAGTGCCTGCAGCGATCCGATCACGCCCTCCATCGTGAGCATGAAGTGCGTCGCGATGAGGTCGGAGGCCGCTGCCGCCCACAGGACCGCGTAGAAGGTCACGCCGGCGGCGCCGATCGCGGTACGCGTCGGCTTGTTGCGCGGACGGTCGGCGATGTGGTGCTCGCGCTTGTCGCCCGTGACCCACGCCTCGATGAAGGGGTAGATGAGCACCGTCAGGATGAACAGCCCGAGCACGGTCACCGGCACCAGGATGTTCAGCGACCAGGTGCGGTCGAACAGCACGAACTCCCAGCCCGGCGGGACGAGACGCAGCGCACCGTCCGCGAACCCGATGTACCAGTCGGGCTGCGTACCGGCGGAGACGGGCGACGGGTCGTACGGACCGTAGTTCCAGATCGGGTTGATCGTGAACAGCGAGGCGATCAGCGCCAGCACGCCGAAGACGATGAAGAAGAATCCACCGGCCTTCGCTGCGTACACCGGCAGGATGGGCGGGCCCACCGCGTTCTGCTGGGTCTTTCCCGGTGCGGCGTAGTGCGTGTGCTTGTGCACGACCACGAACATCAAGTGGATCGCGATGAGCGCGAGCAGGATCACCGGCAGGATCAGGATATGGAGCGTGTAGAGGCGCCCGACGATGGCCGTGCCCGGGAACTCGCCGCCGAAGAGCAGGAACGAGGTCCACGTGCCGATCAGTGGGAAGCCCTTGATCATGCCGTCGATGATGCGGAGGCCGTTGCCCGAGAGCAGGTCGTCCGGCAGCGAGTAGCCAGTGAAGCCCTCGCCCATCGCGAGGATGAACATCACGAAGCCGATGACCCAGTTGATCTCGCGCGGCTTGCGGAACGCACCGGTGAAGAAGATCCGCAGCATGTGCAGGCCGATCGCGGCCACGAACAGCAGCGCCGCCCAGTGGTGCATCTGGCGGACGAAGAGACCGCCCCGGATGTCGAACGAGATGTCGAGCGTCGAAGCCATCGCGATCGACATCTCGACGCCCTTGAGCGGCACGTACGAGCCCTCGTACTCGATCTCGGCCATCGAGGCCTGGAAGAAGAACGTCAGGAACGTGCCGGTGATGAGGATGACGACGAAGCTGAAGAGCGCGATCTCACCGAGCAGGAACGACCAGTGGTCGGGGAATGCCTTGCGGCCGAGTGCGTTGACGAACGTCGAGAGGCTGGTCCGCTGGTCGATGTAGTTCGACGCGGCACCTGTGACGGAGCGACGCTGCGGCGCTTGCGTTGTTGCGGTACTCAATGACGCTCCCAGAAGCTCGGACCGACGGGTTCGGTGAAGTCGCTCTGCGCAACGAGGTAGCCCTCGTCGTCGACCGCGATCGGCAGCTGGGGAAGCGGACGTGCGGCCGGCCCGAAGATGACCTCGCAGTGGTTCGCCACATCGAACTGCGACTGGTGGCAGGGGCAGAGCAGGTGGTGGGTCTGCTGCTCGTACAGGGCGACGGGGCAGCCGACGTGGGTGCAGATCTTGGAGTACGCGACGATGCCGTCGTACGACCAGGAGGCGCGCTCCTCGGTCTCGTTCAGATCCTCGGGGTTGAGGCGCATGAGCAGCACCGCGGCCTTGGCCTTCTCCTCCAGGCGCCCGTGGTGCATCTCGGCGAGGCCCTCGGGGATCACGTGGAAGGCACTGCCGATCGTGACGTCCGACGCCCTGATGGGGACACCCGACGGGTCGATCGTGAGTCGGGTGCCCTGCTTCCACATGGTGTGGCTGAGCAGCTCGACCGGGTTCTCGTCCTGCGGCGCGAGCCCACGGAAGAGGACGACGGCCGGAAGCGGGAACACCAGCAGTGCACCGATGAGGCTGTTGCGGATGACCGACCGGCGCGTGAAGCCCGACTCGCGGTCGGCATCCTGGAAGACCTGGATCGCGCCCTGACGCGTCTCCTGATTGCCGCCGATGGGGTGCCGCTCGTCGGCGATCTCGACGTCGGCCATGAGCGACTTCGCCCAGTGGACCGCGCCGAATCCGATCCCCAGCAGCGCGAGCGTCGCGCCGAGGCCCACGAACATGTTGTTCAGGCGGACGTCGCCGACGTTGTTGCCCTCCATCGGGAAGAGCATGTACGCCGCGATCGCCCAGATGCTGCCGAGGATCGAGAGGTAGAACAGCGTGTAGACCGTGCGCTGCGCGCGCTGCTCCTTCTTGGGGTCCTCATCGGTGACGCGCGGACGGTGCGGCGGGAAGCCGGGGTTCTCGAACGCGTCCGCCGGGATGAGTGCGGTACCCGTCTTCACGGCGGGGACGTTCGCGGCGTGCGACGAGTCGGCAGCGGCGATCTCCGAACCGCTGTGGTCGTCCTGTGCCATGGTTCTCCTTCTTCGCTTCTTCGGTCGGCCCTAGTTGGACTTCGCCGTGATCCACACGGTGATCGCGACGATGGCGCCGAGACCGAAGATCCAGATGAACAGGCCCTCCGCGACCGGACCGAGCGAGCCGAGCTCGAACCCTCCGGGCGAACGGTTGTCTTGCACGTACTGCAGGTAGGTGATGATGTCGCGCTTGTCCTCGGGCGTGATGTTCAGGTCGTTGAACACCGGCATGTTCTGCGGACCCGTGACCATGGCCTCGTAGATGTGGACACCGGAGACATCCGTGAGCGCGGGAGCGTACTTGCCCTCGGTGAGGGCACCGCCGGCGCCGGCGACGTTGTGGCACATGGCGCAGTTGATGCGGAAGAGCTCGGCACCGTTCGCGGCGTCGCCGCCGCCGCTGACGAGGCTGTCGGCGGGGATGTCGGGTCCGGGCCCGAGCGAGCCGACGTAGTACGCCAGCTGCTTGACCTGCTCGTCGGTGAACTGCGGCGGCTTGACCGGAGCCTGAGGACCCTGCATCTGCATCGGCATGCGACCGGTGCCGACCTGGAAGTCGACCGACGCTGCGCCGACGCCGATCAGGCTCGGCCCCACTTCGGTGCCCACCGCGTCGATCCCGTGGCACGTGGCGCAGTTGGCCTGGAAGAGCTTCTTGCCCTCTTCGATCGTCTCCTGCGACGTGGGGGAGGGCTCGGCCTGCGCGGTCGTCGTGCTGAAGGCGGCGTAGGCGCCGCCGGTGAAGACGAGGCCGAGTGCGAGCAGCGCGGCGGTGGCGAGCGGATGCCGGCGACCGGTGCGTCGCTTCGAGCGGGTCATTGATCTCTTCCTGTTCACGGGCATTGCGGTTCGACGCTCCTGGGTTCGGCCGTTATCTGAGGACGTAGATGACGAGGAACAGACCGATCCACACCACGTCGACGAAGTGCCAGTAGTACGACACGACGATCGCGCTGGTGGCTTCGCGGTGGCCGAAGTTCTTGACGGCGAACGTGCGGCCGATCACGAACAGGAAGGCGATGAGACCGCCCGTGACGTGGAGGCCGTGGAAGCCCGTCGTGAGGTAGAACGCCGAGCCGTAGGCGTTGGAGTCGAGGGCGATGCCCTCCGAGACGAGCTGCGCATACTCCCAGACCTGACCGGCGACGAAGATGGCGCCCATCGCATAGGTGAGGAAGAACCACTCGACCATGCCCCACTGCGTCGGCTTCCAGCCCGTGCGATAGGGCTGGCTGCGCTCCGCCGCGAACACCCCGAACTGGCACGTGAACGACGACGCCACGAGGATGATCGTGTTGGTCAGCGCGAAGGGGAAGTTGAGGCGACCCGCTTCGAAGTCCCACAGTTCGGGGGACGTCGACCGGAGGGTGAAGTAGATCGCGAAGAGGCCCGCGAAGAACATCACCTCGCTTCCGAGCCACACGATCGTTCCGACCGCAACGGTGTTCGGACGCTTGATCACGGGCGCGCTCGCCTGATACGTCAATGAGGTGCTCGTCACCATCCCATTATGGCTGATTCGGCGGCCAAGTTTTCGACGTCACGTCGAGATCACAGACTCGTCGACCGTCGCGGAGTCCGAGACGGTCCTGCTGAAGGCCGTGAATCCGCCGTGAATCCGCGCGGATAGGATCGACCCATGTCCGCGACGCAGAACTGGCCGGCCGTGCTCAACGCCCTCCTCGAGGGCGAGGACCTCAGCGTGTCCGATGCGGCATGGTGCATGGAGCAGGTGATGACGGGCGTCGCGACCGACGCGCAGCTCGCCGCATTCCTGGTGGCGCTCAGGTTGAAGGGTGAGACCGTCGACGAGGTCGTCGGCTTCCGCGACGCGATCCTCGAGCACGCCGTGCAGCTGCCTGCGGACTCCATGGCGCTCGACATCGTCGGCACCGGAGGCGACCGGTTCGGCACCGTGAACGTCTCGACGATGGCCTCGGTCGTCTGCGCCGCGGCGGGCGTGCCGGTCATCAAGCACGGCAACCGCGCGGCGAGCTCCGCATCCGGCTCGTCCGACGTGCTGGGCGCCCTCGGAGTCGACCTGTCCCTGTCGGCCGCTCGGGTGGCCGAGGTGCTCGACGAGGTCGGCATCACGTTCGCGTACGCAGCCGCATTCCACCCCGGTTTCCGCCACGCCGGTCCCGTGCGCTCGCAGCTCGGCATCCCGACCGTGTTCAACTTCCTCGGCCCGCTGTGCAATCCGGCCCGTCCGGAGGCGTCAGCGGTCGGCGTCGCCCACCTCGATCGCGTCCCGCTCATCGTGGGCGTGTTCCAGACACGCGGCGCGACGGCGCTCGTCTTCCGGGGCGACGACGGACTCGACGAGCTCACGACGACGGGGCACAGCCACATCTGGGAGATCTCCCGCGGCACCGTCAAGGAGCACGACCTCGACCCCCGGGAGCTCGGCATCCCCCGGACGGGCATCGAGCAGCTGAAGGGCGGCGACGCCCAGCACAACGCGGGCGTCGTCCACGACGTGTTCGGCGGTGCACGCGGGCCGATCCGCGACATCGTCGTGCTGAATGCGGCCGCGGGTCTCGTGTCGTACGAGCTGGCGAACGATCCGAACCAGATGCAGCGGACGATCCTCGAGCGGTTCCACGAGAAGATGGCCGTCGCCGAGGGGGCGATCGACAGCGGCGCAGCGGCGCGCAAGCTCGACGAGTGGGTCGCGGCGACGCGACGCTGAGGCGACCGATTTGCCGCGCGGCATCCGCTCTGCGCCGTCGCCGGGAACGCAGTGACGGGGCCCCGCCGAAGCGGGACCCCGTCACGTGCAGCCGAACGGTCAGCGGACGTCGTCGTCGACCCAGTCGAAGGTCTTGGTGACGGCCTTCTTCCAGAGGCGCAGCTGGCGCTCGCGCTCGTCGGCGTCCATCTTCGGCTCCCAGCGGCGGTCCTCCTGCCAGTTGGCGCGGAGCTCGTCCAGGTCCGACCAGAAGCCGACGGCGAGCCCCGCGGCGTACGCGGCACCGAGCGCGGTGGTCTCGGCGACGACCGGGCGGATGACGGGCACGCCGAGGATGTCGGCCTGGAACTGCATGAGCGTGTCATTGGCGATCATGCCGCCGTCGACCTTGAGGTCCTCGAGGTCGACGCCGGAGTCGGCGTTGACCGCGTCGAGCACCTCGCGGGTCTGGAACGCCGTCGCCTCGAGTGCCGCGCGCGCGATGTGCCCCTTGTTCACGTAGCGGGTCAGGCCGACGAGCGCGCCGCGGGCGTCCGGACGCCAGTACGGGGCGAAGAGCCCCGAGAAGGCGGGCACGAAGTACGCGCCGCCGTTGTCCTCGACCGTCTTGGCAAGTTCCTCGATCTCGGGAGCGCTCTGGATGATCCCGAGGTTGTCGCGCAGCCACTGCACGAGCGACCCGGTGACGGCGATCGCGCCCTCGAGCGCGTAGTGCGCAGGCTGGTCGCCGAGCTTGTAGCCCAGGGTGGTGAGCAGGCCGTTCTTCGAGTGGACGATCTCGGTGTCCGTGTTGAAGATCAGGAAGTTGCCCGTGCCGTAGGTGTTCTTCGACTCGCCCTTGTCGAAGGCCGCCTGGCCGAAGGTCGCGGCCTGCTGGTCGCCCAGGATGCCCGCGACCGGCACCTCGCGGAGCAGGCTCGAGGACTCGACGTTCCCGTACACCTCGGAGGAGGAGCGGATCTCCGGCATCATCGAGCGCGGGACCCCGAACGTCTCGAGGATGTCGTCGCGCCACGAGAGCGTCTCGAGGTCCATGAACAGCGTGCGGCTCGCGTTCGTGACATCCGTCGCGTGCACACCGCCGTCCGTACCTCCGGTGAGGTTCCACAGGACCCAGCAGTCGGTGGTGCCGAAGAGCAGGTCGCCCGCCTCGGCGCGTTCGCGCGCTCCGTCGACGTTCTCGAGGATCCAGACGATCTTGGTGCCCGAGAAGTAGGTCGCCAGCGGCAGGCCGACGTCCTGCTTGAACCGCTCGACGCCGCCGTCGGCCGCGAGGCGGTCGACGATGGGCTGCGTGCGGGTGTCCTGCCAGACGATCGCGTTGTACACCGGCTCGCCGGTGTTCCTGTCCCAGACCACGGCCGTCTCGCGCTGGTTGGTGATGCCGACCGCGGCGATGTCGTGCCGGGTCAGGTCGGCCTTGCCGAGGGCCTGCCCGATGACCTCGCGCGTGTTGCGCCAGATCTCCATCGGGTCGTGCTCGACCCAGCCGGCCTTGGGGAAGATCTGCTCGTGCTCGAGCTGCCCGGTCGAGACGATCGAGCCCTTCTTGTCGAAGATGATCGCGCGCGACGAGGTGGTGCCCTGGTCGATCGCGAGGATGTAGTCGGCCATGTCGGATTCGTACCTCTCTGTACCGTTGGTGGTTCGATTTCAGGTGAAGCGGATGTCGCGTGGCGCTCGTCTCCGATCGACGAGGGGCCGGTCGCCGACCGGCCCCTCGTCGCGCTCAGAACTCGATGGGCAGCAGCGGGATCGCCGCCCAGCCGGCGAGCACGCCGCCGATGACGGGGCCCACGACCGGGACCCACGAATACGCCCAGTCGGATCCGCCCTTGCCCTTGATCGGCAGGATGGCGTGCGCGATGCGCGGGCCGAGGTCGCGGGCCGGGTTGATCGCATACCCGGTCGGGCCACCCAGGGAGGCGCCGATGCCGACGACCAGCAGGGCCACCGGCAGTGCGCCCAGCGCCGCCAGGCCCGACGCGTCGCCGTTGCGGCCGAAGCCGATCACGACGAACACCAGCACGAACGTGCCGATGATCTCGGTCACGAGGTTCCAGCCGTACGAGCGGATCGCGGGACCGGTCGAGAACACGCCGAGCTTCGCCGCGGGCTCGGGCTCGTCGTCGAAGTGCTGCTTGTAGCCCAGCCAGCACACGACCGCACCGAGGATGGCGCCGACCAGCTGACCGCCGATGTAGGTCAGCACGCTGAGCGGTCCGACCTCGACCGTGGTGCCGACCGCGGCGTTGCCGAACTCGGGGACGCCGTTGGCGACCAGGCCCAGCGTCACCGCGGGGTTGATGTGGGCGCCCGACGCGAAGGCGACGATGACACCGGCGAAGACCGCGAGGCCCCAGCCGAAGTTCACCAGCAGGAAGCCGCCGCCGAAGCCCTTCGTCTTCGTCAGGGCGACGTTCGCCACGACGCCGCAACCGAGGAGCACGAGCATGGCCGTACCCACCAGTTCAGCGAGGAACAACACACCGAGATTGTCCACGTTGACCTTCCATCCTTTCGCCGTGCCCCGACGGGCCGCGCCCAGGGGCGGAACTGCGCCCACACTACCGGCGGCTCTCACAAGCGGGGAAGGGGTTCCGCATTTTCTGCGAAAGCCCTTTCACCCACGCCGTCGGCAGGGGTAGCTTGACGGGGGAGTGCTGCGTCGGCGCCGACGGGCGAGGGGTCCGGGCACGCGCAGCCGAGGGGAAAGGGACGCTTCGTGAAGAAGATCATCAATGACCCGAAGCGCGTCGTCGACGAGTCCGTCGCCGGATTCGCGCTCGCGCACGCCGACCTCGTCACGGTCGCCACCGACCCGATCCACGTCGTGCGCGCCGACGCACCGGTGCAGGGCAAGGTCGGCATCGTCTCGGGAGGCGGAAGCGGCCACGAGCCCCTTCACGCCGGATACGTGGGGCACGGCATGCTCGACGCCGCAGTGCCCGGTGCCGTGTTCACGTCGCCCACGCCGGATCCCATCCTCAACGCCACGAAGGCCGTCGACGGCGGCAAGGGCGTGCTGCACATCGTGAAGAACTACACCGGCGACGTGCTCAACTTCGAGACCGCAGCCGACCTCGCCGCCGCGGACGGCATCGAGGTGCGCGCCGTGGTGACGAACGACGACGTCGCCGTCAAGGACTCCCTCTACACGGCCGGCCGACGCGGCGTCGCGGGCACAGTGCTCGTCGAGAAGATCGCCGGCGCGGCCGCCGAACGGGGCGACTCGCTCGACCGGGTCGCCGAGGTCGCCGAGCGGGTCAACGCCAACGCCCGCTCGATGGGCATGGCGCTGACGCCGTGCACGGTGCCCCACGCGGGGGAGCCGAGCTTCACGCTCGCGGAGGACGAGGTCGAGATCGGCATCGGCATCCACGGCGAGCCCGGCCGCGAACGCATCAAGATCGAACCCGCGGACTCGCTGGTCGACCGCCTGATCACGCCGGTCCTCGAGGACCTGCCGTTCTCATCCGGCGACCGCGTGCTGCTCTTCGTCAACGGCATGGGCGGCACGCCGCAGGTGGAGCTGTACCTCGCGTACCGGCGTGCGGCCGAGGTGCTCGAGGAGCGCGGCATCCGCATCGAGCGCTCGCTCGTGGGCAACTACATCACCTCGCTCGAGATGCAGGGCTTCTCGATCACGCTCCTGAAGCTCGACGACGAGATGATCGAGCTGTGGGACGCCCCCGTGCACACCGCCGCCCTGCGGTGGGGTCGCTAGGGGCGCCGCGGTGGGACTCGACATCACCTGGGCGGTCGACTGGGTGCGACGCAGTGCTGAATCCATGTCCGTGAACCGCGTCGAGCTCATCAACCTCGACCGGGAGATCGGCGACGGCGACCACGGCGAGAACATGGATCGCGGCTTCCAGGCCGTTCTGCCGAAGCTCGACGACCTGCCGGCGGGGTCGACCCCGTCCGACGTGCTCAAGCTGCTGGCCACGACCCTGATCTCCACGGTCGGTGGTGCAGCCGGCCCGTTGTACGGCACGGCCTACCTCAAGGCCTCCGGCGCCGTCGGCGGTGAGGTGTCGCTGGATTCGGCCGCGATCGTGAGGTTGCTGGAATCCGGACGAGACGGCATCGTCATGCGCGGCAAGGCCGAGCTCGGCGACAAGACGATGGTCGACGCGTGGTCACCGGCGGTCGACGCGGCCCGCGAGGCGGCCGACGCGGGGGCCAGCGCCGCGGAGACGCTCCGCGCCGCAGCGGACGCCGCCGCGGCCGGCTCCGACGCGACGATACCGCTCGTCGCCCGCAAGGGGCGCGCGAGCTATCTCGGCGAACGTTCGGCCGGGCATCGCGACCCGGGGGCGCAGTCGACGGCCTACCTGATCGACGCGGCGGCCGCCGCGGCGTCCAACGGGACCAGTGCCTGACGCCGCCGGCGCCGAACGCGTCGGCATCGTCTTCGTGTCGCACTCCGCGCAGCTCGCCGAGGGACTCGTCGACCTCGCCCGGCAGATGGCGCCGACCGTCCGCCTCGAGGCGGCCGGCGGTACGGACGACGGTCGTATCGGCACGAGCTTCGACAAGGTCACGGCGGCGATCGGGGCCGCGGATGCCGGCGCCGGGGCGGTCGTGCTGTGCGACCTCGGCTCGGCGATCATGACCGCCGATACCGCGCTCGAGTTCCTCGACGACGACCAGCGCGCGCGTGTGCGGATCGCCGATGCGCCGCTCGTGGAGGGCGGCGTCGCGGCATCCGTCAGTGCGGAGTCCGGCGAGTCTCTCGATGCCGTGGTACGCGCCGCCGAGTCGGCGGGTGGGGGTGGGGGCGCGGACGAGCCGACCCGCCCGGGCGATGCGGGGTCGACGGGGATCAGCCGCCGCGTGACGCTGACCAACGCCGACGGGCTGCACGCGCGACCTGCCGCCGAACTCGTCAAGCTCGCGAGCACGTTCCCGCAGACCGTGACGGTCAACGGCATCGACGCGAAGAGTCTCCTGTCGATCATGGCGCTCGGCCTCACGCAAGGGGCCGAGGTGGAGATCGCGTCGGACGATCCGGACGGCGCCGCAGCGGTCGACGCGATCGTCGCGTTGGCCGAATCCGGCTTCGGCGAGCACTGAGGCAGAGGTCGCGACCGCGCCGCTCGCGTCATCCGGCGGCGTCACCGCTGGTACGACGTACCGCCCGCCCCGCGGCGCGCCCGAACGACGCCGCGGGCGACGACCGCAGCCGCGGCCGCAGCGGCGGAGCCCCACACGGCTGCGGCGCCGATCGCCGTCGCCGCGCTGGGCGCGACGATCGACTCGCCTGCGAGGGCCTGGACCGTGACGACGGCGGTCGTCGCGGCCGCGAGCACGGCTGCGATGAGCACCAGACCGAACCGCACGCGGGGATCGGCGAGCACGGCGACGCGACGGCTCGCCCACTCGAGGGCCATGACGAGCACGATGAGCGCCTGCAACGCGTGCATGCCGACGAAATGAGGGATGCGCAGGTCGCCGGCCACGGTGCTCCACCCGAGCACCGGAATGCCCGGGCCTCCGTCGGCGACCCCGACGGAGTGCGCGCCGGCGATGCCGCGGAAGTCGGCGAGCTGCTCGGCGGTCGGGCTCGTCATCAGGAACGCGAGGGCCATGCCGCCGAGTGCGAGGATCGCGCCGGCGCGGATCGCGAGCGTGCGCGCCGCATCGCCGAGCGGCGCCCGGAACAGCGCGAAGGCCACGACGAGCGTGGCGATCCAGACCACGACGATGGACGCCGCCATCGCCGACCACAACGCCGTCGCCAGCGGCGTCGACACGTTGAAGTGGCTCGTCGTGCCGGCGACGACCGCGCCCACGATGACGACCATCTCGACGACGAGCGCGGCCGCGCTGATCGTGCCCGCCCACCACGACACGCGGCGGAGGCGCCCCCGAGTGAGCCTGATGAGCCACGAGAGGGTCACCGCGTAGATCGCGATCGAGAGCGAGAACTTGAGCGGCTTCGCCCAGATCGGCTGGCCGACCAGCACCCGGTCATCGAGGAGCAGGCCGACGACGCTCGCGCCCGCGAGGGCGACCATCGCGATGGTGAGGATGAGGAGCGGCCGGTGCAGGGGTGCCGCGAGGACGACGTCTCGTCGTGCCCGCGACGACGGGCTCGGTGCGTCGGTCAGGGTGGTCATCGAGAACTCCTCGTGCGTCGGATCGCTTCGGCCCGTTCGGGCTCGTACCTGATGGTGGAGACGTGCTCCTGCGCGGCTCGCCGGAGCGCCGCGAACAGCGCGTCGCCGAGCGCCGTGCCGACCACGACGGTCTCGGCCTTCTCGTCGCGGGTGGCACGGGCTTCGACCATGTCGAGGTCGGCCTCGGCGACGATGAGGGCCGCTTCGACGTATCGGCGATACCAGTCGTCGGCATCCCGCTGGCCGACCCCCTCGATGGCCCGGATGACGGCCGCGGTCGCCGTGCGTCCCGGGTTGTCCTGGTGGATCGCGAACCCGCCGAGCAGGTCGTCGGCGCGCTCGAGTGCGGCGGCATCCACTTCTCGTTCGTCGATTCGAGCGGATGCCGCTCGCTGGGCGACGCCGAAGACGTGGGGGAGTGGCAGGTCGGAGTCGATCGCGCCGATCACCTCGCGCGCGGTCGCGACGTCGAGCCCGCCCGGGCCGAGCAGCGCCCGGATGAGACGGATGCGACGCACGTGCTCGTCGCCGTACTGCGCCTGATTCGGGCTCGTGCGGAGTCCGGGCGGAAGCAGGCGCTCACGCAGGTAGTACTTCACGGTCGCGACCGGCGTGTCGGTGGTTCGGCTGAGCTCGGACATCCGCATATGGATACTATAACTATCGATAGTGACTTTGTCCATATTTTCCTCGCGGGCCGTCGCCCCGCGGGAGTACCATCACGCCATGGCACGCGAAGAGGCGGGCCCCGACACTCGAAACGCGTTCACGCGGTTCTTCGATCGCGTCGACCGGGTGATGACCCCGGCATTCGAGTCGCCGACGGTGGCCCCAGAGGAGCCCGACGACCGCAGTCAGTCGGGGGAGAAGCCGTGTCCGCTCTGCGGACACCCGATGTTCGAGCACCGCATCGACGAATCCACGTCGAACGTGCTGCTCGAATGCCCGACCGACGAGCGGCTGCCCGAACCCGCGGCAAGCGGCCCGCTCAATGAGTACGGCATGCCGGCCAGCGACGAGCGCCTGGAGAAGCTGAGGCGTCGCTCCGAGAAGCGTTCCTGAGTCCGATCATCCGCCTCCGGGCATCCCGGGGCCGTACTGCTGCGGTTCCCGGACACTGAAGCCGCGCCATTGTGAAGCGACTTCAGTGAATTGCCCTTGTGCGCCGCCCAGCCCGACGAGGGGATGCGTCCCCTGGTTGAACGGACATAATGTGCATTATCGGCGCATTACGGCGGGCCCGAACTTCAGCGCACGATACGCGCTGAGGTCGAAGGACCCTATGCGATCGGGTGCTCATCCGTGATCATCGAGACCGATGCCGACGCACCGAGATGCGCGCGCACTGGGGGCGAGATGATGTTGAGCGAACCGGGACCGGCGCCGAGAGGCCCGGCCTGGCGGGCGGTGGCACGTTGCGTCGGAGCGAGCATGGTGATGCTCGTTCGTCGGCGGGTCCACCTGCCGCGCGGCCAAGTGGGGCGCGTGCTGCGCTTCGCTGACGGGAGCACCGCCCGCGTCTACCGCGAGACGACGGTCGACCGGAGGCCGCCCGTGGACCCGTGCGTGCTCGTCGTCGCCTTCAGGCTCCGCCTGATCCGTGGCCGTCGGATGCACCGCGCCTTCGAAGCGGAGAGCCTGCTCAACACCCCGCTGTTCGTCGGGTTCCCGGGGTACGTGTCCAAGCTCTGGTGCACGCATGACGGCTCCGGGGTCTATCGCGGGCTCTACGAGTGGGACGGCCCTCAGCTGGCCCAGCAGTACGCCGCATCGCTCTGGCGGGTCCTCGAACTGGGAAGCGTCCCCGGCTCGATCCGCTACCAGGTCGTCCCCGGATTGCACCGCGACGACGTCCTGGCCCGCGAGCGCGGCGTGGACGTGGAGTGGGGTGTCGAGTTCCTCGGCCTGGACGGGCTTCCGTCTGAGGAAGGGATGGTGTCGGCGCGCCTCCGCGCGGCCGACGGGACGGCTGAGCAGCTGCCCTGCCGGTTCGTCGCCGGGTGCGACGGCCAGTCGAGCTCCGTGCGCCGCCTCGTGGGCGCGGAGTGGTGCGGGGCGCCCTACCCGGTGGAGGCGATCCTCGCGGATGTGGAGCTCGGCACGGCCTTGGAGCCGGGCGTGCTCCACGTCGCGGTGGGAGATGCCGGGCTGGCGTTCCTGTTCGCGCTCGGCGAGGGTGCCAGCTGGCGGATGCTCGCGACCCGCCCCGCCGACGTCCCGCCGCATGGGCCGTTCGGGCAGCTGGGTGAAGGCGTGCCACCCGAGGAGGTGCGTCGTCTCATCCGCGAGTCGCGCCTCGGGGCGACCATCGACGACGTCCGCTGGTCGGCCCGAGTGCCGCTCCAGCACCGAGTGGCGAAGCCGTTCCGACGCGGACCGCTGTTCCTCGTCGGCGATGCCGCTCACGCGCATTCGCCGGCCGGCGGACAGGGCATGAACAACGGAATCCTCGATGCCGTCAACCTGGGATGGAAGCTGGGCCTCGCCGCCTCGGGCGACGCTCACGAGCGGCTGCTCGAATCGTACGACCAGGAACGGCGACGAGCCGCTCACCAAGTGCTTGCGCTGACCCATCTGATCTTCTTCGGCGAGGCATCGGCGAACCCCGCCGCCCGGCTCGCCCGGGGCGTGCTCCTGCCGTATGCCGCTCCCCTGCTCCCGGGACTGCTGCGGCGGCGGCATGTCACGGCGGCCGGCGTCCGGCTGCTCTCCCAGCCGTTCGTGCACTATCGGAACAGCAGCATCTCCCGAGACGCCGAGCCACGCGCCACGCGTTGGCCCCGCCCGGGCAACCGACTCCCCGACGCGCCTGCCACCATCGGCGGTCGTCGGGGTCGACTCCACGAACTGACGGCGGCACCCGGCATCCACGTCCTCCTCGAACCCGATGCGCCATGCGACCCAGGGATGCTCGGCGGGCAAGCGCCGAATGGTCCAGTACGCGTCCACCGTCTCGTCGGCCATCCCGGGCGTGGCGTGGTGGCGGTGCGCCCCGACGGCTACGTCGGCTTCCGTTGCGGCGAGACCGACGACAGGCTCGGCGACTGGCTCCGCCTGGTGGGCGCAGTGCCGAGCGCGATGCGCGACCTGCGTCGACCGCCGAATGCTCCTCAGGAGTGATGCCGGTCAGCCGACCGCCTTCCTCACGAGCTCGACGATCGCCTTCTCCCCCGCCGGCGTCAGCTCCGTGAGCGCGTACGCTGCGGGCCACATCTCGCCGTCATCGAGCATGGCGTTGTCGTTGAAGCCGAACGTGGCATACCGGGTCTTGAACTTCAGCGCGGGCTGGAAGAAGCAAAGCACCTTGCCGTCCTTCGCCCACGCCGGCATTCCGTAGTAGGTGCGCGGCGCGAGCTCCGGCGCGTGCTCGGTGATGAGTTCGTGCAGCCGCTCCGCCATCGTTCGGTCGGCGCCCTCGAGCTCGGCGAGCTTCTCGAGCAGGTCGGCGCGGCCGTCCTGCTTCTTCCCGCGGCGCACCTCCTTGGCGCGGGCCTTCATGGCATCGCGTTCCTCGTCCGTGAAGCCCTCGGGGTTCTCGTCGCGCGCCGCCGTCTTCTTCGTGTCAGCCATGGCCGACTCCTTTCAGCTCTTCGGTTCGGGTCGATGCCAGAACGGTCATCGGCCGACGTAGTCGGCGAGGTGCTGCCCGGTCAGCGTCGTGCGACCGCCGACCAGATCCGCCGGGGTGCCCTCGAACACGATGCGGCCGCCGTCGTGCCCGGCGCCGGGCCCGAGGTCGATGATCCAGTCGGCGTGCGCCATGACCGCCTGGTGGTGCTCGATCACGATGACCGACCTGCCGGATGCGACGAGCCGGTCGAGCAGGCCGAGCAGCTGCTCGACGTCGGCCAGGTGCAGGCCGGTGGTGGGCTCGTCGAGCACGTAAACCTGCCCCTGCTCCCCCATGCGGGTCGCCAGCTTCAGTCGTTGCCGCTCACCCCCCGACAGCGTGGTAAGCGGTTGCCCGAGCGAGATGTACCCGAGGCCGACGTCCGCGAGCCGCCGCAGGACGGCGTGTGCCGCCGGGATGCGCGACTCCCCCGTTCCGAAGAACGACTCCGCCTCCGACACGGGCATCCCGAGCACCTCGCTGATGTCGCGTCCGCCGAAGCGGTACTCGAGCACGGACGCGTCGAATCGCCGTCCTTCGCAGACCTCGCAGGTGCTCGCCACACTCGCCATCGGGCCCAGGTCGGTGTAGATGACCCCGGCACCGTTGCAGTTCGGGCATGCTCCCTCCGAGTTCGCGCTGAACAACGCCGGCTTGACGCCGTTGGCCTTCGCGAACGCCTTGCGGATCGGTTCGAGCATGCCCGTGTAGGTCGCCGGGTTGCTGCGACGCGACCCGCGGATGGCACCCTGGTCGACCGACACGACGCCGTCGCGCCCGGCGACCGAGCCGTGGATGAGCGAGCTCTTGCCCGATCCGGCGACGCCGGTCACCACCGTCAGCACGCCGAGCGGGATGTCGACGTCGACGCCCTGCAGGTTGTTCGCGGACGCGCCGCGGACCTCGAGCGCGCCGGTCGGCGTGCGCGTCGAGGACTTGAGCGTCGCGCGGTCGTCGAGATGGCGGCCCGTGAGGGTGCCGCTCCCCCGCAGCCCGTCCACCGTGCCCTCGAACACCACCTCGCCGCCGGCGGAGCCGGCGCCCGGGCCGAGGTCGACGACGTGGTCGGCGATCGCGATCGCCTCCGGCTTGTGTTCGACGACGAGCACGGTGTTGCCCTTGTCGCGCAACTGCAGGAGCAGCCGGTTCATTCGCTGGATGTCGTGCGGGTGCAGCCCGACCGTGGGCTCGTCGAAGACGTACGTGACATCCGTCAGCGACGACCCCAGGTGACGGATCATCTTCGTGCGCTGCGCTTCGCCCCCCGACAGCGTTCCCGACGGACGCTCGAGCGAGAGGTAGCCGAGGCCGATCTCCACGAACGAGTCGAGGATCTGCCGCAGCGTCGAGAGCAGCGGCGCCACCGACGGCTCGTCGAGGTCTCGGACCCACTCGGCGAGGTCGCTGATCTGCATCGCACAGGCGTCCGCGATGCTGATGCCGCGGATCTTCGAGGACCTGGCGCCCTCGCTGAGCCGGGTCCCGCCGCACTCAGGGCAGGGCTTGAACGTGACCGCGCGCTCGACGAAGGCCCGGATGTGCGGCTGCATCGCCTCCCGGTCCTTGGAGAGGAACGACTTCTGGATCTTCGGGATGAGCCCCTCGTAGGTCATGTTGATGGACTGCAGCCGGACCTTGGTCGGCTCCTTATACAGGAAGTCGTGGAGTTCCGCCTCCGTGTAGTCGCGGATCGGCTTGTCCGGGTCGAGGAAACCCGACTCGCTGAAGATCCGGACCATCCAACCCTCGGCGTTGTATCCCGGCACGGTGAGGGCTCCCTCGGCGAGCGACTTGCGATCGTCGTAGAGCTGGGTCAGGTCGATGTCGGAGACCGTCCCCATGCCCTCGCAGCGCGGACACATGCCGCCGAGCTGGCTGAACTCGGCCGTGACGGCCTTGCCGTCGCCGCGTTCGACCGTGATCGACCCGCTCCCCCGCACGGTCGGGATGTTGAACGAGAAGGCCTGGGGCGACCCGATGTGCGGCCGGCCGAGCCGGCTGAAGAGGATCCGCAGCATCGCGTTCGCATCGGTGACCGTGCCGACCGTGGAGCGCGCGTTCGCGCCCATCCGCTCCTGGTCGACGAGGATCGCCGTCGTCAGACCCTCGAGGACGTCGACGTCCGGGCGCGCCAGCGTCGGCATGAAACCCTGGACGAACGCACTGTACGTCTCGTTGATCATGCGCTGCGACTCGGCGGCGATGGTGTCGAACACGAGCGAGCTCTTGCCCGACCCCGAGACGCCGGTGAACACGGTCAGCCGTCGCTTCGGGATCTCGACGCTGACGTCCTTGAGGTTGTTCTCGCGCGCCCCCCGCACGCGGATCAGGTCGTGGCTGTCGGCGACGTGCTGCGCTGTGCCCGACGCACGCTCGGTCCCGGTCGTCGTCATCGTCAGCGCGGCTCCTGGATGCGGACCATGTTGCCCGCGGGATCGCGGAACGCGCAGTCGCGGACGCCGTACGGCTGGTCGATCGGCTCCTGGGCGACCTCGGCGCCGCTGGCCTGCACCTGCTCGAACACGGCGTCGACGTCGTCGGTCGCGAGCACGATGCTCGCGTACGTGCCCTTCGCCATCATCTCCGCGATGGTGCGGCGTTCCTCCTCGGTCACGCCGGGGTCGGCGGCGGGCGGGTGGAGCACGACCGACGTCGCCGACTGTCCGGCCGGCCCGACCGTGATCCAGCGCATCCCGTCGTACCCGACATCGTTCCGCACCTCGAATCCGAGCGTGTCGCGGTAGAACTCCAGCGAGGCCTCGGGATCCGTGTGCGGCAGGAACGTGTACTGAATCGTGATGTCCATGTCGGCCACGCTACTGACGACCGGCGGCCGCCGCTTCTCGATTCCTGATCGGTCTGGTCACCCGCTTGGCGAGGACGGACGGGACGCCCTCCAGGGGGTGCGACGCCGTCCGGCGGTAGACGCTCGGCGACACCCCGACGAGCTCGGTGAATCGAGTGCTGAACGTGCCGAGCGAGGAGCAGCCGACGGCGAAGCAGACGTCGGTGACGCTCAGGTCGCCGCGCTGCAGGAGCGCCATGGCCCGCTCGATCCGTCGCGTCATGAGGTACGAATACGGCGATTCGCCGTAGGCGCGGCGGAACTCCCGGCTCAGGTGCCCGGCCGACATGTTCACCCCACGCGCGAGCGCGTCGACGTCGAGCGGCTGCGCGTACTCGCGGTCCATCCGATCGCGTACGCGACGGAGCCGGGCGAGATCGTTCAGGCGCTGTTCCTCCGCCGGACTGGTGCTCACGTGCGCGATGCTGCCACTTCGGGTGAGCGTTGTCCAGCACGTGGGCTCGGGGGTGCCGAACGAGCGATTCGAACGTGCGTTCGAGGCCGAACGACCCGACGCGGTCCCCCGCTCGGTGGAAGAATGACGCCATGTCCGCGAAGGTGGCGTTCGTGCTCGGCGGCGGCGGCGTACTCGGGGCCGTGCAGGTCGGGATGCTCCGCGCGGTGCTCGAGCGCGGCATCCGCCCGGACCTGGTCGTGGGCACGTCGATCGGCGCCATCAACGGCGCGATCATCGCCGCGGACGTGGACCGCAGCGTCGAGCGCCTGGATCATGCCTGGACGTCGAAGGACGCGCGCGTGCTCACCACGGGCCTCGGCGTACGGCCAGGACGCGCGCACGTCATGTCGCCCGGTCCGCTGCTGCGCCTGCTCGAGGGCGCGCTTCCGGAGGTGCGCACCTTCCGACAGCTCGAGGTGGCGTTCCGCTGCTGCGCCGCCAGCATCGAGCGCGCCGCCGAGCACTGGTTCACCGACGGACCCCTGATCCCCGCCGTGCTCGCCTCGGCCGCGCTTCCGGGCGTGTTCCCCGCGGTGCGGATCGGCGATGAGCACTTCGTCGACGGCGGCATCGTGAACTCCATTCCCGTCAGCGAGGCCGCCGCGGCCGGCGCGACCGAGATCTACGTCATGCAGGTCGGGCGGATCGAGTACCCGCTCTCGGCGCCGCGCAACCAGTTCGACAACGCCCGCGTCGCGTTCGAGATCTCCCGCCGGCACCGGTTCGCCCGGGACACCGCCGCGCTTCCCGCCGGAACGCGGCTGCACGTGCTCCCCACGGGAACCTCGAGCGAGCGCGACAACCGCATCGTCCGCAACCTCTCCCCGGCCGCGGTGCGGCGGCGCATCGAGAGCGCCCATCGCGCGGCATCCGACTACCTCGATCACGAGTCCGCGCCGATGCCGGCGACCGACGGCTCGCCGGCCTGATGCGCGTTCCGCCGACGTGGGTTCGTCGGCTCGTCCTCGCCCCCGCCGTCATCCTCGCGGCCGCGGTCTTCACGGCGTTCCTCCCGCTCTGGCTCGTCGTCGCGACCGCGGTGTCGATCTTCGTCGAGCCCCGACTCCGGACCCCCCGCCTGCTCTGGATGGGCTACCTGTACCTGCTGTGGGATGCCGCCGGGCTGATCGCGTTGTTCGCGTTGTGGATCGCCTCGGGCTTCGGGCGTGGCATCCACTCCCCCGGTTTCCGGCGTGCGCACTACCGACTGGTCGCGCGGATGCTCGAGTTCCTGTTCTGGAACGGGCGTGCGGTGCTGCGCCTCGACATCGACGTGCGCGTCCCCGCCGGGTTCCACGACGATGACGGTCCCCGAGTCATCGCGAGCCGCCACGCAGGACCCGGCGACTCGTTCATCCTCGTCCACGCCCTGTACCACTGGTTCGATCGGTCGCCCCGGGTCGTGATGAAGGACACCATGCAGTGGGATCCGGCCATCGACGTGGTCCTCAACCGGCTGCCGAACCGGTTCCTCGCCCCGGAGCCGGCACCGGACGCCCGAAGGACCTCCGACCATGTCCTGCAGGGGCGAATCCGCGAGCTCGCGAGCGACATGGGGCCACGCGATGCGTTGCTGATCTTCCCGGAGGGCGGCAACTTCACGGAGCGCCGCCGGACCGGCGCCATCGAGCGATTGCACGCGGCCGGCCTGCATGCGGCCGCCGAACGCGCCGCCCGCCTGCAGAACGTGATGGCCCCGCGGCCGGGGGGCCTGTTCGCCGCGATCGACGCCGCGCCGGACGCCGACGTCTTCTTCGTCGCGCACACCGGACTCGATCGGATCCGCACCATCACCGACGTGTGGAGGGAGCTGCCCACCGACAAGACCATCACCATGCGGTTCTGGGATGTCTCGCGAGCCGACATCCCGACCGACCACGACGAACGCAACGATTGGCTGCTGGCGGAGTGGGAGGAGATCGACGACTGGATCGAGGAGCACAGGCCCACGTCTGTCCCCGAGGCACGGCCCATCGCGCGGATCCGTCGTCGGCGCTCCTTCCCGTCCGAGCACCCGCGCCGAGTCCCGGGCGCGACACGCCGGGAATGACGCGTCGGCTCCGCGCTTCCGGCGAATCGCGGGCATACGCTGACCCCGAGCGCGCCACCCCGGGCGCGCCGGAAGGAGTCGTCGCAAATGTCGTCCCCGCAATCCAACAGCGCCTTCAGCGCCTTCGCGTTCGATTCGGCCGAGCTCACGAAGTCGGCGGTCAACACGATCCGCGTCACGCTCGGCATCACGGGCGTCCTCGCCCTCATCGCCGGGATCTTCATCACGTTCTGGCCCAAGGACTCGGCGATCGTCCTCACCGTGATGATCGGCATCTACTTCCTCATCGCCGGACTCGCCTACGTCGGGCTCGGCATCTTCTCCAAGGGCCTGTCGGGCGGCGCGAGAGCGCTCGACATCATCCTCGGCATCCTCTTCGTGATCGGCGGCGTGCTGATGCTGTCGAACCCGACCGAGAGCGCCGTCGTGCTCGGCATCTTCCTCGGCGTACTGGTCGGCATCCTCTGGATCGTCGAGGGCGCCGTCGCACTGGCACAGGCCGGCAGCTCGGCCTCGAAGGGATGGGCGATCTTCTTCGGCCTCCTCAGCATCATCGCCGGCATCGTGCTGCTGTTCTCGCCGTTCTGGGGCGCCGCGATCCTGTTCTGGGTGACCGGCATCGCGCTCATCGTGCTCGGCATCATGCAGATCGTGCGCGCATTCACGTTCGGCCGTGGCCTCCAGTTGTCCGCCTGAGTCCGGGGGGCTCGCGGGCGGGCCGCGGGGCCGGTCGTCTCGGATTCGACCGGCCCCGCCTTCCTGCCCGGGCTACCGCTCGGGCGAGAACCCTGAGACGTCGCCGACGTAGCGGGTGTGGTTCTCGGGCAGCGGGTCGACCGCCGCGGAGGCCACCTCGGCGGCGAACTCGGCCACGTTGTAGAGCTTGCCCGCGTCCTCCTTGCGGGCGGCGATCGCGCCCGGGTTCGCCCGCTCGAGCAACGTCGCGGTGATGGTGCCCTCGATCATGTCGCCGGAGACGACGACGAGTTCGACGCCCCTGGCCTCGAGCTCGGGCAGCTTCGCCCGGAGGGCGTCCTCGCCGGCGCGCTTGGACAGTGCCACGGGCTCGTACTCGGGCATGGTCGGCGTCGTGCGGATGAAGTGGGCCTGGTGGCTCGTGACGAACACGATGCGGGCCCGTTCCGCGAGGTGCGGGAGCGCGTTGTCGACCACGTTGACCTGCGCGTCGCGGTTCAGGCGCATCGCGTAGTCCTCGCCCATGCCGGTCTCCATGCCGCCGGACGCGTTGAGGACCAGGAGGTCGACGGGCCCGAGTTCGGAGACGGTGCGCGCGAAGAGGGCCTGCACCGACGCGGCATCCGTCAGGTCGGCGCCGACCGCGATCGCCCGGCCGCCGGCCGCGGTGATCTCGCTCGCGATCTTCTCGGCCCGAGGCGCCTTGCTGCGGTAGTTGATGACCACGGCAGCGCCGGCCCCGGCGAGATAGCGCGCCGTGTCGGCGCCGATGCCGCGAGACGATCCGGTGACGACGGCGACGCGGCCGTCGAGCGATCCGGGGGCGAGCGGGTTGGTCACGATGGGCTCCTCGATGCGTGGGATGTCTGCGCGCCACTCGGACGCGCCCCCGAGACTACCAACTCCCCCATGCGCGCCTGACGCGCTGCTAGGTTCGACAAGGGGTCGCGAAGGAGAGAACGTGGATGTGTTGACGCAGTACGCGTGGATCGCCTGGCTGGTGCTGATCCTCGTGTTCGCGACCATCGAGGTGTTCACCCTCGAGATGACCTTCCTGATGCTCGCGCTCGGCAGCGTCGCCGGGCTGCTGTCCGGCCTCACCGGCATCCCGTGGTGGGCTCAGTTCATCGTCGCCTCCGTCGTGGCGGTCGCGCTCATCCTCACCCTGAGGCCGTCACTGCTGCGGATGCTGCGCCGCGGCGCGGATCCGACCCGCAGCAACATCGACGCCCTCATCGGCGTCGAGGCGAAGGTGGTGCGCACGGTCACGGCCGCCGGCGGACAGGTCAGGCTCTCGAACGGCGACGTGTGGACGGCGAGGCTGTCGCCGGTCACCGAGCAGGCGGATGTCGCCGTGGGCGAGCTCACGCTCGTCACCGGTATCGACGGCGCGACGGCGGTCGTCGTGCCCATGGAGAGGAGCGCACAGGCGTGAACGACATCGGGCCCATCCTCACGCTGGTGGTCGTCGCGGCGATCGCGATCTTCGCGATCGTCGTGATCGCACGCGCGATCCGGATCATCCCGCAGGCGTATGCGGGCGTTGTGGAGCGACTCGGCCGGTATCACAAGACACTCACGCCGGGCCTCAACCTCCTCGTGCCGTTCATCGACCGGCTGCTGCCCCTCGTCGACATGCGCGAGCAGGTGGTGTCGTTCCCGCCGCAGCCGGTGATCACGGAGGACAACCTCGTCGTCTCGATCGACACCGTCGTCTACTTCCAGGTCACCGACGCGCGTGCGGCGACCTACGAGATCAACAACTACCTCGGTGCGGTCGAACAGCTCACCACCACCACGCTGCGCAACGTGGTCGGCGGGTTGAACCTCGAGGAGGCGCTGACCAGCCGCGACAACATCAACGGGCAGTTGCGCATCGTGCTCGACGAAGCCACCGGCAAGTGGGGCATCCGGGTCTCCCGGGTCGAGCTCAAGGCGATCGACCCGCCGCTGTCGATCCAGGACTCGATGGAGAAGCAGATGCGCGCCGAGCGCGACCGGCGCGCCGCGATCCTCACCGCGGAGGGCACGAAGCAGTCCGCGATCCTCGAAGCAGAGGGTGCCCGGCAGGGGGAGATCCTCCGCGCCGAGGGCGACGCGAAGGCGGCCGTGCTCCGGGCGCAGGGCGAGGCGGAGGCGATCCTCACCGTGTTCGACGCGATCCACAAGGGCGACCCCGACCCGAAGCTGCTCGGCTACCAGTACCTGCAGATGCTGCCGCAACTGGCCGAGGGCGCCTCGAACAAGCTCTGGATCATCCCGAGCGAGCTCACCGAAGCGCTCAAGGGCATCGGCAACGCCTTCACCCCCAAGCCCGGCGACCGCTCCCCCGGCTGAACACCCGGAAGTCGGTGATAGATTCGTCGAAGGGGCGATCACGATGGTGGACCTGAGCCAGTACCTCTGGATCATGTGGCTCATCCTGATCTTCGTCTGCGTGACGATCGAGCTCCTGACCCTCGAGTTCACCTTCCTGATGATCGCGTTCGGATCCGTCGCGGGACTCGGCGCCGACCTGCTCGGCTGGGAATGGTGGGCTCAGTTCCTCACCGCGGCCGCCGTCTCGGTGCTCCTGATCCTCCTGATCCGGCCGGTCCTGCTGAGATACATGCGACGGGGAGAAGATCCGACGCCGAGCAACGTCGCCGCGCTGGACGGCATGTCCGGTCTGGTGGTGTCGTCGGTGAGCGGCACCGGCGGGCTCGTCAAGCTCGCCAACGGCGAGACGTGGACCGCGCGCCTCGCGACGGGCTCCGATCGTGGCGTGCTCGAAGCCGGGGCCGCCGTGCGCGTGATCCTCGTCGACGGTGCCACCGTGGTCATCGCCCCCGTCGAGCGGGATCCCGCATGACGATCCGACCCGACCACACCGAGGAGCGCCGAGCATGATCAGCATCGACGGATTCATCACGCAGATCTTCATCATCGTCCTGCTCGTCGTCGTCGGGATCTTCGTCCTGGTCACCCTGATCCGCGCGATCCGGATCATCCCGCAGGCGTATGCGGGCGTGGTGGAGCGACTCGGCCGATACCACCGCACGCTCACGCCGGGGCTGAACATCCTCGTGCCGTTCATCGACCGGGTCCGCCCGCTCGTCGACATGCGCGAGCAGGTGGTGTCGTTCCCGCCGCAGCCGGTGATCACGGAGGACAACCTCGTCGTCTCGATCGACACCGTCGTCTACTTCCAGGTCACCGACGCGCGTGCGGCGACCTACGAGATCAACAACTACCTCGGTGCGGTCGAACAGCTCACCACCACCACGCTGCGCAACGTGGTCGGCGGGTTGAACCTCGAGGAGGCGTTGACCAGCCGCGACAACATCAACGGGCAGTTGCGCATCGTGCTCGACGAAGCCACCGGCAAGTGGGGCATCCGGGTCTCCCGGGTCGAGCTCAAGGCGATCGACCCGCCCCATTCGATCCAGGACTCGATGGAGAAGCAGATGCGCGCCGAGCGCGACCGGCGCGCCGCGATCCTCACCGCCGAGGGCACGAAGCAGGCCGCCATCCTGCAGGCCGAGGGTGCCCGGCAGGCCGAGATCCTCCGCGCCGAGGGCGACGCGAAGGCGGCCGTGCTCCGGGCGCAGGGCGAGGCGGAGGCGATCCTCACCGTGTTCGACGCGATCCACAAGGGCGACCCCGACCCGAAGCTGCTCGGCTACCAGTACCTGCAGATGCTGCCGCAACTGGCCGAGGGCGCCTCGAACAAGCTCTGGATCATCCCGAGCGAGCTCACCGAAGCGCTCAAGGGCATCGGCAACGCCTTCACCCCCAAGCCCGGCGACCGCTCCCCCGGCACCTCAGGCTCACCCACCGACCTGCCCGGCTGACCCGCACGTGGCGTCGCAATGGTTCGACCCGCCGAGGCCGCGCGTGCTGGCGCACCGGGGCCTCGCGCTCGACTCACCCGAGAACACCATGCTCGCGTTCGAGCATGCGGTCCGGGCCGGCGTCGAATACCTCGAGACGGACGTGCACGTGAGCGCCGACGGCGAGGCCGTGCTGGCTCACGACCCCACGCTTCGGCGGGTCGCCGTCGGGCGCGGCGAGCGCGTCGCCGACCTGCGGCTCGCCGACCTCCGGACCGTCGATCTCGGCGCCGGCCAGGGCTTCGCCACGCTCGGCGAGCTGTTGCACGCGTTCCCGAGCACGCGATTCAACATCGACGTGAAGACGGATGCCGGAGTCGAGCCGACCGTCGACGCGGTCCGCCGCGCCGACGGGGCCGACCGCGTGCTGCTCACCGCGTTCTCCGACGCCCGTCGCAGGCGGCTCGCCGCGATGGTCCCCGGGGTCGCCACGTCGGCGGGTCGCGCGTCGGTGCTCCGCGCGCGCGCAGCATCCGTCACCCGCAGTGCGCCGTTGCTGCGCCGCGCGGTCGCCGGCGCGCACGCGCTGCAGATCCCCGAGCGGGTCGGCCGGATCCGGCTGCTCTCACCCGCGCTCGTCGACTCGGCCCACGCGGCGGGCCTCGAGGTGCACGTCTGGACGGTCAACGACGAGGCCGACATGCGGCGACTGCTCGCCCTCGGCGTCGACGGCATCGTGACGGATCGCGCCGACGTCGCACTGCGCGTCGTCGCGGGAAACTGAGAGTCGCCCGGCAAAAGCCCAGCCCGCGGGAAGAGGATGCCCAGCTTGATCGTCTATACCTGAGTGACGATCGAGAGGAGTACGCCATGGCGGACCGGAGCCTTCGGGGCATGCGAATCGGCGCCCAGAGCCTGCAGAGCGAGGACGGCGTCGTGTTCGCCGACCGTGCGGACTACACGTACCAGTGCGAGGCGTGCGGCCAAGAGACGATCATGACCTTCTCGACGGAGGCGGAGACCCCCGAGATGTGGGAGTGCCGTCACTGCGGCGGTTCCGCGGTGCTGCTGGTCGACTCGAAGCCGGTCGAGATCGACCGGTCGGGCGAGAAGGTCGCCCGCACCCACTGGGACATGCTGCTCGAGCGCCGGACTCGCGCCGAGCTGGAGGAGCTCCTGGAGGAGCGCCTCAACTACCTGCGGGCCCGTCGAGGCCAGCAGAAGATCGGCGCCTAGGCCGCCGACTCCACGCCGTCGCCCCGCCCGGACCCCGTCCGGCGCGGGGCGTTCTGCTGTGCGGCGCGGACCCCGGCGATGACGAGTCCGGCGATGGCCCCGAGGGTGATGAGCGTCGGCACGAATCCGCCGAGCACCACCGACGGGGTGAACCCCTCGCGGAGCTCGACGTCGGTGACCATGGCACCGGCCTCATACGCGGGCAGCGAGTCGATCGTGCGACCGGCGGGATCGATGACCTGGCTCGTGCCGACCGTCGAGATGTTCACGACGCTCCGGCCCGTCTCGATGGCGCGCAGGCGCGCGATCGCAAGCTGCTGCTGGTTCTCGTCCGTGCCGCGGAAGTCGGCGTTGTTCGTCTGGAACAGGTACACCTCGGCGCCGTCGCGTGCGCCCTCCCAGATGAGTCCGTCGTAGATGACGTCGAAGCAGATCGCCAGGCCCGCGACGGCACCGTCGAGCTCGAACACGGGAGGCTCCGTCCCCGGCGAGTAACCGCGCTGGATGAGGCCCGTGAGCTCCGGGGCGAGCGCATCGAAGAACCAGCGGTCGGGGATGTACTCGCCGAACGGCACGGGGTTCCGCTTCGAGAACCGGTCGACGGCCCCCTCGCCGGCCTTCCACAGCAGGGACGTGTTGTAGAACCGCTCCTCGTCATCCACGGTGACCGTGTTCAGGACGATCGGGGCATCGAGTCGTTCGCCCAGGTCGTCGAACACGCGAGCCGCCTCATCGCTCCGGGTCGGGTCGATGTCGGAGCCGCCCTCCGGCCAGAGCAGCACGTCGATCCCGGGCTCGTCGAGCACCGGCTCGGTCGCCTCGAGTTGCGCGGCGAGCACGTCGCCCGGCTCCCGCTCGTCGAAGTAGCCCGACGGCCCATTGCCCTGGACGCTCGCGACCCGCAGCTCGCCGCTCGCCACGGTCGGCCACGCGGGAACGACCATCGCCGCGACGAGCAGCGCCGCCACGGGGACCGCGGTCCTGAGGTCGCGCCATCCTCGCAGCCGGACCCACTCGACGGCACCCGCGACGATGACCACCATGACCAGGCCGAGCCCGCTCGATCCGACCCAGGAGACCACCTGCGCGAACGGGCTCTCGGACTGGCTGAGTGCGGCTCGCCCCCACGGGAAGCCGCCGTACGGCAGTGTTCCGGTCGCCGTCTCGCGGAGGATCCACAGCCCGGCGACGAGCAGCGGGAGGAGCAGGAGCCGTGCCCAGCGCGACGAGGTGGCCCGCGGCACCCAACGGTACGCGAGTGCGATGAGCACCGCCCCACCTGCGACGAACCACGATTCGAGGATCGACAGCGCCAGCCACGGCACGGGGCCAAGGTACAGCGACGTCCATGACACGTGCGTGAGGTAGAACGCGAGCCCGAACGCCAGGCCGATGTGGAACGCCGCCCACGACGACCGGCCGATCAGCGCGACGAGCGCCATCGCGATGCCGGCGAACGCGAGCGGCCACACGCTCGCGCCCGGGAAACCGAGGTCGTACACGACGCCGCCGAGGGCGGACACGATGAGCGCCGCCCACAGCGGCATCAGCGGCCGGGTGGCGTCGACGGATGCCGCGGCCGTGGCATCCGTTCGCGTGGGCACCGCGCTCATGCCGCCGCACCGTAGGCGACCACGCCGCGACGCACCGCGTCGATCGCGGCGCGCGCGGTCGCACCGAGCTCGGCGTCGGCGACGATCGACACCTGGTCGAGCAGGTCGACGACCTGCTTGGACAGCCGCACGAAGTCGCCCGCGGCGAGCTCGGTCTCCGACAGGACGCTGCCGAGCGCCGCGCCCCGAGCCCACGCGTGCATGGCCGAGGCGAGCGCCGGCGACGGTTGCTCGGTGCCGGGCAGACGGTGGTCGCGCTCGACGTCGTCGAGCTCGCTCCACGCGTCGGTCGTGCGATCGAAGGCGATGCGGAACGGTCCCTTGGGCAGCCGGAACTGGATGCCGCGATCGTCGCGCCGCGGCTCGTACACGAGCGCTGCCGCCATCGCCGCGATGCCGGCCACGTCGAGCCCGTCCCACAGGCCGCGACGGAGCGACTCGGCGACGAGGAGGTCGCGTTCGCCGTAGATCCGCTTGAGGGTGCGGCCCGCCGCCGTCGAGACGAGGCCGCCCTGACCGTCGGATTCGAGGTACCCGAGCCGCTCGAGCACTTCCGCGACGCGGTCGAACCGCTTGGCGACCTGCCCGGTCCGAGTGCGGATCTGCCGGCTGAGGTCGTCGTGATCGCGCTTGAGGCGCCACCAGCGCTCCGCCCAGCGCGAGTGCTGCTCGCGCTCGGCGCAGCCGTGGCAGGGGTGCGCGCGCATGCGCTTGCGTTCGGCGGCGAGCTCGCGCTGCATCCGCTCTCGCTGGGCGTGCGTCGCGTTGCCCTTCGACTGCTGACGTTCGAGGTCGGAGATGCGCCGGCGCATCGCGGCGTACTCTCCGAAATCGCCGAGGTGGCACTGCATCGCCTTCTCGAAGCCGGCCATCGACTCCTCCTGCTTGCGCAGCGTGCGCGCGAGGTCGACGACGGCCCGGTCGGCCTGGAACTGGGCGAACGACAGCTCGAGCACCTGGCGCGTGCGTTCTCGACCGAACTGGTCGACGAGGTTCACGGCCATGTTGTAGGTCGGCGAGAAGCTGGAGTTGAGCGGATAGCTGCGGCGCGAGGCGAGTGATGCCACGGCCTCGGGGTCGAGTCCGTCGATCCACTGGATGACCGAGTGGCCCTCGACGTCGATGCCGCGGCGACCCGCGCGGCCCGTGAGCTGCGTGTACTCCCCCGGCGTGATGGGCACGCGCGCCTCGCCGTTGAACTTCTCGAGCTTCTCGAGCACGACCGACCGCGCGGGCATGTTGACACCCAGCGCGAGCGTCTCGGTCGCGAACACGACCTTCAGCAGCTTGCGCTGGAAGAGGTCCTCGACGATCTCCTTGAACGTCGGGAGCATGCCCGCATGGTGCGCCGCCACGCCCCGCTGCAGCCCTTCGAGCCACTCCCAGTACCCGAGCACGGCGAGGTCGTCGTCGCGCAGCATCCGCGCCCGCTCCTCGACGATCGCCCTGATCTCGTCGCGCTCGGCGGTGTCGGTGAGGCGGATGCCGCTGCGGAGCACCTGGCGGACGGCCTGGTCGCACCCGGCGCGCGAGAAGATGAAGACGATCGCAGGCAGCAGGTGCTTCGAGTGGAGCAGTGCGACGACATCAGGCCGATCGATGCGCCCGCCGCCCGGGCCGCCCTGGTGGAAGCGCCCCCGGTCGCTGCCGCGGCGGCCGCGCTCCGAGCGGCCACGGATCGATCGGCCGCCCGCGCGGGCCAGGCGCTGGAGTTCGGGATTCACCCGGTGCGTCGCCGCCTGACCCGACGAGTCGAACAGGTCGACGAGCTTGCCGCCGACGAGCACGTGCTGCTCGAGCGGCACGGGGCGCTGCTCCGAGACGATGACGTCGGTGTCGCCGCGCACCGCCTGCAGCCAGTCTCCGAACTCCTCGGCGTTCGAGACTGTGGCGCTCAGCGAGACCAGGCGCACCTCCTCGGGAAGGTGGATGATCACCTCCTCCCACACCGCACCGCGGAAGCGGTCGGCGAGGTAGTGCACCTCGTCCATGACGACGTACGCGAGCCGGTCGAGCAGCGGCGAATCGGCGTAGAGCATGTTCCGCAGCACCTCGGTCGTCATCACGACGATGCGCGCCGAGGAGTTGATGTTGGTGTCCCCCGTGAGGAGTCCGACGTTCCTCGCCCCCCAGGCCTCGACGAACTCCTGGTACTTCTGGTTCGACAGCGCCTTGATCGGCGTCGTGTAGAACACCTTCTCGTCGCCGGACAGCATGGCGAGGTATACGGCGTACTCCGCCACGACCGTCTTGCCGGCGCCCGTGGGTGCGGCGACGAGCACGCTGCGGCCCTCGTCGAGGGCGCCGCACGCGGCCCGCTGGAAGGGGTCGAGGTCGAAGGAGAGGTTCGCCGCGAACTCCTGCAGCCTCGGCTGGCGCCGTTGCTGCCGGGACAGGGCGTAGCGTTCCGCCGGCGAGAGGCTCATCACCCCTCCAGCCTAGACAGGCGTGCCGAACTCCCGCTCCAGGCGCTTGGCGACCCGCTTGTCATGCAGGTAGGCGATGCCGTACGCGCCGAAATACAGCCCGATCATGGGGATCGCCAGCATGAACATCGACACGACGTCGGCCGACGGGGTGGCGATCGCGGTGAACAGGGTGATGACGAGGATCGCCACACGCCACGACTTGATGATCGACGCGGCGCTGATGACGCCGGCGAGGTTCAGCAGCACGATGAACACGGGGACCACGAAGGCGATGCCGATGGCGAGCACGAGCTTCAGGACGAAGTCGTAGTACTCCTTCGCGGTGAGCAGCGATTCGCTGCCCTCCGGGACGAACCCGGTCATGAGCTTGACGATGTTGGGAAGGACGAACCAGCCGGCAGCGCAACCCGCGAGGAACAGCGGGATCGCCGACGCCAGGAAGATGAACGAGAACTTGCGTTCGCGCTGGTTCAGGCCGGGAACGAGGAACGCGAAGATCTGGTACAGCCACACCGGGCTGGAGATGACGATTCCGACCGTGAACGCCACCTGCAGGCGGAGATCGAACGCGCTGGAGATCGTCGGGAAGATGATGCCCCCGCCGCCCTGCGCCTCGGCCACCGCTTCGACGGGCGCCTGGATCGCGTTCCAGATGAAGAGGTCCGTCAGGATCCAGCCGACGACCGCCCCGAGGACGATGGCGATGGCAGACCTGAACAGCCGCTTCCGCAGCTCGACGAGGTGCGCGCCGAGCGACATCCGCTTCTCGCGGTTCGCGCTGCCGCGATCCTTCACGGCGGTCACAGGGCTAGGCGTTCGGGCCGGCGTCCGTGCGCTTCGCCGGATCGGCGGGGGCCGCGGACGCGGTGGGAGTGCTCGCCGCAGTCGACGAGGTCGTCGATGCTCCGCTCGCGGGCGCGTCGGTGGTCGCCGTATCGTCGGACGCGTCGGTGCGCTCCTCGGAGTCCGACCGGACCTCGCTCTTCAGGATCTTCATCGACTGGCCCAGGCTGCGCGCGAGCGCGGGCAGCTTCGGCGCACCGAACAGCAGCAGGATCACCAGGAGGATGATCAGCGCGTGCCAACCGGTGAAGGCGTTTCCAAACATAGGTGCTCGTCCAATTCTGGCGGGATGGTCCGGCCAGTCTACCCGGTCGATCCGGCGGTCCGCCTCACTCGGTCTCCGGGTCGCGGGTCGATTCGGACGGATCGTCCGGGTAGCCGGCCAGCCCGGCCTCCGCCCATTCCGCGACCACCGCGCGGGCCTCGGCGGGCGAGACGACCGTGACGAGGCCGGGAAGGCCCGCGACGAGCCGCTTGAGGCCGTGCACGTGCGCGAGTCGCAGCGTGACGCGCAGGCGGCCGTCGATCTCGGTCGTCGTGGAGTCGGCGAGGTAGTCGGCGAGCAACGGCAGGGTCGCAGGCGCGACGTCCACCACGATCTCGAGGTCGGTGTCGGACGCCTGGAACAGCGTCTCGGGGATGGCCCGATCGGAGTGGTCGGCGATCGGCTCCTCGGCCACCTCGAGCCCGCTCATGCGGTCGATGCGGAAGTTGCGCACGTCCTCACGCAAGTGGTCGAACGCCTGCAGGTACCAGTCCGCGCCGAGCGACGCGATGCGGAGCGGATCCACCCGTCGGTGCCGTCGCTCGCCGCGCGCATTGAGGTAGTCGAACTCGAGCTGCCGGCCGGATGCCACGGCGCGACGCACCACGGCGAGGGAGGCGTCCGCGGCCTCTTCGGCCACCGCCAGCCTGCTCGGCGCCGCAGAGGCCCCGGCCCGCAGCTTCTCGGTGAGCGCGGCCAGCGACGCGCTCCCGGCGTTCTCGGGCGACGCGGACAGGTACTGCAGGCCCGCGATGAGCGCCGCGGCCTCGCGTGCGGAGAGCCTCGGCGCATCGTCGATCGCGACGTGGTGGACGATCACGATGACGTCGTCCTCCTCGAACGAGTCCCAGTCGATGTCGAACAGGTCGTTCGGCTGGTAGGTGCCGGTCGCCCCGGGCAGGCCCGACGTGGCGATGAGCTTCACCGCGTCGCGGATCTCCTCCTCGCCGACGCCGAAGTGCGCCGCGGCCTCGGAGACGTCGACGACACGCTGCTCGAGCAGGTACGGCACGAGCGCGAGCAGGAACACGAGCTTGTCGGGGGCCCGCATACCGGCCGCTCGACGCGGCGACGGCCCCTTCATCGTGTTCCTCCCGCTCGGTGCGCGGCGGCGACGGCGGCGAGCCGCTCGCGCACCGCGCCCCGGAGCGGCGCGGGCGAGATCACGCGCACCTCCGGGCCGTACGAGGCGAGCTCGTCGGCGAACACGGCCGCATCGGTGTAGTGCAGGCGGATGACGCCGGCGTCCTCGTCGGACCGCACCGCCCGCTTCCCGAGCCGCACCTCGGCGTCGGATCCCGCGCTCACCGCGAGGTCGGCGACGTTCGCCTGCCGCAAGGCCTGGAGGTCGGCGAGCACGCGATCCTGGACGTCGGCGGGCGGCGGGTCGAACGCCGTGCCCGCGAGGGTGTGCACGTCGCCGACGATGCGCGACAGCAGGAAGGTGCGGGGCCCCGCTGCGTCGGCGTCGCGGCCGTGCAGGTGCCAGCGGCCCTCGTGCAGCACGACCGCGTACGGTTCCACCGTGCGCAGTCGCGGCTCGTGCTCCCCCGGCTTGAGGTAGCGGAAGCGGACGCGCTGTCGCTTGTCGAGCGCCTGCCGGAGCGGCTCGAAGGCGGCATCCCGCACCCGGAGCCGTGGCGCGTAGCCGATGACGGGCTCCCGCGGCTCGATGCCGAGCGAGCGGAGCTTCGTGAGCGCGCGCTGCGAGTCGGCCGACAGCGACGCCTCACGCCACACCTCGGCGGCGAGCCCGAGCAGCGCCAGCTCGTCGGGCGTGAAGCGCACGTCGACGGGGAGGTCGTAGTCGCCCTTCGGTATCCGGTACCGAAGGGCCTGGTTGTCGCCGGGCCGGTCGGGCGACTCGATCGTCTCGAGCGGGATGCCGAGGTCGCGGATCTCGTCCTTGTCGCGTTCGAACTGCCGCTCGAGGTTGGCATTGCCGCCGCGGTCGTCGTATCGCTCGGCGTAGCCGCGCACGGTCGAGAGGATCTCGGACTTCAGCAGCCCCGTCTCGGTCGCGAGCAACGCGAGCACGAGGCTGAACAGCCGGTCCTCGACCGGGATCCTCGGCTCCCCCGTGCGCTTGGATGTCGCCACGTCAGCGATCATACTGACCGGCGCACCGGGCGGAGGATGCGCCCGCCCGTCACACCACGCCGAGGATGTCGATGACGAAGAACAGCGTCGAGCCAGCGGGGATGCCCGGCTGCTCGGTGTCGCCGTAGCCGTCCTCGGGTGCGATCACGACGCCCACCTGGGACCCGACCGTCTGGCCGATGATCGCCTCCGAGAACCCAGGAACCACCTGCGATCCCTCGCCCTCGGCGACGACGAAGGCCGTGGGCCCGCCGTTCTCCCAGGTCGAGTCGAACACCTCGTTGTCGGACCAGAGCACGCCGGTGTAGTGCACGACGACCTGGTCTCCGTCCTCCACGACGTCCCCCGAGCCGGCCTTGAGCACCTCGACCTCGGTCGTCTCGAACGGCTCCGTGTCGGGCACCGTGATGCCGGGTCGACCATCGGGCGCCGTGACCACGGCGGGGAAGCCGTCGCGCGAGAGCTGC
Source organism: Agromyces selenitireducens (assembly GCF_052748465.2). Lineage (NCBI taxonomy): Bacteria > Bacillati > Actinomycetota > Actinomycetes > Micrococcales > Microbacteriaceae > Agromyces > Agromyces selenitireducens. The sequence goes on from NZ_CM188259.1 coordinate 2,039,986, forward strand.
GGAGCGCCGTCCGCCTTCCGGAGGAAGGCGCGCTGCACGTCGAACACCGCCACGAGGCTGTCCTCGGGACCGATGCCGAGCTGCTCGTTGCCGGCTTCGCCGAACGCGTCGGCGGGCGGCACGACCACGGCGACGCGGGAGCCCTCACGCGCACAGCTCAGTCCCTTGGCGAACCCCGGGATGCCGCCGCCGCCGAGCAGGATCGGCACGGGCTCCTCCTCGCCGAACCCGCCGACGGTGAGCTCCTCGCCGGTCGACCCGTTGTAGACGGCGAGGCCCACCAGTGCCTGCTGGCCCGCCACGAGCCGGTCGCCGTCGCCCTCGATGACCTCCGTGCACTGGGTCTCCGACGGCGAGACCGGCGTCGGGAAGTCGACCCGGGGCTCGTCGCCGAAGTCGCCCTCGACCTCGATGAGGTCGGACGAGGCACCGGAGGTCGCCTCGGGTTCGGGTGCCGCGGTGCAGCCGGTGAGCGTGACCGCGACGGCGGTCGCGGTGGCCAGAAGCGCGAGCGGGAGTCGCACGGGTCCTCGTTTCGTCTGGGTGGAACGGGCGCAGACAGCCTAGTCGGCGTCGGCCGTCTCGGTGTCGGGTGGGGTGTCGTCGTCACCGCGCGAACGGCGGGCCGCGGCATCCGCTGCACGCGCGCGCTTGCGGAGCACCTTGTCGCTGACGTTGCGCTCGCCGAGGGCGCCCGGGGTCCAGGCCTCGAAATCCTCGTCGCTGAACTCGGTCTTCGACGGGCGGCGCTTGAGCTCGGGCAGCACCGTGCCGGGCGCGAGCCGGCGCGCGGTGAGGAGGAACCCGGTGTGGGCGATCATGCGGTGGTCGGGTCGGACCGCGAGGCCCTGCACGTGCCATCCGCGGACCATGGTCTCGCTCGCCTGCGGCTCGGTGTACCAGCCGGTCGCCCGGATCGCCTCGGCGACCCGCGAGAGCTGGGTGACGGTCGCGATGTAGCAGAGCAGCACGCCGCCGGGCTTCAATGCGGTGGAGACGGCGGCGACGCACTCCCAGGGGGCGAGCATGTCGAGCACCACGCGATCGACGGATGCCGCGGGCGCCTGCTCGGGCAGCGCCTCGGCGAGGTCGCCGAGCGTGATGGACCAGTTCGCGGGGTCCTCGCCGTGGAAGGTCGCGACGTTGCCGCGCGCGACGTCGGCGAACTCCTCGCGGCGCTCGAACGACAGCAGGCGACCGGCCGGGCCGATCGCGCGCAGCAGCCAGAGCGAGAGCGCACCGGAGCCGACGCCCGCCTCGACCACGGTCGCGCCCGGGAAGACGTCGGCCTGGGCGAGGATCTGCGCGGCGTCCTTCGGGTAGACGATCGCCGCGCCGCGCGGCATCGACATCACGAAGTCGCTGAGCAGCGGCCGGAGCGCGAGGTACTCGACGCCGACCTGGTTGGCGACGACGGAGCCGTCGGGCCGGCCGATGAGGTCGTCGTGCGCGATCGGCCCCTTGTGGGAGTGGAAGAGCTTGCCCGGCTCGAGCGTGATCGTGTGCAGGCGGCCCTTCGGTCCGGTCAGCTGCACGCGGTCGCCGGCGCGGAAGGGCCCGCTCGCCTCGCCGCGGCTCACGCGCGTTCCTTCGCGGAGGCCATGACGCGTGCGATGTCGTCGATCGTCCGGCCGTCGAGACTGTCCCAGATGACGTGCGCGGCGGCCGGGTCGAGCGGCACCATGTGCGGCACGCCGATCGCGACGGTGCCGGCGGATGCCGCGGAGCGCAGCCCCGGCACGGAGTCCTCGATCGCGACGCACTCGGCGATGTCGACGCCGAGTCGCTCGGCGGCCGTGAGGTAGGGCTCGGGGTGCGGCTTCGGCTCGGCGACCTCGTCGCCCGTGACGAGCAGGTCGAACGCCTCGAACGGGATGGCCGCGACGATGTCCTCGGCCATCGCGCGGACGGACATCGTCACGAGCGCGGTCGGGACAGCGGCGTCGCGCACCGACTTCAGCAGCGCCTGCGCGCCCGGTTGCCACGGCACGCCGTGCTCGGCGAGCTGCTCGCGCACGCGTGCGGTCAGTCGCGCGACGATGGTGTCGGCGTCGAGGTCGACGCCCGCCCGCTGGAACACGGCGGCGGCCTCCCAGAGGCCGGCGCCGACGACCTGCAGCGCGTCCTCGTCGGTCCAGTCACCGCCGAACTCGCGGACGAGTTCGCCCTCCGCCCGCATCCAGTACGGCTCGGTGTCGACGAGGGTGCCGTCCATGTCCCAGAGGACGGCGGCGGGGAGGGGTCTGATCACAACGGGCGATTCTATCCGCACGCCCTATTGTGGAGGTGAGCCCGGAGGTCCCGGGCTCGGGAAGCGGGGCGAACCGAGTGCACCAGCCGACCGGGTTCGAGGGCGGACGACTCCTCGTCGTCGCGTTCGAGGGGTGGAACGACGCAGGCGAAGCTGCCACCGGCGCCGCGAGGCTCCTCGCCGAACGACTCCGGCTCGCCGAGGTCGCCGCCGTCGATCCCGAGCTCTACTTCGACTACCAGTTCACGCGCCCCACGATCCAGGCCGAGCCCGACGGCACTCGCCGGCTGAAGTGGCCGGGTGCCGCGATCCTCGGCCCGAGCGGCATCCCCGCCGAGCCCGACGAGGAGGGCGTCACCGGCCCCGGCGCCGACACGCTGCACGTGCTCCTCGGGGCCGAGCCGGCCAGGACCTGGAAGGGCTTCGCCGCCGAGCTGGTCGATGCCGCGCTGTCGGCCGACATCGAGGGCATCGTGCTGCTCGGGGCGATGCTCGCCGACGCACCGCACACCCGGCCGCTCGCGGTGTTCGCCTCGAGCGAGAACCCGGAGGTGCGCGCCGCGCTCGGCGTCGAGCGGTCGTCGTACGAGGGGCCGGTCGGCATCCTCAGCGTCATCGCCGACCAGGCCGAGCGCGTCGGCATCCCGACGGTGTCGCTCTGGGCGTCGGTCCCCCACTACGTGCACAACGCACCCTCGCCGAAGGCCGTCCTCGCACTGCTCGGCAAGGTCGAGGAGCTCACCGGGCTCAGCATCCCCCGCGGCTCCCTCGAGGACGAGGCGAAGGAGTGGGAGGCGAGCGTCGACGCGCTCGCCTCCGACGACGACGAGATGGCCGGCTACATCCAGCAGCTCGAGCAGGCGCGCGACGCCGCCGACGCGCCCGAGGCATCCGGCGAGGCCATCGCGCAGGAGTTCGAGCGGTACCTGCGTCGACGCGGCGACCAGCCCGGCGGCGGTCCGTGGCGGCCACGCGACGGGGGCTGAGCCCACCGGCCGCTCCGCGGCATCCGCTCGCTGCTGCTACGCCCGCGCACTGCTAGAACGGCTGCAGGACGCCCGTGCCGAGCAGGACGAAGATCGTCGTCCCGAGCGCGATCCGGTAGATCACGAACGGCAGGAAGCTGCGCTTCGAGATGTAGCTCATGAAGAAGGCGATGACGAGCAGTGCGACGACGAACGCCACGACGGTCGCGACCGCCGTCTCGAGCGGGCCGTACACCGCCGGTTCGCCCCAGCTCTTGAACAGCTGGTAGAAGCCCGACCCGAACACCGCGGGAATCGCGAGCAGGAACGCGTACCGCGCCGCGGCAGCGCGCTCGTAGCCGAGCAGCAGGCCCATGGTGATCGTGCCGCCGGAGCGCGAGACGCCGGGGATGAGCGCGAGCGACTGGGCCAGGCCGAAGTAGATGCCGTGCGGGACCGTCAGGTCGTCGAGCTTGCGGCGCTTCGCGCCCGCCCAGTCGGCGAGGCCCAGCACGATGCCGAACACGATGAGCATCGTCGCGACGACGTACAGGGACCGGAAGACGGTCTCGATCTGATCCTGGAACAGCAGGCCGAGCACCACGATCGGGATCGAGCCGACGATGATGAGCCAGCCCATGCGCGCATCCGGGTCGTTGCGGGGCACGCGACCGGCCAGCGACCCGAACCAGTGGCGGATGATCCGCACGATGTCGCGCCAGAAGAACACGACCACGGCCGCCTCGGTGCCGAGCTGCGTGATCGCGGTGAACGCCGCCCCCGGGTCGGCCGCATTGGGCAGGAACTCGCCGAGGATTCGCAGGTGCGCGCTCGACGAGATCGGCAGGAACTCGGTGAGTCCCTGCACGAGGCCGAGGATGATCGCTTCGAGCAACTGGGTATCGCCTTCCGCCCTCCGGACGGCGGAGGGCACGGGACCGTCGTGGTCGGGAGTGGTGGGACGTACGTCGGTGCGCGGACCTCAGTACGCGAGCAGGAGGTCGCGGAGGACCCGCCTACCGAAGACTAGTGCGTCGAGCGGCACGCGCTCGTCGACGCCGTGGAACATCGCCGGGAAGTCGATGTCGGCCGGGAGCCGCAGCGGCGCGAAGCCGTAGCCGGCGATGCCGAGGCGCGAGAGCGACTTGTTGTCGGTTCCGCCGCTCAGGAGGTACGGGAACACGGTCGCCTCGGGATCGTGGGCCTGCAGGGCCTGCGTGACGGCGTCGACCAGCGGGCCTCGCGTCGGCGCCTCGAGGCCGACGTCGCGATGCACCGTCTGGATCTCGATGTCGGGGCCGATGAGCTCGCGGATCTCGGCGAGGACCGCGTCCTCCTCCCCCGGCAGGGTGCGGATGTCGACGAGCGCCTCGGCACGGTCGGGGATCACGTTGTGCTTGTAGCCCGCATCGAGCAGCGTCGGGTTGGACGTCGTGCGGAGCGTCGCGGTGATGAACCCCGACGCCGACCCCGTCGCGAGCGCGAGCTCGTCGGGCGACACCTGCTCCGGATCGACGCCGAGCGCGCCCGCGATCGCGGCGAGCAGCTCGCGCGTGGTGTCGGTGAGTCGCAGCGGCCACTCTCGGCGCCCGATCGCCGCGACCGCCTCGGCGAGCCGCGTGATCGCGTTGTCGCGCACCAGGCGCGATCCGTGCGCCGCAGTGCCGTGCGCGACGAGCCGAACCCAGAGGAGCGACTTCTCGCCCGTCTGCAGCAGGTACGCCCGTTCATCGCCGACCGTGATCGAGTACCCGCCGACCTCGCTGATCGCCTCGGTCGCGCCGGCGAACAGTCCGGGGTGCTCGTCGACCAGCCAGCTCGCACCGTACAGCCCGCCGGCCTCCTCGTCGGCGAAGAAGCCGAGCACGAGCTCGCGCTCGGGCAGCCTTCCCTCGGCGAGGATGTCGCCGACCGCGGCGAGGATCATCGCGTCCATGTCCTTCATGTCGACCGCGCCGCGACCCCACAGCATGCCGTCGCGGATCTCGCCGGCGAACGGGTCCACGCTCCAGTTGCGCGGATCGGCCGGGACGACGTCGAGGTGGCCGTGCAGCACGAGCGCGGGCTTGTCGGGGTTCGCGCCCGGAACGCGCGCGACCACGCTCGTGCGGCGCGGCGCCGCCTCGAAGACGGCCGGCTCGAGTCCCATCGCGCGCAGGCGCGCCTCGACGTACTCCGCCGCCTCGCGCTCGCCGTTCGAGCGGCCTTCGCCGTGGTTCGTGGTGTCGAACCGGATGAGGTCGCGCGCGATGACCCCGGTCTCGTCGAGGTCGTCGGGCAGGCCGGCGGCCGCTGCCGCGGCCTCCGCGGAGGTCGGTCGGGCGTCGGTCGGGGTGGTCTCGGCCATGCGGTCCACGCTAGCGTCGGCGGGCGTCCGCGCGTGTTCAGCGGGCCCGGAAAACCGTGCTAATGTCTTCTACGGCCGCTGAGGGATCAGGGGTCCACGGCAACGCGCGGGTGGCGGAAATGGCAGACGCGCTAGCTTGAGGTGCTAGTGCCCTAACGGGCGTGGGGGTTCAAGTCCCCCCTCGCGCACGCGTTGTCGAGAAGGCCGGATCTTCGGATCCGGCCTTCTCGCGTTAACGCGTGGTCGTGCACTGTGCAGAATTCAGGAGCGAACCGACGCCGCCACCCCCTGGGCGCGGTGTATCGCTCCCGGGAGGCCCTCCTCGCACCCTTCGATCCTGAATTCTGCACAGGGTCGAACGAGGGGAAGAGCCGAAGCGACCCCCGGTCGGGGGCGTGGACGCGTGGCATCGGCGACTTGCCGTATTCGAACATGTGTTCGAACATTGAGTGGTGACGATGACCGCTCCCCGACCCGGGCCGACCGCTTCCGCAGCGGCGGCGGGCCGGGTGGAGCGCGTCGAGGAACTGCAGGCGCGCATCCGCGGCATGCAGGCCACCCGGCTCGACTCGCGGGCCGTGCCGACGCATCCGGCGCTCGCCGCGGTGCTGCCGGGCGGCGCGCTCCGCGAGGGCGCGGTCGTGCAGGTCGAGGGGTCGGTCACGCTGCTCATGGCCGCGCTCGCGGGGCCGTCGCGGAGCGGGCGGTGGGTCGCGGTCGCGGGCATCCCCGAGTTCGGCGTCGAGGCGGCGGCCCGGTTCGGCGTCGACCTCGAGCGGCTCGTGCTCGTGCCCGATCCCGGGCGGCAGTGGCTGACGGTCGCGGCGGCGCTCGCCGACGTGATCCCGGTGGTGGCCGTTCGGCCAGTGGGGCGGCTCGCGCCGGCCGAGGCGTCGCGGTTCGCGGCACGGCTCCGGCAGCGGGGCGCGCTACTGCTCGTCGACGGCGACTGGCCGGGCAGCGACGCGCGGCTCGAACTCGAGCGGAGCGAGTGGTCCGGGCTCGGGCACGGGCACGGGCACCTCGCCGAACGCGAGGTGATGGTCCGGGTCACGGGTCGCGGGGAGGTCGGCCGGGGCAGCCGGCGGCGCCTGCGGCTGCCCGCGGGCGACCTGGGGTTCGCGGCGGTCGACGAGGGGGTCGAGGCGACCGCCCGCGGCGCGGCATCCGTCGCCCACGACGTCGGCGGCATGATGCACCGGCCCGACTTCGCGGCGAGGGCGTCGTGAGCGGGGCGGTGCGCACCATCGTGCTGTGGTGCCCCGACTGGCCGGTCCTCGCGGCGTGCCGCGAGCACGGCGTCGACCCTGCGCTCCCCGTGGCGCTCACCGAGAAGGGACTCGTGCACTCGTGCTCGGCCACGGCACGGCGCGACGGCGTGGCGCGCGGGTTGCGGCTCCGCGAGGCGCAGTACCGTTCGACCGCGCTCACGGTGCTCGAGTACGACGCGGCGCTCGACCACCGGGCGTTCGAGCCGGTCGTGCGCGGCATCGAGGCGATCGTGCCGGGCCTGCAGGTGCTCCGGCCGGGCACGCTCGCGATGCGTGCGCGGGGTCCGTCGCGGTACTACGGGGGCGAGGATGCCGCGGCGCGGGCGCTCCTCGATGCGGCGGCCGGGCTCGGGGTCGCCGGTGCCCGGGTGGGTGTCGCCGACGGCCCGTTCGCGGCCGAGCAGGCAGCGCGGGCCGGTCGCGGCACCTCGGTGCACGTCGTGCCGGCCGGTGGCGCGGCCGCGTTCCTCGCGCCGCTGCCGGTGTCGCTCGTGACCGACGCGCGCACGACGACGCTCCTGCACCGCCTCGGCGTGCGCACGCTCGGCGAGTTCGCGGCGCTGCCCGACGATGACGTGCGGCGCCGGTTCGGAGCGGCGGGCGCGTTCGCGCACGACCGGGCGGCGGGACGCGAGCAGTCTCGCGTGGCGCCGCGCACGCCGCCGCCCGACTTCGAGGTCGAGCAGCACTTCGAGCCCCCGCTCGAGCGAATCGACCAGCTCGCGTTCGCGTTCCGGGTGCGGGCCGAGGAGTTCATCGAGCGGATGCGGGCCGTGCGGCTCGTGTGCACCGGCATCCGCATCGAACTCGACGACGACCGTGGCGGGCACTCGAGCCGCAGCTGGCTGCACCCGCACTGGTTCACGCCCGCCGACGTGGTCGACCGCGTGCGCTGGCAGCTGCAGGGCGGGAGCACTGCCGATGCGGGGCTGGAGGCCGCGATCGTGCGGCTGCGGATCGTGCCCGAGCGCGTCGACTCCACGGGCAATCACGAGGAGGGGTTGTGGGGCGGCGGGCCCGACGAGCGCGTGCACCACGGGCTCACGCGCGTGCAGAGCATGCTCGGGCACGAGGGCGTCGTGACCGCGGCGGTCGGCGGCGGTCGCATGCTCGTCGACCGGCAGGTGCTCGTGCCGTGGGGCGATCGCGCACCCGAGCGTGGGGCGGCCGAGGCGCCATGGCCGGGGAGCCTGCCCGCACTCGCGCCTGCGAGCGTGTTCCGTGAGCGGATGTCGGTGGCGCTCGCCGACGAGGGCGGCACGCCGGTCGCCGTCGACGCCCGCGGGGCGATCTCGGCGGCGCCCGTCTCCTTCGCGGTGGCCGGCGCACGACCGTCGCCCGTTCGGGCGTGGGCGGGCCCGTGGCCGGTCGTCGAACGCTGGTGGGATGCCGAGCGGGCCCGGCGCGTGCACCGGTTCCAGGTCGTCGACCACGACGGCTGCGCGTGGCTGCTCGTGCGCGACGCCGACGGCTGGTGGGCCGAGGCGAGGTACGACTGATGGGCTGGAACAACCCCGAGATCCCGTGGTCGGAGCTCGAACGCCGGCTCTCCGACCGACAGCGACCGAGCACCTCGAAGGTGCTGGCCGACGGCGGCGACAGTCCGGGGTGGAGCCGGAAGCGGCATCCGTACCGCCCCTCGCAGGAGGCCGAGGAACGGCCGACCGGGCCGATCGTGCCGTACGCCGAGCTGCACGCGCACTCGACGTTCAGCTTCCTCGACGGCGCCTCGGGACCCGAACGGCTCGTCGAGGAGGCGCACCGCCTGGGCCTCACGGGCCTCGCGATCACCGACCACGACGGGTTCTACGGCATCGTGCGGTTCGCCGAAGCCGCCGAGGCGTACCCCGAGCTCGACACGGTCTACGGCGCCGAGCTGTCGTTCGGGCTCACCGAGCCGCAGATGGGCGCGGCCGACCCCGAGGGCGACCACCTGCTCGTGCTCGCCGCTCGAGAAGAGGGGTACCACCGGCTCGCCTCGGCGATCACCGCGGGCCAGCTCGCGGGCGGTGAGAAGGGCCGCCCGGTGTACGACCTCGACGAACTCGCGGCGCGAGCCGACGGCCACTGGGTGATCTCGACGGGCTGCCGCAAGGGTGCGGTGCGTCGGGCGCTCGCGGGCGCGGGCGGGGCGGATGCCGCGTGGCGCGAGCTCGACCGACTCGTCGCGCTGTTCGGGCGCGACCACGTCGTCGTCGAGCTCACCGACCACGGCGACCCGATGGACCAGGTGCGCAACGACGCGCTCGCGGAGCTCGCCGCCCGTGCGCGCCTGCCCGTGCTCGCGACGAACGCCGTGCACTACGCGACCCCCGATGAGCACCGGCTCGCGTCGGCGCTCGCCGCGGTGCGCGCGCGGCGCAGCCTCGACGAGCTCGACGGGTGGCTGCCTGCCTCCGACGGGTTGCACCTGCGCTCGGGCGCCGAGATGCTCGCCCGGTTCGACCGCTACCCCGGCGCGGTCGCGCACTCCGTGGAGCTCGCGCGCGACCTGACGTTCCGGCTGCGGAGCGCCCGGCCGAAGCTGCCCCGGCAGGAGGTCCCCGAGGGGCACACGCCCATGTCGTGGTTGCGCGAGCTCACGTGGCGCGGCGCCGAGCGGCGCTACCCGGGCGTACCCGGCCACGTGCGCGAGCGACTCGCGAAGGAGCTCGACGTCATCGAGCAGAAGGACTTCCCCGGCTACTTCCTGATCGTGCACGACCTCGTGCAGGAGGCCAGGCGCCGGGGCATCCTCTGCCAGGGTCGCGGCTCGGCGGCGAACTCGGCGGTCTGCTATGTGCTCGACATCACCGGGGTCGACTCGATCTTCTACGAGCTGCCGTTCGAGCGGTTCCTGTCGTCGCTGCGCGACGAGGAGCCCGACATCGACGTCGACTTCGACTCCGACCGGCGGGAGGAGATCATCCAGTACGTCTACGGCAAGTACGGCCGGCACAACGCCGCGCAGGTCGCGAACGTCATCAGCTACCGCCCGAAGGGCGCCGTGCGCGACATGGCGAAGGCGCTCGGCTACTCCACCGGCCAGCAGGATGCCTGGTCGCGCCAGGTCGAGCGCTGGGGCGCCGTCGTCGAGACGCAGGACCACGACATCCCGCCGGCCGTCGTCGAGCTGGCCGAGCAGCTGCTGACGTTCCCCCGGCATCTCGGCATCCACTCGGGCGGCATGGTGCTCACCGACCGGCCCGTCGGCGAGGTGTGCCCCATCGAGCACGCCCGCATGGAGAACCGGACGGTCCTGCAGTGGGACAAGGACGACTGCGCGTGGATGGGCCTCGTGAAGTTCGACCTGCTCGGCCTCGGCATGCTCGCCGCGCTGCAGTACACGTTCGATCTCGTGCGCGAGCACACCGGCGAGGAGTGGGAGCTCGCGACGCTCCCCAAGGAGGAACCGGCGGTCTACGACATGCTGTGCCGCGCCGATTCGATCGGGGTGTTCCAGGTCGAGTCGCGTGCGCAGATGGGCACGCTCCCCCGACTCAAGCCCCGCTGCTTCTACGACCTCGTCGTCGAGATCGCGCTCATCCGGCCCGGGCCGGTGCAGGGCGGTGCGGTGCACCCGTACATCCGCCGCCGCACGGGCGAAGAGCCGGTCGCCTACCTGCACCCGAAGCTCGAACCGGTGCTGCGGCGCACGCTCGGGGTGCCGCTGTTCCAGGAGCAGCTCATGCAGATGGCCGTCGCGGTCGGCGATTGCGACGCGGCCGACGCCGACCTGCTGCGCCGGGCGATGGGCTCCAAGCGCGGCGTCGAGAAGATCGAGCGGCTGCGCGCGAAGCTCTACGCGGGCATGGAGCGCAACGGCATCGCCCCGGACGTGGCCGACGCGATCTACGAGAAGATCGAGGCGTTCGCGAACTTCGGCTTCGCCGAGAGCCACGCGATCAGCTTCGGGCTGCTCGTCTACGCGAGCTCGTGGCTGAAGCTGCACTACCCGGCCGCGTTCCTCGCGGCGCTGCTGCGCGCGCAGCCCATGGGCTTCTACTCGCCGCACACCCTCACGGCCGACGCACGGCGGCACGGGGTCGAGCTGCTCCGGCCCGATCTCGCGCGGTCGGGCGTGCACGCGGGGCTCGAGGCGGCCGGCACGGCCGGCACGGCCGACCCCGATGAGACGGCGTCGGATGCCGCGGCGGGGGCACGCGGCATCCGTCGCCCCACCGGCATGCCGGGCTGCGCCGACGCCACCCAGCCACCCATCGGCCCGTTCGACCGCGACGCGCCCGACCGCTCGACGGAGCACCGCCGCGACGGCGCGTTCGCGGTGCGGCTCGGCCTCGCCGACGTCACCTCGATCGGGGCGAAGGTGGCCGAGCGGATCGTCGCCGAGCGCGAGCAGCACGGGTCCTACCGCGACATGGCCGACCTGTCGCGTCGCGCCGACCTCGACGCGGCCCAGCTCGAAGCGCTCGCCGCGGCGGGTGCGTTCGAGTGCTTCGACCTGCAGCCCAGGCAGGCGCTGTGGCTCGCGGGCGAGGCCGCGCAGGACCGCGCCGACTACCTCCCCGGCGCGGTCGTGGTCGTGCAGCCGCCGCTGTTGCCGCTGCTGAACGACGCCGAGCAGGTCGTCTACGACCTGTGGGCCACGGGCATCTCCCCCGACGACCACCCGATCCGCCACGTGCGCGACCGGCTCGACACGCGTGGCGTCGTCCGCATCGATCGGCTGACCGAGGCGGAGTCGGGCCGGCGCATCGAGGTCGGCGGGGTCGTCACGCACCGGCAGCGTCCGGCGACCGCGAGCGGCATCACGTTCATGAACCTGGAGGACGAGTCCGGCACGCTCAACGTGATCGCGAGCGTCGGCGTCTGGACGAGGTACCGCCGCATCGCCCGCGAGGCGCCCGCGATGGTCGTGCGCGGCATCCTCGAGCGCTCACGCGAGGGCGTCGTGAACCTCGTCGCCGACCGCTTCGAGCCGCTCACCGTGTCGACGTCGAACCGGTCGCGCGACTTCCGCTGAGTCGCGCGGTGGACCCTGCAGCCGCGCGACAGCGGCGATACGCTGGAGCATGGCCGTGCGCACCGTCGCATCGGCAGGCTGACGGAGCGTTCCCGTGGCCCGGCCGACGCGTGCACCGCTCATCACGACGGCGTTCGTCGCCCTCGCGGCAGCCGATCTCGCCTACTTCACCGCCGACGGCATGGCGATCTTCGCCTTGCCGCTGTACGTCGTCGGCCCGATCGGCGGGAACGAGGCCGCCGCAGGTATCGCCTTCGGCGCGTTCGCGGTGTCCGCCCTCGTGCTGCGGCCCATCGCCGGGCGGCTCGCCGACCAGTTCGGTCGCCGACCGCTGCTCGTCGGCGGCGCCCTGCTCGCTGCCGGCGCCCTCGCGCTCACCGCGACCGCCGACTCGCTGGTCGTCGTCGTGGCGCTCCGCCTCCTGGGCGGCGTCGGCGAGGCCGCGTTCTTCGTCGCGAGCTTCGCCGCGCTCGCCGACATCGCGCCGCCGGAGCGCATGGGCGAGGCCCTGTCGTACAACTCCCTCGGCCTCTACCTCGGGCTCGCGCTCGGTCCGCCGATCGGCGAGGTCCTCCTCGACGCCGGCGGCTACGCGGCCGTCTGGATGGGCGCGGCCGCCGTCGCGGCGCTCGCCGCCGCGATCGTGCTCATCGTCGGAGAGACACGGACCACCCGTCCCGTGGCGAACGAACCGATGCGCATCATCCACCGGCCCGCGATCCCGGCCTCGCTCGGATTCCTCACGTCGCTCATCGCGATGGGGGGCCTCCTCGCCTTCGCATCGCTGCACGCGACCCGCACCGGGTTCGAGAATCCGAGCGTGGTGCTGCTCGTGTACGGCGGCACGGTCGTGGTCTGCCGGATCGCCTTCGCGCGCGTGCCCGATCGCGTCCCATCGCTCGCGCTCGGCACTGCGGCGCTCGTCACGATCGCAGTCGGAGCGGTCGTCGCCGCCGCCTGGCAGCAACCGGCCGGCTTCCTCGTCGCCACGGTCGTCATGGCGGTCGGCGTCGCCTTCAGCACGCCCGCCTTCTTCTCCGCGATCTTCGCGACCGCATCACCGTCCGAACGGGGCATCGCGTCGGGCACCGGCAGTGCCGCGATCGACCTCGGACTGGGGATCGGGCCGATCCTGCTCGGGTTCGTCGCGGCGCCGCTCGGGATCCCGTGGGCGTTCGCGGTCGCGGCGGCGATCGCCGGGCTGGGCGCGGCGTGGACGGCGGCGCTCGCTCGGCGCGCGAGGACGGCGACCGCCGCCTGAGCGGCGTCGTGTCGCGGCCCCCCGCGATGCGGCATCCGCTAGCCTCGTGCGGTGCCCGCCCACAGTCACGATCGCTCCGGACCCGACCGCTACGGCGATGACGTGCTCGCCGGCGACTGGCGTGCCGCCGGTCGCCGCACGATCCCCGAGGTTCCCGCGACCCGCGACCTCGTCGTCGAGCTCGCCGCCGACGGGTACTGCGGCGCCGTCGTCGGCGTCGAGAAGCAGACGGTGACGCTGGAGGACCGCCACGGGCGAACGCGCATGTTCCCGCTCGGCCACGGGTTCCTCGTCGACGGCGAGCCCGTGCGGCTCGTCGCGCCGAAGGCCGCCGCACCCCAGGGTCGCCTTCGGACGGCATCGGGGTCGTTCGCCACGGAATCCGGACCGGCGAAGGTCGCCCTACCGAGCCGCATCTTCGTCGAGGGGCGCCACGACGCCGAGCTCGTCGAGAAGATCTGGGGCGCCGACCTGCGCGTCGAGGGCGTGGTCGTCGAGTACCTCGAGGGCGTCGACGTGCTGGGCGAGGTGCTCGACGGGTTCCAGCCGGGTCCGGCGCGCCGGGTCGGCGTGCTCGTCGACCACCTCGTCCCCGGCTCGAAGGAGCAGCGCATCGCCGACTCGGTCATGCGGGGCCGACACCGCGGACACGTGCTCGTCGTCGGCCACCCGTACATCGACATCTGGCAGGCGGTGAAACCCGCCCGACTCGGGCGCGACGCGTGGCCGACGATCCCGCGCGGCACGTCATGGAAGCACGGCGTGTGCGCGGCGTTCGGCTGGCCGCACGCCGAGCAGTCCGACATCGCGCGCGCGTGGCAGCGCATCCTCGGGCAGGTCCGCGGGTACGGCGATCTCGAGCCCGCGTTGCTCGGCCGCGTCGAGGAGCTCATCGACTTCGTGACGACTCCGCCGCATCCCTGAGCGGCCGTCATCCGATCGTGGTGCCGAACGCGAGTCCGAGCAGGTAGGTGACGGCGGCCGCCCCCAGTCCGATCGCGAGCTGCCGCACGGCGCGCTTCAGCGGCGACGCACCGGACAGGAGGCCGACGGTGGCGCCCGTGAGGAGCAGCGCGAGGCTCACGAGCACCGTCGCGGTGATGATCGCGGCCGTGCCCGACATCCCGAAGATCCACGGCAGCACCGGGATGAGCGCTCCCGTCGCGAAGAACAGGAAGCTCGAGATCGCCGCGTTCACGCCCGTGCCGACCGCCTCGTGGTCGTCGTCGACGAGACCGATCGCGTCGGTGGGTGCGGGGGTGCGTCCGGCCGCCTGCACGCGCGCGACGACGAGCGAGGCCTGTTCGACGGCGTCCTGCGGGTCCATGCCGCGCGCACGGTACACGAGCGCGAGCTCGTTGGCGTCGATGTCGAGGTCGACGAGCGCCTCGCGCGCGGTGGGGTCCGGGGCGGATGACTCGAGCAGCTCGCGCTGGGAACGCACCGAGACGTACTCCCCCGCGCCCATCGACAGGGCGCCGGCGAGGAGGCCCGCGATGCCCGTGAACAGGACGATGGGCGCCGGCACGCCCGTTGCGCCGATGCCGAGGACCAGCGCGAGATTGGAGACGAGCCCGTCGTTCGCGCCGAACACCGCGGCTCGGAACGTGCCTGCGAGGCGGCGTCGCCCGCGTGCGGCCAGCCCGCGGACGACTTCGCCGTGGATGCGCTCGTCGGCGGCCATCGCGGCGGTGGCGTGCGGGTCGGTCGCGTAGGGCGAGCGGGACTCGGCGCGCTGTGCGAGCGCGAGCACGAAGATCGACCCGAAGCGGCGGGCGAGCCCGGCCAGCATGCGGGTGCGGAGATCGGCGCGCGGTATGGCGCCGTCATCGCCGTCGAGCAGTGAGAGCCAGTGCGCCTCATGGCGTCCTTCGGCCGCGGCGAGGGCGAGCAGGATCTCGCGTTCCTCGCCCTCGCGCCGCGCGGCGAGCTCACGGTAGACGGCGGCCTCCGCGCGCTCGGCGGCGATGTGGCGCTTCCAGCGTGCTCGGTCGGCTGACGTGCCCTGTGGTTCGTCGGCGGTCATTCGGCTCCATCCGTTCGCGGGCGACGGTCGCGACCTGTCGGCCGGGCGCCCGCCTCATCGCGCGTCGGGCCCCGCTGGGCCTCCGAAAGGCTAGCGTCGCGGATGCCGCCGTTGGGCGCTCCGCGGCGGGATTGGCAGCATTTCGGACCGCCGAACGTCGGCTCAGCCGACGAGCTTCTGCCAGCCGTCGCCGTCGGCGTACTCGAAGATGAGGTTCGTCTCGGTGTGGGCGACCGCGGGGTGGCCGGTGAGGTGCGCGAGGACGAACTGGCGGAGCTCCTCCGCGTCGCGCGCGGCGACGTGCAGCAGGTAGTCCTCGGCTCCGGCCATGTGGAAGACGCCCAGGACGCCGGGAAGGTGCGGCACGGCGTTGCGGAACGCGTCGATCTCGCTGCGGTCGTGCTTGACGAGCCGGATGGCGATGAGGGCCTGCAGGGAGACGCCGAGCGACGCGAGGTCGACGTCGACGCGATACCCGCGCACGGTGCCGAGGCTCTGCAGGCGGCGGAGACGGAGCGACACCGTCGACTCGGCGACGCCGACCTCGGCGGCCAGGGCGGCACCCGAGGCCCGGGCGTTCTTCGACAGCGCGGCGAGCAGCGCGCGGTCGACTCGGTCGAGTTCGGCTTTCTGCGCCATGGTCGAGCTCCTCACCGTCTTTGTTGAAGATACTGCGCAATCTCGGGCACAATTGCAAGCATCTTCGTCACGAGTCCAAATGGATAGAAGATTCTGTAGCCTGCTCCCATGCTGACACCGATGTCGAACCTCGAGACCCGCGCCGTCCACGCCGGCATGGAGGGCGTCCACGAGCAGGGCTCGCACGTTCCCACGATCGATCTTTCCACGACCAACCCGCTCGGCGACGTGGAGAGCGGCGGAATGTCCTACGAGGAGCTCGCCACGGGCGGCTGCCTCACCGAGGGCCGCTCGGCCGTCTACCAGCGGCTGTGGCATCCGGGCGTCGCGCGCTTCGAGACCGCGCTCGCCGACCTCGAGGGCGCCGACGGTTCGGTCGCGTTCGGCACGGGCATGGCGGCCCTCGCGGCGACGCTCATCGCGACCGTCTCCGACGGCAGGCCGCACGTCGTGGCCGTCCGCCCGCTGTACGGCGGCTCCGACCACGTGCTCGAGAGCGGCCTGCTGGGCACCCGGGTCACCTGGACCGACGTGGACGGCATCGCCGCCGCCATCCGCCCCGACACCGGGCTCGTCATCGTCGAGACCCCCGCGAACCCCACCCTCGAGCTCATCGACCTGCGGCGGGCAGCGGATGCCGCCGGCGACGTACCGCTCCTCGTCGACAACACCTTCGCGACGCCGGTCCTGCAGCGCCCGATCGAACACGGCGCGACCCTCGTGCTGCACAGCGCGACCAAGTACCTGGGCGGACACGGCGACGCCATGGGCGGCGTGGTCGCCGGCCCGATCGAGTGGGTCGAGAAGCTCCGCCGCGTCCGCGCCCTGACGGGCGGACTGCTGCACCCGATGGGCGCATACCTGCTGCACCGCGGCATCCGCACCCTGCCCATCCGCGTGCGCGCCCAGCAGGAGACCGCCATGGAGCTCGCCCGACGGCTCGAGGCGCACCCGGCCGTCGCGCGCGTGCGCTACCCCGGCCTGCCCGGCCAGGACCCGCAGGGCCTCATCGGCCGCCAGATGGCGGGAGCGGGGTCGATCATCGCGCTCGAGCTCACGGGAGGATTCGACGCCGCATGCCGGTTCACCGAGGCATGCGAGCTCGTGACGCACGCGGTCTCCCTGGGCGGCGTGGACTCGCTCGTGCAGCATCCCGCGTCGCTCACGCACCGCCCCGTCGCGGCGCACGCGAAGCCGAACGCGGGCGTCGTGCGCCTCTCCATCGGGCTGGAGCACGTCGACGACCTCACCGCCGACCTCATGGCCGCGCTGGACGCCGCCGCGGAGCCTCAGGACCTCGGGCGATCCTCCGGTGCCGGCGTCTCCGCCGACGTCGCCGGCTGAACCGCCCCGACGTCCGGCGCCGTGGCGGCGGGGTTGCGGATCCCGATCCACGACACGACCCCGCCGACCACGAGAAGCGCCGCGGTGACGATCGCCACACGCCGGTAGCCGTCGACGTCGAGCTGCCCCGCGACGATCACGCCGATCGACGCGATGGAGACGAGCCCGGCGATGCGGGCGACCGCGTTGTTCACCGCCGAGCCGATCCCGGCCCGTGACGGCTCGACCGCGCCGAGGATCGCGGACGTGAGCGGCGCGACCGTCATGGCCATGCCGAGACCGACGACGATCATGCCCGGGAACACCTGCCACCAGTACTGCACGGGCAGGTCGATCATGAGCGTCAGCAGGTAGCCGACGGCGACCACGATCGGGCCGGCGGTCATGAAGAACCGCGGCCCGTAGCGGCCGCCGAGCGTGCCGAACCACGCTCCGAGCAGCACGAGCAGCGCCGTCGGCGGAAGCGTGGCGACGCCGGCGAGTGTCGCAGAGAATCCGCCGACCTCCTGCAGGAAGATCGGCAGGGCGAACAGCCCCAGCATGAACGCGGCGTAGATGAACCACGTCGCGAGGTTTCCCGCCGCGAAGTTCCTCGCCCGGAAGAGCGTGAGCGGGAGCATCGGGGCCGCCGCCCGCCGCTCCCAGAGGACGAAGGCGACGAGGGCGACCACGCCGACGACCGCCGGGATGTACACGAGCGGGTCGTCCCATCCGAGGCGCCCCTGCTCGATCAGGGCGAAGACCGTGCCGCCGAGCCCGACCACCCCGAGCACGGCGCCGAGCCAGTCGACGCGGGCGCGGTCGGGGTTCGGCTCGTCGCGGCCGAGCGGGCGCATCATGACGAGCACGGCGGCGATCGGCACCACGTTGATCGCGAACACGAGCCGCCATGACACGAGGTCGACGAGCACCCCGCCGAGGATCGGCCCGATGAGGAACGCGCTCGTCGTCCAAGCGGTCCAGCGACCGATCGCGCGCCCCTGCTCCGCGGCCGGGAAGTTCGCGATGATGAGGGCGAGCGAGCTGGGCACGAGCAGGGCACCGGCCGCGCCCTGCAGGGCTCGCGCGACGACGAGCACGGCGCCGTCCATCGCGATCGCGCAGACCACTGAGGTCACCGCGAATCCGTACAGGCCGATGCGGAGGATCCGAAGCCTCCCGAACGAATCGGAGAGGGACCCGGCGAGCAGGATCAGCGCGCCGAGCGTCAGCAGGTAGGCGTCCACCGCCCACTGCTGCAGCGTGAGGCCGCCACCGAGTTCGGCCTCGATCGCCGGCAGCGCGATGTTGATGACCGCGCCGTCGAGGAACGCGATGAACGCGACGACGATCGCGATCACGAGTACGCGCGTGCGGCGGTCCATGCGCGTCATGCTACGCCGCGCCGGTGACGGATGCCGCCGCGCGGACTCAGCGCCCCGAGAGGCGCTTGCGCAGCAGTTCGATCCGGGACTGCAGCTGCGTCACGGTCGCGTGCGCGACCTCGGGGCCGCCGCACGCCCGGCGCAGGTCGGCGTGCACGAGCGAGTGCGCCTGCCCGGTCTGCCGGGCATAGAGCCCGACGAGGCTGTTCAGCAGCGACCGCTGCTCCTTGAGCGTGCGGTACAGCGCGACGGGCTCGGCGTGGCCGGGCTCCTCCTCGGTGGATGCCACGTTCCTGCGCCGGTCCGACGCGCGCCGCGCCTGCCGTGCCTGCCGGTGACGCAGCAGCTCGGCGACCTGGTCGGGCTCGAGGATGCCGGGGAGCCCGATGAAGTCGAGCTCCTCGTCGCTGCCGGGCTCGGCGAACGTGCCGAAGTCGGTGCCGTCGTATACGACCCGGTCGAACGTCGCGTCCGACCCGAGCGCCTGCCAGGTGAACTCGTACTGGAGTTCGTCGGAGGCCTTGTCGTCGCGATTCGCCGATTCGAGGAGGCCGTCCTCCAGGCCCGGATCGTCGTCGTCGCCCGAGCGTCGGTCGAGCGCGTGGTCGCGCTGGCGTTCGAGCTCGCCCGCGAGCGCCATGAGCACGGGAACATTGGGCAGGAACACCGACGCGGTCTCACCGCGACGGCGTGCTCGGACGAATCGTCCGATCGCCTGGGCGAAGAACAGGGGCGTCGATGAGCTGGTGGCGTAGACGCCGACGGCCAGTCGCGGCACGTCGACGCCTTCGGACACCATGCGCACCGCGACCATCCACCGGCTCGTGCTGTTCGAGAACGCCTCGATGCGCGCCGATGCCTCCTTCTCGTCGGACAGCACGACGGTGACCTTCTCGCCGCAGACGCGCTCGAGGATCTCGGCGTAGGCGCGCGCCATCGACTGGTCGGTCGCGATGACGAGCCCGCCCGCGTCGGGGATCGCGTGCCGCACCTCGGTGAGGCGACGGTCGGCGGCCTGCAGCACCGAGGGGATCCACTCCCCCGTGGGCTCGAGCGCCGTCCGCCATGCGGCCGAGTGGATGTCCTTCGTGGCGTCCTCCCCGAGGCGGGCCTCCATCTCGTCACCCGCCTTGGTGCGCCAGCGCATGTTGCCCGCGTAGACCATGAACAGCACGGGGCGCACGACGCCGTCCTGCAAGGCGCGCCCGTACCCGTAGTCGTAGTCGGTGCTCGAGACTCGGATGCCGTGCGCATCCGGCTCGTAGTGCACGAATGGGATCGGCGCAGAGTCGCTGCGGAACGGCGTGCCCGTGAGCGACAGCCGCCGGGTCGCGGGCTCGAACGCCTCGCGGATCGCGTCGCCCCACGAGAGCGTGTCGCCGCCGTGGTGGACCTCATCGAGGATGACGAGCGTGCGGCCCGAGAGCGTCAGCTCGCGGTGCAGGGCGGGGCGCACCGCGACCTGCGCGTACGTCACGGCGACCCCGTGGTAGTGCCTGGCCGAGCGGCCATGGGCGTTCCGGAACCCGGGATCGAGGCGGATGCCGACCCGCGCCGCGGCATCCGCCCACTGGCGCTTCAAGTGGTCGGTCGGGGCGACGACCGTGATCCGGTCGACCACGCGGCGTGCCCGCAGCTCGACGGCGAGGCGCAGCGCGAACGTGGTCTTGCCGGCCCCGGGCGTCGCCGCGGCGAGGAAGTCGCGCGGTTCGGTCTCGAAGTAGCGGTCGAGCGCTTCGGCCTGCCAGGCGCGCAGTTTCGAGGCGGTGCCCCACGGCGCGCGTGCCGGGAACGAGGGTGAGAGGTGTTCGGCGGCCGAGGTGCCCGGCAGGTGCTGGCCGGTGGGGGTCGCGTTGCTCACTCTGCAGCACTGTAGTCGAGACGCCCGACACGGATGCCGCGCTCGGCACGGACGCGCGACCAACGGCCCACGGCGACGGCGTGGCCTGTGCAGAATGGAGGGATGGTCACCCAGCAGCACCCCTGGTCGAGATATGTCGCGATCGGCGACTCGTTCACCGAGGGCATCGGCGACCCCGAGCCCGGCGTGCCCGGCGGCCACCGGGGCTGGGCCGACCGCGTCGCGGAGGTGCTCTCCCAGAGCACCGACGACTTCGCGTATGCGAACCTGGCGATCCGCGGCAGGCTGATCCAGCAGATCATCGACGAGCAGATCGAACCGGCGCTCGAGCTGCGTCCCGACCTCATCACGATCTCGGCGGGCGGCAACGACGTGATCCGCCCGCGCACCGACCCCGACGAGATCTCGGCGCGCTTCGAGTACGCGATCGAGCGCCTGTCCCGCGATCGGGCGACGATCGTGGTGTTCACGGCCGTCGACGTCGGTTTCAGCCCGGTGTTCCGTGGCATCCGCGGCAAGGCAGCGATCTACAACGAGAACCTGCGGGCGATCGCGCAGAAGTACGACTGCGTGGTCGCCGACCAGTGGGCGCTCACCGAGATCCAGGACACGCGGATGTGGGACCGCGACCGCCTGCACCTGAACGCCCTCGGCCACCACGAGGTCGCCCGCATGGTGCTGCGCGCCCTCAACGTCGAGAACGACCTCGAGCCCATGAAGCCCGAGCCGCTGCCCCAGCACTCCTGGCGGCAGGCGCGAACGCAGGACCTCTCGTGGGCGCGCGAGTACCTCGTGCCGTGGGTCATCCGCCGCATCCGCCACCAGTCATCCGGCGATCTCATCACCGCGAAGCGACCGCAGGCCGGGCCCTACGCCGCACGGACTGAGGCACTCGCCGACGAGGCGCGCGCGTCCGACGAGTAGCCGATCAGTCGAGCGCCCCCGGGTTCGTCAGGCGCCACCACGCGCCGGGGTCGTCGATGGTGCCGTCGAGCTCGAGCGGCACCTCGATGCGCTGCGCGCCGGCGGTGACCACCGCGAGCCCGGCCGCGGCGCCGTCCGCCGCCAGGGTCACGGGCTCGGCGGTCACGGCCACATCGACGGGCGTGTCCGACCAGACGACGACGGTCGCCCGCTCGGTCGCCCGGGCCGTCGCGCTGTCGCCCCACGGCGTCTCGTACGTCGCGAGCTCGGTGCCGGCCTCGAGCGCGACGACCTCGCGGAACCCGGGCGCGATCGTGTCGATCATGTCGGCGATCCCGGCGCGCACGTCCGGATGGTTCGCTCCCCCGAGGAGCACGCCGACGAGCGTGACCGAGGTCGACCCGACGGGTACGTCCGCGGAGAACAGCAGGTTCGCCGCGTCATCCGTGGTGCCGGTCTTGATGCCGTCGACGCCGTGCGTGTCGAGCAGCTTGTTGGAGTTCTCGAGGGTGCCGAGGCCCGGGATGTCGACCTGCTTCGTCGCGACGATCTCCGCGAGCGTCGGGTCCTGCAGGGCGAGCTCGCCGAGCTTCACGAGGTCGGCCGCGGTGCTCGTGTTGTCGAGTGAGAGGCCGCTCGTGTCGGCGATGTCCGTGTTCGCGAGACCGTGCTCGGCGACCCACGCCCGCGCGCGCTCGAGGTACGCGTCGACCGAACCGAACGCCCACTGCGCGAGCGAGATGCTGTAGTTGTTGCCGGACGGCAGCATCATCGCCTCGAGGCTCTGCCGCAGGCTCAGGGTGGTGCCCGCGGCGACCGGGGCGACCGAGCCGTTCTGCGCGACCATGTCCCAGTAGAGGTCGATGTCCGCTTCGGTGTAGGCGATGCCGGGGCCGCCCTCGCCGGCGGGGATCGGGTGCTCCTCGAGGATCACGAGCGCCGTCACGACCTTCGCGATGCTCGCCATCGGCATGGGCGTCGACTCGCCACCGGCCGCGAGCGTGCCGTCGAACCCGACCGCGCCGACCGCCCACGTGCCGAACCCGGGCTGCATCACAGCCTGCGGCGTCGCAGCGATCGGCGCGGGGTCGACCACGACCGGCGCGATCTCGGACACGGGCGCGGTGAGCGTCGTCGTCGCATAGGCGCCGCCGCCGACGAGTCCGGCGAGCAGCACGCCGAGCGTGCCGAACACGGCGATGCGGCGTCGGCGGTACACCCGCGGCGAAGGGCGGGGCGGGGCGGCGGGTGCGGCGGGCGGCGCCGGGTCGAGCGTGCGTGACATCCGTTGCAGGATACCGACCCCGCCTATGCGAGCGCGTACAGCGCCACGGCTGCGGCCGCGGCGACGTTCAGCGAGTCGACGCCGTGCGCCATCGGGATGGTCACGATCGTGTCGGCCGCCGCCAGCGCCTGCCGTGAGAGCCCGTCGCCTTCCGCGCCGAGGACGAGCGCGAGGCGCTCCGGCGGGTCGGCCGCGAGTCGACGCAGGGTGACGGCGTCGTCGGCGAGCGCGAGCGCCGCCAGCCGGAATCCGTGGGCGGTGAGCAGCTCGCGCGCCTCGCTCCACTCGGGCAGTCGCGTCCATGGCACCTGGAAGACCGTGCCCATGCTGACGCGCACGCTGCGGCGGTAGAGCGGGTCGGCGCAGCGCGGCGTGACGAGCACCGCGTCGGCGCCGAGCGCGGCGACCGAGCGGATGATGGCCCCGACGTTGGTGTGGTCGACGATGTCCTCGAGGATGACGACGCGGCGCGAGGTGGCGAGCAGCTCGCCGGGGTCGGGCAGCGCGGGCCGTTCGAATGCGGCGAGCGCACCGCGGTGGACGCGATACCCCGTGATGGCCTCGAGCTCGGCGGGATCCGCGAGGTGCACGGGGATGTCGAACGGCGCCAGGGCGTCCTCGAGCCCCGGGAGCCACTTCTCCTCCATGAGCACCGAGCGGGGCGTGTGCCCGGCGTCGAGGGCGCGGCGGATGACCTTGGCCGATTCGGCGATGAAGATGCCGCGTTCCGGCTCGGTGATGCTCCGCAGCGCGACATCCGTCAACCGGGCGTAGTCGGCGACGGTGTCGGATGCCGCGTCGCTGACTCGTTCGATTCGCATGTGTCCTCCGCTGACAGCCTGCCAGCCTGCGGAAACATTCCGGTAAAGCGGGGTGTTTAGACT
This sequence comes from Agromyces selenitireducens, assembly GCF_052748465.2. Classification (NCBI taxonomy): domain Bacteria; kingdom Bacillati; phylum Actinomycetota; class Actinomycetes; order Micrococcales; family Microbacteriaceae; genus Agromyces; species Agromyces selenitireducens. Next base: position 2,063,371 of record NZ_CM188259.1, read on the forward strand.
CTGGGAACCGCGGTACCGGACTCGGGCGCCGCGGCACCGTCGAAGGGAGGGCCCGTGGTCACGGGTATCGAGGCGCCGGCATCGCACGGCGCACTGTTCGACGAGGCGATCGACCTGATGCGCGGATCGCGCGTGGCGGTGCTGACCGGGGCGGGCGTGAGCACGGATTCCGGGATCCCCGACTACCGGGGTGAGGGTGCGCCGGTGCGCAATCCCATGACCGTGCAGACGTTCCTGTCTTCTGAGACGGCGCGCAAGCGCTATTGGGCCGGCAGCCACCTGGGGTGGCGGGCGTTCGCCTCGGCGCAGCCGAACGACGGCCACCGAGCGCTCGCGGGCCTCGAGGCGGCGGGCGTGGTGTCGGGCGTCGTGACGCAGAACGTCGACGGGCTGCACCGCAAGGCGGGCAGCACGCACGTGGTCGAGTTGCACGGCGGTTCCGACCGGGTCGCGTGCCTGGCGTGCGGGCAGATGTTCGCACGGCAGTCGGTCGCCGACCGGCTCGAGCTGTTGAACCCGCACATCGACCTGTCGAGGCCGGCGCGCATCAACCCCGACGGCGACGCGGAGGTCGACGACGTCGAGTCGATGGTGCTGCCCGAGTGCACCGTGTGCGGCGGGGTGCTGAAGCCCGACGTGGTGTTCTTCGGCGAGTTCGTGCCGACCCCGGTCTACCGCCAGGCGGCGTCGCTCGTGCAGCGGGCCGACGTGCTCCTGGTCGCGGGTTCGTCGCTCGTGGTGAACTCGGGCGTGCGCCTGCTCGAGATCGCACGCCGTCGTCGGGTCCCGATCGTGGTCGTGAATCGCGGCGTGACGAAGGGCGACGGCCGGGCGACGGTGAAGATCGACGCGGGCGCCACCGAGACCCTGACCGCGATGGCGGAGGCGCTCGGCGCATGATCGTGCGCCTCTGGCGGCCGACGGATGCCGCGGAGCCGGTCGACGGCGCTCCGGCGACGACGATCGCGCTCGTGCGCCACGGCGAGACCGACTGGAACCGCGAGCGTCGCATCCAGGGGGCGACGGACATCCCGATGAACGAACGCGGCCGGGCTCAGTCCCGGGCGGTCGCCGAGCGCCTCGCGACGTCGCGCTGGGATGCGGTGGTGACGAGTCCGCTGTCGCGGTCGGCGGAGACCGCGGCGATCATCGCGCGGAGGCTCGGCCTCGTCGACCCGGCACACGTGCCCGCCCTCGCGGAGCGCCGGCACGGCCTGCTCGAGGGGCTCACGGCCGAGGACCGGCTGCGGATGGAGGCCGACGCGGTGCCGATCGACGGACTCGAGTCGCGCGTGTCCGTCGTGTCGCGGGCGGTGCCGGCCCTGCTGGGGTTGGCGGCCCGGCATCCCGGGGGTGCGGTCGTCGCGGTGACGCATGGCGGTGTCATCCAGTCGGTGCTGCTGCACCTGTGGGAGCGGGCGTCGCTGCCGAGCGGGTCGGTCGCGAACGGGTCGGTGCACGAGTTGCGTGCGTCGGACGCGCGGCTCGAGCTGGTGTCCTCCGACGCGGTGGTGCTCGCGGAGGCGACCGGAACCGAGTGAAGGGCGCTACCGGGCCCGGTCCGCGGCGACGCCGCGCACCACGTCGAGCAGGCGCTCGGCCGACGCACTCCAGGTGAACCGCGCCGCGGTGTCGACGGATGCCGCGGAGCGCCGCTCCCACTCCCCCGGCCGTTCGAGCGCGCCGACGGCCTGTGCGAGGGCGTCGGGGTCGTCGGCGGGGAAGTAGAGGGCTGCGTCGCCGCCGATCTCGCGGAAGATCGGGATGTCGCTCACGACGACGGGCGTGCCGAGCCGCATGGCCTCGACGAGCGGGATGCCGAACCCCTCCGCCTTCGACGCAGTGACGAGCGCGGTCGCCCCGGCGAGCACGTCGGCGTACTGGGCGTCGGTCGCGCCGTCGTGGAACACGAGCCTCGCCTGGGGCGCGAGCTGCTCGAGCCGCCGGCGCTCCTCGGGGCGCACGCGGCTCATGAGGTGCAGTTCGTGGTCGGGCAGGAGCGCGGCGGCGCGCACGAGCGTGTCGACGCCCTTGTACGACATGAAGGAGCCCATGTAGACGAGTCGACCGCCCTCGGGGCGCGCGCGTGGAAGGTCGGGCGTGCCGATCTCGTCGGCGGCGTTCTGGACGACGGTGAGCGGCCGCTTCGTCAGCCGGTGCTTGCGGATCAGCCCGGCGCTCGTCTCGGACACGGTGACGACCGCGTCGGCACGGTTCAGCAGCATCCGCTGCGGCCACCACATCAGGTGGTAGACGCGCCAGAGCGCGCGCACGAACGAGGGCAGGTCGCGGGGCGGGGTGCGGTTCTCGTAGTAGATGAGGTCGTGCAGGGTGAGCACGAGTGCGTAGTCGCGCCCCCACGACCCCATGGTCTGCATCGGGGAGAACACCACGTCGGGCTCGAGCTTGCGCACCTGCCGCGCGACCCACGGCTCGCGCACGCTCGTCGGCCCGCTCACGAGCTCCCACGGCAACGGCGGCAGCTTGTCGAGCTGCCGGTGGTCGCTGATGAGCATCGTGAGCGGATGCCGCTTCCCGAGCTCGCGCACGATTCCGGCGGTGAACCGGCTGATGCCGTCGTGGTGGTCGATCCGCACGTACCGGCAGTCGACGACGAGCCTCACGCGCGCTCCCCCTCGACGAACACGCGGATGTGCCCGGCCGCCTCGGCAGGGGTCTCGTAGTGGATGAGGTGCCCGACGCCGTCGATCACGGCGATCGTGCCGTCGGCGAACAGCGGCGCGAGGCGGTGCTGTGCGGCGAGCGGGGTGATGTCGTCCTTCTCGGCGACCACGAGCAGCACGGGCACGTGGATCGCGGGCGCGTACTCGCGCACGTCATGGCTCACCGACGCACGGAACGCGGCGAGCACCGCATCGCGGTCGCTGAACGCGGAGAAGTACTGGTCGTGCTGGTCGTGGATGAACCGGCGCAGCGCCGGCTCCTCGGTCTTCGCCATGGTCACGCTCATGACCCTCACGATGGCGCGGTTGCGCAGCAGCGCGAACCCGATCTTCTCGGGGAGCGCTGCGGCGGCGCGGTAGTAGCCGATCGCGAGCCGCGTCATGATCGCGCGCGGCCCGTCGAGCGCGGGCGCGCCGATCGGGTTCACGAGCACGAGCCGGTCGGGTTCGAGGCCGGAGGCCACCGCGGCCGAGGCGATGATCGACCCGAACGAGTGGCCGAGCAGCGTATAGCCGCCGGCGGTGCGAGCCGCGGCATCCGTCGCCCCGGACGCCGCGACGAAGGCGGCGAGCCAGGTCGCGTACCCGTCGATGTCGTGGTCGGCGCCCGCGAAGGTCGACGACTCGCCGAACCCGGGCAGGTCGGGCACGATCACCCGGTAGCCGGGCAGCTTCGCGACGATGGGCTCGAGGCCGTGGTGGTCGCCGCGGAAGCCGTGCACCATCACGATGACGGGTGCGTCGTGGTCGCCGTACTCCCACCACGCGGTGTCGCTCCCGGCGACGAGGGCATGGTGTTCGCGGACCGGGATGCGCGCGAGGTCGTCGGCGTACGGTGAGGCGATCATCCCGGCCATCCTACGGCGCGGCTGCTGGGCGCTGTCGGGGGGCATGGATACCGTGACGGGCATGGAGCACTCCCCCGTCGCATCCTGGGCCGACACGCTCGCGGTGTTCGACCTCGAGACCACCGGCATCGACATCGACACGTGCCGCATCGTCACCGCCCACGTCGGCGTGATCGGGCCGGGCGGCGAGGTGCTCGAGCAACGCCAGTGGCTCGTCGACCCCGGCGTCGAGATCCCCACGGCCGCGACGCTGATCCACGGCGTCACGACCGAGCGGGCGCGGCTCGAGGGGCTCCCGGCGGTGCAGGGCGTCGTCGAGATCATCGGTGCGTTGACGGATGCCGCGACGCGGGGCCTGCCCATCGTGGCGTACAACGCCGCCTACGACCTGTCGGTGCTGCATCGCGAGGCCGAGCGGTACGGGCACGACGCCTTCAGGGGTCCGGCGCACGTCGTCGACCCCCTCGTGATCGACAAGGCCGTCGACACGTACCGGCGCGGCAAGCGGACCCTGACGGCCGCATGCGAGCACTACGGCGTCGAGCTGACCGCGGCGCATGACGCGGGCGCCGACGCGATCGCGGCCGGCCGGGTCGCCCAGGCGATCGCGCGCCGCTTCCCGGAGCTCGCGGCGGTGGCCGCGGCCGAACTGCACGCGCGCCAGGTCGACTGGTGCCGCGAGCAGGCCGAGAGCTACCAGGACTGGCGGCGCCGCAACGGCGAGCCCGAGTTCACGACGTCGGGAGCGTGGCCGCTGCGCTGACCGCGCGCCGCCGCGTGACGGGACGAACGGCCGTCGCGCGATCGGCGCGCGTCTGGAACGCTGGACCCATGACGGCACCGACGGACCACCGATCCGCGACCGACGCGTTCGCCGAGGCGAGCGCCCTGTGGCTCGTGGGCGACAGTCCGCCCGCGTTCCTCATCGACGCCGCGGTCGACGCGGTCGTCGCCGGGCTCGACGCGCCCGCCCTACACGAACTCGCGGGGCTGTCCGACTCCGACGAGGCATGGGAACTGCGTGCCGCGCTCGAGCGCGCCCTCGGCGACCTCGGGGTGCCGGTGCCCGACCCCGCGCCTGAGACGCGACCGATGGCGATGCGCGCGCTCGCCGCGCTGATGCTGCGCGACCGCATCTCGGTCCGTGAGCTCGTCGACTGGTCCCGCGGGGTCATCGGCGACGCCGAGCCCGGTGAGGCGCGCCGCTTCCTCGAGATCGGCGACGACCTCGACGGCGGCCGCATCACGCCGCACGAGGCGCAGCTCGGCGCGATCGACGAGGCCACCCGATACCTCCACGTCACCGCCGGCGACTCCGGAGCCTGATCCCCCGGCGGAGCGGACATGACGAAGGGCCGGACGACTCGAATCGCCCGGCCCTTCGCGTTCGGCTTACTTGCCGAAGTTCTTGAAGCGCTGGTTGAACTTCTCGACGCGGCCGGCCGAGTCCATGATGCGCTGCTTGCCCGTGTAGAACGGGTGCGACGCCGACGAGATCTCGACGTCGATGACCGGGTAGGTCTCACCGTCGAGCTCGATCGTCTTGTCGCTCGACACCGTCGAACGCGTGAGGAACGTCTCGCCCGAGGCGAGGTCGCGGAAGACGACGGCGTTGTAGGCGGGGTGGATGTCGGTCTTCATGGAGACTTCCTTGGTTGATCGGATTCGGATTCGCCCCGCCTTCGGGCAGGGAAAGCATGTCGGCCGTCGGGCCAGCACACAAGTCTAGCAGAGGGTCGGCGGATGGCGCGTCAGCGGGCGGCGCGCGCCGAGTACCGCCCGTCGCGCTCGGTGAGCTCGATGGGCATGCCGAACGTCTCGGTGAGCGTCTCGGAGGTGAGGGCCTCGGCGATGGGGCCGGCGGCGCGGATGCCACCATCCGCCAGGAGCATCGCGTGGGTGAATCCCTGCGGGATCTCCTCGACGTGATGGGTGACCATCACGATCGCCGGCGACGACTCCGACGAGGCGTACCCGCCGAGCAGCTCGACGAGCTCCTCACGGGCGCCGAGGTCGAGCGACGCGGCGGGCTCGTCGAGCAACAGCAGCTCCGGGTCGGTCATGACCGATCGCGCGATCTGCACGCGCTTCTGCTCGCCGTCTGAGAGGCTTCCGAACCGTCGGTTCGCGAACCCCTCGAGCTGCCACTCCTTCAGCACGCGCTGCGCGCGCCGGTCGTCGATCGTCTCGTACTCCTCGTTCCAGCGACCCGTGACCGAGTAGGCGGCGGTGAGCACGCTGTCGAGCACGGTCTCGTTCTTCGGGATGCGACGGGCCATCGCCGTCGACGCGAACCCGATCATCGGGCGGAGCTCGAACACGTCGGTCTTGCCCAGCGGCTCCTGGAGCACCTCGACCGAACCCTTCGTCGGGTGCATGGCAGCGGCGGCGATCTGCAGGAGCGTGGTCTTGCCGGCCCCGTTCGGGCCGAGGATCACCCAGCGCTCGTCGGATGCGACGTTCCAGTCGATGTCGTCGAGGATCGCATTCCCATCGCGGACCACCGACACATGCTGGAACTGCAGAACCGTAGACGCCATGCCCACCATGCTAGTGGGACCGGCGGACCCGCCCCGCGCACCCGCGGAGGGCTCAGCGGCCCGCGAGGACCCGCTCGTAGAGGGCCCGTGTGTCGGCCGCGATGGCGTCCCAGGCGAAGTGCCGCTCGGCGCGCACGCGCCCCGCAGCGCCCATCTCCCGGGCGCGCGACGGGTCGCTCACCACCCGGGTGAGCGCCTCGGCGAGGTCGGCGACGTACCGCTCCGGATCGACCGGCGTGCCGGTGCCGTCATCCGCCTGTTCGATCGGTACGAGCACGCCGGTCACGCCGTCGTCGACGACCTCGGGGATGCCGCCCGTGGCGGTCCCGACGACGGCGGCCCCGCACGCCATGGCCTCGAGGTTCACGATGCCGAGCGGCTCGTACACCGACGGGCACACGAAGCACGTCGCGGAGGTGAGCAGCGCGGTGAGCTCGTTGCGAGGCAGGTGCCGGTCGATCCAGACGACGCCCTCGCGGGTCTGCCCGAGCTCGGCGACGAGCCCCGAGACCTCGGCCATGATCTCCGGCGTGTCGGGCGCACCCGCGCACAGCACGAGCTGCACCTCGGCCGGAAGCGCACTCGCGGCGCGCAGGAGGTACGGCAGGCCCTTCTGGCGGGTGATGCGCCCGACGAACACGATCGACGGGCGGTCGGGGTCGACGCCGAGCGACCGCACGAGGTCGGGGTCGTCGTTGGGCTTCCAGTCGGTGAGGTCGATGCCGTTGTAGACGACCGACACCCGCTCGGGGTCGATGTCGGGGTAGGAACGCAGGATGTCGCGGCGCATGCCGTCGCTCACCGCGACCACGGCGTCGGCATCCTCGAACGCGGCCTGCTCGACCCAGCTGGAGACCCGGTAGCCGCCGCCCAGCTGCTCGGCCTTCCACGGACGGAGCGGTTCGAGGCTGTGCGCGGTCACGACGTGCGGGATCCCGTGCAGCTTCTTCGCGGTGAACCCGGCGAAGTTCGCGTACCAGGTGTGCGAGTGCACGAGGTCCGCGCCCGCGGCATCCGCTGCCATCAGCAGGTCGACGCCCATCGTCGACAGGGCCGCATTCACGTCCGCGAACTCCGCCGGCGTCCCGTAGCCGGTGGTGCCCTCCTCGTCGCGCGGAGCGCCGAAGCAGCGCACGCGCACGTCGGTGTCGTGTCGGAGGGCTCGGACCAGTTCGGCGACGTGCACTCCGGCGCCTCCGTAGATCTCGGGCGGGTACTCGCGGGTGAGCAGGTCGACGCGCATGCGGCAACGTTAGCCCGTTCCGGTCACGCGCCGTCAACCACCTGTGACGCGCGGCATCCGTCTGACTACGCTGGGGACATGGTGGCGACGCGGAAGATCTTCGGGATTGTTCTTGCAGGCGGCGAGGGGAAGCGCCTCATGCCCCTCACGGAGGACCGCGCGAAGCCCGCGGTGCCGTTCGGCGGGCAGTACCGCCTCATCGACTTCGCGTTGTCGAACCTCGTCAACTCCGGGCTCCGGCAGATCGTCGTGCTCACCCAGTACAAGTCGCACAGCCTCGACCGCCACGTCTCGCAGACCTGGCACCTCGACGGCCTGCTCGGGTCGTACGTCGCCTCGGTGCCCGCCCAGCAGCGCCTCGGCAAGCGCTGGTTCTCCGGCTCGGCCGACGCGATCCTCCAGAGCCTCAACCTGATCTACGACGAGCAGCCCGACATCATCGTCGTGGTCGGCGCCGACCACGTCTACCGCATGGACTTCAGCCAGATGATCGACGCGCACATCGAGTCCGGTCAGGAGGCGACCGTCGCGGCGATCCGCCAGCCCATCTCCCTCGCCGACCAGTTCGGCGTCATCGAGGTCGACCCGCAGGCACCAGACCGCATCCACCGCTTCCTCGAGAAGCCGAAGGACCCCGAGGGCCTCCCGGATTCCCCCAACGAGGTGCTCGCCTCCATGGGCAACTACGTCTTCAACGCCGATGCGCTCATCGACGCGGTGCTCCGCGACGGCGAGCGCACCGACTCGAGTCACGACATGGGCGGCGACATCATCCCCGCCTTCGTGGCCCAGGGCAACGCCGGCGTGTACGACCTCAAGCGCAACGAGGTGCCCGGTTCCACCGACCGCGACCGCTACTACTGGCGAGACGTCGGAACGATCGACTCGTTCTTCGAGGCGCACCAGGACCTCATCTCGGTGCTGCCGATCTTCAACCTCTACAACCGCGAGTGGCCGATCTTCAGCCAGCAGGTCAACTCGCCGCCCGCGAAGTTCACGCGAGACGCGCGCGGGTCGCTCGGGACGGTCATCGACTCGATCGTCTCGCTCGGCTCGGTGATCTCGGGTGCGCACGTGGAGCGCAGCGTCCTCGGGCCCTGGGCGATCGTCGGGTCGGGGGCGAACGTGTCCGACTCGATCCTGTTCGATCGGGCGCGCATCGAGGCCGGCGCGACGGTGCGACGGGCGATCCTCGACAAGGAGGTCGTCGTCGAGGAAGGCGCGCACATCGGCCTGAACCGGGCTGAAGACCTCGCGCGCGGATTCGTCGTCACCGAGAGCGGCGTGACGGTGGTGGGCAAGGGCTCGCACGTACGAGCCTCCACGTGACGGCGGGCTCATCCGGCCGCGCGGGCGGCCTCCTCGTCGTGCTCGACGCCGACTCCACGCTGATCCGCGAGGAGGCGATCGAATTGCTCGCCGCGGCGGCCGGCAGCCTCGAGCACGTCGCCGCGGTCACCGAGCGCGCGATGCGCGGCGAGCTCGACTTCGCCGCGAGCCTGCGCGAGCGCGTCGCGACGCTCGCCGGGCTTCCGGTCGACGAGGTGCTCGCGGCGCGCGGCCGACTCACGCCGACGCCGGGCGTGCATGAGTTGGTCGACGGCGTGCACGCGGCCGGCGGTCGCGTGGGCGTGGTCTCCGGCGGATTCCACGAGCTCCTCGACCCGCTGGCCGAGCGTCTCGGGCTCGACTTCTGCCGCGCCAACCGACTCGAGGTCGACGGCGACCGGCTCACCGGCCGGGTGCTCGGCGACATCGTCGACGCGGAGGCGAAACGGCGTGCGCTCGAGGAGTGGGCCGCGGCATCCGGCACCCCGATCTCTCGCACGATCGCCGTCGGCGACGGCGCGAACGACCTGCGCATGCTCGATCGTGCCGCGCTCGGCGTCGCGTTCTGCGCGAAGCCGGTCGTGCGGGCGCAGGCGGATGTCGCGATCGACCGCGTCGATCTCAGCGGCGTGCTCGCGCTGGCCGGGTTGCGAGGGTAGGGCGCCGGCTCCCCCGGCGGCGCGCCGCTGGTCGACCTCCGAGGGCGATCTGGGAGATCCATCCGAAAGCATCGATCAGCGCGCCATCGGGCCTACCGTGAGGGCATGAAGACTCGAACCGCTGCCGTTTCGTCCGCTTCCCTCGCCGCGCTGGCCCTGCTGGCCGTCGGCGTCGCACCCGCAGCGTCGGCTGCGCCCGCACCCGCCTCGGCCGCTGGTGGGTTCCAGGAGACCATTCCCCTCCCCGACGGGTTCCAACCCGAGGGCATCGCGATCGACGCCCGGGGCACTGCCTACTTCGGCTCGCTCGCCGACGGCGACATCTACGCCGCCGATGTCCGCTCGGGTGAGGGCGAGCTCATCGCCGAGGGTCCGGGATCGCCGTCCGTCGGCCTCGCCGTCGACCAGCGCGGGCGCCTGTTCGTCGCGGGTGGGCCAGCGGGCGATGCGCGCGTCATCGACACGCGCACGGGCGAGGTGCTCGCGAGCTACCAACTGTCGGCCGGCCCGACGTTCATCAACGACGTGATCGTCACGCGTGACGCCGCCTGGTTCACCGACAGCCAGCAGGCGCAGCTGTACAAGCTGCCGCTCGGCCCGGCCGGCACGCTGCCGGCGCAGGATGAGGTAGCCGCGCTCCCGTTCACCGGCGACTTCCAGCTCGTGCCCGGGTTCAACGCGAACGGCATCGAAGTCACGCCGGACGGCAAGGGCCTGCTCGTCATCCAGTCTGCGACGGCGACCCTGTTCCGCGTCGACCCGCAGTCCGGCGTCGCGACCGCCGTCGACCTCGGCGGCGTGCCGCTGACGAACGGCGACGGCCTGCTCGTCGAGGGTCGCACGCTCTACGTCGTGCAGAACCGGCTCAACCTCGTCGGCGTCGTGCAGCTCGCCGCCGACGGCTTCAGTGGCGAGTACGTCGACCAGCTCACCAACCCCGCGTTCGACGTGCCGACCACGGTCGCCTCGTACGGCAACGGGCTCTACCTGCCGAACGCGCGATTCGGCACGCCGCCGACCCCCGACACCGAGTACTCGGCGAACCGCGTCGAGCGCTGACTCGACCGGGCCCGCCCGCCGTGTCGACGGCGGTCTCAGTGCCCCATGCCGAGGCCGCCGTCCACCGGGATGACGGCGCCGGAGATGTAGCCGGCGTCGTCGCCCGCGAGCCAGGCGACGACCTTGGCGACCTCACCCGGCGTCGCGAAGCGGCCTGCGGGGATGTTCTTCCTGTACTCGGCCTGCTGCTCCGCGGGCAGTGCGTCGGTCATGTCGGTCTCGATGAAGCCGGGCGCGACGACGTTCGCCGTGATGCCGCGGGCCCCCAGTTCGCGCGTGATCGAGCGGGCCATGCCGACGAGACCGGCCTTCGACGACGAGTAGTTCACCTGGCCCGCACCGCCGAACAGTCCGACGACGCTCGAGATGAGCACGATGCGGCCGAACCGCGCCTTGAGCATGCCCTTCGACGCGCGCTTCACGACGCGGAAGGCGCCCGTGAGGTTGGTGTCGACGACGCTTGCGAACTCGTCTTCGCTCATGCGCATGAGGAGGGTGTCGCGTGTGATGCCGGCGTTCGCGACGACGACCTCGACCGGTCCGAACTCGGCCTCGATCTCGCTGAACGCACGGTCGATCGAATCGGCGTCGGTGACGTCGGCGCGCACCGTGAGCGTGCCCTCCGGGCCCTCGCCCGAGCGCGCGGTCACGGCGACCCGGTGCCCCTGCGCGACGAACTCCTGCGCGATGGCATAGCCGATCCCGCGATTGCCTCCGGTCACCAGCACCGTACGGCTCGTGGTCATGGCGGACTCCGTCTCTCTCCAAGGCGCGCGCGTCAAGGCCGAACGGCCCGTCCCAGCATAGAGGTTGCCGTGTACGCGGCATCCGTCGCCCGCAACGGACGTACCCTTGGAGGTGAGGAGCGCCGCCAGCCCCGGCGACCATCATGAAGCAGCAGCCCACCCAGTCGATCACGTCGCTGCCCGCGTCGCCGGACGAGGAGCGGCGGGCCCGCATGATCAAGTACTCGATCATGATGGGCATCCGCGTGGTGTGCATCTTCGCGCTGCTGTTCGCGCAGGGCTGGTGGATCCTGGTGTTCGCGGCCGGAGCGGTCTTCCTGCCGTACTTCGCGGTCGTCGTCGCGAACGTCGGCACCTCGCGGCGCGGCGATGAGGTGCTGCGGCCGGGCGGGCTCGTCCCCCTCGCGCCGACCGCGCCGACCGCCGACGACTCCGCCGACGACGCACCGGCACACGAGGGCGACCCGCGCTTCCATGCCGCGGCCGACGACGACCCGCGCGAGAAGCGCCCCGAGGGGGACGCCGCGTGATCGGCTCGCTCGGCGCCGCCCCCGCGGGCGGCTGCTCCCGCGCGGGGTGCCACGACCCCGCGACCTGGCGCATCGATTGGCGGAACCCGCGCATCCACACGGGTGAGCGCTTCAAGACCTGGCTGGCGTGCGACGAACACGTCGACTACCTGCGCGAGTTCCTCGCCGCGCGCTCGTTCCCGGTCGACGTCTCACCCTTCGAGACGACGGATGCGGCGGGCGCCGAGCCGCACGACCGCGACGACGCACCGGCAGGCGGTGACGCGGCATGAGCGAGTGGCGCTTCCTCGCGTCGCCGCGCTGGGCGGGCTATCTCGCCCTCGTGGTCGTGTTCGCGATCGCCTGCTCGGCGCTCGGCACGTGGCAGTTCAACCGTCGCGCCGAGGCGCTGGCCGAGGTCGCCCGCATCGACGCGAACTACGACGCCGACCCGATCCCCGTCGCCGAGGCACTGCCCGACCCCGAGTCCTTCGACATCGACCAGCGCTGGCAGGTCGTATCGCTCGCGGGCGAGTACCTGCACGACGAGGAGGTCGTCGTGCGCAACCGTCCCGGCTCGGGCAGCACCGGCTTCGAGGTGCTGACGCCCATGCGGCTCGACGACGGCATGGTGTTCGTGGTCGACCGCGGCTGGATCCCGCAGGCCTCCGACGGGCGGCCGTCCGAGGTCGCTCCGGCCCCTGAGGGACAGGTCGAGGTCACGGCCCGACTGAAGGCCGGCGAGCAGCAGATCGCCGGTCGCACCTCGTCGGGCACCGAGTTCGCGACGATCGACCTCGCCGAGCTCGCCGGGCGAGTGGGCGAGCCGACGTACACGGGCGCCTACGGCATCCTCGTGCAGTCGGGGGCGGATGCCACGGAGCCGCCCATCGCGCTCCCCCGCCCGGTTCGCGACGAGGGCCCGCACCTCTCGTATGCGCTGCAGTGGTTCGTCTTCGCCCTGATGGGCTTCGTCGCCCTCGGCTGGTTCGCGAACCAGGAGCGCAAGCTGCTCGCAGCGGATGCCACGGAGCGCTCGGGCACGCCGCGCCGGGCCGCGCCCGAGTCGACGCGGCCACCGAAGCCGCCGCGCACCCGCAGCGATGCCGACGTGGAGGACGAGATCCTCGACCGGCGGTGATGAGCCGCGGCACCCGCTGCGCTCACCTCGTCGCTGGACCGGTGCCGTCTCGGACGACGTCCGTGCCGATGACCCGGTCGTAGGGCGTCCGTCCGCGTGAACGAACTCGGCCACGCGACCGCCGATTCGTAAAGTATGTACATAATTACGGCGCATCACGACAATCTCGACGTGCCCGAAGCCATGTCCCTGGTGCGTGCGACGATCCGCAGGACGGACCGACGATGTGGGAGGACGAGATGCGCGGCGAGGCGACCGTATTGCACGCGGACCTCGACGCGTTCTACGCCTCGGTCGAGCAGCGTGACGCGCCCGAGCTGCGCGGCCGGCCGATCATCGTGGGCGGCGGTGTCGTGCTGGCGGCGAGCTACGAGGCGAAGGCCCGTGGGGTGCGCACCGCGATGGGCGGCCGGCAGGCGCGGGACCTGTGCCCGGATGCCGTGGTCGTCCCGCCACGGATGGACGCGTATTCGACGGCCAGTCGAGCCGTGTTCGCCATCTTCCGCGATACGACGCCCTTCGTGGAGGGGCTTTCCATCGACGAGGCGTTCCTCGAAGTCGGGGGTCTCCGACGCATCGCGGGCACGCCCGAGCAGATCGCGGTGCGATTGCGTGAGCGGGTTCGGACGGAGGTCGGGCTGGCCATCTCGGTCGGGATCGCGCGGACCAAGTTCCTCGCGAAGGTCGCCAGCGCGGTCAGCAAGCCCGACGGGCTGCTGCTCGTCGAGCCCGAGCGGGAGCAGGCGTTCCTGCTCCCGCTGCCGGTGGAACGGTTGTGGGGAGTCGGTGCCGTCACCGCCGAGAAGCTGCACCGGCTCGGCATCCGCACCGTCGGGCAGCTGGCCGAGCTCGAAGCGGCGACCGCGGAGCAGCTGCTCGGCAAGGCGACCGGCGCGCATCTGCACGCGCTCGCCCGGCTACGCGACCCGCGTCCGGTCGACACCACGCGCCGCCGCGGCTCCATCGGCTCCCAACGCGCGCTCGGCAGCCGCCCGCGCCCGGCCGACGAACTGGACCTCATCCTCACCCAGATCATCGATCGGCTCGCCCGCCGCCTCCGCGACGGGGACCGGGTGTGCCGCACGGTCGTGCTGCGTCTTCGCTACGGCGACTTCGCGAAGGCCACCCGATCGCGCACCCTCCGCTCCGCGTCCGACCGCACCGCGGTGCTGCTCGCCGTCGCGCGAGGACTGCTCGCCGGTGCGCAGCCCGAGATCGCCGAGCGCGGCATCACCCTGATCGGCGTCTCGCTGTCGCAGCTGGCGCGCGCCGACAGCCTCCATCCGGAGCTGCCGATCGACTGGGACGACGGGGTGCGCCTCGACACGGCGCTTGACGCGGTACGCGATCGCTTCGGCGCGGCGTCCGTCGCGCGAGCTGCGCAACTCGGTCGCGATGCGGGCTGGTCGCCGCCACTGCTGCCCGAACACGAGTGACCTCAGGAGTGGCTGGCGTCGAGGTGGTTCGTGATCGCTGTCATCACGTGTGGCATGTTCGGATATGGGAACGAGTGACCGGCGTCGCCCAGCCAGAGGCCGCGAGCGGAAGGGATCGCTGCGGCGAGTCGGTGGCCGTGCTCGATCGGCAAGAACGCGTCGGCCGTCCCGTGGATCACGAGGGTGGGTGCCGTGATCGTGCCCAGAACGGGGTAGCGGGAGCGGGTCGCGGCGACGGCAGCCTGGTGTTGGCGCAGCGCACGGAGGTTGAGGCCGTTTCGTTCGCGGAGGTCGTAGAGCACGATCCTGGTCCACTCCTCCACGTCGACAGGTTCGTCCCCGCCTTGCGCGACCAGTCCCGCGAGCATCTCCTTCACGAGGTTGGCCTCACCGCCGAGCAGGCGGTAACGCAACAGCGGGAGGCCGGCTGTCGCGGACCTGATCAGCGCCCAGGTCCGTGGTCCGGGCATGGAGGGGTCAGTGGGGTCCGCGGATGTCGACATGAGGGTGAGCGACCGGACCCGCTCGGGGTATCCGATTGCGACCTCTTGGGCGATGAAGCCTCCGAGGGAGAGCCCGACCACGTGAGCACGGTCGACGCGAAGCTCGTCGAGGACGGCGATCGCATCGCCTGCCATGTCGATCAGCGAGTAGGGATGCTCTCGGCTCCAGCCCGTCATCCAGCTCGATGCACCGGTACCCCGCTGGTCGTACCTGACCACTCGGTATCCCGCCGCCGACAGGGCGCGCAGGAACGTGGGCGGCCAGACCAGCGAGCCCGCACCGAGTGCGATGTTGAGCAGTACGACGCCCTTCTCCACACCGACAGGCGGGATGGACTCGTACCAGATCCGGGCCCCGCCGGACTGCGCGTACCCCGACTTGCCGGTGACGACTCCCGTCACGGGGCCGGCGCGGATGCGGGCGATCGTACTCTCCGTACCGGGCGGTAGGCGGGGTCCTCGCCAGGCCAGAAACGCCGCGAGCCCGGCAAGCCCCAACGCCGCCGATGCCAGCACCACCGACTTCCTCATCGGCTCAGTCTAAGGACGACCCCGGCACGCCCCCCGGGCAGTCGAGCGCGCGTGCTCACTGATGGCGGGGGCCTACGCGAGCTCGATGAGCTCCTGGTACTCGCGGCTCCAGTGGTCCTCGGTGCCGTCGGGCATGATGAGCACGCGCTCCGGGTTGAGGGCCTCGACGGCGCCCGGATCGTGCGAGACGAGCACGACCGAGCCCTCGTAATGGGCGAGCGCGTCGAGGATCTCCGCGCGGCTCGCGGGGTCGAGGTTGTTGGTCGGCTCGTCGAGCAGCAGCACGTTCGCCCCCGAGACCACGATCATGGCGAGCGCGAGGCGCGTCTTCTCGCCGCCGGAGAGCACGCCGGCGGGCTTGTGCACGTCGTCACCCGTGAACAGGAACGAGCCGAGCACCTTCCGCGCCTCCGTCTCGGTCAGGTTCGGCGAGGCGCTCACCATGTTCTGCAGCACGGTGCGCGCGACGTCGAGCGTCTCGTGCTCCTGTGCGTAGTAGCCCACCCGCAGGCCGTGACCGGCTTCGACGACGCCCGTGTCGGGCCGGTCGACGCCCGCGAGGATGCGGAGCAGCGTGGTCTTGCCGGCACCGTTCAGGCCGATGATGACGACCTTCGAGCCGCGGTCGATCGCGAGGTCGACGGCGGTGAAGATCTCGAGCGAGCCGTAGCTCTTCGACAGGTCGGCCGCGGTCAGCGGCGTGCGACCGCACGGCGCCGGCGTCGGGAAGCGCAGCTTCGCGACGCGGTCGACGGCGCGCACCTCGTCGAGGCCGGCGAGCAGCTTCTCGGCACGCGCGACCATCTGGTGCGCCGCGGCGGCCTTCGACGCCTTCGCGCCGAACTTCGCGGCCTGCGCCTGCAGAGCGCCCGCCTTCTTCTCGGCGTTGGCGCGCTCCTTCTTGCGCCGCTCCTCGTCGGCGGCGCGCTGGCGCAGGTAGTGCTTCCAGCCCATGTTGTAGATGTCGATGAGCGAGCGGTTCGCGTCGAGGTAGAAGACGCGGTTCACGACCTCGCCGACGAGCTCGACGTCGTGGCTGATGACGATGACGCCGCCCTTGTAGTTCTTCAGGAACTCGCGCAGCCACACGACCGAGTCGGCGTCGAGGTGGTTGGTCGGCTCGTCGAGGATCATCGTGTCGGCGTCCGAGAACAGGATGCGCGCGAGCTCGATGCGCCGCCGCTGGCCGCCCGACAGCGTCTTCAACGGCTGGTCGAGGATCCGGTCCGGCAGGTTGAGGTTCGACGCGATCGACGCGGCCTCGGCCTCTGCCGCGTATCCGCCGAGCGCCTGGAATCGGTCGGTGAGCGTGCCGTACCGCTTCATCGCCTTCTCGGCGACACCCGGGTCATCGGAACCCATGTTCTCGGACGCCTCGCGCATGCCGAGCACGAGCGAGCCGAGGCCGCGGGCGTCGAGGATCCGCGTGCGCGCGAGCATCTCCGGGTCGCCCGAGCGCGGGTCCTGCGGCAGGTATCCGATCTCCCCGGTGCGGTCGATGCGGCCACCGGTGGGCGAGGTCTCGCCCGCGAGGGTCTTCGTCAGCGTGGTCTTGCCGGCGCCGTTGCGGCCGACGAGCCCGATCTTGTCGCCATCGGAGACGCGGAAGTTGACGCCTTCCATGAGCAGGCGCGCGCCGACGCGGATCTCGAGATCATGGACGGCGAGCACGGTCGACCTCCGGTCGGGGTGGGTATGGGTGGGCGTGCCGAGCGGCACAGCCCTCCAGTCTAGCGGGCGAGGACGGATGCCGCGTGTCGGCGGTCCGCGGCAGACTGGCGCCATGGCGCCCACATCCTCCCCCGCCCTGCGCGCCGCGCGGATCCAGGCGCACGGCTTCCGCTCCCCCGCCGGCGATGCGGTCGCGGTCGTCGAGCGGCTCGGCGCCCTCCAGGCGCAAGACCTCGGTGCTGCGAAGTGGGCGATCGGCAGCCGCATGGCCGAGCCGAGCATGGCGGCCGTCGATACGGCCCTCGAGTCCCGGCGGGTCGTCCGGTCCTGGCCGATGCGGGGCACCCTCCACGTCCTTCCGTCGCGTCTGCTGCGCCCGGTGCTCGCCATCACCGGCCCGCGCGTGCTCGCGGCCGCCCGGCGCCGGCACGAGCAACTCGAGCTGGGCGAGGCCGAGTACCGGCTCGCGCGCGACGCCGCCGAGCGGCTGCTCACCGGGGGCGGCAGCGCCACGCGCGACGAGCTCGCGGCGACCTGGGAGGCCGCAGGCGTCCATTCCGGCGGCCAGCGCGCCTACCACCTCATCGGCTGGCTCGCCCTCGACGGCGTACTGTGCTGCGGTCCGGTCGACGGGCGCGTGCAGCACTTCGCCTTGCTCGACGAATGGGCACCGGCGGGCGCCGACGAGCCGACCGAGCGAGACCAGACACTCGGCGACCTGTTCACGGCGTACATCACCGGACACGGTCCGGCGACGATCTCCGACTTCGCCTGGTGGACCGGCCTGACGAAGGCCGACGCGAAGACGGCCCTCGCCGCCGCGGGCGATCGCGTCGAGCCGTTCGCGGGCGACGACGACCGCTTCATGGCCGCCGGGTCGACGGATGCCGCAGCCTCGCGCCCGCGCGGCGCCCTCGCGCTTCCCGCCTTCGACGAGTACTTCCTCGGCTACGCCGACCGCTCCCCCGTATGCGAACCGCGGTACGCCGACCTCGTGGTCCCCGGCCGGAACGGCGTCTTCCAGCCGCTGCTCGTGCTCGAGGGACGCGTGGTCGGCACGTGGCGCCGTCGAGGCACGGCGACGAAGCCGCGCATCGAGCTGCGCTGGTTCGAGCCGATGCACACGACGGCATCCGACCGGTTCATCCGGCCGCTCACCACCTGGGCACGCTTCCAGGGCGTCGAACTCCAGGGCGTCGAGGGTCTGGTGGTCGGGTAGCGGCGACGCCGCGTATCGAGCGCGGTCGGGCTGGGTCTCGATACGGCCGCGAGCGGCCTCCTCGACCAGCACAGGCTGCCGCGAGCGGCCTCCTCGACCAGCACGAGGAGGGCGGCCCGAGCCGAAGGCCCGGACCGCCCGATCGCGGTTCAGCGCGATGCGCTCACTCCTGGACGAGCGCCGCCTGCAGCTCGAGCGAGATCGTGACCTGCTCGCCGACCAGCACGCCTCCGGTCTCGAGGGCCGCGTTCCAGCTGAGGCCGAAGTCCTCGCGGTTGATCACGGTCTTCGCCGTGGCGCCGCCCTTGTAGTTGCCGTACGGGTCGGTGCCGAAGCCGCCGAAGTCGAAGTCGAACGTGGTGGGCTTGGTCACGCCCTTGATGGTGAGGTCGCCGTCCACCTTGAACTCGCCGTCCACGATGCGGACACCGGTCGAGACGAACTCGATCGTCGGGTACTGCTCGGCCTGGAAGAAGTCGTTCGTCCGCAGGTGCGCGTCGCGGTTGGGCTCGTTCGTGTTGATCGACACGACCTCCGCGGTGGCGGTCACGCGCGAGTCCAGCGGGTCCTCGCCGGTCACGAACGTGGCGTCGAAGCGCTCGAACTTGCCCTTGACCTTGCTGATCATCAGGTGGCGCACGCTGAAGGCCACCTCGCTGTGCGTGGGGTCGATCTTCCAGGTGCCGGCCTTGTAGCCCGGGATCTCGATCGTCGTCTCGGTCGTCGTCATGCCATGTACTCCTTCGATGCGTTCGCAGCCTGCTTCCGGCCACGTTGAATGCAAACGCATGAAGTGTCGGGAACTATTCCCCGGAGTTCGGAACGAGTTCGCGTCGGAGCTCGAACACCCGCTCCGCGGCCTCGTCGAGACGCTCCTCCGGGATGCGCCCGGAGGCGACCGCGTCGGCGATCGATGCGGCGAGACCATCGACGCTGATGCCGAACTCCGACGGGTCGGCGGGCAGCACGTAGAGCAGCAGGTCGCCCCCCGCCGCGAGTGCGCGCACCGCGTTCTCGCCCGGGTCGGCGTACTCGGGCAGTCCGTTGTGCTGGAGCATCAGCATGTCGTCCGTGACGATCACGCCGTCGAAGCCCAGTTCCTCGCGGAGGATCCGATGCCACTCCGGCGACAACGACGCGGGCGCAGCGTCCACGGCCGGGTAGGCGAGATGGCCCGTCATCACGAGTTCGACGTCGGCGCCGACCGCCGCGGCGAACGGCAGCGACGGCCCGGCGCGCCACTCCTCGAGCGACAGCGGCGCCGACGGGATCGACACGTGCGAGTCGCCCGGCGCGGCCCCGTGGCCCGGGAAGTGCTTGACCGTGCTCGCGACCACGCCGCGTTCGCCGTCGACCGCGGCCGCGACGCGCTCGCCCGCCGCCTGCGGGTCGGTGCCGAGCACGCGGTCGAAGATGAACGACGATGGATCGGCAGTGACATCCGCCACGATGCCGAAGTTGATGTTGACCCCGGATGCCGCGAGCGTCGCCGCCCGCGCCGCGAACGCGTCTCGCGTGGCCTCCGCGGGCTGACCGCGCACGACCCCCGGCCCGGGTGCCGGATCCCAGTCGATGCGGCTGACGATGCCGCCCTCCTGGTCGATGCCCACGAGTGTCGCCGCCTCGGGGTCGACCTGCAGGTGGGCCGTGAGCGCGGTGAGCGACGCCTCATCGCCGGGCATGTTGTCGCCCATGAGGATGACGCCCGCGATGCCCTCGTCGAGGAGCGCGCGCATCGCGCCGGGCTCGGTGCCGGGCGCATGCAGCATGAGCACCGAGGCGGCCTTCTCCTCGACGGTCATGCCCGCCACGCGTTCGGCCGCCCACTCCGCGGGCGTTGCGGGCGTGGGGGTGGGCGTCGGAGTCGGGCTCGGTGCGGCCGCGGTCGGGCTCGGGTCGGGCGACGCAGGCGCCGCGCACCCCGCGAGCACCGCCGTGCCGGCGAGGGCGAGGGCGGCCAGGGTCGAGCGGAGGCTCCGGCGCATCCGGCGAGTCTACGCGGCCCGCCTGCGCGGTTCCCGGGCACGGTCGGGGTAGAACGGACGGGATGGACGACGGACGCGACCGCGAGATCCTGCGCCGGCACGCTGCCGACGGCACGCTCATGGCGGGTGGCGCGGCGGCGATCCTGATGCAGCTCGCCGACCCGCGGATCGCCGCGGGCGTCGCGCGGCACAGCGGGTTCAGGGAACGGCCGCTCGACCGGCTCGACGGCACGCACCAGTACCTGACGGCGCTCGTGTTCGGCGACGAACGCGACATCCGTCACGTGGTTCGCGTCGTCGATGCACGCCACGCGCGCGTCCGTGGCAGCGAGCCGCGGACGTACGACGCGCGCGACGCCGACGCGCAGCGGTGGGTCGCCGCGACGCTGCTCGCCATCGCGCTCGAGCTCGAGGAGCGCCTCGCCGGGCGGCCGATCGCCACCGAGACCGGCGACGCGCTCGTACGCGGCTACGCGCCCATCGCGGCGCGCCTGCAGGGGGCGGATGCCGGATGGCCGACGTCGCGCGCCGAGTTCGACGCCTGGTGGTCCGGGCGCCTCGTCGGGCTCGAGGTGGGCGACGACGCGCGTGCCATCGCCCGGGACCTGCTCGGCGGGAGCGGACTTCCCGCCCCGCTCCGAGCGCTCATGGCACCCGTCCGCCTGATCACGGCCGCGCTGCTTCCGCCCCCCTTCCGCGACGCGTACGGCTTCCGCTGGACACCGCGGGCCCAGCGGGTGGCGGAGGCATGGCTGCGCGGGCTCGGCATCGCCCGCCGCGCCGTCCCGGCCGGCATCCGCTCGCTGCCCACGCGAATCTCGCTCCGTCGGCTGCGACGGCGCATTCGGTACGCTGGGTGCCAACCGCGAGGACGAGGATGACCCAGCAGGCAGCACATCGAGGCGAACCGCTCGACGCGATCGACCGTCGCATCGTCGCGGAGCTCAGCCGCGACGGCCGCCTCTCCGTTCGCACCCTCGCCGAGCGCGTGCACATCTCCCGCACGGCAGCGCACAATCGCGTCCTCGCACTGCAGCAGCGCGGCGTCATCACGGGCTTCGGCGCGCAGATCGACCGCAAGGCGATCGGACTGAACATCTCCGCGCTCGTCGTCGTGCGCATCGGCGACGTGTCGTGGGAGGAGATCGCGGCGAAGCTCGCGACGCTCCCCTTCGTCGAGAAGGTGCAGGCCGTCTCGGGTGACATCGACATCATCCTCACGGTGAGCGCGCCCGACCACGAGCAGCTGAGCCAGGCGATCCTCCGTGACATCCACGACATGCCCGGTGTCGTGTCCACGAGGTCGCACCTGATCCTCGCCGAGATCGACGGTCGGCCGCCCGCGCAGTCGCTGGACATCTGGCGCTCCTGAGGGCCCGTCCGGCGGACGCACGGCACCCGTTTCGGTCCCGGCGTGCCGTTCGTTCACGGTTCTCGCGAACCCCCAGCGGACGCCATGCAGACTGGCGCACCATGGCCGTATGAGCCTCAACGTCGAGCATCACGAACCTCGGGTCCTGCCCTCCGAGAAGCCCCTGCGCCTCCTCGACAACGCCGGGCACGCGTTGCACGGCAAGGAGACCGGCGGCTTCGAGCTGCCGGCCGTCGAGACCCTCCTCGAGCTCTACCGCCGCATGGTGGTCGCACGCCGATTCGACGTGCAGGTCACCGCGCTCACCAAGCAGGGCCGCCTCGCGACGTATCCGTCGGCGTACGGCCAGGAGGCCTGCGAGATCGGCGTCGTCTCGGCGATCACGTCCGACGACTGGTTCTTCCCCACCTATCGCGACAGCATCGCGCTGCTCACGCGCGGCCTGGAGCCGGCCGACATCCTGCACTCGTTCCGCGGCGACTGGCACAACGGCTACGACCAGCGCGCCCACCGCACCGCCGCGCAGGCGACCCCGCTCGCCACGCAGGCGCTGCACGCGGTCGGCGTCGCGCACGCCGCACGACTGCGCCGCGACCCGATCGTGACCCTCACCTACCTCGGCGACGGCGCCACGAGCGAGGGCGACGCGCACGAGGCGTTCAACTTCGCCGCCGTGTGGCAGACGCCGACCGTGTTCCTCGTGCAGAACAACCAGTTCGCGATCAGCACCCCGCTGAACCGCCAGTCGCACGCGACCACGCTCGCCGACAAGGCCGTCGGCTACGGCATGCCCGGCTACCACGTCGACGGCAACGACGTCGCCGCGATGTACGCGGTCGCCACCGCGGCGGTCGAGCGCGCCCGCTCAGGCGGCGGCCCGACCCTCATCGAGGGCCTCACCTACCGCATCGAGTCGCACACGAACTCCGACGACCCGACGCGCTACCGGCAGAGCCGCGAGGTCGAGCACTGGAAGCGCCGCGACCCGATCGAGCGACTCGAGAAGTACCTCGTCTCCGAAGGCGCCCTCACCGACGCGGTCCGTGCCGAGATCGGCGAGGCCGCCGAGGCGCTCGCGGCCCGCACGCGCGACGCCATGAACGTGCAGCCGGAACTCGACCCGCTCGAGCTCTTCGACCACGTCTATGCGACGCCGCGCGCCGCCCTCGCCGAGCAGCGCTCCGCGCTCGAGGCCGAGCTCGCCGCCCACGCCCGGCACGCCGGAACGGAGGTGGCCGCCCGATGAGCGCGACCGCGACCGAACGCGCAGCGGATGCCGCGGCATCCGCCCCGCAGTCACTGACCATGGCGGCCGCGCTGAACGCGGCCCTGCGCGACGCGATGGAGGCCGACGAGAACGTCGTCGTCTATGGCGAGGACGTCGGGCCGCTCGGCGGCGTGTTCCGCGTCACCGACGGCCTGCAGGCGAAGTTCGGCGACGAGCGCGTCTGGGACTCCCCGCTCGCCGAGTCCGGCATCGTCGGCACCGCCGTCGGCATGGCCATGTACGGCATGCGCCCCGTCGTCGAGATGCAGTTCGACGCGTTCAGCTATCCCGCATTCGAGCAGATCGTCTCGCACGTGGCGAAGATGCGGAATCGCACGAAGGGCCGGCTCACGCTGCCGATGGTCATCCGGATCCCGTGCGCCGGCGCCATCGGCGGCGTCGAGCACCACTCCGACTCGTCCGAGGCGTACTGGGCGGCGACGCCCGGCCTCACGGTCGTCATGCCGTCCAACCCCGCCGATGCGTACTCGATGCTGCGCGAGGCCATCGAGAGCGACGACCCGGTCGTGTTCATGGAGCCGAAGAGCCGCTACTGGTCGAAGGCGAGCCTCGAACTTCCCGTGCGCACCGAACCGATGAACCGTGCGAAGGTCGTCCGCGAGGGTACGGATGTCACCCTGATCGGCTACGGCCCCACGGTGCGCACCGCACTCGACGCGGCATCCGCCGCCGAGGCCGAGGGACTCTCGGTCGAGGTGATCGACCTGCGGAGCCTCTCGCCGTTCGATGACGAGACCGTGAGCGCATCGGTTCGGAAGACCTCGCGTGCCGCGGTGATCCACGAGGCTGCACAGTTCGGCGGCTACGGCGCCGAGGTCGCCGCACGACTGACCGAGCGGAACTTCTTCCACCTCGCCGCGCCCATCCTCCGCATCACCGGCTACGACATCCCGTACCCGTCGCCCAAGCTCGAGGAGCACTACCTGCCGACGCCCGACCGCGTGCTCGACGCGATCGCCTCGTGGGAATGGGACCTCGCATGAGCGCGCACGAGTTCATCCTGCCCGACCTCGGCGAGGGCCTCACCGAGGCGGAAGTCGTCGCCTGGCTCGTGCAGCCCGGCGACGAGGTGACCGTCGACCAGCCGGTGGTCGAGCTCGAATCGGCCAAGTCGGTCGTGCAGCTTCCCACGCCCATCGCGGGCGTCGTCGAATCGCTCGGCGGTGAGGTCGGCCAGGTGCTGCATGCGGGCGAGGTCCTGCTGCGACTCGCGCCCGTGGGCGCCCCGGTCGAGGCGACGGATGCCTCGGGCGCCCCGGACACGGCCGCCGCTGCGGAGCCCGCCGAGGAGGCCGCCACGGCCGACGCGACCGGCCCGGTAGCCGCCGAGCCAGGCATCGCGGTGCCGACGGATGCCGTGGGCGAGGAGTCCGGCGCCGTGCTGATCGGCTACGGCACCCGCACCGCCGCGGCCTCCGCTCGTTCGTCCTCGGCGCCGTCGCGCTTCGGACGTCGACGGGGCGGAACCGCCGACGGGGATGCCGCTGGGTCGACTCCCGCTCCGCAGGCGGCGCCGCCCGAGCCGTCGACCTCCGACGCCGGCGACGGCACGCCCGACGAGCACCACGGCCTCCTCGAGCACGGTCGCCACTCCCCCGTGATCTCGCCCATCGTGCGTCGCCTCGCGCGCGAGCACGGGTTCGACGCGAGCGAGCTGCTCGGCTCCGGACCCGACGGCCTCGTAACCCGCGGCGACGTGGAGGCGTTCATCCGCGAGCTCGACGAGGCGCGCACGGCGCCCGCCGGTGCGCCTACGACGGCGACCCCCGCTTCGGCGTCGTCCGCGGAGCCGGCAGCCGGGACGCGCGACCGGCGGCGCGTGCCGCTCGACCGCATGCAGCGCGCCGCCGCGGCGCACTTCACGCGCTCCCGCCGTGAGATCCCCGAGGCGACCGTGTGGATGGACGTCGACGCGACCGAGCTCCTCGCCGCGAAGCGCCAACTCCAGGAGGCCACGGGCGAGCGGTTCGGCATGACCGCACTCGTCGCCCGCTTCGTGGTGGCCGGGCTCAAGCGGCATCCGTCGCTGAACGCCAGCTTCGACGCCGACCGGAACGAGCTCGTGCTGCACTCGGCCGTGAACCTCGGCCTCGCGGCGCAGACCCCGCGCGGGTTGCTCGTGCCGGTCGTGCACGGTGCCGAGCGGATGTCGCTGCGCGAACTCCGGGACGCCGTCCAGGGTCGCACGGAGCAGGCGGCGACGGGCGCGTTCCCGCCGGACGCGCTCTCGGGCGGCACGTTCACGCTCAACAACTACGGCACCCTCGGCGTGGACGGATCGGCCGCGATCATCAACCATCCCGAAGCCGCCATGCTCGGCATCGGCCGGCTCGTGCAGCGGCCGTGGGTGGTCGACGGCGAACTCGTCGTGCGGACCGTGACCGAGCTCACGATCTCGTTCGATCATCGCGTCTGCGACGGGGCGGAGGCCGCAGCCTTCCTGACGTTCGTCGCGGGCTGCATCGAGCGACCGGTCTCGCTGCTCGCCGACCTGTAGGACGATCGGACGGATCGAGGCGCACTCCCTGCGGAGTGCGCCTCGATCGTTTCCGGGCTCCCGCCGGTCTAGAAGAAGTCGTCAGGCGTGCCGGCCGCGCGCTCGACGTCGCGGGTGTCGACTCGGGCCGCGGCGAGCTTGGAGTGGGCGAGCCGGAGGCCGGACTCCATCTGGGCGGCCCAGGCGTCGGACTCGCGCGCGGTCGCCTCGGCGGCGCGAGCGCGCGCGTCGGCCGCGTCAGCCGCGCGCCGAGCGTCGGAGACCTGGCGGAGTGCGAGCGAGATTCCGTAGTACGCGGCGACCATCGTGGCGATCGGCGCGGCGACGATCGCGAGCGCGCTCACCCCCGAGGCGTCCGGCGCGAACGCCACGACGAGCGCGAACGCCAGGAACAGCGCGGCGATCGCCGCGAGCACGACGGTCATGAAGCGGAGGTCGCGGCTCCACTGGGCGCTGCGCTTCGGAGCGCCCGCCGCAGGCGGCGACGTGGCGTCGGCGGACGCGTGGACCTGGTCTGCTCCGAGCACGGCCGTATCGCCGTGACCGGAATCGAGGAGCCCGGATTCGGGCGGACGTGTTGTGGTGTCGCTCATCGGCGGTGCCCCTTGCGTTCGGATCGTCCCCTCATTGTCCTGCCGTGCTCGTGAGGCGGTCAAGGAAGCGCGCCGGACGTCCTGAGGCCCGCCGGGCGCGGATGTCGGTGGGTGCTGAGACGATCTCAGTATGGGAGTCGTGGAACTGAGGCAGGCGCGGCAGGTCGCCGTCGGCGACACGCTCGTCAGCGCGAGCGGGCGGTCGTACGAGGTCGTGAAGCTCGCGCGCATCGGCCGCGGCATGCGCGTCGACTACGTCGACCACGACGGCCGACGGGGGCGCTTCACTGCCGCACCGGACTCGATCCTGCGCGTGCGAGTCGCCGCGGTCGCGTAGCCCCGCGACCATGCCGTGACACGACGAAGGCCGGCGCTCAGCACCGGCCTTCGACCTTCAGATGGTGGATCTGAGGGGACTCGAACCCCTGACCCCCTGCATGCCATGCAGGTGCGCTACCAGCTGCGCCACAGACCCGTTCTGGATGCCGCCCCCTGCGGGGCAACGGATTCAGCGTACACCAGCCCCGCGCCCGAAATGAAATCGAGACGACCTCACGGTTGCGTGCCGGTGCCGCCTGCGGCGGAGCTTCCGTGACGCTCCAGAAGGGGCTCCACGGGGATCGCGGGGCAGTCTCGCCAGAGCCGCTCGAGCCCGTAGTAGAGCCGCTCCTCCTGGTGGAAGACGTGCACCACGAGGTCGCCGAAGTCGAGCAGCGCCCAACGGCCGCCGTCGCGCCCCTCGCGTCGCATCACGTCCTGCCCGGCATCGCGGACGGCGTCGACGACGGCGTCCGCGATCGCGACGACGTTCCGCTCGGAGTTGCCGCTCACGAGCAGGAACACGTCGGCGAACGGCAACGGCTCCGACACGTCCAGCGCGACCAGATCCTCGCCTCCCTTGGCATCGGCCGCGCGGGCAGCGACGGCGAGCAGGCGATGTGCGTGGTCGGATGCGGTCATGTACTCGACTTCCTCGTAGCGTTCTGCATGGGCGCCTAGAAGAGACCCGCGAGGGCTCCGACGACGAGCGTCGCCACGACGCCGAGCGCGAGCACGCCCGCGGTCACCGCGAGCACGAGGGGCACGTTCATGCCCTCCTTCGACGGGGGCGCCATCATCGCGCGGTTCTGGCCCTGCGTGCTGATCGCGCGCGTCGCGGCAACCGGGGCCACGCCGGCGCCAGCGACGTCTTCGACGCTGTCGAACATGCGGTCGACGTCGGCGGAGTCGATCTGGCTGGGGTGCACACCGGTCGCCCCGTAGCTCCTCGGCAGGTCGATCGAGCCGGTCACCATGATCTCGCCGCTCGGGGCGAGCGGGGTGCCGAGCGCGCCGTGGTCGGGCAGGCTCGGCAGGATGAGCGCGTTGGTCGTGGTCGGTACGCCGCGCGGGGACCCGCCGCGCGACAGCAGCTGGTCGTACGGCTCCTCCCGGTCGTCGGGCAGGTTGAGCTGCGAGGTCCAGTGACCGACGGGCTTCGGCGCGGCGACAGGCTCGTCGAGCCCGGCATCCACCGTCGTATGGGGTGCAGCGGCACGACTGGGCACCTGCTGGTGCGGCGGACGTTGCGGCTGCGGGTACGCCTCACGGCGTTCGTCGGGACGCTGCGACGGACCGCCCGGCGCTCGCTGCGGAGCGGGACCGCGGGCGGGGGCCGGCCGCGAGGCCTCGACGAACTCGTCCTCGGCCTCGAAGCCCTCGGCCGTATGGGCATCGAGCATCGCCCGGAGTTCGCGTCGCGTGAGCGTCCGCTCGGGGGTGTCGAGCTGCGAGGGCGCCGGCTGCGGCGCTGCCGTGCGGACGCCCGGCTGTGGAGGCTGCGACGACGGAGTCCGCCCGGCAGGTGCGGGGATCGGACCGGATGTGGTCGCGGCGCGCTGCGGCCCCTGCGGCGGGAGCGGACCGGACGAGGTCGCCCCGCGGTCGTCGGCGCCTTGCTGGGGCCGTTGCGCGGGCGGGAGGTTCTGGTAGTGCTGCGGGGGCGCGCCCTGCGATCGGGGCGGCGTGCTCCCCCACCCCTGCGGCGGCCGTTGCTGCGGCGCCTGGCGAGGGTCCACCGGACGTCGGTCGGCGGGCGGCTGCCCCTGAGCGCCACCGCCGGGGCCGCCGCGTGTCGGCGCGGGACCGTAGCCGGCGCCCTGCGGCGCGCCCGAGGTCGCGGGCTGGGGCACGCGCGGCTGCTGGGGGTAGGGCTGCGGGGCGTGCGACGGGGCGGGAGGCGAGGCATCCGTCGACTGCGCCGCGGCGGCCTCGGCACGCTGCTGCTCGAGCAGGCGCTCGCGTTCGCGGATCTCGCGCCGCGTGAGCGGCGGTTCCTGCGACGACGTCATTCGACACTCCGGTAGAGGTGGTGCTTGGAGATGTACTGGACGACCCCGTCAGGCACCAGATACCACACCGGGAAACCCCGGCGCGTCCGATCCCGGCAGTCCGTCGACGAGATCGCCAGCGCCGGTACTTCCAGCAAGCTTACGTCCTGCTCAGGCAATCCCGAAACGGACAGCACGTGTCCCGGACGACTCACAGCCACGAAGTGAGCGAGCGACCAGAGCTCCTCGATGTCCTTCCACGAGAGGATCTGGGCGATCGCGTCGGCCCCCGAGATGAAGAACAGGTCGGCGTCGGGGCGCTCGGCACGGAGGTCGCGGAGCGTGTCGATCGTGTACGTCGGCTTCTGCCGGTCGATGTCGACCCGGCTGACCGTGAACCGCGGGTTCGACGCGGTCGCGATGACGGTCATGAGGTACCGGTGCTCTGCCGGTGTCACCACTTCTTTGTAATACGGCCGCCCTGTGGGGACGAACACGACCTCGTCGAGGTCGAACGACTGCGCGACCTCGCTCGCCGCCACGAGGTGGCCGTGGTGGATGGGGTCGAACGTGCCGCCCATCACGCCGATGCGTGGTCGGCGCACCTCGGTGGCCATGGCCGAACCGGCGGCCTCAGTGACCGCCGTGCTCGGCTCCCGAGTGACGCGCAGCGTAGGCCGCGGCCTTGGCGCGGTGACGGTTGGCCACGTCGCGGTACGAGTAGGTGACGGCGCCGAGCGCGAAGAAGATCACGAGCGTGATGATCCCGTAGACGATGGCGTTGAACGGGAGTTCCCGCGCGAACTCGGTCTCGGTGAACACCGTGCTCGTCAGCACTGCCGTCGCAAGGCTCATCGCCGCTCCTCCAGGTCTCTCGGATGTCGCTCCGGACAGTCTAGCGGTCCGGACGGATGCGGCCGACGCGGGGTCGGCCCCGGCGCGTCAGGCGCGCACGTGCCCCGCACCGCGCACGATCCACTTCGTGCTCGTGAGCTCGGGCAGGCCCATGGGCCCGCGCGCATGCAGCTTCTGCGTCGAGATGCCGACCTCGGCGCCGAAACCGAACTCGGCGCCGTCGGTGAAGCGAGTCGACGCGTTGACCATGACGGCGGCCGCATCGACCTCGTCGAGGAAGCGCTCGGCGTTTCCGAGGTCGTTCGTGATGATCGACTCGGTGTGCTTCGTCGAGTACCGGCGGATGTGCGCGAGGGCGTCGTCGAGCGAGTCGACGATGCCGACGGACAGGTCGAGGCTCATGTGCTCGGTCGCCCAGTCCTCGTCGGTGGTCGGCACGGCCGACGGATGCAGCGCCCGGACGCGCTCGTCGCCGTGCACCGTCACCCCGGATGCCTCGAGCCGCTCGAGCACGGGCGGCAGCAGGCGCTCCGCGGCATCCGCGTGCACCAGCAGGGTCTCGAGCGCGTTGCACACGCTCGGCCGCTGCACCTTGGCGTTGTGGACGAGGTCGACCGACCAGTCCTCGCGCGCGCTCTGGTCGAGGAACATGTGCACGACCCCGGCGCCGGTCTCGATGACGGGCACGGTCGCCTCGTCGACGACGGCGCGGATGAGGGCCGCGCTTCCGCGCGGGATGAGCACGTCGACGTGGTCGCGCGCGCGCATGAGGTGCCGCGCGCCCTCGCGGCCGAAGTCGTCGACGGTCTGCACGGCGTCGCCGGGGAGGCCGACGCTCGCGATGGCCTCGCGGAGCACGTCGACGAGCACCGCGTTGGTGCGCTCGGCGGCGGAACCGCCGCGCAGCGCGACCGCATTGCCGCTCTTCAGCGCGAGTGCGGCGATGTCGACCGTCACGTTGGGGCGGGCCTCGTAGATCGCGCCGACGACGCCGAGCGGGACGCGCACCTGTTCGATCCGCACGCCGTTCGGCAGCGTGCGTCCGCTGACGGTCTCGCCGACGGGGTCGGTGAGGGCCACGACGTCGAGCACGGCGTCGGCGATCGCCCCGATGCGGCGTTCGTCGAGCGTGAGGCGGTCGAGCAGTCCGGTGCCGAGCCCGGACGTGCGGCCCGCCTCGAGGTCGGCGGCGTTCGCGGCGACGATCTCGCCGACGCGCGCGCGGAGCCGGTCGGCGATCGCCTGCAGCGCGGCGTCCTTCTCGGCGGTCGTCGCACGCGCGAGCCGGCGCGACGCCTCCTTCGCGGCGGCGAGGCGCTCGTCGAGCACGGTCGCGAGGTGCGTCTCGAGGTCGATGGCGGGATCGGTGCGGACGTCGGTCATGCTGCCAGCCTAGTTCGCACGCGAGCGCTCCGGGCTGCGTGTGACGTCAGCGGGCGGCGGGCTCGAACCAGGTTCCGATGGGCGACCCGGTGAGTGCCTCGGCGACCAGCGACGTCGCCGTGACGAGCACCCCGGTGCCGGATGCCGCGGCGATCCGCGCGGCGGACACCTTGGTCTCCGCTCCCCCGGTGCCGACGCCGGCGCGGCCGATCGAGCCGATTTCGACGCCTGCGAGCTCGTCGCCGAGCGGCACGTGCGGGATGCGGTCGGCACCCTCGAGGTGCGGCGGCCTGGTGTAGAGCGCGTCGACGTCGGAGAGCAGCACGAGCAGGTCGGCGCCGATGAGCTCGGCGACCATCGCCGCGAGCCGGTCATTGTCGCCGAATCGGATCTCGTGGGTGGCGACGGTGTCGTTCTCGTTCACGATCGGCATGATCCTCAGCCCGAGCAGCCGTTCCATCGCACGCTGCGCGTTGAGGCGGTGCGTGTCGTTCTCGAGGTCGCCCGCGGTGAGCAGCACCTGGCCGGCGACGATGCCGTAGCGGCGCAGGGACTCCTGGTAGCGGTAGATGAGGATGTTCTGGCCGACGGATGCCGCGGCCTGCTGCGTCGCGAGGTCGTCGGGTCGGGCGTCGAGCCGCAGGTACGGCATGCCCGTCGCGATCGCCCCCGACGAGACCAGCACGACCTCGGCGCCGCGCTCGTGCGCCGCGGCCAGCGCGTCCACGAGCGGTGCGATCTGCCCGACGTTCACGCCCGAGATCGAGGACGAGCCGACCTTCACCACGATGCGACGCGCGTCCGCCACGCGTTCGCGCGTCAGGGGCGTCGTCGTCATCCGCGTTCCTCGTGGTCGGCGGCGTCGGCGGCCTCGTCACCCGCCCAGAGTCCGGCCGCGCGCTCGCGCTCGAGCTCGGCTCGCGCCTCCGCCTTCGCGTCCATGCGCTCGTGGTACTCGCCGCGCCGCTCGGCGCGCGTCGCGCGACGGTTCTCGTCGAGGCGGACGTCGCTCCCGCGGGGCGACGTGATGAGCTCCGCCGTCGAGGTGAGCGTGGGCTCCCAGTCGAACACGACGCCGGCGCCGGGTCCGATGACCACGGTCGAGCCGGCCACGGCGCCCGCGCGGACGAGCTCGTCCTCCACGCCGAGGCGGGCGAGCCGGTCGGCGAGGTAGCCGACGGCCTCGTCGTTCGTGAAGTCGGTCTGCGCGACCCAGCGCTCCGGCTTCGCGCCGAGCACGCGGTAGATCGTGCCGTAGCTGCCGCCCTCGGGCTTCACCACGAATCCGGCATCGTGCACGGGCTTCGGGCGCAGCACGATCCGCGGCGCGGCGGGCGCGTGCGCGGCATCCGCTCGGGCTCGGTCGACGACCTCGCCGAGTGCGAAGCCGAGCTGCCGGAGCCCCTCGTGGCTCACCGTGGAGATCTCGAACACGCGGTAGCCGCGCGACTCGAGTTCGGGGCGCACGAACTCGGCGAGCTCGCGCGCCTCGGGGACGTCGACCTTGTTCAGCGCGACGAGCTGCGGACGATCGAGCAGCGGCACCTGGCCCTCGGGCACGCGGTACGCCTCGAGCTCGCGCAGGATGACCTCGAGGTCGGAGATCGGGTCGCGGCCCGGCTCGAGCGTGGCGCAGTCGAGCACGTGCAGCAGCGCGGAGCACCGCTCGACGTGCCGGAGGAACTCGAGCCCCAGGCCCTTGCCCTCGCTCGCGCCCTCGATCAGGCCCGGGACGTCGGCGACCGTGAATCGGTGGTCACCGGCCTGCACGACCCCGAGGTTCGGGTGCAGGGTCGTGAACGGGTAGTCGGCGATCTTCGGGCGCGCCGCGGACATCGCCGCGATGAGGCTCGACTTGCCGGCGGACGGGAAGCCCACGAGCGCGACGTCCGCGATCGTCTTCAGCTCGAGCGTGACCTCGCCCTCGAATCCGGGCGTGCCCAGCAGGGCGAAGCCGGGGGCCTTGCGCTTCTGCGAGGAGAGCGCGGCGTTGCCGAGGCCGCCCTGGCCGCCGGGCGCGACCACGAAGCGCATGCCCGGTTCGGTGAGGTCGGCGAGCTCGGTGCCGTCGTCGTCCTTCACGAAGGTGCCGACGGGCACGGGGAGCTCGAGCGGCTCGCCGGTCGCCCCGGAGCGGTTGTCGCCCATGCCGGGCTGGCCGTTCTCGGACGAGCGGTGCGGCCGCCCGTGGTACGCGAGGAGGGTGGTCACCTGGGGGTCGGCGACGAGCACGATGTCGCCGCCGTCGCCGCCGTTCCCGCCGTCGGGGCCGGCGAGCGGCTTGAACTTCTCCCGGCGCACCGACACGCAGCCGTTGCCGCCGTGTCCGGCGCGCAGGAACAGGCGCACCTGGTCGACGAAGCTCACCATCGCCTCATCACTCCCTCTCGAAAAACACGTGAGGGCGAGCCGAAGCCCGCCCTCACGAAACCGGTCGTCGCTACGCGTCGACCGCGACGATGTTCACGACCTTGCGGCCGCCCTTGGCGCCGAACTCGACGGCGCCGGCCTCGAGGGCGAACAGCGTGT
Source organism: Agromyces selenitireducens (assembly GCF_052748465.2). NCBI lineage: Bacteria > Bacillati > Actinomycetota > Actinomycetes > Micrococcales > Microbacteriaceae > Agromyces > Agromyces selenitireducens. Next base: position 2,096,300 of record NZ_CM188259.1, read on the forward strand.
CGTCGCCGCCACGACCCACACCCGCACCGGGGTGGAAGTGCGTGCCGCGCTGGCGGACGAGGATCTCGCCGGCCTTGACGACCTGACCACCGAAGCGCTTCACGCCGAGGCGCTGCGCGTTCGAGTCACGACCGTTGCGAGTGGAGCTCGCACCCTTCTTGTGTGCCATTGTCCCTGTCTCCTCTGGCCGTTACTTGATGCCGGTGATCTTGACGCGCGTGAGCTCCTGACGGTGGCCCTGGCGCTTCTTGTAGCCGGTCTTGTTCTTGAACTTCTGGATCACGATCTTCGGGCCGCGAAGGTCGTTCAGGACCTCGGCCGTGACCGTGACCTTGGCGAGCGACTTCGCGTCGGAGGTGATCTTGTCGCCGTCGACGAGGAGGACGGGCGTGAGCTGCACGTTGCCGTCCTTGTCGGCCTTGATGCGGTCCATCGTCACGATGGTGCCGACCTCGACCTTCTCCTGCCGACCACCGGCGCGCACTACTGCGTAAACCACTTCTCGTACCTATCTCCAGGGAGCCTTGCGACTCCTACGAATTTGATGGGATGTCACTGCGCGGATGACCCCAGCGGGAAGGAGGGTCGTCACTGCCAGAAAACTGTGCGTGCCCACCGGGATAAGCGGCGGCACCAACGGTCGAGTTTACACGGATGCCGCAGGGGCGGTCAAACGCGCGGCGACCGCGTGTCCCATCGGCCACGAGCGGATGGCCCGCCGCCCCGGCGTACACTCGGCGCATGGCCGTGCTCATCGATCCGCCGCTCTGGCCGAAGCACGGCACCGTGTGGTCGCACCTCGTGAGCGACGCCTCGATCGAGGAGCTCATCGCGTTCGCCGAACGCAACGGCATCCCCGCGCGCGGCTTCGACCTCGACCACTACGACGTGCCCGTAGAACGCTACGACGAGCTCGTCGCGGCGGGCGCCGAGCCCGTGCCCGCGCGGGAGCTCGTCCGGCGGCTCCGCGCCAGCGGGCTCCGGGTCACCCCGCGCGAGCGACGCGGCTCACTCGGACGCTGAGTCGCCCTCGCCGCTCTCGGGGCGCGTGATCACCGGCGGAGCGCCCGCGGGGCTCAGGGCCGCCGTGGTCACCCGACGGCTCTTCGAGCGGGTGCGACCCTCGCCGGGCTGCTTGGGCGCGGGCAGCGCGTCGAGCATCGAGTCGAGGAGCACCTCGGCCTCCGGCACGCGCGCCGGACGTTCGCGCCGCACGGGCGCCTCCGGCAGCTCGATGAGCGGTGCGGAGCGGTCGTCGGAGGTCTCGGCCGCGGGCGTGGAACCGGCGGCGGCTTCGCCAGGCGTCTCGGTGGCGGCGACCGCCTCGGCGGCCTCGGCGGCCTCGTTCCGCTCGCCGCTCGCTCCGCCCGTTCCGCGCGACGCGCGCCGGCGTCCGCGACGGCGCCCCGTGGGTGCCTCCGCGGCTGCCTCAGCCTCGGGCGCAGCGCCCGACCCGGCGGCCGGCTCGCCGGTCGGAGCCGCGGCTGCGACATCCGTCAGCGGCGCCTTGTGCTCGGCGTGCGCGACCGTCGATGCGGCGATCTGCGCGAGCGCGTGCTTGACGTCCTCGGTGATCGCGTGGGTGCCGGCATGCGCCTTGTCGGCGGCCGGCGGCTGCGACGAACCGCCGCCGTTGCCGCCACCGCCGCCACCTCCGCGGTTGCGTCGACGCTCGACCTGCTGCTGCGGTGCGCGGTGCTTGGCGATGGGCTCGTGGTGCACGATGATGCCCCGCCCCGCGCACACCTCGCACGCCTCGGAGAAGGACTCCAGCAGGCCGAGGCCGAGCTTCTTGCGCGTCATCTGCACGAGCCCGAGCGAGGTGACCTCGGCGACCTGGTGCTTGGTGCGGTCGCGCGAGAGGCACTCGACGAGTCGGCGCAGCACGAGGTCGCGGTTCGACTCGAGCACCATGTCGATGAAGTCGACCACGATGATGCCGCCGATGTCGCGCAGGCGCAGCTGGCGGACGATCTCCTCGGCCGCTTCGAGGTTGTTCTTCGTCACCGTCTCTTCGAGGTTGCCGCCGGAGCCGACGAACTTGCCGGTGTTGACGTCGATGACCGTCATCGCCTCGGTGCGGTCGATGATGAGCGAACCGCCCGACGGGAGCCACACCTTGCGCTCGAGCGCCTTCTCGATCTGCTCGGTGATGCGGAACTCGTCGAATGCGTCGCGCTCGCCCTCGTACGCCTCGACGCGCTCGAGCAGGTCGGGCGCGACCTGGCCGAGGTACTTCTCGATCGTGCGGCGTGCGTCGTCGCCGGCGATGATCATCTTCTGGAAGTCCTCGTTGAAGACGTCGCGGACGATCTTGATGAGCAGGTCGGGCTCGGAGTGCAGCAGGGCCGGGGCCTGGACCTTCTCGATGGTCTGCGAGATGTCCTGCCACTGGTTGACGAGCCGGTTGACGTCGCGCGTGAGCTGCTCCTCGGTGGCGCCCTCGGCGGCGGTGCGCACGATGACGCCCTGGTTCTCGGGCAGCACCTCCTTGAGGATCTTCTTCAGGCGCGCCCGCTCGGTGTCGGGGAGCTTGCGGCTGATGCCGTTCATCGAGCCGTTCGGCACGTACACGAGGTAGCGGCCCGGCAGCGAGACCTGGCTCGTGAGGCGCGCGCCCTTGTGTCCGATCGGGTCCTTGGTGACCTGGACGAGCACGCGGTCGCCCGGCTTCAACGCGAGCTCGATGCGACGCGGCTGGTTCTTCTCGCCGTTCTCGGCGGCGGCGTCCCAGTCGACCTCGCCCGAGTACAGCACGGCGTTGCGGCCGCGGCCGATGTCGACGAACGCGGCCTCCATGCTCGGCAGCACGTTCTGCACGCGGCCGAGGTAGACGTTGCCGATGAGCGACGCGTCCTGGTTGCGGGCGACGTAGTGCTCGACGAGCACGCCGTCCTCCATGACGCCGATCTGGATGCGGCCGCCCTTCTGCCGGACGACCATCCGACGGTCGACCGACTCGCGGCGCGCCAGGAACTCGGCCTCGGTGATCACGGCGCGTCGGCGGCCGGCGTCGCGGCCGTCGCGGCGGCGCTGCTTCTTCGCCTCGAGACGCGTGGAGCCCTTGACCTTCTGCGGCTCGGTGATGAGCTCGGGCTCGCGGGGCTTTCGGACCTTGACGACGGTGTTCGCCGGCTCGTCGCCGGCGTTGCGCGACTCCTCGCCGCTGCGGCGGCGCGACCGGCGGCGCACGCTCGACCCCTCGCCCGAGGCCTCGCGGTCACGGTCACGGTCGCCTCGATCGCCTCGATCGCCTCGATCGCCTCGGTCGCCTCGGTCGGCGACCGGCGGCTCGAACACCGGCGGCGCGTGGAAGATGAGCGACGTCGTCGTGAGCTCCGCGGGGATCGGCGACTCGGGCGTCGCGGGAGTCTCCTCGGCAGCTTCGGGCGCGACGGATGCCTCGAGGCCGGCCTGCTCGCCCTCGGCCTCGGCCTCGCCGTCGTCCTCGGCGGTGCGATCCGTCGGGACCTGCCCACCCGTGGGCGCCACCTCGGACTGCTCCCCCGGAGCGGACTCGGGGGTCTCCGCGACGGCGGGAGTCTCGGCGGGCGCGGCGGGCTCCGGAGTCGCCGTGGGCTCCTCCGAGCCTGCGTGAGCGTCGTCCACGGCCTCGGCCGCGGCATCCGTCACGTCGTGCTCGCCGCGTGGCACGACCTGCGTCGCGCGCCGGCCCGTGCGGCGGGCGCCGAACAGCCCCACCTTGCGCCGGCTCGGCTCGTCCGATGATGCGTCCGTCGGTGTTCCGTTGTTGTCTTCCACCATCTCTGGTGCACTCCTACGCCGGGGGCGGTGGCCGCGCCACCTCACCCCGTACTCCTCGGAGCGGCCCAGCGCCGTGCGCCGGACCGCCAATCCTTCTCTGCTGCGCCCGGCGGGTGCCGGTGACGCCAAATCTCGCGGTTCGTCCGCGGATGCGGATGCGGTGCATCCCCAAAGCCCTCGTTGGCGTCGCACCGAGCGCGGCCCGGGCGACTGCAACGATTATCGCACGGTCTCCCAGCGCCGCGCGGAATCGCCGTGCCAGAATACCGGGCATGCCCGACACCCCCCGCCCGGCGCGACCCGTCGCGCTCGCCGTGTTCCTCGTGATCGCCGGGGCGCTCGGGCTTCTCGCCGCCTTCGAGCTGACGCTCGAGAAGATCCTGACGCTCTCGAATCCCGGGTACGTCCCGGGCTGCAACGTCGGCGTCCTCGTGGGCTGCAGCGTCAACCTCGGATCGGACCAGGGGTCGGTCTTCGGCTTCCCCAACCCGCTCATCGGGCTCATGGCCTGGCCGGTCGTCGTCACGACCGGCATGGCGCTGCTCGCCGGCGCACGGTTCGCGCGCTGGTACTGGATCGGGCTCAACGTCGGCGTGACCGGCGCGCTCGCGTTCGTGATCTGGCTGATCGCCCAGAGCATCTACGTGCTCGACGTGCTCTGCCCGTGGTGCATGCTCACCTGGGCGGTCACGATCCCCGTGTTCTTGGTGGTCACGCTCCGGAACCTGCGCGAGGGCGCCATCCCGGCATCCGAGGGCATGCGGCGCGTCGCCGGCACGCTCATGGGATGGGTGGCCGTCATCACCATCGCGTGCTACGCCGTCGTGGTCCTGCTCGCGCAGGCGCAGATGAACGCGATACCTCGCGTGCTCATCGACCTGCAGAACCTGTTCTGATCCGCAGAGCGCCGACGGCGGCGGCATCCGTCACCGGACACCGCCGCCGCGACGCGGTTGCGGAGCGGGCTCAGCCGAACCAGAGCGCGAGCTCGCGCTCGGCCGACTCGACCGAGTCGGAGCCGTGCACGAGGTTCTGCTGCACCCTCAGGCCCCAGTCGCGGCCGTAGTCGCCGCGGATCGTGCCGGGCGCCGCAGTCGTCGGATCGGTGGTGCCGGCGAGGACCCGGAAGCCCTCGATGACGCGGTTGCCGGCCACGCGCATCGCGACCACGGGACCGGACTCCATGAACTCCACGAGCGGCTCGTAGAAGGGCTTGCCCTCGTGCTCGGCGTAATGCTGCGCGAGCAGCTCGCGGTCGGGCTGCACCATGCGGATGTCGACGAGCGAGTAGCCCTTCGCCTCGATGCGGCGGAGGATCTCGCCCGTGAGGTTGCGCGCGACGCCGTCGGGCTTCACCAGCACGAGGGTCTCTTCGATGGCGGTGGTCATTCGGGTTCCCTTCCTGGGGCGGCGGACGCCGCCCGATCACGGTCGATGCGCGCGCCGGCGATCATGCAGTACGCCCACATGCCGCCGAACAGCGCACCCACGACGAACATCGCCGGGTTCAGCACGCCCGACGCGAAGATGACGGCCTGCAGCGCCCAGCCGAGCCCGTAGGCCCACTCGTGGCGCAGCGAGCCCACGGTCACGACGAGGCCGAGGATGACCAGGCCGCCGCCGGCGAGCGGCGCCCACTCGGGCAGGCCGAGGATGCCGCCCTCCTCGCGCGACAGCCCCCAGATCACGAGGGCCGCGAGGAAGACGACGACGACCTCGAAGACGAGCACGATGCTCGCGAGCGTGCGGCGCACCGAGCGCGGTCCGCCGGGCACGGGCCGCGGCACCTCGTCGCCCGCCGGTCGCTCCGGGTCGGCGGCGGTCATCGGCTCGCCCAGCCGCGATCGTCGGCGATCGCCATCGCGTCGCCCACGAGCGTGACCGACCCGGTCACCACGACGCCGCGCTTCTCGCCGCGCGTGGCCCAGTCGCGGGCCTCGTCGAGCGCGTCGTCGAGGCGCTCGATCACGTCGACGCGCTCCGGCCCCACGATCGAGGCGACGGATGCCGCAAGCTCGCCGGCCGGGATCGCCCGGTCGGATTCGGACTGCGTCACGACGAAGCTCGCCGCCGTCGGCTCGAGCGCCCTCACGATGCCGGTCGCGTCCTTGTCGCCGAGCACGCCGAGGACGACGACGAGCTCGTCGAAGTCGAAGTACTCGCCGAGGGCCTCGACGAGCGCGCCCGCGCCGTGCGGGTTGTGCGCGGCGTCGACGAGCACGGTCGGGTCGACCGAGATCGGGTGGAGCCGGCCCGGCGAGGTCGCCCCGCCCAGCCCCGCCTCGACGACGTCGTCGGCCAGGCGCACGCCGCCGCCGAGGAACGATTCGACCGCGGCGATCGCGAGCGCCGCGTTCTCGGCCTGATGGCGGCCGTACTGCGGCAGCGCGAGGTCGCGGTACTCGCCCGCGAGGCCGCGCACCGACACGAGCTGGCCGCCGACGGCGACCTTCGAGTCGAGCACGGCGAAGGCGCCGCCCTCGACCGCGACCGTGGCATGCTTCGACGCGGCGACCTCGTGCAGCACCTCGAGTGCCTCGGGAGCCTGGAAGGCGGTCACGACCGCGGCATCCTGCTTGACGATGCCCGCCTTCGTGCGGGCGATCTCGGCCACGGTCCGGCCGAGCCGCTGCTCATGGTCGATCGCGATCGGCGTGATGACGGCGACCTGGCCGTCGGCGACGTTCGTGGAGTCCCACTCGCCGCCCATGCCGACCTCGAGCACGGCGACGTCGACGGGCGCGTCGGCGAACGCCGCGAAGGCGAGCACCGTGAGCGCCTCGAAGAACGTGAGCGGTTCCTCGCCGCGACCCGTGAGCTCGGCGTCGACGAGGTCGAGCACCGGCAGGATCTCGTCCCAGATGCGCGCGACCGCCTCGTCGGCGATCGGCGCGCCGTCGATGCGGATCCGTTCGGTGAACCGCACGAGGTGCGGGCTCGTGAGCAGGCCCGTTCGGAGCCCCTGCGCCCGCAGGATGCTCTCGATCATCCGGCTCGTCGAGGTCTTGCCGTTCGTGCCCGTCAGGTGGATCACGGGAGCCGCGCGATGCGGGTCGCCGAGCAACTCGACCGCCCGGCGGGTGGCGTCGAGCCGCGGCTGCGGCGACGCCTCGCCGACCCTCGCGAGCAACGCCGCATAGACGGCGTCGGCCGCGTCGCGCTCCTCGGGCGTGGACTCGGGGATCACGTCGGTCACCGGGCCGTCACCTCCGCGAGCTTCTCGACCGCGACCGAGAGCTTCGACGCCTCGCCGACCGAACGCGCGTCGTCCCCGCCCACGTCGCCGGCGGCGATCACGACCTCGGGCGCGAGTGTCTCGCGGCCGATGAGGTCGCGGTGCGTCTCCGCGGCGGCGGCGCCGGCGGCGGTGTCGAGCGTGAGCGTCAGGCGGATGCGATCGCCGACCTCGAGGCCGGCTGCCTTGCGGGCGTCCTGCACGGCTCGGACCACGTCGCGCGCGAGGCCCTCGGCCTCGAGCTCGGGCGTCGTCGCGGTGTCGAGGATGACGAAGCCGCCGTCGGCGAGCAGCCCGAGCGCCTGGCCGCCGTCACCGGCGCCGCTCGCCTCGAGCACGAGGTCGTACTCCCCCGGCTCGAGCGCGATGCCGCCCGCGACGACCGCGTCGCCCTCGAGCGTCCAGTCACCCGAACGCGCGGCCCGGATCGCCTGCTGCACCCGCTTGCCGAGTCGTGGTCCGGCGGCGCGCGCGTTCACGGTGAGCCGCTTGGTGACGCCGTAGGCGGCCGCGCTCGACTCGTCGAACTCGACGAGATCGACGCGCTTGACGTTGAGCTCGTCGCGCAGGATCGCTTCGAACGGTGCGAGCATCGCGGCCTCCGCAGTGACGACCGTGAGCGACGCGAGCGGCAGTCGCACTCGCCGCCCGGCCTGCTTGCGGAGCGCCAGCACCGCACCGGTCACCTCGCGCACGGCATCCATCGCCGCGACGAGCTCGGGATCGGCCGGGAACTCGGAGGCGTCGGGCCAGTCGGCCAGGTGCACGCTGCGGCCTCCGGTGAGCCCGCGCCAGACCTGCTCGGTCACGAGCGGGAGCAGCGGCGCGGCGAGACGCGTCAACGTCTCGAGGACGGTGTGAAGCGTGTCGAACGCCTCGGCGCCCGTGCCGTCCTCGGCGACGCCGCCCCAGAACCGGTCGCGCGACCGGCGCACGTACCAGTTCGTGAGCACGTCGGCGAAGTCGCGGAGCTTCTGCGCCGCGAGCGGCGAGTCGAAGTCCTCGAGGTCGGCCGTGACCGCCTCGACGAGGTCGCGCAGCTTGGCGAGGAGGTAGCGGTCGAGCACGTCGGTCGAGTCGGTTCGGCGGGATGCCTCGTAGCCGCCCTCGCGCGCCGTGTTGGCGTAGAGCGAGAAGAAGTACCAGGTGCTCCACAGCGGGAGCATGAGCTGGCGCACGCCCTCGCGGATGCCCTCCTCGGTGACGATGAGGTTGCCGCCGCGCAGCACCGAGCTCGACATGAGGAACCAGCGCATCGCGTCGGAGCCGTCGCGGTCGAACACCTCGTTGACGTCGGGGTAGTTGCGCAGCGACTTCGACATCTTCTGCCCGTCGTTGCCGAGCACGATGCCGTGGCTCACGACGTTCTCGAACGCCGGGCGGTCGAAGAGCGCCGTCGACAGCACGTGCAGCGTGTAGAACCAGCCGCGCGTCTGACCGATGTACTCCACGATGAAGTCGGCCGGGTTGTGCGAGTCGAACCACTCGCGGTTCTCGAACGGGTAGTGCACCTGCGCGAACGGCATGGAGCCCGAGTCGAACCACACGTCGAGCACGTCGGGAATGCGGCGCATGGTCGACCGGCCGGTCGGGTCGTCGGGGTTCGGGCGGGTCAGCTCGTCGATGTACGGGCGGTGCAGGTCGGGCTCGCCGTGCTGGTTCACCGGCAGGCGGCCGAAGTCGCGTTCGAGCGACTCGAGCGAGCCGTAGACGTCGATGCGCGGGTACGCGGGGTCGTCGCTCTTCCATACCGGGATCGGCGAGCCCCAGTACCGGTTGCGGCTGATCGACCAGTCGCGCGCGCCCGAGAGCCACTTTCCGAACTGGCCGTCCTTGACGTTGGCCGGGACCCAGTTGACCTCCTGGTTGAGCTCCTCCATGCGGCCGCGGAACTCCGGCACGCGCACGAACCAGCTCGACACCGCGCGGTAGATGAGCGGGTTGCGGCAGCGCCAGCAGTGCGGGTACGAGTGCTCGTAGCTCGCCTGGCGGAGCAGCCGTCCCTCGGCCTTCAGGAGCTGGGTGAGCGGCTTGTTGGCGTCGCTCCACAGCTGGCCCGCGACATCCGTCACCTCGGGAAGGAACCTGCCACCCTCGTCGAGTGAGACGATCACGGGGATGCCGACCGCCTCGCAGGCCTTCTGGTCCTCCTCGCCGTAGGCGGGCGCCTGGTGCACGAGTCCGGTGCCGTCCTCGGTCGTGACGTAGTCGGCGACGAGGATGGTCCAGGCGTTCTCGAGCCCCCAGCGCTCGATGTCGGCGTAGTAGTCGAACAGGCGGTCGTAGGTCACGCCCTCGAGTTCGGCGCCGCGGACCGTGCGCGACACCGCGGCGCGCGCCTCCTCGGGCGACTCGTAGCCGAGCTCCCTCGCGTAGTTGCCGACGAGGTCGACGGCGAGGAGGTACTCGGCCCCGAGCACCTCGGTGTCGGATGCCGCGCCGCCCGCGCGCTCGCGGAGGACCGTGGCATCCGGGGTGCCGTTCGGACCGGCGGGGACGACCGCGTACTCGATGTCGGGGCCCACTGCCAGCGCGAAGTTCGTCGGGAGGGTCCACGGCGTGGTCGTCCAGGCCAACGCGCGTACGGCGGTGAGCCCGAGCGATTCGGCCTTCGCGCCCGTGAGCGGGAAGGTGACGGTGACGGTCTGGTCCTGGACGTTCTTGTAGACGTCGTCGTCCATGCGCAGCTCATGGTTGGAGAGCGGCGTCTGGTCGCGCCAGCAGTACGGCAGCACGCGGTGGCCCTCGTAGGCGAGGCCCTTCTCGTGCAGCTGTTTGAAGGCCCAGATGACGGATTCCATGAACGTCACGTCGAGGGTCTTGTAGTCGTTCTCGAAGTCGACCCAACGGGCCTGGCGGGTGACGTACTCCTCCCACTCCTTCGTGTAGCGGAGGACGGCGTCGCGCGCGGCCTGGTTGAACGCGGCGATGCCCATCTGCTCGATCTCGGCCTTGTCGGTGATGCCGAGCTGGCGCTCGGCCTCGAGCTCGGCGGGCAGGCCGTGGGTGTCCCAGCCGAAGCGGCGATGCACCTGCTTGCCGCGCATGGTCTGGAAGCGCGGGAAGACGTCCTTCGCGTAACCCGTGAGGAGGTGCCCGTAGTGGGGCAGCCCGTTGGCGAAGGGCGGGCCGTCGTAGAAGACCCACTCCTCGGCGCCGTCGCGCTGGTCGACGGAGGCCTGGAACGTGCCGTCGGCCTTCCAGTGCGCGAGCACGTCGCGCTCGATGGCGGGGAAGTCGGGCGACGGGGCCACGGGCTGGTCGTCGTTGCGGGGGTACACGCGCGCTCCTTGCGGGACGGATCACCTACCGCGAGGACGCCGGGACCGGTTCGACCCCTGCGCGGTACCACCCCGCTTGCCCGGCAGCGTCGCACCGGACCTCTCTGCTGCGGCTGTGACGGGCCTGCCCCGTTCGGTTCTACTGGGCTCGCGGTGGTGCTGCGGGCGGTTCTTCCGAAGACTCCCCGGTGATGGCCGGATCGATGTCGGTCCTTCCAGACTACCGGGTCGGCGGCGGGCGTCGCACGCCGGTTGCGGGACCGCCCGGGGTCCAGCGGTACGCCTCGCCGATGAGCTCGAGGAGGGCCTGCTCGGGCAGGTCGCGGGCCCTGGCCTCGTCGACGAGGTCGTGGATGGCGCCCGCGAGGGCGCCGTGGCCGCCGAGCCGGACAGCGACGACCGCGCCGCGGCCGCGATGCAGCTCGATGAGGCCCTCGTCGCGGAGGGTCCGGTAGGCGCGGAGGACCGTGTGCATGTTGACGCCGACGGATGCCGCGAGCTCGCGTGCCGCGGGAAGGCGTTCGCCGCCCGCGAGGCGGCCGTCGACGATCGAGGCGCGGATGCCGCTCGCGAGCTGCCGGTGCAGCGGGATCGCACTGGTCGGGTCGATGTGGATCAGCACTTCATGAATCTACTTGTTCTATGCATATACTAACAAGTTGCTTGTGGCGCCATCCGCGCGGTGTCAGGATGATCCGGGCCCCCACGACGCGGCCCGATCCCACTCTCCCCTTCCTGCAAGGACCTCGATGCGTGCTGCACCCGTGACCACTCGGCGCCTCGGCCGCCGTTCCGCCCTCGTCACCGCCGGCCTCGCGTCGGCGCTCGCGCTCACCGCCTGTCAGGCGGCCGAGCCGGAGGGCTCCGACGAGCCGGTCGAGGGCGGCACGCTCGTCTACGCGAGCGGCGACGCCGAGCCCACGTGCCTCGACCCCCACGTCGGCGGCAACTACCCTCAGGCGCTCATCGCCGGGCAGTTCCTCGAGTCGCTCGTCTCGCGCGACTCGTCCGGCGAGATCATCCCGTGGCTCGCCGAGTCATGGGAGTCGTCGGAGGACGGCCTGTCGTGGGAGTTCGCGCTCCGAGAAGGAGTGTCGTTCACGGACGGCACGCCCTTCGACGCGGAGGCCGTGAAGGTGAACGTCGAGCACCTGCAGGACCCCGCGACCCAGTCGTCCACGGGCTACCTCGCGATGGGCAAGGTCGAGCAGGTGGAGGTCGTCGACGACCTCACCGCCCGCTTCGAGCTGACGAGCCCCGACAGTGCCCTCCTCGAGTCGCTCAGCCAGCCGTGGACCGCGATCCAGTCCCCCGCCGGCATCGCGCGGGGCATGGAGGAGAACTGCGAGGCGCCGATCGGCACCGGCCCGTTCGTGGTCGACGAGTGGGTGAAGCAGGACCGTGTGACCCTGGTCCGGAACGACGACTACTCGTCGCCGCCCGCCGATGCCGAGCACGACGGGCCGGCGTACCTCGAGGCGATCGAATGGCGCTTCGTCCCGGATGCCGCCTCCCGCTACGCCGCGCTCCAGGGCGGCCAGGTCGACGTCATCGACAACCCGCAGCCCGACACGATCGCCGCCGCCGCCGAGTCCGGAGCGTTCACCTGGCTCGACGCACCGCGACCGGGCGCCTCGAACCGGATCGAGCTGAACTCCGGTCAGGCGCCCTTCGACGACGAGCGCGTCCGCGAGGCGTTCATCCGCGCAGTCCAGGTCGACGACGGCATCGACGCGCTGTTCTTCGGCACCGCGGAGCGGTCGTACTCGGCGCTGTCGTCCGCCGAGGCCCTCGCCTACTCGGACGAGACGCTGTTCGAGCCCGACCTCGAGCGCGCGAACGAACTGCTCGACGAGGCGGGCTGGACCGAGCGCGACGCCGACGGCACGCGCCTGAAGGACGGCCGGCGCCTGAGCCTGCGCTTCCCGGTGAGCACGAACCAGTCGATCCCTGCCGAGCAGTCGCTGTTCGACCAGGTGCAGGCGACCGCCGAGGAGGCCGGCTTCGATGTCGTCATCGACCTGCTCGACCTGTCGAGCTGGTACGGCCGGCTGTTCGCGAACGAGTACGAGATCGTGAGCGCGCCATACACCAAGGTCGGGCCCGACGTGCTGCGGATCCTGTACCACTCCGACAGCATCACGCCCGCTCCGAGCGGCTACTTCGCGAACCTCGCGCAGCTCGACGACCCCGAGGTCGACGCACTGCTCACCGAGGCCGCCGCGACGAGCGACGCCGACGCGCGCGCCGACCTCTACGAGCGCGCGCAGCAGCGCATCCTCGGCGGGTTCTACCTCCTCCCGCTCTACGACCAGCAGAACAGCTTCCTCCTCGACCCGTCGGTTCGCGGCGCCCGCGCCATGCCGACCGTGTCGACCCCGACCTTCCATGACGCCTGGCTCGCCGGCTGAGCCGAGCCCGCGCCGCCGCAGCACCGCGCGTCACGCCGCAGTGCTCGTCGGCGGCGCCGTGTTCGTCCTGTGGGCGGTCGCGACGCTGACCTTCATCGCGATCCGCCTCATCCCGGGCGATCCGGCGCAGGCCATCCTCGGCGGGCCGGGTTCGCAGGCGTCGCAGGAGGCGCTCGACCTCGTCCGCCAGGAGTACGGGCTCGACCAGCCGCTCGTGGTGCAGTACCTCGCCATGCTCGGCCGGCTGATCACCGGCGACCTCGGCACGTCCTACGCGCTCAAGGTGCCGGTCGCAGAGCTGCTGGCCGCGCAAGTCGGGGGAACGCTGCTGCTCGCCGTCCTCGCGCTCGCCTCGGCGTGGGTGCTGGCGCTGGGGCTCTCCCTCTGGTCGACCGGCCGCGGTCGTGCGGCAGCGGCCGTCGGCGAGGGCATCGAGCTGACCGCGGCCGCCCTGCCGCACTTCTGGCTCGCGGCGGTGCTCATCGCGGTCTTCAGCACGGGCCTCGGATGGTTCCCGCCCGTGTCCACGGGCACCCCGGCCGGGCTCGTGCTGCCCGTCATGACGCTCGCCGTGCCGCTCGCCGGCTTCCTCGCGCAGGTCATGCGCGAGAGCCTGCTCGACGCGCTGCAGCAGCCGTTCGTGGTCTCCGCGCGGGCGCGCGGCGAGAGCACCGCGGGCGTCCGACTCCGGCACACCATTCGCCACGCCGCGCTGCCCGGCATCAGCCTGTCCGGCTGGGCCCTCGGCTGGCTGCTGTCGGGCGCCGTCGTCGTCGAGACGATCTTCGCGATGCCCGGGCTCGGCCGCACCCTCCTGCAGGCGGTCACGCTCCGCGACATCCCGGTCGTCGTCGGCGTCGTGCTGCTCGTCGCGCTCGTCTACGTCGTCATGACCGTGCTCACCGACCTCGCGGCCCGGATCGCCGACCCGCGCCTCCGGCAGGAGGGCGCACGATGAGCGAGCTCGAACTCCGGCAGGCCACCGTCACGGCGGCGGTCGAGCACGACGAGGCGCCCAGGCGACCCCGAGTGCCTCGCATCGGAACGCTGCTCGCGTTCGCGTTCGTGCTCTTCCTCGTCATCGCGTCGTTCGCGCCGTGGCTCGTGCAGACCCAGCCGCCGAACGCGATCTCGGCCGCGGAGGCGTTCCAGCCCCCTTCGGCGGCGCACTGGTTCGGCACCGACGAGTCCGGCCGCGACGTCTACAGCCGCGTCGTCGCGGGTACGAGCACGTCGCTCACGATCGGCGTGATCGCCACCCTCATCGGCCTCGCGCTCGGCCTCGTGCTCGGCGTGCTCGCGAGCTTCGGCGGCCGCGCCGTCGACTTCGGCGTCAGCCGGCTCGTGGAGGTGCTGTTCGCATTCCCGGGCCTGCTGCTCGCGCTCCTCGTCATCGTGATCTACGGGCCCGGGCCCGTGACGGCCACGATCGCCGTCGGGCTGTCCACCGCGCCCGGCTACGCGCGCATCATCCGCGGCCAGCTCATCTCGATCCGCACGGCGCCATACGTCGAGTCCGCCCGCGTGCTCGGCCACTCCCCTGCCCGCATCCTCTCCCGGCACGTCCTCCCGAATGCGCTCGTGCCGTTGTTCGTGCTCGCCACGCTCGGCGTCGGCCAGGCGATCGTGTGGGCGTCGGCGCTCAGTTACCTCGGGCTCGGTGCGCAGCCGCCGGCCGCGGAGTGGGGCGCCATGCTCGCCGCGGGTCGCACGTACCTCGCGACCGCGTGGTGGATGACCGTGTTCCCCGGGCTCATGATCGTCGGCACGACCGTCGCGACGACCGTGCTCGGCCGCGCGCTCACCCGCCGCCACCGGGAGGTGCGATGACCGATCGAACGGATGCCGCGACCTCGAGCCGCACCGCACGCGCGCCGCTGCTCGAGGTCGCCGGCCTTCGCGTCGCGTTCGGCCGGGACGAGGTCGTCCACGGGATCTCGCTCCGGATCATGCCCGGCGAGTGCGTCGCGATCGTCGGTGAGTCCGGCTCCGGCAAGAGCGTGACCGCACGCTCGCTCCTCGGGCTGGCCGGGCGGGGCGCCCGCACGACCTCCGACCGGCTCGAGGTGCTCGGCCGCGAGCTCGGCGACGCCGACGAACGCGCCTGGCGCGCCGAGCGCGGGCGCAGCATCGGCCTGATCCTCCAGGACGCGCTGGTCTCCCTCGATCCGCTGCGCCCGGTCGGCCGCGAGATCGAGGATCCCCTGCGCATCCACGAACGGATGCCGACCGCCGATCGCCGCGCGCGCGTGCTCGAGCTCCTCGACCGCGTGGGCATGCCGGACCCGGTGCTCGCGGCCGGCCGCCGTTCAGGCGAGCTGTCGGGAGGCCTGCGACAGCGGGCACTCATCGCCTCCGCCCTCGCCCTGGATCCGCCGCTCGTCATCGCCGACGAGCCGACCACAGCCCTCGACGTCACCATCCAGGCCCGCGTGCTCGCGCTCCTCGGCGAGGTGCGCTCGCGCGGCACCGGCCTGTTGCTGATCAGCCACGACCTCGCGGTCGTCAGCCGGCTCGCCGACCGGATCCTGGTCATGCGCGGCGGCCACGTGGTCGAGGAGGGACCGTCCGGGCAGGTGCTGGGCTCGCCCCGCGAGGCGTACACCCGGGCGCTCATCGCCGCAGTGCCCACGGACCGGGCACGAGGGGAACGGCTCGGTCTCGCCGGACCCGAGCCGATGCCGCCTGACACGCTGCCGGCCCCCGCCGAGGTCTCTGCGCGCCCGGGCACCGCTGCCGACGGCACCGCGCCGGTGCTCCGGCTCGACCGCGTGACCAAGACCTTCCCCGTCCCGGGCGGCAGGTTCGCCGCCGTCGACGACGTGTCGCTCGAGCTGCGGGCCGGCGAGACGCTCGGCCTCGTCGGCGAATCCGGTTCGGGGAAGACGACCGTCGCGCGGCTCGCCCTCGCACTGACCGAGCCCGACTCCGGCAGCGTGGAGCTCCACGGCGCGCGCTGGTCGGGGCGTCCCGAACGGGAACGACGACCGATGCGACGGCGCATCGGAGCGGTCTACCAGGACGCGCTGAGCTCCTTCGACCCGCGTTGGAGCATCCGCGGCATCCTCGACGACGCGGTCGCCGTCGCCCTGCCCGGCGCCGGACGCCGCGATCGCGGTCGACGCATCGCCGACCTGCTCGACCAGGTCGGGCTCGCGGCCTCCTTGGCCACCCGCCGCCCGCTCACGCTTTCGGGCGGGCAGCGCCAGCGCGTCGCGATCGCGCGCGCGCTCGCGGCGGCGCCCGAGGTGCTCGTCTGCGATGAGCCGGTCTCCGCGCTCGACGTGACCATCCAGGCGCAGATCCTCGACCTGCTCGACGACCTCCAGCGTCGGGACGGCCTGGCGCTGCTCTTCATCTCCCACGACCTCGGCGTGGTCCGGCACATGAGCGACCGGATCGCGGTCATGCGCGCCGGCAGCATCGTCGAGGCGGGCGGAGCCGAGGACGTGTTCGCGTCGCCGCGGCATCCGTACACCGTCCGACTCGTCGCCGACGCACCCCGGCTCACGACGTGACCGGCCCTCCGGCGCGGGCGTTGCCCGGCGAACCGGGGCGCCAGTAGCATCGGGGCGAGCCCGGGAGGCGCGATGAGCCAGGACGATGCGACACGACCGGTTCCGCACGAGCCCGCGACCGAGCGGCTCGGCACGGCGCCCGATCCTGCGGATCCCGGTCGACCGCCCGGCACCCGCCGGATGACGTGGCTGTGGGTCGCGATCGGCGTGCTGGCCATCGCCGTCCTGGTGCTGCTCGCGCTCCTCATCCTGCGACCGGCCGCGACGCCCGCGGCGGACACGACCGCCACGCCGACGCCGAGCGAATCGCCGTCGAGCACGCCCCCGGCCGAGACGAGCCCCGAGGCCACCACGGAGCCCGCCCCGCCATCCGCACCCGTGTTCACGTCGTTCAGCGCCGAGCCGACGACCGCCGACTGCTCGGGCGGTGCCGCATCCGTCCCCCTCGTGTTCAGCTGGTCGAGTGAGGGCGCGACGGAGGCATGGATCGGCGTCGGCACCACGGACGCGCAGGCCGCGCCCTACGAGGCGGTGCCGACCTCGGCCTCCGGCTACGCGAACCTCGCGTTCCAGTGCTCCGAGGAGAGCCAGGTCTACACCGTCACGATCAGCGGACCGACGGGCGTCACGCACAACTCGGTGACCATCGTCAGGGGCTGACCGGGCGCGCGCCGGCGCCGCCGAAACTGGGTCGAGCGGGCCCGATGGGGTGCGCGCCTCGCGGTCCGGTAGTCTTGAACGTCGCATACTCAGGCACCTCATCACGGACTCGGTGCCGCACATACCGAACCGGAGCATCATGACCGACAGCGCGCGCATCCCCGACAAGCCGGCACTCGAGGGCCTCGAATCCAAGTGGGGCGATGCGTGGGAGGCCGACGGCACGTACCGGTTCGAGCGCGAGGGCGCGACCCGCGAGACCATGTACTCGATCGACACCCCGCCGCCGACGGCGTCCGGCTCGCTCCACATCGGCCACGTGTTCTCGTACACGCACACCGACGTCATGGCCCGCTTCCAGCGGATGCGCGGTCGGCGCGTGTTCTACCCGATGGGCTGGGACGACAACGGCCTGCCCACCGAGCGTCGGGTGCAGAACTACTACGGCGTGCGCTGCGACCCCTCGCTGCCGTACGACGGCGACTTCACGCCGCCCTTCGCCGGCGGCGAGGGCAAGAGCGTGAAGGCCGCCGACCAGCTGCCGATCAGCCGGCGCAACTTCATCGAGCTGTGCGAGCAGCTCACGGTCGAGGACGAGCAGCAGTTCGAGGCCCTCTGGCGCATGCTGGGCCTGTCCGTCGACTGGACGCAGACCTACCGCACCATCGCCGACGAGGCGCTGTTCACCTCGCAGCTCGCCTTCGTCCGCAACGTCGAGCGCGGTGAGGCCTACCAGGCGCTCGCGCCGACGCTGTGGGACGTGACGTTCCGCACCGCCGTGGCGCAGGCCGAGCTCGAGGACCGCGAGCAGCCCGGTCACTACCATCGCGTGGCGTTCCACAAGCCCGGCGGCGGGCATGTCGAGATCGAGACGAGCCGACCCGAGCTGATCCCCGCATGCGTGGCGCTCGTCGCGCACCCCGACGACGAGCGGTACCAGCCCCTGTTCGGCACGACCGTGACGACGCCGGTGTTCGGCGTCGAGGTCCCGGTCGTGGCGCACCACCTCGCCCAGAAGGACAAGGGCACCGGCATCGCCATGATCTGCACCTTCGGCGACGTGACCGACGTCGTGTGGTGGCGCGAGCTCGACCTCCCGAACCGCGCGATCATCGGCTTCGACGGTCGCGTGATCGCCGATGCGCCCGACGCGATCAGCTCGGGGGCGGGTCGCGAGGCCTATGCGAAGCTCGCCGGCAAGACCGCGTTCTCGGCGAAGCAGGCCGTCGTCGAGCTGCTGCGCGACTCGGGCGACCTGCTGGCCGACCCGAAGGCGATCACCCACCCGGTCAAGTTCTTCGAGAAGGGCGACCGCCCGCTCGAGATCGTCTCGACACGCCAGTGGTACATCGTCAACGGCGCGCGCGACGAGGCCCTGAAGAGCCGGCTCCTCGAGCGCGGTCGCGAGATCGACTGGCACCCGGACTTCATGCGCGTGCGCTACGAGAACTGGGTCGGCGGGCTCTCCGGCGACTGGCTCATCTCGCGCCAGCGCTTCTTCGGCGTGCCGATCCCGGTCTGGTACCCCCTCGACGGCGACGGCAACCCCGTGTACGACGAGCCCATCGTCGCCACGCGCGAGATGCTGCCCGTCGACCCGTCCTCGACCGCGGCCCCCGGGTACGACGAGTCCAGGCGAGGCGAACCCGGCGGGTTCATCGGCGAGCACGACGTGATGGACACGTGGGCGACCTCGTCGCTCACCCCGCAGCTGGCCGGCGGCTGGGAGCGCGATCCCGAACTGTTCGACCTGGTCTTCCCGTACTCGCTGCGTCCGCAGGGCCAGGACATCATCCGCACCTGGCTGTTCTCGACGACCCTCCGCGCCGAGCTCGAGCACGGCGCGTCGCCGTGGAGCAATGCCGCGATCTCCGGCTTCATCGTCGATCCCGACCGCAAGAAGATGTCGAAGTCGAAGGGCAACGTCGTCACGCCGTCGGGCCTCCTCGAGCAGCACGGCGCCGACGCGGTCCGATACTGGGCCGCATCGTCGCGCCTCGGCACCGACGCCGCCTTCGACCCGCAGAACCCGACGCAGGTGAAGATCGGGCGCCGCCTCGCGATCAAGGTGCTGAACGCGGCCAAGTTCATCCTCGGCTTCGAGGGTGCAGCGGATGCCGCGGTCACCGTGCCCGTCGACCGCAGCATGCTCGCGGGCCTCGCCACGGTCGTCGAGCAGGCCACGCGCGCGCTCGAGGCGTACGACCACGCCCGCGCCCTGGAGGTGTCGGAGACGTTCTTCTGGACGTTCTGCGACGACTACCTCGAGCTCGTCAAGGAGCGCGCGTACGGCGAGGCGAGCCCCGAGCAGGCGTCGGCGGTCGCCGCGCTGAAGACCGCGCTGAGCGTGCTGCTGCGCCTCTTCGCACCCGTCATCCCTTACGCGGCGGAGGAGGCGTGGAGCTGGTCGAACGACGGTTCGGTCCACGTCGCGCCCTGGCCGTCGGTGGAGGATCTCGCCGCTCGCGGTGAGGCCGGCGTGGAGCTGCTCGAACTCGCGAGTCTCGCACTCACCGGCATCCGTCGTGCGAAGACCGACGCGAAAGCCTCGCAGAAGACGCCAGTCGCCAGTGCGGTCATCGCGGCGCCGGAGGCGGCCACGACCCTGCTCGCGTTCGCCGAGGGCGACCTGCGCGCCGTCGGCCGGATCGCCGAGCTCCGCTTCGACACTGCCGACGCACTCGAGGTGCGCGAGGTCGTGCTCGACGTCCCAGTAGAGGAGGCACGCGCATGAGCGTGACGATCCGCGACATCCGCGACGGCGACTTCTTCGGCTGGCTGCCGCTCTTCGACGCGTACTGCCGCGCGCGCGACGTCGCGCTCGACGACACCAAGGCGCTCATCGTCTGGAGCTGGATCCAGGACCCGCGCAGCGCGCTCCGCGGCATCGTGGCGGTCGACGGCGACGGCGCGCCGGTCGGCCTCGTGCACTACCACCCGGAGCCGCGCACGATCGACGCGAGCGTCGGGCTCGTCGTCGACGACCTGTACGTCGACGACGCGCATCGCGGCAACGGCGTGGCCCGTCAGTTGCTCGGGACGGTCCGCGAGCGGGCGGGCGAACTCCACGCCACGCGCGTCAGCTGGTCGGCCGATCCCGGCGACGCGGACGGCATCCGGGTGTCGGAGGAGGTCGCTCGCCGCAACCCGGCCATCGCCTTCGAGATGGAACTCTGATGCGCCTCGGCACGCGCTGGGAGTTCGGCGCGGAACCGCCCGCGTCGGTGCCCGCCGGACTGCGGCCGCTCATCGCGACGGCCGAATCTCACGTCGCCGACGGCGCGGGGCGCCACTGGACGCTCACCTGGCTCGAGGGCCGCCCGATCGCCGAGCTCGACGACGGCACGGTCGTGACGATGGGCGACGCGCCCGCCGTCGACTCGCCCGAGGCGGACGACGAGAACTGGTGACCGCCCGCGTCGCGACCGGGTGAGGCCGCTCCGCGCTCGCGTCAGGCGCGCGCGATGATCTCCCCGTGCGGCATGAGGAACCAGGCATCGGAGTCGGCCGCCCATCCACGCCAGGCCTCCGCGATGCGATCCAGTTCGGCACGGCTGGAGTGCCCCGACTCGATCGCGTGCGCGGCGAACTGCGACCGCACCGCCCGCTCCGCCCACGCGCCGCCCCACCACTCGCGGTCGCGGTCGGATTCGAAGACCCAGACCGAACCCGACGCACGCACCTCGGCGAACCCGGCTTCGCGTGCCCAGCGCTTCAGCATGCGACCGGCGTGCGCCTCTCCCCCGTTCCAGGCGCAGATCGCTTCGTTGAGGGATCGCCAGCGCTCGAGTACCGGCGATTCCGGACTCCAGATGACGCCGCCGTAGTCGACGTCCCGGGCTGCGAGCACGCCGCCGGGCTTCAGCACGCGCCGGAACTCGCGCATCGCCTCGACGGGTCGCGCGAGGTGCTGCAGCACCTGGTGCGCGTGGACGACGTCGAACGAGTCGTCGTCGAAGTCGAGCCGGTACGCGTCGCCGACGCGGAACTCGACGTTGCCGACGCCCTCGCTCGCGGCGAGTCCGTTGGCACGCTCGACGACGTCGTCGGCCGCGTCGATGCCCACCACCTGCCCCGGACGCACGCGTCGCGCCAGGTCGATGGAGATGGTGCCCGGGCCGCTGCCGACGTCGAGCACGCGCATGCCCTCGGCGAGGTGCGGGACCAGGTACGCCGCCGAGTTCGCGACGGTGCGCCACTCGTGCACGCGGAGGACGCTCTCATGGTGGCCGTGGGTGTAGGCATCGCGCGATCCGGCGCCGGAAGCTCCGTCCATGCCACCGAGCCTACGGCGTGCGACCTCATGACGACCGGCCCGCCCCCACGTGGGGACGGGCCGTCGATGATGTCGGAATCAGATCGCGAAGCCCAGCGCGCGCATCATGTCGCGGCCGTCGTCGGTGATCCGCTCGGGACCCCACGGCGGCATCCACACCCAGTTGATGCGGAACCGCTCCACGACGCCGTCGAGCGACTCGGCGGTCTGTTCCTCGATGACGTCGGTGAGGGGGCAGCCGGCGCTCGTGAGCGTCATGTGGATGACGAGGGCGTCGTTCTCGTCGTCCCAGCTGAGGTCGTAGATCAGCCCGAGGTCGACGATGTTGACGCCGAGCTCCGGGTCGACGACGTCCTTCAGCGCCTCGCTGATCTCGTCGAAACGCTCGGGGGCGAGTGAGGTGACCATGGTGGGATTCTACCGGCGCCTACTGGGCGGCCGGCTCGGGGACGTTGTAGCGGTCGTAGCCCTCGTCCTCGAGGCGGTCGGCGAGCTCCGGTCCGCCCTGCTCGGCGATCCGGCCCGCCACGAAGACGTGCACGAAGTCCGGCTTGATGTAGCGGAGGATGCGCGTGTAGTGCGTGATGAGCATGATGCCGAGGCCGGTGTTCGCCTTGGCGCGGTTCACGCCCTCCGAGACGACCTTGAGCGCGTCGACGTCGAGGCCCGAGTCCGTCTCGTCGAGCACCGCGAACCGCGGCTTGAGCAGCTCGAGCTGGAGGATCTCGTTGCGCTTCTTCTCGCCGCCGGAGAAGCCCTCGTTGACGTTGCGCTCGGCGAAGGCGGTGTCCATGCGGAGGTTGGTCATCGACTCGCGCACGTCCTTCACCCAGCTGCGGATCGACGGCGCCTGCCCGTCGATCGCGGTCTTGGCGGTGCGGAGGAAGTTGGTGACGGTCACGCCGGGGATCTCGACGGGGTACTGCATCGCGAGGAAGAGGCCCGCACGCGCGCGCTCGTCGACGGTCATGTCGAGCACGTTCTCGCCGTCGAGGAGGATCTCGCCCTCGACGACGGTGTACTTCGGGTGGCCGGCGATCGTGTACGCGAGCGTGGACTTGCCGGAGCCGTTCGGCCCCATGATGGCGTGGATCTCGCCCTCGTGGATGGTGAGGTCGACGCCGCGGAGGATCTCACGGGTCCCCTGGTCGGTCTCGACGTTGACGTGGAGGTTCTTGATCTCGAGCACAGACATGGTGATTCGGTGGTCTCTTTCGTTCGTGTCGGCCGCGCGGGCCGGAAGCAGATGGAAGTCGGGGTCAGACGGCGATCTTCACCTCGGGGTCGATGAACACGCCCCCGTCGGTGATGTCGACCTGGTAGACGGGCACCGGCTCGTACGCCGGCAGTGTCAGCGGCTTGCCCGTAAGGAGGGAGAACTTCGAGCCGTGCGCCCAGCATTCGAGCGTGTCATCCTCGACGAACCCCTCGGAGAGCGAGATGTCGCCGTGCGTGCAGGTGTCGCCGATGGCGAAGATGTCGCCGGCCGCGTCCTTCACGACCGCGATCGGCACGCCCTCGACGACGAAGCGCTGGGCCTCATTGACGGCGAGGTCGTCGACCCCGCACACGCGAACGGATGCCACGTCAGCTCCCCTGCAATTCGGCCTCGAGCGCCGACATCAGGCGCCCCTCGAGCTCGGCGTCGCCGATCTGCTGCACGACCTCGGCGAGGAAGCCGCGGACGACGAGACGTCGCGCCTCGTCCTCCGTGATGCCGCGAGCCTGCAGGTAGAACAGCTGCTCGTCGTCGAACCGGCCGGTCGCCGACGCGTGGCCGGCGCCCTCGATGTCGCCGGTCTCGATCTCGAGGTTCGGGACGGAGTCGGCGCGGGTGCCGTCGGTGAGGACGAGGTTGCGGTTCTGCTCGTAGCTGTCGGTGCCGGTCGCGGCGTTGCCGATGAGCACGTCGCCGATCCACACGCTGCGCGCGCCATCGCCCTGCAGGGCGCCCTTGTAGGTCACGCGCGAGCGCGTGTGCGGGGCGTCGTGGTGCACGAACACCTGCTGCTCGAGGTGCTGGCCGGCGTCGGAGAAGTACAGGCCGAGCGCCTCGACGTCGCCGCCCTGTTCGGCGAGGTGCGTCGAGGGATTCACCCGGACGACCCGGCCGCCGAGCGAGACGACGATGTGCTTGAGCTTCGCGTCGCGCGCGATGCGCGCGAAGTGGCTCGCGAGGTGCACCGCGTCGTCGGCCCATTCCTGCAGCGAGACGACGGTGAGGTTCGCCCCCTCGCCGACGATGATCTCCACGTTCTCGGCGAGGCGCGCCTCGCCCGTGCCGCGGAGCACGACGAGCGCACGGCTGTTCGGGGCGGCCTCGATGACGGTGTGCGCGGCGCGCGGGCTGCTGCCCAGGTCGGAGCGCGAGACGGTGACCGCCTTGGCCTCCTCGCCTGTGACCGACACGAGGAGCGCCTCGTCGAAGCTCGACCAGGCGTTCGCCGCGGCGCGGTCCTCGGGCAGCCCGGCCGTGCCGATGCGCCGATCGTCGCGCGGGATCCACGACAGCTCCACGCCCGCGGCATCCGTGGACGTCACCTCGAGGCGCGAGCCGTCGAGCTCGCCCGAGGTGAGGTCGGCGAACGCGGCGACGGGCGAGTACTTCCACTCGTGCTCGCGACCGGTGACCGGGGCGAACGCCGCGACGTCCGTCGACCGGAACCGCTCGGAGCGGGTCTGGACGGGCACGACGGGGCCGTCGGAGTGGGGTCGGAAGCCGTGCTGCTCGGCTGTGGGCATAGCGGTGCTCTGCGTTGCGACGGTCATTCCTAGCCGACCGATCCTTCCATGCCCATCTCGATGAGCTTGTTGAGTTCCATCGCGTACTCCATGGGCAGCTCGCGCGCGATCGGCTCGATGAAGCCGCGCACGATCATGGCCATGGCCTCGTCCTCCGCCATGCCGCGGGACATCAGGTAGAACAGCTGCTCCTCGCTCACCTTCGAGACCGTGGCCTCGTGGCCGAGCTGCACGTCGTCGACGCGGATGTCGATCGCGGGGTACGTGTCGGAGCGGGAGATGGTGTCGACCAGGAGCGCGTCGCAGCGCACGGTGTTGGCCGAGTGGTGCGCGTTCGCGTCGACCCGCACCTCGCCGCGGTAGCCCGCACGGCCGCCGCCGCGGGCGATGGACTTCGACACGATCGACGACTGCGTGTACGGCGCCATGTGGATCATCTTCGCGCCGGCGTCCTGGTGCTGGCCCGGGCCCGCGAAGGCGACCGAGAGGGTCTCGCCCTTGGCGTGCTCGCCCATGAGGAAGATCGACGGGTACTTCATCGTCACCTTGGAACCGATGTTGCCGTCGACCCACTCCATGGTGGCGCCCTCGTGGGCGACCGCGCGCTTGGTGACGAGGTTGTAGACGTTGTTCGACCAGTTCTGGATCGTCGTGTAGCGCACACGCGCGTTCTTCTTCACGATGATCTCGACGACCGCGGAGTGCAGCGAGTCGGACTTGTAGATCGGGGCGGTGCAGCCCTCGATGTAGTGCACGTAGCTGTCTTCATCCGCGATGATCAGCGTGCGCTCGAACTGGCCCATGTTCTCGGTGTTGATCCGGAAGTAGGCCTGCAGCGGGATCTCGACGTGCACGCCCTTGGGCACGTACACGAACGAGCCGCCCGACCACACCGCGGTGTTCAGCGCGGCGAACTTGTTGTCGCCCGCGGGGATGACGGTGCCGAAGTACTCCTCGAAGATCTCGGGGTGCTCCCTCAGCGCCGTGTCGGTGTCGAGGAAGAGGACGCCCTGCTCCTCGAGGTCTTCACGGATCTGGTGGTACACGACCTCGGACTCGTACTGGGCGGCGACGCCGGCGACGAGGCGCTGCCGCTCCGCCTCGGGGATGCCGAGGCGCTCGTAGGTGTTGCGGATGTCCTCCGGGAGGTCCTCCCAGGTCTGGGCCTGCTTCTCGGTGGAGCGGACGAAGTACTTGATGTTCTCGAAGTCGATGTCCGAGAGATCGGCGCCCCAGGTCGGCATGGGCTTGCGGTCGAACAGCTGGAGCGCGCGCATGCGGCGCTGCAGCATCCACTCGGGCTCGTTCTTGAGCTTGGAGATGTCGGCCACCACCTCGGGCGACAGGCCGCGGCGGGCGGATGCGCCGGCCACGTCGGAGTCGGACCAGCCGAACTCGTACGTGCCGAGGCCCTCCAGCTCGGGGCGGTCGATGAGTACGTCCGTCATGCTCTCCCTCTTCTCCTCCCACGTACCGGATATCAGTCCGGCCCACCCCCGCCGCCCGGTCGAGGTGCCGCTGCAGTCGTGGGGTGATGTGCGGGTGGCTTCGTCGCGTACCTACAATGGCTGTGGGTCCGCCCACGCCCTCGCGCGTCTCACGGACCTGCCAACCAATCAAGTCTATAGGGTCGAAGGTCCCGGAAGTCCGACTCCCAGCGGCCTCCCACCGCGACCCGGATCAGGAACGACGAGCGTGAACCGCTTCACCGCGTGGCTCCCCGACCGCATCGACCGCCGGGTGCGGGTGGCCGCGTGGCTGTCCTTCGTCGCCCAGACGATCATCATCGCGACCGGGGGCGCCGTGCGCCTCACCGGCTCCGGGCTCGGATGCCCGACGTGGCCCCTGTGCACCGAGGACTCGCTCGTGTCGACGCCCGAGATGGGCATCCACGGCATCATCGAGTTCGGCAACCGCCTGATGACCGGCGTCGTCGGCATCGTCGCGCTTCTGGTCGTGCTCTCGATCTGGCGAATGCGACACGAGCGCCGCGACCTGTGGCGCCTCGCGGTCATCGTCGTCCTCGGCATCGTCGCGCAGGCCGTCGTCGGAGGCATCACGGTGTGGACCGGGCTCAACCCGTTCATCGTGGGCTTCCACTACGTCGCCTCGCTGCTGCTCGTGTGCGTGACCGCCGCCTACCTGGTGCGGCTCGACGCAGTCCCGGGTCCGCGCGAGCTCGCGGTGCCCCGCTGGTACGCCGCGCTCGCCCACGCCACGACGGCGGTGCTCGGCCTGACGATCGTCTTCGGCGTGCTCACGACCGCGTCGGGTCCGCACTCGGGCGACGCGGACGCGGGCCGCACCGGGTACAACGCCGAGCTGCTCGAGCACGTGCACGCGTGGCCCGGCTACGCCCTGCTCCTGCTGACGGTCGCACTCGTCGCCGCCGCCCGGCGCCTCCGCCTGCCGACCCTCGGCTGGGGCATCGCGCTGCTGGCGATCGAACTGGTGCAGATCGCGGTCGGCCTCTACCAGGCGCGCAACGGCCTGCCGCCGGTGCTCGTCGGCATCCACATGGTCCTGGCGGCGCTCACCGCCGCCACCATGACGGTGTTCGTACTGCGACTCAAGCGGCCGGCGACGACGGATGCCACGGCGTCGGACGCCGCGCTCGCGGCATCCGCTCGCTGACTCAGAACGGCAGCAGCGGGTCGATGCCGACCGCGAGGAACAGCAGTGACAGGTACACGATCGAACCGTGGAAGACCCGCATGGGCGAGACCTCCTCGCCGCGGATCGCCAGGCCGTAGAGGCGGTGCGTCTCGTAGACGAACCAGCCGCCGGTGACGAGCGCCACCGACGTGTAGAGCAGTCCCATGCCCGCGACGGGCACGAGGAGCAGCGATGCGGCGACCGTGGCCCACGCGTAGAGGACCACTTGGAGGCCGACCTGCGCGCGGCCGCGGACGACCGCGAGCATGGGCACCCCGGCGGCGGCGTAGTCGTCCTTGTACTTCATCGACAGCGGCCAGTAGTGCGGCGGGGTCCACAGGAAGATGATGAGGAACAGGATGAACGGTGCCCAGTCGAGGCTCCCCGTCACCGCGGCCCAGCCGATGAGCACCGGCATGCAGCCCGCGACGCCGCCCCAGACGATGTTCTGCGCCGTGCGTCGCTTGAGGATCAGGCTGTAGAACACGACGTAGAGCAGGATCGCGGCGAGCGACAGCGCGGCGGCGAGCCAGTTCGTGAAGGCCCAGAGCCAGACGATGGATGCGGCGCCGAGGGCGTATGCGAAGACGAGCGCCTCACGATCGGTGAGTTCGCCCGTGACGAGCGGCCGCCCCTTGGTGCGCTTCATCACTCGGTCGATGTCGCGGTCGATGTAGCAGTTGAACGCCCCCGCGGATCCGGCGCTCATCGCGCCGCCGATCAGCGTGGCGATGACGAGCCACAGGTCGGGAAGGCCGTTCGCGGCGAGGATCATGGTCGGCGCGGTGACCACGAGCAGCAGCTCGATCACCCTCGGCTTCGTGAGGGCGACGTACGCGGCGACCTTGCGTCGCAGGTTCGTCGTCGCCGGTCGAGCGTCGGGAATGGTCGGTGCGGCCTGCATGAACTTCCTCTTCCGGGCGCGCGCGGACTGGGCGGAGGCGTGCGCATTCCGTTCGATTCTAGGCCATGGCCGACGCCCGTCCCGACCGTCTCGCGACCCCGGGACGGCCGGGCACCGCGGCCGCGGGTGCGCGTCAAGCCCCGTCACAGAGCATGGGCGACTCCATATACTGAGGTCAGCGCGCCCGGGGCGCGGATTCGCCGTGCAACTCCACCTGACGCATGACCGGATCGGTCACCGGGCTCCACCGCGCCGTCGCATTTTCCGGCGGGTCCGGGAGCCGTATGGAGAAGGCTCCCCGACGCCGTCACGACCGGAAGGAACAGCAACCCGTGGCAACTCTGCACTGGGACCCCATCGACGATCGCGCGGTCGACACGGCGCGCATGCTCGCCGCCGACGCCGTGGAGAAGGTCGGCAACGGCCACCCCGGCACGGCGATGAGCCTCGCGCCCGTCGCGTACCTCCTCTACCAGAAGATCATGCGCCGCGACCCGGCCGACCACGGCTGGCTGGGGCGAGACCGCTTCATCCTGTCGGCCGGCCACAGCTCGCTCACGCAGTACGTGCAGCTCTACCTCGCCGGCGACGGCCTCGAGCTCGCCGACCTGCAAGCGCTCCGCACGTGGGGCTCGAAGACCCCCGGCCACCCCGAGTACGGCCACACCGACGGCGTCGAGATCACGACCGGCCCGCTGGGGCAGGGCCTCGCCTCCGCCGTGGGCTTCGCCTACGCGGCCCGCTACGAGCGCGGCCTCTTCGACCCCGAGACCGCGGCCGGCGAGAGCCCGTTCGACCACCACGTGTACGTGATCGCGAGCGACGGCGACCTGCAGGAGGGCGTCACGGCCGAGGCCTCGTCCCTCGCCGGCCACCAGCAGCTGGGCAACCTGGTCGTGGTCTACGACTCGAACCAGATCTCGATCGAGGACGACACCGACATCGCCTTCACCGAAGACGTCGCCAAGCGCTACGAGGCGTACGGATGGCACGTGCAGACGGTCGACTGGAAGAAGTCCGGCGACTACGTGGAAGACGTCTCCGAGCTGAACGACGCATTCGACGCCGCGAAGGCCGAGACCGGCAAGCCGTCGATCATCATCCTCAAGACGATCATCGGCTGGCCCGCACCCAACAAGCAGAACACCGGCAAGATCCACGGCTCGGCCCTGGGCGCCGACGAGCTCGCCGCGACCAAGGAGGTGCTCGGCTTCGACCCCGAGCAGACCTTCGTCGTCGCCGACGAGATCCTCGAGCACACGCGCGGAAACGCTCGCGATCGCGCCGCCGAGGCGAAGGAGACCTGGCAGCAGGCGTTCGACGCGTGGGCGGCCGCGAACCCCGAGCGCAAGGCCCTGCTCGACCGCCTCGAGGCCGGCGAGCTGCCCGGCGCACTCGAGGACGCGCTGCCCGTGTTCGAGCCCGGCAAGGACGTGTCGACGCGCGCCGCGTCGGGCAAGGTCATCAACGCGCTCGCCGCGCGCCTCCCCGAGCTGTGGGGCGGTTCGGCAGACCTCGCCGAGTCCAACCTCACCACGATCAACGACGCCGAGTCGTTCATCCCGGCCGAGCACTCGACGCACGAGTTCAGCGGCAACGCGTTCGGGCGCGTGCTCCACTTCGGCATCCGCGAGCACGCCATGGCCGCGATCGTGAACGGCATCGTCCTGCACGGGAAGACTCGCGCGTTCGGCGGCACGTTCCTGATCTTCAGCGATTACATGCGCCCGGCCGTCCGCCTCGCGGCGCTCATGGGCATCCCGTCGATCTACGTGTGGACGCACGACTCGGTCGCCCTGGGCGAGGACGGCCCCACGCACCAGCCCATCGAGCAACTGTCGTCCCTGCGCGCCATCCCGGGCCTATCGGTCGTCCGCCCGGCGGACGCCAACGAGACCGCGTACGCGTGGCTCGAGATCCTCAAGCGGCGCGGCGGACCCGCCGGCATCGCACTCACCCGCCAGAACATCCCGGTGTTCGAACGCGGCGAGGGCGCGGCATCCGGTGACACGCTCGCCTCGGCCGCGAACGCGGCCAAGGGAGCGTACGTCCTCGCGGAGGCAGCCTCGGGCGAGCCCGAGGTGATCCTCCTCGCCACGGGCTCCGAAGTGCAGGTCGCGCTGGCCGCACGCGAGCAGCTCGCCGCCGACGGCGTGCAGGCGCGCGTCGTGTCGGTACCGAGCCTCGAGTGGTTCGAGGAGCAGGACCAGGCGTACCGCGAGTCGGTGCTCCCGGCATCCGTCACCGCACGTGTCTCGGTCGAGGCGGGCCTGGCGCTGACCTGGCAGCGCTACCTCGGCACGCGCGGCCGCGCCGTCTCGATCGAGCACTTCGGCGCGTCCGCCGACTACAAGACCCTGTTCCGCGAGTTCGGGATCACGGCCGAGGCCGTCGTCGCCGCCGCGAAGGAATCGCTCGCGTCCGCGTGACTGAGCAGAAGGAGACCATCACCATGACCACCTCCCCCACCACCGCCCTCTCGGAGGCCGGCGTCAGCATCTGGCTCGACGACCTCTCGCGCGAGCGCATCGCGTCGGGCGACCTCGAGCGGCTCATCGCCGAACGCGACGTCGTCGGCGTGACCACCAACCCGACGATCTTCGCCGGCGCGCTCGCCAAGGGCGACGCGTACCGCGACCAGCTCCACGCACTCGCCGCCGACGGCGCCGACGTCGACCGCGCGGTCTTCGAGACCACGACCGACGACGTGCGCGACGCCGCCGACGTGTTCCGCCCCGTCTACGACCGCACCGACGGCTACGACGGACGCGTCTCGATCGAGGTCTCCCCCGATCTCGCGAACGAGACCGACGCGACCATCGCCGAGGCCCACCGCCTCTGGGAGAAGGTCGACCGGCCCAACGTGATGATCAAGATCCCCGCCACGCGTGCCGGACTGCCCGCGATCACGGCGGCGATCGGCGCGGGAATCAGCGTCAACGTGACGCTCATCTTCAGCCTCGACCGGTACCGCGACGTCATCGACGCGTACCTCGCCGGCCTCGAGCAGGCGAAGGCCGCCGGCATCGACCTGTCCACCATCCACTCGGTCGCCTCGTTCTTCGTCTCGCGTGTCGACAGCGAGATCGACAAGCGCCTGGACTCCATCGGCACGCCCGAGGCGCTCGCACTGAAGGGCCGCGCGGGCGTCGCGAACGCGCGCCTGGCCTACGAGCTCTACCAGCAGCAGTTCGCCACCGATCGTGCGATCGCGCTGCTCGACGCCGGCGCCAACCGCCAGCGTCCGCTGTGGGCGTCGACCGGCGTGAAGGATCCGGCGTTGCCCGACACCCTGTACGTGACCGAGCTCGTCGCACACGGCGTCGTGAACACCATGCCCGAGAAGACCCTCGAGGCGACGTTCGACCACGGCGTGATCGAGGGCGACACGGTCACGGGCGCGTTCGCCGAGGCCGGCCGCGTGCTCGACGCGCTCGCGGGCGTCGGCGTCGACTACGACGAGGTCACCGACCTGCTCGAGCGCGAGGGCGTCGACAAGTTCGTCGTGTCGTGGCACGAGCTGCTCGACACGGTTCGCACCGCGCTGGAGGCCGCACGATGAGCTTCCGCATCTCCGTCAGCGGCCCCGCCGCCGACGCCGTCCGCCGCGCGGTCCCGCAGCTGGTCGCCGACCGCGTGGCCTCGCGCATCACCGCGCTCGACGCATCCCTGTGGGGCCCCGACGCCGAGGCCGAGTCGGCCAAGCGGCTCGGCTGGACCCAGGCCGTCGCCGTCTCCCGTCCCCTGCTGCCCGAGATCGCCTCGCTTCGCGACGAACTGCGCGCCACGGGCGTCGACCACATCGTGCTCGCCGGCATGGGCGGATCGTCGCTGGCTCCCGAGGTCATCACCCGCACGGCAGGCGCCGAGCTGACCGTCCTGGACTCGACCGAGCCCGGCCAGGTCCGCGCCGCGCTCGCGGACCGGATCGGCCGGTCCGCCCTCGTCGTGTCGTCGAAGTCGGGTTCGACCGTCGAGACCGACTCGGTGCGCCGCGCCTACGAGCAGGCGTTCCGCGACGCCGGCATCGACCCCGTCTCCCGGATCATCATCGTGACCGACCCGGGTTCGCCGCTCGACGAGTCGGCGCGCGCCGCCGGCTACCGGGTCTTCAACGCGGATGCCACCGTCGGCGGGCGATACTCCGCGCTCACGGCGTTCGGCCTCGTGCCCTCCGGCCTCGCCGGCGTCGACCTCGACGAACTGCTCGCCGAGACGCAGGCCATCGAACTCGGGCTCGCCGTCGACGCGGAGGAGAACCCCGGCCTCATCCTGGGTGCCGCGATCGCCGCGACCGAGCCGCGCCGCGACAAGCTCGCGATCGTCGCCGACGGCACGCACATCGTCGGGTTCGCCGACTGGGCCGAGCAGCTGATCGCCGAGTCCACCGGCAAGGGAGGCACCGGCATCCTGCCGGTCGTGCTCGGCACCGACGCGCCCGAGCTGGTCGACGTGGCATCCGACGTCCAGGTCGTGCGCCTCGTCGACGACGCCGGCACCGACGTCTTCGTCGACGGCACGGACGGCGAGATCCGAGTCTCCGGCACGCTCGGCGCGCAGCTGCTCGTCTGGGAGTACGCCACCGCGGTGGCCGGTCGCATCCTCGGGATCAACCCCTTCGACCAGCCCGACGTCGAGTCGGCGAAGATCGCCGCGCGCGGCCTGCTCGACGCACGGCCCGAGCCGGCCCCGGCCGCGTTCGTCACCGATGGCATCGAGGTCCGTGGCACGCCCGACGTCATCGGCGCCGCCAGCGACCTCGCCTCGGCGATCGAGGTGCTGCTCGAGGAACTGCCCGCCGACGGCTACCTCTCGGTGCAGGCGTACGTCGACCGCGTCGCGCACCCCGAGGTCGAGCAGCTCCGCGACGTCCTCGCGGCGCGCAGCGGCCGGCCCGTCACCTTCGGATGGGGCCCGCGCTTCCTCCATTCGACCGGCCAGTACCACAAGGGCGGTCCGGCGCACGGCGTGTTCCTGCAGCTCCTGCAGCGACCCGCAGAGGACCTCGCGATCCCCGAGCGGCCCTTCACGTTCGGCGAGCTGATCGCCGCGCAGGCCTCCGGCGACGCCTCCGTGCTCGCCGAGCACGGGCGCCCCGTCCTGACGCTCACGCTCGCCGATCCGAGCCGCGACGTCCAGGCGTTGCGCGCCGCGATCGGCTGACCGGGAGCACGCACATGCATCCGGTCGAGATCACGGCGACGCACAACCCCCTGCGTTCGCCGAAGGACTACCGCCTGAACCGGATCGCCGGCCCGTCGAGCCTCATCATCTTCGGCGTCACCGGCGACCTGTCGCGCAAGAAGCTCATGCCCGCGGTCTACGACCTCGCGAACCGCGGGCTCCTGCCCCCCGGTTTCGCGCTGGTCGGGTTCGCCCGCCGCGACTGGGAGGACCAGGACTTCGAGCAGGTCGTGCACGATTCCGTCAAGCAGTACGCGCGCACCGAGTTCCGCGAGGACGTGTGGCAGCAGCTCGCCCGCGGCGTCCGCTTCGTGCCCGGCGCCTTCGACGACGACGAGGCGTTCGAGCGCCTGCGCCGCACCGTCGAGGAGTTGGACCGCGAACGCGGCACCATGGGCAACCACGCGTTCTACCTCTCCATCCCGCCGAAGTCGTTCCCCGTGGTGACCGAGCAGCTCAAGCGCTCGGGGCTCACGGAGCAGCGTGACGGCCAGTGGCGCCGCGTCGTCATCGAGAAGCCGTTCGGGTCCGACCTGAAGACGGCGATCGAGCTGAACGACGTGGTCGCGTCGGTGTTCCCGCCCGACTCGGTGTTCCGCATCGATCACTACCTCGGCAAGGAGACGGTCCAGAACATCCTCGCGCTGCGGTTCGCCAACCAGCTGTACGAGCCGATCTGGAACGCCAACTTCGTCGACCACGTGCAGATCACCATGGCGGAGGACATCGGCGTGGGCGGCCGCGCCGGCTACTACGACGGTATCGGCGCGGCGCGCGACGTCATCCAGAACCACCTGCTCCAGCTCCTCGCGCTCACCGCCATGGAGGAGCCGATCTCGTTCGACGCCGCCGACCTGCGCGCGGAGAAGGAGAAGATCCTTCGCGCGGTGCGCCTGCCCGGGGATCTCGCGACCGCGACGGCCCGGGGGCAGTACTCCGGCGGATGGCAGGGCGGCGAGAAGGTCGTCGGCTTCCTCGACGAGGAGGGCATGAACCCCGAGTCGATCACCGAGACGTATGCGGCCATGAAGCTGCTGATCGGCACCCGCCGGTGGGCCGGCGTGCCGTTCTACCTCCGTGCGGGAAAGCGGCTCGGCCGACGGGTGACCGAGATCGCGGTCGTGTTCAAGCGCGCCCCGCAGCAGGTGTTCGCCGACAGCCAGACCTCGCAGCTGGGCCAGAACGCGCTCGTCATCCGCGTTCAGCCGGATGAGGGAGTGACCATCCGGTTCGGATCCAAGGTGCCGGGCGCAGGCATGCAGGTGCGCGACGTCACCATGGACTTCGGGTACGGCCACGCCTTCACCGAGGCCAGTCCCGAGGCCTACGAGCGGCTCATCCTCGACGTGCTGCTCGGCGACCCGCCCCTCTTCCCCCGTCAGGAGGAAGTCGAGCTGTCGTGGAAGATCCTCGACCCGATCGAGGAGTTCTGGGCTACCCAGGGGCAGCCCGAGCAGTACCGGCCTGGTTCATGGGGGCCGTCGACCGCAGACGAACTCCTCACTCGCGACGGACGCACCTGGAGGCGCCCATGATCGTCGAACTGCCCGAGACCACGACCAGCCAGGTCTCGAAGACGCTCGTGAAGATTCGCGAGGAGGGCGGGGTCGTCGCGCTCGGCCGCGTGCTCACGCTCGTCATCGCCACCACGCACGGCGGCGAGGAGGAGGCCATCGAGGCCGCCAACGACGCCTCGCGCGAGCACCCGATGCGCGTCATCGTCGTGTCGACGGAGCTCGAGGAGGACGGCCCCGCCAAGGAGAGCCGGCTCGACGCCGAGATCCGCGTCGGCGGCGATGCGGGCGCGAGCGAGGTGATCGTCCTCCGTGCCCGCGGCGACGCGGCCCAGGACGAGCAGAGCCTCGTGATGGGCCTGCTCCTGCCGGACGCCCCGGTCGTCACGTGGTGGCCCGGCGCGGCTCCCGAGGTGCCGGGGGACGCGCCCCTCGGTCGGATCGCCCAGCGACGCATCACCGACGCCTCGACGCAGCACGACCCGCAGGCAGCGCTGCACGCGCTGGCCGAGAGCTACCGACCGGGCGACGCCGACTTCGCCTGGACGAGGCTGACCCTGTGGCGAGCCCAGCTCGCGGCGGTGCTCGACCAGCCTCCCTACGAGCCGGTCACCGCCGTGCACGTCGCGGGGTCGATCGACTCGCCGTCGACGACGCTGCTGGCGGCATGGCTGTCCATGCAGCTCGGCGCGAGCACCGACTGCGCCCTCGTCGGACTCGAGCACGGTTCGCACGGAATCCGCGGCGTGCACCTCGTGCGGAACACCGGAACGATCGAACTGGTCCGCGACCTGCCGGGCGTCGCCACGCTCCGCCAGCCGGGCCAGCCCGTGCACGACGTGGCGCTCCCCCGTCGCAGCCTCCGCGACTGCCTTGCCGACGAGCTTCGCCGTCTCGACCCGGATGAGTTGTACGGTGAGGTGATCACGAGCGGCCTGTCGCTCATCGCCACGGGCCGGGACACCGACGACGAAGGAGTCACCGTATGACGAACGAGCGCCGCGTGCTCCACCCCGACAAGGGCACCCTCGCGGGTGCGGTCGCCGCCCGGTTCATCACGAAGGTGCTGGACCTCCTCGACGACCAGGACGTGGTGCACGTGGTGCTCACGGGCGGGAGCATGGGCGCCGCCGTACTCGAGGCGGTGCGGGAATCCCCCGCCCACAAGTCGATCGACTGGGGCCGAGTGCACTTCTGGTGGGGCGACGAGCGCTGGGTTCCCGAGGGCCACGAGGATCGCAACGATCGGCAGTCGCGTGTGGCGCTCCTCGACTCGCTCGACCTGCCATCGGAGAA
Organism: Agromyces selenitireducens; assembly: GCF_052748465.2. NCBI lineage: Bacteria > Bacillati > Actinomycetota > Actinomycetes > Micrococcales > Microbacteriaceae > Agromyces > Agromyces selenitireducens. Next base: position 2,131,741 of record NZ_CM188259.1, read on the forward strand.
CGTCCACCCCTTCCCCGCGTCGGACTCCGGACTCTCGCTCGACGAGGCGGCCGACGCCTACGCGGCGGAACTCGGGAGGTTCTCGGCGAACGGGTACCCGCACCCCGTCTTCGACATCATGTTCCTCGGCGTCGGTCCCGATGGGCACGTCGCATCGCTGTTCCCGCACCGCTCCGGCATCCAGGTGGTCGACCGTCCGGTCATCGCGGTCCGCGAGTCGCCGAAGCCGCCGCCCGAGCGCCTCAGCCTGACGCGTCCGGTCATCAACGCCTCGCAGCGCGTCTGGCTCGTGCTGGCGGGCGCCGACAAGGCGTCGGCCCTGGGCCTCGCGCTGGCCGGCGCGAGCCGTGACGAGGTGCCGGTCGCGGGCATCAAGGGCCGGCGGCGCACCGTGTTCTTCATCGACCAGGATGCCGCAGCCGAAGTCCCCGATGCGCTCATCGCGCGCGAGTACTGACGACTGCCCGCGCACACGACGAAGGCCGCCCCGGATTTCCGGGGCGGCCTTCGTCGTGGATCGTCACGCGCGACCACGCGCGTGCGAGCGTCAGTCCTTCGCCTGGGTGCCGCGCCGCTGGCGCAGCTGCTGCAGCGCCTCCTCGAGGAGCGCCTCGGCCTCCTCCTCGGTGCGCCGCTCCTTCACGTAGGCGAGGTGCGTCTTGTAGGGCTCGAGCTTCGCGACGGCCGGCGGGTTGTCCTTGTCGCGGCCGGCCGGGAGGCCGGTCGAGGGGCTGTCGATGACGTCGGGGATCTCCTCCTCCGGCAGGTTCGCCGCGAAGTACCGCACCGTCTCGTTGCCCTGGGCGTCCCAGTAGCTGACCGCGACGCGGTCGGCGTGGAAGCCGCGGTCCTGCTCGCCCATGGGGCCGGAGCCGACTCGCGAACCTCGGATCGCGCTGTTTCCTGATGCCACGGTGACCTCCGTCAGATTCCGGCGTCGAACTTCGTGATGAGCCCCAGCACGACGATGCAGGTGATCCAGACGAGCCCGAGGATGATCGTGATGCGGTTCAGGTTGCGCTCCGCCACCCCGGACGCACCGAGGTTCGACGTGACGCCGCCGCCGAACATGTCGGACAGCCCGCCGCCGCGGCCCTTGTGCAGCAGGATCAGGAGCGTGAGCAGGATGCTCGTGAGGCCGAGCAGCACCTGCAGGACGACCTGGAGAATCTCCACGGTGAAACCTTTCCGGGGCATGACCAAGTGTCGAATGCCGCCAGTCGAGTATAGCCGCCCGTGTCGGCCGGCCCGCGCGGGTGCGGCGGGTCGGGCGACGACGGTCGGCCTGCGCGTCGGCCCGTCAGGCCCCGACGTGCTTCTTGAATCGGACGATGCTCGAGAACTCGTCGAGGTCGAGGCTGGCGCCGCCCACGAGCGCACCGTCGACATCGGCTTCCCGCAGGAAGGCGGCGATGTTGACGGCCTTCACCGAGCCGCCGTAGAGGATGCGTGTCGCCGCAGCGAGCTCCTCGCCGGCGATCTCGGCGAGCACGCCGCGGAGCGCCGCCGCGACCTGCTGCGCTTGGTCGGGCGTCGCGGCCTTGCCCGAGCCGATGGCCCAGACGGGCTCGTAGGCGACGACGAGTCCCTTGCCTGCGTCGACGCCCTCGAGCGCGGCACGGAGCTGCGCGACCGGCACAGCGCTCGCCCCGTGCTGCTCCAGGTCCTCCGCCGTCTCGCCCACGCAGAGCACCGGGATGAGCCCGTGCCGGTGCGCGGCCTTCACCTTCGCGTTCACCTCCGCGTCCGACTCGCCGTGGAGCGTGCGCCGCTCCGAGTGGCCGATGATGACGTACCGGCAGTCGAGCTTCGCCAGGAACGCACCGGAGACCTCGCCCGTGTAGGCGCCCGAGTCGTGCTGCGACAGGTCCTGCGCGCCGTAGGCGAGGGGCAGGTCGTCGGCCGCGACGAGCGTCTGCACCGAGCGGAGGTCGGTGAAGGGCGGGAACACGGCCACCTCGGCGTCGGCGGCGTCGTGCTTCGCGTCGGCGAGCGACCACGCGAGCTTCTGCACGAATGCGATCGCCTGCAGGTGGTCGAGGTTCATCTTCCAGTTGCCCGCGATGAACGGGGTGCGGTTCACTGCCATCCGAGGACCTCCAGTCCGGGGAGCTTCTTGCCCTCGAGGAACTCGAGGCTCGCGCCTCCGCCCGTCGAGATGTGTCCGAATGCGTCATCGTCGAAGCCGAGCTGGCGCACTGCCGCCGCCGAGTCGCCGCCGCCGACGACGCTGAGTCCATCGACCTCGGTGAGCGCGGATGCCACGGTCCGGGTGCCCTCGGCGAAGGGAGCGAGCTCGAACACGCCCATGGGGCCGTTCCAGAACACCGTCCTCGCCGCGCGGATCCGCTCGGCGAAGGCCGCAGCGGTGTCGGGGCCGATGTCCAGCCCCAGCCCGGACGCCCCGAACGGCGTCTCCTCGATCGCGTCGGCCGCGGTCACCTGGTGCTCGGCGTCGGCCGAGAAGGAGGCCGCGACCACGACGTCGGTGGGGAGCACGATGTCGACCCCGCGCTCCGCGGCATCCGCGAGGTAGCCCTTGACCGCCTCGATCTGGTCGGCCTCGAGCAGGCTGGAGCCGACTTGGTGCCCCTGCGCCGCGAGGAAGGTGAAGAGCATGCCGCCACCGATGAGCAGTGCGTCCACGCGCGGCAGCAGGTGCTCGATCACGCCGAGCTTGTCGGAGACCTTGGAGCCGCCGAGCACCACGACATAGGGCCGCTCGGGCTTCTCGGTGAGGCGGTCGAGCACGTCGAGCTCGGTCGCGATGAGCAGGCCGGCGGCGCTCGGCCGCAGTTGCTCGAGCTCGAACACGCTCGCCTGCTTGCGGTGCACGACGCCGAAGCCGTCCGAGACGACGGAATCGGCGAACTCCGCCAGCTGCCCGGCGAAGGCGGTGCGCTCGGCCTCGTTCTTGCTCGTCTCCCCCGCATTGAAGCGGAGGTTCTCGAGCACGAGCACCTCGCCGTCGCGGAGGGCGGCGACCTTGGCCACGGCATCCTCGCCGACCGTGTCGCCTGCGAAGGCGACGGGCGCGTCGAGCAGCTCGCCGAGGCGGGCCGCGACCGGCGCGAGGCTGTACTTCGGTTCCGGGGCGCCCTCGGGCCGGCCGAGGTGGGAGATCACGATCACCTTGGCGCCCTGTTCGATTAGCGCGGTGAGGGTGGGGACCGACGCGCGCACGCGGCCGTCGTCCGTGATGACCCCGTCCTTGACAGGGACGTTGAGGTCGCAACGGACGATGACGCGGGTGCCTGCGAGCGGACCCAGGGAATCGATGGTTCGGAGGGTCACTTCGTTCGCCTCAGAGCCGCTCGGCCACGTACTCGGTGAGGTCGACGAGGCGGTTGGAGTAGCCCCACTCGTTGTCGTACCACGCCGACAGCTTCACCTGGTCGCCGATCACGCGCGTGAGGCCGGCATCGAAGATCGATGAGTGCGGGTCGGTGACGATGTCGCTCGAGACGATGTCGTCCTCCGTGTACTTCAGGATGCCCTTGAGCGGCCCCTCGGCGGCCTTCCGGTAGGCGGCCTTGACCTCGTCGACCGTGACCGGACGAGAGGAGGTCACCGTGAGGTCGGTGATGGAACCGGTCGGGACCGGAACTCGGAGCGCGAAGCCGTCGAGCTTGCCGATGAGCTCGGGCAGCACGAGGCCGATGGCCTTGGCCGCGCCCGTCGAGGTCGGCACGATGTTGACCGCTGCGGCGCGGGCCCGACGCAGGTCCTTGTGCGGGCCGTCCTGGAGGTTCTGATCGGCGGTGTACGCGTGGACGGTGGTCATGAGGCCGCGCTCGATGCCGAACTCGTCGTTGAAGACCTTGGCGAGGGGCGCGAGGCAGTTCGTGGTGCACGACGCGTTCGAGATGATGTGGTGCTTCTCGGGGTCGTAGCTGTCCTCGTTGACGCCGATGACGAACGTGGCGTCCTCGTCGGTCGCGGGTGCGGAGATCAGGACCTTCTTGGCGCCGGCCTCGATGTGCTTGCGTGCGTCGGCGGCCTTGGTGAAGAAGCCGGTCGACTCGATCACGATGTCGACGCCGAGCTCGCCCCAGGGCAGGTTCGCGGGGTCGCGCTCGGCGAACGCCCTGATCGACTTGCCGTTCACGACGAGGTGCTCGTCGTCGTACTCGACGGTCGCATCGAGGCGGCCCGTGATCGAGTCGTACTTGAGCAGGTGCGCGAGGGTCTTGTTGTCGGTGAGGTCGTTCACCGCGACGATCTCGAGGTCGGCGCCCTGGGCCAGGGCTGCTCGGAAGTAGTTGCGGCCGATACGGCCGAAGCCGTTGATGCCGATCTTTACGGACACAGGTGTCTCCCCTGTTCTGACGGGCGCGATCGCGCTTTCGAGATGGATCTGACCGGACGGCGGTGTCCCCGGACGACGCCCGGGGACACCATCCGCGTTATGACAGTAGCAGCAGCCCTGAGGTCTTCTCAGTCGCCGTCTGGAGGCGCTGCTGGACGTTCGCCCAGTCCACGATGTTCCAGAACGCCTTGACGTAGTCGGCGCGCACGTTCTTGTAGTCGAGGTAGTAGGCGTGCTCCCACACGTCGAGCATGAGCAGCGGCACGATGCCCGCCGGGAGGTTCGCCTGCTGGTCGAAGAACTGCACGACGATCAGGCGCTGGCCGATCGAATCCCACGCGAGCACGGCCCAGCCCGAGCCCTGGACGCCGAGCGCGGTCGCCGTGAAGTGAGCGCGGAACTTGTCGAACGAACCGAAGTGGTCGTCGATGGCCGAGGCGAGCTCGCCGGTGGGCTTGTCGCCGCCGTCCGGCGACATGTTCGTCCAGAAGATCGAGTGGTTCACGTGGCCGCCGAGGTTGAACGCGAGGTCCTTCTCGAGCTTGTTCACGTTGGCGAGGTTGTCCGAATCGCGCGCCTCTGCGAGTTGCTGCAGCGCGGTGTTCGCCCCGGTGACGTAGGCCTGGTGGTGCTTCGAGTGGTGAAGCTCCATGATCGTGCCGCTGATCGACGGCTCGAGCGCACCGTAGTCGTAGGCGAGTTCGGGGAGGGTGTAGTCAGCCATTGCTTCTCCTTGTCAGCAGCCGGGTGAACCGGACCTCTGCCCGGCGGACCGCGGCTTCCTCGATCCTATGCCCGCGGTCGCCGCGAGCGATGGGGGTTGACGGTTTCCTACGGTCGACGCGCTCGCCCGGCGCGCGCAGCGAGCGCCCGCCTTCAATCGACGTCGAGGTCCGGGGGCAGGTTCGCCTCGGTGCCCGGCACGCCCAGCTCGACGGCGCGCTTGTCGGCCATCGCGAGCAGGCGGCGGATGCGGCCGGCGACGGCGTCCTTGGTGAGCGGAGGATCGGCGTGGTGGCCGAGCTCGTCGAGGCTCGCGTCCCGGTGCGCCAGGCGCAGGTCGCCGGCGTAGCGCAGGTGGTCGGGGATGTCCTCGCCGAGGATCTCCATCGCCCGCTCGACGCGCGCGCAGGCCGCCACCGCCGCCTGCGCGGAACGGCGCAGGTTGGCGTCGTCGAAGTTCACGAGCCGGTTCGCCGTCGCACGGACCTCGCGACGCTGCCGCAGCTCCTCCCAGTTCCGGACGGTCTCGGTCGCGCCCATGAGCGCGAGCATGCTGCTGATCGCCTCGCCGTCGCGGATGACGACTCGGTGCACGCCGCGCACCTCGCGAGCCTTCGCCGAGATGCCGAGTCGGCCGGCCGCGCCGACCAGCGCCATGGCGGTCTCGCTGCCGGGGCAGGTCACTTCCAGGGCTGCAGAGCGACCCGGGTCGGTGAGGCTCCCGCGGGCAAGGAACGCACCGCGCCACACGGCCGCGACATCGTCGCGGGAACCGGTGGTGAGCTTGTTGGGCAGGCCACGCACGGGTCGCCGTCGCGCGTCGAGCAGACCGGTCTGGCGGGCGAGCGTCTCGCCGCCGTCGAGCACGCGGACGAGGTACTGGTTCGTGCGGCGCAGGCCGGCGGCGTTGATCACCGACACGTCCGGGCGGACGCCGTACAGCTCACCGAGGTCGCGGGTCACGCGACGTGCGATTGCGGGCGAGTCGAGCTCGGCTTCGATCGCGATGCGCCCGGAGATGATGTGGAGACCTCCCGCGAACCGGAGCACCGACGCGAGCTCCGCTGCACGGACCGGGGTCTTCGTCACCTCGGTCCCGGCCAGCTCCTCTTTCACCTCTGCGGTCAGGGCCACGTGGTCGTCCTCTCTGTCGTTCGTGGGCGCGCGGGGCGCGGGGTCATTCGCGTCCGAGGTCGCGATGCTTGACGCTGACCGCCAGTCCTGGGATCGACCGCAGCCGCGCGGCCAGCTCGCGGGCCATCGCGACGGAGCGGTGCTTTCCGCCGGTGCAGCCGATCGCGATGGTGGCGTGCGGCTTGTTCTCGCGCTGGTAGCCCGCGAGCACCGGCTCGAGCGCCGTGACGTAGGCGTCGAGGAAGCCGCGCGCGCCGTCCTGTTCGAGCACGTAGTCGCGCACGGCGACGTCTTCACCGGTGAGGTGCCGCAGGCGTTCGTCCCAGAACGGGTTGGGCAGGAAGCGCGCGTCGGCGACGAGGTCGGCATCGGCGGGCAGCCCGTACTTGAATCCGAAGCTCTGCACGGTCACGCGCAGTCCAGCCCGGCCCGCCTCGGCGAAGGTGTCGGTGACGAGGTTGGCGAGCTGGTGGATGTTGAGCTCGGACGTGTCGACGAGGATGTCGCTGGACTCGCGCACCTCGGCGAGCCGGGTGCGCTCGGCGGTGATCCCGTCGAGCAGCGTCCCGTCGCCCTGCAGCGGATGCGGCCGGCGCACCGATTCGAAGCGGCGGACGAGGACGGCATCGCTGGCGTCCAGGAACACCACGCGAACGTCGGCGTGCGTTCGGAGCGCGGCCAGGATCTCGCGCAGTTCCGAGAAGAAGTCGCCGCCCCGGATATCGACGACCGCGGCGATGCGCGGGAGCGACGTGCCTGCGCGCTCGGCGAGGTCGACGAGCGGACGGAGCATCTGCGGGGGAAGGTTGTCGACCACGTACCAGCCGAGGTCCTCGAGCGCATCGGCGACGGTCGATCGTCCGGCTCCGGACATCCCGGTGACGATGAGCATCTCCTGCCGTTCGCCGTCGGTCATGCGCGTCGCGGTCCCTTCCGTGCGTCGTTCCCCCGAAGCTCCAGCCTAGTCGGCCGAGTCGCCCTGCAGGCGCGAGCGCACGCTCGCCGCGAGCGCCGGGCCGATCCCGGGCACCTGCGCGATGGCCGCCTGGTCCGCGCTCCGCAGGCGCGCAACCGAGCCGAAGTGCGTCAGGAGTGCCTTGACCCGCGCTGGACCGAGACCGGGCACCTCGGAGAGGACGCTCGAGATGTCCCGCTTGCGGCGCTGGCGCTGGTGGGTGATGGCGAATCGGTGGGCCTCGTCGCGGATCCGCTGGAACAGGAACAGCGCGTCGCTGTTCCGCGGAAGGATCACGGGGAAATCGGAGTCCGGCGTCCAGATCTCCTCGAGGCGCTTCGCGATGCCGCACAGCGCGATGCCCTGCACTCCGGATTCCCGCAGCGCCCGCGCGGCGGCGGCCACCTGGGGCGGTCCGCCGTCGACCACGAGCAGGTTGGGCCGGTAGGCGAACTTCTTCCGACGACCGGATGCCGCGGCATCCGTCACCTCGTCACCGGGATCGCCTGCACCTCGAGCCGACATGTCGTCGGCGCCGTGGGCGGTCGCGTCGCCCGGCCGGTCGACGAGGTACGCGAGCCGCCGCGTGAGCACCTGGTGGATGGAGTCGGTGTCGTCGGTGGAGTTCGGGATCGTGAAGCGCCGGTACTCGTCCTTGCGGGGCAGGCCGTCCTCGAAGACGACCATCGACGCGACGATGTTGGTACCGCTCAGGTGCGACACGTCGAAGCACTCGATGCGCAGGGGCGCGTCGGCCATGTCGAGCGCCTCCTGGATGTCCTCCAGGGCGCGCGATCGCGCGGTGAAGTCGGCGCTGCGACGGGTCTTGTAGAGCATCAAGGTCTGCCGTGCGTTCTGCGTCGCCGTCTCGAGCAGGGCCGCCTTGTCGCCGCGCTGTGCCGCGCGCAGCCGCACCTTCCGGCCGCCGAGGTCGCCGAGCCAGGCGGCGAGGGCCTCGGCGTCGTCGGGCAGGGCAGGCACGACGACCTCGGACGGCGGCCGGATGTCGTCGCCGTACGCGTGCTGGACGACCGAGTCGACGAGGTCGCCGAGGCCCATGTCGAGTTCGGTGTCGACGGTCCAGGAGCGCTGTCCGCGGATCCTTCCGCCGCGCACGATGAAGAGGTGCACCGCGGCGGCGAGCTCGTCGTGGTCGATGCCGAAGACGTCGATGTCGACGTGGTCGCGGAGCACGACGGTGCTCTTCTCGAAGAACTGCTCCGCGGCCTGGAGCTGGTCGCGTCGCCGTGCGGCGGTCTCGTAGTCCTGCGCGGCGGCCGCCTCGCGCATCTGCTGCGTGAGGTCGGTGATGATGCGACGGTCCTGGTTCTGCATGAAGGCGACGAACCGCGCGACGTTGACGCGATGCTCCTCGATCGTGACCCTGCCCGAGCACGGCCCGAAGCAGCGGCCGATCTGCCCCGCGAAGCACGGCTTGCCGGTCTGCATCGCCCGCTTGTAGTCGCTGTCTTTGCAGGTGCGGATCGGGAACAGCTTGAGCATGAGGTCGAGCGTCTCGTTGACCGCCCAGACCTTGGGGTAGGGGCCGAAGTACCGTGCTCCGCGGATGCCGCGGCGCCGTGTGACGATCGCCCGGGGGGCCTCGTCGGCGAGCGTGACCGCGAGGTAGGGGTAGCTCTTGTCGTCACGGTACTTGACGTTGAACGGCGGGTCGAACTCCTTGATCCACGTGTACTCGAGCTGCAGCGCCTCGACGTCATTGCCGACGACCGTCCATTCGACGGATGCCGCGGTGGTGACCATTCGTCGCGTGCGCTCGTGGAGAGTGTGGAGCGGCGCGAAGTAGTTCGAGAGCCGGGCGCGCAGGTTCTTCGCCTTGCCGACGTAGAGCACCCGCCGGTCGGCGTCGCGGAACCGGTAGACGCCCGGTGCGGTCGGGATCTCCCCCGGCTTGGGCCGGTACGGGACGGTGCTTCGCATCGTCAACTGGCGGCGACGGCCGGTCCCGCCGCAGCCTCGATGACCTCGCGCAGGAAGTACCCGGTATGGCTGTCGTGGTTCTCGGCGACGTCCTCCGGAGTGCCGACGGCGACGACCTGCCCGCCGCCGGAGCCGCCCTCCGGTCCGAGGTCGACGATCCAGTCGGCGGACTTGATGACGTCGAGGCTGTGCTCGATGACGATCACCGTGTTGCCCTTGTCGACCAGCTTGCCGAGCACCTTGAGGAGCTTCCGCACGTCTTCGAAGTGGAGCCCAGTGGTCGGCTCGTCGAGGACGTAGACGCTTCGACCGTTCGAACGGCGTTGCAGCTCGGTCGCGAGCTTGACGCGCTGCGCCTCGCCTCCCGAGAGCGTCGTGGCGCTCTGGCCGAGCTGAACGTAGCCGAGCCCGACGTCGACGAGGGTCTTGAGGTAGCGGTGGATCGCGGAGATCGGCTCGAAGAACTCGGCGGCCTCGCTGATCGGCATCTCGAGCACCTCGGCGATGTTCTTGCCCTTGTAGTGCACCTGCAGGGTCTCGCGGTTGTAGCGCTTGCCCCCGCAGACCTCGCACGCGACGTAGACGTCGGGCAGGAAGTTCATCTCGATCTTGATCGTGCCGTCGCCCGCGCAGGCCTCGCAGCGACCGCCCTTGACGTTGAAGCTGAACCGCCCGGGCAGGTAACCGCGCGCCTTGGCCTCGGCGGTCTCGGAGAACAGGGTGCGGATCCGATCGAACACGCCCGTGTACGTGGCGGGGTTCGAGCGGGGCGTGCGGCCGATCGGCGCCTGGTCGACGTGCACGACCTTGTCGAGGTGGTCGAGTCCGGTGACGCGCCGATGCTTGCCGGGTACCTTGCGGGCGCCGTTCAGCCGGTTGGCGAGTACGCGGTACAGGATGTCGTTGACGAGCGAGGACTTGCCGGAGCCGCTCACGCCCGTGACGGCGGTGAGCGTGCCGAGCGGGAACGACACGTCGACGCCCCGGAGGTTGTTGGCCTGCGCACCCTCGACGGTGATCATCCGCTCCGGGTCGACGGGACGACGCCGTGCCGGGAGCGGGATCTCCTTGCGGCCGGAGAGGTAGTCGCCCGTGAGCGACTCGCGGTTCTTCACGAGGTCGGCATAGCTGCCGCTGTGCACGACGGTGCCGCCGTGGACGCCGGCGCCGGGGCCGATGTCGACGATCCAGTCGGCCGTGCGGATCGTGTCCTCGTCGTGCTCGACGACGATGAGCGTGTTGCCGAGGTCGCGGAGCGCCACGAGCGTGTCGATGAGCCTGCGGTTGTCGCGCTGGTGCAGGCCGATGCTGGGCTCGTCGAGCACGTAGAGCACGCCCGTCAGGCCGGAGCCGATCTGGGTGGCGAGGCGGATGCGCTGCGCCTCGCCGCCCGAGAGCGTGCCCGCGGCGCGCGCGAGGTCGAGGTAGCTGAGGCCGACGCGGATGAGGAAGTCGAGCCGGAGCTTGATCTCGCGGAGCACCTGCGCGGCGATCGCCTGCTCACGGTCGCTGAGCTCGAGACGGTCCATGAAGGAGCGCGCGTCGTGCAGGCTGAGCCGGCAGACGTCGGCGATCGAGGCGTCGTGGATGAGCACCGAGAGCACCTCGGGCTTGAGTCGGTCGCCGCGGCAGACCGGGCAGGGCACCTCGCGGAGGTACTCGGCCCAGCGGGCTCGCTGCACGTCGGTCTCGGCCTGGAGGTACTGGCGCTCGATGTACGGCACGACGCCCTCGAAACCGGAGGTGTAGCTCATCTCGCGGCCGTAGCGGTTGCGCCAGCGCACCTTGACCTCGAAGTTGTCGCCGCGAAGCACTGCGGCGCGCGCGTCGGCCGGGAGCTCGTCCCACGGTGTGTCGAGCGAGAACCCGAGGTCGCGGGCGAGGCCGTGCAGAAGCTTCTCGTAGTAGTTGTAGAGGCTCTTGCCCTGCGAGGTCCAGGGCAGGATGACGCCCTCGTTGATGCTGAGCGACGGGTCGCCGAGCAGTAGGTCCTCGTCGACGGACATGCGCGTGCCGAGGCCGGAGCACTCGGGGCAGGCGCCGAACGGTGCGTTGAACGAGAACGTGCGCGGCTCGATCTCGGTGAGCGCGATCGGGTGCTGGTTCGGGCAGCTCAGCTTCTCGGAGAAGGTCTGCCATGCGGCGTCGCCATCGCGATCGACGTAGTTGATCTGCACGACGCCGTCGGTCAGGCGGAGCGCGGTCTCGAGCGAGTCGGTGAGCCGGCCGAGCACCTCGTCGGATGCCACGAGGCGGTCGATCACGACCGAGATGTCGTGCTTGACCTGCTTCTTGAGTGTGGGCGGCTCGTCGAGCCGGATGACCTCGCCGTCGACGACCGCGCGCGAGTAGCCTTGGCCGGAGAGTTCGCGGAAGAGGTCGACGAACTCGCCCTTCTTCTGCGAGACCATCGGGCTGAGCACCTGGAACCGGGTGCCGGCAGGAAGTTCCATGAGCTGATCGGCGATCTGCTGCACGGTCTGGCGCTGGATGCGCTCACCGCACACCGGGCAGTGCGGCACGCCGATGCGCGCCCACAGCAGCCGCATGTAGTCGTAGATCTCGGTGATCGTGCCGACCGTCGAACGGGGGTTGCGGTTGGTCGACTTCTGGTCGATCGAGACCGCGGGGCTCAGCCCCTCGATGAAGTCGACATCGGGCCGGTCGACCTGGCCGAGGAACTGACGCGCGTACGCGGACAGCGATTCGACGTACCGGCGCTGCCCCTCGGCGAAGATCGTGTCGAACGCGAGCGAGGACTTGCCGGACCCCGACAGGCCCGTGAACACCACCATCGCGTCGCGCGGGATCTCGACGTCGACGTTGCGCAGGTTGTGGACGCGGGCACCGCGGACACTCAGGCGCGAATGGGCATCGAGACGTGAAACTGGCACCCTACGAGTGTACGAACGCCCTCTGACATGAACGCCGAGAGCGCACGCGCTGAGAGCGAACATACGTTCGACTTCGCCGGCCCCGGGCCCGGGCCCGACCGTGCGCCGGGTCGCTCGGCACTCGTTCAGCCGAGGTGGCCGGCCTTCTCCATCTGCCGCAGTTCGCGCTTGAGCTCGGAGACCTCGTCGCGCAGTCGGGCCGCGAGCTCGAACTTGAGCTCGCCCGCCGCCTCGAGCATCTGCTCATTCAGGTCGCGGATGAGGTCTTCGAGGTCGTTGGCGCCGGCCGCGGCGATACCCTCGCGCCGCATCGGGACGGGTGAGGTCTTCTTCGCGTCGCGGCCGCGCAGCAGCGCCGCCGTATCGGCCTCCTCGCGCGCGAGGACTTCGGTGATGTCGGCGATGCGCTTCCGCAGCGGCGTCGGGTCGATGCCGTTCACCCGGTTGTACTCGAGCTGCTTGTCGCGGCGGCGGTTGGTCTCCTCGATCGCGGACTGCATCGAGTCGGTCATGACGTCGGCGTACATGTGCACCTGGCCCGAGACGTTGCGTGCCGCGCGCCCGATGGTCTGGATGAGCGACGTCGACGAGCGGAGGAAGCCCTCCTTGTCGGCGTCGAGGATCGCCACGAGCGACACCTCTGGCAGGTCGAGTCCCTCGCGGAGCAGGTTGATGCCGACCAGGACGTCGTACACGCCTGCCCGGAGTTCGGTGAGCAGCTCGACGCGCCGAAGGGTGTCGACGTCGGAGTGGAGGTAACGGACGCGCACGCCCGCCTCGGTCAGGAAGTCGGTGAGCTCCTCGGCCATCCGCTTCGTGAGCGTGGTGACGAGCACGCGTTCGTCGCGCTCGGCACGGGCACGGATCTCCTCGAGCAGGTCGTCGATCTGGCCCTTCGTCGGCTTCACCACGATCTCGGGATCGACGAGGCCGGTCGGGCGGATGATCTGCTCGACCACCCCGTCGGCCACCCCCATCTCGTACTTGCCCGGGGTCGCCGAGAGGTAGACGCTCTGGCCGATGCGGTCCTTGAACTCGTCCCACTTCAGCGGGCGGTTGTCGAGCGCGCTGGGCAGCCGGAACCCGTGCTCGACGAGCGTGCGCTTGCGCGACGAGTCGCCCTCGTACATCGCCCCGATCTGCGGCACGGTGACGTGCGACTCGTCGATCACGACGAGGAAGTCGTCGGGGAAGTAGTCGAGCAGGCAGTGCGGGGGCTCACCCGCGGAGCGCCCGTCGATGTGCCGCGAGTAGTTCTCGATGCCCGAGCAGAAGCCGATCTGCTCCATCATCTCGAGGTCGAAGGTCGTGCGCATGCGCAGGCGCTGCGCCTCGAGCAGCTTGCCCTCGCGCTCGAGCTCCTGCAGCCGCTCGTCGAGTTCGTCGCGGATCGTGCCGATCGCCCGCTGCATCACGTCGGTGCTCGCGACGTAGTGCGAACCGGGGAACACGGGGACCGCATCGAGCTTCGCGAGGACCGAGCCCGTCAGCGGGTGCAGGCTGTACAGCGCCTCGATCTCGTCGCCGAACATCTCGATCCGGATCGCGTGCTCCTCGTAGACGGGGATGATCTCGATCGTGTCGCCGCGGACCCGGAACGTGCCGCGCGAGAAGTCGACGTCGTTGCGCTGGTACTGCATCGACACGAACTTGCGGATCAGCCAGTCGCGGTCGACTCGCTGACCGACCTGGAGGGGCATCATGGCGTTGAGGTACTGCTCGGGCGTGCCCAGGCCGTAGATGCACGACACCGTCGACACGACGACCACGTCGCGCCGGCTGAGGAGGGAGTTCGTCGTCGAGTGCCGCAGCCGCTCGACCTCGGCGTTGATCGACGAGTCCTTCTCGATGAAGGTGTCGGTCTGCGGCACGTAGGCCTCGGGCTGGTAGTAGTCGTAGTACGAGACGAAGTACTCGACCGCGTTGTTCGGCATCAGCTCGCGGAACTCGTTGGCGAGCTGGGCCGCGAGCGTCTTGTTGTGGGCGAGCACGAGCGTGGGTCGTTGCACCTGCTCGATGAGCCATGCGGTCGTCGCCGACTTGCCCGTGCCGGTCGCGCCGAGCAGCACGACGTCGGTCTCGCCGGCGTTGATGCGCGCCGCGAGGTCGGTGATCGCCTGCGGCTGGTCGCCGCTCGGCGAGTACTCGCTGACGACCTCGAACGGGCGCACGGAACGGGTCGACTGCATGGCTCCAAGTCTAGGTTCGGCCACCGACACCGATCCTGAGAGCGGATGCCGCAACCCGCGGCATCCGTCGACCGTCAGCGCTTCGCGCGCCGCGCCCGGTCGACGTCGACCCAGAGGGCGTCGGCCTGGCTCATCGTGTGGGCGAGGCTGCCGCCCGTGTCGATCACCACGTCGGCGAACGCACGGCGATCCTCGTCGCTGATCTGCGCATCGACCCGCGCCTCGGCGTGGAGCGGGTCGAGCCCGCGCTCCTCGACGAGGCGCTTGACCTGTGCACGCTTGGGCGCACTCGTGACGACGATCAGGTCGAACGGGTGGTCGACCTGCGCCTCGACCAGCAGCGGGACGTCGTAGACCACGACGGCGTCCGGGTCGTCCCGCTCGGCCTTGGCGATGAGCCGGCCCGAGAGCTCGCGCACCGCGGGGTGCACGATGCCGTTCAGGCGAGCCCGTGCGTCGTCGTCGTGGAACACGATGTCGCCGAGCCGCTGCCGATCGAGCGTGCCGTCGTGCCTGAGCACGTCGTCGCCGAACTCGGCGACGATGGCGTCGAGGCACGCGGAGCCGGGCTCGACCACACGACGAGCGAGCTGGTCGGCATCGAGGTGGATGGCGCCGTGCTCGACGAGCCGGCGGGCGACGGTGGATTTTCCGGAGGCGATTCCGCCGGTGAGGCCGATCAGGTACACACGACCAGCCTATTGGCTGTGCCACCCTCGTCCCGACCGACGCTCGAGGTCGTCGGGAGCGTGCCGCCCTCTATCATCGCCTTCGTCGCTCCGACGACGAGGTCGTCGCCGAGCCGATGCCGGACACGCCGACGGAGAACACCGGGACGCCGGAAGGCCGGCCCCCGAGGGGACCGGCCTTCCGTTCGGTTCGCCGTTCGAGCGGCGGACTCAGTTGCTCGAGAGCTTCTCGCGGAGCGCCGCGAGCGACGCGTCGTCTGCGAGGGTGCCGGCGCCGGCCGACTCGCTCACGAACGACGAGGTGCCCGACGAGAACGAGTCGTCCGAGGTCTGCGCCGCAAGCGAGGCCGCGACCTGCTTCTTGTGCGCCTCCCAGCGAGCCTGGGCGGCAGCGTACTCCTGCTCCCACTTCTCGCGCTGGGCCTCGAAGCCCTCGCGCCACTCGTTGGTCTCGGGGTCGAAGCCCTCGGGGTACTTGTAGTTGCCCTGCTCGTCGTACTCGGTGAGCATGCCGTAGAGCGCCGGGTCGAACTCGGTGCCCTCGGGGTCGACGCCCTCGTTGGCCTGCTTCAGCGACAGCGAGATGCGGCGACGCTCGAGGTCGATGTCGATGACCTTGACGAAGACCTCCTCGCCGACCGACACGACCTGCTCGGCCAGCTCGACGTGGCGGCCCGACAGCTCGGAGATGTGCACCAGGCCCTCGATGCCATCGGCCACGCGGACGAACGCACCGAACGGCACCAGCTTGGTGACCTTTCCGGGCGTGACCTGGCCGATGGCGTGCGTGCGGGCGAAGACCTGCCAGGGGTCCTCCTGCGTCGCCTTGAGCGACAGCGAGACGCGCTCGCGGTCGAGCTCGACGGAGAGCACCTCGACGGTGACCTCCTGGCCGACCTCGACGACCTCGCTGGCGTGCTCGATGTGCTTCCAGGAGAGCTCCGAGACGTGGACGAGACCGTCGACGCCACCGAGGTCGACGAACGCACCGAAGTTGACGATCGACGAGATGACGCCCTTGCGGATCTGGCCCGGGTGGAGGTTCTGCAGGAAGGTCGAGCGCGACTCCGACTGGGTCTGCTCGAGCAGCGCGCGACGCGAGAGCACCACGTTGTTGCGGTTCTTGTCGAGCTCGAGGATCTTCGCCTCGATCTCCTGGCCGAGGTACGGCGTGAGGTCGCGCACGCGGCGCAGCTCGATGAGCGAGGCGGGAAGGAAGCCGCGGAGGCCGATGTCGACGATGAGGCCGCCCTTGACGACCTCGATGACGGTTCCGGTGACGACCCCGTCGGTCTCCTTGATCTTCTCCACGTCGCCCCATGCGCGCTCGTACTGCGCACGCTTCTTCGACAGGATCAGGCGGCCTTCCTTGTCCTCCTTCTGGAGGACGAGGGCCTCGACGGTGTCGCCGACCTCGACGACCTCGCTGGGGTCGACATCGTGCTTGATGGAGAGCTCGCGCGAGGGGATGACGCCCTCGGTCTTGTAGCCGACGTCGAGGAGGACCTCGTCGCGGTCGATCTTCACGACGGTGCCCTCGATGAGGTCGCCGTCGTTGAAGAACTTCAAAGTCTTCTCGACCGCGGCGAGGAAATCGTCAGCAGACCCGATGTCGTTGATCGCGACCTGCTTGGGCGCCTTGGTCGTTGCGGTTGTCATGTAGTGGATGCTCCGTTAATGGACAGAATCGGGCCCGTCGCGGAATGAGCGTGTCGTTGGTGATCCGCGGCGGGCATGCGGACAGGGATGTCACACGAGTGACGCTTCATCCTATCCGCAACCTCCGCCGAGGGGCAACCGCGCAACTGCGCGGCCCTCGCGCGGCATCCGCTCCGCCGCCGAACCGTCCGTCGCCAAGTCCGCCCACGAGCGCTCAGGCGAGCAGCCCGCCCTTCAACGTGTCGAGCCCCACGCCGCCGAGCGCGAGCGCGCGCGAGTGGAACGAGCGGATGTCGAAGGCATCGCCCTCGCGCCGGTGCACCTCGTCGCGCAGCTGCTCCCAGATGCGCTGGCCGACCTTGTACGACGGCGCCTGCCCCGGCCAGCCCAGGTAGCGGTGCACTTCGAAGCGGACGAACTCGTCGGGCATGTTCACGTTGGCGCCCAGGAACTCGAACGCGTACTCCCCCGTCCATGCCCCGGTGCCGTCCGGCCGCAGCTTGCCCAGGTGCACGCCGATGTCGAGCACGACGCGCGCGGCGCGCATCCGCTGGCCGTCGAGCATGCCGAGGCGGTCGGCCGGGTCGTCGAGATAGCCGAGCTCCGCCATGAGCCGTTCGGCGTACAGCGCCCACCCCTCGGCGTGGCCGGACGTGCCGGCGAGTTGACGGCGCCAGGTGTTCAGCTGCCCGCGGTTCACCACCGCCTGGCCGATCTGCAGGTGGTGGCCGGGCACGCCCTCGTGGTAGACGGTCGTCTTCTCGCGCCAGGTGTCGAACTCGGTGACCCCCTCGGGCACCGACCACCACATGCGACCCGGCCTGGCGAAGTCGTCGCTCGGACCCGTGTAGTAGATGCCGCCCTCCTGCGTGGGCGCGATCAGGCACTCGAGCGTGCGGATCTCGTCGGGGATGTCGAACTGGGTCGCGCCGAGCTCGGCGACGGCCCGGTCGCTCGTGTCCTGCATCCACCGCCGGAGCGCTTCCGTGCCGACGAGCTTCCTGGACGGGTCCGACTCGAGGTGGGCGACGGCTTCGGCGACGGATGCCCCGGGGACGATCTGGCGCGCGACCGCCTCCTGCTCGGCGACCATCCGGGCGAGCTCCTCGATGCCCCACTCGTACGTCTCGTCGAGGTCGATGACGGCGCCGAGGAACCGGCGGGACTGCAGTGCGTACACGTCGCGCCCGACCGCGTCATCGCGTCCGGCGCGCGGGGCGAGCTCACCGTCGAGGAATTCGGCGAGACGCCCGTAGGCGGATGCCGCGCCGGCGGCGGCCGCATCGAGTTCGCGCTGCAGCGGCCCGGCGACCCGGGCGTCGCTCGAGGCGGCGCCCTCGACGAAGGCGGGGAAGAACCCGTCTGGGCGCGCGTGCCTCCGCGCCTGCTCGGCGACCTCGCGCACCTGGCGCACGGCGGGAACCACTCCCCGCTCGATTCCGACGCGCAGCGTCCGGACGTATCCGTCGACCGCGGCCGGGACCGCGCCGAGCCTCGCGGCGATGCGCTCCCAGTCGTCGGTGGAGCGCGTCGGCATGAGGTCGAACACCTCGCGGATCTCCTGCGCGGGGCTCGCGATCACGTTGAGGTCGCGGAGGGTCAGGTCTGCGCCATCCGCCTCGAGGTCGAGCTCGAGTTCGCTGCCGAGGTCGGCGACCGTGATGCGGTCGACGTCGTCGGTCGGCGTCGCGCTGCGCAGCTCGCCGAGGGTGGTCCGCGTCGCGTCGACCACGGCGGCGTGCCCCTCGGGCGAGTAGTCGGGCAGGCGGTGGTCGTCGCTCGTGCGCCCGATGTACGTGCCGACCACCGGGTTCAGCCGGACGATCTCGTCGACCCAGCGCTCGGCGATGCGGTCGACGTCGGTCTGGGTGCGCTCGGATGACATGGCAGCGAGCCTAGGCGAGCGCTCGACCGGCGTGCGAACCGGAGGCCCCCTCGGTTCCGGGCTTGCCGTCAGTGCGCGGCATCCTCCCAGTCGCGGCCGCGGCCGACCGAGACGTCGAGCGGCACGAGCAGGTCGGCGGCTCGCGACATGCGGTCGTGCACGAGGGCCTCGACGTCGTCTCCCTCGCCCGCCGCGACCTCGAAGATGAGCTCGTCGTGCACCTGCATGAGCATGCGCGACCGGAGCTCGCGCGCCTGCAGCTCGCGCTCGACGCCGATCATCGCGAACTTCATGATGTCGGCGGCCGAACCCTGGATCGGCGCGTTGAGCGCCGCCCGCTCGGCGTTCTCGCGCAGCACCCGGTTGGGGCTGTTGAGGTCGGGGAACGGGCGGCGACGGCCGAAGATCGTCTCGGTGTAGCCGTCGACCTTGGCCTGGGCGACGACCCCGCGCAGGTAGTCGCGAACCGCGCCGAACCGCTCGAAGTAGTCCTTCATGAGCTGCGTCGCCTCGGCTCGGTCGATGCGCAGCTGCTTCGACAGGCCGAAGGCGCTGAGCCCGTAGGCGAGCCCGTAGGACATCGCCTTGACCTTCGTGCGCATGACCGGCGTGACGTCACCCGGGTCGACGTCGAAGATGCGTGCACCGACGAACCTGTGCAGGTCCTCGCCGGAGTGGAAGGCCTCGATGAGGCCCGGATCCTGCGAGAGGTGCGCCATGATGCGCATCTCGATCTGCGAGTAGTCGGCCGTGAGCAGTTCGGCGTAATCGGAGCCGTGCGTGAAGGCGGCACGGATGCGACGGCCCTCTTCGGTGCGGACCGGGATGTTCTGCAGGTTCGGATCGGTCGACGAGATGCGGCCCGTCGTGGTGCCCACCTGCACGTAGCTCGTGTGCACGCGCCCGTCGGACTGGATCGACTTGTCGAGCGTCTCGACGATCTGGCGGAGCTTGGTCGCGTCACGATGCTCGAGGAGCAGCCCGAGGAACGGATGCGGATTCGACTCCTGCAGGTCGGCGAGCGCGCCCGCGTCGGTCGAGTATCCGGTCTTCGTGGCACGAGTCTTCGGCATGCCGAGCTGGTCGAACAGCACCTCCTGCAGCTGCTTCGGCGAGCCCAGGTTGACCTCGCGGCCGATCTCGGCGTAGGCGGCCTGCGCGAGCGAGGCGGCCCGCTCGCCCAGCTGCGCCGACAGCTCGGCCAGCTTCTCGTGCTCGACGGTGACGCCGCGGAGCTCCATCTCGGCGAGGATCCCGACGACGGGGATCTCGATGTCGGCGAGCACGCGCCGCGAACCCTCGGACAGTGCCCCGAGCACGACCGGCGCGACCCGCAGCGAGTACCACGCGAACTCGGGGGCGCCGGCGGTCGAGTCGGCGTCGGGCACGAGCTGCGACGGGTCGGCCATGGGGATCGTCTCGCGAAGGTAGCGCGAGACGAGGTCGGCGAGGTCCTTCTCGGCAAGGCTCGGTCGGACGAGCCAGCCGGCGACGAGCGTGTCGACGACGAGCCCGTCGAACGCGAGACCGGAACGGCGGAGGGCCTTCAGCTGCGGCTTCGCATCGGTCATGATCTTCGGCGCATCGCTCGCGAGCCAGGCCTCGAACGGGGCCAGGTCGACCTGGCCGGCGGTCCACGCCAGGTGCAGGGACTCGGCCGCGGTGGCGACGCCGGCGCCGATCACCCGGCCATCGAGCACCTCGAGGCTGAGCCCGAGACCCGCGGGCTCGGACGCCGTCGCCCGCGCGAGCCAGTCCTGGAGCTCGGTCCCCCTCGGCGACTGGGGCACCGGGGCAGCCGCGGCCCGCTCGGTCTCGGCCGCCAGGGCGGCCGTTCCGTCGGCCGCCACTCCGTTCCCTTCGCTCGCCATCTTCACGACGCGCTCGAGCAGGGTCTTGAACTCGAGGCGGTCGAACAGCTCGCGGACCGCCGCCTCGTCCATGGGCCTTGCCTCGAGATCGTCGATCTCGACGTCGAGCTCGAGGTCGCAGACGAGCCGGTTGAGCCTGCGGTTGCGGACGGCGTTCTCGCGCTCGCGCCTGAGGTTGTCGCCGACGACGCCCTTGATCTCGTCGATGTGCTCGAGGATGCCGTCGAGGCTGCCGTACAACCCGAGCCACTTCACGGCGGTCTTCTCGCCGACCTTCGTGATGCCGGGGAGGTTGTCGCTCGTCTCGCCGACGAGCGCCGCGACGTCTGGGTACTGCTCGGGGCGCACGCCGTACCGCTCGACCACCGCGTCGGCGTCGTAGCGCTTCAGCTGCGAGACGCCCTGGACGTTCGGGTAGAGCAGGGTGACGTCGTCGTCGACGAGCTGGATGGTGTCGCGGTCGCCCGAGACGACGAGCACGTCGTAGCCCTCGGCCTTGCCGCGCGTGGCGAGCGTGGCCAGGATGTCGTCGGCCTCGTAGTCCTCCTTCTCGAGCACCGTGATCCGCATGGCGCGCAGCGCCTCCTTCAGGAGGCCGATCTGGCCCTTGAACTCGGAGGGCGTCTCGCTGCGGTTCGCCTTGTACTCCGTGTACTCGCGCGTGCGGAACGACTGCCGCGACGTGTCGAACGCCACCGCAAGGTGCGTGGGCTTCTCGTTGCGCAGGAGCATGAGCAGCATCGACAGGAAGCCGTGGATGGCGTTCGTGTGCTGGCCGTCGCGGGTGCTGAAGCTGTCGACGGGCAACGCGTAGAACGCGCGGTAGGCGAGCGAGTGTCCGTCGACGACGAGCAGGGTGGGCTTCACGGGGGTGGGGTCCGACACCCCCCAAGACTACAAGCGGGCACCGACACCCCCGGCCGTCGCCCGCCCCCGTCGAGCCGTCCCTGCGCGGGCGCCGGGGCAGCGGATGCCGCGGGCCTCAGCCCTTCCCGCCGTCGCGTGCCGCATCGAGCAGGATGCGCCGCTCCGCGGTCGCGATCACGCGTCTCGTGCGGTCCGCGGCATCCGGGTTGATCGAGATCGAGTCGATGCCGTATCGCACGAGATGCTCGGCGAACGCCGGGTCGTTCGACGGACGTTGCCCGCAGAGCGACGACGTGATCCCCGCTGCGTGGCACGCCGTGATGATCCGCTCGATGGCGTCGAGCACGGCCGCGTCGGACTCGTCGAAGAGCTCGGCGCAGATCTCCGAGTCGCGGTCGACCCCGAGCATGAGTTGCGTGAGGTCGTTCGAGCCGATCGAGACCCCGTCGATGCCCATCGCGGCATACTCCGGGATCCGGTAGGCGATCGACGGCACCTCGGCCATGACCCACCGCTTCAGGCCGCGCTGGCGGCCCAGCGGGCTCGCGTCGATCAGCTCGAGGCACGCCTCGAGCTCCCATCGCGTGCGGACGAACGGCAGCATCACGTGCAGGTTCGGCGTCTCCTCCCGGACCCGGGCGAGCACCTCGAGCTCGAGCGCGAACAGCTCGGGCTCCTTCACGTACCGGTAGGCGCCGCGGTAGCCGATCATCGGGTTGCTCTCCTGCGGCTCGAACCGGTCGCCGCCCTCCAGGCCCCGGAACTCGTTGCTTCGGAAGTCGATCGTGCGGTACACGACGGGCCGGTCGCCGAACGCGCGCGTGACCTCGAGCAGCGACCCGCTCATGCGCTCGGCGAACTCGTCGCGCTGCCCGCGAGCGAGCATCTCGCGCGGGTGCAGCCCGCCCAGCGCGTCGGTGATCATGAACTCGGCGCGCAGCAGCCCGACGCCGTCGACGTCCTGCGCCGCGACGTCGGCCGCACGCTCGGCGATCGCGAGGTTCACGTACAGGCGGGTCGCGAGCGCTTCCGGGGCCGCCGGCGCAGCGACGGCCGTTGCGAGACCGGGCGACGCCGTCGTGCCCGGAACGGATGCCGCGGGATCCGCCCCCTCGATGACCTCGCCCTTCGCCCCGTCGACCGTGACCAGCTCGTCGTCGCGCAACGCGGTCGTCGCGGTGCGCGCCCCGACGATCGCGGGCACGCCCAGCTCGCGCGCCACGATGGCGGCGTGGCAGGTCATGCCGCCGCCGTCGGTGACGACCGCCGCGGCGCGGCGCATCGTGGGCACCCAGTCGGGGTTCGTCATGGGCGCCACGAGGATCTCACCGGACTGCAGGCGACCGCCCTCCGACGGGCTCTGGAGGATGCGCACCCGCCCGGACACGCGTCCCGGTGCGGCGGCCAGGCCGCGCAGCAGCACGGTGCCCGCGGGCGGCCCGCCGGCGGGCGCCTCCCCCTCGGCCGCGAGCGGCCCGCCGCCGAGCGTGGTGACCGGGCGGGACTGCAGCATCCACAGCCGCCCGCCCGAGTACGCCCACTCGGTGTCCTGCGGTTCGCCGTAGTGCTCCTCGACCTGCAGACCCAGCGAGGCGACCGCGAGCACCTCGTCGTCGGTCAGCACCCGCGCGTCGGCGCGCCGCGGATCGAGGTCCTCGCGCTCGACGGTCCCCCCGTCGCCGGGCACGAGCGCGTGGGACTGGCGGCCGACGCGCACCGAGATCAGGCGCGGGCCGTCCTTGGCGACGATATAGGTGTCGGGCTCGACGGCGCCGGAGACGACGACCTCGCCGAGCCCCAGGGCGGCCTCGATGACCAGCCGGTCCCGCGCGCCTGTGGACGGGTCGATCGTGAACATGACCCCGGACCGGTCCGAGGCGACCTGCGTCTGGACCACCACGGCGAGCACGGGCTCCTCGTCCATCCGCTGGCTCGCGCGGTACGAGATGACCCGGTCGCCGTACAGCGACGCCCAGCATTCCCGCACCCGCCGGAGCACGGCGTCGTCGCCCACGACGTTGTTGTAGGTGTCGTGCATGCCCGCGAAGGAGGTCCCCGCGGCGTCCTCCGATGTCGCCGACGAACGCACGGCGACCGCGGCGCCCTCCCCCAGACGGTGGTACTCGGCCAGGATGGCGTCCCGCACGTCGTCGGGGATCGGGATGCCGCGCACCGTCTCGCGCAGCGCGGCGGCGGTGCGCGCCAGCGCATCGGGGTCATCGGCGGCCGCGGCCGCGGCGCGGAAGTCGGCGAGCAGCCCGGCGCGGACGCCCGCGTGCTCGACGGCCTCGAGATAGGCGGACGCCGTGATCACGAACCCGGGCGGGATGGGCAGCCCGGCGGAGGTCATCTCACCGAGGTTCGCACCCTTCCCTCCGACGGATGCCGCGTCGCCGAGGCGGACCTCCTCGAAGCGGCTGACCAGTGTGGAACGTGCGTCGCCGAACATGCGGCCTCCCTGCCCTCGTCGGTCACCGGACCGACGGGTCCGGCGGACCCATCGTTCCACGGCGCGGGGCGCGGGGGGCGGGACGCAAGTCCCGGCGTTCGGAGGCTACTTCTTGGGCGCGAGCTGCTCGATGATCGCCTGGGAGACGTCCTTCATCGTCAGGCGCCGGTCCATCGACGCCTTCTGGATCCAGCGGAACGCCTCGGGCTCGGTGAGGCCCATCTTCTCGTTGAGCAGGCCCTTGGCGCGGTCGACGAGCTTCCGGGTCTCGAACCGCTCGACGAGGTCGCCGACCTCGGCCTCGAGCGCGATGATCTGGGCGTGCCGGGCCAGCGCGATCTCGATCGCGGGCAGGAGGTCGTTCGGCGTGAAGGGCTTCACCACGTAAGCCAGCGCACCGGCCTCGGTCGCGCGCTCGACGAGCTCCTTCTGGCTGAACGCCGTGAGGAGCACGACCGGGGCGATGTGGCCCTTCGAGAGCCGCTCCGCCGCGGAGATGCCGTCGAGCTGCGGCATCTTCACGTCCATGATGACGAGGTCGGGTCGGAGCTCGGTCGCGAGCGCGACCGCCGTCTCGCCGTCTCCGGCCTCGCCGACGACCTCGAAGCCGTTGTCGCGCAGGATCTCGACGATGTCGAGGCGGATGAGTGACTCATCCTCCGCCACGACGACGCGGCGCGGCGCGGTCGACTGGGTCTCTTCGGTGTCTGTCACGCAGGAAAGCCTACGGTATTCTGGCCGGGGCCTTGCGGCCGGTGTGGCGGAATGGCAGACGCGGAGCACTCAAAATGCTTTGCCCGAGAGGGCGTGTGGGTTCGACCCCCACCACCGGCACCGTGGGGACGAACGGTCCCGCGGGCGTCAGCCCGCATCCTGCTCGATCCGGATGACGAGGCAGCCCGCTTCGGCGTCCCACCTCGAGGGCGTCCCGAGCGCCGCGCAGCGCCGCGCCATCTCCGCCGCGATCGCGTCGGCGTCCCGGTCCGCGAGCCGAACCGCGAAGTGCCCGATCCCAGTCGGATGCAGCCTCAGCTCGACCGGCGTCGCACCATCCGTTCGAAGCATGAACACGAACGAGCGGTCGTTCCGCTCGACCGGGTCGACCGCGTAGTCGTCGACGAAGTCGCCGGCGGAGTAGAGCACCGGGCGCCCTCGGACGACCTCGATGCCGCGCGGGATGTGCGGCGAATGGCCGAACACGACGTCCGCTCCGGCCTGGACGAGGGCCCGCGCGAAAGCCCGGTGCGACCGCGGGACGTCGACGCCCCAGTTGCCGCCCCAGTGCGCCGAGACGATGAGGAGGTCGACGGCGTCCCGCTCGCGCGCGACCGCGCGCAGCAGCGCCGCGGCCCGGCGGTCGAACGGGTCCACGGGGACGTGGAGCACCCCGGGCGTTTGCCGCCCCGCCGCCCAGTCCGGTTCGTTGTCGGTGAACGCGAGCATCCCGATCCTCACGCCGCTGCGTGAGACCATGGCGAGCCGCCCGGCCGCGTCGATGTCCTCGCCCGCACCGGCGAACCGGATGCCGTGGCGCGCCAACGTCGCCAGCGACGACAGCGCGGCGTCGACGCCGAAGTCGAGCACGTGGTTGTTCGCCACCGAGACGAGGCCGAACCCCGCCGTCTCGAGGGCGGCGACCGCGCCGGCGGGGTCCGCGCGGAAGTGGAACGCCTTGCCCGGCCACGGGCGACCGCCGGCCGCGAGCACGAACTCGAGGTTGCCGACGAGCAGGTCGGCCCGCCGCAGCAGCGGCAGCGTGTCGCCCCACGGGTACTCCGACGGGCGCCGGCGCAACTCGTCCGCGACGAGGCGCCCGAGCATCACGTCACCGACGAATGCGATCTCCATTTGGGCTGGACCGGGGCCGCATGGCTCGCGACCTTCTCACGGCCATCCTGCCGCGGTGGCGGGGCGGACGCCACCATCCGCCGAGCAGCGCGCGAGGCCCGGCCGTCGATCGGACGGCCGGGCCTCGTGCACGAGCGGTCAGAGCACCTCGCCGACGACGTGCACGCGCACGTCGTTGGTGGTGCCGGGGATTCCGGGAGGCGAGCCCGAGATGATGACGACCTTCTCGCCGGCGTCCGCCTTGCCGGTCTTCGCGAGGACCTCGTCGACCTGTCCGACCATCTGGTCGGTGTGGGTGACCCGCTCGACGACGAACGACTCGACGCCCCAGTTGAGCGCCATGCGGCGACGGATGGCGGGATAGGGGGTGAAGGCGAGGATCGGGATGTTCGAGCGAAGTCGCGTCATCCGTCGCACCGACTCGCCCGACTCGGTGAAGACGCACAGGTACTTGGCCTCGACGAAGTCGGCCACCTCGACCGCCGCGAGCGTGATCGCGCCGGCCTGGGTGCGCGGCTTCGTGCCGAGCGGCGGGATGCGCTCGAGTCCGTGCTTCTCGGTCGACTCGATGATGCGCGCCATGGTCTTCACGGTCTGCACCGGGTACTCGCCGACGCTCGTCTCGCCCGAGAGCATGACCGCGTCCGCGCCGTCGAGGATCGCGTTCGCCACGTCCGAGGTCTCGGCCCGGGTCGGCACCGGCGAGTGGGTCATCGACTCGAGCATCTGCGTCGCGACGATGACGGGCTTCGCGAGGCGACGGGCGATCTCGATCGCGCGCTTCTGCACGATCGGCACCGCCTCGAGGGGCAGCTCGACGCCGAGGTCGCCGCGGGCGACCATGATTCCGTCGAACGACTCGACGATCCCCTCGAGCGCGTCGACGGCCTGCGGCTTCTCGATCTTCGCGATGACGGGGAGGCGGCGGCCCTCCTCCGACATGATCTCGTGCACGCGGTCGATGTCGGTGGCGTTGCGGACGAACGACAGCGCGATGAGGTCGGCGCCCAGCTTGAGCGCCCAGCGGAGGTCGGCCTCGTCCTTCTCGGACAGCGCGGGCACGTTGACGGCGACGCCGGGGAGGTTGATGCCCTTGTTGTTCGAGACCGGCCCGGCCACGACGACCTTGGTCGTCACGACGGTGCCGTCGCTCTCGAGCACCTCGACGCGGACCTTGCCGTCGTCGATGAGGAGGTGGTCGCCGGTCTCGACGTCGTGGGGCAACCCCTTGAACGTGGTGCCGACGATATCCTTGGTGCCGACGATCTCTTCCGTCGTGATCTTGAAGATGTCGCCCTCGGCGAGCTCGTGGGGTCCGTCGGCGAACTTGCCCAGGCGGATCTTCGGGCCTTGGAGGTCGACGAGCACGGCGACCGCGCGGCCCGAGTCGTTCGCGGCCTTGCGCACGTTCTGGTAGACGCCCTCGTGCACGTCGTAGCTGCCGTGGCTGAGGTTCATCCGGGCGACGTCGATGCCCGCGTCGATGATCGCGCGGATCTGCTCGTAGCTGGATGTTGCCGGCCCGAGCGTGGCGACGATCTTCGCTCTTCTCATGTGGTGTCTGCTCCAGGGGTTGTGCGCGGGAAGCGCTGGTACGGACTCGTCAGGCGCCGGACGGCGCCGGGTCAGATGGCGAAGGCTCGCGCCGTCGCGGGGATGGGGCTCGGCAGCTGCGTCTCACCCTCAAGGTAGCGGTCGACGGATGCCGCCGCAGCCCGTCCCTCGGCGATCGCCCACACGATGAGCGACTGCCCGCGGCCCGCATCGCCGGCGATGAACACGCCCGGCTCCGCGGTGGCGTAGTCGGCGCCGCGTTCGAAGTTGCCGCGGTCGGTGGCCTGCAGTCCGAGCTGCTCGTTCGCGGCATCCGTCTCGGGGCCGGTGAAGCCGAGCGCGAGGAGCACGAGGTCGGCGGGGATCTCACGCTCGGTGCCCGCCTTGGGCACGCGGCGGCCGTCGAGGTACTCGGTCTCGGCGACGCGGATGGCGCGCACCTCGCCGGCGTCGTTCGCGAGGAACTCGACCGTCGAGGCGAGGTACTGGCGCTGGCCGCCCTCCTCGTGGGCGCTCTGCATCTCGAACAGCGTCGGGTGCATCGGCCACGGCTGCTCGGCCGGGCGCGTGGAGCTCGGCTGCTTGCCGATCGCGAGATTGGTGACCGAGAGCGCGCCCTGCCGGTGCGCCGTCCCGATGCAGTCGGCTCCGGTGTCGCCGCCGCCGAGCACGACGACGTGCTTCCCCTCCGCGGTGATCTGGTCGAAGACGTCCTCGCCCGCGACGCGGCGGTTCGCCTGCGTGAGGTACTCCATCGCGAAGTGGACGCCGGGCAGGTCGCGACCGGGGATGGGGAGATCCCGCGGCACGAGCGCGCCCGTGGCGACCACGACGGCGTCGTAGCGGCGGCGGAGCTCGTCCCACGACAGGTCGACGCCGATCTCGACGCCCGCGCGGAAGCGCGTGCCCTCGGCGGTCATCTGCGCGAGGCGCGCATCGAGGTGCTTCTTCTCCATCTTGAAGTCGGGGATGCCGTAGCGGAGCAGGCCGCCGATGCGGTCGTCGCGTTCGTACACCGCGACCGTGTGGCCGGCGCGCGTGAGCTGCTGTGCGGCGGCGAGTCCCGCGGGACCCGACCCGACCACGGCCACCGTCTTGCCGGTGAGGCGGCCGGGCGGCTGCGGCTGCACCCAGCCGTTGCCGAACGCCTGGTCGATGATCGAGACCTCGACCTGCTTGATCGTCACCGCCGGCTGGTTGATCGCCAGCACGCACGAGGACTCGCACGGCGCCGGGCACAGCCGACCGGTGAACTCGGGGAAGTTGTTCGTCGCGTGCAGGCGCTCGCTCGCCGCGCGGCCCTCGCCGCGCCACATCAGGTCGTTCCACTCGGGGATCAGGTTGCCGAGCGGACACCCCTGATGGCAGAACGGGATGCCGCAGTCCATGCACCGACCGGCCTGGCGGCGGAGCTGGGCGGGGTCGCCCTGCTCGTACACCTCTTTCCAGTCCATGATGCGCACCGGAACGGGCCGCCGCTTGGGCAGCTCGCGCTCGGTGACCTTCAGAAAGCCCTTCGGGTCAGCCACCCGTCACCTCCAGGATTCGCGTCCATACGACGTCGCCGTCGGGGTCCAACCCCTCGTCGACCGCCGCCTGGCGGGTGCGGAGGACCGCGGCGTAGTCGCGCGGCAGCACCTTGGTGAAGCGGTCGAACGCGGTGGCCCCCTCGGCGAGGAGGTTCGCGGCGACCGCGGAATCGGTGTGCTCGAGGTGCTGCTCGAGCAGGTCGCGGACGATCTCGTGGTCGGCGCTGCCCAACGGGTGCAGCTCGAGCTCGCCCGTGGTGAGCGCCTCCCGGTTCACGCGCGACTCGGCGAGGTCGAGCACGTAGGCGGTGCCGCCCGACATGCCCGCGCCGAGGTTGCGCCCCGTACCGCCGAGGATCAGGGCGAGGCCGCCCGTCATGTACTCGAGCGCGTGGTCGCCCACGCCCTCGACGACCGCGGTCGCGCCCGAGTTGCGGACGAGGAACCGCTCGCCCACGATGCCGCGGATGAACATGCTCCCCTGGGTGGCGCCGTACCCGATCACGTTGCCGGCGATGACGTTGCGCTCGGCGACGAACCCGGCCTCGCGCGACGGGCGCACGATGACCTGGCCGCCCGAGAGCCCCTTGCCGACGTAGTCGTTCGAGTCGCCCTCGAGCCGCAGGGTGATTCCGCTCGGGAGGAAGGCGCCGAACGACTGCCCGGCCGAGCCGGTCAGCGTGACGTCGATCGAACCGGTCGGCAGGCCCTGCGCGCCGTGGCGCACGGTCACCTCGTGACCGAGCATGGTGCCGACGGCGCGCTCGGTGTTCCTGATCGGCAGCGCGATCTCGACGCGACCGCCCTGCTCGAGCACGAGCGCGCTGCGGCGGATGAGCTCGTTGTCGAAGTGCTCGTCGAGCTCGTGGTCCTGGCTGCGGCTGTTGCGGCGCGGTTCGGATCCGGCGAAGTCCGGGCCGACGAGCACGGGCGTGAGGTCGAGGCCCGACGCCTTCCAGTGCGCGACCGCGCGGTCGGTGTCGAGCAGCTCGCGCCGGCCGATCACCTCGTCGAGCGAACGGTACCCGAGCTCGGCGAGGTACTCCCGCACCTCCTGGGCGATGAACTCGAAGAAGTTCACGACGAACTCCGGCTTGCCCGTGAAGCGCTTGCGGAGCTCGGGGTTCTGCGTCGCGACGCCGACCGGGCAGGTGTCGAGGTGGCATACGCGCATCATGACGCAGCCCTCGACGATGAGCGGTGCGGTGGCGAAGCCGAACTCCTCCGCGCCGAGCAGCGCGCCGATGACGACGTCGCGACCGGTCTTGAGCTGCCCGTCGACCTGCACGACCACGCGGTCGCGCATGCCGTTCAGCATGAGCGTCTGCTGCGTTTCGGCGAGGCCGAGCTCCCACGGCGTGCCCGCGTGCTTGAGGGAGTTCAGCGGGCTCGCGCCCGTGCCGCCGTCGTGTCCGGAGACGAGGATGACGTCCGCCAGGGCCTTCGCAGTGCCGGCCGCGACCGCGCCGATGCCCGACTGGCTGACCAGCTTGACGTGCACGCGCGCCTTCGGGTTCGCGCGCTTGAGGTCGAAGATCAACTGCTTGAGGTCTTCGATCGAGTAGATGTCGTGATGCGGCGGCGGCGAGATCAGTCCGACGCCGGCGGTCGCGTGCCGCGTACGAGCGACCCACGGGTAGACCTTCGTGGGCGGCAGCTGCCCGCCCTCGCCCGGCTTGGCGCCCTGGGCGAGCTTGATCTGGATGTCGTCGGCGTGCGTGAGGTACATGCTCGTGACCCCGAAGCGACCGGATGCCACCTGCTTGATCGCGCTGCGACGTTCCGGGTCGAGCAGCCGGTCGAGGTCCTCGCCGCCTTCGCCCGTGTTCGACTTGGCGCCGAGCCGGTTCATGGCGATCGCGAGGGTCTCGTGCGCCTCCTTCGAGATCGAGCCGTAGCTCATCGCACCCGTGGAGAAGCGCTTCACGATCGACTCGACCGGTTCGACCTCGTCGATCGGCACGGGCGGCCGTACGCCGGTGCGGAGCGCGAACATGCCGCGCAGGGTCATGAGCTGCTCGGCCTGCGAATCGACCATGTGCGTGTACTCGCGGAACACGTCGTATCGCCGGTTGCGCGTGGAGTGCTGCAGGCGGAACACCGTCTCGGGGTTGAACAGGTGCGGCGAGCCGTCGCGACGCCACTGGTACTCGCCGCCGGTCAGCAGGCGCTCGTGCGCCCGCACCGCGGCATCCGCCGGATAGGCCACCTGGTGGCGGGCGAGGTTCTCGCGCGCGACCACGTCGATGCCGACGCCGCCGAGCTTCGAGGTGGTGCCGGTGAAGTACTCGTCGATGAGCTCCTGCGAGAGCCCGACCGCCTCGAACGCCTGCGCACCCGCGTACGACGAGATGGTGGAGATGCCCATCTTCGACATGATCTTGAGCACGCCCTTGCCGAGTGCGGTGATCACGTTCCTCACGGCCTGCTCGGGGGTCACGCCCGCGAGCACTCCCGAGCGCACGAGATCCTCGCAGGTCTCCATGGCGAGGTACGGGTTCACGGCCGACGCGCCGTAGCCGACGAGGAGCGCGACGTGGTGCACCTCGCGCACGTCGCCGGCCTCGACGACGAGGCCGACCTTCATGCGCGTCTCGGACCGGATGAGGTGGTGGTGCACGGCGGACAGCATGAGCAGCGATGGGATCGGCGCGAGATCCTTCGTGGAGTCGCGGTCGCTCAGCACGATGAACGACGCACCCTCGTCGATGGCCTCGTCGACCTCGCGGTAGAGCTCCTCGAGCCTCGTGCGCAGGCCGTCCGGCCCCTCGTCGACGCGGTAGAGGCCGCGAAGCGTCCGCGTGGCACGAGCGCCCGAGGGCGCGGTCATGTGCACGATCTTCGCCAGCTGGTCGTTGTCGATCACCGGGAAGTCGAGCGAGACCTGGCGGGCGTGCTCAGCGCCCGCGGAGAGCAGGTTGCGCTCGGGGCCGAGCGACGTCGAGAGCGACGTGACGACCTGCTCGCGGATGGAGTCGAGCGGCGGGTTGGTGACCTGTGCGAACTGCTGGGTGAAGTAGTCGAACAGCAGGCGCGGACGCTCCGAGAGCACCGCGATCGGGGTGTCGGATCCCATGGCGCCGAGCGGCTCCTGGCCGGTCTTCGCCATCGGCGTGAGGAGGATCTTCACCTCCTCCTCGGTGTACCCGAACGTCCGCTGGCGTCGGTTGACGGATGCCGGCGGGTGCACGATGTGCTCGCGCTCGGGCAGGTCGGCGAGACGGATGCGGCCCTCGTCGAGCCACTCCCCCCAGGGTGCGGATGCCGCGAGCTCGGACTTGATCTCGTCGTCCTCGATGAGGCGGCCGGCCTCGGTGTCGACGAGGAACATGCGGCCGGGCTGCAGGCGCCCCTTGCGGACGATGCGCTTCTGCGGCAGGTCGAGCACGCCGATCTCGCTGGCGAGCACGACGAGGCCGTCGTCGGTCACGAGGTAGCGCCCGGGACGCAGGCCGTTGCGGTCGAGGGTGGCGCCCACCAGGGTGCCGTCGGTGAACACGATCGCGGCGGGGCCGTCCCACGGTTCCATGAGCATCGAGTGGTACTCGTAGAACGCACGGCGGGCCGGATCGATCTCGGCCTGCTTCTCCCACGCTTCGGGCACCATCATCATGACGGCATGCGGCAGGCTGCGTCCTGCGAGCGTGAGCAGCTCGACGACCTCGTCGAACGAGGCCGAGTCGCTCGCCCCGGGCGTGACGATGGGCAGCAGCGGGTCGAGCTCGCCGAGCACGTCGGAGTCGAGCTGCGACTGGCGCGCCCGCATCCAGTTGCGATTGCCCTGGATCGTGTTGATCTCGCCGTTGTGCGCGATCATGCGGAACGGCTGCGCGAGCGGCCACGACGGGAACGTGTTCGTCGAGTATCGCGAGTGCACGAGTGCGAGCTTCGAGGTGAAGCGCTCGTCGGAGAGGTCGGGATAGAAGGGCTCGAGCTGGAGCGTCGTGACCATGCCCTTGTAGACGAGGGTGCGGCTCGACAGCGAGGCGAAGTACAGCTCGAGCTCGCGCTCGGCGCGCTTGCGCAGGCGGAAGGTGAGCCGGTCGAGGGCGATCCCGGCGAGGTGCTCGCCCTCCGCAGTGTTCGCGGCGCTGCGCACGTAGAGCTGCTGCACGACGGGCATGGCGGCGCGCGCGAGCGTGCCGAGCTCATCGGGGCGCACGGGAACCTCGCGCCATCCGAGGACCTCGACGCCCTCGGCCGCCGCGATGCGCTGCAACCGCTGTTTGACGGTCGAACGCGCGGTGGGGTCGACGGGCAGGAACGCGTTGCCGACGGCGTAGGCACCGGCCGGCGGGAGCGGGAAGTCGACGACCTCGCGCAGGAACGCATCGGGCACCTGGGTGATGATGCCCGCGCCGTCGCCGGTGCCCGCGTCGGAGCCGACCGCGCCGCGGTGCTCGAGGTTGCGCAGGCTGTCGAGCGCCGCCTGGATGATGTCGTGCCCGGCGGTGCCGCGCAGCGTCGCCACCATGGCGAGCCCGCAGGCGTCCTTCTCGGCGGCCGGGTCGTACATGCCCTGAGCGGGCGGTGTCAGACCGAACCGGGAGTGGGGAGGGGGAAGCGACACGTTGGACCGTCCTCGGTATCTCGTTGGCAGCGGGGACGACGTCGGCCCACGGAGGGAGGTGTCACGGCGCTAGGTGCGGCGCCGAGTCGGAGAACGCGGTGGGTGGCGTGGCCTACGAGGAGGCCGAGCGGCTCGAGCTTGTGGCAGCCGGCTCGCCGGGTTCGTTCTCACCCTCGACGCCATCGTCGAGAGAGTCGGAGTCGGACTCGGTGTCGTCCGAGTCTACCTCAGCATCCACGGGCCGCCATTCACGGCCCTGCCGGTACACGCTCGGCTCGATGCCGGGGTGACGGCGGCGCTGCACGAGGATGATGACGAGGCCGATCACGATCGCGGCGAACGACGCCCAGACGTTCGACCGGATGCCGAGGAACATCTCGCTCGGGTCGACGCGGATGGTCTCGAAGACCGCCCGGCCCGCGCCGTACCAGATGAGGTAGGCGCCGAACATCATGCCCCAGCGCAGGCGGAAGAACCGCTCGAGCCCGAGGAGCACCGCCACGCCGACGAGGTTCCACACGATCTCGTAGAGGAAGGTCGGGTGGAAGAGCGTGCCCTCCGGCAGGCCCTGCGGCCAGGCGGCGTTGTCGAAGGGGATCTCGAGACCCCACGGCAGGTCGGTCGGCCAGCCGTAGAGCTCGGCGTTGAACCAGTTGCCGAGGCGCCCGATCGCCTGCGCGACGAGCAGGCCGGGCGCGAGCGCATCGGCGAACGACCAGAAGCGCAGGCCGGTGATCCGGCAGGCGATGATGACGCCGACCGCGCCGCCGATGAGCGATCCGTAGATGGCGTTCCCGCCCTCCCAGATCGCGAAGACTCGCCACCACTCCTGGCCGGCGAAGTAGTCGTCCGGATGGGTCAGCACGTGGTAGATACGTGCCCCGATGATGCCGAGCGGCACGGCCCAGAGCACCACGTCGAGCACGATGCCGGGCTCGGCGCCCCGCTTGGTCAGGCGGCGCGACGTCATGATGGTCGCGATGATGATGCCCGTGAGGATGAACAGGGCGTACATCTGGATGGTCAGCGTGCCCCACGGGACGGGGATCTCCAGGGCCTGCCACTCCGGGTCGGGAGTCGGGATGCTGAGCGGTGCGAACACGCCGGCGTCTGCCTTTCGTCGATGGTGCGGGGCCGTCGCGGGCGGCGGCCCCGTCGAGACTACTTCACTTGCGGACGGTGCCGCGCGCGAGCTCGGCCGCGAGTGCGCCCACCGCGTCGACGCCGCCGTCGGCGAGGGCCTTCACGAGCGCCGAGCCGACGATCGCCCCCTCGGCGTACTCGAGCACCTCGGCGACCTGTGCGGCGGTCGAGATGCCGAGCCCGACGCAGCTCGCCTCGGCGCCGGCGGCGCGCAGCCGCCCGACGAGCGTGCGCGCCGCCTGGTCGACGTCGGTGCGCGCGCCGGTGATGCCCATCGTGGAGACGGCGTACACGAAGCCGCGGCTGGATTCGACGGACTGGCGGATGCGCGCGTCGGTGGACGACGGCGCCGCGAGGAAGACCCGGTCGAGGCCGGTGCGTTCGGAGGCCGCGATCCAGTCGGCGCCCTCGTCGGGGATGAGGTCGGGCGTGATGAGCCCTGCTCCGCCGGCGGCGGCGAGGTCGTCGGCGAACCGGTCCACGCCGTACTGCACGACGGGGTTCCAGTAGGTCATGACGAGCACAGGCGCATCGACCCGCTCGGTCACCCGCCGCACGGCCTCGAAGCCGTCGGCGAGGCGGAAGCCGTTCGCGAGCGCCTGCACGGTCGCGGCCTGGATGACGGTGCCGTCCATGACCGGGTCGGAGTACGGCAGGCCGAGCTCCAGCACGTCGACGCCGTTCTCGACGAGGGCGACGGCGGCGTCGACGCTCGCGTCGAGCGTGGGGAAGCCGACCGGCAGGTAGCCGATGAGCGCCCCGGCGGCCTCCTCGTTGCGACGACGGATGACGGGTCCGACGTTCCTCACTCGCCGCTCCCGCCATCGAGCAGCTCGAAGTACCGGGCGGCGGTCTCCATGTCCTTGTCGCCGCGCCCGGAGAGGTTCACGAGGATCGTGGCGGACGGTCCGAGTTCGCGGCCGAGCTCGAGGGCACCCGCGAGTGCGTGCGCCGACTCGATCGCGGGGATGATGCCCTCGGTGCGCGACAGCAGGCGAAGCGCCTGCATCGCGGCGGCGTCGGTGACGGGGACGTACGTCGCGCGTCCGAGCGCGGCGAGCCACGAGTGCTCGGGACCGACGCCCGGGTAGTCGAGGCCGGCCGAGATCGAGTGCGACTCGATGGTCTGGCCGTCCTCGTCCTGCAGCAGGTAGCTCCGCGCGCCGTGCAGCACGCCGGGCCGGCCCTTCGAGATCGTCGCGGCGTGACGCGGGGTCTCCACGCCCTCACCCCCCGCCTCGTACCCGTACAGGGCGACGTCGGCGTCGTCGAGGAAGGCGTGGAAGATGCCGATCGCGTTCGACCCGCCGCCGACGCACGCGGCGACCGCGGTGGGGAGTCCGCCCGTCAGGTCGATGACCTGCTGCCGTGCCTCTTCGCCGATGATCTTCTGGAAGTCGCGCACCATCTCGGGGAACGGGTGGGGTCCGGCGACCGTGCCGAAGATGTAGTTGGTCGTGTCGACGTTGGTCACCCAGTCGCGCATCGCGTCGTTGATCGCGTCCTTCAGCGTGCGCGACCCGGTCCTGACCGGGATCACCTCGGCACCGAGCAACCGCATGCGTGCGACGTTGAGGGCCTGTCGCTCGGTGTCGACCTCGCCCATGTAGATGGTGCAGTCGAGGCCGAAGAGCGCCGCCGCCGTCGCGGTCGCCACGCCGTGCTGCCCCGCGCCGGTCTCGGCGATGACTCGCTTCTTGCCGATTCGACGCGTGAGCAACGCCTGGCCGAGGACGTTGTTGATCTTGTGCGAGCCCGTGTGGTTCAGGTCTTCGCGCTTCAGGATGATCCGCGCGCCGCCGGCGTGCTCGGCGAAGCGGGGCACCTCGGTGATGATCGAGGGTCGCCCGGTGTAGCTGCGCCCGAGCTCGGCGAGCTCCTCGCCGAAGGCGGGGTCGAGCTTCGCGAGCGTGTACGCCTCGGAGAGCTCGTCGAGCGCCGCGATGAGCGATTCGGGGACGAATCGTCCGCCGAACTCGCCGAAGTAGGGACCGGTCTGGGCACGAAGGGCCATGTCACACCGCCAGGAATGCAGAGAGGTTCGAGATGGGGTCGCCCGTGACGAGCGCCTCCCCCACGAGCACGGCGTCGGCGCCCGCGGCACGGTAATGCGCGACATCCGCCGGAGTGAGCACCGCCGACTCGGCTACGCGGACGACGCCGTCGGGGAAGCGGTCGGCGAGCCGGCCGAACAGGTCGCGGTCGAGCTCGAACGTGGTCAGGTCGCGCGCGTTGACCCCGATGAGCCGCGCGCCGAGCTGCACGGCGCGGTCGAGCTCGTCGGCGGAGTGCGTCTCGACCAGCGCGGTCATGCCGAGCTCGGTGATGAGGCCGTACAGGTCGCGCAGGGTGTCGTCGTCGAGCGCGGCGACGATGAGCAGCACCATGTCGGCGCCCGCAGCGCGGGCCTCGAAGACCTGGTACGCCGTCGCGATGAAGTCCTTGCGCAGGACGGGCAGCGAGACCGCCTGCCGCACCGACTCGAGGTCGGCGAGCGACCCGCCGAAGCTGCGACCCTCGGTGAGCACGCTGATCGCGCTCGCGCCGCCCAGCTCGTAGGTGCGGGCGAGCGCAGCGGGGTCGTCGATCGTCGCGAGCGGTCCTCGCGAGGGGCTCGAACGCTTGATCTCCGCGATCACCTTGACGTGCTCTGCGGGCCGGAGCGCCGCGAGCGCGTCGATCGCCGCAGGGCGCGCGAGGGCCGCGGCCTCGACGTCGGTCATCGGCCGCTCGGCGCGCCGGGACTCGGCGTCGGCGACCGCGTTCGCGGTGAGCTCGGCGAGCACGCGTCAGTGCGCCTTGGGCGCGACCTTGGCGCCGTCGACGCCGTAGCCCGCCTTCGCGAGGGCCCAGCCGACGATCGCGCCGACGACGAGCAGAACCGCCGACGCCCAGACGAGCCACTGCACGTCGAGGAAGAATGCGACGGTGCCGATCGCGAACGCGATGAGCATGATGGTCACGGCGGTCCACGCCGCGGGCGAGTGTCCGTGGCCGGGATCAGCGTGCTCAGTGCTCATGGTGCTCCTTCTGTGCGTGGGGATCGTGGAGAGTCTACCGGGTGCGACCGGGTGTCCCGGGGCCGTCGCCATCCGCGTGGTCGCGTTCCTCGTCGGTGGGGTCGTCGCCGCGGCTGAGCCCGTCCCAGTCGTCGACGGCGCGATCCGCGGGCGCGGCTTCGTCGATCGTGCCGTCGGCGACCATGCGGGCTCCACCGCCGTAGCGACGCGAGGTCGCCCAGGCGCGCCCGGTGACGAGCACCACGACGCCCGCCGTGCCGATGAGGACCCCGCCGGCGACCGCCGCGTACGGCCATGCCGTCACGGTCACCGCGCCGACGAGCTCCGCCGTCGGCCCGGCGCCTGCCACGCCCGTCGCGTCGGCGACCGCGGCGGAGACGGCCGCGACCGGGTCGGCGAGCGACAGCCATGCGGCGAGCACGACGGAGCCGCCCAGCACGATCGCGAGCACGCCCAGCGCGAGCCGGATGACCGGGCCGGCGATCGCGAGCGCCCCGGCGAGGGCGAGCCCCGCGAGTGCGAGCGCGGCGAGCGCGGGCGAGGCGACCGCTCCCCCGACCTCGATCGAGGTGGCGCCTCCGGCCGTCGCCTGGCCGTCGACGAGGCGCACCGTGAACCAGCCCTGGCTCCAGGCGAGCAGCGAGAGGCCGGAACCGGCGAGCAGGGCGAGGATCGCCGGCAGCTTCATCCGCTCACGACGCATCGGCTCAGCCCACCCGCCGCATCGCGTTGGCGACCGCGACCGCGCGCAGCGGCGCCGCTGCCTTGTTGACCGACTCCTGGTACTCCGACTCGGGGTTCGAGTCGGCGACGAGGCCGCCGCCGGCCTGCACGCGTGCGACGCCGCCCGAGATCGTCGCGGTGCGGATCGCGATCGCGAGGTCGGCGTCGCCGCCGAAGCCGAAGTAGCCGACCACGCCGCCGTACAGCCCGCGCTGCGCGGGCTCGAGCTCGTCGATGATCTCGAGCGCGCGCGGCTTCGGCGCGCCCGAGAGCGTGCCGGCGGGGAACGTCGCACGGAACACGTCGATCGCGTTGGCGTCGGGCGCGAGGTCGCCCTCGACCGACGAGACGAGGTGCATGATGTGGCTGAAGCGCTCGACCCGCATGAACTCGGTCACCTCGACGGTGCCGGCTGTGCAGACCTTCGCGAGGTCGTTGCGGGCGAGGTCGACGAGCATGAGGTGCTCGGCCTGCTCCTTCGGGTCGGCGATGAGCTCGGCCTCGAGGTCGGCGTCGTCCTCCGGTGTGGCGCCGCGCGGCTTGGATCCGGCGATGGGGTGCGTGTAGACGCGATCGTCCTCGACCTTGACGAGCGCCTCGGGCGACGAGCCGACGATCCAATACGGCTCGCCCGCCGGGTCCTCGAGGTGCAGCAGGTACATGTAGGGGCTCGGGTTCAGGCTGCGGAGCACTCGGTACACGTCGATCGGGTGCGCCGTGGCATCCTGCTCGAACCGCTGCGAGATCACGACCTGGAAGACGTCCCCCTCGTGGATGTAGTGCTTGGAACGCTCGACCGCGGCGAGGAAATCGGCCTTCTCGGTGCGGTAGCGCGGCTCGGCGGCGCGCGCGAGGTCGATCTCGGCGAGGTGCGCCTCGGCGGGCTCGGCGAGCTCCGCCTGCATGCGGTCGAGGCGCGCCTGGGCGTCGGCCCAGAGCGCCTCGACAGGTTCGTCGCGGTCATTGAGCACGGATGCCACCAGCTGCACGGTCCCCGTCCGGTGGTCGATGACCACGAGCTCCGAGACGAACGCGAACGCCTGGCCCGGCATGGCGTAGTCGGCGGGCGGGCGGTTCGGCAGGCGCTCGATCTGGCGGATCGCCTCCCAGCCGATGAAGCCCACGAGGCCTCCGGTCAGCGGCGGGGCACCGGGCACGTCGTCGGTCGCCCATCGCTCGTAGACCGCCTCGAGCGCGGCGAGCGGCGCGAGGCCGGCGGATGCCGCGCCGAGGGCGCGCTCGTGCGGCAGGCCGTAGTCGAGCCACTCGACCGCGCCGTCGCGTTCGGTGAGCACGCCGTACGACCCGGCGCCGACGAACGAGTAGCGCGACCAGATGCCGCCCTGCTCCGCGGATTCGAGCAGGAAGGTTCCCGGGCGGCCGCCGGCGAGCTTGCGGTAGATCCCGACGGGCGTCTCGCCGTCGGCGAAGAGCTCGCGCACGACGGGCACGACGCGTCGCCCGGGCAGCAGCGTCGTGAAGTCCTCGAGGGTGGTGGTGGCGGTGCGGGCGGCCGTCATCGGATTCCTCCCTCGGACGCGGACTGCTCGGGGCTGCCGGCGTAGACGGACAGCGGGTCGCCGTCGAAGCAGGTGCGGGTGCCGGTGTGGCAGGCGACGCCGACCTGCTCGACCTGCACG
This sequence comes from Agromyces selenitireducens, assembly GCF_052748465.2. Taxonomy (NCBI): domain Bacteria; kingdom Bacillati; phylum Actinomycetota; class Actinomycetes; order Micrococcales; family Microbacteriaceae; genus Agromyces; species Agromyces selenitireducens. The sequence continues at coordinate 2,171,333 of NZ_CM188259.1, forward strand.
AGCAACGCGTCGGCGTCGCAGTCGAGCGCGGCGGACCGCACGTGCTGGGCGTGGCCGGAGGTGTCGCCCTTGCGCCAGTACTCCTGTCGGGACCGCGACCAGAACGTCACGCGTCCCTCGGTGAGGGTGCGGCGCATGGCCTCGCGGTCCATCCAGCCGAGCATGAGCACCTCGCCGGTGTCCCACTGCTGGATGATCGCGGGGAGCAGTCCGTCGGCATTGAAGGCCGCACGGTCGACCGCCGTGGCATCCGGAGCCCAGCGCTCGGTGTCGGACTCCAGCTCCTCGTCGCCTGCGTGGGTCATCGCACGGTCCTCCCGTCGGCCGCGAGGGCGCGCTTCACCTGGCCGACGGTGAGCTCGCCGTTGTGGAACACGGATGCCGCGAGCACCGCGTCGGCACCCGCGGCGACGGCCGGCGCGAAGTGCTCGAGCGCGCCGGCGCCTCCCGAGGCGACCACGGGCACCGACGACAGTGCGTGCATCCGTGCGACGAGCTCGAGGTCGAAGCCGGCCTTGGTGCCGTCGGCGTCGATCGAGTTCACGAGCAGCTCGCCGGCGCCGAGCTCGATCGCGCGGCGCGCCCACTCGAGCGCGTCGAGGTCGGTCTCGGTGCGGCCGCCGTGCGTGGTCACGACGAAGCCGGACTCGGCGCGGTCGGAGCGCTTCACGTCGAGGGAGAGCACGCACACCTGGGCGCCGAAGTGGTCGGCGATCTCGGCGATGAGCTCGGGTCGTGCGATCGCCGCGCTGTTCACGCCGATCTTGTCGGCACCGTGGCCGAGCAACCGTGCGACGTCGTCGACCGAGCGGATGCCGCCGCCCACGGTGAGCGGGATGAAGACCTGCTCGGCGACCCGCTGCACCATGTCGTACGTGGTCGCCCGGTCGTCGACCGTCGCGGTCACGTCGAGGAACGTGAGCTCGTCGGCGCCCTGCGCGGCGTACTTCGCGGCGAGTTCGACCGGGTCGCCCGCGTCGCGCAGGTTGAGGAAGTTCACGCCCTTGACGACGCGGCCCGCGGCCACGTCGAGGCACGGGATCACACGGACGGCCAGCGACATCCGCTCACCTCACAGCCGTGCCGCGTGGATGGCGCTCACGAGGATCGCGCGCGCGCCCAGGGCGTACAGGTCGTCCATGACGTGGTTGACCTCGGCGCGCGGGATCATCACGCGCACTGCGACCCACTCCGGGTCGTGCAGCGGCGAGACGGTCGGCGACTCGAAGCCGGGGGCGACCGCGGTCGCCTCCTCGAGGTGCGAGACGGGCACGTCGTAGTCGACGAGCACGTACTGACGGGCGACGAGCACCCCCTGCAGGCGGCGCACGAGGGTCTGCGTGCCCGGTCGCTCGACGCCCGAGCCGATGAGCACGGCCTCGGACTCGAGGATGACCGGACCGAAGATGTCGAGGCCCGCCTTGCGGAGCGTCGAGCCCGTCGAGACGACGTCGGCGACGGCATCGGCGACGCCGAGCCGCACCGCGGATTCGACGGCGCCGTCGAGCTTGACGAGCTTCGCCGTCACGCCGTGCCGGGCGAGGAAGTCGCCCACGAGGCCCGGGTAGCTCGTCGCGACGCGCACGCCCTCGAGGTCCTGCAGCGCGTCGAACGCCCCCGGCGCGCCGGCGAACCGGAACGTCGAGTCGCCGAAGCCGAGCGACGCGATCTCGCCCGCCTCCGACCCGGAGTCGAGGAGCAGGTCACGGCCGGTGATGCCGACGTCGAGCGCGCCCGAGCCGACGTACGTCGCGATGTCGCGCGGGCGGAGGTAGAAGAACTCGACCCCGTTGCGGGGGTCGGCGACGATGAGCTCGCGCGAATCGCGGCGGCCGGTGTACCCGGCCTCGTAGAGCATCTGCGCGGCGGTCTCGGAGAGCGAACCCTTGTTGGGCACGGCGATTCGAAGCATTCCCTGGCTTTCGTGTCGACGGAACTGATCTGCGGGCATGGGCGTGATCAGAGATGTCGGTACACGTCGGCGGGGGTGAGCCCCTTGGCGAGCATCATCACCTGGAGGTGGTAGAGCAGCTGCGAGATCTCCTCGGCCGTCTCGGCGTCGGACTGGTACTCGGCGGCCATCCACACCTCGGCGGCCTCCTCGACGATCTTCTTGCCGATGGCGTGCACGCCGGCGTCGAGCTGGCGCACGGTGCCGGAACCCTCGGGGCGGGTGCGGGCCTTGTCGCTGAGCTCGACGAAGAGGTCGTCGAAGGTCTTCACCCGTCTAGGCTACCGGTGCCGGTGCGGGTGGGCGGACGCGGCCGCCCGCAGCGCCTCGATGCGCTCGGCGGGCACGTCGCCGTTGAACACGTGCGACCCTGCGACGAACGTGTCGGCGCCCGCCTCCGCCGCGATGCCGATCGTCTGCTCGGTGATGCCGCCGTCGACCTGCAGCCACACGTCGAGGCCCGCGTCGTGGACGGCGTCGGCGATGCGGGCGAGCTTCGGCATGGTCTCGGGGATGAACGCCTGCCCGCCGAAGCCGGGCTCGACCGTCATCACGAGCACCTGGTCGAACTCCGGCAGCAGGTCGAGGTAGGGCGAAGCGTCGGTCCCGGGCTTCAGCGCGATGCCCGCACGAGCGCCGATGGCGCGCAGGCGGCGGGCGAGGGCGACCGGCTCGCCCGCGGCCTCGGCGTGGAACGTGACCGAGTACGCGCCCGCCTCCGCATAGGCGGGCGCCCACCGGTTCGGGTCGTCGATCATGAGGTGCACGTCGAGCGGGATGGGCGAGACCTCCTGCAGGCGCGTCACCATCTGCAGGCCGAACGTGAGGTTCGGCACGAAGTGGTTGTCCATCACGTCGACGTGCACCAGGTCGGCCGTGTCGATGCGCCCGAGCTCGCGCTCGAGGTTCGCGAAGTCGGCAGCGAGGATGCTCGGGTTGATCCGCATCGTCATCCCGTCAGCCTATCGATCGGCGGCGTCGCCCGGCCCGCGCCCCGACGCGATGCGACGTACGAGCGCGATGAACATCGCATCGGTGCCGTGGCGGTGCGGCCACAGCTGCACCGTGCGACCGTCGCCGGCGAGGTCGAGCGGATGTCGCGCGATCGACTGCACGACCCCGGCGGTGTCGAGCAGTTCCGCTTCGTCGCCCCAGCGCGCGAGTGCCCGCCCGAGGCTGCCGTGCGTCTCCGACGTGTGGGGCGAGCAGGTCACGTAGGCCAGGACGCCGCCTGGCGCGAGCGCGCGGAAGGCCGCGTCGGCGAGCTCGCCCTGCAGCGCCGTGAGCTCCGCGACATCCGCCGGCGCTTTGCGCCACCGCGCCTCGGGCCGCCGACGCAGCGCCCCGAGGCCCGTGCAGGGCGCATCGAGCAGGATCCGGTCGAACCCGCCCGGCGCCCCACGCTCGGCGGGGTCGAGCTGGCGGCCGTCGGCCACGTCGACCGCGACCTCTGCCGGCACCGCGGCCACCGCCCGGCGCACGAGATCGGCGCGCGCCGGCACGACCTCGTTCGCCGAGACCGTCGCGCCGCCGGCGAGCGCCTCGGCCGCGAGCAGCGCCGTCTTGCCGCCGGGGCCCGCGCACAGGTCGAGCCACCGCTCGCCCGTCCGGATCGGCGCGACCCGGCTGAGTGCGAGCGCGGCGAGCTGCGACCCCTCGTCCTGCACGCGGACCCGTCCGTCGTGCTCGGCGACGAGGCGCAGCGGCTCCGATGCGGTGAGGCCCACGGGCGAGTACCGGTCGGGCTCGCCGAGGGCGCCGGGATCGGCGCCGAGACCGGGAAGCGACACGAGGTTGACCCTCGGCGCGGCGTTGTCGGCCTCGAGCAGAGACACGAGCTCGTCGCCGCGGCCCTCGCGCTCGAGCGCGGTACGCAGCGCGCGCACGACCCAGACGGGATGCGAATGCACGGACGCGAGCGCCTCGTCGGGTGAGCCGGCCTCGTCGGCGACGAGCGCACGCCAGTCGTCGACCTCGCGGCGCGACACGGTGCGCAGTACCGCGTTCACGAACCCGGCCGCGGCCGGTGCGACGCGGCGCGCGAGCGCGACCGACTCGTTCACGGCAGCGTGCGTGGCCACGCGCGTCGCCAGCAGCTGGTGCGCGCCGAGCCGGAGCACGTCGAGGACCGGCGGGTCCACCTGCTCGACCGGCCGGCCGGCGGCGAGCGCGATGACGGCATCGTAGAAGCCCTGCATGCGGAGCGTGCCGTACGTGAGCTCGGTCGCGAATGCGGCATCCGCTTCACTCAGGCGCGCGCGCTCGATGCGGGTCGGCAGCAGGAGGTTGGCGTAGGCGTCGGAGTCGCGGACGGCCTCGAGCACCTCGTACGCGACGATCCGGGACCGCGCCACGCGGTCGGGTCGGCTCCCGCGCGCACCGCCGGGGCGGCGTGCCGCGCCACCGCCGGTCCGACGAGGGTCCGGGCCGCTCATCGGGCGACCGCCTGTTCCACCCCGAGGCCTCGCCACCAGTCGGCGGCGCCCATCGCGTTGCGCCCGGCGGGCTGCACGCGGCGCAGCTCGATCGCGCCATCGGCGGTGCCGACGAGCACGCGGCGGCGGTCGCCGCGCACTTCGCCCGGCTCCAGACGCGGTGCGGCGGGCGCGGATGCCACCGGGCCGGCCTCGAGCACCTTGAGCCGCGTCCCGTCGACCTCGGTGTGCGCGCCCGGCTCGGGCGTCACGCCGCGGAAGCGTGCGTCGACCTCGCCGGTCGGGCGGGTCCAGTCGAGCCGGCCGTCGTCGATCGTCAGCTTCGGCGCGAACGTGGGCTCACCCGCCTGCGGGGTCGCCGCCGCGGTGCCGTCGGCGATCGCGTCGACGACCTCGGTGACGAGCCCGGCACCGGATGCCGCAAGCGACTCGAGCGCGGCCCCGGCAGTCTCGCCGGGTTCGACCGAGCGCGTCCGCACCGCGTAGACGTCGCCCGCGTCGAGCTCCGGCACGAGGCGGAAGACCGAGGTGCCGAGCTCGTCGTCGCCCGCGATGAGCGCCCGCTGGACCGGCGCCGCACCGCGCCACGCGGGCAGGGCCGAGAAGTGCAGGTTGATCCAGCCGTGCACGGGCGTCGACAGCAGCGGCTCGCGCACGAGTCCGCCGTACGCGACGATGACGCCGAGGTCGGGTCGGAGTGCCGCGATCCGCGCGGTCGCGTCGTCGTCGAGCCGTCGGGCGTCGATCACGGGGATGCCCAGCCGCTCTGCGGCGGCCGCGACCGGTGACGCCGTCAGGATGCGCTTGCGGCCGAGCGGCGCCGGCGGGCGGGTCACGACCGCCACCACCTCGTGCGCCGATGCGGCGAGACGTTCGAGCGTGGGCACGGCGGCGGCGGGGGTTCCCGCGAAGACGATCCGGAGCTGGGGCACACTCCATCATCCCAGCCGCGCGCCGCCACGCCCCTGCACCCGCGGGTCGGCGGTGCGGCGGTCAGGGCAGGTCGGCATCGTCCATCCGCACGCGGAGGATCGGCGGTCGTCGGGGACGTCTCCCCGCGACGGGGCGACGCCGTTCGGTCGCGGTCCGGATCGCCTCGGCCTTCAACGCCGCCGCGACGTCCGCGCCCGCACCGTAGCCGAATCGCACGATCGCGCGCTCGAGGCCGTCGTCGGCCGGAACCGGACCGAGCACGTCGACTCCGTCGATCGTCCGGATCCGCTCGAGGGCCGGCGCGAGCCGCTCCGGCGACGACGTCACCGACGCCATCCGGACGGCCGGCGGGAACCGCAGCGCGCGACGGGCTTCGAGCTCGCCGGCCGCCCAGTGCGCCTGGCTCCAGGTGGCGAGTGCGGTGCCGAGCGCGCCGCCCACGCCCACGAGGTACACGGGCGCGCCCGGCGCCGCGAGCGCCGCGGCGTCGGACCACCAGCGGAGGCAGTCCTCGGCGACGCGCAACGACTCGCGCAGCAGCATGCGCTCGCCGTCGAGGAGCAGCACGGCCCGGTAGCCGCCGTCGGCGACCGGCTCGGCGCCCCGCGTGGCGATCACGAGCTGTGGTTCCTCGCCCACCCGCAGCAGGGGGCGCTCACCATCGGAGACGACCACGCGCGACCGCGGGAAGGCGCGACCGAGCTCCTCGGCGGTTCGGCTCGCGCCGACCACCGCGGCGCGCAGCCCGGTCGACTCGCACACGCGACAGGACCAACCGGCCGCCGTCGTGCCGCAGAGCGTGCATGCCGGGGTGCCGCCGGACCGCGGCACGACGACCGCTCCGCCGCATTCGGCGCAGCGCGCCGGCTCGCGGCACCGGTCGCACACGAGCATGGGCGCGTGCCCGGGACGCGCGACCTGCACCAGGACGGGCCCGTGCGCGATCGCCTCCTGGGCCTCGCGCCATGCGGCCGAGGGGATGCGCGCACCGCCGCTGCCCGTGGCGGCCTGCTGCTCGGTGAGCACGACCCGCGGCCGCGCGCCGCGCCGCAGCGGGATCTCGTGCACCCAGCCGAGGCCGACGAGCCGCTGGACCTCCACGCTGCGACTGTGCGCGAGAAACACGAGGGCCGCACCCGACTGCTCCTGCCGGATGAGCGCGGCGTCGCGCGCGTGGACGCCTGGCGCGAGCGGCTCGGCCTGCAGCGGGTCGCCGTCGTCGTACACCGCGACGAGGCCGAGCCGGGCCGCGGGCGCGTAGACCGTCGACCGGTTGCCGATCACGACGCGTGCCGCGTCACCGGTCGCATCGAGGAACGCGCGGAACCGGTCCGGACCCGACTGACGGGCGTCGGTGCGCAGGACGCGACGCGGGTCCACGACCTCGGCCAGGGCCGCCTGCAACTGCTCCTGGTCACGGTAGTCCGGGACCGCGATGACGGCCGAGCGGTCCTCCGCGAGCACATGGGCTGCGGCGAGGGCGAGGGTGCGGGCCCACGCGCCCACCCATGTGCCCGAGCCCAGTCGCACCGGTCGGGCATCGGCGATGAGTGCCATGCGCTCACCCGCCTGGATGCCGTGCTCGACGCGACCCGCCTCGTACTCGTCGAACGGCGCCGGATCGGCCGGCAGCGGACCGGGGTCGCCCGGGTCGGCCCGCCAGGCCTTCTCGGCGCGCACGTAGCGCGCTGGGATCGCGATGCGCAGGATGTCGCTCGCGTTCCCCGCCGCACGGTCGGCCGCGGCGCGCGCCATCCGCCACACGTCGGGCGTGAGGAGCGGCACCCCGCCCACCACGTCATCGACGTCGCTCAGCTCGCCGCGGAACTCGCTCCGCTCGGCCAGCTCGACCACCCAGGCCTGCGCGATGCGCCCGCCGGAGCGAAGCGGCACCCGCACCCGGACACCCGGCACGACATCGGCCGCCAGCCTCTCGGGCACGCGGTAGTCGAGGAGTTGGTCGAGCTGCGGCAGGGGCGAGTCGACGAGGACCCTCGCCACCGGCCCTGCGGTCACGTCAGAGCCCGGCGGCCGCGCGCAGGTCGTCGACCCGGTCGAGGCGCTCCCAGGTGAACGCGGGCAGCTCGCGGCCGAAGTGGCCGTACGTCGCAGTGTCGGCGTAGATCGGCCGCAGCAGGTCGAGGTCGCGGATGATCGCGGCGGGCCGCAGGTCGAAGACCTCGCGGATCGAATCGATGATGCGATCCTCGGGCACGTGGCCCGTGCCGAACGTCTCGACGTAGAGTCCCACGGGCGCGGCCGCTCCGATGGCGTAGGCGACCTGCAGCTCGAGCCGGTCGGCGAGCCCGGCCGCGACCGCGTTCTTCGCGACCCAGCGCATGGCGTATGCGGCCGAGCGGTCGACCTTCGACGGGTCCTTGCCGCTGAACGCGCCGCCGCCGTGTCGGCTCGCGCCGCCGTAGGTGTCGATGATGATCTTGCGACCCGTCAGGCCGGCGTCGCCCTGCGGGCCGCCGATCTCGAACCGCCCGGTGGGGTTGATGAGGACCTTGAGCTCGGGGCGGGAGAGCTCGACCGTGTCGAGCACCGGTCGGATCACCAGCTCTTCGACCTCGGCGCGGAGCTGCTCGGTCGACACGCTCGTCGCGTGCTGCGTCGACAGCACGACGGTCTCGATCGTGCGCGCCGTCTGGCCCTCGTAGCCGATGGTCACCTGGGTCTTGCCGTCGGGACGCAGGTAGTCGAGCTCGCCCTCCTTGCGGACGCGGGCGAGCCGCTCGGCGAGCCGGTGCGCGAGCCAGATCGGCACCGGCATGAGTTCGGGCGTCTCGCGCACGGCGTAGCCGAACATGATGCCCTGGTCCCCTGCACCCTGCTGGTCGAGCTCGTCGATGCTCGCGCCCTCGCGCGACTCGTATGCGCGGTCGACGCCCTGCGCGATGTCGGGCGACTGGCCGCCGATCGAGACGGAGACGCCGCACGAGCGCCCGTCGAACCACACGTCGGACGAGTCGTAGCCGATGGACGTGATGCGGTCGCGGACGATAGCCGGGATCTCGACGTAGCCCGAGGTGGACACCTCGCCCGCGACGTGGACGAGCCCCGTGGTCACGAGCGTCTCGACGGCCACGCGAGCGTGCGGGTCGACGGCGAGCAACGCGTCGAGGATCGCGTCGGAGACCTGGTCGCAGATCTTGTCGGGGTGGCCCTCGGTGACGGACTCGGACGTGAACTGGCGCAGTGCGCTCATGCGGAGTGGGGTTCCTTCGTGGGTGCGGCGCCGGGCGCGAGCCGACCGGCGATGATGTCGAGGATGCCGTGCGCCACCGACACCTTGCTGCCTACGACCTCGGCGACCACCGCGTCGTCCGGGCCGATGACCGAGACGGTGTTCTCGTCGGCGGCGAAGCCCTCCGACCAGCCGACGCGGTTCACGATGAGCAGGTCGGCGCCCTTGGCACGCCGCTTCGCACGGGCGAGCTCGACCAGCCGCTCCGGATCGGGCTCGGTCTCGGCGGCGAAGCCGACGAGCAGCGTGCCGTCGTGCGCGCTCGCGCCGAGCTCGGCGAGGATGTCGGGGTTCCGGACGAGCTCGACGGTCATGTGCTCCTCGCCGTCGACCTTCTTGATCTTGCCCTCGCTGACCGTCGCCGGCCGATAGTCGGCCACGGCGGCCGCCATGACGACCGCGTCGGCGCCCTCGGACGCCTCGCGCATCGCGTCGCGCAACTCGAGCGCGGTGGAGACGGCGCGCACGCGGCATCCGCCGGGCTCGGACACCTCGAGGTTCGCCGCGACCAGCGTGACGTCGGCGCCGCGCGCGGCCGCGGCCTCGGCGATGGCGACGCCCTGCTTGCCGCTCGAGCGGTTGCCGAGGAAGCGGACGGGGTCGAGGGGCTCGCGCGTGCCGCCCGCGGAGACGACGATGCGCCGACCCGCGAGGTCCTGCCGATCCGTGAGGGCCGCGCCCCGTCGGCCGCCGGCCTCGGCACGCCGCTCGGCCACCTCGAGCGCGGCACGGACGATCACGTCCGGCTCCTCGAGACGCCCCGGCCCGCTGTCGCTGCCGGTGAGCTGGCCCACCGCGGGACCGACGACCGTGACGCCGCGTTCGCGGAGCGTGGCGATGTTCGCCTGCGTCGCCGGATGCCGCCACATCTCGGTGTGCATCGCCGGCGCGACGACGACCGGCGCCTCACTGGCGAGCACGGTGTTGCCCAGGAGGTCGTCGGCCAGGCCGGCCGCGAGCTTCGCGATGCTGTTCGCGGTCGCCGGGGCGATCACGATCAGGTCGGCCGCCTGGCCGATCGCGACGTGCCGGACCTCGGCGACGCCCTCGAAGAGGTCGGTGTGCACGGGATTGCGTGAGATCGCCTCGAGCGTCGGCCGACCGACGAACCGCAGCGCCGACTCGGTCGGCACCACGTGGACGTCGTGCCCGGCGAGCACCAGCGAGCGCACCACCGACACGGCCTTGTACGCCGCGATGCCGCCGGTGATGCCGACGACGATGTTCAGCGCCATGCGCGCCTGCCGGCTACTCGCCGATCGGGCGGAGGCGCAGCTTGTCCTCGTTGATCTCGTGGAGCGCGACCGACAGCGGCTTGTCGTCGATCGACGAGTCGACGAGCGGCCCGACGTTGTCGAACAGGCTGCCCTCGTGCAGGTCGGCGTAGTAGTCGTTGATCTGCCGCGCGCGCTTCGACGCGAAGATGACCAGCTGGTACTTCGAGTCGACCTTCGACAGCAGGTCGTCGATCGGCGGGTCGATGATGCCGGACAGCTTCTCGGCCATGGAGGCTCCTTACGAGTGAGGCGCACCCTCGGTGCGCGGAAGATCTTGGCGAAGGGCAGCATGACGCCGACCCTTGCGAGGCCGCATCAAGTCTACGACCTTTTGGGCGGCCTCGCGGACCTCGTGGTTCACGACCTGGTGGTCGAACTCCTCGACGGCCGCGAGTTCCACCCTGGCGGTCTCCAGTCGGCGCTGCTGCTCGGCCGGGCTCTCGGTGCCCCGACCGACCAGCCGGCGGACCAGCTCGTCCCACGAGGGCGGCAGGAGGAAGACCAGCGTCGCCTCCGGCATGGCGCGGCGGACCGACCGTGCCCCCTGGATGTCGATCTCGAGCAGCACGCTGCTGCCGGCGGCGATCGCCTCCTCGACGGGACGACGCGGCGTGCCGTACCGGTACGCGTTGTGCACGGTGGCCCACTCGAGCAGCTCGCCGCGCTCGACCATGCGATCGAACTCCTCGTCGGAGAGGAAGAAGTAGTGCTCGCCCTCGACCTCGCCGGGGCGCGGGGCGCGCGTGGTCGCCGACACCGAAAGCTTCACATCGGGGTGGTGCTCGCGGATGTACGCGGCGACCGTGCCCTTGCCGACCGCGGTCGGCCCGGCGAGTACGACCAGCCGGTCGCCGATGCCGCCGTGGTCGGCGATCCACTCGGATGCGAACTCGCGAAGGCGGCGTCGCTGCAGGCGCCCGAGACCGCCGAGCCGCTTGGACGCGGCGATCTGCAACTCTTCCATGATGCGCGCGCACTTGGTCTGCCCGATGGCCGGGATCGAGGTGAGGAACTCGGTCACCCGCAGGCGGCCCTCGACGCCCTCGGGCTCCTCGAACGCGGCGCGCAGCACGTCGAGCGGGCTGCGCGCGCCCGAGGCGATGTCATGCTTCACCGACGCGCGGGCGCGACGGGCGGCGACGGCCGCGCGCGATGCGGCGACGCGGTCGACCTCGGGAGGGGCGGATGCCGCGGAGCGCTCAGACACGCGCCGCTCCGATCTCGTCGGCGCGGCGCACGATCGCGTCGACGAGGCCCTCGGGGCCCTCGCCGAGCAGCGACCGCGACTCGCTCACGATGACGCCCGCGGCGAGCGACCCGTAGATCGCCGCGAGGTCGCGCACCTCCGCTCCCTGGTGCCCGAAGCCCGGCGCGAGCACCGGCAGCACGGGCTGCGCCGGATCGGCCGAGGTGTCGATGCCGGATGCCGGAAGGTCGACCGTCGCGCCGAGCACCACGCCGATCGAGCCCATGGTCCGGTCGGCGGCGTCGTCGCGCGCGGTGTTCCAGGCCGCCACGCCGGAGCAGATCGCGCCGGCGACGGTCGATCCCTCCCGGCTGGACTGCTGCAGCACTGCACGCTGGATCGCCGCGGCCTCGGGGTTCGAGGTCGCCGACAGCACGAACAGGCCCTTGCCCGTGGCATCCGCTCGACGCATGACCGACTCGATCGAGCCGAGGCCCTGGTAGGCGCTGATCGTCATCGCGTCGGACTCGAGGCCCGAGCCGGGCCGCAGCCACGCCTCCCCGTATGCGTCGACGCTCGTGCCGATGTCGCCGCGCTTGACGTCGGCGATCACCAGCAGGCCGGCGTCGCGCGCCTCCGCCAGCACGCGCTCGAGCGCGCCATAGCCCGCGGCGCCGTGCCGCTCGTAGAACGCGACCTGCGGCTTCACGATGCCGGCACGCCCCGCGGCCGCGCCGACGACCCGCAGGCCGAACTCGCGCACTCCCGCGGCGGTGTCGTCGAGGCCCCACTGGTCGAGCAGCGACGCGTGCGGGTCGATGCCGACGCAGAGCCGTCCGTGCGCGGCGAGCACGCCGTGCAGCCGGTCGCCGAACGTGGTGGCGCCGTTCACGCGACCACCGCGGCCGCGCGGCGGCTCGCGTACTCCTGCAGGCTGGTCACCTCGAACCCGCCCTTGACCGCGTCGAGGGAGGCGACCGCCGCAGAGAGCTCGGCGATCGTGGTGAACAGCGGGATGTCGGCGGCGACCGCGGCAGCCCGGATCTCGTAGCCGTCGGCTCGCGCCGATCGCCCGCTCGGGGTGTTCACGACCACGTCGATCTCGCCCCGGTGGATCAGCTCGACGACCGACGGGTCGGACTCGTCGTGCTTCTCGCTGAACTTCAGGACCGTGCCCGACCCGATGCCGTTGCGTCGCAGCACCTCGGCGGTGCCCTCGGTGGCGACGATCTCGTAGCCGAGCTGCTGCAGGCGGAGCACCGGCATGATGACCGCGCGCTTGTCGCGGTCGGACACGGAGACGAACACGCGGCCCGAGATCGGCATGCCGCCGTACGCGGCCAGCTGGCTCTTCGCGAACGCCGTCGGGAAGTCCTTGTCGATGCCCATGACCTCGCCGGTCGAGCGCATCTCGGGACCGAGCACCGAGTCGACCATGGTGCCCTCGGCGGTGCGGAATCGATGGAACGGCAGCACGGCCTCCTTCACGGCCACCGGCGAGTCGAGCGGCACGCGTGAGCCGTCGACCTCGGGCAGCATGCCCTCGTCGACGAGCTCGCGGATCGTCGCTCCGACCATCAGGCGCGACGCGGCCTTCGCGAGCGGGATGCCGAGCGCCTTCGAGACGAACGGGACCGTCCGACTCGCGCGCGGGTTCGCCTCGAGCACGTAGAGCACGCCCGCGCCGATGGCGAACTGCACGTTGAGCAGGCCCTGCACGCCGATGCCCTCCGCGATGGCGCGGGTCGCCTCCCGCACGCGGTCGATCTCGGCGCGGCCGAGGGTCACGGGCGGCAGCGTGCAGCTCGAGTCGCCCGAGTGGATGCCCGCCTCCTCGATGTGCTCCATGACGCCGCCCACGTACAGCTCGGTGCCGTCGTACAGGGCGTCGACGTCGATCTCGATCGCGTCGTCCAGGAACCGGTCGACGAGCAGCGGGTGCGTCGGCCCCACGATCCCGTGTCCTTCGATGCGCGAGAAGTAGTCGCCGAGCGACGGGGTGTCGTAGACGATCTCCATGCCGCGGCCGCCGAGCACGTAGCTGGGACGCACGAGCACCGGGTAGCCGATCTCCTCCGCGATCCGCACGGCCCCGGGCAGGTCGATCGCGGTGCCGTTGCGCGGAGCCAGCAGTCCCGCGCGCTCGAGGATCGCGGAGAACTGGCCGCGCTCCTCGGCGGAGTCGATGGCGTCGGGGCTGGTGCCGAGGATCGGCACGCCGGCCGCCTCCAGGCCCTTGGCGAGTCCGAGGGCGGTCTGGCCGCCGAGCTGCACGACGACGCCCACGAGCTCGCCCGACTGGGACTCGGCGTGGATGACCTCGAGCACGTCCTCAAGCGTCAGCGGCTCGAAGTAGAGCCGGTCGCTCGTGTCGTAGTCGGTCGAGACCGTCTCGGGGTTGCAGTTGATCATGATCGTCTCGAACCCGGCGTCGGAGAGCGCGAACGACGCGTGCACGCACGAGTAGTCGAACTCGACACCCTGTCCGATGCGGTTCGGACCGGAGCCCAGGATCACGACCTTGCGACGCTCGCTCGGCACGACCTCGGTCTCGAGGTCGTAGCTCGAGTAGTGGTACGGCGTGAGCGCCGGGAACTCCCCCGCGCACGTGTCGACGGTCTTGAAGACGGGGCGGATGCCGAGGATGTGGCGCACCTCACGGGCGTCGGCCTCGCCGAAGCCGCGGAGCTGGCCGATCTGCGCGTCGGAGAACCCGTGGTCCTTCGCCAGCAGGAGCGTGTCGGTGTCGAGCGCCTCGGCGGCGGCGACCTGCGCGGCGACCTCGTTGATCAGCACGATCTGGTCGAGGAACCACGGATCGATCTTCGTCGCCTCGAACGCCTGCTCGATGGTGGCGCCCTTGCGGAGCGCCTGCTGCACGAGCACGATGCGGCCGTCGGTGGGCACGGACGCCGCGGCGAGGAGCTCCTCGGCCGATCGTGCCTCGTCCTCCCAGTGGAAGCTCGACCCGCGCTTCTCGAGCGAGCGCAGCGCCTTCTGGAGGGCGGTCGAGAAGTTCCGGCCGATCGCCATGGCCTCGCCGACCGATTTCATGGTCGTCGTGAGGGTCGGGTCGGCGGCCGGGAACTTCTCGAACGCGAACCGCGGCACCTTCACGACGACGTAGTCGAGCGTCGGCTCGAACGACGCCGGAGTGACCTTCGTGATGTCGTTGGGGATCTCGTCGAGGCGGTAGCCGATCGCGAGCTTCGCGGCGATCTTCGCGATCGGGAATCCGGTGGCCTTCGACGCCAGTGCCGACGAGCGCGAGACGCGGGGGTTCATCTCGATGACGATGATCCGACCGTCGGCCGGGTCGACGGCGAACTGGATGTTGCAGCCCCCCGTGTCGACGCCCACGGCGCGGATGATGTCGATGCCGATGTCGCGGAGCTTCTGGTACTCGCGGTCGGTGAGCGTGAGGGCGGGCGCGACGGTGATCGAGTCGCCCGTGTGCACGCCGACCGGGTCGACGTTCTCGATCGAGCACACGACCACGGTGTTGTCGTGCGTGTCGCGCATGAGCTCGAGCTCGTACTCCTTCCAGCCGAGGATGGACTCCTCGAGGAGGACCTCGGTGGTCGGGGAGTCGTGCAGGCCCTGCGTGACGTAGCGGACGAGATCCTCCTCGGTGTACGCGAAGCCCGAGCCGAGCCCGCCCATCGTGAACGAGGGGCGCACGACGAGCGGATAGCCGAGGTCCTGCGCGAACTCCCTGGCCTGCTCGAGGGTCTTCGCGACGTGCGAGCGGGCGACGTCCGCGCCGGCCTCGATCACGAGGTCCTTGAACAACTGGCGGTCCTCGCCCTTGCGGATGGCCTCGACCTTGGCCCCGATGAGCTCGACGCCGTGCTTGTCGAGGATGCCCGCGTCGTGCAGCGCGATGGCGGCGTTGAGCGCGGTCTGGCCGCCCAGCGTCGGCAGCACCGCGTCCGGCCGCTCCTTGACGATGATCGACTCGATCACCTCGGGAGTGATCGGCTCGACGTAGGTGGCGTCGGCGAAGTCGGGGTCGGTCATGATCGTGGCCGGGTTCGGGTTCACGAGGATGACGCGCACCCCCTCGGCGCGCAGCACCCGGCACGCCTGGGTGCCGGAGTAATCGAACTCGGCCGCCTGGCCGATGACGATCGGCCCGGAGCCGATCACGAGGACGGAGTTGATGTCGTCGCGCTTGGGCATTACTCGCCGTTCTCCTTGGTCTGCCGGTTCGCGATGACCATGTCGCGGAAGCGGTCGAAGAGGTAGTTCGCGTCGTGGGGGCCCGCGGCCGACTCGGGGTGGTACTGCACCGAGAACGCGGGGATGTCGAGGCAGTTGAGCCCCTCCACGACGTTGTCGTTGAGGTCGACGTGGCTCACCTCGACACGGCCGAAGCCCTGCGAGGAGTCGCTGATCCGGTCGATCGGCGCCGCCACGGCGAAACCGTGGTTGTGCGCGGTGATCTCGACGCGGCCGGTCTCGCGGTCGAGCACGGGCTGGTTGATGCCGCGGTGGCCGAACGGGAGCTTGTACGTCTCGAATCCGAGCGCACGGCCGAGCAGCTGGTTGCCGAAGCAGATGCCGAAGTACGGCATGCCGGCGCGCAGCGTGGTGCGCAGCAGCTCGACGTGGCGGTCGGAGGCTCCGGGATCGCCCGGGCCGTTCGAGAAGAAGAGCGCATCGGGCTGCAGCGAGAGGATCTCGTCGGCCGTGATCGTCTGCGGCAGCACGTGCACGTCGAAGCCGCGCTCGGCGAGGTACTTCAGCGTCGACGTCTTCACGCCGAGGTCGAGCACCGCGACCGAGCCGATCCGCTCGCCGACGGCGTCGAGCGTGTACCGCTCCCCCGTCGACACCGAACCCGAGAGGTTGCGGCCGGTCATCTGCTCGCCGCCCTGCACGAGCTCGAGCTGCTCGCCGGGCGACAGGTAGGCGTCCTCGCCCGAGAACACGCCTGCCCGCATCGCGCCGAGCGAGCGGATGTGGCGGGTCACGGCGCGCGTGTCGATGCTGCTGATGCCCACGATGCCCGCGGCCTCGAGGTCCGCATCGAGGCTCCGCTGCGAGCGGAAGTTCGACACGACGCGCGAGGGATCGCGGACGACGAACCCGGCGACCCAGATCTTGGCGGACTCCATGTCGTCGTCGTTCATGCCCGTGTTGCCGATGTGCGGCGCGGTCATGAGCACGATCTGGCCCGCATACGACGGGTCGGTGAGGGTCTCCTGGTAGCCGGTCATCCCGGTCGCGAAGACGGCCTCGCCGAGGGTGCGACCGCGCGCGCCGTAGGCGCGGCCCTCGTAGCGTGTGCCGTCCTCGAGGACCAGCACGGCACGGTCGAGGTCGACGGCGGCCGGCGCGGCCTGCTCGTCGACCGGGTTCGGGGTCTCAGGCATCCGAGGCCTCGCTCTCTGCGTTCTCTGCGTTCTCTGCATCCGGCCGCGACGCGGCGGGCGCTGCGGCGATGTCGTTGACGGCGGCGATGACCCTGGCGCTGTCGCCCGGGTACCGGCACCGCAGGTAGCTGTCGACGCGGGTCGGGGCATCGGGCCCCGACCGGTCGTCGACGATCCAGGTGATGGCGACGAGGCCCTGGGGCTCGACCCCGCGATCGATCGCGTAGGTCGCGGTCCCGGCGCCGGCGATCCGGTCTGCCGGCACGTAGCTCGGCAGTTCGCCTGCGATCCGCAGCAGCACGCCCGACGGGTGCACCTCGACGTGCGCGGCGCCGCGGAACGCGAGCCCCTCGACGGCGAGTCGTTCGAGCGGCTCCGACTCTGGAGTGGTGGCGACGTAGAGCGCCTCGACCTCGAGCGTCGGCATGGCGAGGTCGGCCGGGGGCGCGTAGGCGGCGAGCGTCTCGTCTCGCACCGTGCGGCGCCGCCAGGAGCGCAGCATGAGCCACGCGACGACGGCGACGACTGCGACGGCGGCGAGTACGCCCACCCACCACTCAGCCACGCGCGGCCCCCTCGGGGGCGGCGACGCTGGCGGATGCCGCGGCGACCTCGTCGGCGGACCGCACGACGCCGTCGAGCACGGTCGGCACGCCGCGGTGGAAGGTCGCGACGACCCGACCGGGCAGCGTGCGCCCGAGGTAGGGCGAGTTCGTGCTGCGGCCCGCGAGCCGGTCGACGCCGAACTCGCCGGAGGCGGACGGGTCGAGGAGCGTGAGCTCGGCGGCGGAGCCGGCGGCGACGGGCTCGCCGTGCCCGGCGAGTCGGCCGATTCGCGCGGGCGTCGCCGAGAGCACTCGCGCGACATCCGCCCAGTCGATCAGGCCGGAGTCGACCATCGTCTGCTGCACGACCGCGAGCGCCGACTCGAGGCCGACCATGCCGTTCGCCGCGGCGTCCCACTCGCACTCCTTCGCCTCGACGGGGTGCGGGGCGTGGTCGGTCGCGACGATGTCGATGGTTCCGTCGGCGAGCGCGGCGCGCAGCGCCTCCACGTCCTCCCGGCGGCGCAGCGGCGGGTTGACCTTGAAGCGCGGGTCGTACCCGGCACCCTGCCTTCCGTCGTCGCCGCGTCCGGCGATCAGCTCCTCGGTGAGGAGCAGGTGGTGCGGGGTGACCTCGGCGGTCACGTCGATGCCGCGGGCCTTCGCCCAGCGGATGACCTCGACGGAGCCGGCCGTGGAGACGTGGCACACGTGCAGGCGCGAGCCGACGTGCTCGGCGAGGAGGACGTCGCGCGCGATGATCGACTCCTCGGCGACGGCGGGCCACCCCGCGAGGCCGAGCTCGCCGGAGAGTGCGCCCTCGTTCATCTGCGCGCCCTGCGTGAGGCGGGGCTCTTGCGCGTGCTGGGCGATGACGCCGTCGAACGCCTTGACGTACTCGAGCGCGCGGCGCATGAGCAGCGGGTCGAAGACGCAGAACCCGTCGTCACTGAAGACGCGCACGCGCGCGCGTGAGGCGGCCATCGCGCCGAGCTCGGCGAGCTGCTCGCCCTTCAGCCCGACGGTGACCGCGCCGATGGGCTGCACGGTCGCGTAGCCGGCGGCCTCGCCGAGCGAGAGCTCCTGCTCGACGACGCCCGCGGTGTCGGCGACGGGCGAGGTGTTCGCCATCGCGAACACGGCCGTGAAGCCGCCCACCGCCGCGGCCTGCGTGCCGGTCAGCACGGTCTCGCTCTGCTCGTACCCGGGCTCGCGGAGGTGGGTGTGCAGGTCGACGAGGCCGGGCAGGGCGACGAGCCCGTCGGCGTCGATCACCGTGGCGCCCGCGGCATCCGTCACCGAGCCCACCTCGGCGATGCGCCCGCGCTGCAGCAGGATGTCGGCACGCTCGCCAGTGGGCAGTGCGGCGCCGCGGATGAGGAACGTCTCGCTCATCGGGTCTCACCCCGTTCGCCGGACAGCAGCAGGTAGAGGGCGGCCATTCTCACTGATACTCCGTTCGCAACCTGCTCGCGCACCGTGGACTGCGAGGAGTCGGCGGCGCGAGCGGCGATCTCGAACCCGCGATTCATCGGGCCGGGATGCATGACCATCGTAGTCGTGGGCAGCTGGGCGAACCGGCGGTCGTCGAGCCCCCATGTGCGCGAGTACTCGCGGCTGTTCGGGAAGAACGCGCCGTGCATGCGTTCCGCCTGGACGCGGAGCATCATGACGACGTCGGGCGACGCGGCGAGCGCCCGGTCGAGGTCGTAGTCGACGGATGCCGGCCAGCCGGACACGTCGACCGGCACGAGGGTCGGCGGCGCGACGAGGGTGACGTCGGCGCCGAGGGTCGCGAGGAGCCACACGTTCGACCGGGCGACGCGGGAGTGGAGGATGTCGCCGACGATGACGACGCGGACGCCGTCGAGGTCGCGGCCACGGGATGCGGCGCCGTGCAGTCGCCGCCGCATCGTGAACGCGTCGAGCAGGGCCTGCGTGGGGTGCTCGTGGGTGCCGTCGCCGGCGTTGACGACGCCGGCGTCGATCCATCCGCTCGTCGCCAGGGTCTGCGGCGCACCCGAGGCGGGGTGGCGGATCACGACGCCGTCGGCGCCCATCGCCTGGAGGGTCTGCGCGGTGTCCTTGAGGCTCTCGCCCTTCGAGACGCTCGAGCCCTTGGCGCTGAAGTTGATGACGTCGGCCGAGAGCCGCTTCGCGGCGGCCTCGAACGAGATGCGGGTGCGCGTGGAGTCCTCGAAGAACAGGTTGACGACCGTGCGGCCCCGGAGGGTCGGCAGCTTCTTGACCTCGCGATCCTGCACGGCCGCCATGTCCACGGCCACGTCGAGCAGCGCGATGGCCTCGTCGCGCGGGAGGTCGCGCGTGCTGAGCAGGTGCCTCATGCGTCGCTCCCCTCGATCGTGACGGCGTCGTCGCCGTCGACCTCGACGAGGCGGACGTTGATGCGCTCGCGCGTGGAGCTGGGCAGGTTCTTGCCGACGTAGTCGGCGCGGATCGGGAACTCGCGATGTCCGCGGTCGACGAGCACCGCGAGCCGCACCGCGCGGGCGCGGCCCAGGTCGGCGAGGGCGTCGAGGGCGGCGCGGATGGTGCGGCCCGAGTAGAGCACGTCGTCGACGAGCACCACGACCCGGCCGTCGATGCCCTCGCCGGGCACGTCCGTCGGATGCGTCTCGCGCACGGGGTTGCGACCCAGGTCGTCGCGGTACATCGTCACGTCGAGGGCACCGGCGGGCACGTCGACACCGGCGATCCGGGTCACGATCCGGGCGAGTCGTTCGGCGAGCGCCACGCCGCGCGTGGGGATGCCGAGGAGGACGAGATCGTCGGGGCCCCTGTTGGCTTCGAGGATCTCGTGCGCGATGCGGGTCAGCGCCCGCTCGAGGTCAGCCTGCTGCAGCACGGTGCGCACAGTCATGCGGACTCCCTTCTCCGCCTCACGGGACGGACTTCAAGGTTGTCGGTCGGTCGATCCTACCAGCGTCGCACGCACGGCTCGGCGGCACGGCTCGCACGATATCGGGACGGACGAGGGGCGGGTCGCATCGCGCCCGCCCCTCGTCCGGTTCCCTGCAGGCACGGCCTCACCTGGCGCTCTTCGGGCCGTGCAGCGCGCGCGATGCGATGACCAGCGCGGCCGCGATGAGCACGACGTTCTTCGCGACGTACTGGCCGAGCAGCGTCGGGCCGGCCGTGGTCACGAGGTCGCCCGTGAAGAACACGATCGGCGAGAGGATGCCGACGAACGCGACGGCGAGCATCACCAGGCCGAAGCGCGCGAACACGCCGGAGATGAGTGCGAGGCCGGCGACGGTCTCGATCACCGCGGTGAGCACCATGGCGAGCTGGCCGCCGACGATGCCGAATGTGAGCACGCCCCAGGTGGCCTGTACGAGCGGCTCGAGCGGACTGGCGCCCGGAACGAACTTCAGGACTCCGAAGGCGACGAAGACGGCGCCGAGGGCGACCCGCAGCGCCGGGATGCTCCAGCGCTCGAGGAACGCCTTCAGGGCGGCCTCTGCGTCGGCGGCGTGACCGAGGATCGAGCTCACCCGTGCGGAGACGGGACGGTGCGCGACCGGGTGAAGCCCGGTGGGCGTGGAGAGCGTGGACATTGGCGTGCTCCTTCCAGAGCGGTTCGATGACGTGACGGATGCCGCGAACGGGCACCATCCCAGTGAATCGATCCGCCGAGTGGAGGGAATCCGGGTGAACGCCGGTTTCCGACGAGGGACTGCACGGCGTGTCCGGCGGTGTCGCCCCGGAGGTCGCTTCAGGGCGGGCACGGCGATCGACCCCGTTCGGGGGACCCGCCGCAGGGGTGGGGCGGTCAGCCCTTCGAGTGCGAGATCGACGCGAGGAGGCCGTTCACGAATCCGGCCGAATCATCGGTCGAGAGCACCGTCGCGGCTTCGACCGCCTCGGCGATCGCGACCGCGTCGGGCACCTCGTCGTTGTAGAGGATCTCCCAGACGCCGATGCGGAGCAGGGCGCGGTCGACCGCGGGCATGCGCTCGAGGGTCCAGCCACGCGAGTTCGTCGTGATGGCCTCATCGATCTCGTCGCGGTGGTCGACGACCCCGTCGACGATCTCGCGCGCGTAGAGCCACGACGCCTGGCGTTCGGGCTCGTTCACCGCGCGCTCGGCCTCTGCGACGAGCAGCTGCTCGACGGGCACCTGCCGCATGTCGGCCGCGTAGAGCAGGTCGAGGGCGCGCTTGCGCGCCTTCGTGCGGGCGCTCACTAGTCGTTCACGCGCCCGAGGTACTCGCCCGAGCGGGTGTCGACCTTGACGCGGGTGCCGGTCTCGAGGAAGAGCGGCACCTGGATCTCGTAGCCGGTCTCGACGGTCGCGGCCTTGGTGCCGCCCGTCGAGCGGTCGCCCTGCAGGCCCGGCTCGGTGTAGGTGATCTCGAGCACGACCGACGCGGGCAGCTCGATGTAGAGCGGATTGCCGTTGTTCAGGGCGATCGTGACCGCCTGGTTCTCGAGCATGAAGTTCTTGGCGTCGCCGACGACCGTGGCCGGGACCGTGAGTTGGTCGTAGTCGGTCGTGTCCATGAACACGAAGCCGTCGCCGTCGTTGTAGAGGTAGGTGAAGTCGCGGCGGTCGACGTTCTCGATGTCGACCTTGGTGCCGGCGTTGTAGGTCTTGTCGACGACCTTGCCGGTGACGACGTTCTTGAGCTTGGTGCGCACGAACGCGCCGCCCTTGCCGGGCTTGACGTGCTGGAACTCGACGACGCTCCAGAGCTGGCCGTCGATGTTCAGGACGACGCCGTTCTTGATGTCAGCGGTGCTTGCCATGGGGGTTCCGTTCGGTGGAGGACGGGGAAGTCGTGGGCGCACGTCGAGGCGTGCGACCGACCGAGTCTAGTCGAGACCTACGGATGACGCAGGAGCCAGTCGATCGCGAGCCGGTACGAGTCTGCGCCGAACCCCGCGATGACGCCGGTCGCGACGCCCGAGACCACGCTCGTGTGCCGGAACGTCTCACGAGCGTGTGGGTTCGACAGGTGCACCTCGACGAGCGGGACGCCCGCCGTCTTCAGCTGCGCCGCGGCATCCCTCAGCGCATAGCTGTAGTGCGTGAACGCGGCCGGGTTGAGCACGACCGGGACCCGCCGGTCGACCGCCTCGTGGATCCAGCCGATGAGCTCGGCCTCGTCGTCGGTCTGGCGCAGGTCGACCTCGACGCCCTCGGGCACGGATGCCGCGAGCCGGTCGCCGATGTCCGCGAGCGTCTCCGACCCGTAGACCTCGGGCTCGCGCGAGCCCAGCCGGCCGAGGTTCGGCCCGTTGAGCACGAGGATCGTCGTCATGCTCGAAGCCTAGCCACTCGTGGCGGTCGGGGAGCCCGCGAAGCCGGCGTCTCGAGAGCCCGTTCGCGGCTCAGGACGCGATCTCCTGGTAGGCGGCGAACAGCAACGACTGGTCGGGGGCGAGCATGACGGTGGGCTTGGCGAGGTCGTCGAGCACGATGAACCGCAGCTGCCCGGCGCGCGCCTTCTTGTCGCGCTGCATGGTCGCGAGCAGCGTGTTCCACCGGCCCGCCGGGTACGACGTCGGCAGGCTCAGCAGGTCGAGGACGCGGCGGTGCCGGTCGGCGACCTCGTCGGAGAGCCGCCCCGACAACCGGCCCAGCTCGGCCGCGAACGCGAGTCCGACCGCGACCGCGGCACCGTGTCGCCACTGGTACCGCTCGGCGTGCTCGACGGCGTGGCCCAGCGTGTGCCCGTAGTTCAGGATCTCCCGCAGCCCCGCCTCGCGGAAGTCCTCGGAGACGACCTCGGCCTTCATCCGGATCGAGAGCTCGACCACGCGGCGGAACTGGGGCGTCGACGGGTCGGTCGCGGCATCCGGGTCGGACTCGATGACGTCGAGGATCTCGGGGTACCGGATGAAGCCGGCCTTCACGACCTCGGCGAAGCCGGCGAGGATCTCGTTGCGCGGCAGCGTGTCGAGCAGCGCGAGGTCGCAGAGCACGGCCGCGGGCGCGTGGAAGACGCCGACGAGGTTCTTCCCCTCGTTCGTGTTGATGCCGGTCTTCCCGCCGATCGCCGCGTCCACCATGCCGAGCACGGTCGTCGGCACCTGCACGATGCGCACGCCGCGCAGCCACGTCGCCGCGACGAAGCCCGCGAGGTCGGTGATCGCTCCTCCGCCGAAGCCGACGACCACGTCGGTCCGGGTGAAGTCGGCCTGGCCGAGGATCTGCCAGCAGAACGCCGCGACCTCGACGCGCTTGGCCTGCTCGGCGTCGGGCACCTCGGCGAGCAGCACCTCGTACCGGCCCACGAGCGACTCGCGCAGTTCGGCGGCGCGCGCCCCGAGCGTCGGCGGGTGCACGATGAGCACCTTCGCGGCGGCCGGGCCGATCGCGTCGGCGAGCCCCCCGAGCACGTCGCGGCCGATCACCACGTCGTACCCGTCGTCACCGCCGACCCGGATCGTCGTCGCCTCGGTCTCGCTCATGCACGTGCCCCTGCCCACTCGGTGATCTGGTCGACGATCCGCGCGACCGAGCGACGCGAGGTGTCGATCGCGAGCCCTGCGACCTGCTCGTACAACGGTCGGCGCTCGTCGCGGATGCGGATCCAGCGGTCGAGGCCGCCCTCGGCCAGCAGCGGGCGGTTGCCGCCCGAGAGCCGAGGGGCCACCGCATCGGCGGACACCTTCAGCCACACCACGGGAAGCGCCGCGAGGTCGTCGCGCGTGTCGGCGTCGAGGACGGCACCGCCGCCGAGGGAGACGACGGCCTCCTCACGGAGCGCCTCGGCGACGACCTCGCGCTCGATCACCCGGAAGTACTTCTCGCCCTCGCGGTCGAAGATCTCGTCGATGGGTCCGTACCGCTCGACGATGCGCTGGTCGGTGTCGATGAACGGCGCGCCGACGGATGCCGCGAGCCGGGCCCCGACCCGCGACTTGCCCGCGCCCATGGGACCGACGAGCACGATCGGCAGCGCCACCGGCTTCGGCGCCGCTCCGGCCGCTCGCCGCTCAGGCACGGACCGCGTCGGACGCCGCGACCCCGCTCGCCAGCGAGTCCGGGATCGCCGCGAGGTACGCCTCGAGGTTGCGCCGGGTCTCGGCGACCGAGTCGCCGCCGAACTTCTCGAGCACCGCATCGGCGAGCGTGAGCGCGACCATGGCCTCGGCGACCACGCCGGCCGCGGGCACCGCGCAGACATCCGACCGCTGGTGGTGCGCCGGCGCCGCCTCGCCCGTGGCGACGTCGACCGTGGGCAGCGCATGCGGCACGGTCGCGATGGGCTTCATGCCCGCGCTGACCCGCAGGACGGTGCCCGTCGACATCCCACCCTCGGTACCGCCCGCACGGTCGCTCGCGCGGACGATGCGGCCGTCGGCGAGGTGCAGCTCGTCGTGCGCGGCCGAGCCGCGCCGGGTGGTGGTGAGGAAGCCGTCGCCGACCTCGACGCCCTTGATGGCCTGGATGCCCATGAGCGCCGCGGCGAGCTTCGCGTCGAGCCGGCGGTCCCAGTGCACGTGCGACCCGAGCCCGGGCGGCAGCCCGTAGGCGAGCACCTCGACGACGCCGCCGAGCGTGTCGCCGTCCTTGTGCGCGGCGTCGACCTCGGCGACCATGCGCTCGCTCGTGGCGGGATCGAAGCACCGCAGCGGGTCGGCGTCGAGTGCGTCGACGTCGGACGGCATCGGCAGCGGGCTGCCCTCGGGCACGCGGACCGGGCCGATCGCGACGGTATGCGACACGAGCCGGACGCCGAGCTCGGCGAGGAACGCGCGGGCCACGGCGCCGAGCGCGACCCGCGCCGCGGTCTCGCGGGCGCTGGCGCGCTCGAGCACCGGACGGGCCTCGTCGAAGCCGTACTTCTGCATGCCGACCAGGTCGGCGTGACCCGGCCTCGGCCGGGTGAGCGGGGCGCCGCGGCCCTTGCCCATCGTCTCGGGGTCGACGGGGTCGGCACTCATGACCTGCTGCCACTTCGGCCACTCGGTGTTGCCGATGCGGAGCGCGACGGGGCTGCCGAGCGTGAGCCCGTGCCGGACGCCGCCGGAGACCGCCAGTTCGTCCTGCTCGAACTTCATGCGGGCGCCGCGCCCGTAGCCGAGCTTGCGGCGCGCGAGATCGGCGCGGATGTCGTCGAGGGTGACGGGAATGCCGGCGGGGAGTCCTTCGAGGATCGCGACCAGCTCGGGGCCGTGCGATTCACCGGCGGTGAGCCAACGGAGCATGCCCACCATCCTCCCACAGCAGGATCAGGCGACCCGCCGCATGACGTCGAGGACGCCCTCCTCGTCGGGCAGCTCGGCGAGCGGATCGCCCGTGAGGAAGATCCGCACCTGCAGCAGCGCCTGGTGCACGAGCATGCCGAGCCCGTGGGCCACGGTCCCGCCCTGCTCCGTCCATGCGGCGGCGAGTGCCGTCGGCCACGGGGCGTATGCCACGTCGAGCAGCGGGGCCGCGGCGAGTTCGTCCGAGGGCCGGAGGCCGAGGTCGGTCCCGCCGGGAACGGTGCTGATCACGAGGTCGGCTCCGCCGGCCTCGACGATGCGCGCGAGCTGCCGCACCTCGATGACGAGCCCGAGCGCGTGACCCAGGTCGACCACGGATGCCGCGCGGCCGGCGTCTCGCACGTACACGTCGACGCTCGCGGCGCCCAGCTCGGCCATGGCGACGAGTGCGGAGGCAGCGGTCGCTCCCCCGCCGATCAGCACGCCGTGCCGGATGGATCGGACCCCGAGGTCGCCGAGGGCGCGGACGATCCCGCCGATGTCGGTGTTGAACCCGAGCCGACGGCCGTCGGGCGCGAGGAGCAGCGTGTTCACCGCACCCGCCCGCGCGGCGAGGCGCTCCACGTCGTCCGCAAGGGCCAGCGCCTCGGGCTTCAGCGGCATGGTGAGCGAGAGCCCGCGCCAGTCGGGTCCCAGTCCGTCGAGGAACGCGGCGAGCCCGCCCTCGCCGATCTCGACGCGGTCGTAGCTCCAGTCCAGTCCGAGACGCTCGTACGCTGCCCGATGCAATCCCGGGCTCTTCGAGTGGGCGATCGGCGAGCCGAGCACCGCCAGCCGGCGGCGGCCGTCATCGAGGCGGGGTGGCTGGCCCGCGGCATCCGTCGACGAGGTCGACATCTACTGGTTCTCCTCCAGGTACTGGTAGAACCGCTGCACCGCCTGCTCGTGCTCGGCGAACGTCGCGGAGAACACCGTCTCGCCGGTCTCGAGGTTCACGGTGACGAAGTAGAGCCACGGTCCGTCGGCCGGGTTGCGCGCGGCGTCGATCGCGACGTCGCCCGGGTTGCCGATCGGTCCCGGCGGCAGGCCCGGGTGCACATAGGTGTTGTACGGGTTCGATGCGTCGGCGCGTTCGGCGTCCGTCGTGGTGACGAGCGTGTCGTCGCCGGTGCCGTAGTGCACGGTGGAGTCGAACTGCAGGAGCCCGCTGTCGAACTGCGCCGGATCGAGACGGTTCTGGATGACGCGCGACACCTTGTACGAGTCGGCCTCGGAGCCGGACTCACGCTCGATGAGCGACGCGATGATGATCGTCTCCCAGCGGTCCTCGGGCGGCACTCCGGCCGCGTCGAGGGACTGGAACGTTCGGTCGACGAGGGTCCGGATCACCTCGTCGGCGGTGACGTCCGGGCCGAACGTGTAGGTCGCGGGGAACAGGAACCCCTCGACGCTCGTCGCCTCGGCCGGGAGCCCGAGCGCCTGCGGATCGGCCGCGGCCGCCTGGAGCTCCTCGAGCGGGATCCCGGTCGCCGCGGAGGCCGCCGCCAGGGCGTCGCGCGCCCACAGGCCCTCCTGGATCACGAAGGTGTTCTCCATCTTCGTCGCGGGGTCGAGCAGCGCGTCGAGCGCGGCCTCCGCGCTCATCTGGTTCGCGAGCCCGTAGGCGCCGGGATAGAAGGTGGGCGCCTCGTCGCGAGAGCGCATCTCGTCGATGAACGCCTCGGCGGATGCCACGATGTCCTGCTCCTGCAGGTTCGCCGCGATGGTCTCGCCGCCGTCGCCCTCGTTGATCATGAACACGACCTCGCCGGTCCCGGCGCCGGAGTAGTCCTCCGGGGGCTGGAACCGGTCCATCACCGCGTTGATCGGGCCCTGCAGGAAGAACCACGCCGCGACGACGAGTCCCGCGAGCACGAGGAGCGCGACCAGGCAGCCGAGCGCGCCGCGTCCGCGGCGGCGTTCCTCGACCTCGTGCTCGTCGAGGTCGAGGGCCGCCGCCGAGCGGCGGTCGGCGCGGGCCGAGCGGGGCGCGGGGTCGTCGTCCCACGGGTTCAGCAGGTCGGGTTCGGGACGCCGCTCGGCCCCGTCCGGGCGGGGATCGCGCGGGTCGCGACGGTCGGACCGGGACCAGCGCTCGTCGGGTACGACCTCGTCGCGGGGCTCCGGGACGTAGGCCTCCGGATCGTGCCGGGGGGCGGCGCTGCGGTCGCGTGGGCCGGGGCCGTTCGGGTCTCGGCCGTACGGGTCTCGGCCGTACGCGTCTCCGCCGTACGCGCCGCCGCCGTACGGGCCTCGGCCGTACGCGTCTCCGCCGTACGCGTCTCGGCCGTACGCGTCTCGGCCGTGCGCGTCGGTCGACGACGTGGTGCGCTCACCCGCGGCCGAACCGGACTGCGGACGGCGACGATCCGCGCCGGCACCCGAGGGGTCGGAGTGGTCGCGATCAGTCCGGGCGTCGCCACGCGATCGCTCGTTCGCCTCGTCCGCCACGCGGCGCCGTTCGGCCTCCGCGGCGGCACGCCGCTGCTCGGCCTCGCGCAGCTCGCGCCGGCTGCGAGGTGCCGGCGGGTCCTGCCGCGGAGGCACGGGCGCGGAGCCGCTCGGCGGCGTCTGCGGAGCGCCTCCGGCGAGGATGGCGTCCCAATCGGAGGAAGGCTGCGGATCGGAGCCGCGTCGCTGCCCTGGGGGGAGCTGGGTCACGGGGGTGAGAGCCCTTCGTCGGCGGAGATCGTTCGTCCGGGAGCGGTGCCCGATGCGCGTTCGGCATCGATGGCGTGTTGCAGAATGATAACGGCTGCCGCTTGGTCGATGATGGGACGCTGCTTCCGGGACGACTTGCCAGCCGACCGGAGCGCCTGCTGCGCGCTCACGGTCGACATCCGCTCGTCGACCAGCCGAACCGACGCACCGGCGGCGGCGAGCCGCTCGGCGAACCCCACCGCGTCGTCGGTCGAGGCCGTCGACGCCCCCGAGAGGGAGAGCGGGTTGCCGACCACGAGTTCGATCGCGTCGTACTCGCCCGCGAGCTCGAGCACCCGACGGACGTCGGCAACGCCGTCGGCGCTGCGCGGCACCGTCTCGACCGGGACCGCGAGGGTCGCCGTCGGGTCGCACCGGGCCACGCCGATGCGAGCCCGGCCCACGTCGATGCCGAGGCGGACGCCGGGCCGCAACGTCATCGAGGAATCGCCGACCGCGCCGCCTCGAGCGCGGCCGGGACGGCCGTGAGGTCGCTGCCGCCGCCCTGCGCCAGGTCGGGCTTGCCGCCGCCCCCGCCGCCGAGCGCCGATGCCATCGCCTTCGCGAGCGCGCCGGCATTCGCACCGGCGTCGCGCGCGGCCGGCGAGGTCGCCGCGATCGCGAGCGGCTTGCCGGCCACCTCGCCCACGAGCGCCACGACGGATGCCGCGTTCCCCAGACGCCCGCGCACCGCGGTCGCGAGCGACCGCAGCTCGTCACCCGAGCCGAGGGCGCCGACGGGCTGGACCACCACCAGCAGGTCGCCGATCCGCTCGGCCTTCGCCGCGAGATCCGGGACGCGGTCATTCAGCGCCTTGGCCTCGAACTGCTGGATGCGCTTCTCGGCGGCCTTCAGGTTGGAGACGAGCTCGCCGACGCGGTCGACGAGGTGCTCGGGACGGGTCTTCAGCGTCGAGGTGAGCTCGTTGACGAGCGCGCGCTCTGCCGCGAACCGCCGGAACGCGTCCTGCCCGACCAGCGACTCGACGCGGCGGTTGGATGCGCCGACCGACGACTCGCCGATGATGCTGATCATGCCGACCTCGGCGCTTCGCGCGACGTGGGTGCCGGCGCAGAGTTCGCGCGACCACGGGCCGCCGATGTCGACGACGCGGACGACGTCGCCGTACTTCTCGCCGAAGAGCGCCATGGCGCCGAGCGCCTTGGCCTCGTCGATCGGCATCTCGCGCGTGACCACCTCGAGGTTGTCGCGCACGGCGTCGTTCGCGATCTCCTCGATCTCGCTGCGGGTGGAGGATGACAGCGCCTGGTTCCAGCCGTAGTCGAGGCGCAGGTAGCCCGCCTTGTTGAACGAGCCGGACTGGTGCGCGTGCGGCCCGAGCACCTGGCGGAGCGCGGCGTGCACGAGGTGCGTGCCGGAGTGCGCCTGCGTCGCGCCGCGGCGGTAGAACTCGTCGACGAGGGTGGTCGCGGGCACGCCCACGCCGACCTCGCCGGACGTCACCTTCACGGTGTGGCTGATGAGCCCCTTCACGGGCTTCTGCACATCGAGCACCTCGAGCTCGAACCCGTCGCCGACGATGCGGCCCTGGTCGGGCGCCTGGCCGCCGGACTCGGCGTACAGCGACGTCTCGGCGAGCACGACCTCGGCGGTCTGGCCCTGGGTGGCCCTCGTCGTCGGACGCCCGTCGACGAGGATGCCGAGCACGGTCGAGTCCGTCGCCAGGTCGGTGTACCCGGTGAACACGGTCTCGCCCTTCGCCCGCAGGTCGGCGTAGACCGACAGGTCGGCGAGGACCTTCTTCTTCGACTTCGCGTCGGCCTTCGCGCGCGAGCGCTGGTCGGCCATGAGCGAGTCGAACGCGTGGCGGTCGACCGACAGGCCTGCCTCCTCGGCCATCTCGAGCGTGAGCTCGATCGGGAAGCCGTACGTGTCGTGGAGCAGGAACGCGGTGTCGCCGGCGAGCAGCTCGGACCCCGCGCCCTTGGTCTTCGTCACGGCCTGGTCGAGGATCGCGGTGCCCGAGGTGAGGGTCCGCAGGAAGGTCTCCTCCTCGCCGAGGGCGAGCTGCTCGATCTGGCGGTAGTTCGACTCGACCTCGGGGTAGGCGGACTTCATCGCGTCGCGCGATGCCGCGAACAGACGCCGGAAGGTCGGCCCCTCGACGCCGAGCAGGCGCATGGCCCGGATGCTCCGGCGGAGCAGCCGGCGGAGGATGTAGCCGCGACCCTCGTTCGACGGCGTGACGCCGTCGCTCATGAGCATGAGCGCCGAGCGCACGTGGTCGGCGATGACGCGCATGCGCACGTCGTCGTCGTGGTCGGCGCCGTAGCGGCGACCCGAGAGCTCGGCGGCGGCGTCCAGGACGGGACGGACCTGGTCGATCTCGTACATGTTGTCGACGCCCTGCTTGATGAACGCGACGCGCTCCAGGCCCATGCCGGTGTCGATGTTCTTCTTCGGCAGTTCCTTCACGATGCGGAAGTCGGTCTTCGACTTCACGTCGTCGATCAGGTACTGCATGAACACGAGGTTCCAGATCTCGACGTACCGGTCGTCGTCGGTCGCGGGTCCGCCGTCGATGCCGTACGCGGCGCCGCGGTCGAAGAAGATCTCCGAGCAGGGCCCCGCGGGACCGGGCTGCCCGGTGTGCCAGTAGTTCGTGTCCTTGCCGAGGCCCTGGATGCGGTCGTCGGGGAGGCCCGCGACGCGTCGCCAGATCTCGCGCGCCTCGTCGTCGTCCTCGTAGACGGTGACCCAGAGGTCGCCAGGGTCGAAGCCGTAGCCGCCTTCGGCCTCGGGGCTCGTGAGGAGCTCCCACGCGAACGCGATGGCACCCTCCTTGAAGTAGTCGCCGAACGAGAAGTTCCCGTTCATCTGGAAGAACGTGCCGTGGCGCGGGGTCTTCCCGACCTCCTCGATGTCGTTCGTCCGGATGCACTTCTGCACGCTCGTCGCACGGTCGTAGGGCGCAGGCACGAGACCGGTCAGGTACGGCACGAACGGCACCATGCCGGCGACCGTGAACAGCAACGAGGGGTCGTCGGACACGAGCGAGGCCGACGGCACGACCGTGTGGCCTCGCGCGGCGAAGAAGTCCAGCCAGCGCTGGCGGATCTCGGCAGTCTGCATGGTTCCGTTCTGGTTCAGGGGAGAGGTGGAGCGTCCCGTCGTCGCGGGAATGGGGTGCGAGGTGCGCCGGCGCGGCGCAGGTCAGGCTTCGTCGGCGGCGCGGAGCTCGGCGTCGCGGGCGTGGTAGCCCTCGGCGACGGCGCGGCCGAAGGCGCGCGCCTTGGCGTCGAGGCCCGCGAAGAACTCGCGGCCCTGGGCCGTGCGGTTGACCTGGTGCGCGACGGCGAACCCCGTCGCGACGCCGACGGCGAACCACAGGATGCTCTTCACGTCTCACTCCTCGGTGGGGGCTGGCCTGGACGCGTGCGGTGCGCACGCGCATCCACCCAGTCTAGGGCGTGCGCCCTGCTTCGCGCGGGGTACGACGAACGGGGCCGCGGCGAACCGCGACCCCGTTCGGTGCACTGCCGACTAGCGGGCGGCGTAGTACTCGACGACGAGCTGGACGTCACAGGTGACGGGCACCTCGATGCGCTTCGGGCGACGAACGAGCTTGGCCTGCAGCTTGTCGAGCTCGACCTCGAGGTAACCCGGGATCTTGGGGAGCACGTCGACGTGGCCGCCGGCCGCAGCGACCTGGAAGGGCTCGGTGCCCTCGGACCGCTGCTTGACGCCGATGATCTGGCCCGGCTTCACGCGGAACGACGGACGGTCGACGAGCTTGCCGTCGACGGTGATGTGGCGGTGCACGACGAACTGGCGGGCCTGCGAGATGGTGCGAGCGAAGCCGGCGCGGAGCACGAGTGCGTCGAGGCGCATCTCCAGGAGCTCGACGAGGTTCTCACCGGTCAGGCCGTCGGTGCGGCGGGCCTCGTTGAACGCGATGCGAAGCTGCTTCTCGCGGATGCCGTACTGGGCGCGGAGGCGCTGCTTCTCGCGCAGGCGGACCGCGTAGTCGGAGTCCTGCTTGCGCTTGGTGCGGCCGTGCTCGCCGGGGGCGTACGGCCGCTTCTCCATGTACTTGGCGGCCTTCGGGGTGAGGGCGACGCCGAGCGCGCGGGAGAGGCGGGTCTTGCTTCGGGACTGGCTGGTCACGATGTCCTTTCGGAGGATTCTCGAACGGTGTGGTTCCGGGCGCGCGAGGCGCCGGAAAGACTTGTCAGAGGGGTTCGCCACGGACGGACCGGCTACAGGTCGCGTCCCTTCGCCGTGGAAACCGCGCAGCCGCACGCGAGAATCTGGCTTCAGGCCAACGGAAATGCTACCACGGTCGCCGCATCAGCGCTCACCGCGCACGATCCGCCGGAGCTTGCCGAGACGCGACGACACATCGCGCTCATTGCCGTGCTCGGTCGGCGTGTAGTACACCGCGCCCCGGAGCGGATCGGGGAGGTACTGCTGCGGCACCACGCCGATCGGATCGTCGTGCGGGTACGCATAGCCCTTGCCGTGCCCGAGCCGTTTCGCGCCCGGGTAGTGCGCGTCGCGCAGGTGCTTGGGCACGCGGCCCGCCTTGCCGGCCCGGACATCGGCGATCGCCCGGTCGATCCCGACGTACGCGGCGTTCGACTTCGGCGCCGTCGCGAGGTGGACGGTCGCCTGGGCGAGTGGGATGCGCCCCTCGGGCATGCCGATGTACTGCACGGCATCGGCGGCCGCAACCGCGACGCCGAGCGCCGTCGGGTCGGCCATGCCGATGTCCTCCGAAGCGAGCACGATGATGCGGCGTGCGATGAACCGCGGGTCCTCCCCCGCCTCGATCATGCGCGCCAGGTAGTGGAGCGCCGCGTCGACGTCGCTGCCCCGCACCGACTTGATGAAGGCGCTGATGACGTCGTAGTGCTCATCGCCGTCGCGGTCGTAGCGCAGCAGCGCGCGGTCGACCGCGCGCGACACCGTCTCGGGCGTGATGACCGGCCGCGGTGCCGTTCCGGCTGCATCGCCGTCGACGGAGGCCGCGGCCGCCGCCTTGCCGTCGTCGGATCCCGACCCGGCCTCGTCGTCGGCCGTGCGACCGTCCACGGCCTCGGCGATCGCCGACAGCGACGCGGCCTCGAGCGCGGTGAGCGCGCGGCGGGCGTCGCCCGACGCTAGCCGGACGATCGCGGCGCGCGCCTCGGGATCGAGCTCGACCCGACCGGCGAGCCCGCGCGGGTCTTCGACGGCACGGTCGACGAGCATGCCGAGATCGCCGTCGTCGAGCGTCTCGAGGGTGAGCAGCAGCGATCGCGACAGCAGCGGCGAGATCACCGAGAACGAGGGGTTCTCGGTGGTCGCGGCCACGAGGATCACCCAGCCGTTCTCGACGCCCGGGAGCAGAGCGTCCTGCTGCGCCTTCGTGAAGCGGTGGATCTCGTCGAGGAAGAGGACCGTGGAGACGCCGTACAGGTCGCGGTTCGCCCTCGCCTCCTCCATGACCTGGCGGACGTCGCGCACCCCGGCCGTGACCGCCGAGAGCTCGACGAACTTGCGCCCCGACGAGCGCGCGATCGCCTGCGCGAGCGTCGTCTTGCCGGTACCCGGCGGACCCCACAGGATCACCGAGACGGCCCCGGACTCCCCCGTGCGGTCGGCCGCGAGGGCGACGAGCGGCGAGCCGGGGGTCAGCAGGTGCCGCTGCCCGGCGACCTCGTCGAGGCTGCGAGGCCGCATGCGGACCGCGAGGGGCGTCGCGCCCGAGCGCAGGCCCGCAGCCGTCTCCACCATGCCGACAAGCGTAGCCGCGGCATCCGACACCCGGACTACCGGGACGGCCGAGCGACGTGGCGTGCGCGATTGGCACCCCCGCACCGCCGTTGCGTAGAGTTCGGTCGCAGGATTCCCCCGAAGGAGCAGCGTGGCAACGAACGACCGTCAGGCGCGCGAGGCGCGCGCGCGACTGCGCACCTACCAGGCACGGCAGGAAGTGCACGCGCGCTCCGTGCGCCGCCGCCGACGAGACAACGTCGTCGCGGTCATCGCCCTCGTCGCGGTGCTCGCACTCGCGACCGCCGCGCAGCTGCTGTACTTCGGTGGCGGGCCGGGCAGTCCCGAAGCCGAGCCCTCGGCCACGCCCGCCCCGACCGCGACCCCCCAGCCGGTTCCCTCCGCCGACCTCGCCGCAGACCGCACGTGGGTCGCGGCGCTCACGCTCAACGACACGACGCTCTCGGTCGAGCTCGACGGGGCCGCGGCGCCGCAGGCGGTGTCGAGCACGATCAGCCTCGCCCGGTCCGGGTTCTACGACGGCCTCGCCTGCCACCGGCTCACGACCGAGGGCATCTTCGTCCTGCAGTGCGGCGACCCGAACGGCGACGGCACCGGAGGGCCGGGCTACAGCTACGGCCCGATCGAGAACGCCCCCGAGGACGGCGTCTACCCCGCCGGCACCCTCGCGATGGCCCGCCAGCCGGGCGCTGCGGAGAGCCAGGGAAGTCAGTTCTTCATCGTCTACGAGGACACCACGCTTCCGGCGGATGCCGCGGGCGGCTACACCGTCATCGGGCGGGTGACCGACGGGCTCGACGCGCTCCGCACCGAGATCACCGATTTCGGCACGGCCGACGAGGTGCCCGACGGCGCGCCGGTGCGTCCCGTGACCATCACCTCCTTCGTCGTGGAGTGATCGTCCGAGAGGCATTCCCACGGCCAACCGGGCCGGCCGCCCGGCGTCCCGGGACCGGCCGACGACGATTCCGGGGGTGCAATAGGCTTGATGCCGTCATCCGCCGCTCACGCGGCATCCGACCGACGACAGGGTGAGTCCGTGACCGATTCAGCACAGCAACCGTGGGGCCGCGTCGACGAGACGGGCACCGTCTTCGTGCGGACCAGCGAGGGCGAGCGCGAAGTCGGGCAGTACCCCGACGCGACTCCGGAGGAGGCGCTGGCCTACTTCGAGCGCAAGTACGCCGATCTCGCCGGTGCCGTGTCGCTGCTCGAGCAGCGGGTCCGACGCGGCGCCCCGGCAGCGGATGTCGCGAAGGCGGTTGCGACGCTGCAGGCGAACGTCGCCGACGCGCACGCCGTCGGCGACCTGGAATCGCTCCAGCGCCGGCTCGAGGCGCTCTCGGGCACCACGCAGGAGCTCACCGCCCAGCAGCAGGCCGAGGCCAAGGCGGCCGTCGAGGCGGCGATCGCCGAACGCACCCGGATCGTGGAGCAGGCCGAGACGCTCGCCGCCCAGGACCCGGCCAAGACGCAGTGGAAGCAGACGAGCGCCGAGCTCGACGCGCTCTTCGCGGCCTGGCAGAAGCACCAACAGGACGGCCCGCGCCTTCCCAAGGGCGAGGCGAACGAGCTCTGGAAGCGATTCCGCGCGGCCCGCTCGACGATCGAGCAGCATCGGAAGGCGTTCTTCGCCGAACTCGACGCCGCGCACCGCGACGTGCGCCAGCGCAAGCAGCGGCTCATCGAGCGCGCCGAGGCGCTCGCGCCGCGCGGCGCCGACGGCGTGGCCGAGTACCGGTCGCTCCTCGACGAGTGGAAGCAGGCGGGACGCGCCGGCAAGAAGGTCGACGACGCGCTGTGGGCGAAGTTCAAGGCGGCAGGCGACGTGCTCTTCCAGGCCAAGGCCGAGGTCGATGCGAAGGACGACGAGGAGTACCGCGAGAACCTGACGCAGAAGCTCGCGCTCCTCGACGAGGCCGACGCGCTGCTCGCCTCGAAGGACGCCCGGGCGGCGCGAACGACGCTGAACGGCATCCAGCGCCGGTGGGACGACATCGGCCGCGTTCCGCGGGACCAGGTCCGCACCGTGGAGGACCGCCTGCGCAAGGTCGAGAACCACGTCCGTGCGCTCGAGGACGAGCGCTGGCAGCGCGACGACCCGGAGAAGAAGGCCCGGTCGGAGGGGATGCTCGGCCAGCTGCACGACGCGATCGCGAAGCTCGAGGCGGAGCTCGCCGACGCCGAGGCCTCGGGCGACGCGAAGGCGGCTGCGGAGGCCCGCGAGGCGCTCGAGGCGCGGCGGGCGTGGCTGAAGGCCGTGGGAGGCTGAGCCCTCCCCCACCTGCATCGGCGACGCCCGGTTCTCCACAGCGAGCACCGGGCGTCGGTGCGTGCGGCGACGGATGCTGCAGCATGGGCGCATGGCCCGACTCCCCACGGTGCTCGGCACGCGTGACCTGCCGTTGCCCGAACTCTGCGCCGCCCGGCTCGACGGCGAGCTGGTCACGGTGGGCGATGGATGGTGCCCGGTCGACGAACCGGACCTCCCCTCGCTCCGGGCCGCAGCGGTGGCGCCCCATCGACACGGCCCCCTCATCGTCGAACGTCGGACCGCGGCGTGGGTGCATGGCGCCGTACCCGCTCCGCCCGTGGTGTCGGAGTACTGCATCCGGTACGCCGACCGCAGTACCGCGCGCATCGACCCCGGCTGCGTCGTCCGCGAGGTCGTGATCGACGATGCCGACGTGGCGGTGGTCGGCGGCATCCGCTGCACGACACCCCTGCGCACCGCCTTCGACCTGTTGCGCGATGCGAGCGCGGGCGACGACGAGACGGTCGCGATCGTCGGCGCACTGCTCGAGGGCGAACCGGGGCTCGAGTCGCGGCTCCGCGACCGGATCGGATCCGCCCACCGACTCCCGCACAAGTCGCGCGCGCTCGCGCGGCTCGATGCTGCGACGCGTCAGCCGTCGCTGACGCGGTAGACGTCGTAGACGGCGTCGATGCGGCGGACCGCGTTGAGCACCCGGTCGAGGTGCGTGGTGTCGCCCATCTCGAACACGAATCGGCTGATCGCGAGGCGGTCGGTCGAGGTCGACACGTTGGCGGAGAGGATGTTCACGTGGTGCTCCGAGAGCACGCGGGTCACGTCCGAGAGCAGGCCGGCCCGGTCGAGCGCCTCGATCTGGATCTGGACCATGAAGACGCTCTTGGAACTCGGCGCCCACTCGACATCGATCATCCGCTCGGGCTCACGCAGGAGCGATTGGACGTTATGGCACGTGGCCTGATGCACGGAGACGCCCGAGCCGCGCGTGATGAAGCCGACGATCTCATCGCCCGGCACGGGAGTGCAGCATCGCGCGAGCTTCACGAGGATGTCCGGCGCGCCCCGCACGAGCACACCGGAGTCGCTGTTGCGAGGCAGGGTGCGCGAGCGCGTCGGGAGCGGGAGGGCCGGCTCCTCGACGTCGTCTTCATCCTGTACGAGCGCGAGGACCTTCTCGATCACCGACTGCGTCGAGACGTGCCCCTCGCCGACGGCCGCGTACAGCGCCGAGACGTCCTCGTAGCGCAGTTGCGCGGCGACCTCGGCGAAGGAATCCTGGCTCATCAGCTTCTGCAACGGCAGGTTCTGCTTGCGCATCGCCCGGGCGATCGCGTCGCGACCGTGCTCGATCGCCTCGTCGCGGCGCTCCTTGGTGAACCACTGCCGGATCTTGCTGCGCGCACGCGGGCTCTTGACGAAGTTGAGCCAGTCCTTGCTCGGACCGGAATCGGGGTTCTTCGACGTGAAGACCTCGACGACGTCACCGCTGGAGAGCTCGCTCTCGAGCGGGACCAGGCGGCCGTTCACCTTGGCGCCCATGGTGCGGTGGCCGACCTCGGTGTGCACGGCGTAGGCGAAGTCGACCGGCGTCGCGCCGGCCGGCAGGCCGATGACGCGACCCTTGGGCGTGAAGACGTAGACCTCCTTGGCGCCGATCTCGAAGCGCAGGGAGTCGAGGAACTCGCCGGGGTCGGCGGTCTCAGCCTGCCAGTCGGAGATGTGGGCGAGCCATGCCATGTCCGCGTCATCGCGAGGGCCACCGACGTCGGCCCGTCCGCCCGCCATCCGCTCCTTGTACTTCCAGTGGGCGGCGACGCCGAACTCGGCACGCTGGTGCATGTCGTGCGTGCGGATCTGGATCTCGACCGGGCGCCCTTTCGGGCCGATCACCGTGGTGTGGAGCGACTGGTAGAGATTGAACTTCGGCGTGGCGATGTAGTCCTTGAACCGGCCCGGTACGGGCGTCCAGCGCGCGTGGATCGAGCCGAGCACGGCGTAGCAGTCGCGAACCGAGTTGACGAGCACGCGAATACCCACGAGGTCGTAGATGTCGTCGAAGTCGCGACCGCGCACGATCATCTTCTGGTAGATCGAGTAGTACTGCTTCGGTCGGCCGACGACCTTGCCGCGGATGCGCGCCGCCTTCAGGTCGTCGGAGACCAGGTCGATGACCGACTGCACGTATTCCTCGCGCTGCGGCGTGCGCTGCTTCACGAGGCTCTCGATCTCGGCGTAGAGCTTCGGGTAGAGCACGGCGAACGACAGGTCCTCGAGCTCCCACTTGATCGTCTGGATGCCGAGGCGATGGGCGAGCGGCGCGTAGATCTCGAGGGTCTCGGTCGCCTTGCGCGCGGCCGACGCGGCGGGCACGAATCCCCACGTCCGGGCATTGTGGAGGCGGTCGGCGAGCTTGATGATCAGTACCCGGATGTCCTTGGACATCGCGACGATCATCTTGCGGACGGTCTCCGCCTGGGTCGAATCCCCGTACTTGACCTTGTCGAGCTTGGTGACCCCGTCGACGAGCATCGCGATCTCGTCGCCGAAGTCGGCGCGCAACTGGTCGAGCGTGTACGAGGTGTCCTCGACGGTGTCGTGCAGCAACGCCGCCGCGACGGCCTTCGATCCGATGCCGAGGTCCGCGAGGATCTGCGCGACAGCGATCGGGTGCGTGATGTACGGCTCGCCGCTTCGCCGCTTCTGGCCCTCGTGCGCGCGCTCGGCGACCGTGTAGGCGCGCTCGATGACGGCGAGGTCGGCCTTCGGATGGTGCATCCGCACCGTGCGGAGGACCGAGTCGATCGCACCCGAGGGCAGCGCCTTGGAGAAGATC
The DNA here is from genome assembly GCF_052748465.2 of Agromyces selenitireducens. Taxonomy (NCBI): domain Bacteria; kingdom Bacillati; phylum Actinomycetota; class Actinomycetes; order Micrococcales; family Microbacteriaceae; genus Agromyces; species Agromyces selenitireducens. The sequence continues at coordinate 2,210,053 of NZ_CM188259.1, forward strand.
CGGGGCACCAGACGGCGCAACGACGCCGTCGAGTTGATACCCGTCTCCGTCATGGTCGCCGCACCTCCAGACCTCAATTATCACCGCTCGCGAGCGGTGCACGTGCCATGGAGGCGTGCCGGGCCCTGCTAGGGGGCGGCGACGACCTCCGCGGCACCGGAGACTCCGGCCCGCTCGCGCTCCTTGAGCACGCGCTGATCGTGCCGCTTGATCGACGTCTCGCCTTCGCGGAGTTGCGAGTACAGCGGGGCGGCGATGAACACCGTGGACCAGGTTCCGACGATGATGCCGATCAACAGCGCGAGCGAGATGTCGCGAAGCGTGTCGGCCCCGAGGGCCCCGGCGCCGATGAACAGGATGGCGGCGACCGGCAGGGCGGCCACGACGCTCGTGTTGATCGACCGCACGAGGGTCTGGTTCACCGCGAGGTTCACCGACTCCGCGAAGGTCCGACGGGATTCCTCGCCCTCCTCGGCGGTGTTCTCGCGGATCTTGTCGAAGACGACGACCGTGTCGTACAGCGAGTAGCTGAGGATGGTCAGGATGCCGATCATGGCGGCAGGAGTGACCTCGAAGCCCACCGCGGCGTAGACGCCCGCGGTCAGCACCAGGTCGCCGATCAGCGAGAGTATCGCGGCGACCGACATCTTCCAGGTGCGGAAGTACAGCGCCATGACGATCCCGGCGAGCAGCATGAACGCCAGGAGACCCAGGATCGCCTGACGCGTCACGTCGGCCCCCCAGCTCGCGCCGATGAACGACGACGTGACCTCGCTGCGGTCGACGTCGTACGCCTCCGCGAGGGCGATCACGAGTTCTTCGGACTCGGCCTGTTCGAGCTGCTCGGTCTGCACCCGCACGCCGGATTCGCCGACGACGGTCACACGCGCGACGGTGCCCGGGGCGACCTCCTCGACCGCGGCGACGGCCGGGTCCTGCGTGGCCTCGGCGACGTTCGTGATCTGGAACTGGGATCCCCCGCGGAACTCGATGCCGAAGTTGAATCCGCGGAAGACCATCACGAGCGCCGACAGGATCAGCAGCACGGCGGCGATCGTGTACCACTTCCGTCGGCCGCCGACGAAGTTGAACGAGCGCTTGCCCGTGTAGAGGTCGTTGCCGAAGGTGGTGAGGCGGTTGGCCATCAGGACTCCTTGCTCTCGCCGGCGCCCACGGTGGCGTCGACCTGTGCCGCCTTGCGCTCCGCGATGGTCTGTCGGCGCTGCGCCTCGCGCGAGCTGGACGCGACCTTGCTCGCAGGGACGGCGACGGGCTTGCGGAACTCCGCGCGACCGCGGTACACGGCCCCGAGCGCCTTCGGGTCGAGGCCCGACCACGGATGGCCGCTCGAGAAGAACCGGGTCTGCGCGAGCAGCTGCAGCATCGGGTGGGTGAAGAGGATGACGACGAGCACGTCGATGACCGTGGTCAGACCGAGGGTGAACGCGAAGCCCCTGACGCTGCCGACGGCCAGGATGAACAGCACGACCGCCGCGAGGAGGTTCATGCCCTTCGACGACAGGATGGTGCGAAGTGCCCGCTTCCAGCCCGCCTCCACGGCGCCGACCAGGGGTCTGCCGTCGCGCAACTCGTCGCGGACGCGCTCGAAGTACACGATGAAGGAGTCGGCCGTGAAGCCGATCGCGACGATGAGCCCCGCGATGCCGGCGAGCGAGAGCCGGTACCCCTCGCGCCACGACAGGATCGTGATCGTCAAGTAGGTGATGACGCCGACGATGACCAGCGACGCGATCGTGACCGTGCCGAGCAATCGGTACTGGAACAGCGTGTAGATCACCACGAGCACCAGACCGATGAGGCCGGCGATCAGACCCGCCTGCAGTTGAGAGGTTCCGAGGGTCGCCGAGATCGTGTCGGAGGACTGCACCTCGAAGCTGATCGGAAGCGCTCCGAACTTCAGCTGGTCGGCGAGCGCCTTCGACGACTCCTGCGTGAAGCTGCCGGTCACCTGCGGGCGGCCGTCGGTGATCACGCCGTTCATCTGCGGTGCGGAGAGCACGGCACCGTCGAGCACGAACGCGAACTGGTCGCGCGGCGTCTGGCCGTTCAGCGCGAACAGGCGCTGGCTGACCTCGGCGAACTGCTCGGCGCCGCGCTCGTTGAACACGATGTTCACGGCCCACTGGCCGGTCGTCGCACCCGTCTGGGTCTGGACCATGCCGTTGGTCGCGTCGACGATGTCCTCGCCGCCGACCTCGACCGGTCCGAGCAGGTACTTGATGGTGCGCGTGGCGTCGCACGTCACGAGCGGCTCGTCTGACGGGGCGACGTTCGCGCCGCTCTCGTCGATCGCGGCGCAGTCGAAGGTGTCGAACTCGTCCTGCAGGGCGGGGGTGATCCACGCCGGGTCGCTGGCGTCGGTGGGCTCCGCAGTCGGCGTCGACTCGAGTTCCTCCTCGGCACCGTCGGCCGGCTCAGGGCTCGCGCTCGGGTCGATCGACTGGTTCGTCGCGGCGTCGGCGAGCAGCACCGGTCGCAGTTCGAGCTTCGCCGACGACTCGATCCGGGCACGGGTCTGCTCGTCCAGCTCGCCGGGGATCGCGACGACGACGTTCTGGCCGCCCTGCGTGTTGATCTCGGCCTCGGAGACGCCCGACGCGTCGACACGCTGGCGGATGATCGCCACGGCCTGGTCGAGCTGTTCCTGGGAGACCGAGTCGCCGTCCGCCACCTGCGGCTCGAGGATGATCTGCGTGCCGCCCTCGAGGTCGAGCGCAAGCTTCGGCGCCCAGGAACCGTCTCCCCAGATCACGCCCGCGGCGTTGATGCCGAAGAGCGCGACGATGATCACGCCGAGCCAGCTCAGCGAGCGCCAGGCCTTCCGGACGGGCGTGGGTCGCGAGGACCGCTTGGATGGTGCAGCCACGTGTTCTGCTTTCTGTGCAGGAGCCCGCGCAGCATCGCGCGGGCCGAGCGTAGGGTTCCGAGCCGGGTCAGCTCAGTCGTCGGACTTCTTGGTGTCGGGGGCGTCGTCGCGCGGTGTCTCGTCGACGCGCTCGCCGAACTCGGGCTCGCCCTCGATCACGGGGGTCGACCCGGCGACGGGCGCCTCGACGGCGTCGATGACCCGCGCGATGGTCTGCCGGTGGACGGTGAGCACCGTGCCGGGGCTCGACTCGAGCTCGACCTGGTTGTCGTCCTCGTCGATGGCGAGGATGGTGCCGAACACCCCGAAGTTCGTCATCACCTTCGCGCCGGGCACGACCTTCGACTGGAGGTCGCGCGTCTCCTGCTGGCGCTTCCGCGAATTGCGGAACATGAAGAAGATCAGGACCGCCAGGACGGCGAGCATGATGATGGTGAACGGATCGAAGACCATGGGGTGGGAACCTTCCGGAGTGCGCCGAGCGCACAGTCAAGGGCGGGGAGGCCGAAGCCTCCAAGGATTATAGGTCATCGATCGGCAGGGTCGCCGCGGTGCCGTCGCCCTCGCGGACCAGCCCGAAGTGCCGCCACGCCTGCTGCGTCGCCACGCGACCACGCGGCGTGCGAGTGATCAGGCCGATCCTCACGAGGAACGGCTCGACGACCGCCTCGATCGTCTCGGCCTCCTCGCCCACCGAGACGGCGAGCGTGTTGAGTCCGACGGGCCCGCCCCCGAACCGCGTGAGGATCATGAGCATGACGGCGCGGTCGAGCCGGTCGAGCCCGAGCGGGTCGACGTCGTAGAGCTCGAGCGCCGCGCGCACGGCGTCGACGTCGGCCTCCCCGCCGTGCACGAGCGCGAAGTCGCGCACGCGCCGGAGCAGACGGTTGGCGATGCGCGGCGTGCCGCGGCAGCGCCCGGCGATCTCGGCGATCGCCTCGCGGTCGATCGCCAGGCCGAGCATCGTGGCCGCGCGGGCGAGCACCTGCTCGAGCTCGGACTCATCGTAGAACTCGAGGTGCGCGGTGAACCCGAAGCGGTCGCGCAATGGGTTCGGCAGCAGGCCGGACCGAGTGGTCGCGCCCACGAGCGTGAACGGTGCCAGGTCGAGCGGAACCGAGGTGGCGCCGGCGCCCTTGCCGACCATGATGTCGATGCGGAAGTCCTCCATGGCGAGATACAGCATCTCTTCTGCCGAGCGGGCCATGCGGTGGATCTCGTCGATGAAGAGCACCTCGCCCGGGACGAGCGACGACAGGATCGCCGCGAGGTCGCCGGCGTGCTGGATGGCCGGACCGCTCGACATGCGCAGTGGACGCCCGCCCTCGTGCGCGACGATCATCGCGAGCGTCGTCTTGCCGAGGCCCGGCGGGCCTGCGAGCAGGATGTGGTCGGGCGTGCGCTGCTGGATCGCCGCCGCCGACAGCAGCAGCTGAAGCTGGCCGCGCACGCGCGTCTGGCCGACGAATTCCTGGAGGCTCCGCGGCCGCAGTGCGCCCTCGAAGGCGAGTTCGGCCTCGGAGGCGAGTTCCGGGTCGGTCAGGTCGAGATCGGGGTCGCTCATCGGCCCCTCGCGGTCTGCTGCGCAGGGCCGAGCCGAGCGAGCGTGAGCCGGAGGAGTGCGGGGACCGATGCCGCATCGGCCGCATCGGCCGCATCGAGCGTCTCGGCGATCGCCTCACCCGCGAGCTTCTCGGACCAGCCGAGGCCCGTGAGCGCCGCGAGAACGTCGTCGGCGACGCCGCTCGTCGCGACCGGCCGGCCGGTCTCGGCGACCGCGGGCGCGACGACCTTGCCGGCGAGCGAGACGGTGATGAGCTTGGCGGTCTTCGGCCCGATGCCGCTGACTCGCCGGAACGCCGCGTCGTCGTCGTCCTGGACGGCACGGGCGATGTCGGTGGGCGACATCGACGAGAGCACGCCGAGCGCCGACTTCGGGCCCACTCCGGTCACCCCGATCAGCAGCTCGAACACGTCGAGCTCGTCGCGCGACGCGAAACCGAACAGGATCATCGCGTCCTCACGGACGATGAGCGAGGTGTGCACGAACACCTCCTGCCCCTCACGGCTGGCGAGCACGAACGCGGGGGTCGCGTTCACGAGGTAGCCGACCCCGGACACGTCGACGACGAGCGTTCCGCCGGATGCCGATGCGACGCGGCCGCGCAGGGAGGAGATCACTCCTTCAGCCTACGGGCGGCCCCCGACACGGAGGCGGCACGCTCCGCGGCGAGCCACGCACGCTGCGCGGGCGTGAGCGCGTCGGCGGTGCGGACGCCTCGGCCGGCCGCGGCATCCGTCATCGCGGCGCCCGCGACACCGCCCGTGCGCCACGCGTGGCAGATCGCGAGAGCGAGCGCATCAGCGGCATCCGCCGGCTTCGGCACCGCGTCGAGTCCCAGGATGCGCGCGACCATCGCCCCGACCTGCTTCTTGTCGGCGCGGCCGTACCCGGTGATCGCGGCCTTGACCTCACTCGGGGTGTGCAGGGCGACCGGAAGCGCGCGACGCTCGGCGATCAGCATCGCCACGCCGGAGATCTGGGCGGTTCCCATGATCGTCGACACGTCGCTTCGCGCGAAGACGCGCTCGAGCGCGACCGCGTGCGGCCGATGCTCCTCGAAGATCGCCTCGAGCCCGTCGGCGATGCGCGCCAGACGTCCCGGAGTCTCGAGCTCTGCAGGCGAGCGCAGGACGACCACGTCGACGAGGGTCGCAGTGCGGTCGGATGCCACGTCGACGACGCCGACGCCGCAGCGGGTCAGCCCGGGGTCGATGCCGAGGACCCGCACCCGGCTACTCCGACTCGTTCTCGAGCTCGGCCTGGACCTCGGGCGTGAGGTCGAAGTTGCTGTAGACGTTCTGCACGTCGTCGCTGTCCTCCAGCGCGTCGATCAGCCGGAACACCTTTCGCGCGGTCCCGGCGTCGACCTCGACCTTCAGGTTCGGCACGAACTCGACGTCGGCCGACTCGTAGTCCAGGCCCGCCTCCTGCAGCGCGGAGCGCACGGTGACGAGGTCGCTCGCCTCGGTGACGACCTCGAACCCCTGGGCGTGCGGCTCGACCTCCTCGGCACCGGCCTCGAGGACCGCCATCATCACGTCGTCCTCGGTGGTGCCCTCGCCGGAGACGACGATGACGCCCTTGCGCGAGAAGTTGTACGCGACGCTGCCCGGATCGGCGAGCGTGCCGCCGTTGCGGCTGAGCGCGGTGCGCACCTCGGCCGCGGCGCGGTTCTTGTTGTCGGTGAGGCACTCGACCATGAGCGCCACGCCATTGGGGCCGTAGGCCTCGTAGATGATGTTCTGGTACTCGACGGACTCGCCCGAGATGCCTGCGCCGCGCTTGATGGCCCGGTCGATGTTGTCGTTCGGGACCGAGGTCTTCTTGGCCTTCTGGACGGCGTCGTACAGGGTCGGGTTGCCCGCGAGGTCGGAGCCGCCGAGCTTGGCAGCGACCTCGATGTTCTTGATGAGCTTGGCGAACGACTTCGCGCGGCGCGCGTCGATGACGGCCTTCTTGTGCTTGGTCGTCGCCCACTTGGAATGCCCGGACATGCGTCTCCCGTAACGGTGGTCAGTACCCCGTCATTCTAGGCGGTCGCCGGAACGCCGCCGGGAGCGACGCCCTCCTCGCCCCGCAGTCGCCGGACGGCCCGCTCGTACTGGCGGCGCCCGACGGCGCGGTACGCGGCCCGGATCGGCGCGGGCATCTCGTGCTCGAACCAGGCGTCGCGCTCGGGCTCGGGGACGCTCTCGAGCATGAGGCCGAGCAGCACGAAGATCGGCAGCGGCGGCTTGTGCCGCCGGGCGTGCCGGTGGATGTCGTCCCACTCCGCGTCGGAGAGGATGGCGTCGAGCACGGGGAACGCGTCGCGCTCCTCGTCGGCGAGGTGCTGCGTGAGCAGTCGGTCGACCTCGTCGAGCTCAGCGGCGAGCCGACCCGCCGTGGCGGCATCCGCTTCGCGCGCCCATCGGTCGATGATCGCGTCGACGAGGTCGAGCCGGTCGGAGACCGCGCCGTGCTGCCGGCGCATGAGCTCGACGTGAAGCCCGCAGGCGGGCGCCCGCTCGGTCATGCGGTCCCAGAAGAACTCGTCCTCGGTGCGGTGGTGCACGTGCAGCAGTGCGGTGATGCCGTGCAGGTGCTTCGCGAGGTGCTTCGCCCTCGCGGTGTCACCGGCTTCGACGTCGCGCACGAGACGGGGTGCTTCGGCGAACAGCCGCCGGAACAGCCGGTGGATCACCACGACCTCGTCGCTGCGGCAGGTCGTGGCAGGGGCGGCGGCGCGCTGCTGTGGAGCGCCCGTGCTGGGAAGTCGTGTGGTCATGGGCGCAAGGCAAGCGGATGCCGCGTCCGGCCGCGCCCGGGCGAACCCGCCCATCACCCCCGGGCGCTCCCGCCGTTCGTCCCCGGGCTTCCCCTGAGCCCGACGGGCGCACGTCCACCGGTGCGTCCCTCAGGCGAGGAGCTTCTCGAGCGTGCGCAGGTTGCGGTTGGTCGTGGTGGGCTTGAACGCGGGCTTCGAGAGCACCTTGGCGAACGGCGTGTCGACCGAGGTGCCCTTCGCGGGGCTCCAGTAGACGACCCCGTCGCCGCGCTCGAGCGGATCCGCGTCGGGGTCGTGCTCCCTCGCCGCGTCGAGCAACGCGTCGACCACGGTCGGCTCGGACGCGAAGACGACGTACGGCTGCCTCGAGGCATCCGTCGCGTCGAACGGGAACGCCTCGACGATCGCGCGGAGCTGCTCCGCGGCGACCAGCACGATCCACGCCTCGTATCCGAAGCGCTCGGACAGGGCGCGCTCGATGTCGCGCTTCAGGCGTGCGGCATCCGCTCGATCGGTCTCGAATGCGACGTTCCCGCTCGCGAGCACGGTGCGCACACCGGTGAACCCGAGCTGGGCGAACGTCTCGCGGAGTTCGGCGGACCTGATCGTGACGCCGCCTACGTTGACGCCGCGCAGCAGGGCGATCCAGTGGGTCATGCCGCCAGCGTACGGCCGGCCGCCGTCACGGCGCGGCGGAACCGACCCCGGCGACCGCGGGCGGAGGGTGGCACCGCTCCGCGGCAGGGGCGCACGCCATGGACCACGACGCGCTAGGCGGCCGAGGCAGGAGGGCCGGGCATGCGCACGCCGACGGCGCGCGCCTCGAGCGCGGCCAGCGAACGGATCGTCTCGGGGTCGTTGCGACGCCACCCGTCGACCGCGTCGGGGGCGGCGGCGAGGACACTGAGCAGGTTCCGATCGGTCAGTGCGCGCAGCGCGAGCAGGTCCGCGCCGCCCGCACGGGTGAGCGCGACGGTCGTGCGTCCGGCGCGAGCCGCGCGCACCAGGCGGGGCGCGACCCACAGCAGGAGCACCGCCGCGATGGGCAGCGCCGCGATGCCGATCGCGGCGAACGCCGCAATCCAGCCGACGAGGTCCTGCTGCCCCCGACCCACCGATTCGAGCGTCGCTCCCGCTGCACTGGCTCCATCGAACGGCTCGGCGATGCCCGGCCCGATGAGCGGGACGTCGCCGAGGGTGTTCCCGATGTCGGTCATGCTGCCGCGGAATCCGGTGCCGGCCTCCTCGAGTCGCCGGCCGAGGACGGCGAACCCGGTCACGGATCCGTGGAACAGCACGGCCACCCACACCGACAACACGACGAGCCCGAGCGCGAGGAGGTCTCCGACCACTTGCGCCGCGCGCCGGCCACCGAAATCCGAGTACAGTCGCATGCCCCCACTCTGGCGTGGGAGCGGCTCCGGCGCTAGGCGGTGGACGACGACGAGATCGGCGCCGCGGCGGCCGCGCGGGCGCGCACCTTCGCGAGGAAGTACTCGTGGAACCGATGATCGCCCTGGATCTCGGGATGGAAGCTCGTCCCGACCAGGTCGCCCTGCTCGACGGCGACCACGCGGCCGTCCGCGAGCGCGGCGAGCGGGGTCGCGCGCTCCCCCACCGACTCGACCACGGGCCCGCGGATGAACACCGCGTGCACCGGCGGGTCGCCGAGCACCGGCACCTCGAGGTCGGTCTCGAACGACTGGTTCTGCGACCCGAAGGCGTTCCGCCGCACGACGACGTCGAGCCCGCCGAGGTTCTGCTGGCCCTCGATGGTGTCGAGGAGCGTGTCGGCGATCATGATCAGCCCCGCGCACGTGCCGTACACCGGCATCCCCTCGGCGATGCGGCGCCTCAGCGGTTCGGCGACGCCGAATGCGCGCGACAGCTTGTCCATCACCGTGGACTCGCCGCCGGGGATCACGAGCCCGTCGATGCCCTCGACGTCCTCGGGACGTCGCACGAGCACGACGCGCGCACCGAGCTCTCCCAGCACGCGCGCGTGCTCGCGGAAGTCGCCCTGCAGGGCGAGCACGCCGACCGTCGGGCCCGTGGCATCCGTCGCCCCGAGCGATTCGTCGCGGAGACTCACCATCCGCGCTCGGCGAGGCGGTGCGGTGCGGGCAGGTCGCCGACGTTGATGCCGACCATGGCCTCGCCGAGGCCGCGCGACACCTCGGCGATGACCTTCGGGTCGTCGTAGAAGGTCGTGGCCTTGACGATCGCCGCGGCGCGCTGCTCGGGGTTGCCGGACTTGAAGATGCCCGATCCCACGAACACGCCGTCGGCGCCGAGCTGCATCATCATCGCCGCGTCGGCCGGGGTGGCGACGCCGCCCGCGGTGAACAGCACCACCGGGAGCTTGCCGGTCTCGGCGACCTCGAGCACGAGCTCGTAGGGCGCCTGCAGCTCCTTGGCGGCGACGTAGAGCTCGTCGCGCGTCATCGACTTCAGCTGGTTGACCTCGGCGGTGATCTTGCGGATGTGCTTGGTCGCCTCGGAGACGTCGCCCGTGCCGGCCTCGCCCTTCGAGCGGATCATCGCGGCGCCCTCGTTGATGCGGCGGAGCGCCTCGCCGAGGTTCGTCGCACCGCACACGAACGGGGTGTTGAACGCCCACTTGTCGATGTGGTTCACATAGTCGGCGGGCGAGAGCACCTCGGACTCGTCGATGTAGTCGACGTCGAGGGCCTGGAGGACCTGCGCCTCGACGAAGTGGCCGATGCGTGCCTTGGCCATCACCGGGATCGAGACCTCTGCGATGATCGCCTCGATGAGGTCGGGGTCGCTCATGCGGGCGACGCCGCCCTGGGCACGGATGTCGGCGGGCACGCGCTCGAGCGCCATGACGGCGACCGCGCCGGCGTCCTCGGCGATGCGCGCCTGCTCGGCCGTGACGACGTCCATGATGACGCCGCCCTTCAGCATCTCGGCGAGTCCGCGCTTCACACGGCTCGAGCCGGTCTGGGCAGTGCTCATCGGGGGTTCCCTTCGACGGATGACGCGCGCTCGCGCAATTTCTCGGACAACGCGGTTGCTTGACCTAGGCCAAAAGATAGCATGGGCGGGACCCTGCCTCCGGAACAGCGACGGATCGTGACATGACCCTCGAGATCACCGGCCGATCGGCCGCCGACATCGCCGCGAGCGTGCGCGCGCTCATCGAGCGCGGCGCGCTCCAGCCGGGCGATCCGCTGCCGCCCGTGCGCAACCTGGCGGACCATCTGGGCGTGAATCGCAACACCGCCGTCGCGGCGTACCGGCAGCTCACCGCGGCGGGAGCGGTCGTCACGCGCGGCCGGGGCGGCACGCACGTCGCCGACCGATCCGCGGTTGCGCAGGAGGGCTTCGCCGCCGACAGCGTGCTTCGCGACGTCGCGACCGGGAATCCCGATCCGGACCTCATCCCCGCCGTGTCGCGGGCGCTCGCGGGCGTGGCGGGGAGGCCCGTGCTGTACGGCGAGCCGGTCATCGACCCCGGCCTGGAACGCTGGGCGCAGGCGTGGATGCGTGCGGACCTGGCCCCGTCGGACCTGCGGCTCACGATCACGAGCGGCGCGGCCGACGCGGTCGAGCGGCTGCTCGCCCAGTCACTCGTCCGCGACGACGCCGTGGCGCTCGAGGACCCGTGCTTCCTGACGAGCATCCACACGGTCCGCGTCGGCGGGTACCGGGCCGTGGCGGTCCCGGTCGACGACGAGGGCATGACCGTGGACGGACTGCGATCCGCGCTCGAGCAGGGCGTCCGCGCCGTCGTGTGCACTCCGCGGGCGCAGAATCCCACCGGCGCGAGCCTGTCGGAGCGGCGGGCCGCCGATCTGCGCGAGGTGCTCCGCGCGCACCCGTACGTGCTCGTCATCGAGGACGACCACTTCTCGATGCTGTCACGCGCCCCGTTCCGTTCCCTCATCGGCCCCGACCACCGGCGATGGGCGCTCGTGCGTTCGGTATCGAAGTTCCTCGGGCCGGACATGTGCCTCGCGGTCACGGCATCCGACCCCGACACCGCCGATCGACTCGCGATGCGGCTCACTCCTGGCACCACCTGGGTGAGCCACCTGTTGCAGCGCCTCACGCTCGCGCTCGTGACCGACCCGGCGGTCGCCGCGGACATCGAGCGGGCGGGGGCGCACTACGCCGCGCGCAACCGCGCCTTCGCGGAACGGCTCACGGCGCTGGGTGTCCCTGCCGCCGCGGGCGACGGGCTCAATCTCTGGGTCCCGCTGCCGGTGCCGGCGCGCGACGTGTCGGAGCAGCTGATGCGCCGAGGCTGGCTCGTGCGCGCCGGCGACGAGTTCGCCCTCGCCGACGCATCCGGAGCGAGCCGCCGGCTGCGGCTCACCGTGCACGACCTCGCCGACGCCGACGTCGGGCGACTCGCCGCCGACATCGCCGCCGCCGTCCGCGCGACGGGCGGACGCCTCGTCCCGGCCGAGGTGGGATGATCGTGGGGATGAAGGTCCTCTCGATCCAGTCCGCCGTCGCCTACGGCCACGTCGGCAACTCCGCGGCCGTGTTCCCCCTCCAGCGCATCGGTGTCGAGGTCATGCCGGTGTACACCGTCAACTTCTCCAATCACACCGGGTACGGCGCATGGCGCGGCCCGCTCATCAGCCCCGACGACGTGCGCGAGGTGATCGCCGGAATCGAGGACCGCGGCGCGTTCCCGACGATCGACGTGATCCTCTCCGGCTACCAGGGCTCCGAGGGCATCGCGGACGTGATCCTCGACGCGGTCGCCCGCATCAGGGCCGCGAACCCCGACGCGACCTACTCGTGCGACCCGGTGATGGGCAACGCGAAGAGCGGATGCTTCGTCGCGCCGACGATCCCCGTGCTGCTGCGCGACCGCGTGGTGCCCGCGGCCGACCTCATCACGCCGAACCAGTTCGAGCTCGGCTACCTCACCGGAACCGAGCCGGGCTCGCTCGAGTCGACCCTCGAGTCGGTCGACCTGGCGCGCGCGACGGGTCCGCGTACCGTGCTCGTCACGAGCGTCGAGCGGCCCGACCGCGAGGAGGGCACGATCGAGATGCTCGCCGTCGACGACCGCGGCGCGTGGGTCGTGCAGACTCCCCTGCTGCCGATGAAGGCGAACGGCTCGGGGGACGTCACGGCGGCGCTCTTCACCGCCCACCATCGTCGCACCGGTGACGCGGCGGATGCGCTCGCGCGCACCGCATCGAGCGTGTTCGACCTGCTCGAGAACACCCACCGGTCGGGCGAGCGCGAGCTGCAGCTCGTCGAGTCCCAAGACGCGTACGCGAACCCGCGGATGCAGTTCGAGGTCCGGCAGGTCCGCTGACGCATCCTGCGGCTCGAGTCGGCGCGAAGCGCCGTGGCAGACCCCGCTCAGCTCGGCCAGGCCTCGGCGATCTCCTGCCTGACCTCGCCGAGGAGACGCGGCAGCGCCTTGGTGCCGGCGATGATCGGGAAGAAGTTGGAGTCGAGCGCCCATCGCGGCACGATATGCTGGTGGAGGTGCTCGGCGATACCGGCGCCCGCGATGCGGCCCTGGTTCATGCCGATGTTGAACCCGTCGCACTTCGACACCTGCGTGACCGTGCGCATCGCGACCTGCGTGAGCTCGCCGATCTCGTTGATCTCCTCGGGCGAAGCCTGGTCGTAGGTCGCGATGTGCCGGTACGGGCACACGAGCAGGTGGCCGCTGTTGTACGGGAACAGGTTGAGCAGCACGTACGCATGCTCGCCCCGGGCGACGATGAGCGACTGCTCGTCGGTCAGCTCCGGCGCGCGGCAGAACGGGCAGGCGTGCTCATCGGGTTGCTGGCCGTGCTGGATGTAGACGAGCCGGTGCGGCGTCCACAGCCGCTGGAACGCGTCCGGGACACCTGCGAGGTCCACCGCGGCATCCATCGGCACGTCGTCGCGGTCGAACTCGTCGGGTCGGTAGTGCGTCATGCGAAGAGGTCGTCCCGGGTCGTGACCTGGCGACGGTCGGCGATCGCGTCGAGGATGCGACGCTCGGCCTCGGCGATGGTCACGCCGTTCTCCTGGGTGCCGTCGCGGAAGCGGAAGCTCACCGTCTCGCCCGAGCGGTCGTTCTCGCCGGCGATGAGCTGGATCGGCACCTTCTGCGTGGTGTGCGTGCGGATCTTCTTCTGCATGCGGTCGTCGCTCGTGTCGAGCTCGGTGCGCACGCCCGATCCGGCCAGCTGGGTCAGGATGCCGCCGAGGTAGGGCGCGAATTCGTCGGCGACCGGGATGCCGACGACCTGCACCGGCGCGAGCCACACGGGGAACGCGCCGGCGTAGTGCTCGGTGAGCACGCCGAAGAAGCGCTCGATCGAGCCGAACTTCGCCGAGTGGATCATGACCGGACGCTGGTGCGTGCCGTCGGCCGCGGTGTACTCGAGTCCGAAGCCCTCGGGCTGGTTGAAGTCGTACTGGATGGTCGACATCTGCCACGTGCGACCGATGGCGTCGCGCGCCTGCACGGAGATCTTCGGGCCGTAGAAGGCGGCGCCGCCCGGGTCGAGCACGAGCTCGAGCCCGGACGCCTCGGCGACCTCGCGCAGCACGTCCGTCGCGACCTGCCACTGCTCGTCGGTGCCCTTGAACTTGTCGGAGTCCGCGTCGCGGGTCGACAGCTCGAGGTAGTAGTCGTCGAGACCGAAGTCGCGAAGCAGCCCCAGCACGAAATCGAGCAGGTGCTTGATCTCGGCAGGCGCCTGCTCGGGCGTCACGTAGCTGTGCGAATCGTCCTGGGTGAGCCCGCGCACGCGCGTGAGGCCCTGCACGACGCCGGACTTCTCGTAGCGGTACACGGTGCCGAACTCGAAGAACCGCAGCGGCAGTTCGCGGTACGACCGTCCGCGGGAGCGGAAGATGAGGTTCTGCATGGGGCAGTTCATCGCCTTGAGGTAGTACTCGCTGTTCTCGAGCTCCATCGGCGGGAACATCGTGTCCTTGTAGTACGGCAGGTGGCCGGACAGCTCGAAGACGTGCGCCTTCGTGATGTGCGGCGTCGAGACGTACTGGAACCCCTCCTCGATGTGGCGCCGGCGGACGTAGTCCTCCATCTCGCGCTTGATCACGCCGCCCTTGGGGTGGAAGACGGGCAGGCCGGACCCGATCTCGTCGGGGAAGCTGAACAGGTCGAGTTCGATGCCGAGCTTGCGGTGGTCGCGGCGCGCGGCCTCCTCGAGCCGGTGCTGGTACGCCCGCAGCTCGTCCTTGGTCGGCCAGGCGGTGCCGTAGATGCGTTGCAGCTGCGGGTTCTTCTCGGAGCCTCGCCAGTACGCTGCGGCGACGCGCATGAGCGCCCATCCGTTGCCGATCATGCGCGTGTTCGGAAGGTGCGGGCCGCGGCAGAGGTCCTTCCACGCGACCTCGCCGGACTTCGGGTCGACGTTGTCGTAGATCGTCAGCTCGGTGCCGCCGACCTCGACGGACTCGTTGTCGTCCTGACCCCCCTCGCCGCCGGTCGTCTTGCCCTTCAGTCCGATGAGCTCGAGCTTGTACGGCTCGCCCGCCAGTTCGGCGCGCCCCTCGTCGTCGGAGACCACGCGCCGCACGAAACGCTGGCCCGAGCGGATGATGCGGGCCATCTCCTTGTCGAGGGCCTTGAGGTCTTCGGGCGTGAACGGCTCGACGACGTCGAAGTCGTAGTAGAAGCCGTCCGTCACGGGCGGGCCGATGCCGAGCTTCGCCTCGGGGTTGAGCTTCTGCACCGCCTGCGCGAGCACGTGCGCGGTCGAGTGGCGCAGGATCGCGAGGCCGTCGGGCGAGTCGATCGTGACGGGCTCGACCACGTCGGTGTCGGTCACCGTCGTCGCGAGGTCCTTCAGCTCGCCGTTGACGCGCATCGCGACAACGGACCGGTCGGTGAAGAGCTCGAAGCCGTCGGCCAAGTGGATCCACTCCCTGCAGTGTGAGACGCAACCCCTCAACTGTAGTCGCGTGCGCCGGGCGGGGCGCGCGACCGATCGGGCGCATGCCGAGGACGCAGGGGACCCCCGAAGCGGGGCGTTGTGGCCCCCTCCACCGAGTGCCACGCTCAGCCCAGAGGCATCACGAGTCATCCTCAGGATTGGACGCGAAATGCTACGCACGGCACTCATCCCTGCCGCTCTCGCCGCAATGCTCTTCGCATCGGCCGGGGGCACCGTTGCTCAGGCGCACACCTCGGACGCACCCGGACTGCCGCCCGGCGCCCTGCTCCCCGACGTGATCGAGGAGGTCCCGCACCACCTCCAGATCCAGAACACCCAGCAGCGGGAGTCCCTGCGCTTCTCCACCACCCACATCAACATCGGCGACGGGAACCTGCAGATCCGCGGCGGTGGACAGGTCGAGCCCTGTGAGATCGACGGCGTGGACTACGACGAGTGCACGATCGCCACCCAGGAGATCCTCGACGCCGAGGGGAACGTCGTCGCGACGCACGACGCCGGCTCCGCGGTCTTCCACCCCGAGCACAACCACTGGCACCAGTCCGCGGTCGCCACCTTCGACATCCGCAGTGCAGCCGAAGGCGACGACCCGGGCGACCCGGAGCACATGACCCGCGTGTGGGTCGAGGGCGTGAAGATCACGTTCTGCTTCGTCGACGTGGAGTTCATCGGCGAGACCGGCTCGGAGAAGAAGGACAAGCCCCGCACCTACTGGGAGTGCAACGGCGAACTGCAGGGACTCGCGTCGTGGTGGGCGGACTCCTACCACCAGTCGACCCCGCTGCAGGAGCTCGACGTGACGCACCTCCCCGACGGCGAGTACTACCTGACCCACCTCGCCGATCCCGACGACCACTGGATCGAGTCCGACGAGACGAACAACTTCACGTGGGTGAAGTTCCGCCTCACCCGCGAGAGCGCGAACGCCAAGGTCGAGGTGCTCGACCAGTCGGCGTGCGTGCCGGAGATCATCTGCGGATTCGGCGGCAATCCCTGAGCTCCCGAACGCCGGACCCCTCGGATCACGCACGCCGCGCCGACCGTCGGTTGACGCGGCGTGCGCGCGGCTCTCACTGCGCCGGCTGCGTGGGCGGCGGGCTCGAGGTGATGCGGAACCCGTCGGTGAACGACCCCACCGCGGGGACGAATGTCGCGACGAGCCTCCGGGCATCGATTCGGACCACGAGGTTCCCCCACGACGGATTCGCATTCGCGCCCGCCAATGCGGCGAAGTAGGCGGCGTCCGGATCATCGGCGTTCGCATCCCGCAGGTCGGTTCCGCCCGTGCCGATCGTGATGAACACGGTGCCCGCACCCTTCCCGAGGTCGTCATCGCGGTCGGCGATGCATGCGGCGTCGATGCCGCCCGGCACCGTCGACGCACAACCGGCGCTCAGCGACAGCTGGACGGAGCGCTGGTAGAGGTGCTCGTGGCCGCTGAGCACCAGGTCGACGCGCTGGGAGACGAGCAGGTCGACCAGATCCGCTCCGGGATCGCAGCCGTAGTTCCCGACCGAGAGGCAGGGCTTGTGCATGCCCACGACCACCCATGGGATGCCTTCGGTGCGGGCGCCTTCGATCGCCTCGAGCGTCCAGAGATAGCCGTCCGACCCAGCACCGTAACTTCGAATCCCGTCGGGGAACTCGATGGCGGGCGAGATCATCACGAAGCGGACCAGCGGGGCGTCGACAGGCATGTCGAGGTAGTACTCGCGTGCATACGTTCCGACCAGGCCGGGCGCGCGGTTGGGCAGGCAGGCCGCGAACTCGTCGATGGAACCGTCGTCCCCCTTCGACTCGTGGTTGCCGGCCACCAGCTCGTACGGGAATCCCTCGCCGACGCGGCGCTCGACGAACTCGCACCACGCGCCCTCGTCACCGGGGTCACCGTAGGAGAGATCGCCGAGCGCGAAGTGGACATCCGAGCCCAGTCGGGGGATCTGCTCGGTCGTCGCAGCGGAGCGCGGCGTCGAGCCGATGTCCCCCGAGGCCGTGAAGGCGAGCGACGCGGTCGCCTCGGACCGAGTCGGTTCCGCTCCCGGCGGCTCCGCTCTGCCGACGAGGATCACGGCGCCGACGATCGCCACGGCCGCGATGCCCGCCGCCGTCGCACCTCGTCGCATCGGAGCCGCCCCGTCGCCTCAGGGTCCGGTGCAGCCCGCGGGAGGCCGGACCCCCGGCAGCCGCCTCGCAGGTGCGGGTACCGCTCCCCGCCGCGCCGGCGGTATGGCCGTCCCACGCCTGCAGGATAGCTCCCGCGGCCGGAAACGGCACGGGTCCGCGTCGCAGGACGCGGGCGACGAGAAAGAGGGTCGCCCCGGGCCCTCGCCGTGTCGGCGCACGAACGACGAAGACCCCCGGCGAAGCCGAGGGCCTTGATGGTGGGCGATACTGGGATCGAACCAGTGACCTCTTCCGTGTCAGGGAAGCGCGCTACCGCTGCGCCAATCGCCCGGGTCTGAGTGAGCCGCGAGGGCCCTGCTCGAGGTGGATACGGGATTCGAACCCGTGTATACGGCTTTGCAGGCCGCTGCCTCGCCTCTCGGCCAATCCACCGTTGCTTGGGTTCACCACCAAAGAACAAGAACCGGCTTTCGCCGGTTTCCTGATCAGAGCGGATGACGAGACTCGAACTCGCGACCCTCACCTTGGCAAGGTGATGCGCTACCAACTGCGCCACATCCGCGTTGCTCGCATTTCTGCGTGCAGGAAGACAATAACCGAAGACGTGAACGAATGACAAACCGAGGGGCGCCCGCAATGGAGACCGGCCGGTCACGAGGCGAATCGGCGAGCCCTTCCCGGGCGTGTCGCGGCCGCTCGTCGTGCAGGGACGTCGGCGGGCGCTCCCGGACGCCGTCGCCGGACCCCTCCGCGGCGCGCCCGGCCGCGGCCGATGTGCGCTCGCCCGCGCTGGTGGGCTAGTATCGAGTCCGCGGCACCGGCAGGTCCGGGCCGCATCCCTGATGGGCGATTGGCGCAGCTGGTAGCGCGCTTCCTTCACACGGAAGAGGTCGTCGGTTCGAGCCCGGCATCGCCCACCGAGAGACCCCCGGTTCGCCGGGGGTCTTCGTGCGTCCAGCGCGGGTCGCCTCGAGCCGACCGCTTCAGCCCCAGCCGTACCTGGCTCGGAGCGCTTCGGTGACGCGCTCATGGCGTTCCGCGTCGAGGGCGGCCGCCTCGCGCCGCATCCCGTCCGCGTGCACGCGGAAGATCCGGTCAAGGCGAGCCCAGCTCGGCCGCCCCTCGCCGTCCCACGCGCCCGCGCCCAGCGCGATGAGGTCGCGATCGCCCTCGCGCTCCTTGCTGGTGAGCTGCACCGCGAGGAACTCCCCCGGAGCTCCGGCCGCGACGATCACGACCGGGCGGTCCTTGCCGCGTCCGTCGTTCTCCTCATACGGCACCCAGGTCCACACGACCTCGCCCGGATCGGGTTCGCCGTCGCGCTCGGGCGTGTACGAGAAGCGCACGCGGCGCACGCGTGCGGGGTCGAGTTCCACGGTGGCATGCGGGCCGGAGCGACCGGGCCACTCGTCGCGTCCGTCCGAGCGGGGCGCGGGCGCGGCATCCGTCGGCGGCCTCACGCGCGCGGGCGCGACGATCGAGCGGATGGCACGCCGAAGGGCGGTGAGGAAGCTGCGGGTGTCGGGCACCCCCGCAGACTATCCTCACCGCCCTCGCGGTGATCGTCGGGATCAGACGGTCTCGAGCTTGTAGCCCTCCTCGCCGTGGACGATGGTGTCGATGCCGGCCAGCTCGTCCTCGTTCTTCACGCGGAAGCCGATGGTCTTCTCGATCGCGAAGCCGAGGACGAAGGCGACGACGAACGAGTAGATCAGGACGCCGAAGGCGGCGATCGACTGCACGGCGAGCTGACCGAGGTCGCCACCCGTGAACAGGCCGGTGTCGATCGCGAAGAAGCCGAGGTAGAGCGTTCCGATGAGGCCGCCGACGAGGTGGATGCCGACGACGTCGAGCGAGTCGTCGAAGCCGAGCTTGAACTTCAGCTCGATGGCCAGGGCGCAGACGGCGCCGGCGACGAGGCCGAGCAGCAGGGCCCAGCCGGGCTCGAGGTTGGCGCACGCCGGGGTGATCGCGACGAGGCCGGCGACGGCGCCCGAGGCGGCGCCGACAGACGTGGGCTTGCCGTCCTTGAACTTCTCGACGAGCAGCCAGCCGAGGATGGCCGCGGCCGTCGCGCCGAGCGTGTTCAGCACGATGAGGCCGGTGTTGGCGAGCTCGTTGAGGAACTCCGCGCCGGCGTTGAACCCGAACCAGCCGAACCACAGCACCGAGGCGCCGAGGAGCGTCAGCGGCACGTTGTGGGGCTTGTCCATGCCCTTCTGGAACCCGACGCGCTTGCCGAGCACGAGCGCCAGGGCGAGCGCCGCCGCACCGGCGTTGATGTGCACCGCGGTACCGCCCGCGTAGTCGATGACGCCCGGCAGGCCGAGCTCCTCGCCGAGGTTGAGGATCCAGCCGCCGCCCCAGACCCAGGCCGCGACCGGGAAGTAGACGAGCGTGGCCCACACGCCGGCGAAGATCATCCAGGCGCCGAACTTGGCGCGGTCGGCGATCGCACCCGAGATGAGCGCGACCG
The DNA here is from genome assembly GCF_052748465.2 of Agromyces selenitireducens. Taxonomy (NCBI): domain Bacteria; kingdom Bacillati; phylum Actinomycetota; class Actinomycetes; order Micrococcales; family Microbacteriaceae; genus Agromyces; species Agromyces selenitireducens. The sequence goes on from NZ_CM188259.1 coordinate 2,229,787, forward strand.
TGATGATGGCGAACGTGGCGCCGAACGCGACGCCGATGAGGTCGACGTTCGCGGTCTCACCCGTCGCGAGCGAGCTCAGCGCGAAGTCCGAGAACGGGTTGCCCGCGAAGGCCCACACGCTGTCGACCGCGCTCATGTTGAAGCCGTACAGCACCCAGAGGACGCTGATGAGACCGAGTGCGCCGAAGCTCATCATCATCATGCTGACGACGCTCTTGGCCTTGACCAGGCCGCCGTAGAAGAATGCGACGCCCGGCGTCATGAACAGCACGAGCGCGGTGGCGGTGATCGCCCACGCAATGCTTCCCGTATCCATAGGTTTTCCTCACCTCGTGATCTGCAGGGGACGTACCGCGAGGGGGATGAGACTGGGGCTCGGTCTCGAGGTACGGGGATCAGACTGGTGTGGGAACGTTTCGTCGACGGGGCATGGTTCGTTTCGCAACGGTTACGAAAACGGCGTGCGTGTAACGAGCGTGTTTCCGGATGCCGCGACGATGCCCGGAATCGGCCGCTCAGTCGTGCGGCGGGAGCTCGCCCGTCGTGAGCGCGATCATGCGCGACATCGAGCGCTGGTACTTCTTGCGGAACCCGCCGTCGAGCATGCCGCCGCCGAAGACCGAGTCGAGCGGCACGCCGCTCGCGACGACGGGCACTTCGGCGTCGTAGACGCGGTCGATGAACGCCACGAGACGGAGTGCGGCGTTCTGGTCGTCGAGCTCGTGCACGCCCGTGAGCGCGATGACCTCGAGCCCGTCGATGAGCTTGATGTACTTCGACGGGTGCACCGTCGCCAGGTGCGCGACGAGTGCGTCGAACGAGTCGAGCGAGACGCGGTGGCCGCGGCCCGCGAGGGCGGATGCCGCGTGCTCGACGGCGGCGTCGTCGGGCATCGCCTCGGCATGCCCCTCGGTGTCGCGGCGGCGGTAGTCGAGGCCGTCGATGCGCAGCGTCTCGAAGTTCGCGGAGAGCGCGTGGATCTCGCGGAGGAAGTCGGCCGCCGCGAAGCGGCCCTCGCCGAGGGCGTTGGGCGGCGTGTTGCTCGTCGCGGCGACGCGCGTGCCGCCGGCCATGAGCTCGCCGAGGAACCGCGTCATGAGCATCGTGTCGCCCGGGTCGTCGAGCTCGAACTCGTCGATGCAGAGGAGGCGGGTCCCGCGCAGCAGCTCGACCGCCGGCGCGTACCCGAGCGCGCCGACGAGGGCGGTGTACTCGATGAAGGTGCCGAAGTACTTCGGCCCCGGCGCGACATGCCAGAGCGCTGCGAGCAGGTGGGTCTTGCCCACGCCGAACCCGCCGTCGAGGTACACGCCGGGCAGCTCGTTCTTCGGCTTGCGATTGCGCGAGAAGAACCCGCCCGGATTGCGCTGGCCGCGCCATCCGTTCGCGAACTCGTGGAGCTTGTCGAGGGCCGCCTGCTGGGACGGGAAGTCGTGGTCGGGACGGTACGACTCGAACGAGGCGTGCTCGAACTGGGGCGGCGGCACGAGCTCGGAGGCGATCTCGGCCCCCGTGATCGACGGGTTGCGGTCGACGAGACGCTCGACGACGGATGCCGCTGCGGTGGTCATAGGCGTGGGGCTCCCCTGTTGCACCTCGTGACGAGTGCGGTGACTCCGTCGGGCGCTCCGCGTAGATTCGTGGTGGACAGGTGACCAGCCTAGTCCGCTCCCCCATCCGCCTCGCCCGACCGGGCGACCCCAGGAGGTTCCCATGTCCGTCGAGTTCGACCCCGCAGCGAAGCTGGCCGAGTACGCCCATCCCGAGCGCCTCGTCACGACCGAGTGGCTCGCCGAACGGCTCGGGCAGCCGGGCCTCGTCGTCGTCGAATCCGATGAGGACGTCCTGCTCTACGAGACCGGCCACATCCCGGGTGCCGTCAAGGTCGACTGGCACACCGAGCTCAACGACCCGGTCGTGCGCGACTACGTCTCGAGCGAGCGATTCGCCGAGCTGCTCGGATCGAAGGGCATCGCGCGCGACGACACGGTGGTGATCTACGGCGACAAGAACAACTGGTGGGCCGCGTACGCCCTCTGGGTGTTCACGCTCTTCGGCCACGCCGACGTGCGCCTGCTCGACGGCGGCCGCGACAAGTGGATCGCCGAGGGCCGCCCGCTCACGACCGACGCGCCCGACCGCCCCGAGGTCGAGTACCCCGTCGTGGAACGCGACGACTCCGCCGTGCGCGCCTTCAAGGAGGACGTGCTCGCGCACCTCGGCAAGCCGCTCATCGACGTCCGGTCCCCCGAGGAGTACTCCGGCGAGCGCACCACGATGCCCGCCTACCCCGAGGAGGGGGCGCTGCGCGCAGGTCACATCCCGACCGCGGCATCCGTGCCCTGGGCCCGGGCCGCGGCGGAGGACGGCACGTTCCGGTCGCGAGCCGAGCTCGACGCCATCTACCGTGACGAGGTCGGCCTGAGCGACGGCGACGAGGTCATCGCGTACTGCCGGATCGGCGAGCGTTCGAGCCACACCTGGTTCGTGCTCACGCACCTGCTCGGGTTCGAGCGCGTGCGCAACTACGACGGCTCCTGGACCGAATGGGGCAGCGCGGTGCGCGTGCCGATCGTCACGGGCCCCGAGCGCGGCGAGGCGCCCGGCCGCTGAGCCTTCCTGCACCTGCGGATGCGAGAATGTCGGCGATGGATGCCACGACCCTGCCCGCCGCGCTCGCGGAGACGCGCGAGGACTTCCTCGCCCTCGGCGTGAAGGACCGCCTGACCCTGCTGCTCGACTTCTCGAACGAGCTGCCCGAGCTGCCCGAGCGGTATCGAGACCACCCCGACCTGCTCGAGCGCGTCGAGGAGTGCCAGTCGCCGGTCTACATCTTCGTCGAGGTCGATGACGCAGGACTCGTGCACATGCACGCGACCGCGCCGGCGGAGGCGCCGACCACGCGCGGCTTCGCGTCGATCCTCGCGCAGGGACTCGACGGGCTCACCCCGGAGCAGGTGCTCGCGATCCCTGCGGACTACCCGCAGTCGTTGGGGCTCGGCGAGGCGGTGTCGCCGCTGCGCGTCCGGGGTATGTCGGGCATGCTGGGCCGTGCGAAGCGCCAGCTGCAGGAGCGCCTCGCGGGCTGAGCGCGGCTCGACCGTCGGATCGGTCGTCGCGCGGTGCGATCAGCGCGCAGCGAGCCAGTCGCGGACGAGGCCGGTCCAACGGTCGGGGTCGTGGTTCCACAGCTTGGTGTGCCGCGCATCGTCGAACACCTCGAACTGCACGAGGTCGGCGCGCACCGCCGCCAGCCGGCGCGATCCCTCGATCGGGACGAAGCCGTCGTCCTCGCTGTGCATGAGGAGCACGGGCACGTCGAGCTCGTCGGCGCGGGCGACGGCGTCGAGCGCCTCGAGTTCGATCGGGGCCGCGAGCCCGGTGAGCGTCCCGCCGACGGGCGCGCTGAGCACGCGCGCGACCGCCCCGCCGAGCTCTGCGGGCCAGCCGAGGGCGCGAGCCTGGAAGCGCAGGATGTCGGCCCAGTCGACGGCGGGCGACTCGAGGATGATGCCGACCAGGTGTTCGCGCACCTCGGCCGACCGGAACACCGTCTGCAGCGAGATGGATCCGCCCATCGACCATCCCATGAGCACGATGCGCCGCGCTCCGCGGGCGACCGCGAACCGGACGGCCGCGACGAGGTCCTCCCACTCGGTTCCGCCGAGCCCGTATCGGCGGTCCTCGCTCTCCGGCGCCTCGCCGTCGTTGCGATACGAGATGAGCAACGTCGACCAGCCGGCCTCCCGGGCGGGCTCGACCGCGCGCAGACCCTCGTGTCGCTTGGCGCTGCGCCCGTGGACCTGGATGACCCAGTCGGTCGAGACGGCCCCCGTGGCATCCGTCGCAGGGACGAACCACGCCGGCGCCGGGCCGAGCGGGGTGTCGATCACGACGTTCTCGTAGCGCTCGGCGACCTCCCACGGGCCGAGGTGGTACCACCCGCTGATGCGCCCTCGCGCGGCACGGTCGAGCCGGCCGAAGTCGACCGACTCGATGCGGCGGCGCACATGGTGCCCGTCGTCGTCGATCACGTCGCCCATGCGCGCATAGCCGGAATCGTGCTCGAACCAGAGTCCGTAGCGTCCGCGCATGCGGGCGTCGTCGGATGCCGCGAGCTGCACCTCGCGCGCGGCGAGGTCGACGCGCTCCAGGCGCTGGTCGTCCTCGCGCTGCAGTTCGGGCCGCACCACACGGCGGGCGAACACGACCGCGGTGGCCGTCGCGGCGGCGACGAACGCCACTCCGACGAGCGCGACGCCGCCGAGCACGGCCGTGACCGGGCCGATCGCTCGATCCACCCGTGACATCACGCCCCCGATCAGCTGCACCGTTCGCCTCGTCGCGGGGCGGTCGCGGCGTGCCGCCGACGTGCCCCGTGTTCGAGACTCTAGTCTGCACACGTGTCCGACTCGGCGTTGCCACCCCCGGAGTTCGCCGCGGCGCTGGAGTCGCTGCGGGCTGCGGCACCGCGCCCCGAACTGCGCGTGTCGGAGATCGCCGCGCCCTCGTCGCTCGCGCCGTGGGCGGTCGCGCTCGCGGCCGACGTCTCACCGGGGGCGCACGGCGAGGACTCGGACCTCGGCACCGGACGCTTCGTGCTCCTCTACGACCCGTCCGAGCCCGAGTCGTGGGGCGGCCGGTTCCGCGTGGTGTGCTTCACGCAGGCGCCGCTCGAGACCGACATCGGCATCGACCCGTTCCTGGCGGATGTCGCCTGGTCGTGGCTCGTCGACGCGCTCGACGCTCGCGGCGCTCGCTACGTCGCTGCTTCGGGCACGGTCACGAAGATCCTCAGCACGGGGTACGGGGAACTGGCTCGGCAGGGCGACGGCGCGCAGGTCGAACTCCGCGCCTCCTGGACGCCGCTCGACGAGCACGCGGCGCCGCATGTGGAAGGGTGGAGTGAGTTGTTGTGCATGCTGGCGGGGTTGCCTCCCCGGACCGAGGGGGTGACGGCCCTTCCCCGACGGAGGAGGAACCGTGGCTGACGAGTTCCGCGTGATCGAGTCCCGCGAGGCGTACGACGAGGCCGTCGAGCGCATCGCAGGCGGCGTGGGGCCCGTTGCCGTGGACGCGGAGCGGGCGAGCGGCTTCCGCTACTCGCAGCGCGCCTACCTCATCCAGCTGTTCCGCCGCGATGCGGGGACGTTCCTGTTCGATCCCACCACGATCGGCGCGTTCGACGAGCTGCAGGCGGTGATCCGCGACGAGGAGTGGGTGCTCCACGCCGCCAGCCAGGACCTGGCCTGCCTCCGCGAGGTCGGGCTCGACCCGTCCGGCATCTTCGACACCGAACTCGCGGCGAGGCTGCTCGGGATGCCGCGCGTCGGGCTCGCCACGGTGGTCGAGGAGCTGCTCGGCATCCGCCTCGCGAAGGAGCACTCGGCATCGGACTGGTCGACGCGACCGCTGCCGCAGTCGTGGCTGCGATACGCGGCGCTCGACGTCGAGCTGCTCGTCGACGTCCGCGACCGGCTCGCGGAGCGCCTCGTCGACGCCGGAAAGGAGGAGATCGCACGTCAGGAGTTCGACGCGACGGTGCAGCGCGAGGCGAAGCCGCCCGCGGCCGAGCCGTGGCGCCGGCTGAGCGGCATCCACTCGCTGCGCTCGCCGCGGAACCTGGCCGTGGCGAGATCGCTGTGGCATGCACGCGACGCACTCGCGTCCGAGACCGACACCGCGCCCGGCCGGCTGGTGCCGGACGCGTCGATCCTCGCAGTGGCGAAGACCCTGCCGGAGTCCAAGCGCGCGCTCGCCGAGCTCAAGGCCTTCAACGGCCGGGCCAGCCGCACCGAGATCGACCGCTGGTGGGCTGCGATCGAGGAGGCGCGCACGGCCGAGCCGCCTGCCTCGCGGGTGCCGAGCGACGCGCCTCCGCCCCCGCGCTCCTGGGCGGCGCGGAACCCCGAGGCCGACGCGCGGCTGCGCCTCGCGAAGGCCGCGGTGACGGATGTCGCCGAGCAGTTCGGCATGCCCGTCGAGAACCTGCTCACGCCGGACCACCTGCGGCGGCTCGCGTGGCATCCGCCCGCAGATCCGACGCCCGAGGCGGTCTCGGAGGCATTGGCCGAGCTCGGCGCGCGCCCCTGGCAGATTGCCGCTACCGCACAGATAATCGCGGCTGCGTTTGTGAAGGCCGCACAATCGCTCGAGGATGCTGCGCACGACGCTTCGTAGGAACCGCCAACCGATTCCCGCCGTACGGGGGCCCTTCCTAGGATCGGGATGATCCTCATTCGAAAGGGAGCTGCAGCGTGGCTGAACGAGCTGATGTCGTGTTCGTCGACGGGGTACGGACCCCGTTCGGACGGGCCGGCGAAAAGGGCATGTACTGGAACACGAGAGCCGACGACCTGGCGGTGAAGACGATCACGGGCCTGCTCGAGCGCAACCCGAGCCTTCCGGGGGATCGCGTCGACGACGTGGCCATCGCCGCGACCTCGCAGACCGGCGACCAGGGCCTCACCCTCGGACGCACCGCCGCGATCCTCGCGGGCCTGCCCATGACCGTGCCGGGCTTCGCCATCGACCGCATGTGCGCGGGCGCCATGACCGCCGTGACGACCACCGGCGCGGGCATCGGCTTCGGGCAGTACGACGTCGTCATCGCGGGCGGCGTCGAGCACATGGGCCGGCACCCGATGGGCCTCGATGCCGATCCGAACCCCCGGTTCGTCGCCGAGAAGCTCGTCGCGGCAGACGCGCTCAACATGGGCAACACCGCCGAGCGGCTGCACGACCGGTTCCCGGAGCTCACCAAGGAGCGCAGCGACCGGTTCGGCATGCTCAGCCAGCAGAAGGTGCAGGCCGCGTACGACGCCGGGCACATCCAGCCCGACCTGGTGCCGGTGGCGCTCCGCACCGACGAGGGCTGGGGTCTCGCCGCCGAGGACGAGGGCCGCCGCCCCGAGACCACGATGGAGGGCCTCGCGACCCTGAAGACCCCGTTCCGCCCGCACGGTCGCGTGACGGCGGGCAACGCGTCGCCGCTCACCGACGGCGCGACCGCCGCCATCCTCGCGAGCGCGGACGCCGCGAAGGAGCTCGGCCTGTCGGTCAAGATGCGCATGGTCAGCTTCGGGTTCGCCGGTGTCGAGCCCGAGGTCATGGGCATCGGCCCGATCCCCTCGACCGAGAAGGCGCTGAAGCGCGCCGGCCTCACGATCGACGACATCGGCCTCTTCGAGCTCAACGAGGCGTTCGCCGTGCAGGTGCTGAGCTTCCTCGACCACTTCGGCATCGACGACGAGGACCCCCGCGTCAACAAGTGGGGCGGCGCCATCGCGATCGGCCACCCGCTGGCCGCCTCGGGCGTCCGTCTCATGATCCAGCTCGCCCGCCAGTTCGAGCAGCACCCCGAGGTGCGGTACGGGCTCACGGCGATGTGCGTGGGTCTCGGCCAGGGCGGCAGCGTCATCTGGGAGAACCCGCACCACAAGCGCTACGGAAAGGGCCGCTGAGCGACATGACCGACTACTCGAAGATCGACTTCTCCGAGCTGGCGGCCGCCTTCGCCGACGACGAGGTGGTGACGCACTCGTACGTCCGTGACGTCCGCCTGCCGTCGGGCAGGGTGCTCGCCCTCATCACGCTCGACAACGGGCGCGACCACACGCGTCCGTCGACGCTCGGTCCGGTGACGCTGCTCGAGCTGAACGATCGCCTCGACGAGCTGAGGGCACGGGCGTCCGCCGGCTCGATCCAGGCCGTCGCGATCACCGGCAAGCCGTACTTCCTCGCCGCGGGCGCCGACCTCTCGAAGGTCGGCGAGATCCCCAGCCGCGACATCGCCCTCAAGATGGGCCAGCTCGGGCACATGGTGTTCGGCAAGCTCGGCGAGCTCGGCGTGCCGTCGTTCACGTTCATCAACGGGCTCGCCCTGGGTGGCGGCCTCGAGGTCGCGCTGAACAGCGACTACCGCACTGTGGACGCCTCGGCGCCGGCGATCGCCCTGCCCGAGGTGTTCCTCGGCATCGTGCCCGCCTGGGGCGGCGCCTACCTGCTGCCGAACCTCATCGGCATCGAGAATGCGCTGCGCGTGATCGTCGAGAACCCCCTCAAGAACAACCGCATGCTCAAGGCGAAGGACGCGCTCGAGCTCGGCATCGCCGACGCCATGTTCTCCCCGGTGAACTTCCTCGAGGATTCGCTCAAGTGGGCCGACGGAGTGTTGGGCGGCGACATCACCGTCAAGCGCCCGAATGCGCCGGGCAAGCTCGAGAAGCTCGCCAAGTGGGATGTCGCGGTCGGCATCGCGCGCAAGAGCATCGAGGGCAGGATCGGAACGACCGCGAAATCTCCGTTCGTCGCGCTCGACCTGATCAAGGCGGCCAAGAGCGGCACGAAGGCGGAGGGGTTCGCCCGCGAGGACGAAGCACTCGCCGACCTCGTCTCGGGCGACCAGTTCGTCGCGTCGATCTACGCGTTCAACCTCGTGCAGAAGCGCGCCAAGAAGCCCGCCGGTGCACCCGATCCGAAGCTGGCCCGCAAGGTCTCCAAGGTCGGCATCATCGGGGCCGGCCTGATGGCCAGCCAGTTCGCGCTGCTGTTCGTCCGCCGCCTGCAGGTGCCGGTCGTGATCACCGACCTCGACCAGGCGCGCGTCGACAAGGGCCTCGCGTACATCCGCGATGAGATCGGGACGCTGCAGTCGAAGGGCCGCATCGACGCCGACGAGGCGAACCGCCTCCGCGCGCTCGTCACGGGCACGACCGACAAGGCCGACTTCGCCGACTGCGACTGGGTCATCGAGGCCGTCTTCGAGGACCTCGCGGTCAAGCAGCAGGTCTTCGCCGAGGTCGAGCCGCACCTCTCCGAGACGGCGATCCTCGCGACGAACACCTCGTCGCTCTCGGTCGAGCAGATCGGTGCCAAGCTGGCGCACCCCGAGCGCGTCGTCGGCTTCCACTTCTTCAACCCGGTCGCGGTCATGCCGCTCCTCGAGATCGTGAAGGCCCCGGCCACCGACGACGAGACGCTCGCCACCGCCTTCGCCGTCGCTGCGAAGCTGAAGAAGAGCGCCGTGCTCACGGCCGACGCCCCGGGGTTCGTCGTGAACCGGCTGCTCGCCAAGGTCATGGGCGAGGCCGCGCGCGCCGTCGACGAGGGCACCCCGGTCCCGGTCGTCGAGCGGGCGCTCGCCCCGATCGGCCTGCCGATGGGTCCGTTCGAGCTCATCGACCTCGTGGGTTGGGCGGTCGCCGCCCATGTCCAGGACACCATGGTCCGCGAGTTCCCCGAGCGCTTCTACTCGTCCGAGAACCTGCACGCGCTCGCGAAGCTCGACGGCCCGGTCGTCGAGAAGGACAAGCACGGCAAGGTCACCGACCTCACCAAGGAGGCGAAGAAGGCGATCACCGTGGGCAGGACCCCGGTCGACGAGGCCACCATCCTCCGCCGCGTCGAGGACGAGCTCGCCCGCGAGATCAGGCTCATGCTCGACGAGGGGGTCGTCGCGGCGGCCGAGGACATCGACCTGTGCCTCATCCTCGGCGCAGGCTGGCCCTTCCAGGCCGGCGGGGCGACGCCGTACCTCGACCGGGTCGGCGCGTCCGAGCGCGCGTTCGGTGACACGTTCCACCACCCGCCCATCCGCGGCGTCGGCGCCTGACGCGCCACTCGCACCGCACGAGCGGCCCCCGACGCACGATGTCGGGGGCCGTTCGTATGCTCGGCGGATGACGCGGATCCAGTACTACGTGGCCTCCACTCTCGACGGCTTCATCGCCGACGAGCACGACGATCTCGCCTGGCTGCTCCAGTTCGGCATGGCGGATTTCAGCGAGCACTACGAGCGGTTCTTCGCCGGGGTCGGCGCCCTCGTGCTCGGCGCGACGACCTACGAGTGGGTGCTGCGCGAGGGCGGCGGATGGCCCTACGGTTCGCTGCCGACCTGGGTGCTCACCCACCGTGATCTGCCGGTGCCCGACGGCGCCGACATCCGATTCGTCTCGGGCGACGCAGGTGCCGTGGCCGATGCGGCGGTCGTCGCGGCGGCCGGCCGGAACGTGTGGGTGGTCGGCGGGGGTCCGGTCGCGGCGCAGTTCCTCGAGGCCGGGCGGCTCGACGAGGTGCTCGTGACGTACATGCCGGTGGCGCTCGGGCGCGGCCGGCCGCTCCTGCCGGTCGACACGGTCACTCCCCCACTCAGCCTGACGGGCGTCACTCGGCTGGGCGACTCGGTCGAGCACGTCTACCGCATCGGCTGAGCCAGCCTCGCACGTCAGACGCGCGGACGCGAACCGGTGTCGGCCGAGAGCTCGACGCCGGCGTTGCGGGCGTGCGGGAGCTTGCTGCCGAGGACCATCGCGGTGACGTCGCGAGCGATGTGCTGCGGCGTGAGGCCCACGCGCTCGAGGATGTCGCCGCGGGCGCCGTGGTCGAGGAACTCGTCGGGAAGGCCCACTTCGGTCACGGCCGTGTCGACGCCCGCCTCGCGGAGATCCTGCCGGATCCTCGTGCCGATGCCGCCGACGCGGATGCCGTCCTCGATGCTGACCACGATGCGGTAGTCGGCCGCCAGCTCGACGACGCTGCGCGGGACGGGCACGACCCAGCGCGGGTCGACCACGGTCGCCCCGATCCCCTGCGCGCCGAGCCGCTCCGCGACCTCGCGGCCGACGCCGGCCATCGGGCCGACCGTGACGATGAGGACGTCGCGACGCTCCGACTCGACGAGCACGTCGACGCCGTCCCCGGTGCGGCGCACGGCGTCGTACTCGGTGCCGACCGCGCCCTTCGGGAAGCGCAGCACCGTCGGCCCATCGTGCACCTGCACGGCCTCGCCGAGCTCCTCGGCCAGCCGGACCGAATCGCGCGGTGCGGCGATCCGGATGCCGGGCACGACCTGGAGGATCGAGAGATCCCACATGCCGTGGTGGCTGGGGCCGTCGGGGCCGGTGACCCCGGCACGGTCGAGCACGAACGTGACGCCGGCCTTGTGCAGCGCGACGTCCATGAGCACCTGGTCGAACGCGCGGTTGATGAACGTCGCGTAGACCGCCACGACCGGGTGGAGCCCTCCGAAGGCCAAGCCCGCCGCGGACGTGGCGGCGTGCTGCTCGGCGATGCCCACGTCGAACACGCGCGCCGGGAACCGCTCGGCCATCCGGTGCAGGCCCGTCGGACGCAGCATCGCGGCGGTGATGCCGACGAGCCGCTCGTCGCGCTCGGCGAGGCTGACCAGCTCGTCCGCGAACACGCCGGTCCACGACGGTGCCGAGGCCTTCTCCGTCGACTCGCCCGTCTCGGGGTCGATCTGGCCGACGGCGTGGAACTGGTCGGCGACGTCGCGGCGGGCCGGTTCGTAGCCGCGGCCCTTGTCGGTGATCGTGTGCACGATGACGGGCGCCCCGTACGACTTCGCCTGGCGGAGCGCCTCCTCGACGGCGCGCTCGTCGTGACCGTCGATGGGGCCGATGTACTTGATGTCGAGGTTCGAGTAGAGCGCCTCGTTGCCGCTGAACCGGCTGAGGAAGCCGTGCAGGCCGCCGCGGACGCCGCGGTAGAACGCGCGCCCGGGCGAGCCGAGCCTGTCGAACGCGCTGCGGCTGCGCAGGTGGAGTGTGCGGTACGACTGCTTGGTCCGCACGGAGTTGAGGAAGCGCGCCATGCCGCCGATCGTGGGCGCGTACGAACGTCCGTTGTCGTTCACGACGACCACGAGATTGCGCGTGTTGTCGTCGGAGATGTTGTTGAGCGCCTCCCAGGTCATGCCGCCGGTGAGGGCTCCGTCGCCGACGACCGCGACGACGTGACGATCGCCCTGACCGGTCATCTCGAACGCCTTCGAGATGCCGTCGGCCCACGACAGCGAGCTCGACGCGTGCGAGCTCTCGACGACGTCGTGCTCGGACTCCGACCGCTGGGGGTAACCCGCGAGGCCGCCGGTCTGACGCAGGGTGCTGAAGTCCTTCCGCCCGGTCAGCAGCTTGTGGACGTACGACTGGTGCCCCGTGTCGAAGATGATCGGGTCGCGCGGCGAGTCGAACACGCGGTGGATCGCGATGGTGAGTTCGACCACGCCCAGGTTCGGGCCGAGGTGGCCGCCGGTCTTCGACACGCTCGCGACGAGCACTTCGCGGATCTCCCGCGCGAGCTCCTCGAGCTGGTCGTGGGAGAGCGCGTCCAGGTCGCGGGGACCTCGGATCGTGTCGATCAGCCTCATTCGTCGTGCCTCCGAAGACGGGGGCCTCGCAGCCCCGGGATTCGTTCGAGTCTACGCCGGACGACCTGAGAGCCCGGGCAGAGAACGGGGGCGGCGAGCCGTGCTCGCCGCCCCCGTCGATCTCCTCGTCAGACGAGGCTGCGAAGCACGTACTGCAGGATGCCGCCGTTGCGGTAGTAGTCCGCCTCGCCGGGCGTGTCGATGCGGACGACCGCGTCGAACTCGACCGTCTGCTTGCCTTCGGGCGAGTGCTCACTCGGTTCGGCGACGACGTGGACCGTCTTCGGGGTGACGCCCTCGTTCAGCTGCTCGAGGCCCGTGATCGAGACGACCTCGGTGCCGTCGAGGCCGAGCGAGTCGGTCGTCTCCCCCGTCGGGAACTGCAGCGGCACGACGCCCATGCCGATGAGGTTCGAGCGGTGGATGCGCTCGAAGCTCTCGGTGATGACCGCCTTCACACCGAGGAGACTCGTACCCTTGGCCGCCCAGTCGCGCGACGAGCCCGAGCCGTACTCCTTGCCGCCGAAGATGACGAGCGGAGTGCCCTGGGCCTGGTAGTTCTGGCTCGCGTCGTAGATGAACGACTGCGGGCCGCCCTCCTGCGAGAAGTCGCGCGTGTAGCCGCCCTCGACGCCGTCGAGGAGCTGGTTCCGCAGCCTGATGTTCGCGAACGTGCCGCGGATCATGACCTCGTGGTTGCCACGGCGCGAGCCGTACGAGTTGAAGTCCTTGCGGTCGACGCCGTGCTCGGTGAGGTACCGGCCGGCGGGGCTGTCGGCCTTGATGGAACCCGCCGGCGAGATGTGGTCGGTCGTGACCGAGTCGCCGAGCTTGGCCAGCACGCGTGCGCCGGCGATGTCCGCGACGGGCGTGGTCTCCATGGTCATGCCGTCGAAGTACGGGGGCTTCCGAACGTAGGTCGACTCGGCGTCCCACTCGAAGGTCGCTCCCGTCGGCGTGGGCAGGTTGCGCCAGCGCTCGTCGCCCTCGAACACGCTCGCGTACTGGCGCGTGAACATCTCCTCGTTGATCGACTCGTCGATGGTCTTCTGCACCTCGGCGGCGTCGGGCCAGATGTCCTTGAGGTAGACGTCGTTGCCGTCGGTGTCCTTCCCGAGCGGGTCGTTCTCGAAGTCGAAGTTCATCGTTCCGGCGAGCGAATAGGCGATCACGAGCGGCGGGCTCGCGAGGTAGTTCATCTTCACGTCGGGGTTGATGCGACCCTCGAAGTTGCGGTTGCCCGAGAGCACCGCGGTCACCGCCAGGTCGTTCTCCTGCACCGCGGCGGAGACCTCCTCGATGAGCGGACCCGAGTTGCCGATGCAGGTCGTGCAGCCGTAGCCGACGGTGTAGAACCCGAGCGCCTCGAGGTCGTCGTCGAGGCCGGCCTTCTCGTAGTACTCGGTGACGACCTTCGAGCCCGGAGCGAGCGTGGTCTTCACCCACGGCTTGGCCTTGAGGCCCTTCTGCGCCGCGTTGCGGGCGAGCAGGCCCGCGGCGAGCATGACCGAGGGATTCGACGTGTTGGTGCACGACGTGATCGCGGCGATGGCGACTGCGCCGTGGTCGAGCGTGTACGCCTGGCCTTCGGCGGTCTGCACCGGGGTCGGCTTCGACACGGCCTTGGGCGGGTGCGCGTGATGCGAGTGCACGTGGTGGTTGTGCTCGTCCTCGGGCGTGTTGCTCGGCGGGTCGGACGCCGGGAAGGACTCCGAGACCTCGAGGTCGACGAGGTCGTGCACCGCGTCGGTGTAGTTCATGAGGTCCTTCTCGAACTGCTCCTTCGCCTCGGTGAGCTCGATGCGGTCCTGCGGGCGCTTCGGGCCGGCGATCGACGGCACCACCGTCGACAGGTCGAGCTCCATGTACTCGGAGTACACGGCCTCGTGCTCTGCGTCGTGCCAGAGCTTCTGCGCCTTCGCGTAGGCCTCGACGAGCGCGAGCTGCTCGTCGCTGCGGCCCGTGAGGCGCAGGTACTCGACGGTGACCTCGTCGATCGGGAACATCGCGGCGGTCGAGCCGAACTCGGGGCTCATGTTGCCGATGGTCGCGCGGTTGGCGAGCGGCACGGATGCCACGCCGGAGCCGTAGAACTCGACGAACTTGCCGACAACGCCGTGCTTGCGCAGCATGTCGGTGATGGTCAGCACGACGTCGGTCGCGGTGACGCCCGTGGGGATCTCGCCGGACAGCTTGAACCCGACGACCTTGGGGATGAGCATCGAGACGGGCTGGCCGAGCATGGCCGCCTCGGCCTCGATGCCTCCGACGCCCCATCCGAGCACGCCGAGGCCGTTGACCATCGTGGTGTGCGAGTCGGTGCCGACGCACGTGTCGGGGTAGGCACGGGTGACGCCGTCGACGTCGCGGTGGTAGATGACCTTCGCGAGGTGCTCGATGTTAACCTGGTGCACGATGCCCGTACCGGGCGGCACGACCTTGAAGTCGTCGAACGCCGTCTGGCCCCAGCGCAGGAACTGGTATCGCTCGCCATTGCGCTCGTACTCGATCTCGACGTTGCGCTCGAGGGCGTTCTCGGTGCCGAACAGGTCGGCGATGACGGAGTGGTCGATGACCATCTCGGCCGGCGAGAGCGGATTGATCTTGTTCGGGTCGCCGCCGAGGGCGACCACGGCCTCGCGCATGGTCGCGAGGTCGACGATGCAGGGCACGCCGGTGAAGTCCTGCATGACGACGCGGGCCGGCGTGAACTGGATCTCGGTGTCGGGTTCGGCCGTGGGGACCCACGAGCCGAGCGCCTGGATCTGCTCCTTGGTGACGTTGGCGCCGTCCTCGGTCCGGAGCAGGTTCTCGAGGAGCACCTTCAGGCTGAAGGGGAGCTTCTCGTGACCGGGGACCGTGTCGATCTT
This sequence comes from Agromyces selenitireducens, assembly GCF_052748465.2. Taxonomy (NCBI): domain Bacteria; kingdom Bacillati; phylum Actinomycetota; class Actinomycetes; order Micrococcales; family Microbacteriaceae; genus Agromyces; species Agromyces selenitireducens. Next base: position 2,244,826 of record NZ_CM188259.1, read on the forward strand.
GAAGATCTCATACGACTGGTCGCCCACGTGGAGCGTGTCCTTCGCCCCGAAACTGTTCACTGCAGACACGGTGTCCTCTCCTTCGCGGATGCCGCCCGCGGCGGCACATGACGGTGCTCGTGGTGATCCGCTGCCCCGCCCAAGCAAGGCTAGTGCAGGGTCCCGCCTGCCGACAGGCTCACTCCGGCATCCGGAAAATTATCTTGATATCGAGATAACTCTATCACTCGGCCGCGGTCGTGCGCGCCGGGTACACGGCGCGCACCACGAGCCACGAGAAGACGAGCAGCAACGCGTAGAGCGGCACGCCCATGAGGAGCCGGGTCGCGCCGAGCGCCTCGACGTTGCCGGCGAAGTAGAACGGGACCTGCACGATCAAGCGGGCGACGAACATGCCGAGCCAGACGAGGGTGAGCAGCTGCATCGCACGGTACGTCCGACGCCGCTCGCGCCACGCGGTGCCGTCGCCCATCAGGAAGCCGACGATGAGCCCGACGAGCGGCCATCGCACGAGCAGCGAGATGAGGATCGCGACCGCGTAGGCGGCGTTCGTGTAGAAGCCGATGACGTAGTTGTCCTCGGCCCGCCCGGTCCACAGCGCCAGCGCAGCGGATGCCGCGACGCCGATGAGCCCCGCGATGGCCTGCGTCGGCTGGCTGCGCGTGGCCAGGCGAGCGATCGTGAAGACGACCGCGAGGCCGAGGGACGCGGTCAGCGCCCACACGAGCTCGCGCGTGAACGTATAGGCGACGAGGAACACGAGGCCGGGCAGGATCGCCTCGGCGAGGCCCCGGATGCCGCCCAGCGCCCCGACGAGGTCGGCAGGCGTCAGCGTCTCGTCGCGGGCGATGCGACCGAGCCCGGAGCGCTCCGCCGCGGCCGCGAGCTGGCGCGCGATCTCGTCGGCGCCGTCGTCGTCACGCGCCGTCCCGTCGTCGCGTCCGGTCTCGGCCGGTACCGGGCGATTCCCCTCGCCGGACGCGCCGGCGGCGGCGTCGGGCGGCGCGCCGTTCGACGGCGAGTCGGCATCGGGATCGTGCGTCGTCACGCGGCCGGACCGCCCGACGACGGCGCCGGCATGCGCAGCGGGATGAGGTCGCGCGGCGGCATCGGGGTGTTTCCGCGCACGACGACGATCGAGCGGAAGAGGTCCTCGACCTTGGCGGCGGCCGTCGGGTCGGCCGCAGCTTCGCCCGCGATCACGCCGCGGAGGAACCAGCGCGGCCCGTCGACGCCGATGAAACGCGCGAGCCGCATCTGGCCGGTCTGCCCGTCGGCGGTGTTGACGGGGATCTGCGCGAGCAGTTCCGGTCCGAACGACCCCTCGCGGACCGTGGTGGTTCCGCCCTGGCGGGCGATCTGGTCGGCGATCTGCTCGCGGATCTCGTGCCACAGCCCGCTCGAGCGCGGTGCCGCGAACGGCTGCACCTGCAGCGTGGAGTTGGCGTAGTCGAGGCCGACCGCCACGACCCGCTTGCTGCCCTCCTCGACCTCGAGCCGCAGGTGCAGGCCCTCGCGCGGCAGCACCTTGACGCCGCCGAGGTCGACGTACGGACGCACCGGGTTGGCCTCCGACTCGTCGAGCGGGCCGTTCGCAGCGCGATCGGCGGGCGCCGACTTGGGGTGGTCGACGGGAATGTCGTCGATGTTCTCGATGTCGCTCACGCGTGTGCTCCTGACTGGTTCGCCCCGAATCCGGTGGACCCGAATCCACCTTCGCCGCGGAGGCTGCCGGGCAGCGTCTCGACCTCCACGAACCGCGCCCGGCTGACCGGCATGACCACGAGCTGGGCGATGCGGTCGCCCGCTTCGATGCGGTAGGCCTCACGGGCGTCGGTGTTCAACAGCGCGACCCTGATCTCGCCGCGGTATCCGGCGTCGACGGTGCCCGGGGCGTTGACGATGGTGATGCCGTGCTTGAAGGCCAGGCCCGAGCGCGGAACCACGAAGGCGACGTACCCGTCGGGCAGCGCGATCGCCACGCCTGTGCCCACCGTCGCGCGCTCCCCCGGCTCGAGCACCACGGCCTCGGCGGCGTGGAGGTCTGCGCCGGCATCGCCCGGGTGGGCGTATCCGGGCACGCGGTCGGCCGTGATCAGCACATCGACGGAATCGGTCACCGTTCGAGGGTAGTGCAGAAGTCTGGTCTGATAGACCCATGCCCGACTATCGCGAACGGCTGTGGCCGACCCCCTGGATCTACCTCATCAGCCTGCTGCTCATCCCCTCGAGCATCCTCGTCCTCGCCCCGGTCTCGGTGCCGGCCGGCGTGGCGACGGGCCTGCTGATGTACGCGGTCGTCGCCGGATCCCTGACCCTCACGGCGCCGGTGATCGAGGTGTCCGGCGGACGGCTGCGCGCCGGCCGCGCCGAAGTGCCCCTCGAGCTGGTCGGCAGCGCGGTCCCCGCCGTCGGCGACGCGGCACGGGTCGAGCGCGGCACCGGTCTCGACGCCCGCGCGTTCCTCGTCATCCGCGGGTGGATCCGCGACGTGGTGAAGGCGCCGATCGCGGATGCCGCGGATCCCGCACCGTACTGGCTCCTGTCGACCCGGCATCCGAACGAACTGGCCGCCGCGATCAACGAGGGATCGCGGCGGCCGGAAGTCGAGGAGGAGCGGGCCTAGGCGGCGCACTCCAGGCAGATCGGCCCCTGCTTCGTGTCGTGGTCGATCTGCGAGCGGTGCTTCACGAGGAAGCAGCTGACGCAGGTGAACTCGTCCTCCTGCGGCGGCAGCACGACGACGTCGAGTTCGACGTCGGACAGGTCGGCACCCGCGAGGTCGAAGCTGCCGGGGTTGTCGGCGTCTTCGACGTCGACGGCGCTCGACATCTTGTCGGGCACGCGCTCCTTGAGGGCCTCGATCGACTCGGAGTCGTCTTCGGTCTTCCGCGGCGCGTCGTAGTCCGTTGCCATTCCCATCCTTTTTTTCGTTGCCGAGGGTTCGGCGGGCATAGTCTGCATCAAATCAATGGCGTAAGCAAACCATTCCGGAGTCCCCTGTTCCGGTGGAATGCACAACTCGCGGCGCGCCCGCCGTATTCCCGGGCACCGGGCCGGCCCCGTGGCATCCTTGGGCGGAGACGAAGGCACGGAAAGGCTTCTCGCGATGCAGGAACTGAAGGTGATCGGTGTCGAGGACGGCGCCCTCGTCGCAGCCTCCGAAGACGGGGCGCGATTCCGGATCGAGATCGACGAGGTGCTCCAGTCGCGCATCCGCCACGCGGTCCCCGAGACGAACACAGGACCGAGGCTCTCGCCGCGCGAGGTTCAGGCGCACATCCGCTCAGGGCTGTCGGCCGAAGAGGTCGCCGAACTCACGGGCGCCTCGGTCGACGCCATCCGCCGATTCGAGGGTCCTGTGCTCGCCGAGCGCGAGCACATGGTCACCTCGGCCCTCGCGGTGCCGATGCACGCGCCGGGCGACGCCGACGGCGAGGAACCCGCGTCGTTCGGCAGCATGGTCCGCGAGCGCCTCGCCGGGCTCGGGGCCAACGGCGAGCGCTGGGCCAGTTGGAAGGACGACGAGCACGGCTGGATGGTCAAGCTCGAGTTCACCGCCGACGGCATCGACCACGACGCGCGCTGGACCTTCGAGCCGCGCAAGCACGCGCTCCACCCCCAGAACGCCGATGCCGCGACTCTCTCCAAGCAGGGCGAGGTCCGCGGCGGCATGATCCCGCGACTGCGCGCGGTGTCCCCCGACGACGAGTCGTCGCGGTTCGACAGCGGCGCGTTCACGTTCGAGCCGTCGGACACCGCCGAGGACGACACCGCGCCACAGCCAGAGGTGGCTGCGCCGCGCCAGCCGGCTCCGACGTCGAGCGCGGCGGCCTCGCGCGCGGCGATCAAGCGCGCCGACGAGCCCGCGCCGCCCACCGGCGAGACGGCCGACCTGCTCGAGGCGCTCCGGCGCCGGCGCGGCGAACGCGAATCGGTGACGGGCGCATCCGAGCGGATGTCGCAGCCGGCGCCGTTCGCCCCGGTTCCGCCCCCTGCCGCGCACGCCGACACGTCGGTCGCGCCGGCGCCACTCGCACCCGAGTCCATGTCGACGGAAGCCGACGGCGAGCAGGCCGATGAGAGCCCGGCCGGCAGCGCCGCGCGCGCCCTGTGGGGCGGCAAGGCGTCGTCGGCGTCGCGCCCGAAGAAGGGGCGCGCGGCGATGCCGAGCTGGGACGAGATCGTCTTCGGCGCACGCACGGACGACGACCTGGCGTAGCCCACGACATCGGTCGGGCCTGCGTGGCCCGCCCTGTTCGGCATGCCCGGACGCTGGTAGCATTCGAACACAGTTTCGAATGATGGCGAGGACGACATGCGGCGCACTGCTGAACCGGCGGAGGTCTGGACGGGCGAGTCCGGTGCGCCCGAACGGCTCGTCTGGCGCGCCCGCCGATACCGTGTGAGCGACACGCCCACTCCCCTCGTCGGCCCCGCCGACTGGTGGCATCCGTTCGAGGCACACGACGTGGCGCCGGGTCGAGCGCCGCTCGCGATCACCGGATGGCGGTTCCAGGCGAGCGCCGACGACGGCGAGACGCACGTGTTCGACGTCGGCAGTGACGGGCGGCATTGGCACGTGCTGCGCGTCTTCGACTGACGAGTCGAGGGCGGCGGGCCGGAGGGTTCCGCGCGCTACGCCGACTTCTCGGCGCGGCGCGGCTTCGCGGGCACGATCGTCGGTGCCGCGTTGTCGATCACGGTTTCCTTCGTGACGACCACACGGGCGACGCCGGTGGTGGAGGGCACCTCGAACATGATCGGCCCGAGCACCTCCTCCATGATCGCGCGGAGGCCGCGGGCACCGGTCTGCCGGAGCACCGCGAGGTCGGCGATCGACTCGAGGGCCGCGTGCTCGAACTCGAGCTGCACCCCGTCGAGCTCGAACATGCGCTGGTACTGCCGGACGAGCGCGTTCTTCGGCTCGGTGAGGATCTCCATGAGCGCCGTGCGGTCGAGCGGCGTGACGGTCGCCACGACGGGGAGCCGGCCGATGAACTCGGGGATCAGGCCGAACTTGTGCAGGTCCTCCGGGAGCACCTCGCTGAAGAGCTCCGCCTCGTCCTGCTTGGAGTGCAGCGGCGCTCCGAAGCCGATGCCGCGCTTGCCCGAGCGCGACGAGATGATCTCCTCGAGGCCGGCGAATGCGCCCGCGACGATGAAGAGCACGTTGGTCGTGTCGATCTGGATGAACTCCTGGTGCGGGTGCTTGCGCCCGCCCTGCGGCGGTACGGATGCCACGGTGCCCTCGAGGATCTTCAGCAGCGCCTGCTGCACGCCCTCACCCGAGACGTCCCTCGTGATGGAGGGGTTCTCGGCCTTGCGCGCGATCTTGTCGACCTCGTCGATGTAGATGATGCCCGTCTCGGCGCGCTTGACGTCGTAGTCGGCGGCCTGGATGAGCTTCAGGAGGATGTTCTCGACGTCTTCGCCGACGTAGCCGGCCTCGGTCAGCGCCGTGGCATCCGCCACTGCGAAGGGCACGTTGAGCTGCTTCGCGAGCGTCTGGGCGAGGTACGTCTTGCCGCAGCCCGTCGGACCGATCAGCAGGATGTTCGACTTGGCGATCTCGACGTCATCGTGGGCCCGGTCGGCCGACGTGATCGACGCCTTGGCCCGCACGCGCTTGTAGTGGTTGTAGACGGCGACGGCGAGGGCGCGCTTGGCGGCCTCCTGGCCGATGACGTACTCCTCGAGGAAGCCGAAGATCTCCTTCGGCTTGGGCAACTCGAAGTCGCCCGCCTCGGCCTCGCCCGCCTCGGCGAGTCGCTCCTCGATGATCTCGTTGCACAGCTCGACGCATTCGTCGCAGATGTACACGCCGGGACCGGCGATCAACTGCTGCACCTGCTTCTGGCTCTTTCCGCAGAAGGAGCACTTCAGCAGGTCAGCACTCTCCCCGATCCGTGCCATCGTTTCCTCCCTCGAAACGCGTCTGGTCCGAGCCTAGCCCGACGAGGGCCGGGCCGGGCCCATCCGCCACGGTTTGGCGGAAACCTGACGAACGAAGGGGCGGATGCGTCATCCGCACCCGCCCCTTCGAGACGTCGATCGCTCAGCGCGAGAGCGCCGGCAGGGTCTTGCGCGACGTGAGCACCTGGTCGATGAGGCCGTATTCCATCGCCTCGGCCGCCGAGAGGATCTTGTCGCGGTCGATGTCGGTGTTGACCTGCTCCATGGAGCGGTTGGAGTGCTTCGAGAGCGTCTCCTCCAGCCACGTGCGCATGCGCAGGATCTCGGCCGCCTGGATCTCGATGTCGGACGCCTGGCCGTGGCCGGCCTCGCCCATCGCGGGCTGGTGGATCAGCACGCGGGCATTCGGCAGCGCGAGACGGCGTCCGGGCGTGCCGGCCGCCGCGATCACGGCCGCCGCCGAGGCGGCCTGGCCGAGCACGACGGTCTGGATCTGCGGGCGGATGTACTGCATCGTGTCGTAGATCGCGGTCATGGCCGTGAACGAGCCGCCGGGCGAGTTGATGTACATCATGATGTCGCGGTCCGGGTCCATCGACTCGAGCACGAGCAGCTGCGCCATGATGTCGTCGGCCGACGCGTCGTCGACCTGCACGCCGAGGAAGATGATGCGGTCCTCGAAGAGCTTCGCGTACGGGTCCTGGCGCTTGTAGCCGTAGGCCGTGCGCTCCTCGAAGCTCGGCAGGATGTATCGCGAGCCGGGGGCCTGGGCGCCGCTGAACGCGGTGCCGCCGAAAGCGGGGATGTTCATTCGCAGTTCTCTCTTCCTCAGGCCTTGGTGTCCTCGAAGCCGGGCTGGGTGCCGCCGCCGCCGGACACGTCGAGCGCCGACTCGCGGATGTGGTCGACGAAGCCGTACTCGAGCGCCTCGTGTGCGTTGAACCAGCGGTCGCGGTCGCCGTCGCGGTTGATCTGCTCGACCGACTTGCCCGTCTGCGCGGCGGTGATCTCGGCGAGGCGCTTCTTCATGTCGAGGATGAGCTGCGCCTGCGTCTGGATGTCGCTCGCCGTACCGCCGAAGCCGCCGTGCGGCTGATGGAGCAGCACGCGAGCATTGGGGGTGATGTAGCGCTTGCCCTTCGTGCCCGCCGTGAGCAGCAACTGGCCCATCGAGGCGGCCATGCCGATACCGACCGTGACGATGTCGTTCGGGACGAACTGCATCGTGTCGTAGATGGCCATGCCCGCCGTGATCGACCCGCCGGGCGAGTTGATGTAGAGGTAGATGTCCTTCTTCGGGTCCTCGGCGGCGAGGAGCAGCAGCTTCGCGGCGATCTCGTTCGCGTTGTCGTCGCGCACCTCCGAACCGAGCCAGATGATGCGGTCCTTCAGCAGTCGATCGAACACACTGGGCTGCAGTGTCGGTTCGGCCATGGATATCGCTCCGTTTCGTTCGTGCGTTGTGTCGAATCTATCCGGTGCAACACGCAGGGACCGGGCTGTTCGCCGTCGGCGGATGCCGCATCGACGAGGCGCGCGTCAGTGGTCCCGGTCGGTGGCGCCGGCCGTCGGTGCGACCAGCTCGCGCGCATAGGCGTCGACGGCGCGGCGGTACTGCGTCAGGTGCGGTGCGAGCGCGATCAGCGCGACGGATGCCGCGGCATCCGCTCGACCGGACGACGCGAGCGCCAGCGCCCGGAACGCGTCCACCGCCTCGGCGAGGTCGCCGGCGTCGCTGCGTACGCCGTCGAGCAGCGCGAGCGCCTCGGCCGGGCGGCCGAGGTTGCGCAGCGTCGATGCGAGCTGGATGTGCGCCTCGATCCGGGCGCGACCGGACAGGCCGAGCCCGAGGGCGCGCCGGTAGAGGGGCTCGGCCTGCTCCTCGAGTCCGGCGGAGTCGCGTGCGCCCGCGGCCTCGAAGGGCCCGCGCGGGTCGCCGGCGGGCAGCTCTGCGACGAGCGCGTCGATCCGATCGATGACGACGTCGTCGCCCAGCTCGGATGCCGCGTCCCACACGGCGTCGACACGCCGTTGCCAGTCGTCCATGCTCCACTCCATCGTCCGGAGACGACGGACGGGGCCGGGCAGTGCCCGACCCCGGCGCGTCTCGTTGCGGATCCGTTCCGACTACTCGGCGTCGGCCTTCTTCGCGGTGCGCTTGCGGGCGGGCTTCTTCTCCTCGGCCGGAGCGTCGTCGGCCGGCGCCTCCTCGGCCCCGTCGGCCTTCTTGGTCGAGCGCTTCTTCGCCGGCTTCTTCTCCTCGGCGGCCTCGGTCGAGTCGGCCTCGGCCCCGTCGTCCTCGGCGACGGCGGTGAACTCGGAGAGGTCGACGGCATTGCCCGCGGCGTCCTTCACCGTGACCCTGCCGAGGGCGATCGCGAGCGCCTTGTTGCGCGCGACCTCGCCGACCATGGCCGGGATCTGGCCGTTCTGGCTGAGGATCTGCACGAACTCGTTCGGGTCCATGCCGTACTGCGCGGCGCCCTGCACGAGGTACTGCGTGAGTTCCTCCTGGCTGACCTGGACCTTCTCGTTCTCGGCGATGGCGTCGAGCACGATCTGGGTCTTGAAGGCCTTGGTGCTGGACTCGGTGACCTCGGCGCGGTGCTCGTCGTCCTCGAGCCGGCCCTCGGACTCGAGGTGGCGGTGCACCTCGTCCTCGATGACGCTGTCGGCGACGGGGACCTCGACCAGCTCGAGCAGCTTGTCGACGAGGAGGTCGCGGGCCTGGCCGCCCTGACCGAAGGACTTGTTCTTCGCGACCTGCTCCTTGAGGCTCGCGGTGAGCTCGTCCAGCGTGTCGAACTCGCTCGCGATCTGCGCGAAGTCGTCGTCGGCCTCGGGGAGCTCGCGTTCCTTGACGGCGCTGACCGTGACGGTGATCTCGGCGGTCTCACCCTGGTGGTCGCCGCCGAGCAGCTTCGACTCGAACGTGGTCGTCTCACCCGCGGTGAGCGAGTCGAGTGCCTCGTCGATGCCCTCGAGCAGTTCGCCCGAGCCGAGCTCGTACGACACGCCGCTCGCGGTGTCGACCTCGGTGCCGTCGATCACGGCGACGAGGTCGAGCGTCACGAAGTCGCCGGTCTTGGCCGGACGGTCGACGGTGATGAGCGTTCCGAAGCGGCTGCGGAGGCGCTCGAGTTCTTCGGTGACCTCGTCGTCGCCGACCTCGACCGAGTCGACCGTCAGCTCGAGGCCCGCGTACTCGGGCAGCTCGATCTCGGGGCGCACGTCGACCTCGATCGCCAGCAGCAGGTCGCCCGAGAAGTCCTTCTCGTTCGGCCACTCGACGATGTCGGCCGACGGGCGGCCGAGCGGACGTAGCTCGTGCTCGTTGACCGCGGCCCGGTAGAACCCGTCGAGGCCCTCGTTGACCGCGTGCTCGAGCACGGCGGCCTTGCCGACCCGCTGGTCGATGATGGGCGGCGGCACCTTGCCCTTGCGGAAGCCGGGCACGGCGATCTGCTCGGCGATGTGCTCGTAGGCGTGGGCGATGCTGGGCTTGAGCTCCTCGGGCGTCACCGAGATGGTGAGCTTGGCGCGCGTCGGGCTCAGCTTCTCAACCGAAGTGGTCGGCATGGGGAAGATTCTCCTGTTTGGTGGAAGTTCGTGTCGAGCCTGGGCGACTCGTCGGGGCGACAGGATTCGAACCTGCGACCTCCCGCTCCCAAAGCGGGCGCTCTAGCCAAGCTGAGCTACGCCCCGAGCCGTCGGCTTGACTCGTCGTCCGGCCGCGTCGGCACGCCGAAGCGTGCGAAGCGCGGTTGGACCCCCGAAAGTCTACTGCACCGGCCGGTGGCCATCAGGCCGCGCATTTCCCACAGACGAGCCGGAAGGGCCGCGACCTGCCCGGATGCCGTGCCAGAGTGAGGCGCATGAGCCACCAGACGCGTCCCGCGGCGTCCGACCTGCGGCGCTGGCCGACCGAGCCCTCGATGCTCGTCGACACCGCGCGCTGCCCCTCCTGCTTCTCCCAGCTGTTCCGCCCGGTGTGCGACACGTGCGGACTGCGCCTCGATGTGCCCGCCGCCGCCGAGCTGCTGGCCGCTGGCACGCGCGTGCGCGACGCAGAGGTCGAGCGACAGGCGGTGATCACTCGCATGCGGGCCGAGCAGGCCGCTGCGGCGGTCCGTTCGGTCCCATCGCCGCCGCCCCTCCCGGTCGTCCCGGCCACGGCAACGGCGCCGGCTGCAACGCCCGCGGCCCAGGCGGTGCCAGCACCGGCCGCGGCGCCCGCGCCGGCCGCGGCGCCCGGAGCGCCCGCACCGGCCCGTCCGCGCCGGTCCGGCGTGCAGGTGCTGTTGCTCACCCTCGGGGTCGTGCTCCTCTCGGTCGCGGCCGTCGTGTTCCTCCTGGTGGCCTACCTGATCGCCACGCTCGAGGTGCGTTCCGTCGTCATCGCGGTGGCGAGCGTCCTGGTGCTCGCACTCTCGTGGCTGCTCCGCGCGCGGGGCCTGCCGGGCACCGCCGAGGGCGTCGCGGCGCTCGCCGTCGTGCTGCTCGTGCTCGACGTCTGGATCATCCGCGCGAACGACCTGTTCCTCAGCAACCGGCTCGACACGCCGGGGTACTGGGGCGGTGCCCTCCTGACGCTCGCGGCGTTGCTCGCGGGGGCCCGCGTCGTCACTCGCGTGCGCGTGCCGGGCATCGCCGCCGCCGTGCTCGCTCCGGTCGGCCTGGCCGTCTTCGCGTACGGCGCCCCGCCCCGCGGCGAGACCGCGACCGGCGTGTGGCTCGGCGGCACGGCGGTCCTGCTCGCCGCCGCTGCCGCCCGGTTCGCCCGCCCCTCGATCGAGCGGGCGATCGTCGTATGGTCCGGCGTGGTCGGCGGCGCCATCGCGCTCGTGGCGGCCCCGTGGGCGATGGGCGACATCGCATGGAGCCCGACGTGGGCGCTCCTCGGCATCGCGGGCGCCTGGCTCGTGATGCTCGTCGCACTGCGCCTCAGGTCGGTCGACGCCTGGTCGAAGTTGGCCCCGCTCGCTGCGGCGATGGCCGGAGTCGCAACGGCCGCCGCACCTGCGCTCGGCGCGGCGGCCGAGCTCGCCGGCCGGGACGCGCTCTGGATCGCACCGGCGTCCGCGGGTGCCGTCGCGTGCGCCGCCGCCGCGGCGACGCGTATCCGCGGCCGATGGGCGCGCGACGGGTTCTCCGCCTTCATCGCCTCGGCATCGGTGGCCGCCGTCGCGATGACACCGGCGCTGCTCGTCGCAGCAGCCTTGGCATCGCCGCTCGCCGAGGTCCCGTTCCGCAGGTGGTCGCTCGATGCGCTGGACCCGAGGGACCTCCCCGCCTCATGGATCGGCGACCTCGGCGATCTCGCCGCCGCAGCCGTGCTCGCGCCGCTCGCGCTCGGCGTCGCCGCGGCGATCGCGCTGGCCCTGATCGGGAGGCTGCGAATGCTCGGGGCCGTACCGGCGGGCCTCCTGCTCGGCGCGTGGGCCATCGCCGGCGCCACTGCATCGACGCTGCTCGCATCCACCGGGCTGCTGCTCGCGCTCGCGTCCGTCGCCCTCGTGCTCGCGGTGCTGCGACCGGTACACCGCGTGCCCGGCGCCGTCATGGTGCTCGCGGTGTTCGGCATCGGAGCGGCCGCGGTCTCGTGGGCACTGGCGCACGGCGGCGCCGACCTGTGGTGGTGGACCGTGGCGACGGTGATCGTGCTCGCGGTCGCCGGCCGGCTCCTGGCGGGCCGGGTGTGGCCTGCCGCGGCGGTGCCTGTCGTTGGTGCGCTCCACCTGTCGGCGGCATCGACGGTCGCGGCGCTCGGCGCCTTCGCCGCCCCGGCCTGGGCGGGCGCGGCGGGACGACCGATCGTGGCTCCGTGGGACCAGGGGGCCTTCGTCGTCGGTCTCGTCGGAGCGCTGGTGCTCGCCGCGGGGGCCCTCGTGCCGCGCCTCCGGGTCCGCGACCGGGTGGCGATCGCCGTTCCGCTCTTCGCAGCAGCCGTGCTCGGCGCCATGGCCGCCGCAGCCTCGGGTGTCTCCGCGGTCGGCGGACTGGCAACCGCGACGCCGTTCGCCTGGGTGCCGGCGATGGTGCTCGCCCTCGTCGGCCTGCTGTGGCTGAGGTCTCCGGTCGCGGGAATGCGCGTCGCGTTCGCGGCCACGACGCCGGCCATGCTCGGCTTCGCAGGCGCCACGCTCGTGGCCGAGTACGGGCGGTCGAACGACCTCGTGGTGCACGGCGTCGCCGGAGCCGCGCTGCTCGCCGCCGGGCTCGCCCATGTGGTCCTCCCGCGCGACGCGCGGGCGAGGATCGCCTGGAGCGTCGCAGTCGGCGTCGTGGTCGTGCTGGCACTGCAGTCGTCCCTGCTGCCGCCCGCGGCTCCGGAGCAGACCTGGCTGGCCCTGCTGATCCTCGCCCCGGTCCCGTTCCTCGTCGCCGCGCTCTACGGAGATCCCATCGCCGGCTCCTCGCCCGCGCGCCACGTCTCCTGGGCGAGCCTCCCCCTCGCGGTCGGCTCCGTCTGGGCGCGACTCGCGATCGACGACATCCGCGAGGTCGAGGCCTACACGCTCCCGCTCGCCACCGCGCTCGCGGCGGCCGGCGCCCTCCTCATGTGGCGGCGCGCGGCCGGCGATGCGACCGCCGCGGGCCGGACCGCCGTCCTGGGCGCCGCCGCCGCCGTCGCCGTGCTCCCGAGCGTGGTCACCGCCGGAGATTCGGAGCTCCGGACGCTCATACTCGTCGCGGCCGGATCGGTCGCAGTGCTGTCGGGCCTGTTCCTCCCCGACCGGGCCCGCGGCGTCCCCGTGCGGCTCCTCGTGGTCGGTACCGGCTGGGTCGCGGTCGCCGGGTCGGCCGTCATACGGGGCATCGCCATCGCTCAGGGCGAGGCGAGCGCGCTCATCCCCGAGTTCTGGCCACTCCTCGCCCTCGCGGTGGGCGTGCTCGCCGCGGTGGCCTGGGCTCGATCGGACGCGCGGCCGGCGGCGATCGCAGAGTGGGGCCTCGCGGCATCCGTCGCGCTCGCCTCGCTGCCCACGCTGGCCGCCGCGCTCGACGGTGATCGCGCTGAGCTGCGCGCAGGCCTGCTGTTCGCGGCGCTCGCGGCCGTACACGTGGCCGCGGTCGCCCTCCGGGCTCGGCCGATCGCGGGACCGGTCACCGGCTGGACGAGCCTCGGCGTCATGGCCGTCGGAGGCGTCGCCGTCCTCGCAGCGGGTGCGGTCGACCCGTTCGACCTCGTCACGGTGCCCGTCGCGACGGCGCTGCTCGCTGCCGGCGCCGTGCGGATGCGCCGCAGCCCCTCGCTCGGCAGCTGGCCGGCGCTGGGCCCGGGGCTCGCCGTGCTGCTGATCCCCGCGCTCATCGCCGACTGGACCGACCCGGTCCTGTGGCGCATCGTCGCGCTCGGCGTCGCCGCCGTCGCCGCGGTCGTGGTCGGCGTCGTGCTCCGGCTGCAGGCGCCGGCGCTCCTCGGCGGAGGCGTGCTCCTCGTGCACGCGATCACCCAATTGTGGCCGTGGATCAGCCGCTTGTACGAGGCGGTCTGGTGGTGGCTGTGGCTCGGTCTCGCCGGGGCGCTGCTCGTCGCGATCGCCGCGACCTATGAGCGCCAGGTGCGGTTCGCCCGCGGCGCCGTCCGCACCATCGCCTCGCTCAGATGACGCGGAGCGCCGGCACGGCATGGGCGTCATCGTGTACTACGATGATCGGGTGCCCGCGAGCGGGCGCGCGGGGATGTAGCTCAATGGTAGAGCCTCAGTCTTCCAAACTGATGGTGCGGGTTCGATTCCCGTCATCCCCTCCACCGAGAAACGCCTGTTCACGGCGTTTCGCTCCCTTGCTCGCTCACTCCGGACTCGCACCGGATGCGATTCGTGCCATCCGCGTGCCACGAGCACCCCGGAACGTTCACGATGCCGTGAGACACCCGTCCACGATGTCCTGCATCCAGACACCGTCATCCCCTCCGATGCTGTCCGCGCCGTGATCGCGGGCGGATTCGGGCGTACGCTGGTCCCGACGGCAGGCACCGCGGCCTTGGGAGGATGCGTCGTGACCGCTCCCCGATCCGAACGAACGCGGGTCATCGCGAATCTCGGGTGGCTCGGCGGCGTAGTCCAGGTCGCCCTCGGGGCGGCGCTGTTCGCCACGCCGGAGGCGCCCCTCGTCGCCGCGACGCTGGCCCTTCTCGGCGGCGCCGGGATGGTGCTCGCCGGGACGCTCGTGCTGGGGGGAGCGCGAGCATCGTCGGCTGTCGCGACGACCGCGTTCGCGGTCTCCATCGGTGCTGCCGCATACGTGGCGTGGATCGCCGCGCCGTACTGGCGAGGGGCTGCCGTGACCGGCGGACTGGCGGTCTGCGGCCTGATCGCCGAGTCGACGCAGCGGCGGACGGTGCCGGCCGGACAGCGGTCCGCAGTCGGCGGGGGCGGGTCGGGATGACGTCTCCCTCCCGCACCCCCGCCGGATCCCGTCACCGGTCCCGCCGCCACCCGAGTCGTCCTGAGTCGGCCCTGACAGGACGCTGGACGGAGATCGACGGGATCGAGGTCTTCTACCGCGAATCGCCGGACCCACCGGATGCGCCATTGATGATGCACATCCACGGATTCGGCCTGAGCGGTCGATACCTCCTGCCGACGGCCGAGCGACTCGGCCGCGAATTCCACACCCTCGTCCCGGACCTTCCGGGTTTCGGAAGGAGCCAGCGGGTACCGGGAGCGCTCGACGTCCCCGACCTGGCGGACGCCGCCGCACGCTTCCTCGATGACCGCGGGGCCGAGAAGGCGACGCTGGTCGGGAACTCGATGGGCTGTCCGGTGATCATCGAGTTCGCCCGTCAGCACCCCGATCGGATCGATCGAGCGGTTCTGGTCTCCCCCGCCGGCGGCGCGTACAACCAGCCGCTTTCGCGCGCCGCGCGGCAACTCAGCCGAGACGGAATGCGTGAGCCGCCGCGGATGATCGGAGTCGCGGCACCCGACTACCTTCGATTCGGCGTGCGCAGCACGTTCCGGATGTTCCGCGCCCTGACGCAGTACCCGTCACTGGACCGCCTCCTCGAGCTGCGCATCCCGACCCTCGTCGTCATCGGCGATCGCGATCCGCTTCTCCCACCGCCGCACCGCGTGCACGAGGTCGCAGCGATGGTCGACTCGCACGTCCTCCTCGTCGGGATCCGCGGCGCCGCCCACGCCATCAACTTCAGCCACCCCGGAGAGCTCTCTCATGTGATCCGCAGCTTCATGGCGGATCGCGAGATCACCGACGACCCGGCCTCGCCCGGGCGCGCGAGTGTCATCGAGATCCACCGCGGCGCCCACCATCCTCGACCGGCGAGCAACTGACCGTCATCCCCTCCACACCAGCCCGTCAACCCCCTCCGAATCGGCGAAGTCCGCTGTGTCATCATTCGACCGTCGGCGTAGCGTTTGACGCGTACGTCAACGAGTGGAAGGGGACCACATGACCGACTCCAAGACGGCTCCCAAGAAATCGGCCGCGATCAAGGCCGGCGCCGACCCCGAGGTCGCCTCGGGCGTCTCGCAGTTCTTCACCCCGGTCGTCCACGAGCTCACCGCGCTCGCCGTCAACGGCAAGCAGGCGCACTGGAACGTCCGCGGCCGCGACTTCCTCGAGGTGCACGAGTTCCTCGACACGGTGGTGGATCACGCGCAGGCATGGGCCGACCTCGCCGCCGAGCGGGTCGTGGCGCTCGGCCTGCCGATCGACGCTCGACTCGCGACGATCGCGAAGGAGAGCGACGCCGTCAACCCGAAGGCCGGCTTCAAGCAGTCCGACGAGACCATCGCCGATGTGGTCGCGCAGATCGACGTCGCCACCGAGAGGGTGAACGCCGCGATCGAGGGGCTCGAGGAGCTCGACCCGGCCAGCCAGGACGTGGCCATCGAGATACGCCAGGGCCTCGACAAGGACCGCTGGTTCCTCGCCGCGCACACGAGCGTGAAGTAAGGAGCAACACGACACTGCGCGCGCGACAGGTGCGTGGATCCGGGCCCGGGTGCAGAATGCCGGTATGGCGGCTTCGCCCGGGCCCGACCCGGCTCCGCCGGCATCCGAGCGACCGACGGCTGCCGACGGGTCCACCGATGCGCGTTCCGCGCGGCGCGTGCAGATGCTCGCGACCGAGCACTGGGGTCTCCTCGCCGCATGCAGCACCGCGCAGGTCGAGGTCCTCACCCGCATCACGATCTTCCTCACGCTCGTCTCCGCAAGCCTGCTGACCATCGGCGTGCTCGGCCAGGCGACGCGGTTCGACGGATGGTTCACCGGGGCGGCCCTCGCGATCCTCGCGTTCCTCAGCGTGATGGGGCTGCTCACGCTCTTCCGCGTCATGAACGTCGCCGAGGAGGACCTGATGTACGTCCTCGCCATGAACCGGCTCCGCGGCGCCTACGTCGAACTCGACCCGGAGATCGAGCCGTACCTCCTCGCGTCCTCCGCCGACGACCGCGACAGCATCGACCGGACGTACTCCTTCCTGCGGACGCGCACGTGGAGCCACCTCCTCGGCAGTTCGGGGATCCTGCTGCTCCTCGTGGACACCTGCGTCTGGGGCCTGTTCCTGGGCGGCATCGCACTCGCCGCCGGCGTGCCGCTCGGATGGTCCATCGCGCTGGGCGCGGTTCTCGCGATCGGACTGGCCGCGATTCCGGCGACCTTCGCGTTCCGGAACTTCGAACGGAACTGGGAACGCTACGTGCCCCGCCGGACCTCGACCCCGCCGCCCTATCTGCGCCCCGGCGCGTGAGCACCGACGTGCGGCCCGCCCGGCCGCAGCGTCATCCGCTCAGCGCCGCATCCAGGTGAGCACCGCGAGCACTCGACGGTGGTCGGTGCCCGAGTCCTCGAGTCCGAGCTTCTGGAAGATCGACGTCACGTTCTTCTCCACCGCGCCGACGCCGATGAACAACTGCGAGGCGATGCCTGCGTTCGTGCGGCCCTCGGCCATGAGCTCGAGCACCTCGCGCTCGCGGGGCGTCAGCGAGCGGAGCGGATCGCCGCGGCGCGCGAGGAGCTCGCGCACGACCTGCGGGTCGAGCACCGTGCCGCCGTCGCGCACGCGCAGCACCGCGTCCTGCAGGTCCTCGAGCGACGCCACCCGGTCCTTCAGCAGGTAGCCCATGCCGCCGTCGGCCGAGGCGAGGAGTTCGTGCGCGTACGTTCCCTCGACGTACTGGCTGAGCAGCAGTACGCCGAGCCCCGGCGAGCGCCGGCGCAGCTCGATGGCGGCGCGCACGCCCTCGTCGCGGAACGTCGGCGGCATGCGCACGTCGAGGACTGCGACATCCGGTTCCGCCCGCTCGAGGTCGGCGAGCAACGCGTCGGCGTCGCCGTACGCGCCGACGGTCTCGAACCCGGCCTCGTCGAAGAGGCGGACGAGCCCCTCGCGCAGCAGCATCGAGTCCTCGGCGAGCACGACGCGCACGCGGGCGGCGGGGGCGGCCTGGTCGGTCACCGTCCCACCCTAGCGAGCATCGACGGCGCCCGGCCCGGCGGGCGGCGACGAGGGCGCCGGAGCGCCGTGCGCGGGCTCCGGGACGTACGGGAAGTGCGCGCCGATCACGGTCGGACCGCCCGCGGGGCTGTCGACGACGAGCAACCCGCCGAGGCCCCGCACGCGCTCGTCGAGGCCCGCGAGCCCGTGTCCCGGGATCGACGCCGCACCACCGTGGCCGTTGTCGGTCACCCAGAGGTCGAGCCAGTGCCCGCTCGCGCCGGTGTCGCGCGTCGAGAGCCGCAGTCGGATGGCGCTCGCCGAGCCGTGCTTGACCGCGTTCGTGAGCAGCTCGGCCGCGATGAAGTAGGCGTTGCGTTCGATGGCGGCCGGCAGTGCGGCGTCCGTCGGCACCTGCACTTCGAGCGTCACGGGCAGTGGGCTGCGTGCGGCGAGCGACTCGAGCGCGCTCGCGAGGCCACGGTCCTGCAGGAGCGGCGGCGCGAAGCCGCGGGAGAGGGCGCGCAGCTCGTCGAGCGTGTCGCGGGCCTGCTCGCGCGCCTCGCCGAGCAGCGCGCGGGCGGCCTCCGGGTCGGCGTCGAGCTTGCGTTCGATCGCGGCGAGGTCCATCTGCAGTCGCACGAGGCGCTGCTGCGGGCCGTCGTGGATGTCGCGCTCGAGCCGTCGCAGCGCTGCGTCCTCCGCCTGCACGGCCGCGCCGCGCGAGGCCGACAGTTGCGCGACCTGGCGCTCGAGCGCCTCGGACCGCCACGCGCCGAGCATGCCGCGGTCGACGGCCTCATGCAGGCGGGTCAGGCCGCCCGCGATGAACGGCAGGGTGAGCAGGAACAGGGCGCCGAGCAGGAACTGCGCGATCGACTCCGCGACGAGCGGCTCGATGCCGGCCGCGTCGGCGCCGCCGGGGACGACCCGGTCGAGCAGCCACTCGCTCGGACGGAACGCCCGATCGGGCTGCGGCAACGTCCACGCCCAGATCCAGTACGTCAGGCCGCCGAGCGCGACCGAGGTCCACACGACCGTCACGATCCAGCTGAACAGCGACACGATCGGGAGCACGACCATGCCGTGCAGCAGGTACAGCCAGTAGTGCCCGTCGATGAGCGGTCGGAGGAACGACGCCCAGGCGCTCTCTCCTGCGGGGCCGCGTTGCCAGCGAGGCTCCCGCACGGGTGCGCGACCGGCCCAGCGCAGTCGCATGAGCTCGAACGTGCCGAAGCCGCGCGCGGCGTAGAGCGCGGCGAGCACGACGACGACGCCGACGGCGACCACGATGAGGCTCACCCCGGTGGAGAACAGCGTGACGAGTACGGTGAATGCCACGACCGCGACGGGGAATCCGAGCAGCAGGTAGCCGAGTTCGCGGGGCAGCGCCGCCCAGCGGGCGCCGTAGCCGCCGCGTCGCGGCGCGGCATCCGTCGTCTCGGCCGTGGGCGACGCGACGGGCGGCCGGGCGGCCGGTGCGGTGGTGGGCTCAGTGGTGGTCATGGTCGTTCGTCTCCTCGGTCATCGTCGCACGCTGACCGGGTTCGACGACGGCGAACTGGCCCATCATCCCCTGGTCCTCGTGCCACAGCAGGTGGCAGTGGTACATGTACGGCGTGTCCGGATCGGCGAAGTCGTCGAAGCGGAGGATCAGTTCGTACTCGGTCTCGGGTCGCACGTGGATCGTGTCCTTCCATCCGGCGAGTTCGGGTGGCGGCGGCGCGCCGTCGACGGATGCCACGCGGAACTGCACGTCGTGCGCGTGGAAGCTGTGCGGCATGCCGCTCGGGTTCGACACGACCCAGCGCTCCGCGGTGCCCACCGTGACGGTCTCGTCGATGCGGTCCGACGCCATCTGCCGGCCGTTGATCTCGAAGCCCTCGAGCTCGAAGATCCGCGTCGCGGCGACGTCGGTCTCGACCGGCGGCAGCTCGGCGAGCCGCTCCGGCACCTCGGGCGAGGCGTCGAGCGAGTCCGCCGCCCGCAGTTCGAGCACGTCGAACTCGTCGGTCGCGCCGTTGATGCCGGCGACGACCGGTTGCAGCCCGGCGGCCTCGGGCGTCATCACGGACTGCAGCGTGCGGCGCTCCCCCGGCTCCATCCGCACGAGCACCTCGGCGCGTTCGCCGGGCGACAGCATCACGCGTTCGAGGGCGACGGATGCCTCGAGCAGCCCGCCGTCGGTCGCGATGAGGTCGATCGGACGGCCGTCGTCCCATCCGAACGCGTAGCTGCGCGCGGTCGACGCGTTGAGCAGGCGCAGCCGAACGAGCTCGTCGCGGACGTCGGCGTACGGGCCGCGCGCCCCGTTGACGACCAGCTCGTCGCCGAGCCGGCCGGCGAACCCCTGCGGCGCGGTCTCGAGGCGACCCTCGTCCGTCAGCGCGACGTCCTGGATGATCACGGGCAGGTCGTCGACGCCGTACTCGCGCGGGAGCGGCAGCGCGGCCTCGGCCTCGTCGCGCAGCAGGAACATTCCGGCGAGGCCGCGGGCGACATGCTGCTCGGTCTCGCCGTGCGGGTGCGGGTGGTACCAGAGCGTGGCGGCCTGCTGGTCGACGGTCCACTCGGGCGACCAGATGTCGCCCGGTTGCACCATCTGGTGCGGGCCGCCGTCCATCTCGGCGGGCAGGTGCATGCCGTGCCAGTGCACGGTCGTCGCCTCGTCGAGCGCGTTGGCGACATCGACGCGCACCCTCTCGCCGCGTTCGGCGACGAGCGTCGGGCCGAGGTACGCGCCGTTGAACCCCCATGTCTCGCTGGTGGCGCCGGGCGTGAACTCGGTCGTGCCGGCCCGCGCCTCCAGGTCGAAGACGCGCGTGCCGTCCGGCTCGACCGTGGATCGGGCGAGGGGCGGGACCGGCAGCGGCGTGTCGAAGTCGACCTCGCCGACGGTCGTGACTCGACCCGGCCCGCCGATCGAGCAGGCGGCGAGTGCGACGGCGGTCCCGGAGGCGACGAGCAGGAGTCCGGCGGAGACGAGCACGGCGCGGGGGCGACGGGGTCCAGGCATGCCTCCAGCCAACCGCCGAAGGGGACGCCGCCCCAGCCGGTCGGCACCCGGATCGGGCGGGGGCTATCCCCCGCGCTCGTCGGCGGTGCGAGTACCCGACGGGTCCTTCGTCTCTGCCGGAGCCGTCTCGTCGCGGGAGACTGGACGGGGAGGATGCGATGAGCCGGCGCCGTGCCGAGGCACTCGATCCCGCTGCGCGCGGCGACGCTCGAGAGGTCATGCGCCTGGTGGGCTACCGGCGCCGATTCGGCTCGTGGCGGGTCGACGAGACCGCCGCGCGGCGGTCCGCGGACATCCGCGCCGCGGCGCTGGCCCGGCTGGTCGGATCCGGCCGCGTGGCTGCGAACGAGCTCCTGGCGCTGTCGCGCCTGATCATGGAGACCGACCCCGACCCCGCGTTCCGCGTGCGGACGCTCGAGGTGCTGGGCGACCACCTGCGCGAGGCCGGTCGCGATGCGATCCCCGAGCTGACCGAAGGTGCGTGGGGACTCCTGACGCGATCCGTACGGAGCGAGGACCCCGATGTCGCCGTCACGGCGCTCGCCGCGATCGCCGGCCTCGCGTCGTCCGGGTGGCGGCCGACCGACGCCGACGAGCTGCTCCGTTCGGTCGCCGAGGAACGACCCGCCGTCGTCGTCGCGGCGATCCACGGCCTCGACGGACCGGCGTCGTCGCCCGATCGGCGACGGCGCCGGCACCTGCTCGGCCTCCTCGACGAGCCGAGGTTCGTCGACCTCTCACCCGAGCTCGCTCGCATGGTGGCCGACCCGGCCGAGCCGGACCGGCTCGACTGCATCCGTGCGCTCGTCGGCATTGGCGACGACGCCGCGGTCCCGGCACTCATGGCCGTGCTCGAGCACCACGTCCCGGGTTCCGTCCCCGACCGCTGCGCGGCGCTTGCAGGTCTGCGCGCGCTCGGCGCCGACCTGCCCGTACCCGTGCTGGAGGGGGTCATCCGCGAGGGCGATCCCCGACTGCGGGACCGGGCGTTCGCCGCACTGGAGGCGTCGCCGCATGATGTCGTCCCGACACTGCTCGCGCTCGCCACCGAGTCGGCCACCGATCCGATCCTGCGCGATCGCGCGCTCGGACGCCTGGTCTCGTCGAGCGACGACCGCGCCTTCACCGTGCTGCAGGCGCGCGCTCGGGACGATCCGTCGCAGGTGGGTCGAGCCGCCGCCCTCGCGCTCGCAGGGCACTCGCACACGACGACCGACGCGCCTCGCCTCGCCGTCCAGCTCGCGGCGGGAGATGCCGACGCGGTGCTCCGCGACCTCGAGGCCGCGGCCGCCGAGGGCCCCGACGCGGAGCTCCGAGCCGCACGCTACGTCGACGCGAGGCTCGAGTGGCTGTGTCCGCGCGGCGTGGACGACCCTGCCGCTCTGGGTCGGGCCGTCGCCGTGGCCGCGTCCGTGCTCGCGCATGGCGGCCCAGCGGACGGCCCGGGCCTCAGTGCGATGGTCGGCCTGGCCCGGCGACTGGCGCATACCCCCGATTCCGAGTACGACGACCTCCGCGCGGGCGACCAGGACGTGTACGTGGTCCACGTCGTCGACAGCGAAGAGGACACGAGATCGGAGGGCCGCCGTCTCCTCGCCCTGCTGGGTTGCCCCGAGCCACCCGGCGGCGCCGGAGCCGCCTGATGCTGAGCCGGAGACCGCGTCAGCCCTCCCCATGGGTGATCCGGCCGCCGAGCAGCGTGAGCGCGACGGGCATCCGGCGCAGGCCGTCGACGGATGCCGCGAACGGGTCGAGTTCGACGACGGCGAGGTCCGCGGGCATGCCCTCGCGGATCTCCGCCCCCGCGCCGTCGGTGGACGCGGCGAGCGCCACGCTCACGTCGACGGCCTGCTCCGGATGCCACGGCTCGCGGCCGTCGCGCGTCCGGCCCACGGCGGCGGCGATCGCGACCCAGGGGTCGAGCGTCGCGACGGGCGCGTCGGAGCCCAGGGCGAGCTCGACGCCGGCCGCGGCGAGGTCGCGGAGCATGAAGGCGCGGTCGGTGCGGCCGGCCCAATAGCGGTCCGCGACGTCGCGGTCGTCCATGGCGTGCTCGGGCTGCACGCTCGCGACGATGCCGAGGCGGGCGAACCGGGCGACGTCGTCGTGCCGGAGCAGCTGGGCGTGCTCGATGGACGCGCGGCGGTGCCATCCGCTCGGCTGCACCGCCTCGAGGGCGTCGAGGGCGCGCTCGTTGGCCCGGTCGCCGATGGCGTGGACGGCCGGGTCGAGGCCGATCTCACCGGCGCGGCGCAGGTGCGGCACGAGTTCGTCATGGGGCACGTTGGCCACGCCGTACGGGTGCTCGTCCGGTCCGAGGCCCGGGTACGCGTCGACGCACCAGGCGGTGCGCGTGTTGAGCGACCCGTCGGTGATGACCTTGTAGCCCCCGACGCGGACGAGCCCGCCCGTTCCCTCGACGACGTCGCCCGTGCGGAGTCCGGCCTCGGACGCCCGCTCGAGGTGCTGCGTGTAGACGCCGAAGCGCACCCGGAGCGCGTCGACGCCGTTCGCCGCGCGGCGGGCCCAGTCGTCGCGGTTCCAGCGCATCTCGTAGTCGACGATCCCGACGACGCCGCGCGCAGCGGCCGCGCGCGCGGCGTCGGCGACCCATGCGTCGAGCACGCCGTCGGCGACGTCGTCGAGCTCGCGCACGAGGCGGAAGCAGTCCTCCTCGCGCAGCACCCCGCTCGCGCCGGCCTCATCGACGAGGCCGTGGCGGCGTGCCGCGGCCGTGTTCACCCAGCAGGAGTGCAGGTCGCCCGAGACGAGCACGACGGGCACGTCGCCGGCGACGCGGTCGAGCAGTGCGGCGGATTGGCGGTCCGGCCAGAGTCCGTCACGGTACCCCATGCCGATCACCTCGTCGGCGCCGGCGCGAACGGATGCCGCGACGAGCTCGGCCGCCTCCGCCGCCGCCGTCACGGCGCCGAGATCGATGCGGCGGGCGGCCATGGCCCACTGCGCCATGTGCACGTGACGGTCCCAGAGCCCGGGGACCACCCACCTGCCGGCCAGTTCGATGCGGCGGGCGCCTGCCGCGAGCGGGCGCGAGCCCGCGGGGACGACGCCGCGGACGAGTCCGCCGTCGAGGTGCACGTCGACGGGGAGTTCCTCGCCCGGCAGGCGGGCGCCGGCGAGGACGAGCGCGGCCGGCGCCGCGGCATCCGCCCCGCTCACGCGCGCGCCGCCCGGAGCGCCTCGTGGGTGCGCCGCATCTCGGCGGCGAGTGCCGGGTTCGCGTACGGGCCGTCGCCCTCGAGCTCGGCGACGATGCGGTCGACGGTCTCGGGGGGCTTGTTCTGGCTCATCTTGTTCTTCGCGACGAAGCGGGTGATCGGGATGCGCAGGCCGACGGTGCCGGAGGCGATGCGCTCCGCGTAGGCGGCGTTCTCGGGAGTCGACCGCATGCCGCGCGGCTCGGGCAAGCGCTGCTCGAAGTGGTCGACGAGTGCGTCGAGCACACGGAGGTTCTCGTCGGGCGCGAGCAGTTCGGGCGTGCCGTGGAGGTGGGCGGTGACGAAGTTCCACGTCGGCACCGCGGGGTTCGCGTCGTACCAGCCGGGCGAGACGTAGCCGTGCGGTCCCTGCACGATGACGAGCACCTCGTGGCGGCCGAGCTCGTGCACGACCTCATCGGGGCGGCCGACGTGCGTGAGCAGCACGATGCCGTCGGCCGCCTCGTCGAGGAGCACCGGGTAGTGCGAGGCGACGAGGCCCGAGGCATCCGTCATCGACACGATCGTCGCCCACGGGTGCTCGCGCACCAGTCGCTTGACGCCGTCCTCGCTCGCGAGGGTGAAGCTCGGGTTCTGTCTCATGGCGCTCCTATGCCTGGCAGTTCGGGCACCAGTAGAGCTTGCGGGCGCCCATCTCTTCCAGCGCGATGTTCGTGCCGCACACCCGGCACGGCAGTCCCTCGCGCTTGTACACCCAGTGGCGGTCGTCGCGGTTGGCCATCGCGTCGCGCCACGCCTGCCCCTCCAGCCCGTCCATGGTCATCATCTGGCCGGTCTCGACGCCGATGCGCAGCAGCCGCGACCAGTCGTGCCACAGCTCGCGCACGGTCTCCTCGGGCACGAGCCGGCCGGGGGTGTGCGGATTCAGGCGGGCGCGGAAGAGCAGTTCGGCGCGGTAGACGTTGCCGATGCCCGAGACCACGTTCTGGTCCATGAGCAGCAGGCCGACCGGGGTGGGCTTGCGACGGATGACGCCGACGAACCGCTCTTCCGCGTCGGGGCCGTCGTCGATGAGCGGGTCGGGGCCGAGCCTGCCGACGACCTGCTCGACCTGCGCGGGGTCGAGCACCTCGCACGCGGTCGGTCCCCGGAGGTCGGCGACGACGGTGTCGGTGAGCAGCCGCACGCGCACCTGCCCGATCGGCTCGGGCGGGAACGTGTCGAAGCCGTTCTGCTCCTTCTCGGACTCGGACATGCGCAGGCGCGTGCGACGGGGCGCGCCGATCGAGTGCAGCGAGTTCTCGCCGGCGGTGTCGAGGACGACGGCATCGGGGTTCGGGCCGTCGAGGAACGTGCCCCTCTGGTTCGTCTGGCCCATGCGCCCGTTCGACGACGCGATCGTGGCGTCCATCAGGATGTCGCCCGCGAAGTCCCACGCACCGTACATGCCGAGGTGCACGCGCAGCCACCGGTCGCCCTCGAAGCCGAGGAACATCTGCTTGCCGACGGCGCGGGCATCCGTCATCCGTCGCCCGTCGAGGTCGGCCGCGCCCTCGGCGAACCGGCCCTGCGGGCTCGAGGCGCGCACGACGTGACCGACGAAGTTGCGTTCGAACTGCCGGGTGATGCGGTGGACGGAATGGCCCTCGGGCACGCGCGCTACTCCCCCGCGGCGGGCGCCTGGACGCGCCGTGTGGAGCTACGCCGAGACATCGACGCCCCTGCCGGCGATGTCGCCCGTGGTCTCGTACTCCGCGAGCTGCGCGATGCGGCGCACGTGGCGCTCGTCGCCCGAGAACGGCTCGGCGATGAAGGCGTCGATGTAGCGGATCGCCTCCTCGACCGTGTGCTGGCGGGCGCCGATCGAGATGACGTTGGCGTCGTTGTGCTGGCGCGCGAGGATCGCGGTGTCCATGCTCCAGACGAGCGCCGCGCGGATGCCGCGGACCTTGTTCGCGGCGATCTGCTCGCCGTTGCCCGACCCGCCGAAGACGATGCCGAGGGTCTTCACGCCCGCCGACTGGTCGCGCGCCACGGCGAGCGCGGCGTTGATGCAGAAGGCCGGGTAGTCGTCGAGCGGGTCGTATTCGACCGGGCCGTGGTCGATCACCTCGTGGCCGCCGTTGGCCAGGTGCGCCTGCAGCGTCCGGCTGAACTCGAGGCCGGCGTGGTCGGTCGCGATGTGGATGCGCATGCGCCAAGTCTAGGGAGCGCAGGACCCCTCCCGGCGCGGGTGACGCGGGGCTAGGCTATTCGGGTTGCCCGGGCCCACGAACGCCCGTGGCGACGCATCCGT
This sequence comes from Agromyces selenitireducens, assembly GCF_052748465.2. Lineage (NCBI taxonomy): Bacteria > Bacillati > Actinomycetota > Actinomycetes > Micrococcales > Microbacteriaceae > Agromyces > Agromyces selenitireducens. Next base: position 2,270,643 of record NZ_CM188259.1, read on the forward strand.
TCGACGCAGATGGAGAGCCGAGTGCCTGGAGAGAACCTCACCCGCATCGAAGCCGAGGAGCGCGCCGCGCTCGTCACGGTGCACGACTACGACGTCCGCCTGGACGTCACCACGGGGCCGGAGGTGTTCCGGACCGAGACGACCGTTCGCTTCAGCGCCAGCGACGGCGCCTCGACGTTCATCGACGCGATCACCGCGGCCGTGCACTCGGTGACGTTGAACGGCGAGCCGCTCGACCCCGCCGAGGTGAGCGACGGCGTGCGCATCCAGCTGCCCGACCTGAAGGCCGAGAACGAGCTCACGGTCGTCGCCGACGGCCGCTACATGCACACGGGCGAGGGCCTGCACCGGTTCGTCGACCCGGTCGACGACGAGGTGTACCTGTACACCCAGTTCGAGGTGCCCGACTCGCGCCGCATGTTCGCGGTGTTCGAGCAGCCCGACCTCAAGGCGGCGTTCCGCTTCACGGTGACCGCGCCGGCGCACTGGCAGGTCGTGTCGAACTCGCCGACGCCCGAGCCGGTCGACGCCCACGAGGGAGCGAAGACGTGGGCGTTCGAGCCGACGCCGCGCATCTCGAGCTACATCACCGCGCTCATCGCGGGCCCCTACGACGTGGTGCGCGACGAGCTCACGAGCGCCGACGGCCGGGTCGTCCCCCTCGGCGTGTTCGCGCGGAAGAGCCTGTCGGAGTACCTCGACGCCGACTACATCTTCGAGAAGACCAAGCAGGGCTTCGAGTACTTCGAGCGCAAGTTCGGGGTGCCGTACCCGTTCGCGAAGTACGACCAGCTGTTCGTGCCCGAGTACAACGCGGGCGCCATGGAGAACGCCGGGGCGGTCACCTTCACCGAGGTGTACGTGTTCCGCTCCAAGGTGACGGATGCCGTCAAGGAGCGCCGCGTCGTGACGATCCTGCACGAGCTCGCCCACATGTGGTTCGGCGACCTCGTCACGATGAAGTGGTGGAACGACCTCTGGCTGAACGAGTCGTTCGCCGAGTGGGCGTCGACCATCGCCACCGCCGAGGCCACCGAGTGGCACGGCGCGTGGACCACGTTCAACGCGATGGAGAAGAGCTGGGCGTACCGCCAGGACCAGCTGCCCTCGACGCACCCGATCGTCGCGGAGATCCGCGACCTCGAGGACGTGCTCGTGAACTTCGACGGCATCACGTACGCCAAGGGCGGCTCGGTGCTGAAGCAGCTCGTCGCGTGGGTGGGCGTCGATGAGTTCTTCGCCGGCGTCTCGGCCTACTTCCGCAAGCACGCGTGGGGCAACACGACCCTCGCCGACCTCCTCGCCGAGCTCGAGGTCTCGAGCGGCCGCGACCTCTCGGCCTGGTCGGAGCTCTGGCTCGAGACCGCAGGCGTGAACACGCTCCGCCCCGAGATCGAGACCGACGACGACGGGCGCATCACGTCGTTCGCGGTGCTGCAGTCCGCGATCGCCGAGTACCCGACGATCCGCCCGCACCGCCTCGCGATCGGGTTCTACAACCTGAAGGACGGCAAGCTCGTGCGCGACCACCGCGTCGAGCTCGACGTCGACGGCGAGCGCACCGAGGTCGCCGAGCTGGTCGGCCTCGCCCGCCCCGACCTCGTGCTGCTCAACGACGAGGACCTCGCGTACGCGAAGATCCGCCTCGATCGCGCCTCGCACGGCGTCGCGCTCGGCAACCTGTCCGAGATCGACGACCCGCTGGCGCGTGCGCTCGTGTGGGGTTCGGTGTGGGATGCCACGCGCGACGCCGAGACGCGCGCGAGCGACTACCTCGCGCTGGTGCTCGGCAACATCGCGAGCGAGACCGAGTCGACGACGCTGCGCATCGTGCTGGCGAACTCGATCCTCGCCGCGAGCGCGTACACCGACCCGGGCGGGCGGGCGGATGCGCTGCGTCAGCTCGCCGACGGATTCTGGGAGCTCGCGAGCCAGGCCGAGCCGGGCAGTGACGCGCAGTTCCAGTTCGTCAAGGCGTTCGCGTCGATCGCCGAGCACGGCACCCACCAGGAGGACCTGCTCGCCCTGTACAACGGCGTGCTGACCCTCGACGGGCTCTCGGTCGACACCGACCTCGGCTGGGAGCTGCTCGTCGCACTCGCCGCGGCGGGTCGCGCCGACGACGGCGACATCGACGCGCGCCTCGCGACCGACGACACCGCGACCGGCCGCGAGGCCGCCGCGAAGGCGCGCGCCGCCGTCCCGACCGTCGAGGCGAAGGAGCGCGCGTGGGCATCGCTCGTCGACGTCGACACCGCGTCGAACTCGGTGGTGCGCGACACCGCGGCGGGCTTCCTCCGCGCCGCCGACCCGGCGCTGCTCGAGGCGTTCGTCGAGCGCTACTTCGGCATGCTCGAGCGCGTCTGGGAGGAGCGCAGCTACGCGATCGCCGAGAAGCTCGTCGACGGCCTGTACCCGTCGCCGCTCGCGAATGCGGCGCTCGTCGACGCCAGCCGCGGGTGGCTCGACGCGAACCCCGACGCGCCGCCGGCGCTGCGCCGTCTCGTGGTCGAGAGCCTCGCCGGGGTCGAGCGCGCCATCGCCGCACAGGCCCGCGACGCACGGGAGGCGTAGCCGATGGGTCGCCCCGACCTCACGCGGGCGGAGGCCGAGGAGCGCGCCGCGCTCATCGGCTCCCCCGCGTACGACGTGACTCTCGACCTCACGGGCGACGACGGGCGGTTCCGCTCCGAGACCCTCGTGCGGTTCACCGCGACGCCCGGCGCGTCGACGTTCATCGAGTCGACGACGGCCGAGCTGCACGAGGTGGTCCTGAACGGGGTCGCACTCGACGCGGCATCCGTGTCGGACGGGTACCGCATCAGGCTCGACGACCTCGCCCCCGAGAACGAGCTCCGGGTCGTCTCGACGCGCGAGTACACGAACACGGGCGAGGGCCTGCACCGGTTCGTCGACCCCGTCGACGGCGAGGCGTACCTGTACACCGAGTTCGCCGTCGCCGAGGCCAACCGCGTGTACGCCGCGTTCGACCAGCCCGACCTGAAGGCGGCGGTGCGGTTCACGATCGCCGCGCCCGAGCACTGGACCGTGCTGAGCAACGCGCCCTCACCCGAGCCGGCCCCGGGCGCGGCATCCGGCACCGCCACCTGGGCCTTCGAGACCGGCCCGGTGATCTCGAGCTACATCGTCGCCATCATCGCCGGACCGTACGCGTCGTGGCATGCGTCGGCGACGAGCACCGACGGCCGCGACGTGCCGCTCGGCCTCTTCACGCGTCGCTCGCTCGCGCAGTACGCCGAGCCCGACGTGATGTTCGAGCTCGTGCGCGACGGCCTGGCGTTCTACGAGACCGCGTTCGACGTGCCGTATCCCTACGGCAAGTACGACCAGATCTTCGTGCCCGAGTACAACTGGGGCGCCATGGAGAACGTGGGCGCGGTCACCTTCAACGAGTCGTACCTGTTCCGCTCGCGCGTCTCGGACGCGCGCCGCGAGCAGCGCGCCATCGTGGTGCTGCACGAGCTCAGCCACATGTGGTTCGGCAACTCGGTCACCATGCGGTGGTGGAACGACCTGTGGTTGAACGAGTCGTTCGCCACCTGGGCGTCGACCCTCGCGACCTCGCGCATCACGGAGTTCGCCGACGTGTGGGCGACGTTCGCGACCGACGAGAAGACCCACGCCGCCGAGCAGGACCAGCTGCCGTCGACGCACCCGATCGTGGCCGTCATCGACGACATCGGCGACGTCGAGGTGAACTTCGACGCGATCACGTACGACAAGGGCGCGTCGGTGCTGAAGCAGCTCGTCGCCTGGGTCGGCCTCGAGGAGTTCCAGCGCGGTGTGGGCGCGTACCTCGCGCGGCACGCCGACGGCAACGCGACGCTCGCCGACCTGCTCGCCGAGCTCGAGGCGGCCAGCGGCCGCGACCTCGCCGACTGGTCGGCGAAGTGGCTCGAGACGGCGGGCGTGAACACGCTGCGGCTCGAGGTCGAGGCGGATGCCTCGACCGGGCTCGACACGAGTGCCGCGGACACGATCACCGCCGCGCGCGTGCTCCAGTCCGCGGCCGCGTCGCACCCGACGCTTCGCCCGCACCGCGTGGCCATCGGACTGTACGACGACGTCGACGGCAGGCTCGAGCGCGTGCACCGCGTCGAGCTCGACATCGACGGCCCGTCGACCGACGTGCCCGAGCTCGTCGGGCTGGCGCGTCCGGCGCTGCTGCTCGTGAACGACGACGACCTCACCTACGCCAAGGTGCGGCTCGACGCCGACTCGTTCGCGGCAGCCCGGGACCGCCTGTCGGAGGTCTCCGATCCGGTCGCGCGCGCCGTCATCCTCGGGTCGTCGTGGGACGGCGTGCGCGACGCCGAACTGCCCGCGTCGGACTTCGTGCGCCTCGTCATCGCCAACGTCGGCCAGGAGACGCAGTCCGCCGCGCGCGGGCTCGCACTGGCGCGCCTCGAGCTCGCCGTGTCGCGCTACCTCGCCCACGGCCACCGCGACCTGCTCGCCGAGGAGGCGACCGACGCGGTCTGGGCGCTCGCCGAGCTCGCCCCTGCGGGTTCCGACGCGCAGCTGCAGTTCGTCAAGGCGTTCACGCGCCTCGCGTGCGTGCCCGCACATGCCGACGTGCTCGACGCGCTTCGGACCGGATCGGCACGCCTGGACGGGCTCGAGATCGACCTCGACCTGCGCTGGGAGATCACGATCGCGCGTGCTGCGCTCGGTGCGGCATCCGACGACGAGATCGACACGGCGCTCGCCGCCGACGACACGGCCAAGGGCCGTCAGCTCGCCGAGACGGCGCGCGCGGCCCGACCCGACCGGGCGGTGAAGGATGCCGCGTGGCGCCGGGTCGCGACCGACGCGACGCTGTCGAACGACGTCGCCCGCGCGATCGCCGACGGCTGGCAGCGCACCATCGACCCCGCACTGCTCGCCGGCACCGTCGACGACTACCTCGGCATGCTCGAACGGGTCTGGGCCGAGCGCAGCTTCACGATGGCGTCGCTCATCGTGAAGCGGCTCTTCCCCGCGCCGGTCGTCGACGCAGGCATCGCCGCACGGATCCGGGCCTGGCTCGACGGGCACGCCGAGCCGGCGCCGCTGCACCGCCTCGTGGCCGAGCAGCTCTCCGAACTCGAGCGCGCGCTCGCCGCGCGCGACCGCGACGCGGCATCCGTCACCGCTTCGGCCTAGGCAACGAGCACGACCCCGGCTGACGCGAACGACGACAGCCGGGGTCGGCGCCCGGCCGCGGGCGCGCCGGCGCGCAGGATCACCCGATCCAGAGTCGAATAGACTTCCGGACCATGCTCCGCTTCGAAGAGCCGGCCCCGGACCAGGTCGACGTCCCGTCGCAGCTCGACGCGTTCTGGGCCGGCTGGTGGGGCGTGCTCCTCACCGACGTGATCACGGTCGCCGCGATCGTCCTGCTCGCGTTCGTGATCCGCTGGCTGCTGCACTTCGTCATCGACCGCACCGTCAACCGGATCGTCACCGGGGTGAAGCGCAAGCAGCACGTCGAGGACACCCAGGCGCTCGCGGCATCCCCGCTCGCGGCCGTGCGCCTGGTGCAACGCACTCGCACGCTCGGGTCCGTGCTCACGAACTTCGTGAACATCACCCTGTTCATCGTCGTCGTGCTGGCGGTCGTGAACGTCCTGGCCCCCGACATCCTCGGGTCGTTCACCCTGCTGTCCGCCGCGATCGGCGCCGGTCTCGGCTTCGGAGCGCAGAACATCGTCAAGGACGCCCTCAACGGCTTCTTCATGGTCACCGAGGACCAGCTCGGCGTCGGCGACATCGTCGACCTCGGACCCGCGTCCGGGATCGTCGAGGAGGTGCGGATCCGCGTCACCTCGGTGCGCGACGTCAACGGCACGCTGTGGTTCGTGCGCAACGGCGAGATCACGCGGGTCGGCAACATGTCGCAGGGCTGGGCCCGGGTCATCGTCGACCTCGCCGTGCCGTACGAGGCCGACGTCGACGCGGTCGAGGCGGCGCTGCTGCGGGCCGCGACCGAGATGGCGCAGAACGGCAAGTGGCGCTCGCGCATCCTCGAGAAGCCCGAGGTGTGGGGACTCGAGTCGATCTCCGCCGACGCGATGGTGATCCGCGTGGTCATGAAGGTGCGCACGTCGTCGAAGGACGACGTCGCCCGCGAGCTGCGGATGCGGCTGAAGCGGGCGCTCGACGACCTCGGGCTCAAGCTGCCCAGCCTGTCGAGCGTGATCCTCTCCGGCTTCGACGGCGTCACCCGGGTCAAGGGCGCGAAGCCGCCGAAGACCGCGCCGAGCCCCGTGGTCGCCAAGCCCGTCGGCAAGCGCGAGCTCCGGGCGAAGCGAGCCGCCGAGTCGATCACCGGTACGGGCAGCGTGGCGACGACGGATGCCGCGACCCCGCCGTCCACGGACGCCGGCACCCTGCCCGACACCCCGCCGAAGGACACCGCGTGAACCTGCCCTCCCCCAGCTTCTACGACCAGGTGGGCGGACGCCCCACGTTCCAGCGCCTCGTGCACGAGTTCTACCGCGGCGTCGCCGACGACCCGGTGCTGAAGCCGATGTACCCCGAAGAGGACCTCGGTCCCGCCGAGGAGCGCCTGCTGATGTTCCTCGAGCAGTACTGGGGCGGGCCGACGACGTACAGCGAGCAGCGTGGCCACCCCCGGCTGCGGATGCGCCACCTGCCGTTCAAGGTGAATCCGGACGCACGGGACCGCTGGCTCGCGCACATGCGCGCCGCGGTCGACACGCTCGACCTGCCGCCCGTCGCGGAGGCGACGCTGTGGGACTATCTCCAACGGGCCGCGTTCGCCATGGTCAACACCTTCGAGGAGTAGCATCCGCTCGGCCCCATCGCACCGGGGCGGCCTCACCGCCGGCCCCGCCAGAGACGAAGGAGTCCCCGTGGCCGACCCGACCCGTCGATCCCCCACCGAGTTCGACGCCGTGATCGTCGGAGCCGGCCTCGCCGGCCTCGTCGCCGCGGCCGAACTCGTCGATGCCGGCAGGCGCGTCGCGATCCTCGACCAGGAGCCCGAGGCGAACCTCGGCGGTCAGGCGTGGTGGTCGTTCGGCGGCCTGTTCCTGGTGGGCTCGCCCGAACAGCGGAGGCTCGGCGTGCACGACTCGCTCGAGCTCGCGCGCGAGGACTGGCTGGGCTCGGCCGGCTTCGACCGCGACGAGGACGAATGGGGTCGGCGCTGGGCCGAGGCGTACCTCGAGTTCTCCGCCGGCGAGAAGCGCGCCTGGCTCCGCGAGAAGGGACTCCGCTTCTTCCCCGTCGTCGGCTGGGCAGAGCGCGGCGGCGGCATGCCCGTCGGCCACGGCAACTCCGTGCCCCGGTTCCACATCACGTGGGGCACCGGGCCAGGAGTGGTCGCCCCGTTCGTCGCGAAGGTCCGCGCGGGCGAGGCGGCCGGGATCGTGACGTTCCGGTTCCGGCACCGCGTCGATGAGCTCGTCGTCGACGGCGGCTCGGTCGTGGGCGTCCGCGGCGCGACCCTCGCACCGGACGACGCGCCTCGCGGGGCGCCGTCCAATCGCGACGTCACGGGCGAGTTCGAGCTGCGGGCCCCCGCCGTCGTGGTCGCGTCCGGCGGCATCGGCGGCGACCACGACCTGGTCCGCGCCGCGTGGCCCGAGCGACTCGGCACGCCACCCGCGAGCATGCTCTCGGGTGTGCCCGCACACGTCGACGGCCGAATGCTCGGCATCGCCGCGGCATCCGGCGCCCGCCTCGTCAACGGCGACCGGATGTGGCACTACACCGAGGGCATCCGGAACCACGACCCCGTCTGGCCGCTGCACGGCATCCGAATCCTGCCCGGACCGTCGTCGCTGTGGTTCGACGCGACCGGGCGGCGACTGCCTCCGCCGCTCTTCCCCGGCTTCGACACGCTCGGCACGCTCGAGCACCTCGCGAAGACCGGTCATGACCACTCGTGGTTCGTGCTCACGCAGCGGATCATCGAGAAGGAGTTCGCGCTCTCCGGCAGCGAGCAGAACCCCGACCTGACCGGAAAGGACCTGCGGCTGCTCGCGGAGCGCCTCGGTCCCGGGGCACCCGGGCCCGTCGAGCGGTTCAAGGAGCGCGGTGCGGACTTCGTCGTCGCCGAGGCGCTCCCCGAACTGCTCGCCGGAATGCGCAGCCTGTCGCCGGGCGATGTGCTCGACACCGCGAACGTCGAACGCGAGATCGTCGCGCGCGACCGCGAGGTCGACCACGAGTTCTCCAAGGACCTGCAGCTCACCGCCGTCCGGGGCGCCCGCAGCTATCGCGGTGACCGGCTCGTACGGGTCGCGCCGCCCCATCGGATCCTCGACCCGAAAGCCGGGCCGCTCATCGCGGTGAAACTGCACATCCTGACCCGCAAGAGCCTCGGCGGCATCCAGACCGACCTGTCCTCGCGCGTGCTCGGCGCCGACGGCACCCCGGTGCACGGACTGTACGCGGCGGGCGAGGCGGCCGGGTTCGGCGGGGGCGGCATGCACGGCTACCGCGCGCTCGAGGGCACGTTCCTCGGCGGCTGCCTGTTCACCGGGCGCGCGGCCGGGCGGGCGATCGCGGCGGACTGACGCCGCGCGCGTGGAGCAGGACGACCCCGGCAGAGCGGATGCCGCAGCCTACGCCTTCAGCGTCCACGCCTTCCGTCGCACGAGCACGTGCCCCCGCCGCGAGCTGAGCCGCGTCCACGGGCCGGTCTCGAACACCGAGATGGGGTCGTCGCCGAGGAACCCCAGGCTGAACGCCGCGAACGCCGCACCGGCAGGCACGTACTCGAGGCCATCGACGCCGCGACCCCACACCTCCGAGCGCACGCGCTGCACGAGCTGCTCGCCGGTGCCCTCGGGGATGGCCTTCGCGACCTCGTCGATGCCGGCACGCGCGGCACGCTCGAGCGTCGCGGCATCCGTCTCGCCGAGGGCGCGCCAGCCGCCCCGCGGCGGCGAGATGCCCGCCCAAGTGACGGTGTTGACCTCGGGCGGCCTGGTCATCGTGACCGGCCGGGGCTCCGCTCCCTCGTCGTCGTCGAGCTCGCCACGGGCGCGCACGATGCGGTCGACGACCGAGCGCATCGGCACGACCACGTCGAAGTCGTCGGTCTCGAAGAGCTGGAAGGTCCGCAGGCCCAGCACGGTCGGGCTCTCGTCGAGGATGCCGCGCGGATAGAGGATCGCCGTGTACACGGCGAGGATGTCGTTGCCCGCGACCAGGCGCACCGCACCGTCCTCGACACGCGACGCCCGCTGCAGGTACGTGTGGAGGTCGCCGAGCGACAGGCTGTCGGCGAGCGTGAATTGCTGGACCATGGCCTGTCTAGACTACCGAGAGAGCGCCGCGGCCCCCGCCGCCGGGCGCCGCGGGCGGGCTGATCGGCGGCCGACCGACCACACGGAGGAACGATGAACGGTCCGATCGACGGCCTGCTGAGCACACTGCGGCTCACCGACACCGGTGCGCGCACGCATGAGGACATCTTCACGGGGCCATCGCAGTGGATGCCCCTCGGCCGCGTCTTCGGCGGCCAGGTGCTCGCGCAGTCGATCACGGCGGCCACCCACACGGTGCCCGACGATCGCACGATCCACTCGATGCACGGCTACTTCCTCCGTCCCGGCGACGCGCAGCACCCGATCACGTTCGCCGTCGACCGCATCCACGACGGCCGGTCGTTCTCGACGCGGCGCACGCAGGCATTCCAGCACGGCGAGCCCATCCTGTCGCTCATCGCATCGTTCCAGAGCCATGACGACGGCCTCCAGCACCAGATGGAGATGCCGGCCGACCTGCCGGATCCCGACGGCCTGCCGTCGACGGCCGACGTGCTCGGGCACCTCGAGCACGACGTCGCCCGCTACTGGTCGAGCGAGCGGGCGTTCGACGTCCGGCACATCCCGTCGCCGGTGTACCTGAAGGTCGACGGCGAGAGGATGCCGCGCCAGGCCGTGTGGATGAAGGCCTTCGGCCGCCTGCCCGACGACCCCCGCCAGCACCGCGCAGCGCTCGCCTACGCGAGCGACTACTCGATCCTGGAGCCCGTGCTGCGGGCGCACGGGATCGCGTGGGCGACGCCCGGCCTCAAGGTGGCGAGCCTCGACCACGCGATGTGGTGGCATCGCGACGCGCGCGTCGACGAGTGGCTGCTGTACACGATGGAGTCCCCGTCGGCGAGCGGCGGCCGCGGCCTGTCGCTCGGCCGGATCTACACGCGCGACGGCGTGCTCGTGGCGAGCGTCGCCCAGGAGGGCATGGTTCGCGTGCCCGACCCGGACTCGGTCGGCTGAACCCATGCCGCATCGCGGAGTGTTTGCTGAGCGAACGCCGCGTGATCCGGGCTCCGGGCCCTCGTTTATCGCAGAATGGCACCAGTGCCGCGCCCGCGGCCGGCCACAGGGAGGCACCGATATGGACGACGCTCGCGAACTCTCCCGCCGCACTGCGCTCGCATTGGGCGGCACCGGCGCGATCGGCGGTGCGCTGGTCCTCGCCGGATGTGCGGCCTCGGACGACGGCTCGGCCGCGTCCACCGCCGACGGCTCAGACGACGACTCGGCGGCACCCACGAACGGTGCAGCGGATGCCACGGGCGAGGACGTCGCGGCGCTCGCCGACATCCCGGTCGGCGGCAGCATCGATGCCACCATCGGCGGCGAGCCGGTGCTCCTCGCCCAGCCGACGGCGGGCGAGGTCGTCGCGTACAGCGCGATCTGCACCCACCAGGGCTGCGTCGTCGCCGCGGCAGGATCGAAGTTCGAGTGCCCCTGCCATGGTTCGGTCTTCGACGCGGCCACGGGAGACGTCGAGGTGGGGCCGGCGCTCGAACCGCTCGGGTCCGTCGCGGTCACCGTCGACGGCGACCGCGTCGTCGCCGGTTGACGCCGATGCTCGACTACGAGTTCGCCGGACTCCCCCTGCACGTGCTGATCGTGCACGTCATGGTCGTGGGGGTGCCCGCCCTGGCCCTGCTGTTGGTGGTCCTCGCCGCATGGCCGGCCGCCCGCCGTGCGCTGTGGATCCCCGCGCTGCTCGCGGCGCTGCTGATGCTGGGCGTGACCTACCTCACCATCGAGGCCGGCAAGTGGCTCGAGGCGCGCGTCCCGTCGGCGCCGCTGATCCAGGAGCACACCGCGCAGGGCGAGGACATCGTGCCGTGGATGTACGGGCTCGTGGCGGTCGCGGCCCTCGTCGCCGCGCTCGCCATCGTCGAACGCTCGCAGCGGCGCGACCGCACCGACCCGGAGGTCGCCGCGGCGCGCGGGTACGCGCCGTCGACGACGCGGACCTCCCCGGGCCGGATCGCCGTGGTCGTGCTCCTCGTGATCGCGGCGGTCGGCGTCGGCGCGGGTGCGACGTGGACGATCATCCAGATCGGCGAGTCCGGCAGCCGCGCGGTGTGGGAGGGGTCATTCAGCGACGAGCCCCTCGAACGCTGATCAGCGCCGACGGAACGCGATCGGCTCGCCCAGGTACGGCTCCCACGCCGCACGCTCGGCCTCGGTGATCCGACGCGGACGTTCGGTGGCCGCGTCGACCACGACGATCGTGGTGACCGCACGCGTGTAGAGCGTGCGGGGCTCGACGCCCACGGGCGAGTGGACCTCGTAGCAGACGTCGAGGCTCGCGCCGCCCATGTGGCCGATCCAGAGCTCGATGTCGAGCGGTTGCCGCTGGTACGGGATCGGCGCGAGGTACTCGACCTCCTGGCGCGCGATGAGCGTGATCGTGCCGGACCCGGGGCCAGCGTCGAGCACCGCGGTCGACGCGCCCGCGGCGTGCTCGGTCGCGGCATCCGACACCCAGAACGCCTGGATGCGAGCCTCCTCGAGGAGGCTCAGCATCCGGGCGTTGTTCACGTGCCCGTACGCGTCGAGGTCGCTCCAGCGCAGCGGCGTGGGCACGTGCAGGCGCACGTCAGTCCCTCGTGAGCTTGCGGTACGCGGAACGGTGCGGCTTCGCGGCCTCGGGTCCGAGGCGCTCGACCTTGTTGGCCTCGTACGCCTCGAAGTTGCCCTCGAACCAGTACCAGTTGGCCGGGTCGTCGTCGGTGCCCTCGTACGCGAGGATGTGCGTGGCGATGCGGTCGAGGAACCACCGGTCGTGCGTGATGACGACGGCGCAGCCGGGGTACTCGAGCAACGCGTTCTCGAGGCTCGACAGGGTCTCGACGTCGAGGTCGTTGGTGGGCTCGTCGAGCAGCAGCAGGTTGCCGCCCTGCTTCAGCGTGAGCGCGAGGTTCAGGCGGTTGCGCTCACCGCCCGAGAGGATGCCGGCGCGCTTCTGCTGGTCGGGGCCCTTGAAGCCGAACGTGGACACGTAGGCGCGGCTCGGGACCTCGGTCTTGCCGACCTGGATGTAGTCGAGCCCGTCGGAGACGACCTCCCACAGTGTCTTGTTCGGATCGATGCCACCGCGGGTCTGGTCGACGTAGGAGATCTGCACCGTCTCGCCGATCTTCAGGTCGCCGCTGTCGAGCGGCTCGAGCCCGACGATGGTCTTGAAGAGCGTGGTCTTGCCGACGCCGTTCGGGCCGATGATGCCGACGATGCCGTTGCGCGGCAGCGAGAAACTGAGTCCGTCGATGAGGGTGCAGTCGCCGAATCCCTTCTGCAGCTTCTTCGCCTCGAGCACGACGTCACCCAGGCGCGGGCCCGGCGGGATCTGGATCTCCTCGAAGTCGAGCTTCCGCGTGCGCTCGGCCTCGGCCGCCATCTCCTCGTAGCGCGCGAGTCGCGCCTTCGACTTGGCCTGACGGCCCTTGGCGTTCGAGCGGACCCACTCCAGCTCCTCCTTGAGGCGCTTCTGGAGCTTCTGGTCCTTCTTGCCCTGCACCTGGAGGCGCTCGGACTTCTTCTCGAGGTAGGTCGAGTAGTTGCCCTCGTACGGGTAGAGCCGGCCGCGGTCGACCTCGCAGATCCACTCCGCGACGTGGTCGAGGAAGTACCGGTCGTGCGTGACGGCGAGCACGGCGCCGGGGTACTTCGCGAGGTGCTGCTCGAGCCACAGCACGCTCTCGGCGTCGAGGTGGTTCGTGGGCTCGTCGAGCAGCAGGAGGTCGGGCTTCTGCAGCAGCAGCTTGCAGAGCGCGACACGTCGCTTCTCGCCGCCCGAGAGTACCGAGACGGGGGTGTCGCTCGGCGGACAGCGGAGCGCGTCCATCGCCTGGTCGAGCTGCGAGTCGAGGTCCCACGCGTCGGCCGCGTCGATCTCCTCCTGCAGCGTGCCCATCTCGGCGAGCAGGGTGTCGAAGTCGGCGTCGGGGTTCGCCATCTCGGCCGAGATCTCGTTGAACCGGTCGATCTTCGCCTTGATCGGGCCCACGCCCTCCTGGACGTTCTCGAGCACGGTCTTCGTCTCGTCGAGCTCGGGCTCCTGCATGAGGATGCCGACCGAGAAGCCGGGCGTGAGCCGCGCCTCGCCGTTGGAGGGCTGGTCGATGCCGGCCATGATCTTCAGGATCGTGGACTTGCCCGCGCCGTTCGGCCCGACGACGCCGATCTTGGCACCGGGGAGGAACGCCATCGTGACGTCATCGAGAATGAGCTTGTCGCCGACCGCCTTGCGGGCGCGCACCATCGAGTAAATGTAATCCGCCATGTCGCTACCAGTCTATGGGGCGCGTGTCGCCGATGAGGCAGCCGCCCGTGCCGAGCGCCGGACGCACCGCGCTCTGGTAGCCGTCGGACTTCGCGCCGTACTGTCCGACGAGGCAGTCGGGACCGAGACCCACGGCGAACTGGATCGAATCGGCCGGTTCGCCGAGCGTGGTGGTGTCGGCGGTGACCTGCATCCCCGCTCTGTCGAAGCCGGCCGCCACGAGTGCGTCGATGAACGCGCGGCCGCCGGCCGACGGGTCGGCGGCGATCACGGCCCGGTTGACGGAGTCGAAGAACGCGAGGTTCTCGGCCGCCGACAGCTCCGGCCGCAGGACGAGGTCGACGTTCTCGGGCGGGGCGATCGTCGTCGGCACCGGGCGCGGTGCGGAGTCGGCCTCCACGGTCGCGGTCGGAGTCGCGCTCGGGGCGGGATCGGCGGTCGCGCATCCCGTGAGGAGGAGAGCGGTGGCGCAGGCGAGCCCAGCGATGATCGCCCGCGCGTTCCGCCGTCCCATCGCACCCCTCGTCGGTCCCTTGACCAGCCGGAGCCGAGTCTACGTCGCCCTCCCGTGCGCCGCGCGGACGGGAGGCCGTCGCCTCGACGACGAGCCGGTCAGCTCCCGATCGCCACGGCCTCGACCGCCGTCTCCTCGTCGCTCGGCGACATGGCACTCGATGCCGACAGGCCGCCGGGCGTGCCGGCCGCGGCGTCGTCTGCGGGCGACGAGCCCGGTGCCGCCGCATGCCGGTCGCCGGGCCACTCGCCTGCAGTGCCGGGCCGCGTCCACGCGTCCTCCCCCGCAGACGCCGCCGCGCCGGCCTCGGAGTCGCCCGCGGCCGCGGCCCGGTCACCGTCGTCCACCGCGCGGATCGCGGCGGTTCGGGTGACCGAGGTGCGCCCCCACGACAGGTCGTGCCCGATCGCGTCGGCGTCGATCTCGACTGCGGTGCCGGACTTCTCGCCCGTCTCCCACGGTCGCACGCGCAGGCGCCCGTGCACGACGACACGGTCGCCCCTCGAGACGGATGCGGCGGCGTTCACCGCGAGCTGGCGGAACGCCGCCACCGAGTACCAGTTGGTCTCGCCGTCGGCCCACTCGCCCTTGGCGCGGTCGAAATACCGGCGGGTCGAGGCGAGGCGGAAGTTGGTGATCGCCAGTCCGGCGTCGGTGACGTTGTGACGCGGGTCGTTCCCCACGAATCCGGTGACGGTGACGAGGTCGGTCATGGTCATGCTCCTTGCGGTCGGCGCCACCGCGAGTCGGCGGCTGGCGGCATCCGGGGCCCTCGTGCCGGAACGACCCCGGATGCCGTTCACCACAGCGTGCTGCGGCTCCCGCGGCATCCGTCGCCCGAATGCGCCGACGTGGACGGGCGCACCGCGCGACCGCCCTGGGGAGGACCGGTCAGGCCACGATGTAGTCGGCGTAGGAGCGTCGGATCTTGTTCACCTTCGGCAGCGCCACCGCGAGGCAGTACCCCTGGCCCGGGTTCTTGGCGAAGAAGTCCTGGTGGTACTCCTCGGCGCGGAAGAACTCGCCGAGCGGCTCGATCGTCGTCACGACCTCTCCCGGCCACCAGTCGGCGGCGCGTCCGCGCGCCTGCTCGAACAGCTCGCGCTGCGCCTCGCCGTCGAAGAACATCGCCGAACGGTACTGCGTGCCGACATCCGCGCCCTGGCGGTTCAGCTGCGTCGGATCGTGGAGCGTGAAGAAGACGTCGAGGATCACCTCACGCGGGATCGCGTCCGGGTCGAAGTCGACGCGAACCGCCTCGGCGTGCCCGGTCCGGCCCGTGCACACGAGCTCGTACGACGGGTTCGGCAGCGAACCGCCCGTGTACCCGGAGACCACGTCGTGCACGCCACGGAGCGTGCGGTACACGGCGTCGAGGCACCAGAAGCAGCCACCCGCGAGAACGAAGCTTTCCATCGCCATAGGCTAACCGCATGACCTTCGTCGCAACCCCGGACCGATACGACCGCATGCCCTATCCGCGCATCGGTCGCAGCGGCCTCAGGCTGCCCGCCCTCTCGCTCGGCCTCTGGCACAACTTCGGCCACGACCGTCCGCTCGAGACGCAACGCGCGATCGTGCGCCGGGCGTTCGACCTCGGCATCACGCACTTCGACCTCGCGAACAACTACGGCCCGCCGGCCGGCAGCGCCGAGGAGAACTTCGGCCGCCTGCTCGCGAGCGATCTCAAGCCCTACCGCGACGAGCTCGTCGTCTCGTCGAAGGCCGGCTACCTGATGTGGGACGGCCCGTACGGCGAGTGGGGTTCACGGAAGTCCCTGCTCGCCTCGCTCGACCAGAGCCTCTCTCGACTCGGGCTCGACTACGTCGACGTGTTCTACTCGCACCGTCCCGACCCCGAGACCCCCATCGAGGAGACGATGGGCGCGCTCGCGCACGCCGTCCGGCAGGGCAAGGCGCTCTACGCCGGGATCTCGAACTACTCGCCCGAGCAGACCCGCGCCGCCGCGGCCGCGCTCGCCGCCGAGGGCGTGCCGCTCACCATCCACCAGCCGCGCTACTCGATGTTCGACCGCACGATCGAGGAAGGGCTCTTCCCGGCCCTCGACGAGGTCGGGGCGTCGGCCATCGTCTTCTCGCCGCTCGCGCAGGGCCTGCTCACCGACCGGTACCTCACCGGCGACGTGCCCGCCGGCTCGCGTGCCGCGACGAGCCACTTCCTTCCGGCGGACCGTATCAGCGAGGACTACCTCGCCCGCGCACGTGCGCTGCACGAGATCGCCGCCGCACGCGGCCAGACGCTCGCGCAGCTCGCCCTCTCGTGGGTGCTCCGTGTGCCGCAGGTCGCGAGCGCGCTCATCGGCGCCTCGAGCGTGGCCCAGCTCGAGCAGAACGTCGCCGCACTCGACGCCGAGCCCCTCACCGACGACGAGATCGCGGCGATCGAACCCCACGCCGCGCACGGCACCGTGCTCGGCTGAGATCGGCGGCACCTTCGCACCGCGCGGCCGGCGCCTCGCGGCGTACGACCGCGATCAGGCCGGACGCCGCACCCGGCCGGGACGCGGCATCCGTCACCCACCCGCGCCGAGGCACGCCGTCGCGCCTGCCATGCCGCGGCGGCGGCCGGGGCTAGCCTGCGCTCATGCAGTGGTGGAATGACTTCGTCGCCTGGCTCCTCTCCGATGCCGCACGCCCCTGGCTCTTCACGGCCGCGGTACTGTTCGCCTCGGTCGTGGCGGCCGGGCTCCTGTCGGCGTGGATCGCACGTCGCGCCGTCCGCGGCCTGATCCGCCAGCGCGACCGGGAGCTGCGCAATTCCGCCGTCGCCGCGCTCATCGACGCCGCCACGGAGGCGTCGGTCTGGAATTCGCTGACGCCGCAGGAGCAGGTGCTCTCCGATCGGGCGGTCGGGCAGGCCGATCTCCAGGTCCGCCTGCTGCCGATCCGCGGCGCCGATGTCGCCGCCGACTGGGCGTCGCACCAGCTGCACGAGCTCAAGCGCGCCTCGGCGACGTTCGGCTACCAGCTCGACCCGGCCGTGGTCGAGTTCCGGGAGCGGCTGCTCGAGTGGCAGCGGCATCCGTCGCGCACCCGCCGGGACTTCAGGAGCGATCTCGACCGCTGGCGCGCGCAGCGAAACGACCCGGAGCAGGCGATCGTCGCCGAGCAGGACTCCTGGGTGGCCGAGCAGCACCACGAGCGTTACGTGCCGTCGCCGCTCATCGATCAGCCGTCGGCGGCCGAAGCGAACTCCGCCGACGCGAACTCCGCCGACGCGGACACCGGCCCGGCACCGGTCACCGTGAACCCGCCGGTCGATTCCACCGCGGACACAGCGGAATCCCGCCACTGACGCGTTCGCCCTCGAACGACATCGAGAGGCGCCGGCAGGTCAGGCGCTGCGCCACCACGCGTCGAACATGCTGACCGGCTCGGCGCGCTTGTGGCGCGTCTGCAGGAAGCGCGCCTCGATCTGCTCGGCGACGCCGGGGGCGATCTCCTCGCCTTCGAGGAACGCGTCGATGTCGGCGTAGCGGAGCCCGAGGTTCGCCTCGTCGGACTGGCCCGGGTCGTGGTCGAGCAGGTCGGCGGTGGGCACCTTGTTGTACAGGCGGTCGGGGGCGCCGAGGTGCTGCAGGAGTGCCCGCCCCTGCCGCTTCGTCAGGCCGGAGAGCGGGAGGAGGTCTGCGCCGCCGTCGCCGTACTTGGTGAAGAAGCCCGTCACGGCCTCGGCCGCGTGGTCGGTGCCGACGACGAGCAGGCCGCCCTCACCCGCGAGGGCGTACTGCGCGACCATGCGCATGCGCGCCTTCACGTTGCCCTTGCCGAAGTCGCTGATGGGCGTGCCGACGGCCTCGGCGTACTCGGCGGCGAGGCCGTCGACGCCCTCATCGATGTTGAAGTCGACCGTCTCGTGGGGCCGGATGAAATCGAGTGCGAGCTGCGCGTCGGCCTCGTCGCGCTGCACGCCATAGGGCAGGCGGACGGCGACGAAACGGGCCGGACGGCCGTCGGCGGCGAGCTCCTCGACCGCGAGTTGGCACAGCCGCCCCGCCAGGCTGGAATCCTGCCCCCCGCTGATGCCGAGCACGAGGCCCTTCGCACCGGATGCCGCGAGGTACTCCTTCAGGAATTCGATGCGCCGGCGCACCTGATCGGCCGGGTCGACGACGGGTTCGACGTGCAGTTCTTCGATGATCCGGGCCTGGAGGTCGCGCATGCCACGACCCTACGGCACCCATGCGACGAGCGGATGACGCGGCGCTGTGAACCGGCCGCGAGGGTCCGTTTCCCGATAGCATGCGTGCACGCACGCGACGAAGGGGGCTCCGCGTGGAGGTCGACCTGTCCACCCTCGTGCTCATCCCGGCGATCGCCGCCGTTGCGCCGCTGGCCACGCGTGCGGTCGGCCGCTGGGTCGCGATCCCCCTGGTCGTCTTCGAGATCCTGCTCGGCCTCCTGCTCGGTCCGGCGGTCCTCGACTGGGTGCAGGAGGACGCGTTCATCGCCCTGTTCGCCGACTTCGGACTCGCGATGCTCTTCTACCTCGCCGGACGGGAGATCGACTTCCAGGCGATCCGCGGTGCCCCGATCATGCGTGCCGGTGCAGGCTGGGCCGTGTCGATGGCACTCGCGTTGGGGCTCGCCTTCCTGATCGAACCAGGCGCGGGCGCCGTATTCGTGGCGGTCGCCCTCGCCTCGACCGCCCTCGGCGCGCTGCTGCCCATCCTTCGGGACGCCGGCCTGCTTCGCACCCGGTTCGGCGTCTCGATCCTCGCCGTGGGGGCGGTCGGCGAGTTCGCGCCGCTGCTGGCCATCACCCTCTTCCTGAGCGGTCAGACGCCCCTGCACGCGACGGTCGTGCTCCTCGGCTTCGCCGTCGTGACGGGGGTGCTGATGTTCTCCGCCTTCCGCGGCGACGGTGCGCGACTGCACCGGGCGATCGAGGCCAGCCTGCACACGAGCGGCCAGTTCGTCGTGCGCCTGGTCATGTTCGTCCTGCTCTCGCTCGTCGCACTGTCGATCTTCCTCGGCATCGACATGCTCCTCGGGGCATTCGCCGCGGGCGTGCTGGGCAAGCTGCTCCTGCAGGGCGCCTCCGAGCGCGAGGCCGAGGTGACGGAGGCGAAGATCGAGGCGGTCGGGTTCGGGCTGCTGGTCCCGGTCTTCTTCATCAACACCGGCATCACCTTCGACCTCCAGGCGCTCGTCTCGGACGCTCGGACGCTCCTGCTGCTGCCGTTGTTCACCGTCCTGCTGCTGTTCACGCGCGGCATTCCGGCAGCCCTGCTCGCACCGAGGGGCTCGACGGCCCGGGAACGCGTGTCGACGGGCTTCTTCGCCGCTACCGGCCTGCCGATCATCGTCGCCGTCACCGCGCTGGGCGTCGACGCCGGCGCGCTGGACTCGGGCATGGCTGCGGCGCTCGTCGGCGCGGGCCTGCTGTCGATGCTGCTCTACCCGCTGATCGCGCTCACGGTCCGGACGGGGAATCCTCGGCGCCCTCGGCAGGAATCGAACCTGCGACCAAGAGATTAGAAGGCTCCTGCTCTATCCGCTGAGCTACGAGGGCCGATCGCCACCACGATACCGCAGCGGCCCGGACGCACCCTCGGCGGACCCTCGGCGCACCCTCGGCGCACCGTCGGCGGACCCTCGGCGCGTCCGGGCGACGACGGGCAGTGTCGGGGCGCGCGGCTAGACTCGCGGCATGGCAACCTCGAGCGACCGACTGGTCTGGATCGACTGCGAGATGACCGGGCTCGACCTCGAGGTCGATGAGCTCGTCGAGATCGCGGTGGTCATCACCGACTACGACCTGAATCCCGTCGACGCGGGTCTCGACATCGTGATCAAGCCCGACGCGAGCGCGCTCGAGGCGATGGGCGACTTCGTCCGCGCGATGCACACCGACTCGGGCCTGATCGAGGAGATCCCGAACGGCGTCTCGGTGGCCGAGGCCGAGTACGAGGTGCTCGAGTACGTGTTGAAGCATGTGCCCGACGAGCAGAAGGCGCCGCTCGCCGGCAACTCCATCGGCACCGACCGCGCCTTCATCGCGAAGTTCATGCCGCGGCTCGACGCGCACCTGCACTACCGCAACGTCGACGTGTCGTCGATCAAGGAACTGGCGAAGCGCTGGTATCCGCGCGCCTACTTCAACGCCCCCGCCAAGGACGGCGGGCACCGGGCGCTCGCCGACATCCTCGAGTCGATCCGCGAGCTGCGGTACTACCGGCGCGCCGTGTTCGTCGACGACCCCGGCCCGACCAGCCAGGAGCTGCAGGCCATCGCTGCCGAGGTCATGGCCGAGGCGCCGGCCCGGGCCCCCGCGGGCACCGCTGCGACGGCCGAGGTGTCAGCGGGCACCCGCGACGTGGTGTAATCTCGTATGGTTGCCGATCGCGACAGCGGTCGCACATGGTGGGTATAGCTCAGTCGGTAGAGCGCCTGGTTGTGGTCCAGGAGGTCGCGGGTTCAAGCCCCGTTACTCACCCCAATTCGACTCCCGAACGGAGCCGCCCGTGCAACTCGACGCCGAGGCCTTCGAGCAGCTCGTCGTCGACGAACTCGACCGCCTGCCCGACGACATGGTCGACGGGCTCGACAACGTGGTCTTCGTCGTCGAGGACCGCCCGGAGGACGGCTCCCTCGACCTGCTCGGCCTGTACGAGGGCACCGCGCTGACCGAGCGCGACCGGTACGGGTTCGGCGAGATGCCCGACCGCATCGTGCTCTACCGCGAACCGCTGCTCGCCGTCGCCGAGACGGAGGACGAGCTCCGCGATGAGGTCCACGTCACGCTCGTGCACGAGATCGCCCACTACTACGGCATCGACGACGACCGGCTGCACGAGCTGGGCTGGGCGTGACGCTCGTGACGTTAGCCTGATTCGCATGAGCCCCTCCCCCGCTCGCGGCGTCGGCATCGCCCTCGGCGCGCTCGCGATCCTCGCCGTCGGCATCTACGCGCCCGCCATGTTGCTCGGCCCGCTGCCCGACGTCGAGATCCGGGTCGACGAGAGCATCACCGCGGCCGGCGAGGCGGCTCAGGTGCCCCTTCCGGCGAGCGGTGCCTCGGCCGTCGCGATAGTCGGCGACGACGGCGAGGCGCAGCTCGTCGCGGCATCCGGCGACGACGAGGCGAAGCCCATCGGCGGGGCCGCGAAGCTCGTGACGGTTCTCGCGACGCTCGACGCGCTGCCGATCGCCGAGGGCGAGCGCGGGCCGTCGATCCGCATCGGCGCAGAGGACTACACCGACTACCTGCGGTACCAGGCGGAGGGCTCGCGGACGCTGCCCGTCTCCCCCGGCGAGTCCTGGACCCAGCGCGACGTCGTGCGTGCCGTGTTCCTCGGATCGAGCAACAACCATGCCGACACACTCGCCCGCTGGGCGTTCGGCAACCTCGACAACTACGTGACCGAGGCGAACGGCTGGCTCGAGGAGCAGGGCTACGAGACGCTCCGAGTGGTCGACTCGACGGGCCTGTCGGGCGACAACGTCGGCACCGCGGCGGAGCTGACGCGCCTCGCCGCGTCGGCGCTGGCCGATCCGACCCTCGGCCGCGTGCTCGACGGCTCGGCCGCAACGACCACGACGGACCGACGGGTGCCCGACGTGGTGGCGCACCTCGGCAACGACGGCATCCGCTCGATCAGCCGCAGCTACACCGACCAGGCGCTGCTGTCGTTCGTCTTCGCGAGCGAACTGACCGGCGAGACCCCGCGCCGGATGGTGGGTGCGATGACGGGCATCGGCGATTACGAGACGCTCGACCCGGCGGTGCTCGCGGCGGTGGAGGGCATGCAGGCTGCGTCCGCGCCGATCGAGGTCATCGCGTCGGGCGCATCCTACGGCGAGGCCGTGTCGGCGTGGGGCGATCGGGCGCAGCTGACCGCGGCGGCCGGTCGAACGGATGCCGCGTGGGGCGCCGTCCCCGAGGCGGCGACCGTCGACGTGGCGCCGTTCGCGACCGCACCGGCCGGGCGCGAGGTCGGCGACGTGACCGTGCGCGTCGGCGAGCGCGAGATCACCTCGGTGCTCGAACTGGACGAGCCGATCACCGACCCGGGCCCGCTGTGGAGGCTGGCGAACCCCGCCGTGATCGTCGGCGCGTTCCTCGCCGACTGAGTCGCGGCGAACGCGTCAGTCGTTCTCCTCGTCGTGTTCGACGGGATCGGAGTCGTCGGCGTCGAAACGGAAGCGCACGCGGATCTGCCCGTTCACCTCGCGCTGGTCGACGGCGTCGTACCAGAAGAGGGACTCGAGGCCGTCGACGGCGGCGACCATGCCGACGCGCTTCTCGGTCTCCCCGTGCACGAGCGAGCGCTGCTCGAAGTCGCCCTCGAGGGGCCCGTCGATGAACTCCGCCACGTAGGTCGCGGCCGCTGGATCTGCCATGACCCCACCGTAGTCCGTGGGGCATGCACGGTCACCCCGGCACGCGGCGTTCAGTCGGCGAGTCGTACCCTCAGGGCGGGCGATCGATGGGCGGCCGTGCGCAGGCGGTGGCGGCGCCAGTCCGCCTCCCACTCCTCCCAGTGCGGATCGAACGCACCGCGATCGCGCTCGAGGGCGCGGCGTCGGCGGATCGCGTACGGCGCGTCGAGCCAGACCCGGATCGCATCGGGACGGCACCTGCCCACCTGGAACGCACCGCAGCCCTCGACGATGAGTGCGCGTCCCGGAGTCATCCGTCGGAGGGCGCCGGGACGGTCGGCGAGCCAGTCCCATCGGTGCACGGTTCCCGCACCGCCGCGCAGGTGGGGCGCGATGAGCGACCGCCCGAGCCGAGCCGAGCCGCGGTGGAGGCCGGGCCAGCCGGGGATCGCCTCGTCGACGCGCACGAGGCGCGGGCTCCGACCGGGCCATGCCTCGATCAGCGCGGCGGCGAACGTGGTCTTGCCGGCCCCGCTCGGGCCGTCGACCAGTACGAGCGGATGACGCATCGAGGCGGCCGCGCGCCGCACCGCGGCCACGGCGGGCCCGAGCGACATGGCCGACTCCGCGCTCACGCCCACACCGGGTGGAACGCGCCCACCCAGATCGACCCGGCGATCGCGACCGCGGCGATCGCGGCGGCGATGGCCATGAGCAGCGCGTCGCGCATTCCGACTCGTGAGGGTCGGGCCCACGTGCGCGCGACGTCCGCGCCGAAGCCGCGTGCCTCCATCGCGGTCGCCAGCTTGGATCCGCGCCGGATGGCGAGGACGAGCAGCGCGAACGCCATGGTCGCCGCGCGCCGCAGGGCGCCGTGGTCACCGATGCCGCGAGCGCGTCGGGAGAGCGACATCGCGCGCCAGTCCTCGACGAACAGGCCCACGAGCCGAGTGGCGGCGAGCGCGCCCAGCACGAACCGCGCGGGCAGTCGCCAGACCTGGGCGAGCCCGTCGGCGAGGTCGGTCGGGTCGACACGCAGGAACAGCAGTGCGGCGGGTAGGCCGATCGCGAGTACGCGGACGGTGACCGCGATCGCGAGTTCGATGGAGCCGTCGGTGACCCGCGCCAGCCAGAACTCCCAGTACACGGTGCCGGACGGCCGCCCGTAGAGCAGCATGCTGACGCCCGCGATCGGGGCCGCGAGCAGGATCGGCCACGTGCGGCGGAGGAGCACCCCGAACGTGACGCCGGCGGCCGCGAACAGCACGAGTTCGATGCCGAGTGCGATCGCCGCGCTCACCCAGTCGACGGTCACGAGCAGCGGGGTCGTGAGCACCATCGCCGCGGCGAGCCGGGTCGCCGGGTTGGTGCGGTCGACGAACCGGAGCGGCGGGTACGGGCGCGCCGGCGCGAGGTCGATGCCGCTCATGGCATGCTCCCGGCGGGCCGGAGTGCGGAGAGCTCGATCCGGTGGGTGCCGAGCGCGTCGCGGAACGCGAGGTCGTGCGTCACCGACAGGAGCGTGGTTCCTCCGGCGACCAGTTCGTGGAGCAGCCGCACGAGCTCGACCCAGCCGAGCCGATCCTGCCCGAACGTCGGTTCGTCGAGGATGACGACGTCGGGGCGGGTCGCGAGCGCCGCTCCGACGGACAGGCGACGCGCTTCGCCGCCGGAGAGGGTGAACGGATTGGCAGCGGCAAGGTGGTCGAGCCGGAGCCGATGCATGACCTCGTCGGTGCGCGCGTCGACCTCGTGCTCGGGCAGGTCGAGCGCGCGCGGCCCGACCGCGAGCTCGTGGCGGACGGTCGAGGCGACGAACTGGTGCTCGGGCTCCTGGAACACCGTGCCGATGCGCGTGAGCAGGTCCCTGGATCGCCATCGGATCGGCGCGTCGCCGAGTCCGCGCGCGAGACCGGGTGCGGCGACCACGGCGCCGGCCCGGGGCGGGAGCAGTCCGCCCAGCGTGAGCGCGAGCGTCGACTTGCCCGCGCCGTTCGGCCCGGTGAGGACGCTCGAGGATGCCGCGGGGAGCTCGAGGTCGAGCCCGGAATGCAGGACGGGTGTGCGCGGCCGGCCGATCGACAGGTCGCGGGCCGAGAGGATGGGATCGGAGGCGCCGGGCGCGGCATCCGTCGTCATGGGGACCTCGAGCGGGACGCCCGGCACCCAGACGCCCGCGGCCGCCAGCTCCGTGCGGCGCGCGGTGAGGACCTCGTCGGGCGTGCCGTCTGCGATGAGCCGCCCGTCGCCGCCCAGGATGACGACGCGGTCGACGAGGTCGAGCCAGACGTCGACGCGGTGCTCGACGACCACGAGCGTCGACCCGGTGCGTTCGAGCACGCGGCCGACCGCCTCGCGCACCTCGGCGACTCCCGCGGGGTCGAGGTTCGCGGTCGGTTCGTCGAGCAGCAGGAGCCCGGGGCGCATGGCGATCGCACCCGCGAGTGCGAGGCGCTGCTTCTGTCCGCCGGAGAGCCGCGATGTCGGATGGTCGAGCGGCAGGTCGAGTCCGACCGCGTCGAGCGCGTCGGTGACCCTTCGCCAGGTCTCGTCGCGCGGCACGCCGAGGTTCTCGCAGCCGAACGCGACGTCGTCGCCGACGCGGGCGAGGATCACCTGCGAGTCGGGGTCCTGCAGTACGAGCCCGGCGCGGCCGCGTGCGTCGGCCGGGGGCCGGCCGTCGACGCGCAGTTCGCCCCACTGCTCGCCCTCGTCGTCACCGCCGAGGACGCCTGCGAGTGCGTGGAGCAGCGTGGACTTGCCCGAGCCGGACGGCCCCAGCAGGAGCACCCGTTCCCCCGCGTGGATGCGCAGGTCGAGGCCGTCGAGCGCCGCCCGACGGCGGCCGGCGTGGCGCCAGCCCCACCCGGTGGCATCCACTCGGGCGGGGCCGACGCCTGCGTCAGCGTGGTGCACGGATCAGACCCGTCCCGTGACGTCCCGTCCGGCGCCGAACCGGTTCAGGGCGCCGGTCGCGGCGAGCGCGCGGACGACCAGCCAGCCGAGCAGGCCGGCGAGCACCGCCCCGGAGACCACGAGCGTGCCGAGGTACAGCGCGAGGAACTCGGCCGATTTCTGCAGGTTGCCGGAGGTGAACAGCTCGAGGGTCCAGGCGCCGACGCCGGCGGCCGCACCCGCGAGCATCGCGACGACGACGCCGAAGCGGCGGTAGCCGAAGGCCAGGAAGACCAACTCGGCGCCGAGGCCCTGCACGAGTCCGGAGTAGAGCGTCTCGATGCCCCACTGGTTGCCGATGAGCGCCGACACCATCGCGGCGAGCAGTTCGACGTACAGCGCCGCGCCCGGCTTGCGGATGATGAGCCCGCCGAGCACGCCGCCGATGAGCCAGATGCCGACGGCGATGCCGCCCAGCCCCGGGGTGAGCGCGTCGGCGGCCATGAACCAGGCGTAGCCGACGTTGTTCCAGAGGAGGAACACCAGCCCGGTCGCGACGCCGATGACGCTCGCGACGACGATGTCGACCACGCGCCAGCGGGTGCGACGCCCGCCCGTGCCCGTGGTGCCGTTCGCCGTGCCGTCGGCGGCCTCGGCGCGCCCGGTGGTGTCGGTTCCGATGGATGTCTCGTGCACTGTCGTGCCCTTTCGTCTCGTGGAAAGCGGCACGGGAGATGAGAATCTCTGCCCTCCCTGCGCTGGCATGACCCAGATCAGGTTCGACGGTCGAAGGTTGAGAACCTTCCTCTCAGCCCGGCTCACCGGACTCCCGTGTTCGACCACGAGTATACGCCCGCCCGGTGGGGCGTGACGCCGGGCGACGGATGCCGCGGGCCTACCGCTTGAGTGCGCGGATGACGATCTTCAGCGCCTTGCCCGTGGCGGCCACGAGCGGGATCGCGACGATGAGCAGCCCGAGCACGTTGGGCTCGAATCGCACGTCGCCGCCGCGGCTGACGTAGGCGCCGAGCGGTACCGACCAGCCGCCGCCACCGCCGCCCGAGCCCTCGCCCTGCGTGTCGTCCTTTCCGGATCCGCCGCCGAAGCCGTATGCGCCCAGCGCGACGGGCACGATCTCTGCGCCGCCCATCTGGACCTTGTCGGCGTATGAGGTCCGGACGCCCACGCCGGCGACCTTGTCTGCGAGTTCGAGCACGAAATCAGCCATGCCGCCACGCTACCCGCGCCCGGTCGGCGTCGAAAGGCCTTGACGGATGCCGCACGCCGGGCGGCTCACGAGAAGGCGCGGGCGCCGGGCGGGAGAGGCCCGTCGGGCCGGTCGCGACCCTCACGGACGCCCTCGGCGTCAGCGTCCTCCGCATCGGCGCGCGGCCCTGCGGTCTTCGGCCCGGGGCGAACGAGTGCGGCGGGCCGCACGGCGCCCCGGCCGAACCGCCGGGTCACCTCGTCGATGGTCCGCTCGGCGTCGCGCCACTCCTCATCGGGGTCCCACAGCGGCGCGCCGTCGCCCGCCGCGCGCAGGTGCTCCGCGCGCACGCCGATGAGGCGCACGCGGCGGCCGTCGCCGACGAGCTCGGCGAGCGGGATGAGCGCCTCGTCGTAGATGCGGCGGGCGACATCCGTCGGCTCGGCAAGGGTGCGCGACCGGGTCACCGTGGTGAAATCGCCGTAGCGCAGCTTCAGCGTGACGGTGCGGGCGACCATCTGCGCCGTGCGGAGCCGCACGCCGACGTCGGTTGCGAGCCTCAGCAGTTCACGGGCGATGTCGTCGTGGTCGACGAGGTCGTGGTTGAAGGTCGTCTCGTGGCCGATGCTCTTCTCGACGCGGCGCGTCTCGACGTCGCGCGGGTCGATTCCGTTCGCGAGACGCGCCAGCCGGGCGGCGAGCGCCGGGCCGACCGCGCGCGTGAGCGCTTCGGCGGGCATCTCGGCGACGTCGCCGACGGTGCGGAGGCCGAGCTTCAGCAGGGATTCCTCGGTGACCCGCCCGACTCCCCAGAGCGCGGAGACCGGCAGGGGATGCAGGAACGACGTCGTCTCGGCGGCCGGCACGACCAGCATGCCGTCGGGTTTCGCACGGCTCGACGCGACCTTGGCGACGAACTTGCTGGCCGCGACCCCGACGGAGCACGTGAGGCCCGTCTCGTCGTGGACGCGGCGCCGGATGGTCCAGGCGATCTCGGCCGGCGTGCCGTGCAGGCGGCGCGCCCCGGACACGTCGAGGAACGCCTCGTCGATCGACAGCGGCTCGACGAGGGGGGTCAGCTCGCGGAAGATCGTCATCACGCGCTCGGAGTACTCGGCGTAGCGAGAGTAGTCGCCGCGGAGGACGACCGCGTTCGGGCAGCGCTGCAGTGCGACCGACATCGGCATGGCCGAGTTCACGCCGAAGCGTCGTGCCTCGTAGCTCGCCGCCGCAACGACGCCGCGGCCCGCGGTGCCGCCGACGAGCACCGGCCTGCCGCGCAGCTCGGGCCGCCGCAGCAGCTCGACGGACACGAAGAACGCATCCATGTCGACGTGCAGGATCGGCGTGCCGGAGTCGTCGACCGGCCCCGTGGTGACCTGCCGGGACGAGCCGTCCTGCTTGCTCATGCTGCGACCCTAGTGCCCGCTGCCGACGCCCGGGGCCCGGGCGTCAGAAGCCGAAGTCGCCGAAGCCGCCCCCGCCGAAGTCGCCGAAGTCGCCTCCGCCGCCCCAGTCGCCGCCCGCGTCCCCGGACCCGGCATCGACGGATCCGGCGTCGGCTCCGGCCTCGCCCGCACCCGCCTCCGCGGCGCCCTCGGCGCCGGCCTGGTCGAACGACGGGTCCGGCAGGAACGCCTGCGCGATCGCCGAGCCGACGACGAAGCCCGCGATCGTGCCGAGCATCGAGGCGCCCAGCATCGACCCGAACGTCGGACCGCGGTAGCCCTGGCCGCCGGCGGCGGGACCTCCGGCGAACGCGCGCTCCATGGTGCCGGGCGAGCGGAGCTCGGCACGGGTCGCGGCACGCGCGAGCGCAGCGGGCTCGTCGGAGGCCAGACGCTCGCCGGGAGGGGCGCTGTCGGCCAGCGCGCGGTACACCTGCTGCCGCTGCTCGGGGGTGAGCTTCGAGAACGCCTCCGCGTGCACCGCTTCGATCGACTCGGGGGGCGCGGTGCGCAGCAGGTACCGGTAGCGCTCGATCGCGAGCTCGTCCTCGCTCAGCTGCGAGCGCTGCGGCGTCGGCGCGGCCTGCGGCTGCTGTCCGGACGGCGCCTGCGGCACGGGGTGTGCAGGTCGGGCGGCTCGGTCGTCGCCGCCGCCGAAGAGCCGGTCAAGGAAGCCCATGGTGTCCTCACTCTCGTGGTACCGTCGACGATAGGCCGGACGGCAATGAAGCTGCTGGGAGGCCGCTGCGGCCGCCCCGTGAGCCGACGGATGCCGCGGCGCGGGCAGCCCGCGCCGCGGCATCCGTCACGCGATTCGAAGCGCGCTACCCTGCGCTCGCGCGCTCGAGCACGAGTTCGCGCACGCGCGCCGCATCGGCCTTGCCCTGCATGGCCTTCATGACCGCGCCGATCACGGCGCCCGCGGCCTGCACCTTGCCGTCGCGGATCTTCGCGAGCACGTCGGGCTGCGCGGCCAGCGCCTCGTCGATCGCCGCGACGAGCGCGCCGTCGTCGGAGACCACCGCGAGTCCGCGGGCGTCGACGACCTCGCGGGGCGAGCCCTCGCCGGCGATGACGCCCTCGAGCACCTGGCGCGCGAGACGGTCGGTGAGGACGCCCTCGTCGACGAGCGCCGCGAGCTCAGCCACGTGGGTCGGCTCGACAAGGCCCGTCGCGTCCTCGCCGCGCGCGTTCGCGATGCGGGTGAGCTCGCCCGTCCACCACTTGCGGGCGGCCGCGGGCGACGCGCCCGCGGCGACGGTCGCCGTCACCTCGGCGAGCAGTCCGCCGTTCACGACGTCCTGGAACTCGAGATCGGTGAATCCCCATTCGCCCTTCAGTCGTCGGCGGCGCGCGGCGGGCGGCTCGGGCAGCGCGGCCCGGAGCTCCTCGATGAGCGTCGGCTCCGGCACGACCGGAAGCAGGTCGGGCTCGGGGAAGTAGCGGTAGTCATCGGCGTCGGACTTCGGGCGGCCCGGGCTCGTGGTGCCCGTGTCCTCGTGCCAGTGGCGGGTCTCCTGCGTGATGGTTCCGCCGTCGGCGAGGATCGCCGCCTGCCGCTGGATCTCGTACCGCACGGCGCGTTCGATCGAGCGCATCGAGTTGACGTTCTTCGTCTCGGTGCGGGTGCCGAACTTCTCCTGGCCCTTCGGGCGCAGCGAGACGTTCGCGTCGCAACGGAGGTTGCCGCGTTCCATGCGCGCCTCGGAGACGCCGAGCGCGAGCACGATGTCGCGGATCGTGGCGACGTAGGCGCGCGCCAGCGCGGGAGCATCCGCCCCCGCCCCCACGATGGGCCTGGTCACGATCTCGACGAGCGGCACGCCCGCACGGTTGTAGTCGACGAGCGAGTACTCGGCGCCCTGGATCCGGCCGGTCGAGCCGCCCACGTGCGTGAGCTTGCCGGCGTCCTCCTCCATGTGGGCGCGTTCGATCGCGACC
The DNA here is from genome assembly GCF_052748465.2 of Agromyces selenitireducens. NCBI lineage: Bacteria > Bacillati > Actinomycetota > Actinomycetes > Micrococcales > Microbacteriaceae > Agromyces > Agromyces selenitireducens. The sequence continues at coordinate 2,300,563 of NZ_CM188259.1, forward strand.
TGGAAGACGCGGCCGTTCTCGAGCTCGACCTCTACCGAGCCCTCATATGCGATCGGCTCGTCGTACTGCGAGATCTGGTAGTTCTTCGCCAGGTCGGGGTAGAAGTAGTTCTTCCGCGCGAACCGGCTCGACTCGGCGATGGAGCAGCCGAGCGCGAGCCCGAGCGAGATCGAGTACCGCACCGCGGTGCCGTTCACGACCGGAAGCGACCCGGGCAGGCCGAGGTCGACCGGCGCGACGAGCGTGTTCGGGTCGGCGCCGTGGTACTCGGCGTGGGCGGGGTTCGGTGCGCCCGAGAACATCTTCGTCTTGGTGTTGAGCTCGACGTGCACCTCGAGGCCGATGACCGGCTCGAACCGCTCGAGGGCCTCGTCGAAGTCCATCAGTGCTGCGCGCGCCATCAGACCACGCCCTCCTCGGTCGCCATGAGTTCGTGGGTGGACAGGTCGGGCGCCCGGTCGAGCAGCGGGCCGCCCCACTGGTCGAGCAGCATCGCCTCGAGGGCGCCGCCGACGTTGTAGAGACGGGCGTCCTCGCGCGCGGGCGCGAGGAACTGGATGCCGACGGGCAGGCCGTCCTCCGGTGCGAGGCCGGTCGGCACCGAGATGCCGGGGACGCCGGCCAGGTTCGCCGGGATCGTCGCGACGTCGTTGAGGTACATCGCCAGCGGGTCGTCGAGCTTCTCGCCCAGCTTGAACGCCGTGGTCGGCGCGGTGGGCGTGGCGAGCACGTCGACCTTCGCGAAGGCCGCGTCGAAGTCGCGCTGCACGAGCGTGCGCACCTTCTGGGCGCTGCCGTAGTAGGCGTCGTAGTAGCCGGCCGACAGGGCGTAGGTGCCGAGGATGATGCGGCGCTTGACCTCGGTGCCGAAGCCCGCCTCGCGCGTCGCGGCCATGACCTGCTCGACCGTGCCGCCGCCCTCGGGCGTGACGCGCAGGCCGAATCGCACGGAGTCGAACTTCGCGAGGTTCGACGACGCCTCGGCGGGCAGGATCAGGTAGTACGCGGCGATCGAGTACTCGAAGTTCGGCGCGTTGACCTCGACGATCTCGGCGCCGTTCTTCTCCAGCAGCTCGAGCGCCTCGTGGAAGCGCTGGCGGACGCCGGCCTGGAAGCCGTCGGAGTCGAGCTCCTTCACCACGCCGATGCGCAGGCCCGAGACATCCGCTCGCCTGACCGCCTCGGCCATCGACGGCCACGGGTCGGGGATCGACGTGGCGTCGTGCGGGTCGAAGCCGGCGATGACGTCGTGCAGCAGCGCCGAGTCGAGCACGGTGCGGCTCACCGGCCCGACCTGGTCGAGCGAGGACGCGAGTGCGATCGAGCCGTAGCGGCTGACGCCGCCGTACGTCGGCTTGACGCCGACGGTGCCGGTGACGTGCGCGGGCTGGCGGATCGAGCCGCCGGTGTCGCTGCCGAGCGCGAGGGGCGCCTCGAAGGCGGCGACGGATGCCGCGGAGCCGCCGCCGGAACCGCCCGGGATGCGCTCGAGGTCCCACGGGTTGTGGGTGGGGCCGTATGCGGAGTGCTCGGTCGACGAGCCCATCGCGAACTCGTCCATGTTGGTCTTGCCGAGCGGCACCATGCCGGCGTCGCGGACCTTGCGGACGGGCGTGGCGTCGTACGGCGGGACCCAGCCCTCGAGGATGCGGGAACCCGCGGTCGACGGCATGCCCTTGGTGACGAGCACGTCCTTGATGGCGATGGGCACGCCGGCCAGGGGCCCCAGCTCGTCGCCGATGTGGCGGCGACGGTCGATCTCGGCGGCGGTGTCGAGCGCGTGCTCGGGGTCGACGTGGAGGAACGCGTGCACGGCCCCGTCGACGGCGGCGATGCGGTCGAGGTGCGCGCGGGTCGCCTCGACGGAGGTCACCTCGCCCGCCGCGAGCTTCGCACCGAGTTCGGCGGCGGTCAGGCGGATGAGGTCGCTCACTGCTCCTCCCCCAGGATCGCGGAGACGACGAAGCGCGAGCCGTCGTGCTCGGGCGCACCCTCGAGCGCCTCGTCGACGGTGAGCACGTCGCCCACCTCGTCGACGCGCAGCGGGTTGTGCAGCGGGATCGGGTGGCTGGTCGGCGGCACGTCGGGCGTGGCGACCTCGCTCACCTTCTCGACCGCGTGCATGATCTGGCCGAGCTCGGTGGTGAGGTGCTCGATCTCTTCGTCGGTGAGCGCGATGCGTGCGAGGTTCGCGAGATGCGCGACCTGCTCGGCGCTGATTTCAGACATGCTGCTCCGTCGTGTGGGGAAGGGGTCGCAGCGATTCTATCGAGGCGCGCCGAACAGCCCGGTGCCGTACTTCTGCAGCAGCTCGTACGCCTCGCCGTAGGTCTGCGGGTCGGGTTCGCTGCCGTCGCCGTACTTGGCGATGAGCATGCCGAGCAGGCCGCGCGCGGGCGGGCTGAGCGGCGCGGTGCGGTGGGCGTCGCCCGGGTGCGGCGTCTCGGCCTCGGGGTTCGGCGGCGTGTACTGCGGGGTCGTCTCGGGCCAGGTGAGCGGATGCCGCGGCTCGTCGAGCGTGAGTGCGTTGAGGACGTCGGGGGCGCCGTCGTCGCGGTCGGTGAGCGGGTCGAGGCCGTGGACCTTGCACAGCGTGGCGATGATGGACCCGTGGTGCATGGCGTCGTGGATGATGCCGCCCTGTGCGGTGTACGCGGAGATCGCGATCGCCGGGACGCGGCATCCGAGCCGGTCGAAGGCGAAGCCCATCTCGCCCGGCTTCGCGTCGGCGTGCGGCGGGGTGCCGGCCGGCGGCGCGGCGTGGTCGTAGGTGCCGCCGTGCTCGTCGAAGGTGACGAGCAGCATGGTGTTCATCGCGTTCGAGCCGCCCTCGGTGGCGCTCACGCGGATCGCCGAGTAGATGCGGTGGAGGAGCAGCTCTCCGGCGCGAACGTCTGAGATCGCGCTGTCGGTGACCTCGCGGCCGTCGACCTCGGACTCGCGGAGCGGCCCGACGGGCGGGTGGAAGTCGTTGTGGTCGTAGATCATGCGCGGCTCGACGAACGCGTACGGCGGGAGTTTCCCGTCTGCGACGTCGCTCCAGAACTGCGACATGGGCGCGAAGTGGTCGGTGCGCCAGTACTCCTCGAGCGCGGGCGCGTGGATGAACCCCGTCATCGAGATGATCTGGAGGTCGTCGAAGTAGATGCGCCAGTCGAGGCCGGCGTCCTCGAGCCGGTTGAGGATCGTGGGCGTCGCCTTCGCGTCGAGCCACTTGCGATAGCCCTCCTTGCCGGCGTGGTTGGTGACGAAGCCGTGGGAGGTCGAGGCGTGGAAGAACGACCGGTTGCAGAACGTCTGCGACGGCACCGCGCAGTTCCAGGCGTCGTAGACGGCGAATCCCCGCGCGAGCGTCGAGAGCACCGGCAGCATCTCGGGTGAGAACGCCCCCATGATCTGGTGGATGTCGCGGTGGCCGGCGTCGTGCACGTCGTGCTCGACGTGGTGGGCGTAGTCGGTGACGAACCCGCTCATGGACGCCGCCGCGCCCGCGTCGGGCGCGTTGTAGGGCGCCTTCATGTCGTCGATGGCGGCCGTCGCGTTCGACGCGGGCCGCGTGGTGCCGTAGAGCTGGGTGTTGACGTGCGGGTACTCCTCGCCGGGGTCGGGGTGCGGTCGGCTCATGATGGAGTCGGTGGGGCCGGAGTACACGTGGGCGTGGATGACCTCGCCGTCGGGTGCGGTGTTGGCGTACTCGCCGAATGCGAGGCCGTCGTAGGCGGCCCCGTCGGGGAGCGTGTCGGCGTCGTAGAGCCAGCCGAGGAGATTGTCGAAGGAGCGGTTCTCTCCCATCACGACCACGAGGTGGTCGAACCCGGGCTTCGCCCGCGGGGTCGGCGGCGGCGGAAGCGCGGCGATCCCGGCGGCCCCCTCGGTCACGCCCGCGGAGTGCCCGATCGCGGCGCCGGTCACCCCTGCGGCTCCGCCCGCGACCACGGCGGCTGCTCCGGCGACGCCGCCGAGTTTCAGGAAGTCGCGGCGCGTGGCACCGGTCGGCGCGTCCGCGTGGTCGTGGTCGTGGTCGTGGTCGTCGGAACCCATCGCCCCCCCCTACTGGTCGAGCGCGTCGGGTCCCTTCGTCACGAGGATCGCGAATTGCGCGGCGTCGATGATCCGGATGCCGAGTTCCTCCGCCTTGGCGAGCTTCGAACCGGCGCCCGGGCCCGCCGCGACGAAGTCGGTCTTCTTCGAGACGCTGGACGCCGCCTTGCCCCCTGCCGCGATGATAGCCTCCTGCGCCCCGTCACGGGTGAAGCCGTCGAGGGAGCCGGTCGCGACGACCGTGAGGCCCGAGAGCACGCCGCCGCCCTCGGCGGCGCGGCCCGGGCCCGGATGACCCGGCGTGGAGAACTGCACGCCCGCGGCGGCCCACCGCTCGACGATCTCGCGGTGCCAGTCGACGTCGAACCACTCGATGAGGGAGTCGGCGATGATCGACCCGACGCCCTCGACTTCGGCGAGCTCCTCGCGGCTCGCCGCGCGGATCGCGTCGAGTGAACCGAAGTGGTCGGCGAGCGCGCGCGCCGCGACCGGCCCGACGTGCCGGATGTTCAGCGAGACGAGGATGCGCCAGAGCGGCTTGGTCTTCGCCTTCCGGATCTCGTCGATGAGCTTGATCGCCGACGCGGACGGCTGCGGGCCCTCGAGCCCGGCCCTGCGCTCGGCGCTGGTCGGGTTGCGGCGGAACGGCGCCCGCACCCGCGCGGAGCCGTCGGCCTCGAGTTTCTCGAGCCCGGTCTCGGCGTCGCGCACGACCACCTCGATGGGCGTGAGGTCGGCGACGGTGAGCTCGAACAACCCCGCCTCGGTCGGAAGCGGCGGCTCCGCCGGCACGCGCGGCTGCGTGAGCGCGGCGGCGGAGACCTCGCCGAGCGCCTCGATGTCGAGCGCGCCGCGCGAACCGATGTGCTCGACGCGGCCGCGCACCTGTGCGGGGCACGTGCGCGCGTTCGGGCAGCGCAGGTCGATGTCGCCCTCCTTCATGGGGCGAAGCGGCGTGCCGCACTCGGGGCACTCTGCGGGCATGACGAACTCGCGCTCGCTGCCGTCGCGCAGCTCGACGACGGGACCCAGCACCTCGGGGATCACGTCTCCCGCCTTGCGCAGGACCACCGTGTCGCCGATGAGCACGCCCTTGGCCTTCACGACCTCCTGATTGTGGAGCGTCGCCTGGCGCACGACCGACCCGGCGACGCGGACGGGCTCCATCACGGCATAGGGCGTCGCCCGGCCCGTACGGCCGACGCTCACGACGATGTCGAGCAGCTGCGTGTTGACCTGCTCGGGCGGGTACTTGTAGGCGATCGCCCAGCGCGGGGCGCGGCTCGTGGCGCCCAGTTCGGCGTGCAGGGCCAGCTCGTCGACCTTCACGACCACCCCGTCGATCTCGTGCTCGACCGAGTGCCGGTGCTCGCCGTAGTACGCGACGAACTCCTGCACGCCCTCGATCGAGTCGACGACGCGGTACCGCGTCGAGGTGGGAAGGCCCCAGCCGGTGAGCAGCTCGTACACCTCGGACTGCGCAGCGACGGGGGGGTCGGGCCACGCGCCGACGCCGTGCACGAGCATCTGCAACCCGGAGAGCCTGCGCTGCATGAGCTCGAGCTGCGCGGCGTTCTTGCCTTCGGCCTTCTGGCGCAGCGACCCGCTCGCGGCGTTGCGCGGGTTCGCGAACTCGCGCTCGCCCGACTCGGCCTGCCTGGCGTTCAGCGCGTCGAACGCCTGGGTCGGGAAGAACACCTCCCCGCGCACCTCCACGAGGTCGGGGTGACCCGTGCCCTCGAGCTGCAGCGGGATGCCGGGGATGTAGCGGACGTTCTCGGTCACATCTTCACCGACCCGGCCGTCGCCGCGGGTCGCGGCCGAGATCAGGCGCCCCCGGCGGTATCGCAGGCTCAGCGCGAGCCCGTCGATCTTGAGCTCGCAGAGCCAGTGCACGGCGCGACCCGCCGCGGACTGCGCGCGCACGGCCCAATCGGCGAGTTCGTCGGGCGAGAAGACGTTGTCGAGGCTCAGCATCCGCTCGGCGTGCTCGACCGGCGCGAATAGCGTCGTCTCGCCGCGGCCGCCGACCGTGAGCGTCGGGCTGTCCTGGCTCTGGAGCTCGGGGTAGAGCCGCTCGAGCTCCTCGAGGCGGCGCATCAGCTCGTCGTACTCGGCGTCGCTGATGATCACCGTGTCGCGCTCGTAGTACGCGTCGCGCGCCTCGTTGATGCGGATGGTGAGGTCGGCGACCTCGTCGGTCGCCTCCTCGCGGGTGGGGGCCGCGGGTGCGGTCTCGTCGACGGATGCCACGTGGCCAGCCTAACGAGGCCCACCGACCGAGCGCGGGCACCGAGCGGGGTGCGCAGCCCCCACCGCGCACCCCTCTTCGGCCCTGCACTCCCCCAAGCGCTAGGCGCCGAAGCCGGCAGCGTCCACCTTCCGGTGATACCGGGTGCCGGTCTTTCCGCCGAGGATCGCGCCGCCGAGGCTCGCCGCGATGACGAGCACGAGCGTCACGATGCCGGCGACGGTGAGGTCGCCCTCGGTCACCGGGATGCGCGGGAACGTGTTGAGGTTGGCCAGGACGTCGTACTGGCTGCCCGCGATCGCCGCGATCGCGGCGCCCACGAGCGCGATGAGCACGGCCCACAGCCACACCGCGATGCCCTGCTTCATGCCGTTGAAGCGGGCCATCCGGCCGGCGACGTAGCCGCCGGCGAAGTACGCGACGAACAGGATGACGACGAGCGCGATGATCCCGACGATGCCGATGGTGGCCGCGTTCTCCGCGGCGGCCTCGTCGACCTGCTCGCCGAGCGTGCCGAGCCCCAGTGCTGCGCCGGTCGCCGCGAGCAGCGTGGTGAGCAGTACCGCCACGCCGACGGCGGTCAGCCAGCCGAAGAATGCCGAGCCGAACTTCATGCCGCCGAAGCGTTCGCGCTCGCGGTCGACGACGGCGGCGCGCACTGCAGGGTCTGCCACCGGCCGGTCGTGCACGACGCGTCGGTCGTCGGCGACGACCTCGCGGTCGTCCGCGACGCCGTCGCGGTCGCGGTCGACGTAGGCGCGGTCGTCGGCCACGCCGTCGCCGTCACGGTCGACACGGGTGCGGCCTCGGTCGTCGACGACCTCGCGGTCGTCACGGATGCCGTCTCCGTCGCGGTCGGTGCCGCGCGGGTCGGTGGGAGCCGTGTACGGGTCACGGCCGGGTCGATCGGATGAGGTGCTCATTGTTGGGTCCCCTCTCGTCGGGCGCCGCGCAGCGATCAGGCTTGCGGCGCGCCTGCGACTGTACGACGATCGGCGCGCGGCGGCACGGGCCTTGACAAGCGGCGACGCGCCGCACTACGCGCGTGCAGGGAACGCTCGGTGGGCGCTCAGCTTCAGGCGGCCAGGCCGGCTCGATCCACCCGCCGGTGGTAGCGAACCCCGAGGTGCCCACCGAGGATCGCACCGCCCAGGGTCACGGCGACGACCACGACCGCAGCGCCGATCCAGGCGGTGAGGCGGAGATCGTCCGGCACGGGGACGGCCCGAACCGCGCTCAGCACTGCGTCCTCCAGCCCGAGTCGTGCGCCCAGCACCGCGGCGACGACGCCCACGATGACGGCGATGACGACGGCCCACAGCCAGACCACGAGTCCCTGCGCGACACCGCTGAATCGTGACATCCGCCCCGCCACGTAGCCGCCGCAGTAGAAGGAGGCGAACACGATCGCGAGCAGCGTGCCGACGACGATCCATCCGATCGTCAGCGCGTCGAACGGCCCGATGTCACCGGACCCCCACGGGTCCGGGACCACATCCAACTCGAGCACCGTATCTGCGGCCACGAGGAGCCCGGCGAGGAGGGCGGCCGTCGCTGCCGCGATCAGCCAACCGAAGAAGCCCGAGCCGACCTTCGGCCCGCCGAACGCCTCGCGCTGGCGTTCGGTGGCCTCTTCGGCGGTGAGCGGCCGGGCGTCGGTGAACTCGTCCCACGGGTCGGGTTGCGTCTCGACGGCGGTCATCACGACCGCAGTCGGCGCGGTGTCGAGCTTGCGGAACGGCTCGGCGGGGTCACGGTTCGGGTCGGCGGGATACAGCGGATAGGACACGGCAACTCCTCATCGTCCGCGGCAGCCGGGGCGGGGGGATCGCTGCGGCGCGAACCTACGAGAATCTACGCCAATGACGGCCCGGATGTCACCCGTTCGGGTGACGGAGTCAACGCGAGTCGCGGTGAGCGGATGCCGCGAGCCGACGTGAGGCGACGCTCAGGCGCCGGCGGGCACCGCACTCACGGTGCGGTCGATCGTGCACTGGCCGAGCACGCGCGTGCCGACGTACACCACCGCGGTCTGGCCGGGCGCGACGCCGCCGAGCGGCTCGACGGGCGTGATGACGAGCTCGGCCGTGCCGGCGGCATCCGTCACCAGCTTCGCGACCGCGGGCACCGGGTCGGCGTGCGCGCGGATCTGCACCTCGCAGGCGAACGGCTCGGTCGGCTCGGCGGGCGGCTGGCCCGCCCAGGTGAAGCGCGAACCGGCGAGCTCGCCGATCGCGAGGGCCTCCTTCGGGCCGACGACGACGGTGTTCTCCTTCGGGCGTACCTCGAGGACGAAGCGCGGCTTGCCGTCGGGGGCGGGCGTGCCGAGGCGCAGCCCGCGTCGCTGCCCGACCGTGTAGGCGTGTGCGCCCTCGTGCGAGCCGACCACCTCGCCTGACCGGTCGACGATGTCGCCCGTGGCCGTGCCGACCTTGTCGGCGAGCCAGCCACGGGTGTCGCCGTCGGGGATGAAGCAGATGTCGTGGGAATCGGGCTTCTGCGCGACGCTGAGGCCGCGCCGCGCCGCCTCTTCGCGCACGAGCTGCTTCGACGGGGTGTCGCCGAGCGGGAAGAACGCGTGCGCGAGCTGCTCGGCCGTGAGCACGCCGAGCACGTAGCTCTGGTCCTTCGCCCACGCGCTCGCGCGGTGCAGCTCGCGGTTGCCCGCGGCATCCGTCACGATCGTCGCGTAGTGGCCGGTGCACACGGCGTCGAAGCCGAGCGCGAGGGCCTTCTCGAGCAGCGCGGCGAACTTGATGCGCTCGTTGCACCGCATGCACGGGTTCGGGGTGCGGCCGGCCGAGTACTCGGCGATGAAGTCGTCGACGACGTCGGCCTTGAAGCGCTCGGAGAAGTCCCACACGTAGTACGGGATGCCGAGCACGTTCGCGGCGCGCTGGGCGTCCATCGAGTCCTCGATCGTGCAGCAGCCGCGGCTGCCCGTGCGCAGCGTGCCGGGCATGCGGCTGAGCGCCAGGTGCACGCCGACCACGTCGTGCCCGGCGTCGACGGCGCGCGCGGCCGCGACGGCGCTGTCGACGCCGCCGCTCATGGCTGCCAGGACTCGCATGGGTTCCAGTGTACGAACCCTGTGCTGAACGGATGCCGCAGATGGGCGCCGGTGCGATCGGCGCCCTTTCAGGGACAGTCGATCGCGCCCGCGATCCGATACTCGGTTCGCTGAACGCGCGATCCGGCGCGAACCTGGATCGGCTGGTCCGGCAACTCGCCGACGCAGCGTATCCGCACGTCGAAGACCCCGTGACCCACTGAGCCGAGCGGCACCATGTGCTCATTCAGGGGATCGATATGCGGGCCATCGCGAGGGCAGGAGGATGATGGATCAATGCCCGCGCCCCACCGTCCCGGTCTTCGGGTCGACTCAGGTCTCACCATCCCCGAGTCCGAGCTGTCCTGGCGGTTCTCGCGGTCGTCCGGTCCCGGCGGGCAGGGCGTGAACACTGCCGACTCCCGAGCGGAACTCGTGTGGAATGTGGCAGGCTCGGACGTTCTCACTCCGCTTCAGCGGGAGCGACTCCTCGAGCGTCTGAGCGGTCGCCTCGTCGACGGAGTACTCACGATCACCGCCTCCGAGCACCGCGCGCAACTGCGCAACAGGAACGCTGCGCGCGCTCGGCTCGCCGCTGTCGTGGCCGACGCCCTGCGGCCGCCGTCGCCATCGCGACGACCGACCCGGCCGAGTCGCGGCGCCAAGGAACGGCGCCTGGAAGCGAAGAAGCGGCGCACCGACGTCAAGCGACTGCGTCGCCCGCCTCACGACTGACCCCCGAGGTCGCAGTCAGCGGTCGAAGCTCGTCGCCCGCCCCGCCATGCCGGCGCGCGTCGCGCGCTCGACCGCGGCGGGCAGCGCCGCGAGGAACGCGTCGACGTCGGCCTCCGTCGTCGACCACCCGAGCGTGATCCGCAGCGCGCCGCGTGCCTCCTCCTCGGTGCGGCCCATCGCGAGCAGCACGTGCGACGGCTCGGGCACGCCCGCCTGGCACGCCGACCCGGTCGAGACGTTGACGCCCGCGGCGTCCAGCAGGAACAGCAGCGAGTCGCCCTCGCATCCGGCGAACGAGAAATGCGCGTTGCCGGGCAGCCTCCCGGCCGGGTCGGGGTCGCCAGAGAGCCGCGCCGCGGGCACGGACGCCGCGACCCCCGCCACCAGGCGGTCGCGCAGGCGCGCCATCCGCTCGTTCTCGATCTCGACGCGCTCGAACGTCGCGCGCGCGGCCGCCGCGAACCCGGCCGCCGCGGCGACGTCCTGCGTGCCCGAGCGGATGCGGCGCTGCTGCCCCCCGCCGTGCAGCAGCGGCTCGATGCGCGTCGACCGGTCGAGCACGAGCGCGCCGATCCCGACCGGTCCCCCGATCTTGTGCGCCGAGAGGCTGATCGCGACGAGACCGGCCCCGTCCGGTGCGCGCGACTCGCGACGCACGCCGTGCAGGTCGATCGGCACGTGACCGTAGGCCGCGATCGCGTCGACGTGCAGCGGCACGCCCGCGCGCGCACACAGCTCGGCGACTTGCCTCACCGGCTCGATCGTGCCGACCTCGTTGTTGGCCTGCAGCATCGTGACGAGGGCGACGGATGCCGCGTCCCGCTCGAGCTCCGCGGCGAGCGCGTCGACCCGCAGCCGACCGAGCTCGTCGAGCGGCGACTCCACGATCTCGGCGCCGTCGACCCCTGCGAGCCAGTCGAGCGCGTCGATCGTGGCATGGTGCTCGCCGCCCGGGACGAGGATGCGCCGAGCACCGGCCCCGGCGGCCCGACGCCAGAACAGCCCCTTCACGCCGAGGTTCACGGCCTCGGTACCACCGCCGGTGAAGACCACCTCGATGGGGTCGGCCCCCACTGTCGCCGCGACCTGCTCACGCGCCTCCTCGAGCAGCCGCTTCGCCTCCTGCCCCGCGGAATGGATCGACGAGGGGTTGCCGACGACGCGCAGCGCCCGCGTGACCGCATCGATCGCCTCGGGGCGCATGGGCGTGGTGGCCGCGTGGTCGAGGTAGACGGGGTCGCGGCGGAGCATCGGGCACCTCCTGAACGGGAACCGGTTCCCTACGAACTACTCTAGATCGCATGTCCCCCGCCGATTCGCTCCACGATCTCGGCGTGCGCACCGGACCGGAGGGCGGCACGATCCGCGTCTGGTCGGCGCACGCCACGTCGGTGGAGCTGGTCGTGTTCGACGACGACGACCTCGACTGGGCGGCCGTCCGCGTGCCGCTCGATCGCGACGGAGACGGCGTGTGGGAGGCGACATCCGCTGCCCTCACCCCGGGGGCGCGCTACGGGCTGCGCGTCGACGGGCCGACCGGGATCGAGCACGCGTTCAACCCGGTGCACACCCTGCTCGACCCATGGGCGCGCGGGCTCCGGCCCGCCCCCGACGGTTCGTGGCGAGGCGTCGCGCTCGACTCGCTCGCGGCCGAAGGCTTCGACTGGGGAGGTGTCGGCAAGCCGCGCATCCCGCTCGACCACACGGTGGTCTACGAGACCCACCTGAAGGGGTTCAGCCGGCTGAACGAGCGCATCCCCGAGCGGCTGCGCGGCACGTACGCCGGGCTCGCCCATGACGCCTCCCTCGAGTACCTGACCGGCCTCGGCGTGACCACGGTCGAGCTCCTCCCCGTGCAGGCCTTCGTGCCCGAGGAGCGCCTGGTGCGCCAGGGCCAGGTGAACTACTGGGGCTACAACACGCTCGGCTTCTTCGCCCCGCACGCGCCGTACGCGAGCCCCGACGCGCAGGCAGGCGGCCCGGCAGCGGTGCGCCGCGAGTTCGCGGGCATGGTCAAGCGCATGCACGAGGTCGGCCTCGAGGTCGTGCTCGACGTCGTCTACAACCACACCGCCGAAGAGGGCCGGCGGGGCCCGACGTACAGCTTCCGCGGCATCGACAACGCGTCGTACTACCGCCACGACGTGCACGGCCGGTACGTGGACACGACCGGGTGCGGCAACACGCTCGACTTCGGCACGGAGGCCGCGATGCGCCTCGTGCTCGACTCGATGCGGTACTGGGCCGACGAGTTGCAGGTCGACGGGTTCCGGCTCGACCTCGCCGCGACGCTCGGCCGCGACGCGCTCGGCTCCTACTCCCCCGACCATCCGCTGCTGCAGGCGATGCTCGCCGACCCGGTGATCGGCGCGGGCAGGCTCATCGCCGAACCGTGGGACGTGGGCCCGTTCGGTTGGCAGACGGGCAACTTCGCCCCCGGCTTCACCGAGTGGAACGACCGCTACCGCGACCGCATGCGCGACTTCTGGCTCGGCGACCTGCGTCGCGAGCGGCGCGGCGAACCCGGCAGCGGCATCGGTCGGTTCGCGACGCGCCTCGCAGGGTCGGCGAACACGTTCGCGCACGAGCGCGGACCGCTCGCCAGCCTGAACTTCATCACCGCGCACGACGGGTTCACGCTCGCCGACCTCGCCGCGTACGACGTCAAGCATAACCTCGGCAACGGCGAGCACAACCGCGACGGGTCCGACCACAACAACTCCTACAACCACGGCGTCGAAGGGCCGACGGATGACGCGGGCGTCGCGGCGGCCCGCCGCCGCAGCATCCGCAACCTGCTCGGCACGCTGCTGCTGTCGGCGGGCGTGCCCATGCTCACCGCGGGTGACGAGTACGGACGCAGCCAGCGCGGCAACAACAACGCGTACTGCCACGACTCGGAGCTGACCTGGCTGGCGTGGGATCCGTCCGAGCGCGACGCCGCCCTCGAGACGACGACCCGCCACCTGCTGCGCCTGCGACGCGAGCACCCTGCGCTCCGGCCGGTCCGGTACGGTCGCTTCGGCGAGCGCGTGCCGAGCGCGTCGCAGATGGACTGGTACAACGCCCTCGGCGAGACGATGACGATCGACCACTGGAACGACCCGTCGCAGCGCACGCTGCAGTTCCTTGCCGCGTCGACGCCCGAGTTCGAGGACTTCAACCGCATCCTGCTCGTCGTGCACGCCTCCGAGAGCGGCGCCGAGGTGCTGCTGCCCGCCCACCCGGGCGTCGACGACTACGAGCTCCTTTGGGACTCGGCGCGCGATGAACCCGACGGCGAGATCGGCACGCGGATGCTGCCGGGAGAGCGGCTCGCGATGGCTCCGCAGTCGATGCGGCTGTTCCGCGCGCACGGCGAACCCGCGCCCGTCGTCGTGGACGTCGCGGCCGAGGACACGACCGACGGCTCCCCCGACGCCGCCGGCGAGGTCGCCCGCGAGACGCTGCCCGATACGGATCGGACCGGCTGATGGCGAGGAAGTCGGATGGCAGTGCCGGCACGCCCGCGACGGTCGCGCTCACGCGTGCCGGCATCCGCTTCACCGCACTCGCCTACGAGCACGACCCGCGCGCCGCCGCGTACGGGCTCGAGGCCGCCGAGAAGTTGGGTATCGCGCCCGAGCGGGTGTTCAAGACGCTCCTCGCGAACGTGGACGGGTCGCTCGCGGTCGGCATCGTGCCGGTCGCGGAGCAGCTCGACCTGAAGGCGCTCGCGGCCGCGCTCGGGGGCAAGCGCGCCGAGATGGCCGATCCCGCGCTGGCCGAGCGCAAGACGGGCTACGTCGTCGGCGGCATCAGTCCGATCGGGCAGAAGGTCGCGCTGCCGACGGTGCTCGACGAGAGGGCGATCCTCCACGAGACGATCCTCGTGTCGGGCGGGCGACGCGGCCTCGACCTCGAACTCGCGCCCGACGACCTCCTCGCCGTCACGAACGGCCGCTACGCCCCCATCGCCCGCCCCCGCTGACCCCTCCGCGGGTCGAGGAGGCACTTCTGTGCCGCCCTCGACCGCTCGAGGACTTCGTCAACCGGCGGCGGCGACCAGGCCGAGCTCGGCGGGCGAACGCAGCAGCGGATGCCGCGGCACGATCCGCACCGTGTACCCGAAGGCCCCGGCCCGGTCGAGCGTGATCGTGCCCGTGTAGATGCGGGTCGCGGCATCCGTCGTCGAGGTGCCGTCGGGCTCGAGCGCCGCCACACGAGCGTTCTCGATGCGGTCGTCGCCGTGCGAATGCCCGTAGACGACCTCGACGGACACGTCGTCCGGGCTCAGCCACCCGAGTGCGACGTGCGCGCGCAGGTGCAGCTCGTCGCCGACGTGCGGAGTCGACTCGAGGCCGCCCGACTCGACGTGCGAGACCTGCACGCCCTCCCATGCGGCGCGCACGCCCGCGACCCACTCGGCGAGCTCGCGTGCGGGCTTCGCGCCGTCCGCGCCGACGATCGCAGCGTGCTCGGCCGCGGGCCGGTACAGCCGCTCGACGTACTCGCGCACCATGCGGTCGGCGCCGAGCTCGGGCGACAGGTTCGCGAGGGTCCGGCGCATGCGCGCCATCCACTCGGTCGGCACGCCGTCGTGGTCGCGGTCGTAGAACAGGCGCGTGATGCGGTGCTCGAGCAGGTCGTAGAGGGCGGATGCCTCGAGCCGGTCGCGTTCCCCGGCATCGGGCGCGGCATCCGCGGTGGGGATGACCCAGCCGTGGTCGTCGGCGGCGTACTCGGCCCACCAGCCGTCGAGGATCGACAGGTTGAGCGCACCGTTCATCGCGGCCTTCATGCCGGATGTGCCGCACGCCTCGAGCGGGCGGAGCGGGTTGTTCATCCAGACGTCGCAGCCCGGGTAGAGGCGCTCGGCCATGCCCATGTCGTAGTCGGGCAGGAACACCATGCGCTCGCGGAGCTCGGGGCGCTGCGCGAACTGCACGAGCCGCTGGATGAGGCGCTTGCCCTCCTCGTCCGCCGGGTGGGCCTTGCCGGCGATCACGAACTGCACCGGGCGGTCGGGATTCGTGAGGATCGCCGCGAGGCGCTCGGGGTCCTGCAGCATGAGCGTGAGGCGCTTGTACGTGGGCACGCGGCGCGCGAAGCCGATGGTCAGCACGTCGGGGTCGAGCACGCGGCGCACCCAGTCGGGCGCCGCGGCGCCGGAGTGCTGGTCGGCCCACGCAGCGGTGAGGCGCCGGCGGGCGTCCTCGACGAGTTGCAGGCGCATCCCGCGCTTGACGCTCCAGAGTTCGGCGTCGCTCACGGCGGGGCTCAGCCAGTCGGCGTGCTCCGTGTCAGCCGTCCCGAGGTTGGCTTCGGCGAGCGCGATGAGCGCCGGGTCGGTCCAGGTCGGCGCGTGCACGCCGTTGGTGACCGACGTGATCGGCACCTCGTCGGCGTCGAAGCCCGGCCACAGGTCGGCGAACATGGTGCGGCTCACTTCGCCGTGGAGCTTCGAGACCCCGTTGGCGCGCTGTGCGAGCCGCAGGCCCATGAACGCCATGTTGAACGCGGACTCGTCGGGGTGCGCGCCCGGCTCGAGGCCGAGCGGCAGCGCGTCGGCCGGGTCGATGCCGGGCAGCAGGCCCGACTCGAGGTACCGGGCGACGAGGCCCGTGTCGAAGCGGTCGATGCCCGCGGGCACTGGCGTGTGCGTCGTGAACACGGTGCCGGCGCGCACGAGTTGCAGCGCCTCGCCGAAGGTCATGCCGTCGCGGATGCACGCGGAGATGCGCTCGAGGCCGAGGAAGCCCGCGTGCCCCTCATTCATGTGGAACACGTCCGGGAAGTGTCGGCCGGTGAGCTCGCTCCAGGCGCGCAGCGCACGAACGCCGCCGACGCCGAGCAGGAGCTCCTGCTGCAGTCGGTGCTCGCCACCGCCGCCGTAGAGCCGGTCGGTGACCTGGCGCAGGTCGTCGTCGTTCGCGGGGATGTCGGTGTCGAGCAGCAGCAGCGGCACGCGCCCGATCGCGGCCTGCCAGACGCGCGCGTGCAGCCTGCGGCCGCCGGGCACGGCGAGCGTGACCTGCACGGGCGTGTCATCCGCCCGCCGCAGCACCGAGAGGGGCAACCCGTCGGGGTCGAGCGCCGGGTAGCGCTCCTGTTGCCAGCCGTCGGGCGCGATGGCCTGCGAGAAGTACCCGGCCTTGTAGAAGAGGCCGACGGCCACGAGGGGCACGCCGAGGTCGGATGCCGCCTTGAGGTGATCGCCGGCGAGGATGCCGAGACCGCCCGAATACTGCGGCAGGGCCGCGGTGATGCCGAACTCGGGCGAGAAGTACGCGATCGTCTTCGGCGTCTCGGCACCGAGCGATTGGAACCAGCGCGGTTCGCCGAGGTACTCGCGGAGGCCGGCCCGTTCGCGCTCGGCCCAGCCGATGTAGTGCTCGTCGTGGGCGAGCTCGTCGAGCCGGCGGGGCTCGACGTCGCCGAGGAACGCGATCGGGTCGCGCCCGGAACGATGCCAGCCGACGGGGTCGATGTGCTCGAACAGGCGCTTCGTCGGCTCGTGCCACGACCACCGGAGGTTCGCGGCGAGCTCCTCGAGCGCACCCAGCTGCGGCGGCACCACGGCCCGGACGGTGAACTTGCGGATCGGCTTCACGGGACAACCCTAAGCGTGCGCGTGTGTCGTCGAGGTGAACGGGACTCGCGGCCGGCGGATCGACGGGCGGCACCGCCACACCCGCAACCCGCCCTGCCGTTCCCAACCCATCCACGCTACGGTCGGAACGTGACCAGCCGAACCGTGCTCGCCGGCCGGATCCCAGTGACCCGGCTCACGCCCGCTCTGCCCGATCCGCGTTGGAACCCGAAGGCGTTCTCCGGGGAGGTGGTCCCGTTCGGCGCCACGGTGTTCAGAGAGGGGCACGACCTGGTGGGGGCGATGCTCGTGCTCACGAGTCCGTCCGGCGTCGAGCAGCGCCACCGCATGCGCGCCGGAGCGCCCGGCACCGATCGCTGGGAGGCGAAGGTGCGCCTCGACGAGCTCGGCACCTGGCGCTGGCACGTGACCGGCTTCGGCGACGAGATCGGCACGTGGGTGCACGACGCCGAGGTGAAGATCGACGCGGGCGTCGACGTCGACCTCATGTACGAGATCGGCGCGCGCCTGGCCGACCGGGCCGCTGCCGAGACCAGCCGCCCGGCGTCGGTGCGCAAGCTCCTCAAGGCGTACGCGGCATCGCTGCGTGACACGGACGCCGCGGCATCCGACCGCCGTGCCCTGCTCGAGAGCCCGCTGCTCGCCGAGTTCGACCAGCGCCCGCTCGCGAGGTTCGCGACCGACTCGGAGGAGCACGAGATCCACGTCGAGCGCCGGCGCGCCGGCGTAGGGTCCTGGTACGAGTTCTTCCCGCGCTCGGAGGGAGCGCGGCGGTTCAAGAACGGCGCGTGGAAGTCGGGCACGTTCCGCACCGCGCAGAAGCGGCTCGACGGCGTCGCCGCGATGGGCTTCGACGTGGTCTACCTGCCGCCGATCCACCCGATCGGGGTCGCGTTCCGCAAGGGACCGAACAACACCCTGAACCCGGGCCCCAACGATCCGGGCTCGCCCTGGGCGATCGGCGGGGCCGCGGGAGGGCACGACGCGGTGCACCCCGACCTCGGCACCCTCGCCGACTTCCGCGCGTTCGTACGTCGCGCCGCCGCGCTCGGCATCGAGATCGCCCTCGACCTCGCGCTGCAGGCCTCCCCCGACCATCCCTGGGTCACCGAGCACCCGGAGTGGTTCACGACCCTCCCCGACGGCACGATCGCGTACGCCGAGAACCCGCCGAAGAAGTACCAGGACATCTACCCGATCAACTTCGACGACGACTTCGAGGGCCTCGTCGTCGAGGTGACCCGCATCGTGCGGCACTGGATGAAGCAGGGCGTGCGCATCTTCCGCGTCGACAACCCGCACACCAAGCCGCTCGCGTTCTGGGAGCGGCTCATCGGCGACATCAACGCGACCGACCCCGACGTGGTGTTCCTCGCCGAGGCGTTCACGCGCCCGGCGATGATGCAGGCGCTCGCGATGGTCGGCTTCCAGCAGTCGTACTCGTACTTCACGTGGCGGAACACCAAGCAGGAACTCGAGGAGTTCCTGACGAGCGTGTCGCAGGAGACCGCCGACTTCATGCGGCCGAACCTGTTCGTGAACACGCCCGACATCCTCACCGAGTACCTCCAGTTCGGCGGGCCGGCCGCATTCACGGTGCGCGCAACGATCGCCGCGACCGCCGCGCCCACGTGGGGCGTGTACTCGGGCTTCGAGCTGTTCGAGTCCGTCGCGCGCCCCGGCGCCGAAGAGGCGATCGACAACGAGAAGTACGAGTACAAGCCGCGCGACTTCGCCGCAGCCGCGGCCGAGGGCCGGTCGCTCGCGCTCTACCTCGGCATCCTCAACCGCATCCGCAACGACCACCCCGCGCTCGGCCAGCTGCGCAACATCCGCTTCCACCGCAGCGAGGACGACTCGGTGCTGGTGTACTCCAAGCACCTCGAGGGTCGCTTCATCGACGGCCGCGCCGACGATGACCACGACACCCTCATCGTCGTCGCGAACGTCGACCCGCACTCGGTCCGCGAGACCACCGTGCACCTCGACCTCGAGGCGATCTCCCTCGCGCCCGACGCGACCTTCCAGGTCGAGGACCTGGTGACCGGCGACCGCTGGGAGTGGGGCGCGCACGACTACGTGCGCCTCGACGCGTTCACCCAACCCGCCCACATCCTCCGAGTGATTCGAGGCACGGATGCCTGAGACCGCCACCGCCACGCCCCCGCCCGTCGACGACGGGCTGCTGCAGGCCGTCGCCGAGGGTCGCCACCACGATCCCCACTCGGTCCTCGGGGCGCACGCCTTCGATGTCGCCCGGGAGGGCGGATCCCACACCGCGATCCGCGTGCGGCGCCCGCTCGCGGCATCCGTCACCGCACTGCTCGACGACGGCACCGAGGTGCCGCTGGCACATGCCGCCCACGGCATCTGGGCCGGCGCGGGCGCGTTCGGCGCGATGGGCTACCGCGTGCGGGCCCGCTACGACGACGGCAGCGAGTGGATCGCGGACGACCCGTACCGGTACGCGCCCACCATCGGCGAGCTCGACCTTCACCTGATCACCGAGGGCCGCCACGAGGAACTGTGGAAGGTGCTCGGCGCGAACCACCGGGAGTACGACTCGCCGGTCGGCGCGCTGCGCGGCGTCTCGTTCACCGTGTGGGCGCCCCGCGCCCGAGCGGTGCGCGTCGTCGGCGACTTCAACCACTGGGACGGCGTCGGCCACTCCATGCGCAACATGGGCGCCTCGGGCGTGTGGGAGCTGTTCGTCCCCGACGTCGAGCCCGGCGCCGCGTACAAGTTCGAGATCCTCACCCAGTGGGACCAGTGGATCATGAAGGCCGACCCCATGGCGCGCCGCGCCGAGGTCGCCCCCGCGACCGCCTCGGTCGTCGCGACCACGACGCACGAGTGGGGCGATGGCGAGTGGATGTCACGGCGCGCGGAGTCCAACGCGCACGAGCTGCCCATGAGCGTCTACGAGCTCCACCTCGGCTCGTGGCGCCCCGGCAAGGGGTACCGCGACGTCGCGGACGAGCTCATCGAGTACCTGCAGTGGCTGGGCTACACCCACGTGGAGTTCATGCCCCTGGCGGAGCATCCGTTCGGCGGCTCGTGGGGGTACCAGGTCACCGGCTACTTCGCGATCACCTCGCGCTTCGGCAGCCCCGACGACCTCAAGTACCTCATCGACCGCCTGCACCAGGCCGGCATCGGCGTGCTCATGGACTGGGTGCCCGGGCACTTCCCGAAGGACGAGTGGGCGCTCGCACGCTTCGACGGCGAGGCGCTGTACGAGCACCCCGACCCGCGCCGCGGCGAGCAGAAGGACTGGGGCACGCTCGTCTTCGACTACGGCAACCCTCGAGTGCGGAACTTCCTCGTCGCGAACGCCCTGTTCTGGCTCGAGGAGATGCACGTCGACGGCCTGCGCGTCGACGCGGTCGCCTCGATGCTCTACCTCGACTACTCGCGCGAGGAGGGCGAGTGGCTGCCCAACTGGTACGGCGGGCGCGAGCACCTCGAGGCGATCGGCTTCCTGCAGGAGGCCACGGCGACCGCGTACAAGCGAAACCCCGGCACCGTGATGATCGCCGAGGAGTCCACGTCGTGGCCCGGCGTCACCGCCACGACCTCGTCGGGCGGTCTCGGCTTCGGCTACAAGTGGAACATGGGGTGGATGCACGACACCCTGCAGTACATCCAGCGCGACCCGATGTACCGCTCGCATCACCACGGCGAGCTCACGTTCTCGTTCCTCTACGCGTTCAGCGAGCACTTCATCCTGCCGATCAGCCACGACGAGGTCGTGCACGGCAAGGGCTCGCTCGTGCGCAAGATGCCGGGCGACCACTGGCAGCAGCTCGCGAACACGCGCGCCTACCTGGCGTACATGTGGGCGCACCCCGGCAAGCAGTTGCTCTTCATGGGGCAGGAGTTCGGGCAGCTGTCCGAATGGAGCGAGGAACGGGGACTCGACTGGTGGATCCTCGACCAGCCGAGCCACCGGCAGCTCGCCGAGCTCGTCGGCCAGCTGAATCGCCGCTATCGCGAGACGCCCGCGCTGTGGCAGCTCGACGACGACTCGGCCGGATTCGAGTGGGTCGAGGGCGGCGCTGCCGAGCTGAACGTGATCGCGTTCCTCCGGTACGACCGCGATCGCCGGCCGCTGCTGTGCATCGTGAACTTCGCCGGGCGGCCGCACGAGGACGTCCGCTTCGGCCTGCCGTTCGCGGGCCGCTGGCGTGAGGTGCTCAACACGGATGCCGCGGAGTACGGCGGCTCGGGCGTCGGCAACTTCGGCGGGGTCGACGCGACCGGCGAGCCGTGGGCGGGTCGACCCGCCTCGGCGCCGTTCACGCTGCCGCCGCTCGCCGCGGTGTGGTTCCAGCCCGAGTAGCACTGCGGGTCGAGGAGGCCGTTCGCGGCCGTCTCGTCTCGAGACCTGTGCGGGTCGAGGAGGCCGCCCACGGCCGTCTCGAGGCCCCTCAGTACAGCAGCGTCGCGAGCCTGCGCCGCGCCGCGGCGACGCGCGGGTCCTCGACGCCCACAACCTGGAACAGTTCGAGCAGCCGCTCGCGCACGGCGTCCTTCCCGGCCGCGTCGAGGGTGGGGAACAACTCGAGCAGCCTGGCGAACGCATCGTCGACGTGTCCGCCCGACAGGTCGAGGTCGGCGACGTCGAGCTGCGCGTCGAGGTCGCCGGGCGCCGCTGCGGCGCGGTTGCGGATCTCGTCGAGGGTCTTCCCCTGCAGGCGTCCGAGCAGGTTCGCCTGGGCGAGCCCGGCCACCGCGAGGTCGTCGCGCGGATCCTGCGCGATGGCGGTCCGGTAGGCGGATGCCGCAGCCGCGAAGTCGCCGCGCGAGATCGCGTCGAACGCCTCCTGGTGCAGCGGCGGCAGCGGCGCCTCCGCGGGCTCCTCGGCCTCGGCGGGCTCGCCGTCGGCGTCGTCGACCGGCACCTGGCCGGTCACGCCGTGCTGGGCTGCGAGCTCGAGCAGCTGGTCGAACACCTGGTCGATGACGTCGTCGGGCTGCACGCCCTGGAAGAGCGGCACGGGCTGCCCGGCGACGAGCGCGACCACGGTCGGCACGGCCTGGGCCTGCAGCGCCTGCACGAGCTGCGGGCTGCGGTCGGCATCGGCCGCCGCGAGCATGAGCCGGCCCGCGCGGGCCCTCACCAGCCGTTCGAGCGACTGCACGAGCTCTGCTGACTGCTCGCTCCACGACGCCCACAGCGCGACCACGACGGGCACGCTGCGCGAGAGCTCGAGGACCTGTCCGAACGACTGGTCGTCGGTCGCGACGACGAGCCGATCGGCGGATCCGGTCGCGTCGCCGCCGGGCGCGACATCCGTCGGTCGTCGCTCGTCGCGATGCACGAGCGACGACAGGTCGACGGCGCCGCGAAGGTTGGCGGGCAGCTGCGGGGGAACGGCGTTCGTCACGGGACCTCCGAGGCTCCGATCAGGCTCTCGGACCAGCCGAGCAGGCGGATCTGCTCGTCGGACCCGATCGCGGGGACGTAGAACATCAACTGGATGCCGATCTCGCGCTGCACGCCCTTGGCGGACTTCTCGTCGAAGCCGGACAGGGCGGCACCCGGCGCACCGGACTCGAAGCCGATGGTGCCGCCGTCGTTCGGCGTCACCTTCTCGGTCTGCGTCAACGAGACCGCCACGAGGGCACCCGAGTCGTTCGTCGCGAGCGCCACGGTCGGGCTGTCGCCGACCGCGTTCGAGAAGGCGATGTCGGCCGTCTCGGGCAGCGCGTCGGCGATGGCCTGCTGGCCCTCCACGCCGAGCTGCTGGCGGATGACGTCGCCCTCCGGATCGAAGAACTCCGCGAACTCCGACTCGTCGCCCTTCAGGAGCAGGTCGGCGTAGGCCGGCGCCACCTGGCCGGTCGGCATGACGAGACCCTTGAACTCGGGATTGATCGGCGGCGCGCCGATGGAGGCCGGAGCGACCTCGGGCACGTCCGCGTCCGGCACGAGCGCCGTCGCGTAGAGGATCTTGTAGTTGTCGCGCGGCGTCTCCTGCTGGAGCACGAGCGCGGTGGGCGCCACGGTCTCGTCATTGCTGTTCTGCGCGATCGTGACCACCGTGCGCGGCCAGCCGGACGCCTGCTGCGGAAGCGTCAGGGTGAGCGGCGCCGCGGGAATGGCGGGCAGTTCGGGGTGGTCGGGCAGCGCGCCACGGATCGTGTAGTTCGCCTCGCGGGCCTCGAGGGCCGGCCCGGTGAAGCGCTCGGGAAGTCGCGCGGAGTCGCGCGCCTCGTCGACCTCGGTCGTGAACACCGCGACGCGGCGCATGATCCGCTCCATCTGCGGAACGGTCACGGCGGGCGTGACCTCCGGGCGATCGTCGCCGGATGCCTCGGCACCCTCGTCCTCCGCCTCGGGCGTGGCGGGCGGCGTCGTCACGGCCGTCGACTCCGGGGTCGACGCCAGGTCGGGCCAGTAGTCGGACGAGCACGCCGACAGCGCCAGCGCGGGCACGAGCAGCACGGGCACGAGCGCGATCCGTCGTGCCTGCCCGAGCGAGCGGTGGCCGCTCGAACCGGACGGCAGGCCGCGGGAGGCGCGCGAAGGCCGTGGCGCGCGCATGAGCTTGCCCTTGGGGCCCCTGGGCAGGTTCCGGCGGGGCCCGCGGGAACGGCGGTGATGCACGACGCCCCAGACGACGAGCAGCGCACCGATGAGGAAGAGCAGCGCACCGCCCGCGATGAGGGGTCCCGCCCACGGGGTCGAGTTGTCGAGCGGCCACGACACGGTGATCCGGCCGGGGGCGGGCTCGCCCTCGCTCGACGCGAGCATGACGGCGATGCCCTCGGGCACGTCGACCGTCGTGCTCACGGTGCGGTCGCCCGTGAACTCGTCGAGCCACAGGTCGCTGCCCGCGGGAACCACGACCGGCTCGGCATCCTCGTCGCCCTCCGACTCCTCGGCCGGCTCCTCGGCGGCGGGGGCCTCGGCGGGCGGCGTCGGGTTGAGGTCCTCGACCGGCTGCGCGACGACGACCTCGCTGGTGAACTCGGCCGCCTCGGCGTCGTACCCGACGCTCACGTAGGGCTCGTCCCCGATCCAGGCCAGCACGTCGTCGGTCCGGCCGTACGAGAGGAACACCGTGTCGCCCCCGGAGGCCGTGATCGTCTGCTTGCCCTCGTGCGCCGCCAGCGCCTCGGGCTGCAGCACGATGTACTCGGCCTGATTCTCGACGACGGTCCCGAGTGTCACCTTGTCCGGTTCGAGGAAGACCGTCCGTTGGGCGATGCCGAAGCCGACCATCACGGCGGCGGCGGCGAACGCCAGGATCGCGAGAACGAATCGCACGCAGTTACCTCCAGGCCGCACGGAAGCGGCATCCGACAAAGACACCCAAGATTAGCGGCGTTGTCTGGGAGTCGCCTAACCGGGGTCTGGATGCCACGACGCGAAACGGCGCGCCACGGACGGGCGCCCTCGCCGTATGATCGGAGGCGACCCGCGCCCCCACAATCCCCCACAACGCGGGCCACGGACCCCGGAGGAAGAATTGGCCGTCGAAGAGACCGAGTTCACGCAGGTATTCCGCGGATACGACAAGGATGAGGTCGACCGCAGCATCAACTCGCTGCGCCGCGAAATCATCGCCGCGAACAACGCGACGGCCGAGGTGCAGAAGGAGAACAAGCGCCTCAACGCGCGCATCGAAGAGCTCACCGCAGAGCTCGAGGAGGTCGGCAGCCCCACGTTCTCCGGCCTCGGCACGAAGCTCGAGAACACGCTCCGTGTCGCTGAGGAGCAGTCGACGCGCCTCATCGCCCAGGCCGACATCGACGCCGAGAAACTCCGTCGCGCCGCCGAGGACGAGGCGCACCTCATGCGATCCGACGCGCACGAGCTCGCCGAGCGGACCCTGTCCGAGGCGCGCGCACAGGCGAACCGCCTGCTCGAGAACGCCCGCGCCGAGGCCGACGACATGGTCGCCCGCGCCCAGGAGTCGAGCGAGGAGTTCCGGGAGGACGCCAACCGCGACGCTGCCGCCATCCGCGGCGCCGCGAGCACCGAGGCCGCCGAGGCGCGCGCGATCGCCAAGCGCGAGGCCGCCGCACTGGTCGCCGAGGCCGAGCGCAAGGCCGCCGAGATGCTCGTCGCCGCGAACACCGAGGCGAACGAAGCGCGCGCGGCCGCCGCCGGCCTCCAGGAGGAGACCGAGCAGACCCGGGCCGAGGTCGCGATCGAGCTCGACCAGAAGCGTGCCGAGCTCGCCAAGGAGACCGAGCAGGCCCGCATCGACCTCGCCCGCGAGACCGAGCAGGCCCGGATCGACCTCGAGCGCGAGACCGCGGAGTCCCGTGCCGCGATCGAGGCGGAGATCGAGGAGCGCCGCGCGACCCTCGAGCACGAGCTCGAGCAGGCCCGCACCGACCTCGAGCGCGAGCTCGAGGCCGCTCGCGCGAAGCTCGCACAGGAGCGCGAGCAGACCGCGGTCGACCTCGAGCGCGAGTCGGAGACGGCTCGACTGAAGCTCGAGCACGACCTCGACCGCATCCGAGCGAAGCACGCCGCCGAGCTCGAGCAGATGCGCGCCGACCTCGCCCTCGAGCAGGAGCAGGCGCGCGCGGACTTCGAGGCCGAGGCCGAGCAGGCACGCATCGACCTCGACAACCAGCTCACTTCGCTGCGCAAGAAGACCACGCACGAGGTCAACCGCATGCGTCGTGAGATCGAGCGGGCGCGCATGGACCTCGACTCCGAGCTCGCCACCAAGCGCGACGAAGCCGAGCAGGAACTGCTCACCGCACAGCAGGAGGCGTCCGAGCAGACCAAGAGGTTCCTCGACGACGCCAACGCCGAACTCGCCGAGGCCGTCGCCCGCACCAACCAGGCCCGCGCCGAGGCCGACCGCCTCGAGTCCGAGGTCCGCTCCGAGATCGCCACGGCGCGCGACAAGGCCGACGAGGAGGCGCGCGAGCGCGTCGCCGCCGCGCACGCCCAGGCTCGCAAGCTCATCGCCGACGCCGAGGAGCGCACCCGCGCCCTCGTCTCCGACGCGGAGGACCGCCTCGCGCAGATCAAGATCGAGCGCGACGCCGTCGCCGGCTACTTCGAGAGCCTGAGGGGCGTGCTGACGCAGGCCGAGCAGGTCGCGAACAAGAAGTAGCGCGAGCGACGGACAGGACGCGTCGGTGAGGATCCAGAACGCGTTCCGGTTGGCCCTCGTCGGCACCCTGGGTGTCGGTGCGGGCCTGCTCATCCTGGCCGCGGTCGCGAGCCTGTCGACGATCCTCACCTACGTCGGGGCCGCGCTCTTCCTCGCCCTCGGCCTCGAGCCCGCCGTCAGCGGGCTCGAGCGCCGGGGGCTTCCGCGTTGGGCGGCGATCCTCCTCGTCGTCGTCGGGGTCGCCGCGCTGGTCGCCGCGCTGCTCCTCGCCGTCATCCCGATCATCGTCGAGCAGGTCGGCGAGCTCATCGCGCTCATCCCGGTGATCATCGCGCAGCTGAACCGCGTCGACTGGATCGAGTGGCTGCAGGAGCAGTTCCCGCTGCTGAAGATCGACGAGATCAGCGCGCAGGCCTCCGCGGCGCTCACCGACTTCTTCACGAACCCCGACAAGCTCAGCGAGCTGCTCGGCGGCGTGTGGCAGGTCGCCCTCGCGATCGGCAGCGGCGTGTTCGCGGTGCTGATCGTGGCGGTGCTCACGGTGTACTTCACGGCCTCGCTCGACGCGATGAAACGTGCGACGTACCAGCTCGTGCCCGCGTCGCGTCGAGCGCGGTTCGCCGACCTCACCGAGCAGATCACGCAATCGGTGGGCCGCTACGTCATCGGCCAGGTCTCGCTCGCGGCCGTCAACGGCGTGCTGAGCTTCGCGTTCCTCTCGATCATCGGCGCCCCGTTCCCCGCGGTGCTCGCGTTCATCGCGTTCCTGTTCTCGCTCGTCCCCCTCGTCGGGACGCTCACCGGCTCGATCATCATCGTGCTGGTCTGCCTCATCCCCGGGGTGGGCTCGCCTCTCACGGCCCTCGTGGCCGCGGTCTACTACCTGGTGTACATGCAGGTCGAGGCGTACGTCCTCGCCCCGCGCATCATGAGCCGCGCGGTGCGCGTTCCCGGCGCGCTGGTGGTCGTCGCGGCACTCGCCGGAGGCACGCTGCTCGGCATCCTGGGCGCGCTGGTCGCCATCCCGATCGCCGCGGCGATCCTGCTCATCATCAAGCAGGTCGTGATCCCGCGTCAGAACGAGCGCTGAGGCGGCGCCGTGCCTACTCCCGCGTTCCGGTGACGGATGCCGCGGGCCACTCGGTCGGAAGCGGCAGCGCCGCCGGGTTCACGGCGCGGACCATCTCGTCGAGCACGCGACGGGTCTGCGACTCCCCCACCCACAGGTGCTTGCCGCCGGTCACGTCGATCCTCGTGAGGTGTGGCAGGTCGGCGAACCGCTCGGCGGCCTCGGCGGGCTTCAGGTAGTCGTCGTGCTCGGGGATGAGCGCGACGAGCGGCACGCCTGAGTCGCGCCACCGGCCGAGCTCCTCGTCGGTCGTGCGATGCAGCGGCGGCGACAGCAGGATCGCTCCGTCGATGCCGTGATCGAGCCCGTATTTCAGGGCGAGCTCGGTGCCGAACGACCAGCCCACGAGCCATGGTCGCGGCAGCGCGCGCTCCTTGACGAAGCGCATCGCTGCAGCGACGTCGTCGCGCTCGGTGACGCCCTCGCCGAACCGCCCCTCGCTCGTGCCGCGCGGCGACGACGTCCCCCGCGTGTTGAAGCGCAGCACCGCGAGGTCGGCCAGCGCCGGCAGCCGGGCGGCGGCCTTCCGCAGCACGTGCGAGTCCATGAACCCGCCTGCGGTCGGCAGCGGATGCAGCGTGACGAGCGTCGCGACCGGCGGCCGGTCGACGGGCGTCGCCAACTCCCCGACGAGCCGCAGCCCATCGTCGGTGCGCAGCTCTATCTCCTCGCGACGCGCGGGGAGCTCGACGCCCGCCCGGATCTCGATCATCGCCTGGTCGTTCACGTCGGTCCGATCCTCCAGCAGTGGGTGTGCCAGTGCCGCCTCGAGGCGAGGTCGGCAGCGTCGCCGAGCACGCCGTCGGCGCGCCAGGCGACGAGATGTGCGGTGCCCGGCTCGACATCGAGTCCACAGCCCGGACAGCGGTACGCCTTGACGGCCTGCGCCTCGGTCACGGGCTGCACGTTCCACTCGCGGCCGCCCCGCACCTCGGTGCGGCGCCATCCGGCCGTCAGGCGCTCGACGTCGAGGTCGGGATGCGGCTCGCGCGCTCGCGCGGCGCGGCCACGGGAGCGGTTCGAACGGGCCATCCGTCAAGTCTACGGTCGCGTCGGCGCGCGTCCCGAGTCAGTACCAGCCGACGCTCTGGGAGTGCGCCCAGGCGCCGCACGGCGTGCCGTACCGGTCCGAGATGTAGCCGAGGCCCCATTCGACCTGCGTCGCGGCGTTGGTGGCCCAGTCGTCACCGGCGGTGGCCATCTTCGATCCCGGAAGGGCCTGGGGGATGCCGTACGCGCCGCTGGAGGGGTTCATCGCGTTCACGCGCCAGCCCGACTCCTTGTTCCAGAGTGCGACCAGGCAGTCGAACTCGCCGCTCCCCCACCCGCGGGCGGCGACCGCGCCGGCGGCATACGCCTGCGCCGATCCCGGGTCGGGGACGACCGCAGGCGGCGCGAATCCGGACGAGGTCGGGTCGGGCTCCGGCTCGGGCTCCACGTACTTCTCGACGAGATAGCCCTCCGACGCCACGGACACCGAGTACTCGCCCGCGACCTCGATCTCCTGGGCGGCCTGGCCGTCGAACCGGTCGACGGGGACGTAGGTCGCCGAGGCGGTCGCGCCCGAGTACGGGTCGACGACGTTCACGAGGAGGAATCCCACGGAGGCGGCGAAGGCGAACACCACCGTGGCGGCCTGCTTGACGGGGCTCGTCACGCTCGAGCGCGTCGCTGCCTCGGCGGAGCGGGCGTACCGTGGCGCCCATGCGACACCCGTTCCGGTTCCGCCGGACTCGACCTCTCGGATCCGATGCTCGCCCATGACGATCGGCGTCTCGTCGCCGTGATCACCCGAATGCCTGCCCACGATTCGATGAGTGTAACGGAGCCGACGGGCCGCGGCGAAACGGGCGGCGGTCATCGGACGGCGAGCATCACATCGACCACCGCGTCGAGCAGGAGATCGACCTGCGACTCGCGGTATCCGCCGCGTTGCGCCGTGAACACGACCCCCCGGACGTCGTCGATCGCGACGGGCCAGCCGTCGCGGAAATAGCGGGTCAGACGGTCGGCGAAGCGGTCGACCTCGCGGACGTTGTAGCCGAGTGCGAGCCGGCTCACCCGGTCGAAGCGCAGCCCCTCGGGGCGCGCGAGTCGGTTCGCGACGACCTGCGCCGTCGTGCGCGCCTCGGCGAGCCAGGCCTCGTCGCCGTGCAGCTTCGACGCGATCTGCCGTTCCTGGAACGCGAACGCGTCTTCGAGCCGCTCCATGGCCGCGTCGACGTGTGCGGTCGAGTAGCCGCCCTTCTGCATCGCGAAGGCCGTCAGTCGGATCCGCTCGGAGTCCAGTTCGGGGTCGTCGGGCAGCGGCCTGCCGTCGTACGCGCGCCGTGCGCGCTGCAGGAACTCCTCGACCTCGGACGTCTTGTAACCCAGCTGGTTCTTGCGCGCGCGCGGGAACGTGGCATCCACGGCACCAGTATCCCGCACGCTCATCCGAACATCCGGAAGGCGACGAACGCGACGGCGGCCGACGGGAGGATCGAGTCGAGCCGGTCGAGGAATCCGCCGTGGCCCGGAAGCCACGAGCTCATGTCCTTGATGCCGAGATCGCGCTTGATGAGGGACTCGGCGAGGTCGCCGAGCGTGGCCGTGAGGAAGATCGCCACGCCGAACGCGAGGCCGAACCACCACGTGTTGCCCAGCATGAACACCGACAGCAGCACGCCCGCGATGATGCTCGCGAGCGCACCCCCCGCGAAGCCCTCCCATGTCTTCTTCGGGCTGATCACCGGGGCCATCGGGTGCTTGCCGAACGCGAGCCCGGACGCGTAGGCGCCCGTGTCGGCCGCGACCGCGATGATGATGAACGCCAGGGTCCACCACTGGCCGCCCTCCGCGGCGGTGAGCACCACGGTGAACGTGGCGAGGAACACCACGTAGGCCTGTACGAGCAGACCGGCGCCGAGGTCGCGTGCGAGCCCGTGCGACGATGCACGGACCCCGGGCGCCGCCTGCTCGGCGAGCCGCCACGCGACGACGAGGGCCATGCCGGCGAGGACTGCGGCGATCTGTCCCGCAGCCCCGCCGTAATAGGCGACGGGCACGGCCACGATCGCCGCCGCGACCGTGGGCACGCGCGGCACGCGGTATCCGCCGTTGCGGAGTGCCGCGGCGAGCTCGGAGCTGGCGAATGCGGCAAGCACGACCGCGAACACCATGAAGAGTTCCTTGACGACGAGCAGGCTGAGCAGCAGCGTTCCGCCGAACGCGACGCCGATGCCGATCGCGAGGAACAGGTTGCGCCCGGTGCGTGCGTTGATCCGCTCCTGCGCCTGGTCGAACTGGGCGCGCGACGCCTCGAGCTGCCGTTCGAGCTCGACGCGGCGCTGGTGCATCTGCGCGCGGAACTCCGCCCGCGACGAGTGCTCGTGGTCGCCGGCGTCCGAACGCTCCCCCTCAGGGACGCCTTCCATGGTCCGTCCTCAGACCTCGAGGAGCTCGGCTTCCTTGCGCTTCAGGGCCTCGTCGATCTGGTCGACATGCGACTTGGTGATGTGCTCGAGCTCCTTCTCGGCGCGCGCCACCTCGTCGTCGCCGACCTCGCCCTTCAGCGAGTCGAGGTCGTCCTTGGTCTTGCGACGGATGTTGCGCACCGACACGCGGGCATCCTCCGCCTTCGACCGCACGATCTTCACGAACTCCCTGCGGCGCTCCTCGGTGAGCTCGGGCAGCGTCACGCGGATGATGCTGCCGTCGTTGGTCGGGTTCGCGCCGAGGTTCGGGGTGTCGCGGATCGCCTGCTCGATGTCCTTCAGGGCGCCCTTGTCGTACGGGGTGACGACGAGCGTGCGCGCCTCGGGATTGTTGAGCGACGCGAGCTGCGCGAGCGGCGTCGGCGTGCCGTAGTAGCTCACCATGATTTTCTGGAAGAGCTGCGGGTTGGCACGACCGGTCCGAACCGACGCGAAGTCGTCCTTCGCGACCTCGACGGCCTTCTGCATGCGCGTACTTGCTTCGGACAGAACATCCGCGATCACGGGGACTCCTTCTCTCGGGCTCGGGACAGTCTATCGATCGGCGGTCGGCTCGCCGTTGCTCACGATGGTGCCGAGCTGCTCGCCGAGGATCGCCTTGGTGACGTTGCCGGCCGGCTCCATGCCGAAGACCTGCATCGGCATGCCGTTGTCCATGCACAGGCTGAACGCGGTCGAGTCGACGACCTTGAGCCCGCGCTGCAGCGCCTCCTGGTAGCTGATCCGATCGATCTTGTGGGCGTCGGGGTTGGTACGGGGATCGTCGGAGTAGACGCCGTCGACGCCGTTCTTCGCGACGAGCACCACGTCCGCGCCGATCTCGAGCGCGCGCTGGGCGGCGACCGTGTCGGTGGAGAAGTACGGGAGCCCGGCGCCCGCGCCGAAGATCACGACGCGGCCCTTCTCGAGGTGCCGTTCGGCGCGGCGCGGGATGTATGGCTCGGCGACCTGGGTCATCGCGATCGCCGACTGCACGCGGGTCTCGGCGCCCGCCTGCTCGAGGAAGTCCTGCAGTGCGAGTGAGTTCATCACGGTGCCGAGCATGCCCATGTAGTCGGCACGGCCGCGGTCCATGCCGCGTTCGGAGAGTTCGGCACCCCGGAAGAAGTTGCCACCGCCGACCACGATCGCGATCTCGACCGTGCGCGCGGCATCCGCGATCTCACGCGCCATCGCGCTGACCACGTCGGGGTTCACTCCCAGCGCGCCGCCGCCGAACGCCTCGCCCGACAGCTTGAGCATGACCCTGCGCTTGTGTTCCGTCATCCCCGACCGATCCTTCCCCTTGGGTGTCAAAACTAGTGGTTCGCCGGTCCCGGCGCAGTGCCGGTCCGGGCCGTGTCCGGATGCCGCCGTCGCGGAGGCGTCCGCACACAGGAAAGAGCCCGGATCGCCGTGGCGATCCGGGCTCCCATGTCACGACCTACGCGCCGACCTTGAAGCGGGCGAAGTCGGAGACGGTGATGCCGGCGTCCGACAGGACCTTGCCGACGGACAGCTTGTTGTCCTTGGCGTAGTCCTGCTCGAGCAGCGCGACCTGCTTGAAGAACGCGCCGAGGCGACCCTCGACGATCTTCGGGAGGGCGGCCTCGGGCTTGCCCTCCTCGCGGGTGATCTGCTCGACCAGCGCGCGCTCCTTCTCGACGGCCTCGGCCGGGACGTCCTCGCGCGTGAGGTACTCGGGAGCGGCGAACGAGATGTGCTGTGCGACCGAACGGGCGGTCTCGGCGTCGGTACCGGAGTAGCCGAGCACCACGCCGACCTGGGGCGGCAGGTCCTTCGACGTCTTGTGCAGGTAGATCGAGAAGCTCTCGCCCTTGACGAGGCGGACGCGACGCAGCTCGACCTTCTCGCCGAGGATCGCCGCCTCCTCGTCGATGATGTCGGCGACGGTCTTGCCGTCGGCCGGCGCGGCCAGGGCGGCCTCGACGGTCTCGGCGCGTGCCGCCGCGACGGCCGCGAGCACGCGGTCGGCGAGCGCGACGAACTTGTCGCCCTTGGCGACGAAGTCGGTCTCGCAGGCGAGCTCGATGAGGGTTGCGGTGCCGTCGCCGTTGTCGACGGCGGCGACGAGGCCTTCGGCGGTCGAGCGGTCGGCGCGCTTCGCGTTGCCCTTCGCGCCCTTCAGGCGGAGGATCTCGACGGCCTTCTCGAGGTCACCGTCGGCCTCCACGAGCGCGTTCTTCGTGTCGACCATGCCGGTGCCGAGGCGCTCGCGCAGGTTCTTGACGTCTTCGAGGGTGAAGTTGGCCATATCAGGCAGTCTCCTGGACTCGTGGTCTTACTTGGACTCGGCGTCGGCCGGTGCGGCCTCGGCCTCTGCTTCGGCAGCCTCGGGCTCGGTCGCCTCGGGCGCCTCGGTCTCGGGCGCCTCGGTCTCGGGCGCCTCGGTCGCCGTCGCCTCAGGCTCGGTCGCCGTCGCCTCAGGCTCGGTCGCCGTCGCCTCGGGCTCGGTCGCCTCGGCCTCGGTCGGCTCGGGAACCTCGGTCGGCTCGGCGACGACCTCGGCGGCCTCGGCCTTCGCCTCATCCTCGGTACCGGCGACCTTCTCGGTCTCGGCCGAGGACTGCTCGGGGGTCTCGGCGGCGCCGGCCTGGAGGAGCTCCTGCTCCCACTCGGCGAGCGGCTCGGCCTCCTGGCCCTCCTCGGGCTTCTGGTGGCGCTGGATGAGGCCCTCGGCGGCGGCGTCGGCGATGATGCGCGTGAGCAGGCTCACCGAGCGGATCGCGTCGTCGTTGCCCGGGATCGGGTACTGGACCTCGTCGGGGTCGCAGTTGGTGTCGAGGATGCCGATGACGGGGATGTTGAGCTTCTTGGCCTCGTCGATCGCGAGGTGCTCCTTCTTGGTGTCGACGACCCAGAGCGCCGACGGAGTCTTCGAGAGGTTGCGGATGCCGCCGAGCGACTTGTGCAGCTTGTCGAGCTCGCGCTTCTTGAGGAGGAGCTCCTTCTTGGTGAAGCCCGACGTGGTGCCCTCGAAGTCGAGCTCCTCGAGCTCCTTCATGCGCGCGAGGCGCTTGGAGACCGTGGCGAAGTTGGTGAGGAGCCCGCCGAGCCAGCGCTGGTTGACGTAGGGCTGGCCGACGCGCGTCGCCTGCTCGGCGATCGACTCCTGCGCCTGCTTCTTCGTGCCGACGAACAGGATGGTGCCGCCGTGGGCGACCGTCTCCTTGACGAAGTCGTACGCCTTGTCGATGTAGGCGAGCGACTGCTGCAGGTCGATGATGTAGATGCCGGAACGCTCGGTGAAGATGAACCGCTTCATCTTCGGGTTCCAACGGCGGGTCTGGTGCCCGAAGTGCACGCCGCTGTCGAGCAGCTGGCGGATGGTGACGACGGCCATGGCCGTACTCCTTCTGTTCTCAGTTGTCGCCCCGGCCGGCGGCCGGAAGCCCTGGTGCCCGGCACGGCTCCGCCGGCTCTTTCGAGCGGGACTGAGTGGAGTCGGTGGCCGAATGGGCACGCGTAGTCGCCCCGACAGGCGGGGCGCTCCGGACATGCTATCACGCGGGTCGGTTCGGGCCCGTCCTCCACAGGGCTCGCGAACCGGCTCCGCCGCACCGCCGCTGCGCTTCCCGCACGGCCGGGCGGCGCGGCCGGGAAGGCTCGTCGACATGCCCCCGATCGCGCGCCGTCCCCCCGTGTTCCCCGCCTCGATCCTCCTGGTCGCCCTGGTCGTCGCGACGGGGCCGACCACCGCCCTGGCCGCGGACACCTCCCCCGCTCCCGATGCCCGTGCGAACGCCGAGTGGGAATGGCCGATCGCACCACCCGTGCGCATGACCGAGCCGTTCCGCGCGCCGCCGACGCCGTACGCGGCCGGTCACCGGGGCATCGACCTCGCGGCACCGCCCGGCACCGTCGTGCGCGCGGCCGCCGACGGCGTCGTCGCCTTCGCCGGCCCGGTGGCGGGCCGCGGGGTGCTGTCGATCGACCACGGCGGCGGGGTCGTGAGCGCGATCGAGCCGGTCGCGGCATCCGTCGTCGTGGGAGACCGCGTGGTCTCGGGCGCCGCCGTCGCCGTCACGAGCGAGGGCGGTCACTGCGACGGCAGCTGCGCGCACTTCGGCGTCAGGGTCCACGGCGAGTACGTGTCGCCCCTGCTCTTCCTCGGCGGGTTGCCACGCGCGGTGCTGCTGCCGCTCCGCGGGTGATCACGCCCTGGGGTGCGCGGTAGCGTACGTCTGCTTGAGCCGCTCGGCGGAGACATGCGTGTAGATCTGCGTCGTGCCGAGGCTCGCGTGTCCGAGGAACTCCTGCACGGCGCGCAGGTCGGCGCCGCCGTCGAGCAGGTGGGTCGCAGCGCTGTGCCGGAATGCGTGCGGGCCGGCGGGACCGGACCCCGGGAGCTCGGCCAGCAGCCCGGCGACCAGCCGGTGCACGGCGCGCACGCCCAGTCGTCCGCCCCGGACGCCGAGGAACACCGCGTGGCCGCCGGCCCGTGGGCGGGCCGAGCTCGTCGCACGCTCGGACCCCGCGGAACCCGAGCCGCCGTCGGCGGCGAGCAGTGCCGGCCGCGCTCGCTCGAGGTAGCGGTCGAGCGCGACGGCGGCGGGCGCGCCGTAGGGCACCACCCGCTCCTTGGATCCCTTGCCCGTGACCCGGACGGTGCGGTTGCTCCGATCCACGTCGTCGAGGTCGAGGCCGACGAGCTCGGAGACGCGCAACCCGCACGCGTAGAGCAGTTCGACGATGGCGAGGTCGCGGACCGCCACCGGGTCGTCGTCGATCGCGGCGAGCTGGAGCCCCTCGATGAGGTCGGAGACGGCGGGGGCGGCGACGACACGCGGGAGCGTGCGCTTGGCGCGCGGTGCGCGGAGCCTCGCGGCCGGGTCCGAGGCGACGGCGCCGGTGCGTTCGAGCCAGGCGCAGAAGCCTCGAGCGGATGCCGCGCGGCGGGCCACGGTCGCGCGCGCGAGGCCGCGCTCGGTCGCGACCCAGAGCCAGTCGCGGAGCAGATCGAGGTCGAGGCCCCCGATGTCGCCGATATCCCGCTCGACGGCGAACCGGACGAGGTCGGCGAGGTCGGACGCGTACGCGTCGACCGTGTGCTCGGAATATCCGCGCTCGTGGCGAACGTGGCCGAGATACCCGTCCACGGCCGCGTCGAGGCGCAGGTCACCCATCGGCGAACATGCCCCGTTTGCGGGAGAAGCGCTCCAGGCGTCCGTCGTCGTCGAGCGCCTCGAGCTCGCGGATGAACTGCTCGCCGAAGCTCGTGACCTCGGGAAACGCCCCCACGGGCACCACCGAGGTCACGACGCCCTCGTCGAACAGGTGGACGAGCGAGATCGAGTGGCCGCCGTCGATCCCCACCATCCCGCGCAGCGGCGCCGACAGGTCCATCGTGTAGGCGAGGGCGCCGGCGACCGACACGGGGATGCCGGCGAAGCTGCCCTGCGTCGGGTAGTGCAGGTGCCCGCCGAGGATCACGCGGATGTCGGTGCCGCGGACCACGTCGGCGAGCGCGTCCTGGCCGCGGAGCTCGAGCACGTCCATGAGCGCGAGCGCGGTGGCGATGGGCGCATGATGCATCGCGAGCACCGTGCCGTACGGCGCCGGCTCCCGGAGCACGTCGCGCAGCCACTCGAGCGTGGCGGGTTCGAGTGCGCCGTGGTGGTAGCCGGGCACGCTCGTGTCGAGCGTCACGAGCCGGAGCCCGCCGAGGTCGACGACGCGGTTCACCGGGCCGTGGGTCGGGTCGGGCTCGTGGAGGAGGATCTCGGCGAACGGTGCGCGTTCGTCGTGGTTGCCCATGACCCACACGAGGCGGGCGCCGGTCGCCTCGGCGAGCGGTTCGAGCGCGTCGCGGATGCGGAGGTACGCATCGCGCTCGCCGAGGTCGGTGACGTCGCCGGTGACGAGGATGGCGTCGAGCGAGCCGGCCAGCCGGCCGAGCTGGCGGATGGCTCGGTCGACATGCGCCACGGTGTCGGCGGTTCCCCCGAGCGGGGCGCCCCCGGCGAGGAAGTGGGTGTCGCTCAGGTGGGCGATCACGTGCCGCGCCGCCGGGTACCTGCCGAATCGGGGATGATCCATCGCTGCCTCCCGCGGCCAGCCTAGGACCCCGCCGGTCCGCAGGGCGAGGGGTCACGCCGAGTGGCGGCGAACCCAGCCGTCGTCCAGGCGTCGAGCAAGGCCGGTCGCGTCGAGCGCCCCGAGGGCGCCGAGCACCGCTCCGGTGTCGAGTCCGGCGCGCTGCGCGAGGTCCACCACGGTGCGGACGCGCCGCACGCCGAGGGCGTCGAGCACTCGCCGTTCGTCGGAGGTCAGGCCCTCGACCGCGCGATCATGGGGAGCGGGTCGGCCGTCGCGATCGACGGGCGCGGTGTCGCCCACGGGGACGGTGCCGACGAGTTCGGCCATCTGCGCAGCATCGGTCACGCACACTGCGTCGAACTCGCGGAGGAGACGGTGGCAGCCGGCCGAAGCGGGGCTGGTCACGGGGCCGGGCACCGCGCCGAGCGGACGCCCGAGCGCAGCAGCGTGACCTGCGGTATTGAGCGAGCCCGACCGCATTCCCGCCTCGAGCACGACGGTGGCCTGTGCGGCCGCGGCGATGAGGCGGTTGCGCTGCAGGAAGCGCCAGCGGGTCGGCGCCGCGCCGCACGGCATCTCGGAGACGACGGCCCCGGTGCGAGCGATCTGCGTCAGCAGCGCGTCGTGACCGACGGGATAGAAGCGGTCGACCCCGCCGGCGAGGAACGCCACGGTCGTGCCGCTGCTCGCCATCGCCGAGCGATGGGCGGTGCCGTCGATGCCGTAGGCGCCGCCGGACACCACCGCGATCCCGCGGTCGACGAGGCCGGCGGCCGCCTCGATCGCGACGTGCTCTCCGTAGCGGGTGGCCGCCCGCGCTCCGACGAGGGCGATCGACGGGGTCTCGGCGAGCGCGTCGGCGCGCCCCCGCACCCAGAGGGTGAGCGGCGCGTGCACATCGAGGTCGCGCAGCGCATCGGGCCAGTCGGCGTCGGCGGGAAGGACGAGCCGCGCGCCGACGCGCGCGGCCTGGCCGAGGCCGCGCGCGAACGCGGCGTGGTCGAGCCGCGGGCGCCAGCGCTGCAATCCTGCCGAGACCTCGTGCACCGACACTGCGGCACCGCGCTCCACCGCCACCGCGGTGACCTCCCCGCCCGGCCGACCGGCAAGGATCTCCTCGGCGACCCGCGCCGCTCCGAGCGCTGCAACGAGGCGACCGAGCACGCCGTCGCCGGGCTCCGACACGAAACCGAGGATCGCCGCCGCGGCGAGGTCGCGGGGCTCGAGGTCGTCGCTCGACGGGCGCACGGCAGCGAGCGCGGCTGACGAGGCGGTGATCGTCCGATCGAGCGCGCTCATGCCTGCAGCCCCGATCGCAGCGCGAGGGCACGCCCGACGTGCTGGGCGTTCGGCCGGGACGCGCCCTCGAGGTCGGCGACGGTCCACGCGACCTTCAGCACCCGGTCGTAGCCGCGCATCGTTATGCGTCCCTGTTCGAGCGCGAGGTCGAGCGCTCGAGTGGCGACGCTGCCGGGGTGCATCCCGCCCTCGCCGCGCAGCCACGGGCCGGGCACCTGCGCATTGGTGCGCCATGGTGTGCCGGCGTACCGCTCCACGGCGACATGCTGGGCTCGCACGACGCGCTCCCGCGCTTCGAGGGAGGTCAGCACGGGGGCGTGGGGTGAGGTGTGCTTCATCCGCAGCATCGCCGGCGTGAGGCGGTTGACCTGCAGCCGGAGGTCGATCCGGTCGAGCAGGGGGCCGGACATGCGCGCGAAGTAGCGTCGCCTCGTCGCAGGCGGGCACGCGCACATGTCGGTCGCCGTCTCTCCGCCCCCACAGGGGCACGGGTTCGCGGCGAGCACGAGCTGGAATCGCGCAGGGAAGGTGGCGACGGCGCTCGACCGGTGGATGGTGATCTCGCCGGACTCGAGCGGCTGGCGGAGCGCGTCGAGCACGGACGCGGGGAACTCGGGCGCTTCGTCGAGGAAGAGCACGCCGTGCGAGGCGCGCGCGGCGGCGCCGGGGCGGATGCCGCGGCTTCCGCCGCCGACCATCGCGGCCGCGCTGGCGGTGTGGTGCGGCGCCTCGAACGGCGGCCGGACGGAGAGCGTCCCGCTGATGCGTTCCCCGGCGAGCGACCGGAGGGAGGCGACCTCGAGTGCGGCATCGGGCGAGAGGTCGGGCAGGATCCCGGGCAACCTGGAGGCGAGCATCGTCTTGCCGGCGCCTGGCGGACCCGCCATGAGGAGGTGGTGGCCGCCGGCGGCCGCGATGAGCAGGGCGTCGACGGCGTCCGGGTTGCCGACGACATCGGCGAGATCACCGCCGACCGCCGATCCGATGGCAGGTCCGCCGGGGTCGGCTTCGTCGCCGAGGACCGGCTCCAGCCCGTCGCACGCCGACAGGTCGAACTCCCCGCCGTGCCGCACTGCCGCCTCGAGCAGGGACGCGACGCCGACGACTTCCACGCCCGGCACGAGGCGTGCCTCATCGGCGTTCGCGACCGGCACCATCACTCGGTCGTGTCCGGCCCGCGCCGCCGCGCGCACCGCGGGGAGGATGCCGTGGGTCGGCCGCAGTCGACCGTCGAGCCCCAGCTCGCCCAGGTGCACGAACCGCTCGACCGACTCCCGATCGACCGTGCCCGCCGCGGCCAGGCATGCGAGCGCGATCGCGAGGTCGAAGCCCGAGCCGTGCTTCGGCAGCGAAGCCGGGGAGAGGTTCACCGTGAGGCGGCGGGAGGGCAGCGGGCACCCCGCATTGGTCGCCGCGGATCGGACGCGTTCACGGGCCTCGCCGAGGGCGGCGTCCGGCAGCCCGATGATGACGAGCGCGGGAAGCCGGCTCGAGAGGTCGGCCTCGACCTCGACGACCGAGCCGGTGAGCCCGACGAGCGCGATGGAGCGCGTGCGTGCGACGGGCATCAGGCGATCCGCTCGAGGTGCTCGACGATCGCCGGCGCGGTCGACGGGGCGAACACCGCGACGGCATCGATGCGGATCCGTCCGGTGGGCGACTCCTGGGCGTCGCACCACGCGAGCGCCAGGCGGCGCAGCCGGGCGAGCTTGCGCGCGGTGATCGCCTCGAACGGATGGCCGTACCCGTCGCCGGCGCGGGTCTTCACCTCGACGAAGACCGTCTCGTCGCCGTCCCGGAGCACGAGATCGAGCTCGCCGTACGGGCACCGCCAGTTGCGGTCGATGACGCGCATGCCGCGCGCCTGCAGGTGGTCGGCGGCGAGTTGTTCGCCGTGCCGACCGAGTTCGGTGTTGTGGGCCATGCGCCCAGCGTCGCGGTCCGTGCCGCACGGCTGTCACGCCGAGCGGAGACCCGGGGCGGACCGGTCGAACGGAAGGGTTGTGCAGGAATGCTCGCCCGACGCCGACCGGCTACTCCTCGAGCGCGAGGTCCTTGGGCAGCTCGAACTCGCGCGTCGCCAGCTCTTCGACGTTGACGTCCTTGAAGGTCAGCACGCGCACCGACTTCACGAACCGGTCGGCGCGGTAGACGTCCCACACCCAGACGTCCTTCATCGAGAGCTCGAAGTAGAAGTCGTGCTCGGTGTCGCGGCGCACCAGCTCGACCTCGTTCGCGAGGTAGAAGCGGCGCTCGGTCTCGACCACGTACTTGAACTGCGAGACGATGTCGCGGTATTCGCGGTAGAGCGCGAGCTCCACTTCACGGTCGTAGTCTTCGAACTCGTCCTCATCCATCGCTGATCATCCTACTTCGAGGTCGAACAGCGACGGCGCCGCCTCAGCCGATCGCTCGTGCAGCCACGTGCGCCGATGCATCGCGCTGGGCCCGTGCTCGGCGATGGCCGCGAAGTGGGCGGGGCTCGAGTAGCCCTTGTTCTCGTCCCAGTGGTACAGCGGCGTCGCGTCGTGCGCCCGGCGCATGCCGGTGTCGCGGTGCACCTTGGCGATGACGGATGCCGCGGACACCGACGCGCAGTCGCGGTCGGCCTTGATCCGCGTGATCACCTGGGCGCGGTGCTCGATGGAGGGGCTGAGCCAGTCGTAGTTGCCGTCGAGCAGGAGCGGCGCTCCCGCGACGAGCCCGCGGTCGAGGCCGAGGGCGGCGAACGCGCGGGCGCCCGCGAGGCCGAGGCAGGCCATGATGCCGAGCCGGTCGATCTCCTCGGCGCTGGCCTCGCCGACCGCTGAGGCCACGACCCACGACGCCGCGCGCGGCGCGAGCAGCTGTCGCTTCGGCTCGGGCAGGAGCTTGGAGTCGCGGAGGCCGGCCGGCATCCGCTTGACTGCGGCGTCGATGACGACGATGCCGACCGCGACGGGGCCGGCGAGTGCGCCACGGCCCACCTCGTCGCAGGCGAGGACCACGGGCGCTCCCCCGGCGAGCAGCTCGCGCTCGATCTTCAGGGACGGCACGCCGGAGGGGCTCACCTCACTCGGCTCCCTCGTCGACGCCGGCGTACACCTCGGGGTAGTTGTCGAGGACGGTCCAGTTCGAGATGGGCCAGCTGACGACCACGGCACGACCGACGACGTTGTCGATCGGCACGAAGCCCTCGAGCGGTGTCTCGGTGTTGTAGCGCGAATCCTTCGAGTTGTAGCGGTTGTCGCCCATCACCCACAGCGAGCCCTCGGGCACGACCACCTCGAAGTCGTCGCGGGACACCTTGGTCTCGCCCGGCGGGAGCGCCACGTACGGCTCGTCGAGCGGGACCCCGTTGACGGTCACCTGGCCGAGCGCGTTGCAGCACGCGACGGTGTCGCCTGGCAGGCCGATCACCCGCTTGACGAGGTGGTCGTTCGAGTCGGGCGCCGACAGCCCGACGAACGCGAGGAACCAGTCCATCGCGGCGACGACGGGCGGCTGCTCCTCCTCGACGCGCGCGGGCAGCCAGCCGCCCGGGTCCTTGAACACGACCACGTCGCCGCGCTCGATCTCGGTGAGCTCGGGCACGAGCTGGTTGACGATGATCCGGTCGTCCTGCACGAGGGTCTGCTCCATCGACTGCGACGGGATGAAGAAGGACCGGATGAGGAACGTCTTGATGAGGAACGAGACGAGCACCGCGACCACGAAGATCACGACGAGGTCGCGCAGGAACAGCAAGAGGCTCCGACGGCGCGACGGCGGCGTCTCGGATTTGGCGCGTTCGTCGCGCGTGATGCGTGTGTCTTCAGTCATGAAATGGCTCGAGCTCCCCGACCCAGTCTAGGGGCGGGGAGCTCGAGCGGATGACGCGTGGAGCGGCGGGAGGCCGATCAGTTGTCGCGCTTCTCCTTGATCTTGGCCTTCTTGCCGCGGAGCTCGCGCAGGTAGTACAGCTTCGCGCGGCGCACGTCACCGCGCGTGACGACCTCGATGCGGTCGATCACGGGCGAGTGCACCGGGAACTTGCGCTCGACGCCGACCTGGAAGCTGATCTTGCGGACCGTGAAGGTCTCGCGGACGCCCTCGCCCTGACGGCCGATGACGACGCCCTGGAAGACCTGGATTCGCGAGCGCGTGCCTTCGACGATGTTGACGTGGACCTTGACGGTGTCGCCGGGACGGAAGTCCGGGATGTCCGAGCGGAGGCTCGCGGCGTCGACGTGGTCGAGGATGTGCATGATGGTTCGCTCTCTGCGCCCGCCACCGGTCGAACGCGGATTCATGGATGGAAGTGTCTGGTGCCGCTTCGCGCGACGGGAGGTCGCGCCGTGCGTGCTCCCCGGAGGCAGAGCCATGCGGCGGCACAATCGTCCATTCTGCCAGATCACGGGCCCCACGGCCAAAAGCCGGTGACGGATGCCACTGGGCGATGCGCCCGGGCGGGGGCGCGTCAGTCGCGCCGCTCCTCCCACGACCGCTCCTCGCGGATCACGATGACCTCGCCGCCGTCCGCCGCACGGCCCGCGCCGCGGTCGCCCGGGATGCCCGCGCCGGGCGATGCGCCCGAGGACGCGATGCGCTCGTACTCCTCCATGGTGGCGCGCACGCGCCGTGCCCCGTCGCTGAGGAGGCGCCACACCGCGTACCAGAACGCCGCGATGGCGCCGATCATCGCGAGGATCGCGAAGGTGATGCCGGTCGGTCCGTACACGCCGGCCGCGATGATGAGCAGGTGCCAGACGCCGAGCACCGCGACATCCGCCCAGTCGACCGCCTTGTCGCGACGCACGTCGGGCCTCGCGGCGATGAGGAGCGCGACGACGCCGAGCGAGATGAACGCGATCGGGGTGGCGAACATCAGGCCGATGACGCCCCACCCGCTCGAGCCGAAGATGGCGTAGCCGACGAGCAGCCACACCGGCAGCACGATCGCAGCGATGAACTGCCACCGGTAGAAGGCGCGACGGATCAGCATGCGGCCAGCGTACCCGCGCCTGCCCGGACGGGCCCCGGGTGTTCACTCAGGGCGGACCCGACAGAATGGAGCACGTGATCGAACTGAGGACCCCTGCGGAGATCGAGCAGATGCGGCCGGCGGGCCGATTCGTGGCGAGCGTGCTGGAGGCGACGTCGAAGGCGGCGGCGCCGGGCGTGAACCTGCTCGAGCTCGACGCGCTCGCGCACGACATGATCCGCGCGGCCGGCGCGACGAGCTGCTACATCGACTACCACCCGTCGTTCGGCGGCAGCCCGTTCGGCAAGGTCATCTGCACCTCGGTGAACGACGCCGTCCTGCACGGCCTCCCCCACGACTACACGCTGGAGGACGGCGACCTGCTGAGCCTCGACTTCGCGGCGTCCGTCGACGGCTGGGTCGCCGATTCGGCGATCTCGGTCGTGGTCGGCACCCCCCGCGAGGAGGACCTGCGCCTGATCGACACGACCCGCCGCGCCCTCGACGCCGGCATCGCCGCCGCTCGGCCCGGCAATCGCATCGGCGACATCTCGCGCGCGATCGCCGACGTCGCCAAGGCCGAGGGCCTGTCGATCAACACCGACTTCGGCGGCCACGGCGTCGGCCGCACCATGCACGGCGAGCCGCACGTGCCGAACAACGGACGCCCGGGCCGCGGGATGCCGCTGAAGCCCGGCCTCGTCGTCGCCATCGAGCCCTGGTTCCTGCACACGACCGACCGCATCTTCACCGACCCCGACGGGTGGACGCTGCGCAGCGTCGACGGGTCGCGCGGCGCGCACTCCGAGCACACCATCGCGGTGACCGACGGCGACCCGATCGTCCTCACGCAGCGCGGCTGATCGCAGCCGGCGCGCCCCGCGTCATCCGTCGACTTCGACCTCGAGCATGCCGCCCACGACGCGCGTGCGATACGTGCGGAGCGTCAGCGACGGGTCGGTGAAGCACTCCCCCGTCCCGAGGTCGTAGACCTCCTTGTGCAGGGGCGACGCTATCGTCGGACGCTCGCCGCGCGACCCGACGATGCCTCGCGCCATGACGGGCGCGCCCGTGTGCGGGTCGTGGTGGTCCACCGCGTACACCTCCTCGCCGGCGACGCGCACGATCGCGACCTGGCGCTCGTCGAGCAGCGCGACCTCGCCCCACCCGGGCTCGAGGTCGGACACCGCGCACGCGCGGGCCCACGTGGTCGTCAGTTCGATGGTCGACGTCATCACCGGCTCCCTTCGTCTCGGTGCCACCGACGCTATGCGCGCCATGTTTCCCCGGCCGCGTCCGCCGTGTTTCGGACTGGTGAAACCGGCCTCACATGGCCGGGTGGGGCGCGCAAGCTCCCGGTGCGGTTGCGTTACGACCGCGAAACAGGACGGAAACGGCGCCGCCGTACGCTCGCCGTCAACCTGAGACCGGGAGGGCAGCCATGAACGAGACCGCGAACGCCGCGGCCGGTGCACGCCACGTCGTCATCGTCGGCGCCGGGCCGGCGGCGCACCGCCTCGCCGACAGCTTGCACGCCCGCGACACGGAGCGGCGCCTGCGCGTCACGGTCGTCGGCGAGGAGCGCTGGGCGCCGTACGACCGCGTCGCGCTCAGCACGCGACTGGCCGACGGCACCGCCGACCTCACCCTCCCGGACACGCCGTGGGACGACGGCCACGTCCGGCTCCTCACCGGCGAGCGCGTCGCCGAGGTCAGCCGCGCGACCCGCACGGCCATCACCGCGAGCGGACTCGAGCTGCGGTGGGACGACCTCGTGCTCGCCACCGGGTCCAGCGCGCCGGTCCCCGCCATCCCCGGCGGCGACCACGCCCGGGTGTACCGCACGATCGACGACGTCGACGCGCTCGTCGCCGAGACCCGCTCGCTCGCCGGGCGCCTCGGCCGCGCACCGCGGGTCGTCGTCGCGGGCGGCGGCCTGCTCGGCCTCGAGGCGGCCGGCGGCCTGGCGAAGCTGGGGGCGGATGCCGCGATCGTGCACTCCGGACGCTGGCTCATGTCGGCGCAGCTCGACGAGGGCGCCGGCCGCGCGCTCGGACGCATCATCGCCGCTCAGGGAATCGACCTGCACCTCGGGGTCCGCCCCGCGAAGGTGCTCACCGGCAGCGGCGGCGTCGTGGGGGTGGAGCTCACCGA
The DNA here is from genome assembly GCF_052748465.2 of Agromyces selenitireducens. Classification (NCBI taxonomy): domain Bacteria; kingdom Bacillati; phylum Actinomycetota; class Actinomycetes; order Micrococcales; family Microbacteriaceae; genus Agromyces; species Agromyces selenitireducens. The sequence goes on from NZ_CM188259.1 coordinate 2,345,359, forward strand.
CGACCGCCGCGTCGACGCCGATCTCGTCGTGTTCGCGATCGGGATCACGCCGCGCGACGAGCTGGCTCGGGCGATGGGGCTCGAGCTCGGCCCGCGCGGGGGCGTCGCGATCGACACCTCGTGCGCGGCATCCGTGCCCGGCGTCTGGGCCATCGGCGAGGTCGCGAGCTTCGAGGGGCGCTGCACCGGCCTCGTCGCCCCGGCGAACGCGATGGCCGAGGTCGTCGCCGACCGGCTGCTCGGAGGCGCCGCGGAGTTCACGACCGTCGACGACGCGACCAAGCTCAAGCTCGCGGGGGTCGATGTCGCGAGCTTCGGCGACGCGCTCGCCCGTACGGAGCAGGCGCTCGAGATCGTCTACGCCGACCCGGCGCGAGGCATGTACCAGAAGCTCGTGATGACGGATGACGCCAAGACCCTGCTCGGCGGCGTCTTCGTGGGCGACGCGTCGCCGTACGCGTCGCTGCGGCCGCTGCTCGGCACCGAGCTGTCGGGCGAGCCGGCCGCGTACCTCTCGGCGTCGGGAATGGAGGCGCCCGCCGGCGACGAACTTCCGGCATCCGCCCTGGTGTGCGCGTGCAACAACGTCGCCGCGGGCACGATCCGCGACGCGGTGAACGGGCCCCACGGCGGGCACGAGGCCGGCTGCGCCGAACTCGGTCCGCTGAAGGCGTGCACGCGCGCCGGCACGCAGTGCGGCTCGTGCGTGCCGCTCGTGAAGAAGCTGCTCGAGGCCGAGTTGAAGAAGTCGGGGCAGGCGATCTCGCGCGCCCTGTGCGAGCACTTCCCGATCTCGCGGCAGGAGCTGTTCGAGTCGATCCGCGTGCTCGAGCTCACGTCGTTCGAGGAGATCGTCGCCCGGCTCGGGACCGGTCGCGGCTGCGACGTGTGCAAGCCCGTCGTCGCGTCGGTCCTCGCCGCCCAGCACGGCTCGTACATCCTGGACGACGGCCGCGGCGGCCTGCAGGACACCAACGACCGCGCGATGGCGAACATGCAGAAGGACGGCACGTACTCGGTCGTGCCGCGGATCCCGGCGGGCGAGATCACACCGCAGAAGCTCGCGGTCATCGCGCAGGTCGCGACCGACTTCGGGCTGTACACCAAGATCACCGGCGGCCAGCGGATCGACCTGTTCGGGGCGCGGCTCGACCAGCTCCCCGCGATCTGGCGCCGGCTCGTCGACGCCGGCTTCGAATCGGGACAGGCGTACGGCAAGGCCCTCCGCAACGTGAAGAGCTGCGTCGGCTCCACGTGGTGCCGCTACGGAGTGCAGGACTCGGTCGCGATGGCGATCCGGCTCGAGCTGCGCTACCGGGGCCTCCGATCGCCGCACAAGCTGAAGTTCGGCGTCTCCGGCTGCGCTCGCGAGTGCGCGGAGGCCCGCGGCAAGGACGTCGGCGTGATCGCGACCGACCAGGGCTGGAACCTCTACGTGGGCGGCAACGGCGGCTTCCAGCCGTCCCACGCGCAGCTGCTCGCGAGCGACCTCGACGACGAGACCCTCCTGCGGTACATCGACCGCTACATCATGTACTACGTACGCACGGCCGACCGGCTGCAGCGCACCGCGCGCTGGATCGAGGACCTCGAGGGCGGCCTCGACCACGTTCGCGACGTCGTGGTGAACGACTCGCTCGGCCTCGCCGACGAGCTCGAGGCCCTGATGACCCGGCACGTCGACACCTACGAGGACGAATGGGCGGCCACGCTCGCCGATCCCGACCGGCTGCGGCGCTTCCGTTCGTTCGTGAACGCCCCCGAGGCAGCGGCGCAGACCCTCGCGAGGGTCGAGGAGCGCGGGCAGTACCGCCCCGCGACGCCCGAGGAGCTCGCGCGCGGCGAGGCCGTGCTCGTCTCGGGACCGACGATCCCCATCCGGACGGCCGGCGCATGACGGGGCGGGTGACCCTCGTCGGCGGCGGCCCCGGTCGCGAGGAGCTGCTCACGGTGGCCGCGGTTCGTGCGCTCGGCGCGGCCGACGTGGTCCTCTACGACCGGCTCGCCCCGCACGCACGCCTGGCCGAACTCGCGCCCGACGCCGAGCTCGTCGACGTCGGCAAGCGCCCGGGTCACCACGCGATCCCGCAGGCCGACATCGAGGCGCTGCTCATCGGCCACGCATCGGCAGGCCGCCACGTCGTGCGGCTGAAGGGCGGAGACCCGTACGTCTTCGGCCGCGGCAGCGAGGAGGTGCTCGCGTGCCATCGCGCCGGCGTGGCGGTCGAGGTGATCCCCGGCGTCACCAGCGCGGTCGCGGTGCCCGGCGCCGCCGGCATCCCCCTCACGCATCGCGGCGTGAGCCACCTGTTCACGGTCGTCTCCGGGCACGCGCCGCTGACCGAGGACGAACTCCATCACCTCGCCGGCCTCGGCGGCACCGTCGTCGTCCTCATGGGCGTGAACACGCTGCCGATGCTCGCCACCGGCCTCGCCCGCCACGGGATGCGCGAGTCGATGCCCGTCGCGATCGTCGAGCGCGGCTTCCGGTGCGACCAGCGCACGACGATCGCCGACCTCGGCGGCATCGTCACCGCGGCGGGGCTGGCGGGCGTGGACTCGCCGGCCGTGATCGTCGTGGGCGAGGTGGTCCGGCTCGCGCACGACGGCGACGCGGACGCCGTGCAGCTCATGGAGCGCGCGGCCGGATTCGCGGGAGCCGCCGCATGACCGATCAGGCGGAGTGCGCGGTCGGCTTCCGCGCCGACCAGCTCGAGGGGTTCCGGATCGGCGTGACGAGCGACCGGCGTTCCGGCGACCTCATCGACGCGTTCGTCCGTCGCGGCGCACAGGTGATCCACGCCCCGACGATCCGCATGGCGAACGCCAGCTCCGATGAACCCGTGATCGCCGACACGCGCACGATCATCGACGCCCGTCCCGACGTCCTGCTCGCGACGACCGCCTACGGCGTCCGCCGCTGGTTCGAGGTCGCGGATGCCGCGGGGCTCGGCGACGACCTCCTCGACGCGCTGCGCGACACCGCCATCCTCGTGCGCGGGCCCAAGGCGCGCGGCGGCATCCGCGCGGCAGGCCTCGACGACGTGGGCATGAGCGCGGAGGAGACCACCGAGTCGCTCATCGACGAGGTGCTCGCGTCGTACCCGCCGGGCCTCACCGTCGCGGTGCAGCTGCACGGCTACCTGCCGCCGTCGGCGCTCGACCGGCTGCGGGACGCGCACGACCGGGTGCTCACGGTCGAGCCGTACCGATGGATCGACCCGGACACGGCCGACGAACGCGTCGAACGACTCGTCGAGGCCGCCTGCACGGGCGGCCTCGACTGCATCACGTTCACGAGCGCCCCCGCGGTGCACGCGCTGCTCATGGCCGCCGAGGCGCAGGGCCGTCACGACGACCTGGTCGACGCGATGCGGGGCCCGGTGGTGGCCGCCGCGGTGGGCCCGGTCACGGCGGCCCCGCTCGTCGCGGCCGGCGTCGACCCGCTCCAGCCCGAGCGGTACCGGATGGGCGCGATGATCCGCCAGGTGTGCGAGCACCTCGAGTCGGCGCGCGTCATCCGAGTCGAGACGCAGCACGGGCCGCTCGCCCTGCGCGGCTCGGTCGTCGAGGTGGCCGATCGGCGCATCCCCCTGGCGCCGGTCGCGTTGTCGATCCTGCGCCCGCTCGTCGTCGCCCGGGGATCGGTCGTGGCGCGAGACCGGCTCGCCGCGGGCATGCCGGGCACGTCCGACGAGCACGCGCTCGAGGTGGCCCTGAGCCGGCTGCGGCAGGCGCTCGGCGTGCCGGGGCTCATCGCGACCGTGGTCAAGCGGGGGTACCGGATCGATGTGTGACCACGACCTCACAGCGGCATCCGCCACGGGTGAGCAGGTGGAGACGCAGAGTTCACCGCTCGCGCGAACCCGGGAAACACGCCGCGGATAGCGTCGGCCGCACCAGCTCGACCCCGTGACCGACACCCCCGGAGGCACCGATGACCGAGACACTGCACAACGCACCCCCGACCGCGGGTCCGCCCGCCGTCGCGACCGGCGCGCTCACGACGCGACCCGGCCGCTGGATCGACGGATGGAACCCCGAGGACACCGACCAGTGGGAGCGCGAGGGCCGCCGCATCGCCCGCCGCAACCTGAACTGGTCGATCTTCGCCGAGTTCCTCGGCTTCGTCGTCTGGCAGCTGTGGAGCATCGTCGCCGTGGCGCTTCCCGCGGCCGGCTTCCAGCTCACGACGAGCGAGATCTTCTGGCTCATCTCGATCCCGAGCCTCGTCGGCGCGACCCTCCGCATCCCGTACTCGTTCCTGGTGCCGATCTTCGGCGGCCGCAACTGGACGATCGTCTCGGCCGCGCTGCTGCTCGCGCCCGCGATCATGCTCGCGGTCTCGGTGTCGAACCCCGACACGCCGTTCGGCGTCCTGCTGTTCGCGGCGGCGCTCGCCGGCTTCGGCGGCGGCAACTTCGCCAGCTCGATGTCGAACATCACGTTCTTCTACCCCCAGCGCGAGAAGGGGTGGGCGCTCGGCCTGAACGCCGCCGGCGGCAACCTGGGCGCCTCGGTCGCGCAGTTCGCGGTCCCGATCGTCATCACGATCGGCGCCGGCGCGACCCTGAACCTCCCCGTCGCCGGACTGATCTGGGTGCCGTTCATCCTCCTGGCCATGTTCGGCGCCTGGCGCTACATGGACAACCTCTCCAACGCGAAGGCCGACCTCTCGGGTTCCGCCGCGGCGCTCAAGGAACCGCACCTGTGGCTGCTGTCGCTGCTCTACATCGGCACGTTCGGCTCGTTCATCGGGTTCGCGAGCGTATTCCCGAAGCTCATCGCCGACCAGTTCCCCGAGTTCTCGACGATCGGCGTGCTGGGCGCGACCGTGTCGCTCGCGTTCCTCGGTGCCCTCGTCGGCTCGCTCGCGCGGCCCTACGGCGGCCGGCTCTCCGACCGGTTCGGCGGCGCGCGCATCACGATGATCGCGTTCGCGGCCATGGCCCTGATCACGCTGGCGGTGCTCGCGACGCTGCCGCTCGGCAGCTTCTGGGTCTTCCTCGGGCTCTTCCTGCTGCTGTTCGCCACCACGGGCGTCGGCAACGGCTCGACCTACCGGATGGTGCCGATCGTGTTCGCGATGCGCTCCGGGCGCGGCGCGAGCGACGTCTCGACGCAGCGCAAGGCCGCGGCCGCGCTCGGCCTGATCTCGGCCATCGGCGCGTACGGCGGCTTCCTCATCCCCCAGGCGCTGAACCTGTCGTTCCAGACGACGGGGAACTACGCGGCCGCCTTCGTCGGGTTCATCGCCGGCTACGTGGTGCTGCTCGCCCTCACCTGGCTCGTCTACGTGCGTCCACGCCACCTCCGCGAGCAGAAGATCTGAATCGAGCACGCATGACCGACCGTTCCGCCTCCACGCACTGCCCGTACTGCGCGCTGCAGTGCGCGATGACCCTCACCCCGACGGATGCCTCCGGCGCTGCCGCGCCGACCCCCGCTCCGCCCGTGACGGTCTCAGGCCGCGACTTCCCCACGAATCGCGGCGGGCTGTGCAAGAAGGGCTGGACGTCGGCGGAGCTGCTGCGCTCCCCCTCGCGCCTCGGCGCCCCGCTCGTGCGGGGCGCCGACGGCGCGCTCCGCGAGGCGAGCTGGGACGATGCGCTCGACCTCGTGGCCGACCGGTTCCGCAGCATCCGCTCGCAGCACGGCGCCGACGCGGTCGGCGTCTTCGGAGGCGGCGGCCTCACGAACGAGAAGGCGTACCTGCTGGGCAAGTTCGCCAGGCTCGCGCTCGGCACGAGCCGCATCGACTACAACGGCCGGTACTGCATGTCGTCGGCGGCGGCCGCGGGCAACCGCGCGTTCGGCGTCGACCGGGGGCTGCCGTTCCCGGTCGCCGACCTCGACGACGCCGACACGATCCTGCTGCTCGGCACCAACGTCGCCGAGACCATGCCGCCGTTCATGGGGCACCTCTCGGGCGCGCAGGCCGCGGGCGGGCTCGTCGTGGTCGACCCGCGCCGGACCGCCACGGCCAGGCTCACCGAGGACGGCCGTGGCCTGCACCTCCAGCCCGCGCCGGGCACCGACCTCGCGCTGCTGCTCGGGCTCGCGCATGTCGTCATCGCCGAGCGGCTCGTCGACGCGGACTACGTGGCCCGCCGCACGACGGGGTACGACTCGCTGCGTCGCAGCGTGGCGTCGTGGTGGCCCGAGCGAGTGCAGGCGGTGACGGGCGTGCCCGCCCCCACGCTGCGGCGGCTGGCCCGGCGACTCGCCGCCGGCGGCCGCACCTACATCCTCACCGGCCGCGGCGTCGAGCAGCACGTCGACGGTACCGACACCGCGACCGCCGCGATCAACCTCGCGCTGCTGCTCGGCCTGCCCGGGCGGCCCGGGAGCGGCTACGGCACGCTCACGGGCCAGGGCAACGGCCAGGGCGGCCGCGAACACGGCCAGAAGTGCGACCAGCTCCCCGGCTACCGCAAGATCACCGACCCCAAGGCGAGGGCGCACGTCGCGCGCGTGTGGGGCGTCGCGCCGGCCGACATCCCCGGGCCCGGCCTGCCCGCGATCGAGCTGCTCGCCTCGCTCGGCCGGCCCGACGGCGTGCGCGCGCTCATCGTGCACGGCTCGAACCTCGTGGTCTCGTCGCCGAACGTCGCCGCCGTGCGGCGCGGCATCGAGGAACTCGATCTCCTGGTCGTGTGCGACTTCGTCCTGTCCGAGACCGCGGCGCTCGCCGACGTGGTGCTCCCGGTGCTGCAGTGGGCCGAGGAGGAGGGCACGATGACGAACCTCGAGGGACGCGTCATCCGTCGCCGCCGTGCGCTCGAACCGCCCGGCGGTGCGCGCGACGAGCTCTGGATCATGCGCGAGCTCGCCCGTCGTCTCGGCTCGACCGCGCGGTTCGACACCGACCCCGAAGCCGTCTTCGAGGAGCTGCGACTCGCCTCGGAGGGCGGCATCGCCGACTACTCGGGCATCGACTACGCGATGCTCGATGCGGGCGAGGCGGCCTACTGGCCGTACCCGCGTGGCGGCGAGGGGACCCCGCGGCTCTTCGCCGAGCGGTTCGCGCACGACGACGGGCTCGCGCGGCTCGTCGCCGTGACGGCGCGAGCTTCGGCGCACCCCGCCCCCGCACCCGGCGAGGTCACGCTCGTCACCGGTCGGCTCCTCGAGCACTACCAGAGCGGCGCGCAGACCCGCCTCGTTCCCGAGCTGCTCGACGCGCAGCCAGAGCTCAGGGCGTCGCTGCACCCGGCGACCGCCGAGCGCCTCGGGATCGGCGACGGCGACCCGGTCGAGATCGCCAACCGGCGCGGCGCCGTCCGCGGCCGGGCCCGGCTGACCGCCGACATCCGACCGGACGCCGTGTTCCTGCCCTTCCACTACGGCGACCACCAGGCGGCGAACCTCCTCACCTCCGATGCGGTCGACCCCGTCTCGTCCATGCCCGAGTTCAAGACCAACCTCGTGCGCATCACGCGCCTCGCGGAGACCGGAGCCCTCGCATGACCTCACCGCTCAGGATCGTCCTCATCGGCTACGGGCTCGTCGGCGCCCGGTTCGTCGAGGAACTGCTGCCCGAGGTGTCCGCCGGACGCATCGCCCTCACGGTCGTCGCCGGAGAACCGGTCGAGGCCTACAACCGCGTGCTGGTCGCCGAGCACGCCGTCGGCAACGCCGAACTCGAATCGATGCTCGTCGGCGACCGCAGCGGCGCCGAGGCGGCCGGGGCGCGGATCCTGCTCGGCGTCGCCGCGACCTCGATCGACCGCGACCGGCGTGTCGTGCGATGCGCGAACGGCGACGAGCTCCCGTACGACCGCGTCGTGCTCGCGACCGGCTCGCGCGCGAACACGCCGACGCTCGACGGCGTCGAACGGCACCGACGCGACCTCGCGTCGCTCGAGAAGCACGCCATGGCGCTCGTCGCGCGCGACGACACGCTCCCGGAGGGCATCACCGCGCTCCGGGATCTCGACGACGCGCAACGCGTGCGATCGGCGGTGCGCGGCCGTCGTCGCATCATCGTGCTCGGCGCGGGCGTCCTCGGGCTCGAGCTCGCGCTCGCCGCGGCCCACGCCGGCGCACAGGTCTGCGTCGTGCACCACGGCGCCATCCCGATGCCGCGGAACCTCGACCGCGGCGGCGGGCACGTGCTGCGCTCGGCGCTGCGCCGGTCCGGCGTGACCGTCATCGCGCACAGCCGCGCCGAGACCGTCGGGTTCCGCACCGACGCCGACGGCACGCGCCGCTTCGACATGCTGGTGACCGCGGACGGCAAGCAGCTCCGCGGCGACCTCCTGGTGCTCTCGTGCGGCGTCAGCCCACGCAACGAGCTCGCCACGCTCGCCGGGCTGCGCACGGCGGTCGGCGTCGTCGTCGGCCCCGATCTCCGGAGCTGGACGGATCCGGACGTGTACGCCATCGGCGACTGCGCGCAGGTCGTCGAACGCACCGACGAGACCGCCGGCCGGCGCGACCTGCCCGGGGCGCCCGCGGGGCTCGTCGCGCCCGGATGGCGCCAGGCGTCGTGGCTCGCGGGTGCGTTCGCCGCCGAGGCGGCCGCGGAAGCGGCCGGCAGCGGAATCCCGGACGACGACGCCGAGAGCGCCCCGCTCCCGCCCGAGCGCGACGCGATCGTGATGCTCAAGGCCGAACACGTCGATGTCGTCGCGGTGGGCGATGTCTCGGGCGAGCCGTGGGACGACGACGCCCTCACGCCCCGCAGGCGCGTCGCCCAGTGGGCCGACCCCGAGCACCTCCGCTACGTGAAGATGGTCACCGACGGCGGCGTGCTCACGGGCTTCGCCTGCGTCGGGATGCCGCGCACCGCCGCCGAGCTCACGCTGCTGTACGACCGCGGCGGCGAGTTGCCGGCCGATCGCTCCGTGCTGCTCCGCTTCGACGGCCCGGACTACGACCCGGGCGCCGATGCCGACGCGTTCGCGCCGGAGACGACCGTGTGCTGGTGCAACGGCGTCACCGTCGGGCGGATCGAGGAGTCCGCCGCGTGCGGCAGCACGACCGTCGAGTGCGTCGGCCGCGACACTCGCGCCGGTACGGGCTGCGGCGGATGCCGCGGCCGGATCGCCGAGATCCTGGCGCGCGCCGCCGAGGCGGACGGGGCGCTCACCGCCTGACCCGCCCGCCCCATCATCGGGAGGACCGCCGGGGCGTGGGCTCCGGGTGCGGGCGGGTCAGGCGCGCTCGCGTCGGTCCGCCCCGACGGGCGCGGCCACGGCGGCGTACCGGTCGAGCACGAGGTCGATCAACGCCCCGGGCGCGGTTCGGTCGGGCAGCAGCAGGGGGTCGCCGACCACGTCGGCGCCCGCGGCCTTCGCCTGGTCGTAGAACGTGCCCGGCGCGAGCAGGTACGGGCAGACGACGATGCGCGATCCGGGATGCACCTCGCGGATCATCTCGATCGCGTCGGGCAGCCGTGGGATGGCCGCTGCGATGAATCCGGCCGTCACCGGCCGGCCGAGCCGCTGTCCGAGCCGGCGGGACGTCTCGAAGCACTCCCGCACGGCGCGCGGGTCGTTGGAGCCCGCGGCGGCGAGAAGGACCGCGTCGCCGTCGGCCAGGCCGAGCTCGGCGAGCCGGTCGGCGAGCACGTCGACGATGCGGTCGTCGGGCCCGAGCTCTGCGGCGAGCCGCACGTCGCCGCCGAGCCGGTCGAGCCCGAGCGAGAGCCCGGTGCGCACGTGGAAGCCGGCCGAGAGCACGAGCGGCACGATGACGGTGTGCGGTGACGCCGCAGCCTCGAGAGCCGAGCCGACGTCGGCGTGACTCGCGTCGACGAAGGTGATCGACACGTCGAGCTCTGGCCTCGCGGACGCGACACCGTCGACGAGCCGGATGACCGCCTCGCGGTTGGCGGCCGAGGGCGCGCCGTGGGTGACCGCGACGAGGCGCAACGGCGGTGCGTCGTCGCGCGCCTCCGGTGCTGCGGAGTCATCCGTCCGACCCATCCGATGACCCCGCTTTCCGGCGGGATCCGCGTCACCCGCCGGTTTCGACGGTATGCAGCGCGTGTTTCGCGAAGCGGACCCGCGTGTTTCCGGCGCGTGAAGAGTGCCTCACGTGGACGGTGCGCCGGCGCAGGGGTCAGGGGGCGTGGTCGGCGCCGTCGTCCTCGTCGGGGAGGAGTTCGGGCCGGACTCTGCGCGTGCGCTCGAGCTGCTGCGCGCGACGCCACTCGGAGACCTTCCCGTGGTGGCCCGAGAGCAGCACGGGCGGCACCTCGAGGCCGCGCCAGACAGCGGGCTTGGTGTAGCTGGGGTACTCGAGCAGGCCGTCTTCGTGGGACTCCTCGACCAGGCTCTCCGGATTGCCGACGACGCCGGGCACGAGCCGTCCCGCGGCCTCGATCATGGCCATCACGGCCACCTCGCCGCCGTTCAGCACGTAGTCGCCGAGGCTGATGAGCCGCACGCGCATACGCGTGGCGAAGTGGTCGACGACGCGCTGGTCGATGCCCTCGTAGCGGCCGCACGCGAACACGAGGTGCTCCTCGGCTGCGAGCTCGCGCGCGACCGCCTGCGTGAACGGCTCGCCCGCGGGCGACGGCACGACGAGCAGGGCGTCGGATGCCGCATCGCCGACGATCTCGTCGAGCGCCTCGCCCCACGGCTCGGGTTTCATGACCATTCCGGCGCCGCCGCCGTACGGGGTGTCGTCGACCGTCCGGTGCCGGTCATGGGTGAAGTCGCGCAGGTCGCGCGTGCGCACGTCGATGAGGCCCGACTGCCGAGCCTTCCCGAGCAGCGACAGGTCGAGCACGTCGAAGAACGACGGGAAGATCGTGACGATGTCGATGCGCATCGCCGGCCCCTACTCGGTGTCGTCGTCGCGGCCGGGCGCAGCGGATGCCGCGGTGTCGGCGTCGGATCCGCGCTCCGCGTCGGCGGCCGTCTCGGGCAGCTCCTCGAAGAGCCCGGTCGGGGGCGTGACGGTGACGGTCCCCGCCTCGACGTCGACCTCGGGGACGATCGCCGAGACGAAGGGCACCATGACCTCGCGCCCACCGGACTTCACGACGAGGAGGTCCTGCGCGGGCAGGTGGTCGACGTGGACGACCTCGCCCACCTTCTCGCCGTCGCGGAGCACGGCGAGCCCGATGAGCTGGTGGTCGTACCAGGCGTCGGGCTCGGGAACCTCATCGGCGGGCTGATCGACCCAGAGGATGGCCTTGACGAGCCCCTCGGCGGCCGTGCGGTCGTCGACGTCCTCGAAGAAGCCGACGGGGTGGCCGTTGTACCAGCGCAGCTCGCGGAGCACGAGGTGCCTGCCGTGCCACGGGGAGGACTCGGGCACCTGGAGCGAGAACTCGGCGCCCGGCGTGAACCGGCGCTCGGGGTCATCGGTGTAGAGCTCGAGTTTGATCGCGCCCTTGAGACCGTGCGCCTTGGTGAGACGACCGACGCGCAACTGCTGGGGACGGGGTGCCGCGGCCACGTCAGTCGTCGGTGTCGACGACGTCGACACGGACTCGGCGGCCGTCGGCGAGTGCGGTCACGACAGTGCGCAGCGCCTTCGCGGTGCGGCCGGCGCGACCGATGACGCGACCGAGGTCCTCGGGGTGCACGTGCACCTCGAGGACCTCGCCGCGTGCGCTCGACGCGGAGGTGACCTTCACGTCGCCGGGGTGATCGACGATCCCCTTGACGAGGTGTGCGAGCGCGGAAGCGAGCAAGGCCTACGCCTCGTCCGACGCGGTCTCGTCAGCGGCCTCGGCGGCGGGCTCGCCCTTCGCCGGCTTCTCGGCCTTGGGCTTGACGACCGACTTCTTCGAGTCGTCGACCTGGTAGCCGGCCTTGGGCTCGGCGGTGCGGACGGTGCTCTTGGCGTTCTCGTCGCCCTTGAACCTGCCCCAGTCGCCGGTGAGCTTGAGGATCGCCATGACCTGCTCGGTCGGCTGTGCGCCGACGCCGAGCCAGTACTGGGCGCGGTCGGAGTCGACCTCGATGAACGAGGGCTCCTCGGTGGGGTGGTACTTGCCGATCTCCTCGATCACGCGACCGTCGCGCTTGGTGCGCGAGTCGGCGACGACGATGCGGTAGTACGGGGCACGGATCTTGCCGAGCCGCTTGAGGCGGATCTTGACAGCCACGATTCTCCTGAGATGTTGTGAGGTAGGCGAACTGACAGCCGTGAGCGTGGGGTGCACACCCGGCGGAAGCTCAAAGGTGCCCTGCGCCGTCGGATAGAGGGTCGGACGGCACAGAACTCGACTGACCATTCTTGCAGATTTCGCCCCGCGACGATAATCGCCGCGGTGCGTGGCAAGATGAGCGCACGCCGCATCCGCGGCACGGGACGACAGGGGGCTCCCATGCGGATCGAATTCGCACGCTCCGAGCGCTCCTCCGTGGGCATCGAGTGGGAGCTCGCGATCGTCGAGAGGGGCAGCGGCGAGCTGGCGTCCGTGGGCGACCGCGTGCTCGCCGAGCTCGGCGGAGACGACGGCGAACCGCACCCGTTCATCACCTCGGAACTGCTGACGAACACCGTCGAACTGGTCAGCGGCGTGCACGACCGCGTGGCCGGCGCCGTCGACGACCTCACCGATCAGGTCGCCGAGGTGCGCGCCGTGCTCGATCGGCTCGGCGAGTACGAGCTCATCTGCAGCGGTTCCCACCCGTTCAGCCGGTGGTACGACCAGCGCCTGACCGACAAGCCCCGCTACCACAAGCTCATCGAGCGCACCCGCTGGTGGGGGCGCAACATGATGATCTGGGGCATCCACGTGCACGTCGGCATCGAGGAGCGCGACAAGGCGCTGCCGATCCTCGACGGCATGCTGGCCTACGTCCCGCACCTGCAGGCCCTGTCGGCCTCGAGTCCGTACTGGGCCGGCGTCGAGACCGGGTACGCGTCGAACCGCGCGCTGATGTTCCAGCAGTTGCCCACGGCCGGCCTGCCGTATCCGCTCCCGGACTGGGACTCCTACGAGCGCTACGTCGACGACCTGGTCCGCACGGGCGTGATCGAGGACCACACCGAGGTGCGCTGGGACATCCGCCCCTCGCCGCGCTGGGGCACGATCGAGGTCCGCGTGTGCGACGGCGTCTCGTCGGGCGACGAGATCGGCGCGATCGCCGCGCTCATCCAGTGCCTCGTCGAGTGGATGTCGGACCGCCTCGACGCCGGCGAGAACCTGACCGTGCTCCAGCCGTGGTACGTGCGCGAGAACAAGTGGCGCGCGGCCAGGTACGGCATGGAGGCGGAGGTGATCACCGATGCCGCGGGCACCGAGCGGCTCGTCGGCGACGACGTGCGCGACCTGCTCGTGACGCTCGAGCCGTACGCCGCCCGGCTGGGGTGCGCCGAGGAGCTGCAGCGGATCCGGCGCACGCTCGACGACGGCGCGAGCTACCAGCGCCAGCTGCGCGTGGCCGAGGCGCACGGCGGCGAACTCACCGCGGTCGTCGCGCACCTCGCGCGCGAGCTGCGGGAGGGCACCATCCCACCGGTGGTCGAGTAGCCGCGACGCCGCGTATCGAGACCCGACTACCCCGGGATACGACGCGTGCGGATGAGCTCGGCGAACCAGCGCGCGCTGGCCTTCGGCAGCCGTTCGAGCGTTTCGTAGTCCACGCGCACGATCCCGAACCGCTTCGAATAGCCGTAACCCCACTCGAAGTTGTCGAGCAGCGACCACACCTGGTACCCGCGCAGGTCCACCCCGCGCGCCATGGCGCGGTGGGCGGCCGTGAAGTGGCGGCGGAGGTAGTCGATGCGGTCGAGGTCGAGCACCGCGGGGCCGTTCGGACCGCGGCTGACGACGTCGTCGAACGCGGCGCCGTTCTCCGTGACCATGAGCGGCACCTCGGGGTAGGCGCCGCTCAGCGCGACCAGCAGGTCCTCGAGCCCCGACGGGTCGATGTTCCATCCCATCGCCGTGTACGGACCGGGCTGCTGGAGGAACTCCACGTGCTCGGAACCGGGCCAGGGCGTGCCGCCCATGTCCTTGTGCCCGTCGGCGTTCACGCGCGGCGAGACGCCGTCCCACATCCGCACGGTCACGGTCGAGTAGTAGTTCACGCCGAGCAGGTCGATGGGCTGGGCGATGAGATCGGTGTCGCCCGGCTTCACGAACGACCAGTCGGTGACCGCCGCGGTGTCCTCGATGACGTCCGACGGATAGCCGTCGCCGAAGATCGGACCGAGGAACACCCGGTTGGCCAGCCCGTCGATGCGGCGCGCAGCCTCGTGCCCTGTCTCGCCCGACGGCCGGATGACGTGCAGGTTCAGAGTGATCGAGAAGTCGGGGTCGTTCGTCACGACCTCGCGGAGCGCCTGAACCGCGAGGCCGTGTGCGAGGTTCAGGTGGTGCACCGCGGCGAGCGCCTTCGCCCCGTCGAGCAGGCCCGGGGCGTGCGCGCCCGACCCGTAGCTGAGGTACGCCGAGCACCACGGCTCGTTGAGCGTGGTCCACAGCGCGACGCGGGAGCCGAGCCGCTCCCCCACGATCCGCGCGTAGTCCGCGAACGCCTCGGCCGTGGCGCGGCTGGTCCAGCCGCCCTCGTCCTCGAGCGCCTGCGGCAGGTCCCAGTGGTACAGCGTGGCGACGGGCCGGATGCCGCGGGCGAGGAGCCCGTCGACGAGCCGCTCGTAGAACGCGAGCCCGGCCTCGTTCGCCGGCCCGCGGCCGGTCGGCTGGATCCGCGGCCACGCGATCGAGAACCGGTATGCCTCGAGGCCGAGCTCGGCCATGAGGTCGAGGTCGGCCTCCCACCGGTGGTAGTGGTCGCACGCCACGTCGCCGTTGTCGTCGTTCGAGATCTTGCCCGGCGTGTGGCTGAACGTGTCCCAGATCGACGGCCCACGTCCGTCCTCAGCCACGGCGCCCTCGATCTGGTAGGAGGCGGTCGCGGACCCGAGCAGGAAGTCGGGCGCGAACTCGAGACCGGAGTCGCGGTAGTCGGCGTTGCCCGTGGTCATGGTGGTCCCCCTGAAGCGATCGGCATGGTGCGGCATCCGCCGCACCACGGATTCACCCTAGTGCGGCGCCGACGCCGACGCGCGGCGGCTCAGCGGCCGAGGAACTTCTGGAGGGCCGCGAGGTCCTCCTCGCTCGGGGCGCCCTTCGCGTCGCTTCCGCCGAGGCCGAATCCGGAGCCCGTCGCCCCGCCCTGGCCTGCGGGCGCGACGCCGGAGGCGAGGGCCGCGTTCTCGGCGGCGCGCTTGGCGGGGTTGCCCGACCGCGAGCCCGACGACTTCTTCTTGCCCTTGGCCGCCTGCCGCTTGCCGCCGCCGTAGCCGCCCGCACCCGGGATGGGACCCATGCCCGGCACCTGCGGCACGCCGCCGCGCGCGACGGTCTTCATCATCTTCGCGGCCTGCTCGAAGCGCTGCACGAGCTGGTTCACATCGGTCACGGTCATGCCCGAGCCCTTGGCGATGCGCAGGCGCCGTGAGCCGTTCAGCAGCTTCGGGTTGCGCCGCTCGGCGGGGGTCATCGACTGGATGATCGCCTCGGTGCGCACGATCTCGCGCTCGTCGAAGTTCTCGAGCTGCTGCTTCATGCCGCCCGCGCCGGGGAGCATTCCGAGCATCTTCTTGATGGAGCCGGCGCCGCGCAGCTGCTGCATCTGCTTGAGGAAGTCCTCGAGCGTGAACTGCTCGGTCGCGAGCTTCTCGGCGACCTTGAGGGCCTCCTCTTCGTCGAAGGCCTCCTGGGCCTGCTCGATGAGGGTGAGGATGTCGCCGAGGTCGAGGATGCGGCTGGCCATGCGGTCGGGGTGGAACGGCTCGAACGCGTCGAGGGTCTCACCCGTGGAGGCGAAGATGATGGGGCGCCCGGTGACGGATGCCACCGACAGCGCGGCGCCGCCGCGTGCGTCGCCGTCGAGCTTCGACAGCACGACGCCCGTGAAGTCCACGCCCTCCTGGAACGCCTTCGCGGTGGAGACCGCGTCCTGGCCGATCATGGCGTCGATGACGAACAGCACCTCGTCGGGGTTCGTCGCCTTGCGGATGTTCGCAGCCTGCTTCATCATCTCGGCGTCGACGCCGAGGCGGCCGGCGGTGTCGATGATGACCACGTCGTGCTGTGCGCGGTGCGCGTGCGCGACCGCGTCCTTCGCGACCCGCACCGGGTCGCCGACGCCGTTGCCCGGCTCGGGCGCGAACACCTGCACGCCGGCCTGCTCGCCGACGACCTGGAGCTGGTTCACGGCGTTCGGCCGCTGGAGGTCGGCGGCGACGAGGAGCGGCGTGTGCCCGTCCTTCTTCAGCCACTTCGCGAGCTTGCCCGCGAGCGTGGTCTTGCCGGTGCCCTGGAGGCCCGCGAGCATGATGACCGTCGGCGGGTTCTTCGCGAACTGGAGGCGGCGCTGTTGACCGCCGAGGATGCCGACGAGCTCCTCGTTGACGATCTGCACGACCTGCTGCGCCGGGTTCAGCGCGCGGTTGACCTCGTCGCCGAGCGCGCGCTCGCGCACGGTCGAGGTGAACGACTTCACGACGTCGAGTGAGACGTCGGCGTCGAGCAGCGCGCGCCGGATCTCGCGGACGGTGCCGTCGACGTCGGCAGCGGAGAGCTTGCCCTTGGTGCGGAGGTTCTTGAACGTCTCGGTGAGACGGTCGGAGAGGGTGCCGAACGTAGCCATGATGCGCCCCAGTCTAGATGGGTGTCGCTGTGTCGCAGCTCACCGGCCGCCGGGGCTCAGCCCTCGAATCGCACGTCGACGATCTCGCGCTCGACGTCGATCGTCGCCACGAGCCGCTCGTCGGTGTCCTCGACCGCGAGCCCGTATTCGAACTCGGCGAACGTCTCGCCCGGCCCGTCGGCGTCGGGCCGCAGATCGACCCGCGTGAGCGACAGCGAGCGGAGCGCATCGATCTGCCGGTCGCCGGAGTCGCGGCCGATCGCGGCCTCGATCTCGTCGGCCTGTTCGAGCGCCGGGTCGAGCATCGCGGCCAGGAACCGCATGACGGGCGACGCCGACGAGTCGAGCTGGGACACGAACGCGTTGCGCAGCTCGTCGTCGACGAGCTCGAGTTCGCCGACCAGCGTCGCGGCCGCGTCGAGCGATGCCGTCGAGACCAGGTCGGCGTCGGCGTCGAGCACGACCTCGACGTCCTGGTCGCCGTACTGCACCTGCTCCGACCAGTAGTCGCCGACGAGGCCGAAGTAGTCGTGTTCCATCGACATGGTCGCTTCCCCTCTCAGCCGACGAGCTTCTGCGCGAACACGTGCGGCGTGAAGCCGGTGAGGTCGCCGATGCCCTCTCCCTGCCCGATGAGCTTGATGGGCAGGCCGGTCTTCTCCTGCACGGCGATGACGAAGCCGCCCTTGGCGGATCCGTCGAGCTTGGTCAGCACGAGGCCGGTGACGCCGCCGTGCTCGATGAACGCCTCGGCCTGCGCGAGCCCGTTCTGCCCCGTGGTCGCGTCGAGCACGAGCAGCACCTCGCTGATGGGCGCCTGCTTCTCGATGACGCGCTTGATCTTGCCGAGTTCGTCCATGAGCCCGCCCTTGGTGTGGAGCCGGCCGGCGGTGTCGATGATGACGATCTCGGTGCCGGTGCGCTTGGCGTACTCGACCGTCTGGAACGCGACGGATGCCGGGTCCTGGCCCTCGCGCTCGGGGCGCACGACCTCGGCGCCGGCGCGTGCCGCCCACGTCGCGAGCTGATCGACCGCGGCTGCGCGGAACGTGTCGGCGGCGCCCACGACGACGCTGCGATCGTAGTTCCGCAGGAACCGGGCGAACTTGCCGATCGTCGTGGTCTTGCCGACGCCGTTCACGCCGACGACGAGCACGACCGCCGGGCGTTCGGTGAGCTTGAGGGTCGGGTCGTACTTCGCCAGGCGTTCCTCGACGAGTTCGCGCAGCATCCGCTGGACGTCCCTCGGGTCGGTGGTGCGGTACCGCTCGACCTGCGCCTTGATGCGGTCGACGATCTCCTCGGTCACCGCCGGGCCGAAGTCGGCGCGGATGAGGGCCGACTCGAGGTCGTCCCAGGTGTCCTCGTCGATGGTCTTCGCGCCGAACACGTTGCGGAGGGCCGATCCGAGCGACCACGATGCGCGTTCTGCCATGACCACCAGCCTAGGGGCGAGCGCATGCCGCGGCTCGCGTCGCGGCATCCGCTCGCCGCCGCCGCGGCCGCCGCGCGCCCGCGATACCGGGGCGCCCGCACCCCCGCAAGGCCTTGTCGGCCCGCGCCGGGTGCGGGAGCATCGGACCCAGGTGGAAGGAGACCCCATGCCCCTCGTCGGATTCCACGCGTCGCACGAGCAGCTCCCCCCGAGCGCGCTCCTGGACGCGGTCGTGCAGGCCGAGCAGGCCGGCTTCGGCGCTGCGATGTGCAGCGATCACCTCGCCCCGTGGAGCCTCAGGCAGGGCCACTCGGGCTACGCATGGTCGTGGCTCGCCGCGGCGCTCCAGGCCACCTCGTTCACGCTCGGCGTCGTGACCGCGCCCGGGCAGCGGTACCACCCCGTCATCGCGGCGCAGAAGATCGCGACGCTCGGCGAGATGTTCCCGGGCCGGTTCTGGGCCGCGATCGGCAGCGGCGAGCGGATGAACGAGCACGTGACCGGCGAGGGCTGGCCGGAGAAGGAGGTGCGCGACGCGAAGCTCGCCGAGACGATCGATGTCATGCGGCGCCTGCTGGACGGCGAACGGGTCGACCACGACGGGCTCGTGCGTGTCCATGACGCCCGGGTGTGGAGCCTTCCCGAGACGCGTCCGGCGCTCCTCGCGGCGGCCGTGAGCACGGAGACGGCGGCCGAGACCGCCGAGTGGGCCGACGGCGTCATCACGGTCGACCAGGAGGCGTCGGCACTCCGCGACTTCATGCAGACGTACCGCGACGCCGGCGGGCGCGGTCCGATCTGCGTGCAGGTGCACCTCAGCTGGGCGCCCACCGACGACGAGGCGCGCGCGATCGCGCACCACCAGTGGCGGCAGTCGCTCGTGCCCGCCCACCTCGCCTGGGAGCTCGAGCAGCCGGAGGAGTTCGACGAGCGCACCGCCGACGCGACCGTCGACGACGTCGCGAAGACGCTGCTCGCGTCATCCGACACCTCCCGGCACCTCGACGCCCTGCTGGAGCTCGCCGACATCGGCGTCGACCGGATCTACCTGCACCACGTCGGGCAGGAGCAGCGCGGCTTCATCGACGCGTTCGGCGAGCACGTGCTCCCCGAGCTGTCGAAGGCCGGCGTCACGACGAGCGCGGGGAGCTGAGCCGTGCGCGCCACCGACCGCGGCGACCTCTGGTGGAAGACCGCCGTCGTCTACTGCCTCGACGTCGAGACGTTCATGGACTGGAACGACGACGGATGCGGCGACTTCGACGGACTCGCCCAACGGCTCGACCACCTGGCCGAGCTCGGCGTGACCTGCATCTGGCTGATGCCGTTCCAGCCGTCGCCCGACCTCGACGACGGGTACGACATCGCGGACTTCATGGGAGTGGACCCCCGGTTCGGCTCGCTCGGCGACGTCGTCGCCGTCATCCGCGCGGCCCGGGACCGCGGCATCCGGGTCATCATGGACCTGGTCATGAACCACACCTCCGAGCGGCATCCGTGGTTCCAGTCCGCCAAGCGGAGCCGCAACTCGCCGCACCGCGACTTCTACGTCTGGCGCGACGAGGTGCCCCCGAACCCGGCCGCGAGTGTATTCCCCGGCGAGGAGGACGGCGTGTGGGAGTGGCACGAGCCCACCGGCCAGTACTACCTGCACTCGTTCTACAAGCACCAGCCCGACCTGAACATCGCCAACCCGGTCGTGCGCGACGAGATCGCGAAGACCGTCGGGTTCTGGCTGCAGCTCGGCATCTCCGGGTTCCGCGTCGACGCCGTGCCGTTCCTCATCGAGCCGCCCGACGGCGTGGACGTCGGCGATCCGCACGAGCTCATGCGCGACCTGCGGCGCTACCTGCAGCGCCGCTCGAGCGAGGCGATCCTGCTCGGCGAGGTCAACCTTCCGTACGAGCAGCAGCTCGAGTACTTCGGCCGCGAGGGCGACCCCGAGGAGCTCACGCTGCAGTTCGACTTCGAGGCGATGCAGCGGCTCTACCTGTCGCTCGCCCGGCAGGACGCCACGCCGCTCGTCGAGACGCTCGCGAGGCGCCCGCAGCTCGAGCCCGAGAAGCAGTGGGCGAACTTCGTACGCAACCACGACGAGCTCACGCTCGACAAGCTCGCCGATCCGGAGCGCGAGGAGGTCTTCGAGGCGTTCGCGCCCGAGGAGTGGATGCGCGTCTACGGTCGCGGCATCGTGCGGCGCCTCCCCCCGATGCTCGACGGCGACCCCCGTCGCATCCGCATGGTGTACAGCCTGATGTTCTCGCTGCCCGGCACCCCGGTGCTGTTCTACGGCGAGGAGATCGGCATGGGCGAGAA
The DNA here is from genome assembly GCF_052748465.2 of Agromyces selenitireducens. Lineage (NCBI taxonomy): Bacteria > Bacillati > Actinomycetota > Actinomycetes > Micrococcales > Microbacteriaceae > Agromyces > Agromyces selenitireducens. The sequence continues at coordinate 2,365,687 of NZ_CM188259.1, forward strand.
CGGCGAGCAGGAGAAGCGCCAAGCGGTGCGCACGCCCATGCAGTGGAGCGGCGAGAAGAACGGCGGCTTCTCGCGCGCCGCGCCCGGCCGGCTGGTCGCGACGCCCCCCTCCGACGGGTACGCGCCCGAGCACGTCAACGTCGAGGCGCAGATGCACGACCCCGACTCGCTGCTCGGGACCATCAGGGGGCTCATCGCACGGTTCCGCAGCTCCCCCGAGATCGGCTGGGGCCGATTCGAGTTGCTCGACACGGGCGAGCCCGCCGTGATCGCGCACCGCATCACCGAGGACCACCTGCGCTTCGTCGCGGTGCACAACTTCGCGCCCCGGCCCGTCACGGTCACGCTCGAGCTGGGCGAGGTGCCCGAGGGCGCCGTGCTCTCGGACCTGTTCGAGACGGGTGTCGACGAGATCGACGACCAGGGCCGCGTCGAGGTGCAGCTCGACGCCTACGGCTACCGGTGGTTCCGGGTGCTGGCGCCGGGCGACCGACGGCTCACGTAGCACTCGATGGTCGAGTAGCAGCCGAAGGCGGCGTACCGAGACCGCAGAAGGTCTCGGCACGGTCGCGAGCGGCCTGCTCGACCACCGGGATCAGCTCGCCCTGGCCTCGATCTCGTCGCGCACGCGCTGACCGACCACGGCCGAGACGCCGTCCTGGCGCATCGAGACGCCGTAGAGTGCGTCGGCGATCTCCATCGTGCGCTTCTGGTGCGTGATGACGATGAGCTGGCTCGATTCGCGGAGGTCCTCGAACGTCGTGAGCAGGCGCCCGAGGTTCGCATCGTCGAGCGCCGCCTCGACCTCGTCCATGATGTAGAACGGGCTCGGCCGGGCCTTGAAGATCGCGAGCAGCAGGGCGACCGCCGCGAGCGAGCGCTCGCCGCCCGAGAGCAGCGAGAGCCGCTCGATCTTCTTGCCCGCGGGCTTCACGCTCACCTCGATGCCCGTCGTAAGCAGGTCGTCGGGGTTCGTCAGCGCGATACGCCCCTCGCCCCCGGGGAACAGGATCGGGAACACCTCGGCGAACGCCTCGCGGGTGTCCTCGAACGCCGACCGGAAGATGGACTCCATGCGGCCGTCGATCTCCTCGATGATCGTCAACAGGTCCCTGCGGGTGTTCGCGAGATCGGTGAGCTGCTCGGTGAGGAACTGGTGTCGCTGCTCGAGCGCCGCGAACTCCTCGAGCGCGAGCGGGTTGACTCGGCCCAGTTGGGCCAGCTTGCGCTCGGCGGCCTGCAGGCGCTTCTGCTGCTCGGCGCGATCGAACGGGGGCGACTCGGCCTCGGTGTCGCCGTCGACCGGGATCGGCTGCTCGGGACCGTACTCGGCGACGAGCACGTCCTCGCCGAGCCCGAGCTCGCTCTCGGCGCGCTCGACGAGCGACGCGACGTGCAGCTTCTTCTCGTAGATGCGCAGTTCGAGGCCGTGCACGTCCTCCGTGACGGCGTGCAGGCGTTCGCGAACGGATGCCTCGGCGCGCCGCGCAGCGTGCACCTCCTCGTTTCGGCTCGCGCGCTCCGACTCCGCGGCCGCGAGCGACACGCGCGCCTCGGCGACCGAGGCGCCCACGGACGCGAGCACGGGCGGCAGCGACTCCGCGACGCGGCTCGCGGCATCGAGCTGGGCACGACGCACGACCGCGCGGCGGGCCGCGTCCTCTGCGGCGCGCCGCTCTGCCTCGTACTGGCGTTCCATGGCCCCGATGCGCGCCTCTTCGGCACGGACGCGCTCGCGCGCCGTCTCGAGCCGCAGGCGCACCTCGACCTCGCCCTCGCGGGCGCGCTCGAGTGCGACGAGGGCCCCGTCTCGGCGGTCGGCCTCGAGTACGGGGCGCGGCTCGGCGCGGGCGGCCTCGAGCTCGGCCTTCGCGTCGGTCGCGGCCTGCTCGGTCTCGGCGATGCGCTCCTCGGCGGTGCGCAGGGCCTCGGCCAGCCGCTCGGTCTCGGCCTCGGCGGCCTCGGCCTGCACGCGTGCCCGGTTCAGCGCCTCGGTGCGCTGCGCGAGCTTCGCGTCGAAGTCGCGCAGCGCGGCGAGCGCGAGCCTGGACTGCTCCTTGGCGTGCTCGGCGATCGCGCGCTGCTCGTCGAGGTCGAAGCGTGCGCGTTCGATCTCCGCTCGGACCTCCTCGAGCCGGGCCTCGGCCCGGTCGCGCTCGGCGAACAGCTCGATGCGGCTCTGCGTGCGTCCCGAGCCTCCGCGCACGACGTAGCGGCCCACGACGGTGCCGTCGCGCGTGATCACGGTCGCCGGCCGATCGAGCGCGGTCAGCCGGGCCTCGGCGGCGCGGACGGCATCGAGGTCGTCGGCGACGAGCACCTCGCCGAGGAGCGCGAGCACCCCGGGCGGCGCCGTGACCACGTCGGCCGCGGCGACGAGCCCGCTCACCGCGAACGAGGGCGGCGGCACCGCCCCCGGCTCGGCGATCGTCAGTGCGACGCGGCCCAGGTCGCCGTCGGCCGCCGCGGCGACGGCGCGGAACGCGGCCGCCCGATCCTCGACCAGCACCGATTCGGCGAGCGAGCCGAGTGCGGCGGCGACGGCTGCCTCGTATCCCGGCTCGACGCGCAGGTGCTCGGCCAGGAGGCCGCGGACGCCGGAGGTGCCCGACGCGGCGAGCGCCGCCGAGCCGTCCTTCTGGTCGAGCGCGAGCGAGAGTGCGCCGACCCGGGCGCCGAGCGCGTCGCGCTCCCGCTCGCGGTCGTGCAGCGCCTCCCTGAGCCGCTCGATCTCGCCCTCGGCCTCGAACACCGCGGCCTGCGCGAGTTCGTACGCCTCGTCGAGGTCGGTCTCGGCGGTCGGATCGGCGTCGGACTCGGCCTCGACGCGAGCCAGCTCGGCCGCCGCCGTCTCGCGTCGCGCCCGCGCGGCGTCGAGGGCATTGCGGTGGCGGAGCACCTCGCCGCGCACCGCGGCGAGCTTCGACGCGGCCGTGTCGGCGCGGCCCGAGAGCTGCGACGCGCGCAGGTCGTACGCGCTCACGCGCGCCGCCTGCGCTGCGATCTCCTCGTCGACCGCGTCGAGCGCGATCCGCGCCTCGCGCGTCGCCGAGGTCGACTGCTCGAGCGCGGATGCCGCGTCGCCGACGCCCCCGCGGATGCCGTCGAGCTCGGCGCGCGCGGCGTCGATGTCGGCGCGGGTCAGCGTCGGCGCGGCATCCGTGCCCTCGTCGGCCGCCGAGAGCAGCGCGATGCGCTGGCGGGCGAGCGAGTCGAGCGAGCGCAGGCGGGCCTCGGACTGCTCGAGCGCGAAGCTCACGGCACGGGCGCGGTCGACCTCGTCGCCGCCCGACGCCTGCTCGAGCCGCTCGATGTGCGCCTGGTGTCGTTCGAGCTCCTGCTGGAGCACGAGCCGCTCGGCGTGCCGCTCGTGCTCGGTCCGTCCGGCCGCGTCGAGCGCGCGGCGCAGCTCGACGACCTCGTCGGCGACCAGGCGCGCCCTCGCATCGCGGACGACCGCCGCGATGCCCGCGGCCTCGCGGGCGACCTCGGCCTGCCGGCCGAGCGGCTTCAGCTGGCGGCGGAGCTCGGCCGCGAGGTCGGTGAGGCGCGTGAGGTTCGCCTGCATGGCGTCGAGCTTGCGGAGCGTCTTCTCCTTGCGACGCCGGTGCTTCAGGATGCCGGCGGCCTCCTCGATGAACCCGCGTCGGTCCTCGGGGCTCGCGTGCAGCACCTGGTCGAGCTGCCCCTGGCCGACGATGACGTGCATCTCGCGGCCGAGGCCCGAGTCGCTGAGCAGCTCCTGCACGTCGAGCAGGCGGCACTGCTCGCCGTTGATCGCGTACTCGCTGCCCCCGTTGCGGAACAGCGTGCGCGAGATGGTGACCTCGCTGTACTCGATCGGCAGCGCGCCGTCGGAGTTGTCGATCGTGAGGCGCACCTCCGCGCGCCCGAGCGGGCCCCGCGTCGAGGTGCCGGCGAAGATGACGTCCTCCATCTTGCCGCCGCGGAGGGTCTTCGCGCCCTGCTCGCCCATCACCCAGGCGAGCGCGTCGACGACGTTCGACTTCCCCGAGCCGTTCGGTCCGACGATGCACGTGACGCCCGGCTCGAACGCGAAGGTGGTCGGCTGCGCGAAGGACTTGAAGCCCTTGAGGGTGAGGCTCTTGAGGTACACGACCACCCTTCCGACTGCCGAGCGCTGCGGACTACGGTAACCGACGAACCGCCCGCTGCCGGTCGCGCTCGCCGCCCGCGGCCGGAATCGGATGTTGCCGCGGCATCCGAGGCCGTCGTAATCTGGCGGGCTGCCGACCGGCGGGAGGAGCCCACGTGACCATCGACATCCGGCCGCTCCGGATCCCCGCGCGCCTCGACGGCACCCGCAGCGAGCTCGACGACCTCGTCGACCTGCAGCGCGCCGTCGACCGGGAGGTCTGGGGCCACGACCACTTCTCCTACGACGCGGCGGAGCTTCACGTGCGCTATCGCGACGACCGCTATCGCGGCCGGGCTGCGATCGGCGCGTGGGACGGTGCGCGGCTCGTCGGAGCGGCCGAGCTCGCGTGGGAGCAGCAGCCGGAGGCGCGCATGGCCGAGATGACGCTCGCCGTTCTGCCCGGGCACCGGAGGCGCGGCGTCGGGAGCGCGCTGCTCGCGGCGGCGGAGCGCACCGCGGCCGGCGCAGGTCGTCCGCGGCTGGTGGGCTGGTCCGATCATGCGGGCGCGGAGCTGCGCGTCGGCGGCGAGGTCATGCGTGCGCCCGACGGCGACGCCGGGCTCGCGGCCGCCCTCCCGACGGCACGGTTCGCCGCCCGGCACGGCTACGAGCTGCAGCAGATCGAACGCGTCAGCGGACTGCCGGTCGCCGGGCGGGGCGACGCGCTCCGAGCCGACCTCGCGCAGCGCGCCGACGCGGCATCCGTCGCCGGATACCGGCTGGAGACCTGGACCGGCGCGACGCCCGAACGCCTCGTCGACGCCTACGCCGCCGCTCGCGCGCGCATGGCACTCGACGCGCCCGCGGGAGGCCTGACGATCGACGAGGAGCCCTGGGACTCGGGCCGCGTGCGCGCCTACGAGGGCGAGCGCGACGCCAGCGGCACGGTGCTGCTCGTGGCCGCGGCGGTCACCGGCGACGGCGCGGTCGCCGGCTACACCGAGCTCGAGCTGCCCGCCGGGCGGCCGATCGCGTACCAGGCCGACACGCTCGTGGTCGGCGCCCACCGCGGCCACGGCCTCGGCATGCTCGTGAAGCTGGCCAACCTCGTGCGCCTCGCCGAGAGCGCGCCCGAGCGAACCGACGTGTACACGTGGAACGCCGACGAGAACGAGCACATGCTCGCGATCAACTTCGCGCTCGGGTTCGAGTTGCGCGGACTCGCCGCGAGCTGGCAGCGGCCGGAGTCCTGATCTGGCCGAGGTGCTCGTTCTCGGGGTCAGGCGGACGGCACCGGCCGCGGCATCCGCAGTCGCTGGCATCGCGGACACCGGTGCGACGAGCGGTTCATGAACGACTCGCGCACGATGGGCGTGCCGCACCGCTGACACGGCCGCCCCGCTCGCCCGTAGGCGTTCAGCGAGTGGGCGAAGTAGCCGGACGCGCCGTTCACGTTGACGTACTGCGCGTCGAAGCTCGTACCGCCCTCGGCGAGCGCCTTCTGCAGCACGTCGCGCACCGCCTGCAGGAGGTCGCGGATGCGCCGCCGCGACATGCTCGACGCGGGCTGCTCCCCGTGCATGCGCACCGCCCACAGCGCCTCGTCGGCGTAGATGTTGCCGATGCCCGACACGAGCCCCTGGTCGAGCAGGACCCGCTTCACGCCGGACGCGCGACGCGAGAGGGCGGCGGCGAACGCGTCGTCGTCGAACGCCGGATCGAGCGGATCCCGTGCGATGTGCGCCACCTGCGACGGGATCGAGCGCGCCCACGGCCCGGTCACCCCCGCCGAGAACCCGGCGACCTCTCCGTCGGCGGTGGGCACCATCCGGTCGACGGCCATCGAGCCGAAGATGCGCTGGTCGACGAAGTCGACGCGCAGCTCGCCGTGCTCGGGATGCTCGAGGTGCAGGCGGATGCGCGCGTGCCGGTCGTCGCCCGGGTGATCCGGCGTGCGCAGCAGCAGCTGGCCGCTCATGCCCAGGTGGCCCACGAGCGCGGCACCGCCCGCGAGCGGCATCCACAGGAACTTGCCCCGACGCACCGCGGCGTCGATCCGCTCGCCCGCGAGCAGGGCCTCGAAGTCGCCGGATACCGCCTCGTGCCGCCTCAGCGAACGTGCGTCGAGCACTTCGACGCCCGCGATGCGGGCGCCGGTGACGGCCGGCGCGAGCCCCGCGCGCACCACCTCGACCTCGGGAAGCTCGGGCACGTCAGCGGTCGTTCAGCGTGGTCCACGCCTCGAGGGCCGCGGCCATCTCGGCCTGCTTCTTGCTCGACCCCTCGCCGGAGGCGCTGACCAGGTCGCCGACGGTCACCGTCGCGACGAAGTGCTTGTTGTGGTCGGGGCCGCTCTCGGCGACGACGTAGACCGGCGCGGTCGCGCCCCGGCGCGCCGCGATCTCCTGCAGGCTGGTCTTGGGATCCATGGCCGCACCGAAGCGATCGGTGTCGGCCATCAGCGGCCCGATCAGGCGCAGGACGAACTCGGTCGCGACCTCGCCGCCGCGGTCGAGGTACACCGCGCCGATGATCGCCTCGACGGTGTCGGCGAGGATCGAGGGCTTGTCGGCGCCGCCGGTCATCGTCTCGCCGCGGCCGAGTCGGATGAACGGCCCGAGGCCGACCGTGCGCGCCACCTCTGCCAGCGCGGCGCTCGAGACGAGGCTCGCACGTCGCTTGGCCAGTTCGCCCTCGTCGAGCTCGGGATGGTCGGTGAAGAGCCGGACCGTGACGGCCTGCCCGAGGATCGAGTCGCCGAGGAACTCCAGGCGCTCGTTGGTCGGGATGCCGCCGTTCTCGTACGCGAACGACCGGTGCGTGAGCGCGAGGAGGAGGAGATCGGGATCGAGCTCGACCTGCAGCATCCGCTGCAACTCGGCCAGCTCAGGGGCCCCGGTGTCCGTCTGCTCGACGCGCCTCACGACCGGTCGTTCGGGAGTCTCGTGCCGACTAGACGTCGGCGACCTTGCGGCCCTTGTACTCGAGGAAGAGCGGGGTGCCCGCCGAGTCCTCGACCACGCGGGCGCGGTGCGGGAGGCTGTAGGTGACCTTGCCGTTCTCGACGGTCTTGACGAGCGTGGGCACCTCGGCCTTCCACTGCGAACGGCGCGCGTGGGTGTTGGCGCGTGACTTCTTCCGCTTGGGAACAGCCATGACTCTCTCTCAATCTCTCTTCTGGTCGGCACCGGATGCGGCGGCATCCGTGCCCTCGTCTTCGGAAGCCGTGAACCCCGCGAGCGCAGCCCAACGCGGGTCGGTCTGCTCGGGGGTGACGAGTTCCGGATGATCGGCCAGACGCAACCCGGTCTCGGGGTCGAGACCCGGGCAGTCCGGCCGGCACACCGGCTGGAACGGCAGTGCCAGCACCACCGCATCTCGGATGAGCGGTTCAAGATCCACGTGGTCGTCTTGAACCTCATACTCGAAAGCTTCTCCGGAATGATACGCGAAAAGCTCCTGGAACTCGACTTCGACGGGCAGAGCGATGTCGGTGAGGCAGCGCCCGCACTCGCCCTCGGCGGTCGCATCGACCTCTGCGGTGACGAGGATCCCCTCGTGCACCGACTCCAGCCGCAGGTCGACGGAGACCTCGGAGGCCTCGCGCACGGCGACGAGTCCCTCGCCGTACTGCCCTGGTGCGGGGAGGTCGAGATGCTGCTCGCGCATCTCGCCGGGACGGTTGACGAGATCGCGCACGCTGACGCTGAACGGAGACTGGTGGACGGCCACGATCGACGATTCTACGCGCCGCGCGGCGTCGTCCGGCCGATCACCGCCCGGCCGGCGGCGCGGAGCGACCTCGGCAGCAGCAGCGCCTCGGCACGGCGCGCAGCGGGGGCGTCCGCGGCGAGCGCGGCGGACGCGGCCCGGAGGTCCGCGGCGAGCGCGTCCCGGCGTGCCGCCTGCGCGACGTCGTGATAGGCCGGCGTTCCGGCGGCTCGCAGCACGCGGCCGTACCGCTCGCGTTCGACGGCGTCGCGAAGCCGCCGGAGCGCCGCGGCCGCGGTATCGTCCTCGGCGGCGAACGCCGGCCGGGTGAGCAGCTCGTCGGCGAGGGCACGGGCCGTGCGGCGATCGTCGACGTCGGCCCCGAGGTCGAGCGCCGTCGCGGTGAGCTCGCGCCACGCGGCATCCGCCGGAGACGGCCCCGAGCGGATGCCGCGCCGGCGCACCGCGCGCATCGTCGCGCGCGCGGTCGCGGGAAGCAGCACGAGCAGGAGGGCGAGCACCGCGAGCCCGGCACCTCCCAGCCAGGCGGGTCCGACCGCGCCCGAGCCCCCGGCCTGGCCGGCCAGCTGGCGGTCCGGGTCGCCGTCGGGCCGGCCGGTCGCCGGCGGCGTGGCCGTCGGCGCGGTCGGGACCACGCCCGGCGCGTCCACGCCCGCCCCGGGACGCGAGTACGCCGGCACCGTGCCGCGCCCGGGCGTCGGCTCGAACGGGACCCAGCCGACACCTTCGAAGTAGAGCTCGGGCCAGGCGTGCAGGTCGTGGGAGTCGACATCGACGCGCACCATCCCGTCGACGCGCTGGCTGCTCGGCGTGCCGGCCGTGTAGCCGACCGCGATGCGCGACGGGATGCCCACCTCGCGGGCCATGACCGCCATCGTCGAGGAGAAGTGGACGCAGTAACCGGCGCGGCGCTCGAGGAACTCGGCGATCACGTCGAAGCCGCCGCCGTCGTAGCCCGAGTCGACGGGGGCCTCCTCGGAATAGGAGAACTCGGAGCTGCGCAGGAACGCCTGGATCGCCACCGCCGCGTCGTAGCGGGTGCGCGCCCCCTCGGTGACCGACGCGGCCGTCTCGCCGATGACCGCCGGGAGGTCGTCGGGCAGCTCGCGCGTGGCGTCCGGGACCGAGTCGGGATCCGGCTGGCCGGCGCCCCGAAGCTGGTCGGCCGTGGGCTGCACCGCGAGCCGCGTGACGTCGTAGCGCTGCCCGAGCGTGGTGGTGTCGACGCTGCGCACCGTGAGCGCGCCCTCGTCCCAGAACCAGGAACCGCGCAGGCCGTCGACCTGCGCGGTCGGGTACGGCAGCGGCAGCCACGCGGTCCGCACCTGCCCGATCTGCACGGTGAGGCTCCGCGGCTCGGCGAGCACGTCGTCGGCGAGCCCGTCCGGCCGTGGGAGCGTGTCGAGCGTGTGGTCGCCGTCGACCGGTCCCTCGTCGGCCGTCCAGAGGTCGCCCTCGAGCCGCTCCACGCTGAGGAGGGTGAAGTACGGGCGGTCGCCGTCGGGCGAGACGTAGCTGAACGCCGGGACGGGGTCGGGTCGCCGCAGGTCGCGCCCGAGCTCGACGTAGGGGCTGACCCCGCGGGCGAACATCGTCCCCGGCCCTCCCGCGCCGAGCAGGAAGCTGGTCGACACGCTCGGCGTCGCCGCCGTGACGACGGATGCCGCGATCAGGCCGATCGCGGCCAGGCCGAACGAGGTTCCCGCCGTCGAGACGATCGGGCGACGCCGCGGCGCCGACACGAGGGCGGATCCGGGTCGTTCGCCCTCCTGCGCCACCTCCGCGCTGCGCCGCACGCGCACGTCGACGCGCAGCAGCAGCAGGTAGGCGCCGGCCGTCAGCACGAGGATGACGCCGTCCGCACCCGACTCGACGAACAGGCCGGGCACGAGCACGGGCACGAGGACCGGGACGGCGGCGAGCGCGGGCAGCCGCAGTGTCTGCACCATGACGTCGAGGAGCACCGCGACCACGCCCACCCCGACCGTGAGCGCGAACACGAGGGCGGGAACGGGGATCGCGGGGACCGACTGCTGTTCGATCGTGCGGACGGCGCCTTCGGCGAGTCCCATGAACTCGTCGAAGGTGTCGAGCGTGGGGATCACGAGGGCGAAGGTCGTGGCTCCGCCGAAGAGCAGCGTCAACGCGAGGACGAGCGCCACCAGCTCGAGCGGCGGGACGAGCGACGGCGGCGTGCGCACGGCGCGCAGTGCCGCGCCCGCGCCGAGCACCGCCGCGGCGGTGAAGGCGGCCGCCCACCACCATGCCGAACCGGTGACCAGCGGCCCGAGCGCGGTGATCGCCACGAGGAGCAGCAGGAGCGTCGCGCCCGAGAGCGCCAGGCTCTGCGGCGTGGTCAGCGGCATCCGCTCAGGGCGCATGGGGACCACCGGTCCGAGCCGACTCGCGAGCCGTCCGCCACGCGTCCTCCCAGGCCGCCGGGAGGTCGGCGGCACGGCGGAGCTGCACGACCCGCCAGTCGGCGTGCTCGAGCCGTTCGACGGTGTCGGCGCCGACGCCCTCGGCCGCGAGGGCGATGGCGGGCTCGAGCACGGGCCGAAGCGCCACGAGCGTGTCGACCGCGGCATGCGACGGGGCGACGATGACGGCGATACCCGGCATGCGGGACTCGCGACGCACGGTACGAGGGGTGAGGTCGTCGCCGTCCGCGCGCTGCCGTGCCGTCGCGCGCGCGGCGTCGCGCCGCGGCGGTTCGAGTCGGGCGAGGTCCTCGAGGAGCGCGATGTCGCCCCCCGCCGACCGGTAGCCCGTCGTCTCGGCCGAGATCGGCGGTGCGGTGGCGTCGGGATCGTCGACGGGTTCCAGTCGCACCCGGAAGCCGTTGCCGAGCAGGTGCACCCCGACGGACGCGGCGACCTCGACGCCGAGCTCGAACGCCGGATCGAGCGTCGAGGCGGCGTCGCGCGCCGACGCCGACGGGTGGTGCGTGCGCCCGCCCAGCGCCGTGTCGAGCAGGATCCGCACCTCGGGGTCGCCCCGCTGCTCCTCCTCGCGGACCATCAGCTCGCCGCGTCGGGCGGTCGCCGCCCAGTGCACCCGGCGCAGCGGGTCGCCGTAGCGGTACTCGCGGGCGATGAGCTCGTCGCTGTTCGGGTGGGTGCGGCGCTGCAGCGCGTGCACGGCCCCGTCGACGCTCGCGACGACGCCCGCCGCCGGTTCGAGCGGGGTGACCCGCGGCGTCACGACGAGCTCGCGCGGGATGCCGGCTGCGCGGTCGATCCGCGCGAGGCCGAAGGGGTCGGTCACCGAGATGCGCAGCGGTCCCACGTCGAACACGCCGCGGCGCGGGGTACGCAGCCGGTACTCGACGTGCACGGTGTCGTCGCCCGACGGCATCGCCGTCTCGTGCCGGCCCACGGCGGGCAGCACCGACTCCGGCGGCGGATGCAGGGCGGGATGCGCGAGATCCCGCCAGTGCGCCCCGTCGAACGCGCGGCGGTCGCGGTTCTGCACGCGCAGGCGGACGGCCGCGGATTCGCCGGCACGGACCACGTGCGGCTCGAAGACGCGGGTCACCGCGAGTCGCGGCGGGCGAACCGCGAGGAACCCGAGCGCCGCGACGGGCATCGCGAGCCCGACGGCGGCGAGCAGCATGATGTCGCGCAGGTCGAACCAGGCCCCGACGAGGAACAGCGCCCCGCCGGCCGCGACCAGGGCCACGCCGCGCCCCGTGAGTCGGGGACGCGCCGGGACGCGTGCGGCGCGGGACCGCGACATCCGTTCACTCCCTCCGGGCGCTGCCGACGGGGACGGGCGTGTCGGCGACGACGCGTCGCACGATCGCGTCGATCAGGGGTCCGCCGTCGCGATCGTGGCCGCCGACCGCACGACTCGTCGGCACGAGGCGATGCGCGAGCACCGGCACGGCGAGCGCATCGACGTCGTCGGGCAGGACGAAGTCGCGCCCGTGCATGGCCGCGTGCGCCTTCGCGGCCCGGATCAGCTGCAGCGTCGCACGCGGGCTCGCGCCGAGCCGCAGCTGCCGGTCGTCGCGCGTGGCGCGGGCGAGCTCGACGGCGTACTCCTTGACCGCCTGCGAGGTGTACACGTGGTGGACCGCGGCGATCATCGCGCGCAGCTCGTCGATCGACACGACCGGCTCGAGCGTGTCGAGGGGGCTCGCCGTCTCGCGCTGGGCGAGCATCGCGAGCTCGTCGCCGGGCGCCGGGTAGCCCATCGAGATGCGGGCCATGAAGCGGTCCCGCTGCGCCTCGGGCAGCGGGTAGGTGCCCTCCATCTCGACCGGGTTCTGGGTGGCGACGACGGTGAACGGCTGCTCGAGCCGGTAGGTGGTGCCGTCGGCGGTCACCTGCCGCTCCTCCATGCACTCGAGCAGCGCCGACTGGGTCTTCGGGCTCGCGCGGTTGATCTCGTCGCCGATGACGATGTTCGCGAACACCGGCCCGCGCTTGAACTCGAACCGGCGTGACACCTGGTCGAAGACCGACACCCCGGTGACGTCGCTGGGCAGCAGGTCGGGGGTGAACTGGATGCGGCTGACGGTGCAGTCCACGGAGCGGGCGAGCGCCTTCGCAAGCATGGTCTTGCCGACGCCCGGCACGTCCTCGATGAGCAGGTGCCCCTCGGCGAGCAGCACCGTGAGGGCCGCGGTGACGGCATCGCGCTTGCCGCTGATGACGGCTTCGACGTTGCGGACGATGCGCGCGGCGCCTGCGCCCACCTCGTCGAGGCCCATGACGGGTTCCTGCATCGACCCGATGCCCGGCACCGTCGTCTCGCTCATGCGGTCATCGCCCCCTGGAGGTACTGGGCGACGGGCGCGGGCACGTACGGGCTCACGTCGCCGCCGAGGGCGGACACCTGCCGTACCAGGGAACTCGACACGTGGGCGTTCGCCGGGTCGGGCAGGAGGAACACGGTCTCGACGCCGGCGAGGTGGCGGTTCACGATCGCCATGGGCGTCTCGTACGCGACGTCGACCTGCGAGCGGATGCCCTTCACGAGTACCGTGGCGCCCACATCGGTGCAGTAGTCGACGAGCAGGCCCACGCTCCACGAGGCGACCACGATATCGCCGACGATGCCGGCCTCCTCGATCGACTGCTCGATGAGCGCGACCCGCTGCGCGATGGGCAGCAGCGCGGACTTGCCGGGGTTGTGGACCACCACGACGTGCAGTTGGTCGTACAGCCCTGCCGCGCGCCCGATCACGTCGAGATGCCCCTTGGTGACGGGGTCGAACGATCCGGGAACGACGGCGATCCGCTGCATACGTGCCAGCGTAGTGCGGGATCGGGGCTCGTGGACGGCTCGGCCGGAGTCTCAGCCCCTGCTCAGGTACTCGCTCGCCTCGTCGTCGAGCCGGCGCCGCACGGCGGCCGCGAGCGCAGGGTGCGCGGCCAGCTTCGGGTCGTCGCGCAGCACCTCGGCGGCGGCCTCGCGCGCGTCGGCGATGACCTCGCCGTGGCGGGTGACCCGCAGCAGCTTCAGCGAGGTCCGCCGGCCGGACTGCGTGGCTCCGAGCACGTCGCCCTCCTGGCGCAGCTCGAGGTCGACGCGTGCGAGCTCGAAGCCGTCGAGCGTGCCGGCGACGGCCTCGAGTCGCTCCCGCGCGAGGGTCGCCGCCTCGGTGCGGGTCACGAGCAGGCACAGGCCGGGCACGGCGCCGCGTCCCACCCGGCCGCGGAGCTGGTGCAACTGCGAGACGCCGAACCGGTCGGCGTCGACGACGACCATGGTGCTCGCGTTGGGCACGTCGACGCCGACCTCGATGACGGTGGTGGCGACGAGCACATCGAGGTCGCCGGCGGCGAACGCCCGCATCGTGTCGTCCTTCTCGTCGGCGCCCATGCGGCCGTGCAGCGGCGCGATCCGGACGTCGCCGAGGCGCGGGTGCTCGCGCAGCTCGGCCAGCACCGAGGCGACGGATGCCGCCGGCCCGGTGTCGCCCTCGCCCTCCGCCTCGACGGGCTCGCCGTCGTCCTCCGCGACCTTCGGTTCGATCGCGGGGCACACCACGAACGCCTGGCGGCCCTGCTCGAGCTCCTCCGCGAGCCGCTCCCAGACCCGAGCACGCCAGCCGGGGCGCTCGGCGAGCGGCACGACGTGGGTCTCGATGCCCGCCCGACCCGCCGGGAGCTGGCGGATGGTGGAGACGTCGAGGTCGCCGAACACGGTCATCGCGACGGTGCGCGGGATCGGGGTCGCCGTGAGCACGAGCACGTGCGGATGCCGCCCCTTGAGCCGCAGCGCCTCGCGCTGCTCGACGCCGAACCGGTGCTGCTCGTCGACGACGACGAGGCCGAGGTCGGCGAACGAGGTGGTGTCGCCGAGGAGCGCGTGCGTGCCGACCACGATGCGTGCCTGGCCGGCTGCGACGCGCAGCGCCGCCCGCCGGCGGTCGGCGGCGGGCATCTGGCCGGTGACGAGCGTCGGCATGACCTCGGCGGAGAGCTCGGGACCGAGCATGCGGGCGATCGACCGGAGGTGCTGGGCCGCGAGCACCTCGGTGGGCGCGAGCAGCGCCGCCTGCCCGCCGGACTCCGCGACCGCGAGCATCGCCCGCAGGGCCACGACGGTCTTGCCCGAGCCGACCTCGCCCTGCACGAGCCGGTTCATCGGGACGGGCTCGGCGAGGTCCGAGAGGATCTCGCCGCCGACGGCGAGCTGGTCGTCGGTGAGCTCGAACGGGAGCGTCGACTCGAACCGCTCGAGCAGGCCCCCCGGCGCAGGCGTGCGTCGCACGGCCTCGTGGGCGCGGGCGGCGGCGCGCCGCTCGAGCAGCACTGCCTGCAGCACGAACGCCTCGGTGAACCGCAGCGTGCGCTGCGCGGCCTTCCAGTCGGCCTCGTGCTCGGGCCGGTGCACGAGCTGGAGTGCTTCGCGGTGCGCCAGCAGCCCGCGTGCGCGGCGCACGGACTCGGGCAGGGGATCGTCGACGGGGCCGAGCCCGTCGAGCACGATCTCGATCGCGTTCTGCAGGTTCCAGCTCGACACGGACCCGGTCGCGGGGTAGATCGGGATCGGCGCGGTCGCCCAGCGCACGGCCGCGGCATCCGGCCCGTCGGTCGGCAGCGTGTCGTCGAACAGCTGGTAGTCGGGGTGCGCGAGCTGCCTGGTGCCTCGGTAGTCGGAGACCTTGCCGGCGAACATGCCGCGAATGCCGGGCTTCAGCTCGTTGGCTCGCCACTTCTGGTTGAAGAAGGTCAGGGTCAGGATGCCGGTGCCGTCGGAGATCTTCGCCTCGAGGATCGAGCCACGGCGCGAGCGCATCGTGCGTTCGCGCACCTCGAGCACCTCGGCGACGATGGTGACGTTCTCCTCGAGCGGCAGCTCGGCCAGCGCGGTGAGCTCGCCGCGCTGCGCGTACCGGCGCGGGTAGTGCGCGAGCAGGTCGCCGACCGTGACGTGGCCCCATGCCCGCTGCAGCGCCTGCGCCGTGCGGCCGCCGAGCAGGCCCGACAGCTTGGTGTCGAGGGTCGCGGTGCCCGCGACCGCGCGATCGGCCGTCATGCCTCGATCGTAGGCTCCGCCTCCGTCACGTCGGCCGTGAGCGCCTCGATCTCGGACTGCACGTAGGTGTCGTCGGGGCGCGCGAGTGCGAGTTCGCGCTGCAGCTCGAGCGCCTCGTCGGTGCGGCCGAGCGTGCGCAGCGCGCGCCCGACCGACCACCTGGCGACGTGCTGCTGGCCGGCCGTGCCGTACCGGTCGGCGGCCTCGACCGCCTTCTCGAAGTGGTGCAGCGCGGCGACCGCGTCGCCGGCGTCGTGCTTGGTCCAGCCCAGGTTGTTGTGCAGTGCGACGCCCCACCGCTTCAGGCGCGGGTCGCGCACGCCGTCGAGCACGTCGAAGCCCTCGGTCGCCCACTCCTCCTCGTGTCCCGCGTCGTTCAGCGCGAGCATGTGCAACGCGTCGAGCACGAGGAAGGTGGAGCCGGCGACCGCGGCCTCGCGGACGGCCTTCGTGAACAGCGGCACGGCCTCGTCGAACCGCTCTGCAGTCGCGGCGATGCGGCCCCGTTCGAGGGCGATGCGGGCGCGCAGCTCGGCCGCCTCCTCGGGCGTCTCGTCGGGACGCTCGGCGGACTCGAGCCCGTCGAGGAGTTCGAGCGCGTCGTCGTCGCGACGCTGGATGCCGATGGCGCGGGCGACCTGCGTGGTCATCACCGCGCGCTCGTGGGGCGAGGCCGACTCGTCGGCGGCGACGGTGCGGAAGCGTTCCTCGCTCACCGCCGGGTCGGCGAAGTCCCAGAGTCGGTCGATGGTCTGCTGTTCGTCATCCCGGTGGCGGGACGGATCGGCGTGCAGGGCGTCGGTCGTGTCTTCCACTCCTCCATCATGGCAGCGCGCCGGAGGCGGCCGTTATGCTCCCGAGACATGACGCGCATCATCGCCGGGTTCGCCGGCTCGCTCACCCTCACCGTGCCCCGGTCCGGTACGCGGCCGACGAGCGACCGCGTGCGCGAGGCGATCTTCTCCGCGCTCGAGGCGCGCGACGCCGTCGACGGCGCGGTCGTGCTCGACCTGTACGCCGGCTCGGGCGCGCTCGGCCTCGAGGCGGCGAGCCGCGGCGCGGGCGAGGTCGTGCTCGTCGAGCGGGCGAAGCCGGCGGCCGATGTGTGCCGGCGCAACGCGGCGGCGATCACACGTGCTGCGCGCGGCGCCGCACCCCGCATCCGCGTCGAGGCACGGAGCGTCCCGACCTACCTCGAGTCGGCCCCGGGCTACGTCGACCTGGTGTTCATCGATCCGCCGTACGAGCTCGGCGAACGCGAGCTCGCTCGCGACCTCGAACTGCTCGCACCCCGCCTCTCCCCCGGCGCGACGGTCGTCGTCGAGCGCAGCTCCCGGTCGCCCGAACCCGCCTGGCCGCCGGGCATCGCGCCGGAGCGCCGGCGCGACTACGGCGAGACCACGCTGTGGTGGGCGTCGGCGGCCGACGTGGGCGAGGCGGATCAGCCCGTCGCGCCGTCCCAGCCCGCGTAGGGGTCCCAGCCGCTCGTGTCGACGGGTTCGCCGTCGAGCGTGAGCACGCCGGCGTCGCCGTTCGCGACCCCGACGACCTCGAACGGATGCGGCGGGGCCACGTCCGCCGGGAACGCCGCGAGCAGCCCGTGGTCCTCGGCGCCCGCGAGCGCGGTCAGCGGGTCGGTGCCGAGCGCGGAGGCTCGGAAGTCGATGCCGACGCCGCTCGCCTCCGCGATGCGGCGAGCGTCTCGCGCGAGCCCGTCGCTGACGTCGAGCATCGCGGTGGCGCCCGCGAGCGCGGCGACCACGCCGGCGCCGACCGGCGGGGCCGGGGCGAGCTGCGCGGCGACGAGCCGCGGATGCTCGCGGCGGAGCGCGACCGCGGCCGCGGCATCCGGCTCGCCGCGCTCGTCGCGCGCACGGGCGAAGAGCAGCGCGAGGCCGCGCGCCGCATCGCCGCGCGCTCCCGCGTGCGCGATCGCATCGCCCGGCCGGGCGCCCGATCGCAGCACCGGAGCTCGGCCCTCGAGGTCGCCGAACGCCGTCACGGAGATCATGAGCACGGGCGAGGCCGACAGGTCGCCGCCGACCACGCCCGCGCCGGGCGCGAGCGCGGCGAGGCCCTCGCGCAGGCCGTCGGCGATGCCCTCGAGCACGTCGACGCCGAGCGTCGGCGGGGCGGCGATCGCGACCACGAGACCGGTCGGCCGTGCACCCATCGCGGCGACGTCGGTGAGGTTCGTCGCCGCGGCCTTCCAGCCGAGGTCGAACGGCGTCGACCACGCCAGCCGGAAGTCCGGGCCGTGGACCATCAGGTCGGTCGTCACCACGACGCGGCCGTCGGGGGCGGCGACCACGGCCGCGTCGTCGCCCGCGCCGAGGAGCGCGGCATCGCCGGCTGTGAGGCGCGGCAGGATCCGCGCGAGCACGGCCGATTCCCCGAGTTCGCCGATCGAGGGCACCGTCTCGCGTGCAGGGGGCTCCATGGCTCCCACGGTAGCCTGATGGCGATGCCCGCTCCCCGCCCCCGCCGCCCGAGGCGCACCCTGCCGAGGCTCGTCGCCGCGGCATCCGTCGCCGTCGTCGCCCTGCCACTCCTGGCCGCGTGCAGCCGGCCCGTGCCGTTCGAGCCGGCGCCCGACGCCGCCGACCCCGACTGCGCCGCCGTGGTCGTCCGACTGCCCGACGTCGTCGCCGGTCAGGAGGCCCGCGAGACCGACGCGCAGGGCACCGGCGCATGGGGCACGCCCGCCTCGGTGCTCTTGCGCTGCGGCGTCGAGCCGCCCGGGCCCACGACGCTGCGCTGCGTCAGCGTCGACGAGGTGGACTGGATCATCGACGAGTCCGACGCGCCCCGCTACCGATTCACCACCTACGGGCGAATGCCGGCGGTCGAGGTCGTGGTCGACAACGACGTCGTCTCCGGCACGACCGTCATCGCCGACCTCTCGCCTGCGGTCTCGGTCATCGGGGCCGAGGGCGGGTGCACCGACCTCGAGGAGTTGATCCCCGAGGGCTGACGGGCCGTTCCGGCGCGGCCCGCCCGGCCCCTCAACCCAGGCGGACGCCGCGCGCGAGGCCCACGCGGATCAGCTCGTCGATGAGCTCGGGGTACGTCACGCCCGTCTCCTGCCAGCAGCGCGGGAACATGGAGATCGGCGTGAAGCCCGGCATGGTGTTGAGCTCGTTCACCACGAACCCGTCGTCGGTGAGGAAGAAGTCGACCCGTGCGAGGCCCTCGGCACCGATCGCCTCGAAGGCGCGGGTCGCGAGGTCGCGCATCTCGTCGAGCCTCCCGTCGCCGAGCTCGGCCGGGCACACGAGGTCGACGCCCGGCGCGTCGAGGTACTTCGCCGCGAAGTCGTAGAAGCCGTCGCCCGTGAGCACGATCTCGCCCGCGACCGACGCGCGCGGGCGCTCGCCCGGTGCGCCGCCGAGCACGCCGATCTCGACCTCGCGACCGACCATCGCCGCCTCGATGAGCACGGTGTCGTCCTCGGCGAACGCGGTCTCGAGCGCCGCGTCGAGCTGCGCGGCATCCGTCACCTTGCTCACGCCGACGCTCGACCCCGCGCGGGCGGGCTTGACGAACTGCGGCAGCCCGAGCGCCGCGGCATCGTCGCGCACCTGCGCCGCGTCGTCGGCCCACTCCCGCGCCGTGACCGTGCGCCACGGCGCGACCGGAATGCCGGCCGCCGCGAGCGCCGTCTTCGTGAAGTGCTTGTGCATGCCGAGCGCACTGGCGAGCACGCCCGAACCGACGTACGGCAGGCCGAGCAGCTCGAACAGCCCCTGGATGGTGCCGTCCTCGCCGAACGGGCCGTGCAGGATCGGGAACACCAGGTCGATGTCGCCGAGCGAGGCCTCCTCGCCGCTCGCGGTGGTCACGCGCAGTTCGCGGCTCGCCGAGCTGTCGGGCCAGCGCACGCGCGTGCCGTTGTCGTGCACCTCGGGCAACCGCTCGGGGTCGAGCGCGAACCGCTCCGGGTCGTCGGCCTCGAGCACGAACGCGCCGTCGCGCGTGACGCCGACCGGGATCAGCTCGTAGCGGTCACGGTCGATCGCCCCGAGCACCCCGGCCGCCGTCGCGCAACTGATCGAGTGCTCGCTGGAGCGCCCGCCGAAGAGCAGAACCACCCTGAGCTTGTCCATCCATCGTCCTTTCGCCCTGGGGCTCGTCGTCGGTCGTGAGGTGCGGCGCGATGTCCTTCGGTGCGAGCGTGCCGGCGAGCACCTGCCGGACCTGTTCGACGATGGGCATCTCCACGCCCTTCGCCCCCGCGAGTTCGAGGATCGGCCCGACCGATGCGAGCCCCTCGGTGGTCTGCTGCATCTGGTTCACGACCTCGGGCAGCTTGTAGCCCTGGCCGAGCAGGCGCCCGGCGGTGTTGTTGCGCGACAGCGGCGACTGGCAGGTCGCGATGAGATCGCCGAGGCCCGCGAGGCCGGAGAGCGTGTCGGGGTGCGCGCCGTACGCCACCGCGAAGTCGGTCATCTCGACGAGCCCGCGCGTGATGATCGACGCCTTCGTGTTCTCGCCGTACCCGGCGCCGTCGACGATGCCGATCGCGACGGCGATGAGGTTCTTGAGCACGCCTCCGAACTCCGTGCCGATCACGTCGGTGTTCACGAACGAGTGGAAGTACGTGTTGCGGGCGACGGATGCCACGGCCTGCGCCGTCTCGAGGCTCGCCGATGACACCACGGCCGCCGTCGGCTGCTCCTTCGCGATCTCGAGCGCGAGGTTCGGGCCGGAGATCACCGCGATCTTCGACTCGGCGATGGGCAGCACCTCGGCGATGACCTCGCTCATGCGGTGCCCGGTCGACTTCTCGACACCCTTCATGAGCGAGACGACGATCGCCTCGGCGTGCAGGTGCGGCTCGGCCGCGATGAGGTTCTGGCGGAGCGTCTGGCTCGGCACGCACACGTACACCTGCTCGGCGCCCGCGAGTGCGAGGTCGAGCCGGCTCGTCGCGCGGAGCCCGATCGGCAGGTTCACGCCCGGGAGGTAGTCGCTGTTGCGCTTGCCCTCCTGGATCTCGCGCGCGAGCTCGGGTCGACGCGCCCACAGCACGACATCGGCCCCGCCGTCGGCGAGGATCTTCGCGAACGTGGTGCCCCAGCTCCCGGCGCCGAGCACGGCCACGCGCTTGCCCGGGCCGCGGCGCGGCGTCCTAGCCTTCAAGGCGTCCCGTCTCCTTCTGGCCGTGCTTGGCCGGATCCCATCGCGCGGCGGGCGGCGTCTCGCCGCGAACTTCGCCGAGCAGCGCCGCGATCGCGTTCATGAGGTCGTTCGTCGCCGCAGTGAGGTTCGCCGGGTCGAGCGGCTTGTCGCGGTACGCGGACAGGTCGAGCGGCTCGCCGATGATCACGTCGACGGTCTTGCGGGGGAACAGGCTGAGCTTCTTGCCGTAGCGCGGCAGGATGGCCTGCGTGCCCCAGTGGGCCGCGGGAACGAGCGGGATGCCCCGTTCGAGGGCGATGCGCACCGCCCCGGTCTTGCCGCGCATGGGCCACAGGTCGGGGTCGCGCGTGAGCGAGCCCTCGGGGTACACGATGACCATGCGGCCCTTCTCGACGAGCTGTTCGGCGGCGCGGATCGCCGCGTGGCTCTGGCTCCCGGCACGCTCGACCGGGATCTGACCCGACGTGCGCAGCAGCCAGCCGAGGACGGGGTTCTTGAACAGCGACGCCTTCGCCAGGAACCGGGGTGCGCGGCCGAGGTGCCATGCGGCGACGCCCATCACGAGCGGGTCGACCTCGCTGTAGTGGTTCGGCGACAGCACGAGGGCGCCCGACTGCGGCATCCGCTCGCCGTGATGGAAGCGGTACTTCACGCCGAGGCTCCACAGCGGGAGGACCAGGACGGCGAGGAACCAGAAGAACGATGGTCGACGCTTCTCGGAGCCGGGCTTCTCGGCCGGCGCGGATGACGGGTCTCGGTGTGGCACTGACCCATTATCCTTCGAGCGTGAAGTCCGCCCCGAGCAGCTCGAGCTTGGTGATGAAGTTCTCGTAGCCGCGCGCGATGATGCCGACGTTCGACACCGTCGAGCGACCCTCGGCCGTGAGCGCCGCGATGAGGTGGCTGAACCCGCCACGCAGGTCGGGCACCTCGATGTCGGCGCCGTGCAGCTGCGCCGGCCCCGAGATCACCGCGGAGTGCTTGAAGTTGCGCTGGCCGAACCGGCACGGACGACCGCCGAGGCACTCCTTGTGCACCTCGATCGAGGCGCCCATCTCGACGAGCGCGTCGACGAAGCCGAAGCGCTGCTCGTACACGGTCTCGTGCACGATGGAGACGCCCTTGGCCTTCGTGAGGGCGACGACCAGCGGCTGCTGCCAATCGGTCATGAAGCCCGGGTGAACGTCGGTCTCGATGATCACGGGCTTCAGCTCACCGCCGGGGTGGAAGAAGCGGATGCCGTCGTCCTCGATCTGGAAGTCGCCGCCGACCTTGCGGAACACGTTGAGGAACATGAGCATCTCGGCCTGGCGCGCCCCGCCGACGAAGATGTCGCCCTCGGTGGCGAGCGCCGCAGCGGCCCAGCTGGCCGCTTCGTTGCGGTCGAAGAGCGCGCGGTGCGTGTAGCCCTGCAGCTTCGCGACGCCCTCGATGCGGATGACGCGGTCGGTGTCGACCGAGATGATGGCGCCCATCTTCTGCAGGATGTTGATGAGGTCCATGATCTCGGGCTCGATCGCGGCTCCCGACAGCTCGGTGATGCCGTCGGCGAGCACCGCGGTGAGCAGCACCTGCTCGGTCGCACCCACGCTCGGGTACGGCAGCGACACCTTGGCGCCGTGCAGCCCGTTGGGGGCCGACATCCGGATGCCGCTCGGGAGCTTCTCGATGATGGCGCCGAAGTTGCGCAGCACCTCGAGGTGGTAGTCGATCGGGCGGTCGCCGATGCGGCAGCCGCCGAGGTCGGGGATGAACGCCTCGCCGAGCCGGTGGAGCAACGGCCCGCAGAACAGGATCGGGATGCGGCTGGAGCCGGCGTGCGCGTCGACCTCGGCCATGTGCGCCGTCTCGACCGCGGACGGGTCGAGCACGAGGTCGCCCTCGTCCACGCCCTCGGTGACGGTCACGCCGTGCACTTCGAGCAGCCCGCGCACGATGCGCACGTCGCTGATGTTCGGCACGTCCTTCAGCACGCTGGGCGTGTCGCCGAGGATCGCTGCCACCATCGCCTTGGTGACGAGGTTCTTCGCACCCTTCAGTTCGATCCGGCCCCGGAGCGGCTTGCCACCGTTGATCGTGATGCGGTCGACCGGGAGGCCCACCGCCGTTCCGTGCTGCTTCGCGTCATCCACGAGTGTGTTCACTCAGTTCCCTGTCTCTGCCGGCTCCCGGATGGGGAGCGTTGTCGGCCGCCACGCCGCTCGAGTCGACTCGAAGTCGGCGATGGCCTGCTCGTCCCGAAGGGTGAGCCCGATGTCGTCGAGCCCCTCGAGAAGCCTCCACCGAGTGTAGTCATCGATGTCGAACGGAACTGTGAGCGAGCCGATGCTCACCGTACGCTCAACCAGATCGACGGTCGCGGCTATTCCCGGCTGACGTTCGATCGCCTCCCACAGCCGCTCGACGTCCTCGTAGGCGACCTGTGCGGCGAGGAGGCCCTGCTTGCCGGCGTTGCCGCGGAAGATGTCTCCGAATCGGCTGGAGATCACGACGTCGAAGCCGAAGTCGCGCAGCGCCCACACGGCGTGCTCGCGGCTGGAGCCCGTGCCGAAGTCGGGTCCGGCGACCAGGATCGACGCACCCTGGTAGGCGGGGTCGTTGAGCACGAAGGCGGGGTCCTGTCGCCAGGCGTGGAACAGGGCGTCCTCGAACCCGGTCTTGGTGACGCGCTTCAGGAAGACGGCCGGGATGATCTGGTCGGTGTCGACGTTCGATCGGCGCATCGGCGCGGCGACGCCGGTGACGGTGCTGAACTTCTGCATGGTCAGTTCCCCTCCCCGCCGGTGGTCGAGTAGGCCGGAACGGCCGTATCGCGACCTGCCGGTCCGCCCTGCTCGAGATCCCACGGGCTCGACAGCGTGCCGCGCACGGCGGTCGCCGCCGCGACGAGCGGCGAGACGAGGTGCGTGCGCCCGCCCTTGCCCTGCCGGCCCTCGAAGTTGCGGTTCGACGTGGACGCGCACCGCTCGCCGGGTGCGAGCTGGTCGGGGTTCATGCCGAGGCACATCGAGCAGCCCGCGAAGCGCCACTCGGCGCCGAACTCCTCGAACACCTTGTCGAGGCCCTCGGCCTCGGCCTCGAGCCGGACGCGCGCGGAGCCGGGCACGACCATGACGCGCACGCCGTCGGCCTTCCTCCGGCCCTTGATGATCGACGCGAACGCTCGCAGGTCTTCGATGCGGCTGTTCGTGCAGG
Organism: Agromyces selenitireducens; assembly: GCF_052748465.2. Taxonomy (NCBI): domain Bacteria; kingdom Bacillati; phylum Actinomycetota; class Actinomycetes; order Micrococcales; family Microbacteriaceae; genus Agromyces; species Agromyces selenitireducens. The sequence continues at coordinate 2,389,349 of NZ_CM188259.1, forward strand.
AGCCCATGAAGACCGCGTCGACGGGAACCTGCTTGAGGGGCGTCCCGGGCTCGAGGTCCATGTACTCGAGCGCACGCTCGGCGGCGGCGCGCTCGTGCTGGTCGTCGATCGCGGCCGGGTCGGGCACGACGTCGCTGAGGGACACGCCCTGACCGGGGTTCGTGCCCCAGGTGACGAAGGGCTCGAGCGCGTCGGCGTCGATGAAGACCTCGGCGTCGAAGGTCGCTCCCTCGTCGGAGGGCAGGGTCGTCCAGTAGGCGACCGCGTCGTCCCAGTCGGCGCCGCGCGGGGCGTGGGGCCGGCCCTTCAGGTACTCGAAGGTGGTCTCGTCGGGTGCGACCATGCCGGCGCGTGCGCCCGCCTCGATCGACATGTTGCAGATCGTCATGCGGCCGTCCATCGACAGCGAGCGGATGGCGCTGCCGCGGTACTCGAGCACGTAGCCCTGCCCGCCGCCGGTGCCGATCTTCGCGATCACGGCGAGGATGATGTCCTTCGCGGTGACGCCCGGGCGGAGCGTGCCCTCGACGTTGATCGCCATGGTCTTGAACGGCTTGAGCGGCAGGGTCTGGGTCGCGAGCACGTGCTCGACCTCGCTCGTGCCGATGCCGAAGGCCATCGCGCCGAACGCGCCGTGCGTGGAGGTGTGGCTGTCGCCGCACACGACCGTGATGCCGGGCATGGTGAGTCCCAGCTGCGGCCCGACGACGTGGACGATGCCCTGCTCGACGTCGCCGAGCGAGTGCAGGCGGATGCCGAACTCCTCGGCGTTGCGGCGGAGCGTCTCGATCTGCGTGCGGCTGGTCGGGTCGGCGATCGGCCGGTCGATGTTCAGCGTCGGGGTGTTGTGGTCTTCCGTCGCGATCGTGAGGTCGGGCCGGCGGACGGGGCGCCCCGCCATGCGCAGGCCGTCGAACGCCTGCGGGCTCGTGACCTCGTGGACCAGGTGCAGGTCGATGTAGATGAGGTCGGGGGTGCCGTCCGCGCCCTTCGCGACGAGGTGCGACTCCCAGACCTTCTCGGCCAGGGTGCGCGGGCGGGCTTGCGTCTCAGTGGGCGGATTCATCGATGAACGTCTCTCTCGGATCGTGGGGGGTCAGCCGACGACGGACTCCGCGACGGGGGCGGCCGGACGAACTAGGCCCCGTCGCGGCACCGAAGGAGGAGGAACGGCACGCGCACGGTCCTCAGATTACACCGTCGCATCGGGCGCTCGGTCCACCAGGAGGGCGACGTCGCCCAGCAGGAGGACCGCTCCTTCGGGCACCGAGGTGGGCCGGCCCGATTCGAGTTCGATGGGATCCTCGCCCTCGGGCCAGATCCGGACGCCGTTCGTCGAACCCAGGTCGGTGGCCAGCAAGCGGTCGTCCACGACCTCGAGCAGCGCATGGGTCTTCGACAGCGACCGTGCCGGATCGTCGAGTGCGACGGGGCGCGCTCCTGCCGCGGCATCCGCTGCCCGGGGATCTCGGCCGACGACCACGCGTCCGGACACGGTGAAGCCGTCGCCGCCCTCCGAACGGAGGCGCCACGCGGTCCTCGGACCCGGTCGGCGGACGTGCGGGACACCGGCCGCACTCGGCGGCACGGAGGGCACCGGCGGCACCACGGGAGTCGCCGGCCGGAACTCCGGGACGCGATCGGGCACCCGCACCGTGCGCTCGGGCTCGGCCGGCTGCGGCGCGTCGGGCACGAGTCCCGGCGGGGGCACGATGAAGTCGCTCACGCCCCCACCTTAACCACCGTCAGCGTCGGCGTCGCAGCCGGTACCGGGCGACGAGCCGGCGCAGGCGGCCGACCGCCGCCGACACGGACGCCGACGCGGCATCCGCTTCGGACCATCTTCGCTCGACCGCGTCGCCGTCGAGGTCGCCGCCGCCGAACACGTCACGGTCGACCGTCGCGGCGATCGAGGCGAGCCGCACGCCGCCGTCGGCCAGGCGCACCCCGCCGAGGCCCTGCTCGTCGAGCTGGCGCTCGAGCTCGCGCGCCGTCTGCAGTCGCGACGCGCGCTCTGGCGGCTCGAAGCCGAGTTCGGCGTAGCGGTCGACGAGTTCCTCCCACGCGCCCGCCGCTCGGCGATCGGCGGTGCCGCGGCGACGGATGCGGCGGCGCCGGCGCTTGGCGAGCGCGACGATCAGCATCGGCAGCAGCAGCGCGGCCGCGGGGATGCCGACGCTCGCGATCGCGATCCACGCCCACGCGGGGAGCTGGAACGGGCGGTCGCGGTCCTCGTCGTCGGTGTCGTCGATCTCGACGGTCGTCAGCAGCTCGTCCTCGGCCTGCTCGGCGCGCGGCGGCTGGCGCACCTGCGGCTGCGGCTCGGATCTCGGCTTCGGCGTCTGCTCCTGCGGCACGTCGAGGTTGTCGGGCGTGGGCCGGAACGACACCCAGCCGACGCCCTCGAACGGCACCTCGACCCACGCGGTCACGTCGGCTCCGACGACCTCGACCTCGTCGTCGCCCTCGGTCACCTCGGGGGCGTACCCCATGACGACGCGCGCCGGGTGGCCGAGGTGTCGCACCATGAGCGCCATCGCGGCGGCGTACTGCTCCTCGTCGCCGACCATCTGCGTCCGCGTGAAGAGCTCGATGAGCCGGTCGGCACCGTGGCCGGCGCGCGAGGGCACGGCGTCGCTGGCCAGGCCGTGGCTGAGGAAGCCGTTCGTCTTGAGGCCGCGCTCGATCGCGCGCAGCTGCTCGACGGGGCTCGTCGCGTCGCCGGCATACTCCTCGGCCTTCGCGGCCACGACGTCGGGCAGGTTCTCGACGACGGGCAGGTCGAGCCGCGCGACGGGCACGTCGATGAGCGCCGTGTCGTCGGGCTCCCGCTGGATGCGCGACTCGAGCCGGTAGTGCGCACCCGCCCCGACCCCCGTCGTCAACACGGCGGTGCCGGCCGCGGCGTTGTAGCGCAGGTCGCCGCCGCGCGAGGCCGTCCCCTCATCGAGCAGCTCGAGCCCGGAGCCGTATCCCACCGTGGGGAGCCACACGTCGTCGTAGCCCAGCACCTCGACCTCGACGATCCGGGCGCTGCCGAGGTCGGCGAGCGCAGGCGCGGGCAGCGTGGAGCCGACGATCGAGTACCCGCCGTCGGCCGCGGCCTCGTCGGGTCCGGCGACGTTCCAGAGGCGGCCGGTGTACGAATCCATGGCCGCGAGGCGGAGCGTGTCGCCCGGCTCGAGGCCCGCCACGCGGAAGAGCGGCTCCTCGGCGAGGTCCTTCGTGTAGGTGCGATATCCCGCGAGCGGGCTCGGGAACTCGAGCGGGTCGAACGGCGGCACGACCCGGTCGCGCAGCACGAAGCGGTCGGGCGAGATCGGCGCCACCGCGAGCCCGGCGACGGCGCCGAGCGCGACCGCGCCGGCGACCACCGCCGCCGAGCCCGTGAGCCGCCGGCGGCGCAGCCGAGCAGCGCCGTCGCCGGACGCCTCGACCGTCGCGCCGCGACGCCAGGCGATCCAGGTGAGCGCGATCGCGGCGAACGCGACCCCGCGCACGGCGGCGAGGAAGGACTCGTCGGTGCCGAGCAGGATTCCCGACAGCATGAGGAGCACGGGCCCGATGAGCACCACGGCGGCCCGCAGGGGGGTGCGCTTCTCCGGTAGCCAGCGGAGCACGAGCAGGCCGCCCGCCAGCGAGACGACGGTCGCGGCCGCATAGGGCACGACTGCGACGTACGCGGGCGCCTCCACGGGCGCCTGGATGGTGAGGATGTCGGCCCAGCCGTGCACCGCCCCGATCGCGAGGCCCGCGAGCGCGGTGAGCGAGGGCAGCACGCCGAACCCCGCGGCATCCGGCATGACGAACGGCGTGCCGACGAGGAAGTAGAGCACGACGCCGAGCAGCACGGTCGTGACGACGCCGAGTCGCAGTACCGTGCCGGCCACGGCGGCCAGCGTGCCGACCACGATGCCGGCGACGGCCGCCGCGAGGAAGTCGAGTCCCCCGAAACTGGTCTGGTAGCCGAGGACGCCGAGCAGCGACAGCAATGACAGGACGCCGAGGTCGGCGAGCGCGGGGCGGGGCAGGCGGGTCACGGGCGCACCCTCCGCACGAGTCGCGAGAGCTCGTCGAGCGCGCCGACGGTGACGACCGTGGACTCCCCCACCCGGGCGATGCGCGACGCGGCACCGAGGTCGGCGCGGAACGCGACGACCTGCGTATCGGAGCCGAACACGGGCTCGACCGCTCGGAACTCCGCGACCGGGGTGCGCGATCCGGCGACGACGATGACGACGCTCGGGGCGGGGATGCGTCGCGCGGCCTCGCGCACGAGGTCGCGTACCGACGCGGCGGGCGCCCGCTCGACGGTCGAGGCGCCGGGAGTCGCCGCGTCGCCGCACGGCTCGATCCGGCTCGTGTCGTCGAGCAGGGCCGTCGGCGTGGCGGTGGTCAGCCGGAACCGGTCGGTCGCGACCGCGAGCCGCGTGGCGTCCCGGATCACCTGCACCCCGAGCGAGGCGAGCACCGACACCGCGAGCTCGAACTCCGCCTCGGAGGCGTAGTGGACGGCACGCGTCGCGTGCACGAGCAGCAGCTGCGAGCGGCGCGTCTCCTCGTACTGCCGGACCATGAGCTGCCCGGTGCGCGCCGACGTGCGCCAGTGCACGTTCCGCAGCGCGTCGCCGGGCTCGTAGGCGCGCAGGGCGTGGAAGGAGATGTCGTTGTTCGTGATGGTCTTCGTGACCTCGCCCTCGAGGTCGCGCACGAGCCCGGCGGCCGAGGGCTTCAGCCGGGCGGTGACGGGGTGCACGAACAGCTCGACGGGGTCGGTCCAGCGCACCTCGCGACGCAGCAGCCCGAGCTGGTCGCCGCGAACGGATGCCGCGGGGCCGGCCGTGATCACGGCGCGCCGCTGCGTCGGCACGGCGAACAGCTCCTCGTGCTCGCCGCCGGGCGCGATCGCGGGAATCACGAACTCGGCGAGTCCCGTGCCGACGGGCAGTTCCAACAGCGTCGGCACGGATGGCGTCTCGCCGGTGTTCCGCACCGCGAGCCTCCCGAGCGCGCGCTCCCCCGCGACGACGCGATGCGGTTGCAGCTCGATCTCGACGCGGTACCGCACGCGGCCGAACACGAAGGGAATCGCGACGAGCAGCGCCGCGAGCAGCGTCGCGCCGACGAAGGCGAGCTCGATCCAGCCCAGCCCCCACGCGGTGGCGAACGACGCCGCAGCGGCGGCGAGCGCGAGCCGTCCGGTCGGCGAGATCACGTCGGTGACGGGTGCGGCGAACGCGGCGACGCGGGCACCGAGCCGGCGCACACGTGCGGCGTTCGAGGCGACGGATGCCGCGGCCGAGCGTCGCACGGATCGCAGTGCGATGCGCGCCTGCGACGGGACCTTCGGTCCCGGGGGCGCGCCGGATCCGGCCGTCATGCCGCCCGGTAGGCCGGCGGCGCGACGTCGGCGACGACCCCGGAGACGATGTCCTCCGCGGTCACGCCCGCGAACTCCGACTCGGGGTCGACGATGATGCGGTGCGCGAGCACCGGTGCGGCGAGCTCGCGCACGTCGTCGGGCGTGACGTAGGTGCGGCCGCGGGAGATCGCCCAGGTCTTCGCCGTGCGGGCGAGGGCGAGCGCGCCGCGCATGCTGACCCCGAGCGCCGAGTCGCGGTGGTCGCGCGTGGCCGAGACGATCTGGTTGAGGTACGACAGCACGGCGGCGTCGACATGCACCTCGGAGGCGAGGTGCGCCATGGTCGTCACCGAGCTCGAGGCGATGATGGGCGAGACCTTGGAGGCGCGGGCGCGGTTCGCCGAGTCGAGCAACAGCGTGACGGCGGTGTCGTGGTCGGGGTAGCCGAGCGAGGTCTTGACGAGGAAGCGGTCGAGCTGCGCCTCGGGCAGCGAGTAGGTGCCGGCCTGCTCGACGGGGTTCTGCGTCGCGATCACCATGAACGGGCTGCCGACCTCGTAGCTCACGCCGTCGACCGTGACGCGCCCCTCCTCCATGACCTCGAGGAGCGCGGACTGGGTCTTCGGGCTCGCGCGGTTGATCTCGTCGGCGAGCACGATCGAGGCGAAGATCGGCCCACGGTGGAACTCGAACCGCCCCTTGCCCTGGTCGTAGATGGTCACGCCCGTGACATCCGACGGCAGCAGGTCGGGCGTGAACTGGATGCGAGAGTGCGTGCCGTCGAGCGTGTTCGCGAGCGCCTTCGCGAGCACGGTCTTGCCCGTGCCCGGGAAGTCCTCCAGCAGCACGTGCCCGTCCGAGAGCATCGCGGTCACGACGAGCTCGATGACATGGCGCTTGCCGAGGATCGCGCGGTCGACGTTGTCGACGAGCTTCGAGAAGGCGTCCTGGAACCACAGGGCCTGGTCTTGGGTCACGGTCATGCGGGTGTCGTCTCTCTCGTTTCGATTCGTTCGTGTCAGCTGCACTGTCCGGGCGACAGGTTGTTCCACTGGCTGCCGGAGATGATGTTGGTGCGCGAGATGCTGGTCGGGCCCTCGATCGCGACCCAGATCTGCGAGTCGTTGCGGATGCCGAGCCAGTTCTGCAGGCGCTGGCTGCCGTCGCCGCCGATGTCGAAGGTCTCCTTGTAGAAGGCGCTCGAGTCGCCGTTCAGCGAGGTGTACATGCGGTGGCCGCCGTTGGTGAAGTTCTGGTACCGGACGACGACGGCGTGGCCGCCGCCGCTCACGGTGCCCTTGCAGATGCGCGCCGACGGCTGAGGCGGCGGCGGGTTCTGCACCGAGAAGTTCCTCGAGTCGGCGGGGCCGGTCCTGTCGCTGCCGACGTTCACGGCCCGGACGTGCACGGTGTGGCTGCCGGCGCCGACACCGGTGAAGCGGTGCGCGCGGTCGGTGCCCGAATTCACCCAGCTGCCGGAGTCGAGCCGCACCTCGTACCGCACGCTGCCGCCGCCGGTGTCGCTCGGCGCCGACCAGGTCACGTCGACGCTGGTCGGCGCGTTCCCGTTGACCTGGGCGTTCAGGTTGCGGACGGCCGTCGGCGTGCCATACGGCGTGGCCGACGCCGACAGCGGAGACCACTCGCTCCACCCCTTGCCGTTGTGGGCACGCACCATGAACCGGTAGGCCGTTCCGTTGGCGAGGTTGCCGATCTGCTGGTTGCGGCCGGCATCGCCGGGCGCGAACGAGCGCTTCGCCCCGTTCACGTCGACCTCGTAGGCGTCGATCGGCGAGTTGTTGTTCGCCGGCGCCGCCCAGCGGATGGTCACGGTCCCATCGCCGGACGAGACGATCGCCGGCGCAGCCGGCCGGTCGGGCTTGTCGCGGACGACGACGGTCACGCGGCCCTGCGTCTCGCGGGCCGGATCCCGGGTGCCGTCCTGGATGCGGTAGATCACGCTCAGCGTGCCCGTGAAGCCCGCGCCCGTGCGGACGGTCACGTCGGAGGCGGTGTGGCTCGCGGTCGCGTTCGCGCCGACATCCGCCTGGTCGATCTGCGCCGACACGATCCGCAACGGCGAATCCGGGGCGAACGGGTTGAAGTCGTTCGCGAGCACGTCGATCGTGCGGGTCTCGCTGCGCACCATCTCGACCGGTCCGTCGTCGTTCGCCTGCGGCATCGCGCGCGTCGACGACACGACCGCGACGTCGATGTACCCCGGCACCCGGAACTCGTTGAACACCACGTCGAACGCGATCCTGGCCTTGGCGCCCGGCTGCACGCCGAGCGACGACGACAACCGCAGGATCGACCCCTCGACGAGCTCGGCCCGGATGTCGGCGCTCGCGCCGGAGAGGTTCTGGTACGAGACGCGGTCGATGTTGTCGGGGTTCGGGTGGTCGGTGGACGAGCGCAGGTCGACGCTGAGCGGCGCCTCGCCCGCCTCGATCGTCTCGCTGCGCGGGGTGAACGCCGGCGGCGCGTCGTTGAAGTTCGGGTCGCCGACCGTGATCGGGATCGTGAGGATCGCGTTGCGCCCGACCGGGTCGTCGGCGCCCGTGCCGTCGGTGACCTCGAAGGTGACTGAGGCCGGCCCGCGATAGTCGGACGCGGGCACGAACTGCAGCGCGGTGCCGCTGACGAACGGCGCCTCGCCCGAGTTCGTCGCCGAGGCCGACAGGATCGTCGCCGGGCTCCCCGACGGCACCACGACGAGGTCGTCGACGTTCCAGCTGATGCGTCCGTTCATGGGCACGACGATCTCGCCGAGCTCCTTGAGGTACGGAGCCGGGAACTTCGCCTTCTCCTCGGCGAGGAGTTCCTCGGGCGTCTTGGGGCGCTGGGTCTCCTCCACGGTGTCGTCGCCGGAGGGCACGGGCGGCACGATGACGAAGGCGGTCGCCGAGAGCTCGTCGAGCGTGTTCGTCAGGCGGTAGGCCACGGCGTAGCGCTCGCGCCCCGGCTCGACGTCGATCGTGCCGTCGGATGCCACCTCGGCGCGCCCCGCGTTCGGACCTTCGAGCGACACCTCGAGGTCCTCGACGAGGCCGCCCGGGTTCGTGGCATCCGCCAGCGGATCGACCGTCACGGTCTCGCCGTCGACGACCTGCTCGGGCTCGATGACTTGGTCCTCCGCGGTCGGCGGCTCGATCACGGCGTCATCCGTCACCGCGACCTGGAGGAAGGCCGTGTCGGCGCCGCCCCGACCGTTCGAGATCTCGTAGCGGATCGTGTACGCCGCCTCCTGTTGCGGCGCGGTCACGACGACGCGGCGGCGGTCGCGGATCTCCGCCTCGATGCCGTCGTCGACCTCGGGCAGGTCGACGACGCGCAGCCGGTACCCACTCGGGTCGGAGTCGTTGAGCAGCACCTCGACCGACGCGGTCCGACCGGGCTTCATCTCGATCGTGTCGTCGACCGCCTTGGGCGGCAGCTGGACGACCGGCCGCGGGATGACGCCGATGCGGATCGTGCCCTCGGCGGTCGCGCCGAACGTGTCGCGCACCTCGTACGTGAAGCTGTCGGTGCCCGCCGAGCCGGAGAGCGCCTCGTACGTGAACGACGTGCTCGTGCGCTCGACGATGCGGCCGAGCGTCGGCGCCGAGCCGATGCCCGTGAGGGTCACCGAGTCGCCGTCGGGATCGAGCCGGTCGAGCGGCACGTCGACGGTGACCGCGGACCCCGCGAACGTGCGAGAGGTGAGCGGCGTCGGCAGGGGCTCGCGGTTCTCGCCGGCGTCCTTCGCGACGACCGTGAAGCGCACGGTTGCGCGCGCGGTCTGGTCGTGGTCGTCGCCGATCGTGTACACGGCGCTGTACGCGCCCGGCTGCTCCGGCGCCTGGAAGCGCACCGTCTCGCCGTCGACGAAGGCGAGGCCGTCGCCCACCTCGACGTCGACCAGCTCCGGCAGGACGTGCAGGGTCGCGGCATCCGGGTGGGAGTCGTTCTCGAGCACGGGAACCGTGACGATGTCGCCCGCACGTACGATCGCGCCGTCGTCGACGGCGACCGGCGGCTGGTGCTTGACGAGCGGCGGCACGGGGACGACGGTCACGGTCGCGGTCGACGCGTTCACGCCGTCGGAGACCGTGTAGGCGACCTGCAGCTGCGCGTCGAGCGCCTGCGACGCCGTGATGCGCAGCACCGTGTTCGTCAGGATCTCGACCGACACGAGCCCCTCGGCGGCGGAGTCGTCGACGGTCTGCACCGCGAGCACGCGGCCGGACGGCGACACGTCGTTGGCGAGCACCGGGACCGTGAGCGGCTCGCCCGCGCGGAGGTACGCGGTGTCCTTCACCGCGATCGGCGGCGGCGGCTCGCCGGGCGGGTCGACCACCTGCACGCGGACGAGGCCCTTGCTCACGGCGGCACCGGCGCCGAGGTCGTACAGGAACACGTAGTCGCCGGGCGCGTTCGCGGAGAACGCGATCGTGCCGCGCTCGACGTTCGGCGTGACGGTGACCCCCTCCGGGGCATCCACGACGCCGAGCAGTTCGAGCCCGGCGCCCGACGGCGAGAGGTCGTTCGCGAGCGGTTCGACGAGCTCGGTCTCGCCGACGAACGCCTGCGCGAAGTCGGGGGTCCCGATCGGGTTGAGGGTGCCGGTCGGCTTCACCTCGACGACGAGCGTGCCGGCGGCAGTCGTTCGGCCGTCGGAAACCGTGAACTGCACCTCCTTGGTGCCGCGCTCGGCCGAGCGGTGCTCGAACGTCACGAACCCGTCGGGGCTCGACCGCACGGTGTCGCCGCCCGTGGGCGAGGCGTTGACGAGGTAGAGGTCGTCGCCGTCCGGGTCGTTCCAGTCGGCGAGCACGTTGTACGACAGCTGCCGGCCCTGCTCGACGCTGATCGCCCCCGAGCGCATCGAGACGGGCGCGGCGTTCTCGCTGTCCGGCACGACGCGCACGTCCACGGATGCCTCGGACACGCCGCCGCGCCCGTCGCTCACGCCGTACCGGAACGACACGCTGCCCGCGGCGCCCTCGGCCGGCGAGAACTGCAGCGCGCGCCCGCCGTCGATGAGCTCGAGGCGACCGGCGGACTCGGGCACCTCGGACGTCGACGCGATCGTGAGCACGTCGCCGTCGGGATCGGTGTCGTTCTCGAGCACCTCGAGGATCGTGGTGCGGCCCGGCCGCACGCCGTAGTCGTCGTCGCGGGCGACCGGCGGTCGGTTCAGGTCCGTGCGCTCGGCGAGCGTGTCCTCGAACGTCTGCTGCGAGGACTTCTCGTCGCCCTCGAGTTCGTCGGACTCCTCGGGCGGCGTGACCTCCTCCCAGTTGTCGACGAGGCGCAGGTCGGAGTCGACGAGCCAGGCGTTCCCGTTGTTCAGGTCGTTCAGGGCGATCACGTCGCGGTTCACGCGGAACTCGAGCCGCGAGCCCGCGGTCGGCTGGTCGATGGGCACGCGCTGCGGTTCGGCGTCGTCGCACGCCGCGAGGTACCGCTGGCCCGCCGCCCATGCGCCGTGCAGGCACGACCCGAGTCGAACGGGTGCGGCGACCTCGTTCGCGTTCGCCGCGGCGACCTCAGCGCCGCTCTCGATGACACGGATGTCGCCGCCGCCGAGCGGCACGTCGAGGAGTCCCGTCGTCGTGGCGAGCGCAACCCGGTCGCGCTCCGGTCCGGACTGCTGGATGCGCAGCGCGGGCTCGGGCAGGTCGATCTCGCGCCCGTCGACGACGACCGTCTCGGCCTCGACGTCGAGCACGACCGCCTTCTCGCCGACGGCCGCGAGCTGGTGCCGGCCGATGCGCGGCAGCTCGGCACGCTGCGGGTCGTCGGCGTCGCGGCGCAGCGTGACGAGCTCGCCGTCGCCGGGTGCGGTGGCGAAGATCGTCCCCTCGCCGCTCACGGCCACCCGGGCGTCGCCGCCGAGCTCGGCGATCGGATCGGTGCCGCGGTAGTCGAAAGCCAGGTCCGCGGCGGCCGGCACGCGCCACAACTCGCCCTCGGGCGAGAGCACCGCGATGACGTCGCCGCCGTAAGCCAGCTCCGAGGCGGGCGGCACGTCGATGCGCTGCACGAGCGTCGTGAACGAGGGGTCGATCCGCTCGACGGAGCCGACGCCCGGGTCGTAGAGGAACGCGTGGTCGCCGTGCTGCAACACGTCGATCTCATTCGTCGCGGTCGCCACCGCCGCGTCGAGCTCCTCGATCTGGCGGTTGAGCCGCCCAGCGAGGAGCTCCTCGGCGTTGGTCACCCAGACCTCGCGCGCTCGCAGGTCGGGGTCGGTCACGGGGAAACCCTGGTGCAGCACGGCGATGCCGACGGGCACGCCCGCGAGCACCGCCAACGCGGTCACGGATGCCGCATTGCGACGCGCTCGCACCCAGGACCTCAACGTGACCAAGCTCGTCTCCCCGGGTGCGTTCCGTCGGTAGGGCGTCGGATGTCGCCGCCGGAGACCGGCGGAACGGGCATCACGCTAACACGCTGCTCGGAGCCTCGGAAACGGGGACCGGTGCCCATTCGGCCGCATGAACCGGAGATGGCCCTCCGGCGGTCCGCCGGCCTTCTCAGGACGCCGGTTCGGCGCGTTCCCCGGCCGTCCGATCCAGCAGCGCGAGGTCCTCGGTGCTCACCAGGCGAGTGGCGACGGCATACTCGACGAGCCGCGCACGGCGGTTGGTCGCGAGCCTCCCGCGCCCGCCCCGCAGCCCGTCGACGCCGATCCGGTCGAGCTTCTCGCAGACGTTGTCGAGCTTGCGGTTGAACGTGGTCATGCTCCAGCCCAGCCGGCCTGCGGCCTCCGCTGAGCTCGGCACCGCGGCCCGGCCTGCGGTCGGTTGCGCGAGCACGTGCTCGGCGAGCGCGACCACGAGGAGTCGCTGGCTCGTCGTGAGGGTCACGGGCAGGATGGTCGTCCCTCCGTCGGCGGGCCTGGCGGTGAGCGAGGTGTTGTAGAAGTCCTCCTCCGCGTGCACCGCGAAGTCGTACGTCGTCGCGCCCGCGCTGAACATGACGTGCACGGTCTGGAACACCAGGGGGAGCTTCGCGCCGGGGGCCACCCACGCCTGCACGCTCCCCGTGGCATCCGACACGGTCGCCGACAGCAGCTGCCCGACGTTCGACAGCCACCACAGCCCGAACTCGCTCGACAGCGTCAGGAAGGTGCGGTGCAGGTACGGGTTGTCGTCGATCGTCAGGTCGGACTCGCGGCCGATCCCGAACGTCCGGCCCACTTCGACGGTGTGCCACTCGCCGCAGTACTCGACCCGCAGCGGCCTCATGCCGTGCACTCCGTGACCGGCTCGGACGTCTTGCTGCCGCGTTGCACCTGCACCTCGATGCACACCGTGCGGCCGTCGCCGACGCCGTCCACGAGGATCTCCGGGCCGTCGGCCACCGCGGTCCGCCCCGAGCCGTCGGCGTTGCGCCAGCGGTAGCGGTCCCCGTCCTCCGGGTCGTCGTGCCGGACGACGAACACGACGCGCCCGTCGCCGGCGGGCTCCCCCGGCTCGACCTCGGGCGCGGGCACGGTGGCGGCGACCACGGCGTCCTCCGCCGTGACCGGCGTCTCGGGGTCGGCGTCGTCCGGTGCGCCGAGCGACCCGCCGAGCACGATCGCCGCACCCGCGGCTGCGGCGACGGCGACGGATGCCGCGGCGCCGATCGCGATCGTGATCGCGCGTCGCCGGCCCGCGACGGCACGTGCCACCTCCTCGTCGACCGACGGCACGGGATCGAGCACGGGCGCGGCCGCGGGCGCGATCACCCGCCCGGGCACGTCGACTGTCGCACCCGCGCGGCGCGACGCGCTCGATGCGCCGCGCAGGACCGTGCCGTCGTCGACGAGGTCCGACGCGGGTCCGGGCTGCCGCGGCGCCGGGTCCTGCGCACGGGCCACCCGCACGCCGCGGGCACGGGTCGCGTCGTCGCCGGGCGCGGCGGCCGCGACCGGCGGGCCGGCCGACCACGGGCCGGCGGGGCCCGCGGGCGCATCGGCGTGCACGACCCGGACCGATCGGGCGCGCGTCGCGTCGTCGGTGTCGGAAGGGGTCACCGGGTCGGCCGCGGCATCCGCCGCCTCGGAGGCCGTCGATGGAGCAGGAATCGAGGGCACCTCGATGCCGGTGACCGAGTACCCGAGTTCGAGCTCGATGCGCTGGAGCGCCCGGCCGAACTCGACCGCGCCCTGATAGCGGTCCTCTCGCCGCGCCGCCATGCCGGTCGCGAGCACCTGCTGCAACGTCGCGGGCACGTCGTCGCGGTCGATCGGCGTGATGCGGCCGCGCTCGATCCGGCCGATGAGGTCGAGCGGACCGTTGGACCGGCCCGGCACCTCGAACGGGGTGCGTCCGGCGAGCAGCGTGTGCACCGTGGCGGCGAGGGCGAAGACGTCGCTGCGGGTGTCGGGGCGCGGGTCGTCCTCGAACAGCTCGGGCGGCGACCACGGCACGCTCATGCCCACGGCCGCGCGATCCGAGCCCGTGCCGGAACCCGTCGCGGCCGGGTCGCCCGTGAACGACATGGTGTGCACGGGCAGTTCGCCCTCGAGATCGCTCGAGATGCCGAAGTCGCTGAGCGCCGGCCAGCCGTAGTCGTTGGTGAGCACGTTGGCGGGCTTGATGTCGCGGTGCAGGATGCCGGCTGCGTGGGCGGTCGCGACGGCGCCCGCCAGGCGGATGCCGATGCGCAGCGCATCTTCGACGGTGAGCGGCTGCCGCTTGTACCGCTCCGACAGGCTCGGGCCGGAGCAGTACTCCATGACGAAGTACGGACGCCCGTCGGCGGAGACGTCGGCGTGGAAGATGGTGACGATGAACGGGTGCGCGGAGAGCCGGGCCATCAGGTTCGCCTCGGCGACGAACTGGGCGCGCGTGCCCTGGTCGATGTCGTCGGCGAGGAGCACCTTCACGGCGACCTTGCGTCGCGGCAGCCGCTGCTCGTAGAGGAACACGTCGGCGAAGCCGCCGGAGCCGAGGAGTCCCAGCGGCGTGTAGCCGGGCAGGTCGGGCGGCGACGACGGCGTGCGGCGCATCAGCGCACCACCACCTGGATGGTCCAGCCGCCGCCGAGGTCGATCACGGTCTCGGGGAGCACGGGCGTCGGCTCGGCGGGCCGCAGTCGCATGGGTGCCCGGCCCGGCGCGACGACCTGCGTGCCGTTGCGCGACTCGAGATCGGTCACGACGGCCGTGCCGCCCTCGACCGCCACGCGCAGGTGGGTCCTGGAGATGTCGGGGTCGCCCGCGCCGATGACGACGGGACGCGGCATGCGCGAACCGGCGACCCGGCCGATCACCGGCGCCCGCCCGAGCAGGAGCTCGCCCGCGATCGGCTCGAAGGACCCGTCGGGCATGCGCAGCGCGAGCCGGTCGTCGGCGCGCACGCCGTCCGGACCGGACGCGCTCCCGACTCGCCCGGCGTCGCGCGCCTCGCGGAGCCGGCGGAGGTCGGACGCCGCCACGGTGAGTCCGTCGTGGTCGCCGAGCACCGCGCCGTCGGCAGGCGCGCGGGGCGGGATGATCGTGGTCGTCGAGGCGACGGCGCCGGCCGCGGGGGCGGCGCCGATCCCCGACAGCGCGGGCGTGATCGCGTCGGCAGCGTCGATCCGCGGGCGCTCGGTGCGCGAGAAGCCGACGACGGTGTCCTCGACCGAAACCATGGTCTGCTCGGCCGGACGCCCCGCTTCCTCCGGATCGGCGCCCGCTGCCGGGAACGGCCGGTCGGGGGCGATCCCGGGCGCGGTCGCGGCGGCCCCGGTTGCATCGGCCGCAGCCGGACTCCACTCCAGCACGGATGCCGGGACCACGCCCTCCACGATCGGGAGCCTCGGCCCGGCGGCATCCGCTGCCCCGTCGACGGCGACGGCCACGGAGGTCGCGCCCGCGAACACGCGCTCGCTCCACGTCGACACGCCCGAACCCGACACGGCGTCGCCGTCGACGCGGACGGTGAGCGGCCCACGGACGACGACGCGCACGGATGCGGCGCTGCGCTCGCGCACGACGAGCGCGAAGCCGGGCGCCGAGGCCACCCCGCCGGCGGTCAGTCGGTCGATGACTCGGGCTGCGGCATCCGCCGACCCGAGCCCGGGCCAGAGCGCGACGAGGTCGTCGGTCCGAGCGGCGGGGAGCACGAGCACCGTACCGGCCCGGAGCGCCGCGACCCACGCGCCACCGGGATCAGGCCGGTAGTCCGCCACCCTGATCCCCCGTTCCCCTCGGCCAGGTCTGCTCGGCGTCGCCCGGCAGCGCGTCGTCGCGGTCGCGCGTCGCCTCGCCGTCCCCCGCCGGGTCGCCGCCGAGGTCGGACTCCACGACGACCGCGGTCACGTTGTCCCGCGCCCCGGCCGCGAGTGCGGCGTCGACGAGTTCGCCCGCGAGTCCGGCCGCGTGCGACGAGCCGCCCGCGAGGATCCCGGCGATCGCCTCGTCGCCGACTTCCTTCGACAGCCCGTCGGAGCAGATCAGGAAGACCTGTCGGCCGGCCGCCGGGATCAGCCACACGTCGGGCTCGACCGCGTCGTCGGCGCCGACCGCACGCGTGATCACGTTGCGGTCCGGATGCCGCTCCGCGTCGTCGGAGTGGAGCAGGCCGGCGTCGACCATCTCCTGCACCGCGGAGTGGTCGACGGTGACCTGCTCGAGCCGGCGCCCGTCCCACAGGTAGACGCGCGAGTCGCCGACGTTGAAGACCATCCAGTGCACGCCGCGGTCGTCGCCGGCGTCGACGAGGGCGACGCCCGCGACGGTGGTGCCGGCGACGGCGGTGCCCTCGTCGCCCTCCGTCGACAGCGATCGCACGACCTCGTTGGAACTGTGGATCGCGTCGAGCACCTGCTCGGGCCTCGAGGGCGCGCCGGAGTCGAGGTGGCGGCGGAACGTGTCGACCACGGCCCGGCTCGCCGCGTCGCCGCGTGCATGGCCGCCCATGCCGTCGGCGACCGCGTAGACGGGGGCGTGGGCGAGGAGCGCATCCTCGTTCACCGCCCGGACGCGGCCGACGTGCGTTCGGGCGCTGTGTGCGATGCGCGCGGATCCGCTCGGGATCAGGACGACACCGCTGCCATCAGACGTCACTGGTCGGGTCCTCTCTGCGGGGTAGGGACGGCGCGGAGGGCGCAGTGGCTCAACGCTAGCAAGCCGGGGACGGGCCCGGCGCGCCGAGGGAACTCCGCGTCAGCGCTCGACGGTCGACTCGTCGCGCTCGGCCCGGTCGCCCTCCTCGGTGAAGTGGGGGATCTCCTCGCCCAGGGTGTGGCCGCGCCGGCGTGCATCGAGGTTCGCCTTGGCGACGCTCGCGACGGTCGCCACGATCATGGCGGCGACGATCACGGCCAGCGACACCCATGTCGAGATCTCGGGGGCCCACTCGATGTGCTCGCCGCCGTTGATGAACGGCAGCTCGTTCTCGTGCATGGCGTGCAGCACGAGCTTCACGCCGATGAAGCCGAGGATGAAGGCGATGCCGTACTTCAGGTACTCGAGTCGCTCGAGCAGGCCGCCGAGCAGGAAGTAGAGCTGGCGCAGGCCCATCAGCGCGAAGACGTTCGCCGTGAACACGATGAACGGGCTCTGCGTGATCCCGAAGATCGCCGGGATGGAGTCGAGCGCGAAGATCAGGTCGGTCGTGCCGATCGCGACGAACACGATGAGCATGGGCGTGAAGAACCGGCGCCCCTCGATCGTGGTGCGCAGCTTGATGCCGTCGTAGTCGTTCGTGATCGACAGCCGGCGACGCAGGAGGCGGATCACGAACGTGTCGCTGCCCTCCT
Source organism: Agromyces selenitireducens (assembly GCF_052748465.2). Taxonomy (NCBI): domain Bacteria; kingdom Bacillati; phylum Actinomycetota; class Actinomycetes; order Micrococcales; family Microbacteriaceae; genus Agromyces; species Agromyces selenitireducens. Next base: position 2,406,435 of record NZ_CM188259.1, read on the forward strand.
CCTCGTGGTCGCCGAACGCCTGGTTGTACGCCGTCCAGAGCAGGAAGGCGCCGAAGATGTAGAAGATCCAGCTGAAGTTCTCGATGAGCTGCGCACCGAGCAGGATGAAGATGCCGCGCAGGATCAGCGCGAGGATGATGCCCACCATCAGCACCTCCTGCTGGTACTTCCTGGGCACCGCGAACCTCGCCATGATGATGACGAACACGAAGAGGTTGTCGATCGAGAGGCTGTACTCGGTGAGCCATCCGGCGAGGAACTGGGCGCCGTGCTCGGCATCGCCGATCACGAACATCAACCCGGCGAAGACGAGCGCGAGCACGATGTAGAACACGACCCAGAGGGTCGACTCCCGGAACGACGGAACGTGCGGCCGCTTGATGACCAGGAGCAGGTCGGCGACGAGGATCAGGGTGAGCACGACGAGCGAGCCGACTTCGAACCAGACGGGCAGTGCGGTCACGGAGGGCCTTTCGGAGGGGTGCGTTCAGGACCGAAAGTCTCTCCCGGCTGCACGTGCGTGCGCCGCCACGCCCGGAGCGGCGTCGACGGCGCTCGTATTGACGATCGTGGCCCGAGGTGCGAACCCCGGCGGGATACTCCCCTTCGCTCGGACGAGTCTAGCGGGCTTCGGACCGGGAAACGACGAACGCCCCCGCATGCTGCGAGGGCGTTCGCCTGTCGTGGTGACCCCAGCGGGATTTGAACCCGCGCTACCGCCGTGAGAGGGCGGCGTCCTAGGCCGCTAAACGATGGGGCCTCGTTGCGACGTGAAAGAGTATGGCACACGTCTCAGGCGCATTCCAAATCGAGCACCCGGGCGCCCGGGAGGGGGTCAGACGAACACCGAGAGCGCTCCCGGGACCGCCTCGACGTCGACCGGCAGCATCCCGAGACGCTCGCCGTCGGCGTAGGCGACGATGCCGTCGCCCTCGATCCGGACGCGCCGCGCCCCGGCGAACTCGACCGCGGGGTGGTTCACGTGCTCCCCGGCGAACACCCGCGGGAACACGCTCAGCAGGCCGATCCGCGAGAGCGGGTGCACGATGAACACGTCGAGGACACCGTCGGAGAGGTCGGCGTGGGGCACGATGCGCATGCCGCCGCCCAGCGACGGCGTGTTGGCGACCGAGACCAGCATCGCGGCCTGCTCTCGCACCGCACCGTCGAGCGTGAGCCGGTAGCGCAGCGGTCGGAACGTGGCGAGCTCGCGGAGCAGCGCGATCGTGTACCGGCTCGGCCCCCTGGGCCGCGTCATCCGGTTCGCGCGTTCGTTGACGACGGCATCGAATCCGGCCGACAGCACGCACGCGAACCACGTGCTGAGCTCGCCGTGGCGCACGAGGCCGAGGTCGATCGACTGCGGCGGCCGGGCCAGCGCCTCGACCAGGGCCTCGACCCCGGCCTCGGGATCGTCGTGCGGGAGCCCGAGCGCACGAGCGAGGTCGTTGCCCGTGCCCGCCGCGACGATCCCGAGCGGCACCCCGGTTCGCGCGACGATGTTGACGCCGAGGGACACCATGCCGTCGCCGCCGACCACGATGAGCCCATCCGTGCCCTGCTCGAACGCCGACTGCGTCTCGCGCCGCAGCAGCTCGAAGTTCGCCTCGCGCAGCAGCGTCACCTCGTACCCCGCGTCGGCGAGGCGGCGGGCGGCGGCAGGACCGACGGCACGATTGCGCCCGAAGGCCGCTGACGGGTTCACTGCGAGCAGCAGTCGCCGGGGGGAACGGGGACTCATGGTGCGATTGTGGCAGCACGACCGGTTGCATGTCGTCAGCGCACCGTGTTGGCTCGGAGCATGCGCGTCACCAAGCTGGAGCATGCCGCCCTCGTCATCGAGCATTCCGGCGATCGGCTCTTCGTCGATCCCGGCAAGTTCACGACACCCATCACCGAGGCCACGGGCGCTCGGGCCGTCGTGGTCACGCACCGGCACGACGACCACTGGACCCCGGAGCAGCTCGGTCGCATCCGCGACCGCAGCCCCGACGTGCGGTTCTTCGGGCCCGAGGGCGTGGTCGAGGCGGCCGCCGAGGCCGGCATCGAGGTCGAGCGCGTCGCACCGGGCGATGAGATCGAGGTCGGCCCGTTCCGGCTCCGGTTCTTCGGCGGGCGGCACGCGGTGATCCACTCGTCGATCCCGGTCATCGACAACGTCGGCGTGCTCGTGAGCGACGCGCTGTACTACGCGGGCGACTCGTTCGCGGTGCCCGAGGGCGTGGAGGTCGACGTCCTCGCCGCGCCCGCGGGCGCGCCCTGGATGAAGATCGCCGAGTCCATGGACTACGTGATGGCGGTCATGCCCCGACGCGTGTTCCCCACGCACGAGATGGTGCTCTCGCGCGCGGGCAAGGACCTCTCGAACGCCCGCCTGGAGTGGGCGACGCAGCAGGTCGGCGGCGAGTACCTCGCGCTCGAGCCCGGCGACTCGTTCGACCTCTGAACGACGGATGCCGCTCGGCGGCGAGGGTCACCCGGTCGGATCGTCGAATGGCCAGCCGTCTCCCGGATCGAACGGCCACCCGGGCGCCACTGGCTCCTCGGGCGGCGGCTCGGGCTCCGGTGCCGGCTCGGGGGCCGGGGCGGGGGCCGGCGGCGGCGGAGGCGGAGGAGCCGGTTCGGCCGGTGCCGCCTCGGGCTCGGGCACCGCGGTGAAGTTCGCGTTGCCCTCCTCGCCCTGGTCTCCGCCGCTCGGCGACGGCGCGGGCTCGACCCCCGGGATGTCGACTCGCGGCACGACCGGGCCCATGCCCGCCTGCGTGAACGGATCGCCACCGTACTTCGCCGCGGCCACCGACATCACCTCGGGCCACATCCGGTGACGCGCCGTCGCCGCCTGTCCCGTCTCGAAGAAGATGCCGCGCTGGTTCGCCTGGCCGTTCACGCTGACGACCCCCACCGCCGTGGCGACCTTGGAGCTCGCGCCGATCATCCAGGTGTCCTTCGCGGCATCCGTCGTACCGGTCTTGCCGATGAGCGGCACCGACGGCTGGGTGTTGGCGTTCGACTGCTGCCCGGTGCCGCTCGTCATCACCGCGCCCATCGCCGTGTGCATCGCTGCGGCGACCTCGGGCACGACCGACTGGGTGCATTGCGACTTCGGCGGCGGGATGTCCTCGCCGTCGCGGCCGATGATGCGGTCGATGGCGATCGGCGAGCAGGTCGTGCCGTTGTTCGCGATGCCGGCGAAGGCGATGGCCATGCTGAGCGGCGCCACCTCGTTCGTGCCGATGACCGACGACGGACCCTGCTGGAGCACGTTGCCGTCGGCCCGGTGCACCCCGAACGCCTCGGCGCGCTTGCGGATGCCGCAGAGGTCGAGCTCCTTCGCCATGCCGATGAAGCCGGTGTTGATCGATCCGATCGTGGACTCCATCGCGCTGTAGTTGGCCCCCGCCTCGTTGGCGTCGTTGCGCGGGTTCCAGTCGCCGGCGAAGTGCGGGCCGAGGCAACTGTCTTGGAATGTGCCCCAGTTGCTCTTCCGCCGCGAGTCGACCCGCTCGCCGAGACCGCGACCCGAGCTCAGCCACTCGGCGAGGGTGAACACCTTGTACGACGAACCCGGTTGGAAGCCTCGGGAACCCCCGTACGCGAAGTCGGTGTTGTAGTTGATGCTCGTGAACTGCGGCCCCTTCGCGAGGACGTTCGGATCCTGGCTGTAGGTGCGGTTCTGGGCCATCGCGAGCACACGGCCGGTGCCCACCTCGACGGACGAGATGACGCCGCCGACATCCCAGCCCGGATAGGTGGCGGGGACGTGCGTCGACACCGCCTTCGCCGCCGCGGCCTGCAGGTCGAGGTCGAGCGTGGTGTGGACCTCGTACCCGCCGCGACGGAAGTTGAGGAACCGCTCCTCCTCGTCTTCGCCGAAGATCGGGTCGTTCTGCAGGATGTTCTTCACGTAGTCGCAGAAGTACGCGTTCGGGCCCGCGGTCTGGCATCCGGTGCTGGGCTCGGTGATGACCGGCTCGACGGGCGTGGCGAGCGCCTCGTCGAACTGCTGGACGGTGATCTTGTCTTCGGCCAGCATGGCCCGCAGGATGTAGTCGCGACGGCCGGTGTTCGCCGCGTAGCCGTTCTCGACGCCGTTCGTGGGGTCGTCGGGCTGGTCGAGCCGGAACTTGCCGGGGTTGTTCACGATCGCGATGAGGGATGCCGCCTGGGCGAGGGTCACGTTCGCGGCAGTGGTGTTGTAGTAGTAGTTCGCCGCGGCCTCGATGCCGTAGACGGTGCCGCCGAATCCGGCGATGTTGAGGTAGCCGAGCAGGATCTCGCTCTTGGTGTAGCGCTTCTCGACGCCGATCGCGAGCCGCATCTCCTTGAGCTTGCGGTCGATCGTGGTCTCGGTGACGGCGTCGTAGCAGCCGTCGCGCTCCTCCTGGTCGGCCGCGAGTCGTTCGCATTCCTGGACGCGTACGTTCTTGACGTACTGCTGCGCGATCGAGGAGCCGCCCTGCGTCTCTCGACCGGTCGCGGTGGTCGCAGCCGCACGGATGGTGCCCTGCAGGTCGATGCCGTTGTGGTCGTAGAAGCGCGGGTCCTCACCGGCGATCGCGGCGTCCTTGACGAACTGGCTCACCTGCTCCCAGCCGACCTCGACGCGGTTCTGGTCGTAGAACGAGGCCAGCAGCACGCGGTCGCCGTTCGAGCGCTTCGCGTAGATGTTGCTCTTCTCGCTCAGCTCGCCGATCTCGAGGTAGCTCGGCAGGTTCTCGAACATCGAGATCGTGCTCGACGCGGCGACGCCCGCGGCGGCGAGACCGGGCGTGACCGCGACGGTCACGAGCATCGCGGCGGCGGCGCTCGCGGCGACCAACCCGACGAATCCGCCGACGACGCCGATCGGCGTGCGCGTCTCAGCGAAGTCGCGGTTGCGCAAGTTGCGGCGGTCCACCGATCACCCCCCGATCTGATGCGCGGCGATGCCGGCGGTTCGGTCGCCGGCATCCGTTCGCAGGTGTCGCCCCTCCATGCAAGCGCAGGGCGGCCGGGTTGTAAAGCAGCGACGGGCTGCGATTCGATCACGACCCTGAAATACGAGAAGACCCGCGATCACTCGCGGGTCTCATTGCTGGGGTACCTGGACTCGAACCAAGAACAACTGAACCAGAATCAGCCGTGTTGCCAATTACACCATACCCCAATGGCCCCGGAACCGGAGTTCCCGAGCCGACATGTAACTCTAGCCTAGAGGGCCACGCACTCCAAACCGAGCCCGCCTCAGGCGATGAGTCCCGCGAGGCGGTCGATGCGGTCGAGCGAATCGATCCGACCGAGGATCTGCATCGACTCGAACAGCGGCGGAGAGACGCGTCGCCCGGAGACCGCCACGCGCACCGGACCGAACGCCACGCGCGGCTTCAGGCCGAGCCCGTCGACGAGCGCGTCGCGCAGCGCCTCCTCGATCTCCGCGTGGCTCCACGACTCCCCCGGGATGCGTTCGAGCGCCTCGCGCGCCGCGTCGAGCACCTGCGGCGCGTCGGCCGGGAGCGACCCGACGGCGGCCTCGTCGTACTCGAGCTCCGCGGCATCCGTGAACAGGAAACCGAGCATGCCGGGGGCCTCGCCGAGCAGGCCGATGCGCTCCTGCACGAGCGGGGCCGCCTGGGCGAGGATCGCCTCCTGCGCCGGGGTGATGGGGCGCTCGACCACGCCGGCGGACTGCAGGTACGGCACGGTGCGCGCGGCGAAGTCGGCTGCCTCGAGCTGCCGCAGGTGGTCGCCGTTGATCGCCTCGGCCTTCTTGAGGTCGAAGCGCGCGGGGTTCGGGTTCACGTCCTCGACGTCGAACGCCTGCACGAGCTCGTCGCGGCTGAACACGTCGCGGTCGGCCGAGAAGCCCCAGCCGAGGAGGGCGAGGGAGTTCACGAGGCCCTCGGGGATGAACCCGCGGTCGCGGTGGTGGAAGAGGTTCGACTCGGGGTCGCGCTTCGAGAGCTTCTTGTTGCCCTCGCCCATGACGTAGGGCAGGTGGCCGAAGCGCGGCACGAAGGTCGTGAGCCCGATGTCGATGAGGGCGTGGTAGAGCGCGATCTGCCGCGGCGTGGAGCTCAGCAGATCTTCCCCGCGCAGTACGTGCGTGATGCCCATGAGCGCGTCGTCGACGGGGTTCACGAGCGTGTAGAGCGGGGCGCCGTTCGGTCGGACCACCACGAAGTCGGTGGTGGAACCGGCAGGGAAGTCGATGCGACCGCGCACGAGGTCGTCGAAGCCGAAGTCGACGTCGTCGGGCACGCGCAGGCGGAGGGCGGGCTGCCGGCCCTCGGCCCGGAACGCGGCGCGCTGCTCGTCGGTGAGGTCGCGGTCGAAGTTGTCGTAGCCGAACTGCCTGGGCCGGCCGGCCGCCTCGTTGCGCGCGTCGATCTCGTCTGCGGTCGAGTAGCTCTCGTAGACGTGCCCGGAGGCCTTCAGCCGCTCGACGACGGTGGTGTAGATCTCACCCCGCAGCGACTGCCGGTACGGCGTGTGCGGCCCGCCGACGTCGATGCCCTCGTCCCAGTCGAGGCCGAGCCAGGTCAGCGCGTCGATGATCTGCCCGTAGCTCTCCTCGCTGTCGCGAGCCGCGTCGGTGTCCTCGATGCGGAAGACGAACGTGCCGCCGGTGTGGCGTGCGTACGCCCAGTTGAACAGCGCGGTGCGCACGAGTCCGACGTGCGGGGTCCCGGTGGGCGACGGGCAGAACCGCACGCGGATGTCGGAGCCGGTGGCGGTCGTGGTGGGGTGGGTCGTGTCAGGCATCGCCCTCAATGGTACGGCTCGCCGGCGGCGCCTCCCGTCGGGCGACGAGGCCGGCCAGCAGCTCGGCCGCGACCGCGACCGCGGGCACGCCCAGCGCACCCTTCGCGGTGACGAGGTGCAGGGTGCGGCGATCGTCGTTCGCGGTGCGTCGCACGGCGACGCCGGCGCGCACGCCGGCCGACTGCACGGCGAGCCCGGGCAGCACCGCGACGCCGAGCCCGGAGGCGACCATCTCCTCGACGGCGACGAAGTTGTCGGTCTCGACGACGATGCGGGGTGCGAACCCCGCCGCGTCGCAGAGTTCGAGCAGGTGCCCGCGGCACCTCGGGCATCCGGCGATCCACGGATCGCCGGCGAGTCCGGCCAGTTCGACGACCTCGTGACGGGCGAGCGGATGCCGCGCCGGAAGCACCACGTGCATCGGATCGCCGCCGATCGTCGCGACCTCGAGGCCGCGCGCGCTCTCGCGGTGCGGGTCGCTCCGGTCGCCGGTGTAGCTGAAGGTGAGCGCGAGGTCGGCCCGGTCCTCGCGGACCGCGGCGACGGCCTCGGGCGGCTCGGCCTCGACGAAGCTGACCCGCACGCCCGGGTGCCGCTCGGCCATTCCCGCCATGAAGGCGGGCACGAGCGTGGGCGACGCCGACGGGAACGCCGTCAGCCGCACGCGGCCTGAGCGGAGCCCCCGGAGGTCGGCGAGCTCGCCCCGCGCGGCCTCGAGCGCGGTCGCGACCGCGGCCCCGTGGCGTGCGAGCACGCGCCCGGCGGGCGTGAGGCGGATGCCGCGCCCGGTCCGCTCCACGAGCGGCGTGCCGGCGCGCGCCTCGGCGCGCCGCACCTGCTGGCTGAGCGCCGGCTGGCTGTACCCGAGGGCGGATGCCGCGGCGGTGATCGAGCCGTGGTCGGCGATCGCTCGCAGCACGAGCAGGCTCGCGGCATCGACGGTGCCCTGCAGCGCCGTCCCGTCGGAGGTGGGATCCATGGATTGAGTATAAGCAGTGCTTATGTATTGGATGCGACACTGGCACTCGACCGAATCCGCCCATCGGGCGCAGGCTGTGGGCATGGCCCGCTCGATGCACCCCGCCCTCGACGCGACGACGGTCCGGTTCCCGGACCCGCGCTTCCCCGCCGGCCGCGGCTACCTCGCCGCGTGCACCCTCGGCATCCCCGCGACCGCGACCGTCGCGGCGGTCGCGCGCGACCTCGAGCGCTGGCGCGACGGCGTCAACAGCCCCGCCGAGTACACCGCCGTGCTCGAGCGCGCCCGCGGCCACGCTGCGACACTCCTCGGCGCGAACGTCGACCGCGTCGCGGTCGGATCGCAGGGGTCGGTGTTCGTCGCCCTCGCCGCGGCATCCGCCCCGGCCGGTGCGCGCGTCGTGGTCGTCGACGGCGACTTCAGCTCGGTCGTGGCGCCGTTCCTCGCGCACGGCGACCTCGACGTTCAGCACGCTCCGCTCGACCGGCTGGCCGAGGCCGTCACTCCGTCGACATGGCTCGTCGCGTTCTCGCTCGTGCAGTCCGCGACGGGCGAGATCGCCGACGCGGCATCCGTCATCGCAGCGGCGCGTGCCGCCGGCGCGCTGGTGCTCATCGACACCACCCAGGCCACCGGATGGATGCCCACCGACCGCCTCGATGCCGACATCATCGTGTGCCACGCGTACAAGTGGCTGTCGGCTCCCCGGGGGGCCGCCTTCATGGCCGTGAGCGACCGCGCGCTCGACGAGCTCGTGCCGCTCACCGCAGGCTGGTACTCGGGCGAGGACCCGTGGGCGTCGTGCTACGGACCCGAGCTGTACCTCGCCGCCGGGGCGCGCCGGTTCGACGTGTCACCGGCCTGGCACGCGTGGGCCGGCGCCGAGGCGGCGCTCGAACTCGCGGCGAGCCTCGACCTCGACGCGGTCCGCCACCACGACGTCGGCCTCGCCGACGCGTTCCGCGAGCGGCTCGACCTGCCGCCCTCGGCGAGCGCGATCGTGAGCTGGCCCGACCCGGAGGGCTGCGACCTCGCCTCGCTCACGGCGGCCGGCCTCGCCGCCTCGGGTCGTGCCGGGCGAGCGCGCGTCGCGTTCCACCTCTGGAACGACGAGGAGGACGTGGACCGGGCCGCACGGGCGCTCGGCCGCTGACGCGGGCCGACCGGAAGCGCGTCAGGCCGAGCGGACGGGGTTCGCGAGCGTGCCGAGTCCCGAGACGCTCACCTCGACCGTGTCGCCGGCGACGATCGGGCCGACGCCGGCGGGCGTGCCGGTCAGGATCACGTCGCCCGGCAGCAGCGTGAACACGTTCGACGCGTAGGCGACGATCGCAGGAATCGTGTGCACCATGTCGGCGAAGCGCCCCTCCTGGCGGCGCTCGCCGTTGACGCTCGTCTCGATCGTGCCGCGCTCGAGGTCGAGCTCGGTGTCGATCACGGGGCCGAGCGGGCAGAACGTGTCGAAGCCCTTGGCACGGGTCCACTGCCCGTCGCTGCGCTGCAGGTCGCGCGCGGTGACGTCGTTGGCGATCGTGTAGCCGAAGATCACGGATGCCGCATCCGCCTCGCTCACGCGACGCGCGATGCGGCCGATGACGACCGCCAGCTCGCCCTCGAACTCGACCTGGGCGCTCTCGGGCGGCAGGACGATCGCGTCGCCCGGGCCGACGACCGCGGTATTCGGCTTGAGGAAGAGCAGCGGCTCGTCGGGCGCCTCGCCGCCCATCTCCGCAGCGTGCTCGCGGTAGTTCTTCCCGACCGCGACGACCTTCGATCGGGGGATGACGGGCGCGAGCAGCTTCGCCTCGGTGAGCGGCACGCGCTCCCCCGTCGGGTCGTACCCCGCGAACATCGGGTCGGCCTTGAGCACGACCAGCGCGTGCTCCTCTTCATCGACGATGCCGAACGAGATGGACTCACCGTGGGAGAACCGCGCGACCTTCATGGGCACCAGCCTATTCGGCGTCGACCGCGTCGCCCGCGCCCGCGGACCTCACGCGTCGAGACGCAGCATCCAGCCGTGGCGGTCCTCGAGGCGCCCGTACTGGATGCCGGTGAGCTCCTCGCGCAGCGACATCGCCAGCTCGGAGGCATCGGGGCCGTTGTGCACGATCTCGAAGTCCTCGGCGAGCAGGCGGCCGATCGGCGTGATGACGGCCGCGGTGCCGCATGCGAACGCCCCGACGATCTCGCCGGACGCCGCGCCCTCGCGCCACTCGTCGATCGTCACCCGTCGGCTCTCGACCGTGTGGCCGCGGTCGCGTGCGAGCTGCAGCACCGAGTCGCGCGTGATGCCCTCGAGGATGGAGTCCGACTCGGGCGTGACGAGTCGGCCGTCGCGGTAGACCAGGATCACGTTCATGCCGCCGAGCTCCTCGAGGTACTTCCCCTCGTCGAGGAACAGCACCTGCTGGCAGCCGTGCTCGGCCGCCTCCGCCTGCGGCAGCAGGCTCGACGCGTAGTTGCCGCCCGTCTTCGCCGCGCCCGTGCCGCCCTTTCCGGCGCGCGCGTACTTCGTCGACAGCCAGATCGACACGGGCTTCACGCCGCCGGTGAAGTAGGCGCCCGCCGGGCTCGCGATGAGGTAGTACGCGACCTTCTTCGCGGGCCGCACGCCGAGGAACGCCTCCTTGGCGAACATGAACGGCCGCAGGTACAGGCTCGTCTCGGGGGCCGACGGCACCCACGCGGCGTCCATCGCGATGAGCTGCTTGAGCGAGTCGATGAAGTACTCGGTCGGCAGCTCGGGCAGGGCGAGGCGACGCGCCGAGCGCTGCAGGCGCGCCGCGTTCTCGTACGGACGGAACGACCGCACCGAGCCGTCGGCATGGCGGTAGGCCTTCAGCCCCTCGAAGATCTCCTGCGCGTAGTGGAGGACCGCGGCCGACGGGTCGAGCTGGATGGGGCCGTACGGGGAGACGCGGGGCCGGTGCCATCCGCCCCGCTCGGACCAGCAGATGTCGACCATGTGGTCGGTGAAGTGGTTGCCGAACCCCGGATCGGCGAGGATCGCGTCGCGCTCGGCGTCGGACTTCGCGTTCTCGTTGCGGGTGACCTGCCAGGTCAGGCCCGCCGGCGACGGCGTCTGGAGGGTGAGGTTCGTCGTGGTCACGGTGGTCTCCTTCGGAAAGCGAGTCAGTGGGCGCCGACGGTGGCGCCGATGCGGGCGGCGATGGCGTCGCCGATCTCTGAGGTCGAGCGCCGTGCGTCGCCGCGCTCGGCGACGTCGGCGGCGACCGCATCGCGCACCCGTTCGGCGGCGGCGCCCTGATCGAGGTGGTCGAGGAGCAGCGCGACCGAGAGGATCGCGGCGGTCGGGTCGGCGATGCCCTTCCCTGCGATGTCCGGAGCCGAACCGTGCACGGGCTCGAACATGCTGGGGAACCGGCCGTCGGGGTTGATGTTGCCCGAGGCCGCGAGGCCGATGCCGCCGCTGATCGCGCCGGCCAGATCGGTGAGGATGTCGCCGAAGAGGTTGTCCGTGACGATGACGTCGAACCTAGCAGGATCGGTGACCAGGAAGATGGTCGCCGCGTCGACGTGCAGGTAGTCGACCGCGACCTCGGGATACTCTGCGGCGACCGCGTCGACCTGCCTCTTCCAGAGCGACCCGGCGAACACGAGCACGTTCGTCTTGTGCACGAGCGTCAGCTTCTTCTTCGGTCGAGCGGATGCCGCGGCGAACGCGTAGCGCACGACGCGCTCGACGCCGTACGCGGTGTTCACCGAGACCTCGTTCGCGACCTCGGCGGGCGTGCCGACCCGGATCGCGCCGCCGTTGCCGACGTAGGGGCCCTCGGTGCCCTCGCGCACGACGACGAAGTCGACGTCGCCGGGGTTCGCGAGCGGGCTCGCGACGCCCGGGTAGAGCACTGACGGGCGCAGGTTGACGTAGTGGTCGAGCTCGAACCGGAGCTTCAGCAGCAGGCCGCGCTCGATGTTCGCGCCGGCCAGGCGCGGGTCGCCCGGCACGCCGCCGACCGCACCGAGGAGGATCGCGTCGTGGCCCGAGATCGCCTCGAGGTCGTCGTCGGTCAGCACGTCGCCGGTCTCGAGGTAGCGCCCGGCGCCGAGGGAGAAGCGCGTCTGCTCGAACGCGACATCCGACCCTGCCGTGGCCGCGTCGAGCACCTTGAGCGCCTCGCCGACCACCTCGGGACCGATGCCGTCGCCCGGGATGACCGCGAGCCTGACCGTGGTTACCATGAACTCTCCTTCGTGCGCCAGCCCTCCCAGAGTACTGTCCGCGGCACCCCCTGCTCACTACACTCGGCCGCAAGGGGGAGGCGACCACCGCCTCTCCACGCGGCTCATGCCGCCCGAGTGAAAGCAGGCACCCATATGAGCATCGGCCTCGGAATCGTCCTCTTCGCCATCGGCGCCGTTCTCGCATTCGCACTGAACCTGGCGGTCGACTGGATCAACCTGCAGATGGTGGGTTACATCCTCATGGCCGCGGGCGCCGTGGTGATCATCATCGGAATCGTCCTGCTCGCGCGCCGACGGAGCTCGGTCGCGACCTCCCGCACCACGGTCGACCCCGCGACGGGCGACCGCGTGACGCGCCAGGAGACCTCGCGCCCGGACGACACGACGCCGGTCTGATCGACCGCGTCGCCCCCGCGGGGCGCCGTCTCACTGCGAGGCGGCGCCCCGCGGCTCGTTCAGGGTGGTCGCGGCGACGATGCCCGCCGCGACCATGAGCAGCACCCCGATGGCGGCGGTGACGGTGATCCCCCCGGAGAACGCGGCGGCGGCGGATGCCGCGAGCTCGGCGCCGGTCGCACCGGGCAGCGTCTCGGCGAGGGTCATGGCACCCGCGAGGGTCTCTCGCGAGGCATCCGCCTGCCCCGCCGTCAGCCCGGACGGGACCTCGATCGCGGTGCGGTACCACGCGGCGAGGATGCTGCCGAGCACGGCCGTGCCGAGCACCGCGCCGAGTTCGTACGCAGTCTCGGACACCGCCGAGGCGGCGCCGGCCTTCGCGGGCGGCGCGCTCGAGAGGATCAGCTCGTTCGAGACGGTCTCGGCGACGCCGATGCCGACGCCGAGCAGCACGAACGCGATCACGACCCCGGCGACGCCGTCGCCCGCGGTGAGCGCGATCAGGAGGTAGCCCGCCGCGGAGAGCGCGATCGCCGACGGCACGAGCACGCGCGGGTGGACGCGCCGTGAGATCGGCACGACCGAGAGCCCGGCGACGATCATCGCGACGAGCCCCGGGGTGAGCGCCAGCCCGGCCTGCACGGGCGAGAGTCCGACGATGAGCTGCAGGTGCTGCGACACGAAGAAGAGGAAGCCGACGAGCGCGATCACGCTGAGGAGGTTCACGAGCACGCCGCCGCCGAAGGAGCCCTGCCGGAACAGGCGCACGTCGAGCATCGGGGTCTCGGAGCGCAGCTGGCGTCGCACGAACCACGCGCCCAGCGCGAGCCCGCCGGCCAGAGCCAGCACGCCGAGCACGTCGAGGCCCTCGGTCGCGAGGTGCTTGATGCCGTAGACGGCGAGGCCCATCGCGGCGAACGAGAGGAGGACGCTCGGCGCGTCGATCGGGCCGGGCGCGGGATCGCGGCTCTCGGGGATGAGGAGCGGGACGAGCACGACGAGCGGCACGAGCACGGGCACGGCGAGGAGGAAGACCGAGCCCCACGCGAAGTGCTCGAGGAGGACGCCGCCGACGATGGGCCCGAGCGCGCTGCCGGCGGCGAAGCCGGACGCCCAGATCGCGATGGCGAGGCGGCGCTGCTCGCGATCGGCGAACACCGTGCGCAGCAGTGACAGCGTCGAGGGCATGAGCATGGCGCCGAAGAACCCGAGGGCGGCGCGTGCGGCGATGAGCGCCTCGGCGGTGGGCGCGAACGCGGCGCCGATCGAGACGAGCGCGAAGCCGACCGAGCCGATGAGCAGCATCCGTCGACGCCCGAACCGGTCGCCGGCACTGCCCATGGCCACGAGGAGTGCGGCGAGCACGAGCGGGTAGGCGTCGATGATCCACAGCTGCTGGGCTGCGGTGGGACCGAGGTCGCGCGCGATGGCCGGCAGCGCGAAGCTCAGCACGGTGTTGTCGACCGAGACGAGCAGCACCGGGAGCATGAGCACGGCGAGTGCGATCCACTGCCGACGCGAGGCGCGCGGCGCGGTCGCCCGACCGGGGTCGGCGTGGGTGGCTGCGGATGCCGCGGCACCCGCTCGCACGGGCAGCGTGGCGGTGTTCGTCGTCTCGTGGTTCATCTCGGGGTTCCTATAACTGTACCGTCTGGACGGTAGAGTATCAGATACCGCCGACCCCCTCCTCGATACGATCGGAACCATGAGCCGCCCTCCCGCCGCACGCGACGCCGTGCTCGACGCGTTCGAGCGCATCCTCATCGAGGCCGGCGAGCGCGCGGCCACCCTCGACGCGACCGCCAGGGCCGCCGGGGTCTCCAAGGGCGGCCTGCTCTACCACTTCGCCAGCCGCGATGCGCTCGTCGACGGCGTGCTCGAGCGCTTCTCGCGACTCGTCGACGACGACATCGCCGTCCTCGAGAACGCGCGGGAGGGGGCGGTCGCCTATTACGTCCGATCCTCAGTCGCCGTCGGCTCGCCGCTCGACCGCGCGGCCGTCGCCGCCACCCGGCTCGCCCAGGCCGGACACGAATCCGCGGCGCGCACGATCCGGTCGGTGCGGGCGCGCTGGCTCGAGGCGGTGCGCCGGCACGTCCCCGACCCCACCGTCGCCCTCGCGATCACCCTCATCGGCGACGGGCTGTACTACGACTCCGCCCTGCACGGCCAGGATCCCGAGCTCGGCGTCGACGCGCCGCCGCCCGCAGAGATGGACGCCCTCGTCGCGTTTCTGGAGCGCCTCGCGGGCGGCTCCCACTCGGTCGCCTGACACGACGGATGCCGCGGGGCCGGCGTCGCCCGACGCCCGCGCTCCGCGGCATCCGCTCGATCAGGACTCGGTGATGTCGATCTCGACCATGACGTCGGCCTCGATCGCCGCGCGCACGCGCTCGATCACCTCTGATGGCACGGGCGAGTCCACCGTCAGCACCGACAGCGCCTGGCCGCCGGCCTCCCGGCGGGCGATCTGCATGCCCGCGATGTTGATGCCCGCCTCGCCGAGTTCGTTGCCGTAGACGGCGACGATGCCGGGCCGATCGGTGTAGATCATCACGATGTGGTGGTCGGAGATGGGGACCTCGATGTCGTAGCCGTTGATGCCGACGAGCTTCTCGGTCTGCTTCGTGCCCGTGAGCGTGCCCGACACCGACACCTGGGTGCCGTCGGCGAGCGCACCGCGCAGCGTGATGACGTTGCGGTACTCGGGGCTGTCGGCGTCGGCGATCAGGCGCACCGCGACGCCGCGCTGCTCGGCGAGCAGCGGTGCGTTGACGTACGAGACGGACTCGCTCACGACGTTCGTGAACACGCCCTTGAGCGCGGCGAGCTTCAGCACGCTCACGTCGTAGTCGACGAGTTCGCCGTGCACCTCGACGTCGAGACTCTCGAGCGGGCCCTGCGCCAGGCCGGCGAAGAGCTGGCCGAGCTTCTCGACGAGCGGGATGCCGGGACGCACGTACGGGTCGATGACGCCGCCGGCGACGTTGACGGCGTCGGGCACCAGCTCGCCGGCGAGCGCGAGGCGCACCGACTTCGCGACGGAGACGCCGGCCTTCTCCTGCGCCTCGTCGGTCGAGGCGCCGAGGTGCGGCGTCACGACGACGTTCGGCAGGGCGAGCAGCGGCGACTCCTTCGGCGGCTCTTCCACGAACACGTCGAGGCCGGCGCCGGCGATGGTCTTCGACGCGAGCGCGTCGTGCAGCGCGTCCTCGTCGATGAGGCCGCCCCGGGCGACGTTGACGATGAACGCGGTCGGCTTCATGCGCGCCAGCTGCTCCGCGCCGATCATGCCGGTCGTCTCGGGCGTCTTCGGCATGTGGATGGTGATGAAGTCGCTCTGCTCGAGCAGTTCGTCGAGCGTGACCGTCTGCACGCCGAGCTGCTGCGCCCTGGCCGCGGTGATGTACGGATCGTACGAGACGACCTCGACGCCGAAGGCCTGGAGGCGCGCAGCGATGAGCGCGCCGATGCGGCCGAGGCCGATGATGCCCACGGTCTTCTCGTAGAGCTCGACGCCCGTGTACGCCGAGCGCTTCCACTCCCCCTGCGCGAGCGCGGCGTGAGCGGCGGGGATGTGGCGCGCGAGGCTCAGGATGTGGCCGACCGTGAGTTCGGCGGCCGAGATGATGTTCGAGGTCGGCGCGTTCACGACCATGACGCCCGCGGTCGTCGCCGCCTTGATGTCGACGTTGTCGAGGCCGACACCGGCGCGGGCGATGACCTTCAGCTTCCGTGCGGCGGCGATCGCCTCGGCGTCGACCTTGGTCGCCGAACGCACGAGGATGGCGTTCGCGTCGGCGATCGCCTCGAGCAGGGCCGGACGGTCGGTGCCGTCGACGTTGCGGATCTCGAAGTCGGGTCCGAGGGCGTCGACGGTGGCGGGCGAGAGTTCTTCGGCGATCAGCACGACCGGCTTCGACACGATGGGTCCTTCACGGGATTCGGATGGGTGCGCGTGCACGCGTGCGCCGGCATCGTCGGAGGCGCGGGGACGCGCTCATGCTACTTCAGCCCCGGCGGGCTTCCCGAATCGTGTGACGCGCGCAGGCGAGCGCGATCCGCGGCCCACGATGCTCAAGCGAGCAGCGCGCCGGGACCCAGGAGCAGCACGAGATCGAGGTACAGGACCGCCGACACGGCGAGCGCCGAGAGGTACAGCCCGAACTGCATGAGCGGCGACCTGCGACGCCCGAGCACGAAGGCCGCCGCGAACAGGCCCACGGGCATGAGGATCGCGGCGATCAGCAGCACCCAGCCGAGCGGCGTGAGGGTCGTGTCGAGCGCCGAAGCGTACGTCGAGAGGCCCACCAGGTTGCCGACGGCCTCCCACGCGTCGTAGGCGAAGAACAACCCGAAGACGACCGCGAGGGCGATCTCGAGCCAGAACGGAGTCCGCCGGGCGGATGCCGCGCCTGGCAGCTCCTCGACACGGTCCGGCTCCAGCGCCTCGCTCACAGGCCCACCCCCAGCACGAACGGCAGCGGGACGAGCACGATCGCTCCAGCGAGCATCCACAGCAGCCTCGCCCGCGGCCGGCCTCGCGTCGCAATGAACGCGACGGCGTACCAGAGCGCCGGCGCCGCCACGGTGAGCCACAGTCCGACGTCGAACATGAAGGCGGCGACCGGGTCGTCGTCGCCGCCCGGAGCACCGAACCCGATGACCGTGAACAGCCACCCGAGCGTGTACAGCAGGTAGACGCCGCCGAAGACGCCGAGCAGGACGAGCTCGGCCGAGCCCGGCTGGTCGGCGCGCTCGGCCGCGGTGGCGGATGCCGCGGCATCCGTCGTCTCGTCGGCCGGCCGAGCCACGGGGACCGGGGTTCCGACCGCGCGCCACCCGGGCGCGAGCGTCGCGTCGTCGTCGCCCTCCCAGCGGAGGGCCTCGTCCTCGTCGTCGCCGTCACGGCTCATGCGGTTCAGCCTACCGATCGATGTCGCGGCGCCCGCACGGACGTCGCGTCGTCGAAGGCCCCGCCAGAGCGCGCCGACGGCGGGGCCGGCCGCAGCCGTCCCCGCAACCGCGCCGCGAGCGGTCACGGCCCGACTATTCGTCGAGCGTGTCGTCCGACTCGACCGCCGCCTCGTCCTGGCCTCCGTGCACCAGCTCGCGCTCGATGCGGTCCGCCGGCATCCCGGCGAAGCGCTCGGACAGGGCGCGACGGCGTTCGAGTTCGGCCAGGATCGCGCGCTCGAGCTGGTCCGCCGATGCGTTGGTCGACGCGAACTCCTGCCCGACCTGGGATGACAGGACCCGACCGTCCTGCTTGACCGGAACCGGTCCCGGCCGGAAGAGTGCCTCCTCCGATTGGCAGGCCGCGGTGGAGAGCGCGATACCCGACAGCAGCACGATCGCGGCTGCCGACTTCGCGAGGTGCGACCGACGACGGGCCGTTGTGCGTGCGTCCATGATGATCCTCCTTGTTCCGGGGCCGCCGGGTGCGGCGACATGGACACCGTCCCAAGCGCGGATATCGAGTCCCGATCCACCGATATCCGTGCGATATCCGCGGGCGTGCGGGATCATTGACGCAAGCGACGTCAGTCCTCACACTCGCGTTCATGATCCTGCGGATTCTCGGCCCGATGGACACCGGTGGACCGGTGCCCAGCCCGAGAGAGCGCGCGATCCTGTCGGCGCTCATCGTGCGGCGTGAGTCGGCGGTCTCGTCCGCCGAACTCGCGGATGCCTGCTGGGGCGAGCACCCGCCCGCCACCTGGGCGCAACAGGTCCGCAACTCCGTTGCGAAGATCCGCGCCCGACTCGGCGCCGAAGCCGTGCAGACCGTCGGGGTCGACTACCGCCTGGGCATCGACGCCGATGCCATCGACGCCGTGCAGTTCGAACGGATCGTGTCGGACGCGCGCCGGCACGCCCTGCAGGGCGCACACGACCGCGCGATCGCCGGCTACCGCCGAGCACTCGATCTCTGGCGCGGGGCTCCGCTGCCCGACGTCGCGTCGTGGACCCCGGGCGCGATCGAGGCGATGCGGCTCCTCGAGATCCGCAAGGGCGTCGAGGAGGACCTGCTCGACGCACGGCTCCGTGCGGGCGAGCACCGCGAGGTCATCCCCGACGCCGAACGGCTGGTGCGGGAGGAGCCGCTGCGCGAGCACCGATGGGCGATCCTCGCGCTGGCGAATTACCGGGCAGACCGGCAGGCGGAGGCCATGGCCGTCCTGCGCGCTGCGCGCACCCGACTCGCCGAGGAGCTGGGCATCGACCCAGGTCGCAGCCTGGTGGACCTCGAGACCGGCATGCTGCGACACGATCCCGCGCTCGACGCACCTGCGCCGTTCAGCCCAGCGGGCAGCGGCGCAGAGGCGTCGTGCCCGTATCGCGGCCTCGCCGCGTACGGCGTCGATGACCGAGCCCTGTTCTTCGGACGTGACGCCGACGCCGACGATCTGACCGGGCGCTGCCTGCCGCGCGCCGTGGTCACGCTGATCGGTGCCAGCGGCTCGGGGAAGTCGTCGCTGCTGCGGGCCGGGGTCATCCCGAGACTGCGCGACCAGGGTCGCACGGTGACGCTGATCACGCCGCACGCGGCCGGCGTGGAGCAGCTCGCCGCGGCCATCGAAGGCGATTCAGCGGTGGTGTGCGTCGACCAGGCCGAGGAACTCCTCATGCTCTCGGACGGAACGCCGGAGTCACTCGGCACGCGCATCGCCGAGTGGGTGGACGAGGGCGGCTGCCTCGTCCTGACGCTGCGCTCCGACTTCCTCGACCGGGCGACGGCGGTACCGGGCATCGGCGCCCGGCTGGGGCGCGGGTTGTACGCGCTCTCCCCGCTCGACGCCCTCGGCCTCCGGGAGGCCGTGGTCGGGCCGGCCCGCGAGTCGGGCCTGCGCATGGAACCGGGGCTGGTCGAACTGATCCTCCGGGACGCCGGCGATCGGCCGGGGATCCTGCCGGCGCTCTCGCACTCGCTGGTCGCGACCTGGGCACGGCGTGACGGCGCCACGCTGACGGTGGACGGCTACGAGGCATCCGGCGGAATCGCGGGCGCGATCGCCCAGTCCGCGGAGCACGTGTACTCACGGCTGTCGCCCGCTGCACAGGACGTCTGCCGCTCGCTGATGATGCGGTTGATGGAGCGAACTCCGGATGGCATCACCGTACGCCGACGGGTGCCGCTCGACACCCTGACCGCGGACCCGGAACGCCGGAGCGTCGTGGAGGGCCTCGTCGCCGCGCGGCTGGTGACGATCGACGGGGATTCGGCGATGATCGCCCACGAATCGGTGGGCACGACTTGGCCCCGGCTGGACGGGTGGCTCACCGAGGACGCCTCGAACGCCCGCGTCCTCCGGCAGGTCGAGTCCGCCGCTGCCGGCTGGGACGCCGCCGGCCGCCCCGACGACGACCTGCTCCGCGGAGGCCGCCTCCACGGTGCGATCGAGTGGAGGGACTCGACGCGACCCGATCTCACCACGGTCGAGACGGCGTTCCTGGACGCGTCGCTCGCCCGCCACGCCGATGAGATGCGCGAACTCGCCGCACGTGCCGCGCGCGAGCGGGCGAGGAACCGTTGGCTCCGGTCCGCCCTGGGCGCGGCAGCCGTCCTGCTCGTCGTCGCGCTGGTCGCGGCCGGTGTCGCCGCGGTGCAGCGCGGCCAGGCACGAGCCGCCGCCGAGGACGCGGCGATCGAGGCGATCGCTGCGACGTCCCTCGCGATCCGGGACAGCGATCGCGACGTCGCGGCGCTGCTGGCCGCCGAGCTGCAGCGCCGGTGGCCGGATGACTCGCGCTCCCGTTCCGCCCTGCTCGGGAACCTGACCGGTGCCGACGGGCTCGTCATGCGGCTGTCGCTCGGCGACGAGTCCCGCGTGAGCGGGGCGGTCATCCCGGGGACACGCACCGCGCTCATCGTCGAGGACCGGCTCACCGACTCCGCGACGGCCGAGCAGGCGAGCGACCCCGCGTCGGTACGGGTGATCGACCTCGACACCGGCGAGACGATCCGCGAGCTCGACGTGCGGCTTCCCCCCGTGGACTTCCGCTTCGAGCGCGACGTCGTCGTGAGCGCCGACGGCACGACCGCCTTCATCCAGTCCGGCGCCATGCGCAGGGAGGGCGAGTTCAGCTGCTGCATGAACCACCTGGACGCGATCGACCTCACCACGGGTCGACTGCGGTTCGAGACAGTGCTACTGGACGATCGCACCGGCCAGCATCCGGTCCTCACGCCAGACGGATCGCGGGCGTACTTCAGCCATTCCATCACCGCCGACCCCGGCTGGGTGGATCTCGCAACCGGCGAGGTCGTGAGGGCGGTGGAGCACGATCCGGAGGAATTCGAGGGCCTCGACCTCCGCACCAACGGACTCGCCCTCGTCGGGGACCGCCTCTACGCGAGCGGTGACGACGGCGTCACCGCCTACGACGCCGCGACCCTCGATGTGGTGGGGACGCTGGGCGAGATCCCCGGCGGGATGGGCAATCTGCTGCTCCTGCCGGATGGCGACGGCGGCCTGGTCGCCGCGGGCGACGACGGAGCGCTCCGCGTCGACCTCGCGACCGGTGAGACGCTGTGGCGACGCGGAGCCGACGAGATCCGGTGCGTGGACGGGGCGATGGCGCCACCGGATCGCCTGGTCTGCGCGAGCGGCGTCGGCACGATCCGCGCGTTCGACCTCGCCACGGGCCGGCCGACGACCGCGGAGCTCGACACGCTCTCGGATTGGAACCGCGGCGTCGACATCCTCTCGGAGACCGGCGAGTTCGTCACCCTCACGTCGCGTTCGCCCGCCGCACTGCTGCGCTGGCGCCTCGACGGCATGCCGGCGATCTCCCGCCCGATCGCATCGGGGCAGGTCGTGCTCCAGGGCTTCGGCGCGGACGACTCGCTGCTCATCACCGCGGATGCGCCGAGCCCCGACGGCGAGTTCGGCCCGATGCGGCTCTGGGACATCGCCGCCGACGCCGAGGTCGGCGAAGCCGCCGGGGAGCTGGCGTGGGTCGCGCCATCCGTCGTGCTTCGCCGCGACACCCCGGAGACTGCCGTCATGCTGCACGACCTCGGCTCGGGCACGACTCGCCCGCTCGACCTGCCGCCCGACGCCGAACCCGGATGGTGGGTCGATGGCGGAGGGATGGGGCCGCACGCCTTCGTGATCATGCATGAAGGGCTGCTGCCCTTCGATCCGCACACCGGCGAGACCGGGACGCTCATCGAGCCGGACGTCGACCCGCTGGAGTACGGCATCGCATCCAGCGAGCTGGGCGACACCGGCCGCGTCGCCTTCACGTGGTGGGACGACCCGCTGGGACGCACGATCACGGCCGTCTACGACCTCGATTCCGGCGAGGAGGTGGCGCGCGGCCTCGAGAACGACAGTGGCGTCGTGGGGATGCCGAACGGTGACCTGCTGAGCGCCAGCAGTTCCCGGCTCATGCGGAGCACGAGCGACCTCGAGCCCGTGCACGCCCTGGCGAAGACCGGCGTCGGACCGATGCACATGGCCGTCAGCGACGACGGCGCCATCCTGCTCACCGCGGGGTGGGACCAGCGCGTGACGCTGTACGACCTGCGCGATTCGCGGCGCCTCGGCGACGAGATCGCGATGCAGCCGGATCCGACGCAGTCCTGGCCGGCGGGCTTCCTCAGCGCGGACGGACTCTCGATGGCGACCAACGCGACCGACGGGGTACTGGTCTGGGACCTGCGCCCCGAGGCCCTCCGCGAGGCGGCGTGCCGCATGGTCGGCCGGGAGTTCACCCGACTGGAGTGGCGCACCTACTTCGGGGACGAGCCGTACTTCGAGACGTGCTCGGACACGCTGGGTTCCGTGGAGACACGCGGTTGAGCATCCACCACGTCGTCGTCCTCGTCGAACCGGGTCTCCGCGGAGAGGCGGAGACGCCGACGGCGGGACCGGGCGAAGCCGGTCCCGCCGTCGCCGCAGCGGATGCGCGGGGAGGTGCGGCTCAGTCGCCGGCGGCGTCGGCTCCGTCCCGGGCGGCGCGCGCCTTGCGGATGAGCTCGGCGACGTAGCGTTCGACCTGTGCCTGCAGTTGCTGCCGGTGCGGGTCCTGCGCGGCGACGGCTCGGGCCCGGGCCACGAGGCCCGCGACGTACAGATCGGCCGACTGGCGGGACATGTCGAGATGCGCCTCGGTGGAGACGCGGACGGGCCCGCCGGCCGTCGACGCAGGCGTCGCGCAGCCGGCGAGTGTCGCCGCGAGACCGACCAGGATGGTCGACGCGGCGAGGCGAACGGTGAAGGTGTGTGCGTGTTCCATGCCACCACCGTGCGTCGCCGCGGTACCGTCCCGGCATGCCGCGGTATTCCGGCGGTATTCCGGCTCTCGCCCGCGCATTGACCAACCGCGGGCGCGAGAGGACACTGCGGGTATGGGCATCCGGGTCCTCGGCCCGCTCCGCATCCACGACGCCGCGCTCAACCTGCGCGAACGCATGGTGCTCGCCGTGCTCGTCCTCCGGAACGGGCAGCCCGTGTCGGCGGACGAGATCGCGTCGGCGGTCTGGGGCGACGACCGGCCGGCCACCTGGCAGAAGCAGGTGCAGGCCGCGATCGGCCTCGTGCGGAAGGCCGTCGGGCGAACCGCGATCGAGACCGTCGACGACGGATACGAGCTGCGCGTCGACACGGAGGCGATCGACACGCACCGGTTCGAGACGCTCGCCGCGGCCGCCCGCGAGCACCTCGCCGACGGCGACCCCGTCCGCGGTATCGACGCGGCCGACCGCGCACTGGCGCTGTGGCACGGCACCCCGTTCGTGGAGCTCTCCGGCTGGCTGCCTGCGGCCGCCGAAGCAGCGCGTCTCGACGAGGCACGCATGCACCTGGAGGAGGTCCGGCTCGACGCATGGCTGCGAGCCGGGCGCCACGCGGCGGCCGTGCCCATCGCCGAGACGATGGTGCGCGAGGCGCCGCTCCGCGAGCGCCGCTGGACGATGCTCGCGACGGCGCTCTACCGCAGCGACCGCCAGGCGGACGCGCTCGCCGCCGTGCGCGCCGCGCGGGAGCGGCTCGACGAGGAACTCGGAGTCGAGCCGGGCGAGGAACTGACCGCGCTCGAGCTCTCGATCCTCCGGCACGATCCGTCGCTGCGGCCGGCGCCGGCCGTCGCCGCCCCGAGCGCCGATTGCCCCTATCCCGGACTGCGGTCGTTCGGGGCCGGTGACGAGGAGCACTTCTTCGGCCGCGACGCCGACGTCCGGGCCGCACTCGCCCGGCTGGCGCGGGCCCCGTTCCTCGCGGTGTCGGGAGCGTCGGGAAGCGGGAAGTCCTCGCTCGTGCTCGCCGGGGTCGTGCCGGTCCTCCGTCGGCGCGGCGACCGAGTCGAGGTGCTGCTGCCGACCGCGGACCTCGACCGCCGCATCCGAGGCGCGTTCGACCACGGCCGAGACCGGACCGTGCTGGTGATCGACCAGTTCGAAGAGGTCTTCCACGCGCGCGGCGCGGATCCGGACGGCACGGCCGCGGCGATCGCGGAGGCGTCCTTCGCCGGCGTCGCCGTGATCCTCGTGGTCCGCTCGGACTTCCTCGATCGGTGCGCCGCGCTCGACGATCTCGGTCCGCTCATGGCGGACGGGGTGCACCTCGTGGGTCCCATGGGCCGCGAGTCGCTCCGTGACGCGATCGAGCAGCCCGCACGGCGCGCCGGACTGCGCCTCGAGCCCGGGCTCACCGAGCTGATGCTGCGCGACGCCACCGGGGCTCCCGGGGCTCTCCCCCTGCTCGCGCACACTCTCGTCGAGACGTGGATCCGTCGCGAGGGCGGGACGCTCACGGTCGCCGGATACGAGGCATCGGGCGGCATCTCGGGCGCCATCGCGCAGTCCGCTGAACGGCTCTACGAGTCGCTCGACGGCGCGGCGCGCGATCATTGCCGATCGCTCATGCTCCGGCTCGTCGAACTCGGCCCCGACGGAGCGCCGCTGCGGCGGCGCGCTGCCGCCGGGCCCCTGCGAGCGGATACGGCGCGGGCTGGCGTGCTCGGACTGCTCACCAGCGCACGGCTCGTCACCGCGGACGCCGAGTCGGTCGCGATCGCCCACGAAGCCCTCGCCGAAGCGTGGCCGAGGCTGCGCGACTGGCTTCAGCAGGACGCGGATGCCGCGCGGGTCCTCGCCGGCATCACGGCCGCCGCCGAAGCATGGGACGAGGCCGGCCGCCCCGAGGACGAACTGTTCCGTGGCGCCCGGCTCGATGCGGCGCTCGAACGACGGGATGCCGCGCCCGGCGATCTCACGCGGGTCGAGGCCGACTTCCTCGACGCCTCGGCTGCGCGAGCCGATGCCGAGCGGATCGAGCTGCTGGCACGCGCCGATCGGGATCGGCGGCAGAACCGGCGGCTCAGGGCGCTCCTCGGCGTCGCGGCTTCGCTCATCGTGCTCCTCGTGGGAGCCGGATCGACTGCCGTGCTCACCTCGATGGAGGCGAGCGCCCAGCGCGACGAGGCGACCGTCGAGGCCATGGTCGCGACGGCCCTCGCCCTTCGGACGACCGAGCGCGACATCTCCGCGCTGCTCGCCGCCGAGGCGTACCGGCGCTGGCCCGGCGATGCGCGCACCCGGTCCGGTCTCATGAGCGTGCTCCAAGCGGCGGGAGGGCTGGTGGGGAGGACCACGCTCGAGACGGAGGGCAGCACGTACGGCTCGCTCATCCCCGGCACCGGGCGCGCCCTCGTGGTGACATCCGACGGCCGTGCGTCGGTCCGCGACGTCGCCACCGGCCAGCCGGTCGACTCGCTCGAGCTCGGGTTCGAACCCGGGCCGCCCAGGCCCTGGCCTCTCGTCGAGGTCAGCGCCGACGGTCGGATCGGTGCCGTCTTGTGGCCGTCCAGGACGCAGGACAGCCCCATCACCTGGTACGGGACGTCCGCGACGTCGGTGCTCGTGGCGTTCGACCTCGTTCGCGGCCAGCGCGTGTCGGACCCCATCCGCCTCGGTGCGGGCAGCGGTGCTCTGGCGGTGAACGGCGACGGGTCCCTCATCGCCGTGGCCGATGCGCGCGACGGCGCCGTCACGCTCGTCTCGACGGATGGGGCCGTCGTCCGTCCCGTCGCAGGGCAGCGCACGACTCCGCTCGACCGTGACTCCTACGCCGCGGCAGTCGCCTTCGACGCCGAGGGACGACTGCTCGTCGGCCGGCTCGACGATCGGATCGACGTGATCGACCCCGTCTCGGCGACCGTGCTGTCCCGGATCGCGGTGCCGCCGTCCTCGGCGCACGTCGACATGGCGGTCGCGCCCTCGGGAACCGTCATCGCCTCCGGTGACCGCGCGGTCATCGCCCTCGAGGTCGCCGCCGGCCAGGTGCGGTGGGCCGCGGACCTGCCATCGGGAGATCTCGGATCGTGCAACTGGGTCGCCGTGTCGGAACCGCAGTCCCGCGTGTACTGCAACAGCCGCCTCGGCGTGACGACGGCCATCGAGCTCGGCTCGGGTGCGTTCCTCCAGTCGGAGGAATTCCGCGGACCTTCCGATGCCGGTCCACTCGCCGTCAGCGAGGACGGAACCGGTCTCGCCGCCATGAGCGTCGACCGACCGATCATCACCCGGTGGCGGATCGACGGCGACGGTCCGGCCCACCGGCTGCTCGCACCGGGCTGGGAAGTGCTCGGTCCCTACGCCCACGATGACTCGATGCTGTTGATGACCCCGGCACACGCGCAGGGCGAGCTCTGGGATCCGCAGTACGAGGCAGTGGTCGTCGACACTCGATCGGGTTCGATCGTGCACCGATTCGTGGACCCCGTCGTCGAGGCGGGATGGGTCAGGGACGGTCGTGTGTATGCACGCTCGGCCGCCGACGACCTGTTCCGGATCTACGACTCCCGGACGGGATCACAGGTGGGCGAGGAGCTGTGGGGCGTCGTGACCGTCTGGCCGATCCACGGCGGCGAGACGCTGCTCGCGGTCCGCACCGATGGACGGATGCGAGCGATCGACCCGGAATCCGGGATGCCGGAGGGGTCGACGTGGAGGGTGGACGGGTTTCCCGTGTGGGTCTCGTCGGCGCCGGACGGGGACCCAATGGCGGTCAGCTACCTTCCCGACGTCCGCCGTCGCGAGATCGGTCCGGAAGAGCCCCTCCCGCAGGCGCCCCTCCGAGTCGCCGTCGTCTCCCCCGCGAATCACGCGGTGCGTTCCGATCAGCTCCTCGCGCTGCGCGCCCACGTCGTCATGCCGAACGACGAGCTGCTCGGCATCGGGGACCACGGCATCGGGCGGTACCGTCCGGACACGCTCCGCGGAGTGGTCGTCTCCGGAGCCGAGACGGGCGTCTCCCCGCCGTCGTTCGACGCGGAGGGCGCCACCGTCGTCGTGACGCTTCCCGGCGGGACGGCGATCGCGTACGACACGGCGAGCGGCGAGGCGATCGGCGAGCCGTTCCGCAGCGGCGGACGCGCGGTCATGCCGGCCGCGATCCGCCCCGACGGCCGCGAGCTCGCGGTCTCGACACGAGAGGGCGTGGTCGTCTGGAACCTCGACCCCGATCGGCAGTTCGACGCCGTGTGCCGCCTCGCCGGGCGCGACCTCAGCGAAGCGGAGTGGCGACGATACCTCCCGCAACTCGGCGAGCCGCGGAGCACCTGTGGATTCACCGACTGAGCCGCCCCCGGGAACGCCGACGGCGGGGCCGGCCTGAGCCGACCCCGCCGCGGGTGTGGGCGAGGGCCTCGATGCGCGTCCGCTCCGGCGGGCGCTACTCGACCACCAGTGGGGTCAGCGGGCGACCTCGCCGTCGACGTAGTCGTCCTCGTCGACCTGGGTCCAGGCGAAGAGCTTGCGGAGCTCGCGGCCCGTGGTCTCGATCGGGTGGCCCTGGCCCTTCTCGCGCAGCTCGAGGAACTCCTTGGCTCCGTTGTCCTGGTCGTCGATGAAGCGCTTGGCGAACGCGCCGGACTGGATGTCGGCGAGGACGGCCTTCATGTTCTCCTTGACGTGCTCGTCGATGACGCGCGGGCCGGAGACGTAGTCGCCGTACTCGGCCGTGTCGGAGACCGACCAGCGCTGCTTGGAGATGCCGCCCTCCCACATGAGGTCGACGATGAGCTTGAGCTCGTGGAGCACCTCGAAGTAGGCGATCTCGGGCTGGTAGCCGGCCTCGGTGAGGGTCTCGAAGCCGTACTGCACGAGCTGCGAGACGCCGCCGCAGAGCACGGCCTGCTCGCCGAACAGGTCGGTCTCGGTCTCCTCCGTGAACGTGGTCTTGATGACGCCGGCACGGGTGCCGCCGATGGCCTTGGCGTACGACTTGGCGAGGTCCCACGCGGTGCCCGAGGCGTCCTGCTCGACCGCGATGATGTCGGGGATGCCGCGACCGGCGACGAACTCGCGGCGCACCGTGTGGCCCGGGGCCTTCGGCGCGACGAGGATCACGTCGACGCCCTCGGGCGCCTCGATGTAGCCGAAGCGGACGTTGAAGCCGTGGCCGAACACGAGTGTCTTGCCCTCGGCGAGGTTGTCCTTGACCGACTCGGCGTAGATGTGGCGCTGGAACTGGTCGGGCGCGAGGATCACGATGACGTCGGCCCACGCCGCGGCATCCGCCACGCTCTTGACCTCGAACCCGGCCTCCTCGGCCTTCGCCGTCGACTTCGAGCCCTCCTTGAGGCCGATGACGACCTCGACGCCCGAGTCACGGAGGTTCTGCGCGTGCGCGTGACCCTGCGAGCCGTAGCCGATGACCGCGACCTTCTTGCCCTGGATGAGCGTGAGGTCGGCGTCCTTGTCGTAGTAGATCTCAGCCATGTGCTGTCTTTCTCCTCGTGGTGGTTCGGTGTGCCGGGTCTCCGGACGCGCTCCGCGCTCCTCGACCCGCACGTTCGGTCAGTTCTTGTAGACGCGCTCGGTGATCGACTTGCCGCCGCGGCCGATGGCGAGGAGGCCCGACTGGGCGATCTCCTTGAT
The DNA here is from genome assembly GCF_052748465.2 of Agromyces selenitireducens. Classification (NCBI taxonomy): domain Bacteria; kingdom Bacillati; phylum Actinomycetota; class Actinomycetes; order Micrococcales; family Microbacteriaceae; genus Agromyces; species Agromyces selenitireducens. The sequence continues at coordinate 2,434,652 of NZ_CM188259.1, forward strand.
GCCGTACGGCTCCAGGACGCGCAGGAGCGCGGTGGTCTTGCCGGAGTCGCCCGTGACCTCGATCACCAGCGCGTCGGTCGACACGTCGACGACGCGCGCGCGGAAGAGATTGACCGCCTCGAGCACCGCGGAGCGCGTCGTGTTGTCGACGCGGACCTTGATGAGCAGGTGCTCGCGCTGCACCGACTGGGCGGGATCGAGCTCGACGATCTTCAGCACGTTCACGAGCTTGTTGAGCTGCTTCGTGACCTGTTCGAGCGGAAGGTCTTCGACATCGACCACGACGGTGATGCGCGAGAGGCCGTCGATCTCGGAGTGACCGACCGCGAGCGACTCGATGTTGAAGCCGCGGCGCGAGAAGAGCCCCGCGACGCGGGTCAGCAGGCCGGGCTTGTCCTCGACGAGGAGGGAGAGCACGTGGGTCGACATGTTCAGTCCTCCTGGCTGAAGGCCGGCGAGTGGTCGCGGGCGTACTGGACGTAGGAGTTGGAGACGCCCTGCGGGACCATCGGCCACACCATGGCATCGGCGGAGACGACGAAGTCGATCACGACCGGGCGGTCGTTCGTCTCGAGCGCGAGCTTGATCGCGGCGTCGACCTCCTCCTCCTTCGTCACCCGGATGCCGAGGGCGCCGTACGCCTCGGCCATCTTCACGAAGTCGGGCACGCGCGCGGTGTCGTGACCGGTGTTCAGGTCGGTGTTGGAGTACCGGCCGTCGTAGAACAGCGTCTGCCACTGGCGCACCATGCCGAGCGAGGAGTTGTTGATGACCGCGACCTTGATCGGGATGTCGTTGAGCGTGCAGGTCGCGAGTTCCTGGTTGGTCATCTGGAAGCAGCCGTCGCCGTCGATCGCCCACACCGTACGCTGCGGCTCGGCGACTTTGGCGCCCATGGCCGCGGGGACCGCGTAGCCCATGGTGCCGGCGCCGCCGGAGTTCAGCCAGGCGTTCGGCCGCTCGTACTTGATGAACTGCGCCGCCCACATCTGGTGCTGGCCGACGCCGGCCGCGTACACGCCTTCGGGCCCCGTGAGCTCGCCGATGCGCTGGATCACGTACTGCGGCGCGAGCAGCCCGTCGGAGGGCTGGGTGTAGCCGAGCGGGAACTCGGAGCGCAGCCCGTCGAGCGTCGACCACCAGTCAGCGATGTCGGGCGTGGTCTGCTTGACGACCTCGCGGTACGCGGCGAGCAGGTCGACGAGCACGTCCTTCGCGTCACCCACGATGGGCACCTCGGCCGCGCGGATCTTGCCGATCTCGGCCGGGTCGATGTCGACGTGCACGACCTTCGCCTCAGGGGCGAACAGCGCGGCCTTGCCGGTGACGCGGTCGTCGAAGCGCGCGCCGAGCGCGACGAGCAGGTCGGCCTCCTGCAGCGCCAGCACCGCGGGGACGGTGCCGTGCATGCCCGGCATGCCGAGGTGCTGCGGGTGCGAGTCGGGGAACGCGCCCCGCGCCATCAGCGTGGTCACGACCGGGGCGCCGGTCGCCTCGGCGAACGCCTTCAGCTCCTCGGCTGCGCGAGCGCGGATGATGCCGCCGCCGACGTAGAGCACCGGGCGCTTCGCCTCGGCGATGAGCTGCGCCGCGGCGAGCACCTGCTTGCCGTGCGCCTTCGTGATCGGCCGGTAGCCCGGCAGGTCCATCTTCGGCGGCCACTCGAACGCGCTCTTCGCCTGCTGCGCGTCCTTCGTGATGTCGACGAGCACCGGGCCGGGGCGGCCGGTCGTCGCGATGTGCACCGCGGCCGCGATGGTCGCCGGGATCTCCTCGGGCGTCTTCACGAGGAACGAGTGCTTGGTGATCGGCATCGTGATGCCGACGATGTCGGCCTCCTGGAACGCGTCGGTGCCCATGAGGTTCGAGAACACCTGCCCGGTGATGGCGAGAAGCGGCACCGAGTCCATGTGCGCGTCGGCGATCGCGGTCACGAGGTTCGTCGCGCCGGGTCCGGACGTCGCGATCGCGACGCCGAGCCTGCCCGACGATGACGCGTAACCCTCGGCGGCGTGCCCCGCGCCCTGCTCGTGTCGGACGAGGATGTGTCGGAGCTTGCGGCTGTCGAGCAGCGGGTCGTAGACCGGCAGGATCGCGCCGCCGGGCAGGCCGAAGACGTCGGTGATGCCGAGCAGTTCGAGCGAGCGGACGACCGCCTCGGCTCCGGTGAGCATCTCGGGGCCGCTCTGCGACTGCGACAGGCTGGCGGGCGATGGCACGGGACTGGCTTCCGTGGTCATTCGATTCCTGTTCATGGTGCGGTGGTGTTCGGGACAGGCAGGAGCCTCAGCCCGTGGTCGCGCCTTCGGCTGCGGAGCGCACGAGCTTGGAGTACTTCGCGAGGACGCCTCGGGTGTAGCGCGGAGGAAGCGGAGCCCAGCCGTCGCGGCGGGCTGCCAGCTCGGCCTCGTCGACCAGTAGGTCGATGGAACGAGCCGCGATATCGACCCGAATCAGATCACCATCGCGCACGAAGGCGATCGGACCAGCGTCCACCGCCTCGGGTGCTATGTGGCCGATGCACAGGCCGGTTGTGCCGCCTGAGAATCGACCGTCCGTCAAGAGTAGTACATCTTTTCCGAGCCCAGCGCCCTTGATGGCCGCGGTGATCGCGAGCATCTCGCGCATGCCGGGACCGCCCTTGGGGCCCTCGTAGCGGATGACGACGACGTCGCCGTGGGTGATCTCGCCGGCCGTGAGCGCGTCCATCGCGGCGCGCTCGCGCTCGAACACCCGGGCCGGTCCCTCGAAGGTCGCGGCGTCGAACCCGGCGGTCTTGACGACCGCACCCTCGGGGGCGAGCGAACCGTGCAGGATCGTGAGCCCGCCGGTCTCGTGGATGGGGTTGTCGAGCGTGCGAAGCACCTCGCCGTCGAGCGGCGCGATGTCCATCTCGGCGAGGTTCTCGGCCAGCGTCTTCCCGGTGACCGTGAGCGCGTCACCGTGCATGAGGCCCGCGTCGAGCAGCGCCTTCATGAGCACGGGCAGGCCGCCGCGACGGTCGACGTCATTCATCACGTACCTGCCGAACGGCTTGAGGTCGCCGATGTGCGGCACCTTCGAGCCGATGCGGTTGAAGTCGTCGAGGGTGAGCTCCACGTCGGCCTCGCGGGCGATCGCGAGCAGGTGCAGCACGATGTTGGTCGAACCCCCGAGCGCCATCCCGACCGCGATCGCGTTCTCGAACGCCTTCTTGGTGAGGATCCGCCGGGCCGTGATCCCCTTCTCCAGCAGGCTGACGACGGCTTCGCCCGAACGGTGCGCGTAGTAGTCGCGGCGGCGGTCGGCCGAGGCGGGCGACGCCGAGCCGGGAAGCGAGAGGCCGAGCGCCTCGGCGACCGAGGCCATGGTGTTGGCGGTGTACATGCCGCCGCAGGCACCCTCGCCGGGAGCGAACGCGCACTCGATGCGCTTCGCATCCTCCTCGCTCATCTTGCCCGCCTTGACGGCGCCGACGGCCTCGAACGAGTCGATGATCGTGATGTCCTTCTCGGTGCCGTCGGACAGCCGGACCCAGCCGGGCGCGATCGAGCCGGCGTAGAGGAAGACCGAGGCGAGGTCGAGGCGCGCGGCCGCCATGAGCATGCCGGGGATCGACTTGTCGCACCCGGCGAGCAGCACCGAACCGTCGAGGCGCTCGGCCTGCATGACGACCTCGACCGAGTCGGCGATGACCTCGCGCGAGACGAGCGAGAAGTGCATGCCCTCGTGGCCCATCGAGATGCCGTCGGAGACCGAAACGGTGCCGAACTGCAGCGGGTAGCCGCCGCCGGCGTGCACGCCCTCCTTCGCGGCCTGCGCGAGGCGGCCGAGCGAGAGGTTGCACGGCGTGATCTCGTTCCACGAGCTCGCGATGCCGACCTGCGGCTTGTCCCAGTCCGCATCGCCCATGCCCACGGCACGGAGCATGCCTCGGCTCGTGGTGGCCTCGATGCCATCCGTGACGACGCGACTGCGGGGCTTGGGATCGATCTCCGACATGGGTCGAGTCTACGGCGGCGTGGCGGCGGGTTTCGCCGCGGCGTCGGCAGGCGCAGCGGCATCCGTTCGCCGTCGTGTCGAAGGGCGTGACGGATGCCGCGGGCGCGGCCCGTCAGCGGGAGGCGTCGCGTGCGTCGGCCAGCAGTTCGAGCAGCTCGGCGACGTCGTCGGGTCCGCGGAGCCGGTACGCTGCGAGCGACTTGCCCTGGCCGACCTTCACGCCGACGTCGTCGGTCTCGAGGGTCGCGAAGGCGTCTTCATCGGTCACGTCATCGCCGACGTAGAGCACCGCGTCGGCCCCGGCGTGCTGCCGCAGACGGGTGAGGGCCTCGCCCTTGTCGCTCGCGCGCACCGCGAACTCGAGCACGTTCTTGCCGCCGCGCGTCGAGAGCCCGGGCAGCGCGCGCTCGACGCGGTCGCGCGCCTCGCGCTGCAGGGCCGCACCGGCCGTCGCGCCGAGCTTGCGGGTGTGCAACGCGATGCCCGCGGGCTTGCGCTCGACCCAGGCGCCGTCGGCACTGGATGCCGCCTCCTCCACGATCTCGATGAGCCGCTCGAGGCTCGTGAGCTCGTTCTCGCGCAGGTCGATCGTGACGCCGCCGCCGTCGAGTTGGAGCTCCACGCCGTGCGAACCGCTGAGGAGGGCGGCGACCGGCGGCGACGCGACGTCCTTCAGGCTGTCGAGCGCGCGGCCCGACACGAGCGCGACGCGCGTGTCCTCGTGCTCCGACATCCGCTCGATGGCCGCGCGGGCGCGCGCCGTGGCGCGGGCGTCCTCCGGCCGGTCGACGAGCGGCGCGAGGGTGCCGTCGAAGTCGAGCGCGACGAGCATCCGTTCGACCTCGGCGATCCGGATGATCGCGCTCCGCAGCGGGTCCGGCACGCCCGGCTGGATCTTGCCGGTCCCGGTCAGCGTCTCGAGGAAGGTCGCCGACCAGTTGGCGACGTCGTTGTCCTTCACCCGCTTGCGCAGGGCGCGCATGCGGCGCGCCCGTTCGCGCTTGGGGATCTGCGTCGCCTCGACCATGGCGTCCTTGAGCCCCTCGATGTCGTGCGGGTTCACGAGGATCGCCTGGCGCAGCTCGTCGGACGCGCCGGTGAACTCGCTGAGCAGCAGCACGCCGTCGTCGTCGAAGCGGGACGCGACGTATTCCTTGGCGACGAGGTTCATGCCGTCGCGGAGCGCGGTGACCAGCATGACGTCGGCGGCGAGGTACAGCGCCGCCATCTCCTCGCGCGGATAACCGTGGTGCAGGTACGAGATCGCCGCGTGCCCGAGCGTCGAGTGGTCGCCGTTGAGGCGCCCGACGAGCAGCTCGATCTCGTCGCGCAGCTGCCGGTAGGTGGCGACGCGCTCGCGCGACGGGCTGGCCACCTGGACGAGCGTGGCCTGCTCGACCGTGAGGCGGCCGTCGCGCAGGAGCTCGCCGAACGCCTTGATCCGGTGGCGGATGCCCTTGGTGTAGTCGAGCCGGTCGACGCCGAGCATCACCACGTCGGGATCGCCGAGGCTCCGGCGGATCTGGCGGGCGCGCTCCTGCACTTCGGGCTTGCGGGCCAGCTGCTCGAATGCGGCCGCATCGATCGAGATCGGGAAGTGGCGCGCGACGACGTGCCGGACGTCGCCGTCGTGCTCGGGGACCTCGATGACGGTGCCGCGAGTGCGGTGGCCGAAGAGTCGGCGCACCGCTCGGGAGAAGTTGCCTGCGTCCGCCGCCCGCTGGAAGCCGATGACGTCGGCGCCGAGGAGGCCGTCGACCACCTGGCGGCGCCACGGCAGCTGCGAGTAGATGCCGTACGCGGGGAACGGGATGTGATTGAAGAAGCCGATGACGAGGTCGGGGCGGCTCTCGCGCAGCATCCGCGGGACGAGCTGCAGCTGGTAGTCCTGCACCCACACGACGGCGCCCTCGCCGGCGGCGCGCGCGGCCGCCTCGGCGAACCGTCGGTTGACGCGCACGTACGCGTCCCACCACTCCCGGTGGAACTGCGGCGGCGCGATGACGTCGTGGTAGAGCGGCCACAACGTGTCGTTGGAGAAGCCCTCGTAGTACTCCTCGACCTCGTCGGCCGACAGCGGCACGGGGATGATCGAGATGCCGTCGTGCTCGAACGGGTCGAACTCGCGGTCGGCGACGCCGGTCCATCCGACCCAGGCGCCGTCGTTGGCGCGCATGACCGGTTCGAGCGCGGTGACGAGCCCGCCGGGCGAGCCCTTCCACCGCGTGTCGGCCCCCTCGCCGCCCACGTAGTCGACTGGGAGGCGGTTCGACACCACGACCATGTCGTAGGCGGCGTCGGGGAACAGGTCGTCGGTCTGGGGATCGGGCTTCACGGCGTCGGGTCCTCCTCGGACTGCTCCGTTTCAGGCTAACAGGGGCCGGAAGTCCCCACCCTGCGCACAGCCGCCGGGGATAGACTTCGCTGCAATGATCCGCATCGGTATGAGCACCACCTGTGTGTACCCACTCGAACCCGAGCACGCCTTCCGTTACGCGAAGGAGGCCGGGTTCGACGGCATCGAGATCATGGTGACGCAAGAGCTCACCACGCAGATCGCCGAGGGCCTGAACGAGATGTCCGAGCGCTGGGAGCTGCCCATCCTCTCCATCCACGCGCCCGTCCTGCTGCTCACCCACTTCGTCTGGGGGCGCGACCCGCGCGTGAAGCTCGACCGCACCGCCGAGCTCGCGGCCGCAGTCGGTGCCGACGCCGTCGTCGTGCACCCGCCGTTCCGGTGGCAGTCGACGTACGCGCGCGAGTTCCTGCCCGCCGTCCGCGAGTTCTCCGGAACGCACGGCGTCGAGATCGCGGTCGAGAACATGTTCCCGTGGCGCGCCGCCGGCCGGAACATGAAGGCGTACGCGCCCGGATGGGATCCGCGCGACATGGACTGCGACGCGGTGACGCTCGACTTCTCGCACGCGGCGCTCTCGGGCATCGACAGCCTCGAGTACGCGAAGGACCTCGGCGACCGACTGCGCCACGTCCACCTGTGCGACGGCACGGGCGCGATCGGCGAGGGCCAGATCTTCGACGAGCACCTGCTGCCCGGCCGCGGCAACCAGCCCGTCGCCGAGACGCTGCGCTGGCTGGCCGAACGCGGGTGGGACGGCTCGGTCGTCGCCGAGATCAACACCCGAAAGGCGAAGACCGAGGAGGAGCGGCTCGAGCTGCTGCGCGAGACGCTCGCGTTCGCTCGCGAGCACACCGCGGTCGCCGCGGTCCCCGAACCCGAGTCGCCGGCGCCCGAGTCGCCGCTGCGCCGGGTGAAGGACGCGATCGACGCGATCCTCCCCCACCAGCGCTGACGCCGCGACCCGGCGGCCCCGCGGGGCGACCGGGTCGCGCGACTGGTGCTGACGCGCCTCAGGCGGTCGCCGGCACCGGGGCGCCGACCGAGCGGATGCCGCGGCGACGCGCCACCGTGAACGCGGTGCCGATCGCTGCGAGCACCCCGAACAGCGCCACGACCGCCGCCGCGCCGAGCACGGCGGCGCCGCCCGCTCCGCTCACGATCAGCTGCATGCCCTGCACGGCCCAGGTCAGCGGCAGGAACGGGCTGATCGCCTGGAACGGGCCGCTCACGATCTCGAGCGGGTAGAGCCCGCCGGACGCCGCGAGCTGGAGCACGACGAGCACGAGCGACACGATGGTGCCGGCGCGCCCGAGCCAGGCGCTGAGGAACGCGTGGATCGCGGTGAACGCGACCGCGAGCAGCGCCGAGAACGCGAGCGTCTGCGGCAGCAGTGTCCAGTCGACACCGAGCGCCGTGTGCATGAGGAGCACGACGAGCGCGGCCTGCGCGAGCCCGATGAGCGAGCCGCGGAAGAGGGTGCGCGCAACGAGGCTCCCGGTCGATGCCGTGCTCGCGAGCGCCTCCCGTCCGAACGGACGGAACACGAGGAACAGCGCCATCGCGCCGAGCCACAGGCCGATGGGCGCGAGCAGCATCGCGATGACCTGGCCGAGCGAGTCGATCGCGTTGTCGCGCTCGGCGGCCATCGTGACCGGCTCGGCGACGACCGACGCGGTCTCCTCCGGGTCGAGGTCGGTCAGCGACGACGACCCCTCCGCGCCCTCCGCGAGACCGTCGGCGAGCTCGCCCGTGCCGTCGGCGAGCTCTGCGGCGCCATCCGCCGAGGACGCGACACCGGACTCCAGCTGGGTGAGACCGCCCGCGATGCCGTCCACGCCCGATGCCAGGCCGTACGCGCCGTCGCGGATGCCGGGCGACCCCGCGGCCGCCTGGTTCGCACCGCTCGCGAGCTGCGAGATGCCGGACTGGAGTCCGTCGACCCCCGAGCCCGTGCCGGCCACGAGCTGGGATCCACCCGCCGCGAGCTCGTCGAATCCGCCGGCCGTCCCGCTGCGGAGCGCCTCGCCGCCCGCGACGAGCTCCGAGAAGCCGCCCGAGACCTCGGTGCGCAGCTGCCCGCCGCCTGCGACGAGCTGGTCGAACGCGCCGCCGGTCTCGGCGACGAGGACGCCGCCGCCGTCCGCCGCGGCGCGCACCTGAGCAACGTACGCCTCCACCGCCGCCCGCGTGGCGGGATCGGCGATCGACGAGGCGAGCAGGTCGCCGCCGTCGGCGAGCTGCGCGATCCCGGCGACGTACTGCGCGGTGCCGCCCGTGACGCCCTCGCCGGCGGTCCCGACGCCGTCGACATAGGCTCCGATGCCCGAGTCGACGCCCGAGCCGGCGGTGCCGACGCCGCCGACGTACTGCGCGATGCCGCCGTCGATGCCCTGGCCCGCCTCCGCCACGCCGGCGACGTACTGCGAGATGCCCGACGTGATCCCGTCGAGCGATGCGGCCTGTCCGTCGAGGGTCGACACGCCGCCCGCGAGCTGCTCGACGCCGGACGCGTACTGGTCGACGCCGGACGCGAACGCCGAGGCGCCCGCCGCGGCATCCGCCGTGCCGTCCGCCGCCGAGCCGATCCCGGTCGCGAGCTGGTCGAGACCGCCCGCGAGGGAGTCGGCGCCGTCGGCGAGCTGCCCGGCACCGTCGGCGGCCTCGCCGAACGCGCCGCCGACCTGGATGAGGTTGCCGTAGAGGCCCTCGAGGTACTGGGTCGTGAGCTCCTGCCCGAACGTGTTCGCGATCGCGTCGCCGACGGTCGTCGCGACGGTCCCGGCGAGGTAGCCGTGGGCGTCGTCGGTGCGGATGTCGAGCGCCGCCGTCGTGGGGGCGTCCCCCGAGAGCGACGTGACGGACTGCGAGAAGTCGGCGGGGATCGTGAGCACCGCGTACGCGTCGCCCGCGGCGAGGGCCTCGGCGGCCTGCTCGTCGTTCGAGATGGTCCAGTCGAAGCCCGCCTCGCCCTCGCCGGTCAGCTCGGTGACGAGCTGTCGGCCCGCGAGCACGGGCTGCTCCCCGCCGTCGGGCAGGGTCATGGTGACCATCTCGTCGTTGTTCACGACGATCGCGGGAATGGCGTCGAGGCGGTCGTCTGCGCCACCGATCGCCGCGGCGACGAGTCCGGCGACGGCGAGCGGCACCGCGATCACGGCCGTGAGCAGCGCGGCGCGGCGCCCGCGGCGCATCGCCGGCGTGGTGCCGCCGAGCGCGGCGGTGACGTCGGATCGGGTCATCGGAGGGCCTCCTCGGGGCGGGCGGCGAGGTCGAGTTCGCGGATGCCGCGCACGTCGAACGCGGCGCGGGCGTGGGTCGGGTCGGCATGGGCCGGTGCGGTCGCGACGAGCGTGACGTCGTCGGGCACGAGCTGCGAGAGCGCGCGCCAGGTGCGGGCGTCCGAAGCGGATGCCGCATCGAGGTCGAGCACGAGCGCGCGCGGTTCCTCGGCGAGCGCGGCGGCCGCGGCCACGAGCAGGCGGTCGAGCGGGTCGAGTTCGCCGAACGGGGTGCCCGGGTCGATCGCGCCGGTCGGCCACGGGATCGAGTCGGTGAACGGCCCGTCGACGTGCCGGCCGTTCGAGTCGGCGACCGCGCGGGCGGCGCTGGCGGCGTCGAGCGCGTCGTCGACCGCGTCGCGCGTCGAACCGAGCCGGTACCAGGGGCGGGTCGCGTCGACGCGGCGGGAGACGAGATCGCCCGCGGTGAGGGCGGGTGCGGCATCCGTCGACGTCTCGGCGACCGCGACCCGGCGCATGACGGCGTTCGCGTCGGTCGGCAGTGGCAGGCCGAGCACCGCAAGGCGCCCGCCGGCGGGCAGGACACGGCCCGCGATGGTCGCCGACAGCAGGCGCCGCTCGGCGGGGCCGCCGCGGACGAGCAGCGCGCCGCCGCGCGGAACGGCCATGGTGACCGGACCGACGGGGTCGGCCGGGTCGCCCACGAGCAGGCGGTCGGCGAGCACGTCGGCGCCGTGCTCGGCGGCCCATTCGGACTCGGCGAGGTGGGCGCGCAGGCCCTCGCCCTCGATGTCGACGTCGGGCAGGATCCGGGCGAGCCATCTCGGCAGCCACCACGCGTGGCGGCCGGCGAGGGCCATCGCGGCGGGCACCAGCGTCATCCGCACCAGGAACGCGTCGAACGCGACGCCGATCGCGAGCGCGAAGGCGATGCCCTTGATCACGCCCGTCCCCTCGGGCACGAACGCGAAGAAGACGAAGAACATGATGAGCGCGGCGGCCGTGACCACGCGCGCCGCGTGCTGGAAGCCGTGCACGATCGACGACCGCGGCTCGCCGGTCTTCACGAACTCCTCGCGCATGCCCGAGACGAGGAACACCTCGTAGTCCATGGCGAGGCCGAACAGCACGGCCATGAGCAGGATCGGGAGGAAGCTCAGGATGGGCCCCGGCTCGATGTGCATGAGGTCGGCGAGCCATCCCCACTGGAAGACCGCGACCGTGAGGCCGATCGCGCCGAACGCCGACAGCAGGAATCCGAGCGCGGCCTTGACGGGCACGAACACCGACCGGAACACGATGAGCAGCAGGATGATCGAGAGCCCGACGACGATGAGCGCGAACGGGATGAGCGCGTCGGTGAGTCGCTGGGAGATGTCGATCGACACGGCCGTGTAGCCCGTGACGGCGATCGGGGTCCCGAAGGCGGTCGTGATCTCGTCGCCGAGGGCGCGGATGTCCTGGACGACCTGCTTGGTCTCGGGGTCGGTGGGGCCGCTCTCCGGGATCACCTGGATGATCGCGGTGTCGACCGTCTCGTTCGGCAGCCCCTCGCCGACGTAGGCGACGCCGTCGACCTCGGCGAGGCGTTCGCCGATCGCGTCGAGGTCCTCGAAGATGTCGGTCGTCTGCGTGATGTCGACCGTGACGATGAGCGGGCCGTTGTAGCCGGGGCCGAAGCCGGCCTCGATCATCTCGTACGCCTCGCGCTGGCTCGATCCCGCCTCGCCCTGCCCGCCGGGCAGGTTGAGGTCGAGGCTCGCCGCGGGGATCGCCGCAGCGCCGAGCAGGCCGACGACCAGCAGCACGAAGACGACGGGCGCCTTCAGCACGGTGTCGACCCAGCGGCGACCGAGGGTCGGCTTCCCGCCCTCGTCGGCCGCGACCGCACGCCGGTGGGCGCGGCTGCCGGGCTTCGGGGCGAGCCGGCCCTTCGCGAGGCCGAGCAGCGCCGGCAGGAGCGTGGTCGCGCCGATCACGGCGACGAGCACCGCGAACGCGGCCGCGACGCCCATGACGCTGAGGAACGGGATTCCGACGACGAGGAGGCCGAGGAGCGCGATGATGACGGTGAGGCCCGCGAACACGACCGCGCCGCCCGCGGTGGCCACCGCCTCGGCCGCGCTCTCCTCGGGGTCCATGCCGCGAGCGAGCTGCGTGCGGTGCCGCGAGAGGATGAACAGCGCGTAGTCGATGCCGACCGCGAGCCCGATCATCACCGCGAGCATGGGCGCGGTGCTCGAGACCGTCGCGAACGCCGACACGACGGCGATGCCGCCGAAGGTCGTACCCACCCCGACGATGGCGGTGAGCAGCGGCATGCCCGCGGCGAGCAGCGAGCCGAAGGTGATCAGCAGCACCACGCCCGCGAACAGCACGCCGAACACCTCGGTGATCGTGAGCCCGAAGGTCGTCTCCTGGAACACCTCGCCGCCGAACGCGACCTCGAGGCCCGCGTCGGCCGCGATGTCGCCGGTGGCGACGACGGCGGCGATCGACTCGTCGGTGACATCCGTCACCTGCCCGTCGAACTGCACCTGGATGTAGGCGGTGCGCTCGTCGCCGGAGACCTGGTCGCCGGCGTACTCGTCGAACGGGCCGAGCACGCTGGCGACGCCGTCGACGCCCTCGAGCTCGCGCTCCATGCGCTCGATCGCGTCGCGGTGCGCGGCGTCGCCGACGGACTCGCCGTCGGGCGCCTCAACGACGGCCTTCGCCGACGCGCCGGCCGTCTGCGGGAACACGGCGGCGAGCTGGTCGATCGCGTCCTGCGACTCGGTGCCGGGGATCGCGTACGACTCCTGGAGCTGGCCGCCGAGACCGATGCCGCCGCCGACGAGCGCGACGAGCGCCACGGCCCAGGCGATGACGACGAGCCAGGCGCGACGGAACGCGAACCGTCCGATGCGGTGGAGGAGGAGAGCCACGTGCGGGTCCTTCAGTCGGTCGTGGTGCGGCGGGCGGGGGGCGCGAGCAGCTCGGGCAGGACGGCGTGCAGCGCCGCTCGGAGCTCGTCGTCGGAGGGCTGGACGCTGTCGTCGGCGAACGTGCGGCCGGCGGTGAGCAGGAACGCGGCGCCGCCGAGCGCGATGCCGAAGCGCACCTGCTCCTCGACGCTCTCGCGCTCCTCGCAGATCGCCGCGGCGAGGCGCCGGGTCGCGGCGTTCGCGCGGGCGATGATCGGCAGGTCCGCGAGGCTCGGCCCCTGGATGAGGAAGACGTGCACGGCCTCGCGGTGCACGAGCAGCAGGTCGACGACGCGGTCGACCAGGCGGCGCCGGCGGCCCGGGTCGCGCCCGGCGAGGTAGTCGTCGAGGAGTTCCTCGAACTCGGCGACGGCCGGTTCGATCGCGGCCTCCAGCAGCGCCTCCTTCGACGCGTAGTGGTAGAGCACGCTCGACTTCGAGTAGCCGGCGTGGTCGGCGATGTGCTGCAGCGAGGTGCCGGCGAAGCCGACGCTCGCGAACTGCTCGAGGGCGGCGTGCTTGAGCTCGTCGGCGGCGCGGGCGCGCGCGGGTGCCTTGGCGTCGGTGGGCATGCCGCCCACGCTAGTTGACCGATCGGTCAGATCCTGCCCGATCGGTCAGACTCGGGGCGATCTCCCAGAGACCGTGTCAACCCGTCGCGGGGCGCCCGGACGGGCGGTAGTTTTACGGCATGCGCAAGTACCTCTTCAGCGGTGCCGTGATCAGCTCGCTCTTCGGCGCCGTCGGCGTCATCAAGGCGACCAAGGCAGGGCCGCACGACTGGAGGCTCGTGCTCATGTGGATCTCGTGGGCCGCGACGCTCGCGATCGCCATCGGCACCGTCGCCGACGAGCAGAAGCGTCGCGAACTGGCCGAGTAGGGCCCGAACGCGCGATCGGCGCCGGGGCCCCCGACCGGGGGCGGCTCCGGCGCCCCGCGGCGTGTCCGCCCCCGGATGTCCGCCGGCGGACGGACACTGGACGAGACCGAGACCGCTACGAGATCCGCGACCCGATCACGACGAGAGGACACCGATGTTCCGCCGCTGGCGCCGCGCGCGGCTCGCCGCACAAGCCGCCGCCCACACCGCACCCGCCGCCCCGTCGCCCGCAGCGACGGCCGCGGACCTGCGCGGGGAGCACATCTTCGAGCTCGTCAATGCGCGCCTCTCCCGCTTCATCGGCCCCGAGGGAGACTGGTCGCTCGTCCGTCGCGGCGACGACGACACCGACCGCATCTTCCAGTCGATGCTGACCCACCAGATCGCCGCCGAGGTCACTCGCGCCATCCTCGAGGAGCGCGAGCAGGTCGCCGTCGTGGTCTCGGCCGACGAGGCGTCCCTTGCACTCACCTGGTCGCCGGCCCCGCTCGTCATGTGGGCCGACCCGGTCGACGTCGGTGACGTCCCGGTCGGCGACGGCGTCGGGTCGACGGATGCCGCGGGCGACGCCGAGCACGCCGACGACACTCTGGTCGCGACATCCGTGCCGGCCCCCGCCGCCGCGGGAGGCGCCGCCAAGGCGGCCTGATCCTTCCGGGCGCTCCGGGCCGGGGATACCGTCGACTCATGGACGACGAATTGCACCTCGCCGGCGGCAACGTGAGTGGCGAGGTCGTCCGTGTCGGGTCGACGGTGCGCAAGGCGTGGACGGACGCCAGCCCGAGTGTCCGGGCGTTCATGGACGCCGTTCGAGACCAGGGCGTCGATGTGCCCGCTCCGCTCGGCCGAGACGAGCAGGGCCGCATCGGCGGCCGGAATGAAATGGACGCTCGCATCGTGCATGGCCCGGACGATCTCGCCGACCCGGTGGAGCTCGGCGAGCGTCAGCTGAGCGCCACCGATGAAGGGATCGAATTCCAGCGGGTTCGTGCGAGGGTGGTGATGTGCCGATCGAGAGCAGCCACCGGGCGTCCGACTCGCCGTACATCGCGCGGGTCTGGGAAGGGCGCACGTCGGGCATCCAGCGGATGACGTCGATCGCGACGTCGAACTGGGAGCTCGTGTTCTGGGACGACGGTGGCGTCGTCCACGCCGCGGTGCGCGGACCGGAGACATCCGCCTCGATCGCCGAGGTCGCAGGCGACTCGCGCTCGCTCGGCATCACGTTCGCGCATGGCGCATCCATGCCGCACCTGCCGATCGGCGAACTCGTGGACGGCGACGTGGAGAGTCCGCACGTCACCGGGCGAGCGTTCGTGCTGCGAGGCGAGGAGTGGGAGATCCCCGACTTCGCCAACGCGGAGCAATTCGTCGAACGGCTCGTCCGTTCCGGCGTGCTCGTGCGGGATCCGCTGGTCGACGAGGTCGTCTGGGGCGGGATCGCCAGGATCGGGACCCGCTCCGTTCAGCGCCGCGTGGCCGCCACGACGGGACTGACCCGGGGTGCCATCCGCCAGATCGAGCGGGCGCGCGAGGCCGCCGTGCTGCTGGGCGAGGGCGTCCCGCCGCTCGACGTCGTGCACCGGCTCGGGTTCTACGACCAGCCTCATCTGGCGCGGGCCCTGCAGCGGTTCATCGGGCGCACGGCCACGCAGCTCAGGGCGCCTGACGAGGCGACCGATCCGATGTCGCTTCTGTACAAGCCAGAGGAACCGGGCCGGACCTAGCGTGACGTCATCGCGGTGATCACCCGCGAATCGACGAGAAGGGCTCACGAAGTTGTCCGAGAACACGACCGTCACGTCCGCCGACGGCACCACCATCGCGTACACCGCCCGGGGCGAGGGCGACCCGATCATCATCATCGACGGCGCGACCGCGTACCGTGCCACGACCCCCGAGAACGCTGCGACGGCCGAACTGCTGGCCGACCGTTTCCGCGTCGTCCACTATGACCGGCGCGGGCGCGGCGAGAGCGGCGACACCGCACCCTACGCGGTCGAGCGTGAGTTCGAGGACCTCGCCGCGATCATCTCGGAGGTCGCGGCGGGTCGTCCGGCCACCGTCTTCGGATGGTCCTCGGGGGCACTGCTGGCCCTCAATGCGGCACAGGCCGGCGTTCCGATCGCGCGACTCGCATTGTTCGAACCGCCCGTCGTCGCGAACGGCGCCCGCCCGCCTCTGCCGGCCGACTACGTCGCGCAACTCGATGCCGCGGTCGCCGAGGGTCGCCCGGGCGACGCGGTCGCCCTCTTCATGACCGAGGCCGCCGGGATGCCGGGCGAGATGGTCGACGGCATGCGGGGCACCGACTTCTGGCCGGCGCTCGAGGCGATCGCCCCGACCATCGCCTACGACGGCCGTCAGGTCGGCGACACGATGTCGGGGCAGCCGCTGCGCGTGGACCTCTGGGATCGGGTCGACATGCCGGTGCTGGTCATGCACGGCACCGGCACCTGGCCGCACCTGGCCGCTGGTGCGCAGGCGGTCGCCGAGCACCTGCCAACCGCGACGCTCAGGCCGGTCCCGGGTGAGAACCACAGCACTACCGCCGACGTGCTCGCGCCGGCGCTGCGCGGCTTCATCGAGGAGAACTGACATGGGACGCATCGTGCTCACCGAGTTCATCTCGCTCGACGGTGTCGTCGAGGCCCCCGGCGGCGAGGACTTCAAGTACCCGAATTGGAGCTTCGAGTTCGACCGCGGCGACGAGGGCGAGAAGTTCAAGGAGGACGAGGCGCTCGGCTCCTCGGCGCTGCTGCTCGGGCGCAAGACCTACGAAGGCTTCGCGTCGGCGTGGCCGCAGTACGACGGCGAGCTCGCCGACAAGTACAACGGCATGCCCAAGTTCGTCGTGTCGAGCACGCTGGGCGACCCGAAGTGGAGCAACACGACGGTGCTCTCCGGCGACCTCGTCGACGAGGTGACGCGGCTCACCCAGCGTGTCGACGGCGACATCTCGGTGGCGGGCAGCATCCAGCTCGCGCAGGGCCTGCTCGAGGCCGACCTCGTCGACGAGATCCACCTCATGTCGTTCCCGGTGCTCCTCGGCCACGGGCGCAAGCTCTGGACGGAGATGCCCCATCGCACGGCATGGAGGCTCGCCGACGTTCGGACGTACGGCGAGGGCGTGCTCGTCACCATCCTGGAGCGTGCCCGATGACGGAGAACGTGGCCGCCGAACCCATCGACATCGGCCGCGACGAGGACTTCGAGGGCTACCTGCACGGCTCACCCGTCAGCATCATCCGCAAGTACTCGGCGCGCCCCGGTCAGGGACCGCGGTTGCATCGCCACCCCTACGTGGAGACATTCCTCATCCACGCCGGTCGCGCCCAGTTCACCGTCGCCGACGAGCAGCTCGTGGCAGTAGGCGGCCAGATCCTGGTCGTGCCCGCGCTGGTCGCACATCGGTTCGAGGTGCTCGACGGCGGGACCTACGAGGCGACCCACATCCACGCCAACGACCGCTTCGTCACCGAGTGGCTCGAGTAGCCTGCCCCGCCCACGAGGCGCTGGGCTTATCCGGCCGTATGAGTCACCAGAGGCGAGCAGCACGGCTCGACGTCGGCGGAGTACTGACGATCACCGCATCCGAGCACCGCGCGCAACTGCAGAACAGGAACGCTGCGCGGGATCGGCTCGCCGCCGTCGTCGCCGACGCGCTGCGGCCGCCATCGCCATCGCGACGACCGACCCGTCCGAGCCGCGGTGCGAAGGAACGGCGCCTGGAGGCGAAGAAGCGGCGCACCGACGTCAAGCGGCTGCGTCGCCCACCTCACGACTGACTGCGTCCGGGAGCACACGGCACGGGCGAACGCGGGCGCCGCGAACGTGCTGCGCTACTCCGCATCGGTGCCGAAGTGCTCGCGCCGCAGGTATCGGGGCGCCTGAACGCGCCAGGCTTCGGTCACCAGCTCGGCGAGATGGTCGTCGTCGATGCCGGCCATGCGGAAGGCGACCTTGGGCTCACCCCAGGTGGTCGTGGTGCGCAGGAACACGTCGGGCGACATCTCGAAGAGGGCGAGTGCGTCCCAGGGGTCGGCGACCTTGACCCCGACCACGAGCTCGGCGGCGATGATCTCGCGCATGTCTGCAGGGATGCTCGGCCACGGGTGGCACTCCCACGCGTAGAGCCTGCCGCGAACGAACCACGCGGCACCGCCTGTCGTCGCGCGCTCCTCGCTGCCGGGCAGCCCGTCGGCCGTGCGGCGCAGGTCATCGAGGTCTGCCACGACACGAGGGTAAGGGGCACGACCGACACGGGCACGACACGTCGGTTCGCCGACCGGCTCCCGGCGACCGAGTGCGCTCCAAAATCGACCGCCGATTCTTGTACGGCCACCTCGAGCGGCCGCTCCCCCGCCGTTCGTAGCGTGAGCAAGAGGGCCGAGAGCCCGCCACGCCGACCACCGGGAGCATCATGACCGCAACCCAGACCCCTGCGACCCGCACGCGCAGCACCGCCCGCGACCTCGCGCAGATCGCCGTCTTCGCCGCGCTCATCGCCGCGCTCACCCTGCCCGGCGCGATCAACGTCGGCCCCGTGCCGATCACGCTGCAGACGCTCGGCGTCATGCTCGCCGGCGCCATCCTCGGCGCCCGCAAGGGCGCGCTCGCCGTGACGGTCTACGTCGTGTTGGGCCTCGCGGGCCTTCCCATTCTCGCGGGCGGCGCCGCCGGCCTCGGCGTACTCGCCGGCCCCACCGGCGGGTTCCTGCTGTCGTTCATCCCGGCGGCGTTCGTCATCGGCTGGCTCGCCGCGCGCATCCGCCCGCACCTGAAGCTGTTCCCGCTGCTCGTCGCGACGATCATCGGCGGCGTGGTCGTCGTCTACCTGATCGGCGTGCCGTGGCTCGCCGCGGTGACAGGCCTGCCGTTCAGCCAGGCGCTCGTCGTCGGCGCGGTGCCGTTCCTGCCCGGCGACCTCCTGAAGGCCGTCGTCGCCGCGGTCGTGGCCGCTGGCGTGCACCGCGCCTGGCCGGGCCTGATCGCCGCGAAGCAATGGCCCTGGGCGAAGCGCCGCGACGCGGCATCCGTCGACGCCGGCGACGAGGCGTTCGCACCCGACGCCGACGCGAAGGCCTGATGGCCGAGATCGTCTTCGATCGCGTCACCCACCGCTACGACGGTGACGCCGTGCTCGCCGACGTGTCGCTCACCCTCACCGAGCGACGCGTCGGCGTCATCGGCGCGAACGGGTCGGGCAAGTCGACGCTCGCGCGGCTGATCAACGGGCTGGTCACGCCCACGTCGGGCCGCGTGCTCGTCGACGGCCTCGACGTCGCCCGCAACGGCCGCGAGGTGCGCCGGCGCGTCGGGTTCGTGTTCACCAACCCCGACAACCAGATCGTCATGCCGACCGTTCGCGAGGACGTCGCGTTCTCGCTCCGCCGGCTGAGACTCCCCGCAGCGGATGCCGCGGCGCGCGTCGAACGCATCCTCGACCGGTTCGGCCTGACCGAGCTCGCCGACCGGCCCGCGCACCGCCTCTCCGGCGGGCAGAAGCAACTGCTCGCGCTCGCGGCGGTGCTCGTCGCGGAGCCCGACGTGATCGTCGCCGACGAGCCGACCACGCTGCTCGACGCACGCAACGCCGCCCTGGTCGAGCGGCACTTCGCCGCCCTCGACCAGCAGCTCATCGTCGTCACGCACCGGCTCGAGGCCGTCGAGGGGTTCGACCGCGTGCTCGTCGTCGACGAGGGGCGGATCGCGTTCGACGGTGCGCCGGCCGCCGCACTCGACGCGTACCGGGGGATCCTGGCGTGATCGGCGTCTACGTCCCGGGCTCGTCGCCGCTGCACCGCCTCGGTGCGGGGTGGAAGCTCATGCTGCTCGCGGCATCCGTCATCGTGGTCGCGATGCTGCCGGAGTGGTGGATGGCGGCGATCGCACTCGGCGTCGCGGTCGCGCTGTTCGCGGTGGCGGGCATCCCGTGGCGGGTCGCGGTGCGCCAGCTCGTGCCGGTGCTGTGGATCCTCGCGATCGCGGCGCCGCTCAACGCGCTGTTCAGCGGGTGGGAGTCGGCGCTCGCGATGTCGCTGCGCGTCTCGGCGTTCGTCGCCCTGGCGGCCGTGGTGACGCTGACCACGCGTGTCTCGGCGATGCTCGACGCGATGCAGCGGGCGCTCCGGCCGCTCGGCGACCGGGTGGATGCCGACCGCATCGGCCTCGTGCTCGCGATGACCGTGCGGGCCGTGCCGCTCATGGTCGAGATCGTGCGCGCCGTCCTCGAGGCGCGACGCGCACGCGGCGCCGAGGGCTCGATGCGGGCCGTCGCGGTGCCCGTCGTCGTGCGTGCGCTGCAGACCGCGGACGGGATGGGCGAGGCGCTCATCGCGCGTGGCGTCGACGACTGAGCGGATGCCGCGCGGCGCGCAATCGCGGTCGGCGGCGGCACGCGGCCGCTCATCTGTTGCCGATCGCGCGCAACCGTGGCCATCGCGGGCCGCTCGGACGTATCGTGAGCACGACCCGACCTCGATGCGGAGGTGCACGAATGACCTGGAATCCGGCGATCGCCGGTCGCGAGCAACTCGCGAGCGCGGCACGGGAGTTCTACGACCGGCAGTCGGCGCGATGCGCCGACCTGGGAATCGACGCGAGCGGCTACCCGATCAGCCACCTCGCGGTGCGGGTGCCGACCTGGCGCGAGTACGTCGCCGCGCGCAGCGAGATCGAGTCGTACGCGACCGCGAACCTCGAGAACGTGTGGAACGGCCGGCCGATCTCGAAGATCCTGCTCGCCGAGCCGATCGAGGTCGGCGACGGCGTGTCCATCCCGCTCATCGAGCTCATCCCGCCGTTCCACCAGCGGGTCTACGCGATGGGCCTCGAGCACCTCGGGTTCGTGGTCGGCCCCGACCATGCCGCGTTCATCGAGCGGCACCGCGACGCCCTCACCGGACAGCAGTTCCAGAGCCCGGTGTGCATGCCGGTGTACCGGCTGTTCGACGACTACACGCACGTGAAGTTCTACGAGACCGGCCTCGGCGACGTGTGCATCCTCGAGGGGGCGCGATTCGACGGGTTCCACCACGCCGACTGGTCGCCGGCCGATCCCGACGCCGGACCGTACGAGCTCGGTCGCGGCGAGGCGGCCTGAGATGACCGCCCCGCTCGAGGGCGAGACGGTGCTCGTGACGGGCGCCACGGGCGGCATCGGCGGCGTGATCGCCGACCGGTTCGCGCGCGCGAGCGCCGACGTGGTGCTCCACCACCGCTCGCGCGACGACGAGGCGGCGAAGCTCGCCGAGCGACTCCGCACCGAGCACGGCGTGACCGTCGAGACGGTCCGCGCCGACCTCTCGGCCGATGACGAGATCGAGCGCATGTTCGCACCCGGGTCTCCGGCCGCCGGCGCGACGCTGCTCGTCAACAACGCGGGCGCCTATCCGACGCGTCCCTTCCTCGAGCTCACCGCCGACGATTGGATGTCGACCTACCGGCTGAACGTCGTCGCGGCGTTCGAGTGCATCCGGCAGGCGGTGCCCGCGATGGTCGCGCACGGGCGCGGTGCGGTCGTGAACGTCTCGTCGATCTCCGCCGATCGCTCGACGCCCGAGCAGGCGCACTATGCCGCGGCGAAGTCGGCCGTGCGGGCGCTCACGCGCAACGCCGCGGTCGAACTGGCACCACGAGGCATCCGGGTGAACTCGGTCTCGCCCGGGCTCGTCTGGCGCGACGGGCTCGACGCCCAGTGGCCCGACGGCCTCGCGCGATGGAGCGCGCGGGCGCCGCTCGGCAGGACCGTCCGCGCCGAGGAGATCGCCGACGCGTGCGTCTTCCTGTGCTCCGAGGCGGCGAGCGGCGTCACCGGGCACGACCTCGTGGTCGACGGCGGCATCACGGCGGTCTCCGACTACTGACGGTCGAACGGATGTCGCCCGGGTCCGCCAGACTGGTGCTCCCTGCACCACGAGGAGACCCGAACCGACATGATGGGCGTCACCCACGCCACGAGCGGCGCCGCCGCGTGGATCGCGATCACCAGCACGATGCCCGTCATCACCTCGGGGGCGTATCCGCTCGATCCCGTGGGCGTGCTCGCCGGCACGGCCGTGTGCGCCGGCGCCGCGCTCCTGCCCGACGCCGACCACCACAGCGCCACGATCGCGCGCTCGGTCCCGCTGATGGGGCGGCTCGCCGCCGGAACCGTCGGCATCTTCGCGGGCGGGCACCGGCAGGGCGCGCACTCGGCGATCGCGATCGCGGTGGTCGCGGCCGCCGCCTGGGCACTGACGCTCGTCACGCTGCAGACCGCGCAGTTCGGCACGTTCGCCGTCGGGGCCGGCATCGGCACCGCGGCGCTCACCGCGTTCGGCCTCAAGGCGCGCCGTTACGCGCGCTCCTGGCCGGTCGCGTGGGTGCTGGGCGTGCTGCTCGGCGCGTTCATCGTCGTCTTCGCGCCCGACCAGGTGGGGTGGTTCCCGCTCGCGGTGACCGTGGGGTTCGTCGCGCATCTCGCGGGCGACTTCCTCACCACCGGCGGCCTGCCGGGCCTGCTCTGGCCGTGGGTGCTGCGCCCGCCGGAGCAGCTGCGCCCCGTCCCCGCGATCAACCGGATCTGGCTGCCGAACGGGTTCGTCGCACTGCCGGTGCTCGGCGACACCGGGTCGTACCGCGAGGCGCTCTTCGGTACGCTGCTCGCGCTGTACTGCTTCGCGGGGTTCGCCCACGAGGGGCTCGTGCTCGCCGGCGTCGACCTCATGGCGCTGATGGCGACGGATGCCGCGGGCCCGACCGGAGACACGCCATGACCGAATCGCACCAGGCCGAGTTCCGCATCGGCCTCGAACCTCCCGGATCGGCGGCCGACGCCGCACTCGTCGCGTCGATCGCCGACCTCGTCAACCGGGTCTACGACGAGGCCGAGGCCGGGCTGTGGCTGACCGGCGCCGAGCGGACCACCTCGGCCGACATCGCCGGCCTCATCGCCGACGGCCAGATCGCGACCGCGCGGGACGGCGACCGGGTCGTCGGTTCGGTGCGCATCCAGTCGCTCGATGCCGACACCGCCGAGTTCGGCATGCTCGCCGCCGATCCGGAACGGCGCGGGCTCGGCGTCGGTCGCGAGCTCGTGGCGTTCGTCGAGGCGCTCGCCGTCGAGCGGGGCGCACGCACCATGCAGCTCGAACTGCTCGTGCCGACGGCTTGGACCCACCCGTCGAAGGAGTTCCTCCGCGGCTGGTACGAGCGCATCGGCTACCGCGTCGTGCGGACCGGCCATCTCGCCGAGCTGTACCCCGACCTCGCGCCGCTGCTGGCGACCGAGTGCGACCTGCTCGTCTTCCACAAGCCGCTCGATCGCATGCCCCGCTGAGAAAGCATGCCCCGCTGAGAAAGAAAGAACCCCGGGGACTGGCGAGAGTCACCCGGGGCCTTCGTGCACCCCCAGGGACTTGAACCCTGAACCCACTGATTAAGAGTCAGTTGCTCTGCCGATTGAGCTAGAGGTGCGTTTCGGCGGGATCTGCGTCAACCCCGAACCGAGGATCAACGGTATCAGGTCGCGGGCCGCGATGCGAAATCGCCCCGCGGTCGGGCGCGTCGCGGCATCCGGTCGCCCACGGACGTGCAGCATGGACGCCGCCGTCGCCTCAATGACGGTAGCGGAGCCAGACGAGCCCGTCGTCCCAGCTCTCGCTTGCGACGAGGCGGAAGGCACCGGCCGGCGGCGGGTCGGACCCGTACCATCGCGGCGCATCGGGACCGGCGCCGGCGAAGCAGGGGTGGAGGAGCAGGCTGATCTCGTCGAGCAGGCCGGCCCGCAGCAGTGCGCCGATCAGGCGCCCTCCGCTGTCGACGCGCACGACCTCGACCCCGCGCCGGCCGAACTCCTCGAACACCGCGGCGAGGTCGACCCGGTCGGCGCCGAGCACGAGTTCGTCCACGCGGCGGCCGGGCGGCCGGCTCGGCGTCGATTCCGAATGGAGCGCGAGGACGTCGGACCAGTACCCCGCATTGCGCAGCGCCTCCCACGCGCCGACGCGCCCGCCACTGTCGACCACGGCGAGCAGCGGGCCGCCCTCGGCGGGACCGGGCCCGGGCGCGGCGGCCAGCGCGGACTCCTGGGCGAGGATGGTGTCGGCGCCGGTGAGCGTCACGTCCTCATGCCACGTGCCGACCAGGCCGTAGTAGCGGTCCAGATCGACGTCGAATCCCCGCGTCGCGCCCTCGAGCGAGATCGCAACGTGCGCCACGCTGTGCGGGCGCGGGAGATGATGCTCCGGGGCCGTCACGACCGCGATGGTACGCCGCACCGGCATGCGCCGCATCCGGCGATCGCACCCGCATCGTCGCCGCCGCCCGTCGCTAGGCTGATGGCGTGACGGATGCCACCGCTTCGCCGGACCCCGACGACACGACCGACGCGCTCGAGGACGACCTCGACAACGATCTCGCACTGGCGCTCGAGCTGGCCGACCTGGCCGACCGGGCAGCGATGGAACGCTTCCGCGCGGTCGACCTGCGGGTCGACACGAAGCCCGACCGGACGTTCGTGACCGAGGCCGACCTCGCCGTCGAGCGGGCCGTGCGCGACCTGCTCGCCGAGCGGCGCCCCGCCGACGGCGTGCTCGGCGAGGAGTACGGCACACAGGGTTCCGGCGCCCGGCAGTGGATCGTCGACCCGATCGACGGCACGTCGAACTTCCTCCGCGGCGTGCCCGTGTGGGGCGCGCTCATCGCGCTGACGGTCGACGGCGCTCCCGTCGTCGGAGTAGCGTCGATGCCCGCGCTCGGGCGGCGCTGGTGGGGCGCGCTGGGCCTCGGCGCGTTCACGACCGATCTACCGGGCGCCGAGCCGCGCGCCATCCGCGTCTCGCAGGTCGGCGACCTCGCCGACGCGTCGCTGAGCTTCCAGAGCATCGCGCAGTGGCGCGACGCCGGACGGCTCGAGGACCTCCTCGCACTGGGCGAACGGGTGTGGCGCGACCGCGCGTACGGCGACCTCTGGTCGTACTGCATGCTCGCCGAGGGCCTGGTCGACATCGTCGCCGAGTTCGACCTCAAGCCGTGGGACATCGCCGCCGCCGTGCCGATCGTCGAGGCGGCCGGCGGGCGCGTGACGTCCGCGGCCGGAGCGGCGCTCGGCGACGGGAGCGTGCTCGCGACCAACGGCCCGCTGCACGAGGCGGTGCTCGACGTGCTCGGCCGCGACGCGGCATCCGTCGACTGACCCGACGCACGACACCGCACCGCCCCTACCGACCCGACCCGGAGGCCGCCATGGAACTCTGCATCTTCACCGAGCCCCAGCAGGGCATGAGCTACGACGAGCAGCTCGCGCAGGCGCAGGCGACCGAGCGCCTCGGGTTCGACGGGTGGTTCCGCAGCGACCACTTCCTGCACATGGGGGCGGGCGACCCGATGCCGGGCCCCACCGACGCCTGGACCACGCTCGCCGGCCTCGCCCGGGAGACCAGCCGCATCCGGCTCGGCACGCTCGTGTCGTCGGCGACGTTCCGCCACCCGAGCGTGCTCGCCATCCAGGTCGCGCAGGTCGACGCCATGTCGGGCGGCCGGGTCGAGTTCGGGCTCGGCACCGGGTGGTTCGCCGAGGAGCACCGGGCCTACGGCATCCCGTTCCCCGACCGCCGGTTCGGCATGCTCGAGGAGCAGCTGCGGGTCATCACCGGCCTGTGGTCGACGCCCGTCGGCGAGACGTTCTCGTTCGCGGGCGACCACTACACGCTCGCGGCCTCCCCCGCCCTCCCGAAGCCCGTGCAGGCGCAGGTGCCCGTCATCGTCGGCGGCGGCGGGCCCTCGCGCACTCCCGCCGTCACGGCCCGGTACGCGACCGAGTACAACCGCGGCTTCGTCGGCGAAGACGAGATCGCCGCCGCGTTCGCGCGCGTGCGCGCCGCCTGCGACGACATCGGCCGCGACCCGGCGACCCTGCGGCTGAGCGTCGCCCTGCCGACCGTGATCGCGACGGATGACACGACCTACCGCCGCCGTCTCGACGCGATCCACGCCGACCCCGCCACGTTCGCCGAGGTCAACCTCGCCGGGACCCCCGAGCAGGCCGTGGAGAAGCTGCAGCGGCTCCGCGACCTCGGCGCCGACCGGGTCTACCTGCAGCTCGTCGACGTGCGAGACCTGGAGCACGTCGAGCTCATCGCCGCCGAAGTGCTGCCGCACCTGCGCTGACCGCCATCACGCGTCACAGTCGGTGACGCAGGGGTCCGCGGCAGCGTACCCTTGACGGGAGAGGGCCGGGGGGCCTCGATGGGGGAAGAACCAGGTGGTCGGGCGGAGACGTCATCAGGTCGAGGACCAGCAGCCGCTGGGTCCGGACGACGACCCGTACCTCGCGTACCTGCTGTGGCGCGAGGAACGCGAGGCCGAGGAGGCCGCCGCGCGCGCCGAGGCGGGCGAACCCGGGCCCGACGAGCCGGAGCCGGTCGGGGCCGGCCGCAGCACCGGGCTGCGCTCGCTGTTCGGCCGCCTCTCGGCTCGTCGCCACGTCAACGGCGGCCAGGGCTGACGACCGCCCATCCGCGCGCGTCGGCCCTCGGAGGTGCGGCTAGCGTGGATGGCATGACCGCAGACCTCGCGAACCGCGCCGACGTCGAGCAACTCGTCGTCGCGTTCTACGAGACCGCGTTCCGCGACCCGCTCATCGGGCCGATCTTCACCGAGGTCGCGCACATGGACCTGGCCGCTCACCTGCCGATCATGTGCGACTTCTGGGAGACGGTGCTGTTCCGCAGCGGCGCCTACCGTCGGAACGCGCTCCAGGTGCACGTGGGGCTGCACGCGCGGCATCCGCTCACCGAGTCCCATTTCGCGCGCTGGCTGGAGCTCTGGACCGCGACCGTCGACGACCGATTCGCCGGGCCCGTCGCGGAGCGCGCGAAGCTGCAGGCGACGCGCATCGCGGGCTCCATGGAACGCCGGCTCGCCGGCGGCTCGGGCAGCGCGTTCGAGACGGTCACCTCCCGCGGCGACGTCGACCACGTCGCCCCGGATGATCCCGCGTTCGCGGGCTGACCGCTACGGCCGCAACTCCGGCAGCGGCCCGCCTGTGCGCGCGTCCTCCCAGAGATCGACCCCGGAGTCGACGGCGTGCCGGTCGATCTCGCGGAGCTCGTCGTCGGTGAAGTCGAGCCGTTCGAGCGCCGCGACGTTCTCGTCGAGCTGCGAGACCCGGCTCGCGCCGATCACGAGGCTCGTCACGCGCTCGTCGCGGAGCGCCCACGCGAGCGCGAGCTGCGCGAGCGACTGCCCACGCGCCTCGGCGACGGCGTTCAGGGCGCGGAGCCGCTCGGCCGTGGCATCCGTCAGCATCGACTCGTCGAGCGACGTATCGGCGGCGGCGCGCGACCCCTCGGGGATGCCGTGGAGGTACTTGCCCGTCAGCAGGCCCTGGGCGAGCGCGGTGAAGCCGATGATGCCGAACCCGAGCTCGCCGGCCGCGTCGACGAGCCCGTCGGTCTCGATCCAGCGGTTCAGCATCGAGTACGACGGCTGGTGGATCGTCAGCCGGGTGCCGCGCTCGCCGAGCAGGCGCGCCAGCTCGCGCGCGGCCTCCGCGCCGTACGACGAGATGCCGACGTAGAGCGCCTTGCCGCTCTTCACGATGTGGTCGAGCGCGGCGGCGGTCTCCTCGAGGGGCGTCTCGGGGTCGGGGCGATGCGAGTAGAAGATGTCGACGTGATCGAGGCCGAGGCGCGCGAGCGAAGCGTCGAGGCTCGCGATGAGGTGCTTGCGGCTGCCTCCGACACCGTACGGACCGGGCCACATGTCCCAGCCGGCCTTGGTCGAGATCACGAGTTCGTCGCGGTACGGCGCGAAGTCGGTCGCGAGCAGCCGGCCGAAGTTCGCCTCCGACGAGCCGTAGGGCGGGCCGTAGTTGTTCGCCAGATCGAAGTGGGTGATGCCGTGGTCGAACGCGCGGCGGGTGATCTCGCGCTGCCGCTCGAACGGGATGTCGTCGCCGAAGTTGTGCCAGAGTCCGAGCGAGAGCAACGGCAGCTTCAGCCCCGACCTGCCCACCCGGCGGTAGGGCATGCGGTCGTAGCGGTCGGTCGCGGCGAGGTGGGTCATCCGCCGATGGTACCCAGCGGATGCCGCGGCGCGGGCGTCCGGACACGACGAAGGCCGCCCCGTGGGGCGGCCTTCGTGCGGCTCACTCGAAACGTGCGATGACGGCCGATGGGTGGAGATGGGGGGAATTGAACCCCCGTCCATCGCTGTGATTCCACGCCTTCTCCGGGCGCAGCCTGTGCAAGCGTTCTGCTCGGCCCCGACCTTTGCCACAGGCACCCAAGTCGACAGGCCCAGCCTGAGTAAAGTCCCACACGTCGCTCAGGCGACGACGCGCAGCAAGTTCCCTAGATGACGCCAGCGACCGGGTCGGGAACGCACCCGGGCTGACGGACTATCGGGCTCGCTTAGGCAGCGAGGGCGAAGTCAGACTGCTTCTTATTGGCAGTTATTGTTTTGCAGAGATCGTTAACGAGATAACCCTGCATCCTCGGCCCGCTTCTCGTGGGTTCGCAGGCGATGTCGAAACCGATCATCCCCATGTCTCGCCGCCCGACCGGAGTCGGACTGACGGGCCGTCAATCGCACGCTGTGGAGTTGCCATGCCCGGGCGGCGAAGCGTTGAACCGCCTCATGCCCGGCCTTACAGTCTAGAACAGGCGCGGCCGCTCCGCCATTCCCGAGCGGATGTCACGGAGTCACGAGGGA
Organism: Agromyces selenitireducens; assembly: GCF_052748465.2. Lineage (NCBI taxonomy): Bacteria > Bacillati > Actinomycetota > Actinomycetes > Micrococcales > Microbacteriaceae > Agromyces > Agromyces selenitireducens. The sequence continues at coordinate 2,462,777 of NZ_CM188259.1, forward strand.
GATCGCATGGCCACCGTCATCGCCGTCAGCGGACGCGCCGAGGAGCGCGTCGAACCCGAGCTCGGGGCGGTGTCGCTCACCGTCGGTTCCTCGGGCGGCGACCGCGAGTCGCTCCTGCGCGACGTGTCGGGTGCGCACGAGCAGCTGCTCGCCGAGGTGCGCGAGCTCGAGGCGTCGGGCGCGCTCGAGTCGTGGTCGGCGGGACAGCTGCGGGTGTGGTCGCACCGCCCGTGGAACGCCGAGGGGCGCCAGCTGCCGCTCGTGCACCAGGCCAACGCCGACGTCGAAGTGGTCTTCAGCGACCTCTCCGCGCTCGGCGGGTGGCTGGGCCGGGTGTCGGGCGCCCCGCACATCGCGCTCGGCGGCATCGACTGGCGGTTGACGGATGCCACACGCGAACGCGTGCTCGAGGCCGCGCAGCGCGCCGCCGTCGCCGACGCGGTCCGCAAGGCGGGGGTGTACGCCGCAGCGCTCGGGCTGGGCGATCCGACGCCCGTCGAACTCGCCGACAGCGGCATGCTCACGACGCCGCAGCCGATCCCGCGGGCGCACAAGGCGGTCATGATGCGGGCGATGGCGGACGCTGGCCCGCCGGAACCGGAGATCGCCCCCGCGAAGCTCGTCGTCGAGGCATCCGTCGACGCGCGCTTCAGCGCCGGGTAGGCAGGCTCAGTCGCGCTCGATGAGCAGCGCCTCGAGCGCCTCGAGCTCGTGGCGTGCCAGGCCCGAGGCGAGCAGGTACTCGCGCGCGGTGCCGTGACGGCGTTCGACCTCGTCGAGCGCGATCTCGATCGCCGCACGCGGGCTGCCGCCCATGAGCGTGCGCAGTTCGGGGGTGTCGGGGATGCCGTAGCGCCCGATGAGCTCGACCATCTCGTCGAGCCACTCCCCCGCGAGGTGCGATTCGGTGATGACGTAGTCGGCGATGACGGCCTCGCGGTCGACGCCCGCGGCGAGCAGGGTCAGCGCGACGACGACGCCCGTGCGGTCCTTGCCCGCGGTGCAGTGCACGAGCACGGCGCGGTCGCCGGACGAGGCGATCTCGCGCACGGCGTCGACGACGATCGGGGCGTGCTGCGTGACGATGCGGTGGTAGAGCCGCTCGAGCGAGATGCCGTGCTCGCCCTGCGACGCGCCCGATCCCTCGAACACGGGGAATCGCCGCACCTCGACGTCGAGGCCGTGCAGGTCGTCGGGCATGAGGCGGGCTTCGTTGTCGTCGCGCAGGTCGATCACCACGCCGACGTCGAGCCGCCGCAGCGCGGCGCGGCCCTCGTCGCCCAGGCGGTGCAGGCCGTCCGACCGGTAGAGCACTCCGCGCCGCACGGTTCCGCCGCGCGCAGGAAGGCCACCCACGTCACGGAAGTTGTACGTACCCGGCACCGGGATGCGCGTCGAGATCTCCACGGATCGGAGCCTACCCGCGCCCGCAGTACGAAACCCGAGAGAAACTACTTTCCACTTTGACAACTACTTGCTACCATGTCCGCATGACCTCCGACGACCGCACGAATGCACACCGCGAGCCCGATGCGTCCGGGTCCGACCGCGGCACGGACGCCGCGATCGCTGCCGCCCGCCTCCGCGAGGCCGCGTCGGCCGGCCGGCTCGTCGCCGTGCACGGCTCCGCCTCGGCCTCCGCCTGGCTCACCGGACTCGCCGCCGCGAGCGCGATGTACCTGTTCTCGCTCGGCTGGTTCGAGCGCAGCGACGAAGCGCCGATTCTGGCGGTGTCGATCGCGTTCGCCGCCGTGCTCGGCGTGCTCTCCATCGTGCACCTGCGCCGGCTCCGTGCGTCGAGCCTCGGCTTCTCCCGCCGGTTCGGCCTCGCCGTCGGCGGCTGGGGCGCGGTGTTCGGCGTCTCGCTCACGCTCGGGCTGCTCGTCTTCCCCGCGTCGCCGGTGTACTTCGCGATCGCCGCGATGGCGACGGCGGTACCGCCACTGTGGGGGTCGCTGCGCGAGCTGGTGGTCGTCCGTGCCTGAGCCGGCGTCCGAGACCCACCGCGCGGATGGCGCCCACCCGCGCCATCGCCTCGATCCGCTGCTGCAACGACCGGTGCCGTTCTCGATCTGCGCCCTGCTCGCCGCAGCCGACGAAGCCGAGTTCGCGTTCGTGCGCGACACCGTCGAGGTCAGCGACTCCGTGCTCAGCAAGCAGGCATCGGCGCTCGAGGCCGCAGGCTACGTCGCGATCCGCAAGGGCTTCGTCGGCAAGTACCCGCGCACGTGGCTGGCGATGACGGCACAGGGCCGCGCGGCGTTCGCGGCGCACCTCGACGCGCTCCGCGACATCGCCGGCTGACCGCGCCGGCGCTTCGGCGCCTACTCGCCCAGGTGCCGTCGCGATGCGATCGCGCGCGCCGCCTCGCGCTTGTCCTGCTTCTCGCGCAGCGCCTGCCGCTTGTCGTACTCGCGCTTGCCCTTCGCGACGGCGATCTCGACCTTGGCGCGACCGTCGCTGAAGTACAGCCGCAGCGGCACGAGCGTGTAACCGCCCTCCTTGGTCTTGTGGCTGATCTTCACGATCTCGTGCTTGTGCAGCAGCAGCTTGCGCTTGCGCCGGGGGGCGTGATTGTTCCACGTCCCCTGCGTGTACTCGGGGATGTGCACCGCGTCGAGCCACATCTCGCCGCCGTCGATGAAGGCGTACCCGTCGACGAGCGACGCGCGGCCCTGCCGCAGCGACTTGACCTCGGTTCCGGTGAGCACGATGCCCGCCTCGTACGTGTCCTCGATCGTGTAGTCGTGGCGCGCCCTGCGGTTGGTCGCGACGACCTTCTCGCCCTGCTCCCTCGGCATGGCGCGCTCCTCTCTGGACAGCGTTCGATGACGGATGCCGCCGGCGACGGCCGGCAAGCCCTTCAGTCTAGTCGGCGCTGCGGCATCCGCTCACCCGCTGCTCGCGTCAGACGCGCAGGTAGCGGCCGATGGCGATCGCCGCGGAGATCGCCGCGAGCAGCACGCCCACGCCGACGAGCAGCGGCACCACGAGGAGCGCGTCGCCCAGGCCGACGAACGTGAACGACAGCGTCTCGGCGAGGTAGCCCTGCACGAAGAAGTACACGATCGCGACCACCGCGCCGCCCGCGAGGAGCGACCCGATGAGCCCGGCGAAGATGCCCTCGAGCACGAACGGCGTCTGGATGAACCGGTTCGAGGCGCCGACGAGCCGCATGATGCCGAGTTCCTTGCGCCTGGAGTAGGCCGACAGCCGGATCGTCGTGGCGATGAGCAGCGCAGCCGCGATGAGCATGACGCCCGCCACGGCGACAGCCGTGTAGCTCGCGGCGTTCAGCACGTTGAAGATCTGGTCGAGGTAGCGACGTTGGTCGACCACCTGCTCGACCCCCGCGAGTCCGGCGAGGCTCTCGACGAGCACCGCCGACTGCGACGGGTCGACGAGATTCACCCAGAACGTCTCGTTGAGCACGTCCGGCGTGACGTAGTCGGCCGCGGGCGTGCCCTCGAACTGCTCCTGGAAGTTCGCGTAGGCCCGGTCGCGATCTTCGAAGTAGTACTCGTCGATGAACGGCGCAAGCGTGTCGCCCCCCAGCTGCGCCTCGACGGCCTCCTTCTGCTCGGGCGTCGCCTCGCCGTCGATGCAGCCGGCTGCGGTCGACACCGCCGTGCACATGTACACCGCGACCTGGGCACGGTCGTACCAGTACCCGCGCATCTGCTGGATCTGGAGCTGCAGCAGCGCCGCGACGCCGACGAACGTGAGCGACACGAACGTGACGAGCACGACCGAGACCACCATGGTGGCGTTGCGGCGGAGGCCGCTCGCGGCCTCCCCGAGCACGAGACCCAGCCTCACTTCACCGGCCCCACTTCCTGGTCGTCGTCGCCGGGACGCGGCCCGGCGGGGCTGCGCAGCCCGAGCCGCTCGGCGAGCGTCAGGTTCGCCGAGCGCTTCGGGCTCACGGGCGGTGCGGGCCTGCCGGGCGGTCCACCCGTGTCATCGTCGTCGGATGCCGCGGCGTCGGTGTCGACCGGTGCGGTCGCGGCGGCCGTGATCGCGGCGGCCTCGTCGGTGACCTCGTCGGTGACCTCGGGCTCGACGTAGAGCGGTGGCGCGTCGCGCATCATCTGCGGCGTGACCTTCGGCGCGGCGGCGGTCACGGTCGGCGGTTCGGCCGGAGCGTCCGGCTCGGCGGACGCGGCGTCCTCGTCGACGGCCGGCGTTTCCGCCTCGAGGTCGCGTCGGCGGCCGAGCCCCTTCGGCTTGGCAGTGGACTTCGCCTTGGACGTGGACTTCGCCTTGGACGTGGACTTCGCCTTCGCCGTGGACTTCGCCTTCGGCGTGCTCTTCGCGGCGCCGGCGGGCTCGACCTCGGACTCCACCGATGCCGCAGCCGACTGCGCCTCCGCGGCATCCGTCGCCGCCTCGGCCGCGACCGCCACGGCGACCGCACCCGGGGCACCGTCGGCGTGGATCGGCAGGTCCATGACCTCGTCGCTCAGCGCGTACCCGGCGCTGCGCGCGTCGCGCACGACCTCGCCCGACGACAACTCGATCACGCGCCGCTGCATCTGGTCGACGATGCCCGCTTCGTGGGTGGCCATGATGACCGTGGTGCCGCTCGCGTTGATGCGCTCGAGCAGCGTCATGATGCCCGCGCTCGTGACTGGGTCGAGGTTTCCGGTCGGCTCGTCGGCGAGGAGGATCTGCGGCTTGTTCACGATCGCCCGCGCGATCGCGACGCGCTGCTGCTCGCCGCCGGAGAGCTCGTGCGGCATCCGCTTGGCCTTGCCGTCGAGGCCGACCAGCTTGAGCGTCTCGGGCACCGCCGTCTGGATGTAGCCGCGCGACTTGCCGATGACCCGCAACGCGAACGCGACGTTGTCGAAGACGTTCTTGTTCGGCAGCAGCCGGAAGTCCTGGAACACGACGCCGAGATTGCGGCGGAAGAACGGCACCTTGCGGGTGGAGATCCGCTTGAGGTCCTGCCCGAGCACATGGATGCTGCCCGCCGTGGGCTTCTCCTCCTTGAGGATCAGGCGCAGGAAGCTCGACTTGCCCGAACCGGAGGCGCCGACGAGGAACACGAACTCGCCGCGCAGGATCTCGACGGTGATCCCATCGAGCGCGGGGCGATTCTGCCCTGGGTAGGTCTTGGTGACGGAGTCGAAGCGGATCATCGCGTTCGAGCGTAAGCGGATACGGACCGTTTCGGGGCAGCGACACCGGGAACGCCGTTTCGCGACCCGTCGATCAGGCCGCGGACGTCGCCAGTTCCGCGTCGATCGCGGCGGTCCAGCCGTCGACGGCGTCCCAGTCGCGGAAGTCGCCCTCGGGAAGGGCGTCGTTCTCCGGCATCCAGCTCACGATCCGGTCGGGGCCGCGCAGCTTGTCGACGTCGAGCGCGCCGAAGAAGACCATCGTGCCGCGCGGGTGGATGCGCTCCTCGAACTCCTCGAAGTCCTTCGGCGCGGCAGCGACGAGCACATCGTTGCCGTCCTTGTCGACCCGATCGGTGCCCAGCGGGCCGCTGCTGAACAGCCAGGTCGGACGCCCGGCCAGGAGGTCGGCGTTGTGACGCACGAACCGGCGCGCCTCCTTGCGCCACTTGCCCATGTACGCGGCGCTGCCGATGACGAACGCGTCGAACCCCTCCGGGTACTCGACGTCGTCGCAGCGTTCGATGTCGACCTCGTGGCCGAGCTCCGTCAACCGCTCGCCGACGCGGTCGGCGATACCCCTGGTCGCGCCGTACTTGCTCGAGTAGGCGACGAGTACTCGCATGACGTGCTCCTCACGTGCCTGGATCGGTCGTCGAGGAGGACGCTACGCCCGTGGCGGTGGGGCGCCGAGTGCCGAAGGTCCCGGTTCGCCATCGAAGGAACTCCCGCCGGGCGCAACCCCGTTCTTCGCCGGCTCGCCCGAGCGTAACGTGGTGCGGGAACACCCTCGGGAGGTTTGATGATCGTTCCGCTCATCGGCGTCGTCGCCGATCGCAAGGCCGCGAGCTCGGGCGCGTGGGTAGACATCCCGACCGACGGTCTCCCGCACGCCTACCTCTCGGCGATCGAGCAGGCCGGCGGCGCTCCGGTGATGTTCCCCAGCCTGCAGGTGCACCTCGACGGGCCGGATCGGCTGCTGGACCGCATCGACGGCCTGTTCCTCTCCGGCGGGCGCGACATCGACGCCGAGCTGTACGCACGCGAGGCGCATCCGGCGAACGACGAGCCGCTGCGGATCCGCGACGAGCTCGAGATCGAGCTCACCCGCCTCGCCCGCGAGCGGGGCATGCCGGTCTTCGGCGCGTGCCGCGGCATGCAGCTGCTCAACGTCGCACTCGGCGGCACCCTCGAGCAGCACCTGGGCGACCGGGTCGACCTCGCACCGCACCGCGACGTCTACGGCGTGCACACCGCGCACGCGGTCGCGATCGAGCCCGGAACGCTGCTGCGCCGCATCACGCACGACGAGCGGTTCGAGATCTCGTCGCACCACCACCAGGCCGTCGACCGGCTCGGTGACGGCCTCGTGGCCTCGGCGAGCGCGCCGGACGGCGTGATCGAGGCGATCGAGACCACCGACGGCTCATTCTGCCTGGGCGTCCAGTGGCATCCCGAGGAACGGTTGGACCCCGAGGGGATCGCGCTCATCCGCGCGTTCGTCGACGCGGCGCGAGCGTGGGCGCGCGACGGCGCGAACGTCGAGTCGAGTCCGTGACGAGACGGATGCCGCGTGGCATCCGCTCGCCACGCGCCACCCGCTCGATCAGTCGTCGGTCTTGCGCTTGCGCCACTTGATGCCGGCGGCGATGAACCCGTCGAGGTCACCGTCGAACACCTGGCTCGGGTTGCCGACCTCGTACTCGGTACGCAGGTCCTTCACCATCTGATAGGGCGCGAGGACGTAGGAGCGCATCTGGTCGCCCCAGCTCGCAGTGATGTTGCCCGCGAGCTCCTTCTTCTGCGCCGCCTCCTGCTCCTTCTGCAGCAGGAGCAGTCGCGACTGCAGCACGCGCATGGCGGCGGCGCGGTTCTGGATCTGCGACTTCTCGTTCTGCATCGACACGACGATGCCGGTCGGGAGGTGGGTGAGGCGCACCGCGGAGTCGGTCGTGTTGACGGACTGTCCGCCGGGGCCCGAGGAACGGAAGACGTCGACGCGGATGTCGTTCTCGGGGATCTCGACCTCCACCGCCTCCTCCATCAGCGGGATGACCTCGACGGCGGCGAAGCTCGTCTGCCGCTTGCCGGCCGAGCCGAACGGGCTCATGCGCACGAGGCGGTGCGTGCCGGCCTCGACGCTCAGGGTGCCGAAGGCGTAGGGCGCGTCGATCTCGAAGGTCGCCGACTTGATGCCCGCCTCCTCCGCGTAGCTGGTGTCCATGACGGTCGCGTTGTAGCCGTGCTTCTCGGCCCAGCGCAGGTACATGCGCATGAGCATCTCGGCGAAGTCCGCGGCATCGACCCCGCCTGCGCCGGCGCGGATGGTGATGACGGCCGGCCTGGCGTCCCACTCGCCGTCGAGCAGGGTGTGCACCTCGAGGTCGCCGATGGTCTTCTGCAGCGCGGCGAGCTCGGCGCGCGCCTCGGCGGCGGACTCCTCGTCGTCGGCCTCCTGCGCGAGCTCGATGAGCACCTCGAGGTCGTCGAGGCGCGACTCGATGCCCGTGATGCGCGTGAGCTCGGACTGGCGGTGGCTGAGCGCGCTCGTGACCTTCTGCGCCTTGTCGGGGTCGTCCCACAGGTCGGGAACGCCGGCCTGCTCGCTGAGGCGCGCGATGTCGGCCTGGAGGGCATCGACGTCGACGACGGCACGGATGTCGCGGAAGGTGGAGCGCAGCGCGGCGATCTCCTGCGTGAGGTCAAGATCCAACATGGCGGTCCCCAGCCTAGTGGGCGGCGCTGGGCGCGCCCTGCGCGGTGGTGTCGTCCCCCGCCGCGCGCGTCGCCGCCCGCCGATCGGCCGTCTGCCGCCGAGTGATGCCGCTCGCGCCGAGTGTCGCCGCTGCACGGCAACACTCGGCGCCGACGGCAACACTCGGCGACACCGGTGGGCCGGAGGGCCCTTCCCGTGGGTCGGCCGACGGGGGCAGGGTCGAGGAGGCGGAAGGCAGGCGGCATGGATGTCACGGAGTGGTTGCTCGACGCCGACCCCGCGATCCGCTGGCAGGTGATGCGCGACCTGATCGACGAGCCGCCCGAGTCGGTCGCCGCCGAGCGGACCCGGGTCGCGACCGAAGGGTGGGGCGCTCGGCTGCTCGCGCTGCAGGCGCCGGACGGGCAGTGGGGCGGCGGGGTGTACTCGCCGAAGTGGATCTCGACCACGTACACGATGCTGCTGCTGCGGCTGCTCGGGCTGCCGCCCGAGTCGGCCGAGGCGCGCGCGGCGGTCACGCGGGTGCGCGACGGCGTGACATGGGAGGGCCGGGGCGACAAGCCGTTCTTCGGCGGCGAGCGGGAGACATGCGTCAACGGCATGGTGCTCGTGCTCGGCGCGTACTTCCGCGTGACCGGCGAACTCGTCGACGAGCTGCTCGGGTGGCTGCTCGGCCAGCAGCTCGACGACGGCGGATGGAACTGCCGGGCGCCGCAGCGCTCGAAGCGGTCGTCGTTCAACACGACGATCCTGGCGCTCGAGGCGCTGCTCGAGGTCGAGCGCTCGACGTCGGCCGATCCGGCGATCACCGCGGCGCGCCTGCGCGGCGAGGAGTACCTGCTGGAGCGTCGCCTGTTCCGATCGCGGTCGACCGGCGAGGTGATCAGGCCCGAGTGGACGCGGTTCTCGTTCCCGCCGCAGTGGCACTACGACGTGCTGCGCGGGCTCGATCACCTGCGCGCGACGGGCCGGACTCCGGACGAGCGGTGCGCCGAGGCGATCGAGCTGGTTCGGCATCGCCGGCAGGACGACGGCCGCTGGCTGCTCCAGAACACCCACCGTGCACGTCGGCATTTCGCGATGGAGGGCGTCGACGGCACGCCGAGCCGGTGGAACACGCTCCGCGCGATGCGGGTACTGCGCTGGTACGACGGGGGCACGGGCCTACGATCGATCGGGTGACCACCGGCACCGCGCACCCGTTCTCGTGGCGGTCGATCGTGCTCCCCGCGTACCTGCCGACGCTGCTGTTCTCGCTCGGCGAGGGCGCGCTCATCCCGGTGATCCCGGTGGTGGCGACCGAACGGGGGGCATCGCTCGCGCTCGCGGGCCTCATCGCGGCGATGCTCATGGTCGGCGAGCTCGTCGGCGACCTGCCCGCCGGATGGCTCGTGGCGCGCATCGGCGAACGGGCCGCCATGATCGGCGCGTCGGTGCTCGCGTCGGCGGGCACGCTGCTCGCACTGCTCGTGCCGACGACGTGGGCGCTCGGCATCGGCATCTTCCTGCTGGGCCTCGCGACGGCGGTGTTCGGGCTGGCGCGGCACGCGTTCCTCACGAGCTACGTGCCCGAGCGAGTGCGGGCGCGGGCGCTGTCGACGCTCGCGGGAGTCTTCCGAGGCGGGTGGGCGATCGGGCCGTTCCTCGCTGCGGCGATCATCGCGTGGACGGGGTCGTCCGCGGCGGTGTTCTGGGTGCTCGTCGCGGCGTGCGCGGCGGTGGTCGCGGTGCTGCTCGTGCTGCCCGACCCAGAGCGGGTGTTCGGGGCCGCGATCCGGGCGCGTGCGGCATCCGTCACCCCCGGCAGCCAAGGCGGGACGGATGCCGCGCACGGCGTATGGCGCGCGATCGTCACGCACCGCGGCGTGCTCGCCCGCATCGGCACCGGCGTGGGACTGCTCGCGGCGATCCGCGCGAGCCGGACGGTGATCGTTCCGCTTTGGGCGGTGTCGATCGGCATGCGACCGGATGCCGCGGCGCTCGTCATCGGCATCGCCGCGACGGTCGACTTCGCCCTGTTCTACGTGAGCGGGCACGTCATGGACCGGCACGGGCGGCTCTGGAGCGCCATCCCGGGGCTCATCGGGCTCGCGGCCGGCCACTTCGTGCTCGCGGCCACGCACGACCTGCCGGGCGCGGTCGCCTGGTTCACGGCGTCCGCGATCCTGCTCGGCGTCGCGAACGGGCTGTCGTCGGGCGTGATCCTCACCGTCGGCGCCGACCTCGCGCCGAAGGTGAACCCGGCGCCGTTCCTCGGTGCGTACCGCACGATCGCCGACGCCGGCGGGGCGGCCGCGCCGCTCGCAGTCGCGGCGATCACCTCGGCCGTGTCGATCATGGCCGCGAGCGCCGTCATGGGCGTCGTCGGGCTCATCGGCGCGGTGATGCTCTGGCGGTGGATCCCGCGGTACGTGCCGCGCCGGCCGCGGCATGCGTCACCCGATCGCGCCGAGCCCGACGAGGGCTGGACTCCAGCCGCCGACACGTGAGCCCGGCCCGGGAGTAGCGTCGACATCGGGCGGCACCCGATCGAGGTCGCCGGGACGGAGTGCGATGCGGGCCACGGTGATCGGCGCCGGGATGGCGGGACTGGTGAGCGCACGTCAGCTGGCGCTCGCCGGCTGGCAGGTCGACGTGCTCGAGCGAGCCGACGGTCCGCGCAGCGACGGCTACATGATGGACTTCTTCGGCCCGGGCTTCGACGCCGCGGAGCGCACGGGGCTGCTGCCCCGGCTGCGCGAGGCCGCCTACCGCATCGATGCGGTCGAGTACGTCGACGCCGAGACCGGGCGGAAGACGGCGGGCATCGATTACGCGCGGTTCGCGAGGGCGGTCGGCGGTCGGCTGCTCAGCCTGATGCGACCCGATCTCGAGCTGGCGCTGCTCGACGCGCTCGGGGACGTGCCGGACGGGTCGGTGCGGGTCCACTACGGGGCGCGATACCCGGCGCCGGAGGGGCCCGATGCGCCCGTCGATGTCGCACGCCTCCTGGACGATGCCGATGTGGTGATCGGCGCCGACGGCGTTCACTCGAGCGTTCGGCGGTCGCTGTTCGGCGACGAGTCGCAGTTCATCCGGCCCATGGGGTTGCGGGCGGCGGCCTACGTGGTCGACGGCGAGGCCGGACTGCATGCCGAGTTCGACGGCCGATTCGTGCTCACCGACACGGTCGACCGGCAGGCTGGGATCTACGGTCTCCGCGACGGCCGGGTGGCGGTGTTCCTCGCCTACCGCGACGACGACGCGTCGAATCCCGACGAGGCCCCGCCGGTGCGGCTGCGCCGGGTGTTCGGCGGCCTGTGGGATCCGGTCGACCGCCTGCTCGACCGGTGCCCGCCCCACCCGTACGACGACCTCGTGGCGCAGGTCGTGCTGCCCAGGTGGCACCGGGGCGCGACCGTGCTCGCGGGCGATGCCTGCCAGGCCGTGTCGCTCCTCGCGGGCCAGGGCGCGTCGATGGCGATCGCGGGTGCCGAACTGCTCACGGATCTCCTGGGTCCGTGCCGTGATGCGGGCGCGATCGAGCACGCACTCGGCGAGTACGAGCGCCGCTGGCGACCGGTCGTCGAGGAGAAGCAGGCCGCGGGCCGTCGCGCCGCGGGCACGTTCCTGCCGCCCGATCGCTTCAGGCTGCTCCTCCGGCGCTGGACGCTGCGGGCGGCCGCGCTTCCGGTCATCGATTCGCTCGTGATGCGTTCGATCGCGGGCGGCACGGGGCTCAAGGGGGGAACCCGTGTCTGAGCGCGCACGGCGTCGATACTCAGCGTCGCCGCGCGCGCATCGGTGGCGCGTAGCCGATCAGTGGAAGACCGACCGGGCGTCGGCGGTCACCTCGATGGGGAAGATGAGCGGGATGAACTCGGAGTGGATCGACGCCTGCCAGGTCGCGCGCAGCGTGACGGTGGCGCCGCGGCCGTCGACTGATGCGGCGCGGAGGGAAGGTTGGGTGACCCACGCTTCGCGGCGGCGTTGACCGTGAGCAATTGGGTGGCCGCTGCGATCGCCTGCCCGCGGTGATTCTTGGGATCGGTTCCATCGTCCGCGCGGGGCCTCCGGACGGCCGACCGCGACGGACAACAGCCATCGTGCTCGGCAGCATCGGCATTTCGCTAGGAGGCCTTGTCATCCTGTTGTTCCTTGCGGTGGCGCTGGCCTGAGCCAAGCGCAGCCAGAGCAGCAGATCGGATGATTCGACGCCTGGGTCCTCGAGCGACCTCATCTGCCTGCGGTTCCCGCCCCCGTTCTGGGGGACCGATCTGCACATTTTTCGTCGCTCGCCACGGGCAGACTCTTCGGAGGCCCTACACGAAGGAGAGTCGGATGACCGACCCGCAGCACAAGCCCGGCGACATCGTCAACGGGCACCGCCTCACCGAGCAGCCGGACGGGTCGCTGGCCTGGCTCCCGGTCAGCGCCGAGCCGCAGCACAAGCCCGGCGACATCGTCAACGGGCACCGCCTCACCGAGCAGCCGGACGGATCCATGGCCTGGCTCCCGGTGGAGGAGGCCGAGCCCGCCAAGGCCAAGCGGTCGTTGAAGCCGCTGTGGATCGGGGCCGCCATCGTGGTCGGCCTGCTGATCCTGTTCCCCACCATCGGCAACCTGGGATCCAGCGACGCGGATTCGGTCGCGGACAAGGCTCCCGCCGCCGAGCAGGTCGAGGAGGAGCCCGAGCCCGAGCCCGTCATGGTTGCCGTCCCGGACGTGACCGGCCAGGTCGCCGCGGACGCCATCGCGGCGCTGACCGCGGTCGGGTTCGACGTTTCCTACAACGACGACTTGGCTGGAACCGTCCTCTTCACGACTCCTGCAGCGGGCACGATGTACGCCGAAGGCAAGACCGTGACCCTCACCGTCGAGCAGAAGCCGAAGCTGACCGTGGCACAGGAGAACGCGGTCCGCTCCGCGGAGTCGTACCTGGCCAGCATGGGCTTCTCCCGCACGGGCCTGATCGGTCAGCTCGAGTACGAGGGTTTCTCCACAGAGGACGCCACGTTCGCGGTGGATAACGTCACGGTGGACTGGAACGCGGAGGCCGCGGAGACCGCCCAGTCCTACATGGACAGCATGGCCTTCTCCCGCCAAGGCCTCTACGACCAGCTCGCCTACGAGGGGTTCACACCCGAGCAGATCGAGGCGGGACTGGCGGCCGTGGGCTACTGACGAGGACTCTCTCGGCTGAAGATCCACAGCGCCCCCTTCTCGGCCTGAGCGCGTGGAGGTGGGGTCCCCGTTCCAGAACCGGGGACCCCAGTTGTTCATCACCGTGAACCGGGGAAGGGGACCGGCTCGCGTCGTGGGCTACTACGGGGTGCGGGCCTGAGCGCCTGGCCTATCGAGCACCCTTACGTAGGTTGCAGGTCTGACACAGCACCTGAAGGTTTGCCATCGCGTTGGTGCCGCCTCTGGAGAGGGGAATTATGTGGTCCACGTGGGCACGACTGGGGCGCGGGGTCAGGGTGAGCTCCACTCGCATCCCGCAGGTTCGGCACACCATGCCATCGCGGAGCATTACCTGCTCCTTGACCTTCGCCCACTGATAGCCCGACAGACGCCGCGCCAATTCTTCGGGGGCCTTCTCGGCGTCCTTCGAAGGCTGCCCCCACGCCATGAGTATGGCCAAAGCGATGATCCCAGTCCCGATTGCAACCAACCACCAGTTTCCGTTCGCGATCGCAGCCGACCACGCAAAGACATACAAGATCAGGAACACAACGACCGCAGCCATTCGTCTGCCTTTCGCATTGGTTGCTATCGAGCCGAGGATACCTCGCCGATCGTTGAGCTCATCGTCCCCGGCACCGCCGACAGATCAGTCCATGCGGTCGTGGGTCCTCTCCCCCGACGAATGCCGAGGACGGAGAGCGCGCGGCAGGTGTTCAGCCGGGCCCTCAGGCATCCCGAGCTGCCCTCCGGTCTGCTTCCGCGGCTTGCTCGCGGGCATCCGCTGCTGCAGCAGCGGCCTCCGCTGCTCGCGGAAGAAGGTCTCGTCTGCGCGCCACCTCGCGAGATCGTCTTCCGCCTTTTCCCGCGCACGGATCATCTCCTCGGTCGCCGCAGCGGTCGACTCCTCTGAGGCGTGAGCGACCTCGAAAACTGTCGCGTGTAGCTGCCGAATTTCGACAAGGCTGGATCTGAATACGCGCTGACGGACTGGTCCATCGGGCCGAAGGCCTCGCGCACGAACGGCGTTTTCAGCCAGTCCTGGCCTCGGGCAGCGGCGAGGGTAGCGTTCCCGAACCAGGACATGATCTCGGCACTGATCCTGCGCCGCTCGGCGCGAGGCGCGCGATCCATTTCGTCGTGGTACTGGTGTTGGGCGATGGCGTTCGCGTTGCGCGCTTCTTCGACTGCGGCACTCGCGGTCTGGTGCGACTGCCTCGCGATGTAGAGCGAAGCGGCAGCGAGCGCCAAGGTTCCGACGCCAACGAATCCCGGGATGACGATCTCGGCCCAGATATCGTACGTGCTCGGACCGCTCGTGATCCGCTCGGTGAGCTCGCGAAGCCAATACCATTCCTAGTCGATAGCCGCGGTCATGCTCGCACGCTAGCGATGTCACGACCAGTGCTGCCGGAACTCATCCGGGACGGCGTGGAAGCTCACGAGGGCAGCGATCCTCTCGTCCCTATCGGTATTGCAGTTCAAGGCTGACCGGCTTCCCCATCCTCGGGTGCGGCACGATGGCCTCATAGAACGTCAGCCGGGCCCCACGCAACGTCTTCTTCACGATGACACCGAGGCGCTGGCCGTCGAGCCAGACCTCCCATCGGCTTCGCGCCGGTCGGCTCGCGGACGGTAGCCGCCGAAGCTCGGGGTCGGGCATATCTTCATCCAGCAAACCTCCGACGCAAACTCGATCGCTACCCCAAGACAGCATCAGACTGGGGACATGCTCCTACCGCCCCGCGAGTACCTAGCCTCGACCGTCCGAGTTCAAAGCACGCTGAGGGACGAGAGTACCGGCGCATTTCGCGTTGGTACTGGCCTTCGGGTGGACGGCGACGAGCATGGCTACCTTGTGACCGCGGGCCACCTCGTACCCGCAGAAACCACCGCGGACCTTCGAATAGGACACATGGGCACCGCTGGCGCCGACGATTTCCGCGATGCTGAGCGGATCGACGATCCTGACATGTCGGTGGATGACGACATAGCGGTCTTTCGAATGCCGAAGGGCGGATTTCCGTTTGAGAGGCTCAACCGAGACGGCAGCTTTCTCGGACAGGACGTTCTGATCGCTGGTTATCCATGGGGAAGGTCGTTCCGAGTCGGAACCGAAGTTGAAGGCCTCACTCTGCCCATGATCAAGAAGGGCGTCTTGTCGACGTTCCCCGCCTGGGACGTGCCACGGTTCTACATCGATGTCGTAGCGAATCCGGGCTTCTCCGGGGCGCCGGTGATGTACGACGGTCCAGGTGGGGTAGCTCGGATCGCTGGAATGGTGACCCGGACTGCGACGTTGGCAGTGGACTCACATGACCTCGCGGCTAGTGCGTACGCCGATTTCACGGAGGCCGTTGAGATCGCGCGCGTAGTCGAGCACATCCGGCGATCGGAGGGCTAATAGGCAGTTCAGTCCCTTTGTTATTGGCGCGAGCATGGCGATCTCCTTGCGCCCGGCGAGCTCGATGATGCTGCGCTTCGCCTCCGCGCGGGCGTCGCCCGCCTGCGCGCGAAGCACCGCCGCGAGCGGCGCGCCCCGGTCGAGCGCCCCGAGCACCTGATCGAGCGCTCGCGACAGTGCCGGATGCTCCAGCCCGTCGCGGAGCTCGCCGAGCGCGACCGGCAGCGGGACGCCGGCGCTCACGGCGAAGACGACCGGCGAACTCGGACGGCAGCTCACCGGAGCCGGCGCGTGCGACCCGACGGAGCGCGTCGAGCATGCCCTCGCCAGCCGTGCGGCCAGCAATTCTGATCGAGGAGCATTATGACCACGACCGTTCCCATGACGATCACGACAACCGTGCCTCTCGGAGCGGATGACCTCGCGTGCCTCGCGTGCGGCCAGGTAGTACCGGCGCCGCACACCGAACGCGTCGACTTCGACGGATGGCACCGGGCTACGCGGGACAACCCGCGGCCGCCTGCCGCGCGGACCATCACCCTGACCCGGTGCGATCGCTGCCGCAAGGTCCACGACCGCGCGGCTACTCGGCTCGACGCGTACCCGCGCGTACAGGCCCACATGGGCAGCCGGAGCATTGGACTGCACCGCGTCGAGGCCGCGCTGAACGCGCTTGACGCGATCAGGCGCGATCTGCCGATCCACACCGACGGGAGTCTCCGACTGCTAATCGAGCACATGACCGCAACCGGTGTCGCCGCCCGGTGGGCCTCCCGATTCTCGCCCGTAAGGACGAAGGACGCGCGCGACGCTGAGGCCGCGTCGCAGCCGTGGGGGCACTTGACCGACTGGCAGTGGACCGACCTTCGCAAGGCGTTCGCCGGACTCTTGAATGCGCGCGTGGAACGGCCGCTGCGGTACGGACCCCCGATCGGCGGCGGATGCATGCTGTGCGGCGTCGGAACCATCTCGGCGCTGCCCTCCCAAGCGGCCGGCCTCTGGACTCCGGCCACCGCCAGCCCGACCGCAATCGGCGGACGGCCGACGCCGGAACGCCTCGCAAGCTACCTCTGCCCGACCTGCGAGCGAGCCCGCGAAGAGATCGGCGCGATCGGTCCGACCACGATGGAGCGGAGCATCATGCTCCACCTGGACGTGCGCCGCCGTTCCCTGACGGCCACGGAGCTCGTCGGCCTCGTCGGTTGGCTCGCCTCCGGCGTGGACGAACCGAATGCACGCGCGTGGCAGCACGTGCCGAATATCGAATCACTCGCGAACGAACTCAGCGGGTGAGCTACTTGCTCACGATGACGGTGACGATTATGCCCACCACGGAAACAGCCACAGCCAGAAAGCCACCCGCGACCGCCCACCATCCGGCCTTGCGCGCGCCCTTCGCGACCTCAAGTGACTCTTGGCTGGACGCCGAATCCTCGCGAGCTTGTCGAACGAGCTCTTCGAGTAGTCCGACCTGTTGAAGCCGGATCTGCTGGGCTTTATCTTCGGCGGCGCGCTCGACCTCCGAGGCGGTCGCGTCCGGTAGGTCCATCGCGTCAAAGTCCACTGTGGTCCCGACGATGGACGGCGGTTTCACGACAACTGACGCTGGCAGTTCGGAAGAGATGTTCCTCCAGTCGGGATACTCCACCACCAGACCACCGAGCCACGACCTGTCAACCGGTGTCCGGAACGCGTGAGGGGCGACCCAGGACTTTAGTCGGCGAGCCACGTCGTCCGTGAGGGCGTCGTGAATCGGCTTTACCGCTTGGCGGGATACCTCTACGGCTTTCGCATGCAATGGATGCGACTCGTCCGCGGCAATCGATTCCAGCTGGGCGATGTTCGTGTTCCATAGGGCCTCAACCTCAGGATCATCGGACTTTGGGCGATCGCCCTTCAGTTCGCGCCATTCGCCGTTGCCCGACCGCACCCGGATCCTGGGCTCATCGTCGGGCGTGGGCGCCTCACCGGATTGGTCCGCCATCAATTCCCCTTCAAGCTCGGCACATAACGTAGTAGGGCCATGCACCAACACGGAGGAAGACGGACGAAAACTCGAAAATCCCTGGTCAGAAATATGTCAACTACTTGGTTTTGATAGGTCGACCCGGCGGCCGGATTGCTGCAGCATCCGCTCGACCAGGTCGCGCACCTCGCGGTCCGACAGCACGATCGTGGTGAGTTCGGGCACGCCCGCCCGCGCAACGAACACGCGCGTGGGCGCGTTGATCCAGATCTCCTCGGATCACCGTCCGCTGTACCCTTGTCGCTGTGCCGACCGCTGAAGCCGCCGCCAACCTCGCCGACCTCTACCTCCGCCTCTCGATCGATCGCGAGGGCAAGGACTCGATCGAGAGGCAAGAGGCTGATCTCCGAGAGTGGGCGTCCGGCCAAGGCTTCACGGTCCGTCGAGTCTGGGTCGACTCTGGCAAGTCAGGCTACAAGCGCGACGTGAAGCGACCCGACTTCGACGCTGCCATCGCCGCGCTGAGGGCTGGTGAGAAGCCGTCGGGCGAGCGGCTCGCCCCTGACCTCGGTTACCGGCTTCAATCCGGCGTGTCCGTTCTCTCATTCGGGAACGGGGCCTCCGGCGCTTCCGATCCACGCGCGTCCGGTACGGCGCTCCGCTTCTCCCCGATGCTTCTCGCTATCTGGTCGACGGCATCTATCGGGAGGTCCCCGCGGTACCACGCCGGCAACGCATAGGCCGCCTGTGCAAACGCCCAGTTTCTGTGGGCGGGTAACTTCATGGCCGCGTTTGCAGCGGTCACAGTTCGCACCACTGCGTCATCCCCCTTCTCGATAAGGAGGCCCAGCCGGGAGGCGGCGACAATGACGCGATCTCTGGCCGCCGAATCCTGCGAGCCGATCGCCTCAGCTTGAAGCCGCCCGAGCAGTGATTCGAGGCATTCGGCAATTGCCGACGCAAGTTCGTCGTGGCGCTTGGCTCGACGCTGGCGACGATCCGTGAAGGCGCTCGCGAGCGGTGCACCCGCGATAGTCCCGGCCGCTGCTATCGCCGCGCCGACCACCACTGCCCATGCTGCATCCATGCCCGCACCTTACCGACGCTCGGCGGCGTCGCGGACCGACCCGCGGCCGAAGCTCCGAGCTGGACTTCTCGCTATCGTTCGGACATGGTCGCCCTCGTGATCGTTCTCGCCGTGATCGGTGCTGTGCTCGTGATTGTCGGTGCACTCCTCGCATACTTCGGTGGGACGCGCCCGGTGAAGGACAAGCCGGGCCTCTACACGATTCCCCGATACCGGGGCGTAGCCCTCTCGATCGCGATCGCTGGCGCCATCGTCGCACTCGCCGCGACGCTCGTCGGCCTCAACCTCTAGCCACTCGGCGGCGGACCGGCGACAGGGTATCCGCCGTACCCCGGTTCCAGCTCGGCAGGGTGGGGAGGTCCCCCCCAGAGCCAGAGCTCCCGAGTCGGAGAGGCATAGCTCCCGCCGGTCGATACGTAACCCTCTCGTTTTTCGCGGCGCAGGAGAGCGATTCCGCCCCAGGCGACCTAAGGGAACCCCTACGCGATCCAGCGCGCCTCACTGCGGGGCAGGAGATCTAGATCGGGTACCACGAGATCATCGCTAAAGACCGCGTACTCAGAGCCAACATGCTGCGTGTGCGCCGTGTGGGAGATATTGAACTCGACGCATCGAAGCCCGGGATAGAGCTCACTGACGATGCGGTCATCCGCGTCATAGGTAAGAAGCCATCGAAAGTTCGAGTGCCGCAGTTGCTCTGCGAGCTCCAGATGGTCATCGAAGGTGAGCGAGTCAAGATAGAGGCGTTCCCCCTGAACCAGATACGGCGGATCAACATATAGAAGAGTCCGGTCTGCCTCGGATGCAATGCTGCGAACGAATTCGCGGGCGTCGAGCTCGGAGAGTTGCACGCGGGCGCGATACTGCCCGACGTATCGAATCCTCGCGGCGAGTTCCGGGGCGTTGAACCGGGCGCCGACCTTCCACGTCCCCTTCTGACTTAGGCCGCCGATAGGGCCTGCCTCGATAATGCCCGAACGATTGAACCGGTTGAGCAGGAAGGTGGCATACCCGCGCTCGAAGTCATCAGTAGCCGGGTCGAAGTAGCTCGTGCGTGCAGCGTGCCAGGCGTCGAGAGACAACTCCTGATGCTCGATGCGTTGTGCGAAGGTCTCGGTCTCGTTGAAGACGGAACGCCAGAAGGCCGCGATGCCGGGACTGAGATCGTTAAGGAGAACCCCGCGAACTTCCTCGGCCGCAAGCAGGTGTAGAGCCGCGCCAGCTCCGCCAGCGAAAGGCTCCGCGTAGTAGCGAGGGCGTGGGTGTTGGGCACGTAACAACTTGGCCATGTACGTGGCGAGCCTTGCCTTGCCGCCCGGGTATCGAAGAGGGCTCAGGGATCGAAATCTCACGCGGCTCGCTCTTCCTCTAGAAGCTGATCGAGCCGCACGAGCATGGGCTTGAATGCCTCGCAGAGAGCGCGAACTCGGTCCCCGTCCGGATGGGCGGCGTAGTTGTGCACGTATGCATTCATTTCATCGACGGCGAGCCCGTCCCCATCGTCCGCCTGGGATCTGATCCATGCCATTTCCAGACTCTTATCCCGCCTAGCCGGGTTCGCGCAGTCCGGATCGAGCTCCAGTAGCACCTTGCGAAGCTTCTTCCGAAGAGACAGACCCTCTGCGAACCACTCCTGCTCCACGCCGACCTCCGTCACGCACAGCTCGACCACGACGCGCACCATAACGGCGCAGACGGAGGGAGCATCATCGATCTTGACCTTCTGTGCTTCCTTCAGCACCGCAACAGTCCGCGTTGAGAAGTTGCTGAGGTTGAGTCCGTAGAACACCTTCTGGACGACACGAGGGCCGGAGCGTCGGCGCGTCCTCGTCGAAGTCGTGCCCCCTTCGCCACCTGTGGCAGTGCCGCCCACATTCGATCCGCCTCCAGCGGTGCCCGAGGTGCCACCGCCGGATTCAGCCCCCTCCCCGTCTGGGTCCGAAGGCTGGTCTGATCCGGCGTCGCGCTCTTCTTCGGGGTGTTGTTCACGAACTGCCGCCAAGACTGCGTCCGCGTATTCGTCCTGCTTCTCGCCAGTCATGATGGCGTCGACCGGCATGCTTACGAGATCCGAGAACATCGTCCGGAGAACGTCGACATAGAACGGGCTCTGCGACCGGAACGTCACCTCGTCGTCCACAACCGAGATCTTGAATGCCTCACGGACGTAAGGCCGCCCGAGGAGCCGGGACAGGTTCGTGAACTTGGTATCTCGCACGGTCCGGACATCGCTCACGAGCGTCTGGTCGTCTGCGAAGGTGGATAGCGCCGCTCGCACAACGAGCCACGCGCGGTCGTTCGCAGTCCCCTTCTGCCGCCGGAACGTGTTGCTCTGATACGAGTTCCACGGATCAGTCCCGACGCCACCGTTCTGGCCCGTATGCCGAAGCTCGATCCACCGATGGGCTTCTTCCCGGCTGCTCACTACCCAACAGACGATCTCTTCGGGGCCTTCCGCTTCGATCTCTGGGCCTTGCGCCTCCTTGCGGATTCGCTCAAAGGCGCGCTGAGTGGCCGAGGCGCGCGCAAGTTGCGGGTTGCGCAGGAGTTTGAGTGCGGCGAGCCGCCGATTCCCTTCGAGGACGATCCTGTCGCCCTCCGACTCCCACACGATGGGAGGATTAGTGGGATCCAGGGCATCCGACTCCGCGATGTCACGAGCCAGAGCGATCATCTTCTCGCGTCCTAGGTCGAGAAGCGCGTTGATTGCATCTGCCTGACTGTCGACGGATTCCGGGAATCTAGGGTTCTCCTCGTCGAGGAGGACCTCGGCGACCGAAAGGGGCTTATACACCCCGCAATCATGGCAGGCATGATCCTCAAGGCGCCGCTTCCCACGCTGACGAGGGCCCCGCCCATGGAAGCTCTAGCGGCGCCACGCCACAGATTGGCACTGCGAACAGTTTCCCTCCACGGTCGGGTCGTCGAAGAACGGCTGCAGCGGCCCGTACCCGGTGATGGATGCCACGACCTCACGCGCCGCGTCGCGCTCGTCGTCGAGCGGGGCGTGCGCCCCCGCGAGCGCCCGCTCGGAGTAGCGGCGCACCTCCTCCGCGGCGTACCGCGAGGCAAGCGCCTCGTCGCGGGCGAGATCGACACCCTCGCGGAGCACCCGACCGCGCACCCGCTCGGCGATGGAGCGCACGGGATCGGACATGTCGTCCATCTTGGAGAGCGCCGCCGATGGAGGCGGGAAGTTATCCACATGGAGCCGGCAGCGCCGGCAATGCCCCGGGTCGAGGACCGGGCGCGGAGCGGGGCGAGATCAGTCGGCGGCAGCCGACGCTGCCCGAAGCTGCTCCGCGTACCACCCCAGCTTCTCGTCGAGGCGCGCTCGCTGACGGCGGAGCTGCTCGATCTGCGCATCGACCGCGGCCACGTGCTCACGGAGCAGCTCCATGCGCTCGGCGAGGGTTCCCGGGTCGCGGCAGAGCTCGCCGTAGCGCCGGAGGCGGTCGATGGGCATGCCCGTCTCGCGCAGGCACCGCAGGAGGTCCAGCGTCGACAGGTCGGCGTCGCTGTACGCCCGCCGCCCACCGGAAGTGCGGGCGACCGGCGGCATGATGCCCTCGCGTTCGTAGTACCGGAGCGTGTCGATCGAGAAGCCGCTGCGTTCGGCGGCCTCGGCCGGCGAATAGGTGCTCATGCGCGAGAGCGTACCGCTTGACCTGGAGCGCGCTCCAGATTGCAGAGTCTGGGACATGAACTCTTCGCCCCACCACACCACCGTTCCCGCACCGTCGTCCGCCGTCGTGCTCGGCGCCATGCCGTTCGGCACGCGCATCGACGAGGAGACCTCGTTCTCACTGCTCGACCGTTTCGTCGAACGCGGCGGCGAGTGGATCGACACGGCCGACTGCTACGCGTTCTGGGACAGCCCCGACGGCCGCGGCGGCGCGAGCGAGCGCGTCATCGGTCGCTGGCTGGCGTCGCGTCCCGGCATGCGCGAGCGCGTCCGCATCGCTACGAAGGTCGGCGCGGAGCCGCTGTGGGCCGGGTCGTGGCCCGAGCACCGGGCCGGACTCAGCCGCCGCGCCATCCTCGACGCCGTCGCCGGCAGCCTCGAGCGGCTCGGCGTCGAGACCGTCGATCTGCTCTGGCTGCACCAGGAGGACCGCTCGGTCGCCATCGAGGAGAGCGTCGACGCGCTGGCCGAGCTCACCGACCGCGGCACCGTGCGCCGCACCGGCGCCTCCAACCACCCGGCCTGGCGCGTCGAGCGCGCCCGCGCGCACGCCGCCGCACGTGGGGCGACGCCGATCGACGCGCTGCAGCTGAACGCGACCTACCTGCGCCCCCGGCCGGGCACCCGCCCGGACGGCGTGGTCCACCCGTTCGGGGTGCTGAGCGACGAGCAGCACGACTTCGCGCTGGCCCACGGGCTCGAACTGTGGGCGTACACACCGCTGCTCTCCGGTGCATACGACAACCCCGCCAAGCCGATCCCCGAGGTGTACGACCATCCGGGCACCACGCGCCGGCTCGCAGCCCTCGATGCGGTGGTCGCCGAGACGGGTGCGACCCGCAGCCAGGTCGTGCTCGCCTGGCTCATCCGCCACGGCATCCGCCCGCTGCTCGGGGGCAGCCGGCTGGATCAGCTCGACCTCGCGCTCGAGGCCGCGAGCCTCCCGCTCACCGACGCGCAACTCGTCCTCCTCGACGAGGCGCCCGACCCGGCGTACCGTGCGGTGTCGGCCCCGGCGATCGCATGATGGAGGCATGACGGGCGTGCTGCTCGACCTCGACGGTGTCCTGTACGTGGGCGGCGAGGCGGTGCCGGGTGCGGCCGAGGCCGTCGCGCGGCCTCGAGGCCCGCGGTCGCCGCGGCCGAGTGGCTGATGCGTGCGGGCACCGAGCACCCGCGCGCAGCGGATCTATCCACACCGGCGCATCCAGGGACCGGACCCTCGCACACCCCGTCCATCCCCGCAAGCCCGTGAGGGGAAAGCATGGACGGCGGTACCGTCGGGGTGGTGCCGCCACGGAATACCCCTATGAAAACGCCACCCGACCTCGTCGCCGACCGCTACCGCCTCGTGAAGATGATCGGCAGCGGCGGCATGGGCGTGGTCTGGCACGCGTGGGACGAACGCCTGCAGCGGACCGTGGCGCTGAAGATGCTCCGCACGCAACCCGAGCTCACCGACGAGGAGCGCGAGGTCACGACGAAGCGCGCCATGCGCGAGGCGCGCATCAGCGCCGGGCTGCACCATCCGCATGCCGTGCCGGTGTTCGACGTGATCGAGCACGAGGGGCAGCCGTGCATCGTGATGCAGCTCATCGACTCGACGCCGCTCTCGACGCTGCTGCAGGAGCACGGCACCTTCACGCCCCGCCAGACGGCGCGAGTCGGAGCGGAGGTCGGGTCGGCGCTGGCCGCCGCGCATCGCCGGAAGATCGTGCACCGCGACGTGAAGCCCGGCAACATCCTCATCCGCGAGGACGGCTCGGCGATGATCAGCGACTTCGGCATCGCCCAGGCCCTCGGCGACACCACCATCACCGCCACCGGGCTGGTGCACGGCACGCCCGCCTACCTCGCCCCCGAGGTGGCCCGCGGCGAGCCGTCGAGCTTCGCGTCGGACGTGTTCTCGCTCGGCTCGACGATGTTCGCCATGCTCGAGGGCACGCCGCCGTTCGGCACCGACCAGAACGCGATCGCGCTGCTCCACCGGGTCGCCCGGGGCGAGGTCGCGGTTCCCACGAGCGCGGGACCGCTCGCGCCGCTGCTGCATGAGATGCTCGCCTCCGACCCGAAGCAGCGTCCCGACATGTCGACCGTGACGCGGCGGTTGACCGACCTCGACGAACAGGCGGCGACGACGGATGCCGCGGGGCCGGCGGACGGCGAGGACACCCTGCCGTCCACGCTGCCCCTCGCCGGCGGTGCGGCTGCCGCCGCCGCGGCCGCGAGCGGTGCGACCGCGGCCGCCGCCGCGCACGAACCGCCGACCATGCCGGCGGACACGCGGGCGATCGGCGACACCGCCGAGACCGAGTCCCTGACAGACGATGCCGAAGCGGACTCCCCTGCAGAGGCCGCCGAAACCGCGTCCCTCGCAGACGCCGACGAGGAGGCCGCCGAGACCGAATCACTGGCCGAGGCCGAGGCGCCCACGACGCCGCAGCCGACGGGCCCGGCCTCGCCGCTGTTCCCCTGGATGGCGGAGACGCAGCCGGCGACGCCACAGGAGCAGCCGGCGCCCGAGCCCGAGGCTCAGCCCCGCCGTAGGAGGACCGCGGCACTCGTCGGCGGCGCATTGGTTGCTCTGGCCCTGCTGGTGGTCGGCGGCATCCTGCTGTTCAACGGCCTCCGGCAGGACGGCGGGGTCGCCGCGGGCCCGGAGGCCGAGGAGACGCCGACCTCCGAGCCGGCCGAGTCCGAGGCGCCCCCGGCGGAGTCGGCACCGGCCGAGGAGCCGACGGAAGAGCCCGCTCCGCCGCCCGCGGAGACCGAGGCCCCGCCGAGCGCCGAGCAGCGCGCGGCCGACATGCTCGTCGACTACTACGCGTTGGTTCCCGGCGACCTCGACAGCGCGTGGAGCCTGATGACCGAGGACTACCAGGTGAACCACGTCGGCGGCCGCGACGCCTACGAGGCCTTCTGGGGCGAGATCACGGATGTGGCGATCGCCGACGTGACCGCGACCGGTACGGACGCGCAGGCGACCCTCACCTACACGTTCGACGACGGTCGCGTGGTCCGCGAGGTGACCGCCTACCGCCTGGTCGACGAGGGCGGCGTGCTGAAGATCGCGGCGAGCGAGGTCCTGAGCAGCACCCAGCTCTGACCCGTTGCGTGCCGCACGACCGCCGTCGAGAGCATGATGGACGCATGACGGGCGTGCTGCTCGACCTCGACGGCGTCGTCTACGTGGGCGACGAGGCGGTGCCGGGCGCGGTCGAGACCGTGGCCGGCCTCGAGGCCGACGGCATCCCGTTCCGGTTCCTCACCAACACGACCTCGCGCCCCAGGAGCGCGATCGTCGAGAAGCTCGCCCGGCTCGGCGTCGCGACCGACGCCTCGCACCTCCTCACCCCGGCGGTCGCCGCCGCCGAATGGCTCCGCCGGGAGCGCATCGAGCGGCCCGCGCTCTTCGTCCCGGATGCCACGGCGGAGGAGTTCGCGGCGTTCGAGCCGCTCGCGGCATCCGTCGACGAGGGCGCCGGCGCCGTGGTGCTCGGCGACCTCGGCGAGGCATGGGACTTCGCGACCCTGAACCGCGCGTTCCGGCTGCTCATGGCGAACCCGGCCGCACCGCTCGTCGCGCTCGGGCTCACCCGGTACTGGCGGGCGCCCGACGGGCTGCGGCTCGACGTCGGCGGCTACGTGCGCGCCCTCGAGTACGCCACGGGGCGCGAGGCCGTCGTGCTCGGCAAGCCCGACGCGGCGTTCTACGGCACGGCCGTCGCCGCGCTCGACGTCGATCCGGCCGACGTGGTGATGGTGGGCGACGACCTCCGCACCGACGTCGAGGGCGCGCAGCGCGCCGGCCTCACGGGCGTGCTCGTGCGCACGGGCAAGTTCACGCCCGCCGACCTCGACGGCGACATCCGGCCCGATGCCGTGCTCGACTCGATCGCCGACCTGCCCGGCTGGCTCGCCGAGCGCTGAGGTCACATGGCGGTCAGGATGCGGCCCGTCGCGAGCACGAGGCCCAGGATCGCGAGCGCGGTCAGCCAGAAGCGGGTTCGGCGTCCGATCTCGGGCGCGGCGATCTCGGCGAGCACCAGCGCCGCCATCGACACCGGGCAGAGTGAATTGGATCCCGCTGACGTGCACGAGCGCGGACGCCCCGGCCACCACGAGCACGGCGGCCTTCACGCCCGACGGCCACTCGCGCTCCAGCCGGGCGCAGGCCTCGATGTGTTCGGTCATCGTCGACCCCCTTCGCCGGGAGGCTACCCGGCGCGGCACGGCGGTCGCGGGGCTTGACCGTCGCTGCCGGATGCCGCGTCGGCGAGCACGGTAGCCCCACGTCCGACCGGCGACGGGCGCACGCGCCGGGCGAGTGCGTTCAGGCGAGGCGTGCGGCGGCGGCCTCAGCCGCGTCGAGGTCGGCGCTCGCACGGTCGGCCGCGTGCGCCGCCGACTCCCGCTCACGGGTCGCGGCGCGGGCATCGCGCTCGGCCTCGGCGAGTTCCTCGCGGACCCGGTCGAGGCGTTCCTCGAGCTCGTCGCGTTCGGCGTGCAGGGCGGCGACGCGTCCCGTCGCGGACTCCATCGCGGCGGCGGCCTCGGCGCGCGCGTCCTCGGCCGTCGCGAAGCGGTCCCTCGCTGCCGCCACCTCGGCCTCGGCCTCGGCGAGGCGACGAGCGGCGGCGGCCCGCGACTCCGACTCCGCCTTCGCGGCGGCACGGTCGCGGCGGTCGGCGGCCCGGTCGCCCGCCTCGTCGGGGGCCGCCTCGGCAGGACTCGCCTCGCCAGCGGCATCCGCTCGACGCCCCGCCGCACCTCCGGCCGACGTTCGCCGGCCAGAACGCGCCGACCCGGCGGCACCGCCCGCCGCGACCTGGCCTGCGACCGCGCCGGCCACGTCGACCTCGGACCCCACCGCCTGCAGGGCCCGCACCAGCCGTCCCGACCGCGCGGCCGCGCCCGCCTCGGCGGACACGGTCGCTGCCACGAGCGTGCGTTCGACCTCGTCCAGCACCGCGCGTGACGGCGAGCGGTCCGCGGCATCCGCGAGCGCCGACGCCTGCCGCAGCAGGTCGCCGACCGCCCGCCGCCGCTCCGACCCGAGCGCCGTCAGCGCCCGGCCGTCGCCCGAGGCCTGCGCGTCGGCGAGTTCGCCACCGAGGCCGACGAGGTCGCCGAGCTCCTCCGGGTGCTCCCGTGCGAGCCGGTTCACGATCCACGCCGCAGGCGACGGACGCCGCAGGCCCGTGATCCGCTTCGCCAGCGCGGGATCGGACGTCCTGGCGTCGGCCGCGCGCGCGTTCCGCGCGGCCGTGAACTCCTCGGGCACGAGCGCGTACAGCGCGTCGGCCGCCTCGGTCAGCCCGTCGGTCGCCATCGCCCCATCATGGCGCGAACGGATGCCGCCCGGGCATCCGCTGACCGGCTCAGACCGTCTCGAGGTACTTGTGCACGACGCTCAGCACGACCGCACCCTGCCCGACCGCCGACGCGACGCGGCGCATCACGTCGTGGCGCACGTCGCCCGCGGCGAAGATGCCGGGCACGCTCGTCTCGAGGATGAACGGGTCGCGCTTGAGCGTCCACCCGGGCGGGCGGCGGCCGTTGAGGACGAGGTCCTGCCCGGTGATGACGAACCCGCCGTCGTCGAGCTCCACGAGGTCGCGCACCAGCTCCGAGCCGGGCACGGCGCCGATGAAGACGAACATCGCGTCGGCCGGCAGCTGCTCCTCGGCGCCCGTCACCGTGTCGCGCACGGTCAGCGACGTCAGCCGCGACTCGCCCTCGAGCGCGGTCACCTGCGCGTGCGGACGCACCGTGATGTTCGGCGTCGCCTCGATCTGGTCGATGAGGTACCGCGACATGCTCCGCGCGAGCGACTCGCCGCGCACGAGCACTGTCACGTGGGCGGCGTACCGCGACAGGAACATCGCGCCCTGCCCGGCCGAGTTCGCGCCGCCGACGACGACCACGTCGCATCCGGCGTAGCTCACCGCCTCGCTGGCGGCCGCGCCGTAGTAGACGGATGCCCCGTTGAGCCGCTCCTCGCCGGGGATGCCGAGCGTGCGCGCGTCGACGCCGGTGGCGAGCACGACCGCGCGCGAGCGGAGCTCGCTGCCGTCGTCGAGCGTGACGATCTTGTACGAGTCCTCGACGCGCAGGCCCGTGACGGTCTGCGGGCTGAGGATCTCGGCGCCGAGCCGCTTCGCCTGGGTGACCGCGCGCCGGGCGAGGTCGGCGCCGCTGATGCCGTGCGGGAACCCGAGGTAGTTCTCGATGCGCGAACTCGTCCCCGCCTGGCCGCCGGGCACCTCGCGCTCGACCACGACGGTGCGCAGGCCCTCGGACGCGCCGTACACCGCCGCGGCGAGCCCCGCCGGCCCGGCCCCGATCACGACGAGGTCGTAGAACGGCGCCTGCGGCGGCGCGCGAAGGCCGATCCGGTCGGCGAGTTCATGCAGGTCGGGGCACGCGAGCACCGTGCCGTCGGGCAGGAACACCACCGGCAGCCGGGTGCTGCCCGGCGTGGTCGCCTCGACGAGCTCTCGTGCGCCGGGGTTCTTCTCGATGTCGAGCCACTGGTACGGGATCTGGCTCCGGGCGAGGAAGTCCTTCACGGCGTGCGTCGTCGGCGACCACAGGGTGCCCGCCACGCGGATGCCCTCGTACACCGGCGGCGTGTTCGCGACCCAGTCGTCGAGCAGGTCGTTGAGCACGGGATAGAAGCGCTCGTCGGGCGGATCCCACGGCTTCAGCAGGTAGTAGTCGAGGTCGATGGCGTTGATGCTCGTGATCGCGGCATCCGTGTCGGCGTACGCCGTCAGCAGCACCCGCTTGGCCTCGGGATAGTGCTTGATCGCCTCGGTGAGGAACTCGGTGCCCGACATGCCGGGCATCCGCTGATCGACGACGAAGAGCGCGACGGGGGTGCTGCGCCGCTCGAACTCCGCGATCGCATCGAGGGCCTCCTGCCCGGAGCCGGCCTTCACGATCCGGTAGTCCTCGCGGTAGCGGGCCTGCAGGTCGCGCGCGACCGCGTTGAGCACCTGCGGCTCGTCGTCGACGGTCATGATGACCGGCTTCACCATGGAATCACTCCTCCTCCGTCCGCCAGGCGTCATCCGGCTCGTCGTCCTCGCCGTCGTCGCCCGGTGCCCGGCCGATCGGCAACCGCACCGTGAACCGGGTGCACCCGGGTCGCGACTCGAGGTCGAACTCGCCGCCGTGCTTCTTGACGACGATGTTCCGCGAGATCGCGAGGCCCAGGCCGGTGCCCTGCCCCGGCGGCTTCGTCGTGAAGAACGGATCGAACAGCTTCGAGCGGATCTCGGGGGGCACGCCCGGCCCGTCGTCCTCGAACTGCACCTCGATCCAGTCACCCACCCGGCGTGCGCGGATCGTCAGGGTGCCGCTGCCGCCCATCGCGTCGATGGCGTTGTCGATCAGGTTCGTCCACACCTGGTTCAGCTCGCTCGCGTACGCGTGGATCGAGGGCAGGTCGGTGTCGTACGCGCGCACCACCGTCACACCGTCCTTGAGCTTGTTGTGCAGGATCACGAGCGTGTTGTCGAGCCCGGACCGCACGTCGACGTCCTGCACGGGCGCCTGGTCCATGTACGTGTAGTTCTTCAGGGCCCTCACGAGCTCGAC
The DNA here is from genome assembly GCF_052748465.2 of Agromyces selenitireducens. Taxonomy (NCBI): domain Bacteria; kingdom Bacillati; phylum Actinomycetota; class Actinomycetes; order Micrococcales; family Microbacteriaceae; genus Agromyces; species Agromyces selenitireducens. The sequence goes on from NZ_CM188259.1 coordinate 2,492,526, forward strand.
GACGCGGTTCGTCCCCACCGCGATCTCCGAGAGCAGCGCGTAGACCGACGACTTGAGCCCGAGCCATTCCACGACCACGGGCAGTCCCTCGCCGCCGAAGACGCCGCCGAGCGCGTCGAGATCGGTGCGAACCAGGCCGAGGCTCGCGAGCGACGCCGCCAGGTCGCCGCCCGAGGGCACGTCGTGCGCGTCCAGCCACTCCTCGAGTTCGGCCTCCCGGTCGCTGCGCTCCACCGCACCGAGTTCGAGCGGTTCGTTCGCGCAGGCCGCGGCGAGCGCGTCGAGTTCGCGGAGCTTCTGGAGCCGCGTGCCGTAGAGGCCGAGGCGGCCGAGCTCGATCTGGGCCCCCTGCAACTTCGCGAACACCGTGACGGCCTGCGACGCGCCCCGCTGTGCGGCGGAGGCGGGGTTGTTCATCTCGTGCGCCATGCCCGCGCTGAGCCTGCCGAGCGCCGCCATCTTCTCCTGCAGGACCAGCTGGTCCTGCATGGTCCCGATCCGGCGCAGGGTCTCCTCGAGGGCGGCGTTCCTCGTGCGGAACTCCGCCTCCTTCGCGCGGAACTCCTCCTCGCTCCGGTGGAGCGCCTCCTCGGCGGCCTTGCGCTCGCCGAGGTCGCGGATGATGCCCGTGTAGTAGCGATCGTCGCCGACCGTCCATGTCGACAGCGAGAGCTCGACGGGGATCTCGGCGCCGGACTTCGTCAGCGCCGACAGCTCGACGGTGGATCCGATCACGTGCGCCTCGCCGGTCTCGGTGTAGCGACGGATGCCGGTGCGGTGCTGGTCGCGGTACCGCTCGGGGATGATGAGTTCGAGCTTCTGCCCGAGCGCCTCCTCCTCGGTATGGCCGAGGATGCGCGTCGCGGCGGAGTTCCACGACACGATCCGGCCCGTGTCGTCGGCGGAGACGATGGCGTCGATCGCGGACTCGGTGACCGAGCGGAACTTCTGCTCGGCCTGCACTCGCTCGCTGATGTCGCGGACGATGCCCGTGTAGTAGCGGTCGTCGTCGAGGAACCAGGTCGTGAGCGAGAGCTCGATCGGGAACTCCGTGCCGTCCTTGCGGAGCGCCGCCAGCTCGACGGTCGACCCGATCACGTGGGTCTCCCCGCCGGCGCTGACTCGGCGGATGGCGGTGCGGTGCCGGTCGCGGAACCGCTCCGGGATGATGAGCTCGAGCCTCCGACCGACCGCCTCGGTCTCGGTGTGCCCGAAGAGGACGGCGGCGGCACTGTTCCAGCTGCGGATGACCCCCTCGGCGTCCGCGGAGATGATCGCATCGGTCGCCGACTCCATGACCGACCGGAACTTCGCCTCGGACTCGCGAAGCGCCGTCCGCGACCTCGAGACCGTGACCTGCCGCTCGATGCGGGTCACGACCTCGCGCGGGTCGAGCGGCGTCGAGATGAGGTCGTCACCGGCCTGGAGGCTTCGCACGCGCCGTTCGATGTCGGACTCGGGCGCCATGAACACCACGGGCAGGTCGCGCGCGAAACCCGCCTGATGCAGTCGGGCGACGAGGTCGAACGGATCGGTGTGGCCGAGCGACGTGTCGACGACGATGAGGTCGGGCGCTCCGGCGAGCGCGGCCCGCGTGTGCGCGGCATCGCCGTCGGCGGCCACGACGGCGTAGCCGTCCTCGTCGAGGATCCCGCGGAGGTCGCCGGCCGCGCGGGCGTCGTCGGAGACGACGAGGATCACCCCGCGATCACCCACGAGTCCACCTCCCCTCGCTGCATCGCACCAAGGTCGGCTCACCGCAAGAGTAGCGACGCGCTCGCCGCGGGGCCAGAGGCGACGGCTCGGCCACGGCTCAGGCCCCCTCGGCTCCCTCGGCTGCCCCGGACGGCGCGAGGTCGATCGGCAGGCGCACGGTGAACCGGGTTCGGCCCGGCTCGGACTCGACCGCGACCTCGCCGTGGTGCTTCTTCACGACGATGTTGCGCGAGATCGGCAGGCCGAGGCCCGTGCCCTCCCCCTGCGGCTTGGTGGTGAAGAACGGGTCGAACAGCTTCGTGAGGAGGTCCGGCGGGATGCCGGGACCGTCGTCCTCGATCTCCACCTCCACGTCGTCGCCCGCGCGCCGGGCGCGGATCGTCAGCGTTCCGCTGCCGCCCATCGCGTCGATGGCGTTGTCGATGAGGTTCGTCCACACTTGGTTCAGCTCGCCCGCGTACGCCTGGATCGCGGGCAGGTCGGCGTCGTACTCGCGCACCACGTTCACGCTCCGCTTGAGCTTGCTGTGCAGCACGATGAGCGTGTTGTCGAGTCCCTCCCGGACGTCGACGTCCTGCACGGGAGCCTGGTCCATGTAGGTGTAGGTCTTCAGCGCCTTGACGAGTTCCACGATGCGGGTCGTGCCGACCGCCACCTCGGAGAGCAGGTTGTAGATGAGGAACTTCAGGCCCAGCCACTCGACGACCACGACGAGCTCCTCGGCGTCGAACGCGGTCTCGAGTTCGTCGAGGCCCTCGCGGGTGTAGCCGAGGCTCACCAACGCAGGAGCGAGCTCCCATGCCGAGCGGATGCCGCGTGCGTCGAGCCAATCCTCGAGTTCCGCCTCGCGGTCGCTGCGCGTGATCGCGTCGAGCTGCGCCGGGTCGCGCGCACGCTCCGCGGCACGACGGTCGAGTTCGCGGAGGCGGTCGAGCTTCGCACCGTACAGCCCGAGCCGGCCGAGCTGCAGCTGGGCCTCCTGCAGCTTGGCGAACACGGTCTCGGCCTGCACCGCGCCGCGCTGCGCTGCTGAGGCGGGATTGTTGAGCTCGTGCGCCATCCCGGCGCTGAGCTTGCCGAGCGAGGCCATCTTCTCCTGCAGGATCAGCTGGTCCTGCATCCGGCTGATCTGGTCGAGCGTCTCCTCGAGGGCGGCGTTCTTCCTCCGCAGCTCCTCGCCGCGCTCCCTGAGCTCCTGCTCGCTCTGCCGCAGCGCCTCCTCTGCGGCCTTGCGCTCGCCGATGTCGCGGATGATGCCCGTGTAGTAGCGGTCCTCGTGCACGGTCCATGTCGACAGCGACAGCTCGATCGGGATCTCCGCGCCCGCCTTCGTCAGCGCCGACAGCTCGACGGTGGATCCGATCACGTGCGCCTCGCCGGTCTCGGTATAGCGACGGATGCCGGTGCGGTGCTGGTCGCGGTAGGTCTCGGGGATGACGAGCTCGAGCTTCTGCCCGACCGCCTCCTCCTCGGTGTGGCCGAGGATGCGCGTCGCGGCGGAGTTCCACGACACGATCCGGCCCGTGTGGTCGGCGGAGATGATCGCGTCGATAGCGGACTCGGTGACCGAGCGGAACTTCTGCTCGGCCTGCTTGCGCTCGCTGATGTCGCGGATGATGCCCGTGTAGTAGCGGTCCTCGTCGAGGAACCAGGTCGCGAGCGACAGCTCGACGGGGAACTCGGTGCCGTCGCGCCGGAGCGCCGCGACCTCCACGGTCGAGCCGATCACGTGCGTCTCGCCGCCGCCCGTGACGCGACGGATGCCGGTGCGGTGCAGGTCGCGGAACCGCTCGGGGATGATCAGTTCGAGCTTCCGGCCGACCGCCTCGGCCTCGGTGTGACCGAACAGCGCGGTCGCCGCACTGTTCCAGCTGCGGATGACGCCCTCATGGTCGGCGGAGATGATCGCGTCGATGGCCGATTCCATGACCGACCGGAACTTCGCCTCGGACTCCCTGAGCGCCATCCGAACCTTGGACACCGTCACCTGGCGTTCGATGCGCGCGAGCACTTCGCGTGGATCGAGCGGGGTCGAGATGAGGTCGTCGCCGGCCTCGAGGCTGCGGACGCGGTGCTCGACGTCGGTCTCGGGGGCCATGAAGATGACCGGCAGGTCGCGGGCCTGGCCGGCGCGATGCAGGTCGTCGACCAGCCCGAAGGGGTCCATGCGGGCGAGCTCGGTGTCGACGACGATGAGATCCGGTGACCCGGCGAGCGCCGCGCTCGCGTGCGACACATCACCCTCGGCGTGGACCACCGCGTACGTGTCGGCGTCGAGGATGCCGCGGAGCTCGCCGAACGCGCGGGCGTCGTCGGAGACGACGAGGATCACTCCGCGGTCGCCCACGAGCACCACCTCCCCCGCTGCGCCGCATCGGACGGTCCACTCGTCAGGGTAGCGACGCGCCCGACCCGGGGCCAGAGGCGACGGATGGCGCGGCGCGAGCCTGCCGCGGCGTCAGTTGCCGATCGTCGCGACGAGCAGGAGGATCCCCTGGCTGACGAACACGAACCCGCCGAGCGCGATCGCGGCGAGCGAGATCCACCCGGGGCCCGTCGACGGGTCGGCCCGGAACTGCCGGCGGCCGATGACACCGAGGGCGATCGCGACCGCGGCGACGCCGAGCGCCCACAGCGCCGGCAGCGCGAGGGACAGCACCGCGAGCAGCGCGCCGATCACGGCAGCGGGCGACACGGTGCCGAACCATCGCAGCGCGCGGCCGCGGGCGGCTCCGTCCTCAGGCCGCTGCACCATGCGACCAGTCAACCGCATCTGCAGGACACGTCGCGCCGCTGCGCGGAACCGACCGCCCCGCCGGGTACGTTCGACCCGAGCACCTGCTCTCGGGGGACGACGAGGAACGGAGGACGGATGGCGACATCCGGAACGGCGGAACCCGACACGATCGGCGACGCGACGACCCACGACACCGACGCACTGGTCGAGCGGATCGTCGCCGACGAGCTCGACGCACTGCGTCGGGCCTTCGACGACGGTGCCGAGTTCGCGATCACGCGGGTGGGCCGGCGAGACGAGACCCTCCACCGCCTGGAGTGCCCGGCGCTCGAGCCCGCGCTCGACCGGCGGGCACGCTGGACGGAGGAGCACCGCCGCCGGCTGACCGACGATCGGGAGTACCGGATCCCGCTTCCCGCGCTCCTCACGCGAGAGCGTGCGCGTTCGATGACGCACCCGCGGAGCTGCCGGGTGTGCTGGCCGAACATCACGGGCACCGAAGCGCGCCCGCTGAAGCGCATCTCCGCCCGCGGCCTCCGAGCCCGGCATGCGGGGCGCGTGCTCGCGACGGAGACCGGCGAATCCCTCGGCACGATCATCCGGGCGACGGCGTACACCGGCGCCGACCTGTTCGGCGTCGAGCACGACGAGATCGAAGTCGTGACCTCGGCCCGCACCCTCCGCTACGCGCCGTCCGAGCAGGTGTACCTCTGGGACCTGCCCTCCGACGCCGAGGCGATGGAGCGGAGGATGCGGTTGTTCGCCCGGCTCGGGACCCCGACGCCGCCCGCACGGTGAGCGCGAGCCGCCGCCTAGAATGATCGGGCACTCGCGGGAGTGGTGAAATCGGCAGACACGCAGGATTTAGGTTCCTGTGCCTTCGGGCGTGTGGGTTCAAGTCCCACCTTCCGCACTAGACTCGCTGCTGTCCAGGCGCCCCGAGGCGCCGGTGCTCGGAAAATGGGCACGAAGCGACCGGGCGGCCCGGCCCTCGCGAGACACATACGGAATCCACGCATCCGTCCCGTCTCGAAAGGCCTCGCCATGCCCACGGTCTCCGCGCACGTCGCCCGCACCCTCGCCGCCCACGTCGACCACGTCTTCGGGGTGATGGGCAACGGCAACGCCTGGTTCCTCGATGCGCTCGAGCGCGGGACGGATGCCGCGTTCGTCGCCGTCCGCCACGAGGTCGGCGGCGTCGTCGCGGCCGACGCCCACTTCCGCGCGTCGGGCCGGCTCGCCGCCGCGACCGCCACGTACGGCGCCGGGTTCACCAACGCGCTCACCGGGCTCGCCGAAGCCGTGCAGGCGGGCGTGCCGCTCGTGCTCGTCGTCGGCGACGAGCCCACGTCGGGCCCGCGGCCGTGGGGCGTCGACCAGATCGCGCTCGCGTCGGCCGTCGGCGCGCGCACGTACACGGTCGGGCGAACGGATGCCGCGGCCACCACCGTGATCGCCATCGAGCATGCGCTCGCGTACGGGGTGCCGACGGTGCTCGCCATCCCCTACGACGTGGCGTCGTTCGAGGCGGGCGAGGTTCCCGAGACGGTGCCGCTGCGGCTTCCTGCGCCGCTGACGCCGGCCGGGGACTTCGTCGAGCGGGCGATCGCCGACCTCGCCGGGCGTCTCGCCGATGCGCAGCGCCCGGTGCTGCTCGCCGGGCGGGGCGCCTGGCTCGCCGGCGCCGGCCCGGCCCTCGGCGAGCTCGCGGCGGCGACCGGCGCGCTCACCGCGACCACCGCGCTCGGACGCGGCATCTTCCCCGACGCGCGGTACGACCTCGGCGTCGCCGGCGGATTCGGCGCGGAGGCGGCGATGGAGCTCGTGCGGCAGGCCGATGTCGCCGTCGTCTTCGGCGCCTCGCTCAACCAGTTCACGATGCGGTTCGGCGAGCTCTTCGGACCGGGCGGGCATGTCGCACAGGTGGACACGGCGCCGACCGCGACGCATCCGCACGTCGGCGCCTACCTCAGGGGTGACGCACGGCTCGTCGCGGAGGCCCTCGTCGAGGACGTGCGTCGCATCGACGCCTCGGCGTCGGGCTGGCGCGAGCGAGTGGATGTCGCGGCATCCGTTCGCCACGACCCCGGCACCGGCGTGGCCGGGGACGGCCGGCTCGACCCGCGCTCGGTCGCCGCGCGCCTGGCCGAGCTGCTGCCCGAGGACCGCGTCGTGGTCTCCGACGGCGGGCACTTCATCGGCTGGGCGAACATGTACTGGCCCGTCGCGTCGCCCGACCGGATGATCATGGTCGGCACGGCGTTCCAGTCGATCGGGCTCGGCTTCCCGAGCGTGCCCGGCGCGGCCGCCGCGAACCCGGATGCCACGATCGTGCTCACCACCGGCGACGGGGGCGGGCTCATGGCGCTCGCCGACCTCGAGTCCGCGGTGCGCACGGCGGCGGGCCGCGGGATCGCCGTCGTCTGGAACGACGCGGTCTACGGCGCGGAGGTGCACGTCTACGGCGCCAAGGGCCTCGCCGAGGGGCCGATGCGAATCCCCGAGGTCGACTTCGCGGGGCTCGCCGCGGCGGTCGGCGCCGAAGCCGTCGTCGTGCACGAGCTCGCCGACCTCGACCGCGTCGCCGCGTGGGCGGCCGAGCCGGTCGCGGACCGCCGCTTCCTCCTGCTCGACTGCCGCGTGTCCGACCGTGTCGTGGCGCCGTACCAGCGCGAGATCCTGCACGCGAACCGCTGAGCGACCGGGGGGTCCTCGCGGCGGCATCCGTACCATGGGCTCGTGACCGACCCGAACCAGCCGCCGCCGATCGAACCCGGCGTCTACGAGCACCACAGGGGCGCCCGCTACGAGGTGCTGACGACCGCGCGGCACAGTGAGACCGAGGAGTGGGTCGTGGTCTACCGGCAGCTCTACGGCGACCACGGCAAGTGGGTGCGGCCGGCCGGGATGTTCGCCGAGACCGTCGAACATGAGGGGCGCACGGTGCCGAGGTTCCGCCGGATCGTCGACCGCGCCGGTTGAGGGCCGACGTCAGTCCAGGTACGGCAGGACGAGTCGCGAGGGATGGGCGCCTCCCAGGTGCACCCGCTGCCGCCCCCGATTCACCGAGTCGTGGTGGCGCGCGTAGACGAGCGCGGGGTATTCCATGATGTCGGTGCCCTGCACCACCAGCACGAGGGACTCCCCCGCTTCGAAGACGGTGCCGGAGGGGAGGATCTCGATGGTCACCCGGGTCGGCCCGGTGGCCTCCATCGGCAGCGCCCGCCGGTGGGCGAGCACGGGCAGGAAGGCTTCGGACCGTTCCGGATCCAGCTCGCGGTGGGTGACCCTCAGCCACCCGAGGGCGACGGGTCCGTCCTCGAACTGCGCGTAGTGCGCGAACCCGACGACCTCGCCGTCGGTGCCGCGCTTGAACAGCCCGAGGAACAGGTCCATGTCGTCGGCATCCGGAGCGGAGACCGCGAGCTCGGCGGTCGCGTGCCCGACGATGACCGTGCGCTGCGCGAACGTGTGCTCGAACTGCACGCGGTGCGCGCCGATCCCGCTCCCGAGGCCGTCGTACTCGACGACGGACTCCGCATCCGGTTCCGTCTCGGTGAGCGCCCCTCGCTCGCCGAGGTGCAGCGACGCGTACCGCACCGCCGGAATCGGCCACGCCTCTGCGCCGGCGACGTCGCCGCGGTCGTACGACTCCCGCACCTCGTACTGCACCGTCGGACGGTCCTCCCACCCGTTGTCGACGCCCCTGAGGAATCGGTCGAAGAACTGCCGCTGTCGCTCGACGTTCTCGGGCCGGTAGTACTCGGCCCACTTCTTGCGCCCGTGGATGTCGAGCCATTTCTGCGACGATCCCATGCGTCGGAAGCCCTCGAAGGTGCCTCGACTGTGCAGCCCCTGGTCCGACCAACTGCCGACCACCCACGCCGGCACCCGGATGGACTCGAGCCGGGCGGCCTTGGACTCCCAGAAGTCGTCGAAGAGCGGATGCGCGGCGTTCTCGGCCTCGAGGTCCTCGATCGCGCCCGTGCTCGCTCCCCAGCGCTCCCAGATGTACGGCCAGAACGAGGTCTCCGGGATGCCGCCGTGCCGGGCGACCTCGCGGTACGTGTCGGACCACCCCTCCCACGGGTTGATGGCGGCCAGGTGCGGCGGGTTCAGCTCCGCGACGCGCCACTGGGACACCGTGAGGTACGAGACGCCGGAGAGTCCGACCCTGCCGTTGCTCCACTCGCGCGTGCCGGCCCACTCGATGAGGTCGCGGAAGTCCTCGGCCTCCTCCGGCGAGCAGTACGTCGCGGGTCCCTTCGCGTACCAGGTCCCGGGGATGTCGGCGATGACGAGCGCGTAGCCGTGCGGGATCCAGTAGTCGGGATCGGGAGCCTCGAACGTGGTCCTCGGGCCCATGTCCTCGGGGCGCACGCCGCTCTCGGGGTAGATCACGCCGATCGGCGCCGGGTTGTGCTTGCCGTACGGCGACCACGCGATGATGGCGGGCACGGGCGTGCCGCCGTCCGGGCGGTAGACGTCGGCGATCACCGTGCGCCCGGCCTCCGTCGACACCGTGACGTCGCGCTCGATGATCATCCCGTCGACGTGTTCGGTGCGCGGTTCCGGCGGCCGGCCGCCGCGTGATTCCGGCGTGCTGCGCGGCGGACGGAACAGGTACGGAGTCGACGACATCGGCGGTCCTTTCGGTGGGTCAGGCGAGCGAGAGCACGAACGACAGCACGAACCCCGCGGCGGTGCTGAGCGCCACCGCGGGTCCGCCGTGCTCGTACGCCTCGGGCATGAGGGTGTCGGCGAGCGACGCGATCACGGCGCCCGCGGCGAAGGCGAGCGGCAGCGAGATGGTCTCCGGGTCGGTGTTGGCGAGCGGTCCGGCGCCGACGAGGACCGCGACCACCAGGAGCGCGGCGCAGCCGGCCCAGAGACCGAGGATGGCCGCGGTCGAGCGACCCTGGGCTCGCATCGACGACGCGCCGACGAGCGCCTCGGGCAGGTTCGACACGAAGATCGCGGCGAGCAGCGCGAGCCCGCCGGACCCGGCCGACCCGAGGGACACCCCGAGCGCGAGGTTCTCGGGCACGCCGTCGAGCGTGACCGCGGCGAGCAGCGCCAGCCCCGCCGCGCCCCGCGTCGACGCCGAGGTCGGTCCTCGATCGGATGCCGCTGCGTCCGTGTCGAGCTTGACGCTGCCCTCGACCTCGTCGGCGGGCTTCGAGCGCCGCCCCGGCTGGGCCCACCGGTCGAGCAGCGCGCTCAGGCCGGTGAAGACCGCAGCGCCGACGAAGAGCCCGAGCGCGGCGCGGACGATGCCGCCCTGCTCATACGCGTCCTCGAACAACTCGAACGCGAGCGCCGTGATGAGCGCGCCCGCGGCGAACGAGAGCAGGATCGCGAGCAGCCGCTTGGGGAACTCGAAGCGCACGCCGAGCACCGCACCCAGCAGCAGTGCGCTGGACGCGACCGCACCGAACAGCAGCGCCGTGCCCACGGGCCCAGTATCGGGCGAGCTCCGGATCGTGGAAAGGCGCTTGACCCCGCTCGGGCCCATGTGCCCGCCGTCATCCGCTCGGCGGACTCCGGGCCAGCACGGGTCACTCGCCCCGGTCCGCTCGGTAGACTGCACGGACACCACGCCGTCCGCGACCGGCCTCCGCCGCGTCCATCGACAGGAGCCGTCCGTGATCCACACCGCGCTGATCCCCTGGCTGGATCCCGAGATGATCATCGGCGCGGCTGGCCCGTGGGCCCTGCTCGTGGTCTGCTTCATCGTGTTCGCCGAGACCGGGCTCCTCGTCGGCTTCCTGCTGCCGGGCGACACGCTCCTCATCATCTCCGGCCTCCTGGCGCATTCGACGCCGGCGCTGCCGAACGGCGTCTTCGGCGTCGCCGCGTGGGTCGTCGCGCTCCTCATCGGGCTCTCGGCGTTCGTGGGCGGCGAGGTCGGGTACGAGATCGGCCACCGCGGCGGCCCGCGCGTGTTCGAACGCAAGGAGAGCGGCATCTTCAGCGTGAAGAACGTCGAACGCACCAACGCGTTCTTCGAGCGCTTCGGCGGGCTCACCATCATCCTCGCCCGCTTCGTCCCCATCGTGCGCACCTTCGCGCCGGTGGCCGCGGGCGTCGGGCACATGCAGCGCGCGCGGTACTCGCTGTACAACTTCATCGGCGCCGTGATCTGGGGCTTCGGCCTGACGATGTTCGGCTACCTCATCGGCTTCATCCCTCCCGTGGCCTACCTCGTCCGCGAGTACATCGACGTCATCCTGCTCGTCGCTGTCGGCGGCACCGCGGTCGTGACCGCCTGGCACTACTTCCGCGAGCGCGCCAAGGCCCGCCACGCCGAGAAGGCCGGTGAAGACGTGGTCACCGACGAGGAAGAGGCCGAGGAGCTCGTGCTCGACCCGGACGTCTTCGACCGCCCGCCGCACTTCGACGGCGACCACGGCCACGGCGACGAGCGGCCGCACGGCGATCGCTGAGCGGTGACGGATGCCGCGCGGCATCCGTCATCTCATTCGGCGAACCACCCAGACGGCGCGACGTCGCCGCCCATGCGCGGCACGTACTGGTCGAAGTACACGCGTGAGATGAGCTCGCGGCGGCTGCGTACGCCGGCCTTGTCGAACACCGCCTTGAGGTGGTCCTGCACGGTGTAGGCCGACACGTGCAGCGTCGCAGCGATCTCCTTCGTCTCGACGCCCTGCAGCACCAGGCGGGTCACGTCGCGTTCGCGCGGCGTGAGGCCGAAGGCGGCGACCACGAGGGCGACGATCTCGGGCGGTCGCGCCTCCTCGATGGTGACGACGACGTCGCCGACTGCGCCGTCCGAGCCGCGCAGCGGTGAGGCGTGCAGCAGGAGCCAGACGCCGGCGCCGGTCCGCACTCGCGCCCGGGGCAGCGACGCGCCGGGCGTCCCGAGGGAGCGGCGGGCTGCGCTCACGAGCGAGCTGACGATGGCGAGCGGATCGCCGCCGTGGGCGTCGCCGCGCAGCTGGTCGAGCCGCTCCTCGGCGCCGACGCTGATCTGCGAGATGCGGTCGTGCGCGTCGACGATCACGACGGCCGGACCGACCGATTCGGGGTCCGACAGGTGACCGGTCGCGAGTCGCGCGAGCATGCCGGAGCGCACGCCCCGGGCGAACGACTCGGAGAGGCTGCCGAGGAAGTCGACCTCGTCGGTGGCGAAGCTCGGGTCCTCGTCGCCGCGGAAGATCGCGAGGGCGCCCCACACGCCCGAGGCGTCGCGGAACAGCAGCCGCGCCTCGTCGGCGAAGCCGTACACGGGTCGCATGAGCCGCGTCATCCGCTCCGAGCGCTCGAGGTCGCCCGAGGTGGTCTCGTGCATCCCGATCGCGCGATGCGCCGACACGGCGAGCGACCGGAACGAGGTCGCCTCGTCTGAGCCGTACTCGATGATGCCGAAGAGCTGGTCGTGGTCGTTGTTCCGCACGAGTGCGCCGTACTTGCGGGCGCTGGTGAGCATCATCGTCGCCGGGTCGTGCGTGCCGACGCACGCGCCGACCCATGGCACGGCGCGCTGCACCGACCCGGTCGCCTCGACCAGGAACTCGTCGAGGTTGAGTCCCGCGCGAGACAGCACGTCGAGGTCGCCCTGCACGCGGGCCTCGGTCAGGCGGGTGGTCACGGCACCAGTATGCGCCGGACGCCTGCGAACGCGATATCCCAGATGACTGGGAGATCCGATTCCCCGGTCGCTCGGGATACCGCCGTGGCCGGACGGATCGCAGGCTTCAGTGCGTGACCATCACGATCGAGACCGAACCGGTCGACGAGCACGGGTACCTCGTGCACGCCGAGGACGCGACGGCGCAGCTCTGCCTCGCGCTCGTCCGCCTCGAGGCGGCCCTGCGCGAGCGAGGCCTCGACCTGTCGGCCGTCGACGGGGTGCGCGTGCGCGCGGTCGACGCCCGCCTGGCAGCGGAACTCGTCGAGATCGCCGTGGAGCGCTTCGCCGCCGCGGCGGTCGCCCCGGCGATCGCCTGCGTCCCGGCAGTACGGCTGGGGATCGACGACATGCTCGTCGCGATCTCCGCCGACGTGTCCGTCACCCACCGAATCCGCTGAAGATCCACGAAGAAGGAACCCATGAACCCCTCGATCACCGACGCCCCGTCGCTCCGCGACGCGGGCACCCTCCACTTCCCCGGCGACCCCGGGTACGAGGCGGCCTCCACGCCGTGGAACCTCGCCGTCACCCAGCGTCCCGCCGCGGTCGCGGTGCCGCGGTCGATCGACGAGGTCGCCCGCGTCGTCGGCACCGCCGCGAGGCTCGGCCTGCGCATCGCACCGCAGAGCACCGGCCACGGTGCCGCCGCGCTCGGCGACCATCCGCTCGACGACGTGATGCTGCTGCGCCTGCACGAGCTGACCGGCGTGACGATCGATCCCGAGGCGCGGATCGCGCGCGTGCTCGGCGGGACGCTCTGGCAGGACGTGGTCGCGGCCGCCGCCCCGCACGGGCTGACCGCGGTGCACGGCAGTGCGGGCGACGTCGCCGTCGCCGGCTACACGCTCGGCGGCGGCCTGTCGTTCTACGGTCGTGCGCACGGGCTCGCCGCATCGCACCTCCGGGCGGTCGAGCTCGTGACCGCCACGGGCGAGGTGGTCCGCGCGAGCGCCGACGAGCACCCCGACCTCTTCTGGGCGGTCCGGGGCGGCGGGGGCAGCTTCGGCGCCGTCGTCGCGCTCGAGTTCGACCTGCTGCCCATCGCGGACGTGGTCGCCGGGATGCTGCTGTGGGACCTGTCGCACGCGGAGGACGTCCTCCGGGCGTGGGCGGCCTGGACCGCCGACCTGCCCGAATCGGTCACCACGTCGCTGCGGTTCATGCGGTTCCCGCCGGTGCCCGAGCTGCCGCCGTTCCTGAGCGGACGCAGCCTCGTCGTCATCGACGGCGCCGTGCTCGAGGGCGACGAGCGAGCGGCCGAGCTGCTCGCCCCGCTGCGTGCGCTCGCCCCCGAGATGGACACGTTCGCCAGGATCCCGGCGCCGCAGCTGCTCGCGGTGCACATGGACCCGCCCGGCCCGGTGCCGTCCGTCGGTCGCCATGCCCTGGTGTCCGAGCTGACGGATACCGCGATCGAGGCGTTCCTCGCCGTGGCGGGCCGCGGCGTCGACATCCCGCTGATGTTCGCCGAGTTGCGCCACCTCGGCGGCGCGCTCGCGGTGCCGCAGGATGGCGCGCTCGACCGCCTCGACGCCGCGTACGCGCTGTTCGCGCTGGCGCCCGCGCCCACGCCCGAGATCGCCGCCGCCGGGGCCGCCGCCGCCGAGTCGGTGACCGCCGCGCTCGGCCGCTGGTCCTCGCCGCGCACGTTCCTCAACTTCGCCGATCACGGGATCGACGTCGCGACGGCGTTCGACGCCGACGCGTGGGCGCGCCTCCGCGAGGTGCGCCGGACGATCGATCCCACCGGCGTCTGGGTCGCCAACCACCCCATCGGCCGCTAGGCGCGTCCGCACCCACCGTCCGAACCGCAACGAAACGAACGAAGGAGCACCACATGAATCACCATCGCACCACCATCGACCGCGGCATCCGTCGTCGCACCATCGCCGCCGCGGGCATGCTCGCCCTCCTCGCGGCCGGCACCACGGCACTGCCGGCCGCCGCCCAGCCGGCGGAGCCGGGCTCGCCGGAGCGCCCCCTCCGCGCGAGCCAGTCGGCACTGCTCGCCGAGGTCCGAGCGGCCACCGCCCGATTCCACGATGTCGAGGTCGCGCTCGCCGAGGGCTACCAGAGCACCCACGAGTGCGCGAGCGGTCCGGACGGGGCCATGGGCATCCACTTCATGAACTCCGACCTGGTCGCGCCGGGCGCACCGGTCGACCCCGCGAACCCGCCCATCCTCATGTACGGCCCGTCGCCCTCTGGCGGCCTCGAGTTCTGGGGCGTGGAGTACTTCGAGCCCGAAGTCGGCCAGCCCGTCCCGATGCTCGGCGACCGGCCGTTCGACGGGCCCATGCCCGGGCACGACCCGCACATGCCGGTCCACTACGACCTCCACGTGTGGACCGGAAAGCACAACCCGGCTGGGATCTACGCCCCGTTCAACCCCAGCCTCGCCTGCTGACCCACGCCGGCCTGCGAGCCGCAGCCCGGCAGTTCGGCTGCGGCCCGCCGGCAGGTGTGCGGTTCCGCCCTCGAAGTGGGCCTGCCGCAGTGCCACGAGCGGGTCTATGCTGTGGCCGTCATCTGCTCTGGGGGGAGACGCGATGGTCGGCGAGCCACGGGTACTCGAACTCCGGATCCACGGCGTGGCGAACGCCCCGCCCGCCGAGACCCTCTCCACGACGAGCGAGCTCGTCGAGCGGAAGTCCGGCGACGAGCAGGGCTCGTTCTGGCGGGTCAGGACCGCGACGACGCCGCGCACGCCGATGCGATCGCTGCGTCGCCTGGCGAAGCGGCCGGGTCGCGTCGACCTCGTCACCGAGGCGTACTCGTGGGGCAACCAGGCGCGTTCCGGCGGATCGGCGCTCGCGGTCATCGGACGCGCGTTCGTGCACCTCGCCTGGCTGCTCGTGCTCCCGTTCGGGCTCTGCAACCTCGCCTACTGGGGCCGGCGCGACATCAAGGGCGCCGACGAGGCGCAGCGGATCTGGGAGGGCGGCGACGGTGCGCGCGCCATCCGCGTGTTCGCGCTGTTGCAGACGCTCTTCTACGCCACGGGGCTGCTCACCGTCGGGGTCAACCTCGTCGCGCTGGGATGCTTCCCCACGAACGGCCGGGTCTGCGCCGCTCTGCCCGGCTTCATGGACGGGCTCGCGTCGTGGAGCCCGGTCTCCCGATCCGCCCTCCTCGCCATCGTGCCCGTCGCGGTCCTGCTGCTCCTCTACCTCGTGGGGCTGCGCGCACGCGGCAGCTTCGATCCGGCGCGCTCGTTCGACCAGGAGCAGGATCGGGACCCCGCACCGGCCGGCGAAGTCGAGCGGGAACGCAGCGAGCCCATGCCGCCTGAGGTGCCGCCGCGGCCGCCGCTGCTGTCGTCGGCCGTGTTCTGGCAGGGCACGCGTTCCGCGCAGCTGTCCGAGCGCACCCACCTCGCAGCGGTGCTCGCGTTCGTGCTGCTGGTGCTCGCGACCGACGCGCACATGGGCACGGACGGCGCGGTCTCGCTCGCCGACATGACACCGCCCGGCAGCCTCGCTCCGGAATCGGCGATCCCGTTCGTCGCGATGGTCGCGGGCGCACTGCTCCTCCTCGGCGCCGTCGTCCTGGCGATCGCCGGCGGCATGAGCGGAGCCCGCGTCGAGGTCCGCACGAAGCGCGCCTGGGCGACCGCCCTGCTGTGGGTCGCCGCGATCGGGTACACGGGGTGGACGCTGTGGGCGATCCTCACCCAGCGGACGAGCGCGCGGGCGGACGACGACGTGCTCGTCGGCGCGGTCGTCGTGCCGACCGCCCTCGCCGCGGTCGGGGCGCTCATCGCGCTCGCGAGCCTCACCTGGGGGTACCGACGCCCGGTGTACCGGATCGTCGCGGGGCTGCTCATCGTCTCCGCGCTCGCCTGCGTCGGCTGGGCGGAACTCGGCTGGACCGAGCTGGGCATCGGCGACCTGACCGCGGACCGCGCGACGCTCTCGCTCATCGCGCTCGGCCTCGTCGCCCTCGCCGTGATCGTCTCCTACCTCCCGCAACTGCTCGAACCGCGCGAACGCGAGCGCAACCGGCTCGCCGGATGGCACGGCAACGCCGCCGCGGTCATGCTGCTCACGGCGTGGTTCTCGTCGCTCGTGCTCACGAGCCTGGTCGTCCTCGGCGTGCATGCATGGCTCACCACGAAGACCGGCGATCCCGACACGGAGGACATCTGGCGTCTCCTCCCGGCCGAGGCGCCGGCGGATGCCGCGGCCGAGCCTCCCATCCCCCTGCCGGCGTTCTACGAGCGCTTCGCCGCGCTCCTCGTCGTGATCCTGGTGCTCCTGATCCTCATCGTCGGCGTCGGCGCGGCATCGGCCCTGCGCCGATTCCCGGCGTTCAGCCTCCCGACGTTGCGCTTCCCGGCCGGCACCCCCGCCTGGATGCGGGACCGCGACGCCTACCTCGGCGGGACGCGGCGACTCGTGCCGGAGGAGGGTGGCGCACGGCGAGGCACCCGCGACGATGCCGGACAGCTCCTGGTGCCGCGCGACCGCTATCCGGAGACCGAGCACGTCACCAGCGGGCGACTGCGTTCGGTGGTGCAGGCCCGCCGCGTCGCCGGCCTCGCGCATCGCGGCGAACCCGTGCTGACCGTGCTCGCGGCGCTCACCGCCGCAGCGCTGGTCTTCCTCGGCATCCCGTATCTCGGCGAACTGCTCGAGGGGGGCGCGGGCGGGACCGCGGGTGAACCGGCGGCCTCCGCGGCCTGGGAGTCCCTCAAGGGCGCGTCCGGCTGGGCGCTCGGACTGACGTCGCTCGCCGCGGTCGCCTGGGTCGTCACCAATGCCGTCACGTCGACCGAGCGCCCGCTCGGGCTGATCTGGGACATCGTCTCGTTCTTCCCGCGGGCGGGCCACCCGTTCAGCCCGCCCTGCTACGCCGAACGTGCCGTGCCCGAGGTCAAGAAGCGCGTGATGCGGTTCATCGACGACGAATACGCCGACGGACGGGATCCGCAGGTGATCCTCTCGGCGCACTCCATGGGCGCGACGATCGCCGTGGCGGCGATCTTCGCGCTCGCGGAGGAGGACGAGCACGGCGAACCCTCCCCCGCTGGTCCCCGTACCCGTCGGGTCGCCCTCCTCACGCACGGGGTCCAGCTGCGGGCGTACTTCAGCCGGTTCTTCCCCGAGGTCTTCGGATGGCGCGTGCTCGGCGTCCGCGGCACCTCCGGGCCGAGCCTGTTCCGGTCGGATCCGTGGTCGCGACAGGTCCTCGCCGAGGATGCCGCGCCGCTCGTTCCGCTCGGATCGCCCCAGGACCCGCCGAGCCTCGTCGAGCACCTCGGCGGCGACCTGCGCGACCCCGAGAAGCCTCGGCCACCGCGCTGGCGCAACCTCTGGCGACGGACCGACTACCTCGGATTCCCCGTGTTCTCGTACTGGAACACCAAGCCCGGCGCTGACGTCGACCCGATCGACCGGGGGGCGACGGAGCGGTCGCCGAGCTCGTACCTGTGGACCGTCGCGCGGCACTCCGACTACCTGTCGACGACGCAGTACGTCGCCGCCCGCGACGAGCTCGTGGCCATGCTCACCGACGGTGAGCGTGATGACCCGGACGTGCGGCGGGAGCCGGCAGGTCCCGGCCGACCCCCGGGCGACGGCGAACCCTGATACGCGGCGGACCGGTCAGGCGTGCCCCGCCGGTTCCTGCCGCCCGCGCCCGGCGGGCTCGAGCTGGAACGTCGAGTGCTCGACGTCGAAGTGGTCGTCGAGGCATCCGCCGAGCTCGTCGAGGAGTTCGCCCACCCGCCCCTCGGCGAACACCGAGGGCTCGACCTCGACGTGCGCGCTGAACACATGGGCGCCGGTCGTGATCGCCCAGACGTGCACGTCGTGCACGGCGACCACACCGGACGTGCCGATGATGTGGTCGCGGATCTCTGCGACATCCGTCTCGGCCGGTGCCGACTGGCTCAGCACCCGCATGACGTCGCGCAGCAGCATGAGCGCCCGCGGCACGATGAGCGCGGCGATCGCGAGCGACGCGATCGGGTCGGCGGCATCCCAGCCGGTCGTCAGGATGACCACCGCGGCCGCGATGACGAGCGCCGAGCCCAGTGTGTCGCCGAGCACCTCGAGGTAGGCGCCGCGCAGGTTGATCGAGTCCTTCGCCCCGCCGCGCAGCACCAGCAGGGCCACCACGTTCGCGAGGAGGCCGGCGATCGCGACCGCGAGCATGGGACCGCCCGCGACCTCGTGCACCTCGCCCTGCGCCCCGGACGCCAGGCGGCCGATCGCCCCCGCCGACACCGTGACCGCGACGACCACGAGGATCACGCCGTTCACGAGCGCGCCGAAGACCTCGAACCGCCGGTAGCCGTAGGTCTGCCGATCGGTCGCCGGTCGCGCTGCGACGACGGCCGCCCCGAGCGCGATGACGAGCCCGAGCAGATCGCCGGCCATGTGTCCGGCGTCCGCCAGCAGTGCGAGCGAGCCGCTCAGCAGCCCGCCGACGACCTGCACCACCAGGAACACGCCGATGATCGCGATCGCGATTCCGAGCCGGGTGCGGTTCGCGGCGTGCGCGTCGTGGGAATGGTCGTGCGAGTGTGCCATGGCACTTCCAGCGTAGGCGCGGATCGCGCGGCGTTCCGTTGACGGGAATGAGTCGCGTTCTCAGCGCGTGCAGGCCGGCTCAGCCCGCGGAGCCGAGCACCCGCTCGAGCTCGGGCAGCAGCGCGGCGAACGCCCGCGCCCGGTGGCTGTGCGCGTTCTTCACCTCGGGAGCCAGCTCGGCCGCGGAGACGTCGAACCCGTCGGGCACGAAGATCGGGTCGTAGCCGAACCCGTTCACGCCCGCGCGCTCGGTCGCGATGCGCCCCGGCCATGCTCCGACCGCCGCGAACTCGTACGGCGCCGCGCCCGCGGCATCCGGCACCACGAGCGCGATCGTGCAGTGGAAGTGCGCGGTGCGGTGCGGATCGCGGATGTCGCCGAGCTGCGCGAGCAGCAACTCGAGGTTCGCCTCGGCGCCGCGGCCCGGCCCGGCCCAGCGCGCGGAGAAGATGCCGGGTGCGCCGCCCATCACGTCGACCGCGATCCCCGAGTCGTCGGCCAGTGCGATGCGCCCGGTGTGGGATGCCGCGGCGCGGGCCTTGATGAACGCGTTCTCGTCGAACGACGTGCCGTCCTCGACGGGCTCGGGTCCGTCGTAGGGCAGCACGGTGAGCCCGGGCACGTGCTCGCCGAGGATGTGCTGGAACTCGGCGACCTTGTGCGCGTTGTGCGTGGCGAGGACCACCTCGAGCTGCGGCATCCGCTCGGCCGCGTTCACTCGCCGGCCGCGCCGGGCAATGCCGCCTCGAGCGTCGCCCGCTGGATGGCCGTGAGCTCGGTCGTGCCGGCGAGCGCCAGGTCGAGGAGGGCGTCGAGCTCGCGCCGGTCGAACGGCGCGCCCTCGGCCGTGCCCTGCACCTCGACGAAGAGTCCGCGGCCGGTCGCGACGACGTTCATGTCGGTCTCGGCGCGCACGTCCTCGACGTAGGCGAGGTCGAGCATGGGCGTGCCGTCGATGATGCCGACCGACACCGCCGAGACCGTGTCGATGAGCGGCGTCGCCTTCTGGCCGATGAACCGCTTGCCGCGCGCCCACTCGATCGCGTCGGCGAGCGCGACGTACGCGCCCGTGATCGCCGCGGTGCGGGTGCCGCCGTCGGCCTGCAGCACGTCGCAGTCGATCTGGATGGTGTTCTCGCCGAGCGACTTCATGTCGACCACCGCGCGCAGGCTCCGGCCGATGAGCCGGCTGATCTCGTGCGTGCGGCCGCCGATGCGGCCCTTGACCGACTCGCGGTCGTTGCGTGTGTTGGTCGAGCGCGGCAGCATCGCGTACTCGGCGGTGATCCAGCCGGTGCCCTTCCCGGTCATCCAGCGCGGCACGCCATTGGTGAAGCTCGCCGTGCAGAGCACCTTGGTCTGTCCGAACGAGATGAGCGCGCTGCCCTCGGCGTGGGCGCTCCATCCGCGCTCGATGACGACGTCGCGAAGCTGGTCGGGCGTGCGGCCGTCGGCGCGCACGGTTGCGGGGGCGGTGGTGTCGGTCACTGGGGTCTCCTGTCGGTGACGGATGCGGCGTGGCCGGCCGGTCCGCGGTCGCGGGGGCCGGCGAGGGTGAGCGTGCCGGTCTGCACGAGCTCGACGCTCGCGATGTCGGGGCCGATGAGGCGGTGGGCGAGGTCGAGGAAGGCCGTGCTCGAGTCGCCGGTGGCCTCGAACCGGTGGCGGGGAGGTGTGGGCGCGCGACGCTCGAGTCCCTGCGAGACGAGCACGCGGTAGACGTCGTTGGCGGTCTCGACGTCGCTGGAGACGAGGCTCACGCCCTCCCCCATGACGTACGAGATCGCGCCCTTCAGGAACGGGTAGTGCGTGCAGCCGAGCACGAGCGTGTCGACGCCGGCGGCGCGCAGCGGCGCGAGGTACTCCTCGGCGACGGCGAGCACCTCGGGCCCGGTGGTGACGCCCGCCTCGACGAACTCCACGAAGCGGGGGCACGCGACCGAGGAGAGTTCGAGGTGCGGCGCCGCCGCGAACGCGTCGTCGTAGGCGCGCGACTGGATGGTTCCGGCGGTGCCGATCACGCCGACCCGGCCGGTGCGGGTCGTCGCGACGGCTCTGCGCACCGCGGGCTGGATCACCTCGACGACGGGGACGTCGTACCGTTCGCGCGCGTCGCGCAGCATCGCGGATGACGCGGTGTTGCAGGCGATCACGAGCATCTTCACCCCCTGCGCGACGAGGTCGTCGAGCACGGCGAGCGCGTACCGCCGCACGTCGGCGATGGGCTTCGGCCCGTAGGGCGAGTGCTCGAGGTCGCCGAGGTAGAGGATCTCCTCGTGCGGAAGCTGGTCGCGAACCGCCCGGGCGACGGTCAGCCCGCCGACGCCGGAGTCGAAGATCCCGATGGGTGCGTCCGTCACGGGTACCCAGCCTAGATCAGCGGATGCCACGGGGGCCCCGCAGGCGACGCGGCGACGCGCACCGCCGCCCCGCGACATCCGTTCGCCCCCGGCTAGGCTGATCGCGTGACCGGGTCTGCTGCGCTGTTCACCGACCGCTACGAACTGACGATGGTGGATGCCGCCCTCCTCGACGGGACCGGCCATCGCGAGAGCCTCTTCGAGGCGTTCGCGAGACGCCTTCCCGACGGACGCCGCTACGGCGTCGTCGCGGGCACCGGTCGGCTGCTCGAGCTCGTCGAGCGGTTCCGGTTCCACGACGCGGAGCTGGAGTTCCTGCGCGAGCAGCGCGTGGTGCGCGACGAGACCCTCGACTGGCTCGCCGACTACCGCTTCCGGGGCGACATCTGGGGCTACCGCGAGGGCGAGGCGTACTTCCCGGGCTCGCCGCTGCTGACCATCCAGGCATCGTTCGCCGAGGCGGTGATGCTCGAGACCGTCGTGCTGTCGGTGCTCAACCACGACTCGTCCGTGGCGAGCGCCGCGGCGCGCATGGTGTCGGTCGCGCTCGGCCGCCCGATCGCCGAGATGGGTTCGCGGCGCACCAACGAGGGCTCGGCGATCGCGGCGGCGCGTGCCGCGTACATCGCGGGATTCGACGCGACGAGCAACCTCGAGGCCGGGCGCAGCTGGGGCATCCCCACGATGGGCACCGCCGCGCACGCCTTCACCCTGCTGCACGACTCCGAGGAGGCCGCGTTCCGCGCCCAGGTCGAAGCCATGGGAACGGGCACGACCCTGCTCATCGACACGTACGACATCGAGCGCGGCGTCGAGACGGCGATCCGCGTCGCAGGCACGGGGCTCGGCGCGGTGCGTATCGACTCCGGCGACCTGCCGACGGTGGTCGCCGCCGTGCGCGACCAGCTCGACTCGCTCGGCGCGGTGAACACGCACATCACCGTCACGAGCGACCTCGACGAGTACACGATCGCCGCGCTCTCCGGAGCGCCGGCGGATTCGTACGGCGTGGGCACATCGGTCGTGACCGGCTCCGGCTTCCCGGCGGCCGGCATGGTCTACAAGCTCGTCGCTCGCCGCGGCGATGACGGCGAATGGGTCGACGTCGCGAAGTCGTCGCCGAACAAGTTGAGCGTGGGCGGCCGCAAGAACGCCGCGCGTCGGCTCGACCGAACGCGGACAGCACGCGAGGAGATCGTCTTCGTCGGGGACGGCCCCGACGGCGAAGCCGAGTTCGCCGACGACGACACGCTGCGACCGCTCATGGTGCGGCTCATGCACGAGGGGCGAGCGGATGCCGCGCACACGGGTCACGCCGGCGTGGTCGCCGCTCGCGCGCATCACGCCGAGGTCGTGCAGGAACTCCCGGTCGAGGCGTTCCGTCTGGGCCGCGGCGAGCCGGTGATCCCGACGTCGTACCGCTGAGCGTCAGCCCCGCTTCATCCGCTCGTAGATCTCCTTGCACGTCGGGCACACCGGGAACTTCTCGGGATCCCGGCCAGGGGTCCACTTCTTGCCGCAGAGCGCCTTGACGGGCTTGCCGGTGACGGCCGACTCGAGGATCTGGTCCTTCTTCACGTAGTGCGAGAACCGCTCGTGGTCACCGGGTTCGATGGCCTCCTCTTCGAGGAGCTTCTCGAGTTCGCGGTCGAGCACCGTGGTGCCCCCGCCGGGCGAATCGGGATCGGCGATGCTCGCCTGCACGGGACGGATCATGCGGACGATTCTACGCCGCGCTCAGGCGCGCACGGCGGACTGCAGGATCTCCGGGCCGCGCCGGGTGAAGACGCGCCCTCCGACGAGCACGCCGACGACGAGGACGAGGATGCCCAGGCCGACGCCCGCGGCGAGCGACGCCCCATGCCAGGCGGGGTCGACGAGGATGCCGAGACCCGCGAAGACCATGGCGGGCGCGGCGACGAGGAGCGCGCCGAGCATCGCGACCGACTGCACGAGCGCGGTGATCGTGCCCGAGGACTGCGGCTGCTGGAACGGGCTGTCGCCGGGCTTGACGACCGGGTAGGGCAGGCTCGCGGAGGTGACGGAGCCGATGCCGAGCCCGGCGAGCAGCAGCGCGGTGCTCACTCCGAGCAGCGACGGCAGCAGACGCCAGTCGTCGAGGATGAAGACCGTCACCGCGCTGCCGAGGCCGATGACGAGGATGCCGGCGATCACGACGGGCACGATGCGCCCGACGCGGTCGGCGACGCCGCGAACGCCCGACGCGACGTGCAGCCACACCGCGGTGCTGTCGTACGCGGTGTCGTTGTGCAGGCTCCAGCCGAGCAGGAGGCACACGAGCGGCACGGGGATGAGGCCGAGGTAGGTCATGGGGACCCCGGCGATGGCCAGCGGCAGCACCACGAGCAGCGGTGTGACGGGCACCATGACGAGCGAGACCCAGTAGCGAGCGTCCCGGAACCAGTACGTGATGCTGCGCGCGGCGACCGCGCCGGTCGGTCCCTGCGGCGTCCGCCCGAACCAGCCCAGCCCGTGGTACGACCGCGGCGCGGCCTCACGGCCGGGGGTCACGAGCATCTTCGCGACGAGGCGCTCCCAGGCGCGCCAGGCCAGCCAGACCGTCGCGCCGGCGATCGCGAGCTTCAGCACGGCGGGACCCCAAGCGCCCGCGGCCGCGTCGCCGGGCACCGAGAACGCGGCGCCGAGCGGCGTCCAGGAGAGCACGCCGCCGACCGCGGCGAGCGCGCGGCGGCCGGAGGAGACCCAGTCGACGGTGGACAGCGCGACGAGCACCGGCGCCGCCATGACGACGAGCAGCACGCCGATCACTCCGCCCACCTCGCGTGCGCGGCGGGTCTCGAGCAGGAGTCCGCCGAGTCCGGCGGTCAGCCGTGCGGCGAGCAGGCACGTCGCGAAGGCGAGCGCGGCGGAGATCAGCGCCAGCAGCGTCTCGGGCACGCCGCGCGACCACGTCACGACGGTGCCGGCGAGGGCGATCGCGAGAACGAGCGCCGGGACGCCGACGATCGCCGCGAGGGCGAGTCCGAGCGCGAGCGAGCGATCCGGGAGCCCGAACAGCGCGAACCTCCGCGGGTCCATGGTGTCGTCGACGCCGAAGATCAGCGGGACCAGCAGGAAGCCCACCACGACGGCGGAACCGGCGACCACGAGCGCGTCGCGGACCAGTTCGACGTCATCGCTCGCGCGCAGGCCGGCGAGCAGCGCGAAGACCACGACGGCGGCGCCGAGGCCGTAGACGAGGCCGACGGTGATCCCCACGACCTGCCACGCGCTCCGCCGGAAGATGTTCCGCAGGAGCCGGAGCTTCAGTCGGAGAAACTGTGCAGCCATTCAAGGCCCTCCGCTGCCTTGCGTCCGCCCGCGAGCTCGACGAAGCGGTCCTCCAGGGTCTGGCCCTGACGAACCTCGTCGAGGGTGCCGGATGCCAGGACCCGGCCGCCGACGATGATCGCGGCCGAGTCGCAGACGCGCTCGATGAGGTCCATGCTGTGGCTCGAGAGGAGCACGGTCCCGCCCCCGGCGACGTAGCGTTCGAGGATGTCGGTGAGGTTCGCCGCGGAGACGGGGTCGACGGACTCGAACGGCTCGTCGAGCACGAGGAGCCGCGGCGAGTGGATCATGGCGCACGCCAGCGCGATCTTCTTGGTCATGCCGGCGGAGTAGTCGGCGACGAGCCGGTCGAGCGCGTCCTCGAGTCCGAAGGCGGCCGCGAGGTCGGCACTGCGATCGAGTACGGTCCGGTGGTCGAGGCCGCGCAGCGAGCCGGAGTAGTACAGCAGCTCGGAGCCGGTGAGCCGGTCGAACAGGCGAAGCCGGTCGGGCAGGACGCCCGTGGCGCGCTTGGCCGCGCGGGGGTCCTTCCACACGTCGATGTCGTTGATGCGCACGGCGCCGGCGTCGGGCCGCAGCAGCCCGGTGACCATCGACAACGTGGTCGTCTTGCCTGCGCCGTTCGGTCCGACGATGCCGTAGAACGACCCGGCCCGCACATCGAGGCTGATCGCGTCGACCGCCGTCGTGTCGCCGTACCGCTTGACGAGTCCCTCGATCGCGAGCACCCGGGGCGCCTCGGCCGGCGCCGGACGTGCGACGCGGAGCGTGCGCTTCTTCCGCGGCGCCGCCGACTGCCTCGGCGCGACCGGGATCACGGCCACGCCGCGCTCATCACCGACGGCCCGGCCCGAGTCGTCGGTCGTGGTCGGCGTCGGCTCGCCGGCCCGCTCCTCGGCGGGAGCCGGCTCCTGCTCCTCGGTGGGGGCGATGGGGGCCTCGGTGACGGCGTCCTCGGTGACGGTCTCCTCGACGAGCGGCACCGGCTCCACGGACGTCTCGGTTCCGGCCTTCGCGGTCTCCGTCTCCGTCTCCGGCTCGGCGGGCGCCCCGCTGCTCGCCTCGGCGGCTGCCTCGGGCTCCGCCGGAGGCGTGCTCTCCTCCTCCGCGGGCGCCTCCACGGGGGCCGCCACCGGAGCCGGTGGGGGCGGGACGGTTCCGGTCGAGGGTGCGGCTGTGGCCGCAGGCTCGCCCGTGTCGGGCGTGATCGTCGGGTCCGACTTCCGGGGCGCGCGCTCCGCCTCGGTGGTGTCGGTGGTCATCGCGGCGGCGACGCGCTGGCGCGCCGCGGCCTTCGTCCGTGCATCGGCAGCGCGTTCCCTCGCCTGCGCAAGGGAGACCGAGGGCGTGCGTGTCGTCTTCGCGGCCGCGCCGCGCTTGGCCGCCGCGGTCGACGAGGCAGCGCGCGACGCGGCGGTGCGCTTGGACGCGGCGGTCGGCTCCGGCGCCGGCTCGCCGTCGGCGGTCGCGTCGGACTTCGCGGTGGACGGCGCCGCGGCCTTGCGCGTCGACGGCCTCCGAGCCGCGGGCTTCGCCTTGGCGGCAGGCTTCGCCGACTCGACGTTCTCGGTGGGCGTCGAGGGCGGTTCGGCTCCGGCCGACGGCTCCGCCGGGCCGGTCGTCGCGTCGACGCGCTCGGTCTCGGCGACCTTCGTGGCGCGGGACTTCGCCGCAGCGCCCTTCGAGGCTGCGGTCCTTGAGGCAGCGGTCCTGGCCGCAGCGCCCTTCGAGGCGGCCGACTTCGCCGCGGCGCTCTTGGAGGCGGCCGACTTCGCTGCAGCGCTCTTGGAGGCAGCGGACTTCGGTGCAGAGCGCTTCGCGGTGGGCTTCGGCTCCGCGTTCCCGGGGTCGTCGGCCTCGGCGGCCGCGCCCGCTTCGGCCGTGGAGCCCGTCTTCGCTCGTGCGGATGAGTTCCGCGCTGCGGTCGCCGGCGTACGCCCGGCCCCGGCCTTCGGCTTCGCCGGCGTGGTCCCGGTCCCGCCGCTGCCGGGCTCGGGCGCGATCGACGACCCCCGATCGGCGGACACCCCCGTGCCGGTGCCTCCGGGAGTCTCGTCGTCAGGGCCTGATCGCGAAACGGAAGTCACCACGACAACCTACCAAGTCGGCTCGCCTCCGCCTCCGAATCCCCTCCACGCCGCGCCGAGCGGCGCGCCGGGCGAAGCTGGGCGACCTCTGGGCATCACATCACGAATCCGCCACGACGTCCGCCCGGGCTAGGGTTCGGCACCGCTGACCGGGTATTCTGTAGGTCGGCATAACGGCGTGTCCAGTGAACAACTTCCGGATGAACTCCCGGCGAACTCGCCGTGAATGGGCGCGTCGCCTCATCCGACCGATGAAGGAGATGCAGTGAGCACCCAGATCGTGATCCTCGCAGCCGGCATGGGGAGCCGGCTCGGGCGAACCCTCCCCAAGCCGCTCACCGAACTCAGCGACGGTCGCACGATCATGCGCCAGCAGTTCGACAACGTCGAGCATGCGTTCGGCCGCAACGCCAGCGTCACCATCGTCGTCGGCTACAAGCTCGAGCACATCATCGAGGCGTTCCCGCAGGCGTCGTTCGTCTACAACGAGGAGTACGACCAGACGAACACCTCGAAGTCGCTCATGCGCGCCCTGCAGGCGTCGCAGCCGGGCGGTGTGCTCTGGATGAACGGCGACGTGGTCTTCGACCCGCGCATCCTCGACCGCGCGCTGCCCTTCATCGCGCGCGACCAGTCGTTCGTCACGGTGAACACCGCGAAGGTGTCCGATGAAGAGGTGAAGTACACCACGAGTGCCGAGGGCTACATCAAGGAGCTCTCGAAGACCGTCAAGGGCGGCCTCGGCGAGGCCGTCGGCATCAACTACATCTCCAGCCGCGACAAGGCGACCCTGCTCGCCCACCTGCAGCGCGTCGGCGACCAGGACTACTTCGAGCGCGGCATCGAGCTCGCGATCGAGCAGAACGGCCTGCTCGTCGAGCCGATGGACGTCTCCGACCTCTACGCGGTCGAGATCGACTTCGCCGAAGACCTGGAGCGTGCGAACCACTTCGTGTGACCTGCGCACCACCCACAGCGTGAGAAGCGGATGCCTCGTGGCATCCGCTTCTCGCATGTCGGGCGGCACCCTGCACGGCATCTACGATGAGAGCCATGAGCTACGCCGACTCGCATCCGTTCTCGCGGACGCGGTGGTCGGAGTACCGTCACTCGCTGTGGCTCCTCACGACCCGCGACCTGAAGGTGCGGTACACGACCTCGGCGCTCGGCTACCTGTGGTCGATCCTCGACCCGCTCGTGATGGCCGCGATCTACTGGTTCGTGTTCACCCAGGTGTTCGACCGGCTCGTGGGCACCCAGCCGTACATCGTCTTCCTCCTGGCGGGCCTCCTGCCGTGGATGTGGTTCAACGGCGCCGTGTCCGACTCGACGCGAGCGTTCCTGAAGGACGCGAAGCTCGTCCGCTCGACGAAGCTGCCGCGCACGATCTGGGTCAATCGCATCGTGCTCTCGAAGGGCATCGAATTCGTGCTCGCACTGCCCGTGCTGGCGATGTTCGCGATCCTGTTCGGGGCGGGCGTCGGCTGGCAACTCGTGTTCTTCCCGCTCGCGATGGTGCTGCAGGCCGCGCTCACCGCGGGAATCGGCCTCATCGTCGCGCCGCTCGTGGTGTTCTTCCGCGACCTCGAGCGGGCGACCAAGCTCGTGCTGCGCTTCCTCTTCTACGCCTCGCCGATCATCTACGGCATCTCGAACCTGCCCGAGGGCCTGCAGTTCTGGGCGGCGTTCAACCCGCTGGCGGGCATCTTCAGCCTGTACCGCGCCGCGTTCTTCCCCGATGAGCTCGAATGGTTCGCCGTGGGGATCGCGGCCGCGATGTCGGCGGCGTTCCTCGCGGTCGGGCTGTGGGTGTTCCGCAACGCCGAGCGCCAGGTGCTGAAGGAGATCTGATGACCGACGCCGCCATCCGCACCGCCGGCCTCGGCATCCGCTTCCGCCGCAACCGCCGGGGCCGCCGCACCTTCAAGGACCTCTTCTCCCGCACCCGCCGGCGGATCCGCCCGGACGAGTTCTGGGCGCTGCGCGAGGTCAGCGTCGACGTCCGGCCGGGCGAGGCGATCGGCGTCGTCGGCCGCAACGGCCAGGGCAAGTCGACCCTGCTGAAGCTCGTCGCCGGCGTGCTCATCCCGGACGAGGGCTCGGTCACGGTCAACGGCGGCGTGGCGCCGCTCATCGAGATCACGGGCGGTTTCGTCGACGACCTCTCGGTCCGCGACAACGTGTACCTCACCGCGGGCCTGCACGGCATGACGCGCCAGCAGATCGACGCGAAGTTCGACGAGATCATCGGGTTCGCCGAGATCGGCGACTTCCTCGACACCCCGTACAAGCACCTCTCGAGCGGTATGAAGGTGCGTGTCGCGTTCGCCGTGGTCTCTCAGCTCGACGAGCCCATCCTCCTCGTCGACGAGGTCCTCGCGGTCGGCGACAAGGCGTTCCGCGAGAAGTGCTACCGCCGCATCGAGGAACTGCTCGAGAGCGGACGCACGCTGTTCTTCGTCTCGCACAACGAGCGCGACCTGCGTCGGTTCTGCACCCGCGGCCTCTACCTCGACAAGGGGCGGCTCGTCCTCGACTCCGACATCGACGAGGTCATCGACCGGTACAACGCCGACTACGGCACACGCTGACGGAGCCGTCAAGCCCTCCGGTCGCGGCGGCCGCCTCCCAACCGGCCGTCCTACAATCGACGCCATGTCGGACCGAGTGCACCGGATCACCTCGATGGGCCAGAGCGCGCCCCGCGAGACGCCGCAGGGCGCCTCGGACCCCTTCGCCTCCACGGCCGGCGAGACCGAGGCGGATGCCACGGCACGGGCGGAGGGCCTCGAGCGCGGCCTCGACCGGCTGATCGCGATCCACCGTCCCGTCGTGCTGGCGCACCTCCGCGCCATCCGCCGCAACCACCCCACCGCCACGCCCGACGAGATCGTGCGGATCCTCGAGCGCCGCTACCTCACCGCCGTCACGACCGGGGGCGCCGCGGTCGGTGCGACCGCGGTCGTGCCGGGGATCGGGACGGGCGTGACGCTCGCGCTGTCCGGCGTCGAGACCGCGGCATTCCTCGAGGCGACCGCGCTGTTCGCGCAGTCCGTCGCCGAGGTGCACGGGCTCCACGTCGAGAACCCGGACCGCGCCCGCGCACTCGTGATGACGCTCATGATGGGCCGCGAAGGCGTCGACCTGGTGAAGAACTTCGCCGCCCGCGCCGCGGGCGGTGGCGTGGCCCGTGACGCGTACTGGGGCGAGATCATCACGAGCGGCCTGCCGAAGGCCGTCATGGGGCAGGTCGTCGAGCGGCTGCGCCGCATGTTCATCAAGCAGTTCGCCGTCCGCGGCGGCGCGGGCATCATCGGCCGTGCGATCCCGTTCGGCATCGGCGCGGCCATCGGCGGCGTCGGCAACCACGTCCTGGGCCGTCGCGTGCTGCAGCACGCCCGGCTCGCGTTCGGCGCGGCCCCGGCCCTGCTGCCCGTCGAGCTCGAGCCGCGCGAGGCGGGCGAGTCGGCGGCCTCGCGTACGGCGCGGCGCGGCGCGGCGATCGGTTCGGCCGTCGCCGGAGCGACCAGCCGCGGCATCCGCACGGCGGGGCGCGCGCTCACCCGGCGGCGGCGCGACGAGTCGGCCGGTTCGGACGGCGACGCCGTCACGCGCGACCCGCAGGCCACCGCCGACCGCTGAGGCGCCCGAGGGCCCGCTGCCTAGTCGACCTCGACGTCGTCGGACTGCTCGGCGGCCTCGCCCTCCGCATCGTGCTCCTCGACCTCCGGATCGCCCGCGTGCAGCGCCGCGAAGCGTTCCCACTCGGCCATCAGGTGGTCGACCGCGGCGTGGAACCGCGCCGTCGTCACGCCCGGGGTCGTGTCGCCGAAGTAGCGCTCGACCCAGAAACCGAGCCGCTGCAGCGCGGCCTCGTCGTGCGTGACCTCGTCGACCCGCGCGGCCATCGCGTCGCCGTCGGCGGCCTCGAGCCACTCGCATGCCGACAGGTATCCCCCGGTGTCGATCTGCGCGTCGGCGTTCACCGGGAGCGTCACCAGCAGCGGCCTGCCCGCGGCGAGCCGGTCGTAGACCATCGCCGAGATGTCGACGATCGCGACATCCGCCGCCGCGAGCTGCCACCCGAGCGACGGGCCGTCGTCGTAGACGTGCTGCGCCGTGGGATCCGCCGCGTTCGCCGCCGCGATCGCCTGGATGATCGCGCGGTTCGCGGCGCCGTAGTCGTGGTCGACCACGCCCGAGCGCGGGTGGGGACGATAGATCACGCGGTGCCGCCCGTTCGCGAGCAGGCTGTTCACGAGCGCGACCCCGTGCGAGGCGATCGACCCGTACGCCGCGGCACCCCGGTCGCCCTCCCACGTGGGCGCGTACAGCACCACGTCGCGGTCGTCGGGGGTGTACGGCAGCGGGGAGCCGTCGAGGTAGTGGTCGGCCTGCGGCCGGCCGATCGGGATGGCGCGCTTGTCGAAGTCGTAGTCCCACAGCACCTTCTCGAGGCGAGTCCGGGCCGCGTCGCCCGCGATCAGGGCGTAGTCGTACGCCTTGAACTGGTTCGTGGTCATGTACATCTTGTCGGACTCGCCGTGGTTGATGAACACGTGCCAGCGGCGCCCGTAGCGCATCATCTGGAAGTTCTTGGCGTTCTGGTTGACGTAGAACACCACGTGCAGGTCCTGGTCGTGGATGACCTGCTCGAGGTCGGCGACGCGGCGGACGTAGGCGACCGGGAGCGGCGATTCGTCGAGCAACGCGAGTGCCGCACCCGACGCGCGACTGAGGATCAGCACGGGGTGCTGCTCGGCGAGCCTCACGAGCGGCTGGTACCACTGGCGCAGCTGGTACAGGTTGACCTTGCCGTCGGCGAAGTACACGCCGATGCGGTAGTGGTGCGGCTCGAGCGGCGGACGCTCCGCGAGCATCTCGGCCAGCCGTCGCTGCGCGCGCCGCGATCGCAGCACGTTCTGGACGAACTTCACTCCGCGGCGCGCGTCTCTCCTCAAACCCACCGTCCAAGGGTAGCCGCGCCCGCGGCGGTCAGACGACGGGCGGTCGCCCGGCGAGCGTCATCCGCCGCACCGTGCGCCACGACATCGGGCGCCGCTCCCCCGGGTCCTCGCGCCATCCGGCCCGCCACCCGGCGAACCACGCCGAGAGGGCCTTCGGGTGCCGCGCCCAGCGCAGCACCTGGATCGCCGTCCACGACCCGACGTACACCGGCACGAGCACCGCGGGCAGGTTGCGGCGTGCGAGCCACACCCGGTTCCGCGCGTTCAGCCGGTAGTAGTACGCGTGCCGCGCCGGGTCGATCACCGGGTGCGCCGCCTCGAGGTCTCCGGCGTACCACGCGCGCCGGCCCGCGTCCCACACGCGCCACGCGAGCTCGATGCCCTCGTGCGCGTAGAAGAACGGATCGGCCCAGCCGCCGGTCGCATCGAACACGGCGCGCGGCATCAGCACGGCGCCCTCCCAGCACGAGAACACGTCGCTCGAGCGGGCGGGGTCGCCCTTGCGGATCCTCGGGATCCAGCGTCGCGGCGCGGTGAGCCCGGTCGGGTCGACGACGCGGGGCTGCACGAGGCCGAGGTCGGGGTGCTCGGCCAGCAGGCGGCATCCGTCGGCGAGGAAGGACGCGCTCGGCAGGTATGCGTCGTCGTCGAGGAAGAACAGCACGTCGCCCTCGACATGCGGCACGCCCCGGTTGCGTCCCGCCGGGATGCCCAGGTTCTCGGGCAGGTGCAGGGCGCGCACCTCGGGCGGCAGCGGCGGGTCGGCCGTCGCCGGGTCCCAGCCGTTGCCCACGCACACCACGTCGACCGACACGTCGGCCTGGTCGAGCACGCTCCGGATGCCGCGCGCGAGCTCGACCGGCCGCCGGCCCATGGTGAGCACGACCACGCCGACGCGCGGCACCGTCACGGATGCGTCAGGCGCGGACACGGCGGGACGCCATGATCGCGAGGAAGTGGCCGACGAGCGCGAGCGTCGCGAGCGGCAGCAGGACGAGGACCAGGATCCGGTCGACGAGCGGCTGGCCCGCCACGAGGCCGATGAGGGCCGCGGCGAACGCGATGAGCGTGAGCTCGACCGAGTGGTACAGGCGGTGGAACGGCACGAACCGCGCCACCTTGCGGAGCCGGGCGATGAGTCCGCCGCGCGGGGCGGTCTCGCCGTGCGTGTCGGCCAGCTTCGGCAGGCCGGCGTTCGCGCGGGCGACGTGGACCATGTCGTTGAGCGCCTTGTTGAGCACGATCACGAGCGCGAGCATCGCGCCGACCGTCGTCCAGAGGAAGTCCTCGGGGAACTCGAGCGGGTAGGCGGCGGCGCGGATGCCGAGCGCGAGCGGGATGAGCGCCTCGGTCGTGTAGTGGCCGACCTTGTCGAGGAACACGCCCGCGGGCGAGCGCGTGCCGCGCCACCGGGCGACCTCGCCGTCGGAGCAGTCGACGAGCATCTGCAACTGGCCGAGCACCACGGCCAGCAGCGGACCCCAGATGCCCGGGATGAGCAGGGCCGCGGCCGTGGACCACCCGACGAGGATCATGAGGCCGGTGACGCCGTTGGCGGAGATCGGGGTACGCAGCAGCAGCCAGGTGAGGTACGGCGACAGGTCGCGCAGGTACAGCGATGCGGTCCAGTGCTCGGCATTGCGGCGGTTGCGGACCTCGGGCGGCTGGGTCACCGCGCGGAGCTCCGCGATGCTCGTCGGCCGCCCGCGACCCGGCGTGGTCTCCGTCATGCTCACCTTCCCGTGTGGCTGGCGATGTTGCTCGTGAGCGAGAGGTAACCGAGCACGAAGCCGAGCCCCCACGACACGTGGATGCAGGGCAGCACCACGAGGAACCAGCCGAAGACGGCCGCACCACGCCCGCGAGCGTACACGAGCGCTGCGAGGAGGACGAAGAGCAGGTAGACCGCCGGCGCGGCGAAGCCCGCGAGCAGCCACGGGACCGCGCCGACCGCGAGCTGGACGAGCCCGCCGACGCCGAGCAGCGTGCCGACCACCACGCCGACCACCATCAGCGGCGGCACGAAGTAGCGGATGCCGTTGTCGGCGGGGAACCGGCGGGCGAGCTCGCCGCGCCACAGCCCGGTCGACAGCATCTGCCGCGCGAGGCGCTCCACGCTCGAGCGGGGTCGGTAGGTGACGGCGAGCTCCGGGGTGAACCAGACCGTGCCGCCGGTCTCGCGCAGCCGTCGGTTCAGCTCCCAGTCCTGGCCGCGCTTGATCGTCTCGTCGAACAGGCCGACGCGCTCGAGGGCGCTCCGGCGGAACACGCCGAGGTACACCGTCTCGGCCGGCCCCTCCTCGCCGCCGACGTGGAAGGCGGCCCCCCCGAGGCCGACGGGCGTCGTGTAGGCGAGTGCGACGGCGCGCTCGAACCCGGTCTCGCCCCGCGCGTCCATGATCCCGCCGACATTGTCGGCGCCGGTGCGCACGAGCGCCTCGACGGCGATCCGCGTGTAGTCGACCGGGAGCATCGAGTGCGAGTCGACGCGGACGACGACCGGGTGGACCGCTGCGCGGATGCCGATGTTCAGGCCCGCCGGAGTCGACCCGACCGCATTCTCGAGCACGCGTACGCGCGAGTCGCGCGCGGCGAGGTCGGCCACGAGTTCGGCCGTGCCGTCGATCGACGGACCGAGGGCGATGAGCACCTCGACCGGACCGTCGTACTCCTGCTCGAGGATCGACTCGACCGCGGCCCGCACGTGCGACGCGTCGTTCAGCACGGGCATGACATACGAGACGCCGATCGGCGGCGAGAGTTCCGCCGGGTGGTGCTGCTCGGGCATGGTCCTCACTCGTGCACAGGGTCGATCGAGCCTAGCAGCAGGGGGCCCGGCGACGGCGCGACGGCGCGACGCGACGGGGGCCGGACCGCAGCCGGTCCGGCCCCCGTCGGGAAGGGCGACATGCGCCCGCGACGTCAGCCCTCGAAGGTGCCGAGCGTCACGGACACCGTGCGCGACTCGCCGTCGCGCGTGTAGGTCAGCTCGGCCTCGGCGCCGCCGGGCAGGGCGCGCACCTGCGCGGTGAGGTCGGTCTGGTCGGTGATCGGGACGCCGTTGAACGCGGTGACCACGTCGCCGGACTCGAGCCCCGCGGCCTCCGCCGCGCCGCCCGGGGTCACCTCCGAGATGAGCGCACCGACCGTCGAGCCCTCGCCGGCCGCCTGGGCCGACGTCACCGTCGCGCCGAGGAGGCCGTGCGTGGCCGCGCCGTCCTCGATGATCTCGCTCGCGACGCGCTCGGCGAGGTTCGACGGCACCGCGAAGCCGACGCCGATGTTGCCCGCCTCGCTCGACGCACCGCCCGCCGACAGGATCGCCACGTTGATGCCGATGAGCCGGCCATCGGCGTCGAGCAGCGCGCCGCCGGAGTTGCCGGGGTTGATCGCGGCATCCGTCTGGATCACCGGGATCGAGATCAGCCCGCTGCCCTGGGACTGGCCCTCCTGGCCGGGCACGTCGAAGTCCCAGAAGTCGAACGGGCTCTCGCCCTCCTCGCCCTCCTGGCCGCTGCCGTCGTCCGGCGTCTCGGGGGCCGCCGACGACTGGACGTCGATGCTGCGGTTGAGCGCGCTCACGATGCCGTTGGTCACGGTGCCGGACAGGCCGAGCGGTGCGCCGATGGCGATCGCGGTGTCGCCCACGTTGAGCTCGTCGGAGTCGGCGAACTCGATCGGGGAGAGGCCGGAGGCGCCGACGATCTTGATCACCGCGAGGTCGCTCAGCGGGTCGGTGCCCACGAGCTCCGCCTCGTAGAGGCGGCCGTCATCGGCCTTCACCTGGATGCTCGGGTCGCCCGTGGCCCCGTCGAGCGTGACGACGTGCGTGTTCGTGAGGACGTAGCCGTCCTCCGAGAGGACGACGCCGGATCCGGTGCCCTGACCCTGCCCGCCCGCCACGGCGATGGTGACGACGCTCGGGCTCGCGGCGGCGGCGACCGCGGAGATCTGGTTCACCGACTCCGTGTCGTTGATCACGATGCGCTGGCCGTCCGTCGTCGACTCGAGCACCGTGCCCTCGCCGTCGCCGGTCATGAGCGCCGTGACGCCGGCGCCCGAGGCGCCGCCGATGAGTGCGGCCGCGACGACGGCCGCGGCGACGCCGAATCCGGCTCGACGCGGCTTCTCCGGCGTCGACGACGGGGCGGATGCCGCGGGCTGGGGTCCGCCGAACGCGGGCGGGACCGAGCCCGGGCCGCCGGGATCGCCGGCTCCCGGGTACCCGCCGACCGGTGCGGCAGCGGGGCCGTGCTGTGCGGGGCCGTGCTGTGCGGCGCCGGCCGCGGTCGCCGCCGCTGCGGCGCCCGTGAGCGGCGTCGTCGGCGCGGTCTCCCGGGGTGCGGGCGCGGCCGCGGGCTCGTGCCGGTACTGCGGCGCGACGTAGGGCTGCGGGGCCTGGCCGGGTGTGTAGACGGTGCCGGTCGCGCGCGGAGGCTCGGCCGGGGCCGGGGCCGGGGCCGGGGCCGGGGTCGCGGCCGGGGCCGGGGTCGCGTCCGGCGCCGGGGTCGCGGCCGGGGCCGGGGCCGGGGGCTCGTTCGCCGGCGCCTGCGCGGGCGCTCGTGACTCGGGCGCGGCCTCGGTCTGCGGCTGCTCGTCAGGGCGGGTCTGCTCGTCGTGCTCGTGCCCGCCGGGGGTGGTGTCGGTCATGTGTCGCTCCCTTCCAACGAACGCCAGCATGGTCCGTGGATCTGTGCGGCGCTTCTGCGATTCCTATGTCTCGGCTGTGCCGGGGCCGGGAACCGCCCGGGCGCCCACGCCAGCGTAGCGGCCGGACCGTGACGTACGGTGTGAGCGTGGATGACATCGGAGCCCCCCACCTCGCCCCGTGGCAGCGCACCGCCGCCGGCGCGGGCCTGCTCGCGCCCGACGGCACGGTCGCCCCGACCGTCTTCGCCGAGATGAGCGCGCTCGCCCTTGCGAGCGGGGCGATCAACCTCGGCCAGGGCTTCCCGGACGAGGACGGCCCGCCCGAGGTCCTCGAGGCGGCGCGCGAGGCGATCGCCGCGGGCGTCAACCAGTACCCGCCCGGACCCGGCATGCCCCTGCTGCGCGACGCGATCGCCCGTCACCAGCAGCGCTGGTACGACCTCGAGGTCGACCCCGACCGGGAGGTGCTCGTCACCGCCGGCGCGACCGAGGCGCTCGCCGCGACCAT
The DNA here is from genome assembly GCF_052748465.2 of Agromyces selenitireducens. Classification (NCBI taxonomy): domain Bacteria; kingdom Bacillati; phylum Actinomycetota; class Actinomycetes; order Micrococcales; family Microbacteriaceae; genus Agromyces; species Agromyces selenitireducens. The sequence goes on from NZ_CM188259.1 coordinate 2,529,053, forward strand.
CCTGGCGTTCGTCGACACCGGCGACGAGGTGGTCACGTTCGAGCCGTCGTACGACGCGTACGCGGCGCTCGTCGCGCGTGCCGGCGGCATCCACCGCACGGTGCCGTTGCGCTTCCCGGACTGGCGGCCCGACCACGACGAGCTCCGCGCCGCCGTGTCGGACCGCACCCGCGTCATCCTCGTCAACTCGCCCCACAACCCGACCGGCGCGGTGCTCGACCGCGCCACGCTCGAGCTCGTCGTGGAGCTCGCGCACCGCCACGACGCGCTCATCGTCACCGACGAGGTCTACGAGCACCTCGTGTTCGACGGCGTGCACACGCCGATCGCGACGCTGCCTGGCGCGTGGGAGCGCACGGTGTCGATCTCGTCCGGCGGCAAGACCTTCAACACCACCGGGTGGAAGATCGGCTGGGTCACCGCACCCGCCGACCTCGTCACGGCGGTCCTCGCCGTCAAGCAGTACCTCACGTTCGTCAACGGAGCGCCGTTCCAGCCCGCGATCGCGACGGGCCTCGACCTGCCCGACCGGTTCTTCGCGGATGCCGCGGCCTCCCTGACGGCGAAGCGCGACGTGCTCGTCGCCGGGCTCCACGCGGCGGGCTTCACGACGTCGGTGCCTCGGTCCGGCTACTTCGCGGTGGCGGATGCCGCGGCACTCGGCGAGACGGACGCCGCGGCGTTCTGCCGCGAGCTGCCGCATCGCGCGGGCCTCGTCGGCGTGCCCGTCACCGCGTTCGTGCACCCCGACCGGCGCGATGCGGTGCGCAGCCTCGTCCGGTTCGCGTTCTGCAAGCGCCGCGAGGTGCTCGAGGAGGCGGCGGCGCGCCTGGCGTCACTCAGCGGTCGCTCGGGTGCGGCCGCACCGTGATGCCGAATCGGCGCAGCTCGAGCGCCGGGTTCACGCGCCGCACCGCCGTGATGCGCTCGCGTGACAGCCAGGCGACCGCGACATCCGTCGTCTCGCCGATCGTGGCGACCTCGACCCCCATCGGGTCGACGATCATGCTGTTGCCGGCACCCACCGGCGGCGCGTGGTCGGCGGCGGCGACGTAGATCGTGTTCTCGAGCGCGCGCGCTGTGGTGAGCGTGCGCCAGTGCGACTCCTTCAGCGGACCGCGCACCCACTCGGCGGGCATGCACACGACGTCGGCGCCCGCGTCGACGATGCGACGCGTGACCTCCGGGAAGCGCGCGTCGTAGCAGGTCTGCAGGCCGAAGCGGATGCCGCCGGCCTCGAACAGCTCCGGCGGCGTGATCTCGCCCGGGGCCACCCACTCCGACTCGCGCTGGCCGAACGCGTCGTAGAGGTGCAGCTTGCGGTACCGGGCGACCACGCCCTCCCCCGGCGCGACGGCCACGACCGTGTTCGCCACGCGCCGCTCGCCGTCGAGACGCTCGATCATGCCCGCGACGAGGTGCACGTCGAGGCGGTCGGCGAGCTCGCGCAGGCCGGTCGTGAACGGGCCGCCGACGGGTTGCGCGGCGTCCAGCCACGCCTCGGAGGGCGTCGCGGTGAACCAGCTCGAGTACTCGGGGAACACGACCATCCGTGCCCCCCGCGCCACCGCGAGCTCGGCGAGGCGGCCGATCTCGCCGAGGTTCGCGTCGGCGTCGTCGGTGGGCGCGAACTGCGCCACGGCGAGCGGGAAACCCGCGGCATCCGTCTGCATGCCCCCAGCCTAGGCCGGGCGGCGGATCAGGCCGCGAGATGCGCGGGGCTCCGGACTTCAGTCGCGCGATGGCGTGATTCGGTCGCGCACGCGATCGACGATCGCGTCGAGCTCGCGCGTCGTCGCCTCGAGCTCGTCGAACGCGTCGGTCAGGTCCGATCGCCCCGAACCGGCCTCTTCGGCGAGCCTGAGGTCGGTGCCGACGTTCAGGGCCGCCGCGCGCGTGCTCGCGGCAAGGGTCGCGGCGGCGGTGCCGACGTCGGCGAGCAGGAGCGTGCTCGTGTCGTCGACGAGATCCTCCAGCACCGGCACGAGGGTCGCGGCGAACCGCCCGAGCGACACGGACGACTCCGCGGCCGCAAGTCCGGCCTCGCGCATGGCGGCCGCGCGGCCCTCGGGGTCGTCCCGTCGACTCGCGGCCGCGAACCCGGAGGAGGCGGCGGTGTCCTGATCCGCCATCTCCGGTGCAGTCTCACGCATCGCCGCGGAGAAGGCCTCGAGGCACCGCCGTCGGATCTCGTCCTCGGGTGACTCATCGGATCGACGGTGCGCGACGACCATCTCGACCAGCGCCGCCGCCATACCGGCCATGAGTGCGGCAGCGGCCCCGCCGCCCGGGTTGGCGCCGGTGGACGCCAGCGCGTGCAGCCATTCCGAGATGGGCTCATCGGCCGTCAGTCTGCGTTCCATGACTCGACGGTAGACCCGTTCGGCGCGCCATGCGCCGGGCGGCGTACAGGAGTCGGAGATGTCGCCCCGGTTTCGCCGGGGCGTAGTCAACCCGATCGGTGGGGGCGAATGCAAGATCTGTCGCCGACGCAGCGGGCGTGCTGGACTGATCGGGTTCAGGCGCGCCGACCGGATCCGGCCGGCGCCGACGATCGGTCCCTACGCCGACGGACGAACCAGATCTGCGAGCAACGGGGCCACGACAGATGGGAAACCCCGTGCTCAGAGCACCACGACGCTCCGTCGGCGCATTCGCCGTCGGAGCACTCGCCGCGAGCTTCCTCGCGGCGACCGCCGCGCCGGCATCCGCCGACGACCACGAGAACCTCGCCGGCGAGCCGACCATCACGCTGCCGATCAACGACAGCGCGGCCGGCGGCACCTACGACCAGGACTTCACGCGCGTGTACGCCGGCGAGACGCCCGACGGCACGCCGGTCTACATCTACGTGCCCGCCGGCACGCCGCTCGACGGCAGCGCCCCCACGGGCGTCGACAGCCTCGACCCGGCGTTCGACCACGCACCCGACGACGAGTTCGTCCCGTGCACCGACGCGAGCGCCGAGGATTACACCCTCACCCAGGCGCAGGTCGACTACATGGGCGACCAGCTCGCGAACCAGATCGTCGCCGTCGACGAGGAGCACTTCGGCCCCATGGACGCGGCCGACCCCGACGTGCCCGAGAGCGACTCGCTCGTGATGGTCGTCTACAACGTGCAGGACGAGCAGTACTACGACTGCGCGGTCACGAGCTACACGGCCGGCTACTTCGCGCCCGACTTCATCGAGTCGGCGGGCATGAACACGATCGTGATCGACGCGTACGACTGGGCGAACCGAGTGGGTCCGGATGACGCGGAATGGCGTGACGACGACCCCGAGAACGACCAGGCCACGCTGTACGAGGGTGTCATCGCGCACGAGCTCGAGCACCTGCTGCACAACTACAGCGACCCCGGCGAGCTCAGCTGGGTCGACGAGGGCCTCGCCGACTTCGCGGTGTTCCTCAACGGCTACGACGTGGGCGGCTCGCACCTGACCTACCACCAGGTCTTCTACGCCGAGACGTCCCTCACGCGCTGGGGCGGCGGCCTCGAGAACTACGGCGCCGCGTACACCTACATGCAGTACCTGTGGGAGCAGGCCGGCGGCAACGGCGACGGCACCTACGAGCCCGACCTCGAGTACGACGACGCGGGCGGCGACCTGCTGATCAAGCTGATCTTCGAGAACCAGGCCGACGGCATGGCGGGCGTGCAGGCGGCGATCGACGAGTTCAACGCGGCGACCGGCGGTGACCTGCGCACGGCCGAGGAGCTCTACCAGGACTGGGCGGTCGCGGTGTACCTCGACGACGAGAGCTCGGAGCGCTTCGACATCAAGGCCGTCGACTTCGGCGACCCGGCTTCGACGAGCTGGACCATGGACATCGCCGACGACCAGTTCTGGGACGGCCGCGGATCGAACCAGGGCGCGCAGCCCGAGGCGAAGTGGGACCGTCGTGAGAACGGCCAGGCCGACACGGCGCTGCCGTACGGCATCCAGGTCGAGCGGTTCCGCAACCCGGGGCCGACGGTGACCGTCGCGCTCGACGGCGACGACACCAGCCAGGTCGCCCCGCACACGGGCGAGACGCACTGGTACGGCGGCTACGAGAGCCAGGCCGACAACGTCCTCGACGTCGACGTGACGGATGGCGCGGCCTCCACCCTCGACTTCTGGTCGTGGGCGTTCATCGAGGAGGGCTGGGACTACGGCTTCGTCGAGGCGCTCGTCGGCGACGAGTGGGTCACCGTGCCGTTGACGGATGACTCGGGGGCGGTCGTCACGACCGATGAGGACCCGCACGGCAGCAACGAGGAGGGCAACGGGCTGACCGGCACCTCGGGCGGCGAGTACTTCGTCGACGAGCCCGAGTACGTGCACCTGTCCGCCGAGCTGCCTGCGGGCACGACCGACGTGCGCTTCCGGTACTCGACGGATGCCGCCTACCTCGACACCGGATGGTTCGTCGACGACGTGATGGTCGACGGCGAGGGCGCGGCACTCTCGTCGGCGGACGGCGAGTGGATCGAGACCACGGGCCTGCAGGACGACAACTGGACCCTGCAGGTGGTCTCGAGCTGCGACCTGACCCCGGGCGAGGACTCCGAGTACGAGATCGTCGACGAGGCGGGCAACTTCGTGTACCGCTTCGAGGGCGACGATATCTCGCAGGCGGGTCTCGACACCTCGTGCGCGAAGGGCAACGAGCGCGACTTCGCGACGCTCGTGTCGAACCTGCCCACGGGCGACCTCGACACGCTCGATGCGGGCTACTCGCTCACCGTCACGAACACCGGCAACGGCAAGCAGGGCTGATCCCGGCGATGCGGCAGGCCCCGGTCCCCTCGGACCGGGGCCTGCCCGTTCGTCGGCGCATCTGAGAAGGTGGGCTATGGAAACCATCGAGGTCAAGGGCGCCAACGGCGAACGACTCCTGTACGACGGCGCCACGGTCGCGAAGTTCCGGCACAACGGCATGGACGAGGCGGCGCGGAACCCGGTGTCGACCTATCGCGAGATCCGGGTCACCCACAAGCCCGCCAAGCGCGGTCGACCTGGCCACTACGAGGTCCTGCTCGCGATGGCCTCCTTCATGTCCCTCACCGTCGAGGAGACCGAGAAGCCGCGGCTCGACGCCTTCGTCGCGGCGCTCGAACGCTCCAAGGCATGAGAAGTGGCGCGGTCAGGCGCTTGCCCCGCACGACGCCGCCGATCCCGAGTTCGCGCGGAAAGCTTCGACGCTCGCGTGAGTAGTCCCTGAAGCGTGCAAAGCCAGAGGCCGGTATCGGATTTCTCCGATACCGGCCTCTGATTGGTTGCGGGGGCAGGATTTGAACCTACGACCTCTGGGTTATGAGCCCAGCGAGCTACCGAACTGCTCCACCCCGCGGCACAAGAGAAAACACTAGCACGGGGTCGAAGCGAGGTCGAATCGAGGCCGCGTCCCGGGCGGGTCGGGGCCTCGATACGGGCGCTTCGCGTCCTACTCGACCACCGGTCGGGCCGACGCGGATGCGGTGAGCTCGTACGAGAGCGGCAGCCAGCGACGGTCGGGCCAGCCGTACATGCCGTCGCGCTTGGGCACCGCGATCGGGAAGATCTGCCACGGCACCTCGTAGTGCTCGGTGAACGACTCCAGCCGGAGGCCCGCGTCGCGCAGGGCGCGGAACACCTCGTCGAGCGGATGCATCCACTCCCACGTCCTCGAGTGCTGCAGCTGCGCGTCGGCGTCGGCGTAGTCGCTCGGGTCCTCGATCACGTCCGGGCCGTCGGGCACGTACGGGTACGTGAACTGCGGCATCCCGCCGGGCCCGCCGTCGCCGTCGAACACGAACGCGGCCGGGTGACCGTCGGCGAAGAACAGCCGGCCGCCCGGTGCGAGGAACCACTCGATGATGCGCGCCCACTCCGCGACATCCGGAAGCCAGCCGATCGTGCCCCACGTCGTGAAGACGAGGTCGAACGACTCCGGTTCAGGCAGCGCATGGCGCGCGTCGTACAGGTTGGCCTGCACGAATCGGGCGCGGTCGCCCACGCCGAGAACGTCGGCCATCCGCCGGGCCTCCTCGACCGCGGGCTCCGAGAAGTCGAGGCCGACCGCCGTGGCGCCGGCGTTCACGAGCGAGAGCGTGTCGGAACCGAAGTGGCACTGCAGGTGCAGGACACGCACGCCGTCGAGGCCGTCGGGGAACAGCCGCTCGATGCCGGCGCGCGCGATCGGGTCGAGCACGCTGCCGCCCTCGCGGAGGCGCGCACGGTCGTAGAACGGCGAGGCCACGTGCAGGGGCACGCGCTCGTCCCAGTTCGCGCGGTTGTCGTCGAGCCAGTCGCCGGAGCGGAGGTCGACGCTCACTCGTCGTCCGACGGCGGTTCCTCCGCGGGCGCCTGGGCGGTGTCGTCGCCCGCGAGCACGATCAGCTCGGAGACGATCTCCGCGAGCTCGGCGTCGGCGCGGCCGTACTCGACCCAGTCACCTGCCTGCAGTGCGGCCTGCTTGTCCTCGATCGCCTGGCGGGCACGGTTCAGCAGCGACTGCAGCTCGGTGTCGGCCGTGACCGGGGTCTCGGTGCCGTCGCCCTCGCCCTCGCCCTCGGTGCCGGGCTCGGTCGGCTCGACCTCCTCGTCACCCGCGGCCGCGCCGGAGTCGCCGCCGAAGAGCACGTTGAGCGCCTCGTCGAGCGTGTCCTGGAACGCGATCTCGTCGCCGAACGCGACGAGCACCTTCTGGAGCACCGGATAGCTGGTCTCACCGGTGGAGCGGACATAGACCGGTTGCACGTACAGCAGGCCGCCGCCGACGGGGATCGTCAGCAGGTTGCCGTTGATCACGTCGGACGAGCCCTGACGGAGGATGTTCAACTGTGCCGAGATCGAGGTGTCGCTGTTGAACGTGTTCTGCACCTGTCCGGGACCGGGGACGTTGTCGTCCTCCGGGAGGTTCAGCAATCGCAGCGTGCCATAGCCCTCGGCCCGCGTGCCGTCCTCGGACCCGGCATCCGAGTCCACCGCGAGGTACCCGCGCAGCACGTTGCGGCTCGCCTGGCCTCTCGCCTCGGGGATGAAGGTCGAGTAGATCGAGTACGAGGGCTCGTCCTGGCCCGGCATCTGCATGGTGAGGTAGTACGGCGGCTGCAGGAGCGTGCTGCCTTGCCCCTGGGTCGGGTCGAGCGGGGTCGTCCAGGCGTCCTCGCGGGAGTAGAACGCGTCGGCCTCGGTCACGTGGTACCGGCCGAGCACGGCCCGCTGCATCTTGAAGAGGTCGGCCGGATAGCGCACGTGGCTCATGAGCTCGCCGGACATCTCGCTCATCGAGCGCAGCTTGTTCGGGAAGACCTTGTTCCAGGTCTCGAGGATGGGGTCATCCTCGTCCCAGGCGTAGAGCGTGACGCTGCCGTCGTACGCGTCCACCGTGGCCTTGACCGAGTTGCGCACGTAGTTCACCTCGTCGAACGCGAGCGGCGAGGCGACCGTGTCGCTGTCGGAGATGGCCTCGCTGTAGCTGACCTTGTTCGAGTAGGGGTACTGGTCGGTGAGCGTGTAGCCGTCGACGATCCAGACGATGCGACCGTCGACGACGGTCGGGTAGGTGTCGGTGTCGAGCGTGAGGTAGGGGGCGACCTTCTGCACGCGCTCGATCGGGCTGCGGTCGTACAGGATCTGCGACTCGTTGTTGACCTGGTCGGAGAGGAAGATCTGCTCGGACTGGAACTTGAGCGCGTAGACCAGCTTCGTGAAGACGTTGTCGAGCTGGGGCCCGCCGTCGCCCTCGAACGTGGTCTGCTGCGGCTCGCCGTCGCCGCCGGCCGGGAAGTCGAGCTCGATCTCGCGCGCGCCCTCCGGGGCGCCGACGATCGAGTACTCGGGCGAGTTCTCGCCGAAGTAGACGCGCGGCTCGAACTCGGGCAGCGTGCCCGTCGACGGGATCCCGGACTGCAGGAACACCGGCTGGCCGTCGCTGGAGCGCTGGTTGCCGGCCGCGGCGACGAGCCCGTAGCCGTGCGTGTACACGAGGTGGGTGTTGAACCAGGTCTGCGCGTCGCCGAGGCCCTCGAGGTTGAGGTCGCGGATGGCGACGATCGTGTCCTGCGACTCGCCGTCGAGCTCGTAGCGGTCGACGTCGAGCTGCTCGGGGAACTGGTAGTACTGGCGGAACTGCTCGAGCTGGCGGAACGCCGGGCTGATGATGGCGGGATCCATCAGGCGGATGCTCGCCGTGGTCTCGGCGTCGGCGCGGAGCGCACCCGGCTCGGCATCGGTCTTCGCCTCGTACGGGATCTCCTCGATCTCGGAGACGCCGAACGCGTCGCGCGTGAGGTCGATGTTCCGTTGGATGTACGGCGCCTCGAGGGATCGAGCGCTCGGATCGACCTGGAAGCGCTGCACGACCCACGGGTAGAGCGAGCCGATGAGCAGGCTCGACACGACGAGCAGCACGGCACCGACGAGGGGCAGGCGCCACCGGCCGAGGATCGCCGTGATGAGGAACAGGATGGCCACCGCGGCCGCGATGACGGCGAGAATCTGACGGCCCGGGATGGTCGCGTTCACATCGGTGTACGAGGCGCCCGTGATGAGCGAGCCCACCTCGGTCACCGTGGCGTACTGGTCGAGCCAGATGCTCACGGCCTGGAGCAGCAGGTAGACGCCGGCGGTGATGGCGATCTGGATGCGCGCGGCCTTCGAGATGACGACCTCGCGGCCGCTGACGCGGATCGCGCCGTAGAGGTAGTTCGTCGCGATGACGAGCAGGCCCGAGAGCAGCACGACCGCCGACGCGAACCCGACGATCGAACGGTAGAACGGCAGCTCGAAGACGTAGAACCCGATGTCGAGCCCGAACTGCGGGTCGGCCGTGCCGAACGGGGTGCGGTTCAGCCAGGCGAGGACGGAGTCCCAGCGGCTCGCGGTCGAGACGCCCGCGAAGATGCCGAGCACGATGGGGACGCCGAACATGGCGAGGCGGCGGAGCGGCTCGAACACCTCCTGGTAGCGATCGAGCTGCGAGTTGAGCTTCGCGTAGACGGGGCGCGTGCGGTAGGCGATCTGGATCGAGATCCAGACCGGCACGGCCATGGCGACGAAGCCGATGAGGAACAGCACGATGCGTGCGATCCACTCGGTGTACAGCACCTCGACGAAGCCGAGCTGGTCGTACCACATCACGTCGGCGTAGATGCCGGCGAAGACGAAGAAGGCGACGACGAGCGCTCCGACGATTCCGAGCGTGATCGCGATCGGCGCGCGTCGGCGCGGCATCCTCGGTTCCTGCGGCTGTGCTGTGGACACTTCTCGGCCTCATTCGGGTCGGGACGGGATCGAATACCCATCCTATGGCGGGCAGTCTTGGAAAGGGCTGGTGGCAGGGGCCCTGCGGGCGGCCGCGGATAACGAACCGGTACCGGTTCAGCCCGCGGCCTCGCAGCGGGCGAACGACGACGTGTCGCCGCCCTCGCCGACGGTCTCGACGACCTCGCGGGCCTCGTCGAGCGTCGCCACGGCGAACACCTCGAGTCCGTCGGGCACGTTCCCGACCACCTCGTCGCAGTTGGACTCCGGCGCGAGGAACCAGTCGGCTCCGTTCTCGACGGCACCCCACAGCTTCTGGCGGATGCTGCCGATGGCACCGACCGCGCCGTCGGAGTCGATCGTGCCGGTGCCCGCCACGATCTCGCCGCCGGTCATCGCGCCCGGCGTGAGCTTGTCGACGATGCCGAGTGCGAACATCATGCCCGCGCTCGGACCTCCGACGTCGTCGAGTCGGATCTCGACGTCGATCGGGAACTCGTAGCGCATCCGCACCCCGATGCCGAGGACCGTCTGCCCGCCGCGCTCGACGGGAGTGACCTCGAGCGCGATCGTCTCGCCGTCGCGCACGACGTCGAGCAGTGCGGGCGTCTCGGTGCCGTGCTCGGCGACCGCGGAGCGGAGCTCGTCGACCGAGGCGACGGGCCGGCCGTCGACGGCGGCGATCACGTCGCCGTCCTCGAGGATCCCCTCGGCGGGCAGGTCGTCGCCGACGCCCTGCACGACGACCTCCCGCGGGAAGTCGTAGCCGAGCTCGACGAGCGCCGCCGCGATGGCGTCCTGCTGCGAGTCGACCATCTGCGCCTCGTTCTGCGCGACGCGGTCCTCCTCGCTGAGCTGCGGGGGGAACACCGCCTCGACGGGGACGACCGCGCGGCGGGGATCGAACCACGCCACCGTGACATCCAGCCAGCCCGGGGTCCGTCCCGGCCGCCCGACGGCCGACGACGTGAGCAGGTCGAGCGATCCCTCAGTCGGGAAGGTCTCCTCGTCGGGGATGGAGATGAGCGGGATCTCCTCGCCGTCGGACTCGACGCTGCCGAGCGTGTCGAAGACCGGTCCCGGCTGCTGGATCACGTAGGGGGACGGCAGCAGCGCGATGAGCAGCCCGAGCACGACGGCGACGGCGATCGCCGCCCAGCCGATCCGCTCGCGCCGGCTCGGGCGCACGGGGCCGACGGGCGCGTCGCGATCGCCCGACACCGCGGCATCCGTCCCCGCTCCGAACAGCACCATGCCCCGACTTCCTTCCCGGGCGCCGCGGAACCGCCCTGCGCCGGCTGGAGCGGCGCTGTTCGCGACGGGCGGACACCCGGGACGTCAGCCTAGGCCAATTCCCGGGGAGGAAGCCCGGGCGCGGCGGTAGCGTTGGAGGTCGAGCGAGGGAGGTGGCCCCCGTGGCCGAACGCGACGACCAGCCCGACCGCAACCCGGAGGACGAGTTCCGCGACATGCTGCGCGAACTGCTGTCCGGGTCCGGCGGCATCGACCCGTCGAAGCTCGCGAACGCCGCGGGCCTGCCGAGCGACCCGGCGAGCCTCGCGGCGATCTTCAGCCAGCTCCAGCAGGCCATGCAGCGGTCCGACGACGAGGGCATCGACTGGTCGCTCGCGCTCCGCCAGGCCGAGCAGCGCGCGTCCTCCGACCAGCGGCAGGTCGACCCGGCCGACGCCGAGCGGCTCGACCGTGCTGCGCAGGTCGCCGCCCTGTGGCTCGACGAGGTGGTCGCAGTCTCCGCGCTCCCCTCCCCGCCCGAACTGCTCACCCGCCGCGCGTGGGCGGCCGCGACGCTGCCGATCTGGTCGCAGCTCGCCGAGCCGGTCGCGCTCAGCATCGCCGACTCGCTGACCCGGGTCATGTCCGAGCAGGCTCCGGAAGAGATGCGCGAGATGGTGCAGGGCGCGAGCCGCATGATGCGCGGCATCGGCGGCGCGATGTTCGCGATGCAGCTCGGCCAGGTCGTGGGGCAGCTGTCGACCGAGGTCGTCTCGGGCGGCGACGTCGGCATCCCGCTCATGGAGGACGGCCGCGCCGCGCTGCTGCCGCAGAACGTCGCCGAGTTCGGCTCCGGCCTCGACATCCCCGACGACCAGGTCGAGCTCTACCTCGCGGTGCGCGAGCTCGCGCACGCTCGGCTGTTCCGGCACGCCCGCTGGCTGCGGTTGCACCTCATCACGGCCATCACCGCGTTCGCACGCGGGATCGACGTCGACGTCGAGCGGCTCGAGGCCCTCGCCGAGGGCTTCGATCCGTCCAACACCGACGAGCTGCGCGATGCCGTCGCCAACGGCGCCCTGCTGCGCCCGAAGAGCCCCGAGCAGGAGGCCGCGCTCGAGCGCCTCGAGACCATGCTGGCGCTCGTCGAGGGCTGGGTCGACGTGGTGACGGCGGACGCCACGGAGCGACTGCCGAAGTCCGACGCCGTCGCCGAGACCATCCGTCGCCGGCGGGCGACCGGCGGCCCGGCCGAGTCGGCCCTCGCGACGCTCGTCGGACTCGAGCTGCGCCCGCGCCGGCTCCGCGACGCCGCGGCGATGTGGAGGGCCGTGACCGACGCCGTGGGCATCGCCGCGCGCGACGCCCTGTGGGCGCACCCCGACCTCCTGCCCACGGCAGCCGACCTCGACGATCCGGCACCACTCGCCGCGCGTCTCGCCGCGGGCGGGCAGGCCGCGGGCGAGGCCGACGCCGAGTTCGACGAGGCGCTCGAGGCGCTGCTGCGCGGCGAGGCCGCGCCCGGCGCCGACGAGCCCGAGCCGGGCGACGATCGGGACGCCTCCGGCTGACCCGCCGAGCGGCCCTGTGGACGGCCGCCGACCCCGTCACCCCGCGTCGGGCATGCTTCCGGCATGACGCCCCGACTCGACCCCGCTCTCCCCCTGGTCTGGCGCTCCCCCGACCAGCTGCAGCTCGGCGGGGTGCACCCGGTCGCGGTGCTCGTCGACCCGCGTCCGTTCGAGACCGGCCTGCTCACCGCCCTCGCCGCCGGCGCGAGCCGCGAGACGCTGTCGGCCATCGGCACGGCACTCGACGGCCGCCCGGACGAGATCGCCGACCTGCTCGAGCGTCTCGCGCCCACGCTGCTCCCCGAGGCGCCATCCACGGTCACGGAGCCCGCGGCGACGATCGCGCTCGACGGCGACGCCGACCACGTCGCCGCGCTCGCATGGCTGCTGTCCCGACTCGGCCACCGCGCCGTCCACGCCGCCGGCGCACCCGCCGGCGCCGTCGACGCGGTCGTGCTCATCGCCTCGCGCGTCGTGCCGCCCGCGGCGCACCTGCCCTGGCTCGCCGCCGACGTGCCGCACCTCGCAGTCGTGCTCGACGAGCGCGGCGCGGAGGTCGGCCCGTTCGTGCGACCCGGTGCCGGGCCGTGCCTGCGGTGCCTGCACCTGGCCCGGCGCGACGCGGATCCCGCGTGGCCGGCGGTCGCGGCGCAACTCGCGGTCGCCGCCCCGCCGCCGCGCGCACCGCGCGTGGAGCACGAGGCGCTCGCGCTCGCGGCATCCGTCGTCGACGACCTCGCGCGCGAGGGCCGCACACGGCTCGACGGCGCGGCGGTGCTCGTCAGCGACGAGACGGCACGCGACCCGCGGCGCGCTCCTCGGCCGGTCGTGCCGCACCCGGAGTGCGGATGTCGAGCTCCCGGAGGAAGCGCGACGGTTCGCGCTCGCCCCGATGCGCGCCGGAGCGCGCCGACCAGCTCAGCGTCAGCCGACGCCGTGCCCGCGTGATCCCGACGTACAGCAGACGGCGCTCCTCGTCGATCGCCTCGAGCCCCGTCGCGTAGGCGATCGGCAGCATGCCCTCGGTGAGGCCCACGAGGTGCACCTCGTCCCACTCCAGGCCCTTCGCCGAGTGCAGGGTGGCGAGCGTGACCGCCGCGATCGCGGGCTCGTTCTGCGCCTCGGCACGCGCCGACAGGTCGTCCGCGAAGGCGCGAAGCGTGGTGCCGGCCGGCACGTCGTCGACGAGGCGGGCGAGCGCGTTCAGCGACTCCCACCGCGACCGCACGGCGCCCGGGCCGTCCGGCGGCTCCACCGACCAACCCAGCGACCGCAGCGCGTCGCTGACCGTCTTGAACAACGGCTCGCCGGTCGCTGCGAGCGCCTGCGCGCGGATCGCGTGCACGGCCTGCTTGACCTCCGGCTGGTCGAAGAACCGCTGCGCGCCGCGCACGCGCGTCGACACGCCCACCTCGGCGAGCGACTGCTCGAGCAGCGCCGACTGCGAGTTCACGCGCATCAGCACCGCGATCGACTCCGCCGGGATCCCGGCGTCGATGCGCTCGCGGATGCGGGTCGCGGTGCCGCGCGCCTCGGTGAGCTCGTCGGGGTAGGCGACGATCGCGGGGGGTGCGCCGTGCGGCACCGCCCGCTGCGACGTGGCCGCGGCCCGCGTCGCGGCCGTCCCGCCGATCGCAGGATCCCCCGCATCGGGTGCCGCAGCCGTGAGCCGCAGCGCACCCGGTCGCCCGCGGACGAGCCGGTTCGCGACCTCGATGATCTCGGGCGTGGAACGGTAGTTGCGTTCGAGCCGCACGACCGTCGCATCCGGATACCGCCGCTCGAAGCCGAGCAGGTACTCGGCCGAGGCGCCCGCGAAGGAGTAGATCGTCTGGCTCGCGTCGCCGACCACGCACACGTCGCGCCGGTCGCCGAGCCAGAGGTCGAGCAGGTGCTGCTGCGCAGGCGAGACGTCCTGGTACTCGTCGACCACGAAGTGCCGGTACCCCTCGCGCACCTGCATCGCCACGGCCGGCTCGGTCTCGATCATGCCGGCCGTCGCGAGCAGCACGTCCTCGAAGTCCATCGAACGTCGCTCGTCCTTCAGCTGCTCGTACGCGGCGACGAGCTCGAGGAACTGGTCGGCGTCGAGCGAGCCGGGCGCACCCCGCGATGCGAGCCGCGCACGGTACTCGTCCATGCCGAGCACGCTCACCTTGCGCCACTCGATCTCCGCGGCCACGTCGCGCAGCGTGGCCGTGTCGACCCGGAGCCGGCACCGCTCGGCGGCGAGCCCCAGCAGGCGGCCCTTGTACTCGAGCACGCGCGGCGCCGGGCCCCCTGCGACGATCGGCCAGAAGTGGTTGAGCTGCGCGAGCGCGGCCGCGTGGAACGTGCGCGCCGGCACGCCGCCGGCTCCGAGCGCGCGCAGCCTGGTGCGCAGCTCGGCGGCCGCGCGGCTGGTGAAGGTGAGCGCCATGACCCGGGCAGGGTCGTAGGCGCCGGATGCCACGCCGTAGGCGATCCGGTGCGTGATCGCCCGGGTCTTCCCGGTGCCGGCGCCCGCGAGCACGCACACCGGGCCGACGAGCGCCTCTGCCGCGACGCGCTGCTCGTCGTCGAGTGCGGCGAGGAGCGGATCGCCGACCGTCATGACGTCGACCAGGGCAGCGACGACTCGAGCGGCCCGCCGTACCAGTGCTCGAGCATCCACCGGGCGATCGACGTCTCTCCGGGCAGTGCGACGCTGCCGAGCGCGCCGCGCAGCTCGGCGCGGTCGAACCAGCGCAGCTCGACGATCTCCTCGCCATCGGGCACCGGGGCGACCGGCGCACCGTCGACGACGCGCGCACGGAACGCCAGCATGAGGCTCGCGGGGAACGGCCACGGCTGCGATCCGAGGTACTCCACGCGGTCGACGGCGAGCCCCGTCTCCTCGGCGATCTCGCGCACGACGGCCGCCTCGAGCGACTCCCCCGGCTCGACGAAGCCCGCGAGCACCGAGAAGCGGTCCTGCTCCCACATCGCGTTCGAGCCGAGCAGCACCCGGTCGTCGTCGTCGGTCACGAGCACGATCACCGCCGGGTCCGTGCGCGGGAACCGCATGCGGTCCTCGCTGAGGCAGCGACGCGCCCACCCGGCGCTCACGACCTCGGTCGCGCTGCCGCACGCCGGGCAGAACGCGTGCGTGGCGTGCCAGTTGGCCAGCGCGACCGCCTCCATCGCGAGGCCGGCGTCACGATCGTCCAGCACGGTCGCCACCGCCCGGAGCCCGCGCCACCGATCGGCGTCGCCGGCGAGGGCCTCGACGTCGGCGTCGCCGAGCACCCACGCCTCGAGGGGGCTGCCGGCGGGCAGCGTCGCCCCCGCGGCATCCGTCGACGCATCGAGCGTGCGGCCCAGGTACATGCGAAGCGACGGCCCCGGCAACGTCGACGGATGCCGCAGCTCGAGCGCCGTCGAGCCGTCGGCCACGAGCACCCGACCGTCCCGGACGACCATCACGCGCGCGTCGACGTCGTCGTCGAAGGCCGCCTCGCGGCCCGGGTCGGTGCGGTGCTCGGCATCGCGGTCGAGGTGCTCCCGTGCCAGCGGAGGCGCCGCGACGGCCAGCGGCGCCTCGACCGGACGGGGTGCTGCGGCGTCAGGGAGGGGCTGCGCGCGCGACTCGGGTTCGGGCACGGTCACCTCTCGCTTTCGGCCGGAGTCGTCGGGAAGGCGTGGCGGTCGCCGGGCAGGCGGGAACACCTGCTTAGGCTGTGTGCCATGGCCAGACCCCCACTCACTCTAGCCGCGTTGGCCACGGCCGCGGTGGCCGGACTCGAGGTGCGGGCGGCCCGGGCGCACACCCGCGGGACGTCGGGGTCGTTCGATGCCGTCGAGCTCCATTCGACCGACGGCAGAAGGCTGCTGATCCGCGTGCCGCGGTCGCAGACGGCCGAGGCCGAGCAGTCCGCCGACCTCGTGGGGATGCGAGCCCTCTCCGCCGGCATCCGCTCGCGCCTGCCGTTCGCCGTGCCCGAGTTCGTGGGCCAGGCGCCGATCGGACCGACACGTGCGATCGTCACCGAGTTCATCCCCGGCGACGTGCGGTCGGCCGACCAGCTCACCGCGGGCCCGGCCCTCGCGGGCGAGGTCGGGCGAGCCATCGCGGCCGTCCACGCGCTGCCCGCCGCGTTCATCGGCGACGCCGGCCTGCCGCGGCGCAGCGCCGAGCAGGCGCGCGAGGCGGCGGTCGAGGTCATCGACCGGGCGGCCGACACCGGGCGACTCCCTGCGGCGCTCGTTCGCCGGTGGGAGGAGGCCACGGACGACGACACGCTCTGGCGGTTCGCGCCGACCGTGGTGAACGGGCAGCTCGGTGCCGACTCCTTCCTCGTGGACGGCGACCGGGTGACGGGAGTGATCGGCTGGTCGGGACTCGCGCAGGACGACCCCGCGCGCGACCTCCACTGGGTGCTGACGGCGACGGGCGCCGCCGCGGAGGAGACCCTCGCCGCGTACGTGGCAGCCCGCGCGGGCGACGCCGACGCCGAACTCGCCCGGCGCGCCCTGCTGTACGGCGAGCTCGAACTCGCGCGTTGGCTGCTGCACGGTGTCGAGACGCACGACGCCGCGGTCATCGACGACGCCGTCGGCCTGCTCGACGGGCTCGTGGCGCGCGTGCACGACCACTCGTCCGAGCCGCTCACGACCGAGACGGGTCCGGTGATGGCCGTGACCGACGTCGAGCGCATGCTCGAGACCACGCCGCGCGATGCCGCGGCGCGCGAGCCCGGCTCGGGCATGCTCACGGACAGCTACGACGTCGAGGAGTTCCGTCGCCATCTCGAGAGTCCGGGCGACGTCCGGGCCGGCAACCGGGAGTCGGACCGCAACGAGGCGCGGCCTCCGTTGGACGAGACCGCGCCCATTCCGCTCGACCTCAGCGACTGGGGAGATGCGGCTCCCGCTGCGGAGCCCACCGGAACCGCCGAGCGGGACGGACCTGCCGGTCAGGCATCGGCGACCGCCGACCGGACCTCCCGCGGAACCACGTCCGGCACCGACTCGACCGGCGACGCACCATCGCCGCGCGAGGACACGGACGCCCAGGCGCGCCGCAACGCCTCCTCGTCGTAGAGCACGTCGGGTCGCAGCACGAGGTCGTCCTCGACGTAGTAGAAGACGGCGTCGATCTGCTCGGCGGGCACGCCCGACCAGCGCGAGTACGCGAGCCGGTAGAGCGCGAGCTGGGTCTGCCGCAGTTCGAGTTCGCGGGCGTCGCGCGGCGCGGCACCGGTCTTCCAGTCGACCACCTGGTGCCGGATGCCGCGTGCGCCGAGCTCCGACCCCGGTTCGACCTCGTACACGGCGTCGAGCTTGCACACGAAGACGTGACCATCGAGTGGCAGGTGCAGCTCGAGCTCGACCGCCTCGGGTCGGCGGTCGCCCCACTCGGAGGCGGCGAAGGTCTCGCGGAGGTCGGCGAGCCGCGCCTCGGTGGGGTCTGCGACCTCGTCGTCGGAGGGGTCGAAATCGAGGTCGACGTCGAGCGTGTCGAGGTCGTCACCCCGCTCGGCGGCGGCCGCGACGCCGTCGCCGAGCGCGCGCTGCTCGACCCACGAGTGGAAGAGCGTGCCGATCCGCGTCGCCCGGTACGGACGCTGCGGCATCGGGCGCGCGAGCTCGGCGGTGACCGCGGCGCGGTCGTCGACGTAGTCCTTGAAGCGGGAGGCCGGCACGCGCACGGGAACCGCACCGCCGCGGCGCGGCTCCGAGCGGCGGCGGCGCTCCTCCAGCAGCATCCGCAGCTCATCCGCCAGCTGGGGCCCGATGCCGGCACCCGACGGCCGTGCGGCCGCCTCGCGGACCAGCTCGGCGGCGCGTTCGACCGACGCGCGTCGCCCGCCGAGCGGGTCGAGGGGCCAGAGCACGCGGGATGCCTCGGCCGCGCGCGGGTTCTCGTCGTGCTCGGGCGCCCCCGGAAGCGCCGCGGCGTCGATCGCGCCGAACTGCGCCAGCTCGCGCAGGAACACGCTGGGCGACCTCGGGGACTTCTGCGACGCCCACCACGACCCGGACAGCAGCAGCTCGGACCGAGCCCTCGTCACGCCGACGTAGGCCAGCCGTCGCTCCTCCTCGGCGTGCCGCTCACGGTTCTCGGCCGCATATGCCCGCACCGCCTCGTCGAACTCGGCCTGGCTCTGCACGCCGCGCCACATGAGTTCGGGGATCTCGTCGCGGTCGCCCCGGAACTCGTCGGGCAGGGCCCCGAAGGTGAGCCATCCCTTGGCGCTGCGCGCCTTGGAGGGCAGCTCGTCGTCGACCATCCTCGGGATCGCGACCACGTCCCACTCGAGTCCCTTCGACCCGTGGATCGACAGCACCTGCACGGCGCCGGGCTCGGGCTCGTCCTGGCGCGGGCTCAGCCGGTCGCGCTGCTCGGCCTCGGTCAGCCATCCGAGGAACGCGCCCAGCGTCGCGTGCTCGGCGGTGTCGACGAAGCCCGACACGAGGTCGTCGAACGCCTCGAGGCTCGCCGAGCCGAGGGGCTGCGAGGGGTTGGCAGCGACCTCGACGTCGAGCAGGAGCTCCTGCTGCACCAGCGTCACGAAGTCGACGAGCCCGAGGCCCGCTCGGCGGCGGAGGGCCTGCAGCTGCGCACCCGCGCGCCGCATCCTGCCGAGGCCCTCGGGCGTGATCGACGACAGGGCCCGATGGTCGTCGGGGGCGGTGAGGACGAAGTCGAGCGCGTCGACGATGGAGGGAGACTCGTCGGGCGCGATCGAGCCGCGGATGCCCTGTCGAACGTCGTCGGCGAGCCGGCGCGTCGCGAGATCGCGCTCGGCGAGCCACCGTGCGAGCGAGCCGAGTGCGGCCAGATCTGCACTGCCGATGCGCCACCGTGCGCCGCCGAGCAGACGGAGCAGCTCGGATCCCGCGGTCGGATCGTGCACCACGCGCAGCGCGCAGACGAGGTCGGCGATGACCGGCTGGTCGAGCAGTCCGGCGACTCCGAGCACGTGCACGGGCACGCCACGGGCGCGAAGCGCGGTGGCGAAGAGGTCGACGTGGGCGAACGTGCGGCAGAGCAGCGCCGCGGTCCTGCCGCCCGGCCTGATCCGGTCGGCGAGCCACTCGGCCACGTCCTCGGCCTCGTCGTCGATGGTCTCGGACCATGACACGTCGACGCGGCCGGCCCCGGCGAAGGGCGACGGGCGCAGGGGCGCCTTCGGGATGCCGCCGTCGAGCGGGGCGATGAGCGCATTGGCCGCGTCGAGGACGACGACCGGGTTGCGCCAGCTCGTCGAGAGGTCGTAGGCGTCGGCTGCGCCGTCGGACGCGAAGTCGCGGCCGAAGCGGGCGAGGTTCGCCGCGCTCGCCCCGCGCCAGCCGTAGATCGACTGGTCGGGGTCGCCGACCGCCATCACCGGGTGGTCGCGGAAGAGCGTCGCGAGCAGTCGGGTCTGCACCACGCTCGTGTCCTGGTACTCGTCGAGGAGGACCGACGCGTACCGCTCGCGGTGCTCGACGACCACGTCGGGGTGGGACGTGCAGATCTCGAGCGCGAGCGCCACCTGGTCGGAGAACTCGATGTAGCCGCGTTCGCGCTTGGCGCCGGCGTAGGCGTCGGCGAGGTCGAGCAGGGGCGGCAGCGCATCGACGACGCCCAGCGCAGAGACGAAGCTGTCGAAAGGGGTCCGCTTGCGCGGCGCCTCGATCGGCAGGTCGGACATGGCGAGGAAGTCCCGCGCGAACGCCCGGACGTCGCGGCTGTCGGCCACGTTCTCGGCGAGGGCGCGGCTCAGCGTGAGCACCGCCCCCGTCACCCGATCGAGGGACGCGTCGATCTCGACCAGGCGCGGGTCGGCGGACGCGGCGACGATGCTCCTCGCGAGCTGCCACGCCGCGGCCTCGCCGAGGACCGCGGCGTCGGGCTCCCGCCCGATGCGCAGCGCGTGCTCCCGGTAGATCGCCCCGGCGAACGCGTTGTACGTGCCGACCGCCGCCGACTCGAGCGGGTCGATCCGCACCTCGGCCAGCCCCTCGCCGACGAGTTGGTCGATCCGCTCGCGGATGCGCTCGGCGAGCTCGCCGGCGGCCTTGCGCGTGAACGTGAGTCCGAGCACCTCGGGGACGTCGGCGTGCCCGTTGGCCAGGAGCCACACGACCCGGTTCGCCATGGTCTCGGTCTTGCCGCTGCCGGCGCCCGCCACGACGATGCTCCGGCCCCGCGGGTCGGCCTCGATCACGGCGCGCTGCTCCGGCGTCGGCTGGTGCAGTCCGAGACGCAGGGCGATCTCATCGGCACCCAGGCGGACGGCGCTCATGCGCACACCGCCGGAACGAGGTGGACGCGGTACTGCCAGTCGCCGAACCGCGACCCGTGGGCGAACTCGACGGGCGACTCGAACGACGAGGCGGCCATGAGCCTCGCGACCTCGTCGAGCCGGCGCCGGAATGCCGATTCCGCGTCGTCGTCGAACGGCTGCTGCGCACGCTCGGTGTAGAGCCGCCCTCCGACCGGGCGGGCGACGTAGACGAGCTTCGCACCGCCCAGCCGCCCCGCGTTCGGCAGGACACCGGCGCGAGCGGCGAGCTGGTAGGCCGCGAGTTGCGGGTGGTCCGCCGTCTTCGCTGCGGTCGGCGGCGTGCGACCGGTCTTGATGTCGACGATGACGGTCGTGCCGTCGGGTGACGACTCGACGCGATCGATGCTGCCGGTGATTCGCACGCGCCCGCTCACCAACGTGAACCGGCCCTCCGCGCCGAGGACCACCACCCCGTCGTCGTCGGCGTTTCGCAGGTAGTCCGCCGCACCCTCGGTCATCCGACGCGCGCCGCGCCGCTCGCGCTCGGCCACCCACCCGGCCTCGAAGTGCAGATCGCGCCATCTGCGCTCCACCGAGGCCCACAGCGACTCGACGTCGAGGTCGCCGCCCGCTGCCGCCTCTTCGACCACCGCGTGCACGATCGTGCCGATGGACGCGGCGAGTCCGGACGGCGGTGCGGCGACGTGGTCGACGAACCAGCCGAGCGGGGATTCCTCGACGCGATCGATCTGCGACGGTGACACCGGCACGAGCGCGTCGGGATCGCCGTCGAGGTCGACCAGGGGGGCCACCGTCGACGGCTCGGCGAGCCCGTACCAGTCGTCGGGATGCGCACCCGGCACGCCGTGCTCGGCGAGCAGGGCGATCGCGGCGGCGGCCTCGCGGTCGCCGCCCGCGGCGTCGCGCCGCAGGGCGCCCACCATGCCGCGGAGATGAAGCGGGCGGCGCCGCCTCGGCGCACGAAGGTCGGCCGCGAGACCCATGAGCACCGACGGCTGCTCGTCGTCGTTCGCGGTGCATGAGAGCACCACCTGGCGGCGCGCCCGGGACACGGCGAGCGCGAACAGTCGCAGCTCGTCGGCGCGCACCGCCGCCCGCACGGCCGCGGGCGGGTCGGGCTCGGGCACCGGCGCGCCGGCTCGGACGGCTGCGGCAGCAGGACCGAGCGCCCCGGCGTGCAGCAGCGTGCCACGCGGACGGAGGTTCGGCCAGACGCCGTCCTGCAGGCCGGCGACGACGACCACGTCGAACTCGCGGCCGATGAGCGCCGGCGGCGTGGCGAGCACGACCGCGTCGTCACCGCGTTCGGGTGCGAGGGAGTCCTCGGGCAGTGCGTTCTGGAGGAGTTCGTCGACGAACCGGCGGGCGGGTGCGCCCGGCTCCCGCTCGACGAAGCGGCGCGCCGCGGCGAACAGCGCGACGACGCCGTCGATCGAGCGGTCGGCCTCGTCGGCGAGCACGCCCGACCCGTCGGCCTGCGCCGCCCACTCGCCCTCGAGTCCGCTGTCGTGCCAGAGGAGCCACAGCAGTTCCTCGACGGTGGCGCCTCGGGCTGCGGTGCGGCGTGCCGCGTCGAGCAGTCTCGCGAGGCGTGCGGCGCGCCGACCGGAGGGCGCGTCGATCGTGGCGAACCCGCCCGCGGCGCCGAGCGCCTCGACGAGCAGCTCGTCGGCGCTCCGGACGCCCCCGCCCGCGAGTTCCTCGTGGCGCAGCGCGAGCCGGAGCCGCCGCAGCCCGACGCGGTCGAGGCGGCCGAGCGGCCCGGTGAGCAGTGCGGTGGCCGACTCGGGCGTGAGCGGGGCGATCCCGAGCACGCAGGCGACCGCGGCGATCAGCGGCGCCGCACCGGGTGCGTCGCGCAGCGCCGATCGGGCGTGCCGGCCGGACACCGGCACGTCGGATCCGGCGAGCGCCCGCGCGAAGCCCGGGAGCTCGGCGCCCGAACGCAGCACCACCGCCATGGACGACCAGGGGATGCCGTCGAGCAGGTGCCGCTCGCGCAGCAGCGCGGCGACCTGCGCCCCCTCCGCGGCGGACGAGGAGCCCTCGATGCCGACGACCGGGTCGAGCGGGTCGCTCGTCGGTGCGGCCTCCCCGCCGGGGGACGCGAGGGGCGCGCCGCGCTGGCTCCCGCCGAGAGCCGCACCGACGTGCGCGGTGACCGCTCCGAGGAGCTCGCGGTGCTCCGGCCTGCCGCGGTGCACCTCGGGGAGCACCACGCGACGTACGCCGGCGGCGCCGAGCACGGACCCGAGCGAGCCCAGCAGGTCGGCCCGGCCACCGCGGAACCCGTTGCTCGCGACGTCGGGGTCGCCGAGTGCGACGATCCGGACGCCGCGCCCGGCGAATGCCGCGAGCAGCGCGGCGGTGGCCTCCGTCGACTCCTGCGCGTCGTCGACCACGATGAGCCTGAGCGCCGCGAGGTCGCCGAGCGCGGCGGCGTCGGCCGGGTCGACGAGGCTGCGGCGCACCACCGCGGCGGCGTACGCACCGAGCTCGGCCGAGTCGAACTGGGTCGGGCGCAACTGCTCCTTGACGTCGACGTACTCGGCGAGGAACCGCGCCGCCGCGCGCCACTCCGGGCGACCGGCGCGCTCGCCGAGCCGATCGAGCCCCGCCGGGTCGAGGCCCTGCTCGACCGCGCGCATGAGCAGGTCGCGCAACTCGGAACGGAAGCCCCGCAGCGCCCGCACCTCGGCCGACAATCCGTCGGGCCACTCGGGGCCGCCGCCGTCGAGCGCCTGCGCCTCGAGCAGCTCGCCGATCACCTGGTCGTGCTCCGCCCCTGTCAGCAGCGTCACCCGGCGGCCGCTGCGCGCCCGCACCAGGTCGTACGCAAGGGCGCTCGCCGTGCGCGCGAGGGCGCCCCGGGTGGGGACGCCGAGGCGGATCGCCAGCGCGTCGCGCAGCGTCGCCGCAGTGCGCCGGGTCGCCGCGAGCACGAGCACCTCGGACGGCCTCATGCCGAGGGCGACGTGCTCGGCGACGAGCTCGACGGCGAGCGTCGTCTTGCCGCTGCCGGGGGCGCCGAACACCGCCGCATGCCCGGGCCCGACGAGGTCGATCGCGGAGGCTGCGGGGGCGGCGACGGGCTGCATGCGGCCAACGGTATCCGTGTCCGCCGACAGTGAAACGGTCCGGGCCCGCACCGCGCGTGTCGTAGTGTGCTGTCAACGACAGAAAGGCGCACCGTGGACCTTCGCATCGGCATCCAGAACTCCCCCCGCGAGCTCGGCTTCGAGACCTCGCAGACGGCGGAGGAGGTCGAGCAGGCCGTCTCCGCCGCACTCACCGGGCAGTCGCCGGTGCTGCGCCTCACCGACTCCAAGGGCGCCGTCTACGTGGTGCCCGCCGCCGCCCTCGCGTACGTCGAGATCGGCACCGAAGAGGCTCGCCGGATCGGGTTCGTCGGCTGATGGAACTGCTGTTCGTCACCCTCGGCGGCGCGCTGCTCGGCCTCGCGGCCCGCTACACGATCCCGCGGCGCGGGATGCACGGCGTGGTCGTCGTGCCGGCCGTGGGCGCCGCCGCCGCGGCCGTGGCCTGGGTCGCGCTCACCTGGGTCGGCCTCGCCTGGGACGGCGGTTGGATCTGGGTGATCGCGCTCGTCGCGGCGGCGCTCGCGTCGGTCGGCGTCGCGATGTACCTCGGCCCGCGCCGCGAGCGCCTCGACGCCGAGCTGTTCGCGCATCTCGCGAAGGTCGGCGTCGCGCGAAGCTGACCGCCTACGCGGACGGCGGAACGCTCGCTTCCGTCAGGCGGTGAGCCCGAGCGCGTCCATCCGGCGCGTGTGCGCGGCGATGAGCTCGGTGAACACGGGCTCGACATCGCTGCCCAGGGTGCCGCTCGACTCGGCGGCCCGGATGGCGGAGTGCGCGATCAGCAGGGTGTCGCCGACGAGGCTGCGCCCCCACAGCGCGAGCCGGTCGTCGAGCGTGGGCTGCGCGGCGATCGCCGCGGCGAGCTCGCGCTCGATCACCTCGCTCGCGCCGCGTTCGCCCAGGATGCCGCGCACGCGGGCGCCCAACTCGGCCGGAAGCCCCTCGGAGAGCTGGGCGAAGTAGTCGTCGAGCATGCCCGAGGTGATGTGGATGCCGAGCAGCAGCTCGTACCAGTCGGCGCCCGACGTGGCCTGGCGGAATCGGTCGGTGGCGGGCGCGAACGGCGCCATGACCTCTGCCGGCTCGGCCCCGAGGCGGCGCAGCTCGGCGATGAGGTCGTGGTGCTTGCGCAGTGCGACGCCGGCCGCGGCGCTCAGGCCCTCCTTGGCGGCGAGGTCCGGCGCGGTCGCGACGGCCTTCGCGAGGCTCTCGAAGAACTCGAGCTGGATGTAGGCGGCCTGGCCGAGGAAGGCGACCGGCTCTGGGACGATCTCGGTGAAGTCGATGCGGGTGAGGTCGGTGGCCACGACCCTGGGCCGCAGCCGTGGAGCGTCGGGGCGCGGCATCCGCGCTCGTGACCGGTTCACCATGTCGGACAGCATATCCGGGCGCTCACAGCCGCCTCGGATAGGCTGTCCCTGCACGCGGGCGATGGAACCGCGGCCGTGCGCCTGGGATCGGAACAGGGCGCACCTCTCATTCCGCATCACCGACAGGCAGACACTTGACCACGTTCACCGAACTCGGCATCGTGCCCGACATCGTCGAGGCCCTCGCCGGGAAGGGCATCATCGATGCCTTCCCGATCCAGGAGCAGACCATCCCGCTGGCCCTCTCCGGCCAGGACATCATCGGCCAGGCGAAGACCGGCACCGGCAAGACCTTCGGGTTCGGCCTGCCGCTCATCCAGCGCCTCGGCGACGACCCCGAGGGCGGCGTGAAGGCCCTCATCGTCGTGCCCACGCGCGAACTGTGCGTGCAGGTCACCGAAGACCTCGAGCTCGCGGCATCCAACCGCCCCACCAAGATCGTGTCGATCTACGGCGGCAAGGCCTACGAGGGCCAGATCGAGCAGCTGAAGGCCGGCGCGCAGATCGTCGTCGGCACGCCCGGCCGCCTCCTCGACCTCGCCAGCCAGCGCCTGCTGTCGCTCAAGAACGTCAGCGAGATGGTGCTCGACGAGGCCGACAAGATGCTCGACCTCGGCTTCCTCGCCGACATCGAGAAGCTGTTCTCGCAGACGCCCGCGAACCGTCACACCATGCTGTTCTCGGCGACCATGCCGGGCCCGATCGTGGCGCTCGCCCGCCGCTTCATGGTGCGCCCCATCCACATCCGCGCGACCGACCCCGACGAGGGCCTCACGCAGGCGAACATCAAGCACCTCGTCTACCGCGCGCACTCCCTCGACAAGGACGAGGTGATCGCCCGCATCCTCCAGGCCGACGGCCGCGGGAAGACCGTCATCTTCACGCGCACGAAGCGCGCGGCGGCGAAGCTCGTCGAAGAGCTGAACGACCGCGGCTTCAACGCGGCCGCCGTTCACGGCGACCTCAACCAGGACCAGCGCGAGCGCGCGATGGCCGCGTTCAAGGCCGGCAAGAAGGACGTGCTGATCGCCACGGACGTCGCGGCCCGCGGCATCGACGTCCTCGACGTCACGCACGTGATCAACCACACGATCCCCGACGACGAGAAGGCGTACCTGCACCGCGTCGGCCGCACGGGCCGTGCGGGCAAGACCGGCATCGCGGTGACGTTCGTCGACTGGGACGACCTGCACAAGTGGGCCCTCATCAACCGCGCGCTCGAGTTCGGCCAGCCCGAGCCCACCGAGACGTACTCGTCGAGCCCGCACCTCTACACCGACCTCGACATCCCCGAGGGCACGAAGGGGCGGCTCAAGCCCGCACCGACCGCGCCGCCGACTCGCTCGAGCACCGCGGGCCGTCGTGAGGGCGAGGCGGCAGCGGATGACGCGTCCCGGCCCGCACGGTCGCGCTCGCGTCGCCGCACCCGCGGTGGCCGGCCCGACGGCGATGACGCTTCGGCGTCGCCCGCTGCAGACGGCGGTGCGCCCGCCGACGTGAAGGAGCCCGGCGCCGGCACCCACGACGGCAAGGGCCACGAGCACCACGACGGCAAGCCCGCCCCGCGCCGGCGTCGTCGTCGCGGCGGCCGTTCCGGCGGCGGCACGGCCGCGCCGGCCGCCCAGGCCTGACCGGCCGCGTCAGCGTGCCGCGCGTTCCCCCGCGCGCGGAACGACGGGCGACGACCCCGTCCCCTCCGAGACGATCCGCTCGACGACCTCCGGCTCGGTCGTGTACTCCCCCAGCCGGTTCGGCTTGCCGAGCCCGTGGTAGTCGCTCGACCCGGTGACGGCGAGGCCGTAGCGGCGCGCGAGCGCTCGCAGGCGCGGCTTCGCGGCCTCCGTGTTCTCGGGATGGTCGATCTCCAGGCCGAACAGGCCGGCGTCCACGAGCTGGCGGATCCGCGCTTCCGGCAGGACGTCCTCGGCGCCGCGCGTGCCGGGGTGCGCGAGCACGGGCACGCCGCCCGCGGAACGGATGAGCCGGATGCCGGTCATCGGGTCGGGCGCGTAGTGCGGCTGCGCATACCCCGAGCGCCAGTGCAGGATGCCCGCGAACGCGTCGGACCGGGTCGCGGCGTGGCCGCGCGCGACGAGCGCGTCGGCGATGTGGGGACGGCCGATCGTCGTGCCGTCGACCGTCTGGGCGAGCACGTCGTCCCAGGTGAGGTCGTAGTCGGCCGCGATGCGCTCGACGATCCGCTCGGCCCGGGTCACGCGCGACTCGCGGATCCGCGCGGTCTCGGCCACGAGGCCCTCGTCGCGCGGGTCGACCAGGTATCCCAGGACGTGCACGCTCGCGAACTGGATCCGGGTGGACAGCTCGATGCCCGGGATCATCACGATGCCGTGCTGCTCCGCGGCCGCGCCCGCCGCCGCCCACCCGGCGGTGGAGTCGTGGTCGGTGATCGCGAACGCCTCGAGTCCCGCCCGTGCCACGGCGGCGACCAGTTCCGCCGGGGAGTCGGTGCCGTCGGAGACCGTCGAGTGCGTGTGCAGGTCGGCCCGGACGGCGACGGGGTCGTGAGCCATCCCCCCATCGTAGGCGCGCGTTCCCCGGCGACTCCCAGCCGACATGCGGCTCGCACGCGCCTGCCGCTCCGGTCGCTGGCCTACGCTGGAGAACGATGCTCCCCCGCACCCTCGGCTGGGCGTTCCTGCTCGGCACCGCCGCCCTCGCCGTCGTGCTGCTGTGGCCGCAGGCGTTCGGCCTCCAGAACCAGTGGATCGCCGCGCACGTCGTCGCCCTGCGCGGCGCCGCGGCGTTGTGCGCGGCCGTGGCATCCGTGATCTTCGTCGTGCTCGCACTCGGCCGGTCGGCGCGCCGCTTCGGCGCTGCCATGGCGGCGATCCTCATGCTCTTCGCGATCGGGAACGTGGGCGTGCTGGCCGTGCGCGGCGTCGGGATGGGCGGTGCGCCCGCCGCCGCGGCATCCGATTCGGTCACCGTGCTGTCGTGGAACACGCTCGGCGAGGTGCCGGACGCGGCCACGATCGCCGACCTCGCGCTGTCGGCGGGTGCCGACGTGGTCGTGCTGCCCGAGACGACGGCCCCGCTCGGCGAGCAGGTCGCGATCGCGATGCGGGAGGGCGGCAGCCCGATGTGGGTGCACACGCAGGCGTTCGACGACGTGGCGAAGGCACGGTCGACGACGATCCTCATCACCCCCGACCTCGGCGACTACGCCGTGGTGAACCCCCAGGCGCCGGGCCCGCCGGGGAACACCAACACGCTGCCGAGCGTGGTCGCCGAACCGGTCTCGGGCGCCGGTCCGCGCATCGTCGCGGTGCACGCCGTCGCGCCGATCCGATGGGAGCTGCGCAACTGGCGCAGCGACCTCGACTGGCTCGCCGAGCAGTGCGCGGGCGACGACGTGATCATGGCGGGGGACTTCAACGCGACGCTCGACCACTTCGCCGGCCGCGGCGTCGACGGCGGCGACCTGGGCCGGTGCGCGGATGCCGCGGCGGCGGGCGGCGCCGGCGGCCTCGGCACCTGGCCGACCGGGGTCCCGCCGCTCCTCGGCAGCCCGATCGACCACGTCCTGGCGACGCCCGGCTGGTCGGTCGAGTCGTTCCGCGTGGTCGAGGGCCACGATGACGCGGGCAGCGATCACCGGCCGGTCGTGGCCACCCTGGTCCGCAGCTGAGCGTCGGGGCGCGGTGCGAGAATGGACGCATGACGAACACCGGCGACGCCACCGCGACGGCCCACGAGGCCCGATCCCTCGACGAGACCACGGCCGAGGAGACCGGCCGCAACGCCAACCGGTCGACGACACCGGAATCCGAGGGGTTCAGGTCGTTCATCGGCGGCGGCTGGGCCGAACGCGACGAATCGCTTCCGTCGCCGCGGGAGCAGGCCGCCTACGCCTCGGCACGCCGGGCCAGGGTCTCGGCCGAGTTCCCGGGCCAACGACTCGTCATCCCGGCCGGCGACATGAAGCAGCGCGCCAACGACACCGACTACCCGTACCGCGCGCACTCGGCGTTCACGCACCTGACCGGCTGGGGTTCGGACTCCGAGCCCGGCGCGGTGCTCGTGATGGAGCCGTCCGGCGACGCCGGACACACGGCGACCGTGTACTTCCGCGAGCGCGCCGGCCGAGACTCCGAGGAGTTCTACGCCAACCCCGCCATCGGCGAGTTCTGGATCGGCGCGCGCCCGTCACTCGCGCACGTCGCCGCCGACCTGCAGGTGGAGACGCGAGGCATCGCCGACCTCGACCGCGTGATGGACGCGGTCGACACGGCGACGCTCATGCTCCGCGAGGCCGACCCGGCGATCACCGAGCGCGTCGACCACGCGCGCCTCCGCTTCGCAGCCGAGGCCGCGCTCTCGACGAACGCGTCCGACGCGCCGTTCAGCCTCGAGGTGAACGCCGAGCACGAGCCCGACGGCGAGCTCGCGCGCGTCCTGTCCGAGTTGCGCCTGGTGAAGGACGAGTACGAGGTGGCCGAGCTGCGCGCGGCGGTCGACGCGACCGAGCGCGGCTTCGCGGAGGTGCTCGCCGAGCTGCCCCGCATCACGAGCGAGGTCCGCGGCGAGCGCGTGATCGAAGGCGTCTTCGCGACGCGTGCGCGGCTCGACGGCAACGACGTGGGCTACGCCTCGATCGCGGCGGCCGGTCCGCACGCGACGATCCTGCACTGGACCCGCAACGACGGCCCCGTGGTCCCCGGCGACCTCGTGCTGCTCGACGCGGGCGTCGAGCGCGACAGCTACTACACGGCCGACATCACGCGCACGTTCCCGGTGAACGGCACGTTCTCGGCCGTCCAGCGCCAGGTCTACGAGGCCGTGCTCGAGGCGGCGGACGCCGCCTACCGCGTCGTGCGGCCCGGCGCGATCTTCCGCGAGATCCACGCCGCGGCGATGGAGGTCATCGCGAAGCGCACGGCCGAGTGGGGTTTCCTCCCGGTCCCGGCGGAGGAGTCGCTGAAGCCCGAGAACCAGTTCCACCGCCGGTACATGGTCCACGGCACGAGCCACCACCTCGGACTCGACGTGCACGACTGCGCGCAGGCGCGCCGCTCCATGTACATGGACGGCGTGCTCGAGGCCGGCATGGTCTTCACGATCGAGCCGGGCCTGTACTTCCAGCCCGACGACCTCACGGTGCCGGAGGCGTTCCGCGGCATCGGCGTGCGCATCGAGGACGACATCCTCGTCACCGCCGACGGCGCCGAGAACCTCTCGGCCGGCATCCCGCGCACGGCCGACGAGGTCGAGGCGTGGGTGCGCGGCGCACGCGGCTGAGCTCGGCGCCCGCGGCTGCGGCGCGGCGATCGGGGCGACGGACGCCGCGTGGCGGGTGCCGCGCGGCCGGCGTCAGGCCTCGCCGGCGTCGCGCCGCTCGCGGGCGGCGCGGCGCCGGGCGTCCTGCGCCTCGCCGTACGTGCGCGGACGGGAATCGTCAGAGGGGGGCGTCGCGGGCGGCTGCCCCGCCGACGGCTCGGCGGCCGCGGGCTCGGCGGGCGGTTCGGCGGGCGGCGCGGGCGCCTGGACGGGCGGCACGGGCGCGGCCGGCGACGCCGGCACCGCGGCATCCGTCACCCCCAGCACGTTGCGGGCCCGGGACACGTGCTCGGGGTCGCCGATGATCGCGTAGCGCGTCGCGAGCACCTGCATGACCGAGGTGAAGTCGCGGCGGCGACGGTTCAGCGAGTACGACACGACGCTGAAGATCATGCCGAACCCGGCGCCGATGAGGATCGCGGCGCCGAGGATGCCGAGCGCATCGGGCGAGAAGATGAACAGCAGCAGGCCGAGGAACGTGCCGAACCAGGCCCCGGAGAGCGCGCCGGCACCCGCCGCGCGACCCCAGGTGAGCTTGCCCGTGATGCGCTCGACCGTCGTGAGGTCGTGCCCGACGATCGAGAGCTCCTTCACCGGGAACTCCGCCTTCGAGAGCTTGTCGACCGCGGACTGCGCCTCTTGGTACGTCTCGTAGCTCGCGATCGTCTCGCCCTTGGGCAGCGTCGGATAGGTGCGGCCGAGCCGGCCGCCGAACGGGCTCTGCGTGCTCACCCGGCCATTCTCCCATGCGCCCGCCGGCCCGGGCCGGATGCCGGGCCGCGGGGGTAAGTTGGAGGCGTGAGCGCCACGAGAGTCTTCGTCGCCCGACTCGCCGGGTGCCCCGTCTTCGACCCCGCGGGCGACCGGGTCGGCAAGGTGCGCGACGTCCTCGTCGTGTACCGCAAGTCCGACCCTCCGCGCGTGGTGGGGCTCATCGTCGAGATCCCGGGCAAGCGCCGCGTGTTCGTGTCGATCGGGCGGGTGACCTCGATCGGCGGCGGCCAGATCATCACGACCGGCCTCATCAACCTGCGCCGCTTCGAGCAGCGCGGCGGCGAGGTGCGCGTGATCGCCGAGATGCTGGGCCGCAAGGTCGCCTTCAACGACGGCTCCGGCACGGCGACGATCGAGGATGTCGCGATCGAGGAACGCGATCCCGGCGAGTGGGAGGTCGACCAGCTCTTCGTGCGGCGGCCCAAGACGAGCGCCTCGCCGTTCGCCAAGGGGCCGTCGGCGTACGTGACGTGGCGCGAGGTGCGCGAGCTGACCGCCGCCGGAGAGGCGCAGTCGGCCGAGCAGCTGATCGCGACCTATTCCGAGCTGAAGCCCGCCGACCTCGCGAGCACGTTGCTCGACCTGCCGCCGCAGCGCCGCCAGGAGGTCGCAGTGGAGCTGCCCGACGACCGGCTCGCCGACGTGCTGGAAGAGATGCCCGAGGCCGACCAGGTCGACATCCTCGCCAAGCTCGGCGACGACCGTGCGGCCGACGTGCTCGACCACATGTCGCCCGACGACGCCGCCGACCTCATCGCGCAGCTGCCCGAGGAGCGCGGCGAGCACCTCCTCGAGCTCATGGAGCCCGAGGAGGCGGAGGACGTCCGGTTCCTGCTGTCCTACGGCCCCGACACCGCGGGCGGCCTCATGACGACCGAGCCGATCATCGTGTCGGCGGATGCCACGGTCGCCGAGGGGCTCGCGCTCATCCGCCGCCACGACCTGCCGCCCGCGCTCGGCGCGGCCGTGTGCGTGACGCTGCCGCCGTACGAGCCGCCGACGGGCCGGTTCCTCGGCATCGTGCACTTCCAGCGGATGCTGCGCTACCCGCCGCACGAGCGGCTCGGCTCCCTCATCGACCAGGGCCTCGAGCCCGTGACCGCCGACACGTCGGCGGCCGAGGTGAGCCGGATCCTCGCCAGCTACGACCTCGTGTCGGTGCCCGTCGTCGACGAGAAGCACCGGCTCGTGGGCGTCGTCACGATCGACGACGTGCTCGACTACCTGCTGCCCGACGACTGGCGAAGTCATCCCGAAGACGAGGGCGAGGTGACCAGACGCGCGAGCGCTCGCGCCCAGCTCGCCACCGGCAGCATCCCGATCGCACCCGGAAGGAGGGCAGGAGATGGCACGCGCTGACGCCGACGACCGTCGGTTCGACACCCCGAAGGGCCTGGGGCGCTCCGCCTCGCCCCTCCGTCTTCCCCGGGACCGCGACCGCTTCGGCCGGTTCACCGAGTGGGTCGCGCGGAACATGGGCACGCCGTGGTTCCTGCTCGGCCTCACGCTCTTCGTGACGTTCTGGATCCTCTGGAACACGCTCGCGCCCGCCGCATGGCGGTTCGACTCGGTCGAGCTCGGTTTCATCGCCCTGACGCTCGTGCTGTCGCTGCAGGCGTCGTACGCCGCCCCGCTGATCCTGCTCGCGCAGAACCGCCAGGACGACCGCGACCGGGTGCAGATCGAGCAGGACCGGCAGCGCGCCGAGCGCAACCTCGCCGACACCGAGTACCTCGCGCGCGAGGTCGTCGCGCTGCGGCTCGCCGTGCGCGACCTCGCCTCCAAGGACTTCATCCGCCAGGAGTTGCGGCAGGTGCTCGACGAGCTCGACCGCCGCGATGAGGAGGAAGGCACCCATGCCGCATCGTGACGCCGCTGACGCCCCTGACGGCGCTGACGGCGCTGCCGCGACGGGTGCCGAGCGGATGACGCCCGCCGACGTCGAGCGGGCGGTGCACGCTGCGCTCGCGGGCGTGATCGATCCGGAGATCCGGAAGCCGATCACCGAGCTCGACATGGTCGGGGCGGTCACGGCGACCGCGGCCGGCGTCGACGTCGACGTCCGCCTCACGATCGTCGGGTGCCCCGCGTCGGATCGCATCGAGCGCGACGTGCGCGCGGCGGCCGAACAGGTCGTGGGCGAGGGTAACGCCGTGGTGCGGCTGGGCGTCATGACGCCGGAGCAGCGGCAGGCCCTCACCGAGCGCCTCCGCGGCGGCCGCGAGGCTCGCGGCAACCCGTTCGGGCCGGGCACGCTCACGCGCGTGATCGCCGTGACGAGCGGCAAGGGCGGCGTGGGCAAGTCGACGGTCACGGCGAACCTCGCGGTGGCGCTCGCGGCGCGGGGCCTCTCCGTCGGGCTCGTCGACGCCGACGTGCACGGCTTCTCGATCCCGGGCCTGCTGGGCCTCGTCGACGAACACGGAAATGCGCCGCGTCCGACCCGTGTCGACGACATGATCCTGCCTCCGGTGGCGCACGGCGTGAAGGTGATCTCGATCGGCATGTTCGTGGAGCCGGCGACGCCGGGCGGCCGTGGGTCGTCGGTCGCGGTGGCGTGGCGCGGGCCGATGCTGCACCGGACGCTGCAGCAGTTCCTCACCGACGTGTACTTCGGCGACCTCGACGTGCTGCTGCTCGACCTGCCGCCCGGCACGGGCGACGTCGCGATCTCGCTCGGCCAGCTGCTGCCGAACGCCGAGGTGGTCGTCGTGACGACGCCGCAGCCGGCCGCGGCCGACGTGGCCGAGCGCTCGGGGCTCGTCGCACGGCAGACCGGCCAACTCGTCGTGGGCGTGGTCGAGAACATGGCCGGGTTCGCCCAGCCCGACGGCACCGTGCTCGACCTGTTCGGCGAGGGCGGCGGCGGCGAGGTCGCCCGGCGCCTGTCCGAAGGCGTCGACGAGCCCGTGCCGCTGCTCGCGACGGTGCCCCTCAGCGTGGCGCTCCGTCGCGGCGGCGACGACGGCGTGCCGGTCGTGCTCGCCGAGCCCGACGACCCGGCTGCGCGCGCGATCGAGCAGGCGGCCGACGCGCTCGCGCAGCGCTCGCGCTCGCTGGCAGGCCGCCGGCTCGACGTCCGGGTGCGGTGAGGCGGATGCCGCGGGCACGTCGGCGGTCGATGGCCGCGGTCGCCGCGGTGGTGCTCGTCACCGGCCTCGCGACGGCGCTCGCGGGTTGCTCGAGCGACGCCCCGGAGACGGACCCGGGATCCTCCGTGACCCCGGCCGCCGAGGTCGCCGGCCTCCGCGTCGAGGTGCGCCAGGGCCGCTTCGACGTGCCCGACGGCGTGCTCGTGGTCTCGTTCGCGAACGAGGGCGACGAGTCCGTGACCGTGGAGCGCGCCGAGGTGCGGTCCCCCGCGCTCGAGCCGGGCATGGAGCGCACGCGCCCGTTCGACCTTGCCCCGGGCGACCGGCTCGACGTGCGGATGCCGCTGACCGCGAGCGTCTGCGACGCACGCCCCGACACGGTCGTCGCGGTCGAGTTCCACGCCGATGGCGGCTCGGACGGCGGCACGATGCCGGCCACGGCCGTGCTCGTGCCGACCGATCCCTACGACACGATGGCGCGCATCGCCGACCGCGACTGCCTGGCCGAGTCCGTCGCGGCGGCCGCGACGATCGTGCTGCCGGAGCGGCTGCGCACGGCCGGCTCGGGCACGGACGCACGTGCCGTCATCGACGTGCGGGTCGAGCCCGCGGCATCCGGCGATGCCGCCGTCACGATCGATCGGGTGCTCGGCACGACCCTGATCGGTTCCGAGTCCGGCGGAGCATGGCCCGTCGGCCTGGCAGTCGAGGCGGGCGACGCCGTCGCGGGCATCGAGCTGCCCGTACGTCCCGCGCGGTGCGACGCGCACGCCATCGCCGACGACAAGCGCGGCACGATCCTGCCGTTCGAGCTCGCGACGTCGGACGGGCGCGCCGGCGTGCTCGAGCTCGCGTCCGGCGACGCACTCAAGGCTGACCTGTACGCGTACTACGCCGAGCGCTGCGGCCTAGACTGACCGCGTGTCCATCGCCGCCACCCGAACGCCGGTCCACTCCTCGCTCGGCACCCTGCTCGGCGACCTCGTCGCCTCGACGGGGCTGACGGTCCCCGTCCCGTCGCCCGCGACGGGCGAGCGCCTCTTCGACCTGCCGCGCTCCAGCGCCGACGACGTCCGCGGAGCGGTGTCGCGCGCTCGGCTCGCGCAGGTCGCATGGGCGCGTCTCGGCTTCGCCCAGCGGCGCCGGGTGCTCCTGCGGGCGCACGACCTGATCCTCGACCGGCGCGAGCAGCTGCTCGACCTCACCCAGCTCGAGAGCGGCAAGACCCGCGGCCAGGCCTTCGAGGAGGTGTACCAGGCGGCATCCGTCACCCGTTGGAACGCGCTGAAGGCGCGCCGGGTGCTCGGCGGAGGCCGTCGCCGAGCCGGCATCCCCCTCGTGCTCTCGGCTCGGGTCCGGTACCGCTCCAAGGGCGTGGTCGGCGTCATCACGCCGTGGAACTACGCGGTGAGCCTCGGCGCGATGGACGTCGTTCCCGCCCTCGCCGCCGGCTGCGCCGTGGTGCAGAAGGCCGACGACCAGGGTGCGCTGTCGGTCCTCGCGCTGCGGCGGGCGTTCATCGACGCGGGCCTGCCCGAGGCGCTCTGGGCGGTCGTGGCCGGTGACCCCGCGGAGGCGGGAGAGGCCCTCACCGACGAGGTCGACTACATCTGCTTCACCGGGTCGACGGCCACGGGCCGGCGCATCGCCGAGAAGGCAGGACGCCGCCTGGTGGGCGCGTCGCTCGAGCTGGGCGGCAAGAACGCGATGATCGTGCTCGACGACGTCGACGTCGAGCAGGCCGCAGCGGATGCCGCGCACGCGTGCTTCTCGTCGATGGGTCAGCTCTGCGTGTCGATCGAGCGCATCTACGTGCACCGGCGCGTCGCCGAGCCGTTCACCGCGGCGCTCGCGGCGCGGCTGTCGGACCCGCGGATCGGCTCGGGCCTCGACCACGACGCCGACTACGGCAGCCTCGCGACCGAAGCCCAGCTCGAACGAGTGCGCACCCACCTCGACGACGCCGTGTCCAAGGGCGCCCGGGTGATCGTCGGCGGCCGGGCACGCCCCGAGATCGGACCCTGGGCGTTCGAGCCGACGATCCTCGCCGGGGTGACCCCGGAGATGCGCGTCGCGACCGAGGAGACCTTCGGCGCCATCGCGAGCCTCGCCGTCGTCGACGACGAGACCGAGGCGGTGCTCCTCGCGAACGAGTCCGAGTACGGCCTGAACGCGTCGGTGCTCACCGGCTCGACGCGCCACGGCCTCCGGCTCGCGCACGAGATCGACGCGGGAAGCGTCAACGTCAACGAGGGCTACCGCGGCAGCTTCGGCTCGGTGGACGCGCCGATGGGCGGCCTGAAGGAGTCGGGCGTCGGCCGGCGGAACGGACCGGAGGGCCTGCGGCGCTTCGTCGACCCGGTGACGATCTCGGTCAACCGCCGGCTGATCCCGCTCCCGCACACGGGGCGCGACTACGCGCGGCTCGTCGGCCCCCTCGTGCTGCTCGCCCGCGTGCTGCGGGCGCTCCGCCGGGCCTGAGACGATCGCGCCCGACCGAAGGGGCACCGCGGACAGGGCGCGCGACGGATCAGGTCGCCTCGGAATCGAACGGGGCGCCTTCGCCCGCGGCGAGCACCTCTCGCTTGCGCTTGCGCTGCAGGTAGGCCGAGTTCTCATTGACCGCCGACCGCGCGACGACCGGGCGCTGCGGCTCGGCGAAGGGGTCGACCTCGGTCAACGCCTCGCGGATGATGCGGCGGGGGTCGTACTGCCGAGGGTCGAGCTTCTTCCAGTCGACGTCCTCGAAGTCGGGCCCCATCTCCTCGCGCATGCGATCCTTCGCGCCGTTGGCCATGTCGCGCATCGAGCGGACGAACCGACCGAGCTGCGCGGCGTAGTGCGGCAGGCGCTCGGGGCCGAGCAGGAAGACGGCGATCACCCCGATGATGAGGAGTTTGTCGAAGGTGAGGCCGCCCATGTCGTCAAGGATAGTGGGCGGCGAGGCATGCGAGGCCACCACGGCCGTGGCCCCTAGGCTTGGGGGTCGAGAGAACCCCGGGAGCCGCCACGTGTCCGAACACGACCTGAACTGGAAGTACGTCGACGAGTCGGTCGTCGAGTCGGAGTCGATCGCGAAGGCCCGTCAGCAGTCCCTCGAGCTCGGCGTCGAGCCGGTTGCGCCCGCTGTCGGTGCGCAGCTCGCGGTGATCGCGGCGGCAGCCGGTGCGCGCGCGATCATCGAGATCGGCACGGGGCTCGGCGTGTCGGGCCTGTGCATGCTCCAGGCGGCGCGCGGCGCGCACCTCACCTCGATCGACACCGAGACCGAGTACCAGCAGCACGCACGCGAGCACTTCACCGAGGCCGGCATCGCCCCGGCGCGCGTCCGCCTCATCGCGGGGCGCGCGAGCGAGGTGCTGCCGCGCATGAACGAGCGCTCGTACGATGTCGTCTTCGTCGACGCCGACGCACCTTCGGTCATCGAGTACGTCGAGCACGGGCTCCGCCTGGCCAAGCCCGGCGGCAGCGTGCTGGTGGCTCGGGCGCTGTGGAAGGGGAGGGTGGCCGACCCGGCACGGCGGGACGACGCGGCGACGGCGTTCCGCGGGCTCATCTCGGAACTCGCGGGTTCCACCGCCGTCGTCACCGCCATCTCGCCGGCCGGGGACGGCCTGCTGCAGATCGTGAAGCTGGGCGCCTGACCTCAGGCTGCGTTCACGACGCCGCCGAGGACGTCGTAGAGCTCCTTGGCCTCAGCGTCGTTCACCGAGACGACGAGACGACCGCCACCCTCGAGGGGCACGCGCACGATGATGAGGCGCCCCTCCTTCACAGCCTCCATCGGTCCGTCTCCAGTGCGTGGCTTCATGGCCGCCATTGAGCTACCCCTTTCGTGGCTGAACCTCCATTATCCCGCACCTTGGAGTCGGCCGGGAAATCGTCTCCGGTTCCTGTGGATCCCGTCGCCCGTCGTTCACCGCGCGTTGCGCGCTCGTTCGGGCGCCGCAGCTCACGGCGGAGTCCAGTCGACGCCGTCGATCCCCCAGCAGATCAGCAGCCACCCGACCTGCAGTGCGAGGAACACTGCGACGAGCCCACCGCGCCACCACGGCGAGCGCGGCACCGCGAGCGCGCCGGCGATCGGGAACAGCGGTGCGAGGATGCGGAACGTGCTCGACTGCGGGAAGAACACGGCGAACACGTAGAGCGCGTAGCTCGCGAGCCAGAGCCGGATGTCGACGCCGAGCCGCTTCGCCCACGGGGAGGCCAATGCCGCGCCGAATGCGACGACGAGCGCGATCGGCACGATGGTGCCCATCGGCTGTCCGAGCCACCACTCCCCCGACTGGAACCACGGCGTGAGCGGCACGAGCTCGACGTATCCGATGTAGGCCGACCGCCACGCGAGCTCGGTGTCGGTGTAGGCGGTGAGCGAACCGGTCGCGGCCCACGCGATGCCCGGCCAGGCGAGTCCGGCGATCCCGGCGAACACCGCCACGGATGCCACGACGACGCGCTCCCGCACGGGGAACGGGTCGCGACCGCGCGTGGACCACCGCACGATCCAGTGCAGCCCGAGCGTGAGGGCGAAGGCGAGTGCGCCCGGCCGCGTGAACGCCCAGATCGCGAGCACGGGCACGAGCCATCCGTACCGCCGGTCGACGAGCAGGAGCAGCGCGACCGCGAGCCACAGGAAGCCGAGCGATTCGGCATAGCCGAACTGCATGATCGGCGCGACCGGCGCGACGCAGAAGAGCGCGACGGCGAACATGGCCTGGTCCGGCTCGAGGAAGCGCGACATGAGACGGTGGAACACGAGCGCGGCACCGAGCCCTGCGGCGAGCGCGATGAGCACCGACGCGACATCCCACGGCACGCCGATCGTCGTGAACACGCGGACGATCCCGGGGTACACGGGAAGGAACGCCCAGGCGTTCTCGCCGACCTGCCCGCCGTCGGTGAGCGGCAGTTCCGTGGGGTACCCGGTCGCGGCGATGATCTGGTACCAGCGCGCGTCCCAGATGTTGGCGTACTCGAAGTAGCCGGGGCGCGCCGCGGTCCAGGGGTTGGCGCCCTGTTCGCGCGCGAGCAGCATGACGAACACCGTGGTGACGAGTCGCGACGCCGCGTACACGACGAGGACCCGTGCCCACCACGGCAGGAGGCGCCAGCGCACGCGCGGCGCCCACCGGTCGTACCGGGCGGGATCCGGTCGCCGATCGACGTCGGTGCTGCTCACGCCGTGCCTACGCGCCAGGTCCGGTCAGCCAGGCGCGCAGGGCGCGTTCGCACCTGAGGATCTCGTCGCAGTCGACGCGTTCGTCGTCGGCGTGCGCCAGCAGCGGGTCGCCCGGGCCGAAGTTCACGGCGGGGATGCCGAGCGCGCTGAAGCGCGCCACGTCGGTCCAGCCGTACTTCGGCCGCGCCTCGGCGCCGACCGCCTCCACGAAGTGCTGCGCGAGCGGGTCGTCGAGGCCGGGTCGTGCGCCCTCGGACGCGTCGACCACGGTGAGCTCGTAGTCGGGGAACAGGTCGCGCACGTGCGTCGTGGCATCCGCCACCGAACGGCTCGGGGCGAACCGGTAGTTGAGCGTCAGCACCGCCTCGTCGGGGATGACGTTGCCGGCGACGCCGCCGCGCACGAGCACGGCGTTGAGCCCCTCGCGGTAGTCGAGCCCGTCGACGCGCACGGTCTCGGCCTCGTACGCGGCGAGCCGCTCGAGTGCGGGCGCGAGCTTGTGGATCGCGTTCTCGCCCACCCAGCTGCGGGCGGAGTGCGCGCGACGCCCGCCGGCGCGCAACTCGACGCGGAGCGTGCCGTTGCAGCCGCCCTCGACCTCGGCGCGGGTCGGCTCGCCCAGGATCGCGAAGTCCGCCCGGAACAGCTCGGGGTGCACGCGGAGCACGCGACCCAGCCCGTTGAGGTCGGCGGACACCTCCTCGTGGTCGTACCACATCCACGTCACGTCGACCGCGGGCTCGACGAGCTCGTGCGCCAGCTTCAGCTGCACGGCCACGCCCGCCTTCATGTCGACCGTCCCGCGACCCCAGAGGATGCCGCGACCATCGACCTCCTCGTACCGCGTCGGCAGGTTGTCGTTGATCGGCACGGTGTCGAGATGCCCCGCGATCACGACCCGGCGCGCGCGGCCGAGGTTCGTCCGCGCGACGATCGTGTCGCCGTCGCGGACCACCTCGAGGTGCGCGGCATCCGCCAACGCCTCGACGATCAGGTCGGCGAGCGGCCCCTCGTCGCCCGAGACGCTCGGCACGTCGCAGATCGCCTGCGTGATGGCGACGACGTCGGCGGACAGGTCGAGCGCGGCCGTGGGCCGGACGGGAGCAGCCATGCCGTCGAGTCTACGGGCGGGCCGGCGGGTGAGCGGATGACGCGGAGCGGGCCCCGCGTCATCCGCCGACCTGCCGGTCACTGCCTCGGTACGCTTGAGGCATGCCCGCAGACTCGCCGAACCCGACCGCGCCCACCGCCGCCTGGGGCGACGGTCTCGCCACGATCGCCACCGATGGGACCGTGCTCGACACGTGGTACCCGGCGCCGCAGCTCGGCGAGCTGCCGACTCCGGAGCCGGCCGCGTGGGAGCCGCCCGCGGGAGCCGTCGGCCCCGACGAGCGACGGGGCGTCCGCGTGGAGGCCGTGCGCGTCGCCATCCGGCTCGACGAGCCGCCCGCGGGCACGTCCGACGCCTACCTGCGCCTGCACCTGCTGTCGCACCTGCTCGTTCGCCCGAACGGGCTGAACCTCGACGGGATCTTCGGCCATTTGCCGAACGTCGCGTGGACCAACGCCGGGCCCGTCCACCCCGCCGACCTCGACCGGCTGCGCCCCGCGCTGCAGCGCGCGGGCATCCACGTGACAAGCCTCGACAAGTTCCCGCGCCTGCTCGACTACGTGATCCCGGAGCGGGTGCGCGTCGCCGACGCGTCGCGCGTGCGCCTCGGCGCGCACCTGGCCCCGGGCACGACGGTCATGCACGAGGGCTTCGTGAACTTCAACGCCGGCACGCTCGGCGCGTCGATGGTCGAGGGCCGCATCTCGCAGGGCGTCGTCGTCGGCGACGGCAGCGACATCGGCGGCGGCGCCTCCATCATGGGCACCCTCTCGGGCGGCGGCACCGAGCGCGTCGCGATCGGCGAGCGAGCCCTGCTCGGCGCGAACGCCGGCATCGGCATCTCGATCGGCGACGACACGGTGGTCGAGGCGGGCCTCTACGTCACCGCCGGGACGAAGGTCGTCGTGAAGGGCGCCGCGGGCGAGCGCGACCGCATCGTGAAGGCCGTCGAGTTGTCCGGACGGCCGAACCTGCTGTTCCGCCGCAACTCGCTCGACGGGAGCGTCGAGGTGCTCTCGCGCTCGGGCGAGGGCGTCGTGCTGAACACGGCCCTGCACGCCTGAGCGCGCGCCGCCGCGGCATCCTCCGGCGTCTGCGGGCCGGGGTACAGTATTGACCCGAGGCCGCCCCGCAGGCGGCCGGCCGCATGCGCGACGAGGCCATGCGACGAGCACGAGGGAGTGGCGTGGGCACGGACGCACCGAGGACCGCACGGCACCGGTGGGGCCGCTTCCTGGTCGGCCTGCTCGTGACGGTGCTCGTCGTCGCGGTCGTCGCCGCCGGGCTCGGCTGGTGGACCGTGCAGCGCTCGTTCCCGACCGCCTCGGGCCGCATCGTCGTGCCGGGCCTCGCGGCCCCGGCCACGGTGTACCGCGACGATGCCGGGATCCCCCACATCGTCGCCGAGACCGACGGCGACCTCTTCTTCGCCCAGGGCTACGTGCACGCGCAGGACCGCTTCTGGGAGATGGACGTCCGGCGTCACGCCACCGCCGGCAGGCTCGCCGAGCTGTTCGGCGAATCGCAGGTCGTCAGCGACGCGTTCGTCCGCACCCTCGACTGGCGCGGTGTCGCCGAACAGGAGTACTCGCTGCTCGACGCCGACACGCGAGCCGCGTTCGACGCGTACGCCGAGGGCGTCAACGCCTACCTCGACCGTCGCTCGGGCGTCGAACTGTCGCTCGAGTACGGCCTGCTCGCGCTGCAGCGGCCCGGCTACGAGCCCGAGCCGTGGACCGCGGTGGACTCGATCGCCTGGCTCAAGGCCATGGCGTGGGACCTCCGGTCGAACCTCGGCGACGAGATCGACCGGGCGCTGCTCTCCGCCGAGCTGCCGCCCGAGGAGGTCGCGCGCCTCCACCCCGCGTTCCCGTTCGGGTCCAAGCCGACGATCGTCGACGGGCCCGTCGCCGCAGCGCCGGCCGCCGAGTCGGTCCGATCGATTCCAGCGGATGCCGCGGCATCCGTCACCCCAGGGGCACCCGAGCTCGAACCCGGCCACGTCGACGCCCTCGCATCGCTCGCGTCCACCCTCGACGGGCTCCCCGAGCTGCTCGGCCCCGAGGGAGGCGACCTCGGCTCGAACTCGTGGGTGGTCTCCGGCGCGCTCACCGAGTCCGGGCTGCCGCTGCTCGCGAACGATCCGCACCTCGGTCCGGCGATCCCCTCCATCTGGACCCAGACGGCCCTGCGGTGCGCGCAGCAGAACTCGGCATGCCACTACGACGTGGCCGGCTTCGGCTTCGCCGGGCTCCCCGGCGTGGTGATCGGCCACAACGACCGCATCGCGTGGGGCCTGACGAACCTGGCGCCGGATGTCGCGGACCTTTACCTCGAGCGCGTGCAGGGCGACTCGTACGAGCTCGACGGCACGCTCGTGCCGCTCACGGTGCGCGAGGAGGTCATCGAGGTCGCCGGC
This sequence comes from Agromyces selenitireducens, assembly GCF_052748465.2. Taxonomy (NCBI): domain Bacteria; kingdom Bacillati; phylum Actinomycetota; class Actinomycetes; order Micrococcales; family Microbacteriaceae; genus Agromyces; species Agromyces selenitireducens. The sequence continues at coordinate 2,571,694 of NZ_CM188259.1, forward strand.
GGCGAGCCGGTCACGATCACCGTCCGCCAGACCGGTCGCGGCCCGATCGTCACCGACATCTCCGACGACTTCGGTCGCGTCGCGGAGGACTACGCCGCCGTCGCGACGCCGGGCGAACCGCCCGCCACGCCCGACACCGAGCTCGCGGTGTCGCTGCAGTGGACGGCGCTGACGCCGGGCGTCACGCCGCGCTCCATCCTCGCCATGAACCGCGCGCAGGGCTGGGACGACTTCAGGGCCGCCGCCGAGCTGTTCGACGTGCCCGCGCAGAACCTCGTCTACGCCGACGTCGAGGGCAACATCGGCTACCAGGCGCCCGGGCGGATCCCGGTGCGATCCGCCGGCGACGGCACGCTTCCCCTGCCCGGTTGGACGAGCGCGAACGGCTGGACGGGGTTCGTCGAGTTCGACGCCCTGCCGTCGGTGCTGAACCCGGAGCGCGGGTACCTCGTCACGGCGAACAACGCCGTCGACGACGAGGGCCCCGGCCTCACGCGCGACTGGGACCACGGCTACCGCGCCGAGGGGATCGAGCAGCGACTCGGCGAGCTCATCGCCTCGGGCGAGCCGCTCACCGCAGCGCAGATGGCCGAGGTCCAGCTCGACACGCGAGACGCGAACGCGGAGGCGCTGCTTCCCGTCATCGCCGAGCTCGACCTCGACGGCGACGCCGCCCGCGGCGCCCGCCTGCTCGACGGCTGGGACGGATCCGCCGAGGCCGACAGCGCCGAATCGGCGTACTTCGCGGTCTTCTGGCGCACGCTGCTCGATCGCATGTTCGGCGACCTGCCGGAGTCGACGCGTCCGCAGGGCGGTGACCGGTGGTTCTCGGTCGTGCACACCCTGCTCGGCGAGCCCGACAATGCCTGGTGGACCGATGACGAAGCCGAGGCGAGCGGACGCGACGCGGTGCTCGCCTCGTCGCTGGCGGCGGCGTGGGCCGAGGCGTCCGACCTCCTGGGAGACGACCCGTCCGAGTGGCGCTGGGGCGCCCTGCACACGCTCGACCTCGAGCACTCCACCTTCGGCTCGTCGGGCATCGGCGTGTTCGAGTGGGCGTTCAACCGCGGCCCCCACGAGCTCGGCGGCGGGTCGGCGATCGTGAACGCCAACGGATGGGACGCGAGCGTCGGCTACGAGGTCGATTGGGTGCCGTCGATGCGCATGGTCGTCGATCTCGACGACTTCGACGACTCCACGTGGATCAACCTCACGGGCGTGTCCGGCCACGCCTTCCACCGCAACTACGACGATCAGGCCGAGTTGTGGCGCGACGAGCAGATGCTGCCGTGGGCGTTCACGGTCGAGGCCGTGCGCGAGTCGACGCGCCACTCCCTGCAGCTGCGACCGCCCGGCGACTGAGCCGCGACGGCACGGCTCGATTCACCGCAGCACCGAGCTGAGCAGGAGGCTCGTCTCGCTGTTGACGACGCCGTCGATCGAGCGGATGCGACCGAGCACCCGGTCGAATTCGCCGAGCGTCTCGGTCCGGAGCTCGGCGACGAGGTCCCAGCCGCCGTTCGTCGTGTGCAGGGCGATGATCTCGGGGAAGCCCCGCAGCCGCCGGATCACGTCGTCGGTGCTTCGCCCCTCGACCTCGATGAACGAGACGGCGTGGATCGCGAGCGGGTCGGCCTCGTCGCGGACGCGCACCGAGAATCCGACGATCGTGCCGGATGCCACGAGCCGGTCGATACGGCCGTTGACGGTCGCCCGGGCCACCCCGAGGCGGCGCGCGAGCTCGGCGACGGGTGCCCTGCCGTCCTCGCGGAGGAGCGCGAGCAGGCGGCGGTCGAGGTCGTCGAGATACTCCATGCACACATCGTACCTTCGAGGTGCGCACTCTGCTCATCAGGCCGTCGTTCCGTGAGCACAGAGGTCGTTGCCGTTGCATATCGACGGGAATTACCCTGAACTGCACGCAACATGGAAAGGAATTCGATGACGAGCTTCGTCGACGTACGCAACATGGTCGGCTGGGTCGCCCGCACCGGTCCCGAGCCCATCATCGCCGGGATCATGGAGTACCTCGAGCAGGACTTCGCGCGGTGGGAGAGCTTCGACAAGACCCCGCGCGTGGCCAGTCACACGCCGTTCGGCGTGATCGAGCTCATGCCGACGAGCGACCACGAGTCGTACGCCTTCAAGTACGTCAACGGCCACCCGTCCAACCCCGCGCGCGGATACCAGACCGTGACGGCCTTCGGCGTGCTCGCCGACGTGCACAATGGATACCCGACCTTCCTCGCCGAGATGACCGTGCTCACCGCGCTCCGCACCGCGGCCACCTCGGCGTTCGCGGCGAAGCTGCTCGCCCGGCCCGACTCGCAGGTCATGGCGATGATCGGCACCGGCAGCCAGGCGGAGTTCCAGGCGCTCGCCTTCCGCAGCGGGCTCGGCATCACGAAGCTCCGCGTCTATGACGTCGACCCCGACGCGATCGCCAAGTTCGTGCGCAACATGCTCCCCCTCGGCTTCGAGATCGAGGTCGCCGGCAGCGCTGCAGAGGCCCTCGACGGCGCCGACGTGGTCACGACGTGCACCGCCGACAAGGCGCGCGCCACGGTCGTGGCCGACGAGTGGGTGCGGCCCGGCATGCACCTGAACGCCATCGGCGGCGACTGCCCCGGCAAGACCGAGCTCGACCCCGCCATCCTCGACCGCGCCGGCGTGTTCGTGGAGTACACCCCGCAGACGCGGATCGAGGGAGAGATCCAGGCCAAGGCGCCCGACTTCCCCGTGACCGAGCTGTGGGAGACCCTGACCGGCCGCGCGCCCGGCCGCACGAGCGCCGAGCAGATCACGCTGTTCGACTCCGTCGGCTTCGCCATCGAGGACTTCTCGGCGCTGCGCTACGTCCGCGACCAGGTCGCGGGCACGAACTTCGAGCAGCGGATCGACCTCGTCGCCGACCCCGAGGACCCGAAGGACCTCTTCGGGCTCGTGGGCGCCTTCTCCCCGGTCGGCTGACGGATGTCGGTCCAATCGCCCTCCGCGGTCGTCATGGTACGGCCGCATCACTTCGCCCCGAACCCGCAGACCCTCGCCGACAACGGCTTCCAGCCGGCGACCGACGGTCTCGACGAAGCGGCGTTCGCGGCATCCGCCTACGACGAGGTCACGCGAGCCGCCCAGGCGCTCGAGGCCGCGGGCGTGACGGTCCACCTCTTCGAGGACGAGACGGTGCACCGCCCCGACAGCGTGTTCCCGAACAACTGGATCTCGACCCACTCGGGCGGCCATATCGCGCTCTACCCGATGTTCACGCCGAACCGCCGGACCGAGCGACGGTCCGACATCGTGGAGCTGCTGAAGACCACGTACCGCGTGCAGGACGTCATCGACTACTCGGGGCTTGAGTACGACGACGTGTTCCTCGAGGGCACGGGCGCGATGGTGCTCGACCACGAGTCCCGCATCGCGTACGCCGCCCGCTCCAACCGCGCCGACCCGATCGCACTCGAGCGGTTCTGCACGAACTTCGGCTACGAGCCGATGGTGTTCGACGCGGTCGACGGGCGCGGGATCGCGGTGTACCACACCAACGTCATCATGAGCATCGCGAGCGAGTACGCGCTGCTCGCGACCGACATGATCGTCTCACCGGCACGACGCCAGGAGATCATCGACCGCCTGTCGGCCCGAGGCCGCCGAGACGTCATCGGGCTCACCAACGCGCAGATCGACGAGTTCAGCGGCAACGCGCTCGAGCTGTGGGGCTCGCAGGGCCGCGTGCTGGCGCTCTCCCAGCGCGCCCACGACGCGCTCACCGACGACCAGCGCGCGCGCATCGAACGGTCGGCCCGCCTGCTGCCGCTCGACGTGCCGACGATCGAGCTGGCCGGTGGATCCGTGCGCTGCATGCTCGCGGGCGTCCATCTCGACCCGAGGCCAGGACTCGTCGAGCGGCACGAGACCCCGGCCGACGATGCCGCAGCCGATGAGGTCGCCGCGCTCTGACGTCGCCCCCCCCCCCCCCCCCCCCAGTCGACGACGGCCCCGATCCCGTTCGGGAGCGGGGCCGCCTCGTCGAGCGGCGCCGGGATCAGCGGTGCGGGTAGACGCGCTCGAGCGAGCCCGTGTACAGCTGCTGCGGGCGGCCGATCTTGGTCTGCGGGTCGAGGTTCATCTCGCGCCAGTGGGCGATCCAGCCGGGAAGGCGGCCGATCGCGAACAGCACCGTGAACATGCGCGTCGGGAAGCCCATCGCCTTGTAGATCACGCCGGTGTAGAAGTCGACGTTCGGGTAGAGGCGACGCTGCTTGAAGTAGTCGTCCTCGAGGGCGAACTGCTCGAGTTCCTTGGCGATGTCGAGCAGCGGGTCGTTCACGCCGAGGCCCTCGAGCACCGCGTCGGCGCTGGTCTTGACGATCTTCGCGCGCGGGTCGTAGTTCTTGTAGACCCGGTGGCCGAAGCCCATGAGCTTGACGCCGTCCTCCTTGCGCTTGACCCGGTCGACGAACTTGGCCACGCCCTCGCCCGAGTCGCGGATCTGGGCGAGCATCTGGAGCACGGCCTCGTTGGCGCCGCCGTGCAGCGGGCCCGAGAGCGCCTGGATGCCGGCGGAGATCGACGCGTACAGGTTCGCGCCGGTCGAGCCGACGAGTCGAACGGTGGAGGTCGACGCGTTCTGCTCGTGGTCCTCGTGGAGGATGAGCAGGCGGTCGAGCGCCTTCGCGAGCGTGGGCTCGATCGAGTACGGCTCGGCCATGTTGCCGAAGTTCAGCCGCAGGAAGTTCTCGACGAAATCGAGCGAGTTGTCGGGGTAGAGGAACGCCTGGCCGATGCTCTTCTTGTGCGCGTACGCGGCGATCACCGGAAGCTTCGCGAGGAGCCGGATCGTGGTGAGCTCGACGTGGTCGAGGTCGTGCGGGTCCGACGAGTCCTCGTAGTAGGTCGAGAGCGCGGCGACGGCGCTGGAGAGCACGGCCATCGGGTGCGCGGTGTGCGGCAGCGCCGAGAAGAATCGCTTGAGGTCCTCGTGGAGGAGCGTGTGGCGCCGGATCTTCTCATCGAATTCACCGAGCTGGTCGGCGGTGGGCAGCTCGCCGTAGATGAGCAGCCATGCCACCTCGAGGTAGGTCGAGTGCTCGGCCAACTGCTCGATCGGGTAGCCCCGGTAGCGCAGGATGCCCTGCTCGCCGTCGATGTACGTGATCGACGAGCGGGTCGAGGCCGTGTTCACGAAACCGTAATCGAGGCCGGTGAGGCCGGTCTGCCGAGTGAGGGACGACAGGTCGATGCTCGAGGTCCCCTGTGCAGCGGTGTGGATGGGGAACTCGGCGGTGCCGCCCGGGAAGGCCAGCGTCGCGGTGTCGGGGCGATCGGCCCCGGCCGCGTTGGTCACGACGTCGCTCACGGCATCTCCTGTGATCGTCACTTGCGGGGTCACCTGCTTTCCGGCCCCGTGCCGGTCGGCGTCGGCGGCCCGCACTACAGCCTAGACGGGCCCCGGGCGCATTGTCGCATCCGCCAAGAGATGACGGTCTGGGTTGACGGATGTCACAGATCTCACCGGACGGCGGTGGCCCGCAGCCGCTCCGCCGCTGCGGCGACCCGCCCATCGGGTGCGGTCAACGACAGTCTCACGTGCTCCGGGAAGTGCGCGCCGTAGAAGTATCCCGGGCCCCCGAGGATCCCGAGGTCGGCGAGCCGGCCGATCGACTCCCACGCGTCGCGGCCCTCGGTCGCCCAGAGGTAGAGCCCTGCCTCGCTGTGGTCGATGCGGAATCCCGCGTCCTCCAGTGCACCCTTGAGCCGATCGCGGCGCGCCCGGTACCGCTCCTTCTGCTCGGCCACGTGGGCGTCGTCGCCGAGGGCGACGACCATCGCCGCCTGGAGCGGCGCGGGCACCATGAGGCCGGCGTGCTTGCGGGCCGTCGTGAGTCGTGCGATCGACTCGCGGCATCCGGCCACGAACGCAGCACGATAGCCGGCCATGTTCGATTGCTTCGAGAGCGAGTAGATGGCGAGCACGTGCGTCGTGTCGCCGCCCGTGACCCCGGGATCGAGGATGCTCGGCACGGCGGTGTCGCGCCAGGGGCCCTCCCAGCCGAGCTCGGCGTAGCACTCGTCGCCCACGATCACGGCGCCGAGCTCGCGGGCGCGCCCGACCGCACGGCGCAGTTCGTCGACGCCCAGCACCCGGCCGTCGGGATTGCCGGGCGAGTTGAGCCACACGAGCCGGGTGCCGTCGGGCCACTCGGCGGGATCGTCGGAGGCCATCGATCGCGCTCCGGCGAAGATGGCACCCATCTCGTACGTCGGGTACGCCGCACGCGGGTGCACGACCAGGTCGCCTTCGCCGACGCCGAGCATGAAGGGCAGGAGCGCCACGAGCTCCTTGGAGCCGATCGTGGGCAGCACGGCATCCGTCTCGAGGCCCGTCACGCCGCGACGGCGCTCGTACCACGCCACGATCGCCCTGCGCAGTGCGGCGGTGCCGACGGTGGTCGGATACGAGTGCGCGTCGGTGGCGGCGGCGAGCGCATCGCGCACCACCTGCGGCGTCGGGTCGACCGGCGAACCGATCGACAGGTCGACGATCCCGTCGCGGTGCGCGGCCGCCCGCTGCCGATACGGGTCCATCAGGTCCCACGGGTACTCAGGCAGCGCGCCGAGCGCCATGCTCAGTGGCCCTGGGGCGGGAGCGCGGCGATGAGCGGGTGGTCCTTGGCGATCACGCCGACCTTCGCAGCACCGCCGGGCGAGCCGATGTCGTCGAAGAACTCGACGTTCGCCTTGTAGTAGTCGGACCACTCGTCGGGCAGGTCGTCCTCGTAGTAGATCGCCTCGACGGGACACACGGGCTCGCAGGCCCCGCAGTCCACGCACTCGTCGGGGTGGATGTAGAGCGAGCGTTCACCCTCGTAGATGCAGTCGACGGGGCACTCGTCGATGCAGGCACGGTCCTTCACATCGACGCACGGCAGGGCGATCACATAGGTCACGGTGGGTCGCTGTCCCTTCGATGAGGCTGGACTGCCAGTCTACGCGTGCGCAGCCGACGGAGGCGTGCGCGGGGCGTCGCGTGACGGCAGCGACGGCCACGCGACGATCAGCACCGCGATGAGCGCGGGGCCGACGGACCACACGGTGCCCACGAGACCGCTCGCCACGAGCACCGAGCCGCCCGGGCCCGGCAGCGAGAACAGCGCGACCGCCGCGACGATCCCCGCGGCGGCGGCGACAGCCGCCGCCCGCCCACCCGCGACGAGGCGGATGCCGATGAGCAGTGCGGCCACGCCCACAAGGCCCGCCGCGAGCCCCCATGGCACGGAGACCTCGCCGACCTGCCACGCGTGGCGGTGCCCGATCGTCGCGACGGTGCCGTACGTGAGACCGACGAGCGCGGCGATCGCGAGCGTGCGGATCCGTGCCCACGGCGACGGCGGCGCCGAGCGGTCGACCGGGCCGGCGCTCGCGACGGGTGCGGTGGTCACTGCGCTGCGGCGACCGCGCGGGTCACCGGGAGGACGGCCGCGGACGCGGCGACGCGGGCGTGGACGCGGCGGGGAAGGGCACGCATGCCGCGAGTCTACCCGCGGCGACGCAGGCGAACGATGGCGTAGCGTGGTCGCCGGCGGGCACCGATGCGCGCCGGGAAGGACGAGGAATGACCGAGCACCCCGCAGCCGACCAGGCCCGGCCACCCGTGCGCGTCGAGCGCGACGGCGTCGTTGCGACCGTCGTGATCGACCGGCCCGCCGCCCTGAACGCACTCTCCCCAGACGTGCTCCGCGCCGTCGCCGACGCCTTCGCGCAGCTCGCGACCGAGCGCGACGCCGTGCGCGGCGTGATCGTGGCCGGCGAGGGCGGCCGCGCGTTCGTGGCGGGAGCCGACATCCGCTCGCTCGCCGACCGGACGCCCGAGCAGGGCGCCGAGGCTGCGCGGCTGGGTCATCGCGTCGCCGAGGCCATCGAATCGTTCCCGGCGCCCGTCATCGCGTGCGTCGACGGGTTCGCGCTCGGCGGCGGCCTCGAGCTCGCCCTCGCGTGCGACCTGATCTACGCGACGGATGCCTCGGCCTTCGGCCAGCCGGAGGTGCGTCTCGGCCTCATCCCCGGGTTCGGCGGCACCGTGCGGCTGCCGCGTGCGGTCGGGCTCGCACTCGCCAAGGAGCTGATCTACACGGGGCGGCGCATCGACGCCGCGACGGCGGAGTCCGCCGGCCTCGTGGCACGCCGGTTCCCCGACCGGGAGTCGTTGTTCGACGGGGCGCGCGCGACCATCGCCGAGGTGGCCGAGAACGCCTGGACGGCGGTGGCGCTGGCCAAGCGCGTCCTCGTCGCGGCATCCGGCACGCCCACGGCCGTCGCGACGGATCTCGAGGTCGAGGGGTTCGCCGACGCGTTCCGTACCGACGACATGCGCGAGGGCGTCGCGGCCTTCCTCGAGAAGCGCGCGCCCGAGTTCACCGGCCGCTGACGGCCGCGAACGCCGACGCGGGGCGCACCGTCTCCTGACGGATGCGCCCCGCGTCGTGTCGACCGAGGGGTCAGCCGGTGACGTTCGCCTGCAGCCAGGACAGCCCGTCGAACCGGACGCCGTCGGCACCGTACATCTCGAGGTGCAGGTGCGCACCGGTGGACTGGCCGGTGGACCCGACCGCGCCGATCAGGTCGCCCGCGCTCACGCGCTGACCGGTCGAGACCGAGATCGAGCCGTACTGCATGTGCGCGTACAGCGACGTGATGAGCACGCCGTCGATGTTGTGCTGCACCTCGACGTAGGCGCCGAGGCCGCCGCCGGCCTCGGTCGCCGTGATCACGACGCCGTCGGCGAGCGAGACGATGGGGGCGCCGGCACCGGGGTTGAAGTCGATGCCGTCGTGGACGGAGGAGCAGCCGGCGCACGGGGCGCTGCGGGGACCGAAGCCGTCCGAGATCCTCGACGGGTCGACGGGCCACACGATGCGGGGCGTCTCGAGCAGGGAGACCTCGCCGACGCCCGCGACGCTCGACTCGATGGGCGGCGGCGCGGCCTCGACATCCCACTCGCCGACGTCGATGGGCTCGAGCGTCGCCTCGGCGCTCACCTCGAGCGACTGCGAGCGCTGCGAGACGACGTCCTGAGCGGGGGCGTAGACGGAGGCGCGGACCTCGGTGTCGGTGGCGTTGACCGCGAGCGCGGGGACGCTGGTGGCCAGCAGCATGCCGCCGGCGATCGACATCGCCGCGATCGACATCGCGGGGCGCAGGGGGCCGCCGGTGGCGCGACGCGCGCGGGGGGCGGCGTCACGGCGGGGGAACAGGGTGGGGCGGGGGCGTGCAGCCGCGCGGCGGCCGTGAGGGGGAGGAGTCATGTGTGTGGGGGTGGGGTTGCGTAACGATTGCGTAACTGGTTTCGGAAGAACCCGACAACCCTACGACCCCGTTTCTGTGAGGTTCATCAATCGGCGATCGGATGACGCGTGGCCGGTCGGCCACGCGTCATCCGCCCGACCCGACTCAGCCCTGCTTCTTGAGGCGCGACGCCGCACGCGCACGCGCGGTGGCGTCGAGCTCGACCTTCCGGATCCGCACCTTCTCGGGCGTGACCTCGACGCACTCGTCCTCGCGTGCGAACTCGAGGCACTCCTCGAGCGTGAGCTGACGCGAGGGCGTCATCGACTCGAACGTGTCGGCTGTCGAGGAGCGCATGTTCGTGAGCTTCTTCTCCTTGGTGATGTTCACGTCCATGTCGTCGTTGCGGGAGTTCTCGCCGATGACCATGCCCTCGTACACCTCCTCGGTGGGGTTCACGAAGAAGGTCATGCGCTCCTGCAGCGCGATGATCGCGAAGGGGGTCACGACACCGGAGCGGTCGGCGACGATCGAGCCGTTGTTGCGGGTCGTGATCGTGCCCGCCCACTCGTCGTAGCCGTGCGAGATCGCGTTGGCGATGCCCGTGCCGCGCGTGATGGTGAGGAACTCGGTGCGGAAGCCGATGAGCCCGCGGCTCGGCACGATGAACTCCATGCGGACCCAGCCGGTGCCGTGGTTCGACATGCCGTCCATGCGGCCCTTGCGGGCCGCTAGCAGCTGGGTGATGGCGCCGAGGTACTCCTCGGGCGCGTCGATCGTGAGGTGCTCGTACGGCTCGTGGACCTTGCCGTCGACCGTCTTCGTGACCACCTGCGGCTTGCCGACGGTGAGCTCGAAGCCCTCGCGCCGCATCTGCTCGACGAGGATCGCGAGCGCGAGCTCGCCGCGGCCCTGGACCTCCCACGCGTCGGGCCGGCCGATGTCGAGCACCTTCAGCGACACGTTGCCGATGAGCTCGCGGTCGAGCCGGTCCTTGACCATGCGCGCGGTGAGCTTGTGGCCCTTGACCTTGCCGACGATCGGCGAGGTGTTCGTGCCGATCGTCATCGAGATGGCGGGGTCGTCGACGTGGATCGCCGGCAGCGGACGCACGTCCTCCGGGTCGGCGAGCGTCTCGCCGATCGTGATCTCGTCGATTCCGGCGACGGCGATGATGTCACCGGGGCCGGCCTCCTCGGCGGGATGGCGCTCGAGCGCCTTGGTCTTCAGCAGCTCGGTGACACGCACGTTCGAGTGCGAGCCGTCGTGGCGCACCCAGGCGACGGTCTGGCCCTTGCGGATCCTCCCGTTGAACACGCGCAGGAGCGCGAGACGGCCCAGGAACGGCGACGCGTCGAGGTTCGTGACCCACGCCTGCAGCGGCGCCTCGTCGTCGTAGGTCGGCGCCGGGATGTGGGTGAGGATGGCCTCGAACAGCGGCTCGAGGTCGTCGCTGTCGGGCAGCGATCCGTCGGCCGGCTTGGTCGTCGAGGCGCGACCTGCCTTGCCCGACGCGTAGACGACGGGCACGTCGAGGATCGCGTCGAGATCGAGATCGGGCACGTCGTCGGCGAGGTCCGAGGCGAGGCCGAGCAGCAGGTCCTGGCTCTCCGCCACGACCTCGTCGATGCGCGCGTCAGGACGGTCGGTCTTGTTGACGAGCAGGATGACCGGCAGGCGCGCCTCGAGCGCCTTGCGCAGCACGAAGCGCGTCTGCGGGAGCGGGCCCTCGGACGCGTCGACGAGCAGCACCACGCCGTCGACCATCGACAGCCCGCGCTCGACCTCGCCGCCGAAGTCGGCGTGGCCCGGGGTGTCGATCACGTTGATGGTCACGGGGCCGGATGCCGCGTGCGCGCCGTCGTACTCGATCGCCGTGTTCTTGGCGAGGATGGTGATGCCCTTCTCGCGCTCGAGCTCGTTGGAGTCCATCGCGCGCTCGTCGACGTGCGCGTGCTCGGCGAACGAGTGGGTCTGCTTGAGCATGGCGTCGACGAGGGTCGTCTTGCCGTGGTCGACGTGGGCGACGATCGCGACGTTGCGCAGGTCGTTGCGGGTGGCCTTGGCCATGGTGGGTCCTCGCGTGGCCGCCGGTCGCTTGGCACCGGGGCGCGGTTCGGCAGCGCTGGAGGCGCTGGATGGGAGTCGGTGGGAGCGCGGTGGGCCGATCGACACGGATCGCGCCAGACCAGACTACCCTGTCGGCGGAACGACGGACGCCCGGCATCCGACTCGCGGATGCCGGGCGTCCGGCTGATGGACCCTCGGCGTCAGGCGCCGAGCTTGAGGTTCGCGCCCGGGATGGCCGCGAGCAGGTCCTTGGTGTACTGCTCCTTCGGGTTGTCGAACACCTCGTCGGTGGCCGACGCCTCGACGATGCGCCCCTTCTGCATCACGGCGACGTTGTCGGCGATGACGCGCACGACCGCGAGGTCGTGGGTGATGAAGAGGTAGGTCAGGTCGAGCTCGGCCTGCAGGTCGGCCAGGAGGCGGAGGATCTGCGCCTGGACCAGCACGTCGAGCGCCGACACGGCCTCGTCGAGCACGACGATCTCCGGCTTGAGCGCGAGCGCGCGCGCGATGGCGATGCGCTGGCGCTGACCGCCGGAGAGCTCGTTCGGATAGCGTCCGACGAGCGTGCGGGGCAGCGACACCTGGTCGAGCAGCTCGAGCACGCGGGCACGACGTGAAGCCGTGTCGCCGACCTTGTGCGTGTACAGCGGCTCGGAGATGGTGTTGCCGATGTTGCGCAGCGGGTTCAGCGAACCGTACGGGTCCTGGAACACCGGCTGCATGCGGCTCCGCAGCTCGAACAGCTCCGACCGGCTGACCTGCTCGAGGTCCTTGCCGCCGACGATGATCCTGCCGCTCGTCGCGTCCTCGAGCTTGAGGAGCATCTTCGCGACCGTCGACTTGCCGGAACCGGACTCGCCCACGAGGGCCATCGTGGTGCCCTTGGGGATCCTGAACGACACGTCGTCGACCGCGGTGAACTCCCCCGATCCGCGGATCTTGAAGACCTTGGTCAGGTTCTCGACCTCGATGGCGGGGGGCTTGGACGCTGCGGCGAGGACCGCCTCGTGGCGTGCCTCGGCGGTCGCGATCAGGTCGATCGTGTCGCCTGCCGCCGACGCGGCATCCGTCGACATCGAGGCCTCGGCCGCCTTGGCGCTGCCGGTCGACTGGATGCGGCGCGACGCGAGGCTCGGCGCTGCAGCGACGAGCCGCTGCGTGTACGGGTGCTGCGGGTGCTGCAGGATCTGCACCGACGGCCCCGACTCGACGACCTTGCCCTTGTACATGACGACGAGCTGCTCGGCGCGCTCGGCCGCGAGGCCGAGGTCATGCGTGATGAACAGCAGGGTCGTGCCGAGCTCGCGCGTGAGGGACTCGAGGTGGTCGAGGATCACGCGCTGCACCGTCACGTCGAGGGCCGAGGTCGGCTCGTCGGCGATGAGCAGCTGCGGGTCGGCGGCCAGGCCCATGCCGATGAGCACGCGCTGGCGCATGCCGCCGGAGAACTGGTGCGGGAACTGCTTCATCCGACGGTCGGCGTCCTGGAGGCCGGCCTGCTTCAGCACCTCGATGGCGCGGGCCTTGACCTCCTTGCGCTCGGTGGCGATGCCGTTGGCGCGGATCGCCTCCTCGACCTGGAATCCGATCGACCAGACCGGGTTCAGGTTCGACATCGGGTCCTGCGGGACGAATCCGATCTTGCGTCCCCGGATCGCCTCCATCTCCCGCTCCGACGCCGTGGCGAGGTCCTGGCCGTCGAGGAGGATCTGGCCGCCGGCGATGTGGCCGGTGCCCGGGAGCAGCTTGATGATCGCGTGCGCGGTCGTGGACTTGCCCGAGCCCGACTCGCCGACGATGGCGAGGCTCTGGCCGCGGTAGAGGGTGAGGTTGACGCCGTCGACGGCGGTGACCTTGCCCTCCTGCGTGTTGAAGGCGACCTCGAGATCCTTGATCTCGAGGAGCGGGCGCTCTTCGGCGCCGGGAGTGGACTGCTGCACGTCGGATCCGTTCACGGTCGAGGTCATCGCTGCGCCCTCGCCTTCGGGTCGAGCGCGTCGCGGATGACCTCGCCGAGCATGATGAAGCTCAGCACGGTCACCGACAGCGCGATGGAGGGCAGGATCAGGGTCTGCGGGTTCGTCCGCAGGTCGACCTGGGCCTGGCTGATGTCGTTGCCCCACGACATGGTCGTCGACGGGAGGCCGACGCCGAGGAACGACAGGGTCGCCTCGGCGACGATCGCCGAGGCGAGGGAGATCGTCGTGATGACGAGCACGGGAGCGATCGAGTTCGGCAGGACGTGCCGGAGCAGGATTCGGAACCGCGAGACGCCCAGCGCCGTCGCCGCCATGACGAAGTCCGCGTTCTTCACGCGCAGGATCTCCGCTCGCAGCACACGCGCGGTCGCCGGCCAGGCGAACGCGCCGATGGCCAGCGAGATCGTCCAGACGTTGGCGTACTGGGAGAACACCGACATCACGACGACGGCCGCGAGGATGTAGGGGATCGAGAAGAAGATGTCGCCGATACGCGAGAGGACCGCGTCGAGCCATCCTCCGTAGAAGCCCGAGAACGCTCCGAAGAGGACGCCGAGGAACGCGACGAGGAACGACACGATGAGGCCGACCGCGAGCGAGGTCGACGTGCCGTGGATGATGCGCGAGTAGATGTCGCAGCCCTGGCGGTTGTAGCCGAGCACGCTGTCGCCGCCGGGACCCTGGTTGCTCAGCGACAGCTGGCAGTAGCGCGGGTCGACGCTCGTGAAGAGCCCCGGGAAGACCGCGACGACCACGATGAGTGCGATCAGGGCCGCGGAGATCCAGAACATGGGCCGCTTGCGGAGGTCGCGCCACGCGTCCGTCCAGAGGTTCGAGGGCTTGCCCTCGGCCTTGACGGTGTCGATCGCGACGAGCGGGGTCTCGTCGACCGGCGCGACGAAGTGCGCCTGGGAGGGTCGGATGTTACTTGGCATAGCGGATCCTCGGGTCGAGAACGGCGTACAGCAGATCCACCAGCAGGTTGACGACCAGGTAGATCAGCACCATGACGGTCACGAAGGAGACGACGGTCGGTCCCTCTCCTCGGATGATCGCCTGGTAGAGCGTGTTGCCCACGCCCGGCACGTTGAAGATGCCCTCCGTGACCGTCGCACCGACCATGAGCACGCCGAAGTCGACGGCGAGGTAGGTGACGACGGGGATGAGCGAGTTGCGCAGGATGTGCACGGGCACGATCCGGCGACGCGACAGGCCCTTGCTCGCGGCGGTGCGAACGAAGTCCTGGCCGTCCGTCTCGATGACCGACGACCTTGTCAGTCGGACGATCTGCGCGAAGCTTCCGGCGGCGAGCACGATGGCCGGGAGCACGAGGTCTCCCCACGGGGCGCCCGGACCGACGGTGGTCCGGAACCAGCCCAGCTGGATGGCGAAGACGTACTGCGCGACGAAGCCGATGACGAAGATCGGGAGCGAGATCAGGATGAGGCTCACGACGAGCGCGCTGGCGTCGAAGATGCCGCCCTTGCGCAGGCCCGAGATCAGGCCGATGAGGATGCCGCCGACCATGAGGAAGATCGTCGACAGGAAAGCGAGACGGAGGGTGACGGGGAATGTGCGGGCGAGGATCTCGTTCACCGGCTCGCCCGAGAAGGAGATGCCGAGATCGCCCTGAAGGATGCCTCCGAGGAAGAGGAGGTACTGGACGATGAACGGCTCGTCGAGGTTGTACCGCTCCCGGACGGCCTCGAGGACCTGGGGCGGGGGGGTCTTCTCGCCGAAGAGGGCGACGATCGGGTCGCCCGGCATGGCGAAGACCATGAAGTAGATCAGGAAGGTGGTGCCGAGGAGCACAGGGATCGCCTGCAGTATTCGGCGCACGATGTAGCCGGCCATGGATCAGGCCCCGCGTTCTGCGTGTGTAGACATTGTTGAAGAAACCTCACCGATGTGGGGGTGCACCACACGATGTTACGCGCCTCGCGTGCACCCCGGATACGTGGGAGTGGGGCGGCGATCCATCGGACCGCCGCCCCACGGGCGTCAGAGAGTCTAACCCTCGGACACCGAGATCGAGAATTACTCCTCGGTCTTGGTCACCTGGTAGTACAGGGGCACCGAGTTCCAGCCGAACTCGACGTTCTCCACCTGCTCACCCCACGCGCCGTTGACGGTCGAGTACCAGAGCGGGATCGCCGGGAGGTCGATGAAGAGGAGCTCCTGCGCCTGCTGGAACTTCTCGATGCCCTCTTCGACATCGGTCGCGCCGAGGCCCTCTTCCATCAGCTGGTCGAACTCGGGGTTCGAGTAGTCACCGTCGTTCGAGCCCGCGCCGGTCTGGTAGATCGGGGCGAGGAAGTTCGACAGCGACGGGTAGTCGGCCTGCCAACCGGTGCGGAACGCGGTCTGGATGGCACGGTCGGTGATCGCGGTGCGGAACTCGGCGAACGTCGGGTAGGGAGCGCCCGTCGCGTCGATGCCGAGCTCGTTCTTGACCTGGTTGGCGACAGCGTCGACCCAGGCCTGGTGGCCACCGTCAGCGTTGTAGCCGATCTGGAACGAACCCTCCCACGGGCTGAGCGCGTTCGCCTCTTCCCAGAGCTCGACCGCGAGCTCGGGGTCGTACTCGAGGACCTCGGCACCGGGGATGTCCTCGGAGTAGCCGTCGATGACGGGCGAGGTGAAGTCCTTGGCCGGGGTGCGCGTGCCCGAGAAGATCACGTCGGTGATCTCCTCGCGGTTGATCGCGTGCGAGATCGCCGCGCGACGGAGCTTGCCCTCTTCGCCACCGAAGTGCGGGAGGCGGTCCGGGATGACGAACGACTGGAAGATCGCCGCGGGCTGGTTGACCGCGCGGTCGCCGAACTCGTCCTCGTAGGTCGAGAGCGCGCTGTCCGGGATGGCGTCGATGATGTCGAGGTTGCCACCCTGGAGGTCGGCGTACGCCGCGTCCTGCGTCGCGTAGAAGATGATGTCGAGGCCACCGTTGGCAGCCTGGCGGCCACCCTGGTAGTCCTCGTTCTTCACGAGGTCGATGCGCTCGTTGTGCTTCCAGGCGCCCTCTTCGGCCAGCATGTACGGGCCGTTGCCGATCGGGTTCTCACCGAAGGCCTCGAGGTCCTCCCACGCCGCCTCGGGCAGCGGGTAGAACGCCGAGTAGCCGAGGCGCAGCGGGAAGTCGGACTCGGGCTGCGAGAGCGTGACCTCGAAGGTGCGCTCGTCGATGACCTCGAGGCCCGACATCTCGTCGACGTTCTCGTCGTACGAGAAGCCCTCGATGGACTCGAAGAAGTAGCTCGAGAGCTGCGCGTTGTCGAGCGCTGCGCCGTAGTTCCAGGCCTTCACGAACGACTCGGCGGTCACGGGCTCACCGTTGGTGAACTCCTGACCCTCCTTGATGGTGATCGTGTAGGTCTGCGAGTCCTCGGTCTCGATGGACTCGGCCATGTCGTTGACCGGGGTGCCGTCGGCGTCGTAGTAGATCAGACCCGCGAAGATCGAGTCGAGGATCTTGCCGCCACCGGTCTCGTTCGTGTTGGTCGGGATCAGCGGGTTCTGCGGCTCGGAGCCGTTGGTGGTGATGATCGCGGTCGAGTCACCCTCGGGGGCCGCGGGCTCGCTGCTGGTCGAGCAGCCGGTGAGCGCGAGCGCGCCGGCCGCCGCAAGAGCAATGGCTGCGACGCCGATTCTCTTGATCTTCAATGTTCCTCCTGTGAGATGAGCGCACGACAGCACGACTCGCGTCTGGTGGACTCGAAGGTCGGGTCTGAGGGCGCTGGTAGGTGAGACGAGACTATAAGCGTGTCCGGGTCAGGCAAACCCGACGGCGGAACCGTTACCGAGGCGCAATCTACGACGGCCGGTCTGCTCACATGAGCAGCGTCGCACGCACGATTCTTGCGCGATGCGGCCCCGTGCGAGGATTGCCGCATGCCCTCGCCCCGTCGCCTGCGCACGGAGATCGCGATCGTCCTGGCACTGTCGCTCGGCGCATCGGCCGTCTACTCGATCGTGTCCATCGTGGCCCGGGTCACCGACGAACGGCCGCTCGGCGAGCAGTCCGCGGCCATCAACCAGTCCCGTGCGGAGCGGGAGTGGCTCGACTTCGCCTACCAGTTCCTCGACGTGGTGTTCGGGGTGGCCGTCGTCGCGCTCGTGCTCTACCTGCTGTGGCGGCCCGGCGGGGATCCGTTCCGCCGCATCGGCTTCGACCTCACCCGCCCCGGCCGGGACGCGGCATCCGGCCTGCTGCTGGCGGCGGTCATCGGCATGCCCGGCCTCGCACTGTACGCCGCGGGGCGGGCGATGGGATTCACCGTCGCGGTCGTCCCGCAGTCGCTCGACGCCTACTGGTGGACCGTGCCGATCCTCGTCCTCGCGGCGTTGAAGGCCGCGCTCGTCGAGGAGGTCATCGCCGTGGGCTACCTCTTCACGCGCCTCCGCGAGCTGGGCGTCGGCCCCTGGGCCACCATCCTCTCGAGCGCGCTGCTGCGCGGCACCTACCACCTGTACCAGGGTTTCGGGGCATTCGTCGGCAATGCCCTGATGGGCGTCGTGTTCGGCTGGGCCTACACCCGCTGGGGTCGCACGATGCCGCTCGTCATCGCGCACTGGATCCTGGACATCGTGTCGTTCGTCGCCTACCCGCTCGCACTGGGCTGGTGGCCGGAGCTGTTCGCGCCACCGGCCGACTGAGCCCCGATCCGCCCGGGTGTCGCGGGCGCCGGATGCCGCGGCCGTGGCGACTCCGCGACGTGCCGGCCCTGCGCGAGCGCCACGACCGTGACGGGCATCGGCGGCAGGGCCTCCTCGGGCGGCTCGACGCGCAGGTCGGAGTCCGCCGAGCGGATGCGCGCGCCGTCCATCCAACTGCGGCGGCTCGGCGTGCACACCGCCGAGAACGCCTCGGGACCGGTCGCGAATCCGCGGGTGAAGTCCCCCATGCTCTCGGCGCGCCGGAGCGCTTCGGCGAGCGCGGGATTGCGGCGCTCGACCAGGCCCGCGCGCTGCTGGAGTCCGAGCGAGCCGGAACCGGCGAGCGTGCAGCCCACCATCACTCCGACGAAGGCGATCGTCGCGATCGCGGCGACGAGGTCGATCGGGACCATGCGCACCCCCTTGTGCGAGAGATCCTCAGTGTACTCCCGGGGCGGGAGGCGGTCACCCCTGATCCCGCGGTGCGGCAGGCTCACGACGCCGCACCCGCAGGAGCCCGGCGACTACGCGAACGCCTCGATCGGCGGGCAGGCGCACACGAGGTTGCGATCGCCGTACGCCTGGTCGATACGGCGCACGGGCGCCCAGTACTTGTTCCGCACCAGCGAGTGCACGGGATAGACGGCCTGCTCGCGCGTGTACGGGTGCGTCCACTCCCCCGCGATGACCGACTCGGCGGTGTGCGGGGCGTTCCGCAGCGGGTTGTCGTCGGCGGGCCATTCGCCCCGGGCGACGGCATCCGCTTCGGCCCTGATCTGGATCATCGCCTCGACGAAGCGGTCGAGCTCGGCGAGGTCCTCCGACTCGGTCGGCTCGACCATGAGCGTGCCCGCGACGGGGAACGACATGGTCGGCGCGTGGAAGCCGTAGTCGATGAGGCGCTTGGCGACGTCGTCGACGGTCACGCCGGTCTCGGCGGTGAGCGGCCGGAGGTCGAGGATGCACTCGTGCGCGACGAGCCCGTTCTCGCCCGTGTACAGCACCGGGAAGTGGTCGCGCAGGCGCGCCGCGACGTAGTTCGCCGCGAGCACGGCGGTCGCCGTCGCCTGCTTGAGTCCCTCCGCGCCCATCATGCGGACGTAGGCCCAGGAGATCGGCAGGATCGACGGGCTGCCGTAGGGCGCCGCCGACACCGGTCCGCCGTCGTGCGAGACACCTCCCGCGTGCGCGTTGCGCTGGGCCATCGGGTGGCCGGGCAGGTGCGGCGCGAGGTGCGCCTTCGCCGCGACCGGGCCGACGCCGGGTCCGCCGCCGCCGTGCGGGATGCAGAACGTCTTGTGCAGGTTCAGGTGCGACACGTCGCCGCCGACGTCGCCGAAGCGGGCGAAGCCGAGCAGTGCGTTGAGGTTCGCGCCGTCGATGTAGACCTGGCCGCCGGCGTCGTGCACCGCCCGGGTGATGTCCTCGACGTCGTGCTCGTAGACCCCGTGCGTCGACGGGTAGGTGATCATCAGCGCCGCGATCCGTTCGGCGTGGTCGGCGATCTTCGCCCGCAGGTCGCCCAGGTCGACGTTGCCCAGCTCGTCGCACGCGACGACGACGACGCGCATGCCGGCCAGGACGGCGGATGCCGCGTTCGTGCCGTGCGCGCTCGACGGGATGAGGCACACGTCGCGCTCGGTGTCGCCGTTGGCGCGGTGGTAGCCGCGGATCGCGAGGAGCCCGGCGAGCTCGCCCTGGCTGCCCGCGTTCGGCTGCAGCGACACCGTGTCGTAGCCGGTGACCTCGGCGAGCCAGCCCTCGAGCTGCTCGATGAGGCCGAGCGACCCGCGCACGTCGGCCTCGGGCGCGAACGGGTGCAGGTTCGCGAACTCGGGCCAGGTGACGGCCTGCATCTCGGTCGCCGCGTTGAGCTTCATCGTGCACGAGCCGAGCGGGATCATGCCGCGGTCGAGCGCGTAGTCGCGGTCGGCGAGCTGCTTGAGGTACCGCATCATCTGCGTCTCGGACTGGTGCGTGTTGAACACCGGGTGCTCGAGGTACGGCGACGTGCGGCGCAGCGCGTCGGGCAGGGCGTTCGGCATGGACCCGCTGCCGGCGCGGAACGGCGCATCGTCCTCGCCGAACGCGCGGACCACCGCCTGCAGGTCCTCCCAGGTCGTCGTCTCGTCGACCGCGACCTGCACGGTCGCCTCGTCGACCTCCCAGAGGTCGAGGCCCAGCTCTCGCGCGCGCTCCACGACGTTCCGAGCGAGACCCGGCACGACCACGCGGATCGTGTCGAAGTACGCGTCGTGCACGAGTTCCTGCCCGTTCTCGGTGAGCCATCCGGCGAGCGCCTTCGCCTTGGCCGCGGTGGTCGTCGCGATGTGACGGATGCCGCGCGGCCCGTGGTACACGGCGTACATCGACGCCATGACGGCGAGCAGCACCTGCGCCGTGCAGATGTTCGACGTCGCCTTCTCACGGCGGATGTGCTGCTCGCGCGCCTGCAGACTGAGCCGGTAGGCCGGGTGGCCGGCGGCGTCCTGCGAGACGCCCACGAGGCGGCCGGGCAGCTGCCGCTCGAGACCCTTCCGCACGGCCATGTACCCGGCGTGCGGGCCGCCGAAGCCCATCGGCACGCCGAAGCGCTGCGACGTGCCGACCGCGACATCCGCCCCCAGCTCGCCCGGGCTCGTGACGAGCGCCATGGCGAGCAGGTCGGCCGCGACGACCGCGAGTGCGCCCTGCTCCTTCGATCCGGCGATGACGGATGCCGGGTTCCAGACCCGGCCGGACGCGCCGGGGTACTGCACGAAGAGCCCGAAGTGCTCGCCCAGCCCGGCGACATCCGTCGACTCGTCGAGCTCGGCGACGACCAGTTCGATGCCGAGCGCGGTCGCACGCGACTCCAGCAGCGCGTGCGTCTGCGGGAGGGCGTCGGCGTCGACCACGAAGCGGTTCGAGCGCGACTTCGACGCGCGGCGCGCGAGGAGCATGCCCTCGACGACCGCGGTGCCCTCGTCGAGCATCGACGCGTTGGCCGTGTCGAGTCCGGTGAGGTCGGCCACCATCGTCTGGAAGTTGATCAGCGCCTCGAGCCGGCCCTGCGAGATCTCGGGCTGGTACGGCGTGTAGGCCGTGTACCAGCTCGGGTTCTCGAGCACGGTCCGCTGGATCACCGCGGGCGTGATCGTGCCCGAGTAGCCCAGGCCGATCATCGACGTGCGCACGGTGTTCGCGTCGGCGAGCGCGCGCAGCTCGGCGAGCGCCTCGCGCTCGGTCGCCGCGGCGGGGATCACCGAGTCGACGACCTCGTGCATGCGGATCGCCGTGGGGACGGCGGCGTCCATGAGCGCGTCGAGCGAGTCGTAGCCGAGCGCGGCGAGCATCCACTCGTGGTCGCGCGGGGTCGTCCCGATGTGGCGGCGCCCGAAGGCGTCGACGTCGAAGGCCGGGGAGGTGCTGGTGGTCATCGTGTTCCTTGGGTCGCTGGTCGAGGAGCGGGCGCAGCCCGCGTCTGCCGACCGGGATGCGAAGGCGGCTTATTCGCCCGTGAGGGCGCGGTACTCGTCGAGGCTGAGCAGCTTCGGCATCGACGCGGCGGTCACCTTCATCAGCCAGCCCTCGCCGAACGGGTCGCTGTTGACGAGCTCGGGCGAGTCGACCACGGCCTGGTTCGACTCGACGACCTCGCCGTCGACCGGGGCGAACAGCTCGCCCACCGACTTGGTCGACTCGATCTCGCCGACGACGGTGCCCGACGTGATCGGCGTGCCCGCCGCAGGCAGGTCGACGTAGACGACGTCACCGAGCTTCTCGGCCGCGTAGTCGGTGATGCCGATGGTGACGGTCTCGCCGTCGACCTTCACCCACTCGTGTTCTTCGGTGTACTGCAGGTCGGTGCGGTCGGTCATGGGGTGTGCTCCTCTGTCTCGTGCGGTGCGGTGCGGTGCGGTGCGATGCGGGTGGTCGGTGGCCCGGGCGCGCTCAGGCGCCGCGCCGGTAGAACGGCAGTGCGGTGACGGATGCCGCGACGCGCGTGCCGCGCACGTCGACGAACAGCTGCGAGCCGGGCTCGGCGGCATCCGGAGTCACGAACGCCATCGCGACCGGGTGGCCGAGCGTCGGCGAGAGCGCGCCGGAGGTGACCTCGCCGACGTTCCGGGCGCCGTCGCCGTCGCCGTCGAACACCGCGTAGCCGGCGCGCGGGGCGCGGCGGCCCTCGGCGGTGAGCCCGACCAGGACGGGGGCGCCCTCGGCGGGGCCCTGCTCGATCGCGGCGCGGCCGACGAAGTCGCCCTCCTTCGAGAGCGCGACGACGCGACCGAGGCCGGCCTGCACGGGCAGGACATCGCGCGAGAGCTCGTGGCCGTACAGCGGCATGCCCGCCTCGAGGCGGAGCGTGTCGCGGCTCGCGAGGCCGCACGGCACGACCCGGGGGCCGCCGGTCTCGCGGAGCGCCTCCCAGAGGCGCGCCGCCCGGTCGGGCGCGACGTAGAGCTCGAAGCCGTCCTCCCCGGTGTACCCGGTGCGGGCGACGAGCACGGGCTCGCCGTCCCACGTCGCGGCGAGCGCGCGGTAGTACTTCAGCTCGGCGAGCGCGGCGACGAAGTCCTCGACGTCGTTGCCCGGGCCGTCGATGCCGAAGCCGGGCGTCTGCTGCAACACCTCGAGCGCATCGGGGCCCTGCAGCGCGACGAGCGCGATGTCGTCGGACTCGTCGAACACCTCGCACTCGAACGGCGACGTGCGGTTGCGGAGCTCCTCGGCGACGACCTCGCGGTTCGACGCGTTCGCCACCACCATGTAGCGGTCCTCGCCCGTGCGGTACACGACGAGGTCGTCGACGATGCCGCCGTCGCGGCCGAGCAGAAGGGAGTACTTCGCCTGGCCCTCGGCGATCGCCGACAGCTTGCCGGCGAGGGCGTAGTCGAGCGCGTCCGACGCCTCGGGTCCGACGACGAGGATCTCGCCCATGTGCGACAGGTCGAAGAGCCCGGCGTGCTCGCGCACCGCACGGTGCTCGGCGAGGTCGCTCGTGTAGCGGACCGGCATCTGCCAGCCGGCGAAGTCGGTGAACGACGCACCCGCGGCGCGGTGCACCTCATCGAGGGGGCTGCGTCGTTCGGTGGTGGTGCCGGGGTCGGTGGTGCCGGTTGCGTCGGTCACGAGTTCTCCATATCGCGATGGCGCGGCGGTGCGCCGCATGAGAACTCCCCCTCTGTCATGGGCCTGAGAGCTTCGCAGCCCCGGGGAGCTTGCTTTCACCTTCGGCGGCCCGCACGGGTGCGGGGGATCTCGATGCACGTCGCCCTGCGGCGTCGCGACTCGATCTGCTCCGCGCTCCGCGCGGAGCACTTTTCAGAGACGGCCTGGTCATCGCGGTGATGCGACCTGAGAGATTGGCGGGGAGGCTTGCTCCTTCGGTGCCGGCTCGCCCGTGGATCTGGACTGCCGGCTCTCCCGCGATGCGTCGATGGCCCGATGTGCGGTTGTGGTCGCAGTCTACAACGCACCCCCGCCCCGCGAGCGGCGTCATGCGATTGGCGTTCGTGTCACGTTGACTGTAAGCTGGGCTCCTCGACTTAGCGTCATCCTGACACTAAGAACGACGGGAAGGGGCGAGCGGATGCCGCAGCACGACGCGCAGGCACGCCTGGCCGTGTCCACGGTCATCTTCGCCCTGTCGCCGGAGACGGACGGCGACGGCGTGGAGCGGCCGAGCCTGCGAGTGCCGCTCGTCCGCCGGCTCCGCGAGCCCGGCCTCGGCCGCTGGGCGCTGCCGGGCGGCTGGCTGCCCGCGCACGAGTCGCTCGACGC
Source organism: Agromyces selenitireducens (assembly GCF_052748465.2). Lineage (NCBI taxonomy): Bacteria > Bacillati > Actinomycetota > Actinomycetes > Micrococcales > Microbacteriaceae > Agromyces > Agromyces selenitireducens. Next base: position 2,595,450 of record NZ_CM188259.1, read on the forward strand.
GGCCGCCGCCCGCACGCTCGGCGAGACCACGGGGCTCGCGCCGCGCTACCTCGAGCAGCTCTACACGTTCGGCGACCCCGACCGCTCCCCCGGCGAGCGCGTCGTGTCGGTGGTCTACTGGGCGCTCGTGCACTCCGACGAGGTCGAGCGCGCCGTCTCCGACGAGAACGTGCGCTGGTTCGACGAGGACGACCTGCCGGATCTCGCCTTCGACCACGCCGCGATCATCGACTACGCGCTGCGCCGCCTGCGCACGAAGCTCGAGTACTCCGGTATCGCGCACGCGCTGCTCGGAGCGACCTTCACGATGGCCGAGCTCCGCGGCGTGCACGAGGCCGTGCTCCGCAAGCGCCTCGACCCGGCGAACTTCCGCCGCACCATGGAGGCCTCCGGCACGCTCGTCGACACCGGCGAGCGCCTCGCCGGCACCCGCCACCGGCCGCCGGCGCTCTACCGCTTCGATCCCGCCCACTCGCTCGCGGCGTCGCCCTCACCGGCGCCGGCGGCGCCGCAGCCCGCGGCATCCGTCACCGCACCCTCGACCCACCGGCCCGGCACGCACAGCAAGGACACGCCATGAGCACCACCATCCCCGACACCCCGGCCGAGCTGGAGCGCCGCATCCGCGACGCGGCATCGGTCGACCGCAGCATCCGGCTCATCACGACCGGCGCCACATCCGGCGAGACGTGCGCGCCCGACCTCGCGCGCGGGCCGTGGGAGTTCGACCGCGGTCCCGCCGGCTACGGCCCGGGCTCCTCCATGGGCGACGTGATCCCGGCGGGCGCGCCGCGCCAGGGCGCGCTGCCCGCGGAGTACCGCGAGGCGAGCGCCGACGAGCTCGACGCGCGCATCCGCGCCGCAAAGGAGACGCTCGGCGACCGCGTCGTCGTCCTCGGCCACTTCTACCAGCGCGACGAGGTCGTGCAGCACGCCGACTTCACGGGCGACTCGTTCCAGCTCGCCAACGCGGCGAAGTCGAAGCCGGACGCCGAGGCGATCGTCTTCTGCGGCGTGCACTTCATGGCCGAGACCGCCGACATGCTCTCGCGGCCCGAGCAGGCGGTGATCCTGCCGAACCTCGCCGCGGGCTGCTCGATGGCCGACATGGCCGACACCTCGAGCGTCGAGGAGTGCTGGGAGCAGCTCCAGGAGGTCTACGGCGACCTGTCGGCGCCGGGGCCCGACGGCCGCGTACCCGTGATCCCGGTCACCTACATGAACTCGTCGGCCGCGCTGAAGGGCTTCGTCGGCCGCAACGGCGGCATCGTCTGCACGTCGTCGAACGCGACGACCGTGCTCGAGTGGGCGTTCGAGCGCGGGCAGCGCGTGCTGTTCTTCCCCGACCAGCACCTGGGCCGCAACACCGCGAAGGCCATGGGCGTGCCGCTCGAGGCCATGCCGATGTGGAACCCGCGCAAGCCCCTCGGCGGCAGCACCGCTGCCGAGCTGGAGGACGCGCGCGTCATCCTCTGGCACGGCTTCTGCTCGGTGCACAAGCGCTTCACGGTCGACCAGATCGAGCAGGCGCGGCGCGAGCACCCGGGCGTGCAGGTCATCGTGCACCCCGAGTGCCCGATGCCCGTCGTCGATGCGGCGGATGCCGCGGGCTCGACCGACTTCATCGTCAAGGCGATCCAGGCCGCTCCCGCAGGCTCGACGTTCGCGATCGGCACCGAGATCAACCTCGTGCAGCGTCTCGCGGCAGAGCACCCCGAGCACACGATCTTCTGCCTCGACCCGGTGGTCTGCCCCTGCTCGACGATGTACCGCATCCACCCCGGCTACCTGGCGTGGACGCTCGAGGAGCTCGTCGCCGGACGCGTCGTGAACCGCATCGAGGTCGCCGACGACGTCGCCGAGCCCGCCCGTGTCGCGCTCGAGCGGATGCTCGCGGCGAAGCCTCCGGCATCCGTCACCGTGCCCGCAGGTTCGACGATCGCGGCCGCGACGGATGCCGCGACGGTGGCCACCACGACGCCCGACCCGGCCGACGGGGCCTGACATGACCCGCGTGCTCGTCGTCGGCTCGGGCATCGCCGGGCTGTGGACGGCGATCCGCGCCGCCGAGTCCGGCTGCGACGTGACCGTCGTGACGAAGGCGGCGGTCGGCGCCGGCGCGACGGCGTGGGCCCAGGGCGGCATCGCCGCGGCGATCTTCGCCGGCGATGCACCCGCGCGGCACGCCGCGGACACGCTCATCGCGGGTGCCGGCCTCGGCGACCCGGAGGCCGTGCGCGTGCTGACCGACGAGGGGCCGGCGCGCATCCGCGACCTGATCCGGTTCGGCGTCGCGTTCGACCGCGACGACTCCGGCATCGCCCGCGGGCTCGAGGCGGCCCATTCCCGTTCGCGCATCCTGCACGCCGGCGGCGACGCCACGGGTGCCGCCATCCAGGCGGCGCTGATCGCGACCGTCCGCCGACGCGGAGTGCGCGTGCTCGAGCGGACCTCCCTGGTCGACCTCGTCGTCGACGCCGGACGCGTCGCCGGGATCCGCGTGATCCCGGGCGTGCGCGACGGGTCCGCGGCATCCGTCGGCGCGGAGGGGATGGGCGAGCTGCGCGCGGACGCGGTCGTGCTCGCGACCGGCGGCGCAGGATGCCTGTTCCGGTATACGACCAACCCCGAGATCGCCACCGGCGACGGCGTGGCCGCCGCCGCACGCGCCGGGGCCGAGGTCGCCGACCTCGAGTTCGTCCAGTTCCACCCGACCGCGCTGGCCGTGCCCGGCACCCCGCTGATCTCCGAGGCGGTACGCGGCGAGGGAGCGGTGCTGCGCGACGCCGAGGGCCGCCGCTTCCTGGCCCACGTCGACCCGCGGGCCGAGCTCGCCCCGCGCGACGTCGTGGCCAGGGCCGTGTGGCGCCGGATGGCCGAGCAGGACGGCACGCCCGTGGTGCTCGACGCGACGCACCTCGGCGCCGCGCGGCTCGCGTCGCGCTTCCCGGGCATCGACGCGGCCTGCCGGGCCGCCGGATTCGACTGGGCGCGCGAACCCGTGCCGGTCGTGCCGGCAGCGCACTACGCGATGGGCGGCGTCGTGACCGACCTCGCGGGGCGCACGAGCCTGCCCGGACTCTGGGCGGTCGGCGAGGTCGCGCGGACGGGCGTCCACGGCGCCAACCGGCTTGCCTCGAACTCGTTGCTCGAGGGCGCCGTCTTCGCCGAGCGCGCCGCCCGCGACCTCGGCTCCGCGGCCTCCGCCGCCCCACCTGCGACCCCGTCGCCTGCTCCGGTCGCCGGACGCATCACGCGACACGCCGCCCCCCTCGGCGCGCCGGCCGGATCGTCCGACGACTCGCTGCTCGCCGCGCCCGCCATGGCGAACGCAGTCGTCGACCGGGGCGAGCTGCAGCAGCTCATGTGGGACCGGGTCGGGCTCGACCGCGACGCGGAGGGGCTCGCCGCGGCATCCGCTCGGCTGGCCGGATGGCACGCGCCCGAACCCGTCGACCGTCGCAGTGCGGAGGACCGCAACCTGCTCGACCTCGCCCGGCTCACCGTCGCGGCCGCGATGGCCCGCACCGAGAGCGCGGGCGCGCACACGCGGACCGACGCGACGTCCGTCACCGACGAACGAGAGGCCGCCTGATGACCGAACCCCGCGAGATCGAGCGCATCGTCGCGATGGCGCTCGACGAGGACGCGCCATGGGGCGACCTGACGGGCGAGACGCTGATCCCCGAGGGCGAGACCGCGACGGCCGAGCTCGTCGCCCGTGAACCCGGGGTGTTCAGCGGTGCGCGCGTCGTCGAGACGACGTTCCGCCTCGTGGACCCGCGCATTGCCGTCGAGGCGGTCGCGGCCGACGGCGACCGGTTCGCGGCGGGCGACGTGCTCGCCCGGGTGCAGGGGCCCGCCCGCGGCATCCTGCGCGCCGAGCGCGTCGCGCTCAACCTGGTGCAGCGGATGTCGGGGGTCGCGACGCTCACGGCCCGGTACGTCGACGCGGTCGCGGGCACCCGGGCGCGCATCGTCGACACCCGCAAGACCACGCCGGGCCTGCGCAGCCTCGAGCGGCAGGCCGTGCGCGACGGGGGCGGACGCAACCATCGCCGTTCGCTCTCCGACGCGGTCATGGCGAAGGACAACCACCTCGCAGTGCTGACGGCGGGCGGCGCCGACCTTGCGACGGCACTGCGCGAGGCGCGCGAGCGGATGCCGCACACCGCCCACCTCGAGGTCGAGGTCGACCGGATCGACCAGATCGAGCCCGTGCTCGCGGGCGGCGCCCAGACCGTCATGCTCGACAACTTCACGGTCGACGCGCTGCGTGCGGGCGTGGAGCTTATCGCCGGTCGTGCGATCGTCGAGGCCTCCGGCGGCGTGAACCTCGACACGGTCGCCGGGATCGCGGCGGCAGGCGTCGACGTCATCTCGGTCGGTGCGCTGACCCATTCGGCCCGCGCGCTCGACCTCGGCCTCGACGTCGTCATCGACGCGGGCGCGGGCAGGTCGGCGACGGATGCCGCGGATGCGGGGTCCGCGTGATCTTCGCCGACCACGCCGCCACGACGCCCGTTCGCCGGGAGTCGCTCGAGGCGATGTGGCCGTACCTCACGGGCGCATTCGGCAACCCGTCCAGCTCGCACGGGATCGGCGACGAGGCGGCCCGTGCGCTCGCCTGGGCGCGCGACGAGGTCGCGGCGGTCGTCGGCTGCCGGTCCGGCGACGTCGTGTTCACGTCGGGCGGCACCGAGGCCGACAACCTGGCGGTCAAGGGCCTCGCGCTCGCGAACCCGCGCGGACGCCACGTCGTGATCTCGCCCGTCGAGCACGAGGCCGTGCTCGAGGCCGCCGACGCGCTTCGACGCCTGCACGGCTTCGAGGTCGACGAGGTCGCGGTCGACGCGACCGGCATGGTGACGGCGGAGGCGCTCGGTCGCGTCATCCGACCCGACACGACCCTGGTGTCTGCGCAGCTCGCGAACAACGAGGTCGGCACCGTGAACCCGGTCGCCGAGCTCGGCCGCATCGCGCACGGGGCGGGCGCGCTCATGCACACCGACGCAGTGCAGGCGGCCGGATGGCTGCCGCTCTCGATCGACGCGCTCGGCGTCGACGCGCTGTCGCTCGCCGGCCACAAGGTCGGCGCACCGAAGGGCACGGGCGCGCTGGTCGTGCGCGGCCGCCTGCCGCTCGAGCCCGTGCTGCACGGCGGCGGACAGGAACGCGGCCGGCGGTCGGGCACCGAGAACGTGGCCGGTGCGGTCGCGTTCGCGACCGCGCTGCGGCTGGCCGAGTCCGAACGAGCGGATGCGGCGGCGCGGGTGACCGCGCTGGCCACCCGGTTCCGCGAGCTGGTCGCAGCGGCCGTGCCCGGTGCGGTCGCGACCGGGAATCCGCTGCACCGCCTGCCCGGGACCGTGTCGTACGTCTTCCCCGGCACCGCCGGCGAGGCCGTGCTGCTCGAGCTCGAGCGGCGCGACGTCATCGTCTCCAGCGGGTCGGCCTGCGCGGCGGGCAGCGACGAGCCCTCGCATGTGCTCACCGCGATGGGATTCGAGCCCGACCTCGCGCGCACGGCGGTGCGGTTCTCGTTCGGCGCGGGCACGACGCAGGACGACGTCGAGCGTGCCGCGGCAGCCCTCGCCGACGCCGTGTCGGTCGTGCGCGATATCGTGCGCTGACCGGCACGGGCCGGGGGCGATGTGCGCGGCGGATCATTCATGCGCATGCTTCGGCGGAATCGGGAATAGCGTGCGACCGCGACGTGGTTGCATCTCGCGTTCGCCATGCCACCCGCCATCCGTCACGGCCGGCGACGAACGAAGACGACGAAGACGAATGAGGACGCGCACGTGACCGAACGCACCGCACCCGACACCGGATCGATCACGATGCCCCGCGCCGGCGCTCCGCTCGACGACACGACCGCCGAGGAACGCGCGATCGACCAGCAGGTCCGCGCCGCGCAGCCCGAGCACGGGGCACGGAACACGCGCGTGATCTGGCTGCTGCTCGCAGCGACCTTCGTGGTGTTCCTCAACGAGACGATCATGAGCGTGGCGATCCCGGAGCTCGTCGACGACCTCGGCGTGACGCTCACCGCTGCGCAGTGGCTCACGACCGCGTTCATGCTGACCATGGCGGTCGTCATCCCGATCACGGGCTTCCTGCTGCAGCGGTTCCCGACCCGTCCGATCTTCGGCACCGCGATGAGCCTGTTCTCGGCAGGGACGCTCCTCGCGGCGCTCGCGCCCGGGTTCGAGGTGCTGCTCGCCGCGCGCATCGTGCAGGCGACCGGCACGGCCATCATGATGCCGTTGCTCATGACGACGCTGATGACGCTCGTCGCGCCCTCCGACCGCGGCCGGTTCATGGGCCGCGTGTCGATCGTCATGTCGGTCGCACCGGCGATCGGTCCCGCCATCTCGGGGCTGATCCTCAACTACCTCGGCTGGCGCTACATGTTCTGGCTCGTGCTGCCGATCGCGGTCACGATGCTCGTGATCGGCCTGCGCCGGGTCACGAACGTCGGCGAGACGCGCGTCTTCCCCATCGACGTGGTCTCGGTGGTGCTGTCGGCGATCGGCTTCGGCGGGCTCGTCTACGGGCTGAGCCTGGTCGGCGGCGTCGTGAGCGGCCGGGCGGCCGGCGACGCGCTGCCGATGTGGGTTTCGGTCGCGATCGGCGCGGTCGGCGTGCTCGCCTTCATCCTGCGACAGCTGCGGTTGCAGCGGGCCGACCGCGCGCTGCTCGACCTGCGCACGTTCCGCACGCGGAACTTCGCCGTGTCGATCGCGATGATGGCGGTGATGATGGCCGCGCTCTTCGGCACGATCATCCTCCTGCCGATCTACCTGCAGGACGTCCTGGGGCTGGAGCCGCTCGCGACCGGGCTGCTCGTGCTCCCCGGCGGGCTCGTGATGGGCCTGCTCGGTCCGACGGTGGGCCGGCTCTACGACCGCGTCGGGCCGACGCCGCTGCTCGTGCCGGGAAGCATCGTGGTGAGCGCCGTCCTGTGGTCGCTGACGCTCGTGACGGAGTCGACGCCGCCCTGGATGGTGCTCGTCGCGCACGTCGCGCTGTCCACCGCGCTCGCCTTCATGTTCACGCCGCTCTTCACGAGCGCGCTGGGTTCCGTCGAGCCCCACCTGTACTCGCACGGCTCGGCCATCGTCGGTACGCTCCAGCAGGTCGCCGGGGCCGCGGGCACGGCGCTGTTCATCACGGTCATGACCGCGACCGCGGCGACCGCCGAGGCGGCCGGCACCGCCGCCGTCGCCGCGCAGGCGGCCGGCGTGCGCAACGCGTTCCTCGTGGGCGCGATCGTGTCGATGTTCGCGATCGTCGGCGCCACGTTCGTGCGGCGTCCGGCAGACATGGCACGCCTGCCCGCCGCGCACTGAACCGGCCGGCACGACGAACGAGCGGCGCCGGTCCCTGCTCGGGGGCCGGCGCCGCGCGTTCATGCGTGACGGACGCCGCGCGTCAGCCGCAGTCGGGGCGGCAGGTGCGCTGCGAGATCGCGTCGACGAGCACCGTTCCGAGGTCTTCGGGCTCGGCGGCCGAGTAGGCGCCGCCCCGCGTGACCTTCGCGATCTGCTGCATGGCCTGCAGGTCGGTGTCGGGACCGAAGCCGATCATGATCACGGGGACGGGCTCGTTCGGATCGTCCATCTTCTTCAGCTCGGCGAGGAGCTGGTCGAGGTTGATCCCGTTCTGGTCCTCGTTCTTGCCGTCGGTGATGACGAGCACCGAGTTGACCTTCTCGGGGTCGTACGACTCGCGGACTCGCTTCACCGCGTCGAGCGTGGTGTCGTAGAGTCCGGTGGCCCCGCCGAGTCGGGACGGCAGCGACTGGATGATGCCCGCGATCTGCTGCGTGTGCGCGGCGTCCGCGAGCGGTGCGATCGGGGCGACGTCCTCGTAGTCGAGGTTCCCGTTCCGGGCGGTCGAGAACAGCCACACGCCGAGCTCGGCCTCGCCGGAGAACTTCTGCACGGCGCCCATCGCGGCCTGCTGGAACACGTCGATGCGGCGCAGGCCGTTCGCGGCTGGCTCCTCCATCGAACCTGAGACGTCGATCACGGCGAGCATGCGGCCGCGCATGGTGAGCACGCCCCACGAGCGCAGGATCTCGATCTGCGCCGCGCCGTCGAGCTCGGTCTCGGCTGGCGGCGCAGTCGCCGCGACGCCGCGAGCCTCGAGCTCGCCGCTGCCGTCGGGAGCGCGGAAGCCGACCTCGGCGAAGTGCTCGCCGGCCTTGCCCAGCGCGGCCTCGAACGCGTCGAGGTTCTCGGTGCGGTCCTTCGCCATCCGGACGAACGGGTAGTCGAGGGCGACCGTGCCCTCCGTCGGGTAGGCGGCGACGAGCGGCTCGGCCGATTCGTCGGCGTTGTGCTCGACGACGCGTGCCTCGCTCGTGAGCACGATCATCGGCGTCTGCGACGAGGTGACGGTGCCCATCGCCGCATCCGTCGACGCCGGGATCGACTTGCTGAGCGTGATCATGGCACCCGCGAACTGGCGCGGATCGTCCGGAGACGACTGGCCCTTCAGTGCCAGGAGGCTCGCGAGGCTCGCCGACGACGCCTCGGGGTCGGGCAGGAGGGTGGGAAGCTGCCCGCTCAGCACTCGCGCCCAGCTCACCGGCTCCTTCGCGAGCTCCTCCGCATCGGCCGCGGCCGCAGCGAACACGATGGGCGATGTCGCGACGGAGTCGCCGATCGCGAGGACCGGCGCACCGAGGCCGAGCGAGGTCGCGGTGGCCCGCGTGCGGTCGATCCACACCGTCGAGTCGGGGATCCACACGTCGGCCTCGGACGTTCCGGCCGCGACCGAGGCGGCGGTGTCGGCGGAGTCCTGGGCGCGCACCTCCGTCTCGACGCAGCGCTTGGGGTCGGCGTCGAAGTCGGCAGCGAGCTCGGCCACCGACGGCGCGATCGACGTGTCGGCGATCACGAGGATCTGCTCGGGCTCATCGCACGCCGGTTGGTCTGCGGCGGCGAAGAGCGGGTTGAGGTGGCCGCCCACCCAGAGGTAGACGCCCGACGCGACGAGGCCGACGACCGCCACGCCGGCGACGACGGACAGGATGAATCGGCGGCTCGGCGCCTTCGCCGAAGCCGCGACGCTGTGACGTCCCACGGGCACTCCAAGTCGAACGGCAGCGCCGTGGGCGATGCCGATCCCAGTCTGAACGGGCTCCCCCGTTCAGGGGGAAGGGTTCACTCAGCATATGGCGAACGTGAGCGAATGGCGAACTCCCGAGCGGCGACCGGAGCGCCGCACGGGGTCTTCCCGCCCGATGCATGCGGGGCTATCGTCGGGAGATGGCATGGGTTCCGGCGGGACCACCGGGTTGAGCCGTTTCGCCGACCGCCGCGACGCGGGCAGGAGGCTCGCGGAGGCGGTGCGCACGCTCGCGATCGAGGACGCCGTCGTGCTGGGCCTGCCGCGCGGCGGAGTGCCCGTCGCCGACGAGGTCGCCCGCGCGATCGGCGCGCCGCTCGACGTCCTCGTCGTCCGCAAGCTCGGCCTGCCGTCCCAGCCGGAGGTCGCGATGGGCGCCATCGGCGAGGAGGGAGCCGAGGTCGCCAACGAGGACGTCGTCGGGATGGGGCGCGTCTCGGCCGCCGAGTTCGCGGCCGTCGAGCGCCGCGAACGGGCCGAGCTCGATGCGCGTGTGCGCCGGTTCCGCGGCGACCGTGCGCCGCTGCCGATCGCCGGCCGTACCGCGCTCATCGTGGACGACGGGGTCGCGACCGGTGCGACCGCCCGGGTCGCGTGCCGTGTCGCCCGCGCACGCGGTGCGGCCCGGGTCGTGCTGGCCGTGCCGGTCGGCTCGCCCCGCTCCATCGAGTCGATCCCCGAGGCCGATGAGGTGGTGTGCGTGCAGGCGCCGCCCGGGTTCATGTCGGTCGGCATGCACTACCTCGACTTCCGCCAGACCCCGGACGACGAGGTGGCGGCGATCCTCGCCGCGGCGCACGGCCGCGATCCCGGCGGCGCACCGGATTCCGCCTGAGCACAGCCGCGGCGGCGGATGCAACCCCTTTCCGCCCTGCAGCCGGCTGCGGTTCAGTTGGGGAGCCCGAACGGAAGGCGGAGCACCGTGGAACTGGACACCAGCACCATCATCTGGATCGTGGTCGGCGTCATCGCGCTCATCGCGCTCATCGCCGTCGTCGCGTGGATCGCGACGTCGAACCGGCGCCGGGAGGCGCAGGTCGAAGCCCGGCGCCGCGAGGCCGACGAGATGCGCGAGCGCGCGGCCGAGGTCGACCAGGCGGCCCGCGAGCGCGAGGTCCGCGCCGCCCAGGCGGACGCCGCGGCACGCGACGCGCAGGCGAGGGCCGCCGAGGCGGAACTCGAGGCCGAGCGCCTCGCCGACGCCAGCCGTGAGCACCGTACCGATGCGGAGCGGCTGCGCGCCGAGCAGGCGGAGCACGCGCGCGGCGCCGAGGCGGTCGACCCGGACGTCATCGACGATCGCGACGAGGGGCGGCCGGCACAGCCCGAGCGCACCGAGCCCGAGCGCACCGAGCCCGAGCGCACCGAGCCCGCGCGGTCGTCGGAGCCTCCCCGGACCGAGGAGCCGCGTCAGCCGAACACGTGACGGATGCCGAGCGCCTCGTCGACGTGCGCATGGACGTCGTCGAGGCGGCATCCGTTCGGGCACCGGTACGCGCTGACGGCGAGGCCGGCATCGCCCATCGTGGGAACGACCGTCACCAGCGCGGCGGCGTTCGCGCCGCACTTCGGGCAGTCGAGTCGGGTCCAGCGGTCGGTCACGGGCGGTTCTCCTCGGTGTCGTCGGTGTCGTCGGCACCCTCGGCCTCGCCGGGGTCGACCGCCGGGCCGGAGTCCCCGGTGGTGGCGAGCCCGGCGAGTTCGGTGTCCAGGTCGTCCCCGGCGGTCCACGCCGCCGTGAGGACCTCCCCGGCGTCATGCGTGAGTTCGATGAGGCCGGTCAGGAGCTCGCGAAGCGTGCGCGAGCCGAGCAGCTTGACCTGGTCGAGCGGTGTGAGCGGGGCGATGCCGGCGAGTTGCCACGCGGATGCCACGGGGTCGTCGCTCAGCCCCACGTCGGCGTCCCACGGCAGCTCCACGAACTCGCTCGCGCGGGCGATCGTGCGTCGGACCACGAGCTCGGCCTGATCGCGCATCGGCGCGAGCGCGGGATCCCACTCGAGTTCCGGCAGCTCGCGGACGACGGCGGCGGGATGCGGGTCGTCGTCGAGCCATTCCACCACTTCGATGCGGCGGTCGCCTCGGGCGAGCACCGCCATCATGCCGTCCGTCTCGCCGAGCTCCGTGATCTGCGCGACCGTCCCGTGCCCGAAGCGGCGCTGCGCCTCGGGCCCGGCAGCCTCGCGGCCGCTCTCGATGAGCACCACGCCGAACTCGGCCGGCTCCCCGGCGAGCACGCGCGCGACATCATCACGAGGTAGCGCTCCTCGAAGACGCGCAGCGCGAGCGGCATATGCGGGAAGAGCACGCTGCCGACCGGGAACATCGCGAACGCGGCCATGCGGCGAGTGAACCACCATGCGGCTGGGAACGGGTCGCGAATCAGGGGCCTCGCGGCATCCGCTCAGCGCTACTTCAGCAGCCGGGACCTGACGCGGTCTGCGAGCGGCGTGCCGCCGGTCTGGCAGGTCGGGCAGTACTGGAACGTCGAGTCGTGGAACTCGACCTGGCGGACGGTGTCGCCGCACACCGGGCACGGTTCGCCGGTGCGGCCGTGCACGCGGAGGCGGCGACGCTTGGCGTCCTTCAGCTCGGCGGCAGGGCGGCCGGACGCCTCGGCGAGCGCCTCGCCGAGTGTCTCGCGCATCGCGGAGTAGAGCGCCGCGACCTCGTCGGCCGAGAGCGACGCGGCGAGCTTGTACGGCGACATCCTCGCCGCGTGCAGGATCTCGTCGGAGTAGGCGTTGCCGATGCCCGCGAGGACCGATTGGTCGCGGAGCAGCCCCTTGATCCTGGTGCGACGCCCGGCGAGCACGGCGGTGAAGTCGTCGAGCGTGAACGCCTCGGCCATGGGGTCGGGCCCGAGCCGAGCGATGCCCGGGACGTCGGCAGGCCGCCGCACCACGTAGACCGCCAGCGACTTCTTCGTGCCCGCCTCGGTCAGGTCGAACCCCGAGCCGTCGTCGAGCCGGACGCGGAACGCGATCGGCGACCGGCCCGGCCGCAGGACCGTGGCGGGCAGCTCGTCGTACCAGCGCAACCACCCCGCGCGGGCGAGGTGGAAGACGAGGTGCAGCGCATCGTCGGCGGACGAGTCGGCCGACGCCCCGGACGCGCCGCCGATCTCGAGGTCGATGAACTTGCCGTGTCGCGCCGCACCGGCGATCGGCCGCCCCTCGATCGCGTGCAGCGGGGGATCGAAGGTCTTCAGGGCCGAGATCGCGGTCACTCGCGCCGAATCGACCGCGCGGCCGACGGCGCGCTCACGGAGGAACCCCGCGAGCGCCTCGACCTCGGGCATCTCGGGCACTCCCCCATCGTGTCACCGGCCGGCGACATCCGCACCGGGTCGTCGGAGGCGCGCCGCGAGCGGGATCAGCGGGATTCGGCGGCGGACGCCGCGGCATCCGCCTCGCCCTCGATCGCGCGCAGCGCGTCGACCAGCGCGGGCGTGAGCTGCAGCCCGCGCACCCCGTTCGCGGCCATCATGAGGCGGTTCAGCCAGCGCCGGTCGAGGTGTGGTTCGTCGTCCTCGTCGTACTGCGCGAGGATCGGCATGGTCGGGTTCACCATCACCTCGTCGTGATGGCCGCCGTCGACGATCCAGCCGACGATCACCGGCTCGCGGACCCGCAGCTTGGCGATGATGACGGCGTGCACGTGGGCGAGCACATCGTCGGGGAGGTCGATCGTGACGATGCGGCCGAGCATGAGCGTGCCCAACGTGGTCCTTCCGGTGCGGGGGGGGTCAGGCCGCCGGTCTCCGGACTGCTCCGGAACTCGGATGGTCGAACCCACGCGTGACCGGCGGCCTGTCGCGGGTCTCGGGTGGCCCGCGCAGACAGTCCACCCCACGGTCCCGATTCCGGGGAGGGTCTTGACACGGCATCCGTCCGCATGGCATCGCGCGCACGACGTCCGTCCTGACCCGTATGATCCCGCTGTGGACCCGAACACCGCCCGCGCCGTACTGCGCCTCGACCCCGCCGCACCGCTCGCACGTGAGGCGGTGGAGCAGGCCCACCGGCGCGAGGCGTGGGAGTGGCACCCGTCGCGGTACCCGGATGCGGAGGGTCGCGCTTCGGCCGAGGCATGGGCGGCGACGCTCGACGAGGCGCGCGGCGTGCTGCTCGCGGCGCTGCCGACGATGACGGATGCCGCGGCGCCGGCCGCCACCCGTCGGGGCCTGTCGCGCGGCGCCGTGATCGGCATCGTGGCGGGGTCCGTCGCGCTGCTCGCCGTGCTCGCGACCGCCGGTGTCGGGGCCGCGCGCCTTGCGACGACGGCGATCGAGCAGAGCCGGATCGCCGAGGCGGGTGCCGACCGCGCGGCCGGTGACGGCGCCGGTGCGGGCCAGGCGGCCGCGGATGACGACGCTCCGGGTGACGCTTCCGCGGAATCGGGCGGCGAGTCGCTCGGCGTCGAGCGCATCGAGGCCGACGAGACGTACTTCACGTTCCCTGCTGCGCTCGAGTTGTACGACGACGGTCGGTACGGGCACCTGTGCGGGCTCGAGCACCTCGAGGGCTGCTGGGAATCGGCGGTGTTCGTCGAACAGGACTGCGCGAACCTCGAGATCGAACTCGGCTTCTCGAACGACGACGACGTGTGGGCGCCCGCCGAGGAGACCCGCACGGTCACCGAGTCCGATGTGATCGCCGGCGAGGCGCTGCCGGTCGTGTTCGGCAACGACGGATTCGACTTCGGCTGGATGCAGGACGTTCGATGCACGACCGCGGCGAGCTGATGGCGATCAGTTGACGGCGTGGGCCGCGTCGAGCAGTGACGTCAGCTCGTCACGCAGTCGCTCGAGCCGCTCGATCGAGTAGCCGAGCCGATCGACGACCTCGCCCGGCACGCGCAGCGCACGCCCGCGGAGCGCGACGCCCGCGTCGGTGAGCGCGATGTCGACGGCGCGCTCGTCGTCGACGCTGCGGGCGCGCGTGACCAGTCCGGCGGCTTCGAGCCGCCCGATGAGCGGACTCACGGTCGCGGGCTCGAGGTAGAGACGTTCGGCGATCTCGCGGAGGCGCTGCGGGCTGCGCTCCCAGAGGGCGAGCAGCACGAGGTACTGCGGATGGGTCAGGCCGAGCGGCTCGAGGGAGGGCCGGTAGAGGCGGACGACCTCCCGGCTCGTCGCGGCGAGCGCGAAGCAGAGCTGGCGGTCGAGTTCGAGCGGATCGGTCATGCCCTCCAGAATAGCGAGTACACTAACTGTTCGTGCACGAAGAGAAACTGCCGAACCCGTGGAAGGGCGTGCCGGGGTTCTGGGCGCGCGTGAACCAGGTGCTCTATCCGTTCGCCGGCCCCGCGGAGGTCGGGATCGGTCGCCCCGAGGCGCCGTACCGTCCACCGGCCGATCCGATGTGCCCCCTCTGCGGCGCACGCATGGCCGACCACCGCATCGACCGCGGCGACGCGAGCACGCCGACCCACCTGCACTGCCCCACGGGCCCCATGGGCTCCGAGCGCGCAGCCTGACGCCGGCTCAGCCGAGCGTGATCCCGCGCGCCGACATGAACGGGACGGGGTCGATGCGCGTGCCGTCCTGGTAGACCTCGAAGTGGAGGTGGCATCCGGTCGACGCACCGGTCGTTCCGGAGTACCCGATCAGCTGGCCCGTCGTGACGCTCTGGCCGACTTTCACGCGTATGCCGCCGTCGACGAGGTGCGCGTATCCGGTGTCGACTCCCGAGGAGTGCGCGAGCTTGATGTAGTTGCCGTAGGTGCCGACCCAGCCCGCGGTGCTGACCTTTCCCGACGTCGCGGCGTAGATCGGCGCGTTGCAGCCCGTGCCGATGTCGGTCCCGCCGTGGAACGACGACGTGCAACCGCCCGAGGTGCAGATCGGGTCGCGCGGGCCGAAGTGGCTCGTGATGCGGCCGTTCGCGGGCTTCGCCCAACCGCCCGCGCACGCGGTGTCCGCCGCGACCGCATCGCCGATGACCCCGGTACTGCCGAGGAGCACCCGGGCCGGCGGGGCCATCTCCTTGAGCGCGGTCCAGGCCGGGTACGGGATGCACGTCGCGCGCGTGAGATAGAGCGGTGAACCCAGTGCGCCCGCCAGCGCCGCACCGGACAGCGCGTCGGCGAACTCGATGCCCGTCGCCAGGAATCCGCTCCCCACGGCTGACGACGTGCTGCGGAAGACCGCCTGGTTGATCGCCGTGGCCGTCAGGTATCGATCGGCGCCCTGGTGGCGCAGCACCGTGAACCCGCTGGAGGCCAGCTGCTTCGCGATGCCGTCGCTGACGGCGCCGGTGCTGCCCGCGATCCGGACCGTGCGGACACCGAGCGCGTCCATCGCCGCGATCGTGCTCGATCGAGCCGACTGGGCGAGGCCCTCGACGAGGAACACGGGAGCGCCGATCGCGCCCGCGGCCGCCGAGGCGGCCAGCGCGTCGGGGAAGTCGTACCCGGTCGCGACGAACGCCTCGGTCGCACCTCCGAACGCGTCCGCGACCAGCAGCTCTCCGGTCTCGTAGCGGTCGGCGCCGCCGATCCTCGTGATGGACGGCGTCAGGGTCGCGAGGTCCGCGTAGACGGCCTCGCTCACGACGCCGTCGCTGCCGGCGACGACGATGCGAGCGGGGGCGAGCCGCACGATCTCCGCGCGGACGACGTCGGGGATGACGTCGGTCCGCGTGAGCAGCAACGGGCCGCCCGCCTGGGCGGCCGCCGCGGCCGCGGTGAGCCCGTCGGGGAAGTTCAGCCCGGTCGCGATGTACAGCACGGGCACGCCGGGTCCGAAGCGCTTCGAGATCGCGACGGCAGTCTCGTACCGGTCCGCTCCGGCGAGGCGGTGCACGCCCGAACCGAACGCCTCGATGACCGGCTCCACGGCCGTCGTCGACTGCTCGGTCGACTGCTCGGCAGTCGTCTGCTCGGTCGACTGCTCCGTCGTCTTCGCGGAGGAGTCCGTCCCGTCCGGCGCGAGCGTCGGGGCCGGCGTCGGCGACGGGGTCGGAGTCGGGGATGGGGTCAGCGACGGGTCGGGCGTCGGGGTGGAGCCTGCGCCGTCGTCCGTCGGCTGCTCGGACGCGGGCGGCGTCGACTCGACGACCTGCTCCTCGGTCCCGGGAACCGGATCCTCTGCGTACGCGGGAACCGCGGTGCCGAACACGATCGCCATCGCTGCGGTCATCGTCACGATCGCGCGTACGCGGAACGACCGGATCATCTGCGCCTCCCCCACGGAGCGGCGTGGGCGAGTGGAACCGCCCGCGCTCGTCCTCGCAGTGTAGGGGTCGATCGCGGAACTGTGAAGTTCACGTTGAACGTTTGTCTTGAACCGCTCAGAATACGCCGACCGGGATCGTGCACTGCGGAGGCGATGCGGCGTGTCGGCGGCATCGGATGACGCGACCCGCAGTCGTGCCCTCGACCCTCACGGCACGCGGTCGACGGATCCCCATGCCCCGCAGGGCATGCGCGGTGACGTACGGTGGCCGGATGCTCCGACGACTCGTCTCGCGCGTCTACTGGGCCTGCAGCCGGTGGACCCTCGCGGGCGAGCCGGCGCCGGCCCGCCCGTCCGTGCTCATCGGTGCCCCCCACACGTCGAACTGGGACTTCGTGCTCATGCTCGGCATCGCGTGGCGTCGCGGCATCGACATCCGCTGGCTCGGCAAGAAGAGCCTGTTCAGCGGATGGCGCGGGCCGATCATGCGCGCGCTCGGCGGCATCCCGGTCGACCGCGACGATCCGAGCCGCGTGGTCACCGAGGTCGTCGAGCGCATCCGCGCGGGCGAGGTCTTCGGGCTGGTCGTGACCCCGGACGGCACCCGCGGCTCGAACGAGTACTGGAAGTCCGGCTTCTACCGGATCGCCCGCGAGACCGGGATGCCGATCACGCTCGGCTTCGTCGACCGCACGACGATGACCACCGGCCTCGGCCCCACGTTCGAACTCACCGGCGACGTCGCCGGCGACATGGATCGCATCCGCGCGTTCTACGCCGACAAGGCAGGCCTCCGCCCGGAGCTGCGCACCGAGCCCCGCCTCCGCGACGAGACCCCGCAGCGCTGACGCGAGCCCTCGCGGCGGGCCGGCCTCAGTCCTCGAGCCGGAACCCGACCTTCAGCGTGACCTGGAAGTGCGCGACGCCGCCGTCCTCGACGTGGCCGCGGGTCGACACCACCTCGAACCAGTCGAGGTGACGGAGCGTCGCGGACGCTCGGTTGATGGCATTCCGGATGGCGGCATCGGTGCCCTCGTGCGAGGTCCCGACGATCTCGGTGACGCGGTAGACGTGATCGTGCGTGGCGTGGTCGTGCATGGCCGGCTCCTGACTCCCCGCGCCGTCGCGGGATGCCTCGACCCTAGTCACGACCGCACCTGCGGCGACAGGCCTATTCCGTGGAGAAGTCCAGCTTCGAGTCGGCCACGGCGATGACCGACCAGGTTCCGCCGTCGGCGTCGGTGAACTCGTAGGCGGGCACGACGAGCACGCTGCCGTCGGGCTGCCACTGGCTCGCGAGCCCGAGCCGCGCCTCGACGATCTCGACGTCGTTCACCGGCCACGACACCGACGTGCCGGGGCTCGGCGCAGCCGGCGGCTCGGTCGGCGGCACCCACTCCTCGGTCGTGACGGCCTCGTCGCGCACCGCGGCCGGCATGATCGTCATCTGCGCGCCGAACCGAGGGTCGGAGAGCCGCTCGAACGCCTCCTGCTCGCTCACGACGGGGTACTCCCCCAGCTCGACGAGCTCCGCGAGCGCACCCGACGCGCTCACCATGCCCTCATCGGCGAGCTCGATGCTCCACGCCTGGTCGACGCGCTGCCCGTCGACGACGGGCCACCCCTGGGCCGGCCGGGTCACTGCGCCCTCCCACGTCTCCGAGGTGAACTCGTACCCGCCGGGGTCGCGTCCGGTCGACGCCAGCAGCGAGCGCAGCGCGTCGACCGCCGCCTGCTCGCTCGGGAGGTCACCGCTCGGCTCGCATGCCTCCGCGCCGCTGTCCGGCTCGACCTCGCACTCCCACGGGTTGAGTCGCGGGTCGGAGTACCAGAACCCCAGCGTGCCGTCGAGCGAGACGCCGAGGGTCGGACCGGTGCCGTCCTGGGGCCCGACCGTCCACGAGCCGTCCACGAGCTGCGGCGTCCCCTCGACGCCGAGCGCCGCAGCGAGGTCCGCAACGGTGTCGGCAGTGGATGCCGCGCGTGCGTCGAATCCGTAGGCGGCCGCCGTGCCGTCCTCCGTCGAGAGTCCCGACGCACTGAACGAATTGCGGCCGCCGCCGTAGGGCGGCCAGATCATTCCGGTCCGGTCCGGCGCCGACATCGTGAGATCGTCGGTCGAGGGCTCGGGCATCATGCCCTGCTCGGCCATGCCGGCGTCGGCCCCGCTCTCGAGCGAGATCGGTGGCGCTGCGCCGTCGGCGAGGTTCACCGCTCCTCCGGTCGTCGAGCCGATGCCGTATCCGACCGCGCCGACCGCGCCGACCACGACGATCGCTGCAGCCGCGGCGGCCGCCGGGATCCAGGCCGGGCGTCGCCGCTCGCGCTCCGCGCCGAGGTCGGTGACGGGTGCGGCATCCGTCGCGGAATCGTCCGTGGCCCGCGCGACGACCTCGTCGGCGAATCCGTCCCGCGGCTCGACGCCGGCGGCAGGGTCGGCGGCACGCAGTCGCTCCAGCGGGTCGCGCTGCTCGTCGTCGTTCATGTGGATCACCCTCCGTGACATCCGCTCTCACCATGCCTGTGTGCCGCGAGCACGGAACCTTGCACTCGGCGGAGGGTCAGAACGACATCCGCTCGCCCCACGCCTCGCGGAGGCGCTTGCGTGCGCGGGAGAGCGCAGCGTCCGCACCCGACCGGGAGATGCCGAGCACCGCGGCGAGTTCCTCGCCGTCGAGCCCCTCCCACGCGTGCAGGAGCAGGATGCGCCGGTCGCGGTCGCCGACGCTCAGGAGCGCGCCGCGGAGCTCGTCGTCGAACAGGGCGCTCAGCTCCGGGTCCTCGGCGACGCGCACCTCGGCCGTCTCGGGCACGTGGTCGACCGGCAGGTCGACCAGCTTGCGCCGGTGGTTCGCGAGCGTGAACCCGGCAGTGCGGTACAGCCACGGCAGCACGGCCTCGCGCGGCACGTCGTCTCGTCGACGCCACGCGGTCGCGAACACCTCGGCCGCGAGATCCTCGGCGTCCTGCCGCGGACCACGCCGGGAGAAGTACTTCACGATCGCCGTCGAGTGCTCGCGCACCACCCCGGTGAACCAGGCCAGGGCATCGTCGCCGGCGTCCCCCGTCGTCGGCTCGGCACGGTCGGGCATCGGCACCCCCTGGGTCGTGTCGTCGGCTGCGGCGTCGGTGCTGGCGGTCGTCACGACCTGTCTGTGTCGCGATCGAGGCGAGTCTTGCACGGGCCGCCCGCGTTTCGACGAATCCCACCCCGCCCGGGCTCGCCCACCGGCGTAGGCTCCGAGCAGCGCCGCGGTGTGCAGCGGACGTCCGAGGGAAGGAGCCGGTGACATGGCCATCAAGGTGATCATCGAGATGAAGGCCCGGCCCGGCGATCGGGGCGAGCTCAAGCGCCTGCTCGACGACATCGTCGCCAGCCAGGGCCGCGACCGCCGCGGCTTCCTCGGCAGCACGCGCTACGAGGTGCTCGACGACCCCGACATGCTCGTCGAGATCGCGGACTGGGATTCGATCGAGGCCCGGATGGAGCACCTGGAGGAGGCCATGGCCACCGGCGTGTTCGACCCGTTGGCCGAGCTCATGGCCGAGCCGTTCCGGGTGACGGTGATCAGCCCGCTCGCCTGACCGTGGCACGGGCGGCCGTCGGCATCAGAAGTCGAGCGGCCGACATCGGCAGCCATCGGACGCGTCCGGACATGGTGCGCACGGCTCGCCCTCACCGTCGGTGGACGCGGAGCGCGCACAGACGGCACCGCCGGCGGATTCCGCCTCGGGCCGCCGGCAAGGGGGCCCGGTGTGGAATGGTACGCTCCGGGAGCTGGACCGATCCGCCGAGCGGGGGGACCTGAGCGTGGATGCCGAAGAAGTCCTGACGACCACCCGGGCCGTACGCAAGCGCATCGACCTGGGGCGGACGGTCCCGCTGGAGCTCATCGCCGAGTGCATCGAGGTCGCGCTCCAGGCTCCTTCGGCGGGCAATCGTCAGAGATGGCAATTCGTCGTCGTGACCGACCCGGAGAAGAAGGCGCAGATCGCGGACCACTACCGGCGGTCCTGGGCCGCATACAAGGCCGCGCAACGCTGGGACTACGCGCAAGAGGACCCCCGGCAGCAACGCAAGGATGCGGTGATCGACTCGGCGCAGTACCTCGCCGACCACTTCCACGAGGTCCCCGTCCACGTCATCCCGTGCATCGAGGGCAGGTCGGAGACCCTTTCGCATGCGGCGACGGCGGCCATGTTCGGGTCGATCCTCCCGGCCACCTGGTCGTTCATGCTGGCGGCACGGACCCGGGGGCTGGGCAGCAGCCTCACCACGCTCCACCTCGTGTACGAAGCTGACGTAGCCGAGATCCTCGGGATCCCGCCGAACGTCAGCCAGTGCGCACTCATCCCCGTGGGGTATCTGCTCGGCGACACCCTTCGGCCCGCGCGTCGCCTCCCGGTCTCGCAGGTTGCCTCGCTCAACGGATGGACACAACCGCTGCCGGCCGGATGAGCGACGAGTCCTCACGGACTGCGTGCGGACTGGGAGCCGCTACGGCCCCACTGACCTGCGCAGGTGCACCGACTCACACGTTGAAGCGGAACTCCACCACGTCGCCGTCCTGCATGACGTAGTCCTTGCCCTCCATGCGGGCCTTGCCCTTGGCGCGGGCCTCGGCGACCGAGCCGGTCGCGACGAGGTCGTCGAACGAGATGACTTCGGCCTTGATGAAGCCCTTCTCGAAGTCGGTGTGGATGACCCCGGCGGCCTGCGGGGCCTTCCAGCCCGTGCGGATGGTCCAGGCGCGCGATTCCTTCGGGCCGGCGGTGAGGTAGGTCTGCAGGCCGAGCGTGTGGAAGCCGACGCGGGCGAGCTGGTCGAGGCCCGACTCCTCCTGACCGGTCGACGCGAGCAGCTCGGCGGCGTCCTCGGGGTCGAGGTCGATGAGCTCCGACTCGATCTTCGCGTCGAGGAAGACCGCCTCGGCGGGGGCGACGAGGGCGGCGAGTTCCGCCTTGCGGGCGGCATCCGTCAACACCGCCTCGTCGACGTTGAAGACGTAGATGAAGGGCTTCGCCGTCAGCAGGCCGAGCTCGGCGATGGGTTCGAGGTCGACGGATGCCGCGGACAGGGGCGTGCCCTTCTGCAGCACCTCCTGCGCCTCCTTCGCGGCAGCGAGCACCGACGGGTCGAGCTTCTTGCCCTTGACCTCCTTCTCGTAGCGCGTGATGGCGCGCTCGAGGGTCTCGAGGTCGGCGAGGATCAGCTCGGTGTTGATCGTCTCCATGTCGTTCTTCGGGTCGACCGTGCCCTCGACGTGCACGACGTCGGAGTCCTCGAACCCGCGCACGACCTGCGCGATCGCGTCGGCCTCGCGGATGTTCGCGAGGAACTTGTTGCCGAGCCCCTCGCCCTCCGAAGCGCCCTTCACGATGCCGGCGATGTCGACGAACGACACGGCGGCGGGCAGGATCCGCTCGGAGCCGAAGATCTTCGCGAGCACCTCGAGCCGGGGGTCGGGCAGGCTCACCACGCCCACGTTGGGCTCGATGGTCGCGAACGGGTAGTTCGCGGCGAGCACCTGGTTCTTGGTGAGGGCGTTGAAGAGGGTCGACTTGCCGACGTTCGGGAGTCCGACGATTCCGATGGTGAGAGCCACGGGGGTCTATCGTACCCCGCTGTCCCCCGCCGCCCTCGGTGCGGTCCCTGATGCGGCGACGGATGCCACGACCTACTGTCGCTCGGGCGGGGATCGGCTCCCCGCTCGACTGCGCACGGCGCACACACCGGGGAAGGGGTTCGGATGCTGCAGGAGGGACGTGCCGCCGTCGAGGCGCACGCGGAGGCGCAGGTCAAGCCGATCGTCTGCTCGGGGGCGTCGACCGTGCTGCGGGTCGTGCTCACCGCGGTGCCGCTCGCATCGCCCCCGGCGACGGATGGCGCGGCACCGACCGCCCCCGGGCCCGAGCCCGTTGCCCGGCGCCTGTCGCTGACCGTGGTGCCGCGGGGCCTCAAGGTCGCCCTCGGCGGCCGCCGGACGCGTACCCTGCGCCTCTCCCCCGGCGGGACCGCCCAGGCGACGTTCCGCCTCGTCGGCGTGGCCCGAGGGCCCGGTGACGTGTCGGTCGTGATCCGCGGCGACGACGACGAGCCGCTTGCGACGCTGCGGCTCACCGTCGAGGTGATCGGGTCCGACGACCACGACCAGACCGGCGTCGCGCGCGTCAACGCCGCGGTCCCCGCCCGGCCGGTGCGTCAGTACGCCGCCGAGCCGACGCGCCGGATCATTGGCGCCGTGCTCGGAAGCACCGCGTGACGTAGGGCACGGCGAGCTCCTCCGCACCGGCGACATCCGGGTGCGTGTCGAGCAGCGTCTCGATCGCGGCGATCACGGCGCGCTGCTCGGCGGGCGGCGCCGTGATCCAGTGGCTGCGGGAGCGCACGAGGTCGAGGAACCTCGCGCGCGACATCCGCTCGACCCAGTCGACCCGGTGCTCCTCGATCGGGCCGAACGGCCGACCCACGTTCACGTACGCCTCGAACGACGCCGACGCGTCGTGGCGTTCGTGCATGATCTCGCCCGCCTCGCGCAGCCACCCGACGGACGTGTCGCGGCTGTTCCAGACGATGCCGAGCGTGCCGCCGGGGCGCAGCACGCGGGCGATCTCGGGAACGGCGCGCTCGGGGATGAACCAGTGCCACGCCTGCCCGGCGACGACGGCGTCGACCGAGGCGTCCTCGATCGGGATGTCCTCCGCGGTGCCGAGGATCCGCGGCACGCCGGGCACCTGCACCTCGAGCTCCTCGAGCATCTCCTCCACCGGGTCGACGGCGATGACGTCGAGGTCGAGCGCGACGAGCGCCTCGGTGAGCCTGCCCGTGCCTGCGCCGAGGTCGAGCACGCGGCGCGCGTCGCCGACGAGCCACGCGACGGCCTCGACCGGATAGCCGGGCCGGGCCGTCCCGTAGACGGATGCCGCGGCGCCGAACGACCGCGCCGCGGCCCGCGTCGCGGGGTCGGCCGGGTCCTTCACGACGAGGTGCGGGTCCTGCTCGGGATGGTCCACCCCGCCATTCCACGCCCGCGTCGCGGCATCCGTCAACCATCGATTCGCGTGCCGCGGGTTCGCCGACGCGCCCGTCGACGCGCCCGGCGGTGTCGTCGGAGCGTGCGACGATCGGCGCGTGCCAGTGAGCTTCACCGCGATCGACTTCGAGACCGCCAACTCCTCCGCCGCCTCGGCCTGCTCGATCGGGCTCGTGAAGGTCGCCGACGGCCGCGTGATCGAGCGCGAGCACCGCTACATCCGCCCGCCGTTCCCGCACGACGAGTTCTCGCCGTGGAACGTGCGGATCCACGGCATCACCCCCGCGATGGTGGCGAGCGCATCCGGGTGGGAGGCGCACCTGCCGTGGCTGCGGGAGTTCGCCGGCGACGACTGGCTGGTCGCGCACAACGCGGGCTTCGACATGGGCGTGATCGCGA
Organism: Agromyces selenitireducens; assembly: GCF_052748465.2. Taxonomy (NCBI): domain Bacteria; kingdom Bacillati; phylum Actinomycetota; class Actinomycetes; order Micrococcales; family Microbacteriaceae; genus Agromyces; species Agromyces selenitireducens. The sequence goes on from NZ_CM188259.1 coordinate 2,619,204, forward strand.
AGACCTCCGAGGCGCTCGGGCTCGCGGTGCCCGACTTCCGCTACCTCTGCAGCCTGCAGGTCGCCCGCCGCACCTACCATCTCGACTCGTACCGGCTGCCGGTCGCCGCGATGGCCGCCGGGTTCGAGGACTTCTCGCACCACGACGCGCTCGCCGACGCCGAGGCGTGCGCGGCGATCGTCGTCCACGCGGCGAAGCGGCACGACGTCGACGACCTCGAGCGACTCGCGCACGTGACCCGCGTGCGGGTCGGCGCGATCGGACCCGCGGCCACCGCGCAGCGAGCGTCGCAGCACGGGCCGATGGCGCTGCAGTAGCCGCCGACGTCGGTCCGCTCCGCCGGCTCGAGCGGATGCCGCCCTGCCGGGTCGCCTCGACGCGGATGTCGGGGGCCGCTGCCACACTTGCGGCATGGACCTCCTGCTGCTCCTCATCGGCCTCCTCGTCGGCGGTGCGCTCGGCGCCCTCGTCATGCACGTCGTGGCGTCCCGCCGCGCCGACGACGCCGGCGTGCCCGTGGAGGACCCGGCGCTCGTCGAGGCGCGCCACCAGGCGGCGATCGCCGAGGTCCGCGCCGGCGAAGAGGCGGCCAAGGCACTCCTTCGAGAAGAGCTCGCCGCGACGCATGCCCGCACCGAGGGCCTGCGCGAGCAGATCGAACTCGCCCAGCAGCAGTACCGCGAGCTCGTCGAGCGGCAGCGCGCCGAGGCCGCTGCGCGCGAGGCGCGCGATGCCGCCGAGCACCGCGTGCTCCAGGCCCTCGCGCCGGTGAAGCAGTCGCTGAGCGAGATGCAGCACAAGGTCACCGAGCTCGAATCGCAGCGCACGATGCAGCACGGCGAACTGGCCCAGCAGCTGCGCTCCGCGGCGGAATCCGAGGAGCGCCTGCGCGCGACGGCCGAGTCGCTCGCCTCCGCGCTGCGGTCGAACAGCACGCGCGGCGTGTGGGGGGAGACCCAGCTGCGCAGCGTGGTCGAGGCGGCCGGGCTCATCGAGCGCGTCGACTTCGACGTCCAGTCCAGCATCTCGAGCGACTCCGGCGCGGGCCGACCCGACATGGTCGTGCACCTGCCCGGCGGCAAGTCGATCGCCGTCGACGCGAAGGTGCCGTTCAACGCCTACCTCGAGGCGAGCCAGATCCCCGCGACCGCGACGGGCTCCGACGGGGCCCGGCGCGCCGACTTCATGAAGCAGCACGTGCAGGCGGTGCGCGCGCACATCACGGCCCTCGGTTCGAAGGCGTACTGGGCGGGGCTCGATGCCTCGCCGGAACTGGTGATCGCGTTCATCCCGAGCGAATCGCTCGTGTCGTCGGCGCTCGAGGCCGACCCGGGGATCATGGAGTTCGCCTTCGGCAAGCGCGTCGCCCTGGCCTCGCCCGTGACCCTCTGGTCGGTGCTGAAGACCGTGGCGTTCTCGTGGCAGCAGGACGTGCTGACGAACGAGGCGAAGACCCTGTTCGACCTCAGTCGCGAGCTGTACTCCCGCCTCGCGACCACCGCCGGTCACATCGAGAAGCTGGGCCGAACCATCGAGCGGAGCGTCAAGGACTACAACGCCTTCGTCGGGTCGCTCGAGCGCCAGGTGCTGCCGACCGCGCGCAAGCTGGGCGCCCTCGACGAGTCCAAGGTCCTCGCGCCGCTCAAGGGCATCGAGGAGGCGCCTCGAGAACTGACGGCGTACGAGCTCGTCTCCAACGAACAGGCCGACCTCGACCCCGCGCTCCGCGCATCGGTCGACACCCGCGTCGACGTCGACTGAGACCCGCTCACCCGTCCGAAGTCGAACGGTCGCGTGACGGCGCCGAGTCGCTGGGGTCCTGGGGCCGGTGCGTCTCGTCGATCGGCGGCGCGAAGCCCGCGGCCGCCTCGGCACCGGTCACCGGCGTGGCATCCATCGGCCCGTCGTCGAGCGGATGCGCGAGTTCGTCCGCGCCGAGGCGTGCGGCCGCGAGCGTCACGATCGCCAGCACCGGCGGCACGAGGCCCGCGATCAGGAAGGCCGGCGCGAGCCCCAGCCACTCCCCGACCGGGCCGGCGATCGCCATCGACAGGGGCATGAGCGCGAGAGACACGAAGAAGTCCAGGCTCGACACCCGGCCGAGCATGGCCGGGGGCACTCGGCGCTGCAGCAGCGTCCCCCACACGACCTGCGCAGCATCGAACAGGAACCCCACGATGAACGTCGCCGCGACCATCACCCACAGCCACGGCGTCACGCCGATCACCGCGAGGGGGAGGCACCCGAATCCCCACGCCAGGATCATGAGCGTGAGGTAGCGCCTCGGCAGGCGGAACGACGACACCAGCAGCGAGCCGACCGCGCCGCCGATGCCGAACGCCGCCAGCACGAGGGCGAACTCCCCCGCGCCACCGCCGGCCTGGTCGCGCACCGCGAACGGCATCAGTACCTCGATGGGGCCGATCACGACCAGCACGAGCAGGATCGAGAACGCGAGCGTCGCGAAGAGCCAGCGCGTGCGCAGCAGGTACGAGACCCCGTCCCGAAGGTCCACGAACATCTGTCGCACCGGATGCGTGTCCGCCCCCGCGAGGTCGCGGCGCACCGCCGTCGTGCGCATGAGCGCGAGGCCCACGACCGCGACCACCTGGAGCCCGGCCACCACCAGGAACGACAGCCAGGGACCCTGCACCGCGATGAGCACGCTGGCGAGGGCGGGACCGGCCGCGTTCTGCGCCACCGGTCGCAGCACCCCCTCGACGCCGTTCGCGGCGAGCAGCTGCTCGGCCGGGATCAGGGCCGGAAGCCAGGCCGAGTACGCCGGGTAGAAGAACCCGTCGGCGACGCCGAGCGCGAATGACAGCACCGCGAGGTGCCACACCTCGATCACGGCCATGGCAGCGAGCGTTCCCGCGACCGCGAACACGACGACGCGCACGACCTCGATGACGAGCAGGATCCGCCGCTGCGGCACTCGGTCGGCGACGACCCCGCCCACGAGCACCGCTGCGACGAGCCCCAGGCTCGCGCCGACCGCGACGATCGACAGGTCGATCGGGGTCCCTCCCAGCTCGATGACCTGCCAGGCCGCGGCCACGATCCACGCCCCTGCCGAGAGCAGCGACGCGGTGAGCGCGACGACGAGCAGGCGGTACTGCCCGGACGTGAACGGGCGCAGCGCCCGCGGCATCCGCGTCTCGGTAGTCACGTGCTCAGTCTGCGCCACGCAGCCGATCCGCCGGAAGCGATTCCGCCGACGGCAGTGTCCACCGCCGCGCTCACCCCTCGAGGATGCGCTTCAGGGCGGCGAGGTCGTCGCGGTTCGCATTCCGCATCGCCCGAGCCATGAAGGTTCCCGCCACCCTGGCGAACCCGGACGGCTCGCCGCGGTTGCGCAGCGTCATCCGAGTCGCCGCCTCCCCGACCGGTTCCCACGTGTAGGTGGTCTCCATCGGGAACGGCCCCTGCGCGGTCGCCATGACCATCCGCGATCCCGGCTCGAACTCCACGATCTCGTACGTGTACTCGAGTCGACGACCCAGGAATCGCGCGACGAACGTCAGCTTCGAGCCGATCCGGAGCGGCGGGTCGGTCTCCCACCGAACCTCGTCGATGTCGGCGTACCACTCCGGCGCGTTCGCGGGGTCGCCCGCGTAGGCCGCGACCTCCGCCGGCGCTCGACCGATGACGACCTCGGTCGTCACGTCGACGGACATGACTCGCTCAGCGGTCCTCTTCGTCGAGCCACTTCTCGACGAGGTGGTCGGCGCGCACGCGCCGGATCGTGCCCGACTTGCCGCGCAGCACGATCGACTCCGTGCGGATGATCGGGCCCTTCTTGCGCACGCCGTCGACGAGCTCGCCGTCGGTGACGCCGGTGGCGACGAAGAACGTGTTGTCGCCCCGGACCAGGTCGTCGAGCTCGTACACCCGGTCGCAGTCGAGCCCGGCGGCCTCGCCCTGGGCGCGCTCCTCGTCGTCCTTCGGCGCGAGGCGGCCCTGCATGAACCCGCCGAGCGCCTTGATCGCGCACGCCGTCGTGATGCCCTCCGGGCTGCCGCCGATGCCGACGCACATGTCGATGCGCGACTCGTACCGGGCCGCGTTGATGCCGCCCGCGACGTCGCCGTCGCTGATCAGGCGCGTGCCGGCGCCGGTGGCGCGGATGTCCTCGATGAGCTGCTGGTGGCGCGGCCGGTTCAGCACGGCCACGCGCAGCGTCGACACGTCGCGGCCCTTGGCCTTCGCGAGGGCGCGCAGGTTCTCGCCGATGGGCTTGCGGATGTCGACGACGCCGTGCCCCGCGGCATCCGTCACGATCTTGTCCATGTAGAAGACGGACGACGCGTCGAGCATGGTGCCGCGGTCGGCCACCGCGATGACCGAGAGCGCGTTCTGGCGGCCCTCGGCGGTGAGGGTCGTGCCGTCGATCGGGTCGACGGCGATGTCGCAGGCGGGACCGCGGCCGTTGCCGACGCGCTCGCCGTTGAAGAGCATGGGCGCCTCGTCCTTCTCGCCCTCGCCGATGACGACGACGCCGTCGAAGTCGACGGTGCTGAGGAAGGCGCGCATCGCGTCGACCGCGGCGCGGTCGGCGCCGATCTTGTCGCCGCGCCCGATCCAGGGGTACGAGCGGATGGCGGCGGCCTCCGTCGCACGCACCAGCTCGAGTGCGATGTTGCGGTCGGGGTGGAGGTAGAGGCTTTCGGTCTCGGTGCTCGCCATCGCAGGGCCTTCCATGAGTCGTGGGATGCGGCGACCGAAGCGGATCTCGCGAAACGGTCGTCGCTTCGAGCCTACTGACGAGGGTTGCCCGCGGCAGGGCGGATCCGGTCTCAGCGGGACGAAAGTTCCGCGATTCTTAACGAGCGGATGCCGCGTCCGGTGGCACCGGATCGGAGCTCGAGGTCATCGGCCGAACGCCCGCGCGGACCCGAGGCCCCACGACTCGCCGGGAGCGAGCCGCCGTCCCGGTCCAAGGTCGCAGGGCGTGACGGCCGTGAGGTACACGGCCGCGTCCGGACCGCACAGCTCGTCGAGTCCGGCGACCCGTTCGACGGGGATCCCGGCCGCCACGAGGCGATCGGACTCGCTCGCCGACTGCGGCGCGAGCCGCGCCTGCATCCAGCCGCCGAGCGCCCGCACGGCCGCCGCCGTGAGCACGCCCTCGGGCGCGCCGCCGATACCGACGACGAGGTCGAGGTCGCCGTCGGGCCCCGCCGCACGCAGGCACCGCTCCACGTCGCCGTGGGCGAAGGGCTCGACCGACGCGCCCGCCTCCGCGACCGCGCGCGCCGCGGCGGCGTTCCGCGGCCGGTCCTGCACGGCGACGCGCACCTCGATCACCGGGACGCCCCGCGCCGTCGCGATCCGGCCGATCGTCTCCCCGATCGGTGCGTCGAGCTCGAGCCCGGGCACCCGGCTCACGAGCTTGGCCATGTAGTGCGCCGGCCCGATGTCGAGGAACGCACCGCGCGGCGCGACCGCCATGATCGCCATCGCCCCCGGCAGCCCGGCCGCGGCGAGGCTCGTCCCGTCGACGGGGTCGACCGCGATGTCGATCGCCGGGCCGCGTCCGGTGCCGAAGCTCTCGCCGAGGTGCAGCATGGGCGCGTCGTCCTTCTCGCCCTCGCCGACGACGACCCTGCCGTCGGCCTCGACGTCGGCGAGCGCCGCACGCATGCCCGCGACCGCCGCACCGTCGACGGCGTCGCGGTCTCCGGAGCCGACGTGCGGTGCGGCGGCGACCGCCGCGAGACGCGTCGCCTCCGCGAGGGCGCGGGCGAGCGGGTGGTCGTCGGGCGGCGTCGAGGGCATCCGTCCATCGTGCCCGATGATGCCCGCGGCATCCGTCTCGCATCTGAGGCTGCCTCGACACGTCGCTAGACTCGTGCGCAACCCAACGACTTCCGAAGGAGCAAGGCATGCCCATCGCAACTCCCGAGCAGTACGCGCAGATGCTCGACACCGCCAAGGCCCAGGGCTTCGCGTTCCCGGCATTCAACGTGTCGAGCTCGCAGACCCTCAACGCGGTGCTGCAGGGCCTCGCCGAGGCCGGCTCCGACGGCATCATCCAGGTCACCACGGGCGGTGCCGACTACTTCGCCGGCCACACCGTGAAGGCCCGCGCGGCGGGCGCGCTGGCGTTCGCGAAGTTCGCGCACGAGGTCGCGAAGGCCTACCCCGTGACGGTCGCGCTGCACACCGACCACTGCCCGAAGGAGGCGCTCGACGGCTTCGTGTACCCGCTCATCGCCGCCTCGGAGGAGGAGGTCAAGGCGGGTCGCAACCCGATCTTCCAGTCGCACATGTGGGACGGGTCGGCCGTTCCGCTCGACGAGAACCTCGAGATCGCCAAGGCGATCCTGCCGAAGCTCAAGAACATCGACGCCATCCTCGAGGTCGAGATCGGCGTGGTCGGCGGCGAGGAGGACGGCGTCAAGCACGAGGGTTCCAACGAGGCGCTCTACACGACCCTGAACGACGCGATCGCGGCCGTCGAGGCGCTCGGCCTGGGCGAGCAGGGCCGCTACATGGCCGCGCTCACGTTCGGCAACGTGCACGGCGTGTACAAGCCCGGCAACGTCAAGCTCCGCCCGGCGCTCCTCAAGGAGATCCAGGACGGCCTCGCCGAGAAGTACGGCACGGGCGAGAAGCCGCTCGACCTCGTCTTCCACGGCGGTTCGGGCTCGACCGACGAAGAGATCGCCGAGGCGGTCCGCAACGGCGTCGTGAAGATGAACATCGACACCGACACGCAGTACGCGTTCACCCGCGCGATCGCCGGCTACATGTTCACGAACTACGACGGCGTGCTGAAGGTCGACGGCGAGGTCGGCAACAAGAAGCAGTACGACCCGCGCGCGTGGGGCAAGGTCGCCGAGACGGCCATGGCCGCCCGCGTGGTCGACTCCACCCGCCAGCTCGGTTCCGCCGGCAAGTCGATCTCGGCGTAGGGCAGCGGATGACGCAGGACGAGGCCGCACGGAACGACGCGCAGGGGCAGCCGGCCGACGGCGCGGCTCCCCCTCCGCCGCGCGACGAGCGGCCTCGTCCGCAGTACGGCGAGTACGCGCCCGAAGGCTGGTCGTGGCAGCCGCAGGCAGAGCAGCGAACGGATGCCGCGGCATCCGCCCCCGCGCCCGCGTACGGCGCTGCCGGAGCGGCGCCGACGAGCGCTTCGGCCGATGCGGCGGCCGGACGGGGAGTGCGACGCGGTGACGCGATCGCGACGATCATCCTGCTCGTCATCGGGCTCTTCGGGGCCGCGTACAACGCGCTGCTGCTCACGCTGCTGCCATCGGTCGCTACGGACACGTTCCGCCAGACCGCCGAGATCCTCGGCACCGAGCTGCCCGCGCGCGACTTCGTCCCCGGACCGCAGGTGCCGTCGCTGATCCTCTTCGGCACGATCGTGCAGCTGGTGCTGTGGGTCATCGCGCTGGCCTGGTCGGTGCGCCGCCTGCGCGCGCGGCGCCTCGCGTTCTGGGTCCCGCTCGTGATCGGCGCGGTGGCCTTCGTCGTGTTCTACGTGCTGATGGCGCAGATCCTGCTGTCCGACCCGGAGTACGCGCGCGTGCTCACGGGAGCGGGGGCCTGACGGCCCGGGTCCGCCCGGCGGGTGCGCTCACGCGCTCGCCTGACGGCCGCGGCCGCCGATGGCGCGCGCGTCGCGGTTGCCCTGCAGGTCCTTGCGGAGCTCCTTCGGCAGCGAGAACATCAGGTCCTCCTCGGCCGTCTTGACCTCCTGGACCTCGCCGTAGCCGGCGTCCTCGAGTTCGAGGAGCACCTCCTTGACGAGCCCCTCGGGGACCGAGGCGCCGCTCGTCACGCCGACCGTCTCGGCGCCCTCGAGCCACTCCTGACGGATCTCGGTCGAGTAGTCGACGCGATAGGCGCGCTTGGCGCCGTACTCGAGGGCGACCTCGACGAGGCGCACGCTGTTCGACGAGTTCGCCGAGCCGACGACGATCACGACGTCGGACCCGCGCGCGACCTTCTTGATCGCGACCTGCCGGTTCTGCGTCGCATAGCAGATGTCGTCGGAGGGCGGATCCTGCAGGTTCGGGAACCGCTCGCGCAGGCGTCGCACGGTCTCCATGGTCTCGTCGACGCTGAGGGTGGTCTGCGAGAGCCAGACGACCTTGTCGGGGTCGCGCACGTCGATGTTGGGCACGTCGTCGGGGCTGTTCACGAGCGTGACGTGGTCGGGCGCCTCGCCGGCGGTGCCCTCGACCTCTTCATGGCCCTCGTGGCCGATGAGGAGGATCTCGAAGTCGTCGCGCGCGAAGCGCACGGCCTCGCGGTGCACCTTCGTCACGAGCGGGCAGGTCGCGTCGATCGCGTGCAGGCCCCGCTCGGCGGCGGAGTTGACGACCGCGGGCGAGACGCCGTGCGCGCTGAAGACGACGTGGGCGCCCTCGGGGACCTCGTCGACCTCCTCGACGAAGATCGCGCCCTGCTTCTCGAGCTCGGTGACGACGTGGATGTTGTGCACGATCTGCTTGCGCACGTACACGGGCGCCCCGTAGTGCTCGAGCGCCTTCTCGACGGCGATGACCGCGCGGTCGACGCCCGCGCAGTAACCGCGCGGGGCTGCCAGCAGCACCCGCTTGCGTCCTTGCACGGGGATATCCTTGAGCCGGCCGCGCACGCTCGGGATCCGAGGCATGCCGAGGTCGATTCGCGGGGCATCCGTCAAGCTCGTCACGGTGTCCATCCTATGCGGCCCCACATGACGAGCGGCTGGGAGACGCATGGCTCAGGGCCCGACGACGCGCGAGACCCCGTGGCCCGTCTCGATGCTGTCGAGCAAGCTCAAGGAGTACCTCGACCGCCTCGGCACGGTGTGGATCGAGGGCGAGGTCACGCAGTGGGGCGTCTCGGCCGGCAACGTCTACGGCAAGCTCAAGGATCTCGAGGCCGAGGCCACGGTGTCGTTCACGATCTGGTCGTCGACGCGCGCCAAGCTCACCGAGCAGTTCAAGGCGGGCGATCACGTCGTCGCCCTGGTCAAGCCGAACTGGTGGGTCAAGGGCGGCTCTCTCACGATGCAGGTGTTCGACCTGCGGCACGTCGGACTCGGCGACCTGCTCGAGCGGCTCGAGCGGCTCCGCGCGCAGCTCGCGGCCGAGGGGCTCTTCGACGCGGCCCGCAAGAAGCGACTGCCGTTCCTTCCTGCCGTCATCGGCCTCGTCACGGGCAAGGACAGCGACGCCGAGAAGGACGTGATCCGCAACGCGCGGCTTCGGTGGCCCGCGGTCGAGTTCCGCGTGGTGTACGCCGCGGTGCAGGGCGACCGGTGCTGCCCCGAGGTGGTCTCCGCCATCCGGCGCCTCGACGCCGACCCTGCGGTCGACGTCATCATCGTCGCCCGCGGCGGCGGCGACTTCCAGAACCTTCTGGGCTTCAGCGACGAGCGGGTCGTGCGGGCTGCGGCCGCGGCATCCACCCCGATCGTGAGTGCGATCGGGCACGAAGCCGACCGCCCGCTGCTCGACGACGTGGCCGACCTCAGGGCGTCGACGCCGACGGATGCCGCGAAGCGCGTCGTGCCCGACGTGGCCGAGGAGCTCATCCGGGTCGAGCAGGCGCGGGCTCGACTTCGCATGCGCGTGACGACGCTCGTCTCGCACGAGATCGATCGGCTGGGCCACCTGCGGTCGCGGCCGGCGCTGGCAGATCCGGGCTGGATCGTCGACCGTCGCGCGGAGGACGTCACCCGCTGGGTCGCCCGGGGCGCCGAGCTCGCCGAGCGCGCCATCGAACGGGCGCACGTGCGAGTGATCGAGCTGCGATCGCAACTGCGCGCACTGTCGCCGCTCGCGACGCTGCAGCGCGGCTATGCGATCGTGCAACGCGACCACGACGGCGTACTCACCCGCCCCGACCAGGCGCCCGAGGGCACGTCCCTTCGCATCACGCTCGCCGAGGGCAGTCTCGCGGCGACATCTCGGGGTGCTGTCGGCGACGGCGAATAGAATGCCCTCCATGCCCACCACTCCCCCGGATGTCGCCGAGCTGAGCTACGAGCAGGCGCGCGACGAGCTCGTCCGCGTCGTCGCCGAGCTCGAGCAGGGCTCGGCCACGCTCGAGGAATCGCTCGCCCTGTGGGAGCGCGGCGAGGCCCTCGCTCAGCGGTGCGAGGAGTGGCTCGTCGGCGCGAAGGCGCGGCTCGACGCCGCCCGCGCCGGCGCCGCGGCAGCCGTTCCCGCGGCCGACGGCGGCGAGGGCTGATGGCACGTCGCGAGCCCCGGGTCGTCGCCGAGCTGGGTCGGCCCGAGACGCCGGAGGAGACCGCGGCACGCAAGGCCGACGACGCCGTGAAGCGCCGCCAGCGGCAGACCGTCCGCAACCTGGTCGGTTCGCTGCTCGCGAGCCTTGCCGTGGTCGCCGTGATCGTGCTGCTCGTGCCGCGGAGCGACGAGCCGATCGAGCGGAACGTCGACGTGCCCGCGGTCGCAGCGCAGGCGCAGGCCGGCATCGAGCAGCAGCTCGCGGTGCCCGAGCTGCCCGAGGGCTGGCGATCGAACGCCGCCGAGCTTCGCGACAACCGAGCCGACGGCATCACGACCTGGTACGCCGGGTACCTCACGCCGAGTGACGAGTACGCGGGCATGTACCAGGGCCTCGGCGCCAACCCGACCTGGACCGCAGACCTGCTCGCGAACACCATCGCGACCGGCGTCACCACGATCGACGGCGTCGAGTGGACCGTCTACGACAACCGCGAGAGCACCGCCGACGTCGGCAACGCGCGCTACGGCCTCGTCACCGAGGCCGGCGACAGCACGTTCGTACTGCTCGGCACCGCCGAGCCCGAGGAATTCGAGACCCTGGCCCGCGCGATCGCGCCGGCCGTCGACGCACAGCGCTGAGAGGAACGGCCGTGAGCCAGCCCGCCCCCGCACGACCCACGACCCCCGCCGAGACCTGGCGCGAGCTGCGCGCCGGCAACCAGCGCTTCATCGCCGGTACGCCGCAGCACCCCCGTCAGGACGTCGACCGCCGAACCGAGCTCGCCGACCACCAGCGACCGCTCGTGGCGATCTTCGGCTGCAGCGACTCGCGGCTGTCGGCCGAGATCATCTTCGACGTCGGGCTGGGCGACGCCTTCGTGGTCCGCAACGCCGGGCAGGTGATCTCCGACTCCGTCCTCGGGTCGCTCGAGTACGCCGTCGGCGTCCTCGGGGTGCCGCTCATCCTGGTGCTCGGGCACGACCAGTGCGGTGCCGTGCGCGCCGCGATCGATTCGCAGGCCGAAGGCGCCGAGGCGCTGCCGGCGCACATCCGGTCCGTCGTCGACCGGATCGTGCCCGCGGTGCGACGGGTGGCCGGAACGACCGAGGGTCCCATCGACCCCGCCGACGTCGACGCCGCGTACGTGGGACGCGAGCACCTGCGCGACACCGTCGCCGAGCTCCTCGACCGCTCCGAGGTGATCAGCGACGCGATCGCAGCCGGTACGCTGGCTATCGTCGGCGCGAACTACCGCCTGCTCGAAGGCCGCGCCGAGACCGACATCGTCGTCGGTCGCATCTGACGCCGCCGGCGGCATCCGCTCGCCGCTCGCGCCGCTGTCAGGGATCGCAACCGCCTGGATCGAAGGGGAACACACCGTGGTGGACAACGCCGCCGACTACCGGATCGAACACGACACGATGGGCGAGGTGCGGGTTCCCGCGTCGGCGCTGTACCGCGCGCAGACGCAGCGTGCCGTCGAGAACTTCCCCATCTCGGGCTCGGGCCTCGAGCCCGCCCAGATCGCCGCGCTCGCGCGCATCAAGAAGTCCGCGGCGCTCGCGAACGCCCGGCTGGGCGTGCTCGACGCGCAGCTCGCGCAGGCCATCGCCGACGCCGCCGACGAGGTCATCGCCGGCCGCCACTCGTTCACCGAGCACTTCCCGGTCGACGTGTACCAGACCGGTTCCGGCACGTCCTCGAACATGAACATGAACGAGGTCCTCGCGACGATCGCGACCGAGAAGCTCGGCAGCCCGGTCCACCCCAACGACCACGTCAACGCATCGCAGTCCTCCAACGACGTCTTCCCCACCTCGGTGCACATCGCCGTGACCGCCGCGCTCATCGACGAGCTCATCCCCTCGCTCGACCACCTCGCGGTCGCGCTCGAGGCGAAGGCCGAGGCGTGGGCAGGCATCGTGAAGGCCGGCCGCACGCACCTCATGGATGCCACGCCGGTGACCCTGGGCCAGGAGTTCGGCGGCTACGCCCGCCAGATCCGCCTCGGGATCGAGCGCGTGCGCTCGGCGCTCCCCCGCGTCGCCGAGGTGCCGCTCGGCGGCACGGCAGTGGGCACGGGCATCAACACCCCCACCGGCTTCCCGCAGCTGGTCATCGAGCTCCTGCAGCAGGAGACCGAGCTGCCGATCTCCGAAGCCGCCGACCACTTCGAGGCGCAGGCGAACCGCGACGGCCTCGTCGAGGCGTCGGGTGCGCTCCGCACGATCGCGGTGAGCCTCACCAAGATCTGCAACGACCTCCGCTGGATGGGCTCGGGTCCGAACACGGGCCTCGGCGAGCTGCTCATCCCCGACCTGCAGCCGGGTTCGTCGATCATGCCGGGCAAGGTCAACCCGGTGGTGCCCGAGGCCGTCCTCATGGTCGCCTCGCGGGTGGTCGGCAACGACGCCACGATCGCGTGGGCCGGCGCCTCGGGCTCGTTCGAGCTCAACGTGCAGATCCCGGTCATGGGCACGGCGCTCCTCGAGTCCATCCGGCTGCTGTCGAAGTCGGTTCGCGTGCTCGCCGACAAGACCGTCGACGGCCTGCAGGTCAACGAGGAGCGCACGACCGCGCTCGCGGGCATGTCGCCGTCGATCGTCACGCCGCTGAACAAGATCATCGGCTACGAGGCCGCGGCGAAGATCGCCAAGCACTCGGTCGCGAAGGGCATCACCGTCCGCGAGGCCGTGATCGAGCTCGGCCACGTCGAGCGCGGCGACCTCACCGAGTCGCAGCTCGACGAGGCGCTGCACCTGCTGTCGATGACGCGACCGCCGCAGGCGAGGTAGCGCTCGGCACGCGACATCCGCGACCACGGCCGACGGGCCCGGAACGAACTGTTCCGGGCCCGTCGTCGCGTCGGGTCAGGCGAGCTCGGCGCCGTCGAGCATCTCCGAGACGAGCGCCGCGATCGCCGAGCGCTCCGAGCGGGTCAGCGTGATGTGCGCGAAGAGCGGATGCCCCTTCAGGGTCTCGATCACGCTCGCGACGCCGTCGTGGCGACCCACGCGCAGGTTGTCGCGCTGGGCCACGTCGTGCGTGAGGATCACGCGCGAGTTCTGCCCGACGCGGCTGAGCACCGTGAGCAGGACGTTGCGCTCGAGCGACTGCGCCTCGTCGACGATCACGAACGCGTCGTGCAGCGACCGACCGCGGATGTGCGTGAGCGGCAGCACCTCGAGGATGCCGCGGTCCACGACCTCTTCGAGCACGTTGTCGGACACGAGCGCGCCGAGCGTGTCGAAGACCGCCTGCGCCCAGGGGTTCATCTTCTCGCCCTGGTCGCCGGGCAGGTAGCCGAGTTCCTGGCCGCCGACCGCGTAGAGCGGGCGGAACACCATGATCTTCTTGTGCTGCTGCCGTTCGAGCACCGCCTCGAGCCCGGCGCAGAGCGCGAGCGCCGACTTGCCGGTGCCGGCACGACCGCCGAGCGACAGGATGCCGATCTCCTGATCGAGGAGCAGGTCGATCGCGAGCCGCTGCTCCGCCGACCGGCCGTGCACGCCGAACACCTCCCGGTCGCCGCGGACCAGGCGCACCTCGTGCTCGCCCACCACGCGGCCGAGCGCCGAGCCGCGCTCGGACTGGATGACGAGTCCGGTGTTGACCGGCATCCCCTCGACCTCGCGCGTCGTGAGCGACTCGTGCTCGTACAGCTTCGCCATGTCGTTGGATCCGAGCGCGAGTTCGGCCATGCCGGTCCAGCCCGAATCGATCGCGAGCTCGGCACGGTACTCCTGCGCGTCGAGGCCGACCGAGGCGGCCTTGACCCGCAGGGGGAGGTCCTTCGAGACGACGGTCACCGCGAGCCCGTCGTTGGCGAGGTTCATGGCGCACGCGAGGATGCGCGAGTCGTTGTCGTTCAGCTGCAGGCCGCTCGGCAGCACCGACAGGCTCGAGTGGTTGAGCTCGACGCGCAGCGACCCCCCGTCGCCGACGGGGATCGGGAAGTCGAGCCGCTCGTGCTCGACGCGCAGGTCGTCGAGGATCCGCAGCGCCTTGCGGGCGAAGAACCCGATCTCGGGGTCGTTGCGCTTCGCCTCGAGCTCGGTGATGACCACGACGGGCAGCACCACCGCGTGCTCGGCGAAGCGGAACAGGGCACGCGGGTCCGACAGCAGCACCGACGTGTCGAGCACGTAGGTGCGTTCGGCCTGCGCGATCCCGCCGGGCGCGTCCTCCGCCGGTGCCCGGCTGATGCCCGACTCGACGGATCCGACGGGGTTGGTGGATTCCACAGAGGTCACGACCGCTCCTGCCCCGAGCTTCCGCTCGGCTCACGCGCCGGCCGGCGATCCTCCAACGAGCGGTTCACGAGCCGACTCGACCGGGCTCCCTGCCCGATGCCTCGACGGTACGTCCGACCGACGACATCCGCGTGCGCGACACGCGGCGCGACATCCGCTGTTCACATCGCGTCGACCCGGGTGACGGATGCCGCGGCCCGGCCTCAGTACGTCGCGGCCGTGTTGAACGACACGAACGCGCCGCGCAGCATCTCGATCGTGTCCTCCGACAGCGCCGCGTGGACGCTGAGCCGCACGCTGCCGAGGCGCGTGGTGGCGGTGACGCCGTGGTTGTGCAGGGAGGCCGACAGGACGGTGACGTGCTCGGGTTCGGGCTCGAGCACGACGATGCCGGCGCGTTCGCGCTCGTCGCGTGACGACGAGACGGGGATCGCGAACTCGTCGGCGAGATCGATCACACGGCTGACGTTCTCGGCGAGGCGGGCGTTCACGACCTCGACGCCCACCGCGGCGAGCTCCTCCATGGTGGCGGCGAACCGGGCCGCGGCGATCGGGTCGGGGTTCGACACGCGGAACGCGCGCGCGGTCGACGCGGGCGGCGGCACCTCGTCCCACACCTCGTCCTCGTCGGTTCCGCTGTACCCGGAGAACACGGGCGTGAGCTGCTCGCGGGCGCGGGCCGACACGGCCATGAAGCCGGTGCCCCATCCGGCCCGGCACCACTTCTGCCCACCGGTCACGACGACGTCCGCGAGCTCCCACGGCGCGTCGACGACGCCGAAGCCCTGGATCGCGTCGACGATGAGGAGCCGGTCGCCGATCACCTGCCTGATGCCCTCGAGGTCGCACAGGTACCCGGTCCGCGAGTCGACCAGGCTCACCGCGACCGCGGCGACGTTGGCCTCGAGCTGCTCGCGGATCTGCCCGGGCGTGACCTTGCCGTGATCGGTCTCGAGCCATGCCGGCTGCACCGAGTGCAGCGCCTCGTGCGCGCGCACGGCCGCGATCGGCAGGCTGGGGAACTCGCCGGGCGAGAGCAGCACCGTCCCGGTGAGCCCGAACATGGCGTGCATGAGCCCCGTCGTGGTGTTGGGGACCGTGACGACCTGGTCCGCGACGAACCCGGTCAGGGCGGATGCCGCGCCGCGGAGACGTGCGTCCTGCTCGCGCAGCGCGTCGAGGCTGCCGTGGCGCGCCCGCTCGAGCACGTGCGTGAACGCGAAGGTCTCCTCGGCGGCGGTGCGCGCCATGGGGCCGACACGACCGTAGTCGAGGTAGCCGGGTTCCTCGGTGAATCCGGCGAGGTAGTCGTCGATGCTCACTGGGCCTCAGCCCCCTTCCTCCGAGCCATATCCTGACATGCCTGAAGGGGAATGCTCAGCCGCCGTACCGCCGGTGCCGCATCGTGTAGTCGCGGACGGCGCGCAGGAAGTCGACTTCGCGCAGGTCGGGCCCGAGCGCCTCGACGAAGTAGAACTCGCTGTGGGCGGCCTGCCAGAGCATGAAGTCGCTGAGCCGTTGCTCGCCCGACGTGCGGATCACGAGGTCGGGGTCGGGCTGGCCGCCCGTGTACAGGTGCTCGCCGATCAGGTCGGGCGTGAGCGACTCGGCGAGGTCCTCGAGGCTGCGGCCCTCGGCATGGTGGGATGCCACGATCGAGCGCATCGCGTCGGTGATCTCGCGGCGCCCGCCGTACCCGACGGCGAGGTTGACGTGGAGGCCCCTCTTGTCGGCGGTGCGGTGCTCCGCGGCGTCGAGCGCGGCGACGAGCGGTTCCGGCAGGCCCGCGTCGGACCCGACGTGCTGCACCCGCCAGTCGCGGTAGTGGCTGAGCTCCTCGGCGAGGTCGGCGATGATCTCGATGAGGTCGGCGAGCTCGTCGGACGTGCGGTTGCCGAGGTTGTCGCTCGAGAGCAGGTACAGGGTCACGACCCTGATGCCGAGGTCGTCGCACCACTCGAGGAACTCGCGCATCTTGGCAGCCCCAGCACGGTGGCCGTGGGCGGCCGTCTCGTACCCCAGCTGCTTGGCCCACCGACGGTTCCCGTCGATGATCATGGCCACGTGATGCGGCAGTTCTGCCTGGTCGAGTTCGCGCCGGAGCCGGTTCTGGTAGAGCCGGTAGAGGAGCCCGCGACCGAGGTGGTGATCGCTCGTCTGCACCCGACTACGGTACTCCTCCCCCCACCGCCGTCACTCCCAGCAACCCGTGACCACCGCAGCCCTACGCTGTGCACATGAGCCCTGCGAGCGAACCCGAGGACGTCGGCGAGCACCTGCAGCGCCCCGAATCCGAACTCGACGCGGCCGACGCGGCCGTCGCCGTCGACGACGCCCGCGGACCCGACCTGCCGAACCTGCCGCTCATCGACGCGTCGCCCGAGCCTCCGGCCGACGGGAAGCCGACGTGGCGCGGATGGATCCACGCCGTCACCTTCCCGATCACGATCGTCGCGGGCATCGTGCTCATCGTGCTCGCCGAGGGGTCGGCGGCGAAGTGGGCGTCTGCGGTGTTCGTCCTCACCTCGATGCTGCTGTTCGGCAACTCGGCGCTGTACCACCGCTTCGACTGGCAGCCGCGCACGAAGGTCCTCCTGAAGCGGATCGACCACGCGAACATCTTCCTGCTCATCGCGGGCACGTACACGCCCCTCGCGATCCTCGCGCTGCCGCCCGAAAAGGGCTGGCTGCTGCTCGGGATCGTCTGGGGCGGGGCCCTCGTCGGCATCGCGTTCCGCGTGTTCTGGATCGGCGCGCCGCGGTGGTTCTACGTGCCGCTCTACCTGCTGCTCGGCTGGGCGGCCGTGATGTACCTCGGCGACCTGCTCGAGGCGAGCGTCGCGATGATGGTGCTCGTGATCGCCGGCGGCCTGCTCTACACGGTCGGTGCGATCGTGTACGGCATGAAGCGGCCGAACCCGTGGCCGGGGCATTTCGGGTTCCACGAGATCTTCCACGTGTGCACGGTGCTCGCGTTCATGTGCCACTGGACGGCGACGCTGATCATCGCCGTGGACCCGGTGTACCACGTCGGCTGACGCGCCGGCGCCCCGGGCCCTCCGCCCGACGACGGCCTACTCGGGCTTCGAGGGCGGGGCGTCGGATGCCGCGGCGTCGGGCGATCCACCGGAGTCGCCCGGCTCGCCGCCCTCCGCGGCGCGCTCCTCGGCGTCGAGCCGCGCCTTCGCCTCGGCGCGGTAGTTGACCCGCCGGATGCGGCGCACCATGTCGAGCACGAGCAGCAGCACCACCGCCATCACGATGAAGGTGATGACGAAGCCCTCGACCCCCGGCGTCACGTCGTTCGGGTCGAACTCCTCCTCCGCGGCGACGGCGAGCAGCGCGGTGACGGAGGACGCGACGGGCATCGGGATCCCTTCAGGGGCGGGGCGTAGGCTTGCCTGAAGCCTAGACGATCGAGCCGGGAAGGAGCCGGGCGGTGCCCCCACGCGAATCCGCCGACGCGGCAGCCGTCGACGCCGCCGTCGAGGATGCCGCCCTGGACGGCGTCCGTCCGCGCGGGTCCGGAGCCGCGGCATCCGTCGACCTGGAACGGCGCTACGGCCGTACCGCCGACCGAAGGCGTCGCGAGCGGTGGATCCTCGGCGGCGCCGCACTCGCGTTCGCCGTGGTGCTCGTCGCCTGGGTCGTGTGGGCGGGCCTCGACGGCAGCCGTCCGCAGGTGCAGGCGACCGACCTCGGCCACCGGCTCATCGACGACCACTCGGTGGAGGTGACCTGGCGCCTCTCGGCACCCGCCGGCAACGAGACGGCCTGCATCGTGCAGGCCTACAACGAGGACTTCACGGTGGTCGGATGGAAGATCGTCGAGCTCCCCGCGTCCGAGCGTCCGCTGCGGACCTTCACCGAGACCGTGCGAACCGCGCTGGAGCCCAACACCGGTTTGGTCTCGGACTGCTGGCTGATCTAACATAGGAGATTCGCTCCGGCACTCGCCGGGGCGTCACGTCTATACACGGGAGTGTGCACCATGGCGCAGGAGGCAACCGTCACCTGGCTCACCCAGGAGGCCTACGACCGGCTCGCCGCCGAGCTCGAGCACCTCTCCACCACCGGCCGCGAGGAGATCGCGAAGCGCATCGAGGCCGCGCGTGAAGAGGGCGACCTCAAGGAGAACGGCGGCTACCACGCCGCGAAGGACGAGCAGGGCAAGCAGGAGGCCCGCATCCGGCAGCTCACCGAGTTGCTGCGCAACGCCGAGGTCGGCGAGGCGCCCGAGTCGAGCGGCGTCGTCGAGTCCGGCACCGTCATCACGGCCGTCGTCGCCGGTGACGAGGAGCGGTTCCTCATCGGCAGCCGCGAGATCGCCGGCGATTCGGAACTCGACGTCTTCAGCGAGCAGTCGCCGCTCGGCGAGGCCATCCTCGGCCTGAAGGTCGGCGAGAAGACGAGCTACACGGCGCCCAACGGGCGCGAGATCCCGGTCGAGATCCGCGAGGTCGAGACCTGGGGCGGCCAGTAGGCCACGGCATGAGCCTCGAGGGGCGGGTGCGGCGCGTTCGGCGCGGCATCCGCCCCTCGCTCATTCCTCGATGACCTCCGGCTCGTACCCGGCCCGGCGCAGCACCTGGACGACCTCGGCCCGGTGCTCGGGTCCGCGGGTCTCGACCGAGAGCTGCAGCGCGACCTCGGAGATCTGCATTCCCGCGCCGTGCCGCGTGTGCAGGACCTCGACGACGTTGGCGTTCGCCTCGGCGACGAGCTCGGCGATCCGCGCGAGCTGCCCCGGCCGGTCGGGCAGTCCGATGCGCAGGGTGAGGTACCGGTCGGAAGCCGCGAGCCCGTGCGCGATGACCCGCTGCATGAGCAGCGGATCGATGTTTCCGCCCGACAGGACGACCACGGTCGGCCCGTCGGAGCGCACCGCACCGGTCATGAGCGCGGCCACGCCCACGGCGCCCGCCGGCTCGACGACGAGCTTCGCCCGCTCGAGCAGCACGAGCAGGGCGCGCGCGATGTCGTCCTCGGTGACCGTCACGACCTCGTCGACCGCGTGCCGGATGATGTCGAAGTTGAGTTCGCCCGGCTTGTAGACGGCGATGCCGTCGGCGATGGTCGGCACCACCGGCACGGTCGTGGGAGCGCCTGCCGCGAGCGACGGCGGATACGGCGAGGCGTTCTCGGCCTGCACCCCGATGACGCGGACCGTGCGGCCGAGCGCGGCGGCCTTCTGCTTCGCGGCGCTGGCGATGCCCGCGGCGAGCCCGCCGCCGCCGATGGGCACGACGATGGTCGTGGCATCCGGCGCCTGCTCGAGGATCTCGAGTCCGAGGGTGCCCTGGCCGGCGATCACGTCGGCGTGGTCGAACGGCGGGATGAGCACCGCGCCGCTCTCCTCGGCGAACCTGGCCGCCGCCTCGAGCGTCTCGCCCACCGAGTCGCCGCGGAGCACGACGTCGGCGCCGTACGCCCGCGTCGCCTCGAGCTTCGGCAGGGCGACGCCGACCGGCATGAAGATCGTCGCGTGGATGCCGAGCTCCCGGGCGGCGTACGCGACTCCCTGCGCGTGGTTCCCCGCCGAGGCGGCCACGACGCCGAGCGCCCGCTCGTCGCGGGTGAGCGCCGACATCCGGTTGAAGGCGCCCCGGAGCTTGTACGAGCCGGTGCGCTGCAGGTTCTCGCACTTCAGGTGCACGGGGACCCCGGCGACCGCGGCGAGGAAGCGCGAGGACTCCATGGGCGTGCGCCGGGCCACGTGCGCGACGATGCCCTGTGCGCGCTCGAACCCGGAGAGGTCGGGGCCGGGCCACGCGGGGGCGGCCGGGCCGGGGGCGACGAGCGGCGGCGCGGCGTGCGTGCGTGCGTCGAGGGCGTGGTTCATGTCACCGTCCGTATCCGGGGCGCTGCGGTACCGTGCGCCAGAGCGGGGAATGGGTCTCGGACGGCGCGGGCGGCTCGGCCTGTTTCCAGATGCCGCTCGCGACGTAGAGGATCATGACGTTCGCGACGGCCGCCACCGGCACGGCGAACAGCGCGCCGGCGATGCCCGCGAGCAGCGAACCGGTCGTGACGGCGATGACGACGCCGAGCGGGTGGACCTTCACTGCGGTGCCCATGATGAGCGGCTGCAGCACGTGCCCCTCGACCTGCTGGACGAGCAGCACCACGCCGAGCATGGCGAGCGCGATGCCCCAGCCGTTGTAGACGAGGGCGACGAACACGGCGAGCGCTCCGGTGATGACCGCGCCGACGATGGGGATGAACGAGCCGAGGAACACGAGGATCGCGATCGGGATCGCGAGGGGCACGCCGAGCAGCAGCGCGCCCAGGCCGATGCCGATCGCGTCGATCGTGGCGACGAGGATCTGCACCTTGACGAAGTTCTGGAGGGTGGCCCAGCCGGCCCGGCCGCTGCCGTCGATCGCGGCGCGCGCGCGGCGCGGGAAGATGCCGACGATCCAGTTCCAGATGAACTTGCCGTCGATGAGGATGAACAGCGTCGCGAAGAGAACGAGCAGCAGCCCGGCGAGGAAGTGTCCGAGGGTCGAGCCCACCGACAGCGCACCGCTGACCAGCACGCTGCTGTTGTCCTGCAGCGCGGCGCCGATCTCCTCGACCCAGGCGTCGAACTGCGCCGTCGTGATGTGCAGCGGCCCCTCGAGGAGCCATTCGCGGAACTCCTCCCATGCGATGACGCTCTGCCGGGCGAGGTCGCCGGATCCCCGGACGATCTGCGAGATGCCGAGCGTCAGGAGTCCCGCGACGGCGAGGAGCGCGGTGAGCATCGCGACGGTCACGGCGAGCCACTTGGGCCACCGGTGGCGGCGGAGGAACTCGGCGAACGGCACGAGCAGCGCCGACAGCAGCACGGCCACGAAGACCGGCACGACCACGAAGCGCAGTTGGATGATGAGGAAGACGACGACCGCGAGCACTCCGCCGACGAGCAGGAGCCGCCACGACCATGCGGCGGCGACGCGCATGCCGTAGGGCACGGATGACGCGGCGTCGCGCTCGGTCGCGACGCGGTCGTCCGTGGCGGCGCTGCGGCGTGCGCGCGCACGTCGCACGCGAGAGGTCCCCTTGGCATCCGCCATGGGCCCAGTCTAGGGTCCCGGATCCGGGCCGTTCCGCCGTATGTCGCGGGCTCCGGTTAGGGTCGAGGCACCATGGTCGACCACGTCAGTCCCGCCCTCGCCCGCCGCATCGCACTCGCCGCGCAGGGCTTCGGGCGTGCCGTGCCGGCCGCGCCGGGCACGCGCGCGATCGCCGGCGTCGTCGACCGGCTGGGCCTGCTCCAGATCGACTCGGTCAACGTGTTCGAGCGCAGCCACTACCTGCCGGCGTTCAGCCGGGTCGGCGCCTACGATCGTGCCGCGCTCGACCGCATGGCATGGGGCCGGCGCGGCCGCCTCGTCGAGTACTGGGCGCACCAGGCGGCGTTCATCCCGCGCGAGCTGTGGCCGATGTTCGAGTTCCGGCGTGAGGAGTACCGGCGCTCCGGCGCGACCGAGTGGGGCGGCTGGCTCTCCGAGAACCGGCGGCTCGCCGACTGGCTGCGAGCCGAGCTCGAGGCGAACGGCCCGATGCCGGCGAGTGCGATCGAGCACGACGCGAACGAGCGCCGCGGCCCGTGGTGGGGCTGGTCCGACGTCAAGCGCACCCTGGAATGGATGTTCCGCACTGGTGAGGTCGTCTGCGTCGACCGTCGCCGGTTCGAACGTGTGTACGCGCTCCCCGAGCAGGCGCTCGACGTGTCGCTGCTCGATGCGGCACCCGCCGAGGCCGATCAGGTGCGGGTGCTCGTCGAGCGCGCGGCATCCGCCCTCGGCATCGCCACCGCGGCCGACCTCGCCGACTACTGGCGCATGAAGGCCGCGCAGGTGCGGCCCGCGATCGCCGACCTCGTCGACGCAGGCGTGCTGCGTCCTGTCGAGGTGCCCTCGTGGACCACGGGGTCGCGCCAGACGCCGGCGTGGCTGCACCGCGACGCGCGGCGGCCGCGGCGCCTCGAGGCCGCCGCGCTGCTGTCGCCGTTCGACCCCGTCGTATGGTTCCGGCCGCGCGCCGAGCGCCTGTTCGACTTCCACTACCGCATCGAGATCTACACGCCCGAGGCGCAGCGTCGCTTCGGCTACTACTCGCTGCCGGTGCTGCTCGACGACCGCGTCGTCGGGCGGGTCGACCTGAAGAGCGATCGTGCGGCGCGCGTGCTGCGGGTGCAGTCGGCGTGGGCCGAGCCGCATGCCCCGGCAGACGCCGCCGAGCGGCTGGCGCCCGTGCTCCGGCGCGCTGCTGCCTGGCAGGGCCTCGACGACATCGCCGTCACCGGCCGCGGCGACCTCTCCCCCGCGATCTCGTCGGCACTCGCCAGCGCCGCGTAGCGGGTGGCCTAGAAGCTGCGCCCCATCTCGTGCAGTCGCTGGACGCGCTCCGCGATCGGCGGGTGCGTGGCGAACAGGCGGTCGATCGCGCCCGGCTTCAGCGGGTCGGCGATCCAGAGGTGGGCCATCGAGGTGTTCTGCCGCTGCATGGGACGGCCGTACGCCTCGAGCTTCAGCAGCGCGCGGGCGAGCGCGTCGGGGTGACGTGTGGTCATGGCGCCCGTGGCATCCGCCAGGTACTCGCGCTGCCGCGAGATCGCCAGCTGCACGAGACTCGCCACGAGCGGGGCGATGAGCATCGCCGCGAGGCCGAAGACCAGCACGATCGGGTTGCCGTTGCTGCTGCGCCCGAAGAAGGCCATGCGCAGGAAGAGGTCGGCGATGAAGCCGATCGCCACGACGAGACCGAACACGACCATCGAGAGGCGGATGTCGTAGTTGCGGACGTGGCCCATCTCGTGGGCCATGACGCCCTCGAGCTCGGAGTCGTCCATGATCTCGAGCAGGCCCGTGGTCGCGGCGACGACGGCGTGCTGGGGGTCGCGCCCCGTCGCGAAGGCGTTCGGCGCCGGATCGGAGATGACGAAGACGCGCGGCATCGGCGTGCCGGTCGTGATCGACAGGTTCTCGACCGTGCGCCACAGCCGCGGGTGGTCGCGGACGCCGTGGATCTCGACGGCGCCCGACATCGACAGCGCCTGCCGGTCGGCGGTGAAGTACTGGAAGAGCGCGTACGCCGTCGCGATCGCGAGCGTGATGACCACGATCGTGAGGTCGCCGTAGATCACCGCGGCGAGGTAGCCCAGCCCTCCGACGATGGCGAGGAAGAGCAGGATGGTGAAGACGGTGTTGCGCTTGTTCCGGGCGATCGCTCGGTACATGGCCTAGAACTGCACGCGCGGCGGCTCCGCGATCGCCGCGGCCTCGGTGACCTCGAAGAACTCGCGCTCGTGGAAGCCGAGGCTGCGCACGAAGAGCGTGTTCGGGAACACCTTGATCTTCGTGTTCAGCTCGCGCACGCCGCCGTTGTAGAAGCGGCGCGACGCCTGGATCTTGTCTTCCGTGTCGACGAGCTCCGACTGCAGCTGGAGGAAGTTCTGGCTCGCCTGCAGCTGCGGGTACGCCTCGGCGACCGCGAAGATCGACTTCAGCGCCTGCTGCATGTGGTTCTCGGCCGCACCCGCTTCGGCGGGGCCCTGCGCCTGCAGGGTCTCGGCGCGCGCACGCGTGACGTTCTCGAAGACGGCCTTCTCGTGCGCCGCGTAGCCCTTGACCGCCTCGATGAGGTTCGGGATCAGGTCGGCACGGCGCTTCAGCTGCACCGTGATGTCGCTCCACGCCTCGTCGACGCGCACGTTGAGGGTGACGAGCGAGTTGTAGGTGGTCCACAGGTAGATGCCGATCGCCAGCACCAGGACGACGACGATGATGAGCGGGATCAGCCATTCCATGGCACGGACTCCTGAGGCTTCGGCGACGATCGGGTCGCCACCATCCTACGCCGCGAGCGCGTGGCACGGCCGGAGTTCCCATGCGACTCCGAGTGAAGCGACGGTTCCCGGGTGGGCGCGCCGTCCGCGGCATCCGCTCGCCTCAGGCCCCGAGGACCCGCTCGAGGTACGGATTCGCGAGCCTGCGGTCGGGGTCGAGTTGGTCGCGGACCCGCAGGAAGTCGTCGAACCTCGGGAGCACCTCGCGCAGCGACGCGGCATCCTGCGTGTGCAGCTTGCCCCAGTGCGGCCGCCCGTCGTACGCGCGCATGATCGCTTCGACGCCGTCGAAGTACGCTCGGGGGTCCTCTCGGAAGTAGCGGTGCACCGCGACGTAGCCCGTCTCGCGCCCGTACGCCGTCGAGAGCCAGACGTCGTCGGATGCCGCGGCCCGCACTTCGACCGGGAAGCTGATCCGCCAGCCGCGCCGCTCGATGAGCGCACGCACCTCGCGGAGGGCCGTCGGCACCGCCTCGAGCGGGATCGCGTACTCCATCTCGGCGAACCGCACGGCGCGGTGCGTCGTGAAGACGGCCGGCGAGAGATCGGCGAAATCGCGGTCGCCGGTGAGCGCTGCGATCCGGCGTGCGAAGAACGGCGTGACGGATGGCGCGGCGCGGCCGAGTGCGCAGATCCCGCGATACACGCCGTTGGCGAGCAGTTCGTCGTCGATCCAGCGGGCGACACGGCCGAGCGGCTTCCGCGTCGCGTCGCCGGGGAGCCGGGTGTTCGTCTTCGTGAGCGCCGCGTCGGTGTGCGGGAACCAGTAGAACTCGAAGTGATCGGCGTCGCGCGCGCGCGTCGTCCAGTCGTCGAGCACGTCGCCGAGCGGTTCACGTCGCTCCGCCGCGTGCAGCAGGAAGCGCGGCACCAGCTGAAGGGTGACGTCGACCAGCACGCCGAGCGCCCCGAGCCCGAGCCGCACCGCGGGCAGCAGGTCGGGCCGCTCGGTCTCGCTCACGCGGAGCAGTTCGCCGGCGCCGGTGACGAGCGTCGCGGCGACGACCTGGGTGGCGAGCCCGCCGAAGGCGAGCCCGGTGCCGTGGGTGCCCGTGGAGAGCGCACCCGCGATCGTCTGCCGGTCGATGTCGCCCATGTTCGCCATCGCCAGCCCGTACGGGGCGAGCAGTCGCGGCAGGCGATGCAGCGGGGTGCCCGCTCCGAGCGTGACTCGGCCGGTCGCGGCATCCGCCTCGATCACGCCCGACAGGTCGGCGAGGTCGAGCTGCACGTCGGGCGCGACGGCGATGCCGGTGAAGCTGTGCCCTGATCCGACGGGCTTGACCCGCAGGCCGGACGTCGCGGCGGCCTGCACCGCGCGCTGCACCGCACCCGCGTCCGCGGGCCGCTCGACGCGCATCGGCCGCACCGCCTCGGTGCGCGCCCAGTTGCGCCACACCGCGCCGGTCGCGGTCACAGGAACGCCTTGCCCTCGCCGCGGTAGGTCGGCAGCTCGCCGACCACACGGTCGCCGTCGACGAGCGCGAACTCGGCCACGTGCTCGGACAGCTCGCCCGACTTCGCGTGACGCAGCCACACCCGATCGCCTGCTCGGAGCCGCCCGGCGGCCGGACCGGTCATGGGCGTCTGCACCTCGCCCGCGGCCTCGCGCGGCAGCATCCGGAGCCCGTCCGGCCACGCGATGCGCGGGAGCCGGTCCGCGCCTGGAGGACCGGACGCGACCCATCCCCCGCCGAGCAGGGTCGCGTGGTCGGGGCTCGGCGACCGCACCACGTCGAGCGCGAACGCCGCCGCGGGTGCGGGGGTGAACGCAGCGTACCCGTCGAAGAAGTGGCCCGCGAAGAGGCCGGAGCCGGCCGCGACCTCGGTCACGCTCGGATCGGCGGCCGTCGCCTCGATCGAACCGGTGCCGCCGCCGTTGACGAACTCGAGCTCGGCGTGCTCGCGCACGACCGCGACCGCCCGTCCGCGTCGATCGACGAGCTCGGGCATCGAGCGCGACTTCATCCAGCGCGTCGCGGCACCGGTGACCGGGTGCCCGGCCGGGCGGTCGGCGATCCCGGCGATCTGCGCCTCGTACGCCATCACCCCGACCAGGCGGAAGCCCGCGCGCGACGCGATCACGGCGGCCAACCGGCCCGCCGTGGCGGGGTCGTGCACCGGGGATCGGCGAACCCCGACGTGACCGAGCACGGGCGCCCGCCACGACCCGTCGAGCTCCAGGCAGACCCGCACGACCTCGCGCCGTCCGGGCGGCAGCACCGCGTCGACGAGGTCGAGCTGGTCGACCGAATCGATCATGAGCGTCACCTTCGCGGCCGCGTCCGGGTCGGTGCCGAGCCGGCGGATGCCGCCGCGATCCGCCGTCGGGTAGCCGACGACGGCGTCGTCGACCGAGCCCGCGCCGACGAGCCACAGCGCCTCGCCGAGCGTGTAGGCGAGCACGCCCCGGTACCCCGGCATCCGCTGCAGCGCCTCGACGACCCCGCGCACCCGGAGCGACTTCGACGCGACCCGGATCGGCGTGCCCCCCGCGCGCCGGACGAGGTCGCGCACGTTGTGGCGCAGCGCGCCGAGGTGCAGCGTCGCGACGGGCGCGTCGAGGTGCGCGGTCGCCACGGTGAGGCCCTGCCAGTGCCGCGGGGGGTCGGTCCACGTCGCCGCCTCCGCGCCGTCGTGGGCGCCGGCGCCGAGGTCGAGATCGGGAGCGGTCACGGGGCACAGTATGCATGCGGGGCGCGCGGGGCGCCAGCACGCACTACGCTCGCACCATGCGCCTCGGGGTTCTCGACGTCGGTTCCAACACCGTGCACCTGCTCGTCGTCGACGCGCATCCGGGCGCGAGACCGATCCCGGCCGCGTCGAACAAGTCGGTCCTGCGCCTCATGCGGTACCTCGACGACGACGGCTCGATCAGCGAGGAGGGCGTCGACGCGATCGTCACGGCCGTGACCGAGGCCGCGAACGTCGCCCGGAAATCGGGCATCGACGAGATGCTGGCGTTCGCGACCTCGGCCATCCGGGAGGCCACGAACGGCGCCGAGGTGCTGCAGCGCGCCGAGGAGGCCGCGGGCATCCGTCTCGACGTGCTGAGCGGCGCCGACGAGGCTCGCATCACCTTCCTCGCGGTGCGCCGCTGGTACGGCTGGTCGGCCGGTCGCGTGCTGCTCTTCGACATCGGCGGCGGCTCGCTCGAGATCGCGCACGGCGGCGACGAGATCCCGGATGTCGCGAGCTCCGTGCCGCTGGGCGCCGGCCGGTCGACGATCCGATTCCTCTCCGACGACCCGCCGAGCGAGAAGCAGGTCAAGCGGCTCCGCGAGCACGCACGGGAACTGCTCGAGGCGACCGTCGAGGAGTTCGGCGGCATCCCGGAGTCGGATCACGTGGTCGGCTCGTCGAAGACGATCCGCTCGCTCGCCAAGCTCGCGGGCAGTACCGAGGAAGGCGTGGGCTCGGAGGAGCGCAGCATCCTGAAGCTCTCACACCTCGACGACTGGATCCCCCGCCTCGCACGGATCCCCGCGGATGCGCGACCGGCGCTCCCCGGCATCACGGAAGACCGCACCTTCCAGATCGTCGCGGGCGGGATCGTCCTCTCGGAGACCATGCGCGCGTTCAAAGCGAAGACGCTGGAGGTGTCGCCGTGGGCGCTGCGCGAAGGACTGATCCTGCGGCGACTCGATCGCCTGACCTGACCGGGCCGCCTTGTCGGTGCTCCCGCTGGGATTCGAACCCAGACTGAGGCGAGTTTAAGTCGCCTGCCTCTGCCGATTGGGCTACGGGAGCGCGGTGCCGGCCGGTTCGGCCGGCACCGCGTCACAGCATAGGGCGACTACTTCGCCGCGACGGCCTTCGCGGGCGCCTTCCTGGCGGCCTTCGCCGCGTCACCGGACTCCACGGCCTTGGCGGGCGCCGCCGGGGCGACGTCGGCGGCCGGCTTCGGGCGGGCGGCGAACTGCTCGAACACGGCGCGGGGCTGCTGCACCGCGGCGAGCGAGACGATGTCGCGGCCGAGCCAGAAGTTGTTCCACCAGCCCCAGAACACGCGGAACTTGCGCTCCCACGTCGGCATCGCGAGGCCGTGGTAGCCGCGGTGGGCGAACCACGCGAGGAGACCCGTGAGGGCGATCTTGCCGGACTGGAACGCGCCCGAACCGATGCCGAGGCCCGCGACGGCGCCGAGGTTCTTGTGGATGTACTGCTCGGGCTCCTCGCCGCGGAGCACCGCGACGATGTTCTTCGCGAGCAGCTTGCCCTGCCGCACGGCGTGCTGCGCGTTCGGGACGCAGTAGCCGCCCACGCCGCCGCCAGTGAGGTCGGGCACCGCGGCGATGTCGCCGGCGGCCCACGCGTCGGGCACGATGTCGTCCTCGTCGCCCACGCGGAGGTCGGCGCGCGCCATGATGCGACCTCGCTCCTCGACCGGCAGGTCGCTCGTGCGCACGATCTGCGGGTTCGCCATGACGCCGGCGGTCCAGACGATGAGGTCGGACTCGAAGGTCTCTCCGGTCGACAGCTCGATCCGCCCGTCGACCGCGCTCGTGAGCTGCGTGTCGAGGTGGATCTCGGCGCCGCGCTGGGCGAGGTGCTTGATGACCCAGTGGCTGGTCGGCAGCGACACCTCGGGCATGATTCGGCCCATCGCCTCGATGAGGTGGAAGTGCGTGTCGTCGAACTTCAGCTGGGGGTAGAACTTCAGCAGCGAGCTCGCGAAGGACCGCAGCTCGGCGAAGACCTCGATGCCCGCGAAGCCGCCGCCGACCACCACGAACGTGAGCAGGCGGTCGCGCTCGGGACCGGCCGGGAGGTTCGCGGCCTTGTCGAAGTTGGTGAGGACGCGGTCGCGGATGGCGACGGCCTCCTCGATGGTCTTGAGCCCGATCGCCTGGTCGGCGACGCCAGGGATCGGGAACGTGCGCGACACGGCGCCGCCGGTGACCACGACGACGTCGTAGTCGAACTGCCACGGCTCGCCGGCCTCGGGGGTGATCGTCGCAGTCTTCGACGCGTGGTCGATACCGGTGACCTTGGCGGTGACGACGGTGGTCTTCTTCAGGTGACGGCGCAGCGCGACGACCGAGTGGCGCGGCTCGATCGAGCCGGCGGCGACCTCGGGCAGGAACGGCTGGTACGTCATGTAGGGAAGCGGGTCGACGACCGTCACCTCGGCCTCGCCGGGTCGCAGCCACTTCTCGAGCTTCCATGCCGTGTAGAAGCCTGCGTAGCCGCCACCGACGATCAGAATCTTGGGCACGGTGAATGGACTCCTTGGTTATCTGGTGAGTGCGATCACTGGGCGCGGATGCGCTCAGTCCGCCTGATGTGCCGAGTGGCGCCGATGCCCAACAGCGCTGCTAGCGTACCAAATCCGGCGACCAGCGAGAGCGGCACCGTGATATAGGCGAGCGTCCACGGCGTCGGCAGCAGCGTCTTCGCGCTCTCCGAACGCGGCGGTGGCGGGTCGGCGATGGGCACGATCTCCTCCGCGTCCTGGCCGTCCGCCGTGTCCTCCTCGGGCAGGTCGGCGCGCCGGTGCACGCGGATCCAGTCCTCGAGGCTGCCGAGCGGGTTCGCCTCGACCGCCGCCACCTCCGCGGTGAGCGCCGCGACGGGATCGATGATGCCGTAGCCGTACAGGGGGCTCGGCGCCTCCTCGCCCTTCGGGTCGGCGGTGCGGATGACGCGGTTGATGACGTTCGCGGCATCCAGCTCGGGATACTCGGCACGCACGAGCGCGACGAGGCCCGACACGAGCGGCGCCGCCGCGGACGTGCCTGACCACTGCACGTATCCGCCGTCGGGAAGCACGCCGACGAGGTCCTCGCTCGGCGCCGCGACCGCGATCGTGATGCCCTGCGAGCTCGCGTCGAAGCTCGCGTTCTGGTCGCGGTCGACGCCCGCGACCGTGAGCACGCCCGGGATCGTCGCGGGCGCGCCGACCTCGCTCGTGCCCGAACCGCGATTGCCGGCCGCGGCGACGACGACCACGTCGTTCTCGAACGCGTAGAGGAAGGCGTCGTCCCAGCTCTCGGGCCAGTCCCGCGTGTTCCGCGTCAGCGACATGTTGATCACGTCGGCGCCGTTGTCGACCGCCCAGCGCACGGCCTCGGCGATCTGCTCGTCGTTCGTGTACGGCGATCCCGAGTCCTGGCCGAAGGCGACGGATGCCGTGAGCAGGTCGGCCTCGGGCGCGACCCCGATCACGCCGTTGCCCTCGCCGGTGCCGCGGCCGGCCAGCAGCGACGCGACCATCGTGCCGTGCTCGCTCTCCTCGCCGACGGGCGTCTGGCCGTCGGGCGAGCCGATGGCCGAGGCATCGGTGCCGCCGACCACGACACCGCGGAGCTCGGCGATGTCGCCGTTCACCCCGGTGTCGATGATCGCGACCTTCACGCCCTCCCCACGAGACATCGTCCACGCCTGCGTGTAGCCGTAGTCCGCGAGCCAGTACTGGAGGTCGCGCACGGTGTCCGCGTTCGCAGGGCTGGTGCCGGTGACCGCGAGCGCCGCGGCGAGCACGACCGTGAGACCGGCCCGCCACGCGGTACGGCGCCGGCGGCCGGCGGTCCGGGCAGTCAGCGGTCGGGTCATGGTGCCCGCCCCGCGTCATCCGCGTCGTCGAGGCCGTAGTCGGGGCACCGGCACACGTCGGGCGACCAGCTGGAACGCTCGAGCGCGAGGTCGCCGATCGGGTTCACGCCCGGGCCCGCGGCGAGCGCATGCCCCGCGAGCGCGTGCAGGCACTTCACGCGGGTCGGCATGCCGCCCGCGGAGACGCCGGCGATCTCGACGACTGCGCCGTACTGCTCGCGGTCGGCGAGGTACTGCTCGTGCGCCGCGCGATACGCGGCGGCGACCTCGGCGTCGCGGTCGAGCAGCTCGGTGAACTCGACCATGAGCTGGGCGGCCTCGAGGAACGACATCGACGCCGTCGCGACCGGGTGGGTGAGGTAGTAGAACGTCGGGAACGGGGTGCCGTCGGAGAGCCGGGGCGCGGTCGACACGACGGTCGGCGCACCGCACACGCAGCGCGCCGCGATGCCGACGACGTCGCGGGCCGGGCGGCCGAGCTGCGCCGAGACGATCCGCAGGTCGCGGTCGGACACCGGGGGGAACGGCGGGCGGGTCATCGGGTCCCCTCGTCGGCGGGCTGGTCGGTTCCGGTCGACGTCGGCTCGCTCGGCGCCGGGTCGGCGGGGGCCGGTTCGGCGGGAGCGTCGGACGGCGCCGGCGCGAGCCCCGCGGTCATGACCGAGCGCAGCATCGTCTGCATCCAGTCGCCGCGCTGCTCGGTGACCTCGCGAGACACCGTGCGGTCGGCGTTCGCGAGCGCCTCGGGCGAGCGGTCGTCGATGACGAGGTAGCTGACTTCGCCCGGGAGCACGTAGTACAGGCGCTCTCGGGCCTGCGTGACGATGTACGTCTCGTCGTTCCACCGCTCGCGCTGCTCGGTGAGCCGGGCGACCTCTGCCTCCTGGAGTGCGACTTCGGCCTTGAGCTCGGCGATCTGCTGGCGCTGCTCGGCGTACGCGGCGATGCTCGGCGCGAGCACCACGACGGCGAGCACCAGCACGCCCATCATGATGATCGAGAATCCGGAGAAGCGGATGCCGGCCAGCCAGTCGGAGCTCACCTGCCGGATGGACTGGCGCGTGCCGGCCGTGCCGGCTCCGCCGGCCTTCGCGATGGGCCGCGCGGGCCTGCTGGAGCCCGGCTTCGCCGTGGGCGGCTTCGAGGCGGCCTTCGTGCCGGGCTTCGCCGGGGCCTTCGTTCGGGCGGACTTCGCGGCGTCGGCCTTCGCACCGGTGCCCTTCGCGGAGCCGGTCTTGCCGGCGGCGGGCGCCTTGCCCTTCGGAGGGGTCGGGCGGCGTGCAGCGTTCATCGTCGCCCCTCCTCTCGGGCCCGGGTACGACCGACGGGAGCGGCCGCCTGGCCGCTCCCGTCTGGTCGTCTCTCGGACGTGCTACGCCGTGAAGCGCGGGAATGCCGTGCGGCCCGCGTACACCGCGGCCTCGCCGAGCTCTTCTTCGATCCTCAGGAGCTGATTGTACTTGGCGACCCGCTCGGACCGGGCGGGCGCGCCCGTCTTGATCTGGCCGCAGTCGGTCGCGACGGCCAGGTCGGCGATGGTCGTGTCCTCGGTCTCGCCGGAGCGGTGCGAGAGCACGGCGGTGTAGCCCGCGCGCTGCGCCATCGTGACCGCGTCGAGGGTCTCGGTGAGCGTGCCGATCTGGTTGACCTTGACCAGGATCGAGTTGCCGACCTGACGGGCGATGCCGTCTGCCAGGCGCTTCGGGTTGGTCACGAACAGGTCGTCGCCCACCAGCTGCACCCTGGTGCCGAGCGAGGACGTGAGCTCGGTCCAGCCGTCCCAGTCGTCCTCGGCGAGCGCGTCCTCGATCGAGATGAGCGGGTACGCGGCGGCGAGCTCGGCGTAGTACGCGTTCATGTCGGCCGCGGTGCGGTCCTGGCCCTCGAAGCGGTAGACGCCGTTCTCGAAGAACTCGGTCGCGGCGACGTCGAGGCCGAGCGCGATGTCGGTGCCGAGCGTGAAGCCGGCCGCGCCGATCGCCTCGGCGATCAGGTCGAGCGCCGCGCGGTTGTTCGCAAGGTCGGGTGCGAAGCCGCCCTCGTCGCCGAGGCCGGTCGAGAGGCCCTTCGACTTGAGCAGGCTCTTCAGCGCGTGGTACGTCTCGACGCCCCAGCGGAGGCCCTCGGAGTACGTGTCGGCCCCGACGGGCAGGATCATGAACTCCTGGATGTCGACGCCCGTGTCGGCGTGCGCGCCGCCGTTGATGATGTTCATCATCGGCACGGGGAGGACGTGGGCGTTGGGCCCGCCGAGGTAGCGGAACAGCGGCAGGTCGGCCGAGTCGGCCGCGGCCTTCGCGACGGCGAGGCTCACGCCCAGGATGGCGTTCGCGCCGAGGCGACCCTTGTTGTCGCTGCCGTCGGCCTCGATGAGGGTGGCGTCGATGACGCGCTGGTCGCTGGCGTCGAGGTCCTCGATGGCCGGGCCGAGCTCGTCGAGCACGGCGTCGACGGCCTTCTGCACGCCCTTGCCGAGGTAGCGGTCCTTGTCGCCGTCGCGCAGCTCGTACGCCTCGAACGCGCCGGTCGATGCGCCCGAGGGCACCGCGGCCCGCGAGACCGTGCCGTCGTCGAGCAGGACCTCGACCTCGACGGTGGGGTTGCCGCGCGAATCCAGGATCTCGCGTGCGCCGACAGCTTCGATGAATGCCACAGTGAACTCCTCTGTGATGGGGGTGTGCGTGGACGACTCCGTCGTGGCCCGCACGACAGTCTAGGACCCTCGTCCCGAGCCCGCCTCGCGTATGTCGCCGCACGCGGTCCGGCGCTCAGGGCCACGCGAGCCGCGGTCAGGCGGCGAGGTCGCGGAACTCGAGCGACGCGGCATCCGTCGTCTCGGCCGTGACGGGCGCCCACGCGTCGAAGCCGTCGGCGGTCACGCGGTCGAGCAGCGCGCGCAGGTTCTTCACGCGCCGCTCGAAGCGCACGCGCATGCCGGATGCCACGAGCTCGTGCTTGAGCGTGAGCAGCTCGCCCGGCGCGACATCGCGGTCGTGGACGAGCACGACCGAGCGCGGCTGGCCCTCGTCGCCCACAGCGAGCAGGTCGACGATGCGCTCGAACCCGATCGAGAACCCGCACGCGGGCACCTCGTGGCCGAGGAAGCGCCCGATCATGTGGTCGTAGCGTCCGCCGCCGCCGAGCGAGTAGCCGTGGTCGGGGTGCGCGATCTCGAAGATCGTGCCCGTGTAGTAGCCCATGCCGCGCACGAGCGTCGGGTCGAAGTCGACGGGCGTGCCGGGCAGGGCGTCGCGGAGCGCGACCAGGTCGTGGAACGCCTCGAGGTCGAGCCAGGCGGGCGGCACACCTGGCTCGGCCCGCGACGACCCGCGATCGCCGAGGTGCCAGTCCGCGTTGGCGAGCTGGCGCAGCTCGTCGGCGACGCCGGGGCGGTCGATGCCGAGCGTCGCGAGTTCGGCGGACACGCCGTCGGGGCCGATCTTGTCGAGCTTGTCGATCGTGATGAGCGCGCGCTCGCGCAGGTCGTCGGGCACGCCCCACGAGCCGAGGATGCCGGCGAGGATCCGGCGGTCGTTCAACCGGATGCGGCATCCCTCGAGGCCGAGCGCGTCGAGCGCGGCGACGGTCGCGGTGAGCAGCTCGAGCTCGGCCAGCGGGCCGGCGTCGCCGATGATGTCGATGTCGCACTGCACGAACTGGCGGTAACGGCCCTTCTGCGGGCGCTCGGCGCGCCAGACGGGCGCGATCTGGATGGCGCGGAACACCGGGGGCAGTGCCGCGCGGTGGGTCGCGTAGAACCGCGCGAGCGGCACTGTGAGGTCGTAGCGCAGGCCCAGGTCGGCGAGCGAGAGCGCGTCGCCCGACTCGGCCGCCGCCGCGAGGTCGTCGGGCGTGAGCCCGCGCTTCATGACCGCGAACGCGAGCTTCTCGTTGTCGCCGCCGAGGCCGGCGTGCAGCCGCGACGAGTCCTCCATGACCGGGGTCTCGATCTCGTCGAACCCGTGTGCCGCGTACACCCCGCGGATCACCGAGAGCGCGTGCTCGCGGCGGGCCTTCTCGGCGGGCAGGAAGTCGCGCATGCCGCGCGGGGGCGTCACGGTCTGGGCCATGCGCCCCATTCTTCCAGCAGCGGATGCCGCGGCCCGAACCGGCCGCACCCGCGCCGGTCACCCGCCCAGGTCGACGCCCTTGCGTTTCGCGAGGTCGGCGAGCTGCTCGGCGTCGTCGATCCCCACCGCGAACCGCACTCGCAGCTCGCCGTCGTCGCCCTCGACGACGTAGTACTCGTAGTCGCTGCGGCTCATCCGATCGCGCGACTCGTCGAGGAAGTGCCAGCGCACGCGCACCCGCGTGATGCGGTCGGTGATGGGCGCCTCCTCGAGCAGTTCGTGCTCGACGCCGGCGAGCCCGAGCGCGCGGTACAGCGGATACGAGGACTCGAGCGCGACGACGAGCTCGTCGTCGCTGCCGAGCGCGCCGGCGAACCCGTCCGAGAGGATGGCGCGCGGCTCGCCCCACAGCGCCGCGCTCGCGCGCGCATCGAATGCGGCGAGTGCCGCCCCGTAGCGTCCGAGGAACTCCGTGAGCCGGGCCCGTTGGATGGTCATGGCCGCAGGGTACGCCCGCGACGCCTCGGTGGTCAGCGGGTTGACGCCGCCTCGGCAGCGCGGACGTCGTCCTGCAGCCCGCGCACGGCGTGCCGCAGCGCGCGTTCGGCGTCGAGCCCCTGTTCGCGAGCGGATGCCACGAGCGCGAGCAGCACGTCACCGAGCTCGTCCTCGGTGGCGGGCGCGTGCGCGGCATCCGTCGTCTCGCGGGTCACGCCGACCTTCTCGGCCTTGCCGAGCAGCTTCTGCGCGAGCGCGAGCGCGGGCATGCCCTGCGGCACGCCGTCGAGCACGCTCGTGCGGTGGGGCTTCTCGCCGGCCTTCAGCTCGTCCCAGAAGGCGACCACGTCGGCGGCGGTCTCGGCCTCGCGGTCGCCGAAGACGTGCGGATGCCGCGCCACCATCTTCGCCGTCATGTGCCGGGCGACGTCGTCGATGTCGTAGTCCTCGCCCGGGGTGTGAGCGGCGAGGTCGGCGTGGAACAGCACCTGGTAGAGCACGTCGCCGAGCTCCTCGATCATCTCCTCGCGCGAGCCGGACTCGATCGCGTCGATGAGCTCCCAGCACTCCTCGACGAGGTACTGCACGAGCGACTCGTGGGTCTGGTCGGCGTCCCACGGGCAGCCGCCCGGTCCGCGGAGCCGGCCGACCATCGCGACGAGCTCGAGCAACCCGTCGCCGGGCACGGGTGCCTGCGTCATCCGTCGTCACCTTCCCGTCCGCGCGGTGCGGCTCCTCCCAGCGAGCGTAATCGCGGGCCGGTAGACTCCACACCCAGGAGTGCCGGGAAGTCTGGTCGGCCGACGCGATGCGTCGTTCACGTCCCTGCGCGCCTTCGGCCGGTCGCGCTCGTCTCCCCCAGAGGTGCCATGAACTTCCTCCGCTCCGAGCGCGTGTCCGCGACGCTCCTGCTGTCCGCCGCCGTGCTCGGCCTGCTCCTGGCGAACCTCGCCTTCGGCTCCGCCCTCGTCGACCTGAAGCACGCGTACCTGCAGGTGCCGTTCACCCCGCTGAAGCTCTCGGTCGGCCACTGGATCAGCGACGGACTGCTCGCGATCTTCTTCTTCATCGTCGCGGTCGAGCTGCGTCGCGAGCTCGTCATCGGCGAGCTCAACAGCATGTCGAAGGCGGCGCTCCCGGCGATCGCGGCCCTCGGCGGCGTCATCGTGCCCGCGCTGGTGTTCCTCGCGTTCGCGGGAACGGCCCCCACCGCCGACGGCTGGCCGATCCCCACCGCGACCGACATCGCCTTCGCGCTCGGCGTGCTCGCGATGTTCGGCCGGTTCATCCCGACACGCGTGCGGGTGTTCCTGCTCGCGCTGGCCGTGCTCGACGACCTCATCGCGATCCTGCTCATCGCGTTCTTCTTCACTGCAGACGCCGACCTCACGTGGATCGGCTTCGCGGCGATCACGGTGACGCTGTTCGGCATGACGAGCCGGCTGCTGCGACCGCGTTCGCCGTACGTGCTCTCACGCCGGGCGCAGTGGCCGGTCATCGTCACCCTCGTCGTGCTGGGCGTCTTGACGTGGAGCTTCGTGTACCTCTCGGGCGTGCACGCCACGATCGCGGGCGTGATGCTCGGCCTGGTCATGTCGCGCCGGCCCGCCGGGCGGGCCCTCCACGAGCTCGAGCCCTGGTCGAACGGCGTGATCCTGCCCCTGTTCGCATTCTCGGCGGCGCTCGTCGCGATCCCGCAGGTGCGCCCGAGCGAGCTCGACCCGGCCTTCTGGGGCATCCTCGTCGGACTCCCGGTCGGCAAGATCGTGGGCGTCACGATCGTCGGCGGCATCGCCACCTGGTTCGTCGGGCGGCGCAAGGGCCTCACGCCGCTGACCTGGGCCGACATCCTCACGGTCGGCGCGCTCGCCGGCATCGGCTTCACGGTGTCGCTGCTCATGAACGAGCTGGCGTTCCGCGAGTATCCCGAGGTGATCGACCAGGGCACCGTGGCGGTGCTCCTCGGCTCGGGCGCCGCGATGGTCGTCTCGGCCGTCCTCGTCACGATGCGCTCGCGGCACTACCGCAGGCTGGGCGAGGCCGAGGGCGTCGGCGGCGCGCTCTCGCGCTGACGTCGCGGTCCACCGCGCACGCGCCGTCTGGCAGCGGATGCCGCGGCATCCGTCGCACCCGACGCCCGGCCCGCTCCGTCAGCCCGCCGACGCGGCAGCCGCGGCGCCCGCATCGGCCGGCTGCTCGGCCGGGAAGATCACGTCGATGAGGTTCGACACCCACGCGATCAGGTCGGCGTCGCCCGGCGCTTCGCCGCCGGGCGTCGGGAACGGCACGAGGATCACGTCGTTCTGCGGGAACAGCTTCGCGCCCGGGTACATGCGCTCG
This sequence comes from Agromyces selenitireducens, assembly GCF_052748465.2. Taxonomy (NCBI): domain Bacteria; kingdom Bacillati; phylum Actinomycetota; class Actinomycetes; order Micrococcales; family Microbacteriaceae; genus Agromyces; species Agromyces selenitireducens. The sequence goes on from NZ_CM188259.1 coordinate 2,656,955, forward strand.
AGCCGTACGCGGCGCGAGTCGGGCAGTCTCGCCGGGGCGATGCGCAGCTTGGACCCGGTCGCGATCACGTCGGAGAGGCCCGCGAGCTGCGCCGTGCGGCGCAGGCGGGAGATCGCGACGAGGTGCTCGACCGCCTCGGGCGGCTCGCCGTACCGGTCGACGAGTTCCTCGACGACGAGGTCGATCTGGCCGTCCTTCGCGGCCGGACCGCTCGCGGCCGACAGCTTCTGGTATGCCTCGAGACGCAGTCGCTCGCTGTCGACGTAGTCCTCGGGGATGTGCGCGTCGACCGGCAGCTCGAGCCGCAGCTCCGTCTGCCCCTCGGCGACCTCGCCGCGGAACGCGTTCACGGCCTCGCCGATCATGCGCAGGTAGAGGTCGAAGCCGACGCCGGCGATGTGCCCGGCCTGCTCGGCGCCGAGGAGGTTGCCCGCGCCGCGGATCTCGAGGTCCTTCAGCGCGACCTGCGTGCCGCTGCCGAGCTCGTTGTTCGCCGCGATGGTCTCGAGCCGGTCGTGCGCGGTCTCGGACAGGGGCTTCGCCGGGTCGTACAGGAAGTACGCATACGCGCGCTCGCGGCCGCGGCCGACCCGGCCGCGCAGCTGGTGGAGCTGGCTGAGGCCGTACTTGTCGGCGCGGTCGATGATGATCGTGTTCGCGTTGGTGATGTCGAGACCGGTCTCGATGATCGTCGTCGAGACGAGCACGTCGAAGCGGCGCTCCCAGAAGTCGACGACGATCTGCTCGAGCACGTGCTCGTTGAGCTGGCCGTGCGCGACGGCGATCCGTGCCTCGGGCACGAGCTCGGCGAGCTGCGCCGCGACGCGGTTGATCGAGGACACGCGGTTGTGCACGAAGAAGACCTGGCCCTCCCGCAGCATCTCGCGCCGGATGGCGGCGGCGACCTGCTGGTCGGAGTAGGGCCCGACGTAGGTCAGGATCGGATGCCGGTCCTCGGGCGGCGTCGCGAGCGTCGACATCTCGCGGATCCCGGTCACCGCCATCTCGAGCGTGCGCGGGATGGGCGTCGCGCTCATGGCGAGGATGTCGACGTTGGTCTTGAGCTTCTTCAGCTGGTCTTTGTGCTCGACGCCGAAGCGCTGCTCCTCGTCGATGACGAGGAGGCCCAGGTCCTTGAACCTCACCTTCTCGGTGAGGATGCGGTGGGTGCCGATCACCATGTCGACGGTTCCGTCGGCGAGGCCCGCGACGGTCTCCCGGACCTCCTTGTCGGTCTGGAACCGGCTGAGCGCCCGGACGTGCACGGGGAACCCGGCGTACCGCTCGGCGAACGTCTCGAGGTGCTGCTTGACGAGCAGGGTCGTCGGGACGAGCATCGCGACCTGCTTGCCCTCCTGGACGGCCTTGAACGCGGCGCGCACGGCGACCTCGGTCTTGCCGAAGCCCACGTCCCCGGCGAGCAGTCGGTCCATGGGAATGGGCCGCTCCATGTCGGCCTTGACCTCGTCGATGGTCTGCAGCTGGTCGGGGGTCTCGGCGTACGGGAACGCCTCTTCGAGCTCGTGCTGCCACGGGGTGTCCGGTCCGAACGCGTGGCCCTTGGCGGCCATGCGCGCGGAGTAGAGCTTGACGAGCTCGACCGCGATGTCGCGCACGGCCCGGCGTGCCCGGCTCTTCGCCTGCGCCCAGTCGCTGCCGCCCATCTTCGACAGCGACGGCGCCTCGCCGCCGACGTACCGGGAGAGGAGGTCGAGCTGGTCCATGGGCACGTACAGCCGATCGCCCGCCTGCCCGCGCTTGGACGGCGCGTACTCGAGCACGACGTACTCGCGGATGGTCTTCGGCGGCGCCTTGATGCCGGCGGTGCGGCTCGGCCCGGTCGGCCGCGCCCCGGCGACCTCGCGCTGCACGAGCTCGACGAAGCGCCCGATGCCGTGCGTGGCGTGCACGACGTGGTCGCCCGGCTTCAGCTGCAGCGGGTCGACGACGTTGCGCCGGCGGCTCGCGAGCTTCTTTCCCTGCCGCGTGTCGTACCCGGCCGATCGGCCGTAGAACTCGGCCTCGGCGACGAGCCCCAGCTTCGCCTCGGGCACCTCGAACCCCGCGGACGCCTGCGCCTGCACGAGGAACGCCACGCCGGGCTCGAGCTCGGCCGGCACCTCGTCGACGAGACGGCCGGCCAGCCCGTGCTCGGCGAGCACGTCGCGGGCGCGCTCGACGAGCCCGTGCCCGGCCGCGGCGACGACGAGGCTCCAGCCGTCGCGAAGGCGCTCGCCGACGTGCGCGACCGCGCCTTCGACATTGCCCTGGAAGCTCGGCACGCTCGACGCGGCGACTCGCACGTACGCGGCATCCGCCACGCCGGCGGTCTCGCCGATGGCCTCGGCGGCGTCGCCCTGGTCGAAGCTCGAGAAGGTCCACCACACGCGCTGCGTGTCGGGCTCGCCGGGCGCGCTGAACAGCGCAGACTCGCGCAGCGCGCGCACGGTGAGGAAGTCGCCGGCCTCGAGATCGATGGGCGCGGCTGCGCCGGCGGTCGCGGCGTTCCAGGCGGCGGCGAGGAACTCGCGGTTCGTCTCGGCGAGGCTGACCGCGCGCGACGCGACGCGCTCGGGCGCGACGACGGCGACCGCGGCCCCGGCCGGCAGGTACGACGTGACGGGCACGAGCCGGTCGAGCAGCGCCGGCGCGAGCGATTCCATACCCTCGACGGGGATGCCCTCGGCGACCTTCTCGAGGATGCCGGCGAGGTTCGGGAACTCGTGCACCATCTCGCGCGCTCGCTGGCGGACGGGCTCGGTGAGCAGCAGCTCGCGGCTCGGCGGCAGCTCGACGCGCTCGACCTTCTCGGGCAGCGACCGCTGGTCGGCGACCGAGAACGCCCGCAGCTCTTCGACTTCGTCGCCGAAGAAGTCGACGCGCACAGGGTGGTCGGCCGTCGGCGGGAACACGTCGAGGATGCCGCCGCGAACCGCGAACTCGCCGCGCCGCGAGACCATGTCGACCCGCGAGTAGGCGAGGTCGACGAGCCGCAGCGAGATCTGCGAGAGGTCGTGGCCGCGTGCGCCGGTGGCGAGCACGATCGGCGCGAGGTCGCCGAGGTTGTCGGCCACGGGCTGCAGTGCCGCTCGCACCGACGCGACGACGACGAGCGGATGCCGCGCCCCCTCGGCCTCCCACGTGCGGAGTCGACGCAGCGCCTGCAGGCGCCGCCCGACGGTCTCTGCCGACGGGCTGAGCCGCTCGTGCGGCAGGGTCTCCCACGCCGGGAACTCGAGCACCTCGGCGTCGTCGAGGTACGGCTCGAGCGACGCGCGCAGTGCCTCGCCCTCGCGGCTGGTCGCGGTGACGACGAAGAGCGCGGGCGCGCGACCGGCCTCGGCGCGGCGCCGGAGCAGCCCGGCGAGCAGCGGCGCGTCGAGGCCGGCGGGCGCCGAGAAGTCTGCGTTGCGCTCGGCCTCGGCGAGGGCTCGTTCGATCGTGGAGGCGCGCGAGAGCGCCGTGTTCAAGCCCTGCAGGATCACCGGAGCAGTCTACGCGCGCCCGCTGACAGCGCGCCCGTCGAGCCCGCCCTGCGACCTCCGCCGTCGGCGCCGCCGGATAGCATGGCGACGCCGCGACGACCCCGCGAGCACGAGGAGGCACCACCGTGATCATCGCCGCCGCCGACGGATCCGCACTCGGCAACCCCGGCCCGGCCGGCTGGTGCTGGTACGTCGACGACGGATGCTGGGCCGCGGGCGGCTGGCCGCACGGCACGAACAACCAGGGCGAGCTCACCGCGGTGCTCGAGCTGCTCCGCGCGACCGCGCACCTCGACGAGGAACTCCTGGTGCAGTGCGACAGCCAGTACGTGATCAACGCGCTCACCAAGTGGATGCCGAACTGGAAGCGCAAGGGCTGGCGCAAGGCCGACGGCTCCCCCGTGCTGAACCTCGAGCTCATGCAGTCGCTCGACGACGCACTGCGCGGGCGGCGGTACCGGTTCGAGTGGGTGCGCGGCCACAGCGGGCACCCGATGAACGAGGCGGCCGACGAGCGGGCGCGCGCGGTGGCCCTCGCCTACCAGAAGGGCGGCGGCGACGTCCCGGCCGGTCCCGGCTGGTCCGGGGCCTGCGAGCCCGCGGTCGACGCGCTCGTGTCGCCGGCGCCCGACGAGCCGGCCGTCGACATCGCACGCGACCGCGCCGTCGACGACGGCGCACCCGCCGACGACGCCGCGCTGTTCGACTTCGACGATCCGACCGCCGACTGGACCGCGCTCTCGCTCGAGCTCACGACCGAGGAGCACACGCGACTGGTCGAGCGTGCGCGCGCCGCGGGCGTCTCGCCCGAGGAATTCCTTCGCGGCCTGATCTGACGGCGAGACCCGCGACGCGGCGGCGGCTACGCCGGCGAGTGGAACCGCTGCTGCGCGGCGACGAGCCCGTCGGAGACGATCGTCTCGACGGCGTCCGCGGCATCCGACAGCAGGTTCGGAAGCGCCTCGCGCTCGGGGCCGGCGAAGTCGCGCAGCACGTAGTCCGCGGCATCCATGCGACCGGGCGGGCGGCCGATGCCGACGCGCACGCGCGTGAACTCGGGTGATCCGGCGGCCTTCTGGATGTCGCGCAGCCCGTTGTGGCCGCCGTGCCCGCCGCCGCGCTTGAGCCGCACGGTGTCGAACGGGAGGTCGAGCTCGTCGTGCACCACGATGAGCCGGTCGACCCCGAGCGAGTAGAACTTCAGCAGCGCCGAGACGGGCCCGCCCGAGGTGTTCATATAGCTGTTGGGCTTGGCGAGCACGAGCTTCGGCCGGCCCGGCCCGAGGAACCCCTCGGCCACGCGCGACGGCGTCTTGTGGCTCTTGAACGTCGCGCCGATGCGCGCGGCGAGCTCGTCGGCGACCATCTGGCCGACGTTGTGGCGGTTGGCGGCGTACTGCGTGCCGGGGTTGCCGAGGCCGACCACGAGCCAGGTGTTGTCGGACACGACGGGTTCCTTCCGGCGATGCAGGAGGCGGGAGAGCAGGTTCACGGATGCCTCCGGAGCAGGGGTGGGTGGGAACGGCGGAGGGCCTGCGGCCCGCGTTCCGAGCGTACCCGGATGCGGCCCCGCAGGCCCTCTCGACGAATCGTCGGGGTGCGGTCGGCTACTCGGCCGACTCGCCCTCGGCGCCCTCGGCGGCAGCCTCGGCCTCGCCCTCGGCGGCCTCGCCCTCGGCGGCCTCCGCGGCCTCCTCGCCCAGGTCGACCTTCTGCGGCACGTGCACGTTCACCACGAGCACGTCCTCGTCGCTGATGAGCGTGGCGCCCTTGGGCAGCTCGATGTCCTTCGCGAGCAGCTGCGTGCCCTCGTCGAGGCCCTCGACCGAGACGGTGACGTTCTCGGGGATGTGGGTCGCCTCGACCTCGAGCAGCAGGGTGTGCGCGTCGAGGTCGGCGATGGTGCCGGAGGCCGGCTCGCCCTCGACGTGCACGGGCACCTCGACCTGGACCTTCTCGCCGCGCTTGATGACGACGAGGTCGATGTGCTCGATGAGCTGGCGCACCGGGTCCTTCTGCACGTCCTTGACGAGCGCGAGCTGGCTCTTGCCCTCGATCTGCAGGTCGAGCACGGCATTGGCCTTGCGGATCAGCAGCGAGACCTCGTGGCCGGGCAGCGTGAGGTGCCTGGGGTCGGTGCCGTGGCCGTAGAGCACGGCGGGGATCTTGTGGGTGGCGCGGATCTTGCGCGCCGCGCCCTTGCCGAACGACTCGCGCAGTTCGGCGACGATCTTGTTGTCTTCGTCCATGGTGATGGCTCCTTGCGGGCTCGCGGCCCAGAGTGGGGGTTTCTGATGTCAACTCGAACGCCCGGGACTGCGCGGTCGCAGCCAGCGTGAGGAACAGCCGTGAGTCTCGTTCCACCGCGTCGATAACGGATGCCGCGCCCGGGCGAGCCCGGCTCCGGCGGCATCCCTCGCCGAAGTTCAATCGCCCAGTCTACCGGATCCCGCGGGTCGGGCATTCCGCGCCGATATCCTCGACGCATGAGCTCCCGCCTGCACGACCTGGCCGTCGAGCACCTGGGCACGCGGATCGTCTCCGGCGAGCTGGCATCGGGCTCGGTGCTGCGCACCGAGTCGCTCGAGGAAGACCTCGAGGTGTCGCGATCGGTCGTGCGCGAGGCGGTGCGGGTCGCGCAGTCGCTCGGACTCGTCGAGAGCGTGAAGCGCGTCGGCATCCGCGTGCTGCCGATGAGCTCGTGGAACCTGTTCGACCCGTCGGTGATCCGCTGGCGACTCGCCTCGGAGCAGAAGGGCGCCCAACTGCGTTCGTTGACCGAGCTGCGTACGGCGGTCGAGCCGCTCGCCGCGGAGCTGGCGGCTCGCTTCGCCCCTGCCGAGCTCGGCGCCGCACTCATGGGCATCGCGGCGGGAATGCGCTCGGCCGGGCGCGCGGGCGACGCCGCGCGGTTCCTCGAGCTCGACGTGGAGTTCCACCGCACCGTGCTGCGCGCGTCGGGAAACGAGATGTTCGCTGCGCTGGGCGACGCGGTCGGCGAGGTGCTGCGCGGCCGCACGTCGAGCGGGTTGATGCCGACGCGCCCCAGCGAGGACGCGATGCAGTGGCACGTCGACGTGGCCGACGCGATCCTCGCGGGTCGAGCGGATGCCGCCCGGGAGGCCATGCTCCGCGTGCTCGGCCGCACCGCCGATGACGTCGAGCGCATCTGGCGCGAGGCGCCCCGGGCGCTGCCCGCATCGTGATGCCGGATGTGGCGTCACGGGCGTCACACCGCGGCATCCGGTTCTTAAATCAGACTTATTCGCTGCCATACTGGTTGACGTCTGATTCTTGAGTGGCACCCACCTTGCTAGCGTGGTGCCGGTACCCCCACGAGCAGGAGCATGCGCATGCCCGAGAGCACCACCACCGCAACCGCCAACATCGGAGTCGTCGGCCTCGCCGTGATGGGCTCCAACCTGGCCCGCAACCTCGCGAGCCGCGAGGGCAACACGGTCGCGGTCTTCAATCGCTCCCCCGAGCGCACCCGGACCCTCGTCACCGAGCACCCCGAGGCCGGCTTCGTCGACAGCGCGAGCTACGACGAGTTCGTCGCCTCGCTCGCGAAGCCCCGAACCGCGATCATCATGGTGCAGGCAGGCAAGGGCACCGACGCGGTGATCTCCGAACTCGTCGAGCGCTTCGAGCCGGGCGACATCATCGTCGACGGCGGCAACGCGAACTTCCACGACACCATCCGCCGCGAGGCCGAGATCAAGCCGACCGGCATCCACTTCGTCGGCGCGGGCATCTCCGGCGGCGAGGAGGGCGCGCTCAACGGCCCGTCGATCATGCCCGGCGGCTCGGCCGAGTCGTACGAGACGCTCGGCCCGATCCTCGCCTCGATCGCCGCGGTCGCCGAGGGCGAGCCGTGCGTCACCCATGTCGGCACCGACGGCGCGGGCCACTTCGTCAAGATGGTGCACAACGGCATCGAGTACGCCGACATGCAGCTCATCGCCGAGGCCTACGACCTCATCCGCCAGGGCACCGGCAAGAGCCCGGCCGAGATCGCCGACATCTTCGGCGAGTGGAACACGGGCGAGCTCGAGAGCTACCTCATCGAGATCACGGCCGAGGTCCTGCGACAGACGGATGCCGCGACCGGCCGGCCCCTGGTCGACGTCATCCTCGACGAGGCCGGCGCCAAGGGAACCGGCGCCTGGACGGTGCAGAACGCCCTCGACCTGGGCGTGCCCGTCTCGGGCATCGCCGAGGCCGTCTTCGCTCGGAGCCTCTCGTCCAGGCGTGCGCAGCGCGACGCCGCGGCCGACCTGCCCGGCCCGTCGGCCGAGTGGACGGTCGCGCCGGAGGACGCCGACGCGTTCGTGGAGGACGTGCGCCGTGCCCTGTACGCGTCGAAGATCATCGCCTACTCGCAGGGCTTCGACGAGATCGTCGCCGGGGCCGAGCAGTTCGGCTGGGACGTGAAGAAGGGCGACATCGCGAAGATCTGGCGCGCCGGCTGCATCATCCGCGCCCGGTTCCTGAACCGCATCGCCGAGGCCTACGGCGACGACCCGGGGCTCGTCGCGCTCGTCACCGCGCCGTACTTCCGCGAGGCCGTCGCCGGCACGCAGGAGAGCTGGCGTCGCGTGGTGCAGGTCGCCGCCGGCGCCGGCATCCCCACGCCCGCGTTCTCGTCCTCGCTCGCCTACTACGACGGACTGCGCGCCGACCGGCTTCCGGCCGCGCTCGTGCAGGGACAGCGCGACTTCTTCGGCGCGCACACCTACCGGCGCGCCGACCGGCCCGGCGTCTTCCACACGCTGTGGTCGGGCGACCGCTCCGAGATCGAGACCACGCCCTCGTCGCACTGAGCGCGAAGGGGCATCGAGCGCGAGGGGGCGCGGGCGCATGGTGGCGAGACGATCGTGGCAGCAGGAGGGGCGCGACCCCGACTACCGGTTCACGCTCGCGAACGAGCGCACGTTCCTCGCCTGGATCCGCACCGCCCTCGCCCTGATCGCGGGCGGCGTGCTGCTGCACCAGTTCGCGACCGCGCTCGAGCCGCGCATCGTGCTGGTCCTCGTGGCGGTGGGCCTCGGCGTCGTCTCCACCGCGCTCAGCGTGATCGCGTACACGCGGTGGCGGGCGAACGAGATCGCGATGCGACACGGGCGACCCCTCCCCTACGGCTGGGCGCTCCCCGTGCTCGCAGCGACGAGCCTCGCCACCGCCGCCGTGCTGACGATCGTGCTGATCGTCTCGTGAGGGCGTCGCCGTGACCGCGTACCGCATCCCAGCGACCGGCGACCCCGGACTCCAGCCCGAGCGGACCGCGCTCGCCTGGGGTCGCACGTCGCTGGCGATCGCGGTGAACGCGCTGCTCTCGCTGCGCGCCGGGCTGCTGCTCGGCGAGCCGTCGCTCGTCGCGATCGGCGCGCTGCTGTTCGCGGCCGCCGGCGGGGCGGTCGCGATCGGCGCCGCTCGTCGCGCGCAGCTCTCCGGCGACGAGCTCACGATCACGCCCCCGCGCTGGGCGCTCCCGGGCGTGGCCGCGGCGACCGTGCTCGCGAGCGTCGCCGGCATCGCATCGGTGCTCGTGGAAGGATCGGCGGGGTGAGCGATTCGCATCCCGAGCTCTTCGACGACGGCGACCGGCGCGACGACCGCCCGGTCCGCACCGACCGTCGCCGCCGCGCGCTGCGCATCGTGGTGCTGATCGCGCTCGCCGGCATGCTGGCGCCGCTCGTGCTCTCGGCCTACGGCGTCGCCCGCGCGGCCGCCGAACGCGCGTGCGCGATCTACGCCCTCGACTACAGCGCCAACGCGACCTCGAGCGTGAGCTTCGACCTCTTCGCCGAGGGTGGCGCGGGCTGGCTCTGCTTCGCACGGGTCGGGCCCGGCGACCGCGGGATCCTCCTCGGCAACCTCGGCGTCATGCCCGCCGCGCCGCGCCCGGCCGCGCCGGGGCGCGACGCGTAGCTCGCCAGCTCACTACGGCGGCGCGCGCCGCTCGAGGTCACTGCGCGAGCAGCCGCTCCTTGACCTGCCGCCGGATCACCTTGCCGATGAGCGAGCGCGGCAGGTCGTCGACCTGGATGATCCGCCTCGGCACCTTGTACGGCGTCAGACGCTCGCGCCCGAGCGACCGGATCGACTCGGCGTCGAGCGTCGCGCCGGGCCGGAGCACGACCGCGGCGACGACCTCCTCGCCCGCCCGCTCGTCGGGCAGCCCGACCACTGCGCAGTCCTCGACGTCGGGGTGGTGGCGCAGTGCCTCCTCGACCTCGCTCGGTGCGACGTTGAAGCCGCCCGTGATGATCAGTTCCTTGATGCGGTCGACGATGCTGACGAAGCCGTCGTCGTCGATCGTGACGATGTCACCCGTTCGGAACCACCGGGCGCCCCCCTCGGGGTCGTCGACGAAGACCGCCTCGGTCTCCTCGGGCTGCTTCCAGTACCCGCCGAACACCTGCGGGCCGCGCACGATCAGCTCGCCGCGCTCGCCGGGCGGCACGTCGCGCGTGGGCTCGTCGGGGTCGACGACGCGGCACTCGGTGCCCGGAAGCGGCAGGCCGACCGTGCCCGCCTTGCGAGTCGGCGCGACGGGGTTCGCCATGAGCACGGGCGAGCACTCCGACAGCCCGTAGCCCTCGACCAGGTAGCCGCCGGTCTGCGCCTCCCACGGCTCGACGACCGAGGGCGACAGGGGCATGGCGCCCGAGATGGCGATGCGGATGCCGCGGAGGGACACGCCCTGCTCGACCGCCGCAGCCGTGAGCCGCTCGTAGATCGGCGGCACGGCCGGCAGGAACGTCGGCGGCCGCTCCTTCACGACCTTCAGTACGAGGTCGGGGTCGAACTTCGGGAAGAGGACGAGCCTCGAGCCCATGCTCATCGCGAACGTGAGGCAGAGCGTGAGCCCGTACGCGTGGAACATCGGCAGCACCGCGTAGACGACCGACGTGCCGCGCTCGATCTCGGGCACCCACGCCCGCGCCTGCGCGGCGTTGGCGAGCAGGTTGGCGTGCGTGAGGACGGCGCCCTTGGGGTAGCCGGTCGTGCCGCTCGTGTACTGGATCAGCGCGACATCGTCGACGCCGGGCGAGGTGATGTGCGCGTCGACGGGGTCGGACGCCACGACCTCGCGCCACGGCACGGCGCCCTGCACGCGCGTGGTCAGCGCTGCGCGGGACTCGCGCGCCTTCGCGACGGGCAGGCGCAGCAGCGCCCGCGTCGCGAACGGCATCGCCCGCGTCACGTCGACCGACACGACGTGCTGCACGCGCACGTCGGCGGGGAACGCCTGGATCGTCTCGACGACCTTGTCCCACGCGATCACGACGCGTGCCCCGTGGTCTTCGAACTGGTGCCGCAGTTCGCGCGGGGTGTACAGCGGATTGTGCTCGACGACGATGCCGCCGAGGCGCAGCACCGCGTAGAACGCGACGATGTGCTGCGGGCAGTTCGGCAGGACGATCGCGACCGGGTCGCCGGGCTGCACCCCCAGGCGGCGCAGGCCCTCGGCGGCGCGCTCGATCTGGTCGCCCAACTCGGCGTAGCTCGTCTCGCGGCCGAAGAACTCCAACGCCGGGCGGTCGGGGTACTGCTCGACCGAGGCGCGGATCAGGTCGTAGAGCGATCCTTCGGGTGCCGGCAGGTCGTGCGGGACGCCAGACGCGTAGCTCCGGAGCCAGGGCCTCGCCGTGGCATCCGCCATCAGGCCGCCCCGTCGAACATGCTGGTCACCGAGCCGTCTTCGAAGACCTCGTGGATGGCGCGCGCGAGCAGCGGCGCGATGGGCAGCACCGTGAGTCGGTCCCAGCGCTTCTCGGCGGGGACCGGCAGCGTATCGGTGACGACGACCTGGTCGATGAAGTCGGACTGCAGGATCTCGACCGCCGGGTTCGAGAACACCGCGTGCGTGGCGGCCACGACGACGCCCGTCGCGCCGCTGGCCTTCAGCGCCTCGGCCGCCTTCACGATCGTGCGGCCCGTGTCGATGAGGTCGTCGACGAGCAGGCACACGCGCCCCTCGACGGTGCCGACGATCTCGTGCACCGAGACCTGGTTCGGCACGAGCGGGTCGCGACGCTTGTGGATGATCGCGAGCGGTGCGCCGAGCTTGTCGGACCAGATGTCGGCGACGCGCACGCGGCCCATGTCGGGCGAGACCACGGTCAGCGACTCGGGATCGAGCTGCGTGCGGAAGTGCTCCAGCAGCACCGGCATCGCGAACAGGTGGTCGACGGGCCCGTCGAAGAAGCCCTGGATCTGCGCGGCGTGCAGGTCGACCGACATGATGCGGTCGGCCCCCGCCGCCTTGTACAGGTCGGCGACGAGGCGCGCCGAGATCGGCTCGCGACCGCGGCCCTTCTTGTCTTGCCGGGCATAGGGGTAGAACGGCGAGACGACCGTGATGCGCTTGGCCGAGGCGCGCTTCAGCGCGTCGACCATGATCAGCTGCTCCATGAGCCACTCGTTGATCGGCGCCGCGTGCGACTGGATCACGAACGCGTCGGTGCCGCGCACGCTCTCGCCGTAGCGGGCGTAGAGCTCGCCGTTGGCGAAGGTGCGCGCGTCGGTCGGCACGAGCTCGGACCCGAGTTCCGCCGCGATCTGCCTGGCCAGCTCCGGGTGGGCGCGCCCCGAGATGAGCACGAGGCGCTTCGAACCGGTGGTCTCGATCATGTGTGCGGTCCTTCCCACCGGTGACGGCGTTTCTCTGGTCAGTCCTCGGCCGGTTCCGCGGGCTCCGCCGTGCCGGCCGCCTCGGCCGCCTCCGCGGCCTTGGTCCCCGCGCGGTGCTCCAGCACCCACCCGTCGATGTTGCGTTGCGGGGCGACGTTCACGGCGAGCGCACCGGCCGGGACGTCCTTGCGGACGACCGTGCCCGCGCCCGTGTAGGCGCCGTCCCCAATCGTAACGGGCGCGACGAACACGCCGTGCGATCCCGTGCGCACGTGCGAGCCGATCGTCGTCCGGTGCTTGTCCACGCCGTCGTAGTTCGCGGTGATGGAGCCGGCGCCGACGTTCGAGCCCTCGCCGATCTCGGTGTCGCCGACGTACGACAGGTGCGGCACTTTGCTGCCCGCGCCGATGCTCGCGTTCTTCGTCTCGACGAACGTGCCGATCTTGCCGTCGGCGCCGAGCACTGTGCCGGGTCGCAGGTACGAGAACGGGCCGACCGATGCGCCGGCGCCGATCACGGCCAGCGTGGCATCCGTTCGCTTCACCTCGGCGTTCTCGCCGATCTCGCAGTCGAGGAGCGTGGTGTCGGGGCCGACGACGGCGCCGGTCGCGATCGCGGTCGCGCCCTTCAGCTGGGTCCCGGGCCGGATCGTGACGTCGGGCTCGATGCGCACGGCGAGGTCGATCCAGGTCGTCGCCGGGTCCTCGATGGTCACGCCGTTGAGCTGCCAACCGCGCACGATCAGGGCGTTGAGGCGGGCCGCGGTCTCCGAGAGCTGCGCGCGGTCGTTGACGCCCGCGACGAGCCACCCCTCGGAGACCGGGCGCGCCTTCACCTCGGAGCCTGCCGCGCGCAGGTGCTCGATGACATCGGTGAGGTACTTCTCGCCCTGCGCGTTCTCGAGCGTCAGGTTCGCGAGCTGGTCGCGCAGCGCGTTCGCGCCGAAGGCGTACACGCCCGCGTTGACCTCGTCGATCGCGAGCTCGGTCTCGGAGGCGTCCTTCTGCTCGACGATGCGGTCGAACGAGCCGTCGGCGGCGCGCACGATGCGGCCGTACCCGGTCGGGTCGTCGTAGCGAGCCGAGAGCACGGAGGCTGCGAGCCCGTCGGCACGGTGGCGCTCGAGGAGCTCGGTCAGGGTGGAAGCGTTGAGCAGCGGCACGTCGCCGTTCAGCACGAGCACCTCGCCCGCGAAGTCGGCGGGGAGCGCCTCGACGGCCTGCTCGACCGCGCGGCCGGTGCCGGGGATGTCGTCCTGGTCGACGATGATCGTGCCGGGCAGCTCGGTCTCGATCGCCTGCGCGACGAGGTCGCGCTCGTGTCGCACCACGGCGACCACGTGCGCGGCGTCGAGCGCCCGGGCGGTGGCGAGCACGTGCGCGATGATCGGTGCGCCCGCGAGCGGATGCAGGATCTTCGGCGTGGCCGACTTCATGCGGGTCCCCTGACCCGCGGCGAGCACGATGATGGCGAGATTGTTGTCCATGCTCCGCCACCAGGATTCGAACCTGGGCCTCACAGCTCCAAAGGCTGTCGTGCTGCCGTTACACCATGGCGGACCGCGCCGACGGAGGCCGCCGAGCGCCTACCAAGTCTGCCACGCGGCATCCGTCGCCCCTGAACGGATGCCGCGAGCGCCCGACGCGCGCGCCGCCGGTGCGATACTGGCCGCATGACGACCGCGGACCGGGACGAGGTGGACCGCATCGTCGACGACTGGGAACGCGAGCGCCCCGACCTCGACTTCGCGCCGCTGCAGGTGTTCTCGCGGGTGGGCAGGCTCGCGAAGCTGCTCGATCGGGCTCGCAGGCAGGCGTTCGAGCGGTCGGAGCTGGAGTCGTGGGAGTTCGACGTGCTCTCGGCGCTGCGGCGGGCGGGCGCACCGTTCCGGCTGCCGCCGAAGGCGCTGCTCGCGCAGACGCTCGTCTCGAGCGGCACCATGACGAACCGCATCGACCGGCTCGTCGCGCGCGGCCTCGTCACGCGCCAGACCGACCCGCACGACGGGCGCGGCATTCTCGTCGAGATGACGCCGGCGGGACTCACGCGCGTCGACGCGGCGATCACGCGGCTCGTCGACGCCGAGGCCGAACTGCTCGCGGGCCTGCCGCCGGCCGAACAGCGGCGGCTCGCGGCGCTGCTGCGCAAGCTCTCGCTCGGCTTCGCCTGACCCCTCCGCGAGGGGACGCACACTCGGGTTCGCCTGAGCCACGAGGGGACGCACACTCGGGTACGCCTGAGCCACGAGGGGACCCGGGCGGGCGGTACCATCGCAGCTCGCCCCCTCGGCGGCGCGCCCGCGCTACCGCCGCAGCACCCGGCGGGCGAGCCAGTTGCCGAGGTACTGCACGACCTGTACGAACGCAACGATGAGCAGGACCGCCGCCCACGTGACGACCGGTTCGAACTGCCGGTAGCCGTAGAGCTGCGCGAAGTAGCCGAGACCGCCGCCCCCGATGAACCCGGCCATGGCGGTCATGTCGATCACCGCGACGACGATGAACGTGTAGCCGAGGATGAGCGGCCCGAGCGCCTCGGGCACCACGACCGTGCCGAGGATCCGCCAGGGCCCCGCACCCATCGAGCGGGCGGCCTCGATCACGCCGGGCTTCACGGTCAGCAGGTTCTGCTCGACGATCCGGCCGATCGCGAACGACGCGGCGAGCGAGAGCGCGAAGATCGCGGCATCCGTGCCGATGCCCGTACCGATGACCGCGCGGGTGACGGGTTGCACCGCCGCGATGAAGATGATGAACGGGATGGGGCGGAAGAAGTTGATGACCACGTTCAGGCCGTTGTTCACCACGGCGTTGGGCAGCAGGCCGCCGCGCCGGGTCACGTAGAGGCCCGTGCCGAGCAGGAACCCGCCGGCACCGCCGAACACCATCGTGAGCGCCACCATGTAGAGGGTCTCGGCGGCGGCCTCCCAGAACTCGGGGGCCAGTTCGACGAGCGCGTCCATCAGCGGGCCTCCGCCTCGTCGTGCACCGTCACGTCGGCGTGCCGCGCGACCTGCTCGAGCGCACGGGCGACCGCAGCATCCGTTCCACGGATCGCCAGGGTCAGGTGGCCGAAGGCGCGACCGCGGATGTCGTTGATGCCGCCGTAGACGAGCTCGAACTCGAGTCCCGCCGCCGCGAGGTCGACGAAGACCTGCGCCTGCGACGCGTCGCCGTCGCGGAACGAGAACGTGACGATCCGGCCCGCGTGCCGTTCGCGCAGCACCGCGAGCTCGGCGGGCGACGGGACGCCCTTGATGACCGTGCCGACGAAGCGCTGCGACGACGGATGCCGCGGGCCGGAGAACACGTCGAAGACGTCGCCGTGCTCGATCACCCTCCCCCGGTCCATGACCGCGACCTTGGTCGCGATCGTCTGGATGACGTCCATCTCGTGCGTGATGACGACGATCGTGACGCCCTGCTCCTCGTTCACGCGCTTCAACAGCGTCAGCACCTCGTGCGTCGTCTCGGGGTCGAGCGCGCTCGTCGCCTCGTCGGCGAGCAGGATGCGCGGACGGGTGGCGAGCGCCCGGGCGATGCCGACACGCTGCTTCTGCCCGCCCGACAGCTGGTCGGGGTGCGCGCCGGCCTTGTCGGCGAGCCCGACGAACTCGAGCAGCTCGTCGACGCGGGCGCGGATGTCGGCGCCCTTCCAGCCGGCGACCTTCAGCGGGTACGCGACGTTGCCGCGAACCGTCTTCGCCTCGAACAGGTTGAACTGCTGGAAGATCATGCCGATGCCGAGACGGATGCCGCGCAGCTCCCGCTCGGCGCGTCCGGTGATCTCGCGCCCGTCGATGCGGATCGAGCCGCTCGTCGCCGGCTCCAACGCGTTCACGAGCCGGACGAGCGTGGACTTGCCCGCGCCGGAGTAGCCGATGATGCCGTAGACGTCGCCCGCCTCGATCTCGAGGGAGACGTCGTCGACGGCGGTGACTGCGTCGGCTCGCCGGTCGGCGGCCGGGTAGGACTTGGTGACGTGCTCGAGGGTCACGAGCGCCATGGGTGTTCCTCCTTGCGCACGCGCATCCGCGGGTCGAGGAGGCCGGCCGGCCCTCTCGAGACCGATGGGACGGTCTCGAGACACGGGCGAACCGGCTCCTCGACCCGCGGCGCGCACGCGATCGTCGCTGCGCGGGTCAGCCCTGTGCCCGGGTGTCGGCCTCGACCGTGGCAAGCGACTCCCGCAGCTCGTCGACCGACGTGGTGAGCGGCACCGCGGTGTCGCCCGACGCCTCGAGCAGGCCTGCCTGCACCTCGGGGTCGGTCTGGAAGATCTCGACCAGCTCGCGGTACACCTCGTTCTCGGCGTCGTCGGAGCGGGCCGCGAAGATGTTCACGTACGGCAGCGCGTTCGGGTCGGAAGGGTCGTCCTGCGCGATCGCGTCGGCGAAGGTGAGGCCGGCGTCCTCGACGAAATCGTTGTTGATGACGGCGGCCGCGACATCCGGCAGGCTCGTCGGGGTGAGCGACGCCTCGAGCGGGGTGACCTCCACCTTCGAGTTCGCCTCGTCGATGTCGGCGACGGTCGAGAAGATCGAGCCGCCGTCCTCGAGCTCGATGAGCCCGGCCGACTGGAGCACGAGGAGCGCACGTGCGAGGTTCGAGGGGTCGTCGGGCACGGCGACGGTCTCGCCGGCGGGGATCTCGTCGACCGAGTCGTACTTCGTCGAGTACAGCCCGAGCGGGTAGATCGCGGTGGCCCCGACCGGCGTGAGGTCGGCGCCGGCCGACACGTTGTAGTCCGCGAGGTACACGATGTGCTGGAACTGGTTGAGGTCGAGCTCGCCCTCGGTGAGTGCCGGGTTCGGCTGGGCGTAATCGGCGAAATCCACCAGTTCGATCTCGATGCCGGCCTCGGCGGCGGCCTCCTCGAAGGCCGGCCACTGCGGGTCGGACTTGCCGACGACGCCGATGCGGACGACGTCGTCGCCCTCGGCGGCTCCGGCAGACGAGCAGGCGGCGAGGCCGATGACGAGGGGTGCTGCGGCGAGCGCGGCGATGAGCTTGGTTCGGGTGCTGGGCATGACGGTGTTCCTCTTCCACGTGAGCGCGCGCGATCGGATGCTGGTGGCGGATGGTGCCCGGCATGACGAAACCCCACCGCTGGTGGCGGTGGGGCGTCGATGCCGCGTTCGCGAACGCACTTACCACGCTAGGCGAAGATCCTTCGCGTCGATGACACCGTGGTCACCATCTGTCACAGATCCTGCGACACTAGCCTTCGAGCTGCTCGGAAACTTCGAGCCAGCGGGTCTCGAGGTCGGCCACGGCGTCCTCCAGCGCTCGCAACTCGTCGCCGAGCGCACCGAGGCCGACGTAGTCGGACTGGTCGTGCCGGGCCAGCTTCTCGTGGTGGTCGGCGATCTGCGTCTGGAGCTTCTCGAGCCGCCGGTCGATCGACGACAGCTCCTTCTCGGCGGTGCGCCGGTCGGCGCCCGCGAGCTGTGGTGCGGGTCGAGGAGCCCGCTCTGCGGGCGTCTCGAGGCCGGTTGGCGCCGAGGGGGGTCTCGAGACGCCTCCTCCGTCGGCTCCTCGACCCGCAGACGCCGCCCGCAGCTCGAGGTACTGGTCGACGCCCCGAGGGAGGTCGCGCAGGTGCCCGTCGAGGATCGCGACCTGCCGGTCGGTCACGCGCTCGACGAGGTACCGGTCGTGGCTCACCACGAGCAGCGTGCCGGGCCACGCGTCGAGCAGGTCCTCGATCGCGGCGAGCATGTCGGTGTCGAGGTCGTTCGTCGGCTCGTCGAGGATCAGCACGTTCGGCTCCTGCAGCAGGATCATCAGCAGTTGCAGCCGCCGCTTCTGCCCGCCCGAGAGGTCCTTCACGGGCGTCGCGAGCTGCTGGCTCGTGAACCCGAGCCGCTCGAGCAGCTGGCCCGGCGTGAGCTCGACGGCCTTCGAACCCGCCCCGACCACGTAGCTCGTCTTCTGCGCGGCGACCACCGCGGAGACGCGCTCGTCGGCCCACTCGGCGAGTTCGGCGAGCTCCTGGCTCAGCACCGCGATCTTCACGGTCTTGCCGCGCTTGACGCGCCCGGTCGTGGGCTGCACCTCGCCGGTCACGAGCTTCAGCAGCGTCGACTTGCCCGCGCCGTTCACGCCGAGGATGCCCGTGCGCTCCCCCGGCGCGATGCGCCACTCGAGCTCGTGCAGCACGGTCCTCACCGCCGGTCGAGTGGCATCCGGCGAAGCCGGACCCGCATCGAGACCCGCCTGCGCGGCATCCTGCACCGGGTACTCGACGGTGACGTCGAGCAGGTCCACGACGTCCTTGCCGAGCCGCGACACTGCGAGGCGGTTGAGCTCGACCGGGTTGCGCACGGGCGGCTCGTTCTCGATGAGCTGGTTCGCCGCGTCGATGCGGAACTTCGGCTTCGACGTGCGCGCGGGCGCGCCTCGCCGCAGCCAGGCGAGCTCCTTGCGCATGAGGTTCTGGCGCTTGGCCTCGGATGCCGCGGCCATCCGGTCGCGCTCGACGCGCTGCAGCACGTACGCCGCGTACCCGCCCTCGAAGGGCTCGACGATGCCGTCGTGCACCTCCCACGTCGCCGTGCACACCTCGTCGAGGAACCACCGGTCGTGCGTCACGACGACGAGCGCGCCGTCGTTCGCCGCCCAGCGGCCCTTCACGTGGCCGGCGAGCCACGCGATGCCCTCGACGTCGAGGTGGTTGGTCGGCTCGTCGAGGAACAGCACGTCCCAGTCGCCGATGAGCAGCGCCGCGAGGCCCACGCGTCGGCGCTGGCCGCCCGACAGGCTGCCGATCCGGCCGTGCCAGGGGACGTCGGCGAGCAGACCCGCGATCACGTCGCGCGCCTTCGCGTCTCCCGCCCATACGTGCTCCTCGATGCCGCCGACGACGACGTCGGCGACGGTCGCATCGGCGTCGGCCGCGTCGGTCTGGTCGAGCATGCCGATGCGGATGCCGCGGCGCACCGTCACGCGCCCGCCATCGGGCTCGAGCCGCCCGGCGAGCAGCTTCAGCAGCGTCGACTTGCCGTCGCCGTTGCGCCCCACGATGCCGATGCGGTCGCCTTCGTCGATGCCGAGGGTGACCTCGTCGAAGACGGTGCGCGTGGGGAATTCGAGGTGCAGGCGCTCGGCGCCGAGGAGGTGTGCCATGTCGCGCTCAACCCTAGCCACACCGCCTGAGCGCTCTCGCCGCGGGCATCCCCGCGTTCCGCGGGCTCACCGCACCCCCGCCGAGTTGGTGTCATTCGCAACGGTGAGGGGCCCGAGCGTTGCGAATGACATCAACTCGTGGCGGAACGACGAGACCTCAGCCCGGCCAGCCGCGCGCACGGAGCCGCCGCCGCACCCGCTCGGCGAACTGTACGGAATCCCTGAGGCCGCCGTCCGCGCTCACATCGTCCGACGTGGCCTGCACGATGACCCAGCCTGCATCCGCGAGGCCCTCGATTCGACGGATGTCGCGGCGCCACCGGCTCGGCGTCCGATGGAGATCGCTCTGGTACTCGATCCCGACCAGGTACTCCGGGTACGCGAGGTCGATCATCGCGAGGAGCGCACCGCCGGCGTCGAGCACGCGGTGATTCGGCACCGGCTCAGGCAGGTCCGCGCGGACAAGATCGAGTCGGAGGAGTGACTCGCGGCGTGAGAGCGCGCCTCGCCGGGCAAGGGCGTGGGCGGCGCGCAGCGACGCGGCACCACGGCATCCGGGGTGCGCGTCCAGCGCGACCGCGAGTTCGGGCGGCGTGCAGAGCGGCGGGCGCCCGTCGTACGGCTCCGTACCTGTGAGGAGGAAGTCCGCGGCCGCGACGAGATCGTCCGCGGCGAGCAGCGCACCGAGCTGCACCCACGCGGTCGCGGGATCGACCATCCGCAGGCCGCGATGGACGCGCACGTCGATCCGGTCGAATCGCAGGATGTGCCCGTGGACACCGCGCGCTGCGGGCCTCGCAGAACCCCACGGGACCGACACGTGCAAGAGCGGGGGCACGGGATCGAGCTCGTCGGGCTCTGCAGGGCGGTCCGGAAGGGGTATGCCCCACAGCACGGCCGCGGTCTCGTGGTTGAAGACCTGGCGGCGCGGCATCCGCTTGGCGTATGCGCGGGCCAACTCACGGACGGTCGGCGCCTCATCGGCGACCTGGAGCCGTACGCCGTGGAAGGGGCGCATGAGGTCGGCGGCCGCCAGTCGGCGCCAGTGGATGCCGTGGCGGTCTGCCTCGCGACGAGTGAACGACGGCAGGCCGCGGAGCGACCACGGGAGTTCCTGCGAGCGGGGCACCGCCCCAGCGTCCACGATCGCCGGGCCGCACAGGCCCGCTCTCCACAGGTGGGCGCCGCCCCACCCGCGAGTTGATGCCATTCGCATCGCTTCACTGCTCCAACGGTGCGAATGGCATCAACTCGACGTGACGGGCGGGCGCTTGGCGCGGCGCGGGAGGGTCCGAGGCGCAGCCTCAGCGCAGCGCCACGCGCGCGCCGTGCACCGGCCCGTGGACGTGCACCGCGGTCAGTCGCGCCGCCGACAGCGCGACCTGGAGCTCGATGGCCGAGTCCGCATCGTCGACGAGGAACGCGACGGTCGGTCCCGATCCCGAGACGAGGCCCGCGAGCGCACCGTTCCGTTCGCCGATCTCGAGGATCCGGCCGAGCCCGGGAGCGAGCGAGAGGGCCGCCGACTGCAGGTCGTTGTGCAGCGCCTCCGCGAGTCGCCGGGGGTCACCCGCGCGCAGCGCCTGCAGCACCGCGAGGTCGACCGTGGGTGCGACGGACGCCGCATCCGCGCCGGTCCGCCAGCCCTCCTCGAGTCCGGCGTCGCGTCGCCGGTCGAGCTCGCGGTACACCGCCGGGGTCGAGAGGCCGAACTCCGCGACCGCGAGCACCCAGTGGAACGACCCCGTCGCGAGCGCGGGACTCAAGCGGTCGCCGCGACCGGTGCCGATCGCGGTGCCGCCCGTGAGTGCGAACGGGACGTCGGCGCCGAGCGACGCGGCGAGCGCGTGCATCTCCTCCTTGGGCAGCGCCGTGCCCCAGAGGGCGTCGCACGCGACGAGGGTCGCCGCGGCGTCCGCCGACCCGCCGCCCATGCCGCCGGCGATGGGCACGTGCTTGTCGATCTCGAGCCGCACGCCGCCGGGCACTCCGGCGTGCCGTGCGAGCAGCCTCGCGGCGCGGATCGCGAGGTTCGAGGCATCCGTCGGCAGGTCGGAGGTGTCGACCGAGCCGTTGAACGCGACCGTGATGTCGTCGTCGGGCCACGCGCGGACGTCCTCGTACAGCGACACGGCCTGGTACGCGGTGGCGACGTCGTGGTAGCCGTCGGCGTCGAGTGCGCCGACGCGCATGAAGAGGTTGATCTTCCCGGGCGCCCGGACGTGCACCGCCTCGTCGGTCGCCGCGATCGTCATGCGTCCACGCTAGGGCATGCGCTCAGCCGACGCGCCCGAGCCACTCGCGCAGGGCGGCCTTGACGTCCGCGATGCGCGACCCGTCCGGCATCCTGCCCCAGGTCAGCGAGATCGACGAGCGTCCGTCGCCGCGCGGGCTCGACCCGGCGAGCACGAACTCGCCCCCGTCGAGGTGGAACCGCGCGGTCGGATGCCGCGCCGAGGTGTTGCGCGCGAGCGGCTCGACCCCGAGCTCGGCGGCGACGAGGTTCGCGAGCGCGTGCAGTGCGTCGACCGCGTCGAGGTCCACGGTGCGCGAGACGCTCGCCTCGAACGAGCCGTCCTGGCGCTGGCCGGGCGAGCGGATGCCGCGCGCCTGCTCGTACGCGACCGTGAGGTGCTGCGACCACCATCGGTCGACGCCCTGGTCGGCCGCGAGCCACGCGGCGATCTCGGGGTGCGTCCAGCTCGCGGCGCCCGCCTCGTCGAGGATGCCGAACCACTCGTCGCGCCCCCGGCCGGTGGTCTCGATGACCTTGGCGTCGCCGATGCCCTCGCCGGATGACCCGATGCTGTCCTGCTGCATGCCCTCACGGTACCCCCGCGTGCCGTGCGGACCGCAAGGGGTGGCGCGACCGCGGCGGGCGTGCGATCCGGTGCGACGTCAGGCGGATGCCGCGGCGCGCGCGATCCGCAGGAAGTCCTCGACCGTGAGCTGCTCGCCGCGCGCCTGCGGGTCGACGCCGGCGCGTTCGAGCACGGCGGTGGCGGCGGCGGCCGACCCTCCGAGCCGTGCGGAGAGCGACTGGCGCAGCATCTTCCGGCGCTGCTGGAAGGCGGCGTCGACGAGCCCGAACACCGCGATGCGCTCCTCCTCGGTGCCCGCCGGGTCGCCCGGGGCGGGACCGCGCTCGAAGCCGACGAGCACCGAGTCGACGTTGGGCACCGGCCAGAACACCATGCGCGACACCTGCCCGGCGATGCGCCACCGCCCGTACCAGGCGGCCTTGACGCTCGGCGCGCCGTAGACCTTCGAGCCGGGGTCGGCGGCGAGGCGGTGCCCGACCTCGGCCTGCACCATGACGATGCCGCTCCGCAGCGACGGGACGTGCTCGAGCAGGTGCAGCAGCACGGGCACCGAGACGTTGTACGGAAGGTTCGCGACGAGGCGCGTCGGTGCGTCGGGCAGCGTGGTGACGCGCATCGCGTCGTCGTGCACGACGGTGAGCCGCGTGTCGGGCTGCATGACCCTCGCGGTGTGCGGCAGCTGCTCGGCGAGGCGCCCGTCGATCTCGACGGCGATCACGTCTGCGCCGGCCTCGAGCAGGCCGAGCGTGAGGGAGCCGAGGCCCGGGCCGACCTCGAGCACGGTCTCGCCGCGTTCGACCGCGGCGGTCTGCACGATCCGTCGCACGGTGTTGGCGTCGTGCACGAAGTTCTGGCCGAGCTTCTTCGTCGGCGTGACGCCGAGCAGGTCGGCGAGATCGCGGATCTCCGCGGGCCCGAGCAGGCGCGGGGTTCGGTCCGCCCCGTCGGCCTCGTGGCGGTGCGCGTTCACCGGCTGCTCCCCCGCACGATCTCGATGCTGCGGCACTCCGGGTCGTCGCCGGTCGCGACGCGCCGCGTCACGCCGATCCCGTCGGCTCGTCCGCGGTTCCGGGGCGGGCGGATGCCGCGAGCCCCTCGGCCCACGACCCGTAGGCCCGCACGGTGTTCCCGGCGACCTGGGCGCATAGCTCGTCGAGGTCGGTGTCGAGCACCTCGGCCATGAACCGCATGGTGTGCGGCACGAGGTAGGGCGCGTTCGGTCGCCCGCGGAGCGGGACGGGCGTGAGGTACGGCGCATCGGTCTCGACGAGGATCAGCTCTCGCGGCACGACGCGGAGCGCCTCGCGGAGGTTCTCGGCATTCTTGAACGTGATGTTCCCGGCGAACGAGCAGTACCACCCGGCATCGCCCGCGAGCCGCGCGAGTTCCTCGCCGCCCGAGAAGCAGTGGAAGATCGTGGTGTCGGGCGCGCCCACCCGGCGGAGGGTTGAGACGACCTCGTCGTGCGCGTCGCGGTCGTGGATCTGGAGCGCGACGCCGTGCCGCTTGGCGATGTCGATGTGCGCCTCGAAGGAGCGGTACTGCGCGTCGCGTCCGTCGTCGCCCGTGCGGTAGAAGTCG
The DNA here is from genome assembly GCF_052748465.2 of Agromyces selenitireducens. Taxonomy (NCBI): domain Bacteria; kingdom Bacillati; phylum Actinomycetota; class Actinomycetes; order Micrococcales; family Microbacteriaceae; genus Agromyces; species Agromyces selenitireducens. The sequence goes on from NZ_CM188259.1 coordinate 2,680,611, forward strand.
AGCCCGGTCTCGCCGACGGCGCGCACCCGGGGCTGCGCGGCGAGCTCGTCGATCAGGGCGATGGCGGCGTCGAGCCCTCCGCGGGTCTCGAGCTCGGGCGCCTCGTTCGGGTGCAGGGCGACGGCGGCGAGCAGTCGCGGCTCTCGCGCGGCGAGTTCGGCCGACCAGCGGCTGGTCGTGACATCCGTGCCGACCTGCACCGCACCGGCGACGCCCGCCGACGCCGCGCGCTCGAGGTGCTCGTGCGCCGTCAGCGGCAGGGCCCCGTCGGCGATCTCGAGGTGCGTGTGGTTGTCGTAGACGGGCACGCGGAGCGGCTCGGGCAGCGGCGGGTACTCGGCGGCGCGGCCGCCGTCGGAACGCGTGCGCAGGTGGTCTCGAGACTCCCGCTCCGCGGGCTCCTCGATCCGAGGCTCGGCCCGAGCCGTCACTCGGCGACCTCCACGCGCGGGAACAGCGGCTCGAGCGCGACCACCCGCGACCCGACCGCCCACTCGTGGGCGCGGTCGATGCGCTGCTCCTGCACGGTCCCGGGCGCGCCGAGCGCGGTCCACAGCTTCGCGGTCGCCTTGGGCAGCACGGGCGAGAGCAGCACGGCGAGCGTGCCGAGCCCGTGGTAGGCGGTCGCGAGCACGGCCTCGAGCCGGTCGCGGTTCGCCGGGTCCTTCGCGAGCGCCCAGGGCTCCTGCTCGGTGAGGTAGCCGTTCAATGCGTCGACGAGGCGCCATGCCGCGGCGATGGCCTCGTGGACGTGCAGTCGACCGATGGCCCGCCACGCGGCATCCGTCACCTCGGCCTCGAGCGCGACGATCGCCTCGTCGGCCCCGGTGCGGCCGACGGCGCCCGTCGGAACCTCGCCGTCGCAGTAGCGGCCGATCATCGCGACGACACGCGAGGCGAGGTTTCCGAAGCCGTTCGCGAGCTCGGCCTGGTAGCGCGCGGCGAGGTCCTCCCATGAGAAGGAGCCGTCCTGGCCGAAGTGGATCGCCGAGAGGAAGTAGTAGCGGAACGCGTCGGAGCCGAACGTGTCGGTGATCTGCTCGGGCGCGATGCCCGTGAGCTTCGACTTCGACATCTTCTCGCCGCCGACGAGCAGCCAGCCGTGGCCGAAGACGCCGCGCGGCACCTCGAGGCCCGCGGCCATGAGCATCGCAGGCCAGATCACGGCGTGGAAGCGGAGGATGTCCTTGCCGACGAGGTGCTGCGCGGGCCAGCGGCGCGCGAACTCCGCATCGCTCTGCCCGTAGCCGACGGCGGTGATGTAGTTCAGCAGCGCGTCGAACCACACGTACACGACGTGCGTCTCGTCCCACGGGACCTTGACGCCCCAGTCGAACGTCGACCGCGAGATCGACAGGTCGTCGAGCCCGGCGCGCACGAAGCTCACGACCTCGTTGCGCGCCGACTCCGGCTGCACGAAGTCGGGGCGGTCGTCGTAGAGCGCCAGCAGCTTCTCCTGGAAGGCCGACATGCGGAAGAAGTAGTTCTTCTCGTGCAGCAGTTCGACGGGCTTCGAGTGGATGGCGCACACGAGCTGCCCGGCGTACTCGCCCTCGCCGTCGACGAGCTCGGACTGCTGCTTGTACTCCTCGCAGCCGACGCAGTAATAGCCCTCGTACTCGCCCGTGTAGATCCAGCCCTCGTCGAAGAGGTGCTGGAGGAACTTCTGCACGTTCGCCTCGTGGCGCTCGTCGGTCGTGCGGATGAAGTCGTCGTTGGCGACGTCGATCGTGTCGAGCAGCGGCTTCCACGCCTCGGCGACGAGCTTGTCGGCCCACTCCTGCGGGGTCACCCCGTTGGCGGTCGCGGTGCGGAGGATCTTCTGGCCGTGCTCGTCGGTGCCCGTCAGCATCCACGTGTCGCGGCCCGCCTGCCGGTGCCACCGTGCGAGCACGTCGGCGGCGACCTCGGTGTACGCGTGCCCGATGTGGGGCACGTCGTTGACGTAGAAGATGGGGGTCGTGATGTAGAACGAGGAGCCGTCGGCCATGCCGACAATCCTACGGGCGGCGCGTGGCGCGTCACGCCGGGGCGGATGCCGCCCGGTGGGCGTCAGCGCGCGGACGCGCCGGCGCCCGCCCCCGCGACCGTCGGGATCGAGCCGGTGCGCAGCCTGCGGGCGCGTCCGTCGCCGATCACCGGCGGCAGCACGCCCTCGACGCTCACCCGGTCGTGCGGCGTCGGGACCCCGATCGTGACGTCCTGCTGCTTGAGCCGGGAGGGCGTGATCTTCTGCCCCTTGTAGTCGACGAGCTTCATGCCGATCACGATCTTGCCCGCGGAGTCGCGCTGGTCGAGTTGGCGGTACGCGTCGCCGATCTCGGCGAGCGAGAACACGTCCGCGATCGGCAGGCGGACCTGGCGGTCGGCGACCAGCTGCGCGACGCGACCGAGCGCGACGGTGTCGCCGGCGTACAGCTTCACCGCGTCGTGCTCCTCGACCGCGCGCCAGTCGGTCGTGGTGAACACGCGCGTCGGGGGGACGCCGAGGGCGGCTGCCTCGTCGGCCTGGCCGCCGAGGAAGTCGAGGAACGCCGTGACGGGCGACTCCGTGAGCGAACGGATGCGCGCCGCGAGGTCCGGCCCGTACGCGACGGGGACGATGCCGAACTGGCGGACGAAGTCGAACCGCGCCTCGGTCGTGGTCCCGATCACGACCGCGGCGCGCGCCTTGGCGAGTTGGGCGGCGAGGGCGCCGATGCCGCCGGCTGCGGCGGTGATCACCACGACGTCGCGCGCGCCGAGGTTCAGCCCCTCGACGGCGCCGAGCGCGGTCGTCCCTGCGACGTAGAGCGAGCCCGCGACCTCCCATGCCAGCGACACCGGCTTGGGCACGAGTTGCGCTTCGGGGACGACGACGTGCGTCGCCTGCGCACCTCGGGCGACGTAGCCGATGACCTCGGCGCCGCGCCGGAAGCGGGCCGCACCCGGTCCGACCTTCGAGACGACGCCGGCGAATTCGCGGCCCTGCCCGGACGGGAACTCGACCGGCCACCGATCCGCATCCGAGCCGAGCCGCACCGCCGTCTCCACGGGTGAGATCCCCGCCGCGTACACCTCGACGAGCACCTCGCCGGGCCCCGGCTCGGGCGTCGGGATCTCCTGGATCTCGAGCACCTCCGGACCGCCGAACTCACTGAACCGAACCGCCTGTGCCATGACGCCACCCCCGGGACTCCGCTGTCGCGGTCATCCTGCGCCCGGGCGGTGTGAGCCGCGTGGGAACCACCTGTGATTCCGATGCATGTGCATGGAATCACCGGTGCGCCATGAGGACGTCAGGGCACGCGGTCGCTCCCTGCCTCCCGTTCGGCGGCGCGCTCGCGCTCCGCGCGTTCCTCGCGGTGCCGTTGGCGGGTACGCCCGTCGCCGATCACGGGCGGCACGGACTCCTCGACGTCGATGTGCCGGTGCGGCGTGGGCACGCCGAGCGTGACGTCCTGCTCCTTCAGGTCAGGCTCGTGGACGTGCTGCTGGTCGTAGTGCACGACGCGGAACCCGAGCACGATCTTCCCGGGTGCGTCCCTCCGGTCGAGCGCGCGGTACGCGTCGGCGACGCGCTCCACGGGGAAGACGTCGGCGATGGGAAGCCGGACGCGATGCGCGGCGACGAGCCCGGTGATGCGTCGCAGCGCGACGAGATCGCCCGGCTCGACGGCGACGATGCCGTGCTCGTCGACCGCGGTCCGGTCGAGGACGGTCAGGGTCCGGGACGGCGGCACGCCGAGTGCGAGCGCCTCGTGCGCCTGGCCACCGAGGAAGTCGAGGAAGGCGGTGACCGGCCCGTCCGTGACGGCTCGCACCCGTTCCGCGAGCGAGGGCCCGTACGCGAGCGGGATGATGCCGAACTGGGCGAGGAAGTCGCCCCTGGCCTCGGCGCTCGTGCCGATCACCATGGCACCGCGCAGCCGCGCCAGCTGCGCCGCGAGGCATCCGACGCCGCCGGCCGCCGCGGTGACGACGACCGTGTCGTCAGCTCCCAGGCCGAGTCCCTCCACCGCGGACCACGCGATGGTGCCCGCCGTGTAGAGGGAGCCTGCGACCTCCCACGGCACCGAAACGGGGCGCCGAAGCAGCTGCGTCTCGGGCACGACGACGTGGGACGCCTGCGCGCCGTCCTCGACCCAGCCCATCACCGAATCGCCCCGCGAGAAGACGTCGGCGCCCGGCCCGGTGCCGACGACGACGCCCGCGAGGTCGCGGCCCTGGCCCCGCGCCACCCCCGCGCCTCCGGCCCCGGCGATCGCTCCGCCACGCGTCAGGCTCTCCATCGGATTCAGGCCGGTCGCGAAGACCTCGACGAGGACCTCGCCCTCGCCCGGTTCGGGCGTCGGGATCTCCTCGACCTCGAGGACCTCGGGCCCGCCGAAGCGGTGGTACCTGATCGCGTGAGCCATCTCGCACCTCCACAGTGCGTCTCACCCGATTCTCCTCCTGCCGAGCCCGCGGCGCGAGGGGTCAGTCCGACCGGCGGGCCGCGAGGGCCGCTTCGTAGAGGTCGCGCCTGCCGAGCCCGGTCTCCGCGGCGACGATCGACGCGGCATCCTTCAGTCGGGTGCCGGATGCCGCGAGGCCGACGACCCGAGCCACGGCCTCGCCCTCGTCCACCGGCGCCGCCTCGCCGGCACCGCCCACGACGATGCAGATCTCACCGCGGACCCCGCCCGCGGCCCACTCGGCCAACTCGGCGAGCGGGCCGCGCCGCACCTCCTCGTGGAGCTTCGTCAGCTCGCGGCACACCGCGGCGGGCCGCGAGCCGCCGAACGCCTCGGCGAGTGACTCGAGGCTCGCGGCGAGCCGCGACGGCGCCTCGAAGAACACGAGCGTGCGGCGGTCCGCGGCGAGTTCGGCGAGGCGCCGCATCCGCTCGCCCGACTTGCGCGGCAGGAAGCCCTCGAAGGCGAACCGGTCGGTCGGGAGCCCCGACACGGCGAGCGCGGTGATCACGGCGCTCGGCCCGGGGATCGCGGTGACGTCGACGCCTCCGGCGACCGCGGCCTGGACGAGCACGAAGCCCGGGTCCGAGACCGTCGGCATCCCCGCGTCGCTGAGGACGAGCAGGTCGCCGTCGCGCGCGAGCTCGACGAGGTCGGCGGCGCGTGCACGTTCGTTGTGCTCGTGCAAGGCGATGAGCTTCGGCCGGTTGGCGATGCCGAGGCCGGCCAGGAGCCGCTGCGTGACGCGCGTGTCCTCGGAGGCGACGACGGCGGCGTCCTCGAGCGCCTGGCGCAGCCGCGCCGACGCGTCGCCGAGGTTGCCGATGGGCGTCGCCGCGAGGATGATCACGGCTCCAGTCTGACGCACGGACGGCGCTGCGGGCGCGGCTACAGTGGGGCGCATGGGTTCGAACGGGGTCGGCGCCGACGCGCGCGACGCGACACCCGACGCCCTCGACGCACCGGAATCCCCCGACTCGCCCGACGTCCTCGAGCCGGCCGTCGACGACCGCTCGCGCGGCTCTCGCCTCGACGAGCGCTGGGCGCACCTGCTGCGCACACCGCGGCGGCGTGCACTCTGGTATTGGGGCGGCCCGGTCGCGGTGGCCCTGCTCGCGGCGGTGCTGCGGTTCTGGAACCTCGGCACGCCGCAGGAGCTCGTCTTCGACGAGACGTACTACGTGAAGGATGCGTGGACGCTCATCGCCAACGGCTACGAGTCATCCTGGCCGGAGGGCGCGAACGAGGACTTCAACCGCGGCGACACCGAGGTCTACTCGGACGACCCCGCATACGTCGTGCACCCGCCGCTCGGCAAGTGGATGCTCGGTCTCGGCATGGCGACGTTCGGTGCCGACAACGCGTTCTGGTGGCGCGCCGTGACGGCACTCGCCGGCGTCGTCGCCGTCTTCGCGATGACCATGGTCGGCCGCATCCTCTTCCGCTCGACCCTGCTCGCCGTGATCGCCGGGTTCCTGTTCGCGATCGACGGAAACGCCATCGTGATGAGCCGGGTGGCGCTGCTCGACAACTGGCTCATGCTGTTCGGGCTGCTCGGCTTCTGGTTCGTCCTGCTCGACCGTTCGCGCACCTCGTCACGCTTCGCAGCGCGCCTCGCCGCGCAGCAGGAGGCCGGCGGCGACTCGCGCTCGGGTCCGGTGGTCTGGGCGAGGCCGTGGGTGGTCGCAGCGGGCGTCGCGCTCGGCGCGGCGATCGCGGTGAAGTGGTCGGGCCTGTACTTCCTCGCCGCCGTGGGCGTGTACCTGGTGCTCGTCGACGCGCTCGCGCGCCGCCGCGCCGGACTGCCGTTCTACGTCGAGGGCGCCGTCGTCAAGCAAGGCCCGATCACGTTCCTGCTGCTCGTGCCGACGGCCGCAGTCACCTACCTCGCCTCGTGGACGGGGTGGCTCGTCACGTCCGGCGGCTACTACCGCGGGTGGGCGGACGAGCCCGGCAACGCGGCGTCGGGGTTCTGGTCGTGGGTTCCGCATCCGCTGCAGAGCCTGTGGCACTACCACCAGGCCGCGTACGGCTACCACGTCGGCGTGCGCACCGAGCACCCCTGGGAGGCGAACCCGCTCACGTGGCCGCTCATGCTGCGGCCGACGAACATGTACTACGCCGATGCCGCCGGTTGCGGCGCCGACCAGTGCGTCGCGTCGATCATCGGCATCGCGAACCCGCTCATCTGGTGGGCGGCGACGCTCGCGACGCTCTACCTCGTGTACCGCTTCGCGCGCTACCACGAGTGGCAGGCCGGGGCCGTCCTGCTCGGCGTCGCCGCCGGGTACCTGCCGTGGCTTCTGTACGTCGAGCGCACGGTGTTCCACTTCTACACGATCGCGTACCAGCCGTACGTGATCCTCGCCCTGGTGTACGTGCTGGACCTCGTGCTCGGCCGGCCCGACGACCTGCGCTGGCGACGCCAGCAGGGCATCGCGACGGTCGCCGTCTACCTCACCGTGGTGACGGCGGTGTCGGTGTTCTTCTACCCGCTGTGGGCCGCGATCCCCGTCAGCCCGGAGTTCCGGCAGCTGCACTTCTGGCTGCCCGGCTGGGGATGAGCGCGACCGGGCGCGACCGCGCGGGCGCGTCGCACGGGCGGTGGGGCGAGCGGATGCCGGGCCTGGCGGTCGCCGCCGGCGCCGCGGCCCTCGCGTGGCTCGCGCACCTCGCGCTGCCCGTCGTGCCGCTGCTCACGCTCGCCGTCGCGGCGGGCATCGTGGCCGGCCAGGTCCCGTGGATGCGCCCGCGCCTCGACGGCGCGCTCCGTCCCGGGCTCGCGTTCAGCGCCCGCACGCTGCTGCGCGCCGGCATCGTGCTCCTCGGGCTGAAGCTCGGCCTCGGCGACATCGCCGCGCTCGGCTGGGTCACGGTGCTCACCACGGTCGGCGTGGTCGTGCTCACGTTCGGCGGCACGTGGTGGCTCGGCCGGGCGCTCGGCCTGCCGGGCCGCGAGCCGCTCCTCGTCGCGAGCGGCTTCGCGATCTGCGGGGCGTCCGCGATCGGCGCGATGGGCGCCGCGGTGCGTGCACGCCACGAGGAGCAGGCGGTGCCGGTGGCGCTCGTCACGCTGTGCGGCACGCTGGCGATCGCGGTGCTGCCCGCGCTGTGGCATCCGCTCGGGCTGACCGCCCCGGAGTTCGGGCACTGGGTCGGCGCGGGCGTCCACGACGTGGGCCAGGTGGTGGCGACCGCGCAGGTGGCGGGAGCGTCGGCGCTCGCGGTGGCGGTGGTCGTCAAGCTCACGCGCGTGCTGCTGCTCGCGCCGATGGTCGCGATCGCCGCGGGCGTCGAGCGACGTCGAGCGACGGATGCCGCGGGCCCGCGCCCCGCGATCGTGCCCCTGTTCGTCGTCGGCTTCCTCGCCGCGGTCCTCCTCCGCACGTTCGTGCCGCTGCCCGAGGCACTGCTCACCGGAGCGGACCTCGTGCAGACGACGCTGCTGGCGATGGCGCTGTTCGCCCTCGGCGCGTCGATCCGCGTCGCCGCACTGCTGCACACGGGCTGGCGGGCGCTCGTCGTCGGCCTCGCGTCGTGGACGCTCGTCGCCGCGCTCGCCTACGGCGCGGTGCTGCTCGGCTGAGCGCCGGCGGGCCGGGCGCCGGCGGGCTCGGCGCGGCCCCGGTCGGCGGCAGGCTCGGCGGCGGCCCGGTCGACGGCGGCCCGCGCCGCGGCATCCGTCGCCTCGTCGCCGCCCCGCACCCGGATCGCGACCTTGCCGCGGACCGTGCCCGACGCGAGCCGGGCGAACGCCTCGGGGGCGCGATCGAGCGGGAACACCTCGTCCACGACCGGTCGGAGCCGCCCTGCCTCGGCGTGCGCACGGAGTTCGTCGAGGTCGTCGCCGTTGCGCCGGGCGGCCAGGGGCTTGAGCCGCTGCCGCGTGAACGGCGACCGGATCGCCGCGGCGGCGAGCCGCGGGATCGGGCCGAGCAGGCGGGATCCGGTGCCGGACGAGAGCACGAGCGTGCCCCGCGGCGCGAGGATGCGGCACAACGCACCGATCGAGTGGTCGGCGACCAGGTCGAACACGACGTCGTAGACGGCGTCGCCGGCCGTGACGTCCTCGGTGCGGTAGTCGATGACGCAGGTCGCGCCGGCGGCGCGCACGTGGTCAGCCTTGGCCGCGCTCGCGACTCCCGTCACCTCGGCGCCGAGCGCGGCCGCGAGCTGTACCGCGTACGTGCCGACGCCACCCGACGCGCCGATCACGAGCACTCGGTCGCCGGACCCCACGCCCGCGAGGCGCAGGCCCTGCAGCGCGGTCGTCCCCGAGACCGGGATGACCGCGGCGTGCACGTCGTCGAGGTTCTCCGGCGCGCGGCGCACGTACGCGGCATCCATCAAGGCCGTCTCAGCGAAGCCCCCCTGGTTCGACTCGGCGAACACGCGGTCGCCGAGCGCGAGCGTCGTGACGCCCTCGCCCACCGCGGTGACCGTGCCGACGATGTCGCGGCCCACGATCGGGCGCCGCGGCCGCTTCCGTCCGAACGCGGCGCGGATCACGAGCGGCTCGCCGCGCATGATCCACACGTCGCCCGCGTGGACGCCGGCCGCGCCCACCGCAATCGCGACCTCGCCCTTGCCGGGCGGCGCGGGCTCGGGCACCTCGGCGACGGCGAGGATCTCAGGTCCTCCGTAGGCGTTCTGGACGACGGCTCTCATGATGCCTCCTGGTGCTGGGTGACGGGCGTGATGGCGACTGTGCCGGCCTTGTGGCCGGTGTCGACGATGCGGTGCGCCTCGGCGACGTCGTCGAGCGGGAGCACCCGCTCGAGGACCGGCGCGAACCGGCCGGACGCGGCGAGCGCAGCGAGCTCCTCGAGGTCGGGACGCTTGGCGTCGGCCGACCTGAGCCCGGTGAACATGATGACGGCGCGGCGACGGCCGAGCCGCGACGTGAGTTGCTGGAGCATGATCGCCCACGACGGCACGGTCGTGAGGTACCGCCCGCGGTCGGCGAGCACGCGGCGCGCCCGGCGGAAGCGGCTCGCGCCGACCGCGTCGAACACGACGTCGTAGGTCGCGCCGGGCTGCAGCGGGTCGCCCTGCGTGTAGTCGATGACGCGGCGCGCGCCCAGCGACGCGACGAGCTCGACGTGCGCGGGCCCGCAGACCCCGGTCACCTCGGCGCCGAGCTGCGCGGCGAGCTGCACGGCAGCCGAGCCGACGGCACCGGACGCGCCGATGACCAGCACACGCATGCCGGGCCGGAGCCGTCCGCCGTCGCGCAGGAACGGCAGCGCGGTCATCGCGCCGTCGCAGATCGCGACCGCCGCATCGAACGCGACGTCGTCGGGCAGGGACACGATCGCGGCGCGCTCGCTCACGATGATCGCCTCGGCGTGGGCGCCGCCGTCGGCGCCGGTCGCGCCGAACACCCGGTCGCCCACGGCGAAGCGCGTGACGCCGGGGCCGACCGCGTCGATCACGCCGGCGAAGTCGGAGCCGAGCACCGCGTTCTTCGGCCGGCGGAGGCCGAAGGCGAGGCGGGCGAACCAGGGCGTGCCCGAGCGGCCCGCGGCATCCGACGAGCCGACGGATGCCGCGTGCACCCGCACCCGCATCTCGCCGGCGCCCGGCTGGGGCTCTTCGCGCTCCTCGACCCCGACGACGTCGGGCGATCCGTACCGGTGGTAGGCGGCGATCCTCATGATGCCGACTCCTCTGCCTCGTGGGGGTACTGGAAGACGTCGTCGAGCGGTACCCCGAACACCCGAGCGATCTGGAAGGCCATCTCGAGCGACGGCGAGTACCGCCCCTGCTCGATGGCGATGACGGTCTGGCGGGTGACCCCGAGCCGCTGCGCGAGCTCGGCCTGCGTCATCTCGCCGTGCCGGAACCGCAGCGTGCGGATGTCGTTCATGACCCTGGTCGGCTTCACCACGTCGGCACCCCGCGGCGGTACATCGCGAGCTTCGCCATGCTCCCGAGCACGGCGGAGAGCACGAAGCCGAGGTAGATCGCGTTGGCGATCCAGAACCAGTGCACCTCGAGCATCGCCAGCACCAGCGCGCCGATCGCGGCGATGACGACGAGCGAGTTGCCCACCTGCTCTCCGGCGCGGTCGATCTGCTTGTCGCGCACGTCTGCCGTGTGCGCCTCGCCCGGATTCACGACTGCGATCGCGATGCGGGCGAGGATGCCTGCGACGACCGCCCCGCCGATGGTCCAGAGCATGGGGATCGCATAGTCGACCCGCTCGACGGGAGTGCCGCCCAGCAGCTCGGGAAGCACGAGCCGCAGGTACACCCCGTAGGCGACGACCGCGACCACGAGGAACGACCACGTGCCCTTCTCCTCGTACGACATACGCGCCTCCTCAGGCGATGTGAAGAATGTTTGACATGGCCAGTGTCAACCATTCTCGACACAGTGTCAAGCATTCTTTACAAAGCGGATGCCGCGGAGCCTCTGACACCGCGTGGTCGGCGACGAGTCGATGCCATTCGCACCGCCGGACACTGCGAGAGGTGCGAACGGCATGCACTCGCGCCAGCCGCCGCGATTGAGGCACCTCAGTGAGACCGATTCTGCGGGACAGGCATACGCGAATCAGGGCCCACAACGATCTCTGCTCAGCGCCATCCGCGTTGGTCGGTCGGCGGGCCTCGATCGCGGACCGGCTACCGTGCACAGCCCGCCGGCGCATGCTTGCAGGGACGGTTGGGTTCGACGCGTGCACGGTCATGAGTTGGGCCCGGTCGAAGACGATAAGGAATGACCGACGAGATACAAGTCAGCTTTTCGAATGATGAGGCACTCGTGCTCTAAGAATGGCTCGCGAAGTCCAACGATGACAGTCGGATCCCGTTCCCCGAGCAGCAGGTCCTCTGGGACATCGTCGCGACGCTCGAAACGCAGCTGGCGGCCGTCGTATCTCCGACATACAAATCGGAGGTCGAGACGGCACGGGCGAGACTCATGGAGGACACTCATCCTCTGTGGTGACACTGGAAACGGAACCCGGCGACGTGTTCTCCGCAGCGATGGTCACGGTGATCGGCCCGCCCCTCATGATCGGGTTGGGCCTGGCCGTCGCGCTCACGGGTCGAGTCGACCTAAACCCGGTGGACGTCCTCGAGTTGGAACTGCCTGCTCATGACCTCCGGGCCGACGCCGTAGAAGCGGAACATGAGCTCGAAGGTCTCGCAGTTCGAGGTCGGCACCGAGTTCGCCTCGTTCCCGGCGACGGTCGGCCCGAAGTAGACGTCGACTGAGCCGTCGTCGTTGGTCTTCAAGTCGAGCGCGTTCGACGCGACCGAGAACTTCTCGTTCCCGCGAATGAAAGTGTGATCATTCCCGTCGTAGACCGTGACCGACCAGTACTGCGAGACCGGCACGCCGGCTGGCACCCGCATGCGGTAGGAACGGTCGGAACGCAGCAGCTCGCCATCCGAGTCGCGCAGATTCACGAGGTAGAACTGGCCGATGCCCAGGCTCTTCAGTCCGATGAATGCCATGTGGTAGATCACCCCGCGATCCGTGTACGGGTAGACCTCACCATCTGTGAAATTGGTTGCCTGGCCGGTGATGAAGTCGCGACCCGCTGGGAAGAACCATTGCCGGCCTTCGTAGAACGTCGGCTCGTGCTCGTACCGATCCCGGAGGAAGGCGTGCGCGTCGTGCAGGGCTTCCTCCAGCAGGGCCACGCGGTCGGCGTCAGGTTCGAACTGTGCTCCTCGCTTGATGCCGATGCTCGCGAGCATCTCGGCGAAGGGTCGATCGCGGGGCAACCAGGGTTCGGCCTGGATGACGCGGTCGAGCGCCTCCCAGAAACGGAGGTCATACGGGATGCGGGTGTCGACGATGCGACCTTGCAGGTCGTGCCGGGGCGTCTCGGGCGGGTCGTCTGCCTGGGCGAGCGGGTAGATGCGGATGCCGCGGCAGTACTCGAGCCCGTCCTGAAGGGCGCGGTCGGTGGCCTCCGGCAGCACTGAGCGCAGCAGCGCGTACACCCGGCGGGTGTCGCACCGGATCGGGAGGTACCCGTCCGGGACGTCGTCGTCGTATCCGGGTGGGAGTAGGAGGTACTTCGCGCCGCGGCCCTCGTCGGCGCCGAACCGGCCCACGTCTTCGAGGGGTACCTGCCAGATATTGCAGAGGCTCCCGTTCAGCACGTGCTCGCCGGTGCCGGGTGGGATGTCGACGACGAACGGCCCGTCTGCGCCGGGGTCCATGAAGGCCATGTAGTAGATCAGGTCCGGGTTCGGGGTGAGGGTCTGGTTGCGCCAGTCGAGCAAGCCCGACCAGTACACGAACCCGTTGCCGCCGTCCGGCGCCAAAGTGGCCCGCATCATCTCGTAGTTCACCGCTGGCATGGCCCACACCGCGGCTTCAGCGGCCCGTCGCCGAAGCCCTTCCTGTTGCGCCGTCCGCTGCCATTCGCTCATTCGTCCCCCCACGATTCGCCTGACATCTCGCGTCCCGGCGGCCGATGGTGCCGCCGTCGCCACCATAGTGCTGCTCATACTTCCCACGGTGGTCAGAGACGGCAAAAGCCGATTCCTGCGCGAGATGCTCCGAGTGTTTCCGAGAATCCTCATTGAGGGATCCTTCGCAGAACACCGCCCGGCGACCACGAGCCGACGCAGCGCAGCCGCTCTTCCGCATGGACCTCAGTGCCCCGCGCCGCCGTCGACGAGCTTCAGCCCCACGACGCAGCCGACGAGGCCCGCGATGAGCGCGAGACGCGCCCACGAGACATCCGTCTCGCCGGTGACCATCGCCCAGATCACGGTGAGCGCCGCGCCGATGCCGACCCAGACCGCGTAGGCGGTGCCGACGGGGATGTCGCGCATGGCCCAGGCGAGCCCGCCCATCGAGAGCACGAGCGTGACGCCGAACACGACCGACGGCCAGAGCTTCGTGAAGCCCTCGGACCTGCCGAGGGCGGTGGCCCACACAGCCTCGAGCACTCCGGAGAGGATGAGGACGATCCACGACATGACGGCACTCCTTCGGCCAGTCTTGTCGCGCTCCGGGTACTGGGTTCCCTCGTCCGGGGCCGCCGTCCGGCGACCTCCCCCGAGGCTAGCAATCGGGCCTGATCAGGCCCTGTGCAGGCGAGCGGATGCCGCGGCGAGCGGCTCAGCGGCCGGCGAGGCCGGTCGGCGAGCCGGGCGCGGCGGCGATCACGCGGTCGGCGGAGAACAGGGCCGGCGCCGGGCCGGCGCCCTCCGCGAGGTCCGCGAGGATCCGCCCGACCACGGGCGTGAACTTGAAGCCGTGGCCGGAGAACCCCGCGCCCACGACGATCGGACCGATCCGGTCGAGCACGAAGTGCTCGTCCGGCGTGGTGGTGTACGTGCAGCTGATCGGGGTGACCGCGTCGGCGTCGACGCCGGGCAGCCAGTCGCGCGCGTACCGCTGCAGGTCGCCGAGCTGGTCGGGCACGGGCAGGAAGTCGCGCGCGTCCGGGTCGACGACCGGGCCGACGCCGTGCCATCCGGCCTTCACGCCCTCGCCCGGCGTGAGCATGCCGTACACCGGCGAGCGCCAGTAGTCGTAGCCGTCGGCCGCCGCGCCCGGGAAGTGGTTGTAGCTCGGCCACGCGACCGACTCGTCGCGCACGGCGAAGTGCGCGGGCTGCTCCTGCGTGACGACGAGGGACGGAAGCGCGAGCCCGCCGACGAGCTTCGTCGTCCAGGCGCCGAGGGTCACCACGGCCGTGCGGGCCTCGAAGACCTCCTCGACGCCGGCATCGGTGACGGATGCCACGCGCACGCGCCCGTCCCCCACCGCCTCGATGCGCGTGGCCCGCGTGCGGTGCCGCACGTCTGCTCCGGCGGCGGCGGCCGACGCGTGCAGCGTCGCGACCGCGGCATCCGCGTTCACCCTGCCGGCTTCGGCGTTGAAGAGGACGCGGGCGTCGAAGCGGATGCCGGGCCAGCGGCGCCCCGCCTCCTCGACCGGGAGGAACTCGGCGGGGATGCCTGCCGCGGCGAGCGCCGCGTGCACGTCGTCGAAGTGCGCGCCATGGCCGTGGTTGGCGACGCCCACGAGGTCGAGCAGCGGCGTCCCGGACTCCCCCTCAAGCTCGCGCCACAACGGCAGCGCCTCGACGAGCATCCGCACGTAGGCCGGGTCGGCGTAGGCGACGTTGAAGTTGCGCGACGCCCCGTGCGAGGCGCCGTTGCGGTGGCCGGGCTCGTAGCGCTCGAGGAGGGCGATGTCGCGGCCGCGGCGAGCGAGGTGCCATGCGGTCGCGGCGCCCATCGCTCCGCCGCCGACGACGACCGTCTCGACCCGGGTGACGGCGCTCATCGCGTGGCTCCGCCGGGCACGGCGACGATCTCGCGGAAGTGCTCGACCACCGGGAACGGGTCGTAGAAGCCGTGCAGCAGCTCGCGCCACCGTCCGTACGCGGCGGAACCGCGGAACCCGGGGTCGTGGTCCTCGAGCCGCTCCCAGTGCACGAGCAGGAGGTAGTGGTTCGGCGTCTCGACGGAACGCGAGAGTGTCAGGTCGACGAAGCCCGGCATCGACGAGATGATGCTCCGCGCCTCGGCGAACGCGGCTTCGAACTCGGCCTCGCGGCCGGGGACGACGGGGAGGACGGCGTGCTCCAGGATCACCCGCCCAACGGTACCGGTCGGGTTGGCAGGTCTTCGCCGAACGACGGCAGACGGCGGCGCGCGAGCGTGACCGGCCCGGCGGCACGATGGACGCATGGAATTCGACGACACCGCCGCCCTGATCGTGATCGACGTGCAGCAGGGCTTCGACGACCCGTACTGGGGGGAACGCGACAACCCCGACGCCGAGGCGAACATCGGCCGGCTCCTGCAGGCCTGGGCGGATGCCGCGCGGCCGATCGTGCTCGTCCGGCACGACTCCCGCACGCCCGGGTCGCCGCTCGCGCCCGGCTCCCCCGGCAACGCGCTGAAGCCGATCGTCGCCGAGGCGGCGCACGACCTGTTCGTCACCAAGCACGTGAACTCGGCGTTCTACGGCGAGCCCGACCTCCAGTCGTGGCTGCAGGAACGCGGCGTCCGGCAGCTGGTCGTGTGCGGCATCCAGACGAACCAGTGCGTCGAGACGACCGCGCGCATGGCCGGCAACCTCGGCTACGACGTGACGCTGCCGATCGATGCGACCCACACGTTCGACATGGCGGGGCCCGGCGGCATCCGCCTCACCGCGGCCGAGCTCGCGCGCGCGACCGCGGTGAACCTCGACGGCGGCGGCTTCGCGCGGGTCGTCGCGACCGACGACGTGCTCGGAGCCCTGCGCTAGGTGTACTCGGTCAGCTGGTTGGTGACACGCGGCTGATCGGGGGCAGTCCCGTCTGACGATGCCTTCCGTGCGGTGAGGTGCTCTAGCGTTGGCCCATGACAGAGAGGCTCGTGGTGCTGCAGGCGGATGAGGCGCTCGTCCTCTTCGATCTCCTGAGTCGCTGGGAGGATGAGGATCGCGATCTGCGGCTTGAGCAGGGTGAGCAGACCGCCATCGACGCCCTCTTAGGTGCGCTCGAGCGATTGCTAGTCGAGCCGTTCAAGCCGGAATACTCGGAGCTCGTGCGGGAGGCGCGTCAGCGGTTGTTCGATCGTGGGGGCGCATAGGGCTCGATCGTGAAGTGTCCCGCTCGGGCGATCACGGCGTGATCGCGACGGCGGCGTAGATCACGCCGTGCTTGTCGTAGCGGGTCTTCAACCCTCTCCAATTGCTTTGATTCGGCTGTACAGGGCGCGAGAGGCCTCCGGGCGAAGGATCCCCCGCCGGGCCCCTTCTTAGACCCCCTTTAACGTGTGCGTCGAGACGACCGCGCGCATGGCCGGCAACCTCGGCTACGACGTGACGCTGCCGATCGATGCGACGCACACGTCGGACATGGCGGGGCCCGGCGGCCTCCGAATCGGCGCTGCCGACCTCGCGCTCGCGACCGCGGTGAACCTCCACGGCGGCGGCTTCGCCGCCGTCACCACGACCGACGACGTGCTCGGCGCGTAGCGGCCGCGCCGCGGCATCCGTTGCCCCGCGTTACGGCGACGAGCGGATGCCGCGACCCGGCCGACTACCGTGGCCCCATGGCAGACCGCGAATACGGCTTCAAGACCCGCGCCATCCACGCGGGCAACATCCCCGACGCCGAGGCGGGCGCCCGCGCGCTCCCGATCTACCAGTCGAGCGCCTTCGTCTTCGACGACACCGCGGACGCCGCGGCGCGCTTCGCGCTGCAGAAGTACGGCAACATCTACTCGCGCCTGGCGAACCCGACGGTCGCGGCCTTCGAGGAGCGCGTCGCGAGCCTCGAGGGCGGCCTCGGCGCGGTCGCGACCGCCAGCGGGCTGTCGGCGCAGTACATCACCTTCGCGAGCCTCGCGGGATCGGGCGACCACATCGTCGCGTCGGCGAACCTGTACGGCGGTTCGATCACGCAGCTGGATGTCACGCTCCGCCGCTTCGGCGTCGAGACGACGTTCGTGCGCTCGTCCGACCCGGCCGACTACGCGCCCGCCATCACCGAGCGCACCAAGGCGCTGTTCGTCGAGACCATCGCGAACCCGTCCGGCGAGGTCGCCGACCTCGAGGGCCTCGCCGATGTCGCCCACGCGCACGGCATCCCGCTCATCGTCGACTCGACGATCGCGACGCCCTACCTCAACCGTCCGATCGAGTGGGGCGCCGACCTCGTGACGCACTCGGCGACGAAGTTCCTCGGCGGACACGGCACGACGCTCGGCGGCGTCGTGGTCGAGTCCGGCCGGTTCGACTGGCACTCCCCGAAGTTCCCGCTGTTCGCCGAGCCCGTGCCGAGCTACGGCGGGCTGCAGTGGTCGGGCAACTTCGGCGAGTACGCGTTCCTCACGCGGCTCCGCGCCGAGCAGCTCCGCGACATCGGCCCCGCCCTCGCGCCGCACTCCGCGTTCCTGCTCGCGCAGGGCGTCGAGACGCTCCCGTACCGCATCCAGGCGCACATCGACAACGCCCGCGTCGTCGCCGAGTGGCTCGACGCCGACCCGCGCATCGAGCGCGTGTTCTGGGCCGGGCTGCCCGACCACCCGCACTTCGAGCGCGCCGCGAAGTACCTCCCGAAGGGCCCCGGCTCGGTGTTCAGCTTCGAGGTGAAGGGCGGCCGCGAGGTCGGCCAGAAGCTCATCGAGTCGGTGAACCTCGCCAGCCACCTCGCGAACATCGGCGACGCGAAGACGCTGATCATCCACCCCGCGTCGACCACGCACGCGCAGCTGACCGACCAGCAGCTGCTCGACGCGGGCGTGCTGCCCGGCGTCGTACGGCTCTCGGTCGGCATCGAGGACGTCGAGGACATCATCGCCGATCTCGACGAGGCCCTGTCGGCCGCGACCGCCGAGCTGGCCGTCGCCGGCGCCACGATCGGAGGCACCCGATGAGCGCTGCCACCCACCCGACGACCACGGCCGAGCCCCGGGCGACCGATGCCGCCACCGGCGACGTCGAGACCGTCCGCCTGGTCAACGGCCTCTCGTGCGAGCTCCCGGCGAGCTCGCCCCTCGCGAAGCTGCTGAAGTCGCAGCGCACGTGGATCGGCCCCGACGCCAAGCAGCGGCAGCGCATCCTGAACTCCGCGAAGTCGGTCGCGATCGTCGGCGCCTCGCCGAAGCCGCAGCGTTCGAGCTACTTCGTCGGCACGTACCTGCAGCAGTCGAGCGACTATCGCGTGTACTTCGTGAACCCGAACGAGACCGAGATCCTCGGGCAGCCCGCCTACGCGAACCTCGCCGACCTCCCCGAGGTGCCCGACATCGTCGTGGTGTTCCGCCGGGGCAGCGACATCCCGTCGGTCGTCGACGAGGTCGTCGCCGCAGGCGTGACGACGATCTGGGTGCAGCTCGGCATCTGGAACGAGGAGGCCGCCTACTACGGCGAAGCACAGGGGCTGACGGTCGTCATGGACCGCTGCGTCAAGGTCGAGCACGCGCGCTTCCATGGCGGCCTGCACCTGCTCGGCTTCGACACGGGGCAGATCACGAGCCGGCGCGGCGTGCGCTGACCGCGGTCAGGCGGCGGATGCCTCCGCCGTGGCGACGTCGACGTCCATGCCGTACGCCATGATGCGGATGGCCGTGCCGTCGGTGCGTTCGAACGTGAACTCCCGATCCGCGAGGCGCTCGAACCCGAGCCGCTCGTAGAGACGCTGGGCCGCCGCCATCTGCGGCCCGGTGTTGAGCACGACGCGACGGATGCCGCGGCTCGCCGCGAGCTCCATGACGTGCCGCACGAGCGCCTCGCCCACGCCGCGCCCGCGTGCGGCCGCTGCGACGCCGAGGAACCGGAAGTCGAGCTCGTCCGCGTGTCGTGCGACCGCCGACATGCGCCGGCCGGGTCGCGGAGTGGTGACGGTGCCGAGCAGCTCGCCGGTGGCCGCGTCCACGGACACCCACACCTGGTGCACCCGTGCGCGGTCGGCGACCGCCTCGATCTCGGCGAGGTAGTCCTCGCCGAGTTCGTAGTCCACTGCGTACGCCTGGCGCACGAGGCGGCCCACGAGCGGGGCATCGGCATCCTGCATGAGGCGGATGCGCACGGAGGCGGACTCGATCACGGACATCCTCCCGAGTCTACGCGGCACCGGCTGGGCGACGGCCGTGGCCCCGGAGGCGATGCCCGGGGCCACGACCGCTCCGATCTCAGGAGGCGAGCCCCTGCTGCCACTCGATGAGGTCGCCGATCTTGGCGACGAGCACCCCGTCCTGGAGGCCGTTCGCCTTGGCCTGCGCCTGCCGCAGCACGGCGATCGCGCCCGCGTGGCCGCCCGCATCCGAGGCGGCCTCGGCGGCGTCGAGGTACGCCGAGACGTCGGAGCCCAGCTTGTCGACCCGGAGCGATCCGTCGTCGAGTCCACCGACGATCTCGCCGACCTCGTTGAACGTCACGCCGTCGCCGCCGGGCCCGCGGTCCATTCGATGCCCTTGAGCGTGTGCTCGAGGAAGAGCGAGTCCGACCACGACGCATACGTGTGCCCCGCGCCCTCGTACCAGGAGCGGCCGCCCTCGAAGTCATCCGGAGACATGTCAACGACTTTCGTCGTTAGCTGCGGTCCTCGCGTCATCTTTCCTCGCGTGAACGCCAGAAGTCCGGACGATCCCAGCATGGAGCAGATCCGCAGCGTGGATGCCGGGTTGCGCACGATTCTTCGACCGTCCGGCGGATCCGTGCGCGTGCTGCGACGTACCCTAGGTGGGTGACAGCGTTCGTCTCAGCCCTCGACCTGTTCTCGATCGGGATCGGGCCCTCCAGCTCCCACACCGTGGGGCCGATGCGTGCCGCCCGCACCTTCGTCGAGGGGCTCGCGGCCGACGGCCGCCTCGAGGGCGTCCGCCGCGTCACCTGCTCGCTCTACGGCTCTCTCGGCGCGACCGGGCTCGGCCACGGCACGCCTGACGCGGTCGTCGCCGGTCTCGCCGGGCTCACGCCGCACGACTGCGACCCAGACGAGGTGCGCGGCGCGTGGGCCGGACTCGGGACCGACGGCACCGAGGTCCGCCTCGCCGGAACGCATCCGATCACGATGACCCGGCCCGACGTGACCCTCGAACCGCGCACGCGCCTACCGGGCCACCCGAACGCGATGACGCTGCAGGCCTGGGGCGATGACGACGCGCTGCCGATCGCCGAGGAGACGTACTACTCCGTCGGCGGCGGGTTCATCCGTCGCGAGGGCGACGCCCCCGAGCAGGCGGAAGGCCTGCGGCATCCGCTGCCGTACTCGAGCGCCGCCGAGCTGCTCGACCTGTGCGACCGGCTCGGGGTCAACTTCTGCGACGTCGCCTGGCGCAACGAGGTCGCCGTGCACGGCGAGGAGGGCATCGTCGCGGGTCTCGACGCGATCTGGTGGGCCATGGCCGAGTGCGTCGCGAACGGCCTGCACACCGAAGGCACGCTGCCGGGCATCCTCGGGGTGAAGCGCCGTGCCCCCGAGGTGCGTCGCCGGCTCGAGGAGTACGACCGCGACGAACACGTCCGAGACACGTCCACCGAGTGGCTGCACTCGTTCGCGCTCGCGGTGAACGAAGAGAACGCGTCGGGCGGCCGTGTGGTGACGGCGCCGACGAACGGCGCAGCCGGCATCATCCCGGCCGTCGGCCACTACTACCTCCGGTTCGTGCCGGGCGCCGACCAGGAGGGCATCCGCCGATTCCTGCTCACGGCCGCCGCGATCGCGAGCCTCGTGAAGAAGAACGCGTCGATCTCCGGCGCCGAGGGTGGCTGCCAGGCCGAGGTCGGATCGGCGTGCGCGATGGCCGCGGGCGCCCTCTGCGGGGTGCTCGGCGGAACGCCGCGGCAGATCGAGAACGCGGCCGAGATCGCCATGGAGCACCACCTGGGCCTGACGTGCGATCCGGTCGCCGGGCTCGTGCAGGTGCCGTGCATCGAGCGCAACGCGATCGCGGCCTCCACGGCGGTGTCGGCCGCCCGACTCGCGCTCCACGGCGACGGCACCCACATCGTCTCGCTCGACACGGTCATCGAGACCATGCGGCAGACCGGCCTCGACATGATGACGAAGTACAAGGAGACCAGCGAAGGCGGCCTCGCGGTCAACGTCATCGAGTGCTGACGGCGCTGCCCCGGTGCGTGTCCCCCGGATGGGTCCCTTCTGCCCGGCGGCGAGGTCTGACAAGGTATCGGGGTGGATCCGAACATCAACCCTGACATCGTCGCCGGCATGGGCGCCTTCGCCCTGATCATCTTCATCGTCGTCTACCTCGCGGTGATCGCGCTCAGCCTGTGGATCGGCTACCTGATCATCAAGGCGGCCGTGAAGAACGGCCTGCGCGAGCACACGCTCTGGCTGGAGTCGCGGCGGGGTCCCCTGCGCTGACGGATGCCGCGGGGTCGACCGACGCCGCGGCGCGGCCGCCTCAGCAGGCGCACTCCATCGCGTCGGCCTTCGAGGCGACGTTCGTGAGCGGGTCCAGCGGATGCCGCTCGGTGCCGGCGGCGCGCTCGACCGCGAACCCCTCGCGCGCCCAGTACTCGAACCCGCCGAGCATCTCCTTCACGGGATGCCCGAGCGTGGCGAAGGCGAGCGCGGCGCGCGTGGCACCGTTGCAGCCCGGACCCCAGCAGTAGACGACGACCGGCGTGCCCGGCGCGATGCGGTCGCGCGCCTCGTCGGCGATGCGGCGACCGGGTAGGTGCATCGCGCCGGGGATCCTGCCCGCGACCCACGCGGCCTCGCTGCGGGTGTCGACCAGCACGAACCCGCGCTCGTCGTCGGCCGCGAGCGCGGCTGCGACGTCCGAGACGTCCGTCTCGAACCCGAGGCGCGCACGGAAGTGGCGCACCGCCTCCTCAGGTGCGGCGACGTGGTCGAACAGGGCGGCTGCGGCGGTCGTCGAGGTCATGTCCCGATGCTCGCACCGGGCGGCGGGCGGGGCCGCGCGGTTCACGCCGTCGATGCGCGAGATCCCGCCAACCTCCCGGCGCGGGCGTCTCGGGCTCAGTTCGCCGAGAAGAACGCGGACACCGCCGCACCGAGCGCGGCGAGGTCCTCCACGTGCGCGAGCTCACGCGCCGAGTGCATCGACAACAGCGGCGGGCCGACATCGACAGTGCGAATGCCCAGTCGGGTCGCCGTGAGCGGTCCGATCGTCGAGCCGCAGGGGATCGTGTTGTTCGACACGAACGGCTGCATGCCCACTCCGGCGCGTCGACAGGCGTCGGCCCACAGCGCCGAGCCCGCGGCATCCGACGCGTACCGCTGGTTCGCGTTGAGCTTCAGCAGCGGACCGCCGCCGAGCACCGGCCGGTTCACGGGGTCGTGCCGTTCGGGGTAGTTGGGGTGCACGGCGTGCCCGGCGTCGCTCGACACGTGCCAGGAGTCGGCGAATGCGCGGCGGCGCTCCTCGACGCCGGCGCCGAGGCCGGCGCCGATGCGCGTGAGCACGTCGTCGAGGAAGGGACCGCTGGCCCCCGAGCGCGACTCCGAGCCGAGCTCCTCGTGGTCGAACGCGGCGAGCACGCTGACGTGCGACGCGTCGGCCGGCGCGTCGAGCAGGGCGGTGAGGCCGGCGTGCACCGACGTCAGGTTGTCCATCCGGCCCGAGGCGAGGAACACGTCGCCACGGCCGAATCGCGCGGGCGGGTTCGCGTCGACGACGTACACGTCGTGCCCGGCGACCTCCTCGGGGTCGAGGCTCGCGAGGCCTGCGAGGTGCGCCACCACGTCGGCCGGCTCCGGACCGCCCTCGACGCCCCAGATCGGCTGCACGTGCCGCTGCTTGTCGAGCGCGAGCCCGTCGTTGTTGACGCCGCGGTCGAGATGGATCGCCAACTGCGGGATCCGCAGGAGCGGACCGGTCGCGACGAGGTGCTCGGCGCCGTCGCGGGTGACGAGTCGCCCGGCGAGCCGCAGCTCGCGATCGAGCCACGAGTTCAGCAGCGGACCGCCGTAGACCTCGACGTTCGCCTGCGAAAGGCCGGCCGCGGCGCTCGACGGGTTCGGCTTGAGCTTGAACGACGGCGAGTCGGTGTGTGCGCCGAGGATGCGGAACGGCGTCGTGGGACCGGCCGACGCGGGCTGCACCCACGCGATCACCGCACCGTCGCGCACGACGACGCGACGGCCGGGCCCGGACGGCCACGCGTCGCGCTCCTCGAGTCGCTCGAAACCGGCCTGCTCGAGGCGCCGAGCCACCTCGGCCGCAGCGTGGTACGACGACGGCGATGCCGTGACGAACCCGGTGAAGTCCTCGATGTACGCGTCGACGTCAGGGATGCCCATCCCACCATCTTCCCGCACCCGGCTCAGGCGAAGCGCACGGTCGCCTGCAGGCGCGCGCGCACCTCCATCGAGTCGACGCCGCCGAGCTGCGGTGAGCCCGGGATGCCCTCGCGGATGGCGCTCGCGAGGCGCGAGCGCCGCACGAGCACGACGACGGCGCCCCGATTCGTGCCGCCGACCTCGAGCGGCACGGAGGCGTGCTCGTCCGGCACGACGATCACGAGGGCGGTCGGCTTGACCTTGGCAGGCCTCGTCACGGCCTTCGCACGCGCCGCGAGGGCGCGGATCGGCCGCTCCCCCGCGAGCGCCTCGCCGACGAGCTCGCCCCGCTTCAGGTCGACCGGTCCGCCCCAGTCCTCGGACTGGATCGCGATGAGCCCGGTCGGGCCCAGCACGAGGTGGTCGAGCTTGGGAGGCAGCTCCGGCCCCGCCGCATCCGTCGCCACGTCGTGCCACACGGTGTACGCGATGCCGAGCGTCGACAGTGCGCGCGCCGTCTCCTCCTCGGCGAGCGCGTCGGCCAGCACGTGGCGGACGTCGCGCGGCGCGCTCCGCACGAGCGCCTGGTCGTACGGGTCCTCCACGGTCACGCCGCGGCCCGCCCACTCCCGGATGAGCGCGAGGTACCGTTCGCGCGAGAACCCGCCGGGATGCCCGTACGAGCGCGCGAGCGGACGCGAGTCGCGACGTGGACGCGGGGCGGCGGGCGCGAACGGATCGTGCGGTGCGTCGGACGGCGCGGTCGTTCGGATGCCGCGGTCGAACGCGGCGCGCGCCTCGGGCGTGCCCACGAGCTCCCATGCCGCCTGCACGGCGTGGAACCGCGCCGCATCGCCGCCCGTGTCGGGGTGGGCGTGTCGGAGGGCGCGTCGGTAGGCGAGGCGCAGCTGCGCGGCGTCCGCGTCCGCGGGCACGCCGAGCACCTCGTAGGGGGAGGCGGAGAGGGGACTGTCGGGCATGGGCTCGCTTTCAGTGGGCGAGCACGAGGATACCGCCGCCGCCCGGACGCGCGCCGAAGACGGGCGCGCTCAGTCGACCGGTCGCAGCATGCCGCCGGCGACGAGCTCGCGCACCGCCGGGCCGAGTTCGTCCCACAGCTCGGCCGGATCGACCTCGAGGAGCTGCGCGATCGCGTCGGAGAGCACACCAAGGGGCAGCTCGCCGTCGGCGGCGCCGACGAGCGCCGCGAGGCCGGTGCCGGCGTCGACCGTGCGGCCCAATCCGCCGCCCTGCCGCAGGAGGATCACGGTCGGCTGCTCAGCGCCGGGCCAGTGATGACGTTCCTCGGTGACGTCGTCGGCGACCGCCACGCGCGCCGCACGGAGGCCGTCGTCGTCGAGCGCGGCGATCCGGTCCATCGCGGCCACGCAGTCGGCGAGGTGACGCCCGAGTCCGCCGGGCATGTCGCCGAGCGGTCCGTGCAGGCGCTCGGCGCGCGCCAGCCTGCGCGGTTCGCCTGCCGACGGCGCCCGGAGCAGCAGGTACCCGAACCCGACGGACTCGACGCCGCGATCGGCGAAGTCGTCGAGCCAGGCCCCGTACAGCGCCTCGAACTCCGGCGTCCCCGGGCGCGTGCCGCCGTCGCGGATCCAGGTCTCGGCGTACTCCCCCGGATCCTGCCGCTCCCGTTCGACGACCCAGTACTCGAGGCCGGCCCCGTCGAGCCAGCCGGTCACGCGTTCGAGCCCGTCGGCCAGGTCGTCGCCGTGGCGGCGGTACTCCCAGTTCCCGAGCAGCTGGGCGATCCCGCCGGGCTCGAGGTGTCGCGCCGCGCCGCGCAGCACCGCTTCGACGAGCCCGTCGCCGACCATGCCCGCATCGCGGTACTCGTAGCTCGGCACGCCCTCGCGTCGCGGCGTGATCACGAACGGGGGGTTGGACACGATCCGGTCGAAGCGTTCGCCGTCCACGGGCTCGTAGAGGCTGCCGAGGCGCAGCTCGACGTCGCCGATCCGATTGAGCCGCAGGTTCAGCCGGGCGAAGCCGAGCGCCCGCTCCGAGACATCCGTCGCCACGACCCGGTCGCTGAATCGCGACGCGTGCATCGCCTGGATGCCGCATCCCGTCCCGAGGTCGAGCGTCGCGCGCGCAGGCCGCTGCACGAGCAGCCGGCTGAGCGTCGTCGACGCGCCGCCGATGCCGAGCACGTGCGCCTCCGGCAGCGCGCCGCCCGTGGCGAGCTCGCCCGGGTCCGAGGCGATCCACCACTCCCCCTCGCCCACGGCGTCGGCGAACGCGTACGGTCGCAGGTCGATGCGCGGTTCCGCGCGATCGCGCTCGACGGCCACGAGCCCGAGCCGTTCGGCCCCGGCCACCCCGAGCCACGGCAATGCCGTCGCGAGGGCAGCGGATGCCACCGGCATCCCGAGCACGAAGCAGCGCACGAGCGTCGCGAGCGTCCGCTCCCCGGGCGCGACGTGCTCGAGCGCACGCAGTGCCGGAACCCGATGGCCGCGACGGAGCGCCGCACCCGGATCCGTGGCGTCGGCGGCCCCGCCCCGCCCCCACAGCGCCTCGACGGCGGCGACCGTGAAGCCCGCGGCGGCGAGGTCGGCGGCGAGTGCGTCGACCGCCTCCGGGTCCGACCCGGGGGCGGATCCGATGGGTCGCTCGGGCTCGGAGCTCACGCGACCATTCAACCAGCCGGACCGCCGTCGCGAGATCGTCACCCGGGCGTCATCCGCCGTCCATGCCCGCGGCGGGCGCGTAACCCGGCCGACACACGCGCCGCGTACCGTCGGTTACGATCGGACGAGCGAGGGGAGGTCGCACATGGCGGAGTCGACGACGCTGGAACGCCTGCGACAGGACGCACGCGACGAACTCTCCGCGCTCATCGAGTTGCGCTGCCGCATGGGCGAGGACCCCTGGACCTTCCTGCCCGAACTGCCGTCGGTCGACGAGCAGGTCGTGGCGACCCTTCGCGAGGAGCGGCTCCATTCCGAGCGGTGGAGCCCGGCGCGCGCGCGTGCCTACCACCCGACCGCGCGCCGCGGCGACGTTGCCCGCTTCGAGTTCGAGGTCCTTCGCGACATCGCTCTCGACCATCCGGAGCTCAGCACCGCGGTCTGGGGCATGCTCGGCCGCGTCCCCTCGACCTGGTGAGCGGGCGCGCACGGATCAGTCCTGATCGGATCCGAGCGCCCGGAGCTCCCCGGCCGTGGCCACGGGAAGCGCGCACACGAACGCTCGACACCGGTAGGCCGCAGCCTCGCCACCGCGCGCGGTGCGGCCGGCGAAGAGCTCGAATCCGGCGTCGGCGAATCGTCGCGCCTGTCGGTCGGTGACGATGGTCGAGACGGATGCCGCGTGCCGGCGGGTGGCGTCGACCAGCTCGTCGACATCCCCCTCGCCGCCCCGCGCCGCGAGACCGTCGGGGACGACGGTCACGAGCTGCACGAGCGGTGCGGCCATGCGTGCCATGACCTCGAGGGAACCCCCGAACGCGATGGGGCGCTGCACGGCGATTCCCGACACGGACCGCACCGCCTGCTCGGCGGTGTCGCGATACCGGTCGCCGGCGCCGAGCGCGTACAGGGCGAAGGCGGCGTCGGCGCACGCGGTGACGCCCGACGGCGTCGCACCCTCGGCGGGGTCCGCGGGCAGCGCGAGTCCTCGCGCGGCGAGAACGGGATCCGGACCGCCGGGTGCGGCGAAGGCCGCCTCCGATCCGGATGCCGCGGCGACGGCGGCGTCGACGAGTTCCCGCGCCGTCGTCGCGTGCTCGACCTCCCCGGTCACGAGCGCGAGCCGGATGAGCCCGCCGGCGAGCATCCCGGTGTCCTCGAGCGTGGCCACGGCGTCGGACAGCTCGCCGCCGAGCGAGGCGCGCGCGAGCCGGCCGTCGGCGCCGACGTGGGTGCCGAGCAGGTACTCCGCGGCCTGTCGCGCCGCGAGGACGGCACGCCGGTCGTCGAGCACGTGTCCGGCGCGCGCGAGCGCACCGATCGCGAGCCCGTTCCAGCCGGCGAGCACCTTCTCGTCGAGGGCGGGGGGCTCGAGCTCGGCGCGGCCGGCGGCATCCCGTCGGTAGTAGCCGCCCTCGCTGCGCTCGCCGTCGATGACGCTCTCGGAGTCCTGGGCGCTCGCGAACCCGCCGTCCGGGAGCTGCATCCGGTCGACGAGGAATCCGATGAGGCCATCGGCGAGGGAGTCGACCCACCCGGGCGCCTCGGGTCCCGTCGCGAGCTCGGCGGCGACGGCGAGCAGCAGCGCGTTGTCGGTGAGCATCCGCTCGTAGTGCGGTTCGCTCCAGTCCGCGCGCGTCGCGTATCGGAAGAATCCGCCTTCGACGGGGTCGCGCAGCGGCGACGCGCCCATGCGCTTGAGGGTGCGCTCGGCGAGATTCCTCGCGCCGCCTCCCGCCTGCGCGAGGAATCCGAGCACGGGCGCGACGGGGAACTTCGGCGCCGCGCCGAACCCGCCGAACTCCCGGTCCTCGTCGTCGGCGAGGATGTCGACGGCGGTCTGCAGGGTCACGGCGTCGGGCAGCGCACCGGCGGTGGCGGCCACGGATGCCGCGGCGAGGGCGTCCCCGACGGCGTTCGCCGTCCGGTCGAGGTCGTCGCGGCGCTCGCGCCAGGCCTCGTCGACGGCGGCGAGCACCTCGCCGAACGATGGGACGCCCTGCACGGGACGCGGCGGGTAGTAGGTTCCGGCGTAGAACGCGCGTCCGTCGGGGCGGGCGAACACGGTCAGCGGCCAGCCGAGCTGCCTCGTGAAGGCGGAGGCCGCGGCGAGGTAGCTCCCGTCGACGTCCGGGTGTTCCTCGCGGTCGACCTTGATCGCGACGAAGCGCTCATTGAGCACTCGCGCGATCGCCGGATCGCTGAAGCTCTCGCGGGCCATGACGTGGCACCAGTGGCAGGTCGCGTACCCGATCGAGACCAGCACGGGCACGTCGCGCCGGCGCGCCTCGTCGAACGCCGCCTCGCCCCAGACGTGCCAGTCGACCGGGTTGTCGGCATGGGCCCTCAGGTAGGGGCTCAATGCGTCGGCGAGTCGATTGCCCATCGGTCAAGCGTAGGCGCGGCGGGGAGCCGCGTCAGTCCCCCGGCCGTGAAATGCAGAAGAGCCGCCCAACTCTGGGCGGCTCTTCCGTGAAAGATGTCCGGCGGTGTCCTACTCTCCCACAGGGTCGCCCCTGCAGTACCATCGGCGCTGCGAGTCTTAGCTTCCGGGTTCGGAATGTGTCCGGGCGTTTCCCTCGCGCTATGGCCGCCGAAACTCTAGGACCAGCACACCCGCGCGGGGGTGTGGTGGTGGTCTCGGTGGGCCCCGACCGGGTGGGTCGGGGCGTGTATCACTGTGTGATTGTGTGTGTTTTCCCGTCTGCTGGGAACCACAGAGTGGACGCGAGTCATCAGGCCACGCACTCCAGCCTTACAACAGAGTGTGTGTAGTGATTGTCAAGTTATCGGCGTATTAGTACCAGTCAGCTGCACACCTTGCGGTGCTTCCACATCTGGCCTATCAACCCAGTCGTCTGGCTGGGAGCCTCTCCCCCCGAAGGGGATGGAAATCTCATCTTGAGGCCGGCTTCCCGCTTAGATGCTTTCAGCGGTTATCCATCCCGAACGTAGCTAACCAGCGGTGCTCCTGGCGGAACAACTGGCACACCAGAGGTTCGTCCAACCCGGTCCTCTCGTACTAGGGTCAGATCCTCTCAAATTTCCTGCGCGCGCAGAGGATAGGGACCGAACTGTCTCACGACGTTCTAAACCCAGCTCGCGTACCGCTTTAATGGGCGAACAGCCCAACCCTTGGGACCTACTCCAGCCCCAGGATGCGACGAGCCGACATCGAGGTGCCAAACCATGCCGTCGATATGGACTCTTGGGCAAGATCAGCCTGTTATCCCCGAGGTACCTTTTATCCGTTGAGCGACAGCGCTTCCACAAGCCACTGCCGGATCACTAGTCCCGACTTTCGTCCCTGCTCGACCTGTCAGTCTCGCAGTCAAGCTCCCTTGTGCACTTACACTCGCCACCTGATTGCCAACCAGGTTGAGGGAACCTTTGGGCGCCTCCGTTACTCTTTGGGAGGCAACCGCCCCAGTTAAACTACCCACCAGGCACTGTCCCTGAACCGGATCACGGTTCGAAGTTAGATATCCAGAGTGACCAGAGTGGTATTTCAACAATGACTCCACGAACACTGGCGTGCCCGCTTCACAGTCTCCCACCTATCCTACACAAGCCACACCGAACACCAATACCAAGCTGTAGTAAAGGTCACGGGGTCTTTCCGTCCTTCTGCGCGTAACGAGCATCTTTACTCGTAATGCAATTTCGCCGAGTTCGCGGTTGAGACAGCTGGGAAGTCGTTACGCCATTCGTGCAGGTCGGAACTTACCCGACAAGGAATTTCGCTACCTTAGGATGGTTATAGTTACCACCGCCGTTTACTGGGGCTTAAATTCTCAGCTTCGCTCCGAAGAGCTAACCGGTCCTCTTAACCTTCCAGCACCGGGCAGGCGTCAGTCCGTATACATCGTCTTGCGACTTGGCACGGACCTGTGTTTTTAGTAAACAGTCGCTTCCCACTG
Organism: Agromyces selenitireducens; assembly: GCF_052748465.2. Lineage (NCBI taxonomy): Bacteria > Bacillati > Actinomycetota > Actinomycetes > Micrococcales > Microbacteriaceae > Agromyces > Agromyces selenitireducens. Next base: position 2,710,309 of record NZ_CM188259.1, read on the forward strand.
GTCTCTGCGGCCTTCAACGCTCCAGGAGCAAGTCCCTTCACGAATCCGGCCCCCCTTCTCCCGAAGTTACGGGGGCATTTTGCCGAGTTCCTTAACCACGATTCTCTCGATCTCCTCGGTATTCTCTACCTGACCACCTGAGTCGGTTTGGGGTACGGGCGGCTGGAACCTCGCGTCGATGCTTTTCTCGGCAGCATAGGATCACCCACTTTTCATCCGCATCACGTCTCAGCCTGCATGAGCGACGGATTTGCCTATCGCTCGGCCTACACGCTTGCCCCGGGACAACCATCGCCCGGGCTGGGCTACCTTCCTGCGTCACACCTGTTATCACGCTCACTCCACCAGATGGGGTCGCATGCCGCCCCGCAACGTCCCCCGAAGGGTCGGTCACGGCTTGGGATGCTTAGCACTCCTGGCTTCGTGTGGGCGGTTCTTCGCCGGTACGGGAATATCAACCCGTTGTCCATCGACTACGCCTGTCGGCCTCGCCTTAGGTCCCGACTTACCCAGGGCAGATTAGCTTGACCCTGGAACCCTTGGTCTTCCGGAGGACGGGTTTCTCACCCGTCTTTCGCTACTCATGCCTGCATTCTCACTCGTGTGCCGTCCACGGCTGGTTTCCACCGCCGCTTCACCCAGCACACGACGCTCTCCTACCCATCAACACGGCTGGACCACGAAGGCCTGCCTATACGCGTCAATGCCACAACTTCGGTGACGTGCTTGAGCCCCGTTACATTGTCGGCGCGGAATCACTTGACCAGTGAGCTATTACGCACTCTTTCAAGGGTGGCTGCTTCTAAGCCAACCTCCTGGTTGTCTGTGCAACTCCACATCCTTTCCCACTTAGCACGCGCTTAGGGACCTTAGTTGGTGGTCTGGGTTGTTTCCCTCTCGACGATGAAGCTTATCCCCCACCGTCTCACTGCTGCGCTCTCACTTACCGGCATTCGGAGTTTGGCTGACGTCAGTAACCTGTTGAGGCCCATCGGCCATCCAGTAGCTCTACCTCCGGCAAGAAACACGCAACGCTGCACCTAAATGCATTTCGGAGAGAACCAGCTATCACGAAGTTTGATTGGCCTTTCACCCCTATCCACAGCTCATCCCCTCAGTTTTCAACCTAAGTGGGTTCGGTCCTCCACGACGTCTTACCGTCGCTTCAACCTGGCCATGGATAGATCACTTCGCTTCGGGTCTAGGACCTGCGACTGAATCGCCCTATTCAGACTCGCTTTCGCTACGGCTGCCCCACACGGGTTAACCTCGCCACAGATCACTAACTCGCAGGCTCATTCTTCAAAAGGCACGCTGTCACCCCAACAAGGAGGCTCCAACGGTTTGTAAGCAAACGGTTTCAGGTACTATTTCACTCCCCTCCCGGGGTACTTTTCACCTTTCCCTCACGGTACTTGTCCGCTATCGGTCATCTGGGAGTATTTAGGCTTATCAGGTGGTCCTGACAGATTCACACGGGATTTCTCGGGCCCCGTGCTACTTGGGATCCCCCTCCGGCCGGCCAGGCATTTCGACTACGGGACTCACACCCACTCCGGTCCGGCTTTCAATCCGGTTCGTCTATACCTGACGCGTCACCGCGGCTGTCCGGCAGAACAGCCCGAGAGGTCCCACAACCCCGACCATGCAACCCCTGCCGGGTATCACACATGACCGGTTTAGCCTCATCCGCTTTCGCTCGCCACTACTCACGGAATCACGGTTGTTTTCTCTTCCTGTGGGTACTGAGATGTTTCACTTCCCCACGTTCCCTCTACCCGCCCTATACATTCAGGCGGGAGTCACCAGGTCACCCTGAGGGCCTGGCGGGGTTTCCCCATTCGGAAATCCTCGGATCACAGCTCGTTTATCAGCTCCCCGAGGCTTATCGCAGATTACGACGTCCTTCTTCGGCTCCAGATGCCAAGGCATCCACCGTTTGCTCTTAGAAACTTGAAAATCACATGAGTTATCGAATCGCACACCCGAACCCGAAGGCCCGGATGAGAAATTGACCAGTGAATACGCCAAACCACACCCCGAAGGATGCAACCTGGCGACTCACCTTTTGTGACCCAGGACATGACGTCCTGAATCTAAGATGCTCGCGTCCACTATGTAGTTCTCAACAGACGGTCAGAACCCCCACCCCCGAAGACCCACAGGTCAACATCGGCGAAGGTCTGAAGAGACCATCACCCCGCACCCGAAAGCGCGAGGATCGTCCGGCCCCTCAGGACCCAACAGCGTGCACGCACCAACCCCCTCGACCCGATCCGTTCCAACCCACCCCGAAGGGCCGGCGTACTGAAACCAGGACGACTCAGCTGATGCCTATGTCAATGTTCCACCCATGAGCTGCCAGCAGCGAACGAACGCCGCTGATCTGGCATGCCTGGACACCCCGAAGAGTGCCAGATGCTCCTTAGAAAGGAGGTGATCCAGCCGCACCTTCCGGTACGGCTACCTTGTTACGACTTAGTCCTAATCACCGATCCCACCTTCGACGGCTCCCTCCACAAGGGTTAGGCCACCGGCTTCGGGTGTTACCGACTTTCATGACTTGACGGGCGGTGTGTACAAGGCCCGGGAACGTATTCACCGCAGCGTTGCTGATCTGCGATTACTAGCGACTCCGACTTCATGAGGTCGAGTTGCAGACCTCAATCCGAACTGAGACCGGCTTTTTGGGATTCGCTCCGCCTTACGACATCGCAGCCCTTTGTACCGGCCATTGTAGCATGCGTGAAGCCCAAGACATAAGGGGCATGATGATTTGACGTCATCCCCACCTTCCTCCGAGTTGACCCCGGCAGTCTCACATGAGTCCCCACCATAACGTGCTGGCAACATGCGACGAGGGTTGCGCTCGTTGCGGGACTTAACCCAACATCTCACGACACGAGCTGACGACAACCATGCACCACCTGTATACGAGTGTCCAAAGAGTTCCACATTTCTGCGGCGTTCTCGTATATGTCAAGCCTTGGTAAGGTTCTTCGCGTTGCATCGAATTAATCCGCATGCTCCGCCGCTTGTGCGGGCCCCCGTCAATTCCTTTGAGTTTTAGCCTTGCGGCCGTACTCCCCAGGCGGGGCGCTTAATGCGTTAGCTACGACACGGAAACCGTGGAAAGGTCCCCACATCTAGCGCCCAACGTTTACGGCGTGGACTACCAGGGTATCTAATCCTGTTCGCTCCCCACGCTTTCGCTCCTCAGCGTCAGTAAGTGCCCAGAGACCTGCCTTCGCCATCGGTGTTCCTCCTGATATCTGCGCATTCCACCGCTACACCAGGAATTCCAGTCTCCCCTACACCACTCAAGTCTGCCCGTACCCACTGCAGGCTAGAGGTTGAGCCTCTAGTTTTCACAGCAGACGCGACAAACCGCCTACGAGCTCTTTACGCCCAATAATTCCGGACAACGCTCGGACCCTACGTATTACCGCGGCTGCTGGCACGTAGTTAGCCGGTCCTTTTTCTGCAGGTACCGTCAAGCCGAAGCCCTTCTTCCCTACTAAAAGCGGTTTACAACCCGAAGGCCGTCATCCCGCACGCGGCGTTGCTGCATCAGGCTTGCGCCCATTGTGCAATATTCCCCACTGCTGCCTCCCGTAGGAGTCTGGGCCGTGTCTCAGTCCCAGTGTGGCCGGTCACCCTCTCAGGCCGGCTACCCGTCGACGCCTTGGTGAGCCATTACCTCACCAACAAGCTGATAGGCCGCGAGTCCATCCCAAACCGAAAAACTTTCCACCAAACCCCATGCGGGGAAAGGTCCTATCCGGTATTAGCTCCGATTTCTCGGGGTTATCCCAGAGTCCAGGGCAGGTTACTCACGTGTTACTCACCCGTTCGCCACTAATCCACCCAGCAAGCTGGGCTTCATCGTTCGACTTGCATGTGTTAAGCACGCCGCCAGCGTTCGTCCTGAGCCAGGATCAAACTCTCCAAAAAAAATGGTCCCCAACACCCCAAAGAGCGCCAGGAAGTTCAATCACTGACAGAGAAACAACTGACTCGAAAATCAAATTGTCCATCAATCAAAGAAATCACCCACCCCATCCGAAGACGAGGCCGGGGTTCAAAAAATTGGCATTGAACATAGTGCACGCTGTTGAGTTCTCAAGGAACGGACGCACCCGAGTCACGGCCTCGCGGCCTGCCCCCGGGGCAACCTCTCTACTGTACCACTCCATGCTGGGCGTCTCGCCATGGACCCGGAGGTCGGTGGAGGTTCCGCAGCTCGGACCGCCCGCTCGAGGCGTTCGGTTCACTTGGGAGTGGAGTAGTCATCTTAGGCTTGAAGCAACCGAGTCGCAATATGCGCCTTCGAGGCTGTTTGGCTAAGACTGTCATCTTCGCGGCCGGAAGCTTCTCGCTTTCCGCTCCGCCGTGGCGACAAGAAAGAATCTACGGGCTGCCGTGGGCGGCGGGCAAATCGGGCCTGCATCCCGGGCGTGTCGCGCCGCTCGGGCGGGTCCGGAGGTCCGACGGCCGGGCCCGCGATCCGCGGGAACCCGGCCGACGCGGCATCCGCTCAGCCGAAGTGGTCGGGGTCGGGCCCCACGCGTCCGGCGCGCTCCAGCTCGGCGATGCGCTGCATCTCGTCGCCCGTGAGCTCGAAGTCGAGCACGTCGAAGTTCTCCGCCATGCGCTCGCGTCGGTTCGACTTCGGGAACACGATGTATCCGCGCTGGAGGTGCCAGCGGATGACGACCTGGGCCGGCGACCTGCCGTGCGCGGCCGCGGCATCCGTCACTTCGGCCATCTCGAGGAGCGGGTACTTGCCCTGGCCGAGGGGGCCCCACGACTCGATCGCGATGCCGTGATCGGCAGCGAAGGCGGTCACCGACGGCTGCTGGTGCGCGGGGTGCAGCTCGATCTGGTCGACGGCCGGCACGACGCCGGTCTCGTCGATCAGCCGCTGCAGGTGCGGCGCCAGGAAGTTCGAGACGCCGATCGAACGGGCACGACCCGTCGCGCGGATCTGCTCGAGGGCCTTCCAGCTCTCGACGTAGCGGTCCCGCGACGGGACCGGCCAGTGGATCAGGTACAGGTCGACGTACTCGAGGCCGAGCCGGTCGAGGCTCGCGTCGAACGCGTCGAGCGCAGACCGCGCGCCCTGATCCGTGTTCCAGAGCTTCGTCGTGACGTACAGCTCGTCGCGCGGGATGCCGGATGCGGCGAGCGCGCGCCCGACGCCCTCCTCGTTGTCGTAGATGCGCGCGGTGTCGATGTGCCGGTAGCCCACCTCGAGCGCGTCGGTCACGATCCGCTCGGTCTCGGGCGGATCGACCAGGAACACGCCGAAGCCGAGCTGCGGGATGTCGTGGCCGTCGTTCAGCCGGATGCGCGGCACGGATGTCGATGTCTGGGTCATGCCGCCATGCAACACGGTGCGCCTGCGAGTTCCATCCCCTGTTCGCCCGTCGCGAAAGCGGATGCCGTCGGGCCGCGGCATCCGCGACCCGACCACGCGCGAGCCGAGTCCTCCAGCGGGCGGCAGGGCACGGGGTCTACCCTGTGGCCGAGCAACGGTGCTCATCGAACGGAGCCCCGCATGACCGACACCGAAGCGACGCGACGCACAGGACCGTCGAGCCTGCGGCTGCTGGCACCCGGCGACGCCGGATGGGATGCCGCGCGCGCCACGTTCAACCTCCTCGACGACCAGCGTCCCGACCTGATCGCCCTGCCGGAGGATGCCGCCGGCGTGGCCGCGGCGGTCGCCCTCGCGCGCGGCGAGGGGCTCCGGGTCGCCGCGCAGTCGACCGGGCACGGTGCGGCCTGCCGCCATCCGCTCGACGGCGCGCTGCTCGTGAACACCTCGCGCATGAACGCGGTCGCCGTCGACGCCGGATCGCGACGCGTCAGGGTCGGTGCCGGCGCGAGATGGCGAGATGTGGCGCCGCGGCTCTCCGACGTCGGGCTCGCCGGCCTGCACGGGTCCTCGCTCGGCGTCGGGCTCGCCGGCTACTCCCTCGGCGGCGGGGTAGGCTGGCTCACCCGCAGGCACGGGCTGCAGTGCAACGCCGTCCGGGCGGTCGAGCTCGTCACGATCGACGGCGAGCACCTCCGCGCCGACGCCGACCACCACCCCGACCTGTTCTGGGCCCTTCGCGGCGGCGGCGGCAACTTCGGCATCGTGACCGCGCTCGAGTTCGACGCGGTCCAGGTGCCGGAACTCGCGTCCGGGGCGTACTTCTTCCCCGTCGAGCGCACCGCCGAGGTGCTGCACACGTGGAGCGCCCTGCTGCCCTCACTGCCCGAAGCGCTCACCACCTGGGTCACGGTGATGCACTTCCCGCCGTCGGACGAGATGCCGCCCGAGGTCCGAGGACGCTCGTTCACGATCCTCATGGCGGCGCACCTGGGATCCGAACGGGAGGCCAGGCGGTTGCTCCGTCCGCTGCAGGAGCTCGGACCGATGCGGGACACCCTCGGCCCGCAGGACCCCTTGGCGCTCGGCGCCCTGGCGATGGATCCCGAGTCCCCACTGCCGTACCGGTCGACGACCGCGCTCGTCGACGGACTGCCCGGCGGTGCGATCGCCGCGCTGGCCGCGCTGTCCGGCGTCGGGTCGCCGCTCACGCTGGTGCAGTTCCGCCACGTCGGCGGAGCCCTCTCCCGCCGTCCCGACGGCGCGGGCGCCCGCGCGACGCTGCCCGGCGAGATCCTCGTGTTCAGCCTCGCGATTCCGATCGGCCCGGACACCGAGAGCATCGCGGCCCTCGAGCGGCTCGACGACATCCTCGCGCCGCTGAACGTGGGCGAGTACCCGAACCTCGTCGAGCACCCGGTCGACGCGAGCCGGTTCTTCGACGCGCCGACGTGGGCGCGTCTGCGCGAGGTGAAGGCCGCCTACGACCCGGCCGATCTGGTGCACGGGAACCACCACGTGCCCACCGCCGCCGGAGGCTGAGCCGCGGTCCACGGCCGTCCCCGCCAGTGGGATGCCTCCGAGCGGGACCACCGTACGATGGAGGGCCGATGTCCGAGCGCGCCCCCCTGACGATCCCCGCGATCACCTACCCGGCCGACCTGCCGGTGAGCGGTCGTCGCGACGACATCGCGCGCGCCATCCGGGACAACCAGGTCGTCATCGTCGCGGGGGCGACCGGCTCGGGCAAGACGACGCAGCTGCCGAAGATCTGCCTCGAGCTGGGACGCGAGTCGATCGCGCACACGCAGCCGCGCCGGCTCGCCGCCCGCACGATCGCCGAGCGCGTCGCCGAGGAGCTCGGCACCGAGCTCGGCGGGCTCGTCGGCTACCAGGTGCGCTTCACCGATCGCGTGAGCGAGTCGACGCGCATCAAGGTGATGACCGACGGCATCCTCCTGAACGAGATCCACCGCGACCGGGAGCTGCGCCGCTACGACACGATCATCATCGACGAGGCGCACGAGCGCAGCCTCAACGTCGACTTCCTGCTCGGCTACCTCAAGCGCCTCCTCCCCCGGCGCCCGGACCTGCGCGTGATCATCACGAGCGCGACGATCGACCCCGACAGCTTCGCGGCGCACTTCTCGGATGCCGCGGGCGAGCCCGCCCCGGTCATCGAGGTGTCCGGGCGCACCTACCCGGTCGAGGTCCGCTACCGCCCGCTCGTCGCCGAGTCCGCGGGATCCGATGCGGATGACGACGACGAGGGCGCGGCGGCCGAGGACCGCGACGTGCAGCAGGGCATCCTCGACGCGCTCGACGAACTGGGCCGGGAGGCGCCGGGCGACGTGCTCGTGTTCCTGTCGGGCGAGAGCGAGATCCGGGATGCCGAGCAGGCGGTGCGCGCGCACGCGGAGCGGCGCGGCGCGGCATCCGTCACCGAGGTGCTGCCGCTGTACGGCCGGCTGTCGTCGGCCGACCAGCACCGCGTGTTCGAGCCGTCGAAGGTCCCAGGGTTGCGTCGACGGGTCGTGCTCGCGACGAACGTCGCCGAGACGAGCCTGACGGTGCCCGGCATCCGCTACGTCGTCGACGCCGGCACGGCGCGCATCAGCCGGTACTCGGCGCGGTCGAAGGTGCAGCGCCTGCCGATCGAGCCGATCTCGCAGGCGTCGGCGAACCAGCGCTCCGGCCGGTCGGGCCGGACGAGCGACGGCATCGCGATCCGGCTGTACTCCGAGGAGGACTACGGGAAGCGGCCGGAGTTCACCGACCCGGAGATCCTGCGCACGAACCTCGCGGCCGTCATCCTGCAGATGGCGTCGCTCGGGCTGGGCGCGGTCGAGGAGTTCCCGTTCCTGACGCCGTCCGACGCCCGCGGCATCCGTGACGGCCTCGACCTGCTGCGTGAGCTCGGGGCGATCGACGACGCGGGTCTCGACACGCGTCCGGCTCCGCCGGGCGCCGCTCGATCACCGGATCGCGGGCCGCAGCTCACCCGGATCGGCCGACAGCTCGCGCGACTGCCGATCGAGCCGCGGTTCGCGCGCATGGTGCTCGAGTCGAAGGCGCAGGGCGTGAGCCGCGAGGTGCTCGCGATCGTCGCGGGCCTCACGATCCAGGACCCGCGCGAGCGACCGCTCGAGCGGCGCGAGCAGGCCGACGCGATGCACGCGCGGTTCGTCGACCCGACGAGCGACTTCCTGACGCTGCTGAACCTCTGGAACCACCTCGAGGCACAGCAGCGCGAGCTGTCCGGCAGCGCGTTCCGCCGCATGTGCCGCAGCGAGTTCCTGAACTACCTGCGCGTGCGCGAGTGGCAGGACCTGGTCCGCCAGCTCGTGCGGCTCGCCAAGCCCCTCGGCCTGCACGTCGCGAAGGAGGCCGGCGCGCCGAACCCCGACGGCATCCACCGGTCGCTGCTCTCCGGGCTGCTGTCGCAGATCGGCATCCGCGACGACAGCCGGACCTCGAGCGGGCGCGGCGGCGCTGGCGGGCAGCGCGAGGCAGAACGTCGCGGCCGGCGGGCGCAGGCGGAGTTCGTGGGGGCGCGGAACGCGAGATTCGTGGTCTTTCCCGGTTCGGCGCTCGCGAAGAAGCCGCCCGCCGCGATCATGGCCGCCGAGCTCGTCGAGACGAGCCGGCTCTTCGCGCGCACCGCGGCGGCGATCGACCCGGCGTGGGCCGAGCAGCTCGCCGGCCCGCTCGCGAAGCGGTCGTACTCCGAGCCGAGGTGGGAGCGCCGCCAGGGGTCGGCCGTCGCGGACGAGAAGGTGACGCTGTTCGGCATGCCGATCGTGCCGAAGCGGCGCATCCAGCTGGCGCGCGTCGACGCCGGGCTCGCGCGCGAGCTGTTCATCCGGCACGCCCTCGTCGAGGAGGACTGGGACTGGAACCGGCTCGACAAGCGCGTCTACGCGTTCATCCGCCGCAACCGCGAGCTGCGCCGCGAGCTCGGCGAGCTCGAGGAGCGCACGCGCCGCCGCGACGTGCTCGGCGGCGACGAGGCGGTCGTCGCGTTCTACGAGCAGCGACTGCCGGCGGATGCCACGGACGCCCGCGCGTTCGAGCGCTGGTGGCGCGGCGAGCACCGCCGGTCCCCCGACCTGTTGACGATGACCACGGCCGACCTCGTCGGCGAGGACGAGATCTCGACCGACGGCGGGTTCCCCGACCGCTGGAGCCAGGCCGACCAGACGCTGAAGCTGCGGTACCGGTTCGAACCTGGCGCGGACGACGACGGCGTGACGGTGCTCGTGCCGCTCGTGCTGCTGCCCCGACTCGACCCGACCGGGTTCGACTGGCAGGTGCCGGGCCTCCGCGACGAGCTCATCACCGCGATGCTCCGGACGCTGCCCAAGGTGCTGCGCCGCCAGGTCGTGCCCGCGGCCGAGTGGGCGGCGAAGATCGCCGCCGAGCTCCCGGCCGGGCCCGAGTCGGGCGAGGCACGGCCGCCGTTCGCCGAGGCGGTGGCGGGCGTGATCAAGCGCCTCACCTACGCGCCCGTCACGGCTGAGGACTTCGACCTCGACCGGCTTCCGCCGCACCTGCGCGTGACGTTCCGCGCGGTCGACGAGCGCGGGCGGACGGTCGGCGACGACAAGGCACTCGGGGCGCTGCAGTCCCGGTTGGCCGACCGTGCGAGCCGCGCGGTCGCGTCGACCTTCGCCGACGGCGCGCGCGGCGAGGAGCGCGCGTCTCGCAACCACCGCGCCCAGCCCGTGGGGGTCGAGGAGCGCGCGTCTCGAGACCCTCGACCTGCGACGGCCGCATTCGCCGAGCGGGCCGGCGTGACGTCGTGGCAATGGGACGCACTCCCGGAGCACGTCGACACGCGGCAGGCGGGCAACGTGGTCCGCGCGTACCCCGCCCTCGTCGATGAGGGTGCATCGGTCGCACTCCGGCTCGTGCCGACCGCGGAGGAGCGCGACCGGGCGTCGCGCCGCGGCATCCGTCGCCTGCTCATGCTCGCCACGCCGTCGCCGGTCGCCTACGTGCAGGAGCACCTGTCGAACCAGGAGAAGCTCGCCCTCGCATCGAGCGCGTACGCCGGGCCGCGCGCGCTGCTCGACGACTGCCTCGCCGCGGTCGTCGACGCCGAGCTGCGCGCTCGGCACGCCGACGGGATCGTGCGCACGCGCGCCGAGTTCGAGGTCGTGCGCGACGTGGTCTCGGCGAACGTCATGGACCGGATGTTCGAGACGGTGTCGCTCGTGTCGAAGATCCTCGTCGCCGCTCGCGACGCCGACCGGGCGATCTCGAAGGCGTCGAGCCTCCAGCTCATGTCGGCGCTCGCCGATGCGCGGTCGCAGCTCGAGGCGCTCGTGCCATCCGGCTTCGTCTCGGCGACCGGGCTCGAGCAGCTGCGGCACCTGCCGCGGTACCTCGAGGCGATCACGGTGCGCGTGCGTCGCATGCAGGAGAACCCGGGCCGCGAGCGGCAGTGGCTCACGGAGTTCGACCAGGCGCGCACGGCCTACGAGAAGGCCGGCGGCACGCTGCCGATCGACCCCGAGGCCGACCCGCGGCTCGTGCGGGTGCGCTGGCTGCTCGAGGAACTGCGGGTCGGGCTGTTCGCGCAGGAACTCCGCACGGCCGAGACGGTGTCGGTCAAGCGCATCGTCAAGGCGCTGGCCGAGTAGGCGACCGAGCGGCGACGGCGGCCGGGGGTTGACCTGCGCGGCCGTGCGGGAGAAGAGTGATCCTCAGTCCGGTGGTGCCGCCGAGACCCGACTCGCTCGGGCCGACGACACATCCCCCGGACCTGCAGCGTCGCAGGGAGACATCGTGAAGCAGTATCGCCTGGGTTTCGGCATCGTCGCGGCGACCGCGCTGGTCGCGCTCACCACCTCCACCGCCAACGCCGCCGTCCCGGCTGACACGAGCGAGTTGCGCGAGGCGGTGACGGCCGGGGCGATCATGGACCACCTCGCCGAGTTCCAGGACATCGCCGACGCGAATGGCGGCACGCGCGCCAGCGGTACCGGCGGGTACGACGATTCGATCGAGCATCTCTCCGCACTGCTCGAGACCGCCGGCTACGACGTGACCATCCAGGACTTCGAGTTCAACTCGTTCCGCGAGCTCTCGGACCCGGTGTTCGAGCGGGTGTCGCCGAACCCCGTCACCTACACGCCGGGCGTGGACTTCTACACGGCCGAGTACTCGGGCAGCGGCGAGATCACCGCGCCGCTCCAGGCCGTCGACCTCTCGCTCCCGCCCGGCGCCGACGCGAACACATCCACGAGCGGCTGCGAAGCAGCCGACTTCACCGGCTTCACGGCCGGCAACATCGCCCTCGTCCAGCGCGGAACCTGCGACTTCGCGGTGAAGGCCGCGAACGCCTTCGACGCCGGCGCGGTGGGCGTGGTCATCTTCAACGAGGGTCAGGAGGGCCGCCAGGAGACCCTGAGCGCCACCCTCGGTGACCAGTTCGGCGACCCGATCCCCGTCGTCGGCACGTCGTTCGCGATCGGTGACGAGCTCGCCGCGCTCCTCGCGAGCGGCCCGGTCAGCATCCGCCTGATGACCGACACGCTGATCTCTCTCAACGTCCCGACGCAGAACCTGATCGCTGAGACCCCGACCGGGCGCGACGACCGCGTGGTCATGGCCGGGGCCCACCTCGACTCGGTTGCCGAGGGACCGGGCATCGAGGACAACGGCACCGGCTCGGCCGCCCTGCTGGAGATCGCGCTCCAGCTCGACGAGCTCGAGGTCGAACCGAGGAACAAGGTCCGCTTCGCGTGGTGGGGCGCCGAGGAGGCCGGCCTCGTCGGGTCGCAGTACTACGTCGACTCGCTGTCGAAGCGGGAGCTCAAGGACATCGAGCTGTACCTCAACTTCGACATGATCGGATCTCCGAACTTCGTGCGATTCGTCTACGACGGCGACGGCTCGGCGTTCGGCATACGGGGTCCGAGCGGCAGCGGCGCCATCGAGGGGGTCTTCGAGGACTACTTCGAATCCCAGGGGCTGGCGTCGGAGCCGACGGCGTTCGACGGGCGCTCCGACTACGACGCGTTCATCACTGCCGGTATCCCGGCCGGCGGCCTGTTCACGGGCGCCGAGGACGCCAAGACGGCTGACCAGGTCGCGGACTACGGCGGCCTCGCGACATTCGAGGGAGCCTCGGTGTCGTACGACCCGTGCTACCACCAGGCCTGCGACAGCATGGACCCGGTGGGCGACGGCGCGAACGCCGCGCTGTACCAGGCGCTGAACGTCGCATACGGGGGCGCGCTCGAATACCGCGGCATCATCACCAACGTGAACAGCCAGGCGCTCGACGAGATGTCGGATGCCGCCGCGCACGCGATCCTCACGTACGCGATGTCGACGGGCTCGGTGAACGGGGCCGGGAAGGCAGCACCCATCGCGGGCGAGAAGGTCGGGGACCGACTCGGTGCCCACTACCTGCGCTGACGGTCAGGACGCCGGCGGCGCGAGTCGGGCGAGGCGCTCGGCGTAGCCGGGCTCGAGTTCGGCGAAGCGACGGTCCCAGCGGTCGCGGTCCTTCGGGGCAGCGGGCTCGGCGAGGTGCCAGGCGAGGCTCTCGAGGTAGGTGTGCCAACCGGGGCCGTAGTCGGGGCGCGTGACGTGCTCGTGCCGCAGGCGCAGCCGCGTCCGGTCGCCGTCGACCGGCTCGAGCCGCACGGTGAGCAGCGTCGGCGGTTCGCCGACGACGGTCCACGTGGTGGTGAAGCCGCGCGGCCGGTCGCACGTCGTGACCTCCCCGTCGCAATACACGTCGCCGGCGGGGGTGAGCACCTGCCAGTGCCCGCCGAGGCGGAAGTCGCCGTGGTAGGCGGCCATCCAGCGGACGAGCCGCTCGGGCGTGGTGATCGCCTGCCACAGGTCGTCGGGGTCGGTGTCGTAGACCTCCTCGAACCGCAGCTCGAAGCCCGGCTCGTCGGGCAGGATGTCGCCGGTCACAGCCATCAGGCGTCCTTCCGTCGGGCGCGCCGTCCGCGCGCGATCTCGGTGTGCAGCGCGTCGAGCCGCTGCGGCCAGAGCCGCCGGTAGCGATCGAGTTCGGCGGATGCCTCGTCGACCCCCGCCCGCTCGAGCGCGTAGATGCGGCGAGCTCCCTCGGCCCGCACCGTCGCGAACCCCTGCTCGCGCAGGATGCGCAGGTGCCGGGACACCGCGGGCTGGGTGATGCCGAACTCCTCCGCGACGACGTCGACGACCGACCCCGCGGGCCGCTCTCCCTCGGCCAGCAGGTCGAGGATGCGGCGCCGCACCGGGTCGCCGAGGACGTCGAACGCGTGCACGGCGACATCCTATCACTCTCGCTTTATATATGTCCAGAATGATGCGACAGGCGAGCCATACGAACACTGTTCGCGCCGATAGGATCGAGCCACCGTGGCCAGCTACTCCGACCTGCTCAAGACCCAGGGCGTCGCGCGCATCATCGCCGCCCAGCTGACCGCACGGTTCCCGTCGGGCATGCTCTCGCTCGCGTTCCTGCTGCACGTCGAGCAGCAGACCGGGTCGTACGGCGCCGCGGGACTCGTGCTCGCCGCGACCTCGATCGGCCAGGCCGTCGCGGGTCCGCTCACGAGCCGGCTCATGGGCCGCCTCGGCATGCGCCCGGTGCTCATCTCGACGCTCGTCGTGTGCGTGGCATCCGTCGTCGCCATCGGCGTGCTGCCGCTCACCGTGCCGATGTACATGCTCATCGGCCTCGCCTGCGGGCTCGCGACCCCGCCCGTCCAGCCCGCCGTCCGCACGATCTACCCGAAGATGGTGAACTCCCGGCAGCTCACCCCGCTGTTCTCGCTCGACGCGTCGGCGCAGGAGATCATCTGGGTCGTCGGACCGGTCGTCACCGCGTTCGTCTCGACGCAGATCGGCACGGCCTGGGGCATCCTGCTCGCCGCGGCGCTCATGGTCGTCGGCGGCATCTGGTTCATCTCGTCGCCCGAGCTCGGCCGGGTGCGCATCCCGCGCTCGAAGCGCGCGTTCGGCACGGTACTCAGGCGCCCGCCCGTGATGCTCGCCACGATCGTCGGCTTCCTGCTCATCGGCGCGTGCGCCGCGATCGAGGCCGGCGTGGTCGCCGCGTTCGGGCACGACGGCGCCGAGGCCGGCATCGTGCTCGCGATCTTCTCGATCGGCAGCCTCGCCGGCGGACTCGGGTTCGGCCACGCGCCGATCAATCCCTGGTCGACCGCACGTCGCATGTTCATCGTGTTCTTCGGCACCGTGCTGGCCGCGTTCTCGATGGACTTCTGGTGGCTCGCGATCACGCTGTTCATCGCCGGCATCGGCATCGCACCGGCGCTCGCGGTGCTGTTCGCCATCGTGTCGGCGAGCGTGAAGTTCTCCGACACGGCCGAGGCGTACGGCTGGGTCGGCACCGGACAGCTCATCGGCGCCGCGCTCGGCTCGGCGCTCGCCGGTTTCCTCATCGACGGCTACGACGCGGTCGGCGCGTTCTGGGCGGCAGGCGTGCTCGCGTTCCTCGGCTTCCTCGTGCCCGCGCTGGCACGCCGCTGGCACCCCGACCTGCGCGGCCGCGACGCGAGCCCCATCCCCGACACCGAACCGGTGGCCATCACCCCGACCTGACCGCCCGCCGTGCCCGGCGACCACGAGACGAAAGGTGAACGGATGCCGCATCCGCCCCTCGCACCGATGATCCGGCTCGCCGACGGGCGCAGCATCCCGCAGGTCGGCTACGGCATGTACAAGGTTCCGGCAGCGGATGCCACGAGGATCGCGTCGGACGCGATCGGGCTCGGATACCGTCACCTCGACACGGCCGCGCTGTACGGCAACGAGGCCGAGGCCGGCGCCGCCGTGCGCGGGTGCGGCCTGCCGCGCGACGAGGTGTTCGTGACGAGCAAGGTCTGGAACGACGACCACGGCTACGACGAGACCCTGCGCGCGTTCGACGACTCGATGGAGCGCGTCGGCCTCGACCGGCTCGACCTGTACCTCATCCACTGGCCCGTGCCCTCGAGGGATCGCTACGTCGACACCTGGCGCGCGCTCATCCGGCTTCGCGACGAGGAGCGGGTGTCGTCGATCGGCGTCTCGAACTTCCACGCGCACCACCTCGAGCGACTCCTCGACGAGACGGGCGTCGCGCCAGTGGTGAACCAGGTCGAGCTGCACCCCTGGCTGCCGCAGCGCGAGCTGCGCGCGGCGCACGAGCGCCTCGGCGTCCGCACCGAGGCGTGGTCGCCGCTCGCGCGCGGGCGCCTGCTCGGCGACCCGGTGCTCGAGCCCGTCGCCGCGAAGCACGGGAGGTCGGTCGCGCAGGTCGTGCTGGCCTGGCACGTCATGCAGGGCACGATCGTGATCCCCAAGGCCTCGAGCCCCGAGCGCATCGCCGAGAACCTCGACGTGTTCTCGTTCCGGCTCGACGACACGGATGTCGCCGCGATCGCGACCCTCGAATCCGGCGAGCGCACGGGCCGCGACCCCGATCACGACTGATCCGGCGCTCGTTTCAAGGCCGCTTCACAGCGCGTCGGTTAGGGTGCCCCCATGCGGGCGGTCGTCATCGGGAGCGGGTTCGGTGGTCTGGCCGCGGCGATCCGGCTCGCCGCCGCGGGTCACGAGGTCACGGTGCTCGAGAAGCGCGAACGCATCGGCGGGCGCGCGTACCTGTACGAGCTCGACGGATTCCGCTTCGACGGCGGCCCGACGGTGCTCACCGCGCCGTTCATGTTCGAGGAGCTGTTCGCGCTCGCCGGCGAGCGGCTCGAGGACCACGTGCGGCTCGTCCCGCTGGATCCCTTCTACCGAGCGTTCGATCAGGACGGCACGCACTTCGACTTCCACGCGGACGCCGCCATGATGCAGCAGGAGGTCGCGCGACGCAGCCCCTCCGACGAACGGGGGTACGCCCGCCTGAGCGGACGCATCAGCCGGATCTTCGACGCCTTCTACCCCTACACGGAGCGCCCGATGATGCAGCTGCACGTGATGATGCGGATGCTGCCCTTCCTGCTGCGTCATCGTGCGGCCCTGGGCGTCCAGCGCCTCGTCGACGGCTGCATCGGCGATCCCTTCCTGCGACGCGCGCTGGCGTTCCATCCGCTCCTCATCGGCGGGCATCCCGCCCGGACGCCCGCCCTGTACTCCCTCATCGTCGAGTTCGAACGCCGTTGGGGCGTGCACTACGCCGTCGGCGGAACGGCGGCGATCGTCGATGCGCTCGGATCCCTGCTCGAGCGGTTGGGCGGACGCATCGAGTGCGGGGTCGCGGTGGAGCGGATCCTCGTGCGGGCCGGCCGCGCCGTCGGGGTCCGCCTCGAGGACGGCAGCGAGCGGGACGCCGAGGTCGTCGTCTCCAACGCCGATCCGGCGCACACCTACGATCGGCTGCTCGGCCCCGCGACCGGACTCGCGGCCCGTCGGCTTCGGGCGGCGAGGCCCAGTATGTCCCTGCACGTGCTGTACTTCGGCGCGGACCGGACCTGGCCGGCGACTCCGCTCGCCCACCACAACCTCCTGCTGACCGGTGAGACCCGTCGCGTCCTCGACCGGGTCTTCGCCCGCTCGAAGCGGGCTCGCGCGAAGACGGCCGAGCCGCTGAGCGCCGACGACCTCTTCCTCTACGTGCACCTTCCCACTCGCACCGACCCGTCCGTCGCACCCGAGGGATGCGAGGCGATGTACGTGCTCGTCGCCGCTCCCCCGCTGGAGGAGGGCGACGAGGTGTCCGAGGCCGCCGCGCGCCGCATCCGCGACCTCGTGGTCGAGGTGCTGGACCGTCGCTACCTGCCCGGGCTCGCGCATCACCTGGTCGTCGAGCACGCGATCGGCCCCGGCCACTTCCGCGATGTGCTGAACACCCCCCGCGGGGCGGCGTTCTCACTGCAGCCGACCCTCTTCCAATCGGGATGGTTCCGTCCGCACAATCGAGCACCGCGCGTCGAGGGCCTCTACCTGGTGGGCGCGGGCACGCATCCCGGGGCCGGCGTCCCGGCGGTGCTGGCGTCAGGGAAGATCGCGGCGGACCTCATCGAACGGCGCCGGATCGCTCGACCGAGGCCCGCCCGGGCCGCGGCGAACGACTCGCCGGTGAACGCGGGTGCCCGATGACGGCGAACCACGCGATCCACGGATTCGGGGAGAGCCCCGAGGTCGCCATCGACGAGGTCCCGGTCCAGGGCGAACTCCCGCAGTGGCTGACCGGATCGCTGCTCCGCAACGGGCCGGGCAGCTTCCAGGTCGGCTCGCAGCGGTATCGCCACTGGTTCGACGGGCTCGCGATGCTGCATCGGTTCACGATCAACGAGGGCCGGGTCTCGTACGCCAACCGCTTCCTGGAGACCGAGTCGTACCGCGCCGCGCGCGACGAGGGCCGCATCGCGTACCCCGAGTTCGCCACCGACCCGTGCCGGTCGATGTTCGCGCGCGCGATGGCGGTCTTCGACCCCCAGGTGACCGACAGCGCGAAGGTCAACATCGCGCGCGTCGCCGAGCACTACCTCGCCCTCGCAGAGACGCCCATCCAGGTCGAGTTCGATCCCGAGACGCTCCGCACCGTGGGCGTGACCGGATGGGACACCTCGAACTTCGGGAGGATGACCACGGTCCACCCGCACCTCGACGAGGCCCGCCACGAGGCGATCAACCTCGTCACGCGGTACGGCGCCGTGAGCAACTACGTCTTCCGCCGGGTCGACACCCGCGATCCCGGGCTGCTGCAGGGCGAGAGCATCGCGTCGCGCACCGTGCGCGAGCCGTCGTACATCCACTCCTTCGGCATGTCGGAGCGGTACCTGCTGCTGGTCGAGTTCCCGCTCGTGGTCAACCCGATCTCGCTCCTGCTGTGGCTTCGCCCGTACATCGAGAACTTCCGGTGGAAGCCCTCGCGGGGCACCCGGGTCCATGTGTTCGACCGCGAGAGCGGGGAGCACGTGCGATCCGTCACCGCGGATCCGTTCTTCGCGTTCCACCACGTCAACGCCTACGACGACGAGGACGGTTCGGTCGTCGTCGACCTCGTCGCCTACGACGACGCGTCCGTCATCGAGTCGTTCTACCTCCACCGGCTCTCCGAGCCCGACGTGCGGATACCGCCGGGAACCCTGCGCCGGCTCCGCATCCCGCTCACCGGCCCCGGAGGGCGTCTCCGGGCGGAGGAGCTCTCGCCGACCGGTGTCGAGCTTCCCAACATCGACTACGCCAGGCTCAACACCAGTGCCCGCCTGCGCTTCGTGTACGGCGTGGGCGTGCGAGGCGATCGCGGATTCTACGACCAGCTGGTCAAGATCGACGTCGCCACGGGCGCGACGACGACCTGGCATGAGCCGGACTGCTTCCCCGGTGAGGGCGTCTTCGTCGGACGGCCCGGCCGCGAGGCCGAGGACGACGGCGTCGTCCTGTCAGTCGTGCTCGACGCCGCGCGCGGGACGTCCTACCTGCTGGTCCTCGACGCGGCATCCTTCACCGAGGTCGCGCGCGCCCAGCTGCCGCATCCCGTGCTGCTCGGCTACCACGGCCAGTTCTACGGCGACCTGCCGTCCGCCTGACCCCCTCCGCCGGACGCACGGCGAAGCGCAACCCGATCGTGACCCGACTCGCAGGCCGCCCCCAGACGGCGCGTCGCGACGCGGGGGTACCGTGACCGCATGACCCGTCGACGCGCCATCCTCGCGGTATCCGCCGCGCTGTCCGTCCTGCTGCTCAGCGGATGCAGCTTCGGCTCGTCGGGCACCGACTCCGGCGAGGTCGCGCAGCCGGACATCGGCGTCGAGGCCCCCGCCGATGACGGGGGCGTCGCCCCGCGCGATGAGGAGCAGTTCGGCGAGGACCGGCTCATCGAGGCGCCCGACGAGCGCAGCGTCGTCACCACCGGATGGCTGGCCGTCACCGTCGACGACCCGGTCGAGTCGGCGGAGGAGGTCGCCGGAATCGTGGACCGCGCCGACGGCCGCATCGAGAGCCGGAGCGAGACGCCCGGCACCGACACGCAGCAGGCGCGGGCGACGCTCGTCGTGCGCATACCCGCGCAGGACTTCGACGACGTGCTCACCGACCTGCGCGAGCTCGGCGAGGTCGACTCGGTGCAGCTCGACGCCTCCGACGTGACGCAGCAGCGACAGGACCTCGACGCGCGGATCGATGCGCTGCAGGCATCCGTCGACCGGCTGCTGGCGCTGCTCGCCGAGGCCGACGACACCGCCGACCTCATCGCGATCGAGTCGGAGCTCACGACCCGGCAGGCCGAGCTCGACAGCCTCACCGCGCAACGCGACTGGCTCGTCGACCAGGTCGACTACTCGACCCTCACGGTCGAGCTGCTGTCGGAGGGCATCGCGCCCGATGCCGGGCCGGACGACTTCTGGAGCGGGGTCGCGGCCGGCTGGGACGCGCTCGTCGGATTCGCCTCAGCGCTGCTCGTGATCGCCGGCGTGCTGCTGCCGTGGCTCGCCGCCGCGCTCGTCCTCGGCGGGATCGTGACCGGCATCGTCCTGCTCGCGGTACAGGCACGGCGTCGCGGGCACGGCGGGCAGCCCCACGGAGGTGCCGGTTCAGGCGATCGCGAACGAGCGGGCGACCGCGCGTAGGCTGGCGGCGTGCCGACGACCACGCCGAATCCGACGCCGGAGAGCCTGCTCGACGACGCCCTGCTCGCGAGGTTCCGCGAGCGCGCCGCCCGGTACGACCGGGAGAACGCGTTCTTCGCCGAGGACCTCGCCGAGCTGCGCGACGCCGGCTACCTCGGCGCCGTCGTCCCCGCCGACATCGGCGGACTCGGCTGGGACCTGCCCGATCTGGTCCGCGCGCAGATGCGGCTCGCGTCGGCGGCGCCCGCCACCGCGCTCGGGGTGAACATGCACCTCGTCTGGACGAGCGTCGCACGTGTGCTCCACGACCGCGACGACGACTCGCTGGCGTTCCTGCTGCGGGAGGCGGCGGACGGCGAGGTGTTCGCGTTCGGCATCTCCGAGGCCGGCAACGACCTCATGCTCTTCGGGTCCGACACGGTCGCCGACCCGCAGCCCGACGGCGCGATCCGGTACACCGGCCGGAAGATCTTCACGTCGCTCTCCCCCGCCTGGACCCGGCTGGGGGTGCACGGGCTCGACACCCGGTCGGATGACGCCCCGAAGCTGGTCTACGGCTTCATCGACCGAGACGATCCGGACGTGCGCACGCTCGACGACTGGGACACGCTCGGCATGCGCGCCACGCAGAGCCGCACGACCGTGCTCGACGGTGCGGTCGCGGCGCCCGATCGGATCGTGCGCCGCCTCGACCCGGGCCCGACCGACGACGCGTTCGCGTACGCGATCTTCGCGTGCTTCGAGCTGCTCATCTCGTCGGTCTACGCCGGCCTCGCCTCGCGCGCCCTCGACCTCGCCGTCGCATCGGCGACGGAGCGCGTGTCGCGGAAGACCGGCGCGCCCAGGTCGGAGGACCCCGACGTGCGCCGTCGCATCGCCGAGGCCGCCTCGCGGCTCGACGCGATCGAGCCGCAGCTGTTCGCGCTCGCGCGCGACGTCGCGGACGGCGTCGACCTCGGAGCGTCGCGGTTCGCCCGGCCGTCCGGCCTCAAGATGCGCGCCGTCGAGGCGGCGCGCGAGGTCGTCGACCGCGCCGTGCGGGTCGCGGGCGGCCGCACCTTCTTCGCGGGCGACGAGCTCGGACGCCTCCAGCGCGACGTGATCGCGGGCGCGTTCCACCCGTCGAGCGACGACGCCGCGCTCGGCGCGATCGCCACCGCCCGGCTCGGACCGCCGCGGGACTGAAGACCCCCGCGGCCGGCCCCCGCCGATGGATAGACTGGCGCCGCGGCACCGGCCGCATCCACCCGAGGAGGTTCCGTGAGCGCGTTCCCCTACATCATCACGATGGCGATCTTCCTGTTCGGCCTCTGGCTCATGGGCATCGCCGACCAGGTCGCCGGGTTCCAGGCCCTCGTGTTCTTCGGCGGCATCCTCGCCGTCGCCGCGGCGATGGCCGTGCCGGTCCAGATCCTGGGCCACCGCGAGAGCGGGGTCTGATGGCGCTGCCCGACGAGGACACCATCGTCGCCTTCCCCGTCGGGGACCTCACCGCCACCGCGACCGTCCTGCACGTCGCACCCCACGCCGACCGGCTCGCCGTGTTCACCGACCGGACGAGCATCCATCCGGTCGACCACGCGTGGCCCGACCAGCCCGCCGACTCCGGCGTGCTCCGCGTCGACGGGCGCGAGTACGCCATTCGCGACGCGGTCGTCGCCGCGACCGACGGCGACGCGCTCCACATCGGCGACCTGCCGGTACGCACCGGAACCGCGGGCTGGGCCTTCCTCGTCGCGCACCTCGTCGACGGCGACGCGGGCATCGGCGAGGGCGACGAGGTCGAGCTCGAAGCGGATGTCGCCACGCGCCGCGCGCTCTCGGCGGGCCACACCGCCTGCCATGCCGCCGCGCTCGCGCTCAACCGGGCGATCGCCGGCAGGTGGACCAAGGCGGCCCGCGAGGACGCCCTCGGCTCGCCGGACTTCGACGGTATCGCGATCGCGACGTCGCGGATCGAGCCCGGCGGGTCGGTCGACCGATATCGACTGAACAAGTCGCTGCGCCGTGCCGGATTCGATGCGAACGGGCTCGCCGGCGGTCTCGACGAGCTCGCGGCATCCGTCGACGACGTGCTCGCCGAATGGGTCGCCGCCGACGCGCGGGTGCGCATCGAGCGCGTGGGCGAGCACCTCACCGATCGGCGATCGTGGGTCTGCGAACTGCCCGGCGGGTCGGCCCGCATCCCGTGCGGAGGCACGCACGCCGACTCGCTCGGCGAGCTCGGCGGCATCCGCGTGTCCTTCGCGCTCGACGACGACGGCGGAACGCCGGTGCTCGTGATGACCACCCGCGCCGGCGCCGCGCCGGCGGCCGCCTGACCACCCCTCCGGCGCTGCTGGGTGTTCCTCAGCCGACACGTGCCCGCGCGGGGTTAGCATGTCGGGCGTGGGTATTCGCATCGAGAAGGTCGACCTGCCCGGGATCGGCTTCCGCCACGACCTCGTGACCGAAGGCGGGCGGCGCATCAGCGTGGTGTCGCACCGGGACGGCGAACGCGACCTCGGCGTGTTCGACGAGGACGATCCCGACGCCTGCCGCGACTCCATCCCCCTGAGCGACGACGAGGCCGCCGCGCTCGCCGACGTGCTCGGCGCGTCGGTCATGATGTCGCGCCTGACCAGCCTGTCCGACGAGACCGCGGGACTGTTCACCGAGCAGATCGCGCTGCCGACGGACTCCCCCTTCCTCAACCACCCGCTCGGCGACACCAAGGCGCGCACGCGCACGCACTCGTCGATCGTCGCGATCGTCCGCGACGGACAGCTCATCCCCTCGCCGACACCCTCCGACGTCCTCCGCGCGGGTGACGTGATCGTCGCGGTCGGCACGCGCAAGGGACTCGACGGGGTCGCCCGCCTGCTCGCACACGGCCCCGACTGACGCGGGTCACGGGATGCACGAGACCACGCTGCTCCTCATCGAAGTCGGCGCGCTGCTCCTCGGCATGAGCCTCCTCGGGCGCCTGTCCCTCCGCCTCGGCATCTCGCCCATCCCGTTCTACCTGCTGCTCGGACTCGCCTTCGGCAACGGCGGGCTGCTCCCGCTCGAGGCCAGCGAGGAGTTCTTCGCCACCGGCGCGGAGATCGGGGTCATCCTGCTGCTCGCGTTGCTCGGACTCGAGTACACCGCGCAGGAGCTCGTGACCGGGCTGAAGTCGTCTCGCACCGCCGGCATCGTCGACGCCGTGCTGAATGCCCTGCCGGGCGCCGCCATGGCCCTGCTGCTGGGCTGGGGTCCGATCGCCGCCGTCGCCCTCGCGGGCGTCACCTGGATCTCCTCATCGGGAGTGGTCGCGAAGCTCCTGCGCGACCTCGGCCGCCTGTCGAACCGCGAGACGCCGTCGGTGCTCGCGATCCTCGTGCTCGAGGACCTCGCGATGGCGTTCTACCTGCCGGTCCTCTCGGCGCTCGTGATCGGCGTGAGCCTCCTGCAGGGCGCCGTCGCGGTCGCGATCGCCGTCGCCGTCGTGCTCGTGATCCTGCTCGTCGCGCTCCGCCACGGCCACATCGTCTCGCGCCTGTTCCCCGCCGAGCACGCCGAACCGCTGCTGCTCGGCGTGCTCGGGCTCGTCATGCTCGTCGCGGGGGTCGCGCAGGAGGTGAACGTCTCGGCCGCGGTCGGCGCCTTCCTCGTCGGCATCGCGCTCTCCGGGCGCGTCGCGGCGAACGCGAGCGCGGTGCTCACGCCCCTCCGCGACCTGTTCGCGGCGATGTTCTTCGTCTTCTTCGGGTTGACGACCGACTCGTCGGCGATCCTGTCGATGATGCCGGCCGCGGCCGCTCTCGCCCTGGTGACGATCCTGACGAAGCTCGTGTCGGGTTCGTACGCGGCGCGGCGGGCGGGCGTCGGCACGCTCGGCCAGTGGCGAGCGGGCCTCGTGCTCGCCCCGCGCGGTGAGTTCTCGATCGTGATCGCGGGCCTCGCGATCGGCGCCGGCATCGAACCCGCACTGGCCCCCCTCGCGACCGGGTACGTGCTCCTCACGATCGTGGCCGGCACGTTCCTCGCGCGGTTGCCGGATGCCGCGTGGTTCCGGGCCGCGGTCCGGCGCAGGGCCGCCGGGACGCGTGTCGCCGCCCGTCCGTGAGAGCCGGGCGGCTCAGCCCGCGTTCGCCTCGCGGGTGCCTCCGGCCGCGGCATCCGTCGACCCGGCCTCGCCGGGCTCGGGCTCGGACTCGGACTCGGACTCGGCGAGGAGCTCGCGGACGCGCGGGACCACCTCGGTCGCGTAGAGCTCGATGCTGCGCATCATCGCCTCGTGCGGCAGCGTGCCGTTGGAGTACTTCAGGTCGAAGCGGTCGGAGCCGAGGGTGCGCATCGCCGCGGCGATCTTCTGCGCGACCGTCTCGGGCGATCCGGCGTACAGCGCGCCGTGCGGGCTCGCCTCGCTCTCGAAGTGGTCGCGCGTGACGGCGCCCCACCCGCGCTCGCGGCCGATGCGGTTCATGATCACCTCGTAGTGCGGCCAGAGCGTGTCGAGCGCCTCCTCGTCGGAGTCGGCGACGATGCCGGGCGAGTGCACCGCGAGCGGCTGCGGCTCGTGGCCGAACTGCGCGAGCGCCTTGCGGTACAGTTCGGCGAGCGGGGCGAACCGGGCCGGGCTGCCGCCGATGATCGCGAGCACGAGCGGAAGGCCGTAGTGCGCCGCGCGCACGACCGACTCGGGGCTGCCGCCGACGCCGATCCAGGTCGTCAGCCCGCCGTGCTCGACCTTCGGGAAGACGAGCTGGTCGGTGAGCGAGGGGCGAAGCTTGCCCTCCCACGTCACCGGCTCCTGAGGGAGGAGCGCGGAGAACAGGTTGAGCTTCTCCTCGAACAGGTCCTGGTACTGGCTCAGTTCGTAGCCGAACAACGGGAAGGACTCGATGAACGAGCCGCGGCCGAGGATCACCTCGGCGCGGCCGTTCGAGAGGCCGTCGAGGGTCGCGAAGCGCTGGTACACGCGGACCGGGTCGTCGGAGCTCAGCACCGTAACGGCGGAGCCGAGGTGGATCCGCTCCGTGCGTCCGGCGATCGTCGCGAGCACGACCTCGGGCGCGGAGATCGCGAACTCGTGGCGGTGGTGTTCGCCCACGCCGAAGAAGTCCAGCCCCAGCCGGTCGGCCAGCACGGCCTCCTCGACGACGTTGCGCAGCACCTGCGCCTGCGTGAGGAGCTCGCCGTCGGGGCCGACGGTCACGTCGCCGAAGGTGTCGAGTCCGAATTGGTGGTGGCGCGTCATCCGCTGCTCCTCGTCCGAGATCGATGCATGTGCATGCACCGGTGTGGAACCCCGTGCCCGTCGAGACTATTCCGCGATCCCGGATGCCGGGAATGCCGGAGGTCCTGCGGATGTTCTCCCCACCGACGGCCGCGTGCCGGCCTGCCCGGGTTCGGACGAGACGAGGAGCGAGCGAACGTGACGGACGAACGACCCGTGATCGGCATCTTCGGGGCCGGCAAGGTGGGCACCGCCCTCGCCCGCCTGCTCGTCACGGCCGGCTACGACGTCGCCCTCACCGGATCACCTCGCCAGACGGCACTCGACCTGCTCGTGTCGGTCGTCGCGCCGGGCGCACGCGTCGCCGAACCCCGACAGCTCATCGACGAGGCCGACGTGATCATCGTCGCCGTGCCGTTCGGCAAGGCCGAGACCGTGCCGTGGGAGTCGTTCGACGGCAAGGTCGTCGTCGACGCGACCAACTACTGGCCGCCGATCGACGGCACGATCGCCGCGATCGACGACGACCCGCGATCCACGAGCGAGATCCACGCCGCCAGCAACCCGCGGGCGCGGGTCGTGAAGTCGCTGAACCACCTCGGATACCACGAGATGGAGGACGACTCGATGCCCGCCGGCTCGCCCTTGCGTCGCGCACTCGCGGTCGTCGGCGACGACCCCGACGCCCGCGCGCTGGTCGCACGCCTCATCGACGACCTCGGCTTCGACGCCGTCGACGGCGGCCCACTCGCCAACGGCCGCGCGCTCGAGCCCGGTCACCCCGCGTTCGGCCGCGAGCTCTCGGCGGCCGAGCTGGCCGCGCTCATGGCCGCGGAGCGCGTGCTGGTGGCGTAGTCGTCGCACCGTCGCCCGAGGCGTCCGCAGCCGGGATGGCGTCATCGCGCCGTTGCCGCAGGTCGACGAGTCCGACGACCAGCGCGACCAGCAGGAGAGCGCCCACAGCGGCCATTCCGAGGGCGTACGCGTGGTGGAAGACATCGATCCGCGCCTCGGCGGCGGGAGCCTGGAACACGGTCGCGAAGAACAGCGACAGCGCGACCGCGGTACCGATCGCCGTGCCGATGCGCTGTCCGAGCTGCCCCACCGAGCCGGCGAGACCGCCCTGGACGACGGGCACCTCGGCGAGCGCCAGCACCTGGTTCGGGGCGATCACGAACCCGCCGCCCGCACCGGCGATGAGCATGACGGCGGCCATGATCCACGGCGTCAGGTCGGGCGGTGTCCCGATCGCGACGAGGACGAGGATGCCGAAGCCGATGAGCAGCAGCACGAGCCCGCCCACGACGAGCGGTCGGCCGACGCGGTTCACGAGGCGTCCGCCGAGCCACGACGTCACGGCGCTCGACAGGGCGAAGCCGATGGTCACCATGCCCGCGAAGACCGGCTCGAGGCCGAGGCCCTGCTGCAGGAACAGGTTCGTGAGCAGGAACGCCGAGGGCATCGCGCCGAAGTACGCGACTGCCAGCAGGGTGCCGTTGCGGTACGACCGCAACGAGAACAGCCCGAGGGGCACCAGCGGCGCACGTCCGGATGCCGCGTACCGGCGCTCCCACCACAGGAATCCCGCGAGCGCGACGGCGCACGCGACCAGCGTCCACCATCGCGCCGGGTCGTCGTCCGGCGACCCCGTGGTGAACAGGAACGGCCACATCAGCGACGTCACGACGATGCCGAACAGGACCACGCCGACCGGATCGAGGGAGATCCGTGGACGTTCGCCCTCCGGCCGGCCCGGGAGCAGCCACGCAGCGAACGCGATCGCAGCGAGTGCGAGCGGCACGTTCATCCAGAAGATGCCGCGCCACCCGTCCTCCGGGCCGCCGATCGCGATCGCGAGGCCGCCGAGCGTGGGCCCGAATGCGGTCGAGATGCCGATCGTCGCACCGAACAGCCCGAACGCCGCACCGCGCTCCGCGCCTTGGAACAGCTGCTGGATGAGCCCGAGCACCTGCGGCATCTGGATGCCGGCCGCCACGCCCTGCAGCAGGCGTCCGATGAGGAGCACCTCGGAGGTCGGCGCGAGCGCGCAGACGAGGCTCGTGAGGGTGAACAACGAGAGGCCGATGAGGAACATGGCCTTGCGCGAACCCTGGTCGCCGAGGCGGCCCGCCGGCACGAGGGTGAGCCCGAACGTCAGGACGAAGCCGGAGACGAGCAGCTGGAGCTCCGTCGACGACGCGTCGAACGCCTCCTCGATGGAGGGCAGCGCCACGTTGACCTTCGTCAGGTCCATGATCGTGATCGCAGCCACCGCGACGCACACCCAGTAGGCGCGCCACCGCTTCTCGTTCCCCATGACCGGGGGGCTGCTGGCAGGCTGCGACATCCGCTCCAGCCTACGCCCCGACCGGCGCCCGTCCGCCGCCCGCGGCCGCCCCCTCGCGGCGTATCGTCAGGGTTGCAGGCGCTCGAGCCGCCACCCCGCGGCATCCGCCCCCGGATCGCGCGCGAACACCAGCCGGTCGTGCAGCCGCGACGTCCGTCCCTGCCAGAACTCGACGCGCCACGGCCGGAGTCGGAAGCCGCCCCAGCGTTCGGGTCGGCGGATGTCGTCGACGCCCGCGTACTGCTCCTCGAGGGCCGCGACCCGCTCCTCGAGCTCGGCGCGCGAGGCGATCGGCTGCGACTGACGGCTCGCGGTCGCCGCGATGCGAGACCCGTAGGGCCGACCGGCCCAGTACGCATCGGACGCCTCGTCATCGACGTGATCGACAGCGCCCGTCACGATCACCTGCCGGTGCACGTCGTACCACGGGAAGAGCAGCGTGGCCGTCGGGTTCGCCGCGAGCGCTCGCCCCTTCCGCGATTCGCGGTCGGTGAAGAAGACGAACCCGAGGTCGTCGACGCCGCGCAGCAGCACCGTCCGGCTCGACGGCGTGCCATCCGCGTCGATCGTGCCGAGCACCATGGCGTTGGGCTCGTAGACGCCGCGGGCGTCGGCCTCCGCGAGCCAGCGGTCGAACTGCACGATCGGGTCGGACGCCGCGTGGGACTCGTCGAGCTCCTCCGCGCCGTAGTCGGTGTGCCGGTGCAGCACGTGCGCGACGGCGCGGTCGAGGCGCTCGGGGTCGATCGCGTCGCTCATGTGCCCAGCGTACGAGCGGATGCTGCGAACCGACCGCCGGAAACACCGAGCCCACGGTGCCGTGCGGGACCGGGGCTCGGGGCGCGGGGAGGGGTCAGAACTCGAAGCAGGTGAGGAACTCGAAGCTCTCCGCGGCGAAGTCGCGGTCGTTCGGAGCACCGTCGCGCTCGAGGACGTAGTACTTCACGCCGCCCTGCGCAGCCTGCAGGATGGGCGCCCTGGCCGACGTTGCCCGGGATGCCGCGCGTCGCCGTTGAGGTCGCCGTCCTTGATGTGGAGCAGCTCGATGCGGTCGCCGTACTGCTCGAGGAGCGAGACGACGTCGACGCCGGCGTCGGCCGCCCAGAACACGTCGAGCTGGAAGGTCACCCAGCGCGAGTCGGTGTTCTCGACGAGGATCTGCCAGGCGCTCTTCATCTCGCCGGTCTCGGGGTCGGCGTACTGGGTCGTGAACTCCGACTGGTGGTTGTGGCCGAAGAGCTTCCCGGTGCCGTTCCTGACCGACAGCTCGCCGAGGCGGTTCATCGTCTCGGCGGTCGCGAGCACGTTCTCGTAGCTGCCGATGCCGGGCGAGGCGAAGCCGCCCGAACCGGTGTACTTCTGGCCGAGGTCCTTCGCCGCCTCGAGCGTTGCCGGGAAGGTCGCCTCGTTCGTGCTGCCGTGCGAGCTCGGCGCCTTGAGGCCGTACTGCGCGAGCAGGTCGCGGAACTCGGCGGCCGTCCGTCCTTCTGCGGAAGCGCCGAACGAACAGGGAGCTCTGCGAGCTCGGGCGACACGCGTCCACGAGCGCGTCGACGGGCGGGTCGAACCTGCCCGGAGCGGTCACGAAATCGACCGCGAACGGACCTGCCGGCCGGCAACGAAAAACGGCTGAACCCGCGTCATCCGCGGGTTCAGCCGTTCACGATGTCCTGAGACATGACAATGGTGGACCCAGGGGGATTCGAACCCCCGACCTTCTCATTGCGAACGAGACGCGCTACCAACTGCGCCATGGGCCCGAGCCGACATCGACTCTACCATCCCGTTCGGGGTGGTCATGACCATGTTCAGACGGCGGTACGACGGCGGCGGAGCACGAGATCGAGGTCGGAGATGCCCGGTTCGGCGGCGTCCACGATCCCCATCCGGGCGTACGGGCTCGAGGCCTCCGCCGCGGGCGCCGGGGTGGCGACGGGGCGGTCTACGGGCGCCTCGACCGCCGACGCGTCGGCGACGGATGCCGCGGTCGGCCGCAGCACGGGCACCCGGGGTTCGAGCCGCTCGGCGCGTTCGGCGAGCTCGGCGTCGGCGGCGGTGCGCTTGAGCTGCTCGGCCTCGGCGATGGACGCCATCGCCGTCGCGGCGATCGTGCCCCGCGACAGGTGCAACGGCTTCGGCAGCGGCTGCGGCGTCCATCCCTCGTCGGGCTCCGCCTCCGCCTCGAGACCGACCGTGTCGATCGGTTCGAAGGGCTGCGCCACGGGCCGCGCGACCACCGGTGCGGCGACCGCGACCGGCGCCGGACGTCGGCGGGCGAGGACGACGAGTCCGGACATCGCGGCGACGATGCCGGCGCCCCCACCCGCCGCGACGAGGGGGGTCGCGCCGAACGGCACGGCGACGAGGCCTGCCAGGGTCGTGAGCAGCGACGCGAGCAGGAGCAGCGAGCACGCCGCACGGCGACGACGCAGCCCGCGGCGCGTGAGCCCGCGCACCGCGCTCGGCGCGTCCCGCTCCGCTGCGGCATCGGCTGCCCGCGCCGCCGCAGCCTCGGCGCGCGCGGCGCGCTCGGCGCGCTCGGCGAGTTCGCGTTCGGCGGCGGCGGCCGCCTCCTCCGCAGCGATCCGCTCGGCGATCGCGAGGTTCTCAGCCGCCTGCGCCTCCAGCCTGGCGGCGAGCTCGTGCTCGTGCAGGATGCGCTCCTGCGCGGCGACGTCGCGCGCAGTCATCCCGAGCCGAACCTCGCCGGGCGTCTCGGCCGTCTCGGCGAGGATGCGGAGCGTCTGCTGCAGCCGGACGGCGTTGCGCTCGGTCGCGAGGTACTGGCGCCGGCGGAGCCAGCTCGGGAGGAGGTACGCGATCCACAGCGTCGCGGCAACCGCCACGAGAACGCCGCCGCCGATCGCATCCATGGGTCAACGCTAGGTCACGACGGGGTCACGGACCCCATCGGCACGGGCGTGTCAGCGATCCCCCACCCGAAGGGGGGTCGCGGCGGCCTCGCGATCGGCCGGGGGCACCGTGGCGGCGCCCGTCGGCGCACGACCCTCGCGCCATCGCCGCAGCACGCCCTGGGGCACCTCCTCGGCCACGAGCGCGAACGCGTAGTGGTCGCGCCAGTCGCCGTCGATGTGGATGAAGCGTCGCCGCAGCCCCTCGTAGCGGAAGCCGAGCTTCTCGACCACCCGCAGCGACGGCCCGTTCTCCGGCCGGATGCAGATCTCCATGCGATGCAGGCGCAGCGAGCGGAAGCAGTAGTCGGTCGCGAGGGCGACGGCGGTCGGGGTGATGCCGCGGCCGGCCATCGACTTCGCGACCCAGTAGCCGATCGACGCCGACGCCAGCGAACCGTGCGTGATCGACGAGACGTTCAGCTGCCCGACCAGCTCGCCCTCCCACTCGATCACGAACGGCAGAGCGGTGCCCGCCCGGGCATGCGCCGTGAGGTTGCGGATGCTCGCGCGCGTGTCGATCACGGACGCCCCACCCGGAAAGGTCGCCTCCCAACGGCGGAGCCAACCCCGATTCTCGAGCAGCACGCGCTCCAGCGTCCGTGCGTCGCGCGCGCGGATCGGCCTGAGCGTCAACGACCCGTCGACGAGGGTCGGCACGGATGCCGCGGGCACGTCAGTCCCGGTCGAACCCGGCGGCGAAGTCGGCCAGCCACGGCCGCAGCTCGGGGCCGAGGTCGTCGCGGTCGGCGGCCAGCTGCACGACGGCCTTGATGTAGTCGAGCTTGTCGCCGGTGTCGTAGCGGCGCCCGCGGAAGACGACGCCGTACACGCCGCCGGTGTGCTCGACGTCGCCCGCCATCTCCATGAGCGCATCGGTGAGCTGGATCTCACCGCCCTTGCCCGGCTCGGTCCGTTCGAGCACTTCGAAGATCTCGGGCTTGAGCACGTAGCGGCCGATCACCGCGTAGTTCGAGGGCGCGACCTCCTTCGCGGGCTTCTCGACGAGCCCGGTGACGCGGACCACGTCGGGCTCGTCGGTCGGCTCGACCTCGGCGGCGCCGTAGAGGTGGATGCTGTCGGGGTCGACCTCGAGCAGGGCCACGATGCACGCATTGCGCTTGACCTGCTCGTCGAGCATGCGTGTGAGCAGGACATCGCGCTCGTCGATGATGTCGTCGCCGAGCAGCACGGCGAAGGGTGCGTCGCCGACGTGCATGTGGGCCCGCAGCACCGCGTGCCCGAGTCCGAGCGGGTCGCCCTGGCGCACGTAGTGCATGTCGGCGAGATCGGTGGACTCGTTGACCTTCTGGAGCTTGGCCGTGTCGCCCTTGGCCTCGAGAGTGGCCTCGAGCTCGGCGACGCGGTCGAAGTGGTTCTCGAGGGCGTTCTTGTTGCGGCCGGTCACCATCAGCACGTCGGTCAGGCCGGCCCGCACGGCCTCCTCGACGACGTACTGGATGGCGGGCTTGTCGACGACGGGGAGCATCTCCTTCGGCATCGC
Organism: Agromyces selenitireducens; assembly: GCF_052748465.2. Lineage (NCBI taxonomy): Bacteria > Bacillati > Actinomycetota > Actinomycetes > Micrococcales > Microbacteriaceae > Agromyces > Agromyces selenitireducens. The sequence goes on from NZ_CM188259.1 coordinate 2,742,198, forward strand.
CTTGGTCGCGGGCAGGAAGCGCGTCCCCAGGCCGGCTGCAGGGATGACGGCCTTCGTGATCCGATGAGTCATGGCCATCAGCGTACCCGCAGGGGGTCCCCGGTCGGGCACCGGGGCGTCCTAGGATGGCTGCCATGCCCGACGATCCGACCGTTGTGAAGCGGATCCTCCGCGCCGAGCTGCGCGAACGCCGGCGGAACATGCCGGCACATGAACGCGAGCTCGCGACCGAGGGGTTCACCGCGCGGCTCCAGGAGCTCGTCGGATCGACCGGCGCACGCTCGCTCTCGTGCTACCTCTCGATGCCCACCGAGCCGGACACCCGCCCGTTCGTGAACTGGGCCGAAGCGAACGGCCTCCGCGTGCTGTTCCCGGTGACCCGGGAGGACGGCCTGCTCGATTGGACCGTCGGTGAGGACGAGACCGAGGTCACCGGGCTGCACGGCGTACCCGAGCCCGAGGGCGAACTGCTCGGTCCCATGGCCATCAACGACGTCGACCTCATCCTGATTCCGGCTGCTGCGGTGGATGCCACCGGCGTGCGACTCGGCTGGGGACGCGGCTACTTCGACAAGACACTCGGATCGATGGGAAAATGTCCACCGGTGTATGCCATCGTCTTCGACGGCGAGTTCGTCGAGGAGGTGCCGCGAGAGGTGCACGACCAGCCGGTGAACGGCGTCGTGACCCCGACGCGGATCGTCGCGTTCTGACGACGGCGACGCACGCCCCGCACACCCACCGACGGATCCCCGGAGACCGAACATGCCCACCTACTCCTACCGCTGCACCGAATGCGACGACGCGTTCGACGTCCAGCAGTCCTTCACCGACGACAGCCTCACCGAGTGCCCCGCCTGCGGCGGCCGGCTCCGCAAGCTCTTCAGCGCAGTCGGCGTGACGTTCAACGGATCCGGCTTCTACCGCACCGACTCGCGCGCGGGCTCCGGCTCGGGCTCGTCGTCGTCGGGATCGGGGTCCTCGGACTCGGGATCGTCGGGATCGGGGTCCTCGGACTCGGGATCGTCAGGATCGGGGTCCTCGGACCCGGGATCGTCGGGATCGGGCTCGTCGTCGTCCTCCTCGTCGAGCACCGCCTCGACGCCGTCGGCCGCGTAGCGGGCGACATCCGCCGATCGATCGAACCGCCCGGGCAGGGAAGGGGACCGCACGCGTGCTCAAGGGATTCAAGGAGTTCATCCTCCGGGGGAACGTCATCGACCTCGCGGTCGCCGTCGTCATCGGCGCGGCGTTCACCGCGGTCGTGAACTCGATCGTCGAGAACGTGTTCAACCCGTTGATCGGCGCGATCTTCCGCGCCGACAGCCTCGACAACGCGCTCGTGCTGACGATTCCGCTGCCGGGGGACGACGCGAGCGTCCGGTTCGGCGCCGTCCTCGGCGCGATGCTCACGTTCCTCATCGTGGCCTCGGTCGTCTACTTCGTGTTCGTCATGCCGATGAACCTGCTCAAGGAACGCGCGGACGCCCGCCGCCAGGCCGGCGAGGCCAAGCCCGAGGACCCGGAGACAGAGCTCACCGTCCTCGCCGAGATCCGCGACCTGCTCGCGGCGGAGCGCGGCACGGGATCGGGCGGCGCGAGCGCGCACCGAGCAGAGTAGCGAACCCTGGTCCCCGATCGCGCCCGGGTCACCAGTGCGGCGGGCGCTCGCGCGTGATCCGCTCGTCGTCCGGCGTCGCCGGGCTCGCCGCGCCGCGCTCGACGTCGTCGTGTGCGCCGGGCGTCGCCGACTCGGGAGCGGCGTCGGTACCCGGCGCGGGGGTCAGCCGAGCACGCCGGCCGCCGCGGGCGCGCACCACGCGCTGACGCGGGCGCGCGGCATCCGTCTCGTCGTCCCCCGCCGGATCGTGCCCGGTGTCCATCAGCTCGCCGCGGCCTCCGCGGCCTCCGGCTCCGGCTCCGCCCTCCCGAGCACGGACGCCACACGCTCGGCGACCGACTCCGGGTCGCCGAACAGCTCGAAGCTGTGCACGCGCAGGTAGTGCCAGCCGAGCCGTCGCAGCACGTCGGGCCGCAGCCGCAGCGACTCCCGCAGGCTCTGCCCGTCGAGCGCCGGGTCGGTCTCGACGACGACGGCCCTGCCCGCGTGCGCCGCGGCGAGCGACAGCGTGCCGCGGTGCCCGACGCTCACGCGGATGCCTCGGCGCTCGAGTCGCGTCGCGAGGTCGACGAGCATCGGGTCGCCGCGACCGCGGTCGCCGACGGCGTGCTTCTGCTCCTCGGTGTGCGAGAGCACGCTCGCGAGCGCCACCACGCCGTGCCGTTGCCGGCCGTCGTCGATGTCCTCGGGCTTGAACGCCGACACGATGTCCATCGATCGACGGGCCCGGGTCATCGCGACCGCGAGCAGCCGCTCTCCGCCCGGCTCGCCGAGCGACCCGAAGTTCGACAGCAGCCGGCCGTGCGGCGTCCGCCCGTATCCGATCGAGAAGATGACGCGGTCGCGGCTCTGCGCGACGGCCTGCTCGAGCGTCAGCACCGTGAACGGCTCGGCGCGGTCGCGCAGGATGAAGTCCGACAGGTCGGTGCGCTTCGCGAACGCCGCGAGCACCGACTGGTGCACGCGCGCCGCGTGCCGCGCGCTCGCGGTGATGACCATGAGCGATTCGCGCGGGCGCTTCACCGCGTGGTCCATGACGAGCTCGACGACCTTCGCGACCTCGGCGTCGAGGCTCTCCACGGTGCCCGTGACCGGATCGGGCAGGCCGTTGCCGCGCACGTAGTGCAGGCCGCGGCTGCCGTGGCCGAGGAAGCTGCCCGCCCACGGCATCGAGACGATGCGACCGCCGTAGAAGCGACGGTTGACGAGCTCGGCGAGGTCCTCGCCGCCGGCACGGTAGCTGCGGGTGAGGGTGAGCGTGGGCAGCAGGTCGGCGAGTCGCGCGAGGGCCGAGTCGGCGTGCAGGGCATCGACGTCGTGCGCCGTCCCGGCCGGATCGGGTTCGCTGCGGATGGCGGTCTCGAAGCGCGTCGGCGTCTGCGTGACGGGGTCGCCGAACGCGACCACCTGCCTGGCACGGCGGATGGCGCCGAGGTTCTCCGCGATCGTCGTCGCGCCGGCGTCGACCAGGAGGACGGTGTCGAACGGGATCGCATCGTCGATCGCCGGCACCTCGTACGGCGAGGAGAGCCAGACGGGTGCGAGGGCGCGGAACAGGTGCGGCGCCTCGCGGTGCAGCCGGTCCGGTCGCACGCGGTCGCCCCGCAGCGCCCGTCGCAGCCGTTCGGCCTCCTCGGGGTGGTCGACGAGGGCGACGCGCCACGCCTCGGCGAGGCGCCAGGCGAGCAACGGCCCGGCGGCCGACGCGTGCGCGTCGTCGACGAGCCGGAAGTCGGCCTCGAGCCGGTCGAGCACGGTCGTGTTCGCGCCGAGCAGGGCCCGGTCGGCACCGAGCATGGCCTCGAGCACCGACTGCCACCACGCCAGGTCGAGTTCCGACGCGACGAGGTGCTCGGGCACGTGTCGCCGGGCGAGGTCGACGAGGAGCGGATCGAGCCCGAGGTCGCGCAGGCGCTGGAGCAGCGCGGTACGCTCCTGCAGGTTGTGGAGCACCTCCGACTCGGCGGCGAGCCCGGCGAGGGTCGTCTCGAGGTCGCGCAGCGGACGCGCGGCGAGTCGGCGGGGCGACCCGTCGAGCCCGAGCGGCACGTCCAGCGACTGGAGGTCGGAGGCGACCGTGTGGAAGGCGACGTGCACGTCGTCGAGGCCCACCGGCACGTTCGGGACGGCCCCCGCCTCCGAATAGCGGTGCCACAGGGTCCGCTGCTGCTGGATGCCGCGCAGCGCAGCGTTGAGGTCGCCGACGTGCACACCGGGGCGCACGTACTCGAGCGCGAGGCGCTTCAGCCTCCGCCGGTTCGCGCCGGACATGCCGGTCTCGCGGCGCGGCGCGGTCGCCGCGATCAATTCGCCGAGGGGACGGTCGTAGACGGCGGGCTGGAACTTGTCGAGCGTGTCGCGCACGTCGTGGAGCAGCCGGAGGAAGACGCCGAGCTCGGCCACCGACTCGAACTGGCGGAGCCTGGTCTGCCCGATGAGCCGACGCGCGCGCTCGAGGAGCCGCGGCACGTCCGTGCTGCTCAGTCGCTTCGCGAGCTCGTGCGCCGCCGTCGCCTCTTCGGACGTCTCGAAGGACGCGCCGTACCAGGGAGAGTCGCCCGGACCGTAGCGGAACTCGCCGAGCGCGGCGGCCCGCACGAGGTCGGCGGCCGCGGCGTCCCGGCCCCCGGCCAGCGCCGCCAGCGACTCCCGGTCGAGCCGCGACGTGGTGTCGGGCGGCGTGGGCAGTGCGGCGAGGCCGGCGAGCGCCGTGAGAGCGTCGAGCACGGAGACGCCGAGCTCCGGGTCGCGCCGGGTGAGCGCGTGACGGTAGTCGAGCAGGACGCGGCGCAGGCGCACGAGTGCGTCGTCGACGTCGGCGATACGCGGCTGCTCCGCCTTCTCGTTCCGCGAGATCGACCGGATGAGATCGCGTCGCAATCCGGCGGTGGTGACGGCGAGGCCGCCGAGCCCGACCTGGTCGAGACGGTGCGCGATGCCGTCGAGGCTCGCGCGGCGCGCGCCGACGACGAGCACGCGCCGGTCGCTCGCCACGAGCGCGCCGATGGCGTTGACGATGGTCTGGGTGCCGCCTGTGCCGGGCAGCGTCTTCACCACGAGCGACGCGCCCTGTTCGATGCGGGCGATGACCTGTTCCTGCTCGGCGTCGGCGTCGAGGAGGAGCCGGTCGGTGGACGGCGGACGCTCGTCCTGCGGCACGATGCGCGGCGGATCGACCGGACGGGCGATCTCGGCACGCGCCGAGGGGTTGCCCGCGATCGCGTCGATGACGGGATGCTCGAGCCGCGCGGCATCCGCCCCCATGGCCGGCCCGACCTCGGCGAACGACGAGACGACGAGGCGTGGCGCGACGTGGAAGTAGGCCAGGTGCGACGTGAGCCCACGGAGGCGGTCGATCACGGGCTGGGGCTTGAACACCCCGTTGGTGATGGCGAGGGCGACGAACGCCTCGGCGTCGAGGGTGATCTGGAAGCGGTCGTGCAGCTCGCGCGCGAGTGCGGGATTGAGGAACGGCTGGCCCTTGAGCTTCAATTCGAAGTCGCGACCGTAGCGGCGGATGGCGAGCGGCCGGAGCAGCACGGGTGCGAGGAAGTCCTCGCCGGCGTCCTGCCACGACGCCAGTCCGATCGCGAGGTGCACGGACTCGATGCCGCGGACCGACCGGAGCTCGATGCCCTTCTGGGTGATCTCGGCGGCGGCGAGACGGGCGTTGCGGAGCGCGAGCTCGTCGCGGATGAGGCTCGACAGCAGGGTCGAGTTGCCCGTGATGAACTGGGGCAGCCCGCCGGGGTGGGTCGTGGACAGCTCGATGCGCGTGCGGGCGGAGTCGTCGAAGTGGACGAGGGGCGAACGGCCGCCGAGTTCGCGCAGCTCGGCGTGCCAGCGCCGCCAGCTGGGTTCGGCGACGTTGGAGGCGACGACGTTCGGGTCGCCCACCGTCACCGCGTCGGGGGTCGCCGGGTGGCGGTGGAACGCCGCCGGGCCCGGATGGTCAGGGGCGGCGTCCTCGGCGTCGTGCCCGAGGACGTCGTCCTCGCTGTCGTTCCGATCGAGCCGTTGCACACCGACACCATACGGCGCGGTCGCCGGATCGCTCGGAGCATCGCCGCGTACACCGGGATTTGAATACCCCAGGGGTATGGAATACCATTGGGGTATGCAGATCATGTCGGTCACCCCCGCCGAGGCGCACGCCGCCTCCGACCTGTACCTCCTCGATGTGCGCGAGCCCGACGAGGTCGCGCAGGCCCGCGTCGAGGGCGCGCACCACATCCCGCTGGGCTCGCTCGCCGATCGGCTCGACGAGGTGCCCCTCGACCGAACCGTGCACGTCATGTGTCACGCCGGCGGGCGCAGCGCCCGCGCAACCCAGTTCCTCGAGGCCCAGGGCGTCGACGCCGTGAACGTCGACGGCGGCATCACCGAATGGTACCGTTCGGGCCTCCCCGTCACCCTCGGAGGTGCAGCATGACCATCGCGGCCGATTCCGCAGCCGTCTCCAAGTCCGACTCGCAGCGCCGGATCGCCAACCGGCTCAAGCGAGCCCGCGGCCAGCTCAACGCGGTCATCGAAGCCGTCGAGTCCGGCGCCGACTGCCGCACGGTCGTCAACCAGCTCGCGGCCGTCTCGAGCGCGCTCGACCGTGCCGGGTTCGCGGTGATCTCCACCGCCATGCGCGACTGCGCGACCGACCCCGAGGGCGCGGCCGACGGCGACAAGCTCGACTTCGACGAGCTCGAGAAGCTCTTCCTGTCGCTCTCCTGAGCCGCGGCGCCCGGCGTCCGACGCCTGCGCCCCTGCCCCTCCCCGACCCCGGGAACCACGACGGCCGCCGACCGGTGATCTCCGGTCGGCGGCCGTCGCGTGCCCGAGGGTGCGCCGGGTCGGCGCCCCGGCGTCAGACGAGGGAGGACAGCTCGAGCCCGTGCGCCTTGGCGACGCCCTCGTTGGTCAGCTTCCCGGCGGTCGCGTTGAGGCCCTTGGCGAGCGCGGCGTCGCCGGAGAGGGCGGCCTCCCAGCCGAGGTCGGCGATCTTCAGCACGTACGGCAGCGTGGCATTGGTCAGCGCCGGCGTGGACGTGGCGGGCACCGCGCCGGGCATGTTCGCCACGCAGTAGTAGATCGCCTCGTGCACGGGGAACGTCGGCTCGGCGTGCGTCGTCGGGCGCGAGCCCTCGAAGCAGCCGCCCTGGTCGATGGCGATGTCGACGAGCACGGCGCCGCGCTTCATGGTCGCGACCATCTCGTCGGTGACGACCTTGGGCGCTGCGGCGCCGGGCACGAGCACCGCGCCGATCACGAGGTCGGCGTCCCGCACCTGGCGTGCGGTCTCGTACGGCGACGAGGCGAGGGTCTTGATGCGGTGCTCGTAGCGCGCATCGAGCTCGCGGAGCTTGGGCAGCGAGATGTCCATCACCGTGACGTCGGCGCCGAGGCCGAGCGCGGTCGCGGCGGCCTGCTCGCCGGCCACGCCGCCGCCGATCACGAGCACCTTCGCGGGCGCGGTGCCGGGCACGCCGCCGAGCAGCACGCCGCGGCCGCCCTTGGACGCGTGCAGCTCGGCTGCGCCGACCTGCGGAGCGAGCCGACCGGCGACCTCGCTCATCGGGGTGAGCAGCGGCAGCGAGCGGTCGGACAGCTGCACGGTCTCGTACGCGATCGCCGTGACGCCGGAGTCGAGGATCGCCCGGGTCAGCGGCAGGTCGGCGGCGAGGTGCAGGTAGGTGAAGAGCGTGAGGTCGTCGCGCAGGAATCCGTACTCCTGCTCGATGGGCTCCTTGACCTTCAGCACCAGGTCGGCTGCCCACGCCTCGGCCGCCGTCGCGACGATGTTCGCGCCGGCGGAGCGGTACTCGTCGTCGTGGTATCCGGCCCCGGCGCCGGCGCCGCCCTCGATGTCGACGCGGTGGCCGCGCTGTGCGAGCGCGTGGACTCCGGCGGGCGTCATCGCGACGCGGAATTCGTTGTTCTTGACCTCAGCGGGCACGCCGATGTGCATGGTTTCTCCGAATGCTGTGTGGATTGGTCCTTCCATCGTCACCTGTCATTCGCTCAAACGGAAGCCATACCGCACGGTGTTCGGTAGACTCGCGGTATCCGTCTCGAATGTTCGAAGGAGCACCCCCCGGTGAACGATCTGCCGCAGTTCAGCGAATCCGCCCGCGTCGCCCTCGACGACGTCGACCGGCAGATCATCGCCAGGCTCCATGAGAACGCGCGCGTTCCCAACGTCGACCTCGCCCGCGAGGTGGGCGTCTCGCCGTCGACCTGCCTCGCACGCGTACGGTCGCTGCGCGAGCGCGGTGTGATCACCCGGTACACCGCCGAGATCAACCCCGCCGCGCTCGGCTACACGCTGCAGGCGCTGATCTCGGTCCGGATCCGGCCGGGTGCCCGGCATCTCATGGAGCAGATCTCCGACGAGCTGCGCGCCGAGCCCGAGGTCGCGCAGCTGTTCTTCCTCGGCGGCAGCGAGGACTTCCTGATCCACGTTCGGGTGCGCGACAGCGCGCACGTGCGCCAGTTCGTCCTGAAGAACCTGTCGGCGAACCCGGCCGTCGCCCTCACCGAGACCAACCTCGTGTTCGAGCACCACACGGCCAACTCGGCCGGCCTGCGCACGGTGCTCTGAGGTCGGCCGACGCGCCAGGCTGATCCGCGCAGGCGGTTGGATGCGGCGCGCGAGCGCGCGCGGTGACGTCAGCGCGCGGCCGGCAGGATCTCGCGCAGGTCGAGTCCGTCGGGTGCCTCCAACTGCTCGTAGGTGCAGCTCGCCGGCGTGCGGTCGGTCCGCCACCGGCGGAACTGCGCCGTGTGGCGGAACCGGTCGCCCTCCATGTGGTCGTAGGCGACCTCGACCACGAGCTCGGGCCGCAGCGGCACGAACGAGAGGTCCTTCCCGGCGCTCCAGCGACTCACCGCGCCCGGCATGCGTCCCGACCGGTGGGCCTCCTGGCCGGCCCACTCCCCCCACGGATGTCGCGAGAGGTCCTCCTCGACGTACGGGGCGAGCTCGTCGACGAGCTCGCGCCGCCGGGCCGCCGTGAACGAGGCGGCCACGCCGACATGGTGGAGGCGGCCGTCGTCGCCGTACAGCCCGAGCAGCAACGAGCCGACGATACCGCCCGTCTTGTGCCATCGATAGCCGGCCACGACGCAGTCGGCGGTGCGCTCGTGCTTGACCTTGAACATCGTCCGCCGGTCGGGCTCGTACGTGCCGTCGAGCGGCTTGGCGATGACGCCGTCGAGGCCCGCGCCCTCGAACCGCTCGAACCAGTCGCGCGCCTCGGCGAGATCGCCCGTCGCGGGCGTGACGAAGACGGGGTCGGATGCCGCGGCCAGCGCTCGCTCGAGCCGCGCGCGTCGCTCTGCGAAGGGCCTCCCGGTCAGGTCGTCCTCACCGAGCGCGAGCAGGTCGAACGCGACGAACGCGGCGGGCGTCTGCTCGGCGAGGAGCCGCACCCGGCTCGCCGCCGGATGGATGCGCTGCTGGAGCGCGTCGAAGTCGAGCCGACCGTCACGGACGAGGATGATCTCGCCGTCGACCACGCAGCGCTCGGGCAGGTTCGCCCGCAGCGACTCGACGAGCTCGGGGAAGTACCGGGTCATCGGGCGCTCGTTGCGGCTGCCGAGCTCGACCTCGTCGCCGTCGCGGAACACGATCGTGCGGAAGCCGTCCCACTTCGGCTCGACGTGCCCGACATCGGGGATCTCCTTCACCGACTTCGCGAGCATCGGCTTCACGGGCGGCATCACCGGCAGGTCCATCCGACCATGATGCGCCCTGCATCCGACAGCGCGCAGCCCCCGTGGCCGAGCCGTGGGTGGGGGTAGCATCCGCCCGACAGGGGGTCAAGGGCCTGCCGCTCGGCCACCGCCCCTCGTATCGTCGATGGAGGCGGTCGTGCACGGGGGGTGCCGACCTGCCGCGAAGAAGGGGATGACGATGTCCGACCCGCAGAGCGGCGACCCGGAGACGGAGCGCGAACTCGACGCCGCCGTCGACGAGGCCGAACGCCACGCCCGCGCCGAAGAGGACGCGGACCCGAACGAGACCGTCGCCGTGAAGGACGACTCCGGCGACATCACTGAGGAGCATGCACAATGACGTCGCTGCTGGAACCCGAACAGGAGACGCCGACGGCGAGCGGCCCGCTGCCGTCCATCGGCGTCTGGTGGCCCATGCTCGAAGCGCCGCTCCAGCGAGAGATCCTGGAGCACCCGACCGCACCGCTGCGCATGAGCGTCGTGCGCCGGATCTACGAGCTCTGCGAACTCGACGGCATGCCGATCCCGCGCTCGGGGGTGCGGCTCGGCCCGAACGAGCGTGCCTACATCGCGGGTTGGGTCCACGCGGTCGACTGGAGCTGATCGATCGCATGAGAACACGACGAGTCGGCGGGCGCAAGAGGTTGAAGCGCTCTCCCGACGGCGGATAGACCTGCGTTATGGAGCGGATCCACTACGCCGGGGGCGTGCTGCTGACGGGAACCGAGATCGCCGACGCGATCGTCGACTACGCGGCCGCGCTCGCGGCGCGGCGCACCGCGGCATCCGTCGACATCCCCGTCCGCACGGAGGACGGGCGGACGGCTCGCGCCCACATGCTCATCGGTCCGGCGAGCCAGCTCGTGACCGAGCCCGTCGATTCCGAACTCGACGAACTCGTCGACGAGGACCTCGTTGCGAGCCTGCGATCCGCCACGACGGCGTTGTCGTCCACCCGCCCGCTCGTCGGACCCGACGGTTCCGACGGTTCCGACGACATCGACGATGCCGACACCGACGACCTGGAGTGGCCGCCGATCAGGTGACGGCGGCTCGTGGCATCCGTCGCCTTGCGCTAGACCTCGTCGACCCGCGTGGAGCGGCGCGCCTCGACCTCGGCACGCTCATCGGCGTCGCCCGCCACATCGTCATCGGACGGGATCGGGATGATGCTCACCGGGATGCCGGGTCCGACGAGCACGTCGGCCGGCTGCGGGCGTCCTTCGCCGAAGTTGACCCTGATCCAGCGCGGGCTGTTCGTCGCAAACGCCTCCTCGATCGCCGCCTTGATCGCCTCGACGTCGGCCTGGCCGACCGAGTACTGGGCGCCGCCGTACATGATGTTGACGCGCTTCACGACTCATGCCCCCCGTTGTGGTTCGCGGGTTCGTGCTCGGTCCGCGCCTCGGGCTCGGGCACGAGCACGAGGCCGCCCGGCGAGTTGGCGGTGGACATGAGCGCGTCGACCCAGGCGCGATTGATCGACGGCTGCCGCCCGCCGGCGTACTTGAACACGAGCGGGATGCGCGGGTGCACCCAGATCGTGCTGCGGCCGTCGCCGATCGCCGGATCGTCGCGCCAGCTGAAGTAGAACGATTCGCCGCGACGCAGCTTCGCCCCGATCACGAGCTGCAGATGCGCAAGCACGCGATCGTCGAAGTCGACGCCGAGCGTCGAATCGTACGTGAGCTTTCCCACGAGCACCTCCGCGCTCAAGAATCGGACTCTCGGGCCCCGTTCGAAGCCACATTATCGCCACGCCGCATCGCCCGACAGGGGCTTGCCCCGCGCAGTCGGCGGTGTCAAGCCTCTGTCGGCGAAGCGATCGAGCGCGTAGCAAGGATCGGGAGGCGATGTCCCACCGCAACCGGAAACGGAGGAGGGTGACGACGATGACGACGACACGACACGGCACGACGACCGCCCCGGTCGTCGAGGTGGTCCCGCTCACGCCCACGACCTGGCGGGTCTGCGACTCGCGCAACGACGGCGGGAAGGACCCCCGCATCGTCGGATACATCACGACGGCGCCGGACGGGTTCGAGATGCTCTGGATGCGACCGAGGCCCGGCGTGACGTACCGGTACGACACGTTCGACGACGCGGTGCACGCGACGGAGACGAGACTGCGGATGCTGCGGCGGTGAGCCGAGCATCGGCACCGGACGGTGCCCCTGGAGGGACTCGAACCCCCAACCCTTTCCTTAGGACGGAACTGCTCTTCCATTGAGCTACAGAGGCTGACCGGACGAGTCTAGCGGGACGCGCGGCTCGACATCGCGCCCGGGCGGGTGACGGCGACGGATGCGCGAGAGGGCGCCGATCAGTTGTAGCCGAGCACGACGATCGCGGAGGTCGCGGGGGCGAGCTCGTCGACGAAGGCGATCTCGTCGGTGCGGTTGTCGTCGGAGGGCTGCGTCATCGCGGTCACCTTGCTTCTTCCGTGGGGGTGACGTCAGGCTATCCGTCGCACGAGTCCGAGATCATTGGCCGGAACGTCCAACTTCTCCCCCGGGTTTCGCCATGATGTCGCACTGGCGTGGTGGCGAGCCCCGGAGCGGTCAGACCGGCGGATACAGGTAGAGCGCGTCGCCCACGGGGATGGTGCGGCGGTGATACGAATGGTCGGAGTTCCAGTTGTACTCCTCGAGCGTGACCGTGCCGTCGCCGTTCACCGACTGCACGTACGCGACGTGGTTGTAGGGGAACCACGCCACCGCCCCGACCACCGGTTCGCTGCTCGTCGGCCAGCCCTTGGCGCGCCAGGAGTCGGCCCAGGTCCATGCGCTGCCGGAGGCGAGGTTCGACCAGTCCCACTTCCACGGGGCTCCGTAGACGCCGGCGTCGCGGTTCAGGCGCCAGGCCACGAAGTCGACGCACTCGCGGTAGTAGTACCGCAGCGGCGAGAGTCCTCCGCCGTAGTCGTCGGGCGTCTCGTACCACCACGGGTAGTCGTCGCCCTCGGCCTGCTGCGCGATCCTCGCGTACTCACCCGTGCCGCGTGCGGCGAGCTCGGCGGCGCGGGCGGCGGCCTCCGCCTCGGCAGCCGCGGCGACCTCCGCGTCGATCTCCGCCTTGGTCGTGACCGCGAAGCTGTCGGAGGAGAACGTCGCCCCGCCCGCGTTGACCGAGACGTCCACGTCCTGCGCCTCGGCGACGGAGAGGCTGAACTGTGTCGGCCCGCCACCCGGGAGCTGTCCGCCGGGCAGGAACGCGTAGGCGGGCAGCGCGAGCGTGCCCACGAGCGCCGGGACGATCAGCACCGTCGCCGCCACTCGGGCCGGTCCGTTGCGACGCGCCGGTGGCTGGGTCGTCGCGATGCGCGATTCGGGCGCGATACGGCCGCGTCGGACGCCGGGGCGTCGATCGGTCCGTCGTCTCGGCCGCAGGGGGGAAAGGCCGATCTGGTCGTCACCGTTCAAGGGTCGCGAACCTCCGGGGCCCGCCCCCGGACGGGGTTCCGGAAGACGGGAGGCGTAGGTCGCGGAGCAGGGGGTCGCTCCGGACTCGTACCACCATAGGGCACGCCTCGACGGGTTGTCACGACGGTCCCACGGCGGCGCGTCGCACGATCGCGACCCCGCCGGTGCGGGTCAGGCGGCCTTGCCGAGGAAGTCGCCCCACTGCGGCAGCGGCCGCTCGAACCCGCGCACGACCCACCCGCGCCCGTGCGGCATCCGCGGGGTGATGCGGAGCGACCAGCCCATCTCGGCGGGCGTGTGATCGCCCTTGGCGTTGTTGCAGCGGAGGCAGCACGCCACGAGGTTCTCCCACGTGTCGCGTCCGCCGCGTGAGCGCGGCAGCACGTGGTCGATGGTCGCCGCCGACTTGCCGCAGTAGGCACACCGGTGCTCGTCGCGCCGAAGCACGCCTCGACGGCTCACCGGCACCTGGTGCACGCGTGGGGTGCGGACGTAGCGCGTCAGGAGGATGACGCTGGGTCGCACCCAGTCGCCGTTCGTGCCGTGCACCGGATTGTCCTCGTCGTGGAGGATCACGGTCGCCTTCTCGTTCATGACGAGCAGAAGCGCGCGCTTGAACGAGACGACGGCGAGGGGTTCATATCCGGCGTTCAGCACGAGGGTGCGCATGGGGTGCCTTTCGATCGGTGCTGGATGGCTTCCAGCCGCGTGAAGGATCGACGACGCGGATGCCGCGGGGTCGGCGATGAGGCCCCCGGAGACGCGAAACGGGCACCGTCGTGAAGACAGTGCCCGTCGGCATCCCGGCGCAGTCGCGACTCGGCTGACTGCTGTGCCGTTGGTCGAAGAGCGCGCGCGCACCCGCGGAATGGGTACTGCTGCGCGCACCGACCATCGGACTCCCCTACCCGGTATTCGGATCGTCAGGAGACAAGGCTACGACACGAATGGCGTGCCGGGTCCTCCCGGCACGCCATTTCGTGTCACGCTTCATGCGCTGTTCACGGCTCAGATGCGCACGATCCAGTAGTCGCTGGTCCAGATCGGCTGGGTCCTGACCACGGTGCCCGTGTACGGAGCGTGGAGGATCTGGCCGTTGCCGGCGTAGAAGCCGATGTGGCCCGACATGACGACGAGGTCGCCGGGAACGGCCTCCGACAGCGGGATCTGGGTGCCTGCGGCGCCCTGCGCGGTGGACGAGTGCGGGAGGTCGATGCCGAACTGCGCGTAGACGTACTTCACGAGGCCCGAGCAGTCGAAGCCGGCCGGAGTCGCGCCGCCGTAGACGTACGGAACGCCGAGGTACTGCTGGGCGACCGCGAAGACGGCGGAGGGGCTCGCCGCGCCGGTCACCGGGGCCGGTGCCGAGTACTGGCTGGCCTCGGCGGCGTACGAGGTCATCGCGGCGGCGGCGGCCTGGCGCGCCTCCTCGGCGGCACGCGCCTCCTCAGCGGCACGGATCTCCTCGCCCGTCACGGCGTCGTAGCCGTCCTCCGAGAGGGGCGCGGCGATGACGTCCTCGGCGACCTCGACGTCCTGCGGCTGCGCCTTCGTGAGCTGCGTCTCGGCGGTCGCGCCGAACTGCAGGCCGTCGGAGCCGGGGGCGAACGCGTACGCCGGGATCGCGAAGGTGCCGACGAGGCCGGCGGCGACCGCCATGACCATGACGTTCTTCGTGCCGCCGGAGCGCATGCGCCGACCGAACGACTCGCGGTCGCGGCGCGCGGGCGCCTGGGCGGCCGGGGCCTCGTGCGCGGCGGGGGCCGATGGGGCCTCGCGGCGAACGAGCGCGGTTCGGGTGTTGGGCTTGGGGGCGGTGGTCGCGCCGGAGCGGCGCCGGGGGAATCGAGCCAAAACGTGTCCTCCGCCCCACGACGCCGGAGCGTCGTCCCACCTTGTGCGCCGGGGCGCGTCACGGGTATCGGGGGCGAGCGGTGGGCACCGGAGGCGTCTCGACCCTGTTCCGCCGACCGGCTTGGCGCCGGCGGACTCGATCGAGACTACGCGAGACTCGGCCGATTGTCACATTTCGATCACGGCTCGCCGGAATCCGGTGCCGAACCGGTCCGTGCGAGACGGGAAGGCGGGTGCGCGCTGGTGGGTTCAGTCGTGCTCGAGCGCCGTGCCGGACACGACCTCGGGCGCCGAACCGGGCAGGTCGGCGCGCGCGTCGCCCGCGCCCGGCGCCTCGGCGCCGCTCTCGCCGCCGATGAAGATGTGCCCGGCCATGCCGACCGGCATCGGCAGCGCGTCGTGCCCGGCCACCAGCGCGACGACGAGTCCGCCCTCTCGCCGGAACTCCGCCGCGGCGCCCGGCAGGATGCCGGCACCCTTGAAGCTTGCGAGCAGGTCGGGGTCGAACTGGGCGGGTTCGGCGAGCCGCCGGATGACGCCACGCGCCTGCCCGGACCCCTCGTCGAGTGCGGTGAGCAGGTTTCGGACGCCGGACATGAACGGCGCCGCGGGTTCGACCCCGAGCTCGTCGAGCCCGGGGATCGGGTTGCCGTACGGCGAATGCGTGGGGTTGCCGAGGATCTCGACGAGGCGCCGCTCGACCTGCTCGCTCATGACGTGCTCCCAGCGGCAGGCCTCGTCGTGGACGTACTCCCAGTCGAGCCCGATGACGTCGGCGAGGAGCCGCTCGGCCAGCCGGTGCTTCCGCATGACGTGGACGGCCTTGCTCCGGCCCGCGGGGGTGAGCTCGAGGTGGCGGTCGCCCGACACCACGACGAGGCCGTCGCGCTCCATGCGCGCGACCGTCTGCGACACCGTCGGTCCGGAGTGCCCGAGGCGCTCGGAGATGCGCGCACGGAGCGGGACGATGTTCTCCTCCTCGAGGTCGAGGATGGTCCGCAGGTACATCTCGGTCGTGTCGATGAGATCCGTCAACTCGCTCCTCCTCGGCCGTGCGGCGCGTCCGACGCTCAAGCCTACTGTCCCGCGGCGAGCTCGACCCGGGCGCCCCGCGCCGCGCGGGGTGGACGTCGTGACGCCCCGCAGCCGCGTCATCCGCCGCCACGGCGATGGGGCCGCGCCGTAGGATCGGACCATGCCTGAGCTCGTCATCCCCTCGTCGCTCCTGCCCGCCGACGGCCGGTTCGGTTGCGGCCCGTCGAAGGTGCGCCCCGAGCAGCTCGCCCACCTCGCCGCGGTCGGCCCCCGCCTGCTCGGCACCTCGCACCGCCAGGCCCCGGTCAAGCAGCTGGTCGGGCGCGTGCGGCGCGGCATCGCCGACCTGTACTCGCTGCCCGACGGCCACGAGGTCGTGCTCGGCAACGGCGGTTCGACGGCGTTCTGGGACGCCGCGGCGTTCGGCCTGATCGAGCGACGCGCACAGCTCTGCTCGTTCGGCGAGTTCGGCGCGAAGTTCGCCAGGGCCGCCGCCGCACCGTGGCTGCAGGCGCCCGACGTGCGCAGGGCCGAGCCTGGCTCGCGCGCCGACGCCGAACCCGTCGAGGGCGTCGACGTCTACGGCTGGCCGCAGAACGAGACGTCGACGGGCGTGCAGGCCCCGGTGCGCCGGGTCCGCGGCGATGCGGGCGCGCTCACCGTGATCGACGCGACGAGCGCCGCCGGCGGCGTGCTCGCCGATCCGGCCGAGTTCGACGTGCTCTACTTCGCGCCGCAGAAGAACTTCGCCTCGGACGGCGGCCTCTGGTTCGCGATCATGTCGCCCGCCGCGATCGAGCGCGTCGAGCGCATCGCCGCGTCGGATCGCTACATCCCCGACTTCCTCTCGCTGAAGCAGGCGGTCGACAACTCGCGCCTCGACCAGACGCTCAACACGCCCGCGCTCGCGACACTCCTGCTCCTCGAGAGCCAACTCGAGTGGATGAACGCATCGGGCGGCCTCGCGTGGGCCGACGCGCGCACGCGCGAGTCGTCGGGCGTCCTCTACGACTGGGCCGAGGCGCGCGAGGTCGCGACGCCGTTCGTGGCGGACCCCGCGCACCGCTCGCAGGTCGTCGTGACCATCGACTTCGACGAGACGACGGATGCCGCGGCGCTGGCCAGCACGCTCCGGGCCAACGGCGTCGTCGACACCGAGCCCTACCGCAAGCTCGGACGCAACCAGCTCCGGCTCGCCACGTTCACCGCGATCGAGCCCGACGACGTCCGGGCGCTGACGGCGTCGCTCGATTGGGTGCTCGAACAGGCCGGATAGGCTGACGGCCATGCGGCTGTGGCTGACGGAGTCCGAGCGGCGACCCGATCCGGCGCCGGTCCGGACCGACGCGCGCAAGGCACTGGTCGCGGGCACGGCCGCGTGGCTCGTCGCGCTCGTCGCCGCGGTGGTGACGCGCGACTGGCTCGCCTCGATCGGCTTCGGCTGGTTCGTCGCGACGGCGGCGATCGGCGTCGCCCTGGGCGTGGTCGGACTCGCGGTCGTGCAGCTGCGCCGCCGTCGACGGCGCGAGCCCGCCGACTGAGGACGGCTCAGTCCTCGTCGGGGTCGTCGTCGTCGGCGTCGTCGTCGTCCTCGTCTTCGCCGTCCGAGTCGTCGTCGTCCTCGTCTTCGCCGTCCGAGTCGTCGTCGTCCTCGTCGTCGTCGTCCTCGTCTTCGCCGTCGTCGAGCGCGTCGATGTCGATCCCGTCGAACACGTCATCGCCATCGGCGTCGTCCGTGTCGTCGGGGAAGGCCTCGTCGTCTGCCTCCTCGGATCCCTCGGCCTGCGCCTCGCCGTCGCCCTGGGCCGCGGCCTCGGCGGCCGCCGCGGCCTGGGCGGAACGGTACTCGGCCAGCCGCTCCGACCACGGGACCCACTCGGGCGCGAGCAGCGCGCGTTCGCCGGGGAGGAGCTCGGTCTCGAGCACGGTCGGCTCGCCCTCGTCGACGCGCGCGAGGGTGACGCTCCAGTGCCAACCCGGATACCCGGCGAGGTCGGCGGCGAAGTGGAGCGAGAGCACGTGCTCGCCCTCGGCGATGTGTCCGATGACCGAACCGACCGTCTCGGGCGGCGTCACCTCGAGCAGGGAGCGCCGGGCGACTTCGACCGAGTCGAGCAGCACCTCGTCGGGCTCCCGGACCGAGGCGGCGGCAGCACTTCCGAGCGCGTCGACCTGCCGGGCCTCGCGTTCGGCCCCTTCGGCCCCTGCGGCCCCGTCGACCGCAGCATCGGCGGGCTCGGGCGCGTCAGACATCCAGCTCGTCCGCCACGCGGCGCAGCAGCGCCGCGATCTTCCGGCTGTGGGCGTTGTCGGGGTAGCGCCCGCGCTTGAGGTTCGCGCCGATGCCGTCGAGGACCTTCACGAGGTCCTCCACGATGACCGCCATGTCGTCGGCCGGCTTGCGGTGCAGGCGCGCGAGGCTCGGCGGCGCGTCGAGCACCCGCACCGAGAGGGCCTGCGCACCGCGCTTGCCCTCGGCGACGCCGTACTCGAGGCGGCTGCCCGAGCGGACGGTCGCTCCGTCGGGAAGCGCCGAGGCGTGGAGGAAGACCTCCTGGCCGTCATCGCCCTGGATGAAGCCGAACCCCTTCTCCTCGTCGTAGAACTTGACCTTGCCGGTGGGCATGTGGATGAACCTCGCTCTGTCATGTGGGCGCGCCGGATCGCCGGCGACATCGGATCAAGTCTAGGTCCCGCGCGCGAGCGGGTCGGCTGGGCCTATTCTGGACGGGTGAGCACTCAGGGCCCAGTCACCGACCACCGCACCGAGCGCATCCTCGCGTACATGGTCGCCGCCACGGTGGGCCTGTCGATCCTCGCCTTCTTCGCCGTGATGATCGGTACGCTCGCGGGCGTGGGGGCCGACGACGGGTTCAGCCAGGGGATCTGGCCCTTCGTTCTCGTGCTTCCGATGATCGGCCTTCCGATCGGGTTCCTCCTCCTCATCGCACTCCTCATCGTCAACGGCGTCCGCCGGTCGAGGGAGTCCCGGCCGGGCACAGACTGAGACATGCTGGTACTCGCCGCGAGGCTCCGCGCGCTACCGCGCGAGAGGCTCGCGGACGCGCTCCGGTCGCGCGAATTCGATCCGTCCGGGGTGCGCGACCTGTTCGACCTCGCCGAGGCGATCACGGCCCACGACGCCGTCGACCACGCCCTCGACCGCCTCGAGCGGCCGACCCTCGCGGTCCTCGCGGCCGCGTCGGCGACGGCCGATGACGCCGGGTGGACGACGGGTGCACGGGTCGATGCCGAGTTGTCACGGATCGGCGCGTCAGAATCGGTCGTCCACGACGCGGCATCCGCGCTCGACCTGCTGGATGCCGCACTGCTGGCACTCCGCGACGGCGATCGGGTGCACGTCCCGGGCGAGGTCCGCGCGCGACTGTCCGCCCGGCTCGGCGACGACCTGCCCGACGCCGAGGCGCTCGCCGCCCCCGCCCCGCCGGTCGCGGTGCGCACCGACCGGCCCGACCACGGCATCCTCGAGCGTCGCGCCGCCGAGGCCGCCTACGGCACGGTCGCCGCGACGGCCGAGCTGCTCGCGGGCCTGGCCGCCCAGCCGGCGCGCGAGCTCGCGAAGGGCGGTCTCGCACTGCCCGACGCGAAGCGGCTCGCCGAGGCCACCGGCGTCGACCTCGCAGACCTGCCGAGGCTGGTGCGACGCGCCATCGAGGCGGGGCTCGTCGTGCGCGACGGGCCCGTCTGGCTCGAGTCCGACCTCGGCGCCGAATGGGCGCTGCACGGCACGGCGGCCCGTTGGACCCGGCTCGCCGATTCGTGGCGCGAGCGCATCCCCGGTGCGCTGCGCGAGCTCGTGGTGCGACGCAGCGACGGGCTCAGCGCGAGCTCGGTGCGCGAGGCCGCCGCCTGGTACTACCCGGGCGGCGGTCGCTGGCTCGCCGACGGCCTCGACCGGCTGATCCAGGACGCCGAGGCGCTCGGGCTCGCGGTGGCCGGCGAGCCCGTCGAGACCGCACGCCTCGTGCTCGTCGGCGACGTGCCGGGAGCGGCCGAGCGCCTGGCGCGCCACTTCCCGCCCCAGGTCGACCGCGTGTACGTCCAGCACGACCTCACGATCGTCTCGCCCGGACCGCTCGAGCCCTCGCTCGACGCGCGCCTGCGGGGGTTCGCCGACGTCGAGGGGCGCGACCTCGCGTCGAGCTACCGGGTCACCGCGGCATCCGTGAACCGCGCGCTCGCAGCGGGCGAGACCGCCGAGTCGATCCGTGCGTTCCTCGAGTCGATCTCGCTGACCGGCATCCCCCAGCCGCTCGAGTACCTCGTGGGCGAGTCGGCCGCGCGATTCGGCAGCGTGCGGGTGAGCGCGGCGGATGCCTCAGACGCCCCCGCCCGCTCGTCCGTCCGCTCCGACGACGCGCAGCTCATCGGCACGCTCGCCGTCGACCAGTCGCTGTCGTCGCTCGGCCTCCGGCAGTCCGGTCCGTACCGGCTCATGTCGCGGTTCCCGCCCGACGTCGTGTTCTGGGGCCTGAGCGACGCGCGCTACCCGGTCGCGGCGGAGGACGGCGAGGGCCGCATCGTCCGCCTGCGGCGCCACCACGTCGGCCACGCGCCCGCTCCGGTGCGGCGCGCCGACCCGATCGAGGACCTGCTCGACCGCATCGCGGACGGCGACGCCGACGGCGGCACCGAGCTGGCCTGGCTCGCCCGGCAGCTGGAAGCGGCGGCGCGGGCGAAGGAGACGCTCACGGTGACCGTGCGGATGCCCGGCGGCGACACGGCCGACTACCTCCTCGCCCCCGCGAGCGTCGCCAACGGGCGGCTCCGGGCACGCGACCGCAAGGCCGACATCGAGCGGACGCTGCCGATCTCGGCGATCGCCGCCGTCGCCCCCGCCCCGGCCGGTACCTGAACCGGCGAGGCGCCGGCCCGCGGACTCGGCCGCTCCGGGTCACCTCGGAGGAACCGGGCCTAGACTGGTCCGCTATGTCAGACGGCCCCCTGATCGTCCAGAGCGACCGCACCGTGCTCCTCGAGGTCGCGCACCCGCTCGCCGAGGATGCGAGGCACGACCTCGCGATCTTCGCCGAGCTCGAACGCGCACCCGAGCACATCCACACGTACCGCATCACCCGGCTCGGACTGTGGAACGCGCGCGCCGCCGGGCACACGGCCGACGACATGCTGGGCACGCTCGAGCGGTACGCCAAGTTCCCGGTCCCGCAGACGGTCGCGGTCGACATGCGCGAGACCGTCGCGCGCTACGGTCGCCTGATCGTCGACCGCACGGACGACGGCGCCCTGCGCCTCCGCAGCGACGACATGGCCGTGCTCACCGAGGTCGCGGGCGCCAAGCGCATCGCGCCGCTGCTCACCGAGCGGATCGACGAGTCGAGCTTCCTCGTGGAGGCGTGGGCGCGCGGCCAGCTCAAGCAGGAGCTCGTGAAGCTCGGCTGGCCCGCCGAGGATCTCGCGGGCTACACGCCGGGCACACCGCACCCGATCGACCTCGAACAGGACGACTGGCACCTGCGCGACTACCAGCAGAAGGCCGTCGACAACTTCTTCGACGGCGGCTCGGGCGTCGTCGTGCTGCCGTGCGGCGCGGGCAAGACGCTCGTCGGCGCGGGCGCGATGGCCACCGCGAAGACCACCACGCTCGTCCTCGTGACGAACACGGTCTCGGCGCGCCAGTGGCGCGACGAGCTGCTGAAGCGCACGTCGCTCACCGCCGAGGAGATCGGCGAGTACTCGGGCCAGGTCAAGGAGATCAAGCCCGTCACGATCGCTACCTACCAGATCCTCACCGCGAAGCGGAAGGGCGAGTACGCGCACCTCGCGCTCCTCGACGCGCTGGACTGGGGGCTCGTCGTCTACGACGAGGTGCACCTGCTGCCGGCCCCGGTCTTCAAGCTCACCGCCGAGCTGCAGGCGCGCCGTCGCCTCGGCCTCACCGCGACGCTCGTCCGGGAGGACGGCCGCGAGGGCGACGTGTTCTCGCTCATCGGACCCAAGCGGTTCGACGCGCCATGGAAGGAGATCGAGGCGCAGGGCTTCATCTCCCCCGCGGCCTGCTACGAGGTGCGGATCGACCTGCCGCAGTCCGAGCGGCTCGCGTACGCGGCATCCGCCGACGACGAGCGCTACCGGCTCGCCGCGACCGCGCCGGCGAAGCTCGGCGTCGTCAAGGAGCTGGTCGCCAAGCACGCGGGCGAGCGGATCCTCGTGATCGGCCAGTACCTCGACCAGATCGACGAGCTCGCCGACGCCCTCGGCGCGCCGCAGCTGACCGGGTCGACTCCCGTCGACGAGCGCGAGCGGCTGTTCCAGGAGTTCCGCGAGGGCACGACACCGGTCCTGGTGGTGTCCAAGGTCGCGAACTTCTCGGTCGATCTTCCGGAGGCGACCGTCGCGATCCAGGTGTCGGGCTCGTTCGGGTCCCGGCAGGAGGAGGCGCAGCGCCTCGGGCGCCTGCTTCGGCCGAAGGAGTCGGGGCTCTCGGCGAACTTCTACACGCTCGTCGCACGCGACACGGTCGACCAGGACTTCGCGCAGAACCGCCAGCGGTTCCTCGCCGAGCAGGGCTACTCGTACACCATCCTCGACGCGCACGCCGTGGCGGCCTGAGCCGTCGAGGCATCGGGGTGCGCCGAACGACGGCTACCCGCTGTCGGCGACCGCGCGTCGCGACCTGAGCCTGCGCCCGACCCAGCCCGCGAGCCGGTCGAGCAGGATCACCAGGGCCGACAGCGCCGAGATGTACACGAGCACCTCGACCATCGCCACCAAGGCACCGAGCACCCCGAGGTCGTCGGTGTGGAGGAACGGGTACGGGAACCGGTCGGGCACCTCGGGGAGCGCGAGCGCACGCCAGAGGAAGATCATCCCGTACGCGAACGGGTACAGCACCCACCATCCGATGTCGCGCCACCGGACGACGCGGTGCGGTCCGAACGCGACCCAGTCCACCAGCACCATCACGGGCACGACGTAGTGCACGGCGAACAGCGCGCGGTTGGCGAGCAGGTCGCGCGGGTCGTCGACGAACAGCCCCGGGATCGGGTTCTCGAAGTGGTTCAGCAGCACGTGCGACACGATCATCGTGGTCAGGATCCAGACCGTGACGCCGCCGCGCAGGCGCGGCGCCGGCGGCGCGGTCGATGCGCGACGCACCATCCAGTACAGCGCCGCGGCGTAGTAGCCGAACACGATCACGTTGGTCTGCGTCGTGAAGTACGCCAGCCGCCGCTCGGCCGCGATGAGCCCCCACAGCACGACGACGACGATCACGACGCGCCACCAGAACTGCGGAGCGACCCACACGTTCACGACGCGATCGGCCTCCGGCTCCACGCCGCTCGCCGCCTGCTCGGACGCGTCGATCGCCACCCGGTCTCCCTCCTCGTCGAGCGGTCGCCGCGCGCGCCGCAGGCCGAATCTAGGCACCGGCCCGGCTGGTGTCAACCGCCTCGCGCATAGCGCAGGAACAGCATCCGCTCACCCGGGATCGCGTGCACGAGGCGCATGCGCCGCGCGACCTCCCGGGCCGACGACGCGACGCGCGGGGCGTCGCCCGCGACGATGGTCGGCGCGAGGGTCAGGCACGCCTCGTCGACGAGATCGGCCTCGGCGAGCGCGCCGTACAGCCTCGGCCCGCCCTCGGAGAGCACGGACGGCATGCCCCGCGCCGCGAGCTCGGCGAGCGCGGCGCCGAGGTCGACCCGGTCGGCCCCGGCGACGATCACGTCGGCGACCCCGCCGAGCGCATCACGCCGGTCGGCGGGCGCCCGCTCGGTCGTGACGACGATGGGGCGGGCGACGGCGTCCGCGAAGAACGGATGCCGCGGCCCGAGCCCGAGCCGGGACGACACGACCGCGAACCGGGGCTGCGGTTCGCGACCGCGGGCGGTGCGCCACGCGGCATCCGCGTCGACGACCGCGGCCCCGCCGTATCCCTCGGCCTCGACCGTGCCGGCACCGACGAGCACGACGTCGGCGTGCGAGCGCAGCACCGACAGGAGCCGCTGGTCCTCGTGGTCGCCGAGCGCGCCGCTGCGGCCCCCGAGCGTGGCGGCGCCGTCGAGGCTCGCGACCATGTTGACGCGGCAGAACGCGGCATCGGCCGGCCTTCCGCCGTCGATCACGTCGACCGCGTAGGCGGCGTGCATCCGGTCGGGGTCGAACGGGGTCCCGATCGAGCCGACGGATGCCGCGCCGTTCACGAGGCGCCGCCCGGCGTGTTGTGCTCGAGGAACGCGGGCTCGCGCCATCCCTCGATCGCCTCGACCATGCGCACCGCGTCGACGGTCTCGCGCACGTTGTGGACGCGGACGATGCGCGCGCCCCTGCCGATGCAGTACACGGCCGCGGCGAGCGACCCGGCGAGGCGGTCACGGCGGTCGCGATGCCCGAGGCTCTCGCCGACGAAGTCCTTGTTCGAGAGCGCGACGAGCAGGGGCGGTCCGATCGCGGCGATCTCGTCGAGCCGGCGCGTGAGCTCGAGCGAGTGGAGGGTGTTCTTGTTGAGGTCATGGCCCGGGTCGATCACGATGCGCTCCTCGGGCACCCCGTGCGCACGGGCCAGGTCGATGCGGGCGCGGAGGAACGCGGCGACCTCGGCGACCACGTCGGCGTACGTCGGGTTCGGATGCGGCGTGCGCGGTGCCGCCAGGCTGTGGGTGATCACGATCGTCGCCTGGCCGGCCGCGACCACGTCGGCCATCTCGGGGTGGTGGATGCCGGTCGTGTCGTTGATCACGTGCGCGCCCGCGTCGATCGCCCGTCGCGCGACCTCGGGCTGGAACGTGTCCACCGAGATCACCGCGCCCGATCCGGCGAGCGCCTCCACGATGGGGACCACGCGACCGGCCTCCTCGTCGACCGGGATGGGCGGCCCGGGCGCGAACCTGGCACCGCCGATGTCGATCCAGTCGGCGCCCTCCGCGATCGCGACCTGCGCGGCCTCGACGGCCCGGTCGAGCGCGAAGGTCGCTCCGCGGTCGTAGAACGAGTCGGGCGTGCGGTTCACGATCGCCATGACGGCGACCTGCCGGGAGAAGTCGAACTCGCGCGGGCCGATCCGCCGCAGCGCGGACTCGCTCACGCTTCGGCCCCGATCGAGGCGAGCGGGACGTCGGCGTCGGCCAGCGCCGACGGGTCGACGATCGCCCGCGAGCGGATGAGCCGCTGGACCTGGTCGTTCACGTCCCAGACGTTCACGTTCATTCCCGCGACGACCCGGCCGTCGCGGACGTGGAACGCGATGCACTCGCGTGCCGCGAGGTCGCCCCGGACGACGAGGTCGGCGCCGTCGGCGAGCTCCCCGTATCCCGAGTACTCCATGCCGAGGTCGAACTGGTCGGTGAAGAAGTACGGGATCTCGTCGTACTCGAGCTCCTGGCCGGCGAGCACGCGTCCGGCGGCGCGGCCGCCGGCACGGGCGTTCGCCCAGTGCTCGACACGGAGCCGGTGCCCGAGCGTCGGGTTGTGCATGTTCGCGACGTCGCCTGCGGCGTAGACCCCGTCGGCGCTCGTGCGGAACGAGGCGTCCGTCACGATGCCGTCCTCGACCGTCAGGCCCGCGGATGCCGCGAGCTCGACGTTCGGCGTCACGCCGATGCCGATCACCACCAGGTCGGCAGGCACCTCCTCGCCCGTGCCGAGTACGACGCCGGCCGCGCTGCCGCCCGACCCGGCGATCGCGGAGACGCCGACGCCCATGCGCACGTCGACGCCGTTGGCGCGGTGGAGGTCGCCGAACATGGCGCCGAGCTCGACGCCCACCGCCGACCCGAGAGGCGCGTCCCCCCGGCCCAGCACGGCCACCTCGTTGCCGTACCCTCGTGCGGCCGCCGCGACCTCGAGCCCGATCCAGCCGGCGCCGACGACGACCACGCGCCGGCCGCCGGGCTTCAGCGCCGTGCGCAGTCGCGTGGCATCCGGAAGCGATCGCAGCAGGTGCACGCCGCGCAGGCCCGCCCCCGGCCCGTCGAAGCGGCGTGGGCGAGCGCCGGTCGCGAGCAGCACCCGGTCGTAGCGCAGTTCGCCGTCGTCGGTCACGAGCGTGCGCGAGGAGGGATCGAGCGACCTCGCACGCACCCCGCGCCGCACGTCGATGTCGTGGTCGCGGTACCAGCGCGCGTCGTGCGGGTAGACGACGTTCGACGGCTCGGCGCCGGTCAGGTAGCCCTTCGACAGCGGTGGTCGTTCGTAGGGCAGGCGTCGCTCCTCGGCGACGACGACCACCTCGCCGTCGAAGCCCGCCTTCCGCATCGACTCGACGGCGCGCGCGGCCGTGAGACCTCCCCCGACGACGACCACCCGTTCGCGTGCCATGCCGCGAGTCTTCCATGCGACGGATGCCGCGGCGACGGGCTCAGGGCATCCGCTCGCACGGCGTTCGAAGAATTCCCAGCCAAGTTCCAGCCCACGCGCAGCAGAATCGAGGCATGAGCGACGGACCACGGATTCTCATCGTCGACGACGAGCCCAACATCCGCGACCTGCTGACGACGAGCCTCCGGTTCGCGGGTTTCGCGGTGCGCGCGGTGGCCAACGGCGCGCAGACCATCTCGGCGGTGCTCGAGGAGGAACCCGACCTCATCATCCTCGACGTGATGCTGCCCGACATGAACGGCTTCGGCGTCACCAAGCGACTGCGGTCGGCCGGGTACACCGCGCCGATCCTGTTCCTCACCGCGAAGGACGACACGGAGGACAAGATCACCGGCCTCACGGTCGGCGGCGACGACTACGTCACCAAGCCGTTCAGCCTCGACGAGATCGTCGCGCGCATCCGCGCCATCCTGCGTCGCACCATGCACGCTGAGGAGGACGCGGTCATCCGCACCGGCGAGCTCACCATGGACCAGGACACCCACGAGGTGCTCGTCGGCGACACGCCGGTCGAGCTCTCCCCCACCGAGTTCAAGCTGCTCCGATACCTCATGCTGAACCCGAACCGCGTGCTGTCCAAGGCGCAGATCCTCGACCACGTGTGGGAGTACGACTTCAACGGCGACGCCGGCATCGTCGAGAGCTACATCTCGTACCTGCGCCGCAAGCTCGACCAGCACTCCTCCGAGCCGCTCATCCAGACCAAGCGCGGATTCGGATACATGCTGAAGTCGTCGAAGGCGTAGCACAGGGCCGGTACAGGGTGCCTGCGTAGACTCGCCCCGCCATGCATCAGACCCTCGCCGACCGCTGGAGCCGCGTCTCGCTCCGCACGAAGATCACGGGTGTCACCGTGCTCATGCTGACGCTCGGCCTGCTGGTGTCCGGCATCGGCACCGCGGCGATGCTGCGCACGTACGTCGAGGCGCAGCTCGAGACGAAGCTCAGCGCGATCGCCTCCGGCGACCTCGACAAGTACTTCGACGGCGGGCCCGGGTCGAACCGCGACGCCGGCGACCTCGACTTCAGCACCGCCAACGACGACGTCTTCATCGCGCTCTACGACGCCCGCACGGGCGAGTTCCGCGACCACAACTGGAAGGACCGCGACCCGTCGACGTACCCGATGCTTCCCGAGGAGCTCACGCAGGGCGAGGTCTACGCGTGGAACTCCAGTGGCGGCTACCGGGTGTTCTCCCTCTACGACGCGGGCGGCGAGCCGACGTTCCGCGGCGTGTACGCCGTGGTGACGGCCGACCAGCAGGGCGGGCTCGCGCCCATCATCGTCGCCATCTCGTCGCGCGACACCGAGCGCATCCTCGCCGCCTACCTCACGATCTTCCTCGGGTTCGGGTTGGGCGTCGTGCTCGTCGGCGCCTTGCTGACCCGGATGCTCGTCACGTCGACCTTCGCGCCGCTCCGCGAGGTCGAGCACACGGCCGCCGCGATCGCCGACGGCGACTTCGGACAACGACTCGGCGGCGCGACCCCCAATACCGAGGTCGGGCGCCTGAACCGCTCGCTCAACACCATGCTGAACCGCATCGACCGCGCGTTCCGTGACCGGGCGCGCACGATCGAGCAGATGCGGCGCTTCGTCGGCGACGCCTCGCACGAGCTGCGCACCCCGCTCGTCTCGGTCCGCGGCTACGCCGAGCTGTACCGGATGGGCGCCCTGCAGACGCCGGACGACGTGGCGCAGGCCATGGACCGCATCGAGAAGGAGGCCATCCGCATGGGCGGCCTGGTCGAGGACCTGCTCGCCCTCGCCCGGCTCGACGAGGCGAAGCCGCTCGACCTGGCCGAGGTCGACCTGGTTCCCCTCGCCCGCGACGCGGCCCTCGACGCCATGGCTGCGAACCCGGGCCGCGTCGTGACCGTGATCGCACCCGAGGAGGTCCGGACGGGGTCGACCGACGCCGTGCCCGCCGACGTCGAGGTCGACCTCGACGCCGCCACCGCGCGCCCGGGCGGGGCGATCGCCCTGGCCGGCGCCACGCTCGCCAGGCTCCGCGGGCGCCGCACCGCCGCCCCGCCCGAGGGTGGGCGTGCCCGGCGCGGTGGGCGCGGCGCGCGGGGCGCCGGCTCCGCCGCGACTCGGACCGGGGAGCTCGCCGTGCCCGCAGCGACCCGCACCGGCGAACTGGTCGTTCCCGCGGCGACGAGCCCATCCGCGGCATCCGGCCACCGCCCTGCCGACGCGCCGATCGTGCCGGTGCGCCGCGCGGTCGTGCTCGCCGAGGAGAACAAGGTCCGCCAGGTCATCACGAACCTGATGGGCAACGCGATGCGCTTCACGCCCGAGGACAGCCCGATCGAGATCCGCGTGTCGGTCGACGACCAGGCCGAGCGGGCGGTGCTCGAGATCATCGACCACGGTGAGGGCATCCCGGCGCAGATCCGCGAGAAGATCTTCCAGCGCTTCTGGCGTGCCGACAGCTCGCGCACGCGCGAGACGGGCGGCTCCGGACTCGGACTCGCCATCGTGTCGTCGATCGTCACGGCGCACAACGGCCACGTCGACGTCGTCGAGACGCCCGGCGGCGGAGCGACCTTCCGGGTCGCGCTCCCCCTCGCGGGGTCCGGGGCGGCACCGCAGCCGGTCACGTCGTCCTGATCGCGACCCGTCCTCCCCACGCCGTCCGTCGGTGAGTTCCGTCGACGGATGCCGCGGGCACCGCGGTCCCGCCCCGCGGCGGGCGTAGCGTGCGTCGGACACCCGGAAGCCCCGGGTCCGACCCGAACGAGAGGACGCATCCCCATGACCCGATACCAGGTCGACAGCGAGCAGGTCGCTGCCGCGACGGCGAGCGCACAGGGCACGATCGGCCGAGTCCAATCCGAGGTCGCCTCGCTGGTGGCGCAGCTCACGGGCCTGCAGGGCTCCTGGTCGGGACAGGCGGCGTCGGCGTTCCAGGCCGCCGTGACCGACTGGCGCGCGACCCAGCAGCAGGTCGAGCAGAGTCTCGCAGGGCTGAGCCAGGCGCTCGGGGCTGCAGCGACGCACTACGCCGACGCCGAGTCCGCGAACGCGCGGCTCTTCCTGCGTTGAGCTCTCCCGCGCCCGGTGGCCGGGCGCGCCAGTTCCGCCCGAGGACGACGAAGGGCGCCTCCCTGAGGAGGCGCCCTTCGCGCGTGGTGCCGTGCGGACTAGAAGTCCATGCCGCCCGTCGGGTCGGCGGGAGCCGCAGCAGCCTTCTCGGGCTTCTCTGCGACGACGGCCTCGGTGGTGAGGAAGAGGCCGGCGATCGACGCGGCGTTCTGCAGCGCCGAGCGCGTGACCTTCGCCGGGTCGATGATGCCCTGCGCGATGAGGTCGCCGTACTCGCCGGTCGCGGCGTTGAGGCCGTGACCGTCCGGGAGCTCGGCGACCTTGTTCGCCACGACGCCCGGCTCCATGCCCGCGTTGAGGGCGATCTGCTTGAGCGGTGCCTCGATGGCGACGCGCACGATGTTGGCGCCGGTCGCCTCGTCGCCCTCGAGCGACAGGGTCGCGAACGCCTTCGCGCCGGCCTGGATGAGGGCCACGCCACCACCGGCGACGATGCCCTCCTCGACGGCGGCCTTCGCGTTGCGGACGGCGTCCTCGATGCGGTGCTTGCGCTCCTTGAGCTCGACCTCGGTGGCCGCACCCGCCTTGATGACGGCGACGCCGCCGGCGAGCTTCGCGAGGCGCTCCTGCAGCTTCTCGCGGTCGTAGTCCGAGTCGGTGTTGTCGATCTCCGAACGGATCTGGGCGACGCGGCCCGCGATCTGGTCGGGGTCGCCCGCGCCCTCGACGATGGTGGTCTCGTCCTTGGTGATGACGACCTTGCGCGCCTGGCCGAGCAGGTCGAGGGTCGCGTTCTCGAGCTTGAGGCCGACCTCCTCGGAGATGACCTGGCCGCCGGTGAGGATCGCGATGTCCTGCAGCTGCGCCTTGCGGCGGTCGCCGAAGCCGGGGGCCTTGACGGCGACCGACTTGAAGATGCCGCGGATCTTGTTCACGACGAGCGTGGCCAGGGCCTCGCCGTCGACGTCCTCGGCGATGATCAGGAGCTGCTTGCCCGACTGGATCACCTTGTCGACGACCGGGAGGAGGTCCTTGATGTTGGAGATCTTCTGGTTGGCGATGAGGATGTACGGGTCCTCGAACACCGCCTCCTGGCGCTCCGGGTCGGTGACGAAGTAGGCCGACAGGTAGCCCTTGTCGAAGCGCATGCCCTCGGTCAGCTCGAGCTCGGTGCCGAAGGTGTTCGACTCCTCGACGGTGACGACGCCCTCCTTGCCGACCTTGTCGATCGCCTCGGCGATGATCTCGCCGATCTGCGCGTCGGCGGCCGAGATCGACGCGGTCGCAGCGATCTGCTCCTTGGTCTCGATCTCCTTCGCCGCGGAGAGCAGCTCCTCCGAGACGGCCGCGACGGCCTTCTCGATGCCGCGCTTCAGCGAGATGGGGTCGGCGCCGGCCGCGACGTTGCGCAGGCCCTCGCGCACGAGCGCCTGGGCGAGCACGACCGACGTGGTGGTGCCGTCACCGGCGACGTCGTCGGTCTTCTTCGCGACCTCCTTGACGAGCTCCGCGCCGATCTTCTCGTACGGGTCGTCGAGCTCGATCTCCTTGGCGATCGACACGCCGTCGTTGGTGATCGTGGGAGCGCCCCACTTCTTCTCGAGGACGACGTTGCGGCCGCGCGGGCCGAGGGTCACCTTGACCGCGTCGGCGAGCTGGTTGAGCCCACGCTCGAGCCCGCGGCGGGCCTCCTCATCGAAAGCAATGATCTTTGCCATGTGTGTCTCTCGTCCCTTCCGGACGTTCAAAGATTCCAAGGGTTTAGCACTCGAAACAAGTGAGTGCTAAACCGATTCTGGCACTCACCCGCGTCGAGTGCAAGCGAGCGACCGATCCGCATCCGCCCCGCGCACGCGGAAGCGCCGCCGGCGGGGCCGGCGGCGCTTCGACGGGCGTGGACTCAGGCGGGGCGGACCGCTTCGGCCTGCGGGCCCTTGGAGCCCGAGCCGACCTCGAAGACGACCTGCTGGCCCTCCTCGAGCACCTTGTACCCCGCCATGTCGATGGCGGAGTAGTGGACGAAGACGTCCTGGCCGCCGCCGTCGACGGTGATGAATCCGTAACCCTTTTCAGCGTTGAACCACTTCACGGTTCCGTTCGCCATGCGTTGCTCCCATATTGCGTGTATCCGAGTCAGCACGTGCCTTCGCCTGTACCGGGCCGCCGACGTGCCGACGTGGCGCCGTGGCCCGGCACCGGGTGCTCCACACGCGTTCGAGCGGCCGAATCCAGATAGTCACAGGCCGCGCGCCCGGCACAAGGCTCCGAGCGTCGCGAATGGTCGCAGATTGGCAACGATTCGGTCACCGTCAGCCTTCGGACTGCTCCACGTAGTCGGCACCGAGCACCACGACGACCTGCATGCCGGTCGCGCCGAACTCCTCCGACAGGCGCACGTCGCCGACGGGCAGCAGCTGGAGCACGCCGCGCGCCGCGCCCTCGAGCTCCGGCGCGGCGTAGTAGACGATCGTCGTCTCGACGTCGGACGTGTCGGCGTTCGAGGTGATCCCCACCGGCACGCCGCCCGCCGTGAGCGTCTCGCCCACGCTCGCGGCGAGCCCGGACGTGCCCGTGCCGTTGAGCACCGCGACCGGGATGTCGGGGGCGATGGTGGGCGGAGCCGTCGCGACCGGCGTCGGAGTGGGCACGGGCTCGCCGCCGCCGAAGTCGAGCCGATCGTTGTAGACGCTCACCGCGGCGATGCCGACGCCCGCGAGCACGACGGCCGCGAGCGCGGCCCAGCCGAAGGCGACCCACCGCGCGCCGCGCCGCGCCGGGGCGCGATGCGCACCCACGCGCTCGATGCCGTGGGGGATCGAGTCGAACCGGTCTCTGGGGAACTTCTGGGTCATGGGTCCTGCCGGGGTCTGTTGCGGCCCGTCTCGAACGCGGCGGGCGCGGGGATCGCCCGCTCTGCGCGCGCCGCAGCTCGTGCGTCGCGCTGCCGCTGCAGCCGCTTCACGAGCATGGGGTCGTGACGCAGCGCGGCGGGGTCGTCCACGAGGTCGCCGAGCAGCCGGTAGTAGCGGGCCGCCGGCATGCCGAGCTCGTCGCGGATCGCGTCGGCCTTCCGTGCGGGGTCGCGCCACGCACGGGCCTCGAAGGCGAGGATGCGGATGCCGCGCTCGTCGAGGCCGACTTCGGTCCGGCGCCCGGCGCCGGGGTCCGTCTCGGGCCTGCCTGCGGCGTCCATCGCACCTCCGGGGTTCGTCGGCGGTCGCCCGCTCGTCAGAGGACATCCTAGAGAGCGGATGCCGAGGGTCCCCGCACGCCACCCGGAACCGGCGACGGGAACACGTCCGGAACGTCACATGTTGCATCGCGTGTCGCCGGAACTGCGACGATGGACGAGACACACGACGAGGAGTCCGAATGCCGTACCAGGTGAACAAGTCCGAGGAGGAGTGGCGCGAGGAGCTCGGCGCCGATCGGTACGCCGTGCTCCGCGAGGCCGGGACCGAGCGCGCCTGGACGGGCGAGCTGCTCGACGAGGAGCGCGCGGGCGTGTACACGTGCGGTGCGTGCGGCGCCGAGCTCTTCAAGAGCGGCACGAAGTTCGACTCCGGCTGCGGCTGGCCCAGCTTCTACGAGTCCGTGCGCTCCGATGCGGTCGAGCTGCTCGAGGACGACTCGCTCGGCATGGTGCGCACCGAGGTCCGCTGCGCGAACTGCGGCTCCCACCTCGGCCATGTCTTCCCCGACGGCTTCGGCACGCCCACGGGCGACCGGTACTGCATGAACTCGATCGCGCTCGACTTCACGCCCGAGTCCTGAACGTGGCATCCGTTCGGGAGGCGGCCCTCACCCGCCGTTCCTGGCCGAAGGTGACGGATGCCGCGCCCGGCGACGCCGAGCTGCTCGAACTGCTCGCCGCGGCCGGCCGGGTCGCCGACCACGCGTCGCTCGCGCCGTGGCGCGTGATCGCGATCCGCGGCGACGCCCGGGCACGGGTCGGGCGCGCGCTCGCGGCGGCCGCGGGCGCCGAGGGCGAGGCCGCCGCGAAGCTCGAGGCCAAGCCGCTGCGCGCACCGCTGCTGCTGGCGCTCGTGGCGGCGACCAGGCCGCACCCGAAGGTTCCCGAATGGGAGCAGGACACCGCCGCCGCCGGGGTGGGCCACCTCCTGTCGCTGCTGCTCGACGAGGCCGGGTGGGGCGTCATGTGGCGCACCGGCCCGCTCACGCGGCATCCGCTCGTCGCCGACGCGCACGGGCTCGCCGCCGGCGAGCACCTGCTGGGCTGGCTCTACGTCGGCGGACGCCCTGATCGCGAACGACCCGAACGTCGCGACGCGCCCGACCCCGCCGCCCGGCTCAGCTCGCTGGACTGACGGGCCGGGTCGCGGTCGCCTCCGGCTCGGGCGGCGCCGCGTGCTTCGGCCGGCGGCCCCAGCGGATGCTCGCGAGCGCGACGGCGACGAGTGCGAGCGCGGTGCCGCCGATCGTGGCGACGCCCACCGGGCGACCGGTCGCGGGCAGCAGCACGTCGAGTGCGAGGGCCGCCGCGAGTTGTCCCGCGACGAGTCCGAGGGCGAGCAGCAGCACGCCGACCCGTCGCACGAGCACGGCCTGCGCGGCGATGAAGACGCAGCCGATCGCGCCGCCGGTGTACAGCCACCAGTCCGACGGCATGCGGTCGGGCAGGCCGACGGATGCCGCGTGCACGAGCAACACGCCGACGAGCACGGCCGTGCCCACGGCGAAGTTCGCGACCGTCGCGGCGAGCGCGCTCGCGGCGGCCGTGCGGACGCGGCCGTTCATCGCCTGCTGCCACGAGGCGCCGATGCCCGCCGAGAACGGCAGCAGCATGACCCACGACGGGACCGATGCGGTGACCTGGGCGGACACCGCCCAGCCCACCGCGACGAGCGCGAGCACCGCGCCGGCCGCGCGCGCGAACGAGAGCGGACGGCGCCCGCCCGGGCCGATGCCGAGCACGTCGAACACGACACCGCCGAGGGTCTGGCCGGCGACGATGCCGATCGTGAACAGCGCCACGCCGAGGACGCCGACGGCGATGCCCTGCGTGGCGACGAACCACGCGCCGGCGACCCCGCCGAGGAGCATCCACCACCGCACCGCACCGGCGCGGAACGCGACCCCGAGGCGCACGAGGCCGCGGCGGCCGCCCGGCCAGGCGGCGACCAGCGCGAGGAGCAGCACGAGGCCCGACCCGAACGAGATGACCGCGGCGACGGAGTAGTCGTCGATCGCCCGCGCCAACTGGCCGTTCACCCGCGACTGCAGTGCGACGAGCCCACCCGTCACGACGGTGAGGGCGATCGCGAGCCACAGGGGCACGCGTGAGTCGACCGCGTGGGCATGCGGCGGCGAGTGATGGTGCGGACGCGGCGCATCGTCGCCCGCGACGGGGTGGGACGACGGTGCGGGCGTGCTCGACATGGAGCCGGCTACGGGACTCGAACCCGTAACCACCGCTTTACAAGAGCGGTGCGCTACCAATTGCGCCAAGCCGGCGTGACTCCCCCACATCCTACCGACCCGACGGCGGGCCGGAACGACGGCGGCCCGGCCCGATCCGGGGCCGGGCCGCCGGGCGCGGGACCGACCGGGTCAGCCGGCAGGCGTCGGGGTCGGCGTCGGCGTCGGCGTTCCGTTCGACTCGGAGTAGCTCTCGCCGGCGGCCTGCAGCACGAAGGCGCGGAACTCCGCCGGGTCCTCGAGGGAGCCGACGTACTGCTTGCCGTTCACGAGCACGGTGGGCGTGCCGGTGATCGACGGCAGTTCGGAGTTCGGGACGGGCTGGGTCAGCGCCCGGTTGGTGGCGTCTTCGACCCAGCCCTTGAAGCGCGTCTCGTCGATGCACGCCTCGACCGACGATGCCGCGCCGGCCTCCTCGGCCAGGGCCGTGATCTCGTCGTTCGAGAGGCCCGCGGTGAGCTCCTCGGGCTGGTTCTCGAACATCAGCCGGTTGAAGTCGAAGAACGCCTCGGGTGACTCCTCGGCGACGCACGCCGCCGCGTTCGCGGCGCGGAGCGAGTACTGCGTGCCCGCCGACTTGTTCGTGAGGATCGCGATCGGGTGCACCTCGAGGGTCGCGGCGCCCTCCTCGACCATGGTGCGCATCGACTCCGAATTCGTCTGCTCGAACTGGCCGCAGTACGGGCACAGGTAGTCGACGTAGACGACGATGTTCGCGACCGTGCCGCTGTCGTCGTGCTCAGTGGGCGTCGGCTCGCCGTTCGCCGGGATGGCCGGCGTCGTGACCGGCTCGATGCCGTTCTCGCCGCCGACGAGCAGGATGCCGTCGCTGGCCATGTTCTGCGGGCCGGGTCCCTCGGGTCGCACGCTGTTGAAGATCATCGTGCCGATGAGCGCCGCGATCGCGAGGATCACGACGATGACGCCGCCCTGGATCAGGAACCGGTTCCGGCGCTCCTTCTTGCGCTGCTCCTCGCGCAGCAGCCGCGCCTTCTCACGGGCCGCCTCACGTCGCTCGTTGCGGCTGGGGCGCGGCTGGATGGGTCCGCCAGTGCTCATGGATGGTCAACTCCGGGTCGCTGTGTGGGCGCGCGCGTATGCGGGCGCACGCATCGACGAGTGTAGGAGCGGACACTGTGAATCGCCCAAACGGGCGGCGGGCGGCGGCTGACCGCGGCATCCGCGATGCCGCCGGGCCCGCCGTCACGGATGCGGCGATGCCGCGCGTACGTGCCATACTGAGGGAGCGTCGACATGGAGGTCGGCGTTTCCATTCACTACGGATCGTCCGGCACGTACCTGCCGGTGAAGGAGAACAGCACCATGGCATCAGTCACGTTCGACAAGGCCACCCGCCTCTACCCGGGTGGCACCCGCCCCGCCGTCGACAAGCTCGACCTCGAGGTCCAGGACGGCGAGTTCCTCGTCCTGGTCGGCCCCTCGGGCTGCGGGAAGTCCACCTCGCTGCGCATGCTGGCGGGCCTCGAAGAGGTCAACGAGGGCAACATCTTCATCGGCGACCGCAACGTCACCGACGTGCCGCCGAAGGACCGCGACATCGCGATGGTCTTCCAGAACTACGCGCTGTACCCCCACATGACCGTCGCCGAGAACATGGGCTTCGCGCTCAAGATCGCCGGCATCGGCAAGGAGGAGCGCGCCGCTCGCGTGCTCGAGGCCGCGAAGCTGCTCGACCTCGAGCCGTACCTCAACCGCAAGCCGAAGGCGCTCTCGGGCGGCCAGCGCCAGCGCGTCGCCATGGGCCGCGCGATCGTGCGCCAGCCGCAGGTGTTCCTCATGGACGAGCCGCTGTCGAACCTCGACGCGAAGCTCCGCGTGCAGACGCGCACCCAGATCGCCTCGCTCCAGCGGCGGCTCGGCGTCACCACGGTCTACGTCACGCACGACCAGACCGAGGCGCTCACGATGGGCGACCGCATCGCCGTGCTGAAGGACGGCGTCCTGCAGCAGGTCGGCACGCCGCGCGAGCTGTACGAGCGGCCGACGAACGTCTTCGTCGCGGGCTTCATCGGCTCGCCGGCGATGAACCTGTTCCACGCCGAGGTGGTCGAGGGCGGCATCTTGTTCGGCACCGCGACCGTCGACGTCGATCGCGACGCGCTCGCCTCGGCCTCGGGCCCGATCGTCACGGTCGGCGTGCGCCCCGAGGACATCGTGGTCTCGAACGTCCAGGGCGAGGGCCTCGAGGTCTCCGTCGACCTGGTCGAGGAGCTCGGCGCCGACGGCTACCTGTACGGCCACTCGACGATCGAGGGCAAGCGCACCGACATCGTCGCGCGCGTCGACGGCCGCGTGCACCCGTACGCGGGTGACACCGTCTACCTGATGCCGACGCCGAAGCACGTGCACGTGTTCGACGCCGAGTCGGGTGCTCGCCTCATCCAGGAGCCGGTCGCCAGCTGACGTCCGCATGATGCGATCGCGATGCCGGTCGGGCCTCGGCCCGGCCGGCATCGTCGTTCCCGGGTACGCTTGGGCCTGATGAGCGGCACACTCTCGATCACGTCGGCCATGACCGACCCCGCCCTGCTCGACCTCCCGTGGGACCTCCCGCTCGAGGCCTGGCCGAACGAGAACATCGCGGCGCTCCCGAAGGGCATCTCGCGGCACCTCGTGCGCTTCGCCCACCTCAGTGGGCACGTCGTCGCGATCAAGGAGACCACGGCCGAGATGGCCAAGGGCGAGTACGAGATGCTGCGAATGCTGCAGCGGCTCGAGATCCCCTGCGTCGAGCCGGTCGCGGTGATCACCAACCGCACGGATGCCGACGGCGAGGAGCTCGCCCCGGTGCTCGTGACCCGGCACCTGCGGTTCTCGCTCCCGTACCGGGCGCTGTTCTCGCAGACGCTCCGCCCCGATACCGCGACGCGCCTCGTCGACGCGCTCGCGGTGCTGCTCGTGCGCCTCCACATCATCGGGTTCTTCTGGGGGGACGTGTCCCTGTCGAACACGCTCTTCCGCCGCGACGCGGGCGCCTTCGCGGCCTACCTCGTCGACGCCGAGACGGGCAAGCTCTACGAGGGCGGCCTGTCGAACGGGCAGCGCGAGAACGACCTCGAGATCGCGCGCGTGAACATCGCCGGTGAGCTGCTCGACCTCGAGGCCGGCGGCCGCGTCGCCGACGAGCTCGACCCGGTGAACATCTCCAACGGCATCGTCGACGCGTACCGCAAGCTCTGGGTCGAGCTCACGGGCCCCGAGTCGTTCGGGGTGGGCGAGCGCTGGCGCATCAACGAGCGCGTCAACCGGCTCAACGAGCTCGGTTTCGACATCGAGGAGCTCGCGATCCGCACCGACGAGTCGGGCACCACGCTGCGCATCCAGCCGAAGGTCGTCGACGCCGGCCACCACCAGCGCCGGCTGCTCAGGCTCACTGGGCTCGACGCGGGCGAGAACCAGGCGCGCCGGCTCCTCAACGACCTCGATTCGTACCGGGCCGCCTACAACAAGCAGGATCAGGACGAGGAGATGATCGCGCACGAGTGGCAGATGCGCGTGTTCGAGCCGGTCATCCGCGCGGTCCCGCAGGAGCTGCGCGGCAAGCTCGAGCCCGCCGAGGTGTTCCACGAGCTGCTCGAGCACCGGTGGTACATGGCGCAGCAGGCGGGCCACGACATCCCGCTCGCCGAGGCGCTCACGTCGTACGTCAACGACGTGCTGCGTCACCGCCGCGACGAGGCGACCGTGATCGGGCCGCCGACGGAGGCGATCACGACCGCGCTGCCGGCGATCGCGCCCGACACCGACGAGGTGCCCGTCCACCACCCCGACGACGAGGGCGACTGGCGCCTCAAGGTCTGATCCCACGCACCGATGCGGGCATCGGGCTACTCGGCGGCGGCGCGGAGCTTCGCGATCTCGTAGAGCGTGACGGATGCTGCGATGCCGGCGTTGAGCGATTCGGTCGCCGCCGAGATCGGGATCGACACGATGGCGTCGCACGTCTCGGTGACGAGTCGCGAGAGCCCCTTGCCCTCCGAGCCGACGACGATCACGATCGGCCGGTCGGCGAAGTCGAGGCCGGGCAGCGACACCTCGCCGTCGCCGTCGAGGCCGAGCACGAAGACGCCGCGCTCCTTCAGCGCCTTGAGCGTCTGCGTCAGGTTCGGCGCCATCGCGACCGGCACCCGCGCGGCGGCGCCTGCCGAGGTCTTCCACGCCGCGGCGGTCACGCCGACCGAGCGACGCTGCGGCACGATCACGCCCTGGCTGCCGAACGCGGCGGCGGAGCGGATGATCGCCCCCAGGTTGCGCGGGTCGGTGATGCCGTCGAGCGCGACGAACAGCGGCGTGGCGTCGTCGGCGAGCACCTCGTCGAGCAGCTCGAGAGGGTGGGCGTACTCGTACGCCGGCACCTTGAGCGCGAGCCCCTGGTGCACGCCGCCCTCGCCGGCGAGCCGGTCGAGCTCGGGGCGCATGACCTCGAGGATCGGGATGCCGCGGTTGGTGGCCATCTTCATGGCTTCCTTGACGCGGTCGTCCATCTCGATGCGCGACGCGACGTAGAGCGTCGTCGCGGGGATGCGCGTGCGCAGGGCCTCGACGACGGCGTTGCGGCCGGTCACGATCTCGGACTCGTCGCCCGACTTCGATCGGCGCGCAGCTCCCGAGGCGCCGCGCGGCGCTCCGGCGCGCTGGGGTGCGCGCCCCCCGGACTTCGCGGCGGCACGTTCGGCCGCCGCCTTGCGCTTGTGCGCCTGGTGGTACGGCCGGTCCTCGGCCTTCGGCGTTGGGCCCTTGCCCTCGAGCGCCTTGCGGCTGTGGCCGCCGGTCCCGACCTTCTGGCCCTTGCCCTTCTTGCGCACGGCTCCCGCGCGAGGCTTTCCGCTGCTGCCCTTCATGAGGTGAGGCTCCAATGCGTTCCGGTCTGGCTGTCTTCGATGGTGATGCCGGCGTCCGCGAGTTCGGCGCGGATGCGATCGGCGGTGGCCCAGTCCTTCGCGTCGCGCGCTGCGCGGCGGTCGTCGACGAGGCGGGTGATGAGGGTCTCGAGGGCGGATGCCGCGGGCCCGGCATCCGTCGCCCAGGCTGCGTCGGCCGGGTCGATCCCGAGCACGCGCACCATGGCGACGACCTGCCCACGGCGCGCCGCGGCGGTCGGGAGGTCCTCGTCGTCGAGGGCCTGGTTGCCGGCGCGAACGGTCTCGTGCAGCACGGCGAGCGCCTGCGGCACGCCGAGGTCGTCGTCCATGGCCTCGGCGAACGCGTCGGGCCACGTGGCATCCGTGCCGCGATCGGCGTGGTGCGTGCCCTGCAGCCGACGGTCGACCCGTGAGAGGAAGGTGCGGATGCGCTCGACGGCGGCCTCGGCGTCGGCGAGCGACTCGGCCGAGTAGTCGAGCGTCGACCGGTAGTGCGCCTGGCCGAGGTAATAGCGCACCGCGAGGGGCGACGCGAGCTCGAGGAGCTCGTCGGCGTACACCGAGTTGCCGAGCGACTTCGACATCTTCTGCCCGCCGACGTTCACGAGGCCGTTGTGCACCCAGTAGCGGGCGAAGCCCTGGCCGTCGGCGTTCGACTGGGCGAGCTCGTTCTCGTGGTGCGGGAACCGCAGGTCGAGCCCGCCGCCGTGGATGTCGAACTCGTCGCCGAGGTAGCGCGCGGCCATGGCCGAGCACTCGATGTGCCACCCCGGGCGTCCCGGACCCCAGGGCGACGGCCACCCGGCGGATTCGGGCTCGGTCGGCTTGCGGCCCTTCCAGAGTGCGAAGTCGCGGGGGTCGCGCTTGCCGCGCGGGTCGGAGTCCGCCGCGGCCTCCATGTTCTCGCGCGCCTGGCGGGTGAGCTCGCCGTACGCGGGCCAGCTGCCGGTGTCGAAGTAGACGTCGCCCGAGCCGTCGGGCGCCGCGTAGGCATGGCCGGCCTCGATCAGCCTGCCGATCAGTTCCTGCATCTGCTGCACGCTCGCGGTCGCCCGGGGCTCGTACGTGGGCGGGAGGATGCCGAGGGCGTTGTACGCCGCCGTGAACTCGAGCTCGACCCGGTACGCGAGCGACCACCACTGCTCGCCGATGCCCTCGTCGGCCGCGGCGTTGAGGATCTTGTCGTCGATGTCGGTGACATTGCGGATGAACGTGACGCGGTCGCCTCGAGCGGTGAACCAGCGGCGGATGATGTCGTACACGAGCGCGCTCCGCAGGTGCCCGATGTGCGGGCTCGACTGCACCGTCGGGCCGCACACGTACATGCCCACGTGTCCCTCGGCAAGGGGCACGAAGTCACGCAGGGCCTGGGCCTTCGAGTCGTAGAGTCGCACGGTCACCCCGCAAGCCTACCGGCGGGCCTGCTGCAAGCCCGATGTGACGGATGCCGCGCCTCAGCCGGTCACGATGAGCGCCGTGGCGATCGCGGCGACGCCCTCGCCGCGACCCGTGAAGCCCAGGCGGTCGGTCGTGGTCGCGGCGACGCTGACGGGTGCGCCGACGATGCGGGTGAGGAGCGCCTCAGCCTCGGCGCGGCGGGGGGCGAGCTTCGGACGGTTGCCGACGACCTGCACCGAGACGTTGCCCACGCGGAAGCCCGCGTCGGCGAGGCGACGCACGGTCTCGGCGAGGAACACCTCGCCGTGCGCGCCCGAGAACCGCGGGTCGGCGGTTCCGAACATGCCGCCGATGTCGCCGAGCCCGGCGGCGGCGAGCAGCGCGTCGCAGATCGCGTGCGCGACCGCGTCGCCGTCGGAGTGCCCCGAGAGGCCGCGCTCGTCCGGCCAGTGCAGGCCGGCGAGCCACAGCGGTGTGTCGGCGTCGGCGTCGAACGCATGCACGTCGATCCCGGTGCCGATGCGCGGCACGGCGGCGGATGCCGCGACGGGGGCCGCGGCATGTGCGGCCCGCGCCGCGGCATCCGCCCCATGGCGTTCGGCGACGAGGTGCTCGGCCCGGTGCAGGTCGGCCGGCACGGTGATCTTGAAGGCGCGCGCGTCGCCGGGGACGACGTCGATGGGCATGCCGATCGACTCGACGAGCGCGGCGTCGTCGGTGTGCTCGCCGTGGGCGCGCGCGTAGGCGTGCTCGAGCGCGGAGCGCGGGAATCCCTGGGGCGTCTGCATCGCCGCGAGCTCGGAGCGGTCGACGGTGCCGAGCACGCGGCCCGCGGCATCCACTCGCTTGATCGTGTCGACGACCGCGAGCGCCGGGACGACGCCGTGCCCGCGCGCGACGACCGCCGCCGCGACCTCGTCGAAGACCGCCGAGGGCGTGAGTGGCCGGGCGGCGTCGTGCACGAGGACGGTCTCGACGACGTGCGGCAGCGCGCCGAGGCCGCGGGAGACCGACTCCTGGCGGGATTCACCGCCCGCGACGACGTCGAAGGTCGCGGATGCCGCGGCGGCACGGGCGGCGACCATCGACCGCGCCTCGCCGAGCCGATCCGCGGGCGCCACGACGACGACGTGCGGTGCGTCACGCATGCCGAGCACGGCATCCAGCGCGACGCCGAGGATCGTGTCGTCGCCGAGCGGCACGAACGCCTTCGGCTCGGAATGGCCGAGCCGGGTGCCGCTCCCGGCTGCGACGACGATGACGGCGACGGTCGAATCGTTCACGGGTCGAGCGTATCCCCGCGTGGACCCCCCGGAGACGACGATCGCCGCCTGGCGCGTGCTGCGCCGGCGGCGATCGGTCGGACCCGGGCTGGGCTACGAGGCGAGGACCTCGTCGAGGACAGTGGAGGCCCGCTCCTCGTCGGTCTTCTCGGCCAGCGCGAGCTCCGAGATCAGGATCTGGCGAGCCTTCGCGAGCATGCGCTTCTCGCCCGCGGACAGGCCGCGGTCCTGGTCGCGGCGCCACAGGTCGCGCACGACTTCGGAGACCTTGATCACGTCGCCGGAGGCGAGCTTCTCGAGGTTCGCCTTGTAGCGGCGCGACCAGTTGGTCGGCTCTTCGGTGAAGGGGGCGCGGAGCACCTCGAAGACCTTGTCGAGGCCTTCCTTGCCGATGACGTCACGCACGCCGACGAGGTCGACGTTCTCGGCGGGAACCTCGATGACGAGGTCGCCCTGCGTGACGTTCAGCTTGAGGTAGAGCTTCTCTTCGCCCTTGATGATGCGTTTCTTGACTTCGACGATCGTCGCGGCTCCGTGATGGGGGTAGACAACGGTCTCGCCAACCTCAAACAGCATGAATAGACGTCCTTTCGGCAACTTTCAGGATATCACACCGAGGTAGTGCTAGGGTTCCGCCTCCACGCCCGGGAGCCCAATCGCCCGTAGGCTAGACTCGTCGAAGTTTCCTGCGCGCGGCGGCATACGCACGCGCGC
This sequence comes from Agromyces selenitireducens, assembly GCF_052748465.2. Lineage (NCBI taxonomy): Bacteria > Bacillati > Actinomycetota > Actinomycetes > Micrococcales > Microbacteriaceae > Agromyces > Agromyces selenitireducens. The sequence continues at coordinate 2,784,986 of NZ_CM188259.1, forward strand.
ACGCACGTCTCGTTGGAGGTTCTGTGAAGGCGCGTCTCGCGGCATCCGCTGCACTTGCTCTCGGCATCGCCATCGGCGGAAGCGGCTGCGCCATGATCACCTACCAGGCGACGACCGAGAAGTACGACCCGAGCGACGGCGTCTCGGCCGACCTCGGGACCCTCTCGATCCGCAACATGCTCGTCGTGAGCGACGACGGCGAAGAGGGCAACATGGTCCTCTCGGTGTCGAACGCCGGTTCGGAGGACGCGACGCTCGAGATCCAGGTCGCCGGCGAGACCGTCGAGATCGACGTCGACGCCGGTCAGACCGTCGCACCGGGCGGCGCCGACGAGGAGCCGATCCTCGTCGAGCGCCTCGACGCCGAGGTCGGCGGCCTCGTGCCCGTGTTCCTCACGACCGAGGGCGCCGAGGGTCGAGAGGTCCCCGTGCCCGTCCTCGACGGCCGTCTCCCCGAGTACGAGGACCTCGTGCCGTAACCGGCCGCAGACTCCACGAAGCGGATGCCGCGCGAGCGCGCGGCATCCGCTTCCGTCGTCTCACCCCTCGAAGCGATAGCCGAGGCCGCGCACCGTGACGAGCTGCACGGGCTCCGACGGGGTCACCTCGATCTTCGAGCGGATGCGCTTGATGTGCACGTCGAGCGTCTTGGTGTCGCCGAAGTAGTCGCTGCCCCACACGCGGTCGATGAGCTGGCCGCGCGTGAGCACCCGGCCGGCGTTGCGCATGAGCAGCTCGAGCAGCTCGAATTCCTTCAACGGCATCGCGACCGGCTCACCGTCGACCTCGACCGTGTGCCGGTCGACGTCCATGCGCACGCGGCCACCCGCGATGATGCCGTCGTCGACCTCGTCGGGTTCGATCCGGCGCCGGAGCACCGCGCGGATGCGGGCGAGGAGCTCGCGCGTCGAGTAGGGCTTCGTGACGTAATCGTCGGCGCCGAGCTCCAGGCCGACCACGATGTCCACCTCCGAGTCCTTCGCGGTGAGCATGATGATGGGGACCTGGGAGCGCTGGCGGATCTCGCGGCACACCTCCGTGCCGGGCAGGCCCGGCAGCATGAGGTCGAGCAGCACGAGGTCGGCGCCGGCGCGGTCGAACGCGACGACAGCGGACGGACCGTCGGCGGCGACCTCCACCTCGTAGCCCTCGCGCTCGAGCAGGAAGCTCAGCGGCTCGCTCAGGGCGATCTCGTCCTCGACGAGCAGGATGCGGGTCACGTACGGTCTCCTCGGGAAGGGGCGGCCGGGAGGGCCGCCTCGATGCGGGCTGGGGTCTCGGAGGTGCGTGGCGCGGCCGGAGGTCCGCCGTCGGCGGCGACCGTGTCGGGCTCGGCCTCCTCGGGCTCGGGCGGCGCGAGGGGCGGCTCGGCCAACGGCAGGCGGATGGTGAACGTCGAGCCGCGTCCCGGCTGCGACCAGAGCCGCACGTCGCCGCCGTGGTTCTGGACGGCGTGCTTGACGATGCTGAGGCCGAGGCCCGAGCCGCCGGTGTTGCGCGAGCGCGCCTGGTCGACCCGGTAGAACCGCTCGAACACGCGGTCCTGTTCCTCCGGGGCGATGCCGATGCCCTGGTCGGCGACGGCGATCTCGACCGCGTCGCCGTCGACGGTCACGCCGATGCCGACGCGACCGCCCTCGCTCGAGTACGCGATGGCGTTCGCGACGAGGTTGTGCACGGCAACGACCATGAGCGCCTCGTCGCCGTAGATCTTGGCCTTCGACTTCGCACGCAGGCGCACCTCGATGCCCTTCGCGGCCGCGACCACGCGGTTCTGGTCGACGGCCGCCGCGACGATGCGGTCGACGTCGAGCAGCTCATCGCGGCGGAGCGCGTCGCGCGCCTGCAGGCGCGAGAGCTCGATGACCTCGCTCGTGATGTGCGCGAGCCGCGTCGACTCGACCGACAGCCGATCCGCGAAGCGCCGGACCCGGTCTGGCTCGTCGGCGGCCTGGTCGAGCGCCTCGGCGAGCAGGCTCACCGAGGCGATCGGGGTCTTCAGCTCGTGGCTGATGTTCGCGATGAAGTCGCGCCGCACCTCGTCGAGCCGCTGCGCCTCGGTGCGGTCGTCGGCGAGCAGCAGCACGAACCGGGTGCCGAGCCGGGCGACGCGCACGTCGACCTGCATGGTCGCGTCGCTGAACGGGCCGCGCGCGAGCACGAGCTCGGCCGCGACCGGTTCCCCGGTTCGGCGGACCGAACCCACGAGGTCGAGCAGCTCGGGGTGGACGAGCATCTGGTTGCGCACGAGGCCCATCGCGAGCGCGCCCGGCGAGGCGCGGAGCACGTTGTTGGAGGGGTCGAGCACGACGCCCGCCGCGTCGAGCACGTCGAGCACCTGGTCGACGCCGTCGGGGATCGTGGGCGCGACGACGCGCGCCGCGCTCTGCCCGCGCCGTTCGGCGATGTGCAGCACGACGGTGAAGCCGGCCCCGATGAGGACGCCGAACGCGAGCGCGGCGAGCACGGACCAGGTGGAGTCCATGGGACCAACGATAACCACCGGTCGGGCCCGTCACGTCCGCGTCGCCGCCTCGCGAGGGTAGGTTAGGGAGTGTTCAGGATCGCGGCACCTGCCGTTCACCTGCGACGGGGAGGATGTCGCGAGTCGGCCTGACGCCGGCTGCTCCCGCGTGCCCGACGCGCGGAGCCGAGACCGAAGGGGTCGGAATTCATGCGTGAGGTGTTCCAGCAGGAACTGCGAGAGGTCCAGGACGGCCTCGTCGAGATCGCGACGCTCGTCGCCGAGGCGATCGAGAAGGCCACGCGCGCCTTCAACGAGTCGAACGTGAGCCTGGCCGAGGAGGTCATCGCCGACGACCACCTGATCGACCAGCGCGCGCAGGCGCTCGACGAGCTCGCCATCACCATCCTCGCCCGCCAGCAGCCGGTCGCCCGCGACCTCCGCATCGTCGTGAGCGCGCTGCGCATCTCGGCCTCGCTCGAGCGCATGGGCGACATGGCCACCCACATCTCGCAGCTCGCGCGGTACCGCTTCCCCGACAAGGTCGTGCCGAAGACGCTCCGCCCGACGTTCGCCCAGATGGGCACGCTCGACGTCGAGATCGCGCGCAGGCTCGTCGAGCTGCTCCGCAATGAAGACGTGCGCCTCGCCGAGGAGATCCGCAACGAGGACGACAAGGTCGACGCGCTGCACCTCTCGGTGTTCGACAAGGTGCTCGGCGAGACCTGGAAGGGCGAGGCGGTCGACACGGTCGATGCGACCCTCGCGAGCCGGTACCACGAGCGCTTCGCCGACCACGCGGTGTCCATCGCCAAGAAGGTGCAGTACCTCGCCACCGGCGACTGGGTGCCGGAGCCCGTCTGAGCCGTCCGCGCCGGGCAGCGACGACGAAGGGGCCGAGCGGATGCGACATCCGCTCGGCCCCTCGTTCGTCCGGGTGTGCTACCCGGCTACTTCTTGCCCTGCGCCGCGACGGCGGCGGCACCCGCCGCAGCGGCCTCGGGGTCGAGGTACTCGGCCGGCCTGGTCGGCATGAAGTCGTCGCCGAGCTCGTAGACGAGCGGGATTCCGGTGGGGATGTTGAGCTCCGCGATGTCGTCGTCGGAGATGCCGTCGAGGTGCTTCACGAGCGCGCGCAGCGAGTTGCCGTGCGCGGTGACGAGCACGGTCTTGCCCGTCTCCAGGTCGGGGATGATGTCGGACTCCCAGTACGGGAGCATGCGCGCGATGACGTCCTTCAGGCACTCGGTGCGGGGCATCTCGTCGTCGGAGAGGTTCGCGTAGCGCGGGTCGCCGTGCTGGGACCACTCGCTGTCGTCGTCGATGGGGGGCGGCGGCGTGTCGAACGAGCGGCGCCAGAGCATGAACTGCTCCTGACCGTACTTCTCGAGGGTCTCGGCCTTGTCGAGTCCCTGCAGCGCGCCGTAGTGGCGCTCGTTGAGCCGCCACGAGCGGCGCACGTCGATCCAGAGGCGGTCGGCCTCCTCGAGCGCGATGTCGGCCGTCTGGATGGCGCGCGTGAGGACGGAGGTGTGCGATACGTCGGGCAGCACGTCCTTCTCGACGAGCAGCTCGCCGGCACGCTTGGCCTCGGCGCGGCCGAGGTCGCTGAGCCGCACGTCGACCCATCCGGTGAACAGGTTCTTCTGGTTCCAGTCGCTCTGGCCGTGGCGCAGCAGCACGAGGGTGTAGACCATGCGCTCCAGCCTAGCGTCGCGGCATCCGGCCCTCACGGCACGGGTCGGCAGGTGACGACCGTCGCCCGGAGACGCTACGGGCGGACGCCGAGTCGCGGCATGCGCGGCACGTCGACCGCGGCGCCGGCGCCGGCCGGCACGATCTCGACCTGTGCTGCGGCGACGTCGATACCGTGGCTCTCGACGATGAGCTCGAGCTCGGGCGGCACCGCGCGCTTGACGACGGCGAGCGCGATCGGGCCGAGCTCGTGGTGCATGCCCGCGGAGGTCACGTGGCCGACGACGCGGCGCTCGGGTTCCTCGCCCGGAGCGGGCTCGGGGCGGACCTTGACGCCGACGACCGCGTCGCCCGCCTTCGGCAGCACGGTGTCGCTGCCGTCGAGGTGCAGCATCACGAGCCGCCGCGGCGGACGGCCGAGGTTGACGACCTTCGCCACCGTCTCCTGCCCGCGGTAGCAGCCCTTGTGCAGGTCGACCGCGCTGCGCAGCCAGTCGAGCTCGTGCGGCAGGGTCTTCTCGTCGACCTCGGTCGCGAAGCGGGGCCGCCATGCCGCGATGCGCAGCGCCTCGAGCGCGAGCACGCCGGCGGGTTCCGCCTTCCCCGGGCGGATGCCGCCGGCGAGTCCGGTGAGCGCGTCGCGCGGCACGATCGCCTCGACGTACCGCCAGTACGCGCCCGGGTGGGCGGGGTCGACGGCGTAGCGGTGCCCACCGGGAAGCTCGAGCCGCCACGGGTCCGTCCAGCGCAGCGCGCCGTCCGGGAGGCCGAGCGGGAATCCGTCGTCCTCGGGCATCGCGGCGACGACCGCGAAGGCGTCGGAGACGTCGGCGACCTCGACGCGAAGCATGAACCGCATGCGGTCGAGCCACGACACGAGCGCGGGCGCGTCGTCGCGCTCGGCGATGAGCCACGTGCGCTCGCCGTCGTCGACGACGTGCACGGCGTGCTCGACGTGCCCCGACGCATCGAGGAACAGCGCCTCGGCGGACTCCCCCGGCGCGAGGTGGTCGAGCCGCTGGCTCGCCATCGAGTTGAGCCACGAGAGCCGGTCGGGGCCCGCGACGGTCACAACGCCGCGGTGCGACAGGTCGACCACGGCGCGACCCTGCTCGAGGCGGCGCTGCTCGACCATCGGGTTGCCGTAGTGCGCGGGCACGCCCTCGTCGACGCCCTCGGCGGGCACGGCGCCCGGCAGGGCGAGGAACGGCGAGCCGGTCATCAGTCGACCTTCGCAAGGCGGGCGGACGCGTGGGTGCGGAGGTCCTGCCCGAGGGCGGCGATGTCCCACGCCCAGAGGAGGTGGTTCTCGACGAGCCCGTACAGGCGGGTCGCGGCGGCGTACTCCTTCGCGCCGGCAGCGCGCATCACGGCGTCCGTCGCCAGGTCGATGCGCGGCCCCTTGACCTGCCCGAGGTAGAGCTCGCTGACCCCGCCGGGGTGCACGACGGACACCTCGAGGTCGAACCCGCCGGCGTCGTTCCGCAGCGTCTCGACGGCCTCCGCGTCGCCGAACCGGGTCGGCCCCACGGGCGGCAGGAGCGCCGGCCCCGGGTCGCCCTCGCCGAGCGGGCGCGCGAGCCGCCAGTAGCCGGTCTCGGCGGCGAGCGCCGTCGGCTCACCGCCGGGCTCGGACGGGAACAGCCAGGTCGACGACGTGTAGTTGAGGTACGGCAGGCCGTCGTGGCTGAAGCTCACGCGCTGCCCGAACTCGTGCGTGATCGAGTCGTCGCCGACCTTGTAGTCGAGCACGCCGGACCCCTCCCAGACCCCGATGAGCCACGAGAGCGGAACGAGCTCCGGGGGGAGGTCGACCGGGAGTTCGATCACGGCTTAGCGCTGCCCCTTGAAGAGCCGGAAGACGACCACGCCGCTCACCCAGGCGATGGCGAGGCTCGCGAGCCCGAGCAGGCCGATGAAGAAGAGTTCGAGGGCGAGCAGCGAATCCATGGTGCGAGTCTACCCGCTGCTCAGAGCGCGATCGGCAGCAGCGCGAGCGACGCGACGGCCACCGCCACGACGGCGCCGGCGATCGACGCGCTCACCCGGCCGACGAACCCGTGGGGCTCCCGTGAGGCGAGCTGCAGTGCCATCGACGCGATGACCGATGCCGCGAGCACCATGCCGAGCGCGGTGTACGCCGCCGCCTGCGACGCATCGCCGAACCAGTCGCGCCGGCCGGCGTACGCAGCGCCGACCACCAGGGCCGAGCCGACCGCCGCGATCGCCCACACGACGGGGATCGCCCATCGCCCCCACGCGGTCGACGGCGCGTCCGCCGGCGCCGTGTGACCGTGTGCGTCGCCCATGCCGTCCCTCGTTCCGTGGCACGCCGTCCGGCGTCCCGTAGTATTGACCGCACCTTACTACTGGAGGGTGTGCGTGGCGCAGCTGCTGATCCTGACGCCGGCAGCCAACGAAGACGTTCTCCCGGCACTGTCTCTCCTGACCCATCGGGTGCGCGTGATCCCCGCGTCGCCCGATCAGCTGGTGCGCGCGCCCGAGGCCGACCTCGTGTTCCTCGACGCCCGGACCAACCTCGCCGGGATCAAGGCGCTCGCGCAGATCCTCCGCACCACGGGACTCTCGGTGCCGCTCGTGCTCGTCGTGACCGAGGGCGGCCTCACCGCGGTCACGCCCGACTGGGGCGTCGACGACGTCATCCTCGAGCACGCCGGCCCAGCCGAGATCGACGCCCGCATCCGCCTCGCCGTGGGTCGGTCGCAGGCGTCGCAGCCCGCCGAGCGCATCCAGACCTCGGGCGTGGTCATCGACGAGGCCAGCTACTCGGCCAAGGTGCACGGGCGCACCCTCGACCTCACCTACAAGGAGTTCGAACTGCTCCGGTTCCTCGCGGCCCACCCGTCGCGCGTGTTCACCCGCGAGCAGCTCCTCAGCGAGGTCTGGGGCTACGACTACTTCGGCGGCACCCGCACCGTCGACGTCCACGTCCGGCGCCTCCGCGCCAAGCTCGGCGACCTCGACAGCCTCATCGGCACGGTGCGCAACGTCGGCTACCGCTTCAACGTCCACGAGGAGGACGAACGCGACGCTGACGTCACCGTCCGGTGACATCCGCTTCACCACCGCGTTGCACCCCGGTGGCATGATGTGTGGATGACCGCGGAGAGCACCCTCGACGAAGACCGCACCTCGAGCGACTTCGACGACGACTTCGAACCGCTCGACACCGACGGCGCGCCCGAGCTCGTCTCCGAGCGCTACCTCGACCGCGAACTCAGCTGGCTCGCCTTCAACCAGCGCGTCCTCGAGCTGGCCGAGGACCCGCGGCTGCCGGTGCTCGAACGCGCGAACTTCCTCGCGATCTTCGCCTCGAACCTCGACGAGTTCTTCATGGTCCGCGTCGCCGGTCTGAAGCGCCGGATCAACACCGGGCTGGCCGTGCCCACCAACGTCGGCCGGACGCCCCACGAGGTGCTCACCGACATCTCGCGCAAGGCCCACGAGCTGCAGCTGCGGCACTCGCGCGCGTACCAGGAGCTCGTCAAGCCGGCGCTCGCCGAAGCCGGCATCCGCGTCGTCACGTGGGACGACCTCGACGAGGCCGAGCAGGCGCACCTGCACGAGTTCTTCAGCTCCCAGATCTTCCCCGTGCTCATGCCGCTCGCCGTCGACCCGGCGCATCCGTTCCCCTACATCTCCGGGCTCTCGCTGAACCTGTCGGTGCGCGTCCGGAACAGCCGGACCGGGCGGCTCGAGTTCGCGCGCGTGAAGGTGCCGCAGATGCTGCACCGGTTCGTGCGGGTCGACCCCGCCGAGCCCCTCGAGGACGCGAGGTACATCGCGCTCGAGGATCTCATCTCGAACCACCTCGAGGACCTCTTCCCCGGCATGGAGATCCTGGAGCACCACGTGTTCCGCGTCACCCGCAACGAAGACGTCGAGATCGAGGAGGACGAGACCGAGAATCTCATCAAGGCGCTCGAGAAGGAGCTGCTGCGCCGGCGATTCGGTCCGCCGATCCGGCTCGAGATCTCGAACGACATGGACGACGTCACCCTCGGACTGCTCGTTCGCGAGCTCGACGTCACCGAGCAGGAGGTGTACCGCCTCCCCACCCCGCTCGACCTCGGCGGCCTCTTCGACCTGGCCCGCATCGACCGCCCCGAGCTCCACTACCCCACGCACGTGCCCGCGACGAACGCGCAGCTCATGCGGTCGGAGCCGAACCTCCCCGTCGACGTCTTCTCGGCTGTCGCCCGCAAGGACGTACTGCTCCATCACCCCTACGAGTCGTTCGCGACGAGCGTGCAGGCCTTCCTCGAGCAGGCCGCCGCGGACCCCGACGTGCTCGCGATCAAGCAGACCCTCTACCGCACCTCGGGCGACAGTCCCATCGTGGAGGCGCTGATCGACGCGGCCGAGTCGGGCAAGCAGGTGCTCGCCCTCGTCGAGATCAAGGCCCGGTTCGACGAGCAGGCGAACATCTCGTGGGCACGCAAGCTCGAGAAGGCCGGCGTCCACGTCGTCTACGGCCTCGTCGGCCTCAAGACGCACTGCAAGCTCGCGCTCGTCATCCGCCAGGAGAAGGGCCGCCTGACGCACTACAGCCACATCGGCACGGGCAACTACAACCCCAAGACGAGCCGCATCTACGAGGACCTCGGGCTGCTCACCGCCGACGACCAGGTCGGCAAGGACCTCACGAGGCTGTTCAACGAGCTCTCGGGATACGCCATCGAGAAGAAGTTCAAGCGCCTGCTGGTCGCGCCGCTGCACCTGCGCAAGGGGCTGCTCAAGCTCATCACGCAGGAGATCCGCAACGCCGAGGCCGGCCGGCCCAGCGGCATCCGCATCAAGGTCAACTCGATGGTCGACGAGGCGATCATCGACGGGCTGTACCGGGCGTCGAACGCGGGCGTGCCGGTCGAGATCTGGGTGCGAGGCATATGCAGCCTCCGTCCCGGCATCCCCGGGCTCAGCGAGAACGTCAAGGTCCGCTCCATCCTGGGCCGCTATCTCGAGCACTCGCGCATCTTCACGTTCCACAACGACGGCGAGCCTGTCGTCTACATCGGCTCGGCCGACATGATGCATCGCAACCTCGACCGACGCGTCGAGGCGCTCGTGCGCCTGACCGACCCGGACCACGTCGCCGAGGTCGGCGAGCTCTTCGACGAGGCGATGGACGAGCGCACGAGCTCGTGGCGGCTCGACGGCGACGGCAGCTGGACCCGGCACTCGACCGACGACGACGGCCGCCCGCTCGACGACCTGCAGCACCTCCGCATCGAGCGTGTCGCCCAGCGCAGCACCCGCGTCATCCGCAGCGCGCGAACGGCGAAGCGGCGATGAGCCAGACCGCAACCGCCGTCTACGCAGCCGGCGCGGTCTGCTGGCGCCTCATCGAAGGACGCGTGCACGTGCTCGTCGTGCACCGCACCGTCTACGGTGACGTGACCATCCCCAAGGGGAAGGTCGATCCCGGAGAGACCCTCCCCCGCACCGCGGTGCGCGAGATCGCCGAGGAGACCGGCCTGGGGGTCGCTCTCGGCGTGCCGCTCGGCATCTCCCGGTACGCGCTGCCGAGCGGGCGCGAGAAGATCGTGCACTACTGGGCCGCGCACGTCAGCGAGAAGGCCGTCCAGCGCTCCACGTTCCGGCCCAACGCCGAGATCGCCGCGCTCGAATGGGTCACCGTCAAGCGCGCCCGCAGCTACCTCAGCTACGAGCCCGACCGCGAGATCCTCGACAACTTCGCCAAGCTGCTCGGCCAGGGCGTCACCGAGACCTTCGCGCTGGTCGTCCTGCGGCACGGCAAGGCGCAGGGGCGCGGGTCGTGGGACGGCCCCGACACGACCCGGCCGCTCGTCGAACGCGGCGTCCGCCAGGCCGTCGGGCTGGCCGAGACGCTGACCGCCTGGGCCCCGAAGAAGATAGTGTCGAGCCCCGCCGTGCGGTGCGTGACCACCGTGACGCCCCTCTCTGCGGCATCCGGCATCACCGTCAAGCGCGACGACGGCATCAGCCAGGACGCCTGGGAGTCGGGCAACGACGAGGTGCGCCGGGTGGTCGGCAAGCGCGTGCGGGTCGGCAAGAGCGCCGTGATCTGCAGCCACGGCCCCGTGCTGCCCGAGATCATGCGCGAGATCGCACTCGCGACCGGCACGCCGCTCGGGTCGTACGTGACGGATGCCGCGGGGCTGGACGTCGGCGAGTTCAGCGTCGTCCACCTGTCGGCGACCAACCCGTCGTCGGGCATCATCGCGATCGAGACGCACGCACCGAAGTCCTGAGCCTTCGGACGCGATCGGAGATGCAGGCGATGCGCAGCTTCCGCACACCGTCACGACGGAGGTTGTTCACCTCCCGTTCACCGAACTGGGTTTCGCTGTTCACTCACGCCGGGTCCGGTCCGGCCGCCTCGGTCGGCCCCCGCTCCCATGTCCGCCTTCCCGAAGGGTCCCAGTGAATCGCACGCGCTCGCTCGCGTCCGCCGCACTCGCGGCGGCCACCGCGCTCGCCCTCTCCTCCTGCGCCGTCAACGAGATGGGCCTCGACGACTCGGGCTCGACGCTCGACGGCTACATCGTCGGCGCGGGCTCGTCGGCGCAGGGCGCAGCACAGCAGGCCTGGGTCGCGGGCTTCCAGAACGCGCACGGCGGCGTCACCGTCGACTACGACCCGTCCGGCTCGGGCGCAGGCCGGGACACGTTCATGGAGGGCGCGAGCGACTTCGCCGGTTCGGATCGCGCGTACACGCCGGACGAACTCGAAGAGGGGCGCTTCGGCCGCTGCGCGCCCGACTCGACGGTCATCGAGCTGCCCCTGTACATCTCCCCCATCGCGGTCGTCTTCCGACTCGACGGGATCGAGGCACTGAACCTCGACGCCGCGACGATCGCGGCGATCTTCGCAGGCGACATCACCGAATGGGACGACCCGGAGATCGCCGCCGCGAACCCCGGTGTGGCGCTGCCCGACCTGCCCATCACGGCCGTGCACCGCTCGGACGACTCGGGGACGACCGAGAACTTCACCGAGTACCTCAACGCCGCCGCGCCCGATGTCTGGGAGTGGGAGGCCGACGGCGTCTGGCCGTTCCCGGGCGGCGAGGCCGCGCAGGGCAACTCGGGCGTGGTCGACACGGTCGGCAACGGCGTGGGCACCATCGGCTACGCCGACGCCTCGCGCGTGGGCGACCTCGGCACCGTCGCCGTCCGGGTCGGGGAGGAGTTCGTGCCGTTCTCACCCGAAGCGGCCGCGGCGATCGTCGACGCCTCCCCGATCGAGGAGGACCGAGCGGAGGGCGATCTCGCCATCGCTATCGATCGGACGAGCGAGCAGGCCGGCGTGTACCCGATCGTGCTCGTCAGCTACCTCATCGCCTGCGAGCAGTACGCGTCACCCGAGAACGTCGAGGTCGTGAAGGAGTACCTCGCCTACATCGCGAGCGAGGAGGGCCAGCAGGCCGCGGCCGATGGCGCAGGGTCGGCGCCCATCTCTGAATCGCTCCGCGAGCGGGCGATGCAGGCGATCGAGTCCATCGGCGCATAGCCCGCACGGGCCCGCCCGCCACCCTGATCGCTCGACCGTCCCGGCGGACTCCCAGCCGCGGCATCCGCCCGGTCAGCCCCAGTTCACCTCCCGTTCACCGTCGTGGGGGACGCTCGTCACGCACGCTGGTTAGCGTCGCAGGCGGGTCGGCACCGGCCCAACCCCTGCATCCAAACCCCGGAAGGGAATCACGTGAACCTCAAGCGTTTCGGCGCGCCCGCCGTCATCGCCATGACCGCGGCACTCGCGCTCAGCTCCTGCGCTGCGAACGAGGGCGGCGCCACCGAGAACGGCGACGCCGGCTCGGAGTCGACGCTCTCCGGCACCCTCGTCGGTTCGGGCTCCTCCGCTCAGGACGCGTCGCAGCAGGCGCTCATCGCGGCGTTCCAGACGGCGAACCCCGACGTCACGATCAACTACGACCCGACGGGATCCGGCGCCGGCCGCGACACCTTCCTCGAGGGCGCGAGCGACTACGCCGGCTCGGACCGCGCGTTCAACGACGAGGAGCTCACCGCGGGCGGATTCGCCAAGTGCGCCCCCGACTCCAGCATCATCCAGCTCCCGCTGTACATCTCGCCCATCGCGGTGATCTTCAACCTCGAGGGCGTCGACACGCTGAACCTCGACGCGGCGACGGTCGCAGGCATCTTCGCGGGAGACATCACCAACTGGAACGACCCGGCGATCGCCGCCACGAACGACGGCGTGGAGCTCCCCGACCAGGCGATCACCCCGGTCCACCGCTCCGACGACTCGGGCACCACGGAGAACTTCACCGACTACCTGTACGCCGCCGCACCCGACGTGTGGACGTACGAGGCCGACGGCGTGTGGCCGTTCGAGGGCGGCGAGGCCGCTCAGGGCACCTCCGGTGTGGTCGACGCCGTGACCAACGGCGTGGGCACCATCGGCTACGCCGACGCGTCGCGCGCCGAGGGACTCGGCACGGTGGCGGTCCAGGTCGGCGACGAGTTCGTGCCGTACTCGCCGGAGGCGGCTGCCGCGATCGTCGACGCCTCGCCGTTCGTCGAGGGCCGAGCGGACGGCGACCTGTCGCTCGAGCTCGACCGCACGCCCGACAGCGGCGCGTACCCGATCGTGCTCGTGAGCTACCAGATCGCGTGCCAGGAGTACGCTGAGCCCGAGAACGTCGAGCTCGTCAAGGCGTACTTCGAGTTCATGGCGAGCGAGGAGGGCCAGACGGTCTCGGCCGAGGCCGCCGGCTCAGCCCCGATCTCCGAGAGCCTGCGCGAGCAGGCCGTCGCGGCGATCGAGTCCATCCAGTAATGCAGCGGGTGCCCGGCCCCGGCGTTCCACGAACGGAACGCCGGGCCGGGCACGGCCGTGTTCCCAGCACCACAACCGGAGGATCAGTCAGATGACCACCGCCACCGCGCCGATCAGGGCCAAACAGCGCCCTGGCGATCGCGTCTTCTCGGGTTCCGCGGTCTTCGCCGGATCGATGATCCTCGTGACCCTCGCCGCGGTCGCGCTGTTCCTCATCATCCAGAGCATCCCGGCCCTGTTCGCCGGCAGTGAGGACGCATCGATCCTCGACACGAACTTCTGGGCCTACGTCGGTCCGCTCGTGTTCGGCACCATCTGGTCGGCGCTCCTCGCACTGCTCATCGCGCTGCCCATCTCCGTGGGCATCGCGTTGTTCATCTCGCACTACGCACCTCGACGGCTCGCGGCCGTGCTCGGCTACATCGTCGACCTGCTCGCGGCCGTCCCCTCAGTCGTCTTCGGTCTCTGGGGCATCGGCGTGCTGGCGCCGGCCGTGCAGCCCGTCTACTCGTGGCTCGTCGACAACCTCGGGTGGTTCCCGTTGTTCTCCGGTCCCGTCTCGGGCACCGGTCGAACCATCCTGACCGCCGCGGTCGTCCTCGCGGTCATGGTAATCCCGATCATCACGGCCATCTCGCGCGAGGTGTTCCTCCAGACCCCCGTCCTGCACGAGGAGGCCGCGCTCGCACTCGGCGCGACGCGCTGGGAGATGATCCGCACCGCCGTGCTGCCCTTCGGCCGCCCGGGCATCATCTCCGCCGCGGTCCTCGGCCTCGGACGCGCCCTCGGCGAGACCATGGCCGTCGCCATGGTCCTCTCGGCCACCGGTGCAGTGACGTTCCAGCTGCTCACCTCGGTGAACCCGTCGACCATCGCCGCGAACATCGCGCTGAGCTTCCCCGAGGCGTACGGCATCAACGTCAACGTGCTGATCGCCACCGGCCTCATCCTCTTCATCGTCACCTTCGCGGTGAATGCGCTCGCCCGCTGGATCGTGGCGCGCCGCAGCGAGTTCTCGGGAGCGAACTGATGACCACCACGCTCACCCCTCCGGAGTCCCGAGTGGCGGACCCGGTCAGCAACTCGCTGACCGCGGGCAAGCTGCCCAACGGTGCGCCGTGGATGACCCTCGTCGCCAGCCTCGTCGTCTCGGCCGGGCTGTTCGGCGTGATCGCCCTGGCCGGCGCCGAATTCAACTGGGTCGGCATGCTCATCGTCGCCGCGATCATCTACGTCGTGGTCGTCACGGTGCTCTCGCGCATCGTCGAGGGTGCGCGCCGCGCCACCGACCGATTCGTGACGGCCCTCGTCACCGGCGCATTCCTGCTGGCGATGATCCCCCTCATCTCCCTGGCGGTCACCGTCATCACCTTCGGCCTCGCCCGTTTCGACGCCGAGTTCTTCACGTACTCCATGCGCAGCGTCACCGGCGAGGGCGGCGGCGCCCTGCACGCCATCATCGGCACGGTACTCATGACCGGCACCGCCGCACTGATCTCCATCCCGATCGGCCTCATGACGTCGATCTACCTCGTCGAGTACGGCCGCGGCCGGCTCGCGCGCGGCATCACGTTCCTGGTCGACGTCATGACCGGCATCCCGTCGATCGTCGCGGGCCTGTTCGCCTACGCGCTCTTCGCGATCTTCTGGGGCCCGGGCACGCGCACCGGCATCGCCGGTGCGGTCGCGCTCGCCGTGCTCATGATCCCGGTCGTGGTCCGCTCGAGCGAGGAGATGCTGCGGCTCGTGCCCAACGAGCTCAGGGAGGCCGCCTTCGCGCTCGGGGTGCCGAAATGGCTCACGATCGTCAAGGTCGTGCTGCCCACCTCGATCGCCGGCATCACCACCGGCATCATGCTCTCGATCGCTCGCGTCATCGGCGAGACGGCACCACTGCTCATCGCCGCGGGGTTCACGAACAGCATGAACTACGACATGACCGACGGACGCATGCAGTCGCTGCCGGTGTTCGTGTACACGCAGTACGCCAACCAGGGCACGCCCGCCTCCGCGTACCTCGAGCGTGCCTGGGCCGCCGCGCTCACCCTCATCCTCATCGTCATGGCGCTGAACCTGATCGCCCGCCTCGTCGCGCGATTCTTCGCCCCCAAGTTCGGTCGCTGACCTCCAGAACCCCAGTAAGGAAACCCGTGTCCAAGCGCATCGAGGTCCGCGACCTCAACGTCTACTACTCGAAGTTCCTGGCCGTCGAGGGCGTCTCCCTCGAGATCGAGCCCCGCAGCGTGACTGCCTTCATCGGTCCCTCCGGTTGCGGCAAGTCCACGTTCCTCCGAACCCTCAACCGCATGCACGAGGTCATCCCCGGCGCGCGCGTCGAGGGCGAGGTGCTGATCGACGGCAACAACCTGTACGATCCCGACGTCGACCCGGTGCTCGTCCGTCGACAGGTGGGCATGGTGTTCCAGCGTCCCAACCCGTTCCCGACGATGTCGATCAAGGAGAACGTGCTCGCGGGCGTGAAGCTCAACAACAGGCGCATCTCGAGGTCCGACGCCGACGACCTCGTCGAGAAGTCGCTCATGGGCGCGAACCTCTGGAACGAGGTCAAGGACCGCCTCGACCGCCCGGGCTCCGGCCTGTCCGGCGGCCAGCAGCAGCGCCTCTGCATCGCCCGTGCGATCGCGGTCTCGCCCGAAGTGATCCTCATGGACGAGCCGTGCTCCGCGCTCGACCCGATCTCGACCCTCGCGATCGAGGACCTGATCGAGGAACTCAAGCAGGACTACACGATCGTGATCGTCACCCACAACATGCAGCAGGCGTCGCGGGTCTCCGACAGGACCGCGTTCTTCAACATCGCGGGCACCGGCAAGCCCGGCAAGCTCATCGAGTACGACGACACCACCACGATCTTCTCGAACCCGTCGGAGAAGGCGACCGAGGACTACGTCTCGGGTCGCTTCGGCTGATCCGGATCTCCCCTCCACGGCGGCCCGTCTCCCCCATGGAGGCGGGCCGTCGTCAGTCCCCGCGGCGCGCGACGGGGACCGCGATCACCTCGCCGTGCACGTCGCAGACCGCGGCGAGGGTGTTGTAGACCGTGCCGTACTTCTGGAGGTTGCGATGCACGAGCTCGACCCGTCTCGCGCTCTCGTCGGTCGCGATCGTGAGTTCGTAGGAGATCTCGACGAACTTCGGCGGCGCGTCCTGGCGACGCGCGACGACGCGCACGTCGGCGTGGTCGTACGAGAACGAGAGCATCGCCCGGGAGCGCTCGAGGTTCTTCAGCAGGCACGCGGAGAACGCTGAGGCGAGCAGCTCCGCCGGTCCGGGAAGCCCGGCCGGCTCGGCGCCCCAGCGCGCGTCGATGCCGATCGTCGCGTCGGCCGCGACCACCTCGGCAGCCTCGCCCGTGGTGCGCGCGTGCACCATGTACGTCGTCGGCACGGTGCTCATGCGGAACCTCCGGGACTCGGGGACCAAGCCGACGCTACGCCCCGACGGTGCGACGTACCCGGGTCCAAGGACCCCCGATCTCAATCGCGCGGCGACAGCAGGTAGGCGTTGAGCTCGGCCGTCGCGTCGGCGTCGACGCGCATCGGGGCGCCGTCGAGCTCGACGATCGGGGCGGCCATGCGCACGCTCGAGACGAGCCACGCGGCATCCGCTGCTCGCAGCTCGTCGACCATCAGGTCGCGGTACTCGGCGGTGCGCCCCTGAGCCTCGAGGTGCGCGAAGATGCTGCGCTGGGTGGTGCCGTGCAGGATGCCGGCCTCGGGCGGCGGCGTCACGAACACATCGCCCAGCCGCGCGATGACGCTCGACGTCGGCCCCTCGAGCACGTACCCGTCGGACGAGACGAAGATCGCGTCGTCGGCCCCACGGCGCTTCGCCTCGCGGATCGCCGCCATGTTGGCGGCATAGCTCAGCGTCTTCGCTCCGAGCAGCAGCCACGGGGCACGCTCACCTGCACCGTTCGATACGCCGCGGTCGAGCGTGATGACCCGGATGCCGCGCTCCCGCGCCGCACGGAAGTCGGCGCCGGGCGTCACGTGCACCCATCCGGTCGCCTTCGGGCCCGGGTCCTCGATGCCGCGGCTGACTGCGAGCTTCAGCGCGAACTCGCCCTCGGACGGGACGCGCTCCGCCGCGCGCGCGATGATGAGCCGCCATTGGTCGAGGTTCGGCTCGGGCAGCTCGCACAGGCGGGCGGAGTTCGCGAGCCTCGCCAGGTGCGGCTCGACCTCCTGCACGTGCCCGTCGACGATGGCGAGGGTCTCGAACACGCCGTCGCCGCGATGCGGGGCGAGGTCGTTCACCGCGAGCGCGCCCGCTCCGGGCTCGACCTCGCGGAACGACGACTCGAGGAACTGCGGCGAGACGTCGGTCGGCAGCGGATCGACGAGGAACGTGACGGTATCGGCCATGCTCCGATGCTACGCCCGAGCCCTGCCGCGGGTCCGGTGTTCTTCCGTCCGGCGGCCCGCGGGCATGGAAGTGGCCGGCCGCAGAACGCCTCTCGGCGCGAGGCCGCTCGAAGCGGCGAGATTTGGAGCCCGGGGTTACTGCGACCGGCCACGACAAGTGTAAACGAGGGTTCGCTGGGGACTATTCCTCAGCGGCGGTCGGCGTGCAGGCCGGGCGTGTCGGGTGGGCGCCAACCCGCTCAGTCGAGACTGTCGTGGCGCCACAGGCGCGCGCAGGCCGCGAGCTCCTCGGCGAGCGCCGACAGTCGCAGGGCTCGACGCGTGAGCAGTCCGGGGCGGTCGGGGTGCGCGGCGTCCGCGGCATCCGCGTCGTCGGCGAGGCTGGTGAACCCGATCGCCGCCACCCGGCTGAAGGCGGCTGCGCGCTCGAGCGCCGCGGCGAAGTCGCCGGAGAATACGCCGCGGAGGATCACGTCGGCGAGTTCGCGCATCTCGGCCGGGCCCGCCGGCGTCGGCGCACCCGCGACGACCTGGTCGATCGTGCGCGACACCTCGGTCCCGCGCTGGTAGGCGAGGCTCACGCCCGCGGCATCCTGCCGGATCATCGTCCGCAGCAGGTAGATGCGCCACAGCGCGCCGGGCAGGCTCTTCGGCGAGGCCTGCGACCACAGCTCGGCGATCGCGTCGATGCCGTGCTCGTCGGTGTACGTCACGAGCCGCGAGACCACCTCGGGGTCGGGGTCGGCGCGCACGCGCGACAGAACCGCCGCGGCGGTGTCGTGCGCGACGCGGCTCACCTGCGCCGGGTCCTCCGCGCCGAGGTAGCCCTCGAACAGTCGCGGCGGGAAGCGCGTAGGACGGTGGAAGTCTGCGTTCATCGCGGACACGATACCGCTGTGGACTGCGAGGCAGCCCATTGCGCGGACGCGGTGAGGGGTGGACGAGCGGGCGGTAGTCTGAATTCCGGGCCTCTAGCTCAGTTGGCAGAGCAGCGGACTTTTAATCCGTAGGTCGTCGGTTCGAGCCCGACGGGGCCCACCAGGATTCCCCTCGGGTGTTTCGCCCCGGCCCGGCGTGCCCGCCTTCCACCATCCGGTTGAACTCCCGGTGAACTTCCGCGCGCCCAGTCGACACGACACATAGATTTCGATCTATGCTTTGGGTATCGTCGATCGAAGCGAGGTCCCATGTTCGCCTGCAGCCCCGTGACCGCCCACGAGCCGGGTGGGTCCGCATGACCATGCGAGACGGGCTCCGAGCGCTCGACGACCCGCACGAGGTGCTGCAGCGCAGCGCAGAGCGGCTCGCGTCGCACTTCGACGGCATCGTGAGCGCCGAGACGGCCGAGCGAGTCGTGTTCGAGTCGTACGCCGCCCTGAAGCGGACCGCACGGATCACCACGCACCTGCCGAGCCTCGCCTACCGCTTCGCGAACGAACGGCTCACCGCGCTGGCGCAGTCGAAGGGCGTCATCCCGAAGGCGGTTCCCGAAGTGCTCTTCGTGTGCGTGCAGAATTCGGGCCGGTCGCAGATGGCGGCGGCGCTCATGCGCGAGCTCGGCGCAGGACGCGTTCACGTCCGGTCCGCCGGGTCGCAGCCCGGCGAGGAGATCCTGCCGGCCGTGGTCGAGGTCATGGCCGAGCTGGGCTACGACCTCGGCGAGGAGTTCCCGAAGCCCCTGACGGACGACGTCGTCCGCGCCGCCGACGCGGTGATCACGATGGGCTGCGGCGACGCCTGCCCGGTCTACCCCGGCAAGCGGTACCTCGACTGGCGACTCGAGGACCCTGCGGACCTCGATCTCGACGGGGTCCGGCGGGTCCGCGACGACATCCGCGCGCACGTCGAGCGCCTGCTCGTCGAGATCCTGCCCGTGCGGCCGTGACGGGCCCCGCGTCCGCGCGTCGCGTCGCCGCCGAGGGGATCGGCAGTGCGGGCCTCGCCGTCGTCGTCGTCGGGTCCGGCATCGCAGCGCAACGGCTCTCCCCCTCGGACACCGGCCTGCAGCTCCTCGAGAACGCCGTCGCGACCGCCTTCGGGCTGACGGTGCTCATCTGGGTACTCGCTCCGGTCTCGGGGGCCCAGTTCAACCCGGTCGTGTCTGCGGTCGATGCGGCGCTCGGCGGGCGGCCGTGGCGGGACGTCGCCGCCTATGCGCCTGCGCAGGTGCTCGGGTGCATCGCCGGCACGGTGCTGGCGAACCTCATGTTCGACGAGCCCGCCGTCGCCTGGAGCCGAACCGACCGGCTCACCGCGGCTCACCTCCTCTCCGAGGTCGTCGCGACCGCGGGGCTCGTGTTCGTGATCTTCGTGCTCACCCGCACGAACCGCGGCACGTTGATCGCCCCCGCCGTGGGCGCCTACATCGGCGCGGCCTACTTCTTCACGAGCTCGGCGAGCTTCGCGAACCCGGCGATCACGATCGGGCGCGCGTTCACCGACACCTTCGCCGGTATCGCGCCGTCGGCCGTCCTCGCGTACGTGCTCGCCCAGGTCGTCGGCGCGGCCGTCGGCTGGGTCGCCGTGATCGGACTGCTCCCGTCACCGCGAAGCACACCCGCCGGCGCTCCGAGGTGGGACGTGGTCCCGGCAGTGGGCGCCGGCGCGATCGCCCGCGGCCGGCGAGCGGATGGCGCGGCGTGACGGGTCCGCTTCATCCGCTCACGCCAGGCGCGAGAGCCGCTCGACGAACTCGTCGGCCATCGCGAGCTGCTCTCGGAGCGTCTCGCGTCGCGCGCGCCTCGGCGAGGTAGCGGTCGAACCCGTCATCGCCGCCCGGCGGTCATCGGCGAGCTCTTCTTCGCCTCGTCGAACGACCTCACGACGCAGTTCGACTACGCCGACGACCCCGAGCGGGTGGTCATCGACATGTCCGGCTCCCACATCTGGGACGCCTCGACCGTCGCAGCGCTCGACAGCATCACCAACAAGTACGAGCACCACGGCAAGCGCGCCATCATCGTCGGCATGAACGAGGCCAGCACGCACCTACACGGCCGCCTTGCCGGCAACCTCGGCGCAGGTCACTAGGAGTCCGGCCGGGCAGTTCCCGGTCGACGGTGCCGCCGCCGGCTCAGGAACCGAGCTCCGGCGCCGCGGTCACGCCGAACTCGTGGCGCAGCGCGCTCTGCGCCGCGTGCCAGCCGGCGAGGCCGTGCACGCCCGGGCCGGGCGGGGTCGACGACGACGCGAGGTAGACGCCGCGCAGCGGCGTGCGCCACGGGTCGGGTGAGATGACCGGCCGCCGCACGAGCTGCAGCAACGTCGGCGCCCCGGATGCGATGTCGCCGCCGATGTAGTTGGCGTTGTCGTCCTCGAGGTCGACGGCCGACCGCGCCGACGAGGCGAGCACCACGTCGCGGAAGCCGGGTGCGAACCGCTCGATCTGGCGCACGACCGCCTCCGTCGGGTCGACGGTCGACCCGGCGGGCACGTGCGTGTACGTCCACAGGGTGTGGTGCCCGGCGGGTGCGCGGGTCGGGTCGACGATCGACGGCTGCGACACGAGCACGTACGGCGATTCCGGATGCCGCCCGCGGGCGACCTCGCGCTCCCCCGCGGCGATCTCGGCACGGCTGCCGCCGACATGCACGGTGCCGGCTTCGGCGAGCGCGCGGTTCGCCCACGGCACCGGTCCCGAGAGGGCGAAGTCGACCTTCGCTGCGGCGTTGCCGTACCGGAACCGGCGCAGCGCCCTGCGGTAGCGGTCGGGCAGGCGGTCTCCGGCGATGCCGTCGAGGGCGCGCGGAGTCACATCGAGCACGACCGCGCGAGCGGGAGGCAGGACCGCGAGGTCGTCGATCGCGGCATCCGTCACCACCTCGCCGCCGTGCGCGCGCAGGTCGTCGAGCATGGCGTCGACGATCGCGCCGCTGCCGCCGACCGGGATGGGCCAGCCACGTGCGTGCGCGTGCGCGGCGAGGACGAGCCCGGCGCCCGCGGTCGCGAGCGACGGCATGGGCCGGATGGCGTGCGCGGCCACGCCCGTGAGCATGGCCGGCGCGACGTCCTCGCGGAACCGCGCGTTCCAGGCGAGGGATCCCTGCTCGAGCACGGCGAGTCCGAAGCGCAGGGCGACGAGCGGATGCCGCGGCACGCGCACGAGCGACGAGCCGACGGTGTCCATGAGGGCGTCGGCGTTCGCGGCGAGCCCCCGCAGCAGGCTCGCATACGCGCGGCCGTCGCGGCCGAGGCCGTCCGCGGTGCGGTCGAGGTCTCGCCAGGCGAGTCCGGCGCGGCCGCCGTCGAGCGGGTGCCCGTAGGAGATCGGCGGCAGCCGCAGGTCGATGCGACGCTCGAGCCCGAACTCGCGGAAGAACGGCGACGCGAGCGCCATGGGGTGCACCGCCGAGCACACGTCGTGCCGGTACCCCGGCAGCGTGAGTTCGTCGGTGCGGGCGCCGCCGCCTGCGTTCGGCGCGGCCTCGTACACGCGCACCGACAGGCCGGCGCGGGCGAGGGTCACGGCCGCGGCCAGGCCGTTCGGGCCGGCCCCGACGACGATCGCGTCGACCGCGTCGGTCACTTGCCCTCCCAGCGGCCCTCGGCGATGTAGCCGAGCCGGCGGAGCGTCTCGGTGTTGCGGAAGTGCAGGATCGGCTGCCGGATGAGCGACGGGACGAATCGCGCCGGTCCCACGACGGCCTCCTCGAAGATGCGGACGAGGCAACCGCCGGAGACGGGCTTCGCCTCGATCGCGACGACCGCCTCGCCGACCGGCCAGCCCTTCGCCCGGAACACCGCGCGTCGGGGCGGGTCCCATTCGCGCGACTCGGTGACGTCGTCGAGGTAGACCGGCCAGATGCCGACCGAGTGGTGCAGGCGGCTGCCCGGCTCGGGCCACCGGCGGTCGACGTCGCGCATGCGCATCGCACCGACAACCCACACCGGGTAGAGCCAGCCCTCGGCGAGCACGTCGAACACGGCCTCGGGCGGGCAGGCGAGCCGCCGCACGTTCTGGGACATCGGTCCTCCCCCGGCCGAGGCGCACCCGCGCACGGCCTCTGCTCCGATGCTATGGGCGGGTCACCGGTCACTGGCAACCCCCTCGACGGATGCCGCGACTCGGGCACCGCCTGGCGGGGGTCGAGGTCGAATCGGCCTCGTCGCCCCGCCACGGCAGCCCCACCCCCAGGTTTCCCCTGCCGCAACCCGAAGGTGCGGTGCACCGAGCGTACGCGCTCGCCCTCGCCCTACCTACACCCTCGAACGGGGGCTGGACCGGAGGGCCCCACGTACCCCGTTTCAGGGAAGCCGTGTACCCCGTCGCAGCCCGGGCTCAGCCCACGATGCGGCGGAAGCCTCGCATCAGCGCCACCCTCTCGGCCGAGTCGCGCGCGAGCGGGGTCACGTTGAGCGTGGTGACGCCCGCCGCGGCGAACGCCGCCACCCGCTCGGCGACCTCCGCGGGCGACCCGATGAGCGAGATCGCGCGCACGAGCTCGTCGGGCACCGCGGCGATCGCCTCGTCGCGGCGTCCGGCCAGGTAGAGGTCCTGGATCGTCGCGGCCTCATCGGCGTAGCCGTAGCTCGCGATCAGGTCGTTGTAGAAGTTCTTGCCCCGTGCGCCCATGCCGCCGACGTACAGCGCGAGGTTCGGCTTCACGGCGGCGATGGCGGCGGCCGCGGCATCCGGCCGGTCGGTGATGGCGAGCGCCGGGCTCGCGAACACGTCGAGCGCGCCGAGTTCGGGGCCTCGCTTGGCGAGCCCCTCCTCGAGCGCGCCGCCCCACACGTCGCGGGCGCGCTCGGGGTGGAAGAACATGGGGAGCCAGCCGTCGGCGATCTCGGCGGTCTGCGCGACCGACTTCGCGCCGAGCGACGCGACCGTGATCGGGATGCGCTCCCGCACGGGGTGGTTGATGAGCTTCAGGGGCTTGCCGAGGCCGGTGCCCTCGCCCTCGGGGAGCGGGATGCGGTAGTTGCGGCCGGCATGCACGACGGGCTCGCGCCGCCAGGTCATGCGGCACACGTCGATGATCTCGCGCGTGCGACCGAGCGGCGCGTCGTACTTCACGCCGTGGAAGCCCTCGATGACCTGCGGGCCCGACGCGCCGATGCCGAGTTCGAAGCGGCCGTCCGAGACGTAGTCGAGTCCCGCGGCGGTCATCGCCGTGAGCGTGGGCGTGCGCGTGTACAGCTGCAGGATGCCGCTCATGAGCGTCATGCGCGAGGTGCGCGCCGCGAGGAACCCGAGCTGGCTGACCGCGTCGAACGAGTACGCCTCGGGGACGGCGACGAGGTCGACACCCGCGGCCTCGAGCTCGGTGACCTCGTCCGCGACCTCGCGGAAGCCTCCGGCGTAGTTCAGGAACATGCCGACGCGCATGCGTCACTCCTCGTCGTCGTGGGGTGGGTGGTCGGGTCGGGCCGACGCGCGGCGCGGCCATGACGACCCTAGCCGACGGCGAACGGATGCCACGGCGCACCCGATCCCGGGAGGCGCCGCGGCACGCGGGTCTCAGGTCTCGACCGCGACGATCGGGGCGCTCGTCGGCGCCTCGGAGCCGCCCGCGGGCTCGACCGTGATGCCGATCAGCAGGCCGGGCTCGAACTCGCCGTCGAGGACGACGTACGCCGCTCCCCCGTCTGGGTCGAACAGCCCGGCCGGGGTCGCGGCGAGCTCGTCGCCCGACGCGTCGATGTACCAGAGCTCGTAGGTCTCGTCTGCCCCGACGTCGGGGAGCCCCTCGGCGAGGATCGCGGACCTGCCCAATTGCTCCGACCAGACGACGGTGACCTCGCCGCCGCCCGCAGCCTCGACGGTGGCGGTCTGCGCGTCGTCGGCCGAGGCGACCGCCTGCACGTCGCGCTGGGCCCCCCAACCGGCGGTGCCGGCCCAGTTCAGGCCGACCACGGCACCCGCGATCAGCAGCACGGCGGCCGCGGCCGACGCGAGGATCGCGCCGGGCCGCTGGAACCAACGGCGTCGGGCAGCGCGTTCGGCGGGCCCGGCGCCGACGGGAGCCATGGCCTCGGCGGGCGTGGCGACCGGGGCCGGTCCGATCGGGGCGAGCGGCATCGCGGGCGGCGGGAGCAGCGCCTCGACCGGAGTCGACGCGACGTCGCCGACCGCGACGTGCGGGGCGGGTGCCGCGGCATCCGTCACCGCGTCGACGGCGCCCGACGGCGCGCCGACCTGGGGTGCGTCGTCGAGGCGGTCGAGGATCGATGCCCGCAGCGACGGCGGCGGTGCGACCGGCGGCGCCTCGCCGGCGAGCCCGACGGCGGCCTCGCGGTACGCGTCGACTTCGGCACGCGCCTCGGGCGACTCGGCGAGGTGGCGCTCGACGATCGCGCGCTCCTCGTCGGTGACGGCGTCGAGCGCGTAGGCGGCGAGCAGGTCGTCGGGCCCGACGGGATCGGCGCGGCCCGGGAACTCGGGCTCGGTCATGCGGTCACCCCCAGCAGATGTCGCAGGCGGATCATCCCGTCGCGCAATCGGGTCTTCACGGTGCCGAGCGGCACCCCGAGCCGCTCGGCGATCTCGGACTGGGTCAGCCCGCCGTAGTAGGCGAGCGCCACGCACTCGCGCTGCAGCTCGCTGAGGCCGGCGAGCGCCTCGTGCGCGCGCTCGTGCTCGATGCGCACCTCGACCGACTCGGCGACCGTGTCGACCGGGACGTCGAGGTCGCGAGCGCCGACGCGGAGGTCGCGGTCGCGAGCCGATTGCGCGGAACGCACCCGGTCGACCGCGCGACGGTGCGCGAGCGTGAACATCCACGAGACCGCCGAACCTCGGTCGCGGTCGAACCGCGGGGCGGTCTGCCAGATCTCGAGGTACACGTCCTGCGTCACCTCCTCGGCCTGCGCGGGGTCGACCACGATCCGCCGGACGAGACCGAACACGCGGGCCGACGTGCGGTCGTAGAGCGCGCCGAACGCGGCACGGTCACCGCCGCCGGCCGCGACGAGCAGGTCGTCGACGGTCGGGTCGGATCCCGCGGCCTCGGGCTGCGCGTCCACCACGCGTTCCAGCATGACAGACCGTCGAGTGCGTCGTCGCACCGTCGGCAGCGCGACTCGCGCGTGTGCCAGTGCGACGGTCATGCGGTGCTCCTGCGTTTTCCGGGGTCGCAGGTGATTCGGTGCCGAGGCGTGCGGGGATTGCCCGGCGGCCGCGACGCGCGCGAGCCGCCGTCACCCCGCCCGGGCGTCGCCGCCGTCCGGGCCGGTGACGCAGTACCAGAGCCGCCACCGGTCGGGCACGCCCTTCAGCTCGTGCTCCCCGGCAGGCTCGAAGCCGAACGGGAACCCGGCGAGCAGCGTGCGGACGGTGTCGCTCACGAGGATGCGTCCCGGGTCGGCGAGCGCGCAGATCCTCGCCGCCGCGTGCACCGCGAGACCGACCGGTTCGTCGCCGCGCAGCATCAGCTCGCCGGCGTGCACCCCGACGCGCAGCTCCAGCCCGAGCGCGGCCGCGCCGTCGATCGCCTCCGCGGCGAAGTGCAGCGCCGACGACGGCAGCGGGAAGGTCGCGACGATGCCGTCGCCGGTGGTGTTCGCCTCGGTTCCCGAGTATCGCGCGATGGAACGCCGCAGCGCCTCGTCGTGCGCGGCGAGCAGGTTGCGCCAGCGCTCGTCGCCCGTGCGGGCGAGTTCGGCGGTGGACTCGACGATGTCGGTGAACACGGTCGCCAGCACGTCACGGCGGCCGCCGGTCCGGGTGCCGGTGAGGAACTCCTCCATCTCGTCGACCAGCGCACCGTCGGGGAGGATCGGCGGCAGCACGGAGTTCCGGCGCACCAGCCGGAGCCGGCCCTCCGGCAGCGAATCCGCGAGCCATCGCATGGGCGCCTCGTCGATCGCCGGGAACCCCGGGTCGTGCAGGACGAGCACCGGCGCGCGCACGTCCGCGAGGTACGGGCGTACGTCGAGCCGGCCCATCGCCGCCGCGAGGCGCCGTGCGGCGGACGGCGTCGCGGACATGCCCTCGTACCGCTTCCACCACGCCACGATCCGCTCGCCGCCCTCGGTGCCCCAGAACTCGCGCGCGAACGCGCCGTGGCCCCACTCGGACGTCTCGAGCCCGCGCATGAGGCTCGCCGCCCATGCGGCATCCAGCGACCACGGGAACCCCGCATCCGAGTGGCCGACCGCGAGCACCTCGTAGGCGATCACGGCCTCCACGCGTTCGGGATGCCGGGCCGCGGCGACCAGCGCGGTCGCTCCGCCGTCGAACCAGCCGATGAGCACGGCGCGCGTGCTGCCGACCGCATCGAGGATCGCGACGAGGTCGTCGGCGTGGTCCTCGACGCTCGCGTCAAGGCCGCCGCGGTCGGAGAGGCCCGTACCTCGCTTGTCGAAGAGGATCACGCGTGCGTCGAGCGACCGCAGGCGCTCGATGAACTCGAGGTGCTCGGGCAGTTCGCAGAACACGTCGACGTTCGAGATGAAGGCGAACGCGAGCACGATGTCGCGGTCGCCCTCGCCGAACACCTTGTACGCGAGGTCGACCCCGTCCCGATCCGCGTACCGCGTCGGGGGGATCACGATGCGGCCCCCGCCAGCCGGAACAGCGACCAGTCGCCCGGAACGCCCTTCAGCGCGTGCTCGCCGGCCGGCTTGAATCGCAGACCCGACCCGTCGACGAGGACCCGGACGGTGTCGGTGGCGAACACCTCGCCCGAGCCGGCGAGCGCGGCCACGCGCGCCGCGACGTGCACCGCGATCCCGACCAGGTCGTCGTCCCGGACGAGCACCTCGCCGCAGTGGACCCCGGCGCGCAGGCTCAGCCCAATCTCGCCGGCTTCGGCGACGGCGTCCTGTGCGAACCGGAGCGCCGAGGAGGGCAGTGCGAAGCACGCGAGGAATCCGTCGCCGGCAGTGTTCACCTCACGACCGCCGAATCTCGCGAGCGATCGTCGGACCGACTCGCGGTGCGCAGCGAGGAGGTGGCTCCACCGCTGGTCACCGGACTCGGCCAGGCCCGCCGTCGAGCCGACGACATCGGTGAAGACGGCGGCGACGAGCTCGCGCGTGCCTCCGCTGCGGGTGCCGACGAGGAATTCCTCGATCTCGTCGAGAAGGTCGTCGGAGGGCAGCATGAGCGGTGCGGCGACCTGCCGATGGACCAGTTTCAGCCGCCCTCCGGGCAGGTGCTCGGCGATCCACTCGAACGGTTCGACGGGCACCCCGGGGTAGTCGACGTCGTGGATCACCAGGACGGGCGCCGCGACCTCCTGGAGGTAGGCGCGGATGTCGAGGTCCGCGGCGTCCTTGAGCATCCGCGCCGCGCCGCTCGGCGTCGAGGAGAGCCGCTCGTAGCGCGTCACCCAGTCGATCAGGCGCGCGTCGCCGGCCCACTCCGGCACCATCATGCGCACCGCCGCCGCCTTCCCCCAGCCCAGCTCCATCATCGCCCGCACGGCCGCCTCACCGAACCGCGGGCTGAATCCCCATGGGAACCCGTCGGCCGGCCGGCCGACGGCGAGCACCTCGTCCGCGACGACGGACTCGACGCGGCCGGGGTGGCGGGCCGCGGTCACCAGGCACGTGGCGCCGCCGTCGAACCACCCGAGGAGGACGGCCCTGGAGCTGCCGGCGGCGTCGAGCACCGCGATGAGGTCGTCGCTGTGCTGCTCGATCTCCACGGGCCCGGTGGTGCGCTCCGACATCCCCGTTCCGCGCTTGTCGTAGAGGATGACGCGACCGAGCTTCGCGAGCCGCTCGACGAAGTCGGCGTTCTCGGCGAGCTCGAAGAACACCTCGACGTTCGACAGGAGAGGGAAGGCGACCAGCAGGTCGCGGTCCCCTTCGCCGACGACCTTGTAGGCGATGTCGGCGTCTCCGCTCCGGACGAAGGACGTCGCCGGGATCACGACGACACCTCGGCGCACCGCCGTCCGAACGGGACGGTGCGACCACGACCCCGCGAGGCTCCCCCGGTCACGGGTCCAACGCTAGTGCCCGGGGACCTGTCGGTGGCGGAAGCGAGGTCAGATGCCGCCGGGGGTGTCCTCGCCCGTCGCGAGGCGGCGTCGGTGCTCGCGGTTGCGGAGGACGCGCTTGACGACGAACGCGGCCACCGCGAGGACGACGGCGACGATCACGAGCACCTGGAACCCGTCGGCCCACGGCTCGACGACCTCCCAGTTCTCGCCGAGGTAGAACCCCGCCATCACGAACACCGTGTTCCAGATCAGGCTGCCCGCGGTCGTGAGGAGCAGGAACAGCACGACGTTCATGCGGGTGACGCCCGCAGGCACCGAGATGAGGCTGCGGAACAGCGGGATCATGCGGCCGAAGAAGACGGCCTTCTTGCCGTGGTCGAGGAACCACTGCTCGGTCCGGTCGACGTCGGCGACGTCGACGAGCGGCACCGCCTTGATGATCACGCGCGTGCGCTCGCGGCCGAGCACGCGCCCGATCGTGTAGAGCGCGACCGCGCCGAGCACCGAGCCCAGCGTCGTCCAGAACAGCACCTCGACGAGCGTGAACGATCCCTGGCTCGCGGTGAAGCCCGCGAGCGGCAGGATCACCTCGCTCGGCAGCGGCGGGAACAGGTTCTCGAGCGCGATCGCGAGTCCCGCGCCGGGGGCGCCGAGGGTCTCCATGAGGTCGACGGCCCACGCGGCGAGGCCGGTGAGCTCGGGTTCTGCGGCGGCGATGGGGGTCGTCGTCATGGGTTCGAGCGTATGTGATGCCGGTGGGCGATCCCTGACCGCCGGAGCCGCGGCGGCCCGGGCGTGGCATCCGCTCGCCGACACGCCCGGGCGGATCTCGACCAAACCGTGCGGCGCCGGGCCCCGAATCCCTGCATGACGGCCCCGAGGGGCGGGCCGCACACCGAAGGAGAAGACCGATGCGATCCACGTTCCGCACGCAGCGCACCACGCTCGCCGCATTCTCGATCGTGGCCGTCGCCGCGCTCGGCCTCGCCGGATGCAGCGCCGGCTCGATCGACGAGCCCGCAGCCGACGACCAGGCCACGATGTCAGAGGAGCCCATGGAGACCGAGGAGTCGATGGCGGACCCCGCCGCGAACCTCGTCGGCCCCGGCTGCGCGGGCTACGCCGAGCAGGTCCCGGACGGCGCAGGCTCCGTCGAGGGCATGTCCCAGGACCCGGTCGCGGTGGCGGCATCCAACAACCCGCTGCTCACGACCCTCGTCTCGGCGGTGTCCGGCGAACTCAACCCGGAGGTCGACCTCGTCGACACGCTGAACGGCGACGAGTTCACCGTCTTCGCGCCCGTCGACGACGCGTTCGCGAAGATCGACGCCGCGACCATCGAGACGCTGAAGACCGACAGCGAACTGCTCACGTCCATCCTCACGTACCACGTGGTGCCCGGCCAGCTCATGCCGGACGAGGTCGTCGGAACCCATGCAACGGTCCAGGGCGGCACGGTCGAGGTGACCGGCTCCGGTGACGAGCTCATGGTGAACGACGCCGGCGTCATCTGCGGTGGCGTCATGACGGCGAACGCGACCGTCTACCTCGTCGACACGGTGCTGCTCCCGCAGTAGTCGCTGCGGCTGCTCGGCAGCCGATCCGCCTGCAGGCGCCCGGGCCCGGTCCGGGCGCCTTCAGCGCGTTCCGAGCCGAGTGCGGGACGCTTGAGGTCCCCGTGAAGATCGGAGACCCCGCGTGGGCTGGAGCCTCATCCTCGACATCGTGCTCGTGCTCGTGCTCATCGGCGCGCTCGTGCACGGATGGCGTGCCGGGCTCCTGCGCACCGCCGCCGGCCTGCTCGGCCTCATCGCGGGCGGCATCGCCGCGTACTTCGCGATGCCGTGGGTCGTCTCCTTCATCCCCGCGCCCGAATGGCGGGCACCCATCGCGATCGCCCTCGCGATCCTGCTGCTCATCGCGGGGTCGTCGCTCGGCGCCGCGCTCGGGCGCGCACTCCGGCAGGGCGCCGACGCGGTGAAGCTCGGCCCGATCGACCGGGTGCTCGGGGCGATCGGCAACACCATGGTGACCGCGTTCGTGATCGCGCTCGTCGGCGCGGGCGTGTCGGCGATGGGCGTGCCCGTCGTCTCGCCGGCCGTGGCGAACTCGTGGGTCGTGCGCGGCATCGACGAGGTCACCCCGCAGCCGGCCCGCACGCTCATGGCCGAGCTCCGCGGCGCTGCGGTCGGCGAGGCGATCCCGTGGCTCGTGGGCGTCATCGACGGCCCGTCGGTCGCGCCCGAGCTGCCGTCGGGCGGCGTCGACGATCCCGAGCTGTCGGCCGCCGCGGCATCCGTCGTGCGCATCACCGGGCTCGCGTTCGAGTGCGGCGGAAACCTCACCGGCTCGGGCTTCGTCGTCGCCGAGGATCGCGTCGTCACCAACGCGCACGTCGTCGCGGGCGTGGACGACCCGATCGTGCATGCGCCGGGCCGCAGCCCGGTGTCGGGGCGGGTCGTCGCGTTCGATCCCGAGAACGACCTCGCCGTGATCGCGACCGACGGGCTCGGCGTGACGCCGCTCGGCCTCGCCGAGCCCCCCGCGGCCGAGCACGACGTCGCCGTCGCCGGCTACCCGTACGGCGGGCCGCTCGAGCTGCGGCCGGCGCGGGTCATGGCCTCCGGGCCGCTCACCATCTCGGTCGACGGGGCGACGGCGTCGCGCGACGTCGTCACGCTCGCGGCCGACGTCGACCAGGGCAACTCCGGCGGGCCGGTGCTCACGGGCGACGGCCTCGTCGGCGGCGTGGTGTTCGCCAAGTCGCAGACGGTCGACAACGTGGGTTTCGCGGTGACCGTCGGCGCGCTCGAACCGCTCGCTGCGGACGCGCCGTCGCTGAACGACCAGGTCGACTCGGGCAGCTGCGTCGGCTGAGGCGGCTGTTCGGCGGTGAACCCGCTGAGCCGCCTATTCGGCAGTGAACCCACCGAAGCGGATGCCCCAGCTGACCTCCCACTGCTCGCCCGGGTCGAGCCAGCGCACGCCCTTGCCCGAGTTGAACGCGTCGGCGGGCGCCGTCATCGGCTCGACCGCGATGGCCTTCGACTCGCCGGGATAGCTCTCGGTGGTGAAGACCTGCACGTACGCGAATTCGTCGTCGGCCCACACCGCCACCGAGCGGCCGTCGGGGGCGGTGAGCGTGTGCTCGACGATCCCGTCGACCGAGCCGAGCTCGCCGAACGCATCGTCGAGCTGCACGTCGCCGACGCGCCGGCCCTCGCGGAAGTCCCACTCGGTGCCCTCGACGGACACCTCGCCGGTGGGCAGGAGGCGATCGTCGACCTCGATGTGGCTCGCCGCGTCGAGGCGGAGCACGAGGTCCTCGGTCGGCACGCCGCCGATCTTCAGGAACGGGTGCGTGCCGACCGCGACCGGGGCGGGATCGCCGCCGAGGTTCTCGAGGAAGTGCGTGACCTTCAGCCCGTCGGAGACGAGCTCGTACCGGACGGCCGTGCGCACGGTGAACGGGTAGCCCATCTGCGGGTGGATCGTCGCGGCGAGCGTCACCGAGTCGCGGTCCTGCTCGACGGGCGCGTACTCGGCGTACCGGAGCAGCCCGTGGATCGCGTTGCCGCGGGCCGGCTCGGTGATCGCGAGCTGGTACGTCGTGTCGTCGTGGCGCCACCTGCCGTCGCGGATGCGGTTCGGCCAGGGCACGAGCACGATCCCGGAGCCCGACGGCGGCGTCTCGTCTTCGCCGAAGCCCGGCACCAGGTCGATGCCGTTGATGGTGAGGGAGCGGAGGCCCGCGGCGACGGCCGTGACGGTCGCGCGGACATCCCCAGTGGAGGTGGTGGTCTCGAGTTCGAACTGCTCGCCCGTCGGGAGGGTCATGCTCTCCACCTTATGACCGCTCGGGCTCGCGGGCGACGAGCACGTCGAGGCCGGCGTCGCGGAGTTCGCCGATGAGCACGCCCGGGGCTGCGGCATCCGTCACGAGGGTGTCGAACGCGTCGACCGGGGCGACGCGGCCGAGGTGCACCTCGCCGAGCTTCGACGCGTCGGCGACGACGACCGCGCGCTGCGCGCGGCGCAGCATGAGCGACTTGACGGAAGCCTCGGGGAGGTTCGCGTTCGTGACGCCGTTCCGCACGTCGACGCCGTTGCAGCCGATGATGGCGAGGTCGACGTGCACCTCGTCGAGCACGGACCCGGCGAGCGGATGCACGAGCGAATGCTGGCGCGGCCGGAGGGTGCCGCCCGTGACGACGACGGTGAAGCGCGGGATCTCGGGCTCGAGCTCGAGCGCGATCGACAGGCCGTTGGTGAAGATCGTGAGGTCGTCGAGGTCGGGGCGCGCGCGCAGCGCCTTCGCGACCTGGAGCGTGGTCGTGCCGACGTCGAGGATGACGCTCTGGCCGCTGCGGATGAGCGCGGCGGCGCGCCGCCCGATCAGCCGCTTGGGCACGACGGATGCCTCGAGCGCCTCCTCGAACGTGGGCTCGCGTTCGGGCCGCGGCTCGTCGGGACCCGCGCCCGGCGGGACCGCGCCGCCGTGGACGCGCCGGACGCGCCCCTCGCGCTCGAGCACGTCGAGGTCGGCCCGGGCGGTGACGGGCGTCACGCCGAAGGACTCGCTGAGCTCGATCACGCGCACGAAGCCCCGCTCGAGCACGAGGTCGGCGGCGAGCGTGCGCCGACGGGACGCGTCGCGGGGCGGGCGTTCGGGATCCATGCGATTCATCTTCGCGGGCGTGCGCGGACTTTGCAATACGAAACCATCTTGTTTCTCAAACGAAGATCGCGTAGCGTGACGGCGTGCAGCAGACGGAACCCGGCATCCTCGACCCTCGCATCGCCGTGCGACGCTCGACCCTCGCCGACGGGCGCGAGCTCATCTACTTCGACGACGCCGACACCGTGCTCGGCCCCGACCGCGCAGTCGACGCTCGCGCCCTCGACCCGCGGCCCGCCAATGCCGAGATGCGGCAGGATCCCCTGACCGGCGACTGGGTCTCGATCGCAGCCGCCCGTCAGAACCGCGCGTTCCTCCCGCCCGCCGAGGCCGATCCGCTCGCGCCGCAGACCGAGACCAACCCCTCCGAGATCCCGAGCGTGTACGACGTGGCCGTGTTCGAGAACCGTTCGCCGTCGTTCGGCCCCGAACTGCCCGACTGGGGGTCGTCGACGGATGCCGCGGCATCCACCCTCGCAGACCTGCGCGCCGTCGGACTCGACCGCACCCACCCGTCGCACGGCCGCTGCGAGGTCGTGTGCTTCAGCCCCGAGCACGAGGGGTCGTTCGGCACCCAGTCCGCCTCGCGCGCCCGCACCGTGATCGAGGCGTGGGCGCACCGCACCGCGGCGCTCTCGGCCCTCCCTGGCGTGCAGCAGGTGTTCCCGTTCGAGAACCGCGGCCGCGACATCGGCGTCACCCTCCCCCACCCGCACGGGCAGATCTACGCCTACCCGTACGTGACCCCGCGCACCGAGCGCCTGCTCGCCTCGATCGACGCGTACGGGCCCTCGCTGCAGGCCGACATCCTCGACCGAGAGCGCCGCGGCGACCGCGTGCTCATCGGCGGCGAGCACTGGACCGCGTTCGTGCCGTTCGCCGCGCGCTGGCCCGTCGAGGTGCACCTCATGCCGCACCGCCAGGTGCCCGACCTCGCCGCGACGAGCGAGGCCGAGCGCGCCGAGCTCGCGACGCTCTACCTGCGCCTGCTGCGCGGTGTCGACCGCCTGTACGACACCCCCACGCCGTACATCGCCGCGTGGCACCAGGCGCCCGTGCACGAGCGGCGAGACGAGGTGCGGCTGACCATGCAGCTCACGAGCCCGCGCCGCGCCGCCGAGCGGCTGAAGTACCTCGCCGGCTCGGAGGCCGCGATGGGCGCGTGGATCGGCGACGTCCCCCCAGAGACGCAGGCGCGCGCCCTGCGCGACGCGATCGAAGGAGTCGAGCTGTGACCGACGCCGTGGCATCCGCCCAGCACCGCTTCGCCGAGCAGTACGGCCGGCGCCCCGTCGGCGTCTGGTCGGCGCCCGGTCGGGTCAACCTGATCGGCGAGCACACCGACTACAACGACGGCTTCGTGTTCCCGTTCGCGATCGACCGCCGCACGACCGTCGCCGTCGGCGATCGCGCCGACCGGGTCGTGCGCGTAGCGTCGACGTTCTCGCCCGAGGTCGTCGAAGTGCACCTCGACGAGCTCGCGCCCGACGCGGTCTCGGACTGGGCGGCGTACCCCCTCGGCGTGGTGTGGGCGCTCCGCGAGTTCGGTGCCGACCTCCTCCACGCGCGCGGGGTCGACCTGCACATCGACTCCGACGTCCCGGTCGGCGCCGGACTGTCGTCGTCGGCCGCGATCGAGTGCGCCGTCGCCCTCGCGCTCGACGAGCACTGGGCGCTCGGGTTCGACCGGCCGACGCTCGCGAAGGTCGGGCAGCTCGCCGAGAACCGGGCGGTCGGTGCGCCGACCGGCATCATGGACCAGTCGGCGTCGCTCCTCGGCGAGGCCGACGCGGGGGTGTTCCTCGACTGCCGGAGCCTCGATGCCGACGTGATCCCGCTCGGGTTCGCCGAGGCCGGGCTGTCGCTGCTCGTGATCGACACCCGGGTGAGCCACTCGCACGCCACCGGCGGGTACGCCGCCCGGCGCGCGTCGTGCGAGGCGGGTGCCCTGGCGCTGGGCGTCGAGTCGTTGCGCTGGGTCGACATCGACGACCTCGACCGGGCGCGGGAGCTCCTCGACGACGAGACCTTCCGCCGCGTGCGGCACGTCGTCACCGAGAACCAGCGCGTGCTCGACACCGTTCGCACCCTGCGCGAGCACGGCCCCGCGGCGATCGGCCCGCTGCTCGACGCGTCGCACCGGTCGATGCGCGACGACTTCGAGATCTCGGTGCCCGAGCTCGACCTCGCGGTCGAGACCGCGCAGGCGAACGGCGCGATCGGCGCGCGAATGACCGGTGGCGGCTTCGGGGGCGCGGCGATCGCGCTCGTCGCCGACGACCTCGTGCCGATGGTCGCGGGCGCGGTCCGCGAGGCGTTCGCGGAGCGCGGCCACCGCGACCCGGCGACCTTCACGGTGCACGCGGCCCAGGGCGCGCGACGCGACGCGTAGGCGGCGCGCCCGCACGCCGCACCCCGCACCCCTGGGCCCTCGCCGCACGCCCGCACCCCGCACCCCTGGGCCCTCGCCGCGCGCCCGCACCCCGCACCCCGCACGCCTGGCCCTCGCCGCGCCCGCGCCCTTGGGCCGCGAGTGTTGCGGTTCGCGCCGAGTGTTGCCGTTCCAGCGGCATCACTCGGCGCGAACCGTAACACTCGGCGGGATGAGCAAGGGGTCAGCCCCGGGAACGCCACTCCTCGGCGAGGATCCCGTAGGTGTAGCCGTCGATCCAGCCGAGCTCCGCGTGCCACGAGTCGCGGACGCCGTGCTGCTCGCGTCGCATGCCGAGCCGCTCCATGACCCGCCACGAGGCGACGTTGTCGGCGAAGCATCCGGCCGTGACCCGGTGCAGCCCGAGCTCGCTGAACGCGAGGTCGAGCATCGCGCCGGCGATCGCGGTCGCGAATCCGCGACCGGCGTACGCGGGATCGACGAGGTAGCCGAGATCGCCCTCGGCCCCGCGCCAGGCGTCGCCGTCGGACTGGCCCATGCCGTCGCGAACCTCCAGCGAACCGGTGCCGACCACGACGCCGTCGAGCTCGGCAACGGCCGATTGGTCGCGGGGATCGTCGACGACGCCGAGCCACGCGGTCCGGAACGCGTCCGGGTCGACGGTCGTGCGCAGCAACCACCGGGTCACCTCCGGGCGGTTCCGCCAGGTCAGGATGTCGTCGACGGCCTCGGGCGTCGGCGGGCGCAGCGTCAGCGGGCCGGCCGAGCGCGGCCAGGTCACGTCGGAGGTGGTCACCCGTTCCGCCGTTCGCCCGCTCCCGCCGAGCCCGGTTCGACCGGCGTCGGCGTGCCGCCCGTGATGCGCACGAGTTCGTCGAACGTGGTCGGGAACACCGTCTTCGCGTGCCCGGCCGCGGCCCACACCTCGTCGAACCGTGCGAGGTCGACGTCGACGAACGTGCGCACGGGCGTCGGGTGCCCGACGGGCGCGACCCCGCCGATCACCTGGCCCGTGGCCTCCTTGACGACCTCCTTGGAGGCGCGGCCGATGCGCCCGCCGAGTCGCTCGCCGAGCCACTCGGTGTCGACGCGGTGCGCACCCGAGGTGAGCACGAGGATCGGCTCGTCGTCGAGCGTGAACACGAGCGAGTTGGCGATCTGGCCGACCTCGACGCCGAGCGCGTCGGCGGCGAGCTGCGCGGTCGTCACGGCGTCGCCGAACCACACGATGCGCGGTTCGACGCCCTGCGCCTGGAGCGCGGCGGTCACGCGGTCGACGGCGGCGTGCGAGGGGGCGGTCTGCTCGGCGGACATGCGTCGATCCTACGAGCGGATGCCGCGGCATCCGTCACCCGCGCGCCTGGCCCGGTTCACGGCGCTGCCGTAGGGTGCGAGCGTGACCGACGCCGAGCCCGACCCGACGCCCGAGCCCGCTCCGAGCACGTCCCCGCACGCCCGCCTCGCCCGCCGGCTCGGGCTTCGCGACGCCGTCGCGATCGGGCTCGCCGCGATGATCGGCGCGGGCGTGTTCGCCGTATGGGCGCCCGCCGCCCAGGCCGCGGGGAGCTGGCTGCTCGCGGGCCTCGCCGTCGCCGCGTTCGTCGCGCTCGCGAACGCGGGGTCGACCGCGCAGCTCGCGGTGCGGTATCCCGAGGCCGGCGGGGCGTACCGGTTCGGCCGCGAGCGGCTCGGTGCCTGGCCTGGCTTCTTCGCGGGGTGGGGGTTCGTGGTCGGAAAGACCGCGAGCTGCGCGGCCATGGCGATCACGGCCGCGGCGTACCTCGTGCCCGGGCCGTGGCAGAAGCCGGTCGCGGTGGGCGCGGTGGTCGTGCTCGTCGGGGTGAACGTCCTCGGCGTCACGCGCACCGCGCGGGTGGCGTCGGTGATGGTCAGCGCAGTGCTCGTGGTCCTCGCCGGGGTCGTCGCGGCCGGGTTCACCGCGGTCGCCGCCACGGGCTGGGGCGCGGCCGACGCCGCCGGCGTGTTCGCGGGACTGCACGAGCTCGACGTCTCGACCGCGGGGAGAACGGGGTCGCCCGTCGGCGCGGCCTACGGCGCGCTGCAGGCCGCCGCGCTGATCTTCTTCGCGTTCGCCGGGTACGCCCGCATCGCCACCCTCGGCGAAGAGGTCCGCGAGCCGCGCCGCACCATTCCGCGCGCGATCGGCATCGCGTTCGCGATCGTGGTGGTCGTCTACGCCGCGGTCGGCGCGGCGGCGCTCGGCGCGCTCGGGCCGGTCTCGCTGGCGAGTTCGGCGGCTCCGCTGGCGGACGTCGTGGCCACCGCCGGCTGGCTGTGGGCCGACCCCGTCGTCCGCATCGCCGCGGGCGTCGCCGCACTGGGCTCGCTGCTCGCGCTCATCGCCGGCATCGGCCGCACGAGCCTGGCGATGGCGCGTGACGGCGAGCTGCCGCATCCGCTCACCCGCGTGCACGCGCGGTTCGGGGTGCCGCACGTCGCCGAGCTCACCGTGGGCGCCGCGGTCATCGTGCTCGTGCTGGTCGCCGACCTGCGCGGGGCGATCGGGTTCTCGTCGTTCGGCGTGCTGCTCTACTACCTCGTCGCGAACTGGTCGGCGCTCACCCAGCCGGCGGGCGAGCGGCTCGTGCCGCGCTGGCTGTCGTGGGCGGGGGCGATCGGATGCGTCGTGCTGGTCGTGACGCTCCCGGTCGTGTCGGTCGTGGCGGGGGTCGCGGTGTTCGCGGTCGGGGCGGCGGTGCGCGGCATCCGCGTCGCGATCGCGCGCCGCCGCGCCCGACCCTGACGGCACGGCCATGCCCAGCATCGCGTTCACAGGAGATCCGTCCGTTCGCAGGAGACGAACGCCGCATTCATCCTGCAGATCGACGGATCTCCTGTGAACGCGAGAGGGCGACGGATGCCGCGAGAGCAACGGATGCCGCGGGACGGATGACGCGGCGCGGAGATTGCGCCGCGACCCGGGGGCGGACGCCCCGGAATAGGCTGGGCGCATGAGCGCCGACCCGTCCGCCCGCATCCTGACCATCGCCGACGTGCCCGCGCCGCAGCTCGACGAAACCGCGTTCGTCGCGCTCGGCGCCGTCGTCGTGGGCCAGGTGCGCCTGGCCGCGCAGTCGAGCGTCTGGTACAACGCGGTGCTCCGCGCCGAGGCCGAGCCGATCACGCTGGGCGAGCGCTCGAACCTGCAGGACGGCGTCGTGTGCCACGTCGACGCCGGCTACCCGGTGACGATCGGCACGGGCGTCTCGATCGGGCACCGCGCGGTGCTGCACGGCTGCACCGTCGAGGACGACTGCCTCATCGGCATGGGCGCCACCATCCTCAACGGCGCGGTGATCGGCGCCGGGTCCCTCGTCGCGGCCGGCGCGGTGGTGCTCGAGGGCACCGTGGTGCCGCCCGGGTCGCTCGTCGCGGGCGTACCCGGCAAGGTGCGCCGCGAGCTCACGGCCGACGAGCAGGCGGGCATCCGCCGCAACGCCGAGGCGTACCTCGCGCATGTCGACCGGCACACGGCGCCGGTCGACTGATCAGCCGCGCCCGGCGCCGACGTGCTCGTCCACGTCCGCCGGTCGTCGAGCACCGAACGCCCGTGTCGAGTTCCCGGCGGGCGACGCGACGGATGCCGCGGGCGCCCGCGGCACGAACGCGCCCGTCCCGGCCTGCGCCGCGGCATCCGCAGCCCCAGCCCCCGTGCCGGCGCCCGCGCCCGATCGCCGCAGCAGACGCTGCACTCGGCGCACTCGCCGAACGAGGCCGCGCACCGGGACACCCACGCCCCAGGCGAGCGCGCCCGCCAGCGTACGGTCGTGCTCGCCGAGCATCCGACGCCGCTCGAACGCCGCCCGAAGCGCCCCGCCCGCCAGGTCGTAGCGGCGCTCGAGCGGCGGCAGTGCGATGATCTCGCGGGCCTCGACGAGCGCGGTGAGGCGTCGCAGCCAGTCGGCCGCGTCGGGCTCGTGGAAGTAGTTGTCGGCGAGCCACGCGGCATCCGCATGCCGGAAGCGCCCCGCGACGAGGTCGGTGGTCGACCCGAACAGCCCGGCGCCCTCGAAGACCGTGTTGATCATCGCGGGCGAGACGCCGAAGTCGTCGACGAGCAGCACGGGCAGGTCGAGCGCGATCGCCTCGAGCGCGGCCGTCGAGCTGACCGTGACGAGCGCGGCCGCGCGGGCGAGGTGGGCGGCCATGGGGCCGTCCTCGACGACGAGGTTCGCGGGCACCCGGTCGAGGTCGGCGAGCAGGTCGGCGTAGTCGTGCTCCTCGGCGTGCGTCTGCGCCTCACCGGCGCGGCCGCGAACCTTGACGACGACGCGGTGCTCGGGACGACGGCGGGCGAGCTCGGCGAGTGCGGCGAGGAGCTTCACCCGGTCGGCGCGCTCGGCGGGCACCTTCGCCTGGGCGGCGAAGACGATGTCGCCCTCTACGGGTCGAGGAGGCCGAAGGCCGTCTCGAGCCCCAGGGGCCGGGACCGGGGTCTCGGTACGCGCGCTTCGCGGGCTGCTCGACCACCGGGTTTCGGAGGTCTCCAGGAACGGCAGCGTGGCGAGCCCGAACATGCGGTCGATGCCGAGCGCCCACGCGTTCGCGTCGAAGTCGCGCACCTCGCGACGGCTGTGCAGCACCACGAGATCGGTCTGCTCGCGGTAGATCACGGCCTTCGGCACGGCCGGGACGGTGAGACCCGGGAATCCGCTCAACAGCACCGGGCGGTTCGGGCGCGCGTTCAGGCGCGGGGCGACGACGCGCACGAACGGTCCTCGCAGCGACAGCAGCACGGCGTGCGGGTCGAACGCGTCGAGTTCGGCGTCGAGGTCGTCGAGGTGGCGCACCAGCGTGTCATCCGTCGTGAACGCGGTGCCGGCGAGGGCGTCGGCGAGCTGCCGCGGACTCGGTCGGACGGGTGAGGCGATGACGACGAGTCGTACCTCCCACGCGGGTGGGAGCGTCGACGCGAGCGCCGCGCCCCACTTCACGTACGAGTCGGAGTCGGCGGCGACGAGCAGGCGCCGCCCCTGCGGGTCGAGGAGGCCGCCCCCGGCCGTCTCGAGACCCGGGCGCCCCGTGGCATCCGCTGCACTGGGGGGTCGGGTCTCGTAACGATCCCTCGTTCCTCCCCGACCGCCGGAGCTCACGCGAGCACCCGACGAAGCTTGGCCTTCGGCGCCTCCTCGCCCGGGTAGACACGCTTGACGCCGTCGCCCATCGCGTCGCCGATGATGCGGATGTCGCGCACGAGGTGCTCGAGCCCCTGCGGCTCGAGCGACGCGGAGTGGTCGGAGCCCCACATGGTGCGGTCGAGCGTGATGTGCCGTTCGACGGCAACGGCGCCGAGGGCGACGGCCGCGAGCGAGATCTGGAGCCCGCGCTCGTGGCCGGAGTAGCCGACCGGCACGCCGGGGTACCGGCGCTTGAGCGCGGGGATCATGAGGAGGTTCGCCTCCTCGGGCGGCATCGGGTAGCTCGACGTGGCGTGCATGATCACGAGGCGCTCGGTGCCGAGCACGGTGACGGCGCGGTCGATCTCGTCGAGGGTGGACATCCCGGTCGAGAGGATGACGGGCTTGCCGGTGTCGCGCACCGCCTCGAGCAGCTCGAGGTCGGTCACCGATGCCGAGGCGATCTTGTGCGCGACGACGCCGTACGACTCGAGGTCGGCGACGGCCGGGGCGTCCCACGGCGAGGCGAACCAGTCGAGCTCGTGCAGCGACGCGTGGTCGGCGATCGCGGCGTACTCGTCGCGGCCGAACTCGACGCGGTGCCGGTACTCGAGGTAGGTCATCGTGCCCCACGGCGTCTCGCGAGGCGTGAGCTTCATGTGCTCGGGCGTGGAGATGTCGGGCGTGCGCTTCTGGAACTTCACCGCCTGCGCCCCGGCGCGCGCCGCGACCTCGATGAGCTGCCTGGCGAGTTCGACGTCGCCGTTGTGGTTCAGGCCGATCTCGGCGATGACGTAGGCGGGCTCGTAGTCGCCGATGGCGGCGTGGCCGATGCGCACGGACATGATGGCTCGCTTTCGTGTGGTTCGGTCCCGGCCGCGCCGGGTTCAGCGTGGGACGGATGCCGCGGCGATCGCCTCGCGCTGCAGCCGGGTCGGGTGGGCGGGGTCGAGCTCGCGGGCCTCGCGGGCCGCAGCTCGGGCGTCGCGTTCACCGCGCCAGTCGTCGGTCGCGTCGCGGTCCTCGTCGGCGGATGCCACGGCGCGCGCCGGCGCGGTCGCTTCGCGCGCGGCGAGCACGAGCTCGGCCAGTTCGCGCACGGCGCCGTGGCCGCCGTGCCGCTGGAGCACGTGACGGGCGCGTTCGAGGGCATCGGGCGCGGCATCCGGAACCGCCATGGGCCACCCCACGAGGTCGAGCGCGGGGATGTCGCCGCGGTCGTTGCCGAGGTACGCGATGCGGTCGAGGCGGATGCCGCGCGCGGCGGCCCACTCGCGCAGCGCCGCCCCCTTGTCGGCGAGCCCCTGGATGCAGTCGACGCCGAGCTTCTCCGCGCGGCGGCTGACGACCGGGTTGGCCTCGGCGGAGAGGATGAGCACCGGGATGCCGGCGTCGCGCAGCCTGGCGACGCCCGCGCCGTCGGCCCGCGACACGCGGACCGACTCGCGGCCGAGCTCGTCGACGGAGGCGGTGTCATCGGTGTGCACGCCGTCGAAGTCGGTCACGACCGCGTCGACGTCGACGAACGGATGCCGCGGGTCGGCGACCCACGTGGCCCCCGCCGCCCCGCCCGCTCGCCGCGCGAGCGCCGCGGCGATGCCGCCCGCGAGCCGCCGGTCGACGCGCGGCGCGAGCGCCCGTGCCCGCGCGAGGTCTGCGGCGTCGTCGATCTCGATCGCGTGGTCGGGGTGCACCGACTGGATGCCGATGCGCCCGAAGAACCGGTGCCGTGCCTGCACGAACCCGTCGGTGCGGAAGACGTAGAACGCGCCGGTCTCGAGGAACTCGGGGTTGCGATCCTGTCGCCGCGGGCGGTTGCCCGGGTCGTGGTTCACGCCGACCGCGCTCGCGCCGTCGGCGTCGTCGGCCCGCTCGCGCCACAGGAAGCCGTGCGTCGGCGTCGCCGCGAACACGACATCGCGTTCCCCCCGCTCGACGCGGGTGATCGCGGCGTCGAGGTCGACGGGGTCGATGAACGGCGACGTCGCCTGGATGAAGACGGTGATCGCTGCGGATCGCTGTGCGGGTCGAGGAGCGGCCTCCGGCCGCGTCTCGAGACCCTCGAGCGCCTGCAGCGCGTGCAGCACCGCCGATTCGCTCGACGCCGTCGCTCCGGAGAGCTCCGCCGGACGCACGACGACCTCCGCACCCGCCCCGCGGGCGACATCCGCGATCTCGTCGTCGTCGGTCGTGACGAGCACACGCGCGATGCGCTCCGCGGCGAGCGCGGCGTGCACGGCCCGCGCCACGAGCGGCACGCCGCCGACGCGGGCGACGTTCTTCCCGGGCAAGCCCTGCGAGCCGCCGCGGGCCGGGATGATCGCGACCGCATCGGCGTTCGCGCCCCCCGACCCGCCGCCGGCTCGGGTGCGGTCGCTCGGAGCGCCGGCGCGGTCCCCCGACGCGCCGGCGCCGTCCTGAGCGTGTCCCTTCGCGCTCGCGCCGGCGGCGGTCGCCTCGCTGAGGTCGGTGCTCATGCCGCGAAGCTATTCGCGCCATTCGTCCACCCGGTGCACGCCCGGTGAACGCCCGGCGTCGTTCAGGCAGCGAGCAGATGCCGCGGCCGCGGTCCCTGCACGGCTCGCACACGTCGCGCTGGGCGGTCGCACTTCGGCAGAATTCTTCCGATAGCGGTGCTGCCAAGGCGCGTTGGCTCACTCACTGCACGTTTCGGAAGAAAACTGCCGATATTCGTGTCCGGTGGCGTAGGATCGGGGGGCTGAGTCCGAAATCGGCAGTATTCTGCCGATCACGCTGGGAGGAGCAAGGATGGACATCCCCGCCGACATCGGCCGCGCCATCCGCTCGGCCCGTCGCGACCACGGGCTCACCCAGGAGCAACTCGCCGAACTCGCCCACACGACGGAGCGCACCGTACGGGACATCGAGAAGGGCACGGGGGCGAGCAGCCTCGACACGGTCGTGGCGGTGGCGGCCGCGGTCGGCGTGACGATCGGCGTGGTGCGGTGACGGCGGACCTCGAGGCGCTGCGGCACATCCGCGCGGCCGA
The DNA here is from genome assembly GCF_052748465.2 of Agromyces selenitireducens. Taxonomy (NCBI): domain Bacteria; kingdom Bacillati; phylum Actinomycetota; class Actinomycetes; order Micrococcales; family Microbacteriaceae; genus Agromyces; species Agromyces selenitireducens. The sequence continues at coordinate 2,828,451 of NZ_CM188259.1, forward strand.
CGTGCACAAGGCGGGACGGCTCGCGGCCCGACTGACGCGGACGCCCGAGGGCGAGATCGAGTTCCGGTACCTCGACACGTACCTCGCGCACGCCGACGCCGAACGGGTCGCGTTCACCCTGCCCCTGGGCGAGCAGGCGGTGCGGACGGCCGCCGGCTCGCTTCCGCCCTTCTTCGCCGGACTGCTGCCCGAGGGGCACCGCCTCGCGGTGCTTCGCCGCGCAGCGAAGACGAGCGCCGACGACGAGTTGACGCTCCTGCTCGCGGTCGGCGAGGACGCCCCGGGCGACGTGCAGGTCGTGCCCGAAGGGGCTGCACCGGCCGACCCGCCGCCCGTGATCGGTGCCGATGCGCCCGAGCGCCTCGACTTCGAGTCGCTGATCGATGTGCTCGATCGCCACGCGATCCCGGGCGTGCAGCGCAAGGCGAGCGCGTCGATGATCAGCACGCCGCTCGCGACCCGCTCGGGGCGGTACATCCTGAAGCTGAGTCCCGCCGAGTATCCGCACCTCGTCGAGAACGAGGCCCTGCACCTCGCGGCGGCGCGCACGCTGAAGGTGCCGGTCTCGCGAGCGGCCGTCGTGCACGACCGCGACGGCACGCCGGGACTGCTCGTCGAACGCTTCGACCGGATCGCCGATGCCGACGCCGGGTCGGCCGGATGGCGCCGCCTTCCGCTGGAGGACGCGACGCAGGTGCTCGGCCTGCCGCCCGCCGCGAAGTACGGCGTCGACGCCGAACGAGTCGTGACCGGCCTCGCGGCCGTCTGCACCGCACCCGCCGTCGCCGCACGCAACCTCTACCTGCAGTTCCTCTTCGCCTGGCTCACCGGCAACGGCGACCTCCACGGCAAGAACGTCGCGGTGCTGCGAACGGGGGCCGCGCCGGGGCGCTGGACGATCGCCCCCGTCTTCGACATCCCCTGCACACTGCTCTACGGTGACGACTCGCTCGCCCTGCCGATCGCGGGCCGCACGCGGAAGCTGCGCCGGAGGCACTGGCGCGAGTTCGCCGACGCCATCGGCCTGCCCGAGCGGGCGGCCGCCTCCGCGGAGCGGATCGCGCTGCGCGCGGCCGGGCAAGCGGACCTGCGGTCGCTGCCGTTCGAGGGCTCGCCGCTCAACCACGCCGTGCGCGAACTCGGGCTGCGACGCGACGAGCTCACGGCGTGACCGCGCGCTGGGGATAACCGTCCGCACACCGCGCCGTCGTCGCCTACCTTTGAGCGCATGCCCGCGTCGCCCTCCCCTGCTCGCAGCCATAGACGGATGCCGCCGGCCCGCGCCGCCCTCGCGGCGCTCGCATGCGCCGTGCTCCTCGGCACCACCGCGTGCTCGTCGCCGGACGGCGAGGAGCCCGGGGCGTCGGCGGCTCCCCCATCGACGTCTGCGGAAGCCGAGCCGATCTTCGCGTCGGACGAGGAGGCGCTGGCTGCGGCGGTCGAGGCGTACACGGCCTACAGCGATGCCTCGAATCGAATCGCAAACGCGGGCGGTGAGGGTGCAGAGGGGATTTCCGTGTTCGTAACCGCAGACGTCAACGAGGTGCTTCAGGAGGAGTTCGCGGCGGTTCGCGAGGGCGGGCTACGCACGGTCGGCGTAACGATCGTCTACGGCGGTGTGCTCGATGAATGGAACGAGGATCCGAATGGTGCGGAGGTCGCAGCGTTCCTCTGCCGCGATGTCAGTGGCACGCGCGTGGTCCGTGCCGATGGCTCCGATGCAACGTCCGCTGATCGAGATCCGATTCAGGCGGTCCGCGCGACCTTCATTTCTGAGCCCGGCCAGCCAAGCACCCTCATCATCAGCGGAATCGAGCGATGGCAAGACGAATCACACTGTTGATCTCGACCATGGCACTGCTCCTCTGCACCTCAAGTCCGGCCTTCGCGAGTGATACACCGGTAGATTCTGAGTTTCTCGCGCAACTCGGTGCAGCGAACAGAGGCAACTCTGTCGAGGTAATCGCGGAGGCCTCCCGCCCAAGCGCGAACACTGACCCCGCCGACGGCCACAACCCGCGCCCCGACCGCGTCGCGGACGGCATCAACACCGGCACCACCGAACCCACCCGCCCCGCCGCTCCCCCACGCGACGTGTGCAGCCCCGAGAACCCGACCGACTGCTCCTTCACCGGTGCCGAACCCGAACCGCCGCCGGCGGGCGAGCCCGCGGTGACCCTCCGCGACATCGCCACGTTCCATCCGGCACCGCACGAGTACACGGCCGAACCCGCCGGGTGGGCCGTGCTCGACCTGCCGGCCAACGCCGTCGCCGACGCGCCGACGGTGACGCGCTCGGGCAGCCTCTTCAGCCGCCCGGTCGACGTGCGCTTCCACCCCGTCGCGTACCGGTGGGTCTACTCCGACGGCGGCACGGTCGGCTCTACCGACCCCGGCGCCACCTGGGCCGACCTCGGCCAGCGCGAGTTCACCGCCACGCCGACGAGCCACGTCTACCGCAGCAAGGGCGAGCACACCGCGCGCCTCGACGTCGTCTACGTCGCCGAGTACCGGTTCGACGGCTCGGTGTGGCGGTGGATCGACGGCACGCTGACCATCCGGGGCATGCCGCAGCCGGTGCTCGTCGGCGAGTTCGACACCGTCCTCGTGACAGGGCCCTGCACGACGCATCCGGACAGTCCGGGGTGCGGGTAGAGGGTCTCGATACGCGGCTCCGCCGCTCCTCGACCCGCACAAGGGGAGCCGGCGGCGCGAGCGCTCAGCGACCGCGGAGCTTCAGTTCGGCGGACTTCACCACGTTCGCCAGCAGCATCGCGCGCGTCATCGGCCCGACCCCGCCCGGGTTCGGCGACAGGTGGCCCGCGACCTCGGCCACGCCCGGGTCGACGTCGCCCGTGAGCTTCCCGCGACCCGTCTCCTCGTCCGCGACGCGCGTGATGCCCACGTCGAGCACTGCGGCGCCCGGCTTGATCCAGTCCGCCTTCACCATGTGCGGTACGCCCACGGCGGCCACCACGATGTCGCCGCGACGAACCTCGTCAGCGAGCGAAACGGTGCGCGAGTGCGTGAGCGTCACCGTGGCATCCAGGCCCTTGCGGGTGAAGAGCAGGCCCAGCGGCCGGCCGACCGTGAGGCCGCGACCGATCACGACCACGTGCCGCCCGCGGATCGGCACCTCGTACCGTTGCAGCATCTCGACGATGCCCGCGGGCGTGCACGGAAGCGGCGAGTGCAGTTCGCCCTCGATGCCGAGCACGAGCCGGCCGAGGTTCGTGGGGTGCAGGCCGTCGGCGTCCTTGTCGGGGTCGATCAGCTCGAGCATCGCGTTCTCGTCGTGCCCCGCCGGCAGCGGCAGCTGCACGATGTAGCCGGTCACCTCGGACGCCGAGTTCAGGTCGCGGATCGCCGCGCGCACGTCGGCGGTCGTCGCCGACGCGGGCAGGTCGACGCGGATCGACTCGATGCCGACCTCGGCGCAGTCGCGGTGCTTGCCGGCCACGTACGACTTCGAGCCGGGGTCGTCGCCGACGAGGAGCGTGCCGAGCCCCGGCACGACGCCGTGCGAGCGCAGCGCGGCGATGCGCGAGGCGAGCTCCGACTTCACGGCCGATGCCGTAGCGACGCCGTCGAGGGTGATCGCGGTCATGTGGATACCTCTTCCGTGCTGTTGCTGCAGGCGCTTCGGGCCGAGACGCCGGTGAGCGGATGCCGCTGCCCGGCATACCGCGCGGGGTTCCTACGTTACGACGAGACGGCGTGCGACCGGCGGTCGTTCTCGACGAATGGAAGCCGGGGCCGGGCGGAATCCCCGCCCGGCCCCGGCCGGAGCGACTACTGCTGGAGTCCCGGGTACAGCGGGAACGCCTCGGTCAGCGCCTCCACGCGCGAGCGGAGCCCCGCGACATCCGCCGACGGCTGCAGCGCGAGCGCGATGATGTCGGCCACCTCCGCGAACTCGGCGTCGCCGAAGCCGCGGGTCGCGAGCGCGGGCGTGCCGATGCGCAGGCCGGAGGTCACCATCGGCGGGCGCGGGTCGAACGGCACCGCGTTCCGGTTCACGGTGATGCCGACCGAGTGCAGGCGGTCCTCGGCCTGCTGGCCGTCGAGCTCGGAGGTGCGCAGGTCGGCGAGCACGAGGTGCACGTCGGTGCCGCCCGTGAGCACGTCGACGCCGCCGGCGCGCGAGTCGTCCGCCGTCAGGCGATCGGCGAGCAGCCGCGCACCCGACAGCGTGCGCGCCTGGCGGTCCTTGAACTCGTCGGAGGCGGCGATCTTGAACGCGGTCGCCTTCGCGGCGATCACGTGCATGAGCGGCCCGCCCTGCTGGCCGGGGAACACGTTCGAGTTGAGCTTCTTCGCCAGCTCGGTGTCGCGCGACACGATGAGGCCCGAGCGCGGACCGCCGATCGTCTTGTGCACGGTCGTCGACACGACGTCGGCGTGCGGCACGGGCGAGGGGTGCAGGCCTGCGGCGACGAGCCCGGCGAAGTGGGCCATGTCGACCCAGAGCTTCGCGCCGACCTCGTCGGCGATCTCGCGGAACGCGGCGAAGTCGAGGTGGCGCGGATACGCCGACCAGCCGGCGATGATGACCTGCGGCCGGGTCTCGCGGGCCTTGTCGCGCAGCGCGTCCATGTCGATGAGGAACGTCTCGGGGTCGACGCCGTACGACACGGCGTTGTAGAGCTTGCCCGAGAAGTTCAGCTTCATGCCGTGCGTGAGGTGGCCGCCGTGCGCGAGCTCGAGGCCGAGGATCGTGTCGCCCGGCGTGGCGATCGCCGACAGCACGGCCGCGTTCGCGGTCGCGCCCGAGTGGGGCTGCACGTTGGCGTACGCGGCGCCGAACAGCGACTTGGCACGCTCGATCGCGAGCGTCTCCGCGACATCCACGTACTCGCAGCCGCCGTAGTAGCGGCGACCGGGGTAGCCCTCGGCGTACTTGTTGGTGAGCACCGAGCCCTGCGACTGGAGCACCGACACCGGGACGAAGTTCTCGCTCGCGATCATCTCGAGCGTGGAGCGCTGGCGGTTCAGCTCCTGCTCGAGCACCTCGGCGATCTCGGGGTCGACCTCGGCGAGCGGCCTGTTGAAGACGGAGTCGGCGCCGGCGGCGGTGCCGGGCGCGTCGGTGATGAGTGATTCGGCCAAGACTGGCTCCTTCGAAGATGACATTCGGACCTGCGGAAATCGCCTCGTGCGCGACTCGCGCCCCGAGGCTTCGCGTACCGGCCCAGGCGTGCGGTCGGTCCGTGCCAGTCGCTCCCCGATGGTAGCCATCTCAACGCCAGTCGCGACGCTGGCAAGCATACCAACGGATGCCGCGCCCGCACGCCGCACGTCACCGCGCGACGCGGGATAGCGTGAGCGGGTGAGTTCCCCGCGCGTGAACGTGATCCACTCCGCCCGCCTGGTGTCAGGGGGCGACGTCGTGCCCGAGGCGTGGGTGCGGTTCGAGGGCGACCGCATCGCGGCGCGCGGCGTGGGCGACGACTGGCGCGCCGGGCTCGATCCCGTCGGCGGGGATCGGCAGGAGACGACGGTGACGGATGCCGCGGGCCGCTGGCTCGCGCCCGGGTTCATCGACCTGCACTGCCACGGCGGCGGCGGGGCGTCCGCCGACCACGGCGAGGATGCGATCCGCACGGTGCTCGCGACGCACCGCGCGCACGGCACGACCCGCACGGTGCTGTCGCTCGTCACCGCCGGGCTCGACGAGCTCGAGTCGCGGCTCGCGGCGATCGCGCGCGTCGCGGCATCCGACCCGTTGCTGCTGGGCTCGCACCTCGAGGGGCCGTTCCTCGACCACGAGTTCCGCGGCGCGCACGATCCTGCCCTGCTGCGGGTCGCGGATGCGGCATCCGTCGACCGCCTGCTCGAAGCCGCGGCCGGCACGCTGCGGCAGATCACCATCGCCCCCGAGCACGACGGCGCCGCCGAGGCGATCGCCCGTTTCGTCGACGAGGGCGTCGCGGTGGCGGTCGGGCACACGGGCGCCGACTTCGCGACCGCCCTCGGCGCGTTCGAGGCGGGCGCGTCGATCCTCACGCATGCGTTCAACGGCATGCGCGGCATCCACCACCGAGCGCCGGGGCCAGTGGTCGCGGCGATGCACGCCGATCACGTGACGCTCGAGGTCATCGGCGACGGCGTGCACGTGCACCCCGATGTGGTCCGGCTGGCGTTCGCGGGTGCGGCCGGCCGCGTGGCGCTCGTGACGGATGCCATGGCCGCGACCGGGTCGGCCGATGGGCGATACGTGCTGGGTTCGCTCGAGGTCGACGTGGTCGACGGCGTCGCGCGTCTGGCCGACGGCGGTGCGATCGCGGGATCGACGCTCACGCAGGACGCCGCGCTGCGCCGCGCGGTGATCGACAGCGGCGTCGAGCTCGCCGACGCGATCACCGCCCTGACCGACACGCCCGCCGCCGCGATCGGACGCGCGCACGACCTGGGCCGCCTCGACGTGGGATTCGCCGCCGACGCGGTGCTGCTCGACGACGAGCTCGAGATCACAGCCGTGTGGGGTGCCGGCGAGCGCCTCTCCTGAGCGGGCGAACGGCGGTGGGCTCGGAGGAATGCCGTCGGGCCGGGGCGGAGGCCTGTTCCCCTTCGCCTCCGCGCACCCGGCCCGGTTGTCGACTCCTGAACCCCATCCCCCGATGGACCTGCGTCGACGGCGGCCGACCCGAATTGCGGCCGCACGACCATCCTGCCGCGCCGAACCCGTGAGCTCACTGTGAGGATGCCATGATTCACCCGAGCGCGCACGGGCGGGTGTAGTGCGTCCGGCCGGCGCGGGACCGGGCCGGGCCGGGCCGGGCCGGGAACCGGGTCTACGAGGTCGACCCCACCGAACGCGTCGCCGCTGGCACGCGCACGGCAGCGCTGCGCGTGGCCGACACGACGACGATGACGGATGCCGCGACCAGCATCACCGCGTACGCGAGCGGCACCGCGCCGACGCCGAACGCACCGAACAGCGCTCCGCCGAGCAGCGCGCCGCCGCCGATGCCGACGTTGAACGCGGTCGTGTACAGGGCGCTGGCGGCATCCCGCCGCTCGGGCGGCGCGGCCTGCAGCAGGCGGGTCTGTAGTAGCGGCGGCACCGCGCCGAACGCGAACCCCCACGCCGTGTAGGCGATGATCGCAGGCCACAACCCTGGCTCGGCGGCCATGACGACGAGCGCGACGGCGATGGCCGTCATCGCGACGACGAGGGCACGCACGCTGTTGCGCGCGACCCGGCTGCCGGCCACGATGAGGCCCGCAGCGCCCGCGAGTCCGGACGCGAACAGCAGCGGCGCGACCGCCTCCGGCGACGCTCCGACGACCTCGGTCAGGATGGGGGCGACGTACGTGAGCGCCGCGTACTGTCCGATCATGACGACCGCGGTGACGACGCACACGATGAGCACCGCCTTCATGCCGCCGCCGGCGGCGACGCGGATCGCGGCGGTCGAGCCGGTCGCCGGCCGGGGTGCGGCGGGGGCCGCGGCATCCGTCGGCAGCACCGCACGGACCACGAGCGCACCGGCCAGCGTCACGACGCCGACGAGTGCGAATACCGGACGCCAGCCGATCGCCTGGCCGAGCGCGGTCGAGATCGGCACGCCGGCGATGAGCGCGATGGTGCCGCCGCCGAGCACGGTCGAGACGGCGCGTCCGAGCTGGCCGTGCGCCACGAGCCGCGCGGGGTAGGCGCCGACGAGCGCCCAGAAGACGCCGTGCGCGACGCCGCCGAGCACGCGGACCACGACGAGCATCCAGTACTCGGGCACGAGCGCGCTCGCGATGCTGGTCAGGGCGAGGAGCACGAGCACGGCCGTGAGGAGGGTGCGCCGCGGCATCCGCTGCGTGAGCGCGGTGAGCGGGGCGGACGTCACGACGACCGCGAACGCGAAGACCGACACGAGCAGGCCCACGAGCGGCTCGCCGACACCGAGGTCGGCGCTCATCTCGGGGAGGAGCCCCATCGGGATCATCTCGATGGTGATGGACAGGAACACGGCCGCGGCGAGCGCGACGAGCGGCTTCCAGGGCATGGAGGTGGTGGGGGTCGCGACGGCGCGCGACGAGGAGGTGATCGGCATGGACTTCATCCGACGGCGTTCCCCGCTCGCGGCGATGCCTGCGGCGGGTCGACTACGCGCTCACGTGCGCGCCCGGGGCCGGTGGTGACCACACGACCGGGAGCAGTCTACCGCGCGGCATCCGTGCGCTGCCTGAACGCCCGGAACGCTGCGAGACAGGCGGGTACGCTGGCCGGATGACCACGGACGCCACCGACACCGCGGATGCCGCCGGCACGCACCTGTACCACTGGGTCGTCACGCTGAGCTGCATCGACGGACCGGGCATCGTGCACGCGGTGAGCGGCGCGATCGTCGCCGCGCGCGGGAACATCACCGAGAGCCAGCAGTTCGCCAGCCACGACACCGGTCGCTTCTTCATGCGCGTGCAGGTCGAGTCGCCCGCCGACCGCGCCGAGTTCGAGGCCGCCCTCGCGCCCGTGCGCGACCGGTGGAGCATGGAGCTGCACCTCGACGAGGTCGGCCGGCCGCTGCGCACCCTCGTGCTGGCGTCGACCGCGGGGCACTGCGTCAACGACCTGCTGTTCCGCCAGCACGCGGGGCAGCTGCCGGTGGAGATCCCGCTCGTGCTGTCGAACCACGGCACGCTGCGCGACCTCGTCGACTTCTACGGCGTTCCGTTCGAGTCCGAGGCCGTGGTCTCCCCCGAGACGAAGGCGGCCTTCGAGCGCCGGATCCTCGAGGTCGTCGAGGAGCACGACATCGAGCTCGTCGTGCTCGCCCGGTACATGCAGATCCTCTCCCCTGAGCTGTGCGACGCGCTCGCGGGCCGGTGCATCAACATCCACCACTCGTTCCTGCCCGGCTTCAAGGGCGCGAACCCGTACCGTCAGGCGCACGCGCGGGGCGTGAAGCTCATCGGCGCGACCGCGCACTTCGTCACGAGCGACCTCGACGAGGGGCCGATCATCGAGCAGAACGTGGTCCGCGTCGAGCACTCCTGCACCGTCGCCGAGCTCGTCGCGATCGGTCAGGACGAGGAGAGCCGCACGCTCTCGCAGGCCGTGAAGTGGTTCGCCGAGCGGCGCGTGCTGCTCGACGGACAGCGCACCGTCATCTTCCGCTGACGCGGGCGGGTCTCGATTCGCCGCAGGCGGTCACCGACCACCGGACGGCGTCAACCGCCGAACTCGCGGCGCCCGTTGATGATGCCGCTGACCGCGGCGACCACGCCGAAGACGACCGCGATCACCGGCTGGCCCATGACCCACCACGCGATCGCCGCGCTCGAGAACACGGCGATCTCGACGAGCGCCTTCACGAACGGGTCGACGCGGAACACGGCCTTCGGCGAGCGGAACAGCGCCCACAGCAGGATCGCGACGAGCGGCAGGCCGATGCCGAGCAGCACGCCCGGCCACGGCAGTTCGAACGCGACGAAGCCGAAGATGCCGAGCGTCACGATCGCGAAGACCTCGAGGAGGAACCGCAGCAGGTCGTTGAACCCCACCTGGGGCGTGTCGGGAGTGGCGTCGCTCACGAGGTTCAAGCCTAACCGCGCGAACGGATGCCGCGGCATCCGCTTCGCGTTCGGCGACGACGCCGCGGCATCCGCCCACCCGAAGGCGACGGATGCCGCGGCAGCGCCTCAGGCGACCGGCGTCGCCTCCCGCTCGGCCGCCGCGGGCTGTGCGGGTGCCGGCTCGTCGGCGTGCGTCGCCTCCGCGTCGGGCTCGGCGCCTCCCGCGGTGCGGAAGTGCCCCACGAGGGCGAGCGCGATGCCGCCGACTGCCCACGTCGCGAGCACGAGCCACGGGAACGCGGCACCGGCAGCCGGGAAGTAGGACAGGTCGCGCAGCAGGGTCGCCGCGGCCCCGGGCGGGAACCACTGCCCGATGGCGCCCCACGGCTCGAGCAGGAACTCGACCGGGATCGCCGCCGCCGAGATCGGATTCGCCACGAGCAGGAACGTGAGGGCGCCGAGCGCGATGCCGGCGCGGCCCATGAGGGCGACGAAGCCGACGATGGGCGCGGCGATCGCGGCCATCGCGAGTGCGATCGCGCCGCTGTTCAGCCAGAAGTCGCCCTGGAGCGCTCCGAACCAGCCCTGCAGGATGCCGGTGAGGACCAGGCCCGCGGCGGCAGCGTACGCGACCACCGCCACGACCCGGCGCGCGGCGCCGATCACGACGAGCGAGATCCCGATGCCGCCGAGCAGGCCGCCGATCACGATGGGGAACATCGCTGCCGCGAGCCCCGTGCCGCGCGGGTCGGTGTCGGCGAGCGGGACGACGTCGGTGACGGTGACGGTGACCTCGGGCAGCTCGGGCACGCTCGGCGGGGCGGGCGGCGTGGCCGGGGCCTGGCCGGATGCCTGGGCGAGGGCGGCCTGCACGGCGGCGGCGATCGCGTCCTGCAGGGTCGCCTGCAGGACGCTCGGCAGTTGCTCGCGCAGTTGCGCGTCGATGCCCTGCTGAAGCTCGGCAGCCACGCCCGTGAGGGTCTGCGCGACGAGGGGGCTCGCCGCCGAGGCGACGAGGACCTCGGGCGCATCGGTGGGCGCTTCACCGAGGACGATCGCGCCGTAGACGTCGCGTCGCTCGATGGCGGCGATCGCCGCGTCGCGGTCGTCGACGCGGTCGAACGCGACGGCCCCGTCGGACTGCTCGGCGACGCGCGACTCTGCCTGCTCGACGGTGGCGTCGGGTCCCGCGATCGCGACGGGGAGGTCCTTCGGCTCGGCGGTGACCGACGGCCAGGCGAACGCCAGGACGATCAGGCCCACGACGAGCGAGAGCGCTGCGCCGACGCCGATGGCCCGTCCGTACGGGGTCCGCACGTGGGATGCGGTGTGTGCTTGCATGACCACTCCTATTCAAAACGAATGTTCGTTCTTTATAATGGACCCAGCACCTAGGATCGTCAAGAGCCGGTCCGACCGCTCTGGGGAAGGAGGCGTGGATGCCGAAGGTGACCGAGGCCTACCGCGAGGCCAGGCGTTCCGAGATCGTCGACGCCGCCCTGGGCTGCTTCGCGGCGAAGGGCTTCCGCGGCACGTCGATGGCCGACATCATCGCGGCATCCGGTCTCTCGGCCGGCGCGATCTACGGCCACTACGCCGGGAAGGACGAGCTCTTCGCCGCCGTCGTGCACCGCGTGCTCTCCGCCCGATCGGTCGAGCTCGAGGAGCTCCGCGCCGATCACGGCCCGCTCGCGCCCGGCGAGGTGATGGCCTCACTCATCGACGGCATGCGGCACGAAGCGCTCAGCCCCAGCCTCTTCCTCCAGGTCTGGGCCGAGGCGGCGATCGACCCCGGCCTGCGCGAGCTCGTGCAGCGGACCCTCGCGACGATCCGGCGGATGCTGGGCGGGCTCGTGGTCGAGTGGGCCACGGCGAACCCCGAACTCGCCGGCGACGACCCCGAGGGGTATGCACGCCGCGCGGTCCCGGTCCTCATGGGGCTCGCGCCCGGGTTCATGGTGCAGCGCGCGGTGCTCGCCGAGTTCGACGAGGACGCCTACCTCGCCACGGTGCGCACGCTCATCCCCCGCTAGGCCCTCATCCCCGCTCGGCCGGCGCCCTGGTCACGCGCCGTACGGCGATCGGGGCGAGATTCCAGCCGGCTCGTGTCAGCGCGGCCTCATGTGAGGCCCTGCTCGCACGAGGCCGCGGCTCCATCGCATGCTTGGCGCGACCGGGGATGCCGCGGCATCCCTCAGCGCGGCCTCATGTGAGGCCCTGCTCACACGAGCCGGACGAAAACCGTTCCCCGAACACGCGACGCGGCTCACGGGCAGCCGCGACGACGCACTCCGGTGCGACCGGGATCCCGCGGCATCCGTCGACCACGACCGTCAGACGCCCTGCCAGCCGGGCTTGTTCGCCCACGCGTGCCGGTAGTACGGGGCGTGCTCGAGGTCGGCCGCGGCCGCCTCGTCGACGATCACGGTCGCGTGCGGATGCAGCTGGATCGCCGAACCGGGGCGACTCGCCGAGACCGGTCCCTCGACGGCGTCCGCGATCGCGCGCGCCTTGGACGCACCGAACGCGAGCAGCACCAGGTGCCGCGCGCGCAGGATCGTGCCGATGCCCTGCGTGATGCAGTGCATGGGCACGTCCTCGGGCGAGTCGAAGAACCGGGCGTTGTCGGCGCGGGTCTGTTCGGTGAGGGTCTTCACGCGCGTCGGCGAGGCGAGCGAGGAACCCGGTTCGTTGAACCCGATGTGCCCGGTGCGCCCGATCCCGAGGATCTGGACGTCCACTCCCCCGGCCGCCTCGATCGCCCGCTCGTAGTCGTCGGCGGCTTCGGCGATCGTGGTCGGGTCGCCGCTCGGCACGTGCACGAGCGCCGGCGTCAGGCCGAGCGGCCCGACGACCTCGCGCGCGATGACCGCACGATACGACTCGGGGTGTCCGGCGGGCAGGCCGACGTACTCGTCGAGCGCGAATCCGCGCACGCGCGACACGTCGAGCCGCTCGTCCGTGATCCGCCGGGCCAGGGCCCGGTACGTCGACAGCGGGGTCGACCCCGTCGCGAGGCCCAGTACCGCGTCGGGGACGCGCCGGACCAGCTCGACGACGACGGATGCCGCGAGCTCGCCGGCCTCGTCCTCGGACGCGACGATCACGACCTCTGCCATGCCGGCTCCTCCTCGGGATCCTCGAGCCCCGCGAGCTCCTCGCCGACGAGCGCGGCGCCGACCGCAGCCGCCGGGAACCCGCGCGGGATCACCTGCACTCGGCGCGGCAGGTCGAGCGACGCGAGGAACGCGGAGCCCGCCGCCCAGTCCGCGAGCACCCCGCGGGTGCCGTCAAGCAGGCGATCGCCGAGCGCGGCGAGCCCGCCGCCGATGACGATGTCGTCCACATCCGTCGTGAGTGCCAGCAGGCGCACCGCCGAGGCGACGCCCGTGAGGAAGCGCTCCCGCACCAGGGCGGCGGCGGGGTCGCCGGCATCCGCGCGGTCGAACAGCTCGAGGCTCGGATACCGGTGCGTGCTCGGCCACAATGCGGCGAGCGCCGAACCCGATGCGATCGTCTCGAGGCAGCCGCGTTGCCCGCACGGGCACGCCGCACCCGCCGGGTCCACGGGGATGTGGCCGATCTCGCCCGCGACGCCGCGTCCGCCGCGCAGCAGGTGCCCGTCGAGCACGATCCCGGCCGCGAGCCCCGTGCCGAGGTTGAGGTACGCCATCGAGTGGGCGCGGATGCCGTCGGCCAGGCCGAGCAGGTGGTGCGCGCCCAGCGCGGCCGCCTTCACGTCGTTCTCGACGCGCACGTCGACGCCGAGGCGCTCCGAGAGGCGGGGGCCGAGGTCGAGTCCCTCGAGCCCGAGGTTCACCGCGTGCGCGACGCGGCCGGTGGCGCTGTCGACCGAGCCCGGGATCCCGATGCCGATGGAGCGGAACGCGCCCGGGTCGACGCCCGTGAGCAGCGACATCCGCTCGACGGTGCGCAGCGCCGTCTCGACGACCGCGTCGGCGCCGAAGCCCGTGGGCATGCGCACCTGCTCGGTGAGCGCGCCGTCGTCGCCGATCGCGACGGCCGCGGTCTTGGTGCCGCCGATGTCGATGCCGAGTCTCACGAGACCTCCGCGGGGGCGGCGCGCAGTGCCTCGTCGATGACCGTCGCGAACGCCTCGGCGACCGCGCGTGACGCGCCGAACGTGGCGACGTCGGCGAGGCCGAGGTCGTCGCTCGGCCAGCCGAGATCGGCCGTCACGACGTCGTCGCGTGCGGCGCGCAGCCGTGCGATCGCGTCGACGGCGAACGGATGCCGGTGCAGGTCCTTGCCCACGACGAGCACGGGTCCGGCGAGGCCGGCCGGGTCGGCGAGCGGGTTCGCCGCGTCGAGCGGCACGACCGCGGCATCCGTCAACCAGGCCGGAGCCGGGCGAGCGCGGTCGGGCGCCGCGACGAGCGCGAACGGACCCCACGGCACCTCGCCGACGGCGATGTTCGCGACGGTGTCGATGCGCACGACCGTGCCGAACCGGCCGGCGCCCGCCAGCCGCTCGAGCGCAGCCGGCGCGACGTGGAACGACGCCGCGATGCGGGCGTGCAGGTCGTCGGGCAGGGTCGTCGGTGCGGCGGATGCCGCGGCATCCGTCGCGGCACCGGAACCCGGCGCCGGGACAGGCCCCGAGGCGGGCGCCGCCGCGAGCGCGCGCACGCGTCCCGCGGCATCCGTGACCCGCTCGGCCGGGAGCCGCCCCGAGGCCACCGCGGCCTCGATCGCCGCGACGATCTCCTCCATCTGCTCGGCGGTGTTGCCGGTGCCGATGCAGAGCAGGTCGCAGCCGGCAGCGAGCGCGTGCACGGCAGCGGCGGGGATGCCGTGCACGCCGCTCGCCCCGGCCATGTCGAGGGCGTCGGAGACGATGACGCCCTCGTAGCCCAGCTCCCCGCGGAGCAGGCCCTGCAGGATGCGGGGAGACAGGGTGGCGGGATGCTCCGCGTCGAGGTGCGGGAGCAGGATGTGGGAGGTCATGATCGTGCGCGTGCCGGCCTCGATGGCGGCGCGGAACGGCGCGAGCTCGCGCTCGCGCAGCCGCTCGAGCGGCAGGTCGACGACGGGCAGCGCGAGGTGCGAGTCGGTCGCCGTGTCGCCGTGGCCCGGAAAGTGCTTCGCGCTCGCGGCGATGCCGGCCGACTGCACGCCCTCGATCCACGCGGCGGTGTGACGGGCGACGAGCTCGGACGTCGCGCCGAAGCTGCGCACGCCGATCACGGGGTTGAGCGGGTTCGAGTTGATGTCGGCATCCGGCGCGAACGTCATGGTGCAGCCCGCCGCCGCCAGGGCGTCGCCGACGGCGCGGCCGATCGCGCGGGTGAGCACGACGTCGTCGATGCGGCCGAGGACGGCGTTGCCGGGGTACGGCGCGCCGCGGTCGGCGAACAGGCGCGTGACGTCGCCGCCCTCCTCGTCGATCGCGACGACCGCGAGCGGGTTCGCCTCCCGCAGGGACTCGGAGAGTGCGACCAGCTGTACCGCGGAGGCGACGTTCGTGGCGAACAGGCACACCCCGCCGAGACCCTCCCGCAGCAGCGCGAGCAGCCACTCGGGCGCGACCGGTCCGATGAATCCGGGCAGCAGCGTCGTGAGGATGTCGCGGCGCAGGCCCTCGGGTGCGCCGCCGTGGATCGCGGCGCTCATCCCTTGACCGCTCCGCTCACGAGGCCGCTCGTCATGCGTCCCTGCACGATGAGGAAGAACACGATCACGGGGATGGCCATGAGGGTCGACCCGGCCATGATCGCCGCCCAGTTGGTCGTGCCGTTCGCGACGAGGAACGTGCGCAGCCACACGGGCAGGGTCATCATCTCGGGGCGCGCGTTCAGCACCAGCGCGATCACGAACTCGTTCCACGCCTGGATGAACCCGAACACGCCCGTCGCCACGAGGCCCGGCGCGAGCAGCGGGAACGTGACCCGCCAGAACGCGCCAGACCTGGAGCATCCGTCGATCATCGCCGCCTCCTCGAGGTCGACCGGCACGCCGTTGACGAACCCGCGAAGCGTCCAGATCGTGAAGGGCAGCACGGTCGCCACGTACACGATCGTGAGGCCGATCAGGGTGTTCAGGAGCTGCCATCCGTCGATGACCCGGAAGATCGAGACGATCATCGCCTCGCCGGGGATCATCTGCACGACGAGGATCACGATGATGAAGGTGCGACGGCTCTTGAACCGGAACCTCGTGACCGCGAGCGCGGCGAGGAAGGCGAAGATCAGCGCGACCGCGACGGTGGTGAGGGTCACGATGAGCGAGTTCGCGGCGGCCGGCATGAAGGGCGTGCGGCCCGGATCGAACAGCACCGTCTCGTAGTTGCGCAGCGTGAAGTTGTCGGGCCAGAAGTGGATGTCGGACCCGCGGATCTCGTTGTTCGGCTGGAACGAGGTGTTCACCATCCAGTACACGGGGAACGAGAAGAGGGCGAACAGCACGACCGACAGGGCGCTCCAGCCGATGGTGGCGGGGCGGATGCGGCGGCGCGGGCGGGCGGGAGCGGCGGCCTGGCGGCCGGTCGGCGTGGCGAGGGTGGCGGCGCTCACAGCTCCTCCTCCTTCACGGTCTGTCGCACGTAGTAGAGCGAGATGGACATGAGGATGATCGCGGTGATGACGGCGATCGCGCCGCCCGTGCCGAAGTCGCCGCCGGCGATCGACACCTGGTAGATGTACACCCCGAGCGTGTTGGTCTGCTCGCGGATGCCGCCGATGTCCTGCAGCGCGAAGATCTGCGTGAAGACCTTGAGGTCCCAGATGATCTGCAGGATCGTCGTGATGAGGAAGATCGGCTTGAGGTACGGGAAGATGATGAGGCGGAATCGGCTGAGCCCGCCGGCGCCGTCGAGCTGCGCCGCCTCGAGCACCTCGTCGGGCACCTGGGTGAGCCCGGCGTAGAGCGCGAACGCGACGAACGGCACCGCGCCCCAGACGATGATCACGCCCGCGACGAGGAAGAAGCTGAGCGGCTCGATGAGCCAGGAGTGCTGCGTGTACTGCTCGAGCCCGAACGTGTTCACGAGCACCGAGTTGACGACGCCGTAGTCGGTGTCGAACATCCAGCCCCACACGATCGTGGCCGAAAGGGGCGGCATCGCCCACGCGAGCAGCAGTCCGAGCGAGAGCAGGAGGCGGAAGCCCTTGGGCAGCCGCTGCAGCAGCAGCGCGACGAGGGTGCCGAGCGTCATCGTGATGACGACGCACGCGGCGGCGAACACCAGGCTGCGGCCGAGGACCGCGTAGAAGTCGGGGTCGGTGAGGACCGACACGTAGTTGTCGAACCACACCCACTCGGGCGGGGCGCCGAACACCTGGGCCCGGCCGAACTCCTGCATCGAGGTGATGAGCAGCTGCACGAGCGGCCAGCCGACGATCGCGGCGAGCACGATCGACGCGGGCACGAGAAGCGCGTAGGGGGTGAGCCCGCCGGCGCGCCGACGGCGACGTCGGGCGGGCCGCTGGGGCTCCGGCTGCGGCGCGACGAGGCGCTCGCCGTCGACCGAGCTCACGGCCGGGGAGGGGCCGCTGTCGGTGGTGGTCATGGGGATCTCCTGCGTTCGACGGCGACAGCGCCGGTGACGGTGGAACGGATGCCGCGGGACGCCGCCCGCTCATGGTTCCGGGCCGGCAGCGTGTGCGGGCGGCTGCCGGCCCGGGCCTGGAGGTCGGTGCGGCCGCAACGTCATTCTGCGCGCGGCCGCACCGGATCGGAACCGATCAGCCGTTGAGGATGTCCTCGATCTTCTGGTCGGCTTCCTCCGCGAGCGCCTGGACGTCGCCGCCCTGCGCGATCTTCACGAAGAGGTCCTGCAGGATCCCGGCGGCCTCCACGTCGGCCCACTTCGGCGATGCCGGGGTGAGCTTGGCGTTGCCCGCGGCCGAGGCGATCGCCTGCGCGACCTCGTCGGTGCCGAGGGTGTCGGCGAGCGAGAGCTTGGCGGGAACGAGGCCGTTCTCGCCGTAGATCGTCTGGAACTCGTCGGACAGGATGATCTTCAGCGCGTCGAGCGCGAGCTCGGGGTGCTGCGAGTTCGCCGAGATGCCGATGTTCGAGCCGCCGGCGAACACCTGTGCCGCGTCGCCGTCGGCACCGGGGAGGGCGTAGACGCCGAGGTTGGCCTCCTCCTCCGGGCAGCCGGGGGTCTCGGCGTCGGCCGGCGCGAGGATCGACCACTTCACCCAGCTCGGTGCCGACAGCTGCAGCGTGGTGCCGTCGCAGTAGCCGACCTGCGGGTTGGTCTCGTTGCCGTCCTTCGGTGCGAGGGAGGCCTCGGTCATGACCTGCTGGACCTGCTCGAGGCCGGCGACCGACTCGTCGCTCGAGAGCTGGGCGTCCCACGCGTCGCCGTCGGGCACCGCCACCTCGCCGCCGTTCTCCCAGATGTAGGGCAGCGCGTTGTACCAGTCCTGGCCGGGCCACCAGATGCCCGACTTGCCGGGGTTGTCCTGGGCGAGCTGGACGCCCTGCGCGATGTATTCGTCGAGCGTGGCGGGCACGTCGAGGCCGGATGCCGCGAGTGCGTCCTTCTTGTAGAACACCAGGCGTGCGCCCGAGTACAGCGGGGCGGCATAGAACTTCTCGTCGTACGAGCCGGCCTCCACGAAGCCGGGCAGCAGGTCGTCGCCGCCGAGCTCGTCGTAGTGCTCGGTCAGGTCCATGAACGCGCCCGCCGAGGTGAAGGCGGAGGCCTGCGTGTTGCCGACCTCGACGATGTCGGGGCTGTCGGAGCCGGAGAGGCTCGTGGTGAGGCGGTCCACGAGACCGTCCCACGACTGCTCCTCGATGACCAGCGTGGAGCCGGGGTGCTCCTCTTCGAACGTCTCGACCAGGTACTCGCGCGCGGCGTCGGGCGTGTCGGTGCCGACGAGCCAGACGCGGATCTCTGCGCCCTCCTCGGAAGCGGCGTCGCTTCCGGTGGTGGCGCAACCGGCGAGGGTGAGTGCAGCAGCGGCGCCGAGCGCCACGATGCCGAGTTTCCTCATTGCTGGGTTCCTTTCGATGGGAGTGGGGCGAGAGCGGGGGTGCGCTCACCCTTGGTGCGGGGCGGGCCTGCTAGGAGACCCCGAGTTGCCCGGACAGGACCATGACGGCCGCGCCGCGCAGGACGATGTCCTGCCCGTGCGCGGTCATCCGGAGCCTCAGATCACGGTGGTGTTCCGCCATGGTCCGTTTCCGGAGCGTCTCGACGGCCGCGTCGAGCAGCGGCCCGTCAAGCAGTTCCGCCGGTCCGCTGAGCACGACCTCGGAGAGGTTCAGCGCACCGACGACGGGGGCGAGCACGATGCCGAGGCGCCGGCCCGCCTCCCGCAGGGTCTCTTCGCGAGCGGATGCCGCGGCATCCGTCGTGCCGAGCCGTTCGAGCTCGGCGCTGAGGCGCGGCACGGCGAGCCACGCCTCGAGGCATCCGTCCTTGCCGCACGCGCAGGTCGGGCCACCGTCGGTGCCGACGACGACGTGCCCGATCTCGCCCGCTGCGGATCCGGCGCCGAGCACGGGACGGCCGCCGACGATGAGGCCGGCGCCGACGCCGTGGCCGACCTTCACGAGGATGAGGTCGCCGGGTGCGGTCGCGTGCTCGGCGAGCACGGCCACGTTCGCGTCGTTCGCGACGTGCACCGGGAGGTGGAACGCGGCCGCGAGGCGCTCCTGCAGGGGCAGGTCGGTCCAGCCGAGGTTCGGAGCGGAGCGGACGACGCCGTTCGGCTCGACGACGCCGGGCGAACCGACGCCGATGCCGAGCACGCGCGCGGTGGTGAGGGCGAGGAGTCCGTCGAGGAGCTCGACGATGAGCGCGAACGCGCGCTCGCCGGTCGCGCCGTCGAGGGCGACCTCGGCGCGTGCGACCACGCCGCCGTCGAGGTCGAGCACCGCCCCGCGGAAGCGCGTGTGCTCCGACAGGTCGAGCGCGACGATGTGGAAGCCGGCCCGGTCGACGTCGATGAGGGTCGCGGGCTTGCCGGGGCGGGCGTCCTCGCGCTGGCCGAGTTCGACGACCAGGCCCTCGACGATGAGCTCTGCCACGAGGTCGGAGACGGTGACGCGCGTGAGGCCGGTCCCGCGGGCGACATCCGCGCGGCTCTGCGCACCCTGCGTGTAGAGGGTCTGCAACACGAGCGAGCGGTTGTGGCTGCGCGCGTGCTCGGGGAGCACCTTTCCGGAGGCCCGCAGCGCGCGATCGGCGAACAGCGCCCCGCCGCCGTGTGCGGCGGGCGCCTGGGGCTGGGTGCGGGTGGTCTCCGTTGCGGTCACGTTTGTTAGTAAACCTTACGAACAAATTCGTCGCAAGGCTCGACGTGGAATTCGCTCGCTCGTTACCGAGCCGTGACGTTTCGGCTTCGCGGTGTCAGCGGTGAGCGGATGCCGCGGCGCGCTGCCGGGCGGGCGCCGCCGTCGCGGCATCGCGACGCCCTCCGATGGCCCGCAATGCGAACAGGATCGCCGCGAGGTCGACGAACTCCTGGAGGAGCGCGCCCGCCGTCGCCGGGATGAACCCGAACGCGGCGACGACCATCAGCGCGACGCTCACGACGATGCCGAGCCAGATGCTCTGCAGCGCGATCCGCACTGTGTCGCGCCCGACCTCGACGGCCTTCGCGGTGCGCGAGACGTCGTCGACGAGGATCACCGCATCGGCCGACTCGCTCGCCGCGGTCGCGCCGCGCGCGCCCATCGCGATCCCCACGTCGGCCGCGGCGAGCACGGGTGCGTCGTTCACGCCGTCGCCCACCATGATCACCGGGCGCTCGGCGATCGCGGCGACCTCGCGGACCTTGTCGGCGGGAAGGCACTCGGCGCGCACGCGCTCGATGCCGAGCTCGGCGGCGATGTGGTCGGCGGTGGCCTGCGCGTCGCCGGTGAGCATCATCGTGTGCCGCACGCCGAGCGCGTCCAGGCGCGCGAGCGTCTCGCGGGCGTTGTCGCGGAGGCGGTCGCGCGCGAGCAGCGCCCCGGCATACCGGCCGCCGACGGCGACGTACACCGCGAGTTCGCCCGGCCCGATGTCCGTCCGGCGCGCCGCCGGGGCGTGCTCGAGCACGAACGCGTACTTGCCGACGACGACTTCGCGGTCGCGGATGCGCGCGACGACGCCGTTCGTCGCGGCCTCGCGAGCGGAATCCGCCTCGGTCAGTGCCAGCCCGCGCGCGGTCGCGGCCTCGATCATCGACGCGGCCAGCACGTGCGACGAGTACTGCTCGGCGGATGCAACGAGCGCCAGCAGTCCGTCGGCGTCGAAGCCGGCCTCGGGCCGGATCGCGACGAGCTCGGGCGCGCCGTGCGTGAGCGTGCCGGTCTTGTCGAACACGGCGGTGCGGGCGCGGGCCAGCTGCTCGAGCACTCCCCCGCCCTTGACGATGACGCCGTTGCGCGCGGCACGGCTCATGCCGCCCATGAACGCCACGGGCGCGGCGATGAGCAGCGGGCAGGGCGTCGCGAGCACGAGCACCTCGGCGAACCGCACCGGGTCGCCCGACAGCCACCAGGCGACGCCGGCGAGCAGCAGCGAGAACGCGGTGAACGGCACGGCGTAGCGGTCGGCGAGCCGCACGACGGGCGCCTTGCTCGCGGCCGCCCCGGCGACGAGCGCCACGATCTGCTGGTACTGGCTGTCTTCCGCACGCGCGGTGGCGACCATCTGCACGGCGACGTGTCCGTTGACCGATCCGCTCAGCATCTCGTCGCCGGCCCGCTTCTCGACGGGCAGGCTCTCGCCCGTGATCGACGATTCGTCGACCGCGGTCTCGTCCGATCGCAGCGTGCCGTCGACGGGCACGATCTCGCTCGGCCGAACGAGCAGCACATCGCCGACGACCACGTCGTCGATGGGCACGTCGACGAAATGGTCGTCGACGACGCGGTGCGCGTGCTGCGGCGCGCGCGCCAGCAGTGCGTCGAGCTCGCGCTTGGCGCGCCGGCCCGCGTAGTCCTCGAGCGCCTCGCCGCCCGTGAGCATCAGCACCACGATGATCGACGCGACGTACTCCCCCACCAGGACCGTGGCGACGATCGCGGTGACCGCGAGCACGTCGAGCCCCCAGTGCCCGCGCAGGATGTCGCGCACCATTCCGACGGCCTGCCATGCCGCGACCGCGAGGGCGTACGCGCTGAAGATCCACGCGACCAGCCAACCGGCGCCCGCGAGCGCGAGGACGGCCCCGAGCAGCCCGATCGCGAGCGTGAGCGCGACGACCGGGTAGCGGCGGACGAGACGGGTGGCGCGGGCCATGCCCTCCATCCTCCCCGATCCGCGGCCGCTCGTTTCCCGCCTCGGCGAACGCAGCAAGAATCGTCCGGCCCCGGCGCGTCGCAGCGCGACACGCCGACCGGAGGGCGGAAGTTCCTCCACGGGCGGGCGGCGGCACGGCGAAGGGGCCGGATGCCGCGGCATCCGACCCCTTCGAACGGGAGCGTCGAGGCTCAGGCGGACAGGCGCGCCTTGAGGTTCGCGTCGATCGTGTCGAGGAACTGCTCGGTCGTCTGGTACTCCTGCTCGGGTCCGACGAGGAGGGCGAGGTCCTTCGTCATGGCGCCGGACTCGACGGTCTCGACCACGACGCCTTCCAGCGTGTGCGAGAAGTCGATGAGCTCCTGGTTGCCGTCGAGCTTGCCGCGGTGCGCGAGGCCGCGCGTCCAGGCGAAGATCGAGGCGATCGGGTTCGTCGAGGTGGGCTTGCCCTGCTGGTGCTGGCGGTAGTGGCGCGTGACCGTGCCGTGCGCCGCCTCGGCCTCGACGATCTTCCCGTCGGGCGTGGTGAGCACCGAGGTCATGAGGCCGAGCGAGCCGAAGCCCTGCGCGACGGTGTCGGACTGCACGTCGCCGTCGTAGTTCTTGCACGCCCAGACGTAGCCGCCCTCCCACTTGAGCGACGCCGCGACCATGTCGTCGATGAGGCGGTGCTCGTAGGTGATGCCGGCCTCGTCGAACTTCGACTTGAACTCGCTGTCGAACACCTCCTGGAAGATGTCCTTGAAGCGGCCGTCGTACGCCTTGAGGATGGTGTTCTTCGTCGAGAGGTACACCGGGTAGTTGCGATCGAGGCCGTAGTTGAGCGAGGCGCGTGCGAAGTCGCGGATCGAGTCGTCGAGGTTGTACATGCCCATCGCGACGCCCGAGCCGGGCGCCTGGAACACCTCGAACTGCTGCGGCTCCGAGCCGTCCTGCGGGGTGAAGGTCATGGTGAGGGTGCCGGGCCCGTCGAACCTGAAGTCGGTGGCGCGGTACTGGTCGCCGAACGCGTGGCGGCCGACGATGATCGGCTTGTTCCAGCCGGGCACGAGCCGCGGGATGTTCGAGATGATGATCGGCTCGCGGAAGATGACGCCGCCGAGGATATTGCGGATCGTGCCGTTCGGCGACCGCCACATCTTCTTCAGGCCGAACTCCTCGACGCGGGCCTCGTCGGGCGTGATGGTGGCGCACTTGACGCCGACGCCGTGCTTCTTGATCGCGTTGGCCGCGTCGACCGTGATCTGGTCGTCGGTCTCATCGCGCTTCTGGATGGAGAGGTCGTAGTACTCGAGGTTCACGTCGAGGTACGGGTGGATGAGCTGGTCCTTGATGGCCTGCCAGATGATGCGGGTCATCTCGTCGCCGTCGAGTTCTACGACGGTGCCTTCGACCTTGATCTTCGACAAGGGGCGGTCTCCTTGGGATCTCGTGGGATTGCTGGAAAAGCGAGGAAGTCTCGGGGGTGTCCGACACGCCGCCTGCCAGCTTACCGGTTCGGCCGAATATCTCGACATCGAGAGATCGAGCTCGGCTACCCGGCGTGCGGGGCGAGCGGATAGAGTGCCGTGCATGGCTGAACTGCGACTGGAAGAACTGAACGCGACGAACGTGGTGGCCGCGAACAACCTGTCGCTGAAGCCCGGGCAGGAGCAGTTCATCGCCCCCGTCACCTACGCCGCCGAGACCGCGGTCGTCAACCCGGCGACCGCCTGGCAGCGCGTCGCGCTGAACGACGACAGGGTCGTGGGCTTCATCCACGGCAACTTCGACCCCGAGAACGAGCACGAGGAGTTCCGCGCCTGCATCTGGCGCATCAACGTCGACGCCGAGGCGCAGGGCAAGGGCGTCGGCCGCTTCCTCGCCCACGCCCTCGCCGAAGAGGCCAAGCGTCGCGGCTTCGACCGCATCACCGTGCTGTGGGAGCCCGGCGAAGAGGGTCCCGGCGAGTTCTTCCACCGCATCGGCTTCCGAGACATCGGCGAGACCCAGTACGGCGACGTCATCGGCGCGCTCGAACTGGCGAGCTGACCCGCCCCCGCGTTCGAGGGGCGACGGATGCCACGGCCCGGCGACGGCTTCGTCGAGGCGGTGCTCGCCGTGGTCGACGACATCCCGCCCGGGCGGGTCATGACCTACGGCGACGTCGCGGCGGTGCTCGGCTCGCGCGGGGCGCGCGCGGTGGGCCAGGTCATGGCGCGGTACGGGCACTCCGTGCCGTGGTGGCGTGTCGTGCGCGCGGGCGGCAGGCCGCCGGCCGGGCACGCGGAGTCGGCCCGGCCGCACTACGACGCCGAGGGCGTGCCGCTGCGCCCCGCCGCCGACGACGACGGCTACCGCATCGACCTCGCGACGTGCCGCTGGAACGGCTGAACCGGCGAGCCTGTGCGACGCTCAGGCGTCGAGCGGTGAGCCGATCCCGCCCGCGGGCACGCCCCCGGCGCCGGGGGCGTCGGACGCGGGCTCCCCGGGTTCGGCTGCGCCGAGCGGTGCTGCGCCGGACGCGACCGGGGCGTCCGTGACGGGAGGATGCAGCGGCATCCGCATCGTCACGGTCGTGCCCGAACCGCGTGGGCTCTCGAGGTCGAGCTCGCCGCCGACCGCCTCGATCCGGTCGGCGATGCCGAGCACGCCGGACCCTGCCTCGAGCGACGCGCCGCCGACGCCGTTGTCGCGCACCTCGATCACGACGTGGTCGTCCTCCACGACCGCGCGGATCCACGCCCGCGTCGCCTGCGAGTGCTTGGCGATGTTCGCGAGCGACTCGGCGATCGCGAAGTACGCCGTCGACTCGATGAGCTCGGGCAGGCGGCCGTCGGCCTGCACGTCGACCTCGACCGGTACGGGGCAGCGACCGGCGAGCTCGGGCACGGCGAGCGCGAGCCCGCCCTGCGACAGCAGGCTCGGGTGGATGCCGTGGGCGAGCTCGCGGAGTTCCTTGAGTCCCTGGTTGAGGTTCGCGATCGCATCCTCCAGGTCCTCCGCGAGCTGGTCCTCGCCGGCGGCGCGGGCGGTGTTCGCCGCGAGCCGGATCCGCATTCCGAGGGAGACGAGCTGCTGCTGCGCCCCGTCGTGGAGGTCGCGCTCGATGCGTCGCCGGGCCTCGTCGCCCGCCTCGACGATGCGCTGGCGCGACTGCCGCACCTGGTCGAGGGTGCGCTCGAGGTCGGAACGGAGCCGGCCGTTGTCGACCGACAGCCTGAGCGCGCTCGAGACGCCGTCGAGCAGCCGCATGTTGTCGGTGAGCACGCGGTCGTGGCGGATGAGGGCGATGGGCAGGCCGGACGGCGACGCGACCGGGAGGATGCTGTGGCCGCGGCCCTCCTCCTGCGAGTCGATGAGCTTGCCGGCGGCGTCGACGTACCGGCCACGTTCCTCGTCCCACCAGAACACGCGCACGCTGTCGTCGCGGAGCGTGCGCGCGAGCGACTCGGCCCACAACCCGCGATCGGCGCCCTCGCGCGTGATGCGCATGAGGTCCGCGACGCGTGCGCGCATGTTGCGGGTGTGCGCGATGCCCGCGACGAAGGTGACCGGAACCGCCGCCATCGCGAGCAGCGCGATCGTGTCGATGACCATCCCCGTCGAGGTGGAGGTGATGTAGCCAGTTGCCTGCACCGCGATGGCGAGGGCCCACGCGAACAGCGAGATCGGCATGAGGAACGCGACCGCGCGGGCGGGCACGCTCCCCCGCACCCACCGAACGAGCAGCCGTGCCGCGATGACGAGCGCGAGGCCCACGCCGATGACGCGGTAGCCGTAGTCGACGAGGGCGAACAGCAGGGGCGCCTCCGCGATCCGGTACGGGTTCGCCACGCAGTCGCACGGGGCCGCGTCGGGTCCGGCGAGCGCGAGCACCGCCGCGAGGTTGACGACGGATGCCACGACCGCCGTGGTCGCGACCACGCGGTCGAACCGGTCGCCGAGCCATCCGCGCGGGTACACGAGCACGAGCAGGCCCGAGATGACGGCCCAGACGAGGTCGATGCCGCGCACGACCGGCCAGAGCCATCCGATGCCGCCGATCACCTGGAAGATCGACTGCGGGATCCACAGGAACACGAAGGCGATCATCAGCCGGGCCGGCACGGCGGTGGGGCCGATCGCCCAGGCGACGCCGGCGCAGGCGGCGAACACGAGCGGCACGGTCGCGTGCAGCGTGACGTACGCGACCTCCCGCTGCTCCGCCACCGGCGTGGCGAGGAAGCCGGCGATCTCCATCCACAGGCTGAACGCGACGGCGACGGCGATGATCGCCGTGCGACGCGCGACGCGGCGGCGGTCTCCGTGCGCCATCACGGGCGCCCCACCCCTAGCGTTCGCCGAGGAGCGTGAGCACGGCGAGCACGCGGCGGTGGTGCTCGGGCGACTCCTCGAGGTCGAGCTTCTGCAGGATGCTGCGAACGTGGGTCTCCACGGTCTTCAGCCCGAGGAACAGGGTCTGGGCGATGCCGCCGTTGGAGTAGCCCTGCGCCATGAGTTCGAGGACCGACCGCTCGCGCTCGGTGAGCCGGGCGAGGGGGTCGTCGGCGCGCGTGCGCTTGACGAGCTGCTCGACGACCTCGGGGTCGACGACCGACCCGCCCGAGGCGACGGTCTCGACGGCGCGGACGAGCGTCTGCGGCTCGGACACGCGCTCCTTCAGCAGGTACCCCGTGCCGCTGCCCGCACCCATGACGCGCAGGGCGTACTCGGGCGTGGCGTACATCGACAGCAGCAGCACGCCGAGGTCGTCGCCGCGTTCGCGGATGCGCTCGAGCGCGACGATGCCCTCGTCGCGATGCGTCGGGGGCATGCGGATGTCGAGGATCGCCGCGTCGAGGTCGTCGCCGTCGAGCACCGCGAGCAGTTCGTCGGCGGTGCCCACGGATGCCACGACCTCGATGCCGCCGCCCTCGAGCACCTTCGCGATGCCCTCGCGCAGCAGCAACGCGTCGTCTGCGATCGCCACGCGCAGGCTTGGCTCTTCTCCGGCCTGTGCCATGCAACCCCTCCACTCGAAGGCGTGCGTCAGCCGTCGACGTCCATGCGCCGCCCACCGCGAGGCTACCGCGTCCGGGCGGGGCCCGCGCGGTCCCCGTTCTGGGGACAACCGCGCACCGACGGCCAACGCGGCGTGCGGGTCGGGGCACCGTCGTGCCACGCTGGGATCGCCGCGTCCCTGCATGCCGCGCGGCATCGCAGGCGCCCCGGCGCCCGAGCACCCGAGGAGCGACGCCCATGGTCCCGAACGATGCGGAACCGACCCGACCCGGCGGCGTGACCGCGTCGGACCGCCCCGTCGAGCTCGTCGTCGTCGGGCCCGACGAACAGGTGGAGGCGGTCGCGCACGCCAGGCACGCCGTCCCGTCATTCAATCGCACGATGCGGATCGCGCTCGCGATGCGCGGCGGGGTGAGTCTCGCCGTGTGGATCGGCGGCGCCGTGGCGGAGCTCGATCTGATCCGTCGCATCCGCCTCTACGACACCGACCGGGGCACGCTCGCGCTCGTCCCCGAGCCGGCGGGCCGCCCGCTGACGCCGCCCGTGCTCGCGCGCCTTCAGGCGTATGCCGAGATGCTCGACGTCGCCGGATACGACCGGGTCGAATTCGACCTGCTCGCGGGTGCCAGCGCCGGCGGCTTGAACGCCGTCGTGTACGCCGTCGCGCAGCGCGCGGGCACGGGTCTCGACCGTCTGCTCGACACCTGGGCGAAGGTCGGCGGCTTCTGGGGTCTGCTCCATCCGCCGGGAAGCGGCGGCATCGTCGCGCTCATGCAGGGAGAGGGGTACTTCCGACCCAAGGTGCTCGAGGCGCTGACCACGATCTACGACACCGACGAGCGGCACCCCGACCTCGTCGCGCCGTACACGGGCGTCGACCTGTCCGCGACGGTGATCGACGCCGACGACGCGTACGAGGAGGACGCCAACGAGGGGCGGGGGCACTTCCGATTCATCGGCAGCGACGACCACCTCCTCGACAACCGCATCCCCCGAAAGGAGGACGGCATCGACGCGACCCGCCTCGGCGATGACCGGGCGAGCCTGCAGCGGCTGGCGCTCGCCGCCCGCTCCACGTCATCGCTCGCCGGCGGGTTCGAGCCGGCGCACGTCGACTCCTGGGGCGGCACCGCGGGCGAGCCGGATGACGCAGCCGAACGCGGCATGCGCTTCGCGTTCGCCGCGCATCGTGAGCAGTCCGGCACTCCGTACCGCATCGTCGACGGTGCCGTTTTCGACAACGTGCCCATCGAGCGCGCGCTGCGGTCGGCGCGCTCGCGCATCTCGGAGCGGCGCGCCGACCGGGTCATGCTCTTCCTCGACCCCGAACCCGACCCGCCCGTGGGCCGCGAGACGGAATGGGACGCGAACGCGTCGCGCTTCTTCCGAGCCCTCCGGGCCATGGTCTCCAAGCAGATGCGAAGCGAGTCGGTCGCCCGCGAGGTGGCCGAGCTCGAGCGGTTCAACGCCGAACGACTCGTCGCTGCCGCCCGCCTGGACGGCACCGCACCGCTCGTGGCGAGCGCGGCATGGACCCCCGACGCCGTGCAAGCCCGCCGCGCCGCATACGTTCGCGCGATGGCCGCGGATCTCGCCGACCACCTCGCCGAGACCATCGCCGCCCCCAGCCTGTGGCAGCTGGGCTCCTCGTTGCCGAGCCGACGTCGGTACCGGCCCATCCCCCGCAGCCGCCTGGCCGCGCTCGGCCCCGCAACGCGACGGCGGTTCTCCGCCCTGGGCGTCGCCGACACCGCGAAGCTCGCCAGGTCGCCGCTCGCGCTCGCCGACGCCGCGAACTGCGTGCTCGGATGGGCGCGCGCGCTCGAGTCGATGCCCGCGCACCCGGGCGCACGCCAGGCGATCGATCTCGAGTCCGTCCGTCGTGCGGCGTACAACGCCCTCGAACACGCCATCCGATGGCGCGACGAGCTCACGGCGCGCGTGCTCGGCCTCGCGGAACCGATCGCCGCGGAACGCCGTGCGCCGACCGCCGACGAGGTCGACGAGTGGATCGACGCGTGGCTCGTGGCATCCGCTCGGATCAGGACGACCGAGCAGTGGGAGGCCCTCGACCGCGCGGTGGCGCTGCTCGGGCTCACGAGCGCCCGCGTCGAGGCCGAGGCCGAGCGCGGCGAGCGCAGGCTCTCGCCCACCTGGTCGGGCTCCGCGTGGCGACCGCTCGCCACGACCAAGACGCTGTCGGCCGACCACCTGCCGCCGCTCTACCACGCGGCGGGTATCCCCGCAGCCCTGTCGCACGTGCGGTACTGGGCGATCGGCGTCGACGAGGCGCCGGCGGCTCCGGCGGACTTCACGGCCCTCGAGGCCGATCGCCGGTACGCGCTCCTCGGGCGCGCGCTGCGCGATCCGGCGCGCAGCATCGCGGGCATCGCGTCGGACGTGCGCTCCGCCACTGAGCAGCCGCTCATCGACCGGCAGACCAAGCTCGCGGGGTACGGCTTCGGGAACTTCTACGGCTTCCTCGCGCGCGACTGGCGCGTGAACGACTGGTGGTGGGGGCGCCTGGACGCCGCGGCCGGCCTCGCTCGGTTCTTCGACTCGCTCGCACCGGGACGCGTCGGCACGGATGCCGCGGTGCGGCTGCTGCAGGACGCGGTGCTCGAGGAAGCGGCCGAGCCGGCCTACGTGGCGTCCCGGCTGTCACCGTTCGAGCCGGTGTCGTCGCTCCGGTCGCTGTGCGACGAGGACGAGGATGAGACGGCGGCCGAGGACGCCGCCGCGAGCGAGGCGACCCCGGAGCTCCCGGCCCTCCCCACCGACCCGAGGGCGCTCCGCGGCCGCCTGCGCGCCGGCACCGACACCGTGATGAACCTCGCGCCCGCCTACCGCTTCGCGATCGCCTCGCGCACCGTGCGCCTGCTCGACCGGGTGCTCGTGCAGCCGGTCGGTCGCGCGTGGCAGATCTTCGCGTGGTCGGTGCTCGCCGTCCTCCGGCCTCTGCTCGTCGCGCTGCCCGCTGTCGCCGACCCGCCCCGGCTGGCGCTCGTGGCCGGATTCGTCGCTGCCGTCGCCTGGCCGCTCACTTGGGATTCGATCGACGCCGTCCGGCCCGGGTGGGCGCTCGTGGTCGCACTCGTCGCCTCCGTCGCGGTCGCGTCGACGTGGGGCGGCGTCGTCGCCGTTCAGCGACGATGGAAGGGCGTCGCCGAGGCCATCGGTGGGGCGCTCGGAGACGAGGTCGAGACGGCGCGCGTCACCGCGCGGCGGCGCGCGTACGTGATGGCGGGCGTGGCGACGGCGAGCGTCGTTCCGCTCGTGATCGCGCTCCTGCAGAGCAACCTCCTCCTGATCGGGCTCTGCATCGGCGTCACGGCGGTGCTCGGTGCGGTGGCCCGCAGGCTCGCGTCCGCGGCTCGACGCGCACCGATCCCCGGACGTGATGCGCGCACCATCGCGATGGTCGCCGTCTTCGGGGTCTTCGGCGGGCTGCTGCCCCTCGTGCAGTTCTGGCTCGACCTCGTCGACGCGCTCCCGCAGTGGCTCGCGCCGGAGGGCTCGTGGAACCTCCCGGTCCTCGCCGTCGGCGCCGCGGCCGTCACGATCGCGCTCACGTGGGGCTGGTTGCGCATCGGCCGGAAGGGGGCCGAGATCGCCGCGACCCGACTGGTGAACTGGGTCACGGTGACCGTGGCATCCGTCGGGTTCGCCGCACTGGCCTACTGGTTCGCCGACGCGTACGCGACGGCCGGGGCGGCGGAGCTGCTCGCCGATGCGGTCGCCGCCGCGGTCTTCATCGTGGCGTGGGCGAACGTGCTGTGGTGGATGCCGGAACTCGTCGGGGCGTCCTCCGGCGTGTGCGACGACGTCGAGCGCGCCCCGCTCGCCTGACGGCCGGTCGGATCTCAGGGGCGCCACCGACGGATCCGAGGGGGCCCTCCGGATCCGGCGGGGCCCGGTCCCTGCGACGCTCGCAGCATGTCGCATCCGGGTCGAGCAGGTCGCACGCGTCGCCGACGCGTCGCGCAGTGGGTCGCGCGATACCTGCCCCTCGAGGTGCTCGGCACGATCGCCGCGGTCGCCGGGTCCTGGGCGGCGTACGAGGCGAGCGGCTCGATCGTGGTCGCCGCGGTCGCCGGCACGGTCGCCGAAGGCGTGGGCTACTACGCGCTCGTCGTCGCGCGCGGCATCCGCGGGCACCTCGCCTCGCTGCGCGTCGCGCGCGTCCGCCGCCGATCGGGGCGCGCGGCGCTCGCGGTGGCACTGACCCTGCGCGGGATGCTCGCCGAGTTCGGCCCTGCCGAGGTGCTCGACACCTTCGTCGCGCGGCCCGCCCTGCTCATCGCCGCGGCCGCCTGGCTCGGGCCGAACCCCACGGCGTGGCTCGTCGGCAAGCTCGCCGCCGACGTGGTGTTCTACGTCGTCGCGATCGTCTCGTTCGAGCTCGGCCGCCGGGTCATCCTGCCCGACGGGCGAACGGATGCCACGGCCGGCCGCCGCACGCGGACCACCCCGTCCGCCGTGCCCGACCTCGAGGGGGCGTTGCGATGAGCATCCTCACCCGCACGGGCCCGCATCCTCGAGTGACGGGCGTCGCCGCCGAGCGGCAGCGCCGGCCGGAACGCCGTCGCCGGGTGCCGGACGTCGCGACGTCGGCCCAGCAGCCGCCGCACCGCGAGGTCGTGCGTCGCGAGCTCGCGGCGTACGCCCACCGCATCCGGCTCGGCGACCTCGTCCGCGCGCACGGGTCCCCGCTCCTCCTGCTCGACGCCGATCGGGTCGTGGCGCAGCTGCGGGAGCTCCGCCGCGAGCTGCCCGGCGTCGGCATCCACTTCGCCACCAAGTCCCTCCCGCACCCCGCAGTGATCGACGCCGTGCACTCGTCCGGCGCGTCGTTCGAGGTCGCCTCGCGCGGCGAGGTCGACCTGCTCGAGCGGCACGCCGTGCCCGTGGGCGGATGCCTCCACACCCACCCCGTGAAGACCGTGGCCGACATCACGAGCGCGTACCTGCGCGGCATCCGCACGTTCGTCGTCGACAGCCCGTCGGAGATCGGCAAGTTCGCCGGACTGCCCTGCGGCGACGTGGGCGTGCTCGTGCGGCTGTCGTTCCCGAACCCCGGTGCGAAGTCCGACCTGTCGTCGAAGTTCGGCGTGGCGCCGGAGGATGCGCCGGCGCTCGTCGAGCGGTGCCTCGCGGCACGGCTGCCCGTGCGCGGCTTCACGTTCCACGTCGGGAGCCAGACCACGTCGGCAGAGCCGTGGCGGCGGGCGATCGCGACGACGCTGCAGCTCATGCGCGCGCTCGAGGCGCGGCACGGCATCCGCTTCGAGCTGCTCGACCTCGGCGGCGGCTTCCCGGTCGCGTACGACGAACCCGTGCCGCCGCTCGGGGAGCTCGCCCGCGGCATCCGCTCGTCGCTCGCGGCCGTACCCTCGCACGTGCGCGTCGTCGTCGAGCCGGGCCGCTTCGTCGCCGCGCCCGCGATGACCCTCGTCACGCGCGTGATCGGCACGAGCGACCGTGCCGACGGCCGCTGGCACTACCTCGACGAGGGGCTGTACGGCGCGTACTCGAACATCCCCGCGGAGGACGTGCACGCGCTCGTCTTCGCCGCGACCGAGCTCGGAGTCGAGCCGGCCGGCGACGATGCCGCCGAACGCGCGATGCGACGCGTGATCACCAGGACGCGCGTGCCCGTCACGCTCGCGGGGCCGACCTGCGACAGCGTCGACGTCGTCGCCCGGCGCCTGCCGCTGCCGCCGCTCGCCGACGGCGACCTGCTCGTCTCGCCGATGATGGGCGCCTACACGTGGGCCACCGCGACCGGGTTCAACGGGATTCCGCCGACCCCCGTCGTGGTCCTCCCCCGCGCGTGACGGCGCTCCCTCCGTTTCCAGCCGCCGCCCCGACCCCGGTTCACAGGAGATGCAGCGCACGGCAAGTGGCGCGGCGACGGCGGCGCGGGGCGAGCCGGGCGGATGCCACGGGCGCGAGCCCGCGACATCCGCCCCGCCGCCTGCCTACACGAGCGAGTCGCGCCAGGCGGCGTGCAGCTTGGCGAAGCGTCCCGACCCCGAGATGAGCTCGGCGGGCGAACCGTCCTCGACGATGCGCCCCTGCTCCATGACGAGCACGCGGTCGGCGATCGCGACCGTCGACAGGCGGTGCGCGATGATGACCGCGGTGCGGTCGGCGAGCAGGGTCTGCAGGCCGTCCTGCACCGCGCGCTCCGACGGGATGTCGAGCGACGAGGTCGCCTCGTCGAGGATCAGCACCGCCGGGTCCGCGAGGAACGCGCGCGCGAACGAGATCAGCTGGCGCTGCCCGGCCGAGACGCGCCCGCCGCGCTTGTTCACGTCGGTGTCGTACCCGTTGGGCAGGCCCTCGATGAACTCGTGCGCCCCGACGGCGCGGGCCGCGGCGATGATCTCGTCGGGCGTCGCGTCCGGCTTGCCGAGCCGGATGTTGTCGGCGACCGACCCGGAGAACAGGTACGCCTCCTGCGTGACCATGACGATCGCGCGACGCAGGTCCTTCGGGTGCAGGCGGCGCAGGTCGACGCCGTCGAGCTCCACGACGCCGTCGCTCGGATCGTAGAACCGGGCGATGAGCTTCGCGAGCGTGGACTTGCCGGCACCCGTCGAGCCGACGAGCGCGATCGTCTGCCCCGCGGGGATCTCGAGGTCGAACCTCGGCAGCACCATCCGTTCGGGCGTGTAGGCGAACTCGACGCCCTCGAACCGCACCCGGCCGTCGGCCTTCCACAGGTCGACCGGATCGCGCGGGTCGGGCACGCTCGGCGACTCCTCGAGCACGCCCGAGATCTTCTCGAGCGCGGATGACGCGGACTGGTAGCCGTTGTAGAACATCGCCATGTCTTCCAGCGGGTCGAAGAACCGGCGCGTGTACAGCAGCGCCGCGAGCAGCACGCCGATCTCGAGCTGGCCGTCGATGACCCGCAGCCCGCCGACGAGCAGCACGATGGCGACCGCGACGTTGCCGATCAGGATCAGGCCGGGGTCGTAGATGCCGAACAGCTGGATGACGCGGGCGTTGACCTGGCGGTAGTCCTCGACGAGGCGCCCGAACTCCTGCTGGTTGCGGCGCTCGGTGCGGAACGCCTGCACCGCGCGGATGCCGGTCATGGTCTCGACGAACTGCACGATGAGGTTGGCCGATGCCGTCCGCGAGCGACGGAACAGCCGCTGGGATCGCCGCTGGAACCAGCGCGTGAGCAGCGCGAGCGGCAGGAGCGAACCTGCGAGCACGAGGCCCGACACGGGATCGAGCAGCACGAGCGCGACCCCCGTGAACCCCATGTAGAGCGCGCCGCGCACGAGCGCGTTCACGCCCTCGTCCAGGAGCTCGCGGATCGCATCGAGGTCGCTGGTCTGCCGCGAGATGATCCTGCCCGATGTGTAGGACTCGTGGAACTCCAGCGACAGCTTCTGGGTGTGCAGGAAGATCCGCGTGCGCAGGTCGATCAGCACCGCCTGGCTGATGCGCGCGGCGAGGCGGATGTACCAGGCGATGAGGAACGCGCCGACCACGCCGGTGAACAGGTACGCGAACCCCGCGAACGCCGCAGGCATCCACTCACCCTCGACCAGCGCGGGCAGGCCCGTGTCGATGCCGTACGCGATGAGCGCGGGCCCGGCGACCTGCGCGAGCGTCGAGACGAGCACGACGGCCATCGTGAGCCACAGCGTTCCGCGCACGGGGCGCAGCAGCGACCCGAGCAGGCGCACCGAGCGCTGCCGGATGTGCTTCGATTCGGCCCTGGTGAAGTCGTGGCGCTCCTCGCCGGCGACACCGGTGACGGTCATCGGGCCACCTCCTCTCGTTCGTCGAGTCCGGTCTCCGCGGCGTCGATGCGGTCGGCCGACTCGGCCTGCCGCCCCCGCTCCTCGTCCACGAGGCTCGAGATGACGAAGCGGTAGTGCTCGCTCGTGGCGAGCAGTTCGGAGTGCGTGCCGACCGCCGTGACGCGCCCGTCCTCCAGGAGCGCGACGCGATCGGCGAGCATGACGGTCGACGGCCGGTGCGCCACGATGAGTGCCGTGGTGTCGGCGAGCACGCGGCGCAGCTCCGCCTCGACCTTCGCCTCGGTCGCGACGTCGAGCGCCGACAGCGGGTCGTCGAGCACGAGCACCGCCGGGTTCGCGGCGACCGCGCGGGCGAGCGCGAGGCGCTGCCGCTGCCCGCCGGAGAGGCTCATGCCCTCCTCGCCGACCTTCGTGTCGAGGCCGTCGGGCAGCCCGTGGGCGAACGCGGCCTGCGCGATCTGCAGGGCCTCGGCGAGCACGCGCTCCGCCTCGGCCGCGACATCCGGGTCGGATGCCGCGTCGCCGGTCAGCTCCGGGCGGCCGAGCAGCACGTTGTCGCGCACCGACGCCGAGAACAGCGTCGCGTCCTCGAAGGCCATCGCGATGTGGCGGCGCAGCTCCTCGCGCGTGAGTGCGCGGACGTCGACGCCGTCGAGCTCGACGGCGCCGCCCGTCACGTCGTACAGGCGCGTCGCGAGCGCGGTCATCGTGGTCTTGCCGGAGCCGGTGAGCCCGACGAGCGCCATGGTCTCGCCCGGGCGCACGACGAGGTCGACGCCGTCGAGCAGGTCGCCGAAGCGCTCGGGCGAGTCCTGGTATCGGAAGCGGACGTCGCGGAACGCGAGCTCGCCACGGGGACGCTCGATCGACACCGGTCGCTCGGGGTCGACGATGTCGTTGCGGCTGTCGAGGATGTCGAAGTATCGGTCGGTCGCGGCGCGCGCGTCGAGCGTCCAGGCGAGCAGGAAGCCGATCGACTCGATGGGCCAGGCCAGCACGCCCGCCGTGGCGAAGAACGCGACCAGCTCGCCGACCGTGATCTGGCCCTGCGCGGCGAGCCACACGCCGAGCGCCAGGCACACGGCGAGCGCGATCGCGGGGATCACGATGAGCCAGAACCAGATCGCCGCCTCGAGCCGGCCCTTCTCGAGCTCGGTCGAGCGCAGCGTCTCGGCCTGCGCGCGGAACGTGGTGAGCGCGTGCTTGCCGCGTCCGAACGCCTTCAGCACCCGGATGCCGTGCACCGACTCCTCCACGGCGGTCGCGAGGTCGCCCTGCTGGTCCTGGCTGCGGCGCGACACCTCCGAGTAGCGGCCCTCGAACCGGTACCCGACCACCCACAGCGGCAGCGACGCGACCAGGAACGCGAGTCCCAGCATCCAGTTCATCGACACGAGGATGCCGATCCCGATGACGATCACGATGAGGTTCACCGTGAGCAGCACGAGGCCGAACGACATCCACCGGCGGATCAGGTTGAGGTCGCTCATCGCGCGCGAGAGCAGCTGCCCGCTCGGCCACCGGTCGTGGAAGCTCACGGGCAGGTCCTGCAGCCTCGCGTACAGCGCGTTGCGCATCGACGCCTCGACGCGCGTGCCCGGCTTCAGCACGAACCAGCGGCGCAGCGCGACGAGCAGCGCCTCGACCACGCCGAGTCCGAGGACGAGCAGCGCCAGGGGTACGACGGATGCCGCGTCGCCGTCGGTCAGCGGGCCGTCGACGATCGCCTGCAGCACCTGCGGGATCGACAGCGCCACCAGCTGCGCGGTGAGCGAGGCGGCCATGCCCGCGAGGATCCACGGGATCGCGGGGCGCGCGTAGGCGCGCAGGCGCAGCAGGGCGCGCACCGTGCCGGTGCGCTGCGCGTGGGGAGGGTGGAGCTGGGAGTGCGTGGCGGTCACGCGGATTCCTTCCGGATGCGCGACGGGTCGCCCGAGCGGAGACCTCGTCGATGGAGAGACGCGAATGCGCGCGCGTCGGGGCGCGCGGGCGGCGGGGCGTTCAGGTCCCCGCGGGGAGGCGCCGGCGTCGTGCCGGCGGACGGACCCGGTCGGAGCTAGCCGGCGTGGACCGTGGCGGAGGTCGGGACGGCAGTACCGAACGCCGCGACTGTGCGGGCGAGAGTGTCGGTGGTCTGCATGTCGTCCTCCTGCGTCGTGATCACGATCCCACGGCCGTGCGGATGGTTCCCCGCGCGGCCAGCCCTTCAGATTATGGGTCGGGGGCTGTGGCGCGCAAGAGCCGATTCTGAAGTACGCTTTCTCGACCCGAACACGCGCCGGCACCCGGCGTTCCCTGCGTTCCGCGCGTGCGATCCGTCCGACGAGGAGGTCGCGTGGCGATGGCGCGCGTGATGCTCGCGCGAGCGCGAGCCCGCTTCGGCGTGCTCGCGGGCGTCGCCACCGTGGCGTTCCTGCTGACCGCGTTCCTCGCCGTCGTGCTCGGGATCCTGGTCTCCGCGCCCACCTCGGCCGCACGCGCGGCCGTCGTCGCGGCCGAGGGTTCCGACGGGGCGGCGCGCTGGCACACCCGGCTCGCCGGCGACGCGACGGCGCAGGCGGATGCCGCGGCGCGAGTGCTCGACCGTTTCGTCGCGCCGCACTCCGCCTCGTGGGGCCGCTCGGTGCAGACCGCCCCGATCGCCGCGCTCGGCGGCGATCCGCTCCGGGTCGTGCTCCTCGCCGACCCCGCCGCGCCGGCGCGCGCCGACCTCGTCGAGGGCGCCTGGCCCGACGACGCGGAGGCGGCCGACGCCGCGGCATCCGTCGACGCCCTGCCGGCCGCCGTGCACGCCGGTGCCGCAGCCGCGACGGGACTCGAGAGCGGTTCCGTGGTCGAGCTGGAGGGCGCGCGCCTGCTCGTCGTCGGCCTCTGGGCGCCGGTCGACCCGGCCGACCCCGCGTGGGCGGGCGACCCGCTCGTGTCCTCGGGGGCGGCCGACGATGCGTTCGGCCCGGTGCTCGTCGACGAGGCCGCGCTCGCCGACGTCGAGGGCGCGACCACGGTCCGCTGGACGGTGGTCGCCGACGCGACGACCGCCGACGCGGCGTCGCTCGCGGCGCTGCGCGCCGCGTTCCCATCGGTCACCCCAGCGCTCGCGAACGAGCCCGACCTCGGCGGCGACGGGATCATCGAGAGCGGCCGGCTGGACCAGAGCCTCGACCGGCTGCTCGCCGGGCTCGATGCGGTGCGCGCGCTCGCGCCCCTGCCGCTCCTGCTGCTCGGTGTCGCTGGGCTGGTCGCGCTCGTGCGCCTCGCCGCACTGCTCGCGGCCGAACGGCGACGGGAGACGACGCTCCTGCTCGCGCGCGGCGCCTCCCCCTCGACCGTCGCGCGCGACGCCGCGGTCGAGGCGTTCGCCATCGCGGCGCCGGCCGTCGTCGTCGGCACCCTGGCCGGCACCCTCGCGCTCTCCGTCGCGGCGCCGCTCGCGTCGACGCTGCCCGCGCTGCCGTGGCTCGTCGGCGGCGGCGTGCTCCTCGTCGTCGCCGGCGTGCTGACCGGCACGGCATGGGCGGAGGCGCGCAGGCCGGTCGTCCGCGGATCCGGCGACGAGACCGGCCGCACCCGGCGCGCGTTCACCGCGGGCGGCGTCGTCGTGCTCCTCGCCCTCGCGGCCATCGCGCTGTGGCAGTTCCGCCTGTACGGTTCGCCGCTCGTGCCGTCGGCGGGCGGGTCGACCCGGGTCGACCCGCTCGCCGCACTCGCTCCGGTGCTCGTCCTGCTCGCGCTGGCCGTGTCCGCGGTCGCCGTGGCGGGCGGCGCCGGCAGGCTCCTCGAGCGCTGGGGCGCGACCCGGCCCGGACTCGTGCCGGCACTCCCGGCGCGGCAGCTCGCCCGCCGCACTCCCCTGTACGCGTCGGCGGTGCTCGTGCTCGCCTTCGCAGCAGGCGGGCTCGCGCTCACCGCCTCGGTCGACGGCTCCTGGCGGGCCTTCGACCGGGCCGCGGCCGCGGCCGAGCTCGGAGGCGAGGTTCGAGTGGCCCTCCCGGGGCGGTCCGTGGTCGCCGATGACGACCCGTCGGCGGGCTTCGACGCCGACAGCGCCGGGTCGGGCGGCACCGCCGCGATCCCGGTGTTCCGCGGCGAGGTCCGCGTCGGATCCGACCCGGCCGGCCTGGTGGCGCTTCCGACCGAGCGACTGGCGGATGCCGCGCCCGCCGCCGGGACTCCGTTGCCGCCCGCCGTGGCGACCGCGCTCTCGGCGGGCGAGCGCGGTCCGGCGGTCGCGCCCGGGTCCCAGGTGCTGCTGGGCGTGCAGGTCAGTGACGCGGCATCCGCCGACCCCGTCGCGGCACCGGTGATCGAAGCGGACGCCGGGACGGGCGCCGGGCGCGCGGCCCTGGCGGTCTGGCTGCTCGACGCCGACGGCGTCGCCCACCGGATCCCCGCGGGCGAGGCGGCGCCGGGTCGCGGACCCGCCCCCGTGGCGACCGCGCCAGACCTCGACGGCCTCACCCTCCTGGGCGTCGAGGCCCGGCTCACCGGCGGCGGCGGCGACCTCGTGGTGACGGTCGCCGACGTCATCGCCGAGCCGGGAGGGTCGACCGGTCTCTCGGGCGAGATGACCGTTTCGTCGACGTCGCCCGCCGACCGGATCGCCGCCGCCGCGGCCGACGCGGTCGTTCCCGTCGTGATCGATCGCCGTCTCGCCGCGCTGACCGACGCGAGTCCCGGCGACCCGATCGAGTTCCGCGTCCAGACCGGCGGCGCGACCGTCCGCGCCGAGGTCGCCGACGTGGTCGCCGTCGTCGCGGGGGCCGAACCGGCCATCCTCGCCGACCTCGCCGCGATCGGCGCCTCGGCATTCGCGAGCGGCGCGGGCGTCCCGCAGCACACCGAGGTCTGGATCGCGTCCGACGACCCGGCCGCGACGGCCTCGACGCTGCTCGACGACCGGAGCGCCGGGTTCGACGTCGACATCCGGGCCGACGCCTCGAGCACCGCCGCGGTCGCCCCCGCGCTCACCGCACTGTGGATCGGCGCCGCGGGCGCGGCCGGCTTCGCGCTCGTCGCGCTCGCGGGACTCGTCGCCGCGCTCGCGGCGGCCCGCGCCGGGGAGGTCGCCG
Source organism: Agromyces selenitireducens (assembly GCF_052748465.2). Classification (NCBI taxonomy): domain Bacteria; kingdom Bacillati; phylum Actinomycetota; class Actinomycetes; order Micrococcales; family Microbacteriaceae; genus Agromyces; species Agromyces selenitireducens. The sequence goes on from NZ_CM188259.1 coordinate 2,868,014, forward strand.
TCCTTCGCGCGCTCGGCACCACCGCGCGCGGCCAGGCCGCCGCCCGACGAACCGAGCTGTTGGGGGTGGCGCTCACGGCCACTGCGATCGGCGTCGCGATCGGCCTCGTCGTGGCGCTGCTCACGGCGCCCGAACTCGGTCGCGCGGCCGTGCCCGGCGCAGCGACCGGACTCGCGACCTCGTTCGCGCCCTCCTGGCTGCCGTTCGCGCTGGGGGTCGCGGTGCTCGCCGCGGGCGGCGTCGCGGTGGCGGTCGCGGCCGCCCGCGCCGTCCGCGTCCGCGCCCTCACCGCGCTCCCGGGAGGCGAGGACCGATGACCGCGCATCGTTCGCGGACGTCCGCGGCCGGACTCCTGCTCCGCCAGTGGGTGTCCGGTCCGCTGCCCTCGATCGCCGTGGCCCTGCTGGTCTGCGCCGCCGCGGCGTTCGCGGTCGCGGTGCCCCGCGCGGTCGCCGGCGTCCACACCGACGCGCTCTCGGAACGACTCGCCGCGCGCCCCGCCGTCGAGATCGACCTCGCCACGACGACGCCGCTCGGGCCCGACATCGGCGCCTCCGAGCTCGGCACGACGATGCCCGACGACGTCGACGCCGTGTGGGGCGGGCAGGAGGATCGGCTCCGCGGGATCCGCGACGGACTCCCCCAGCCGTTGCGCGCCGCGACCGAGGATCCGCTGGTGGTCGCCGTGTCGGGGCCCGTCCGCGCGAACGTCCCCGGCGCGAGCATCGCGAGTCCCGTCTACCGCATCCAGCCCGGGTTCGACCCCCGGCTCGGCGAGCACGTGCGGCTCGTCGAGGGAGCGTGGCCGGCGCCGCTGCCCGGTCCGCTCGCCGAGGCGCGCGCGGCGCCGATGGAGATCGTCCTCGGCGCGGAGGTCGCAGCGGACATGGACTGGGCGATCGGCGACGTGCGGCGGATCGACTACAGCGGCATTCCGGTCGGCGTCCGCCTCGCGGGCACCGTGCAGGCCATCGACCCCGGCGACGGGTACTGGACGCACGTGCCGACGGGCCTGCGGGCGTCGGTCGTCGACAACGGCCTGGCTCCGCCCGAGTACACCGCGGTCGGATGGCTCGACCCGGCGTCCTGGCCCGACTTCGCGCCGCTCGCGCTCGCGCTGCGCATGGACGCCTGGATCCCCGTCGACGCCGACGCCGTCCGGGCGGTCGACGCGCCCCGGATCGCCGCTCAGCTCGGCGAGCTCGCGAGCACCGAGAAGGCGCTCGGATCGGGTCGCACCGTCGCCGTCGCACTGCCCGACGCTCCGCCTGGCACGTTCGTCCCCTACCTCGACGTCCGCACCGTGGGGACGGTGGGCTTCACCTCGGGGCTGCGCGACGAGCTCGTGGCCGCGACGACCGACGCGGCATCCGTCGACACCGTGCTCGCGACGGTCGCCTCGGGACCGCTCGGCGTGACCGTCGCGGTGCTCGTCCTGGCGGCACAGGTCGTGTTCGAGCGCCGGCGGACGGGCCTCGAGCTCGCCGCCGCACGAGGTGCGTCGCCCGGCCAGCTCCGCGGCATCCTCCTGCTCGAGGGACTCGCGATCGGCATCCCCTCCGCCGTGCTCGGCGTCGCGATCGGCGTCGCGCTCACGCCGGACGCCGACGCGATCGCCGGGTGGCCGCTCGCAGCCCTGCTCGCGGCGACGCCCGCAGCCGTGCTGGTCGCCCGGGCCCCGGGGCTGAGCCCGCTCCGCCGCGCGCGCGCCGACCTCGGGGCGTCCCGCGCCGGCCGCCTCCGTGTCGTCGCCGAGGCGCTCGTGATCATCGCCGCCGCGGTCTCCGTCGTGCTGCTGTGGCAACGCGGCACCGCCGGCGCCGCGAGCGTCGGCGTGGATCCGCTCCTCGCGGCCGCACCGCTCCTGCTCGCCCTCGCCGCGTGCGTGCTCGTCCTCCGCCTCTACCCGTTGCCCCTCGCCGCCCTCGTGCGACGGATGTCGCACCGCCGCGACCTCGTGCCGTTCCTCGGCTCGGCGCGTGCCCTGCGCGACCCGAGCGCCGGGCTCGTGCCCGTGCTCGCGGTCGTGGTCGGCATGTCGGTCGCGGTGACCTCGGCGGTCATGCTCTCGACGCTCGAGGCCGGGACCGACACGGCGAGCCAGCGGCGGGCCGGCTCGGACGTCGTCGTGGCGGGGGTCCCACTGACGCGCGCGCAGCTCGCCGAGATGAGCGACGCGCCCGGCGTGGAGGCGATCGCCCCCGTGTACTCCGCCCGACCGGCGGTGCTCGAGATCGACGGACGCAACCGGCCCCTCCTCCTCATCGTCGTCGACCGCGACGAGCTCGCCCTGGTGCAGGAGGGTCGCTTCGACGCGCTCGCCCTGCCCGAACGGCTCTCGGAGGAACGCGAGGCGGCGCCGATCCTCGTATCCGGGCCGGTCGCCGAGCTCATCGACGCGGGCGAGGACGTCGAGCTCGAAGGGCGTGCCATCGACGTCGTCGACACCGCCGGGGCGCAGGGTCCGTTCACGACGCGCACCGCGTGGGCGCTCATCGACCGAGTGAACTCGGCCCCGTTCGTCGACACGCTCGTGCCGCGCAGCGTCCTCGTCCGGCTCGCCCCGGGAGGCGACGCCGATGCCGTGGGCGCCCGCCTCGCCGAGATCGCCGGCGAGGGGGCCACGGCCACGAGCGCGGCGCGGCTCACGGCCGAGATCGGCTCGACGCCCGACGCCGGCGGCCTGCGCGCCGGACTCGTCGCCGCCATCGTGGTCGCGACGCTCCTCACCGCACTCGCGCTCGCGCTCGCCCTCCTCGTGGGGCAGGCCGCGCGCGCCCGCCTGCTGCCGCTCCTGGCGACGCTCGGCCTCGGCCGCCGCGGGGAGCGCGGGATCGTCGCGTGGGAGATCGCGCCGGTCACCGCGGTGGCGGTCGTCGCGGGCGTGCTGCTCGGCGCGACCGTGCCGCTCGTGGTGCTGCAGGGCGTCGACCTGCGATCGTTCACCGGTGGCGCCGAGGCGCCGGCGGTGACCTACGACTGGGTGCTCGTCGGCGCCGTGGTCGCGGCATCCGTCATCGTCTCGGCCGCAGCGGCGGCAGCGGCGGCGCACATCGGCGGCCGCGTGACCGCCGCGCGCGCCATGCGCAAGGAGGAGGAAGGCTGACCATGACGCAGGCGATCGCGGAACCGCACATCCTGTGCTCGGACCTGGTGCGCATCTTCAGCGCCGACGGCGTCGAGGTGCAGGCCCTCCAAGGGCTCAACCTGCGCGTCGACCCGGGCGAGCTCGTCGCGCTCGTGGGCGCGTCGGGTTCGGGGAAGTCCACGCTGCTCACGATCCTGTCGGGCCTCGACACCGCCACCGCCGGTGTCGCCCGCGTCGCGGGCCACGACCTGCTGTCGATGGGTGCGCGCGAGCGGGTGGCCTACCGGCGCCGAACGGTCGGGTTCGTCTGGCAGCAGACCTCCCGCAACCTCCTGCCCTACCTCACCGCCGCCGAGAACGTGGCGCTCGCGATGGCGGTCGCCGGCACGTCGCGCGGCAGCGCGCGCGCCGCGCGGGCTGCCGAGCTGCTCGAGTTGCTGGGCGTGGCGGATGCCGCGGACCGGCGCCCCGCGGAACTGTCGGGCGGCGAGCAGCAGCGGGTGGCGATCGCGGTCGCCCTCGCCAACGAACCGAAGGTGCTGCTCGCAGACGAGCCGACGGGCGAGCTCGATGAGGCGACGTCCGCGTCGGTCCTCGAGGCCATGCGGAGCGTGAACGAGCGGCTCGGGGTGACGATGCTCATCGTCACGCACGACCCGTCCGTGTCGGAGCACGTTCGCCGGACCGTGCAGATCCGCGACGGGCGCACGTCCACCGAGGTGCTGCGCTCCACGCGCGTCGACGAGCACGGTGCCGAGCAGGCCGTCGCCGAGGAGTTCGCCGTGCTCGACCGGGTCGGCCGGCTCCAGCTGCCCCACGAGTTCGTCACCGGGCTCGGCCTGCGCGAGCGGGTGCGACTGTCGCTCGAGCCGGATCACGTGCAGGTGCGGCCTGGGCACGACGCTGCGACACCGCCGGGATCGGGCGACGGACCGCCCGCGGCATCCGGCCCCGCACCGGGCGAGGGCGAAACCGAGGAGGCACGATGACCACGCTGCGAGCCGAGGCCGTCACCCGCGTCTACGAGGGCCGTGGCGAGGCCGTCACGGCCGTCGCCGACGTGTCGCTCGACGTCGCGCCGGGCGAACTCGTCGTCGTGACCGGCCGCTCCGGCGCGGGCAAGACCACGCTCCTGAACGTGCTCGGCGGACTGGACCGGCCCACGGCCGGGCGGGTCCTGCTCGGCGACGACGACCTGTCGAGCCTCGACGACGACGCGCTCGCGGCTGTCCGCCGCGACCGTGTCGGGTACGTGTTCCAGTCGTTCGGGCTCATCCCCGTGCTCTCAGCCGCCGAGAACGTCGAGGTGCCGCTGCGCCTGCAGCGCGTTCCGGCGGAGGAGCGCGACGCACGCGTCGCCGAGGCGCTCGAACTCGTCGGGCTCGCCGGACACGCGGCGCAGCGGCCGTACGAGCTGTCGGGCGGGCAGCAGCAGCGCGTGGGCATCGCGCGCGCCCTCGCCGCCCGGCCGTCGGTGCTGCTCGCCGATGAGCCGACCGGTCAGCTCGACAGCGGCACGGCCGCGACCGTGATGGGACTCATCACCGAGCTCGTGCACGCCAAGGGGGTCGGCGCGGTGGTCACCACGCACGACGCGAACCTCGTGAAGCGCGCCGACCGGGTGGTCGAGCTGCACGACGGCCGGGTCACCCGGATCAGCGCACCCGCACCGACAGGCAGGTGACGCAGCCCTCGAGCTTCTCGAACTCGCTGATGTCGACCGTCACGACCCGGTAGCCGAGGTTCGACAGGAGCTCGGCGGTGCGCGGAGCGGAGGCCGACATGAGCAGCGTCTCGTCGGAGAGGAGCACGACCGCGACGCCCTCGGGCTCGGGCACGGCGAGGAACCGCGGGAACAGCGAGCTGGTCTCGAGCAGGTCGGGGTGGCCGATCACGGTTCCGTCGGGCAGCGCGGTCGCGCCGCTCTTCAGGTGGAGCGCCTTCGTCATGGGCACCGCCACGACCGTGTAACCGCGCGGGGCGAGGAGGCCCCGGAGCTGGCGGATCCCCTCGGCGTTGGTGCGGCCGGAGGCACCGACGTAGACGGTGCCGCCCACCTTCAGGACGTCGCCCCCGTCGAGCGTGCCGGGCGCGGCGATGCGCGCGATCGAGACGCCGGGAATGGCGCGCACGGCGCGCTCCACCGCCTCGATCTCGGGTGTGCGGGACTCCGCGCCCGGGTTCGCCAGCACGGCCAGGTCGCCGAAGAACACGACGGTGTCCTCGATGAAGACCGAGTCGGGCAGGTCGGGGGCGGCGTCGACCTCGACGGTGTCCCAGCCCTCGGCGACGAGCGCGGCGCAGTAGTCGTCCCACTGCTCGTCGGCCCTGGCGGTGTCGACGGGCCGTCGCTCGAGGTGGGTGAGCTCGCCCTCGGAGAGGTTCGAGGCGGGGATGCGCACCAGCGCGACCTTGCGGTGCAGGCGGCGCGGCCGCCGGTGGAGCACGGCCCGCTCGACGCGCGGCGCGAGCAGGACCTCGCCGAGCACGGCGGCCACGATGAACGCGAGGTTGATGCCGACGAGCGACCCGAGCACGACGGAGAAGACCTGCCCGCTCACCTCGATGCCGCGCGAGAGGACGTTCGTACTCGCGGCCAGCAGCGCGGCGAGCACCGCCGAGGTCAGGCCGACGAGCCCGGCCAGGAACCAGGCGCGGAGGGCGCCGGCTGCGTTGGCGACGCAGAGCAACGCCCACAGCGACACGCCAGCGAGCGCGAAGTAGCCGATCGCCTGCCCGAGCACGGCCGGATTCTGGCCCTGCGCGATCGACGTGGCGAGGACTCCCGCGGTGAACGCCACGACCGCGACGACCGCCGCCGACGCGATCGCCGCGACGCTCCGTCGTGCCACGGTGGCCTGCGCCGGCGATCGATCCGGGGCAGCCGGGAGGCGGATGGCGGGGGGCGTCGTCATGGCGCCAGCCTATCGGGGGCGCGCAGGCGTCCGGCGCCGGGGCGCCGCCGTGCGACGGCGTCCCGGCGGCGTCCGGGCGGCCGGGCGCGCCGGGCGCTGCACGCCCGGCCGCTCTGCGTCAGCGCGCGGCGGCGAGGCGGGCCTCGGCGAGGCGCTCGGCCGCGTCGAGGGTCGTGATGCCCGCGGCATCCGCGTCGCGCAGCACTGCGCCGACGACGTCGCCGATGCCGGCGATGCGGCGGTCGAGCTCGTGCTGGCCGATGCCGGGGGTGGAGGCGAGGTCGAGGTAGACCACGCCGCCGGCGTTCACCACGAAGTCGGGCGCCCAGGCGATGCCGCGCCCCCGCAGACGGCGCGCGACGTCGCGCTCGGCGAGCTGGTTGTTCGCGGCGCCGACGACGGCGCGCACCCGGAGCTCATCGACGACGTGCGGAGTGAGGACACCGCCGAGCCCGCAGGGCACGAAGACGTCGGCCTCGACGCGGTGCGCCTCGGTGGGCGCGACCCAGGCGGCGCCGAGCTCGTCGGCGAGCGCACGCTTCGACTCGGCGACATCCGTCACCGTCAGGCGTGCGCCGCCCGCGGCGAGCGCGCGGGCGAGGCGGCCGCCGACCTGGCCGAGGCCGGCGACGACGAAGTGGCGGCCCGCGACCTCGCGGGAGCCGAACACGTGGTCGAGGGTGGCGAGGATGCCGGCGTGGACCCCCGCGGCGGTGGCGTCCGCCGGCTCGCCGACGCCGCCCTGCTCGGCGGGCAGTCCGCAGACGTGCTCGGTGCGCTCGTGCACGACGGCCATGAGCTCGGCGCTCGTGCCGACGTCCTCCGCGGTCATGTACGCGCCGCCGAGCGACTCGACGGCGTCGCCGAGGTCGAGCATCGCGTCGTGGCGGCGCGCCTCGTCGAGGGTCTCGCCGGCGGGGATGCAGACGACGGACTTGCCGCCGCCGCGCGCGAGGCCGGCCGCGGCGTTCTTCAGGGTCATGGCCTGCGACAGGCGCAGGGCGTCGGCGAGCGCATCGGTCCAGTGCTCGTAGTGCCAGACGCGGGCGCCGCCGAGGGCCTGGCCGAGTGCGGTCGAGTGCACCGCGACGATGATGGTGAGCCCGGATCGGGGACCGCGCGTGATGAGCACGCGCTCGTGGTCGGGGGCGTCGAGGGGAAGGGCTGCGTGGACCTCGGCCGAGGGTGCCGGGTCGTGGGTGATCGTCATCGATCGGTCTCCTTGTTCATCGCCTTGTGGGCGCGGCTGTTCGGGCGCTTCGTGGGCGCCCTCACCTCAAGGATACTGCGGGTGCGGTGATCGAGTGGGCCGGCCGCCGTATCGAGATCGGTTCGCGATGCGGGTCTCGGCACGGCGCTGCGCGCCTGCTCGACCACCGCGCGGAGTCAGTGGAAGAAGTGCCGCTCGCCGGTGAAGTACATCGTGACGCCCGCGGCCTTCGCCGCGGCGATCACCTCGTCATCGCGGACCGAACCGCCGGGCTGCACGACGGCCTTCACGCCCGCGTCGAGCAGGATCTGCAGGCCGTCTGCGAACGGGAAGAACGCGTCGGATGCCGCGACCGACCCGGCGGCGCGGTCGCCGGCGCGCTCGACGGCGAGCTTGCACGAGTCGACGCGGTTGACCTGTCCCATGCCGACGCCGACGGATGCGCCGCCGGAGGCGAGCAGGATCGCGTTGGACTTCACGGCGCGGCACGCCCGCCATGCGAACGCGAGGTCGGCGAGCGCAGCCTCGTCGGCGGCCTCGCCCGCGACGAGCGTCCAGTCGGCGGCATCCGCGAACGACCGGTCGGCCTGCTGCATGAGGAGCCCGCCCGAGACCTGCCGGATCTCGACGGCGGAAGGCTCGAAGCCGGCGGGCAGCTCGAGCAGCCGGATGTTCTTCTTCTGCGTGAGCACCTCGACGGCGTCGGGCTCGAAGCCGGGCGCCACGAGCACCTCGGTGAAGATGCCGGCGACGGTCTCGGCCATCTCGCGCGTGACCGTGCGGTTCGCGGCGATCACGCCCCCGAACGCCGAGACCGGGTCGCACTCGTGGGCACGGCGGTGGGCGTCGGCGATGGGGTCGGCGGCGCCGGATGCCGCGACGGCGATGCCGCACGGGTTGGCGTGCTTGATGATGGCCACGGCCGGCGCCTCGAAGTCGTAGGCGGCCCGCACCGCGGCATCCGCGTCGACGTAGTTGTTGTACGACATCTCCTTGCCGTGCAGCTGCGCGGCCTGCGCGATGCCCGGGCGGCCGCCGACCGCGGAGTAGCGCGCGGCCTTCTGGTGCGAGTTCTCGCCGTAGCGGAGGTCCGCATCCTTGGTCCATGCGGCGCCGACCCACGCGGGGAAGGGCGACTGATCGGCGGCCTGGTCGGGCGCCACGACGTTGCCGATCCACGACGCGACCGCGATGTCGTACGTCGCGGTGTGGCGGAACGCCTCGCGGGCGAGGTCGCGACGCTGGGCGAGTGTCGTGCCGCCGGCGCGCACGGCCGAGACGACCTCGTCGTAGCGGTCGGGCGAGACCACGACCGCGACATTGGCGTGGTTCTTCGCGGACGCTCGCACCATGGCGGGGCCGCCGATGTCGATCTGCTCGACCACGGCGTCGGGCTCGGCGCCCGAGGCGACGGTCTCGACGAACGGGTAGAGGTTCACGACGACGAGCTCGAAGGGCTTGATCGCGAGTTCGGCGATCTCGCGCTCGTGGTGGTCGAGGCGCAGGTCGGCGAGCAGGCCCGAGTGCACGCCGGGGTGCAGGGTGCGCACGCGGCCGTCGAGGTGCTCGGGGTACCCGGTGACGTCGGCGACCTGCGTGACCGGCAGTCCGGCCTCGGCGATGGCCTTGGCGGTGCCGCCCGTGGAGACGATCTCGACGCCCGCGTCGACGAGCGCGGCGGCGAGCTCGGGCAGGCCCGCCTTGTCGCTCACGGCGATGAGCGCCCGCCGGACGGGCACGAGGTCGCGTTCGCGGTAGAGGCTCGGGTCGATTGCGGCTCCACTCATGATGCGGCGAGCTCCTTCAGGTCGAGGTGCGAGTTGGCGATGTCGAGCACGGCCTGGATGAGCAGGCGTCGTTCGACGGGCTTGATGCGGTCGTGGAGGGTCGTCTCGGTGTCGCCGGGCAGCACGGGCACGCGCTCCTGCGCGATGATCGGACCCCCGTCGACGGAGTTGTCGACGACGATGAGGCTCGCCCCGGTCTCGGTGACCCCGGCGGCGAGCGCCTCGCGCACGCCGTGCGCACCCGGGAACTCGGGAAGGTAGGCGGGATGCGTGTTGACCAGGTGCGGACTGAACGCGTCGACGACGGCGGGCGGGACGAGTCGCATCAGACCCGAGAGGATGACGAGGTCGGGCTCCCACCGCCGCACCTGCTCGATGAGCGCCTCGCCCCATTCGTCGCGCGAGTCGTACGCCGTGAACGGCACGGTGAAGGCCGGGATGCCGAACTCCTCGCCGAGCCCGAGCCCCTCGCAGTCGCGGTCGGCGCCGATCGCGACGACGCGGGCGGGGAACTCGGCGTCCTCCGACGCCTCGAGCAGGGCGCGGAGGTTCGAGCCCGTGCCCGAGATCAGCACGACGAGCTTCAGCACCCTACGAGGGTACCGGGCGCGCAGGCGAGCGGATGACACGGGCACGAGCGCTCACGTGAGCGTGGGCGCGACTACCCCACGGGCGAGGGCTCCTCGCTCTGCTCTTCTCGCGGGCCGGCGTCGACCGTGTTCCGCGCCCGCGCCCGCGCCGCGAACACCCCCGCGACCGCGCCCACGCCCACGCTCGCCGCGCCCGACGCCGCCACGAGCAGCGCGTCGGGGCCGACTTCGGCCAGTCGCCCGGGCCCGGCGGCCCCGCCCGACCACGCGGCGAACACGCCGAGCAGCGCGCCCGCGACGACGCCCGCGCCGACGCCTGCCGAGAGAGTCGCCCACCACGGCGCCTCCTCGTGGACGGGAACGGATGCCGCGACCGCGATCGCGCCGACGAAACCGAGCAGCACCGGCAGCGCGAGCCAGAGCACCCCGAGCGGCGCTCCCTCCGGGGGAAGCGCGCCGAGCAGCGGCAACCCGGGCACCGGGCCGATGAGCGTCACGCTCGGCGACACCGTCGTGCCCGCACCGAGCGCGAAGCCGGGTCCGAGGAGCCAGGCGGTCGCCCACATCACCGCGTTCGGCACGAGGGCGAGCTGCACCATCGTGAGCGTCGCGTCGCCGTCGACGCCCGCCCCGAGCGCCTGATAGAGGCCGACGATGGTGGCGTGGTCGAGCCCGACCCGAACCGTGACCAGCACCGCCGCGACGGCGATGACGCCGAAGGCCGCACCGACGCCCACGCGCACGGCCGCACGGACCCCGTCACGGGCGACCGGCGGGAGCCGCTCGACCCACCCGCGAACGACGCTCGTCGTGGCATCCGTCGACCAGCCGCGCCGTGCGAACGCCCGGGCCACCCCGACGAGCGCGCCCGCCGCCATCACGAGCGCGGGCAGCGCGACGGACTGCCAGGGGGATGGTGCCGCGACCTCAGTCGCCGCGACGAGGCCCATCGCACCGCCGAGGGCGCCGACCGTCACCACGGCCGCCGCGGCACCCACCACCGGATTGCCGCCCTCGGACGCGCGGCGTCCGATCCGGAGCCCGAAGGCGAACGTGAGCACGGCGAAGCCGAGCAGGCCGATCGTCACCGTGAACGGCTCGTCGGCGCCGGGCAGGCCCATCCCAGCGGCGGTCGCCGTGTCGAGCCGGACCGCGACGTCGACGCCGTGCCCGAGCAGCCACACGTCGGCCGCGGCCCGGAAGAACGCGTCGAGCGGTGCGGCGAGGCCGAAGGCGATCGCCCACAGCAGCATGAGCGGCACGAGCGCCACGCCGTACCCGATGAGCGTCGAGACGGTCGCCTCGAGGGCGGCCAGCAGTGCGATCGTCGTGCGTCTCATCGCACTCGACCTTATTGCGCTGCGGCGGGATCAGCCCGCAGGACGTGCGGAGTCGATGCGATGCAGGGCCGCCTCGGCGTCGGCATCCGTCGCAACCGCATCGACGTCGGCCGCCTCGATCGGCGGACGGCGCAGGAGTTCGACGAGCCCGACCGCGAGCAGTGCGACGACGACCGCCCACACCACGGTGGACGTCTCGAGCGGCCGGTTGAACAGCAGCACCAGCGAGGCGATCACGGCGATCGCGACGTACGCGACGACGCGGTAGCGGTGCAGCCCCTCCCCGAACCGACCGGTGGTGACGCCGTGCGCCTCCGCCGAACGGCGGGCGGCTCCGAAGCCGGCGTCGGCGAAGCCGCGCGCGGCGCGCGCCGGACGCCACGGTCCCGACAGCCACGCGATGATCGCGACCGCGATCGCGAGCACCGTGATCGCGGCGATCGTGGAGACCATGAGCTCGGTGAGCCCGCCGTAGATCGCCTCGGCCGCGCCCGACGGCATCAGCGACGGGCTCACGGTGCCGACGAAGAACAGCCTGCCGGTGCCGAAGCCGGCGAGGGTGATCAGCATCGTGAGGGCGAGCCCGCCGGCGGTCCACGCGAGCGCGGCGCTCCGCCGCTTCGCCACGAGCACGCCCGCGGCCAGCAGCACGAGCACGAGGATGGGCAGCCAGGTGCCCACGGCCACCGCGAGCGCGTACACCGTCTGCACGAGCACGAGCGAGTCCACCTGCGCGATGACGACGCTCCGGTTGATCACCGGGATCGCCGAGGCGAAGTCGACGCCGCGTTCGGCGAGCCGGTCCTTCACCTCCTCGACGATGGGTCCGAGCTGCACCGAGAGGCTGCCGTCGTCGCCGATCGCGAGCGCCGCATCGGGGTCGCCCTGCAGCGCCGCGATGAACTGGGTGTGGCTGGCGCGAAGCGTCGTGGCCCACACCTGCTCGAACGCGTCGGACGTGACGACCCGGTCGACGGTCTGGTCGAGCAGCGAGCTCAACCCCTCGGCGGCCGGTCCCTCGAGCAGCGAGAGCGCGTCCTCGGCGCGCGGCGGCAGGTCGAGCGTTCGTATGCCGTCGAACACGTCGGCGGTGAGCTGCTCGATGTCGACCTGCTCCTCGATCGCGTCGGTGACCTGGTCCCCGATGAACGCCTGCACGTCCGGGTCCTCGCCGAGCGGCGCGAACGTCGCGACGAACCGGTCGGTGTCGACGAGCTGCAGCCGCGCCCAGGCGCTGATGACCGCGACGGGCGCGAGCAGCAGGCCGACGAGCACGAGCGCAACGGCCGCGATCGTGCGCCCGCGGTGGCGCTTCACGGGTGGTGCGGTGACGGATGCCGCGGTGCCGGCCGCTGCGGCATCCGTCGCCGTCTCGCGTAGCCGCGCGTTCTCGGCCTCGAGTTCGGCGATCCGTGCCTTGAGATCGTCGTCAGCGCTCGTCGCATCGCCCATGGCGTACTCCCGTCGTCGGTCCCCCACGTGGCGACGCTATCGATCGGGCGTGCGAACGGCGGGACGATGGTCCCGCGAGGCGGATGCCGCGGTCGCCTGGATCAGTGCACGAACGCCTTGAGCAGCATCATCGCGAGTCCGAACCCTGCGGTCGCGAGTGACCCCAGCACCTGCATCAGCATCGAGGCCCCGCGCCGCCGGAACGCGATGAAGCCGAGCACGGCGAGCACGATCACGCCGGCCCACAGCGCCGACCACAGCGCGAGCGAATCGGGCACTGCCCGCGTCGCGCCGAGGAGCAGGATGAACGACGGGATGAGGGCCGAGACGAGCAGGCCGAGGGAACGGCGGAACGAGATGCGGAACGCCTCCCGGAGGCCGACCGTTCGGTGATCGTCCATGCCGTGGTGGGCGACGGTGCCCGCGTAGAGGTGCGCCGCCCAGAACACGAGCACGGTCACGAGGACGGTCCAGAACGTCGTCCACGAGCTGTCGCCGTGGCCGCCGGCGAGGACGATCATGCCCGAGACGAGGATCACGCCGTAGACGGACTCCTCGGTCACGAAGCTCGCCCGGAGGATGTGCACCGGACTCCGCTGCTCGGTCATGGCACCAATGCTGCCATGCGGCGGACGTTCCGGCCCCCGATCTGGGGGGTGAGGGATCCTCGATATCGGATGCGGCGCGGACCCGACCGGGAGTAGCGTGCGCAATGGCACTGACGACTCCCCTACGGCGCGATGCACGTCCCGCGAGGCTCTACCCACCTCGCCCGACGCGCCGACGGAAACCCGAACTCTCCCGCCTCATCGGCCGCAGAGGACCGTCCGGCCCGCCCGGGCCGGACGACGCTGCGAAACCCGGAGGCGATGATGCCGCTTGCAGCTCGAGACCGAACGCCCGACGAACGCGCCGCCTTCCGGCGGCGATGTCTACGAGGAGCCGCCGCGGCGGGCCTGATCGCGCTGGTGGGCACCGCGCTGATCGGCGGCCCCGCCCAAGCCGCCCATCCCGAGGTGAGCCTCGGCGGCAGCGAGTTCGAGATCGACACGAACGCGAACCTGAAGGTCGATGACCCCGCCCCGCCCTCGCTCGACTGGGCGAACGTCGCCGAAGCTCGCCAGTCAGACGCCCTGAGTGGAAGCGGCGACGACGCCTTCGGACAGGGCTCGAAGGAGGACACCGAACCTCCCACGGTCGTCGCCGGCAGCATCCCGCCGAACAAGAGCGACCTGAAGACCTTCGGCACCTACCTCGAAGAGACGCCGGGCGGCGACTTCCTGCACATGTTCTGGCACCGCGTCCAAGATCCGACCGGCACCACCAACATGGACTTCGAGTTCAACCAATCCGAGGTGATCTCGAGCAACACTGTCACCCCGGTCCGCACCGCAGGCGACCTGCTGATCCAGTACGACCTCGCCAACGGCGGCACCAACCCGGAGCTGTTCCTCTCCCGGTGGATCACCGCAGACGAGCCGCGCTCCGGCATCTGCGAGGCATCCAACTCGCTCCCGTGCTGGGAGGACCGGGTCAGCCTCAGCGCGACGAACGACGCGACCGGATCGATCAACACGACGGCGATCCCCGCCAACGAGTCCGACGGCCTCGGCAGCGTCTCGGCGCGGACGTTCGGCGAGGCGACGGTCGACTTCTCGGCCATCGTCGGCGACGGGTGTGTGACGTTCGGCAGCGCCTACCTGAAGAGCCGGTCATCCGACTCGTTCAGTGCGGCACTGAAGGACTTCATCGCACCGCTCGACACCGGCCTCGACACGTGTGCCAAGGTCACGATCCGCAAGGTGACCGATCCGAGTCCCAACCCGGACGACGAGTCGTTCGCCTTCACCACGGCGAACTTCGACACCCCTGACGGTGCCGATCCGACGTTCAGCCTGGGCGACGGCGACAGCGAGGAGTTCGACCAGGTGTTCCTCGGCACGGGCCTCACGGTCACCGAGGACCTGAGCCAACTGCCTGCGGGCTGGAAGCTGGACTCGATCGACTGCAGCGCGAGCACGGGCGTGACCCCGGTGACGGATGCCACCACGGGCACGATCACGTTCGACCTGGACGAGAACAGCGACTCCGTCGACTGCACGTACTACAACGAGACGGGCGGCACGGTCATCATCAGGAAGGCGACCGATCCGAGTCCTGATCCGAGCGAATCGTCGTTCGGCTTCTCGACCGTCTTCGACCGGCTGTCCGGCGTGAGTGATCCGACCGCGAACAACCCCTCACCGACCCTGAAGGACGGAGAGAACGCGACGTACACCGACGTCCTGCTCGGCACCGGGTACACCATCACCGAGGACACGCTGCCGACAGGCTGGACACTCGAATCCATCGACTGCACCACCGGTACGTCCGGCGTCGTCCCCGACATCGACCTGGCGACGGGAACGGTGACGTTCGACATCGACGACGCCTCCGACGTGCTGGACTGCACGTACGGCAACCAGACCGGTGGAACGGTCATCATCCGCAAGGTGACGCAGCCCAGCCCGGACACGAGCAACGCCTCGTTCGACTACACGACCGGGCTGTCGACCCTCGGAGGTGACGTCGATCCGACGTTCGACCTGCTGAACGGCGAGAGCCAGACGTACATCGACGTGCTGTTCGGGTCCGGGCTGACGGTCACCGAGAGCGCCCCGCCTGCCGGCTGGGAGCTCGTCGGGATCGACTGCAGCGCGAGCACCGACGTCGTCCCGACGATCGACGGCGCGACGGTGACGTTCGCCATCGACGACGCCGATGACATCCTCGACTGCACGTACACGAACCGGGCATCCGGATCGATCGTCGTGGAGAAGATCACCGACACGGGAACCGGGTCGTTCGACTTCACGTCGACGACCCTGTCGCCGTCGCCGTTCACGCTGACGACGACTGCCGCGGGCGCCGCGGGCAAGGACTCGGAGACCTTCTCCGACCTCGACCCGGGCACCTACGACGTGGCCGAGACGGTCCCGGCGAACTGGAACCTGTCGAGCGCGACGTGTGACGACGGCTCTGATCCGGCCACGATCGGGCTGAGCCCGGGCGAGACGGTGACCTGCACGTTCACCAACGTCCGCGAGCTCGGCGCCATCGAGATCACGAAGCTGCGCAAGCACGCGGCCGACGGCCTCGGGGTGAACCACCCGCACGCGGGTGTGGAGTTCGTGATCACGGGCGGTGAACTGCCCGTCGAGGGCATCACCGTGACGACGGATGCCAACGGCGTGGCGTGCGCGACCGGCCTGCTCGTCAGCGACCTGCCCGGCGTGGGCCTCTACACGATCACCGAGACGATTCCGGGCGGCTACGCCGACGTCGGAACGCAGACCGCCAACGTGACGGAAGCGGCCGACTGCGACAGCGCGAACGCTGGTGCGGTCAAGGAGTTCGTGAACACGCCCCTGACCGACATCACGGTCAGCGTCGACTCGCAGGTCGACGGCGGCACGTTCTCGAGCATCGAGTGCTACGTCACCGAGGCCGGCCCTGATGCCGAACTCGACGTCTCGCTCGACCTCGAGCTCGACGATCCGACGCTCACCCTCGAGGACCTCGAGCCCGGCAACATCACGTGCGACTTCGTGATCGACCCGTGATCTGAAGGGAACTGAATGAGGGATGGTCCCCGCGGGCACTGCCCGCGGGACCATCCGTGCCAGGCCCGACGCGTGCCCAGTACTGGGGGCATGAGTTTTCCTCACTTTCGGGTTACGGCTCGAGCCGCACGGGAGTACCGTGCCGAGTGGCGTGAAAGACCCCTACGGCGCGATGCACGCCCGGCGACGCTCTACCCACCTCGCCGGACGCGCCGGACGGACACCCGAGCCCGCCCCGTCGCCCGCAGAGGACGTCCGGCCCGCCCGGACCGGACGAAGCTGCGACACCCGGAGGCGATCATGCCCCTCACAACCCGAGCCCGTACACCCGACGAGCGCGTCACGCGCCGGCGGCGAAGTCTTCGCGCCGCCGCTGCCGTCGGCTTCGCCGCCCTGCTCGGCACGGCTCTGATCGGCGGCCCCGCCCAAGCTGCCCACCCAGAGGTGAGCCTGGCTGGGAGCGAGTTCGAGATCGACACCGACGCGAACCTCAGGGTCGACGACCCGGCACCGCCATCGCTGGACTGGGCGAACGTTTCGGAGGCCCGTCAGCCTGACGAGCCGAGCGGATCCGACGACGATTCCTTCGGCCAAGGCTCGAAGGAGGACACCGCGGTGCCCTCGGTGGTCTCGGGCAGCATTCCGCCGAACAAGAGCGACCTCCTCACATTCGGCACCTACCTCGAGGCGACCGCCGGCGGGGACTTCCTGCACATGTTCTGGCATCGGGTCCAGGAGCCGAGTGGCACGACGAACATGGACTTCGAGTTCAACCAGTCGGAGACCATCTCGGCGAACGGCGTCACACCGGTGCGGACTGCGGGAGACCTGCTGATCCAGTACGACCTCTCGCAGGGCGGCACCAACCCGCAATTGTTCCTCTCGGAGTGGGTGACGACGGGCGACAAGTCCCTGTGCGAGGCGTCCAACAGCACTCCCTGTTGGGGTGACCGGATCAACCTGAGCGCATCGGGGGACGCGACCGGCTCGATCAACACCTCCCCGATCCCATCCGCAGAGGCCGACGGACTCGGCGACATCTCCGCGCGGACCTTCGGCGAGGCGACGGTCGACTTCTCGGCGATCGTCGGCGACGAGTGCGTCGCGTTCGGCAGCGCGTACCTGAAGAGCCGCTCGTCCGACTCCTTCACCGCGGCGTTGAAGGACTTCATCGCTCCGCTCGACACCGGCATCAACAACTGCGGCGCCCTGGTGATCGAGAAGACGATGAAGGACGCGGGCCTCGGCCTCGGGCAGGACCACCCGCAGGCGGGTGTGACCTTCACGGTCAGCGGCGGCGGCCTCGAGGAGCCCGTCGACCTCGTCACCGACGAGAACGGCGAGGCCTGCCTGGCCGGCCTCGACTCCGGTGACTACACCGTGACCGAGACCGTTCCCGCCAACTACGCCGTCACGTCCGACAACCCGCAGACCGCGACGGTCGTCGAGGACACCGACTGCGACGACGATCCGACGGTCACGTTCACCAACGTGCCGTTGACCGACGTCACGGTGAGCGTCGACTCGCTGGTCGACGACGGGACCTTCTCGAGCATCTCGTGCGACGTCGAGGGCTCGGACGAGGTGTCGCTCGACGACGAGCTCGATGATCCGAGCATCACGATCGAGGACCTCGAGCCGACGACCGTGATCTGCACCATCGTGATCGATCCGTGAACTGAGAGGAGCATCCGAAACGGATGACACGAGGGGCCCCGCCGGCATCGCCGACGGGGCCCTGCGGTGCAGGCGCGGCGTTGGCGCGAAGGCGCCGTGCCGCGGCATCCGCTGCCTTACGCGCCGAGCGCCTCGTACACCTCGCGGAGCAGGCGCGCGGTCTCGGACGGCGTCTTCCCGACCTTGACGCCGGCGGCCTCGAGGGCCTCCTGCTTCGCCTGGGCGGTGCCGGCCGAGCCGGACACGATGGCGCCGGCGTGGCCCATCGTCTTGCCCTCGGGCGCGGTGAAGCCCGCGACGTAGCCGACGACCGGCTTGGTGACGTTCGCCTTGATGAAATCGGCCGCGCGCTCCTCGGCGTCGCCGCCGATCTCGCCGATCATGACGATCGCCTTCGTCTCGGGGTCGGCCTCGAACGCCGCGAGCGCGTCGATGTGCGTCGTGCCGATGATCGGGTCGCCGCCGATGCCGATCGCGGTCGAGAAGCCGAGGTCGCGGAGCTCGTACATCATCTGGTACGTGAGCGTGCCCGACTTCGAGACCAGGCCGATCGGGCCCTTGCCGGTGATGTTCGCCGGGGTGATGCCGACGAGCGACTCACCGGGGCTGATGATGCCCGGGCAGTTCGGCCCGATGATACGGGTCTTCTCGCCCTTCTCCTTGGCGTAGGCCCAGAACTCGGCGGAGTCCTGCACGGGCACGCCCTCGGTGATGATGACGAGGAGCGGGATCCCGGCGTCGATGGCCTCGATCACGGCGTCCTTCGTGTAGGCCGGCGGAACGAAGGCGATGGAGACATCCGCCCCCGTCTGCTCGATCGCCTCGGCCACCGACGCGAACACGGGCAGCTCGACCGGGTTGCCCTCGGCGTCCTTGTGGAGCACCGTGGTGCCGGCCTTGCGCGCGTTCACGCCGCCGACGACCTGGGTGCCGGCCGCGAGCATGCGCGCGGTGTGCTTGGTGCCCTCGCCGCCGGTGATGCCCTGGACGATGACCTTGGAGTCCTTGTTCAGAAAGATGGTCACGGTTGGAAGTCCTTCGTCTCGTACGGCGGGTTACGCGTTCGCCAGCTCGGCGGCCTTGTCGGCGCCCTGGTCCATGTCTTCGGCGAGGGTGACGAGCGGGTGCGCCGCCTCCTCGAGGATGCGGCGGCCCTCGGCGACGTTGTTGCCGTCGAGTCGCACGACGAGCGGCTTGTTCGCGGCCGAGCCCAGCTCGGCGAGCGCGCCCACGATGCCCTTGGCGACCTGGTCGCACGCGGTGATGCCGCCGAACACGTTGACGAAGACGGCGCGCACCTGCGGGTCGCCGAGGATGATCGACAGGCCGTTGGCCATGACCTCGGCCGACGCGCCGCCGCCGATGTCGAGGAAGTTCGCCGGCTTCACGCCGCCGTGCGCCTCGCCCGCGTACGCGACGACGTCGAGCGTCGACATGACCAGCCCCGCCCCGTTGCCGATGATGCCGACCTCGCCGTCGAGCTTGACGTAGTTGAGGTCGAGCTCCTTCGCCTTCGCCTCGAGCGGGTCGGTCGCCGCCTTGTCCTCCAGCAGCGCGTGGCCGGCGTGGCGGAACTCGGCGTTCTCGTCGAGCGTCACCTTGCCGTCGAGCGCGATGACCTTGCCGTCCTCGTCGAGGATCAGCGGGTTCACCTCGACGAGCGTCGCGTCCTCACCCGTGTAGACGTCGTAGAGCTTCACGAACACGTCGGCGACCTGGTCGACGAGTTCGGCGGGGAAGTTCGCAGCGGTCGCGATCTCACGCGCCTTCTCGGCCGTGATGCCTGCGTTGGGGTCGACCTCGATGCGGGCGAGGGCCTCGGGCTTCTCGACGGCGAGCTGCTCGATCTCGACGCCGCCCTCGACGCTCGTCAGCGAGAGGTACGAGCGGTTCGCGCGGTCGAGGAGCACCGAGAAGTAGAACTCCTGCGCGATCTTCGCGCCCCCGGCGACCATGACCCGCTTGACGACATGCCCCTTGATGTCGAGACCCAGGATCGCCTTCGCGGCCTCCTCCGCCTCGTCGGGGTTCTTCGCGACCTTCACGCCGCCGGCCTTGCCGCGGCCGCCGGTCTTCACCTGGGCCTTGACGACCACGACGCCGCCGAGCTGCTCGGCCGCGGCGCGCACCTCTTCGGGCGTGTCGGCGACGATGCCCGGGAGCACCGGCACTCCGTACTTCTCGAAGAGGTCTCTGGCCTGGTACTCGTAAAGATCCACGCTCTGCTTCCAATCGTTCCGCGGTTCGCGCGTAGGGATGGTGGGTGAGGGGGCCCGGATGACCTCTCGACGTCGAGATACCTCGATATCGAGATAACGGGCCGCGACCATGGTACCCCTCCGCCGTGGCGCGCCCGAACCGGGGCAACGCCGCACGTCACGACGCGACCCCGAGGTGAGCCTCTCCATGCTGGCGCGCGTCGGGCGTCACTGCGAGACTGCCGCCATGACGGATGCCGCAGCCGAACCGACGCACCGCAGCGACCCGCACTCGGGCGCAGTCCACGCCAAGCTCAACTGGCTCCGCGCCGGCGTGCTCGGCGCGAACGACGGCATCGTGTCGGTCGCCGCGCTGGTCGTCGGCGTCGCGGCAGCGACGTCGGACGTCGGCGCGATCCTCGTGGCGGGCGTGGCATCCGTCGCGGCCGGCGCGATCTCGATGGGCCTCGGCGAGTACGTGTCGGTGTCGAGCCAGCGCGACACCGAGCACGCACTCATCGCCAAGGAGCGCGAGGAGCTCGCGACGATGCCCGAGCAGGAGCTCGCCGAGCTCGCCGAGATCTATCGCGGCAAGGGCCTCTCGCCCGAGACGGCGGAGCGCGTTGCCGTCGAGCTCACCGCGCACGACGCGATCGCCGCCCACCTCGAGGCCGAGCTGCACATCTCCGAGACCGACGTCGTGAACCCCTGGCACGCCGCATGGGCGTCCGCCGCGTCGTTCCTCGTCGGGGCGATCCTGCCGATGATCGCGATCCTGCTGCCGCCGCCCGAATGGCGCATCGTCACGACGTTCATCGCGGTGCTCGTCGCGCTCGCGATCACCGGCTGGCTGTCGGCGTGGATCGGCGGGGCACCCCGTGTCCGGGCGATCTCCCGCGTCGTGATCGGCGGGGCGCTCGCGCTCGCGGTCACCTGGGCCATCGGCGCGTTGCTCGGCGGAGCGGTCTAGGCGGGCCGCCCGGGATCGGCATGGCCGAGGCACGGATCGGCATCTCCGGCTGGCGCTACCGGCCGTGGCGCGGCGTGTTCTACCCGAAGGGCCTGCGCCAGGCCGACGAACTCGCCTACGCGGCCGAACGCATGACGTCGATCGAGCTGAACGGCTCGTTCTACTCGCTGCAGCGGCCGGCGAGCTGGCAGCGCTGGCGCGACGGCACGCCCGACGGCTTCGTCTTCGCGGTCAAGGGCCCGCGGTTCATCACGCACGTCAAGCGCCTCGGCGACGTCGACGCGCCACTGGCCAACTTCTTCGCGTCGGGCGTGCTCGACCTCGGCGCGAAGCTCGGCCCGGTGCTGTGGCAGCTGCCGCCGACGCTCGCGTACGACGAGGCCCTGCTCGAGTCCTTCCTGGCGCGACTGCCGAAGACGAGAACGGATGCCGCGGCCCTCGCCGCCCGGCATGATGACCGCATGGAGGGCAGGGCCTCGTTCGCGGCGACCGCGGCGGGGGCGGCGGGCGACGCGCCGATCCGGTACGCCGTCGAGGTGCGGCATCCGTCGTTCGAGGACCACGCCGACGCATGGGCGGCGGTGCTCGAGCGGCACGGCGCGGCATCCGTCACCGCCGACACCGCGGGGAAGTACCCGCGCCTGGACCGCACGACCGCGGACTTCGCCTACGCGCGCCTGCACGGCGAGGAGGAACTGTACGCGTCGGGCTACGACGACGCGTCGCTCGACCGGTGGGCCGACTGGACCCGCGCGCACCTCGAAGCCGGCCGCGACGCGTACCTCTACTTCGACAACGACATCAAGGTGCGCGCGCCGTACGACGCGATGGGACTCATCGCCCGGCTGCCGCGGCCGGCGGTGATGCCGCCTCCGGCCACCGGGGCAGGCTGACTCGGGCCACCGTGACGAGGCGCACCTCGTCGGCGTCGGTCTCGCGGAGAATCCGGCGTCACCCTCGACGCATGGCGTCGATCGCGTGCCTCGCCGGTCCGGCGACCGTCGGGTCGGGGTGCTCCGCGACGGCGACGAGCGCGGCCTCGGCGACGGTGCTCCGCGCCGAGAGCAGGGCGTCGAGGGCCTGCTCGCGAAGGACGTGAGCGCTCGGATGCCCGAGCACCACGTCGGCGAGCCGTCCGTACTCCGCGGCGCACGCGGCGTCGTCTCGGACCACCGGGACCCGGAGCTCCGTGCGCACGGCGGGCGGCTCGGCATCGCGCGCGTCGCCCGCGACCCGGATCCGTCGTTCGCAGTGCACCACGAGGTCGAATCGTCCGCCCTCGGGCAGCGAGGAGCGGAGGTCCTCGAGGGTGAGGAACCGGTTCAGCAGGATCCTTCCGCGATCCGGACGGTCGCTCGCGACGAGCACGCTCGATTCGACTCCGCCGATGTCGACCTCGTCCGCGAACGGGTCGCGGAGCGGCACCGAGTCGGGGCCGTCCGCCTCGAACGAGTACTCTCGGCTGCGCGCCGTGGAACGCGCGCCGGCCGACCGCAGCTCGAACGGGTCGCCGTCGCCGAGCCGGATCTCCGTCATGATCTCGACCGGTGCGCCCGCCACCACCTCGGACGCGTCGATCCGGAACCGCACCTCGACGGTGCGTCCGGCCACCGACACGTCGCCGACCGCTTCGACCGGTTCACCTGAGCCCATCATCGTCCTTCCGCTTCGCGGCTCATCAGAGGAAGCGGACGCGGAGCGTCGCGCGCTTCGTGGCGAGGACGCTGTCGACCGCTGTGACCGTGACCGTCCCCGTGAACGCCGCCGGCCGGGTCAGGGTCGCGGTGGTCGCGACGGGCGCCGCCGCGGGGACGCCCACCACGGTGACGCCGGCGGCGGCCGCCGCGGCGTCGACCGTCCAGTTGACGGTCCGCCCGCCCGGGTCGGCGTTCAACGCGAGGGCCGTCGACAGCACCCCCGCCGGGACGGGCGATGGAGCGGCGGTGAGCCCGCGCAGCCGGACGACGACGATCCGGATCCGGCCGAGGCCCTCACGATTCGGGAGCGCCTGGTCGACGACCTTCACGGGGAACCGGCCCGCGACGAGACCCGCCGTGATGGCCGCCCCGGCCGGCGGCACGACCGCGCCTGCGGCGATCGCGAGCGGACCCGACACCACGCTCCAGACGACGGGGCGGCCCGCCACCGACGCGGTCACCGTGGCCGTGCCCGTCGCCACGCCGTCGGCGGCGATGCCCCCCGCCGCCGCGGGCACGTTCGCGGCACCGGTGATCGCGGTGAGCGTGATGAGCGGATTCACCGCTGCGTACGGATCGAGCGGCGCGGTGACCGAAGCGCCCGGGAACCGGTGCTGGGTCCGGAACCGGAAGTTCGGACCCTGCTGGATGAGCGAGCGGATGTGCACGCCGTTGTCGAACTCGACCGGCGACGCCGCGCCGCTCCACGCCCAGGCATGGAAGCCCTGCCGCAGCGTCCAGACGGCCGGGAGCCTGCCGCCGGGCGGGTTCTTGCCGACGAAGCGGTTCACGTCGACGCTGGCCGTGCCGGTGAACAACTGGTCGTTCCACCCGTTCGCCGGCGCCGAGAGCGCGCCGACGGGAGCGGGGTTCGGTCCGGTGCCGTTGATCAGCGGCGTCAGGCCGAACGCGTCGGAGCCGCCGGCCGTGATCGTCTCGCCGATGACCCGGGTGCTCGGCACGGCGTTGTCGGACTGGCCGAACCGGATCGGATTGATCGATCCGTAGACGGCCGGGTTGCCGGTCGGACCCGCCGGGCCGAGCCCGGTGACGCGAGTGGGAACCGAATCGATCCGGAGGGGCGTCTCGTTGAAGCTCGCGGTGGCGGTGTCCGCGACGCGCACGCGCATCCTCCCGGTCGAGCCGCCCGGCGTGATCACGGTCCCCGCGACGCTCGCCCCCGCCGCCTGCGGGAGCGAGACCGTCACGGCACGTCCGGCGGGGTTCGTCACGGTCACGACGTTGCCCGTGTTGCCGGTCAGGCCGCCCCGGTTCGCGTCGATCGTGCCGGCCGGGGCGGCGGTGGTGCCACCGCCCGCGATGGGGACGGGGATGAAGGCCGGGTTCGGGTTGACGGTGATGGTGTCGACGCTCACGAACGTGATGTTCCCGGAGACGGCTTGGTCGGCAGGCGTCGCGGTGAGCGCGGCTTGGACCTGGAAGACCGTGCCGCCGCCGGCCGGTGCGGTCCCGAGCGGGGTCGGCGCCGAGCGGATGGTCGCGCCGCGGCGCCCCCGGGGCGTCACGGTCACGCCCGCCGGCGCCCCGACGAGGGACCAGGTGAGGGCACCGGCGCCCGCGGCCGTCGCGGTCACCCTCATGGATCGTCCCGCGCCGAGCTCGGCACCGGCGGCGACCGCGGTGACGACGGGCGCGTAGTGCGGCCCCGGCTCCGCCCGGGAGAGGAGGGCGGCGGCACCTCCGGGTGCGGGGCGGCCCGTGGCCCGGGTCTGCTGCACCACGTGCGCGAGCTCGTGGTAGAGGAGGCTCCGATTGCGCTCCGCCTCCAGGTCGCCGGTCTGCGCCGCGACGCCGATGTCCTCGCCCGTCGTCACGGCTCGCGCGCCCGCCCGATGCAGGGACTCCGACGTCGCCGGATCGTCGTGGATCCGGACGCCCGCGAAGCTCCACCCGAAGTGCGATTCGGCCGCGGCCCGCACGCCGTCGGCGAGGGTCCGACCGGGCCGGGCAACGGACGGTCGCGACGGCTGGGGATGGGGCACGTCCGATCCCGTGCTCCGACGCGGCGACGCGACGTGCTGCGCCGCGCGCACCGCCTCACGCTCCGCTTCGTCGCCGCGGACCCGGGCCGGCGTCGAGGCGACCGCGGCCGGGGTGCCGAGCACCGACGCCACGGCGCGGTTGCCCGCCGTCTGCTGCAGTCGAGCGACGATCATTCCGGTCGTGGTCGCGGCGCGCGTCGGCGTCGAACGGGCGGCATCGTGGCGGCCCTGC
The DNA here is from genome assembly GCF_052748465.2 of Agromyces selenitireducens. Classification (NCBI taxonomy): domain Bacteria; kingdom Bacillati; phylum Actinomycetota; class Actinomycetes; order Micrococcales; family Microbacteriaceae; genus Agromyces; species Agromyces selenitireducens. Next base: position 2,892,775 of record NZ_CM188259.1, read on the forward strand.
CGTCGGACCGCGGCACGTGCGCCGCCCGCTCCGAAGATCGTCGCCGGCTCGGAACGCAGGAGCGCCACGATCGCCCCTCCGTCCTCGGGGTACGGACCCGGATCTCCATTCTCCCGCTGCCCGTCCGGCTCGCCAAGACTCGCCCTCGGCCGTTGGCGACGTTTCCCCTGCCCGATCGGGCACCGCCGGGGCGCGGGCGCGGTGGACCGGCGTCAGAGCTTCTCGATCGGCGCGATCTTGATGAGGAGCTTCTTCTGCCCGGCCGCGTCGAAGGCGACGTGGGCGATGCGCTTGGTGCCCTCGCCCGTGACCTGGCGCACGGTTCCCTCGCCGAAGTCGGTGTGCCGGATGCGGTCGCCGGCCTCGAGCGTGAGGTCGCCGTTGTCGCGCACGGTGCCCGTGACGCGGTTCGCCCACTCGGTCTTCGTGCCCGCGGACTTCGTGACGCTGTACCGTTCGAGGTCGCGGTCGCGCGTGCCCCACGCGCCGCCGCCGGCGCCGTAGCCGGGGCGTCGCGCGTTGAGTGCGCGCGGCTGGCTGCCGCCGCGGCTGTTCGCCATGCCGGGCGACTGCTTCCAGTCGACGAGCTCGTCGGGGATCTCCTGCAGGTAGCGGCTCGGCATCGCGACGGACACCTCACCGAACTGGGCGCGGCTCATCGCGAGCGAGAGGAAGAGCCGCTTGCGCGCGCGCGTGATGCCGACGTAGAACAGGCGCCGCTCCTCGGCGGGGCCGCCGGGCTCGGAGGCCGACATCTGGTGCGGCAGCAGCCCCTCCTCGAGGCCGGTGAGGAACACGGCGTGGTACTCGAGGCCCTTCGCGGTGTGCAGGGTCATGAGCGACACGGTGCCGGATGCGTCGTCGAGCTCGTCGGCGGCGGCCACGAGCGAGACCTGGGTGAGGAAGTCGACGAGGCCCGCGCCGGGATTCTCGCGGTCGAAGTCCTTGGTCTGCGCGAGGAGTTCCTCGACGTTCTCGGCACGCGTCTCGTCCTGCGGGTCGCGGCTGTTGCGCAGCGTCGCGACGAGGCCCGAGCGGTCGAGGAGGAATGCGAGCACGTCGGAGACCTTCGCGGCGCCCTCGTTCGTGCCCTCGTCGAGGCCCTTCTGCGACGGCACGAGCATCGCGGATGCCTCGTCGAGCACCTTCGCGAGGTCGACGATGGCCTTGGTCACCTTCGGTCCGAGCCCGAGCCCGTCGGCGGCGCGCATCGCCTGGCGGAACGACAGGTCGTTCTGCTCGGCGAAGCTCGCGAGGCTCGTCTCGGTTGCCGGGCCGATGCCGCGCTTGGGCGTGTTGAGGATGCGGCGCAGGGCCAGCTCGTCGAGCGGGTTGGCGACGGCGATGAGGTACGCCATCGCATCCTTGATCTCGGCGCGCTCGTAGAACTTCGTGCCCCCGACCACGCGATACGGCACGGCCGAGCGGACGAAGATCTCCTCCAGCGCACGGGTCTGCGCGTTGGTGCGGTAGAACACGGCCATGTCGCGGTACGCGACGCCGGCACGGTGCAGCGCCTCGATCTCATCGACGACGAACTGCGCCTCGTCGTGCGCGGTGTAGCCGGTGTACCCGGTGATCTTGTCGCCGTCGCCGTCGGCGGTCCAGAGCTTCTTGTCCTTCCGGTCGAAGTTGTTCGAGATGACCGCGTTCGCCGCCGACAGGATGTTCTGCGTCGACCGGTAGTTCTGCTCGAGCAGCACGACCTTCGCACCGGGGAAGTCGCGCTCGAACTCCACGATGTTGCGGATGTCGGCGCCGCGGAAGGCGTAGATCGACTGGTCGGAGTCGCCGACGACGGTGAGGCCCGCGCCCGGGATCCGGCCCGCGGCATCCGTCATGCCCCGCACCAGCACGCCGTGCGAGTCGAGCTCGGCGACGACGTCGGGCTCGACCGGGCGCGTGAGCTCGCGGATGAGCGCGTACTGCGCGTGGTTGGTGTCCTGGTACTCGTCGACGAGGATGTGCCGGAACCGCCGCTGGTACAGCGCCGCGACCTTCGGGAACGCGCGGAACAGGTAGACCGTCTCGCTGATGAGGTCGTCGAAGTCGAGCGCGCTCGCGTCGCGCAGCCGCCGCGTGTACTGGCGGAAGATCTCGAGGAACATCACCTCGTTGGGATCGTTCGTGTTGACGTTCCGCGCGTACGTCTCGACGTCGCTGAGCTCGTTCTTGAGCTTCGAGATCTTCGCCTGGGCGCTCGCGGGCGTGAAGCCGAGGGTGTCGGCATCCAGTTCCTTGATGATGCGCTTCAGGATGGTGCGCTGGTCGGCCGAGTCGTAGATCGTGAACGTGCTCGACAGCCCGATCGCCTCGGCCTCGCGGCGGAGGATGCGCACGCACGCCGAGTGGAACGTCGAGATCCACATGCCGCCGGCGGCCTCGCCGAGCAGCGCCTCGACGCGCTCGCGCATCTCGGCCGCGGCCTTGTTGGTGAATGTGATCGCGAGGATCTGGCTCGGCCATGCCTCGCGCCCGTCGATGAGGCTCGCGATGCGGTGCGTGAGCACGCGGGTCTTGCCGGACCCCGCGCCCGCGACGATGAGCAGCGCGGGCCCGCGGTACTCGACCGCGACGCGCTGCTGGGGGTTCAGACCGGCCGTCAGGCGATCGGATGCCGCGGGGCCGGCGCCGTGCGGTGCGCCCGCACGTTCGTCGGTGGCCGCGACGGGCGCCTCGCGCCAGCCGGTGGGGTCGTCGGGGTCGAGGATCAGCGTCATGTCCTCTCAAGTGTAGGCGCGCCTTCCGACAGCGCCCCCTGACCCCGACGCTCCGCCCGACTCCCCCACTTCCTACCCGACTCACGCGAATCGGCCCATTCGAGGGCCGATTCGCGTGAGTCGGGTCGATGGAGTGGGCCGTGCCGTCGGGCTGTGGAGAACCGAGCGCACAAGGCGGCGGGCGTTGGCACGCTCGACGCATGGCGCGCGATCCCCTCCCCCACGAGCTTCGCCTCGGCCCGTTCCGGATGTCCGAGGCGATCGCGCTCGATATCGGCGCGAAGCGACTCCGTCCGCCCCGGATCGCCGCGCCGTTCCACGGTGTGCGGTCGCCCGACCCGATCACCGACCTGCACTCGAGGTGCCGCGCCTATGAACCGCTCATGCTCGCGGGCAATGGTTCAGCCACACGACCGCAGCACGGCTCTGGGGGCTCCCCCTCCCGCGAAAGTTCGAGCGCGACGACCGCCTCCATGTGAGTACCCGTCGACGCGAGCCCCAGCGTGCCGGCGTGGTCGGCCATCGCATCACCGCGAAGCGCGAGCTCCGCCTCCACCTCGGATTCCTCGTCAGCGGCCCGGCCGACGCGTGGTGCGAGCTCTCGTCTGCGCGGGCCCCGGATGGCACGCGGCCGACCCTGGACGAACTCATCGCCGCGGGCGATCGGCTGCTCGCGTGGTCGGACCCGCTCGCGACGTCCGAAGAGGTGCAACGGGCGATGGCGCGGTTCGCGAAGAGCCGCGGCATCCGTTCGATCATGGCGGCGGAACCGCACCTGCGGCCCGGATCGGCCTCACCCCGGGAGACGCAGCTGCGTGTCGCGGTGCTCGCCGCGCCCGCGGGCTTCCCCGAGCCCGAGTGCAACGGCGAGATCGTGCTCGGGTCCGGCAGTCGGACGCACGGCGACCTCGTCTTCCGGGAGTACCGAGTCGTGCTGGAGTACGAAGGTGATCAGCATCGCACCGACGTCCGGCGATGGCGTCGCGACATCGACCGGCTGAACGACCTCGCGAAGGCCGGATGGCTCGTGATCAGGATCCACGCCGAGACGCCCGAGGCTGTGTGGGCGGATTGGCTCGAGTCGGCGCTGCGTTCCCGGGGCTGGTCGCCGCAGGCGCGCTGATCCGGCGGCGGCTCCCTTCCGAGACTCCCCCATGCCCGTCACGGCATCCTCTTTCCCCTTGCCGCCCATCGACTCACGCGAAATCGCCCTACCCGGGGCCGCTTGACGTGAGTCGCCCCCAGGACGCTCCACCATCGACTCACGCGAAAACGCCCCGCCGGGGGCCGATTCGCGTGAGTCGGAAGATCGCTGCCGCGGTCAGGGCTCGGCGAGCGTGCGGCGCGCCTCGATGCCGAGGTCGGGATGGTCGAGGAACACGCCGTCGACGCCCGTGCGCATGATGCGCGTGAACTCGCCGAGCCAGTCGCCCCAGGCGCCGCGGGCGGTGCCGCGCCGGTACGGGTGCGCGAGGAAGCGGTTCTCGGGGCGGAGCGTCCACGTGTAGACGGCGAGTCCTGCGGCGTGGGCGGCGTCGACGAGTTCGGAGCCGCGCAGTGGCGCGCCGGGCCGAGCGCGCCGGGCGGCGCCCGCGACATCCGTCGACGACGCCGGACCGCCGACGAGTCGCGCCTTGCCGACGCTCACCCCGTCGACCGTGCCCGCGAGGCCGAGCAGCCCAGCCTCCGTGACGAAGGAGTCGTACGTGCGCGCAGCCGAGCCGTCGGCCGTCACGAGGTCCCATGGGGCGCCGCGGTCCTCGACGAGCAGCACGCGCGTGCCGCGGATGCCCGCGTCGCGCAGCCGGTCGAGCAGCGTCGGCTCGAACGCCTCCGAGATGAGCCGGTCGTCACCCCTCCCCCACGCGGCCGCGGCGAGCTCAGCGGCGAACAGCTCGTCGATCGGAAGTCCGAGCGCCGCGAAGTGCGTGGTGTGCTTGAACTCGGCGACGAGACGGATGACGCGGCCGTGCTCGTCGGTCGCGGCATCGAGCAACTCGAGCAGGTCGCGGAAGCGGATGACGGGATACCGGCCGTCGAACGTGGCGCCGTGCTGGCGGATGCCGCCGAGCCGCTCGGTCGCGCGCAGCGTCGACAGCTCCGCCCACGTGAAGTCCTCGGTGAACCAACCGGTGAGCTCTCGGCCGTCGATCTCGCGCGTGGTGCGGCGCGAGGCGAACTCCGCCCGGGAGGCGACATCCGTCGTGCCGGAGATCTCGTTCTCATGCCGCAGCACGAGCACGCCGTCGCGCGTGGCGACGAGGTCGGGCTCGACCGCGTCGACCCCGAGGGCGAACGCCAACCGGTAGGCCGCCTCGGTGTGCTCGGGCCGGTACCCGGGTGCGCCGCGGTGTCCGATGACGAGCGGGCGCTCGGCGGGGCCTGGCAGCATGCCCTCAGCGTAGCCACGGCGCCACTCGGCGACCGCGGAATGTCGCGCGGATTCTCGGCGTTGACACGGAGGAACCGGGTAGATTGGGACTTCCTTCTCCACCCGACGGAAAGCCGAAAGCAGAGGAAACCACAGCAATGGCTCTCAACAACCCCGCCTTCTCACGTAACGAGGCGTTCTCCAACCAGGGGGCGGTGGCTGTCGCGCAGGACATGTCCGCCCAGCAGTTGCAGGACATCTACAACCAGCCCGCCACCCTCCCCGACCGCGAGGTCATGACGATCGAGGACACCGTCCAGAAGTCGGTCGCCGCATTCGGCCTGCTGCTCGTCGGCGCGGCAATCGGCTGGATCACCATGCCGTCCATGCCGTTCCTCTGGATCGGCGCGGGCATCGTCGGGTTCGTGCTGGCACTGGTCAACATCTTCAAGAAGGAGCCGTCGCCCGCGCTCGTGCTCGCCTACTCGGCGGTGCAGGGCGTGTTCGTTGGCGGCATCTCGGCGTTCTACGAAGTGCAGTTCCCGGGCGTGGTCGCGCCGGCCGTCGTCGCGACGCTCGTCGTGGTCGGCGTGACGCTGGCGCTCTTCGCGTCGGGCAAGATCCGCGCCTCGAAGAAGGCGACCAAGATCTTCCTGATCGCGATGGTCGGCTACCTGGTCTTCTCGCTCGTCAACTTCGGCCTGATGATCTTCGGCGTGAACGACGACCCGTGGGGTCTTCGCAGCGCCGAGATCTTCGGGATCCCGCTCGGCGTGATCCTCGGCATCTTCGTCGTGATCATGGCCGCGTACTCCCTCGTGCTCGACTTCGACTTCATCCAGCAGGGCGTGCGCAACCGCGCGCCGAAGAAGTACGCCTGGACCGGTGTCTTCGGCATCATGGTCACCGTCATCTGGCTGTACCTCGAGATCCTGCGCATGCTCGCGATCATGCAGTCGAGCGACTAGCGACGGATGCCGCGCACGTGAACGGGCCGCCCTCCGGGGCGGCCCGTTCCGCGTTCCCGGGTCAGCGCGACGCGGGTCGCGAGGCACGCGCGAGCAGCACCGCGCGTTCGCGCTCGTTCGCGGTGAGGCGCGCGGCCTCGGCGAACGCCTCGCCGGCGGCATCCGTTCGCCCGAGCCGTTCGAGCAGCTCGCCGCGCACCGCCTGCAGCGGGTGGTACCGCGCGAGCCGGCCGTCGGCCGCGAGCGCATCGACGATCGCGAGCCCCGCCTCCGGGCCGTCGGCCATCGCGACGGCCACCGCCCGATTCAGGTCGACCACCGGCGACGGCGCCACCTGCCCGAGCGCCTCGTAGAGGGCGACGATCACCGCCCAGTCGGTGTCGCCGACGGATGCCGCGACGTCGTGCTGCTCGGCGATCGCCGCCTGCAGCGCGTACGGGCCGCGTCCGCGCCCGAGCGCATCGGCCCGCGCAAGGGAAGCGCGCCCCCGCGTGATCGCCGACCGGTCCCACCGTCTCCGGTCCTGGTCGGCGAGCAGCACGGGATCCCCGGCGGTGTCGACCCGCGCCGGGAATCGCGCCGCCGTGAGTTCCATCAACGCGACGAGCCCGTGCACTTCCGGCTCCCGCGGCACGAGCCCGGCGAGCACGCGCGCGAGCCGGAGCGCCTCGCGGCTCAGCTCGGGCCGCATGAGGTCCGAGCCCGCCGACGCCGAGTGCCCCTCGTTGAAGATCAGGTAGAGCACGCCGAGCACCGTGCCGAGCCGCTCGGGGAACTCCGACCGCGGCGGCACCTCGAACGGCACGTTCGCCTCGCCGAGCGCCTTCTTTGCACGCACGATCCGCTGTTGCACGGTCGACACCGGCACGAGGAACGCCCGAGCGATCTCCTCGGTCGACAGGCCCGCGACGACACGCAGGGTGAGCGCGACGCGCGCCTCGCGCGAGAGCACCGGATGGCACGACACGAACACGAGCCGGAGCACGTCGTCGTCGATGGCGTCGGGGTCGTACGGCAGCCCGCCCGTGGCATCCGTCGCCTCGGCCTGCTCGCGTTCGAGGTCGTGCGCGATCGCGGAGAGCCGCTCGTCGTACCGCTCGCGGCGACGCCATCCGTCGATGGCGCGGCGCTTGGCGACGGCGGTGAGCCACGCGCCCGGGTTCGACGGGATGCCGGACGCCGGCCACTGCGCGAGCGCCTCGGCGAGCGCGTCCTGCGCGAGGTCCTCGGCGAGCGCGAAGTCGCCGACCATGCGCGTGAGCGTCGCGACGATGCGCGCCGACTCGATGCGCCACACGGCGGCGACGGCCCGCCGGGCGGACGCGGGGTCCGCCCGGCGCGCCGTCGCGGCATCCGTCTCGTCGGTCACGTCGCGCACGTCGTCGCGCTGCGCCTCAGGCCTTCGCGGCCCGCTGCGCCTGCTCCTCGCGCCAGCCGGCCTCCTTCTGGATCCACTCGTTGTCCTGCGGGAAGTCCTCGATCTCGGTGACGCGACGCACCTCGAGCTTCGAGCCGGGACCGAGCGGGCAGCGCTTGGCCCACTCGGCGGCCTCCTCCTTCGAGGCGACCTCGAGGATCCAGAAGCCGTTGAACAGCTCCTTGGTCTCGCCGTAGGGCCCGTCGGTGACGAGCGGCGGCTCGGCCGAGAAGTCGACGACGAAGCCCTCGCTCGCGTCGGAGAGCCCCTCGCCGGCGAGCAGCACGCCGGCCTTCATGAGCTCCTCGTTGTACTTGCCCATCGCCTCGATGACCTGTTCGAACGGGATGTCCTGGTATGCCTGCACGGCCTCGTCGGTGGCCCGCATGATCAGCATGTACTTCGCCATGGTGGTTCGCTCCTCGCGTGTCCGGGTCGCTGTTTCGACCCTCTCACTCATGACGTCGAACGGGAAGTGGCCCGATCGACACGCGCGCCGATATTCCTCGGCGATGGTTCGCGGCCCTCCTCGACGCGAGCGGGGCACGAGTCTCGGCGACTCGGTACGCGACCTGATCGAGTCGGGCCGGCTGGGCGAAGGCGGCGGGATCGTGCCGGTCACCTGGGAGTACGAGGTCGCGAACGTCCTGGCGCTCGCCGAGCGCCGCGGGCGCCTCACCGAGGCGGAGTCTGCCCGGCGATCGACGCTGCTCCGCGCGCTCCCGATCCACGTCGTGCGCGACCTCGACCCGGGAGCACTGCTCGACACCGCGCGGCGGCACGTGCTGAGCGCGTACGACGCCGCCTACCTGCTCGTCGCCGAGCGGGAGGGGCTCCCCCTCGCGACGAGGGATTCCGCACTCTCGAGCGCGGCGAACGCCGCCGGGATCGCGACGCTGCCGGCGTGATTCCGCCCGGCGCCGCGCCGCTCAGATCCCGAGTGACGCGATCGACGACCGCAGCGCGTCGGCCGAGTCGTGCAGCTTGCGGCGCTCCTCGTCGGAGAACGGCGTCTCGCCGAGCGGGATCACGCCCGACGAGTTCACGATGCTCGGCACCGACAGCGCGACGCCGTCGACGCCGTGCACGCCGCCGAGCACCGCGCTCACGGGCAGCACGGCCGACTCGTCGCGGAGCAGCGACTCGACGATGCGCGCTCCCGACAGCCCGATGGCGTGGTTGGTCGCGCCCTTGCCGTGGATGATGCGGTACGCGGCGTCGCGCACGTCTGCGGCGATCTGCTCGAGCTCGTCGGCGCGGAAACCCTGCCCGTGCGACCAGTCGAGGATCGGGACGGTGCCGACGGTCGCGCTCGACCACAGCGCGAACTCGGTGTCGCCGTGCTCGCCGACGATGTGCGCGTGCACGCTCGACGTGGCGACGCCCGCGCGCTTCGCGAGCAGCCAGCGCAGCCGCGCGGTGTCGAGCACGGTGCCCGACGAGAAGACCCGGTTCGACGGCAGGCCCGAGATCTTCTGGGCGGCGACGGTGAGCACGTCGCAGGGGTTGGTCACGAGCATGTAGATCGCGTCGGGCGCGCGCTCGAGCAGCTTCGGCAGCAGGTCCTCGAGGATCCGCACGTTGGTGCCCGCGAGGTCGAGCCGGCTCTGCCCCGGCTCCTGCTTCGCCCCGGCCGTGATGACCACGACGTGCGACCCCTCGACCACCGCGAGGTCGTCGCCGCCCTCGATCGTGCTCGACCCCACGAACGGCGTGCCGTGCGCGAGGTCGAGCACCTCGGCGTCGACCTTCGCCGTGTTCACGTCGTACAGCGCCACGTGCCGCGCCGAACCGCGGATGAGCGCCGCATACGCGAGGCTCGCGCCCACGCTCCCGGCTCCGACGACGGTCAGCTTCGCGTTCTCGACCACACCCATGCCGGTCAGGCTAGCGCGCTACTCCCACTCGATGGTCCCCGGCGGCTTCGACGTGACGTCGAGCACGACGCGGTTGACCTCGCGGACCTCGTTGGTGATGCGGTTCGAGATGCGCGCGAGCACGTCGTAGGGCAGGCGCGTCCAGTCGGCGGTCATCGCGTCCTCCGACGACACGGGGCGCAGCACGATGGGGTGGCCGTAGGTGCGGCCGTCGCCCTGCACGCCGACCGAGCGCACGTCGGCGAGGAGAACGACGGGGCACTGCCAGATGTCGTCGTCGAGGCCCGCTGCGGTGAGCTCGGCCCGCGCGATGGCATCCGCTTCACGCAGCACCTCGAGCCGGTCGCGCGTGACCTCGCCGACGATGCGGATGCCGAGACCGGGACCCGGGAAGGGCTGGCGGCCGACGATCGCCTCGGGCAGGCCCAGCTCCCGGCCGATCGCGCGCACCTCGTCCTTGAAGAGGGTGCGCAGCGGCTCGACGAGCTCGAACTGCAGGTCCTCCGGCAGGCCGCCGACGTTGTGGTGGCTCTTGATGTTGGCGGTGCCGCTGCCGCCGCCCGACTCGACGACGTCGGGATACAGGGTGCCCTGCACGAGGAACCGGATGGGCTCGCCGTCCGCGTCGGCCTCGGCGATCAGGTCGCGCTCGGCCTGCTCGAACGCGCGGATGAACTCGCGCCCGATGATCTTGCGCTTCTCCTCCGGGTCGGTGACCCCGGCGAGCGCGGTGAGGAACGTGTCGGCTGCGTCGACCGTGACGAGACGGATGCCGGTGGCGGCGACGTAGTCGACCTCGACCTGCTTGCGCTCGTCCTTGCGGAGGAGCCCGTGGTCGACGAAGACGCAGACGAGCTGGTCACCCACGGCCTCGTGCACGATCGCCGCGGCGACGGCGGAGTCGACGCCCCCGGAGAGCCCGGCGATCACCCGGCCGGAGCCGACCTGGGCGCGGATGCGCGCGACCTGCTCGGCGATCACGTTGCCCGAGTTCCAGTCGGCGGCGATGCCCGCGGCGCGGTGCAGGAAGTTCTCGATGACGGCCTGCCCGTACGGCGAGTGCTTCACCTCGGGGTGCCACTGCACGCCGTAGAAGCCCTGCTCGTCGTGCGCGAAAGCCGCGACCGGGGTGTCGGCCGTCGAGGCGAGCACCTCGAACCCATCGGGTGCCACGGCGACCGAGTCGCCGTGGCTCATCCACACGGTCTGATGTTCGGGCTGTCCGCCGAGGAGCGCGTTGCCGTCGTCGGTCCGGACGGTCGCCGCGGTGGCACCGTACTCGCGCCGGCCGGTGTGGGCGACCTCACCACCGAGCTGCTGCGCCATGACCTGGAAGCCGTAGCAGATGCCGAGCGTCGGCACCCCCAGCTGGAGGACGCCCGGGTCGAGCTGCGGCGCGCCCTCCTCGTACACCGACGACGGCCCGCCCGAGAGGACGATGCCGATCGGGTCCATCCGGCGCACCTCGTCGGCCGTGATCGTGTGCGGCACGATCTCCGAGTACACGGATGCCTCGCGCACGCGCCGCGCGATCAGCTGCGCGTACTGCGCGCCGAAGTCCACGACGAGGACGGGTCGCTGCTGGGTCTCGCTCACTGGGCGGCCTCCACGGGCTCTGAGTCGGAGTCGGTCGTCGGGCGCGCGGCTGCGGCATCCGCTTCGCGCTTCGCGAGGTACGCGCGGACCTCGCGCCCGATGCGGGCCTCGAGGAAGAACGAGAGGAACGGGACGATGCCGCCCGAGGCGAGGAGCAAGAGTTTCCAGAACGGCCAGCGCATGAGGCTCCACAGCCGGAAGTTGCTGAACAGGTACACGACGTAGAACCAGCCGTGCGCGATCAGGATGCCGGTCGAGAGGTTCACGCCGACGCCGGTGGACTCGAGGCCCTCGGGCGTCTCGACGACAGGCTCCAGGCTCAGCAGCCCGTTCGGCCCGAACGCGTACAGTTCGAGGTTCCAGACGTACTTGAGGAGCATCTCCGCGGTGAGCAGCAGCAGCATGACGCCCGTGATGTTCGAGGCGATCATGTAGAACTTCAGCGCCCCGCGGATGCGCGGGAAATCAGCCGGTTTGGGCTCGAGGGGCATGCCGTCCAGTCTACGGGCCGGCCGGCTGGGCGATGCCCGAGTCGTCGCCCGGTGCGAGCCCCGCGATCATGCGGGCGAGCGTCGCCACGGCGTCGTCGATGCCGCGCTGCGGGTCGGCGGCGGACGCGTTCGCGATGGCGACCTCGTTGAGCGCTCCGGAGATCATCGTCGTGACCGTTCCCAGCGAACGGGGCGCGACGATGCCCGCGTCGGCGAGCTCGGCCACGCCGGCGTCGAGCAGCCGGGCGCTGGACTCGAGGTCGCCGTCGCGCCAGTCGCCCCAGCCGAGCACCGCGGGTCCGTCGACGAGGAGGATCCGGCGCACCTCGGGGGCGAGGCTGGCCTCGAGGAAGGCGCGGCACCCGGCGAGGAACGCGTCGAGCGGCGGCGCGTCGGCATTCGCGGCGCGTTCGACGGCGTCGGCGACGGCGAACTGCGCGCGTTCGACCACCGCGGCGAAGAGTCCCTGCTTGCTGCCGAAGTGGTGGTAGAGCGCGCCGCGCGTGAGTCCGGCCTCGGCGACGAGGTCCTCGAGCGCAACGCCGGCGTATCCGGACTCGGCGAAGCGACGGGTGGCGATGCGGACGATCTCGTCACGCGTGCGTTCGCGCTGCTCGGCCTTCGACGGCATCGCGCCTCCTCTTCAACCACTTGACATACACACTGTATGTCAGTCATGCTCGCAACACATACACACTGTATGTATTTCGAGAACGGAGGATCACCATGCTGCGAACGAGCTACCCCGTGCTGTGCTCGGACGACGTGACGGCGAGCGCACGGTTCTATCGCGAGCACTTCGGCTTCGAGCCCACGTTCGAGTCCGACTGGTACGTGAGCCTGCGCCACCCCGACGCCGGCTCCGAGCTCGCGATCCTCGATCCGGGACACGAGTCGGTGCCGGACGGGTACGGTACCCCTGCGCGCGGCGTGCTCGTCAACCTGGAGCTCGACGACGTCGACGCGGCCGCCGAGCGCCTCGAGACGGCCGGAGTCCACGTCGTGCAGCCGCTGCGCAGCGAGCCGTTCGGGCAGCGCCACGTGATCGTGCGCGACCCCGGCGGCGTCCTCGTCGACGTCATCACCGAGATCGAGCCCAGCCCCGAGTTCCTCGCCGCGTTCGGCCGCGAGGCCTGAGGCCTGAGGCGACGCGTCGCCGCCCGTCGCGTCAGGCGCCGACCAGCTCCCGCGGCACCACGAACACATCGACGAGCGCGCCGCCGCGCCACAGCGTCATCTCGACCTCGCGGTCGATCGCGTCCTCGACCATGAGTCGCTGGATCGACGTCGCCGTGACGATCCCGGTCCCGTCGAGGCTCACCGCGATGTCGCCCGGGCGGATCCCGGCAGCCTCGGCCGGACTCCCGCTCACCACGGCGGTCACCTGGAGTCCGGTCGGCGAGCCGACCCGTTCCGCGACCGCGGGCGCGAGTCGCACCTGCGCACCGGCGATGCCGAGCCACGCACGGCGCACCCGCCCGCGGGCCACCAGGGCGTCGATGATCGCGCGCGTCGCCGGGTTGATCGGGACCGCGAGACCGAGGCCGATGCCCGCGACCGCCGTGCTCACGCCCACCATCCGGCCCCGCCCGTCGGCGAGCGCGCCCCCGCTGTTGCCGGGGTTCAGCGCGGCATCCGTCTGGATCACCTCGTCGACGACCCGGCCCGCGACGGTCGGCAACGACCTGCCGAGGCTCGACACGATGCCCGCCGTGACGCTGCCGGCCAGCCCGAGCGGCGTTCCCAGTGCGACGACCAGCTGCCCGACCCGCAGCTCGCGCGCGTCGCCGAACGGCACCGGAGCGGGCACGGGCCCGCGGGCCCGCAACACTGCGAGGTCCGAGAGTGCGTCTCGGCCGATGACGTCGGCGATCACGGCCGTTCCGTCGCTGAACGCCGCCTCGGCCCGGTCGGCGCCCGCGACCACATGGGCGCTCGTGAGAAGGACGCCGCCGGCCGAGACCACGCTCGCGCTGCCCGTTCCCTGACCGCGCCGCGATCGCACGGCCAGGCTCGCCATGCTCGGGAGCAGGTCGTGCGCGACGCGCGTGACGACGCGCGAGTACGCGTCGAGCGGATCCTCTGCGCGGTCACGGTCGCGGGATCCGCCGACGCCCTCGGGCTCCGGGTTGCGGTCGTCATCGCTCACACCGGCATCCTCACCCCGTCGACGGATGCCGCGGCCGGAGTTCGCCGCAGGCGGAACGCGGCTCAGGCGCGCGTCGCGTCGTCGTCGGCCGGAGTCGAGCCGGCCGGGACTGCGGCGGCAGCCGCCTCGCGCTCGGCCTCCTCGGCCTCCTCGCGCTCGCGTTCGACCGCGTCCTTCACGAGCCGGTACCAGAGGTACACCGCGAAGCCGCCGAACACGATCCACTCGATCGCGTAGAACACGTTCAGCCAGTTGAGTTCGGCCTGCTGCTCGGGCGGCGGCGACGAGATCGCCTCGAGGCCCGCGACCGGCTCACCCGCCGTCACGTAGCCGAAGTAGACGGGCCGCTCGTCGTAGTTCTCCCACACGTTGATGAGGTGCGCGACCGCGACGGTGCGCATCGTCTGCGGATCCTCGTCGTCCTCCGGCCTGATCGGGGCCTCCGCGGGCAGGAATCGGCCGACGACCTCGATCTCGTCGCCCGTCCGGGCGCCGGCGTCGACCTCGGCGAGCGCGTCGCCGGCCGCCTGCTCGTCGGGCGCCCAACCGAGCGCGACGGGGAGCCCGCCGGGCGCGGCATCCGTCACCTCGAGGTGGGCGACCACCCACCAGCCGGTCTCGCCGTCGTTGACACGGCCCTGCACGAGCACGGTGTCGCCGGCGACGAGCGTGCCGCGCACCGACACCCGCTGGCCGGTCGCGGCCTGCTCGGTGGGCGCGTCGGGTTCGACGACCTCGGCGAGCGGTCGCACCTGCTCGGTCGGGCGTTCGACGACCTCGGCCTCCTCGACGGCGCGGCTCACCTGCCACTGCGCGAGGATGGCGAAGCCCGCCGCGATCCCGAGGGCGGCGAGCAGGGCGAGCACCCACCGCGGGCGCAGCATCATCCGGAGCATGTCGTGCGCGATTCTATCGGCGGCGGATGCGCGCTCCCTGCGAGGACACCGGTTGTCGAGTCGCCGCGAAGCGACGTAACGAGACCGCCTCCACTCGGAACGCCGTCTCCCTCCGCGCCTGCGGCGCTCCTCGCCCGCGGACGCCTCAGTCGACCTGCACGATGTCGGGCGCCTCGAGGCGCGCCCGGTCGGCGGATTCGTCGTCGGGCTGCTGCTGCGACGCGATCTCGGCCTGCACGCGCTGCAGGTACCGCTCGACCTCGAGAGCCTCGCGGTCGGCGTCCCAACCGAGCACGCCGGCCATGAGCTTCGCCGCGACCGGAGCCGCCGAGACGCCGCGGTCCCATGCCTCGATCGAGATACGGGTGCGTCGCGCGAGCACGTCGTCGAGGTGCAGCGCGCCCTCGTGCGAGGCCGCGTAGACGACCTCGGCGCCGAGGTAGTCGTCGGCTCCGGGGAGCGGCTCACCGAGTTCGGGACGCTCGCGGATGAGGTCGAGCAGGTCGTCCGTCATGGTCCCGTAACGGTTCAGGAGATGCTCGATGCGCACCTTGTGCACGCCGAACGCACGCGCGATCTTCCCTCGCTTGTTCCACGCCGCCTGGTACCCCTCGGCGCCGAGCAGCGGGATGTCCTGCGTCGTCGACGGCGGCACCTTGCCGTCGAGGGCGTCGGCCGCGGCGTCGATCGCGTCCTTCGCCATGACGCGGTACGTGGTCCACTTGCCGCCCGCGACCACGACGAGGCCGGGCACGGTGTGCGCCACGATGTGCTCACGCGACAGCTTCGACGTCTCGTCGCTCTCGCCCGCGAGGAGCGGCCGGAGGCCGGCGAACACACCCTCGACGTCCTCCCGCGTGAGCGGCACGTTGAGCACCTCGTTCACGCGCTCGAGCAGGTAGTCGATGTCGGCCGCCGTCGCCGCGGGGTGGGCCTTGTCGAGGTTCCAGTCGGTGTCGGTCGTGCCGATGAGCCAGTGCCGGCCCCACGGGATCACGAACAGCACGCTCTTCTCGGTGCGCAGCAGCATGCCCATGTTCGACTGGAACCGGTCGCGCGGCACCACGAGGTGGATGCCCTTGGACGCGCGCACCTTGAACGTACCGCGCTCGCCCACCATGCGCTGGGTGTCGTCGGTCCAGACACCTGTCGCGTTCACGACCTGCTTGGCGCGGATCTCGAAGTGCTCGTCGGTCTGCAGGTCGTGCGCCTTCACGCCGACGACGCGCTCGCCGACCTTGACGAACCCCTCGACCTTGACCCGGCTGGCGACGTGCGCGCCGTAGAACGACGCGGTGCGCGCGAGCGAGGCGACGTACCGCGCGTCGTCGACCTGCGCGTCGTAGTAGGTGAGCCCGCCGATGAGGGCGCTCGGCGCGATCGACGGCGCAGCGCGCATGACCTGACGCTTCGTGAGGTGCCGGTGGTGCGGCACGCCCGGGTGGCGGCCCCCGCTGTAGCTGAAGACGTCGTAGAGCAGCATGCCCGCGCCGACGTACAGTCGCTCGATGACGCGCTGCTTCAGCGGGTACAGGAACCGCACCGGCTTCACCAGGTGCGGTGCGATGCGCTGCAGCAGCAGGCCGCGCTCGATGAGCGCCTCGCGCACGAGGCGGAAGTCGAGTTGCTCCAGATAGCGGATGCCGCCGTGGACGAGCTTCGACGATCGGCTCGACGTGCCCGACGCCCAGTCGCGCGCCTCGAGCAGCCCCGTCGAGAGCCCGCGCGTCACCGCGTCGAGTGCCGCACCGGTGCCGACGATGCCGCCGCCGACGACGAGGATGTCGAGTTCCTTCTCCTTGAGCCGGGCGATCGCCGCCTCGCGCTCATCGGGTCCGAGCCTGTTCGAACGCGTCACCGTCTTCAGTATCGCCATCGTCGCTCCCCATCCCGGGCGGACCGCGGCGATGCCGCCCGTCGCTCCCCACGCTACCCGAGGCGGGCGCGCGGGCACCATGGAATCCGCTGGGGGTGGACCGGGCTCAGACCGGCTGGTACGGCGCGACGACGATCTCGACGCGCTGGAACTCCTTCAGGTCGGAGTATCCCGTGGTCGCCATGGACTTGCGCAGCGCGCCGATGAGGTTCGCCTTGCCGTCGGCGCCGGGCGCCGGTCCGTACAGGATCTCCTCGAGCGGGGCGACCTGGCCTACCTGAACGCGCTCGCCGCGCGGCAGCTTCGCATGGTGCGCTTCCGGACCCCAGTGCCATCCGCCGCCCGGCGCGTCGGTCGCGCGCGCGAGCGCCGAGCCGAGCATGACCGCGTCGGCGCCGCACGCGACCGCCTTGACGATGTCGCCCGCCGTGCCGACGCCGCCGTCGGCGATCACGTGCACGTACCGGCCGCCGGACTCGTCGAGGTAGTCGCGACGCGCGCCCGCGACATCCGCCACCGCCGTGGCCATGGGTGCGTGGATGCCGAGCGCCTTTCGAGTCGTCGACGCGGCGCCCCCTCCGAAGCCCACGAGCACGCCGGCCGCGCCCGTGCGCATGAGGTGCAGTGCCGCAGTGTAGGTGGCCGCGCCGCCGACGATGACGGGCACGTCGAGCTCGTAGATGAACTTCTTGAGGTTCAGCGGCTCCTGGTTCTTCGAGACGTGCTCTGCGGAGACGGTGGTGCCGCGGATGACGAAGAGGTCGACGCCGGCCGCGACGACGGTCTCGTACAGCTCCTGCGTGCGCTGCGGCGAGAGTGCGCCCGCGACGGTCACGCCGGCGGCGCGGATCTCGGCGAGCCGCTCGGTGACGAGCTCGGGCTTGATCGGCTCGGAGTAGAGCTGCTGCATACGCGCGGTCGCGCGGTCGGCGGCCAGGTTGCGGATCTCGGCGAGCACGGGCTCCGGATCCTCGTACCGGGTCCAGAGGCCCTCGAGGTCGAGCACGCCGAGCCCGCCGAGCTGGCCCATCATGATCGCCGTATGCGGCGAGACGACCGAGTCCATGGGCGCGGCGAGGAACGGGATGTCGAACTGGTACGCGTCGATGCCCCACGACACCGACACGTCCTCCGGGTCGCGCGTGCGGCGGCTCGGCACGATGGCGATGTCGTCGAACGCGTAGACGCGACGGCCCCGCTTGGAGCGGCCGATCTCGATCTCCTGGGTCACCCGTCAACCCTACCGAGCACGCGCGACGCGCGCCTCGCCGGAGTGGGCGAACCGGCATCCGCGGGCGAAGCGGATGCCACTACCGCCGCAGCGGCGTTGTGTGGTTCGATCATGGCACCCACGTTCGACGCCACTCCACGACGCGGGCCCCCCTTCGACCCGAACGCCCTGGAGACCCGATTGCCCGGCAGCGCCCCCCGCCGCTCCCCTGCCCGAACCCTCGTCCGCACCGTGCTCGCCGCGCTGCTCGCCGCCGTGCTCGGCGCCTCGGGCATCCAAGCCGCTGTCGGGCAGGTCACCGCCGGCGCGGAGATCACGGGCGTCATCACCGACCCGGAAGGCCGTCCGGCCCCGGGTGTGCAGGTGCGAATGGCGTGGTTGGACGACGCCATCCATGACACGAAGTACGCCACGTCGGACAGCGCCGGATCGTACCGGTTCACCGGAGTCGAAGCAGGGACCTACACGATGGAGTTCCGCCCGTCGGGCCCCTTCGCATGGGAATGGTGGGGCGGAACGGCGGACGCTTTCTCCGCCGACCGGTTCGACGTCGGCGCCGGGGCGACGGTGACGGGGATGGACGTGCGTCTGAGCCCAGAGGCCTCGATGAGCGGCGTGGTGCGCGGGGACGGCACGACGAGCGTGCTGTTCACGGAGCTCTACCTCTGGGTCGTCGGAGGCGACGGCGAACTCGCCTACCGCGGTCGGGAACTCGCCGGATCGGACGGCACGTACCGGTTCGATCATCTCCTCGCCGGGTCGTACACGTTCGCCGTCGTCCCGCGGTCGTCGACGCCCTACGCCAAGGAGTGGTGGAACGACCAGCCTCGCGAGGAATCCGCCGACCTGATCGACGTTTCGGCGGGCAACGCCGTCACAGGGCTCGACGTGCAGCTCGATCCGGGCGCATCGATCTCCGGGAAGCTGCTCAACGAGACCGGTGAGCCGATCCCGACGGAGGACGTCGGGCTCTACGAGGTCGCCGCGGACGGCGACCGGCGAGTCGCCACGGCGGTCTCGAACTCCACCGGCGCCTTCCAGTTCACCCGCGTGCCGCGCGGCGACTACGTCGTGCGGACGGCGGTGTCGGAGCAGACGTGGTACGCCGACGAGTGGTGGAACGATTCCGTCGAACGCGCGACGGCGGAGGTGATCCACGTGGGGAAGGACGAGGTCATCACCGGCATCGACCTGGCGCTCCCCTTGCAGACCTCACTGTCCGGGTATGCACGCGGGGAGGCCGGTGAACCGGTGTCCGGGGCCCGCGTCGAACTGCACTCCATGGTCGACGGGGAGCCGGTGTTCAAGCGCGTGACGGAATCGGACGCGACGGGCGCCTTCGCGTTCATGGCGATGGAGCCGGGACCCTACACCGTCCGCGTGGAGGCGCCCTTCGGCTCGCCGTACGCGGATCAGTGGTGGAACGGCCAGTTCGATGCCGCGTCCGCCGACACGATCACGCTGGCTGCCCTCGAGCAGGGGCGGATCGATGTCGA
This sequence comes from Agromyces selenitireducens, assembly GCF_052748465.2. Classification (NCBI taxonomy): domain Bacteria; kingdom Bacillati; phylum Actinomycetota; class Actinomycetes; order Micrococcales; family Microbacteriaceae; genus Agromyces; species Agromyces selenitireducens. The sequence continues at coordinate 2,911,863 of NZ_CM188259.1, forward strand.
GTTCCTCGCCGGAGCCTCCATCTCGGGTCGGGTGAGCAACGAGGAGGGCGAGCCGGTCGCGGATGTGCGCGTCTCCGTCCACGTCGCGGACGGGGACGCACGCAGGTACGTCACCGAAGGCAGGACGGCCGCCGACGGGGGGTACGAGTTCGTCGGCCTCGAGGCGGGCGCCTACGCGGTCTGCTTCACCCCACCGAACGCGGCGAACCTGCTCTTCGAATGCTGGGACGACCGGCCCGACAAGTCGTCCGCGAATCTCATCGCGGTGTCGCTTGGCGATGTCGCCGCCGATCGCGACGTCACCCTCGCCCGCGGCGGCTCCATCGTCGGCGAGCTCATCGGCATCGACGGCAAGCCCCTGTTCAACGTCCTCGTGCAGTCGTATCGGCAGGACGCGACCGGGTGGTACCGACCGTCGGGCTCTGCATACAGCGACGCCGACGGACACTACTCGCTGCTCAGCCTTGTGAGCGGGTCCTACGTGCTCGAGTTCCGACCTCCGCCGCTCTCCCCGTACGTCCGCGAGTGGTGGGACGACCAGACGGACTCGTCGTATTCGACTCCGATCGACGTCGTCGCCGGCCAAGCGAAGACCGGCATCGATGCGACGCTCACCCGACTGGTCTCGCTGTCGACCCCGGCCCTCCTGGGCACCGCGACGGTCGGATCGACCCTGACCGCGTCGACGACGACCACCGATCCGGAGGCCGAGCTCGCATACGCCTGGTTCGCCGACGGCGTCGAACTCGTCGGCCAGGTCGACCCGACACTTGATCTCACCGATGACCACCTGGGTACCCGCATCAGCGTCAGGGTCACCGCGTCCATGCCCGGCTACGTCACTCAGGTCCATGAATCGTCCCAGACGGAAGTGGTCACGGCGATGCCGCAGACGGACCTGTCGATCCCGCAGGTGACGGGCACGACGACCGTCGGTTCGACGCTGAGTGCGATGGCCGTCTCCAGGACACCGGGCGCGACGCTCGCCTACCAGTGGCTCGCCGACGGCCACACGATGATCGATGAGACCGCGCCCATACTCACCCTGGGCGCCGAGGCACTCGGCCGCCGGATCTCGGTTCGCGTGACGGCGACCGCGCCGGGGTACGCGTCCCGGTCGAGCGAGTCGGCGACCACGAGTCAGGTGCTCGCCGGCGCGCTGGACGCTGCGGTCCCGACGATCGCCGGGACTCCGGTGAGCGGCGCGACGCTCACCGCGTCCGCCGGGACGTGGACCGGAGGGACGTCACTGACCTATCAGTGGTTCGCCGGTGGGAAGCCGATCGTCGGTGCAACCGGAACCACGCTCGCACTCGGCACCGCCGAGGAGGACGAGCCGATCACGGTGCAGGTGACCGGGGTCAAGTGGGGCTATACGACCGTTTCGAAGACCTCGGCGCCGACGGCGCCCGTGCTCCGGGTCGCGTCCCCGTCGATCGGCGGCGATCCGATCGTCGGCGGGACCCTGACCGTCCGGCCCGGCTCCTGGTCCTCCGGCACGACGTTCTCGTACCGATGGTTCGCGGACGGGATCACCATCCCGGGCGTCACCGGCGCCACGCTGGTCCTCAGCGGAACGCATGCGGGCAATGAGATCAGCGTGCAGCTCACCGGAGCCAAGGACGGCTACCCGCCAGTGTCGATGACCTCGGCACCGACCGCCGAGGTGCTGCCCGGTTCGACCTCGGCGATCGACGCGACGCCGAGCACCGACCCACGGCCGATCCGCCAGCTCGTGGGGCCGTGACCGACCCCGACGTCAGCGGGCGCGCGCGACGCGCGCCTCGTCGAACACCGGCTGATCCGTCTCGACCACCTCGCCGTCCGAACGGAACACCAGGAACCGGTCGAACGACCGCGTGAACCACCGGTCGTGGGTCACCGCGAGCACGGTGCCGTCGAAGCGCGACAGCGCGTCCTCGAGCGCCTCCGCCGAGACCAGGTCGAGGTTGTCGGTCGGCTCGTCGAGCAGCAGCAGGGTCGCACCGGACAGCTCCAGCAGGAGGATCTGCAGGCGCGCCTGCTGGCCGCCCGACAGCGAGTCGAACGACTGCTGCGCCGCCCCGGCCAGCCCGTAGCGGTCGAGCGCGGAACTCGCGGCCTCGCGCGCCATCCCGTCGCGGTTCGCGTCGCCGCGGTGCAGGATGTCGAGCAGCGTGCGTCCGCGCAGGCCCGGCAGCTCGTGGCCCTGTGCGAACCAGCCCGGCACGACCCGTGCGCCGAGCACCGCCGAACCCGTGTGCGGCACGCGGACGAGCGTGGCGCCGACATCCGTCACGTGGCCCTTGGCCGGATCGGGATCGGAACCGCCGCCCGCGAGCAGCCGCAGGAAGTGGGACTTGCCCGAGCCGTTCGACCCGAGCACCGCGACCCGGTCGCCGTACCAGACCTCCAGGTCGAACGGCCGCATGAGGCCCGTGAGCTCGAGCCGGTCGCACACGACCGAGCGCTTGCCGGTGCGCGAGCCGCGCAGCCGCATCGACACGGCCTGCGCGGGCGGCCGCTCCTCCGGCGGGCCCGCCTCCTCGAACTTTCGCAGGCGCGTGAGCGCGGCCTGGTACCGCGAAGCCATGCCGTCGTTGTACGTCGCCTTCACCTTGAGGTTCTGGACGAGCTGCTTCAGCTGCGCGTGCTGCTCGTCCCACCGTCGCCGCAGCTCGTCGAGCCGTGCGAAGCGCTCCTCCCGGGCCTCGTGGTAGCCCCGGAAGCTCCCGCCGTGCACCCACGCGGTGCTGCCCGCGCCGCCCGCCTCGAGCGTCACGATGCGGTCGGCCGCGCGCGCGAGCAGCTCGCGATCGTGCGAGACGAGCAGCACGGTCTTCGGCGTGGCGCGCAGCTGCTGCTCGAGCCAGCGCTTGCCGGGCACGTCGAGCGAGTTGTCGGGCTCGTCGAGCAGCAGGACCTGCTCCGGTCCGCGCAGGAGCGCCTCAAGTGCGAGTCGCTTCTGCTCGCCGCCCGACAGCGTCGACAGCTCGCGCCACTTCGCGCGCTCGAACGGCACGCCGAGCGCGGCCGCGGTGCAGTGGTCCCAGACGACCTCCTGCTCGTAGCCGCCGGCTTCGGCATACTCGGCGAGCGCCGACGCGTACCGCATCTGCGCGGCCGTGTCATCCGTCTCGATGAGGGCGTTCTCGGCCTGCTCGAGCTCGATCGCCGCGGCGCGCACTCGGGCCGGGGCGACGGAGACGAGCAGCCCGTGCACCGTACGGTCGACGCCCTCGACCACCTCGCCCCGGCCGACGAACTGGTCCATGACGCCGAGTCCGCCGTCGACCTGCACGCTGCCCTCGTCGGGCCGCAGGTCGCCGCGGACGATGCGCAGCAGCGTGGTCTTGCCCGCGCCGTTCTGCCCGATGAGCGCGGTGGTGCGCCCTTCGGTCACGCGGAAGGCGAGGTCCGACAGCAGCGGGCGGCCGTCGGGCAGCGAGAAGGAGACGCCGTTGACGTCGATGAAGCCCATGGGTGTGCGATCCGTTCGATGCGCGGCATCCGCCGCGGCGCCCGGGTGGGCAGCCGACCAGAATACACAGCGACGGATGCCGCGGCACGCCCGGACGCGGCGCCCTGTCGCCGCACGCCCCGGTGCGGCAGGCTGGGGCCATGCACCGCGTCGCCGCCGACCCGCTCGACCAGCTCCGGAACCGCACGAGCGCCAAGTGGCGCCTCTACGACCCCGACGTCCTGCCGCTGCCGGTCGCCGAGATGGACTACCCGCTCGCCGAGCCCGTCGCCGAGGCGCTGCACGCGGCGATCCGACGGTCCGACACCGGCTACCACGCGGGCAGCCGTCCCGTGGCCGACGCGTTCGCGGACTTCGCCGCCGCGCGACTGGGCTGGGAGCCCGACCCGGCGCGCATCACGTGCACGGCCGACGTGAGCCTGGGCATCGTCGAGGTGCTGCGGCGGGTGACCGCGCCCGGTGACGGCGTCGTGATCTCACCGCCGGTCTATCCCCCGTTCTTCGACCTCGTCGCCGAGGCCGGCGGCACGGTCGTCGAGGTGCCGCTCGCCGGCGGCATCGACGAGGGCTGGTCGCTCGACGTCGACGGCGTCGAGGCGGCGTTCGCGGCGGGCGCTCGCGCGATGGTGCTGTGCAACCCGCACAACCCGGTGGGCCTCACGCCCACCCGCGAGCAGCTGGCGGCGCTGGCGGAGGTCGCGGCGCGCCACGGCGCGACCATCGTGTCCGACGAGGTGCACGGGCCGCTCTCGCAGCCCGAGTCGCGCTACGTGCCGTTCCTCACCGTCTCGGACGCGGCGCGCGAGCACGGCATCGCGGTGACCGCCGCCAGCAAGGCGTTCAACCTCGCGGGACTCAAGGCCGCCATGGTCGTGACGGCGAGCGAGCGGGCGGATGCCGTCCGGACGGCGTTCCCCTACGAGATCGAGTGGCGCATGAGCCAGTTCGGCTCGATCGCGAGCGTCGCGGCGTTCCGGCACGGCGCGTACTGGCTCGACGGGGTGATCGCGTCGATCGACGACAACCGTCGGCTCCTCGTCGACCTGCTCGACGACCTGCTCCCGGGCGTGCGGTACCGGATGCCGCAGGCGGGCTACCTCGCGTGGCTCGACCTGTCGGTGCTCGGCTGGGGCGACGACCCCGCCGCACGCGCCCTGAGCGACGCCCGTGTCGCGCTCGCCCCCGGGCCGGGCTTCGGGTCCGAAGCCGGACGCGGGCACGCGCGACTCAACCTCGCATGCTCGCCGGAGGTGCTCTCGGAGGCGATCGCGCGGATCGCGGACGCGCGCGACCCGGTGGTCGAGGAGCACCGGCCGAAGGCCTGAGCGTATCGAGACCTACCGGGTGTAGTTCGGCGCCTCGACGACGAACTGCACGTCGTGCGGGTGCGACTCCTTCAACCCGGCGGGGGTGATGCGCACGAAGCGGCCCTTCGACTTGAGCTCCGCGACGGTGCGCGCGCCCACGTAGAACATCGACTGGCGGAGCCCGCCGACGAGCTGGTACGCGACCGCCGAGACCGGGCCGCGGAACGGCACCTGGCCCTCGATGCCCTCGGGGATGAGCTTCTCGTCGCTCGGAACGTCGGCCTGGAAGTAGCGGTCCTTCGAGTACGAGGTCTTCTTGCCGCGGGTCTGCAGCGCGCCGAGCGAGCCCATGCCGCGGTAGGTCTTGAACTGCTTGCCGTTCTGGAACACCAGCTCGCCGGGGCTTTCGGCCGTGCCCGCGAGCAGCGACCCGAGCATGACGGTGTCGGCGCCGGCGACGAGCGCCTTGGCGATGTCGCCCGAGTACTGCAGGCCGCCGTCGGCGATGAGCGGGACGCCGGCGGGCTTCGTGGCCTTCGATGCCTCGTACACCGCGGTGACCTGCGGGACGCCGACGCCCGCGACCACGCGCGTCGTGCAGATGGAGCCCGGGCCCACGCCGACCTTCACGGCGTCGGCACCCGCGTCGACGAGCGCCTGCGCGCCCTCGCGGGTGGCGACGTTGCCGCCGATGACGTCGATGTGCGCGAATGTCGGGTCGGCCTTCAGGCGGCGGATGATGTCGAGCACGCCCGCCGACTCGCCGTTCGCGGTGTCGACCACGAGCACGTCGACTCCCGCGTCGCGCAGCGCCTCGGCACGCTCCCAGGCGTCGCCGAAGAAGCCCATCGCGGCGCCGACGCGGAGCCGGCCCTCGTCGTCCTTCGTCGCGTGCGGGTACTGCTCGGACTTGTCGAAGTCCTTGACGGTGATGAGCCCGGTCAACCGCCCCCGGTCGTCGACGAGCGGGAGCTTCTCGACCTTGTGCTGCGCGAAGATCGCGATCGCCTCGTCGGGATCCATGCCCACGCGGCCCGTCACGAGCGGCATCTTCGTCATGACGTCGGCGACCTTCGTGACCGGCTTCTCGAAGTCGGAGACGAAGCGCATATCGCGGTTCGTGATGATGCCCACGAGGACGCCGTCGGCGTCCACCACCGGCAGACCCGAGACCCGGTACGTCGCGCACAGCTGGTCGACCTCGGCCACGGTGGCATCCGGCGTCGTCGTCACCGGGTTCGACACCATGCCGGACTCGCTGCGCTTCACGCGGTCGACCATCTCGGCCTGCTCGGCGATCGAGAGGTTGCGGTGCAGGATGCCGATGCCGCCCTGCCGGGCCATGGCGATGGCCATGCGCGCCTCGGTGACGGTGTCCATCGCGGCGGACAGCAGCGGGGTGGCGACGGTGATGCGCTTGGTCAGGCGCGAACTCGTGTCGGCCTCGCTCGGGATCACGTCGGTGTGCCCCGGGAGCAGGAGGACGTCGTCGTAGGTGAGTCCCGTGAATCCGAACGGATCTGCCTGATCCATGTCGCCCCTTCGTGTGTGTCGAGTCCAGCGCACGCCGCCGACGTCCCGGCGGATGTGCGGGGGCGGGTGCGGCGGTGCGGTACATCGATATTAAGCGAGTTTGCGCGGTCGGCATTCCCCGGATAACAATCGAGGGCCGTTTGTGCTCCCGTGCGAAACACATGAGACATAATCGGCACGTACTGTCGACGACGTTGTCGTCAGGAAGCCGGATCCCGACCCCACCCGCGGTCGGGACCTTTGGAGGTGCAGTGGAATCCACGCGAACAGTCCCCACACGTTCTCGCGGGAGGTGGCTCCTTCTCCTCGGAATACTGATCTCCGCACTCACTCTGTCCGGCATCGCAGCGTCCCCTGCGTTGGCGGACGAAGGGGGTACGGACGATCCGGCAACCGAGGAGGAGTTCGAGTTCTTCTTCACCGGGAACGTGCAGTTCGAGGGTGAGGCGCTCGAGGGCGTCCTCATCACCGTCGAGGGCAACGGGTTCGAGGCCGAGACCGAGACCGACGCCGACGGGCGCTGGACCATCGGCGTGCCGGAGAAGGCCGAGTACGAGGTGACCCTCGATGAGGACACCCTCCCGGAGGGCGTGGTCGTCCTCGAGGGCCAGGCCTCCGTCACGTCCGAGTTCGGCCTGACCAGCCGCAAGGCGGTGAACTTCTTCCTCGGCGAAGGCCAGAGGGTCACGGTCAACTACTTCGACCAGGTCGTGCAACGCGTGGTGAGCGGCCTGAACTTCGGCCTCCTCCTCGCTCTCGCGGCGATCGGCCTCTCGCTCATCTTCGGCACTACCGGGCTGTCGAACTTCGCGCACGCGGAGCTCGTCACGTTCGGCGCGTTGATGGTGCTCACGTTCGGCGTCCAATTGGCGTGGCCGCTGTGGTTGGCGATCCTGGTGGCGCTCGTGCTCAGCGCGGCCTTCGGATGGACGCTCGACGCGGCGCTCTGGAAACCGCTTCGGAAACGCGGCGTGGGGCTCATCCAGCTCATGATCGTGAGCATCGGCCTCTCGCTCGCCCTGCGCTACACGTACCAGTTCTTCTACGGCGGTTCGACGAGCCAGCTGCCCGGAGCGACCCTGCCATCGGACATCCGCTTCGGCGCCGTCGCGCTGTCCTGGGTCGACCTCGTCAGCATGGGCGTCAGCGTCGTGGTGCTCCTCGGCGTCGCGTTCTTCCTGCTGCGGACCCGCATCGGCAAGGCGACTCGCGCGGTCTCCGACAATGCGCCCCTCGCCTCCGCGAGCGGGATCGACGTCGACCGCGTCATCCGGATCGTCTGGGTCCTCGGCGCGCTGCTCGCCGGCCTCTCCGGCATCCTCTGGGCGTACTTCCGTCCCGGCGTGAGCTGGGACATGGGCTTCCAGATCCTGCTGCTCGTGTTCGCCGCGGTGACCCTCGGCGGCCTGGGCACGGCGTTCGGCGCGCTCGTGGGTGCGCTGATCGTGGGCCTGTTCGTCGAGATCTCGACGCTGTGGCTGCCGAGTGACATGAAGTACGTGGGCGCCCTGGTCATCCTGATCGTGGTGCTGCTGTTCCGACCGCAGGGCATCCTCGGTCGTCAAGAGCGAATCGGATAGGAGGGCACGACATGATCGACTGGGGACAAATCTTCGGAAACGCGGCCGTCGAGCTGATCAGCCCGACCACCGCCGCCTACGCACTCGCCGCACTGGGCCTTGCGGTCCACTTCGGCTTCACGGGCCTGCTGAACTTCGGTCAGGCGGGCTTCATGCTGCTCGGCGCGTACGGGTACGCGATCCCGGCGCTGAGGCTCGGCTGGCCATGGTGGGCCTGCCTCCTGACGTCCCTGCTGGCGTCGGTGATCTTCGCGCTCATCCTCGGTATCCCGACGCTCCGGTTGCGGGCGGACTACCTCGCGATCGTGACGATCGCCGCAGCGGAAGTGCTGAGGCTGACCTTCACGACGAACGAGTTCGCCCCGGTCACCGGCTCGGCGAACGGCCTCTCGGAGTACCAGCGCGACCTGCTCACGCTGAACCCGTTGCCCGACGGACGCTACGGCTTCGGCCCGTGGGTGTTCAGCGACCGCGCCTGGTTCTTCCTCATCCTGGGATGGATCATCGTGATCCTCGCCGCGGTGCTGACGTGGCTCCTGATGCGCAGCCCCTGGGGCCGCGTCATCAAGGGAATCCGGGAGGACGAGGACGCCGTCCGCGCGCTCGGAAAGAACGTCTACTCCTACAAGATGCAGAGCCTCATCCTCGGTGGACTGTTCGGCACGATCGCGGGCATCATCTTCGTGATGCCACGCGCGGTCGTTCCGAGTTACTTCCAACCGACGCTGACGTTCTTCATCTACGCGATCCTGCTCCTCGGCGGGGCCGCGACCATCCTGGGACCAATCCTCGGTTCCATCGTCTTCTGGGTGCTGCTCTCGTTCTTCTCGGGCTTCATCGCCCGAGCGGTCGAGGCCGGGTGGCTGCCGTTCATGACGCAGGTCCAGGCCGGTCAGCTGCGGTTCATCCTCGTCGGCGTGGCGATCATGCTGATAGTGGTGTTCATGCCACAGGGCATCCTGGGAAACAAGAAGGAGCTTGCTTTTGTCAAGTGAAATCGACCCCAACGCCAAGCCCGTCAAGACGACCGGGCTCCACGTCGGCGAGCCCGCCCCGGGCGTCAAGAAGGTCGACCCGATCCTCGTCGCCGACCACGTCAAGCGCACCTTCGGCGGCCTCACGGCCGTCGACGTCGAGCACGTCGAGATCCCGCGGAACGCCATCACGGCGCTCATCGGCCCGAACGGTGCGGGCAAGACGACCTTCTTCAACCTGCTCACCGGATTCGACAAGCCCGACACGGGCGACTGGTCGTTCGAGGGCCGTTCGCTCGCGCACGTCCCGGCCTACCGGGTCGCGCGCATGGGCCTCATCCGCACGTTCCAGCTCACGAAGTCGCTGGCCCTGCTCTCCGTGCTGGAGAACATGAAGCTCGGTGCGAAGGACCAGGCCGGGGAGAACATCTTCCGCGGGCTGATCCCGTCGATCTGGCGGAAGCAGGAGCAGGAGATCGAGGAGAAGGCGCTCGAGATCCTCAAGCGCTTCAAGCTCGACGCGAAGAAGGACGACTACGCCGCGAGCCTCTCCGGCGGCCAGCGCAAGCTCCTCGAGATGGCCCGGGCGCTCATGAGCGACCCGACGCTGGTGATGCTCGACGAGCCGATGGCCGGCGTCAACCCGGCGCTCACGCAGTCGCTGCTCGACCATATCCTGGGCCTCAAGGCCCAGGGCATGACCGTGCTCTTCGTCGAGCACGACATGCACATGGTCCGTCACATCGCCGACTGGGTGATCGTGATGGCCGAGGGCCGCGTGGTCGCCGAGGGCGACCCGCATGAGGTCATGAGGGATCCCGCCGTGATCGACGCCTACCTCGGCGCCCACCACGACACCGACATCGGCACGACCGACACGGGCCACGTCGAGGTACTGAAGGAGCTCATCGATGACGAACAGTGAACCCACCGCGAGCCCGGTGCTCGAACCCGCCGGCAAGATGGTCGTCGAGGTGCGCGACGTCACGGCGGGCTACCTGCCGGGCGTCAACATCCTCAACAGCTGCTCGCTGACCGCGCGAGACGGCGAGCTCATCGGCATCATCGGCCCGAACGGCGCCGGCAAGTCGACGCTGCTGAAGGCGATCTTCGGCCTGGTGAAGGTCCGCGAGGGCGGCATCTTCCTGCAGGGCGAGGAGATCACGAACCTCAAGGCGAACAAGCTCGTCGCCAAGGGCGTCGGCTTCGTCCCGCAGACGAACAACGTGTTCCCGTCGCTCAGCATCCAGGAGAACCTCGAGATGGGCGTCTTCCAGAAGCCCAAGGACCTCAAGCACCGGCTCGAGTTCGTGACCGAGATCTTCCCGGACCTGGCGAAGCGACTCAACCAGCGTGCCGGATCGCTCTCGGGCGGTGAGCGCCAGATGGTGGCGATGTCGCGTGCGCTCATGATGGGTCCGCACGTGCTCCTGCTCGACGAGCCGAGCGCCGGCCTGTCGCCGGTGCGCCAGGACGAGGCGTTCCTGCGGGTCAGGGAGATCAACCGCGCGGGCGTGACCACGATCATGGTCGAGCAGAACGCACGCCGCTGCCTCCAGATCTGCGACCGCGGCTACGTGCTCGACCAGGGCCGCGACGCCTACACGGGCACCGGTCGCGAGCTGCTCAACGACCCGAAGGTGATCGGGCTCTACCTGGGCACGCTCGGCGCCGACGAGTAGACCCCGGTCGGTCCGAAGAGGGGCGGGCGGATGCTGCGGCATCCCCCGCCCCTCTCTCGTGCCCGCGGCCGGCGCGGACGTCGTCCCGCCAGACGCCGCCACGGTCCGCGTGAGCGCTCCGGCAGAAGGAGGACTCCCCCGGGTGGCCGTGGCGGCTCTGCGGGCCGTGGTGACCCCGTCCAGCGCCTCCTACTGCCTCCCGCCTCGGGCGACGACTGTCGGGAGTGCGGGAGGCGGTGTCTGGAGCCGACCGCTCAGTGCGCCTGAGCGTGGGCGAGTGCCCGGGCGCCGCTCGCGAGCCGCGACCAGCCGGCGGACCATGGGAAGTACCGCTTCAGGCGCCGAGGCTGCGGGGGTCCGGGCCGAGCGGGCCGGGTCGATGCGATTCCCGCCGCGCCGGATGCGGCATCGCCTCGCGCGAGCGTCGGACCACGCTCGCTCCGGGCACTCGCACCGCGCCCCGACGTGCACTCCCGTCGCGTGCGGTCACGCGCTCCTGACGCGCGCTCCGCGCACGCGCTCACCGCGCACGCGCACTCCACGCACACGCACCGGACACGCGCTCCGGGCACACGAAAGGGCCCCGGCCGAAGCCGGGGCCCTTCCTGTGCGAGTGGATCAGCCGTCGCCGATGCGCTCGTACGTGTTGTCGTCGAGGTACTGGAAGATACCGATGGTCGCCTCGGTCGGGTCGCCGTTCTCGTCGAACGTGACCGGGCCGGACGGGCCGTCGTAGTCGATCTGCTCACCCTCGGCGAGCAGCTCCGCAGCGGCGGAGAAGGAGTCGACCTTCTCGCCGTCGCCCGAACCGCCCGACACCTGCTGCAGGTACGCCGCGATGTCGGTGCCCTCGACGCTGTTGGCCGCGTAGGCCGCGAGCGCGATGAGGACCAGCGCGTCGTACGACTCAGCCGCGTAGCTGTAGTCGTTCAGCTCCGGGTCGATCTCGAGCAGGCGGTCGGTGAAGTCACCGAGCGTTCCCACGTCGAGGCCGGGCAGGGTGCCCTTCGAGCCGGCGACGAGGCCGGGCGCGAAGTCGGCGCTGTAGTCGGAGAGGTTGCCGTCGACGAAGTAGAGCTGGTCGCCGGGGTAACCGCTGCCGACGAGAGCCGGCGTGATGATCTTGGCCTGGTCGAACGTGATCAGCGCGATCGCGTCGGGGTTCGCCGCCGTGACCTCGGAGATCTGCGCGTCGAAGCTCGAGTCGCCCTCGTTGAAGAGCGCCTCTGCGACGACCTCGCCGCCCGCGGCCTCGAACGCCTCACGCGTGAACTGCGCGAGACCGGTGCCGTAGGCGTCGTTCAGGACGATCATGCCGAGCGTGGCGTTGCCGTCCTCCGCGATCAGGTTGCCGAGGACCTCGCCCTGCAGGACGTCGGACGGAGCCGTGCGCCAGTACAGGTTGTTGTCGTCGTAGTCGGTGAAGTCGGCCGACGTGTTGGCCGGCGAGAACTGCACGACACCCGCGGCGACGATCTGGTCGATGACGGTCTTGGACACGCCCGACGACGCGGCGCCGATGATCGCCGAGACATCCTGCGAGAGGAGGTCGGTGACCGAGACGGTCGCGGTGTCGGTGGTGGTGTCACCGGAGTCGCGGTAGATGACCTCGACCTGGAGGCCCGCGTCGGCGGAGTTGATGTCCTCCGCGGCGAGGGCGACACCCGCCTCCTCGGGCGGTCCGAGGAACGCGAGCGCGCCCGACTGCGGGAGGATCGTGCCGACCGTGAGGGTGAGGTCGCGCTCGCCTGCCTCGATGGGCTGGGCGTCGCCGGTCTCGGCCGGCTCCTCCGACTCCTCCGGCGAGGTGTCGGCACCCGTGCTGCACGCGGTCAGGAGGAGGGCGCTCACGCCAGCGATGGCGATGCCCGTCCAAGCTGCGCGAGCCGAGCGCGAGGCCTTTGCCTTCGCGAATACGCTCATGTTGCTCCTTGGGACTGAAGGATTGGGACACATTCCGGCGTCTGGCGACGCCGATGGTTTTGACAGTATTGCCCGACCAATGCGGAAACAAGGACATCGGATCACAACCCGGTAACACCCACCGGATCGTTATGCCCTCGACACCGAGCGGGCCCGTCGCGCACGAAACAGGCGTGGACCGGCCGGTTCGCGCACGCTTCCCGCATTCCCGCCGAGCCCCGATCCGGCCGCGTCGGACCCCCGGACGGGGGGTCTCCGAAACCGACTGGGATCAGCACTTTCCAAGGCTCGGCGACATCGGCGAGCACACCGGGAGAAACCGGGGCGACCGGTCAGACCGGCTCGATCGCGGCACGCCGACTGGCGCGCGCGCCGCGCAGCAGGTCGAACGTGAGCACGGCGAGCGCGACCCAGACCAGTCCGAAGCCGATCCAGCGCTCGAGCGGCATCGGCTCCCGCAGCACGACGACGCCCACGAGGAACTGGATGAACGGCGCGAAGTACTGGATGAATCCCATGTACGTCAGCGGGAGCCGGCGAGAGGCGGACGCGAACAGCAGGAGCGGGATGGCGGTGACCGCGCCCGCGGCGAGCAGCAGCACCGTGTGCCACACCCCGAGCGAGCCCATCGTGAGGCCGCCGCTCACACCGACGAGGATGAGCAGCACCGCGGCGAACGGCGCGAGCCAGGCCGTCTCGAGCGTCAGGCCCGAGACCGCGTCGACGCGATGGCCCACGCGCTTCTTGATCAGGCCGTAGAACCCGAAGCTGAACGCGAGGACCAGCGCGATCCACGGCAGTTGCCCGTAGCCGACGGCGAGCACGACGACCGCGACGATCGAGATGCCGACCGCCGTCCACTGCGTGGCGTTCAGCCGCTCGCGGAGGACGATCACGCCGAGGAACACCGTGACGATCGGGTTGATGAAGTACCCGAGCGCGGCCTCGACCACCTGCCCGTTGAGCGTGGCGAAGACGTAGGTGAGCCAGTTCACGAAGATCAGCACGCCGGCCGCGCCCATCGTGAGCACGACGCGCCGGTCGCGCAGCAGCGCACGGAAGGAGCGCCACGACCGCGTCACGGCGATGAGCAGCGCGCAGAAGACGAGCGACAGCAGGATGCGCCATGCCACGATCTCGACCGGGCCGGTCGGCGCGAGCGCGATGAAGTAGATGGGGAGGAACCCCCACAGCCCGTAGGCCGCGACCGCGTAGGCGAGTCCGCTGCGGCTGAGACCCGCGCGGGGCGGGTGGGCGTCGGCGACGGTCGGGGCGCTGGTCACCGGACCAGACTACGCTCGGCCCCCGACGCGGCATCCGTCGCGGGACTGCCGGACTTCGTCGAGATCCGGCCGGAACGACGACGCGGCCCGGATGCCGTGTGGCATCCGGGCCGCGGAGGACGTCGGGTCCGGCTAACGGACGACGACCGCGAGCACGTCGCGGGCAGAGAGGACGAGGAACTCGTCACCGCCGAACTTCACCTCGGTGCCGCCGTACTTCGAGTACAGGACGCGGTCGCCGACAGCCACGTCGAGCGGGACACGGTTGCCGTTGTCGTCGATGCGGCCCGGGCCGACCGCCACGACCTCGCCCTCCTGGGGCTTCTCCTTGGCGGTGTCGGGGATGACCAGACCGGACGCGGTGGTCTGCTCGGCCTCGACCTGCTTGATGACGATGCGATCCTCGAGCGGCTTGATGGAAACCGACACGGTTGACCTCTTTCTTGACGAAGACTGGGGTTAGCAGCCTCTGAGTGAGAGTGCTAACAGGAGTCTAGGGCGGTTCTGGCACTCGTGCAACGTGAGTGCCAGTGCGGATGCCGCGGTGCTAGCGTGGCCGCGTGGAACGCGCCGAGCTCGTCGAACTGCTCTCGCCCGAGGGGCTCGACCTGCTCGACTCCCTTCCTCCGTGGACCAGTCGATCGGACGTGGTGAAGACCGTCGGCGACCTCCGCCGACGCGGGCACTCTCCCGGCCTCGTGGCCGCCGTGCTCACGCAGTCCCGGCTGCGCGCGAGGGCGCGGGCGAAGTTCGGCGAGTTCGCCGACCGCATGCTCTTCACCGAGGCCGGGCTCGAGCAGGCCACCCGGCTCCGCGTCGCCGCGCTGCACGCGGGCCGGTACGCCCGCGCCGGCCTCCGCCACGTCGCGGACCTCGGCTGCGGCATCGGCGGCGACGCGATGGCGTTCGCGGCGATCGACCTCGAGGTCACCGCCGCGGAGGCCGACGAGGTGACGGCCGCCGTCGCGGCGTTCAACCTCACCCCGTTCCCCCGCGTGACCGTGCTGCACTCGCGCGCCGAGGAGGTGCCGCTCCGCGGGATCGACGCGGCCTGGCTCGATCCGGCACGCCGCACGACGTCGGGCGGCACGACGAAACGGCTCGCGGATGCCGCGGAGTACTCGCCGCCGCTGGACTTCGCGTTCGGCCTGGCCGAGCGCATGCCGGTGGGCGTGAAGCTCGGCCCCGGCACCGACCGCGACCTCGTCCCACCCGGGACGGAGGCGCAGTGGGTCTCGGTCGACGGCGACGTGGTCGAGCTCGGGGTGTGGACGGGCGCGCTCTCCCGACCCGGCGTCGGTCGAGCGGCACTCGTGATCCGCGGCGATGCCGCGCACGAACTCGTCGCGCCGTCCGACAGCGAGGACGCGCCGGTCGGGCCGCTCGGCGACTACCTCTACGAGCCCGACGGCGCGGTCATCCGAGCGCGGCTCATCGGCGACCTCGCGCGGGCGAACGGCGCCTGGATGCTCAGCGAGGGCATCGCCTACCTCACCGCGGATCGCGAGTTCGACACGCCGTTCGCGCGCGGGTTCCGCGTCATCGAGCGACTCCCGGCCGACGAGCGCCACCTGCGTCAGGCGTTGCACTCGCGCGGCGTGGGCACGCTGGAGATCAAGAAGCGCGGGGTCGACGTCGACCCGGCCGCACTCCGCACGCGCCTGAAGCTGAAGGGCGAGACGTCGGCGACGGTCGTGCTCACGCGCGAGGAGGGGCGGCACGTGGCACTCCTCGTGGAACGGCTCTGAGACCCGATCAACGCGGGAGCGCGCCGAACACGATGGCGTAGTAGCCGATCCACACCCCGGAGAACACGAGTCCGGTGACCCCCGTGCCGATGCCGATGAACGCGGGCACGCGCGCGTGCTCCTCGCGCCTGAGGCCGAGCACGCCGAACACGATCGCCGCGACCGACACGGGCAGCATCCATCCGACGAACAGCGACGCGATCGCGCCCAGTGAGCCGAGGACGGCGGCGAGGCGACTCCAGAACCGGCGCTGCTCCTCGGACTCGTCCTCGTACTCCGGCTCGGGCGCGGGGCGACCGAGCGCGAGGAGCTGGCCGGTGGGGAGGCCGTGGAGCTCGCCCGTGTCGTACGGCACGTCGAACTCGCGCGGCGGTGCGGGCGCCGAGGTGTCCACCGCCGGCACCCGCTCCTCCGCCTCCGGCGTCGGGTCGCCGCCGGGCGGCATCCGCTCGTCGCTCACACCGACCGCCCTCAGTAGGTGTAGGTCGTCTCGCTCACCGCGAACAGCACCGACCACGCGACGATCGACACGATCGCGATGGTGACCCCGATGAAGCCGAGGATGATACCGGTCAGCCACATGCCCTTCGCGGCCGGCTCCCTGCGACGGCCGATGAAGCCCAGCACGACCGCCGCGGCCGGCACGATCAGCTGCAGGACGCCGCCGATGAACGGGATGATCACGATGCCCGAGCCGATCACGCCGACGATGCCGGCGATCAGCGAGATGATGCTGAACACCGGTGCGGGCTTCGAGGGCGCGGCCTGGTAGGGCGCCGCGCCCGGCCCCGAACCGTACGGCGGCGATCCTGCGCCGTACGCCGCGGCTCCGTACCCGGGCGTCTCGGATGCGCCGGGCGCCTGAGCGCCGTACGCCTGAGGCATGCCGTCGTAGGGCGCACCCGCCGGTGCGGGCGGGACCGCTCCGGTGTCGAACGGGGACGCGGCGCCGTATGCAGGGGGCGCGGGCGGTGCCGGGGGCGCCGGGGGCGCCGGCGGCGCCGGCGGCTCGAGCGGCTCGGCGGGGCCGATCGGCTCGGACGGCTCGGACGGGAACGCCGGCGGCTCCGGCTCGGTGGGCACGGTCGGTTCGTCCGGAACGGGCGGCGCGACGGGCTCGTCGGGCTCCGCCGGCACGGAGGGCTCGACCGGCTCTGCCGGGACCGACGGCTCGGACGGCGTACGCGGCTCGGCCGGCTCGTCGGGCTGCTTGGGATCGCTCATGTCGAGCCCCTTCCGTGCTTCGGGTGGATCAGTACGTGGTGATGTTTCCGCTGCTGATCGCGGCACCGATGACGGCGAACCAGACGATCGCGACGATGATGCCGACCACGAGGCCGACATAGCCGATGATGAGGCCGGCGATCGCCAGGCCGCGGCCCTGCTCGCCCGTCTTCTTGATCTGGCTGAGTGCGATGTGGCCAGTGATGATCGCGACGAGCGAGATGAAGAATGCCGAGACGAGCGAGACGATGGCGAGGACGTTCGTCTTCTGCGACGCCGGCGCGCCGTACGACGGCGCACCGGCGTCGTACGAGGGCGCACTGCCGTAGGACGGCGCGGGCGGCGGAGGCGGCGGGACGTCGGAGCGGTTGGGGTCGTTGGGGTCGGTCATGCGAGGCTCCTCGTGTGGTTGCTGGACCCGGCCATGCTGGCAGCGCCGCCGGGTGATGTCAACGACCGGCGACGCGGGTCGGTGCCCCCTTGGCGGGGGTGTGCAGGGACACACTATCGCTCCGCGCGGACGCGCCGCATCGGGGAGGACTCCCCACACGGCCTCAGGCCTGGATGTCGGTCACCGGAAGCGTCGAGTCCGCGCCGAAATCCAGCGTCGAGGGTCCGTGCCCGGCCATGATGAGCCGGGCGCCCAGCGCGGCGATCATCGCGCCGTTGTCGGTGCAGAGCGACAGCGGCGGGATGCGGAGCGCGACGCCCGCGGCATCCGCTCGCTGCTCGGCCACCTCGCGGAGCCGCCGGTTGGCGACCACCCCGCCTCCGAGCAGCAGCCGGGGCACGCCGAGGTCCGTGCACGCGGCGACGGCCTTCGACACGAGCACGTCGACGACGGCCTCGCGGAAGCTCGCAGCCACGTCGGCGAGCGGCACCGGCTCGCCGGCCGCCTCGCGCTGCTCGACCCAGCGCGCGACCGCGGTCTTCAACCCCGAGAACGAGAAGTCGTACCGGTGCCGTTCGAGGTCCTTCGGCCGCGTCAGGCCTCGGGGGAAGCGGATGGCGTCGGGGTCGCCGCCGACGGCGGCGTGATCGATCTCGGGGCCGCCCGGGTAGGGCAGCCCGAGCAGGCGGGCCACCTTGTCGAACGCCTCCCCCGCCGCGTCGTCGATCGTCTCGCCGAGCAGTTCGACGTCGGAGTCGAGGTCGCGCACGAGCAGCAGCGAGGTGTGCCCGCCCGAGACGAGCAGTGCGATGCTCGGCGTCTCGAGCGGCCGGTCGCCGATGAGGTCCGCGCCGACGTGCCCGACCAGGTGGTTCACCGCGTAGACCGGCTTCTCGAGCGAGAGGGCGAGCGCCTTGGCCGCGCCGACGCCGACCATCAGCGCGCCCGCGAGTCCGGGCCCGTTGGTGACGGCGACCGCGTCGAGGTCGGCGAGGTCGACGGATGCATCGGCGAGCGCGGCACGGATCGTGGGGCCGAGCGCCTCGAGGTGCGCGCGGGCCGCGACCTCCGGGACGACGCCGCCGTAGCGCGCGTGCTCCTCCATCGACGAGGCGATGGCGTTGGCGAGCAGCTCGGTGCCACGGACGATGCCGACACCGGTCTCGTCGCACGAGGTCTCGATGCCGAGGACGAGCGGGGCGTCGCGATTCATCGTGCGTCTCCTTCGACGGTGTCGGCGGCGGTGTCGACGGATGCCGCGGGCCGGGCGACCGCGGGCGGCACCTCGAGCCGCATGACGATCGCGTCGACCCCGTCGGGCTGGTAGTAGCCGCGGCGCACGCCCGTCTCGGCGAACCCGAGGGACGCGTAGAGCCCGCGCGCCACCGGGTTGTCGGCGCGGACCTCGAGGAACAGCTCGCCGGCGCCGCGGCGCCGGGCCTCGTCCATGAGCGCGTGCATGAGCGCCCGACCGAGCCCGGCGCCGCGGTGGCGCGGGTCGACGGCGATGGTCTGTATGTCGCCCTGCCCTGACCCGCGCGGCGCGAGCAGCCCGGCGTACGCGACGAGGTCGTCGGGACGAGCGTCGTCGACGGCGACGAGGTAGTAGGTGTGCTCGCCGGCGAGCTCGGCGCGCATCGCCTCGGCCGGCCACGCGTCGGCGGCGAACGTCGAGCGCTCGAGGGCCATGATCGCGTCGAGGTCGTCCGGCCGGGCCCGTCGCAGCATCAGGCTCATCCCAGCACCCGCTTCGGTCCGGCCGGCACGGTCACGTCGGGAGCGCGGAGGTAGAGCGGCTCGTCGGCGGCGAGCGGAAGGCGCCCGGCCGCCCACGCGAGCTCGGCGAGCATGCCGAGCGCGCCGGCCGACACGGTCGCGGCGTCGAGGCGGATGCCGCGGGGCGCGGGCACCGCGTCGCGCGGTTCGAGCCGCGGCGCAGCCTCGCGCACGGGGAGGCCGTCGTCGTCGAGGCCGTCGTAGTCGGTCACCGCGGACTCGCGCCGTCGTGCGTCGGTCACGACCTGCAGCGGACCCGCACCGCCCGCGGCGTACCAGGCGTGCGCGATCGCGTCGTGGCTCACGACGGGCACGAACGGCCGGCCGATGCCGAGCGCGAAGGCGTGCGCGGCGGCGATGCCGACGCGGAGCCCCGTGAACGGCCCGGGACCCATGCCGGCGGCGACGGCGGAGAGGTCGGCCGGTCTCACGCCCGCGGACGCGAGCGCATCGCGGACGAACCCGCCCACGACCTCGGCGTGCCGCATGGTGTCGTCGGTGCCGCGCTCGGCGAGCACGCCGCCGTCGCGGTCGACCACGGCGACGCTCGTTCCCGTGGAGGTGTCGATCGCGAGGAGCATGGCCTCCAGCCTAGTTCGCGCCCCCCGGGCCGAGTCGTGCGGCGGCGGCGTACGGGGTCGCGGCCCAACGGGGTCCGTGGCCGAGGAGCTCGACCGTGCGGGGCTCGTCGGCGTCGAGGTCGTCGCCGCCGTCCGGCCCGGTTCCGCCGGCAGTCGCGCCCGCGGCATCCGCATCGCCGTCGTCGCCGCCCCGCGGGCGGGCGATCACGACCTCGAGCCACGAGTCGCTGACACCCTCGAGCAGGCCGGCACCCCACTCGACCACGACGGCCGAGTGGTCGAAGTCGAGGTCGAGGTCCTCGAGTTCGGCCGCGCCCGAGAGCCGGTACGCGTCGACGTGCACGAGCGGCGCCCCGCCGACCAGGCTCGGGTGGGTGCGCGCGAGCACGAACGTGGGGCTCTGCACGGGCCCGCGCACCCCGAGTCCCTCGCCGATGCCGCGCGTGAGGGTGGTCTTGCCCGCGCCGAGCGGCCCGGTGAGCACGACGAGGTCGCCGGCGCGCAGCTGGCGGCCGAGCTCGCGGCCGAGTTCCTCCATGGCCTCGGTGTCGGCGATGGTGCGGCGGGTCATGCGCCCTCCACGTGGGTCCGCGGCACGCGCGGACCCACGCGCGTGACGATCTCGTAGCCGATGGTGTCGGCGGCGTCGCCCCAGTCATCCGCCGACGGCGCGCCCACCGCGGGATCGCCGAACAGTACGACCTCGTCGCCGACCGCGACCTCGTCGTCGCCGACGTCGACGAGGAACTGGTCCATCGCGATGCGGCCGACCACTGGGCGACGCCGCCCGCCGATCAGGACCTCGGCACGGCCGGAGGCCTGACGGGGCACGCCGTCGGCGTACCCGAGCGGGACGAGGGCGAGCGTGGTCGGCCGCTCGGCCCGCCACACGTGGTTGTACGAGACGCCCGCGCCGGCGTCGACCCGGCGGACCGCGGCCACGCGGCCGCGCAGCGTCATGACCGGGCGCAGCCCGAGGTCGGCGGCCGTGGTGCCGTCGCCGAACGGCGGGATGCCGTACACCCCGATGCCGATCCGGACGAGGTCGAGCCTCGCCTCGGCGAAGCGCAGTGCGGCCGCGGTCGAGGCGAGGTGGCGCAGCTCGGGGTGAAGGCCCGCCGCGCGTGCGTCGTCGACGCCCCGGAGGAACGCGGCCAGCTGCGCGGCGTCCTCGTCGGGCGAGGTGTTCGCGAGGTGGCTGAACACGCCGCGGACGCGGACGCGACGCGCGGCCTCGAGTTCGGCGGCGCGCGCCACGGCAGCAGGCCACTCCCCGGGCGCGATGCCGTTGCGGCTGAGGCCGGTGTCGAGCTTCAGGTGCACGTTCGCGATGCGGTCGACGGATGCCGCGGCATCCGCCACCGCGTCGAGCTGTGCCAGGGAGGAGACACCGAGGTCGACGTCGCGTTCGACCGCCGGGGCGAACCGCGCGTCGGGATCGTGCAGCCAGGCGAGGACGGGCGCGTCGATGCCGGCGTCGCGCAGCGCGATCGCCTCGCGGAGGTCGGCGACGCCGAGCCATCCCGCGCCCGCATCGAGCGCGGCGCGCGCCACGGGCACGGCCCCGTGGCCGTACGCGTCGGCCTTGACCACGGCCATCACCGCGGCGGGCGCGACCCGCGCGGCGATGGTGCGCACGTTGCGTCGCACGGCGCCGAGGTCGACGACGGCCTCGCGGAACGGGCCGGGCGCGGGACGGTCGTTCACTGGACGGCTCCTCGGGGTACGGCCCGTTCGAGCACGACGAACGCGCTCGCGATGCCCGCGTCGTGGCTCATCGACAGGTGGACCCGGTCGATGCCGAGCTCGGCGACGTGGCGCGAGAGCGCGCCGGAGAGGGCGAAGTCGGGGTTGCCGTCGGCGTCCTGCACGATCCGCATGTCGTGCCAGCGGATCACCGCGTGACCGCCGAGGGCCTTGATGAGGGCCTCCTTGGCCGCGAATCGCGCCGCGAGCGACCGAGCCGGGCGCTCGCGTTCGCTCTCGGCGAACAGCCGCTCGCGCAACCCGGGCGTGCGCTCGAGCGACCGCTCGAAGCGCGCGATGTCGACGACGTCGACGCCGATGCCCGCGATCACGCGATCCTCCACGACTCCACGACTCGAGTCTGCCGCACTCCGCGGTCGCGGGCGCCGCGCACCGGCGCCCGCGACGACCGGATCACTCGACCGTGACCGACTTCGCCAGGTTGCGCGGCTGGTCGACGTCGAGGCCCTTGGCCTGCGACAGCTCCATCGCGAAGATCTGCAGCGGCACCACCGCGAGGAGCGGCTCGAACAGCGGACCGGCCAACGGGATGCGGATGACCTCGTCGGCGAACGGCAGCACGGCGGCGTCACCCGCCTCGGCGATCGCGATGACGCGCGCGCCGCGAGCGCGGATCTCCTGGATGTTCGAGACGACCTTCGGGTGCAGCGCCGCCGAGCCGCGCGGGCTCGGGACGACCACGAACACGGGCTGGCCGGGCTCGATCAGGGCGATGGGCCCGTGCTTGAGCTCGCCGGCGGCGAAGCCCTCCGCGTGGATGTACGCGAGCTCCTTGAGCTTCAACGCGCCCTCGAGCGCGATCGGGTAGCCCACGTGACGGCCGAGGAACAGCACCGACCGGGTGTCGCTCATCCAGTGGGCCAGCTCGCCCACGCGCTCACCCTGCTCGAGCACCTTCGCGATCTTCGCGGGAATCGCCTGCAGCTCGTCGACGTGCGCCGCGAGCTGCTCCTCGGAGAGCGTCCCCCGCACGCGGGCCAGGTGCAGGCCGAAGAGGTAGAGCGCCGTGATCTGCGCCACGAACGCCTTCGTCGAGGCGACCGCGACCTCCGGACCGGCGTGCGTGTAGACCGCCGCGTCCGACTCGCGCGGGATGGTCGCACCCTGCGTGTTGCAGATCGAGATCGCCTTCGCGCCCTGCTCGCGCGCGTACTTCACGGCCATGAGCGTGTCCATGGTCTCGCCCGACTGGCTGATCGAGACGACGAGCGTGCCGTCGTCGATCACGGGATCGCGGTAGCGGAACTCGTGGCTGAGCTCGACCTCGACCGGGACGCGCGCCCACTGCTCGATCGCGTATTTCGCGACCATGCCGGCGTACGCAGCGGTGCCGCAGGCGACGACGGTGATGCGACGCACGGCGCGGAGCGCGTCGTCGCCGAACTCGTCGAGCTCCGGAACCGAAACGACGCCGTCGACGATGCGGCCGCGGATGGTGTTCGCGACGGCGTCGGGCTGCTCGGCGACCTCCTTCGCCATGAACGAGGACCAGCCGCCCTTCTCGGCGGCCGACGCGTCCCACGCGACGTCGAACGGCTCGACGTCGACCGTGTTGCCGTCGAAGTCGGTCACGGTCACGTCACCGGCGGTGATCGCGACGATCTGGTCCTGGCCGATCGCGACGGCGCGCTTGGTGAACTCGACGAAGGCCGCGACGTCCGAGCCCAGGAAGTTCTCGTTCTCGCCGAGGCCGATCACGAGCGGCGAGTTGCGGCGTGCGCCGACGACGACGCCCGGCTCGTCCTTGTGGACGGCGAGGAGCGTGAACGCGCCCTCGAGGCGGCGCACGGTGCGGCGGAACGCCTCGCGCAGGTCTCCGGTCTCGCGGTACTCCTGGCCGAGCAGGACCGCGGCGACCTCGGTGTCGGTCTCGCTGAGGAACTCGGCTCCACCGGCGACGAGCTCGTCCTTCAACTCGGCGAAGTTCTCGATGATGCCGTTGTGGATGAGGGCGAGCCGGTCGTCGTCGCCGAGGTGCGGGTGCGCGTTGCGGTCGGTCGGACCGCCGTGCGTCGCCCAGCGGGTGTGGCCGATGCCCGTGCCGCCGCGATGGATCGGGTGGCGCTCGAGCTCGTCGGCGAGCACCTGCAGCTTGCCGGCGCGCTTGGCGAACTCGAGGTCGCCCTCGTCATCGACGACGGCGACGCCGGCCGAGTCGTAGCCACGGTATTCGAGGCGGCGCAGGCCACCCATGAGGACGTCGAGGCTGTTGCGCTCTCCGACGTATCCGACGATTCCACACATGCGCACGATCCTACCGGCGCGTACCTGAGCGCCGGACCGGCGCCGCCCGCTCGCGTGCACGGGCCGGACTAGACTGCCGTGGTGCCCGATCCGCAGAGCCCGTCGACGCACGCGTCCCAGATCTCCCCGTTCATCGAGCTGGGCCGGGCCGACTGGGCGGCGCTCGCCCCGTCGATGCCGTCGCCGTTGCGCGAGACCGAGATCGTGCAGTTGCGCGGCCTCGGCGAACCGCTCGACCCGGTCGAGGTCGCCGAGGTGTACCTGCCGCTCAGCCGGCTGCTCAACCTCTACGTCGGCGGCACCAAGGCGTTGCACGAGGTCACGAGCACGTTCCTCCGCGAGCGATTCGAGTCGACGCCCTTCGTCATCGGCGTCGCCGGTTCGGTCGCGGTCGGCAAGTCGACCATCGCGCGCCTGCTGCGCGAACTGCTCGCCCGCTGGGAGCACACGCCCCGGGTCGAACTCGTCACGACCGACGGCTTCCTCTTCCCCAACGCCGAGCTCGAGCGGCGCGGCCTGATGGAGCGGAAGGGCTTCCCGGAGTCCTACGACCGCCGCGCGCTGCTGCGTTTCGTGAGCGAGGTCAAGGCGGGCGCGCCCGAGGTCCGGGCGCCCTTCTACTCGCATCTCGCCTACGACATCGTGCCCGACGCGCAGGTCACCGTGCGGCGTCCCGACGTGCTGATCGTCGAGGGACTCAACGTCCTCCAGCCGGCGTCGCCCGGCCACAAGCTCGCCGTGAGCGACCTGTTCGACTTCAGCATCTACGTCGACGCGCGCACGGGCGACATCGCCAGGTGGTACGAGGAGCGCTTCCTGAAGCTGCAGCGCGGTGCGTTCGCGAATCCACGCTCGTTCTTCCACCGGTTCGCGAGCCTCAGCGAGGACGAGGCCCGCGCCCGCGCCCGCTCCATCTGGCAGTCGATCAACGAGCCGAACCTGCTGCAGAACATCCGACCGACGCGGTCGCGCGCGTCGCTCGTACTGCGCAAGGGCAGCGATCACGCGGTCTCGAGCGTGCTGCTCCGCAAGCTCTGACGACGCCCGCCTCGGCGGCGCGTGTTGACGGATGCCGCGGCATCCGTCACCCCATGGGGCGGGCGGATGCCGCGGCGAAGGCCGTTCGGCCGAGCGTCAGTTCGCGAGCCGCTCGCGCACGATCGCGGCGAGCCGCTCGGCGTGGGCCTCGGCGACCTGCTGGTCGGCCGCCTCGACCATGACGCGGACCATCGGCTCGGTGCCCGACGGACGCAGCAGCACGCGGCCGGTGTCGCCCAGTTCGGCCTCGGCGGCGCGCACCGCCGCGGCGATCTCCGCGTCGTCGGCCATGGCGTGGTGATCGACGTCGCGCACGTTGACGAGGACCTGCGGGTAGACGGTCATGACGGATGCCAGCTCGGCGAGGGTCCTGCCGGTGCGGGCCATCTCGGCGGCGAGGTGGAGCCCGGTGAGGACCCCGTCGCCCGTGGTTGCGAACTCGCTCATGATGACGTGCCCGGACTGCTCGCCGCCGAGCGCGAAACCGCCCTCGGCGAGGGCCTCGAGCACGTAGCGGTCGCCGACCTTCGTCTCGACCACGCGGATGCCGCGTTCGGCCATCGCGCGCCTCAGCCCCAGGTTGGACATCACGGTGACGACCAGGGTGTCGTCGGTGAGCGTGCCGCGCTCCTGCATCGAGACCGCGAGGATCGCCATGATGCGGTCGCCGTCGACCACGTTGCCGTCGGCGTCGACGGCGAGGCAGCGGTCGGCGTCGCCGTCGTGCGCGATGCCGAGGTCGGCGCCGTGCTCGCGCACCGCGCGCTGCAGCGGCTCGAGGTGGGTGGAGCCCACGCCGTCGTTGATGTTCATGCCGTCGGGATCGGCGCCGATGACGACGACCTCGGCACCCGCGTCGCGGAACGTCTCGGGAGAGACGCCCGCGGCGGCGCCGTGGGCGCAGTCGAGCACGACCTTCAGGCCCTCGAGCCGGTTGGGCAGCGTCGCCAGCAGGTGGACGACGTAGCGGTCCTCCGCGTCGGCGAAGCGGCGGACGCGACCGACGCCGTCGCCGGTGGGCGCGAGCTTCTGGCGGCCGAGGTAGGACTCGATGCGGTCCTCGACCTCGTCGGGCAGCTTCGTGCCGCCGAAGGAGAAGAACTTGATGCCGTTGTCGGGCGCGGGGTTGTGCGACGCGGAGATCATCACGCCGAAGTCGGCGCGGATGCTGTCGATGAGGAACGCGGTGGCCGGCGTCGGGATGACGCCCGCGTCGAGCACGTCGACGCCGGAGCTGGCGAGCCCGGCGGACACGGCGGCGGTGAGGAACTCACCGGACACGCGGGGATCGCGCGCCACGACCGCGACGGGGCGGCGGCCCGCGGCGCGGAGTTCGTCGGCGTGCCGGCCCTGCGTGAGGACTGCGGCAGCGGCCTGGGCGAGGCCCAGGGCCAGGTCAGCCGTGAGTTCACGGTTGGCCAGGCCCCGGACCCCGTCGGTTCCGAAGAGCCGAGGCATCGGGGAGACCCGTTCTCGCGCTTAGCGCTTCGAGAACTGGGGCGCCTTGCGGGCCTTCTTGAGACCGGCCTTCTTGCGCTCGATGACGCGGGCGTCGCGAGTGAGGAAGCCGGACTTCTTCAGGGTCGGACGGTTGTTCTCGCGGTCGATCTCGTTGAGCGCACGGGCGATCGCGAGGCGCAGCGCGCCGGCCTGGCCCGAGGGGCCGCCGCCGGTGATGCGCGCGATCACGTCGTACGAGCCCGAGAGCTCGAGGACGGTGAACGGGTCGGTGATGAGCTGCTGGTGCAGCTTGTTCGGGAAGTAGTCCGCGAACTCACGGCCGTTGACCGTGATGGTGCCGGCGCCGGGCACGACGCGCACGCGGGCGATGGCCTGCTTGCGGCGGCCGACGGCCGAGCCCGAGACGTTGAGCACGGGGCGGGCGGCAGCGGGCGCGGCCTCGGGGGCCGACTCGGTGGTGTAGCTCTCGGGAGCCTGGTCGATCTGGTCTGCGATCTTCGCCATGGTGATGTCTTTCGAATCCTTTTCGCGTCGGCGCCGGGGCTTACTGGGCGACCTGGGTGAGGGTGTACGGCTTCGGCTGCTGAGCCGCGTGCGGGTGCTCCGGGCCGGCGTAGACCTTCAGCTTCTTGAGCTGGGCCCGACCGAGCGAGTTCTTCGGGAGCATGCCGCGGATCGCCTTCTCGACGGCGCGGACGGGGTTCTTCTCGAGCAGCTCGGCGTAGCCGACGGCCTTGAGTCCGCCCGGGTAGCCGGAGTGGCGGTAGGCCTTCTTCTGCTCGAGCTTCTGGCCGGTGAGTGCCACCTTCTCGGCGTTGACGATGATCACGTGGTCGCCGGTGTCGACGTGGTTCGCGAAGATCGGCTTGTGCTTGCCGCGGAGGATGGCCGCGGCGTGGCTCGCGAGGCGGCCGAGCACGATGTCGGTGGCGTCGATGACGACCCAGTCGCGCTGGATCTCGTTCGCCTTCGGGGTGTAGGTGCGCGTCACAGTAGTGCTGCTTTCTGATCGAGTGAGGGGTTCGTGAATCCCACTCCGGTCGGGAGTTCGCTCGCGATGCGAGGCGAACGCCACGGTGGAGGGCTCAACATCGGATGCCGACGCAGTCGACGGCACCAAAGGGAAATCCTAGCCGACGACGCCGTCCAGGTGCAATTCGCGACGTGCCCTCGTCTGCTCGGCCCGAGCGGCCAGGTCCTCGTCGGCCGGATATCCGACCTCGGTCAGCGTGAGGCCCTTCGCCGGCAGCACCTTGAACGCGCTCGTGCGCGTGCGTGCGTGCATGAGCACGCCCGGGTCCTCGACGCCGAGCCGCCCCTCCCCCACGGCCACCCCGGAGCCGACGAGCGCTCGGACCATCGAGTGGCAGAACGCATCGGCCTGGAGCGATGCGACGAGCACGCCGTCGCGGGCGCGGCGCCAGCGGAACGACTGCAGCGTCCGGATCGTGGTGGCGCCCTCCCGGGGCCTGCAGAACGCGGCGAAGTCGCCGAGCCCCACGAGCGTCTGTGCGGCCACGTCCATCGCCTCGACGTCGAGCGACCGCGGATACCAGACGGTCCGGTGGCGCTGCAGCGGATCGTGCTCGGCGTCGGCGTCGGCGATGCGGTACTCGTACCGGCGCCACACGGCCGAGAACCGGGCGTCGAATCCGTCCGGAGCGTACCGGGCCGCGCGCACGACCACATCGGAGCCGGCCGCGCCGAGGATGCCGCGCAGCCGCCGCACCAGCACCGCACCGGCGTCCGTCGGGACGCCTCCCCCTGCCGCCCCGCGGCGAGGGCGGGTGACCGCGAGCAACGCCCGCTCGTCGACGTCGACGTGGGCGACCTGCCCGGTCGCGTGCACCCCCGCGTCGGTGCGGCCGGCGACGACCAGTCGCGGCACGACGCCCTCGCGTCGGAACAGCGTCGCGAGCGCGTGCTCGACGGCGCCCTGCACCGTCCGCAGGCCGGGCTGACGGCTCCAGCCCGCGAAGGCCGTGCCGTCGTAGGCGAGGTCGAGTCGCAGTCGTACGGCGGATGCCGCGGCATCCGCCTCGCCTGCGGCGATCGCGTCGGTCGCCTTCGTCACGTCGCTCACGGACCCCAGCCTAGATGCGCGAGAGCCCCGGTGCGGATGCACCGGGGCTCTCGGCGAGCGGGAGCGCGAAGGTCACTTCGCGGCGGTCTCCTCGGTCTCCTCGGTCGCGGCCGGGGTCTCGTCGGACTCGGCCGACGCCTCGGAACCGGCGGCCTCGTCGACGGCGGCCTCGGACTCGGTCACGACCTCGTCCGGGGCTTCCTCGGCGGCGGGCTCCTCCGCGGGCGCGGCGGCGGCCGGCTTCGCGGCACGGGCCTTCGGGGTCACGGGCTCGAGGACGAGCTCGATGACCGCCATGGGCGCGTTGTCGCCCTTGCGGTTGCCGATCTTGGTGATGCGGGTGTAGCCGCCCTCGCGGTCGGCGACCTGCGGCGCGATCTCGGTGAACAGCTTGTGCACGACCGACTTGTCGCCGATGACGGCGAGCACGCGACGGCGGGCGTGCAGGTCGCCGCGCTTGGCGAATGTGATCAGGCGCTCGGCGAGCGGACGGAGGCGCTTGGCCTTGGTCTCGGTCGTCGTGATGCGCTCGTGCGTGTACAGCGCGGCCGCGAGGTTGGCGAGCAGCAGGCGCTCGTGCGCGGGTCCGCCTCCGAGGCGGGGGCCCTTCGTGGGCTTCGGCATGGTGGTATCTCCAGTGTTGGGGGGTTGGTGCGGCCCGGGGCCTGCTTAGTTCTCGTCCTCGAAGCCCGTGTAGAAGTGGGCGCCGTCGAAGCCGGGGACCGAGTCCTTCAGCGACAGGCCCATCTCGGTGAGCTTGTCCTTGACCTCGTCGACCGACTTCTGGCCGAAGTTGCGGATGTTCATCAGCTGCGACTCCGAGAGGGCCACGAGCTCGGACACCGTGTTGATGCCCTCGCGCTTGAGGCAGTTGTACGAGCGCACCGACAGGTCGAGGTCCTCGATCGGGATCGACAGTTCGCTCGAGAGCAC
The DNA here is from genome assembly GCF_052748465.2 of Agromyces selenitireducens. Classification (NCBI taxonomy): domain Bacteria; kingdom Bacillati; phylum Actinomycetota; class Actinomycetes; order Micrococcales; family Microbacteriaceae; genus Agromyces; species Agromyces selenitireducens. The sequence continues at coordinate 2,940,851 of NZ_CM188259.1, forward strand.
GGCGTCGACCGGCGCGGGGCCGATCTCGATGCCCTCGGCGGCGCTGTTGAGCTCGCGGGCGAGGCCGAACAGCTCGGTCAGCGTGCGACCGGCCGACGCGATCGCGTCGCGCGGCGAGATGGCGGACTTGGTCTCGACGTCGACCACGAGGCGGTCGAAGTCGGTGCGCTCGCCCGCACGCGTCGCCTCGACGCGGTAGGTGACCTTGAGGACCGGCGAGTAGATCGAGTCGACCGGGATCTGGCCGGCCTCGGAGTACTCGTTGCGGTTCTGGCTGGCCGAGACGTACCCGCGACCGCGCTCGATCGTGAGCTCGAGCTCGAACTTCGCCGAGTCGTTGAGCGTCGCGATGACCAGCTCGGGGTTGTGCACCTCGACGCCCGCCGGAGCGGAGATGTCGGCGGCGGTGACCTCACCGGCGCCCTGCTTGCGCAGGTAGGCGGTGATGGGCTCGTCGTGCTCGCTGGAGACGACCAGGTTCTTGATGTTGAGGATGATCTCGGTGACATCCTCCTTCACGCCCGGGACGGTCGAGAACTCGTGGAGCACGCCGTCGATGCGGATGCTCGTCACGGCCGCGCCGGGGATCGAGGAGAGGAGGGTACGACGGAGGGAGTTCCCCAGGGTGTAACCGAAGCCCGGCTCGAGGGGCTCGATCACGAAACGCGAACGGAACTCCGAGATGTTCTCTTCGGTGAGCGTCGGACGCTGTGCGATCAGCACTGGTGATTCCTTTCGGCAGGGTGTCCGCTATATGACACCTGCGAGTTCGAGGATCTTGAGTTGTGTGAGAGAACGTGTCGTTGGTCGAGTAGGCCCGTCAGGGCCGTATCGAGACCGGCGGATGCCGCATGCGGTCTCGGTACGGGCGCAGGCGCCCTACTCGACCAACGGTGGGAGTGCTAGACGCGGCGACGCTTGGGCGGGCGGCATCCGTTGTGCGCCTGGGGCGTCACGTCGTTGATGCTGCCGACCTCGAGACCCGCGGCCTGGAGCGAGCGGATCGCCGTCTCGCGGCCCGAGCCCGGGCCCTTGACGAAGACGTCGACCTTCTTCATGCCGTGCTCCTGCGCCTGGCGCGCGGCCGACTCGGCGGCGAGCTGCGCGGCGAACGGGGTGGACTTGCGCGAGCCCTTGAAGCCCACGCCGCCGGACGAGGCCCAGCTGATCACGGCACCGTTCGTGTCGGTGATCGACACGATGGTGTTGTTGAAGGTCGACTTGATGTGGGCCTGGCCCACGGCGACGTTCTTCTTGTCCTTGCGACGCGGCTTGCGAGTAGCCGCCTTGGGTGCTGCCATGTGATGTGTCTCCTAGATCTTTGGCGCGAGCGGTTACTTGCGGCCCGGCTTCTTCTTGCCGGCGACGGTGCGCTTCGGGCCCTTGCGGGTACGAGCGTTGGTCTTGGTGCGCTGGCCGCGGACCGGGAGGCCGCGGCGGTGGCGGATGCCCTCGTACGAGCCGATCTCGACCTTGCGGCGGATGTCGGCGGCCACCTCGCGGCGGAGGTCGCCCTCGACCTTGTAGGCGCCCTCGATGTGGTCGCGGAGGGCGACGAGCTGCTCGTCGGTGAGGTCGCGGACGCGGATGTTCCCGTCGATGCCGGTCTCCGCGAGCGTCTGCAGCGCGCGGGTGCGGCCGACGCCGTAGATGTAGGTCAGTGCGATCTCCACGCGCTTCTCGCGCGGGATGTCGACTCCTGCCAGACGTGCCATGGTGGCTTCTCCTGTTGGATGTGTCGGAGGTGTGGAGCACTTCCGGTGCCTCGGCCTCCGTCCGAGGGTGTCCCCCGCGCCCCATGGGTGCGAGTTCGTGGAAGTGCCGTATTCAGTTCGCGTCGACGCGGACGACTAGCCCTGGCGCTGCTTGTGGCGCGGGTTCTCGCAGATCACCATGACGCGGCCGTGGCGGCGGATGATCTTGCACTTGTCGCAGATGCGCTTGACGCTGGGGTTGACCTTCACAGTCGTGGTTCCTTAGTTCGCTGTCCTCGTGCCCGCGGGATGCCGCGGGCCGTTACTTTCCGAACAGCCCTTACTTGTAGCGGTAGACGATGCGGCCGCGGGTCAGGTCGTACGGGCTCAGCTCCACGATCACGCGGTCCTCGGGGAGGATGCGGATGTAGTGCTGGCGCATCTTTCCGGAGATGTGGGCGAGCACCTTGTGCCCGTTGGTCAGCTCAACCCGGAACATCGCGTTCGGGAGTGCCTCGATGACCGAGCCTTCGATCTCGATGACGCCGTCTTTCTTGGCCATAGCCTCACTATCGCTTGGAGTTTGGGTATTCGGTCGTGCGATGATGATGCACGACCTCGGTCAGCCCATCGGGCAGGCCGAAGCGGGCGTGCAAAACACCAAGGGTCAACTATAGGCGAATCCGAGTCGGTTCGCCAGTCGGCCGCGTGTCAGCTTGCGATCCGCCGGGCCACCGTCGCGACCAGTCGCCCGTGCAGCGGATGCCCCGGCTCGACGCCGCACACCTCGCGCACGATGGTCTCCGCGTCATCCGTTCGCAGTCGCTGCTGCAGCTCGACGCTCTCGGGGTCGGCGGCCACGTCGAAGCCGAGCGCCGCCCCGACCGCGTCGAGCAGGCCGTCGACCGGCAGCCCGCGCTCGACGAGCTCGGCGGCCGGCGCGATGAACCGCTCGCGGCGGCTCAGCTTGCGCAGCGGCTGGCGTCCCACCCGCTCGACCGTGTCGGGCAGCGCCGTGTTGCGGAACCGGCCCAGGATCGTGGCCCGGTACTCCGCCTGCTCGGCCTCGGTGAAGCCGTGCTTGGCGACGATGAGCGCGCTCGTCTCCTCGAGCACCCGCTCGACGCGCGCGGCGACGGCCGGGTCGGCGAGCGCCTCCGCGATGCGCTCGTGCCCGGAGAGGAAGCCGAAGTAGGCCGTCGACGCGTGGCCCGTGTTCACCGTGAACAGCTTGCGCTCGATGTACGGCGCGAGGCGGTCGACGAAGTGGGCGCCCGGGATCGGCGGCGGGGCATCGCCGAACGGGGGCCGCTCGATCGCCCACTCCGAGAACGTCTCGACCGTGACGTCGAGCCCCGATTCGCCGGGCTGCCCGGGCACGATGCGGTCGACCGCCGTGTTCGCGAACACCGCCCGACGCTCGAGGTCCAGCCATTCGTCGGGGCCCGCGAGCTTCGCGGTCTCGTCGCGCAGCAGGCTCGTCGCGTCGATCGCGTTCTCGCACGCCATCACGGCGAGCGGCGCCGCCTCGGGCGAACGGTCGCGCAGGGCCTGCAGCACATGCGGCGCGATGAACCTCAGGATGTTCGGGCCGACCGCGGTCGTGAGCACGTCGGCGTCGGCGAGTTCGGCGGCCAGCGCCGCGGCATCCGTCTGGGAATTGATCGCCCGGAACCGGTCGACGACCCGGTCCCGCGCACCCCCGCCCACCTCGTGCACGATGTACCGGTCGGCATCCGCGAGCGCGTCGATGAGCTCGGCGTTGACGTCGGCGAACACGACCTCGTAGCCGGCGTCGTGCAGCAGCAGGCCGATGAAGCCCCGCCCGATGTTCCCCGCGCCGAAGTGGACGGCCTTCACGACGCGTTCACCTCGGACAGCAGCGCGACCATCTCGTCGGAGGTCCGTGCCGCGAGGAGCTTCCCGACCTCGTCCTCGTCGGAGAAGATCATCGCGATCCGCGAGAGGATGTCGAGGTGCTCGTCGCCGAGCCCGGCGATGCCGACGACGAACCGGGCCGGTTCGCCACCCCAGTCGACCGGCTCCTCGTAGCGGAGCAGCGACAGCGCCGACCGCTTGATCAGCCCCTTCGCCTCGTTCGTGCCGTGCGGGATGGCGAGCCAGTTGCCCATGTAGGTCGACACGCTCCCCTCGCGCTCGAGCATCGAGTCGACGTACGCCGCGTCGACCGCGCCGTTGTCGACGAGCACGGCGCCCGCCGCGCGGATCGCGTCGTCGCGGGTCGCGCTTCCGGGCACGATCCGCACGTCGCCGGGGGCAAGGATCTGGTCGGTCATGGGTGTTCCTTCTTCCTCATCGCCTCATCGTGGTGGTGGTGCCGACGGATGCCGCGCCGCACTCGCACGACCGCCCGAGCCGCGGCCGCCTCCGTGGAGGGGCCGCGCCTCGGGCGTCGCATCATCCGGGTCGGGTGGTCGTCAGCGGACGCCCTCCGCCTGGATCATCGTCACGATCTCGTCGTACTTCGGCGAGTTCATGAAGTTGTCGACCGACACGTGGATCGCGTCGGGCGACTGCAGCCTGGCGCGCTCCGTCAGGTCCTGGTGGGTGATGACCAGGTCGGCCGATGCGTCGAGGTTCGCGATGGCCTTGTTGGTCACCGTGACATCCTCGATGCCCGCCTTCTTGATCTTGTTGCGGAGCACGCTCGCGCCCATCGCCGACGAACCCATACCGGCGTCGCAGGCGAAGACGACGTTGTGCACCGGGTGCGTCGGGACGATGCCGCCCTGGAGCTGCCCGCCCGTCTCCGCCTCGGTCTCGAGCCGGTCGAGCGCCGCCTCGGCCTCCTCCTCGCTCGCGGTCCGGGCACGCAGCGCGTCCATGGCCGCCGACGACTTGCCCTTGTTGGCCTCGGTCTGCGACACCGCCGCGGCGAACCGGTCGGCCTCGGCCGCGAGGTCGCGACGACGCGTGGCCCGCAGGATGATCCCCGCGATCACGAACGTGACGGTCGCCGAGAGGATCACCGACAGGATGACGCCGAGGTAACTGTCGCTCGCGGTCTGTGCAAGCACCGCGAAGATGCTGCCCGGTGCCGCCGGCGCGCGGAGCCCGGCGTCGAAGAGCATGTTCGTGGTGACGCCCGTCATGCCGCCCGCGATGAGCGCGAGGATCAGGATGGGCTTCATCAGCGCGAACGGGAAGTACACCTCGTGGATGCCGCCGAAGAACTGGATCACGGCCGCACCCGGTGCCGACGCCTTCGCCGCTCCGATGCCGAAGAAGGTGAACGCGAGCAGCAGCCCGACGCCCGGGCCGGGGTTCGCCTCGAGCAGGAACAGGATCGACTTGCCCTCCTCGGCGGCCTGCGTGATGCCGAGCGGGGTGAGCACACCGTGGTTGATCGCGTTGTTCAGGAAGAGCACCTTGGCCGGCTCGATGATGATGCTGGTCAGTGGCAGCAGGTTCGTCTCGACCAGCCAGTTGACCGCCGCCCCGAGCACGTTCATGAGGCCGTTGACGAACCAGGCGACGGGGTAGAAGCCGACGATCGCCATGACGAAGCCCCAGATGCCCGCCGAGAACATGTTGACGAGCATCTCGAAGCCGGCCTTGATCTTGCCGTCCCAGAGCGCGTCGAGGCGCTTCATGGTCCACGCCGCGAGCGGGCCGAGGATCATCGCGCCGATGAACATGTGGATCTGGCCGAGCTGGTTGTCCTCGGGCAGCGTCGCGTTCTCCTGGGCGATGAGCAGGTCCGATCCCGCGATGGCGCCGAACGTCGCGATGGTGCCGACGACGCCGCCGCGCACGCCGTAGACCATGTGGCCGCCCGTGTACGCGATCAGGATCGGCAGCAGGTAGTGGATGAACGGCCCGACGATCGTCGACAGGTCGGCGTTCGGGGTCCACCCGACCGGGATGAAGAACGCGGTGAAGATGCCCCACGCGATGAGCGCGGGGATGTTCGGCATGATCATGCCGCTGAGGAAGGTTCCGAATCTCTGGACGTGGACGCGGGCTCCCCCGGGTCGCTTCGCCTCAGCTGACGTCGTCGTCATGGCTGCCTCCAGTGCAGGTCACGGCACGGTCGTGCCGGTGGGGATGGGTGCGGATGCGTCGGCGGCCTCCTGTGCCGCCTGCTTCGCCTCGGCCGCTCCCTCTGCGGCCAGGGCTGCCCGGGCGATGCGCTCTGCATCCTCCCGGGTGTACCGCGCGAGGGAGGCGCGGACGTCTGCGAGTGCCGACGGGGACATCGACAGGCTCGTGGCGCCGAGGCCGACGAGCACCACGGCGAGCAGGGGGTCGGCTGCGGCCTCGCCGCAGATGCCGACGGGGCGTCCGTCGATCCGACCCGCGTCGCCCACGTGGCCGACGAGGCGGAGCACCGACGGATGCCATGCGTCCTGCAGGTTGGCGACCGTGCCGAGCAGGCGGTCGGCCGCCATCGTGTACTGCGTGAGGTCGTTCGTGCCGATGGACGCGAAGTCGGCGACCTTCAGGATGTGCTCGGCGATGAGCGCGGCGGACGGTGTCTCGACCATGACGCCGGCGACCTTGATGCCGAGCTCGTCGCACAGGGTCGTGAAGTAGCGGGTCTCCTCGACGGTCGCGATCATGGGCGCCATGACCCACAGGTCGGCGTCCGTCGCGGCGTCGGCCGCGGCGAGCGCGGTGAGCTGCTCGCGCAGGATCACCTCGGAGTGCCGGAGCGCGCGGATGCCACGGAGGCCGAGGGCCGGGTTCTCCTCGGGCGCGTCGTTGAGGAACGACAGGGGCTTGTCGGCGCCGGCGTCGAGCACACGCACGACGACCTTCTTGCCGGCGAAGGCGGTGAGCATGCGGGTGTACTGCGCCTGCTGCTCGGTGACGGACGGCGCGCTGTTCGCGTCGAGGAAGAGGAACTCGGTCCGGAACAGTCCGACGCCTTCGGCACCGAGCGCGAGCGCCTCCTCGGCGCCGTCGGCCGATCCGAGGTTGGCCAGCAGGGGCACCGGGGTGCCGTCGCCGAGTGCGCCCGGCGTGACCGGCGCGGCCGCTCGGGCGGCCCGCTCGGCGATGCGCTCCTTCACCTCGGCGACCTGCTCGGGCGTCGGGCCCTGCACCACGAGGTCGTTGGCCGCGTCGACCACGACCGTGTCGCCGTCGGCGAGCGTCGCGGCATCCGTCGCCCCGACGACCGCGACGATCGACTTCTCGCGGGCGAGGATCGCGGTGTGCGAGGTGGGGCCGCCGTCGACCGTGACGAGGCCGAGCACCTGGCCGAGGTCGAGCAGGGCCGTGTCGGCCGGAGCGAGGTCGCGGGCCACCAGCACGAACGGGTGACCGGGATTCGGCACGCCGGGCGCGGGGACCTTGAGCAGGTGCGCCACCACGCGCTGCGACACGTCGTCGAGGTCGGCGGCGCGCTCGCCCATGTACCCGCCCATCGAGACCAGCAGGTCGCGGAACGCGGCGAACGCCTCGAACACGGCGCGTTCGGCGGTCTTGCCGTCGCCGAGCCGCTTGACGACGTCGTCCATCAGGGTCGGGTCCTCGGCCATCATGGCCTGCGCCTCGAGCACGTCGCGCGCGGCGCCACCGGCCTGCGCACCCTTGCGCTGCAGGTCCTCGGCCACGACGGAGAGCGACGCGCGGGCGCGCTCCTCCTCGCGTGCCGGGTCGAGGTGGCTCGGTCGGTCCACCGGTTCCGGCAACCGCTCGGCCATCCGAACAACCGGTCCCACGGCCACGCCCTGGCCGATCCCCGTGCCTCTGAACTCCATCACTCGCCCCTCCGATTCGTTTCGATGGGCGACGGATGCCCCGGGCTATTCGTCGTGATCGGTGCTGAGCAGCTCGATGAGTTCGTCGAGCACGCGCTGCTCGTCGCCCCCGTCGACCGCCACGGTGACCTCGTCGCCGTGGTCGATGCCCTGCGCGATGACGGCGAGGATGCTCGCCGCGTTGACTGGAGTGCCACCGTTCTTCGCGATGGTGACCGTCGATCCCGATCCTGCGGCGGCCTGGGTGAACAGCTTGGCCGGCCTGGCGTGCAGTCCGTGGCTCGATCCGACTCGAACAGTGCGTTCCACCATGTTCCTGGCCTCCGTCGCTGGCGTCCGTTCCCGTGTTCACCATAGACCCGTGCGTCCGCGCAGGGAACAGGCTTGCGCGGCGTGGGGGCGTTCATGCCCGCTCTCCGATGATCGCGATCGCGAGGTCGAGCGCCGCGTCGCCGTCGAGCGTGCGGGTCTCGCCGGGCAGCACCGCGACGGGCACGGATGCCGCTGCCGCGTCCTGCTCGAGCGACGGCAGCCGCTCGGCGAGATGCGTGCCCACGAGGAGCGCGTCGGCGTCGGCGAGCTCGGCGGCGAGCGTCTGCTCGCCGGCGGCACGCACGCTGACGTCGATGCCGCGCGCCTCGGCGGCCCGGCGGATCCGCAGCGCGGCGAACGTGCTCGACGCTCCTGCTCCGCACACCACGACGATCCGCATCGCGTGCCTCCTCGCCCGGCCTGCCCGGTCTTCTTCGATCGGTCACGGCGGATGCCGCGAACAACCCCGAGTCTGCTCGCGATCGGGTCCGCGCGACCAACAGACCTGCTTCCGCACCCCCGGAAGTTCCGTGGCATCCGCTGTCCGGAGGGCCCGGGGGTGGTTGACTGTCTGCACCGGCCCCGACGCGAGTGCGCGGTGCGGCCGGAGTGCTGGATCGGAAGCGAGCTGACGTGCCGGAGAAGTGGGAGCGCCTCGTCGAGGCCCTCGCCGACGCCGACGGCTGGACGACCGCAGCCCGGCTCGCCGACCGGCTGGGCGTCACGACCCGCACCGTGCGCACGTACGCGGCGCAGGCGAACCAGGGCGGCGAACCCGTGGTCGAGTCGGGGCCCGACGGCTACCGCCTCGACCGTGCGGCGTGGGCGCGTCGGGTCCGGCAGCGCGCGGATGCCGCCGACGCCGGGCCCGAGGGCCGCCGCTCGCGCCTCATCCGCGACCTCGTCGACGCGCCCGACGGGCTCGACGTGTTCGAGGCCGCCGAGCGCATGCACGTGAGCGAGTCCACCCTCGAGTCCGACCTCGGGCGCGTGCGCACCCGACTGCAGGGCACCGGACTCGCACTCGAGCGCGACGGCGATGTCGTGCGGCTCACCGGTCCCGAGACCGCGATGCGCCGGCTCGTCGGATCGCTCGTGCGCGAGGAAGGGCGTCGCGGCATCAGCGACCTCGGCACCCTGAGGGCGGGCTTCCCGACGGTCGACGGGTTCCGGCGCGGCCTGCTCGCGGGGCTGCGCGATGCCGGCTGGGCGCCCAACGAGTACGCGCTCGACGACGTGCTGCTGCATGTCGCGATCGCGGTCGACCGGGTCTCGCGCGACCGCACCCTCGAGCGGGCGGATGCCGCGACGGCCTCGGACGCCCTGGTGGCCCTCGTCGATGAACTGGTCGGCGAGGAGTTCGGCGTGCGCCTGCCGCCGGCCGAGCTCGAGCACCTCGCGCGCCTCATCGGCACGCGCGCGGCCACGCGCCGCGAGGGCCCGGCACGCGTCGACGTGCTGCGCGGGATCGTGGCGCGGATCTCGCAGGACTGGCTGGTCGAGCTCGGCGACGACGAGTTCCTCGAGCGGCTCGCGCTGCACGTCGACAACCTCGCCGCGCGCGCGGCCGAGCACAGCTACTCCCGCAACCCGCTCACGGCCTCGATCAAGGCCGCCTACCCGCTCATCTACGACCTCGCGGTCTTCCTGGCGTCGGAACTCGGCCGCCTCGAGGGCATCACGGTGAACGACGACGAGATCGCCTACCTCGCGATGCACCTGGGTGCGGCGCTCGAGCGGACGCGGTCGCGCGGCGACGCGGTGCGCGTCACGGTGATCGCGCCGGAGTACCACGACGCCCGTGAGCTGCTTCTCGACCGTCTCCGGGGCGGCCTCGGCGACGACGTCGAGATCGTCGTCGGCGGTGCCGCGTCGCTCGACGACCCTTCGTCGTACGTCGACGACGCCGATCTCGTGGTTTCGGTGCTTCCGCCTCGAGTGCCGCACCCGTCCGTGGTCGCGGTTCCGCCGTTCCCGACGACCGACGACGTCGAGCGCATCCGGCAGGAGCTGGCACGGATCCGGCGCGGGCGACGCCGTGCGCGCCTCGCCTCGACGCTGACCCGGACGATCGGGCCCGACCTGTTCGTGCGCGGCGTCGGCGGGCGCGACCGCGAGGACGTCATCCGGCTCCTCGGCGACCGGCTCATGGCCGCGGGCGTCATCGACGAGACGTACGTGCACGGCGTGCTCGAGCGCGAGCGGATGTCGTCGACGGCCTTCACCGACCTGCTCGCGGTTCCGCACGCGATGACGATGACCGCCGAGCGCAGCGCCATCGCGATCGCCATCGACGAGCGCCCGATCGCGTGGGGCGGGGCCGAGGTGCACGTCGTGGCGCTCATCGCGTTCGCCGAGTCCGGTCGCGCGGAGTTCCAGGCGGTGTTCGACCAGTTCGTCGAGGCGTTCTCGGACCCGGAGAACGTGCGCCGGCTCGTGCGCGGCGCGGTCGACTACCCCGGGCTGCTCGCCGAGCTCTCGGTGCTCATGGCGCGCTGAGCTCAGCCGATCGGCACTGGCGTCACGCCGAACGGCGCGAGCCCGGCCGCTCCGCCGTCGGGCGCGGTGAGCACCCAGATCCCGCCACGGTGCACGGCGACGCTGTGCTCGGCGTGCGCCCCGTCCGCACCATCGGACGTGGCGACGGTCCAGCCGTCGTCGCGCACGAACGTGTCGGGACTGCCCGCCACGACCATCGGCTCGATCGCGACGACGAGGCCCGGCTGCACTCGCGGTCCGCGCCCGCGCACCGCGTGGTTGTAGACCGTGGGCTCCTCGTGCATCGTGCGGCCGATGCCGTGGCCGCCGTAGCCCTCGATGATCGAGTAGGGGCCGGATGCCGCGACCGACGCCTCGATCGCCTCGCCCAGCTCGTTCAGGTGGCGTGCGCTCGCGAGGCGCGCGATGCCCGCCCAGAGCGCCCGGTCGGCGGCGTCGACGAGCGCCTGCCTCGTGCGGACCAGGTCGGGACGGTCCGGATCGGGCAGGACGACCGAGAAGGCGGCGTCGCCGTTCCATCCGCCGACCTCGGCGCCGCCGTCGACCGAGACGAGGTCGCCCGGGCGGAAGGCGCGGTCGTCCGGGATGCCGTGCACGACATCGCCGCCGACCGACACGCAGAGGGTGTGGCCGTAGCCGGGGACGAGCCGGAAGTTCGACCGACCGCCGCGGCCACGTATGACGGCGTCGGCGACCGCGTCGAGCTCGAGCGGGGTCGCGCCGACCACGAGTCGCTCGCGCACCGCGGCAAGCGCGGCGGCCGTCGCCTCCCCCGCCGGGACCATCGCCCGCAGCTCGGCGGACGATTTCAGCGGGTGGCGACGGAACACGCGGCGGCTACGCGGCGCCGGCGGCGCCGTTCGGAACCAGGCCGCGCTCGGCGAGCGCGTCGAAGATCCGCGCGGTGACCTCGTCGAGCGTGCCCACGCCGTCGATGCGCAGCACGAGGTCGCGCTCGCGGTACACGTCGAGGATCGGCGCGGTCTCGCGCTCGTAGATCGCGAGGCGGTTCGCGATGATCTCCTCGGTGTCGTCGGTGCGCCCCTGGTCGAGGGCCCGCTGGCGCAGGCGCGTGATGCTCTCCTCGCGCGGGACCTCGAGCTCCAGGACGGCGTCGAGCGACTCGCCGCGTTCGGCGAGGAAGTCGTCGAGGTGCGCGACCTGACCGCGATTGCGAGGGTACCCGTCGAGCACGAAGCCGTGCGCGGCGTCGGCCTGGGCGAGCCGGTCGCGCACGAGCTCGCTGGTGAGCTCGTCGGGCACGAGGTCGCCGGCCTCGATGATGGCCTGCACCTTCTTGCCGAGTTCCGTGCCGCCCTTGACGTTCTCGCGGAAGATGTCGCCGGTGGCGACCTGCGGAACACCGAAGGCCTCGGCGACGAGCACGCCCTGGGTGCCCTTGCCGGAGCCCTGGGGACCGACGATGAGGAAGCGGGCGGACCGTGCGGGGTGCATGCCGCCCTGAGCCTGTCGATGGGTCATCGGAGGAGCCCTTCGTAATGGCGCTGCTGGAGCTGGGCGTCGATCTGCTTCACGGTCTCGAGCCCGACGCCGACGATGATGAGGATCGATGCGCCGCCGAACGGGAAGTTCTGGTCGGCACCGACGACCGCGAACGCGATCAGCGGGATGAGCGCCACGAGGCCGAGGTAGAGCGAGCCGGGCAGGGTCACGCGGGTGAGCACGTAGTCGAGGTACTCGGCGGTGGGTCGGCCTGCGCGGATGCCCGGGATGAAGCCGCCGTACTTCTTCATGTTCTCGGCGACCTCGTCGGGGTTGAACGTGATCGCGACGTAGAAGTACGTGAACCCGACGATGAGCAGGAAGTACACGAGCATGTACAGCGGGCTCGAGCCCTGCGTGAGGTTGTTCGTGACCCAGACGACCCACGGCTGCGGTTCCTCACCGGCGGCGGGCTGGTTGAACTGGGCGATGAGCGCCGGCAGGTACAGCAGCGACGAGGCGAAGATGACGGGCACCACGCCGGCCATGTTGACCTTGATCGGGATGTACGTGTTGTTGCCGCCGTAGGTGCGCCGACCGACCATGCGCTTGGCGTACTGCACCGGAACGCGACGCTGGGACTGCTCGACGAAGACGACCGCGAGGACGATCACGAGGCCGATGGCGAGCACGACCGCGAAGGTGTCGAAGCCACGCGAGACCGCGATGCCCCAGAGCGAGCCGGGGAAGGTCGCTGCGATCGAGACGAAGATGAGCAGCGACATGCCGTTGCCGATGCCCCGCTCGGTCACGAGCTCGCCGAGCCACATGATGAGGCCCGTGCCGGCGGTCATGGTGATCACCATGAGCAGGATCGCGTACCAGGCGTCGTTGGTGATCAACTGCGTGCACGCGGGGTCCGAGTTCGCCGGGAACAGGGCGCCCGACCGTGCGACGGTGATCAGCGTCGTCGACTGGAGGACGCCGAGCGCGATCGTCAGGTACCGGGTGTACTGGGTGAGCTTGGCCTGGCCCGCCTGACCCTCCTTGTAGAGGGTCTCGAAGTGCGGGATGACCACGCGCAGGAGCTGCGTGATGATCGACGCCGTGATGTACGGCATGATGCCGAGCGCGAAGATCGACAGCTGGAGGAGCGCGCCGCCGGAGAACAGGTTGACGAGCTCGTAGAGGCCGGAGGCCCCCTGGTTCGCCGCCAGGCACTGCTGGACGTTCGCGAAGTCCACGAACGGCGCGGGGATGAACGAGCCGAGTCGGAACAGGGCGATGATGCCCAGCGTGAACCCGATCTTCCGGCGAAGGTCGGGGGTGCGGAAGATCCGCCCGATGGCGTTGAACACTCGTCCTCCTGTTGCTCCGTCGTGGAGTCAGTCGTTATGCGGCTCGAGCCTGTCGAGACCCCCGTGAATCATACGCGAGGTCCCGACAGGCTCGAACTCTTCGGTGGTGCAGCGGCTACTTGACCGAACCGCCGGCGGCGACGATCTTCTGCTCGGCGGAGCCGGAGACCTTGTCGACCGCGACGTTGAGCTTCACCTGGATGTCGCCGTTGCCGAGCACCTTGACGCGCTCGTTCTTGCGGACGGCACCCTTCGCCACGAGGTCGTCGACGGTGACGTCGCCGCCCTTGGGGTAGAGCTCGGCCAGCTTCTCCAGATTGACCACCTGGTACTCGACCCGGAACGGGTTCTTGAAGCCGCGCAGCTTCGGCGCACGCATGTGGTACGGAAGCTGCCCGCCCTCGAAGCCGGGGCGGATGTTGTTGCGGGCCTTCGAGCCCTTGGTGCCGCGACCGGCGGTCTTGCCCTTCGAACCCTCACCGCGTCCGACGCGGGTGCGGTCCTTCTTGGCACCGGGCGCCGGGCGCAGGTGGTGCACCTTCAGCACGGGCTCGCGCACGACGTCGGCCTCGGCCTTCTTGGCCGGGGCCTTCTTGGCCGGGGCCTTCTTGGCCGGGGCCTTCTTGGCGGGGGCCTTCTCGGCCTTCGCCTCGTCGGCCTTGGCGGCGGCGGCCTTGGCCGGCGCCTTCTTCTCGGCGGCGGCCTTCGCCGGCGCCTTCTTCTCGGCAGCCGGCTTCGCGGCGGCCTTCTTCGCAGGAGCCTTCTTGGGGGTCTCCTCGGTTGCCTTCTTGTCGTCGGCCATTAGTCGATCTCCTCAACCTTCACGAGGTGGGCGACCGTCTTCACGTAACCGCGGTTCTGCGGCGTGTCCTCGCGGACGACGGAGTCGCCGATGCGCTTCAGTCCGAGGCTGCGGAGCGTGTCGCGCTGGTACTGCTTCTCGCTCACCTTGGACTTGATCTGGGTCACCTTGAGCTGCTTGGCCATCAGGCACCTGCCTTCGCTGCTGCGGCGGCCTCGGCCGCCTGGGCCTCGGCACGCAGCAGACGGGCCGGGGCGACCTCGTCGTAGTCGAGACCACGACGGGCTGCGACGGCGCGCGGCTCCTCGAGCTGCTTGAGCGCCTCGACCGTGGCGTGCACGATGTTGATCGTGTTCGACGAACCGAGCGACTTGCTCAGGACGTCGTGGATGCCGGCGCACTCGAGCACGGCACGCACCGGGCCGCCGGCGATGACACCGGTTCCGGCGGAGGCCGGACGCAGGAGGACGACACCGGCTGCGGCCTCACCCTGCACGGGGTGCGGGATGGTCGCGCCGACGCGCGGGACGCGGAAGAAGTTCTTCTTCGCCTCCTCGACGCCCTTCGAGATCGCGGTCGGCACCTCTCGGGCCTTGCCGTAGCCGACGCCCACGAGGCCGTTGCCGTCACCCACGACGACGAGCGCCGTGAAGCTGAATCGACGACCGCCCTTGACGACCTTCGACACGCGGTTGATGGTGACGACACGCTCGAGGAACTGGCTCTTCTCGGCGTCGCGCTCGCGACGGTCGCGGCCCTGGCCGCGGTCGCGGCCGCCGCGGCGACCCTCGCGCTCATTGCGCGGCGGCTCGGAGGAAGCTGCCGTCTCGACGGGTGCCTCTGAAGTCACCTCGGTCTCCTTCACAGTGCCCTTGTTCTCATTCGCTGCGGTGCTCACAGGTTCAGCCCTGCCTCTCGCGCTCCGTCGGCGATCGCTGCGACACGACCGGCGTACTTGTTGCCGCCGCGATCGAACACGACCGACTCGATGCCCGCCTGCTTGGCCCGCTCGGCGACGAGCTCGCCGACCTTCTTGGCCTTGGCGGTCTTGTCACCGTCGAACGCGCGGAGGTCGGCCTCCATGGTCGAGGCGGATGCCACGGTGTGGCCCTTGCTGTCGTCGACGACCTGCACGAAGACGTGGCGGGCCGAACGCGTCACCACGAGGCGGGGACGCAGCTCGGAGCCGACGATCTTCTTGCGAAGCCGGGTGTGGCGGCGCGAACGCGCAGCCGACTTGCTCTTGACGGCCATGATTACTTACCAGCCTTTCCGGCCTTGCGACGCACGACCTCGCCGGCGTAGCGGATGCCCTTGCCCTTGTAGGGTTCCGGCTTCTTGATCTTGCGGATGTTGGCGGCGGTCTCGCCGACGGCCTGCTTGTCGATGCCGGCGACCGTGATCTTGTTGTTGCCCTCGACGGTCAGCGTGATGCCGGCGGGGGGCTCGACGGTCACGGGGTGCGAGAAGCCGAGCGCGAACTCGACCGAGGAGCCCTTCTGGGCGACGCGGTACCCGGTGCCGACGATCTCGAGGCCCTTGGAGTAGCCCTGGGTCACGCCGATGATGTTGTTTGCGATGAGGGTGCGCGTGAGGCCGTGGAGCGAACGCGAGTCGCGCTCGTCGTCGGGGCGGCTGACGAGGACCTGGTTGTCCTCGACCTTGACCTCGATGGGCTGCGCCACGGTGAGTGCGAGCTCGCCCTTGGGGCCCTTCACGGTGACGGCGCGGCCGTCGACCTTCACGTCGACACCGGCGGGGATGTCGATGGGGAGTCGTCCGATTCGTGACATGGATCTACCACACGTAGGCGAGGACTTCCCCACCCACGCCCTTCTTCTCGGCCTGGCGGTCGGTGAGCAGACCGCTGGAAGTGGACAGGATCGCGACGCCGAGGCCGCCGAGCACCTTGGGGATCTCGGTCGACTTGGCGTAGACGCGGAGGCCGGGCTTCGAGACGCGCTTGATGCCCGCGATCGAGCGCTCGCGGTTCGGGCCGAACTTGAGCTGCAGCGTGAGCGTCTTGCCCACGCGAGCGTCGGTGACCTCGAAGCCGGCGATGTAGCCCTCGCTCTTGAGGATCTCGGCGATGTGCGCCTTGAGCTTGGAGTGCGGCATCGACACGGAGTCGTGGTGCGCGGAGTTCGCGTTGCGAAGGCGCGTCAGCATGTCAGCGACCGGGTCGGTCATCGTCATGACGTGTGTTTCCTAACGTTCACCAGGTTTCAGGACCCGTTACACGGGGACTGACCTGTGGTGGTGGCGGCACGCGGTTGCGGACCGCCGAATGCCGGGTGCCGGCCGGACCTCGCGAGGGGCCCGGCCAGCCGCGGCACAAACTCGTAGAGTCTACTACGCGTTGTCGGTCGACTTGAACGGGAAGCCGAGCGCCTTGAGCAGCGCGCGACCCTCGTCGTCGTTCTTGGCAGTGGTCACCACGGTGATGTCCATGCCGCGGACGCGGTCGATCTTGTCCTGGTCGATCTCGTGGAACACGGACTGCTCGGTGAGGCCGAAGGTGTAGTTGCCCGTGCCGTCGAACTGCTGGTCCGAGAGGCCGCGGAAGTCGCGGATACGGGGCAGCGCGAGCGAGAGCAGGCGGTCCAGGAACTCCCACATGCGGTCGCCGCGAAGCGTCACGTGGGCGCCGATGGGCTGGCCCTCGCGGAGCTTGAACTGGGCGATCGACTTGCGGGCCTTGGTGACCTGCGGCTTCTGACCGGTGATCCTGGTCAGGTCGGCGATCGCGCCGTCGATGACCTTGCCGTCACGGGCCGCCTCGCCGACGCCCATGTTGACGACGATCTTCACGAGACCCGGCACCTGGTGCGGGTTGGCGTACCCGTTGGCCTCGGTGAGGGTCTTGGTGATCTCGGTCTGGTACTTCTGCTTGAGGCGCGGCTGGATCTTGCCAGCCGGCGCGGCAGTTGCGGTGTCGGTCATCAGAGGTCCTTACCTGACTTCTTCGCGTAGCGGACGCGGACGGTCTTCTCGACGCCGTCCTTCGTCACGGTCTCGGTGCGGAAGCCGACACGGGTCGGCTTCTTCGACTCGGGGTCGACGAGCGCCACGTTCGACACGTGGATCGGCGACTCGTGCGTTTCGATGCCGCCGGTCTTCGTTCCGCGCTGCGTCTGGCCGACGCGCACGTGCTTGGTGACGTAGTTCACGCCCTCGACCACGACGCGGTTCTGGTCGACGAGCACCTCGATGACCTTGCCCTGCTTGCCGCGGTCTCCGCCGCGAGCCTGGCTGCGGCCCGAGATGACCTGGACGAGGTCGCCCTTCTTGATCTTCGCCATGGTTACAGCACCTCCGGCGCCAGCGAGATGATCTTCATGAACTTCTTGTCGCGGAGCTCCCGGCCGACCGGCCCGAAGATGCGGGTGCCACGGGGGTCACCGTCGTTCTTGAGGATCACCGCGGCGTTCTCGTCGAACTTGATGTAGGAGCCGTCGGGACGACGGGTCTCCTTCGCGGTGCGGACGACGACGGCCTTGACCACGTCGCCCTTCTTCACGTTGCCGCCAGGGATCGCGTCCTTGACGGTGGCGACGATGACGTCGCCCAGGCCCGCGTAGCGTCGGCTCGAACCGCCGAGCACGCGGATGGTGAGCAGCTCCTTGGCACCCGTGTTGTCGGCGACCTTGAGCCGGGATTCCTGCTGAATCACTTCGTACTCCTTCTGAGAGGCAAGCCCTGCGGCTTACTTGGCCTTCTCGACGATCTCGACGAGGCGCCACCGCTTGGTGGCGCTGAGCGGGCGGGTCTCGGAGATCACGACGAGGTCGCCGATGCCGGCGGTGTTCTGCTCGTCGTGCGCCTTGACCTTGGACGTACGACGCATGACCTTGCCGTACAGCGGGTGCTTCACGCGGTCCTCGACCTCGACGACGATGGTCTTGTCCATCTTGTCGCTGACGACGTAGCCGCGACGCACCTTGCGGTAACCGCGGACGAGCTCGGCCGTCTCGGCGACCTCGGCCGCAGCCTTCTTGGTCTCAGCCATGATCAGGCCTCCTTCGTCTCGGCCTCGGCCGCGTCATCCGCGGCCTTGGCCTTCTTCGTCTTCTTGGCGGGCGCGGCGGGCGCCTCGACCGGAGCCGGCGTCGCACGGATGCCGAGCTCGCGCTCACGGATGACCGTGTAGATGCGAGCGATGTCGCGCTTGACGGCCTTCAGGCGGCCGTGGCTCTCGAGCTGACCGGTGGCGGCCTGGAAGCGCAGGTTGAACAGCTCCTCCTTGGCCTTCTTCAGCTCATCGACGAGACGCTCGTCCTCGAAGGTGTCGAGCTCGACGACAGCGAGCTCCTTGGTTCCGACGGCCATTATGCGTCGCCCTCCTCGCGCTTGATGATGCGTGCCTTGAGGGGCAGCTTGTGGATGGCACGGGTCATGGCCTCGCGAGCGAGTTCCTCGGAGACACCCGAGACCTCGAAGAGGACGCGACCCGGCTTGACGTTGGCGACCCACCACTCGGGCGAGCCCTTACCGGAACCCATGCGGGTCTCAGCGGGCTTCTTCGTGAGCGGACGGTCGGGGTAGATGTTGATCCACACCTTGCCGCCGCGCTTGATGTGACGCGTCATGGCGATACGAGCGGACTCGATCTGACGGTTCGTCACGTACGCGGGGGTCAGGGCCTGGATGCCGAACTCGCCGAAGGAGACCTTCGTGCCGCCGGTGGCCTGGCCCGAACGGCCGGGGTGGTGCTGCTTGCGGTACTTGACTCGACGGGGAATCAACATGGTTATGCCTCAACTCCTGCGGCCGCCGGCTCCTGCGAACGAGGCGCACGGCGGGGACGGTCACTGCGCTCGCGCGACGGCTTCTGGGAGGCCTGCTCGCGGGCGAGTTCCTTGTTGGTGATATCGCCCTTGTAGATCCAGACCTTCACGCCGATGCGGCCGAAGGTGGTCTTGGCCTCGTAGAAGCCGTAGTCGATGTTCGCGCGGAGCGTGTGCAGCGGCACGCGACCCTCGCGGTAGAACTCCGACCGGCTCATCTCGGCGCCGCCGAGGCGGCCCGACACCTGGATCCGGACGCCCTTGGCGCCGGCGCGCTGCGCACCCTGCAGGCCCTTGCGCATCGCACGGCGGAATGCCACGCGCGCGGAGAGCTGCTCGGCGATGCCCTGCGCGACGAGCTGGGCGTCGGCCTCGGGGTTCTTCACCTCGAGGATGTTCAGCTGGATCTGCTTGCCGGTGAGCTTCTCGAGGTCGGCGCGGATGCGCTCGGCCTCGGCGCCGCGGCGGCCGATCACGATGCCGGGACGCGCCGTGTGGATGTCCACGCGGACGCGGTCCCGGGTCCGCTCGATCTCGATGCGCGAGACACCCGCGCGGTCGAGCGACGTCTGGAGCAGGCGACGGATCTTGACATCCTCGGCGAGGTAGTCGGCGTAGCGCTGACCGGGCTTCGTCGAGTCGGAGAACCACCGCGACACGTGGTCGGTGGTGATGCCGAGACGGAAGCCGTACGGGTTGACCTTCTGACCCATTACTTCGTACCCTCCTCGGGCGTGCCGAGCACGACGGTGATGTGGCTCGTGCGCTTGTTGATTCGGAAGGCACGACCCTGCGCGCGCGGCTGGAATCGCTTGAGGGTGGTGCCCTCGTCGACGAATGCGCGCTTGATGTAGAGGTCCTGCTCGTCCAGGTGCGTGTTCGTGGCATCGGCCTTGACGCGAGCGTTCGCGATGGCCGAGGCGACGAGCTTGTACACGGGCTCGCTCGCACCCTGGGGTGCGAACTTCAGGATGGCCAGGGCCTCCTGTGCCTGCTTGCCGCGGATCAGGTTGACGACGCGGCGGGCCTTCATGGGGGTCACGCGGATGTGACGCACGCGTGCGATCGACTCCACCATTTCTCTCCTCCTTCACGCCACCGCGTCAGCGGCGGCGGCCCTTCTTGTCGTCCTTCACGTGTCCACGGAAGGTGCGGGTGGGCGCGAACTCGCCGAGCTTGTGGCCCACCATGGTCTCGGTGACGAACACCGGGATGTGCTTGCGGCCGTCGTGCACGGCGATCGTGTGGCCGAGCATGGCCGGCACGATCATCGAGCGACGCGACCACGTCTTGATGACGTTCTTCGAACCCGAGTCGTTCGCCGCGTCCACCTTGCGAAGCAGGTGCTCGTCGACGAAGGGGCCCTTCTTGAGGCTGCGAGGCATCTTCTCTTACTCCTACTTGCGCTTCTTGCCGACGGTGCGACGACGGACGATGAGCTTGTCGCTCTCCTTGTTGGGGCGACGGGTGCGGCCCTCGGGCTGACCCCACGGGCTCACCGGGTGACGACCACCGGAGGTCTTGCCCTCACCACCACCGTGCGGGTGGTCGACCGGGTTCATCGCGACACCGCGGACGGTCGGGCGCACGCCCTTCCAGCGCTTGCGGCCGGCCTTGCCCCAGTTGATGTTCGACTGCTCGGCGTTGCCGACCTCGCCGACGGTCGCGCGGCAGCGCGCGTCGACGTTGCGGATCTCGCCCGACGGCAGGCGGAGCTGCGCGTAGGGGCCGTCCTTCGCCACGAGACGCACCGACGCTCCGGCCGAGCGGGCCAGCTTCGCGCCGCCGCCGGGACGGAGCTCGATGGCGTGCACGACGGTACCGGTCGGGATGTTGCGCAGCGGCAGGTTGTTGCCCGGCTTGATGTCGGCGCCGGGGCCCGACTCGATCGGGTCGCCCTGCTTGAGCTTGTCCGGCGCGATGATGTAACGCTTGGTGCCGTCCACGAAGTGGAGCAGCGCGATGCGAGCGGTGCGGTTGGGGTCGTACTCGATGTGAGCGACCTTGGCCGGCACGCCGTCCTTGTCGTTGCGACGGAAGTCGATGACGCGGTACTGGCGCTTGTGGCCGCCGCCGACGTGGCGGGTGGTGATGCGGCCCTGGTTGTTGCGGCCACCGGACTTCGACAGCGGGCGGAGCAGCGACTTCTCGGGCGTCGAGCGCGTGATCTCGGCGAAGTCGGCGACCGACGAACCGCGACGACCCGGGGTCGTGGGCTTGTACTTGCGAATAGCCATAGTGAGTTTCCTCTGCTCCCTAGCCGACAGCCGTGAAGATGTCGATCGAGCCGGACTTGAGGGTGACGATCGCGCGCTTGGTGTCCTTGCGCTTGCCGATGCCGAAGCGCGTGCGACGCGTCTTGCCCTGGCGGTTCAGGGTGTTGATCGAGGCGACCTGGACGTTGAAGATCTTCTCGATCGCGAGCTTGATCTCGGTCTTGTTCGCACGGGGGTCCACGGTGAACGTGTACTTGCCCTCGTCGATCAGGTTGTAGCTCTTCTCCGAGACGACCGGCGCGATGATGATGTCGCGCGGGTCCTTGTTGTGCGCGGCGCTCATGCGGAGACCTCTTCCTTCTTCGCCGTCTTCGAGGCGATGAACGCCTCGAGCGCGGCCTGGCTGAAGACGATGTCGTCGGAGACGAGCACGTCGTAGGCGTTCAGCTGGTCGACCGGCAGCACGTGCACGGTCGGGATGTTGCGGACGACGCGCTCCGAGAGCTCCTCGTCGCGCGTGAGCACGACCAGGTAGTGCTTCGCGGGGGCGATCCCGCCGAGGAGCGCCACGGCGTCCTTGGTCTTGGGAGTGTCGCCGGCGAACGAGGTCACCGCGTGGACGCGGCCGCCGCGGGCCCGGTCGGAGAGCGCGCCGAGCAGTGCGGCGGCGATCATCTTCTTCGGGGTGCGCTGCGAGTAGTCGCGCGGCTGCGGGCCGTGCACGACGCCGCCGCCGGTCATCTGCGGCGCGCGGATCGAGCCCTGGCGGGCGCGGCCGGTGCCCTTCTGCTTGAAGGGCTTCCGACCGGCGCCGGAGACCTCGCCGCGGCGCTTGGTCTTGTGCGTGCCCTGGCGCGCGGCAGCGAGCTGGGCGACGACGACCTGGTGGATGAGCGGCACGTTGGTCTGCGCATCGAAGAGCTCGGCGGGCAGCTCGACCGAACCGGACTTCTTGCCGGTCACGTCGAGAACGTCGATGGTGTTGGCGGTAGCCATGGACTACGCCCCCTTCACAGCGTTGCGGACGAACACGAGACGGCCACGCGCACCGGGGACGGCGCCCTTGACGAGCAGCAGGCCCTTCTCGGCGTCGACCGCGTGCACGCGGAGGTTGAGGACGGTCACGCGCTCGCCGCCCATGCGGCCGGCCATGCGCATGCCCTTGAAGACGCGGCTCGGGGTCGACGACGCGCCGATCGAACCGGGCTTGCGGTGGTTGCGGTGCGCACCGTGCGACGCGGAGACGCCCGCGAAGTTGTGGCGCTTCATGACACCGGCGAAGCCCTTGCCCTTGGAGGTGCCGACGACGTCGACCAGCTGGCCGGCCTCGAAGGTGCCGTCGACGGTGAGCTCCTGGCCGAGCGCGTAGTCCGCGGCATCCGCGGTGCGGATCTCGGTGACGTGGCGGCGCGGGGTGACCCCGGCGGCGTCGAAGTGACCGGTGAGCGGCTTGGTGACCTTGCGCGGGTCGATGGCGCCCGCGGCGATCTGGATGGCGGTGTAGCCGTCCTTCTCGGCGCTGCGGAGCTGCGTGACCACGTTGGGGGCGATCTCGATGACGGTGACCGGGATGAGCTTGTTGTTCTCGTCCCACACCTGGGTCATGCCGAGCTTGGTGCCCAGCAGGCCCTTCACGTTCTTGGTAGTGGTGGACATGTCGTACCTCAGAGCTTGATCTCGATGTTGACGTCGGCCGGAAGGTCGAGGCGCATGAGCGAGTCGACGGCCTTGGGCGTCGGGTCGACGATGTCGATCAGGCGCTTGTGGGTGCGCATCTCGAAGTGCTCGCGGCTGTCCTTGTACTTGTGGGGCGATCGGATGACGCACACCACGTTCTTCTCGGTCGGAAGCGGCACGGGGCCGACGACCGTGGCGCCCGCGCGGGTCACCGTGTCGACGATCTTGCGCGCCGAGGTGTCGATGACCTCGTGGTCGTACGACTTCAGTCGAATGCGGATCTTCTGTCCCGCCATTGCTGACTCTCTCTCTGTCAAGGCGTCTTACCCCTTCCGAGGGCATCGGACGCCGCGTAGCTACTCCGTGTGAAGCACCACTGTTCTTCTGTCAAAGGCCGGTGATCGAGCCTGTCGAAGCCACCCCGCTGACGCGGTGGCCTCGGCACGCTCGACCTTCGAACCCCACCGACCCCCGCGCTCGGGCGTGTCGCACTCGCGCGAACGGGCATGGGAGACCCATGCTCGAAGTGGATGTCGGTTGTGTGTCCTGCTGCCCGCGGCCTAGCCTGACCCGTGCGGCCCTGGGGGCTTCGGTGGCTATGCACTGCCTGGCAGTGATTCGAACGGCACGCAGCGAGGCACGCCGTTCGAAATGTTGAACTAGACGAGTCTGCCACAGCCGCAGGTCACGTGCAAGCCGGGCGTGTCGCGCCTGCCGACCTCACAGCATCGTCGCAGTCAAGCGGATGCCGCGGCATCCGTCGAGGTGGTGGAATCGAGTCACGACCACCGATGGGAGGCCCCCGATGACGGAGCAGGCGAACGACTACGCGCACGCGGTGAGCGAGCAGATCGGACCGGGCAGCGTCTCGGTGACCCGCGTCGGGCCCCGGCGGTACCAGGGGCTCAACGAGCGCGGCGCCACGGTCGCGATCGGGGGCGCGGAGCTCGAGGGCGAGCACTTCACTCCCGGCGAGCTGCTGAAGCTCGCGCTCGCCGGCTGCGTCGGGCTGAGCGTCGACCGGGTGGCGGCACGGCGGCTCGGCGACGAATACGCCATGACGGTATGGGCGCACGGCCGTTCGGACGGCGAGTCCAACCGCTACCAGCAGATCACCGAGGAGGTCGTGATCGATCTCTCGGCACTCGAGGCCGACGACCGGACCAAGCTCGTCGGCATCATGGCCCGCGCGATCGAGAAGGGCTGCACGGTCGGCCGCAGCGTCGAGGGTGCCATCGACGTCGACACCGAGATCGACGGCATGCGCGTCGAGGCCCACTGAGCGGCACGACGAAGAGGGCCGGGCCCGAAGGCCCGACCCCCTTGCAGGTCGCGATCGCGAAGAACTACTTGATGATCTTCGTGACGGTACCGGCGCCGACCGTGCGGCCACCCTCGCGGATGGCGAAGCCGAGGCCCTCCTCCATGGCGATCGGCTGGATCAGCTCGACCGTCATGTCGGTGGTGTCGCCGGGCATGACCATCTCGGTGCCCTCGGGCAGCGTGATGACGCCGGTGACGTCGGTGGTGCGGAAGTAGAACTGCGGACGGTAGTTCGCGTAGAACGGGTTGTGACGGCCGCCCTCGTCCTTCGAGAGGATGTACGCCGTGCCCTCGAAGTTGGTGTGCGGGGTGACCGAGCCCGGGGCCACGACGACCTGGCCGCGCTCGACGTCCTCGCGCTTGGTGCCACGGAGCAGGAGACCGCAGTTCTCGCCGGCCCACGCCTCGTCGAGCTGCTTGTGGAACATCTCGATACCCGTGACGGTGGTCTTCTGCGTCGGGCGGATGCCGACGATCTCGACCTCGGAGTTGATCTTCAGCGTGCCGCGCTCGGCGCGACCCGTGACGACCGTGCCGCGGCCGGTGATGGTGAAGACGTCCTCGATGGGCATGAGGAACGGCTTGTCCTTGTCGCGCACCGGGTCCGGGATGGACTCGTCGACGGCCTCCATGAGCTCGAGGACCGAGTTGACCCACTTCTCGTCGCCCTCGAGGGCCTTGAGGCCCGAGACGCGGATGACGGGAGCGTCGTCGCCGGGGAAGCCCTGGCTCGAGAGGAGCTCGCGGACCTCGAGCTCGACGAGCTCCAGGATCTCCTCGTCGTCGACCATGTCGGCCTTGTTCAGCGCGACGAGCAGGTAGGGCACGCCGACCTGCTTGGCGAGCAGCACGTGCTCACGCGTCTGGGCCATCGGGCCGTCGGTCGCCGCGACCACGAGGATCGCGCCGTCCATCTGGGCCGCACCGGTGATCATGTTCTTGATGTAGTCGGCGTGACCCGGGGCGTCGACGTGCGCGTAGTGGCGCTTCGGCGTCTCGTACTCGACGTGCGAGATGTTGATCGTGATGCCGCGCTGGCGCTCCTCGGGAGCGGAGTCGATCGACGCGAAGTCGCGCTGCACGTTGGTGGCCGACGGGTACTTGTCGGCGAGCACCTTCGAGATCGCCGCGGTGAGCGTCGTCTTGCCGTGGTCGACGTGACCGATCGTACCGATGTTGACGTGCGGCTTGGTCCGCTCGAACTTGGCCTTAGCCACTGTGGGTCCTCCTCAGGATCCGTGTAGCAGCACCGGACGCCGGATTGCGACCGGAGTGCTACGGGGGGTTGTGTTGTTATGTTACGCGAACCTGTCGGCTCGTGCGTTCGGGCGCTACTCGCCCTTGTTCTTCTGGACGATCTCGTCGGCGACAGCCTTCGGGACCTCCGCGTAGCTCTCGAACTCCATCGAGTACACGGCCCGGCCCGAGGTCTTCGAGCGCAGGTCGCCGATGTATCCGAACATCTCCGAGAGCGGGACGTGCGCACGCACGACCTTCACGCCGGCAGCGTCCTCCATGGACTGGATCTGGCCGCGACGCGAGTTCAGGTCGCCGATGACGTCGCCCATGTACTCCTCCGGAGTACGGACCTCGACGGCCATCAGCGGCTCGAGCAGGACGGGGTTCGCCTTCCGAGCGGCTTCCTTGAAGCCCATCGAGCCGGCGATCTTGAACGCCATCTCCGAGGAGTCGACGTCGTGGGCCGCGCCGTCGAGCAGGATGCCCTTGACGCCCACCATCGGGTAGCCGGCCAGGATGCCGTACTGCATGGCGTCCTGGAAGCCCGCGTCGACCGAGGGGATGTACTCGCGCGGAACGCGGCCACCAGTGACCTTGTTCTCGAACTCGTACGTCTTGTCGCCCTCGACCGCGAGGGGCTCGATCGCGAACTGGATCTTCGCGAACTGGCCCGAGCCACCGGTCTGCTTCTTGTGCGTGTAGTCGTGCTTCTCGACGGCGCGCTTGATGGTCTCGCGGTACGCGACCTGCGGCTTGCCGACGTTCGCCTCGACCTTGAACTCGCGCTTCATGCGGTCGACGAGGATGTCGAGGTGCAGCTCGCCCATGCCCTTGATGACCGTCTGGCCGGTCTCCTGGTTGAGCTCGGTGCGGAAGGTGGGGTCCTCCTCCGCGAGCTTCTGGATCGCGGTGCCGAGCTTCTCCTGGTCGGCCTTGGTCTTCGGCTCGATGGCGACCTCGATGACCGGCGCCGGGAACGTCATCGACTCGAGCACGACCTGGTGGTCCGGGTCGCACAGGGTGTCGCCGGTGGTGGTGTCCTTGAGGCCGATGACCGCGTAGATGTTGCCCGCGGTGACCGAGTCGACCGGGTTCTCCTTGTTGGCGTGCATCTGGAAGATCTTCCCGATGCGCTCCTTCTTGGACTTGGTCGAGTTGATGACCTGGCCGCCCGAGTCGAGGTGACCCGAGTAGACGCGGATGTAGGTGAGGCGACCGAAGAACGGGTGCACCGCGACCTTGAACGCGAGCGCGGCGAAGGGGTCCTTGGCGTCGGCGTGACGCTCGATGACCTCGTCCTCGTTGCGGGGGTTGCGTCCCTCGACCGCCGGCACGTCGAGCGGCGACGGCAGGAAGTCGATGACGGCGTCGAGCATGGGCTGCACGCCGCGGTTCTTGAACGCCGAGCCGCAGAGCACGGGGTAGATCTCGGAGCTGACGGTGAGCTTGCGGATCGCGCCCTTGATCTCGGCGACCGTGAGCTCCTCACCGCCGAAGTACTTCTCGAGCAGCGCGTCGTCGGTCTCGGCGACGGTCTCGAGCAGCGTGTTGCGGTACTCCTCGGCCTTCTCCTTGAGGTCGGCGGGGATCTCCTGAACCTCGTACTTGGCGCCCATCGTCACGTCGCCCTTGGCGTCGCCGGGCCACACGAGCGCCCGCATCTCGATGAGGTCGACGACGCCGATGAAGTCGCTCTCGGAGCCGATCGGGAGCTGCAGCACGAGCGGCTTGGCGCCGAGGCGCTTGACGATCGTGTCGACCGTGAAGTAGAAGTCCGCGCCGAGCTTGTCCATCTTGTTGACGAAGCAGATGCGGGGGACGTCGTACTTGTCGGCCTGGCGCCAGACGGTCTCGGACTGGGGCTCGACGCCCTCCTTGCCGTCGAAGACGGCGACCGCGCCGTCGAGCACGCGAAGGGAGCGCTCGACCTCGACCGTGAAGTCGACGTGGCCGGGGGTGTCGATGATGTTGATCTGGTTCTTGTTCCAGAAGCACGTGACCGCGGCGGACGTGATGGTGATGCCGCGCTCCTTCTCCTGTTCCATCCAGTCGGTCGTCGAGGCGCCGTCGTGGGTCTCGCCGATCTTGTGGTTGACGCCCGTGTAGAACAGGATGCGCTCGGTGGTGGTGGTCTTGCCGGCATCGATGTGCGCCATGATGCCGATGTTGCGGACCTTGCTCAGGTCGGTGAGCACGTCTTGTGCCACGGGGATTCCTCCGGGGAAGTCAGGAGTGGAAGGGGTGAGGTGAGCGGATGCCGCAGAGGCGCGCCTCGCGGCATCCGCTCATCGACTACCAGCGGTAGTGGGCGAAGGCGCGGTTCGACTCGGCCATCTTGTGGGTGTCCTCGCGGCGCTTGACCGCGGCGCCCAGGCCGTTCGAGGCGTCGAGGATCTCGTTGGTGAGACGCTCGGTCATGGTCTTCTCGCGGCGGGCCTTGGCGTAGCTGGTGAGCCAGCGCAGCGCCAGGGTGTTCGCGCGGTGCGGCTTGACCTCGACGGGCACCTGGTAGGTCGAGCCGCCGACGCGGCGCGACCGGACCTCGAGGGTCGGGCGCACGTTGTCGAGGGCCTTCTTCAGGACCGCGACGGCGTCCTGGCCGGACTTGTTCGCGACGTTCTCGAGCGCCTCGTAGACGATGCGCTGGGCGAGGTCCTTCTTGCCGTCGACGAGGATCTTGTTGACGAGCTGGCTGACGACCGGCGAGCCGTACACCGGGTCGGCGACGACGGGGCGCTTCGGAGCGGGTCCCTTGCGAGGCATTACTTCTTCTCCATCTTCGCGCCGTAGCGGCTGCGGGCCTGCTTGCGGTTCTTCACGGCCTGCGTGTCGAGCGCGCCGCGGATGATCTTGTAGCGCACGCCGGGGAGGTCCTTCACACGACCGCCGCGGACGAGCACCATCGAGTGCTCCTGCAGGTTGTGGCCCTCACCGGGGATGTAGGCGGTGACCTCGGTGCCGTTCGAGAGCTTGACACGGGCGACCTTGCGGAGCGCCGAGTTCGGCTTCTTGGGGGTGGTGGTGTACACACGGGTGCACACGCCGCGCTGCTGGGGGTTGGCCTTCAGGGCGGGCGCCTTGGTCTTGGTGACCTTGGGCGAGCGACCCTTGCGGACCAACTGCTGAATGGTTGGCACTGCTTCTCCTAAGTGGTGCTGCACGGTGACAGCGTTGATGGGTTTCACATCACGACCCACCGGCACCGCCGAGCGGCGGAGCCTGTTGGTGGTGGGTATGCCGTGGGGGCGTGCCTGCCTCGTCGGCCGGTGCCCTGAGGTGCGCCATGATGAGAACCCGCCCCGCTCCCGGTCTCCGGCTGGCGGATCGCAGGCATGGGCGAGCGCGCGGCAGAGCGCACACCCGATCAATGGTAATCGGGCGCAACCACCCGGTCAAATGGCGACGGATGCCGCGGGCACGCCCTGAGCGAACGACGACGCTCGCGTCAGCCGGACCAGCCCGGCGCGTCGAGCTCGCGATCGAGGTCGGCGAGGAGTTCGGCGACCTGCGGCTCGACCAGGCGCTCCACCGCGTTCGCGATGCGCTGGCGGTGCTGGGCGAGCTCGATGCAGATCCGTCGGCCGAGCTGCTTGGCGAACTCGTCGGCGAGGCGCACCTCCTCGCGGAGCGCCTCCTTCTCGTCGGGCGTGAAGGGGCGCGGCGCGGGCTCGAACGCCTCGGCCGCGGCATCCGCCTCGAGGCCCTGCAGCGTGAAGAGGAACGGCGCGCCCGGCGTCGGCTCGGGGTCGAGGTCCAGGCCGAGGAACTCGGGGTCGAGTCCCTCCCCGGCCCGGTACGGGCGGCGCGCCTTGCGATCCTCCGCCAGCCGGATCTCGCGGTGCAGCATCGGCAGGTTGCGCGCGGTGTAGTCGTCGACGGCCGAGTCGATGATGCCCTTCATGCGCATCGAGAACGCGTGCTGCACCGGATGCGGCACGTCGGTGTCGAGGCCGGCGGCGGCGAGGATCGGCGACCCGAAGCAGCGCGTGCAGAGGCGCACGCGGCCGCGATGCGTGCCCGGCCGCCATCGCGGCAGCCAGGCGAGCCAGCGGTCGACCTCGTGGCTCACGCGAGCCTCGACCGAACCCTCCACGCGGTTCACCCTACTGCGAGCACCGTGCCGCGGCGCCGAAGCGGCGAACGGATGTCACGGCGACGCGGCCGGCGTCACTCCTCGTCGTCTCGCTCCCACGGCCACTTCGGGCGTTCGACGCCGCCCTCCTGCGCGCGGACGGTGACGGCGGCGAGGAGTGCGACGAGTGCGCCGGTGATCGGGACGATGACCCCGAAGCCGATGGTCATGAACGAGAGCGCGAACAGGACCGCGGCGAGGATCGTGCCCGTCGCCGCCGCGTATGACAGCGTGGCGCCGACCACGCCGGCCGCCCAGGTCACGATCAGCGCGAGTCCGGCCAGCGACCACGGCCGGAACCCGCGGCCGAGCCCTCGACCGAGCAGCACGAGCAGTGCGCCGACGGATGCCGCGACGGTGAGCGGTGCGACGAGTCGGCCCGCCTCCGGATCGGGCACCGGCTCGATGTCGGCGAGCAGGCTGACGAACCCGAAGGCCGCGACGACGAGCGCGACGTGCAGCGCGGCCGCGAAGCCCGCGACGGCCCACGAGGTGGTCGAGTTCGTCGCCATCCTCCGAGCCTACGCCCGGCCGGGGACCGGTCGCCGTCCCGATGCGAACGGCGGGGCTGGACCGAGGTGGTCCCGCCCCGCCGTGCCGCAGCGGCTCGCGTCAGCGACCGGCGAGCTGCTGGTCCAGGTCCTGGATGGCCTGCATCATCCCGCGCAGCGCCTCGCCCATCTCGCCGATGCCGTCGACGGCGCTCTTGAGTCCCGTGGTGAGCTCCTCGTAGCCCTGGCCGAACCTTCCGGACGCGTGCTGGGTCCGGAAGTCGTTGCCGAGCAGGTTGTCGACGGAGCTCTTCAGCTGGTCGAGCTGCGACTGGATGTCATCGCGGGCGTCGGACAGCTTGCTCGCCATCGCCTCCATCTCGCCGTACGAGGCGCCGAAATCTGCGGCCATCGTGAACCTCTTCCTTCGTTCGGGATCGTGCCCGCGACTGCGAGCCGGTGATCCCCAGACTACGGATGCCGCGATGGCCGGGCACATGGGGAGCACTCCCCACCGCACGGCTCCGGCCACGCCTTGGGCCGGCAGGGCTCAGACCGCGTCGAGGGTGCGCTCGAGTCCGGGCGCGACGGCGACGGCGGTGCGCATGACCGTCAGGGCGCCCGGGAGCTCGGGACGCGCCGTCGCCCCGAGGCCGCGCTCGTCGAGGACGCGGTGCGCCTCGGCGAGATCGTTCTCGACGCGCGCGCGGACCTCCGGATCGACCGCCGACCAGGCCGCGCGCAGTTCCTCGACGGCGCGCCGGATGGAGTCGCGGCCCGCATCCGCGACCTGCTCGGGAAACGCCTCGATGCGCTGCTCGGTGCGTGCGCGCCGCTCGGGCGAGGCGCTCAGGGCGATCCGCGTGGTCGCGACGGCGAGTGCCGAGAGCCCGGCGAGGGCGACGAGACCGGCGAGGTACGCGGGCGTGTTCCCGGCGGTGACGCCCCCGAGGACGGCTCCCATCGCGAGGGGGCCGAGCGACAGCACGACGGTGCTCCACGCGACGGCCGCCACGCCCGTCGTCGGGGGTGCGGCACGCCGGAGCGGCAGCAGCGCGAGGGCCATCAGCACGGTGCTCGCGACGATGAGCGCGGCGGCCAGGGGCAACACGGTCACCGGGTCGAAGGCCGCGCGGCTGAAGTACAGGGCGGCGGCGCCGGATGCCGCGAGCACGCCGGCGACGATGGCCGCCTTGCGGAGGCCGGAGCGCCCGACCTCGGCGGCCGCGCCTCGGTCTTCACGGGCGAGTGCGGCGAGGCGGTCCGCACGGGCGGCGCGGATCTCTGCGACGGCGCCCGAGACCGCCCGCGTCACGAGCTCGGCGTAACCGGGTGCGGCCGAGACGGCCCGTCGGTCGAGTTCGGCGATGCCGTGGGCGATCTCGGACGGTCGGGCGGTGCGCGCCCAGCGCGTCGCGGGGCCGTCCGCGCTCACGCGACGACCCTGAGGGATCCCACGACCGGGTCCGCGTGCGCCTGCATCGCGCCGATCGCCTCGCGGTGGGCGAGCTCGGAGAAGACGAGCCCGACCATTCCCGGCCAGACGAGGCCGTAGGCGATGCCCGCGAGCGTGGCGCCCGCACCGTCCGGTTCGGTGGTCACGTACGCGATCCTGCGGCCGTGGGGCACGTGCTCGGTCTCGAAGTCCGCGACGACCGGCTCCGTGAGGAGCGGGACGTCGGGCAGCATCCAGTCGGGTGAGCCCGTCGCGGCCGCCTCGTCGGCACCCGGCCGGACGGTGCGGAGGGTCGCGTGCAGAACCCCGGTCACGGGGACGCCCACCGGTCGGAAGAAGAGCGAGGTGTCGATGCCCGCGCGCCGTCGGTCGAGCGCCTCGCGCGCCGCGAACTCGAGTTCGTCGGCGAGTCCGGCGAGCGGGCCGTCGCGGTAGGCGGCGCGCTGCTCGGCCACCCAGAGATCGTCGGCCTCCGCGCCCGGATCGGGCATGATCGCCCACGCGTCGGGCGGGTAGGCGATTTCGAATCTCATTCACCGCTCCAGCGGAAGGTCGACATGATCGCGTCGGCGAGCACGCCGGCGGCGCGCACGGTCTCGTCGTCGAGCCGCTCCCCCGCCGCCGCGAGCGGGACGACGGCGCTGAAGAGCAGCGCCTGCCGACGCTCGCTGCCGGGGATCGCGATCAGGTAGTCGAACGACCGGACCGCGACCTCGCCGCCGGGGACGCGCTGCGCGTCCTCCTGCTCCCAGCGCAGGATGACGCGGTCGTCGCCGAGCGCGCGTGCGCCGCGGTCGCGGCGGAGGGCCGCCACGTGCGCGTCGAGCGGTCCGCCGTCGGGCGCGCTCAATCGGAGTGCGGTGATGGAGAGCGGGAACAGCTCCTCGTCCGGCACGCCGGACTGGAAGATCATCCGGACGGGGTCGCGGCGCAGGAACTCGTCGGCCGCTCGATCGAGCAGGTCGCGGAACTGGGCGTCGAGGTCGGGCCGGTGGTTCGCCCGCAGCACGGCCGAGCTGCGCGCGGCGATCTCGGCGAACGCCTCCTTCGTCGGCTCGACCGAGACCCAGCCCCGAGGGAGCAGCAGGACGAAGGGAGGGACGTCGCGACGGATGGATCCGGTCAGTTCGTCTCGCAGGGTGCCGGTCATCGCCACGAGTCTACGGTCACCTCCCGGAGCTGGTCCTCGACGGTGCTGGAGACGTAGTCGTAGGCGCTGTAGGCGGTGACCTGGGCCTGCCGGTACCCCCAGTGCATCTCCCAGAGGCCGACGTTCGCCGTGGAGTCGCCGACGCCCAGGAGGCGGCCGAAGAACATGCCTGCGGAGTTCGTGAACCGCGTGTTGTCGGCGACGTACGGGGCGCCCGAGATGATGCGCTGGATCATCCGCGAGCCGCCCGTCGCCGTGTCGAACGTCCGGATGCCCGCGGTGCCCCAGTCGGCGCGTGCGAGGTCGTCGATCCGGCCGAGGTGCGTGCGAAGCGCCGCGAACTCCTCGCCCGCGAGCATCATGTTCGCGAACCCCGAGAGCCTCGGGAACCGCGCGCCGGCGCCGGCGATGGACGGCAGGTCGGCGAGCTTGGCGAGCTTGCCGAACGGGATCACGCCGATGACGGCCATCGCGAGGTCGCCGCCGCTCTTGCGCTGCTTGGCGAAGAGGACGATCGTGCCGAGCAGCACCAGCAGTGCGGCGATGGTGGCGAGCACGGCGATCAGCGGACCACCCACGATGAGGGCGGCGAGCACGAGGACGAAGCCGATGGCCTCGAGGACCGTGACGAGCCCTTCCACGAACGGCAGCGCGTCGTCCCAGAAGCCGTCCTTGACGCCGTCCTCGTTCGCACCGCGGAGACCCGCGACGGCGTCGTCGTAGGCGGAGTCCCACGTGTCGTAGTACCCGTCGAATCGGCGTGCGGCCTCCTCCCACTCCGACTTCGCGGTCGTGAGCGACGAGGCCGCGGCGGAGGTCGCGGCCTCGCGCGCGTCGGTGCCGCCGTCCTCGCCCGCGGGGGTCAGCTCGGCGTCGTCGACGTCGGCGGCACGCGATCGCACGGTCCCCCACAACGTCTCGCAGTCGTCCGCTGCCCGGTTGAGCCCGGGGGCGACCTCGGCCAGCGCCTCCCCGTACGACCGGAGTGCCGTGCCGCTCGGCCGGTAGCGTTCGCCGGCCCGCTTCAGGTCCGCGTGCACGTCCTCGCCCCGGCTCCGGACCTCGTCGAGCGAGAGGCCCGAGCCGACCTGCCCGTCGACCATGAGCCGGAGCGTGTCGGCGGCACGCAGCATCCGCTCGCCGAGGTCCTCGACCCGGCTTCCGCGGGCGGCGATCGCGTCGCCGCGGTCGTCGATGCGCTCGATCTCACGACCCCGAGGGGAGTCGGGCATGTGCTGATGGAAGTAGGCGGTGTTCCCCACGTCGTCGACCCTCAGCCCTCGGCCTGCGCCAGGTTCGACTGCAGCTCGAGGTCGAGCTCCTCCCACGAGTCCTTCACGGCGACGACGAACTCCTGCAGTTCGACGAGGTGGCCCTTCAGCGTCTCGCGCTTGTCGTCCCACGCGCCCTCGAACTCGTCAGCCGCGTCGCGCAGGCCGGTCCGCCCGAACGGCCGGCCGATGGCCTCGAGCAACGAGTCCGTGCGCGATCCCGCGTCCTCGAACTCGATCACGATGTCCTTCAGCGCCTGGTCCAGTTCGCCCATCGACGCCAGCGGGATCAGCACCTCGTCGCTCATCGCTCTCCTCTCGACGGCTTCACGCTAACGCCGGACCCGACGCGCCGACATGGGGAGGGCTCCCCACCGGCCCGGTCATCGCACCTGGGGCAGCTGCACGAGGGTCGCACGGCCGTGCTGCACGAGGAAGCCGCGCCCCTCCGGGAAGTCCGAGCGCTTCACCTTCGGGAACGGCGTCTTGAACACCGCGTCGCCGTCGTAGGCGTCGGGCTTGAGGGCGACGCCGCGGCGACCGGCCTTGAAGTCGCCGACGAAGCCGAAGCCGCTCGAGAGGTTCGCGACATCCGCGTCGCCCACGAGGAAGTGGTCGCTGCGGTTGACGGCCTGGAAGAGCTCCTTGAGCGGACGCTCGGCGGCGGAGTCGGCGAACTGGGTCACGTTCTCGACGGCGATGAGGTAGCGGCCCGGTACCGACGCGTCGCCGATCACGTCGACGAGTTCGCGGGCCAGCGCAGTGACCTCCTCGATCGTGGCAGCGCTGCGCATCCAGTCGGCATGCTCGCCGAGCGCCGCCCGGCGTCCCGCGAGGTGGAAGAGGCGCACGTCGGGGTCATGACGCCGGACCGCGTCGATCACCGCGCGCATCGCGGTGGTCTTCCCGCTCTGCGGCGGCCCGGTGATCGCGAAGGTCCCCACTGGCTCGAACGCGATGGGGGCGAGTGTGTCGTCCGCGAGGCCCAGCACCGGCTCGCCCGCGAGCTCGGCCGGCAGCGCCGTCGCGGCGAACGCCGTGGGCAGCGCGCGGACCGGCTCCACCTCGACCGCGCCCTGGTCGCGCAGCCGGGCGGCGAGTGCCTCGAGCGCCTTCGTCTGCTCGGCGACGTTCGCGGAGCCGCCGAGCACGGCGACCTGCGCCTCGAGGCCGTCCACGATCGCTCGTCCGGGCGCGGAGCGGTCGTCGAGCACGTCCTTCGGCACTCCGAGGACCTGGTACCCGGACTCGTCGGAGAGCCGCAGCACGATGCGCCTGGTGACGTTCGCGCTCACGGCCGTCGGCACCGCGCCCGCGCGATCGGCGGTCGCGACGACGTGGACGCCCAGCGGTCGCCCCTCGCCGAGCAGCCGCATCACGACGTTGTAGAACGGCATGCGCACCGTCGTCGAGTCCCAGTCGGCCTTGAGCTGGGCGAAGCCGTCGATGAGCAGCAGCACCCGGGGTTCGCGGATGCCGCTGAGCTCCCGGTACTCGGAGAGACTCGCCGCGTTGACCTCGCTGAACGCACGGCCGCGGCGGTCGAGGAGCGCGTCGAGCATCCGCAGCAACCGCTGGACCCGCTCGGTGTCGTCGCCCGGCACGACGGAGCCGACGTGCGGGAGCACCTCGAGGGAGCGCAGCGTCCCCGAGCCGAAGTCGAGCGCGTAGACCTCAGCGGGGCCGAGGTCGGGTCGCAGGCCGACCGAGACGGCGAGCGTGCGCAGCAGCGTCGACTTGCCCGAGCCGCTCGTGCCGTAGACGAGCATCGCCCCGTCGCGATCGGGCACGAACGACATCGGCGCCTGCAGCTGCCGTTCCGGCACGTCGGCGAGTCCGAACGCGACGTCGCCGTCGCCGCGCCGCGGCAGCGACTCGATCGCGACCGTGGCGGGCAGGTCGTCGAGCCACGGCCGGCGTGGCGGCGGGATCGCGGCGGCGTCCGCAGCGCGGATGAAGGCCTGCACCATCCGCTTCTGGTCGTTCGGACCGGGGTCGGCGAGCTCGTGCTCGTCGTCGCGCTCCCCCGCGACCTCCCACACCGTCGTCGAGCCGAACCGCAGCTCGGCGACCCGGACATCGGCCTCGGCGGGCGCATCGCTGGTCCAGCCCCCCGCGTACGCCGACTGGAACGGCACGAGCCGGCCGGGCCCGGTCTTCGCGATGCCGCGGCCGGGGATCGACGGGTCGAAGCCGGCGGCGACCGGGTCGCCCACGACGTCGCGCGAGTCCGACTCGTCGGCCATGCGCAGCGCGACGCGGAGGTTGGTGTTCGCACGCAGGTTGTCCTTGATGACGCCCGCCGGTCGCTGCGTGGCCATGATGAGGTGGATCCCGAGCGAGCGACCGCGCTGGGCGATGTCGACCACGCCGTCCACGAACTCCGGCACGTCGCCCGCGAGCGCGGCGAACTCGTCGATGACGATCACGAGCGCCGGCGGCGTCTCGGGGTCCCGCCGCTTCTCGAGCTCGAGCAGGTCCTTGGCCTTCCTGCGGTTGAAGAGGTGCTCGCGGTGGTGCAGCTCGGCGCGGAGGCTCGTGAGCGCGCGGCGCACGAGGTGCGGGCTGAGGTCGGTCACGAGGCCCACGCAGTGCGGCAGGTCGACGCAGTCGGCGAACGCCGAGCCGCCCTTGTAGTCCACGAACAGGAACGTGACGCGATCCGGGCTGTACTCGGCGGCCATGCCGAGCACCCATGCCTGCAGGAACTCCGACTTGCCGGCGCCGGTCGTGCCGCCGACGAGCGCGTGCGGACCCTGCGTGCGCAGGTCGAGCGTCATCGCGTCGGGGCTCGCCTGCCCGACGAACGCCTTCAGCGTGCCCGCCCGCTTCAGGCGCGGCAGCTTCGCGCCCGAACGGTCGAGGATCGACGCGTTCTGCCGCCAGCGTTCGACCACGCTGTCGGCGTCGCGGACCGTCTCATCTCCGAGGAGGGAGAGCATCGACACGCTGCGCGGCAGGTCGCTCGCGTCCTCCACGACGGTGCTCGCGTCGACGACGGGCGCGAGGCGGCGCGCGAAGACCTCCGCGTACCGCATCGACACGCCCTCGACGGCGACGCCGGCGTACTCGACGCCCGAACGGACGACGCCCACGCGCGCGGCGCCGAGCCCGCCGGTCACGTCGACGAAGGTCCGGCACGCGGCAGGCAGCGATGCGACGGTCGGCGCCACGAAGAGCGTGTGGATGCCGACCTCGGCGCCCCGCTCGATGAGCTGCACCAGGCGGGGGCGGTCCACCGGGGCGTCGGCAGAGACGATGAGCACGAGGGCCGAGTCGGGCCGCGGCTCATCGCGGACGCCGCCCGGCGTGCCCACGCGGGAGCCGCGCGTCATCGAGCCCTGGTCCTCGGCGAGCGGACCGCGACGCTCGGGCGCCGCGCCGAGCCGGTCGAGGATGAGCTCCTCGAGCGAGTTCAGCAGGGCGGCGCCGGCGGAGGCGCTGTCGGCGAGCGCGGCGCCCGCGACGGGGTTCCGGTCGCTCGAGGCGTGCGGAAGCCACTTCAGCCAGTCGAGCTCGCGGCTCCAGCCCGGATCGACGATCGCCGCGGCCACCACGTCGTTCGGCGCGTGCAGGCCGAACAGCTGCACCGCCAGGCCGCGCAGCGCGTCGGCGGCGAGGTTCGCGGGCCCGGCGATGCCGAGCGCGCCCGCGCTCGGCAGCAGCTCCATCACGGGCACGTCGTCGATCTCGCGGTAGCGCTCGCGCAGCACGTCGACCCGGCGGGCGTAGCGCGCGATGCCCGGCTGCGGCGCCTCCGACTCGC
This sequence comes from Agromyces selenitireducens, assembly GCF_052748465.2. Lineage (NCBI taxonomy): Bacteria > Bacillati > Actinomycetota > Actinomycetes > Micrococcales > Microbacteriaceae > Agromyces > Agromyces selenitireducens. Next base: position 2,978,196 of record NZ_CM188259.1, read on the forward strand.
GCACCGAGTTGCGGCTCGGCGCGCGCCCCACCCCCAGTCGCACGGCGAGGAAGTTCCAGTGCTCGGGCCGCCGGGTCCAGAGCATGGGCCCGAGCCGCATCGCCTGCTCGTACACCGTCGCGACCGGCGGCGTCTCGTCATGGCGGCGGTCGCGCTCGACGTGCCGTTCGCGCTCGAGGGTCTCCTCGAGTCGTTCCAGCTGGATCTCGAACGCCTCGATCTCCTGCTCGAGCTTCTTCCCGCTGCCCATGCGCTGCCCGATGTAGTTGCCGACGAGCATCAGCGGCGACAGGAACACGATGAGCAGCGCCATCGCGCGCTCGGTCAGCGCGTAGATCGCCAGGCCCATGAGCACGGGCGAGATGATCATGGGCCACGGGAAGAGGCGCGGGCTCTCCTCGTTCGGCACGCGGGGCTCCGGGTGCGCCGTGCCCGGGTAGCGGGCCTCGACCCGGGGCGAGCGGTTGTACATGAGCGCGCCGCCGCGCTCGAGCACCGGGTCGGCCGCGGCATCCGTGCCCGCGAGCATCGCGAACGAGACGACGGTGTCGCCGATCGTGACGCGCACGCCCGGCAGTGCGCGCACGCGCGACACCTCGCCGCCGTCGACGACGAGCCCGTTCGCGGAGTTCAGGTCGACGAGCTCGACCGCCTGGTCGACCTCGATGCGGGCGTGCCGCTTGGACACGAGCGGGTCGGCGAGGACGACGTCGGAGTCGGCGGACCGTCCGACGACGCTGTGGCCACGCCGCAGCGGGAACTCGCGGCCCGCATCTGCGCCCGAGTGCACGTGCATGACCGCGACCGCCACGTCTGCGCCGGCCGCCCGCGCCGCCGGAGAGACCACGGCAGCCTCGAATCCCGACCCGATCGGCGCGTCGGCCGCGAGCGTGCCGGGCTCGAGCACGACCGGCGCGTTCGACGTCGGCGGCGCCACGGCGAGCGTGAGCGGACCCTCGTGCTGCGCAAGGCCGGTGGACGCCGGGTCGGCGGCGGCGATCGAGCGGGCGAGGTCGCCCACCGTCGCCGTCGCGTCGGCGGTGACCACCACGTCGACCGGCGGCCCGCTCTGCCGCCGGAAGCCGAGCTTCAGCCTCACGCGCGCACCTCCTCGATTCGGAACTCGACACCGCCGAGCCGCACGGTCGATCCCGGCGGCACCGGGGTCGGCAGGCCGGGCTCGAGCACGCGGGCGCGGCCGTCCGCGCCGACGAGGGCGGTGCCGTTGCTCGACCAGCGGTCGGTGACGTGCACGCCGCGGTCGTCGACCGTGACCGCGGCGTGCGTCTTCGACAGTCCCATGCTCGCGTCCACGAGCGGCACGAGCGCGGTGCTCGCGGGGTCGTCGCCCGTCGATGCCGGGTCGCGGCCGAGCAGCACGGTGCCGGATGCCGCGACGCGGGCGCCGTGCGCGAACGCGAGGGTGACCGTGCCCACCGCGACCGGTCGCGCCGGGGACGCCGGCCCGGAGGGTGCGGACGCGACCGTCGCGGCCATCGGGGCCTCCGCCGGCGGTGCCCACGCGGACGATGCGGCGACCGCCTCGGCCGCGGGCGGGGCGGCGATGACGCCGGAGCTCGACCGCGCGGCCGGAATGAACGTGCGCTCGTCGATCGCGCGGTCGGACGCGAGGGACGGGAGCACCGGCCGCTCGGCACGCGGCGCCGCCTCGAGCTGTCGCCGGGCGTGGCGCAGCGCCGCGCCGTCGAACGGGTCGAGGCCGCGACGCGCGTCGACGACGAGGCAGCGCCCGACCCGGTCGAGCCAGCTGCGTCCGCGCCCCTCCGGATCCCACAGCCCGGACGCGAAGCAGAGCGCGGGCCCCGCGAACGGCAGCACGAGCTGCGACGCCCACAGCACGAGTGCGCGCAGCACGACCCTCCAGAACCCGGGGCGGTCGAACGTCGCCGCGTTCACCGAGCGCAGGCCGAGGGACGCCTTGCCGATGGTGACGCCGCGCCGACCGTGCAGCGCGAGCTGCGTCACGCCGTACGCCGCGAGCAGCACCTGCCCGAGGGCGAGCAGCAGGAGCGGACCCCCGAGTGCCGCGGCATCCGTCACCGCCCGGGACAGGACGACGGGCGCCAGCTGCGCCGCCCCGACCGCCGACGGGGCCGACAACAGCCCCCACCCGCACGCGTCGACCGCGAATGCGGCCGACCGGCGACCGGGCGGAGCGGGGAGAAGACCGAGGCGCTCGGCGTACGCCGGGTCGGCGCGGCCATCGGCGCCGACGCCCGGGATCGGCTCGTCGGCGTGCATGGTGATGCTCAACAGCGCTCCTCGGGTGTGCAGGGTCAGGGAGCCACCCAAGCAGGCTGGGCGTGCCACGTCGATGGGGAGCACTCACCATGTGCGCCCGACGTCCGAGCGTAGCGCGCCGGCCGTCGCCGGCCCGAGCTCAGCGCGTCGACGAGACCGGCTGCGGTCCAGCCGCGAGCTGACGCTCGTACTCCTCGCGCGCGGTCCGGTTCCGCTCCGTGACGGTGCGACCGTGCGCCGCGATCCAGCCGCCGAACCAGATCGGCAGTTCGCGCGCGATGATCGCGGCGATGATCGCGTACGGGGTGAGCCACTGGTTGGCGAGGAAGTCGCCGGCCTCCGTCGGGGTGAACTGCCACGCGGCGACGGCCACCAGCGACCCGCCGATGTACGCGAGGTAGACCAGGACGCCGACGACCAGGCCGAAGACGGCCCACGCCCACCAGGCGGCGCGGTTGAGGAGCAGCGCGAGCACGGCGAACGAGGCGAAGAACGCGATCACCGGCCCCCAGAACACCGCGGAGACGATGAACTGGTCGGTGAAGACCGGTCCCGCATTCGCGAAGCCGCCGTTGAACGCGGCGATGACGAGGAATGAGGCCCCCGCGTAGAGCAGCCCGAAGGCGACCGTCGCGATGAGGCCGACGAGCACCCCGAACCCGCGGTTGCCGCGGGCCTTCGGCTCGGCCGGCGCCTGCACGTAGATCGCCTGCGGCGACGGCGGCGACGGGGCGGTGGGCGCGGTGCCGGGCGATGCGGATGCCGCAGCCGTGCCGGCGCCCGCCCCGGCGGCGCCGACCGTCTCGGGCACGCCCGTCTCGCGGCGCGCCTCCTGCGCGCGCACCGGCTCCGGACTCGCGGCCTGGAGGTCCTCGCGCTGCATCGCCGTGGTGTCGGTGCGGTCCGCCGGGTCGGAGCTCACCACGACGGGCGGGTGGTCCGTGCGGGCGCGCTCCACCGCCGCGTCGAGTTCGGTGCGGTCGGCGACGGCGGCGTCGTCGCGGTCGGCATCGGCCGTGGTGCCCGTGAACGCGGTGTCCTGGACGGGCGCGCCTGCGGCGTCGCTCGACGGGGTCTCGGCCGGCTCGAGCCGGTCGACCCGGTCGGCGTCGCCGGCGGTCGGGTCGACGGCGGACTGCGCATCCTCCGGCCGCGGCTCGACGTCCGCTGCGGGACCGGTCGTGGGAGCGTCTCCGGCACCGCTCGTGTCGGCCGCCGCGTCGTCGCGGTCGGTCGGCGCATCGGGGCTGCCGTCGCCGTCGAGATCGCGACGCTCGGGGTCGGATCCGGGAGTCGTGCTGCTCATCGTCCGCTCCTTCCGGGCAGCACCGCCTGCCCGTGGTGCGGCCACTCTAGCAACGCGGGGGCGCGCCGCCCGGCAGCGGCGCGGCGCTTCGCGACTCAGGCGAAGAGCGCCGCGATGATGTCGTGCGTGTAGCCGGTGACGGCCGGCCCCGACCAGCGCGTGGCGATCCACACGTCGTCGCGGAAGAAGTGCGACTCCCCGGCCGGGCCCGCGGGCTCCTCCCACTCGGCGATGCAGCGCGTCCCGTCGAGCTCCTCGAAGCAGTCGAGCCCACCGGCCTCGAACGCGCCGAGTGCCGCGCTCCGCTGGGCTTCGTCGACCCGGGCGATCGACGTGACGAGGCCCGTGCGACCGTCGGACGGCTCAGCGGGGAGCCAGGCGCACGTGAGCTCGGTGGTCTGCTCGAGCGTGGGCAGCGCGCCGGGGTCGTCGGTCCCGAGCAGGACCGGTCCGCCGTCGCCGGTCGCCCAGGCCGGGTTCAGCACGTAGTCGGGGGCGAATGCACCCGCCCAGTCGGTGGTGTAGGCCGCGGAGCAGTCGGCGGGGACGGGGGATCCGTCGGCGGGCGGTGCCGCCGGCGGAGCCACCGGCACGGGTTCGCCGGCCGCCGCCGGCGTCGGACGCGGTCCGGCGGCGGTCGGCGCCGCATCCGCCTCCGACTGGGCCTTCGGCATCAGGAGCACGCCGGCGACCGCGATCACGGCGAGGACGAGGGCGACCACGGCGGCGATGAGCCAGGTCGTCGGGCGGCGGAGCACGGGGGCGTCGTCGGGCATGGAACTCTCCGGGTCGCGGATCGGGGGGAATCGTCAGGGTCGACCGCGGGCGATCCTAGCGAGGTCGGCTGGGAGCCGCCCGGGGGAAGCGCGCCCGAGCGGGCCGCGCTCCAGGTCCGGAGACGCCGAAGGGCCCCGGAATGGCTCCGGGGCCCTTCGGTGCTGCGGGGGCGGCTCGTGCCGCCCCCGCGCGGATCAGCTGTAGTTGCCGGGGGTGAAGTCGTCGCTCGAGAACGAGTCGAAGTCGACGAAGCTGAGGTCGCCCTCGGTGAACGCGGCGTCGTCGGAGAAGATGCGGTTCGGGTAGCGCTCCGCCTTCGCCTCCTCGGTCGCCTCGACGGTGACGTTCCGGTACTTGTTCAGGCCGGTGCCCGCCGGGATCAGCTTTCCGATGATCACGTTCTCCTTGAGGCCGACGAGCGGGTCGGACTTGCCCTCCATGGCGGCCTGCGTGAGCACGCGGGTCGTCTCCTGGAAGGACGCGGCCGACAGCCACGACTCCGTCGCGAGCGAGGCCTTGGTGATGCCCATGACCTCCTGACGCGCCGACGCCGTCTTCCTGCCCTCGGTGAGGGTGGCGCGGTTGATCTCGTTGTACTTCGAGCGGTCGACGAGCTCGCCCGGCAGCAGGTCGGTGTCGCCGTGGTCGACGACGGTGACCTTGCGGAGCATCTGGCGCACGATGACCTCGATGTGCTTGTCGTGGATCGGCACGCCCTGCGAGCGGTACACGTCCTGCACGCCGTTGACCAGGTGCTTCTGCACCTCGCGCACGCCCTTGACCCGGAGGACCTCCTTCGGGTCGACCGTGCCGACGATGATCTGCTGGCCGAGTTCGACGTGCTGGCCGTCCTCGACGAGCAGCGTCGAGCGCTTGAGCACGTTGTACGTGATCGGCTCGTCGCCGTTGTCGGGCGTGAGGATGACCTTGCGCTGCTTCTCGGTCTCGTCGATCGTGATGCGGCCGGCGGCCTCCGCGATCGGCGACGCGCCCTTCGGGGTGCGCGCCTCGAACAGCTCCTGCACGCGGGGCAGGCCCTGCGTGATGTCGTCGGCCGAGGCCGAGCCACCGGTGTGGAAGGTGCGCATCGTCAGCTGCGTGCCGGGCTCGCCGATCGACTGGGCGGCGATGATGCCGACCGCCTCGCCGATGTCGACGAGCTTGCCGGTCGCGAGCGAGCGGCCGTAGCACTTCGCGCACACGCCGACCGCCGACTCGCAGGTGAGCACCGAGCGGACCTTGATCGACTCGACGCCCGCCGCGACCAGCTTGTCGATGAGCACGTCGCCCACGTCGTCGCCGGCCTCGGCGACGACCTCGCCCTTGGCGTTCACCGCGTCGGCGGCGAGGCTGCGCGCGAAGACCGAGTTCTCGACGTTCGGGTCGCGGACCAGGGTGCCCGTGGCATCCGTCGCCGCGATCGGCATCTCGAGGCCCTTGCCGGTGCCGCAGTCGTCCTCGCGGATGATGACGTCCTGCGAGACGTCGACCAGACGACGGGTCAGGTAGCCCGAGTCGGCCGTGCGGAGCGCCGTGTCGGCGAGGCCCTTGCGGGCGCCGTGCGTGGCGATGAAGTACTCCGCGACCGACAGCCCCTCGCGGTACGAGGAGATGATCGGGCGCGGGATGATCTCGCCCTTCGGGTTGTTCACGAGGCCTCGCATGCCGGCGATGTTGCGCACCTGCAGCCAGTTACCGCGAGCACCCGACGTCACCATGCGGTTGATGGTGTTGTCCTGGTTCGACGCGAACTCCTCCTGCATGGCCTTGGCGACCTCGTCGGTCGCCTTGGTCCAGATCTGGATGAGCTCCTGGCGACGCTCGAGGTCGGTCGTGAGGCCCTTCTCGAACTGCGACGTGACCTTCGCCGCCTGCTTCTCGTACTTCGAGACGATCTCGCGCTTCTGCGGGAGCTCGACGACGTCGGAGAGCGCGACGGTCACGCCCGAACGGGTCGCCCAGCGGAAGCCGGCGTCCTTGATCCGGTCGAGCGTCGCGGCCACCTCGGTCTTCGGGTAGCGCTCGGCGAGGTCGTTGACGATCGCCGAGATCTGGCCCTTGCCGGCCTGCTCGTTGAAGTACGGGTAGTCCTCCGGGAGCGCCTCGTTGAACAGCGCGCGACCGAGGGTGGTCTCGAGCAGGAACGGCTGCCCCTGCTCGAAGCCCTCGGGCGCCTCGCCCTGGCGGAAGTGCAGACCATCGAGGCGGATCTTCACCTTCGCGCCGAGGTCGAGCGCCAGCTCGCCCGGACGGTTCTGGTCGAACGCGAGGATCGCCTCGGCGATCGACGAGAACGCCCGGCCCTCGCCGGCCGCGCCGGCCTTCTCGGTCGTCAGGTGGTGCAGGCCGATGATCATGTCCTGCGAGGGCAGGGTCACCGGACGGCCGTCCGACGGCTTGAGGATGTTGTTCGACGCCAGCATGAGGATGCGGGCCTCGGCCTGCGCCTCGACCGACAGCGGCAGGTGCACGGCCATCTGGTCGCCGTCGAAGTCCGCGTTGAACGCGGCGCAGACGAGCGGGTGCAGCTGGATGGCCTTGCCCTCGACGAGCTGCGGCTCGAACGCCTGGATGCCGAGGCGGTGCAGCGTGGGCGCGCGGTTCAGCAGCACGGGGCGCTCGCGGATGATCTCCTCGAGCACGTCCCACACCTGCGGGCGCGACCGCTCCACCATGCGCTTGGCGGCCTTGATGTTCTGCGCGTGGCTCAGGTCGATGAGGCGCTTGATGACGAACGGCTTGAACAGCTCGAGCGCCATCTGCTTGGGCAGGCCGCACTGGTGCAGCTTGAGCTGCGGGCCCACGACGATGACCGAACGGCCCGAGTAGTCCACGCGCTTGCCGAGCAGGTTCTGGCGGAACCGACCCTGCTTGCCCTTGAGCATGTCGCTCAGGGACTTCAGGGCGCGGTTGCCGGTGCCCGTGACGGGACGGCCGCGGCGGCCGTTGTCGAACAGCGCGTCGACGGCCTCCTGCAGCATCCGCTTCTCGTTGTTGACGATGATCTCGGGCGCGCCGAGGTCGAGCAGGCGACGGAGTCGGTTGTTCCGGTTGATCACGCGACGGTACAGGTCGTTCAGGTCGGAGGTCGCGAAGCGGCCGCCGTCGAGCTGGACCATCGGACGGAGCTCCGGCGGGATCACGGGGACCACGTCGAGCACCATCGCGGCCGGCGAGTTGCCGGTCTGCAGGAACGAGTTCACGACCTTGAGCCGCTTGATCGCGCGGATCTTCTTCTGGCCCTTGCCCTCGGCGATCTGCAGGTGCAGGTCGTCGGCCTCGGCCTGGAGGTCGAAGGACTCGAGGCGCTTCTTGATCGCCTCGGCGCCCATGTAGGCCTCGAAGTACATGCCGAAGCGGTCCTGCAGCTCTTGGAAGACGGAGTCCTCGGGCTTGAGGTCGCCGACCTTCAGGGTGCGGAAGTCCTCCCAGACGCGCTCGAGGTGCGCGATCTGCTCGTCGGCGGACTTGCGGACGCCGGCCATCTCCTTGTCGGCGGCGGCCTCGGCGCGCTTGCGCTGGTCGGCCTTGGCGCCCTCGGCCTCGAGTGCAGCGAGCTCCTCCTCCTTGCGCTTCATCAGATCGGCGATGCGCGCGTCGCGGGCGTCGCCGATCGTCTTGATCTCGAGGCGGACCTCGTTCTCGAGGCCGGGCATGTCGGCGTGACGACCCTCGTCGTCGACGTCGATCACCATGTAGGCGGCGAAGTAGATGACCTTCTCGAGGTCCTTCGGCGCCATGTCGAGCAGGTAGCCGAGACGGCTGGGCACGCCCTTGAAGTACCAGATGTGCGTGACCGGCGCGGCGAGCTCGATGTGGCCCATCCGCTCGCGGCGGACCGAGGACTTGGTGACCTCGACGCCGCATCGCTCGCAGACGATTCCCTTGAAGCGCACGCGCTTGTACTTGCCGCAGGCGCACTCCCAGTCGCGGCTCGGTCCGAAGATCTGCTCGCCGAAGAGGCCGTCCTTCTCGGGCTTGAGCGTGCGGTAGTTGATGGTCTCGGGCTTCTTGACCTCACCGTAGGACCACTTGCGGATGTCCTCGGCGGTGGCCAGGCCGATACGGAGCTCGTCAAACGTGGTTGCGTCGAGCAATTTCTCTCCTAGTTTCCTGAAGTCTTCTCGTACCTGGCGGATCAGATCTCGTCGATGTTCGACGACTCGAAGCGCGCGGAGATGTTGATGCCGAGCTCCTCCGCGGCGCGGAAGGCCTCGTCGTCGGTGTCGCGGAGGCTCACCGCGGTGCCGTCGGCCGAGAGGACCTCGACGTTCAGGCAGAGCGACTGCATCTCCTTCATGAGCACCTTGAAGGACTCGGGGATGCCGGGCTCCTGGATGTTCTCGCCCTTGACGATGGCCTCGTACACCTTGACGCGGCCGAGGATGTCATCGGACTTGATCGTGAGGAGCTCCTGCAGTGCGTAGGCGGCGCCATAGGCCTCGAGGGCCCACACCTCCATCTCGCCGAAGCGCTGACCGCCGAACTGCGCCTTACCACCGAGCGGCTGCTGGGTGATCATCGAGTACGGACCCGTCGAGCGCGCGTGGATCTTGTCGTCGACGAGGTGGTGCAGCTTCAGGATGTACATGTAGCCCACCGACACGGGGTACGGGAAGGGCTCGCCCGAACGGCCGTCGAACAGCTGCGTCTTGCCGCTGGAGTCGATCAGGCGCTCGCCGTCGCGGTTCGGGAGGGTCGAGTCGAGCAGGCCCGCGATCTCCTCCTCCAGCGCGCCGTCGAACACGGGCGTGGCGACCTTGGTGCCGGGCTCGGCCTCGCGGGCGACCTCGGGCAGGCGCTTGGCCCAGTCGGGCTTGCCCTCGACCTTCCAGCCCTGCTTCGCGACCCAGCCGAGGTGGGTCTCGAGCACCTGGCCGAAGTTCATTCGACCGGGGATGCCGAGCGGGTTCAGGATGACGTCGACCGGCGTGCCGTCGGCGAGGAACGGCATGTCCTCGACCGGCAGGATCTTCGAGATGACGCCCTTGTTGCCGTGGCGGCCGGCGAGCTTGTCGCCCTCGGTGATCTTGCGCTTCTGGGCGATGTAGACGACCACGCGCTGGTTGACGCCCGAGCCGAGCTCGTCGTCGCCGTCCTGCGCGTCGAACACCTTGACGCCGATGATCGTGCCCTGCTCGCCGTGGGGGACCTTGAGCGACGTGTCGCGCACCTCGCGGCTCTTCTCGTTGAAGATCGCGCGGAGCAGGCGCTCCTCGGCCGACAGCTCGGTCTCGCCCTTCGGCGTGACCTTGCCGACGAGGATGTCGCCGGGACGGACCTCGGCGCCGATGCGGATGATGCCGCGCTCGTCGAGGTCGGCGAGCAGGTCGGGGCTCACGTTGGGGAGATCGCGGGTGATCTCCTCCTTGCCCAGCTTGGTGTCGCGTGCGTCGACCTCGTACTCCTCGATGTGGATCGAGGAGAGGACGTCGTCCTTCACCAGGTTCTGGCTGAGGATGATCGCGTCCTCGAAGTTGTGGCCCTCCCACGGCATGAACGCCACGAGGAGGTTCTTGCCGAGCGCGAGCTCGCCGTTGTCGGTCGCGGGACCGTCGGCGATGACCTCGCCGGCCTCGACGCGCTCGCCGGCGGAGACGACGACGCGGTTGTTGTACGACGTGCCCTGGTTGGAGCGGTCGAACTTGCGCAGGTAGTAGGTCTGCGTGCCGCCCTCGTCGAGCTGCAGCGTGACGAAGTCGGCCGACACCTCGGCGACCACACCGGCCCGGTCGGCCGTGATCACGTCGCCGGCGTCGATCGCGGCGTAGCCCTCCATGCCCGTGCCGACGAACGGCGAGTCGCTGCGCAGCAGCGGCACCGCCTGGCGCTGCATGTTGGCGCCCATGAGCGCGCGGTTGGCGTCGTCGTGCTCGAGGAACGGGATGAGCGAGGTCGCCACCGACACCATCTGGCGCGGCGAGACGTCCATGTAGCCGATCTCGTCGGCGGGGAACAGGTCGACCTCGCCGCCCTTCTTGCGGGCGAGGACGCGCTCCTCCTGGAAGTGGCCGTCGGCCTTCAGCGGCGCGTTGGCCTGGGCGACGATGTAGTCGTCCTCCTCCATCGCCGTGAGGTAGTCGATCTGGTCGGTGACCTTGCCGTTCACGGCCTTGCGGTACGGCGTCTCGATGAAGCCGAACGAGTTGATCCGCGCGAACGACGCGAGCGAGCCGATGAGGCCGATGTTCGGGCCTTCCGGCGTCTCGATCGGGCACATGCGGCCGTAGTGCGAGGGGTGCACGTCGCGGACCTCGACGCCCGCGCGGTCGCGCGAGAGGCCGCCGGGGCCGAGCGCCGAGAGGCGGCGCTTGTGCGTGAGGCCCGCCAGCGGGTTGTTCTGGTCCATGAACTGCGACAGCTGCGAGGTGCCGAAGAACTCCTTGATCGCGGCGACGACGGGTCGCACGTTGATCAGGGTCTGCGGGGTGATCGCCTCGATGTCCTGCGTGGTCATGCGCTCGCGGACCACGCGCTCCATGCGCGACAGGCCCGTGCGGACTTGGTTCTGGATCAGCTCGCCCACCGCGCGGATGCGCCGGTTGCCGAAGTTGTCGATGTCGTCGACGTCGAGGCGGATGTCGACGGCCTTGCCGCCGCGGCGGCCGGGCAGCGTGGGACGGTCCTCGTGCAGGGCGACGAGGTACTTGATCGTGGCGACGATGTCCTGCACCGTGAGCACCGAGTCCGTCAGCGGGGCCTCGAGGCCGAGCTTCTGGTTGATCTTGTACCGGCCGACCTTGGCGAGGTCGTAGCGCTTCGGGTTGAAGTAGAAGTTGTCGAGCAGCGCACGCGCGGCCTCGGCGGCGACCTGCTCGCCCGGACGCAGCTTGCGGTAGATGTCCTTGAGCGCCTCCTCCTTCGTGAGGATGTTGTCCTTTTCGAGGGTGAGCGCGATCGACTCGTAGCCGGCGAACTCCTCGAGGATCTCCTCGGAGGTGAGGCCCAGGGCCTTCAGGAAGACGGTCACGGACTGCTTGCGCTTGCGGTCGATGCGAACGCCGACCTGGTCGCGCTTGTCGACCTCGAACTCGAGCCAGGCGCCGCGGCTCGGGATGACGCGCGCCGAGTAGATGTCCTTGTCGGAGGTCTTGTCGGGGGTGCGCTCGAAGTAGACGCCGGGCGAGCGGACGAGCTGCGACACGACGACGCGCTCGGTGCCGTTGATGACGAAGGTGCCCTTGGGGGTCATGAGCGGGAAGTCGCCCATGAACACGGTCTGCGTCTTGATCTCACCGGTGAGGTGGTTCATGAACTCCGCGTTGACGTACAGCGGAGCGGAGAAGGTCTTGCCCTTCTCCTTGCACTCGTCGATGGTGTACTTCGGCGGCTCGAGCTCCGGGTTCGTGAACGAGAGCTGCATGGTCTCGCCGAGGTCCTCGATGGGCGAGATCTCCTCGAAGATCTCCTCGAGGCCGGTGGTCTCGGGCAGGTCCTGACGGCCCTGCTCGGCGGCGGCCTCGACACGTGCCTTCCACGCCTCGTTGCCGACGAGCCAGTCGAAGCTCTCGGTCTGCAGGGCGAGCAGGTCGGGTACCGTGAGGGTGTCGGTGACCTTCGCGAACGAGAGGCGGCTTGCACCGCGTCCGTTCTTGGGGGTGGGCGTGGTTGCGTTGCGCGCAGCAGCCAAGGAAATGACCTCCATGGCCCCCTCGGGGGCCGGTTCACTGTCGGTGGTGGTTGGAGTTGACCCCTCAGACGAAGTGCGGATACCGGGAGACCCGGCACGCAGGAGCCGACCGCAATATGAAGGCATAGTGGGTCTGGGAGCGCAAAGGTCAAGCATAGAACGCGATACGCGCCATGTCCAGTCGAATCTTGACCTCATCGTGAATCTCGGGTATAACCCAGCTTCGCCTCCCCGCGCGGCACCGATCCGCGGCGCTGCGGGTCGATCGGACGGGTGCGCGCGTGCCACGATGCAGGCGTGGCATCCCGCATCGAGTTCGAACGCGACGTGTTCTCGTCGACGGGCCTGACCCTGCTCGTCGACGGCGCCGCGCAGTCGCACGTCGACGCGGCCGATCCGACCCGGCTGTTCTTCGAGTACGTGCGGCGGATCGGGCACGTCGTCGATGCGGTCGCCGACCCCGGCGCGCCCATCGCCGCGCTGCACCTCGGCGGCGGGGCGATGAGCCTCGCCCGGTACGTCGACGCCACGCGGCCCGACTCGGCTCAGGTCGTCGTCGAAGCCGATTCCCGGGTGGTCGACCTCGTGACCGAGCGGATGCCGCTGCCCGAGCAGGCGCGCATCGAGGTGGTCGTCGCCGACGCCCGCGATGCGGTGGTGCGCCTCGCCCAGGAGCCGAGGCGCTTCGACATCGTGATCGTCGACCTCTATACGCGGCTCGACGCGCCCGCGTTCGTGGACGAGCCCGGCTTCCTCGGCGCCTGCCTCGGCCTGCTCGCGCCGGGCGGCGTGGTCGTGGTGAACGTCGCCGACGCCGCGGGCGGCCCGCGGCTGGCCGCCCAGGCCCGCGCGATCGCGCGCGCCGACCCCGGTGCCGAGCTCCTCGTCGCCGGCCCTCCCCCGGTGCTCTCGGGGGCCGAGGAGGGCAACGCGGTGATCGTCGCGGGCTCCGCGATCCCCGACCGGGTCGGGGAGCGCCTGCGCCGGGCCGGCCCGTTCCCCGCCGAGGTGCTCGAGGGCGCCCGGCTCGACGTGGTCCTGTGGGGCGCCTGCTGAGGAAGCGGCGGTAGCGTGGCATCCGTGCCCGACCTCGAACGCCGCCTCGCCCGGAGCGGCCACCTCGCGCGCCTCGAGGAGTCGCGCACGCGGCCGGGCGCATGGACGCTGTACGTCGACGGCACGCCGCAGTCGCACGTCGACCTCGAGGACCCGGAGTGGCTCGGGTTCGAGTACGTGCGCCGCATCGGGCACGCGATCGACCTCGTGCGACCGGCGAGCGAGCCGATCACGGCCGTGCACCTGGGCGGCGGCGCGTTCACCCTGCCCAGGTACGTCATCGCGACCCGGCCGGGATCGCGACAGCAGGTCGTCGAGCTCGAGTCCGACCTCGTCGATCTCGTCCGCGAGCACCTGCCCCTGCCCCGCGGCGCGCAGCTCCGGGTGCGGCACGGCGACGCGCGCGAGGTCCTCGCGAAGCTGCCCGCCGGCCTCACCGGAACGGTCGACATCGTGGTGATCGACATCTTCTCGGGCTCGCGGACGCCCGCGCACGTGACCAGCGCCGAGTTCCACGGGCTGGTCTCGCCGCGGCTCGCACCCGGCGGCATCGTCGTGGTGAACGTCGCCGACGGAGCCGGCCTCGCGTTCGCCCGGTCGCAGGCCGCGACGCTCTCCCACGTGTACGAGCACGTCGCGATCGCCGCCGACACCGGCATGCTGAAGGGCCGCCGGTTCGGCAACGTCGTCATGTACGCCTCGCACGACCCGCTGCCGTTCGAGTCGATGCCGCGACGCCTCGCGAGCGACCCGGCGCCGGCGAAACTCGTCGAGGGCGCCGAGCTCACGCGGTTCATCGCGGGTGCACCGGTGGTGACGGATGCCACGGCGATCCCCTCGCCGCCGCCGTCGCGTTCGGTGTTCCTCTCGAAGCGGTAGCGGGCGCGTCAGCGCGCGTGCCGGAAGCGGATCTCCTGCCCCGGCCGCACCTGCGCGACCAGGTCGAGCGACGCGGGCTCGACGATCGCGACGACCGGGTACCCGCCGGTGACCGGACGGTCGGCGAGCAGGATCGTGGGCACGCCCGCCCCGGTGACCTGGATGCCGCCCGCGACCGTCGGCTCGCTCGGCAGCTCCGCCGTGACGCGCCGTTCGATCGCGGGTCCCTCGAGTCGGGCACCGATGCGGTCGGCCGACGCCGAGAGCCGCCAGGGCGACTCGTACAGCGCACGCAGCGCGGCATCCGTCACCCAGTCGGCACGCGGGCCGGGCAGCAGGCCGAGCGTGACGGCGCCGGTCGGCGGCGGGTAGGCCGCGTCGTCGTCGAGCAGGGGCACGGATGCCGCGGGCTCGGCGCCCACGCGCAGCATCCGGCCGGCGCGCACCGGCTCGGGGCCGAGCCCGGCGAGCGTGTCGCGGCTGCGCGAGCCGAGCACCGGCGTCTCGTCGACGCCTCCGCGGACGGCGAGCGCGTACCGCAGGCCACGGACGGCCGGACCCAGCTCGATCGGATCCCCCGCGCGGACGCGGTGCGCGCGGTACGGCCACGCATCGCGACCGCCGACGCGGACGGGTCCCCACGCGCCCGCGACGGCGACCCACAGGTCGGCGTCGGCGACCGCGCGGAAGCCGCCGAGCACGACCTCGAGGCCGGCCGCGTCGTCGGGGTTGCCGACGAGCCGGTTCGCGAGCGCCATGGCCGCGCGATCGAGCGCGCCCGACGCGGACACGCCCATCCGGGCGAGCCCGGGACGGCCGAGGTCCTGCACGAGCACCGAGCCCGACGCCGCCTCGACGTGCAGCGCGGTCACGGGCCCACCGCCCGGAATCGCACGGTGCGACCCGGCGCGAGCAGCGCGGGCGGGTCGGCGTGGGGGTCCCACAGCGCGGCGTCCGTTCGCCCGACCAGGCGCCAGCCGCCGGGGCTCTCGCGGGGGTAGGCGCCCGAGAACCCGGCTGCGAGTCCGACCGCGCCCGACGGCACGCGCGTGCGTGCGACGTCGAGCCTGGGCACGTCGAACGGCCACTCGTCGGCCACGAGGTACGCGAAACCCGGTGCGAAGCCGATGAACGCGACCCGCCAGGCGGTACCGGTGTGCCGCGCGATGAGGTGCTCGGGCGAGACGCCGAGCAGTCCGGCGGTGTCGGCGAGGTCGTCGCCGCGGTAGTCGACCTCGACGACGACCTCGCCGGCCCGCGGTGCGGCCGGGCCGGCCGCCGCGGCCGCCGGCCCGGCCGCCACGCGACGCACCCAGCTCGCCGCCGTCTCGAGGGGCAGGACCGCGGGTTCGACCGCGACGAGCAGCGTGCGCGCCGCGGGCACGAGCTCGACCACCCCGTCGGGCGCCGACGCGGCGAGCGCGTCGTGCAGCGCCATCACGCCGGCGAGCGAGTCGGTCTCGACGAGCAGCGCGGTCGGCCCCGAGGGGAGCAGGCGGACGGCCGTCGTCATGCGAACGGCCGCAGCTCGTGCCCGGCGGCGTCGAGCGCGGCGCGCACCGCGCGCGCGAGCTCGACCGCACCGGGGGTGTCGCCGTGCAGGCACAGCGAGTCGGGCCCGAGGTCGACACGGCTGCCGTCGTGCGCGATGACGCCGCCGGTCTCGACGAGCTCGAGTGCGCGGTCGACCGCGGCCGACGGCTCGTGCACGAGCGCCCCGGCCTCGGTGCGCGGCACGAGCCGCCCATCGGCGAGGTAGCCGCGGTCGATGAACGCCTCGCGGGCGTAGCGGATGCCTGCCTCACCCGCCGCGCGTTCGAGCTCGCCCGCGGGCGGGCCGAGCAGCGCGATCGCGGAGTCGAACGCGGCGAGCGCGTCGGCCACGGCGAGGGCTGCGGCCCGGTCGGCGTCGAGGCGGTGGTACAGCGCGCCGTGCGCCTTGACGTAGCGAACCTCGGTGCCGGCGGCCCGGGCCACCGCGTCGAGCGCACCGAGCTGGTAGACCACCTCGGCGGCGATCTCGTCGGGCGAGACGGCCAGCTCGCGGCGTCCGAAGCCCGCCCGGTCGCGATACCCCGGGTGCGCGCCGAGCGCGACCCCGTGGGCGACGGCGAGACGGGCGCTGCGGACCATCGTGAGCGGGTCGCCCGCGTGGAAGCCGCACGCGACGTTCGCGCTCGTGACCAGGGAGAACATGGCCTCGTCGTCGCCCATGCGCCACGCGCCGTACCCCTCGCCGAGGTCGGCGTTCAGGTCGATCGCCCGCTGCATGCTCCCATTCTGCCGCCGTGTCGCGCAGACTGGTCCGGGGAGGTGGCATGCGCGCACGGAGTCTCGCGGCGGCGGCGTCGGTCGTCCTGCTCGCAGGCTGCGCGTCGGGTCCGGAATCCGGTCCGGTCGTGAACCCGCCGTCCGGGACGGCGGTGCCCAGCCCCACTGAACCGCCGGCGTCGCAGGCGCCCGTCGTGGCTCCCACGGGCACCCCGGAGGTGCTGGCGCAGGGCCTCGAGGCCCCGTGGTCGGTCGTGCGCCTGCCCGACGGCGGCGTGCTGGTGAGCGAACGCGACTCGGGGCGCATCGTCGAGGTGCTCGAGGACGGCAGCGTGCGCGAGGCGGCCGTGGTCGACGGCGTGGTCGCGGGCGGCGAGGGCGGTCTCATGGGGCTCGCGCACCTGCCCGGCGACGGCGGCGACGACGGCGACGCGCTCTACGCCTACTTCTCGACCGACTCCGACAACCGGGTCGTGCGGATGCCGCTCACGGGCACCGCCGGAGAGCTCGGCCTGGGCGAGCCCGAGCCGATCCTCACCGGCATCCCGCGCGGCCGCAACCACAACGGCGGCCGCCTCGCGTTCGGCCCGGACGGGTACCTCTACGCCACGACGGGCGATGCCGGCGACCGTGCCGCCTCGCAGGACCTCGGCTCGCTGGGCGGCAAGATCCTGCGCATGACCCCTGACGGGGAGCCGGCCCCGGGCAACCCGTTCGACTCGCTCGTCCACTCGTTCGGGCACCGCAACGTGCAGGGCATCGCCTGGGATGCCGCCGGCGGCATGTGGGCGGCGGAGTTCGGTCAGAACACGTGGGACGAGCTCAACCGCATCGTCGCGGGCGGGAACTACGGGTGGCCCGAGGTCGAGGGGCGCGCCGACGACCCCCGATTCACCGACCCCGCAGTGCAGTGGCCGACCGCCGAGGCGAGCCCGAGCGGGATCGCGGTGGTCGGCGACACGGTCGTCATCGCGGCGCTGCGCGGCGAGCGCCTGTGGTGGGCCTCGCCGGCCACGGGCTCGCCCACCGATGTGGTCGACACGTACGCGGGCGAGTACGGACGCTTCCGCGACGTCGTCCCTGGCCCCGACGGCGAGGTGTGGGCGCTCACGAACAACACCGACGGCCGCGGCTCGCCGCGCGAGGGCGACGATCGGCTGCTGCGCATCCACGTCGCCGAGGCCGGCTGACCGGCCCCCGGATGCGGGGCACCCGAATCGGTGGCGATGTCCCGGGGCGGCGCTATTGTCGTTCGCATGGCGGATCTCGGACGCGTTCGGGTCTGGGCGGAGGCGCTCATCGCCCTGCATCTCGACCCTGCCGTCTGGAGCTTCGGGTTCGACAACGCGAAGAAGCGCGCCGGGCTCTGCAACTACACCGACCGGCACATCTCGGTCTCGCGCTACCTCGCGTCCAGGTACGACGACGACGAGATCCACCAGATCCTGCTGCACGAGGTCGCGCATGCGATGGCAGGGTCACGGGCCGGGCACGGCCCCAGATGGGCCCGGATCGCGACGTCGATCGGCTACGTCGGCCGCCGCACGCACGACGGCGCGGTCGCCGACGAGCTCGCCCCCTGGGTCGGCCGCTGCCCGTCCGGGCACGAGCACTACCGCTACCGCGCGCCGTCGCGCCCGCTCAGCTGCGGCCTGTGCCGGCGCGGGTTCGACCGCGCGAACCTCATCGTGTGGCGTCGCCGCGAGATCACCGTCGCGATGCGCCGCGCCGCGGCGAGCGCCGCGGCCGAGTGACCTCGGGGCGCGTCGCGAGGTCGCGACGCGTCCGCATGTCGCCCGCGGCATCCGCCCTCGGATCGCGACGAAACCCGCCGGACCGACCGGGTAGGTTGGTGCGGTGCCCGTCTCGACCGTCTCGATCCCCGTCGGCCAGTGGTTCGCCGACGACAGCGGCCGGTGGTGGTTCGACTCCGGTTCGTTCGCGCTCGACTTCGCCTACACCGGGGGCCTTCCCGTCGCCGTCGCCCCTGAGCGCATGCACGCACCGGACGACCTCGCGGCGTGGCTGCGCGAGCGGTTCCCGATGACGGTCGGGGCCGCCCGATCGCGCGACCTCTTCGACGCGGTCGCCCTGCGCGACGCGATCGCACGGCTCGCACTCGCGGCCGGGCGCGGCGAGCAGTTTCGCGCCGCCGACGTCGACGTGGTCAACCTGTACGCGGCCACTCCCGACATCCCGCCGACCCTCGACGGCGGCTCGCGTCAGGCCGGCCGCTCGGTGCAGACCGTCGGCCAGGCGCTGTCGACCATCGCGCGCGACGCGGTCGACTGCTTCGGCCCCGCGAACGCCGGACGCGTGCGCGTGTGCGCGGGCGACTGCGGCATCGTCTACCTCGACACCTCGCGCGCGGCGAGCCGCCGCTGGTGTTCGATGCAGCGCTGCGGCAATCGCGCGAAGGTGCGCGCGCACCGCGCCCGCAAGTCGGGCAAGGCGCAACTGACCGCGGCCTAGGGCCGAGGGATCACCGGATCTGCGCGATGCGGATCCTGACCGCGGCATCCCGACCCGCCGGGAGTCCGTCGATGAGCGCGTCGGCGACCCGGCGTGCGGTCCGCGGCGTGTCGCCCTCGCGACGGGTCGCGATCCGGGCGGTGACGACCAGCGTGCCGTCATGGTCCCCGACGTCGACCCGGCTCGGAGGTTCGGACCCGCCCGCACCGGGCGGGGCGACGAGCTGCGCCGCGCGTGCGGCTGCGGCGCGAACCGTGGGCGGGAACACCCGGTCGACCCCATCGACGGCGAGGGCGCGCGTGGCGAGGTCGTCCCCGAGGCGCGCGTCGGCGGAACCGGCGGTCGTCATCGCTGCTCCTCGGCCGGCGCGTACCCGTGGAGGTCCGCGATGGTCACGTCGACCGCGGCGACGACGAGCTCGGTGTGCCGGCTCAGCGCCGCGGCGACGCGGTCGCGGAGGGTGGCGGAGAGCTCGGGGACCGACCTCCCCCACATGGCGCTGGCCGTGAGGTGCACGCGGATCGGTGCGCCCGGTCGCTCGGCGGCCCCGAGGAGTTCGCACCGTCCCACGATGAGCCCGTCGATGTCGTCGGCCACATCGCGGAGGAGTGCCCGCACGGCGCCCTCGGTCACGCTGATGCGGACGCGAGGGTCGGGGTGGTGGATGGGGAGGTCGCGTCCGGCGCGCATCTCGCGGTGGATGTCGCTCAGGATCGCCTGCATCCAGCTCTCGGGCGGGGCGGGAAGCTCTGCGGCATCCTGCGCGATGAGGTCGCGGGAGAGCCGGGCGACGCGGGCGAGTGCTCGGAGTTCGTTGAGGCACTCCGGGCACGTCTCGATGGCGGGGTCGTACGGCGTGCGGCCGGCGGTGAGGTAGTCGCTGAGCTCGTCGATCGTCTTGCCGCACTCCGGGGTGACGCGTGCCGCGTCGTTCATTTCCACCCCTCCATCTGCGCCGTGACGTTCGCGCGTGCTCGCGCGAGCTTGCCTCTCACCGTAGCCGGAGGAAGGTGCATCTCCTCGGCGATCTCGGTGTAACTGAGTTCGGCGATCTCCCGGAGCAGCCAGCACTGGCGCTGGTCGTCGGGAAGCCGGTCGAGGGCGGCCGACAGCGCCCTGAGCTCCGCGTTCCGCACGGCGACGTTCTCGGGGCGGGTGTCGCCGGATCCCGGGACGTCGATCGGGGGAAGGGGGGCGTCGGACGGGCGTCGCCTGACGTGGGCGAGCGCCTCGCGGCTGGCGATCCTCATCAGCCACGCCCTCACGGCGCCCGGATTCCTGAGTGCGTGGAGCTGCCTCCACGCGATGATGAACGACTCCTGGACCACGTCGTCGGCTTCGGTGCGCGACCCGACGATGCGTGACGTGTAGGCGCGCATGAGCGGTCCGTGCCGCTGCACGAGCGCCTGGAATGCGGCGACGTCACCGTGGACGGCTCGCTCGACGAGGATCTCGTCGCTGACGAGCTGCAGTCGATCGGCAGGGTGGCCGTCGCCTTCGGATATCGTCACGCCACCCCCCAGTGACTCAGTTCGTGACGAATGCGCTCGGCACCGTCTCTTACCTGTAGAGCGACGATATCGCTCCGACGCGGAGCCGCAAGGCGATTGCGTCCCGTCCACTCCACCGATAAGAGGACTTCCATGGCTACCGAAGATCGAGACACCGCCGCCGGCGACCGGACGTCGGCTGCACCCACCGCCGCAGGCGCGCGCCCCTCGCGCGTCGACCGCGCGAGCGCGCAGTCGCGGATTCCCGCCGATGCGGGCACCGCGGGTCGCACCACCATCGCCGAGGGCGTCGTGGCCAAGGTCGCCGGGATCGCCGCGCGTGAGGTCACGGGCGTCTACGCGCTCGGCGGGGGCGGCGCTCGCGCGTTCGGCGCGCTGCGCGATGCGGTGAACGCGACCGACCTGACGCAGGGCGTCAAGGTCGAGGTCGGCGAGACGCAGGCCGCCGCGGACCTGACCATCGTCGTCGAGTATCCGGCTCCGATCCAGGACGTCGCCGCCAACGTCCGAGCCGCCGTGAGCGGGGCGATCAGCTCGCTGGTCGGCCTCGAGGTGGTCGAGGTCAACGTCGCCGTCAACGACGTTCACCTGCCCAGCGACGGCACGGACGAGGAAGAGTCACGAGTCTCATGACGCCGACGGTCTCCGGAGCACTGGTCGGTGCGATCCTGGCCGTCTCCATCCTCGTGTTCGGGTTCTGGGGATTCCTCCTCATCGCCGTGTTCATGGCGGTCGGGGCGATCCTCGGCCGTATCGTGTCCGGGAAGCTCGACGTCCGCGGACTCGCAGACGCGCTCACCGGCCGGCGCACGTCGTAATGGCCATGGCAGCTGCAGCGTCCATCGGCGGCGGCCCCGCACCGGTCGCCGCCGAAGCGCCGCCGCCCACGCATCCCGGCCGCATCGTGGTCGAGGAACGCGTGCTCGTGAAGGTGGCCCGGGAGGCGAGCGCCGACGCGGTGGGGGTCGATCGCGGCCAGGTGTCGGTGGATGTCGCGCAGTACCGCGGTGGGATCGCCGTGCGGATCGCCACCCCGCTGCCGATTCCCGCCTTGGACGACACGATCGCCGTCCGGGCCGGGAAGCCGGTCCTGGATCGGGTGGCGTCCATCCAGCAGGAACTCCGTGACCGCCTCGCGCGCCTCATCGGCCGCGATGTCGTCCGGGTCGACATCACCGTGACCGGTGCCGTCGTCGCGCAGCGGAAGCGCGTGAGATGAGCACGCCCGCATTCCGCCGGATCGTGCGCCGCGAGACCCATTCGCCTCGAACGGTCGCGATGATCATCGTGGTCGTCATCCTGATCCTCGCCCTGGTCTACCTCGGCGTGGAGATCGTGCTCGACCTGCTCTCGCAGCCCGCCCTGCTGGCGGGGCCGGAGGCGGCACTCGCGTGGATCGTCGGACTGCCGGCAGCGCAGCCCGAATGGGCCGTGGTCGCCGGCGGCATCGCACTGGCGGTCGTCGGCGTGGTCTTCGTGTTCCTCGCCGTGGCTCCCGGGAGGCTGCCCAAGCACGAGATGACCTGGCCCGACCGGGCCGTCGTCGTCGACAACGGCGTGATCGCGTCCGCGATCGCCCAGCGCATCAGCGAGGAGACCGGCATCGCCCGTGAGCACATCGCCGTCGGGGTGTCGCACCGGAGGGTCGACGCGACCGTGACGCCCGGTCCGGGGGTCCCGCTCGACGCGGCGCGCGTCCACGACCTGGTGGAGACGGAACTGGCCTCGTATCAGCTCGCTCCGCCGGTGACGACGCGGGTTCGCATCCTTCAACCGCAGCAGAGCGAGCTGGACCGATGAACAACACCAACCGAGCCCTCAACCGGACGATCCTGCTCCTCGTCGGCATCGTGCTCGTCGGGCTCGGAGCGTCCGCGGTGATCGCGACCGCGTGGCCCCCTGCCGCGGAGTACTGGACCCGGGCCGGCGATGCCGCCGGATCCTGGATCGAGCAGGCCGTCGACGAGACGATGATCGGCACCACCACGCTCAGCTGGATGGCCGTCGCCGCACTCGCGCTCATCGTGCTGCTGGTGGTGATCCTCCTGGCCACTGCGGTCCGGATCATCGGCGGCAGCCGCTCGCGCACCGTGTTCCGCTCCAGCGGCCGGGAGAACCCCCTCGGCCGGGTGGTCGTCGAGGAGGGCTTCGTCTCCGACGCGCTCACGCACTCGCTCGAGCAGCGCGACGAGATCCTGTTCTCCAGCGTCACCGCCGACGACGTCCGCACGCAGCCGGTCATGCACGTCAGCGTGACACCCCGGCAGAACACGTCCCCCCGGGACGTGGTCGAGGACGTCGACCAGCTCGTGACCAACCTCGCCGCCCTGACGGGCCGCGACATGCCGACGTTCATCTCCATCCACTCGGGGCTCCGAGCGAGACTCGCCGACGATCAACGCCGGCTCGCGTAGGCGCCGAGCACGGCAGCCCTGCTCGTGCTCGCGTCTCGCGTCTCGCGTGGTCGCCGCCTACCCCGACGACCCCGGTGCCTCGCGGAGCACGCGCACCGGCGCCCGCTCGTCGCGGGCGGCCGCACGACGCAGGTCGGCGGGATCGGCGCCCGCCGCGCTCGCCTCGCGTCCGGCGGCCGACGCGGTCGCGAGGTGCGCGACCGCGCGACGCAGGCCGGCGTAGGCGGCGGATGCCACGGCCGCCTCGGGCGACGTGTCGTCGATGCCGAGCTCGATGAGCGCGTCGATCACCGCGCCGGCCGCCAGCACGTCGTCGGCCGCGAAGCCTCCGTCGGCACGACCCGCGGCGACGACCGCGAGGTACGCGCGGCGGCCGAGGCGCTCCTGCTCGGCGAGCATCCACGCTGCGGCTGCGCCCGCGTCGCGCAGGCTCGCCACGAGCACCGCGGCGCCGGCCGGTGCGGCATCGAGCACCCCGCGCGGAACGAGCGGTGCGTTCGCGGCGGTCCCGCCCGCGGCATCCGTCGCCGTCTGGTCGATCCACACGACCACGTGCACGCCCTCGCCGATGCGCCGCACGCCGTCGAGGCCCTGGTCGAACCGCACCTGGTACTTCGCCTGCGCCGCCGGCGCGGCAGGGGTGGTCTCGCTCACCGCGACAGGCTACGCGACGGCCGCGCTCGTAGGGTGGGTGCATGACCTCGCATGTCGACGAACGACCCGTGACGATCATCACCGGCGGCAGCCGCGGCATCGGCGCCGCGATCGCCGAGCGCCTCGCGGCCGACGGGCACGACCTGCTGCTGACCTATCGCGAGCGTCGCGACGACGCCGAGCGCGTGGCCGACGGATGCCGCGCCGCGGGCGCGCGCGTCGAGCTGCTGCAACTCGACCAGGCCGACCTCGACGCGTGCGCCGACGTCGTGCCCGAGGCCGTGCGCCGGTTCGGCCGGGTCACCGGGCTCGTGAACAATGCCGGGATCACCGGTCGCATCGGCCCGTTCCTCGACGGCTCGATCGAGGAGTCCGAGCTCGTGTTCCGCGTCAACGTGCTCGCGCCCATGGTGCTCTGCCGTTCGGCGATCACGCACATGTCGACCGAGCTCGGCGGTGCGGGTGGGTCGATCGTGAACATCTCGTCGAGCGCGGCGACGCACGGCGCACCCAACACCTACATCCCGTACGCGGCCAGCAAGGCGGCGGTCAACGTGATGTCGACCGGGCTCGGCCTCGAGTTCGCCCGCGCCGGCGTGCGGGTGAACACCGTCTCGCCGGGCACGAGCCGCACCGAGATCCACGCGGCGGCCGGGCGGCCGAACGCACCGGACGAGCGTGCGGCCGGCATCCCCATGGGCCGGCCCGGGGAACCGCACGAGATCGCGGGGGCGGTCGCCTACCTGCTGTCGGATGACGCGTCGTACGTGACCGCGACCGACATCCGGGTCTCGGGCGGCAAGTAGACCCGCCGGTCGTGCGCGGCCACCTTCCGGGCCGGGCCGGGCGGAGCCGGGCGGACCCTGCGGGGCCCGGCGGGCGTCAGCGGTGCAGCGCCGCGAAGTGCGCCAGCGCCTCGGCGTCGCTCGCGCGCGACGCGGCTCGGCGGGCGGCGTCGAGCGCCGCGACGGGATCGGACTCCCGGCGGGCGATGCCGAGCTGCCGCTCCGCCTCGGCGAGGCGCGTCCGCGCGTCGGCGCCGGCGTACGCGCGGGCCCGCTCCAAGGCGGCCTTGGCGACGGTGATCTGGCTCTCGGCGATGGCGATCGCCCCGGGCAGGGCCCCGCGGGCGCCGTCGAGCCGGTCCTCGGCGCGGCGCACGGTCGAACGGGCGACCTCGAGGCGGTCTCGCGCGGCGCGCAGCCGGTCGCGCTCGGCGAACGGATCGCCGGCGCGGGCCTCGCGGCCGACCAGCAACGGCGACAGGTCGCCGATCGCGGCGGCGAGCGCTGCGGCCGCGTCGGGGTCGGTGGCCGCATCGCGTTCCCGCCGTGCGGCGACGAGCTCGGCGTCGAGCGAGGACGCTTCGGCCCCCGCCTCTTGCGCGGCGGTGGCGAGGTCGAGTTCCACCCGCTCGACCGACGCGAGTTCGCCCTCGGCGCGGTCGAGCGCGTGCGCGGCCCGATCGAGCGACGGGGCGACCGGTCGAGCGGCCTCCGCGAGCGCAGACTCGCCCTCGGCGAGCGCGGCCTCGGCCGCGTCGAGGTCGCGATCGGCCCGAGACGCGGCCCCGTGCGCGCCGGCGAGCGCGGCGGCGTCGAACCGCGAACGGAGCCGCCCGAGCGTCCCCGTGGCGTCCTCGCGCCGGACCCGCAGCCGACGGTGTCGTTCGCGCAGCGCCGGGAGGTCGGCGGCGGCACCTCGCTCTGCGGCCCGACGCCCGGCCAGGGCCGCGTCGGCGTCGGCGAGCGCGTGCTCGATCGCGGCGCAGAGCTCGGTGATCCGGTTGCTCCACGAGCGATGCTGCGCGGCCGTGTCGTCGCCGGCCTCATCGAGACGCTGCTGCAGCAGGAACGCCTCGCGCAACCACGCACGGGCGCGGCCGACGGTCTCGGCGAGTTCTCGCGCGGTCTCGGGCCCGAACTGGGCTTCGGCGAAGCGCACCTCCTGCTCGGCGTCGCGCACCGCCTCGTCGGCACGCACCAGCTGCGCCTTCGCCTGGGTCTCGAGCCCGCGGACCGCGATGCGGTCGACCGACTCACGCCGCGCCCCGAGGCGCCGGAAGCCGACGGCCGCGCCCACCAAGAGGACCGCGGTCGCACCGAACACCACGAAGGAGGGCACCAGCCACTCCAGTCCGCCCATGTCGCGAGTCTAGGCACTCCCGCGGCGCCCGGGGAGGGCGGGGCCGGGAGACGGCCGAACGGCGGCCGGGAATCCGGCGAGGACGCTTGGCCGCGGCATCCGTCGCCCCTAGCCTCGACGCATGCGCGTGCTGCTGAAGCTCACCCTCGACTGCGACGCGGACGCCGCGTGGCGCGCGATCCGCAGCCCGGCGGTGCTGCGCGAGGTGGTCGCCCCGTGGCTCGACTTCGAGTCGCTCGAGGGCGAGGGGTTCCCGGCGACCTGGCCGGAGGGCTCGCACCGGCTGCGCACGCTCGCGTTCGGCATCGCGCCGACCGGCGAGGAGATCATCGACGTGTCGTACCCGGGCGGCCTGCCGCCGGGCGTGCGGATGCTGCGCGACGGCGGCGGTGCGGTGTCGGGCCCGCTCGCGGCGTTCCGGCACTGGGACCACCGGATGGCGATCTCGCCGCTGCCCGACGGCCGCACCCTGTACCGCGACCAGTTGCGCGCGCACGCCGGGGCCCTCGAGCCGCTGCTGTGGTACCCGACGTGGGCGTTCTGGCAGTATCGCGGCATGCGGCTGCGACAGCTCGCGCCGACGTGGGCGTACGACCCGCCGGGCACGGTCGATGCGGCGAGGTCGGCGTCGTGAGCGCGAGCCTCGGCGCGCTGCAGCTGCAGGACTGGCGGCGGCGGGTGTTCGGGCTGTACGCGGGCGTCCGGCATCTCAGCGTCCACGATCCCGCCGAGGGCCACGAACTCTGGAAGTCGGGTCGCGACGAGCTCTTCGCCGGCCATCCGCAGTCGCCGCTGCTGCCCGACGACCGGGCCCGGTTCACGGGCCTGACGGTCTCGCGATACGACCCCGACTGGCGGTTCGAACTCGAGGTGCGCCGTCCCGATGAACCCGCCCGCATGCTGATCGACGGCTCGAGCGACGGACCCATCCCGTTCTCGCTGGTCGGCACGGTCCGCATCCCCTACCTGGGCACGCTCGACGTGTGGCGGCTGCGGACGTACGGCGGCGGACTGTTCCTCCCGGTCAAGGACGCGCTGGCGGGCCAGCCCGGCGGCACCTACGGGGGCGGCCGCTACCTGCTCGACACGATCAAGGGCGCCGACCTCGGCTCGGGCGCCGACGACGACTCGCTCATCGTCGACTTCAACTTCGCCTACAACCCGTCGTGCGCGTACGACCCGTCGTGGTCGTGCCCGCTCGCGCCGGAGGGCAACACCGTGCGCGACGAGATCGCGGTGGGCGAGCGGATGCCGCGCTGAACCTCGCGCACGCACCAGCGAGCAGAATTCAGGAGGCGCTCGGCGTGTCGCCGCCGTCGCCCCGGCGCGTCGCGACGACACGCCGCACAGCTTCCTGAATTCGGGAGGTGCTACGGTGGACGTCGGCGTGCGCGACGATCGCGCCGCCTGCGTCGTAGACACGCTCCCGGGCCCAGGGCCCGATGACTTCATACGGCGAACGGATTCGCCGACCGGCGTCTTCGCCATTTTCATCCCATGGCCGGGTCTCGAGACGCCGCTGCGCGCCTCCACGATCCGCACATGGGTGCCATCCCGAACGGACCACCTTTGACGGACCTCACCTTCGGCGCGCTCGGCGTGCCCGCTCCCCTCGTCGCGGTTCTCGCCGCCGACGGCAAGACCACCCCCTTCCCGATCCAGGCCGACACGCTGCCCGACACGCTCGCCGGGCGCGACGTGCTCGGCCGCGGCAAGACCGGCTCGGGCAAGACCATCGCGTTCGCGCTGCCCATGGTCGCCCGGCTCGGGACCACCCTCGCGGGCGGCAAGCGCCGGGCCGGCCGTCCCCTCGGCCTCGTGCTGGCGCCGACCCGCGAGCTCGCGACGCAGATCACCCAGACCTTCGAGCCGCTCGCGGCCGCGTACGGCCTGAAGGTCACCACGATCTTCGGCGGCATCAGCCAGACTCGCCAGGTCAGCGCGCTCCGCGCGGGCGTCGACATCGTCGTCGCCACCCCGGGCCGCCTCGAGGACCTCATGAAGCAGGGATTCCTCTCGCTCGACGCGATCGAGATCACCGTGCTCGACGAGGCCGACCACATGGCCGACCTCGGCTTCCTTCCGGTCGTGACCCGCATCATGGACAAGACCCCCCAGGGCGGCCAGCGCATGCTGTTCTCCGCGACCCTCGACAACGGCGTGGACAAGCTCGTGCGCCGCTACCTGCAGAACGAGGTGCTCCACTCGGTCGACGAGGCGAACTCGCCCGTCGCGCAGATGACGCACCACGTCTTCGAGATCGACGACGTCGACGCCAAGAACGAGCTCGTGCGCACCCTCGCGTCGGGAACGGGTCGCCGCATCCTCTTCATGCGCACCAAGCACCACGCCAAGAAGCTCGCCAAGAAGCTCACCGACCAGGGCATCCCGGCGGTCGACCTGCACGGCAACCTGTCGCAGCCGCAGCGCGACCGCAACCTCGCCGCGTTCGGCGACGGCTCGGTCAAGGTGCTGGTGGCGACGGATGTCGCCGCGCGCGGCGTGCACGTCGACAACATCGAGCTCGTCATCCACGTCGACCCGCCCACGGAGCACAAGGCGTACCTGCACCGCTCGGGCCGCACCGCCCGCGCCGGCAGCGAGGGCGATGTGGTGACGATCTGCCTGCCCGCGCAGAAGCACGACCTCAAGACGCTGCTCCGCAAGGCCGACATCCGCGTCACGCCGCAGCAGGTCACGGCCGACTCCCCCGCCGTGTCGAAGCTCGTCGGCGACGTCGCCCCCTACGTGAAGCCCGCACCGCGCGAGGCGAAGCCCGCCCAGGGCGGCGGTCGGTCGCAGGGCGCGAACGCGCAGCGCAAGCGCGCCGCCCGCACCGGCGAGCCGCAGCCCGCAGGCCAGGGTCGTCGCAGCCGCGGTCGCGGTCGCGGCGGTCAGTCCGATGTCGCGCCCGCCGCGACGCGCCGCGACCGGTCCGGTCGCCCCGCCGAGGCCAAGGCGCACGCGCCGAACCAGTCCGGCGGGCAGGGCCGCGCCGCGCAGTCGTCGAGCGCCCCGCGCGCGGCATCCGCGAGGCACGGCCAGAAGCAGCCGCTCCGGGTCGGCAGCCTCGTGACGCCGTCGCGTTCCACGCGCACCAACCGCCGCGCCCAGGGCTGACGCCCGGCACGGCCGACGGCCCCGCTCCCGACCGGGACGCGGGGCCGTCTCGCGTTCAGACGGCGAAGTCGGGCCGCAGGTTCCACGCGGTCGACGCCTCGAGCCGGGCCAGCAGCCCGAGCGCCTGCAGCCTCGCGTGGTCGTCGCTCACCGTGCTGTACACGTCGATGGCGAGCGGCGGCGGCTCGCCCACGCGCGGAAGCTCGACCTCGGCCCACGCCCGGTCGGCGAGCGGCACGCGCGCCTGCACGGTGCCCGCGCCCTCGACCCGCGAGTCGGAGGCGAGCGCGATCACCGCGAGCGCGTCGATCCTCGTCGCGGCGCTGCGCAGCACGATGGTCGCGCAGTACTCCACGGGCGGCTCGACACGGCGGCCGGGCAGGGGCGGCGGGCTCATGATGAGCCGCAGGCTACGCTTCGGCGCTGAGCGGATGCCGCGTCGCAGCCGTGCGCGGGATGTGCGTCGGCGCACGCCCGGCCCGCGGCATCCGTCGATTTCGCCGGTGACGGCAGGCCGGGTTAGCCTGAGGCGCATGAGCACCGAGGTCGCTGCCGAAGTCGTCATCCGTCCCGTTCGAGACTCCGACGTCGAGGCGTTGGGCCGCGTGCACGCGCAGTGCTGGCACGAGGACTACGACAGCCTGGTCGACGCCGCGACCCTCGCGAACCTCTCGCCCCGCCGCATGGCCGAGCTCTGGACCCATTGGATGGGCCAGGGCGACGAGTTCACCCACGTGGCCGCGCTCGTCGACAGCGAGATCGTCGGGTTCGCCGGCGCCGGCCCCGCCCGCGATGCCGACGCACCGCGCGAACGCGAGCTGTTCTTCATCCACCTGCTCGACGCGCACCACGGCAAGGGCATCGGGCAGAAGCTGTTCGACGCGACCGTCGGCGAGGCCTCGGTGTACCTGTGGGTGCCGTCGGCCAACGAGCACGCGGTGGCGTTCTACGAGCGCAACGGCTTCACCGCCGACGGCGCGTCGCACGACGAGCCGTTCCTCGGCGAGACCATCCACGAGATCCGGATGGTGCGCTAGACCGGTCGCCTCCGCAGCCGCCTACGGCAGTGCGCCGACCGAGGCGAGCGCGCGGCGCAGCAGCACGCCGCGGCCGCCCTCCAACTCGGCGCCGAGCGACTCGCTCGCAGCCTCCTGCGGGGTGACCCAGGTGACCTCGAGCGCGTCCTGCCGCGGCTCGCACGTCCCCGTGACGGGCACGACGTAGGCGAGCGAGACGGCGTGCTGGCGCTCGTCGGTGAACGGCGAGATCCCGGGCAACGGGAAGTACTCGGCGACGGCCGCCGGGACGGGGCTCGCGGGCAGCAGCGGGAAGGCCATGGGCCCGAGGTCCTTCTCGAGGTGCCGGAACAGCGCGTCGCGGATCGTCTCGCCGTACATGACCCGACCCGAGACGAGCG
Organism: Agromyces selenitireducens; assembly: GCF_052748465.2. NCBI lineage: Bacteria > Bacillati > Actinomycetota > Actinomycetes > Micrococcales > Microbacteriaceae > Agromyces > Agromyces selenitireducens. The sequence goes on from NZ_CM188259.1 coordinate 3,008,110, forward strand.
TGCGGGTCATCTCGCCGACGGCGTTCGCGCGCAGCAGCACGCCGACCTCGGTGACCTGGCCGACGCCGTCGACGCGGACCGGCACGGCCTCGACGTAGAGCAGCGGCAGGCGCCCGCGCACCTCTGCGAGCTCGATGTCGCTCAGCCAGCCCGGATTCGCGGGCGGCTGCACGACGGGCTCGTCGCCGGGATTCCAGTCCGGGTCGGGTGTGCGCACGGCCATGCCTCGATTCTGCCCCACGAGCCCCGCGGCCGCTCGGAACTCGCATCCGCCTCGCCGGGGGCCGAGTCGGCCGGGGTACGATGCCCCGATGCGGATCGACGACGACGCGGTGCTGTGGTCGGCATCGCCTGCCGACCGGGCCGGCCGGCCCCTCCTGGTGCTGCTGCACGGCTACAACTCGCACGAGGGCGACCTCTTCGGGCTGAGCCCGTACCTGCCGCTGCAGCCCGCGATCGCATCCCTGCGCGCGCCCATCGCGACCGGCTACGGGCACGCCTGGTTCCCGCTGCCCGAGCAGCTCGACGACGAACTGTCGACGGCGGACGCGGAATCGGCGACGACCGCGGTGATCGAGTGGCTCGAACGGGTGGCGCCGGACGCGGCATCCGTCGGCCTCCTCGGCTTCTCGCAGGGTGGCGCCATGGCGATCGAACTGCTGCGGCGCGACCCAGATCGGTTCGCGTTCGCCGTCGCGCTCGCCGGGTTCTCGCTCCCCGGCGAGCGCGAGGGCGACGAGCGGATGTCGCAGCTCGCACCGCCGGTCTTCTGGGGCCGCGGCACGGCCGACGAAGTGATCCCGACGGAGGCGATCAGGCACACCCAGGACTGGCTGCCGGCGCATGCGGACGTCGACCAGCGCGTGTACGAGGGGCTCGGCCACTCGGTCTCCGAGCGCGAGCTCGCCGACGTGACGGCGTTCCTCGCGGCACGGTACGCGGCCTGAGGCCGCCGGATCAGACCCCGGCGCCGCCTCCGCCGCCGCCCGCACCCGCATCGCGGCGGGCGGCGTCGCGTTCGGCGATGCGGCGCTTCTCGGCGCGCACGCCGGCCTGGCGGGCGCGCTCCTCGACGAGCCACGCGGGCGGGGCCTCGAGGAGCCGCTTGATCTCGACGGTCGTGAGGGGCTGGTCGATTCCGGCGCGCGCGAGGCCCGAGTTCGAGACGCCGAGCTTCGCGGCGACGACGGTGCGCGGGTGCGGTCCCTCTCGGCGGAGCGTCTCGAGCCATTCGGGCGGGTCGGCCTGCAGCGCCGTGAGCTCGTCGCGCGTGACCTCGCCGGAGCGGAACTCCTCGGGTGCGGCATCGAGCAGGATGCCGAGCTTCTTCGCCGCCGTCTCGGGCTTCATCGACTGGGAGGGGCGGGGCTTCGACTCGTTCACGCCTCCACGGTAGTCGGCTTCGTCACGCGCCGCAGGCGCCGACTACCCTGAGAGGGCCGCTCGGCGCGGCGGGAAGGGGCTGACGTGTCGCTGCGGCTCGACTACGTCGCGGGCGTGAGCCCCGCGAAGTGGCTGCGCGCGTGGGCCGACCGCCGTCCCGACCTGCCGCTCGTGGCCGAGCGCGTCGACCAGTCCGCACAGCTCGACCGCGTGCGGTCGGGCGAGGCCGACCTCGCGTTCGTGCGCCTGCCCGTCGATGACGAGGGCCTGCACCGCATCGCGCTGTGGGAGGAGGCGCCGGTCGCGGTGCTCCCGAAGGACCATCCGTTCGCCGATGCCGATGCGCTCGCGCTCGCAGACCTCGAGGACGAGCCCCGGGCGCCCGAGCAGGGCGACCCCGCGATGACCGTCGAGCTCGTCGCCGCGGGCACCGGCTACGCGCTCCTCCCGCACGGCATCGCCCGCCTGCACCACCGCCGTGACGTCGTCGCGGTCCCGGTGACGGATGCCGCGCCGACGCGCATCGCGCTCGTCTGGCGGGTCGAGCGCGACGACGACGACATCCAGGAGTTCGTGGGCGTGGTGCGCGGGCGCACCGCCCGCAGCTCGCGTGGCGCCGACGAACCCGCCGCGGCCGAAGCCGCGCCGCCTGCGAAGCCCTCGCCCTCGCCGCGCGGCGATCGCCGCTCGGCCGGCGGCAGGTCCTCCGGCGGACGCAGCGGCGGCTCGCACCGCGGAGCGCGGCCGAAACGGCGCGGAGGGCGACGGCGGTGACCTCGAGGTTCCTGTTCATCTCGGCACGACCCGAGGTGGAGGCCGTCGGCCCCGAGTACGAGTCCGTGCGGCGCGCGACGGGACTCGACGCCGGCCGCCTCGACCACCACCGGCTCGATGTCGAACCGCTCCGGGAGCTGGTCCCGCAGCAGTTCGCGGGCGTGATCGTCGGCGGCAGCCCCTACAACGTCACGACGCCGCACGAGCACAAGCACCCGGTGCAGCGCCGCGTCGAGGACGACCTCGCCCGGCTCGCCGAGCGGGCGCTCGCGACCGACCACCCCGTGCTGTTCACCTGCTACGGCATCGGCGTCCTCACGCGCGTGCTGGGCGGCGACGTGGGCACGCTGTACGGCGAGGAGGCCGCGGCGGTCGAGATGACGCTCACCGACGAGGGCCGGGCCGATCCGCTGCTCGGGGTGCTTCCCGCCCGGTTCGACGCGCTCGTGGGCCACAAGGAGGCCACGAGTCGCCTGCCCGCCGACGCCGTGCACCTCGCCCGCTCCGCGGGCTGCCCCGTGCAGGTCTACCGCGTCGGCCGCCACGTGTACGCGACCCAGTTCCATCCGGAGGTGTCGACCGCCGACTTCGTCGCGCGCGCCGAGGTGTACCGGCACCACGGATACTTTCCCGCGCGCGAGCTACGGGCGGTGAGCGAGCGGCTCGCCGCGGCATCCGTCACCGAACCGCAGCGGATGCTGCGCCGTTTCGTCGAGCTCGCCGGCGGATGAACGCCGCAGCGGCCGGACGCACCGAGGGCCCGGCCGACTCGCGTCGGACCGGGCCCTCGGGTTCGAATCTCGTGGATCAGGCGGTGCGCTTGTTGCGGTTCACGATGAGGCCGTAGATCAGCAGCACGATGATGGCGCCGCCGATGGCGAGCAGCCAGGTGCTGAGGTCCCAGAACTCCTCGAGCGGTACGCCGAACAGCACGCTGCCGAGCCACCCGCCCAGGAGGGCGCCCACGACGCCCAGCAGGAGGGTGATGAGCCATCCGCCGCCCTGCTTACCGGGCAGGATGAGCTTGGCGATCGCCCCGGCGATGAGGCCGAGGAGGAGGAAAGCGAGGAAACTCATGTGCACTCCTTCTCTTGTGTGTTCCCCACTGTCCTCCTGAGAGCCACCTGAGTGCAAGTGGTTGCGGGCGCGTGTTGCGACACGCTATTGCGCGTGCGCGTGCCCCCGAAGCCGGGGGGGGGAAACATGAGGTTTCCTCCGCAATGGGGTTGCCGCCGCCGTTCCGCAGTCCTAACCTGCCCCCATCCTCGCGGCCCGCGGGCCGCGCGAACCCGAAGAGCTCGCGGCCGCATGCCGCGCACCCGATGAGTCAGCGCCGTCCCCGTGCTGCGTGGATCGGGAACGTCAACCGGCGTTCCCGGATATATCCCGGGCGACCCGCGCCCGGCATCATCGGGGGAAACATCATGCGAAAGCTCCTCGCGACACTGGCGCTCTCCGGCTTCCTGGTCGGCGCCTCGGCCATGGGTGCGGTGGCCGCGCCGCTGCCCGACAACTGTACGAAGGACCGCGGCACGGTGACGTGCGAGACGTTCGAGGGCCCGGGCAACAACCAGGCCGGCGTCGGCACGACCGAGACCACGGAGACGAAGGGCAACACCAAGAACAAGAACCCGGAGCCGCAGGACCTCCAGGACGACTGCACCTGGAACCCGCCCACCAGTCAGGGCGCACCGAACGCCTGCTGACCTCGGCTGTACGACACAGGAGACGCAGAACCCCTGCCGACCCGATCCGGAAGGCGGGGGTTCTCCGTGTGCCGGGACGTGACGCGCCCTGAGCCGGCGGGTTGCACCGCGGGCCCGAACACGGTACTGAGGGCCTCGTGGATCGTGTTCCGGCTCATTGGGTGCTGCACGTCGACCTCGACCAGTTCATCGCCGCGGTCGAGGTGCTGCGGCGGCCCGAGCTCGCCGGCAAGCCCCTCATCGTGGGCGGCCGCGGCGACCCGAGCGAACGCGCCGTCGTCTCGACCGCGTCGTACGAGGCGCGCGAGTTCGGCGTGGGCTCCGGGATGCCGCTGCGCATCGCCGCGCGCAAGGCACCGGAGGCGCTGATCCTGCCGGTCGACGCCGAGGCCTACACCGCGGCATCCGAGGAGGTCATGGCCGCACTGCGTGCGCGACCCGGCGCCACGGTGCAGGTGCTCGGCTGGGACGAGGCGTTCGTCGGGGTGGAGACCGACGACCCCGAGGCGTACGCGCACGAGGTGCAGCGCGCCGTGCTCGATCGCACGGGGCTGCACTGCAGCGTCGGCATCGGCGACACGCTCGTGCGCGCCAAGGTCGCGACCGGCTTCGGCAAGCCCGCCGGGGTGTTCCGGCTCACGGCGGCGAACTGGCTCGACGTGATGGGCGATCGGCCCGTGATCGAGCTCTGGGGCGTCGGGAGCAAGGTGTCGCGGCGGCTCGCCGGCCACGGCATCAGGACCGTCTCGGAGCTCGCTGCCGCCGACGTGGGCGTGCTCGCGGGCGAGTTCGGACCCAGGATGGGCCCGTGGTACCGGCAGCTCGGGCGCGGCGAGGGCGCGCGCGTCGTCGACGACACGCCCTGGGTCGCGCGCGGCCACAGCCGGGAGACCACGTTCCAGCGCGACCTCACCGATCCCGCCGAGGTCCAGGCGGCGCTCCGCGAACTCGCGGCACGGGTGCTCGACGACGTCGCGGCGGAGGGCCGGCCGGTGATCGGGCTCTCGCTGAAGGTGCGGTACGCGCCGTTCATCACGAAGACGTACCAGCGCCGGATCCCGGAGTCATCCGACCGCGACGACGTGACGGCACGGCTGCTCGAGCTCGCGCGCGATCGGATCGAAGCCGATCGCGCCATCCGCCTGCTCGGGATCCGCGCCGAGATGACGATGCCGGATGACGCACGCGAGGGGCACACGCCGACCCGCAGCGGCTGGTGATCGGCGCGCGGCGCGTCGTCGGGGCCAGGTCCTGCACGTCGCGATGGGACCTTCTCCTCCGCGCCCGTGCGCGAGGTGCGAGAGGGTGGATGGAACCGGGAATCGGGAATCGGAGGATGCGATGCACGAGACGACAGTGGTGGGCTGGGACGGGAGCGACACCGCCGAGACGGCCCTCGAGTGGGCGATCGCCCGCGCCGAGATGCAGCCCGAGGGCATGCGGCTGCTCAGGATGGTACGGGCGGTGGACGATTCGGGGATCGCCGGCGACGACGAGGAGACTCGCGAACTGCTCGCGCGGGCCGAACGTGAGATCGCGGAGCGCGCCGACCGGGTCCGGGCCGAGCATCCGTCACTCGAGGTCGAGGCGTCCGCGGTGCGCGGAGAACCCGGTGACATGCTCGCCGATCGGTCGGGCGACGACTCCCTCGTCGTGGTCGGCGCCGAGAACGGCCGCACCGACGAGTACTGGCACAGTTCGCGCCTCGGCCCGCGCCTCGCCGGTGCTGCCGGCGGACCCGTCGCCGTGATCCCGATCGGCGACGTGCTCCCGCGCGCGGGCGTGATGGTCGCCGTCGACCACGGCGCGCCCGCGGAGCGGCTGTGCCGGCTCGCAGCCGACTACGCGGCGAAGCGCGGCGAGACCTTGCACGCGGTGCACGTGGGTGCGCGATCGCACGACGTCGCGGAGGACGCCGAGATCCTCGACCGCGCGCTCGAGCCCGCCCTGGCGGGGCACCCCGACCTCCCCGTCGAGCGGCACGTCGACTCGGGCCCGACGGCGCCGACGCTCCTCAGGCGCGCCCGCGAGCATGCGACCGTGTTCGTCGGCTCCCGCCAGATCGGTACGGTGCGGCGGATGTTCCTCGGCTCGGTCAGCCACGCGCTCGTCACCAACGCGCGCTGCGCGACCGTGGTCGTGCCGCCCGTGAGCGGGCTCCACTCGGAGCCCGACGACACCGCGCACGCCTGACGGCCCGCCCCGCGAGAACGACTGAAGCCCCTCCGCAGGAGGGGCTTCAGCAATGGCGGTACCGGTGGGATTTGAACCCACGGTGGGCTTTCACCCACACAACTTTTCGAGAGTTGCACCTTAGGCCGCTCGGACACGGTACCGGGATCGATGATAGCCGGATCGCCGTCGGCGTCCAAAACGAGCGGATGCCGCTACGGCGCGAGCTGCGCGGCGACGACCGAGGCGTCCTCGCCGACCCCGAGGAGCAGCGGCGACTTCCTCGTCCGCAGCCACGGGACCCCCACGAAGTGGAGCCCCGCCACCCTCGTGCTCGCGCCGTCGTGCTGGAGCGGCAGGCCGAAGTCGTCGACCACGCCCGGGATCCCGATCCAGCGGTAGTCGGGACGGAACCCGCAGGCGACGACGACGGCCGCGAGGTCGTCGACGCGGGGCGCCGGGAAGACCGGGATGCTCGCCTCCGGCATGCGCGGCAGCTCGGGCTGCGGCATCCCCAGCTGCTCGGCGGTGCGCGCGATGAGGTCGCAGATCACGGCCCAGCCCTCGTCGCCGGACGCGACGGATGCCGCGAGGTCGTCTGCGACGACGAGGCGCCGCCCCTCCACGCCGAGCACGTGGCCCATCAGCCGTGCGCCCGCGGCCGCCAGCGTGCGCAGGTTCAGGTCGTGGCCGCCTCCGCGCCCGGTGACGAGCGGATTGGGCGCCAGCCGCGCTGCCGGCGTCGGCAGGTCGACGGGGGTCTGCTCGAAGAAGTGCGCATCGATCAGCCAGTCGATGCCGTCACGCCCCCCGACGCGCCGCGGCATCGCCGGCGCGCGCCCCGCCGAGAGCACGACCTCTCGTCCGGCGAGCAGCAGCTCCTCGGCGAGCTGCCCCGCGGTCTGGCCTCCGCCGATCACGAGCACCCGGCCATCCGGCACCGAGTCCGGCGATCGGTACGACGTCGAGCTGATGACGGGGAGGTGCCGCGCGAGCTCGTCGACGACCGCCGGGCGACGCTCCCTGTGGAAGGCGCCGGTGCACGCGACGACCCGGCGCGCGCGCACGGGCCCGCCCTCGGTCTCGGCGACGAAGCCGTCGTCGTCGGCGCGGAGGTCGATGACGCCGGCGTGCTCGAGGATCGGCGCGCCGAAGGAGGCGGCGTAGCGGCGCAGGTGGACGATGACCTGCTCACGCGTGAGGTAGCCGCCCGGGTCGTCGCCGTCGTACTCGCCGCCGGGCAGGCGGATGGTGTGGTTCGGCGTGACCAGGCGGAAGCTGTCCCAGCGCATGTACCAGGCGGCGCCGGCGCGCTCGCGATCGACGACGACGTGGTCGACGCCGTGACGCGTGAGCTCGTGGCTGACCGCGAGTCCGGCCTGCCCGGCTCCGACGACGAGCACGTCGGTGTCTGCGAGCATGGCGCCAGCGTAGGCCCGCTGCGAGTGATCGGGAAGGGCCCCACCCGGCGTCGCCGATCGACGAGTCCTCAGCGCGCATCCAGCGGCCGTTCAGGCGACGGCAATAGCGTCGCGGCGTGGTCGACGATCCCGAACGCGCGCCCGGGGCCGGCGTGGCATCCGCTCTCGTGACGTTCGCCGTGCTCGCGGGCGCGGTGCTCGCGGCGCGGACGGCATGGCGACGGTTCATGGCGGGCATCACGCGCAACAGCCTGATCCTCAACGAGACGCTTCCCGTGCACTCGAAGTGGTGGCGCGACCACGCGAAGGTGCGCGGCGAGCTCCTGTACGTCGCCATGGGCGACAGCGCGGCGCAGGGCATCGGCGCGAGCCGGCCCGACCACAGCTACGTCGGCATCCTCGCGCGGCTGATGCGCGACACGACGGGCCGCACCGTGCGCGTGGTGAACCTCAGCGTGTCGGGCGCCACGACGGCGCTCGCGGTGCAGGACCAGCTGCCGAAGCTCGCGAAGTACCGGCCCGACGTCATGACCGTCTCGATCGGTGCGAACGACATCGCGAAGTGGGATCCCGCTGCGTTCGAGCGCAACGTGCGCACGATCCTCGAGGCCGTGCCGCCGCACGCGCTCGTCGCCGACCTGCCGTTCTTCTACTTCCCGCACAACGAGCGCAGGGTGGCCGTTGCGAACGACATCCTGCGGCGGCTGGTCGCCGAGCGCGGGCTCACGCTCGTCCGGCTGCACCGCGAGACGCGGCTGCGCGGTTTCCGGCGGATCTTCACGCACTTCGCCAACGACTGGTTCCACCCGAACGACCACGGCTACCAGGTGTGGGCCGACGCGTTCCGCCCCGCGGTGCTCGCAGCGCTCGAACGGCGCTTCCCCGCGGGCGACGACGTGACGGAAACCGCGGCCGGGCTCCCCGCGGATGTCGGGGGGCGCGCCTAGGCTCGCAGCATGCCGAAGCCCACGACCGCGTTCCGTTGCACCGAATGCGGATGGAGCAGCATCAAGTGGGTCGGCCGGTGCGCCGAATGCCAGCAGTGGGGCACGGTCGTCGACGCGGGCACCGAGACGGGCATCACCCGAAGCCTGCAGCCCGTCGCGCCGTCGCAGGCGCGCGCGGCTCGGCCGATCGGCGAGGTCGAGGTGGAGGACACCGCGCATCGACCCAGCGGCATCGGCGAGTTCGACCGGGTGCTCGGCGGCGGCATCGTCGCGGGCGCGGCGATCCTGCTCTCGGGCGAGCCGGGCGTCGGCAAGTCGACGCTGCTGCTCGAGGTGGCGGCCCGCGTGGCCGGCACCGGCCGACGCGTCCTCTACGTGAGCGCCGAGGAATCGACCGCCCAGGTGCGGCTCCGGGCGGGCCGTACCGGAGCGCTGCACGACGAGCTCTACCTCGCCGCCGAGACCGACCTCGCGACGATCCTCGGCCAGGTCGACGAGGTGCGACCCGAGCTGCTCATCGTCGACTCGGTGCAGACCGTGTCGAGCTCTCTCTCCGACGGCCTCCCGGGCCAGCCGAGCCAGGTCCGCGAGGTCGCCTCCACGCTGATCCGCGTGGCGAAGGAACGGCAGCTGCCCGTGTTGCTCGTCGGCCATGTCACGAAGGACGGCTCGATCGCCGGCCCCCGGCTGCTCGAGCACCTCGTCGACGTCGTGTGCCAGTTCGAGGGCGACCGCCAGACCGCGCTGCGATTCGTGCGGGCCCTGAAGAACCGCTTCGGGCCGACGGACGAGGTCGGCTGCTTCGAGATGACCGGCGACGGCATCGCCGAGGTGCCCGACCCCTCGGCGCTGTTCCTCAGCCGGTCGCGCAGCGCGGTGAGCGGCACGTGCGTGACCGTCGCGCTCGAGGGGCGCCGGGCCCTGCCCGTCGAGGTGCAGGCGCTGGTCGTGGGCACCAAGGCGCCGCAGCCGCGGCGCGTCGTCAACGGCGTCGACCCCTCACGCGTCGCGATGATCATCGCCGTGCTCGAGCGTCGCGCCGGCCTCCGCCAACTCGGCGAGCACGACGTGTACGTCTCCACCGTGGGCGGCGTCCGGCTCGCCGAACCCGCCGCCGACCTCGCGATCGCCATCGCCATCGCGAGCGCCATGCGCGACCGCGCCGTGCCCAACGACCTCGCCGCCGTCGGTGAGATCAGCCTCGCCGGCGAGGTGCGTCCCGTGACTTCGGCGAAGCAGCTCGGCTCGGAGGCGCGGCGGCTCGGCTATCGCGAGCTGCTCGACGACGAGCTCGGCAGCGTCCGCGCCGCGGTCGAGCGCGCCATGATGGCCTCGACCGGCGCACGCGAGCGCGAGCTCGACGCCGCGTTCTGAACTACGCCTCGAGCGCCTTCAGCAGCTCGCCCGGCGCCGCCTGCATCGGATGCGGACCGGCGATGTCGAGGAAGACCGTCGTGATCGTCGACTCGTACCGTTTCAGGAAGGTCCGCAACCAGGCAGGGCTCTGCAGCCCGACCGCGGGCGGCAGGTTCGCGGGCTTGTTGGCTGCGTCGCTGAACAGCAGCAGCGCCACCTCGCCGGTCCTGGGATCCCGGTAGGTCCAGACCTCACCGCCGTCCAGCGGCGTGTCACGCGGACCCGGCTTCACCAGCGGCACCACCGTGTTCCCGTTTCGGAGCGCGAGCGCCACCGCCGCCATGTCCTGCCGTTCGAGCGCCTCGGCGAGCGCCTGCGAACGGAACTCCACGGGCTCGCCGCTTTTCGAACGCTTCGCACCGGCCATCCGTCCAGCCTACCGAGCGGTCGAGGCCGGCTCGCACGCGTCAGTAGAGCAGGAACTGCTTCGTCGACTCCGACTCGAAGCCGTCGACCGTGACGCCGAGGTGATACGACGCTCCCCCGCCGGGAACGGCCGACCGCTCGCCCTCGCAGGAGTCGGCGCTCGACCGGGTGCGGTCCCACACGAGCGGCTCGCTCGACGAGACGACCTGCCCCGGTTCGAGCGTCACCTCGGCGGGAACCGGGTCGACCTGGCAGTCGGTCGAGCTCCAGTAGACCTCGTTGCCACTCTTCACCGTGAACACCTGAGCCGCCGTGCCCACGTCGATCACGCACGAGTTCGGTCCGGTGTTGGTGATGGTGACGGACAGGTTCGGCTGCTCGTCGGCGGCGTACACCGTGGCATCCGTCACGGGCTCGACGGTGATCTGCGCATCGACGCACGCGGCGCCGTCGACCGGCGCCGCCGCACTCGGCTCGGGCTCGACGCTCGCGGCCGGCACGTCGGTCGCCGCGGGCGCCGTCGTCGCCGGCGCCGAAGCCGGGGTGGTCTGCGCGACCTCGTCGCCCTGGCTCGCACCCGGGCGGACGATCACGAGCACGATCGCGATGATCACCGCGACGAGCCCGAGCAGCACCATGGCTCGCCGGCGGCGGTAGACGCTCGCGGGGAGGCGCCCCTGCGTGGTGCGGTTCGAGGACATGGCCACAGGCTACGGCGTCGCCCGACGGCGGCCGTGCGCTCGGTCGGCGCGCCGGGAGGCACGTGAGGGACGCTCAGAGGACTTTCAGCATCCGCGTGTTGCCCAGCGTGTTCTGCTTCACGCGCGCGAGGTCGAGGAACTCCGCGACGCCCTCGTCATGCGAGCGCACCAGCTCGGCGTACAGGTCGGGGTCGACGCTCTCGTGACCCATGTCCTCGAAGCCGTGGCGGCCGAAGAACGCGACCTCGAAGGTGAGGCAGAACAGCCGGCTGAGGCCCAGCTCACGCGCGTCGTCCTCGAGCGCGTCGAGCAGCGCGTGCCCGACGCCGCGGCCGAGCCAGTCCTCGCGCACGGCGAGGGTGCGCACCTCCCCCAGGTCCTCCCACATGACGTGCAGGGCGCCGCAGCCGACGACCGTGCCGTCGGCGGCCTCCGCGACGCGGAACTCCTGCACGTCGCCGTACAGGTCGACGCGCTCCTTGCCGAGCAGGATGCGTCGTGACACGAGCGGCTCCACGAGTTCCACGATCCTCGGCACGTCGTGCGTGCGCGCCTTGCGCACGGTGAAGGGGGGCTGGGTCATCCGCTCATCGTAAGCCCGCCCGCCACGTCCGGAATTCAGGAGCGCGGCGGGCGGGCGGCGCGGTCAGAGACAGGATCGGCGCATCTGCCGGCGTCAGGATGCCGCCCGCTCCTGAATTCGGCTCGAAGCAACGGCGCACTCGGTTGGAGGTGCGGACGGCGACGGGGGCGGATGCCGCGGCATCCGCCCCCGTCGGGTCGAACCGTGCCTACTGGCCGGCCGCCAGGTCGGGCGTACCCGGACCGGTGCCGATCGCGGCGCTCGTGTTGACGCCGACCCCGACGGGCAGCGCCCGCTGGGTCGTCGTGAAGACGAACTCGCCGTCCTTGAAGTCGACGTGCACGTGGTCGCCCGAGTTGAGCTCGCCGTGCAGGATCTTCTCGGACAGCCGATCCTCGATCTCGTGCTGCACCGCGCGTCGCAGCGGGCGGGCGCCGAGGGTCGGGTCGAACCCGACCTCGATGAGCCGCTCCTTCGCCGGAGTGGTGAGCTCGACGGTCATGTCGCGGTCGAGCATGCGCTCGCTCAGTCGCTTGATGAACAGGTCGACGATCTGCAGCAGCTCGGGCTTCGACAGCTGCGGGAAGACGATGATCTCGTCGACGCGGTTCAGGAACTCGGGCTTGAAGTGCTTCTTCAGCTCTTCGTTCACCTTCGCGCGCATGAGGTCGTAGCCCGTGCGGGTGTCGCCCTCGACCTGGAAGCCCACGGGGCCGCCCGAGATGTCCTTCGTGCCGAGGTTCGTCGTCATGATGATGACGGTGTTCTTGAAGTCCACCACGCGACCCTGGCCGTCGGTGAGGCGGCCCTCCTCGAGGATCTGGAGGAGCGAGTTGAAGATGTCGGGGTGGGCCTTCTCGATCTCATCGAAGAGCACGACCGAGAACGGCTTGCGGCGCACCTTCTCGGTGAGCTGGCCGCCCTCCTCGAAGCCGACGAAGCCGGGAGGGGCGCCGAACAGCCGGGAGACCGTGTGCTTCTCGCCGTACTCCGACATGTCGAGCGAGATCATCGCCGCCTCGTCGTCGAACAGGAACTCCGCGAGCGCCTTGGCGAGCTCGGTCTTGCCGACGCCCGTGGGGCCGGCGAAGATGAACGAGCCCGAGGGTCGCTTCGGGTCCTTGAGGCCGGCGCGGGTGCGGCGGATCGTCTTCGACAGGGCGGAGATCGCCTCCTCCTGGCCGATGACGCGCTCGTGCAGTGCCTTCTCCATGAAGACGAGCCGGCTCGACTCCTCTTCGGTGAGCTTGAAGACGGGGATGCCGGTGGCCTGCGCCAGCACCTCGGCGATCAGGCCCTCGTCGACGACCGCGGTGGTCTTGACGTCGCCCGACTTCCACTGCTTCTCGAGGCGGAGGCGCTCGCCGAGCAGGTTCTTCTCCTCGTCGCGCAGCGACGCGGCCTTCTCGAAGTCCTGCTCCTCGATCGAGGTCTCCTTCGCGGCGCGGACCACGGCGATCTTCTCGTCGAACTCGCGCAGTTCGGGCGGCGACGAGAGGATCGAGAGGCGCAGTCGGGCGCCGGCCTCGTCGATCAGGTCGATGGCCTTGTCGGGGAGGAACCGGTCGCTGATGTAGCGGTCGGCGAGGTTCGCGGCGGCGACGATCGCGCCGTCGGTGATGGAGACCTTGTGGTGCGCCTCGTAGCGGTCGCGCAGCCCCTTGAGGATGTTGATCGCGTGGGGAAGGCTCGGCTCGGCGACCTGGATCGGCTGGAAGCGGCGCTCGAGCGCGGCATCCTTCTCGAAGTGCTTGCGGTACTCGTCGAGCGTGGTCGCGCCGACGGTCTGCAGCTCGCCGCGGGCCAGCAGCGGCTTGAGGATCGACGCGGCGTCGATCGCGCCCTCGGCGGCGCCGGCACCCACGAGGGTGTGGATCTCGTCGATGAAGACGATGATGTCGCCGCGCGTGCGGATCTCCTTCGTGACCTTCTTCAGGCGCTCCTCGAAGTCGCCGCGGTAGCGCGAGCCGGCGATGAGGGAGCCGAGGTCGAGCGAGTAGAGCTGCTTGTCCTTCAGCGTCTCGGGCACCTCGCCCTTGACGATCGCCTGCGCGAGCCCTTCGACGACGGCGGTCTTGCCGACGCCGGGCTCGCCGATGAGGACCGGGTTGTTCTTGGAGCGGCGCGAGAGGATCTGCATGACCCGCTCGATCTCCTTCTCACGCCCGATGACGGGGTCGAGCTTGCCTTCGCGGGCGGCCTGCGTGAGGTTGCGGCCGAACTGGTCGAGGATCTGCGAGCCGCCCTGCGGGGCCTGCTGCTCGTTCGCACCGACCTGCACCTGCTCCTTGCCCTGGTAGCCGGAGAGGAGCTGGATGACCTGCTGGCGCACGCGATTGAGGTCGGCACCGAGCTTGACGAGCACCTGCGCGGCGACGCCTTCGCCCTCGCGGATCAGGCCGAGGAGGATGTGCTCGGTGCCGATGTAGTTGTGGCCGAGCTGCAGCGCCTCGCGCAGCGAGAGCTCGAGCACCTTCTTCGCTCGCGGCGTGAAGGGGATGTGCCCGGTCGGCTGCTGCTGGCCCTGGCCGATGATGTCCTGCACCTGCTCGCGCACGGCGTCGAGCGAGATCCCGAGGGACTCGAGCGCCTTGGCGGCCACGCCCTCACCCTCGTGGATGAGGCCGAGCAGGATGTGCTCGGTGCCGATGTAGTTGTGGTTCAGCATCTTGGCCTCTTCTTGGGCCAGGACGACCACACGTCGGGCGCGGTCGGTGAATCTCTCGAACATCATCAACTCCTCACGGCGCCGGGTAGGGGCGTCGATACATCCACGGTAACGACCCGCGGTGCGGCACGGGCCCCTGTTCGCCATGGGCGCACGGGCCGTGACCGTCCCGTGATCCCGGCGGGCGAGCGGATGCCGCACGGCGGGCCGCCGCAGGAGTTGACAGCCGTCCGCGGCATCCATACCGTATCGAATATCGTTGTTATCGTTTGTCGATATGGAAGGCCCCGCCGTGGACCCGAACCCCCGCACTGCAGCCCGCATCCCCTCCCGCGCCGACACCGTCGGCATCTGGGCCTTCATGGCCGCCGGGATCGCCATCGTCGCGTGGGCGGTCGTGACCGCCGCCATGCGGATCGCGGAGGCGCTCACGTCCGCCGACGTGCGCGTGCTCGGCGAGTTCGCCGGCACCCCGGCCGAGGCGCCGATCGGCCCCGGCGGCGCCCCCGTGACGGTCGAACTCGAGCGTGCGTTCCTCACCACCGACGAACTGCCGGTCGCCTCCCTCGTCTCGCTCATCGCAGCGGAGGTCGTGTTCGCCGCCACGGTCGCGGTGGTGGTCGCCTGCCTCGTCCTGCTCAGCGCCTCGACGCTCCGCGGCCGGGTGTTCAGCCGGCGCAACACGCGACTGGTCGGCACGGCCGGCACCGTCGGCCTGATCGGCGCCGCCGCCGTGCCGTTCCTCGGCAACATGGCCGCCAACGGGGCGTTCGCGCGCATCTCCGACGGGGACTTCGACAACGTGATCATGGCCGTGGACCTCATGCCGTTCGTCCTCGGCGCGTTCGTGGTCGCGATCATCGGCACCGCCTTCGCGGTCGGCGAGCGCCTGCAGCGCGACACGGAGGGGCTCGTCTGATGGCCCCCGCAGAGGCCGACGAGTCCCACGACGTCCACTGCCGGCTCGACGAACTGCTCGCCGACCGCGGCATGACGCTCACCCGGCTCGCCGAGCTCGTCGGGGTGAGCGTCGTCAACCTCAGCGTGCTGAAGAACGACCGGGCGCGCGCCATCCGCTTCTCGACGCTGCAGGGGATCTGTCATGCCCTCGACTGCGAGATCGGCGAACTCCTGGTGCTCCGGCGAGCGGATGCCGCGCGGCCGGCGCCCCCCGCGACGGGCGCGACCGGGCGCTGACCCGCTCGACGCGCCCGCACGGGCCGTGGTTGGATGCACGCATGCCCAGACTCGTGCTCACCGTCATCGGAGACGACCGCGCCGGACTCGTCGAGGCGCTCGCCGAGGCCATCGGCGCGCACGGCGGCAACTGGGAGCGCAGCCAGATGGCCGAGCTCGCCGGGCAGTTCGCGGGCATCGTCGTCGTGTCGGTGCCCGACGACCGCGCCGACGCGCTGCGATCCGCGCTCGCACGGCTCGACGGGCTGCTCGACATCACGGCGCACCCGGGGGCCGACGAGGCGGGCGGACCGGCGCCCGACGGCTGGGCCGAGCTGCACATCGACCTCGTCGGAAACGACCAGCCGGGCATCGTCCGCGACGTGTCCGCCGCACTCGCCCGCCACGGCGTCAGCATCGAGACCATGCACACCGAGCGCCGCGACGCCCCCATGGCGGGCGGTCAGCTCTTCGAGGCGCACATCGTCGCGCGCGTTCCCGCCGACACCGAGCCGGTCGCCGTGCGCGACGAACTCGAACAGCTCGCGGCACGGCTGCTCGTCGACCTCACGATCGGCTGAGGCCCCCGGCGCCCTGCGCTACTTGATCGGCACGGTCACGACCTGCTCGCCGATCGTCACCTCGAGCGGCTCGGTCGTCGTCACGTCGGCAGGCGTCGAGAACACGGTGGTGTGCGGCGTGAAGTCCATGGTGCACGGACGGTTCGGCGGCTCGGGCAGGACGGCCTCGACGGCGTTGCCCTCGCCGGCCTCGGCGGTCACGCGCAGCTCGGACGGCACCACCGGGCAGGTCGACGAACCCCAGATCGTGATCGCGAGGCGGCCGCCGTCGTTGAGGTACTGCACCACGGGCTCGTCGCCCGTCGGCTCGGGCTCCTCCTCGGCCTCCTCCTCGTCCGCCTCGTCCTCGGTGGGGCCGCCTTCCTCGGTGTCCTCGGCCTCGCCCTCGGCCTCGGTCTCCTCCTCGACGACCGGCAGTCCGGGGAAATCCTCGATCGGGCCGGAGCCGGCCGCGCAGCCGGCGAGCAGCAGGGCCGACGCGACGGCGGCGGTGGCGAGCAGGAGGCGGCGGACATCCGTGTGCGGGGCCATGGCCACATGCTATCCCCGCGGCATCCGTCACCGTCAGCGCCGCGGGCTGGGAGTCGGCCCCGAGCGCGAGCGTAGGATTCGCTGCATGAGCAACCTCGAACGCGACCCCGTCGAACTGCTCTGCCCGCCCGAGGCCCCCGAGGGGCCGACCGTGCGCGTGCTCGAGTACCGCGAGGTGCCGCTCGGCGGTCCGCGCGCGATGCCCGTGCGCCGCACGCTGCCCCAGCGCGGTCGCACGACCATCGGCGCGTGGTGCTTCGCCGACCACTACGGCCCCGACGACGTCGCCGAGACCGGCGGCATGGTCGTGCCGCCGCACCCGCACACCGGGCTGCAGACCGTGAGCTGGCTGTTCGAGGGCGAGATCGAGCACCGCGACTCGACCGGCAGCCACGAGCTCGTGCGGCCGGGCGGCGTGAATCTCATGACCGCCGGGCGCGGCATCTCGCACTCCGAGGTGTCGACACCGGGCACGACGCGGCTGCACGGCGTGCAGCTCTGGGTCGCGCTCCCCGAGGCGTCCCGCCACGCCGCGCCGTTCTTCGAGCACGCCGACACGACGCCGTTCCGGCTCGGAGACGCGACCGTGCGCGTGTTCGTCGGCGAGCTGGCGGCGACGGATGCCGCGTCCTCCCCCGTCACGATGTTCTCGCCGCTGCTCGGCGCACAGGTCGACCTGCCCGCCGGCGGCGTCGTCGACCTGCCGCTCGATCCCGCGTTCGAGCACGGCGTGCTCGTCGACGCCGGACCGGTCACGATCGACTTCCCCGACGCCGACCGCCCGGATGCCGCGACCGAGGTGCCATGGGCCCAGCTCGCCTACTTCGAGCCCGGCCGCGAACGCGTGCGGCTGCGGGCCGACGAGGGCCCCGTGCGCGTGGTGCTGCTCGGCGGGGTGCCCTTCGACGAGGAGCTCGTCATGTGGTGGAACTTCATCGGGCGCTCGCACGACGAGATCGTCGAGTCCCGGCGCCGTTGGCAGGCCGATGTCATCGACCGCAACGACCCGGACGGGCCCTTCGGCACGGTGCCGGGATACGACGGCGCGGCGCTCCCGGCGCCCGAGCTGCCGACCGTGCGGCTCAAGCCGCGGCGCTGAGCCGCGGCGTCCGTCGCCTGGCCGGGCCGGACGCCGCGGCCGCGCGCGCCGACGGCCGGTGCCCTGGAGGGAGCACCGGCCGCCGGGGTGATCACGCAGCCGTCAGGCCACGGCCACCTCAGGCGCACCCATCGCCTGCTCTTCCCGCACCGGGCGCCGGTGGGCCCAGCGCTTCAGTGCGATGACCACGAGGGCACCGACCACCGACCCGGCGACGATCGCGAGGACGAACCACAGCAGGTTGCCGATCGCGAAGAACACGAAGATGCCGCCGTGCGGGGCCTGCGACGTGACGCCCATGCCCATGCTGATCGCGCCGGCGACCGCGCCGCCGAGGATGGAGGCCGGGATGACGCGGAACAGGTCGGCTGCGGCGAACGGGATGGCGCCCTCGGAGATGAACGCGGCTCCCAGCAGCCATGCGGCCTTGCCGTTCTCACGCTCGACCGGGGTGAACAGCTTGCGGTCGAGCACCGTGGCGAGCGCCATCGCGAGCGGCGGCACCATGCCCGCCGCCATGACGGCGGCCATGACCATGAGCGGCGCCTGGTTGTCCACGGACGCGGCGCCGAGGCCCGCGACGGCGAACGAGTACGCGACCTTGTTCACCGGGCCACCGAGGTCGAAGCCCATCATGGCGCCGAGGATGAGGCCGAGCACGATCGCGGCGGCGCCCGAGAGCCCGGCCAGCCAGTCGTTGAGCGCGGTCGACAGGGCCGCGATCGGTCCGCCGAGCACGACGATCATCAGGCCGGATGCCACGATGGATGCGACGAGCGGGATGATGACGACGGGCATGAGCCCCCTGAGCCAGCGCGGCACGTCGAGGCGGGCCAGCATCAGGGCCACCCAGCCGGCGAGGATGCCGCCGACGAGGCCGCCGATGAAGCCGGCGCCCATGAGTCCCGCGACCGAGCCCGCGACGAAGCCGGGTGCGATGCCCGGGCGGTCGGCGATCGCGTAGGCGATGTAGCCGGCGAGCGCCGGGACCAGGAAGCCCATCGAGATCGCGCCGATCGTGAAGAACACGGCGCCGAGGTAGACGAGGAGGCCGCCGTCCGGCAGGTTGAACAGGTTGTTCGTGAGGACGATCTCGTTCGCCGTGTCGGTGATGTCGTACCCGCCGAACAGGAAGCCCAGCGCGATCAGGAGGCCGCCACCGGCGACGAACGGGATCATGTAGCTGACGCCCGTGAGCAGGACGCGCTTGACCTTCTGGCCGAAGTGCTCGCTGGCCGCGGCGGTGGCCGCGGTGCTCGCGGCCACGTCGCCCGTGACGCGCGGCGCCGAGGGGTCGTCGATCGCGGCCACGGCCTCGCGGACCATCTCGCCGGGGTGGTCGATCCCGCGCTTGACCGGGCCCGCCACGACCGGCTTGCCCGCGAACCGCGACTTGTCGCGCACGTCGACGTCGACCGCGAAGATGACCGCGTCGGCGCGCTCGATCACGGAGGGCGCGAGCGGGGTCGCGCCCGCGGAGCCCTGCGTCTCGACGTGCAGCTCGACGCCGGCCTCGTCGGCGGCCTTCGCGAGCGCGTCGGCGGCCATATACGTGTGGGCGATGCCGGTGGGGCACGCGGTGACCGCGAGGAGCACGGGCTTGCCCGCGTGGCGGGCGGATGCCGCGGCATCCGCCGCCCCCGCCGCCGCCGTCGCACCGGCGGCACCGGCCGCCGCTGCTGCGGGAACGGCCGCGGGCGTCGCCGCCGGCTCGGGTTCGGGCGCGAGCGCCTCGTCGACGAGCCGGACGAACGTCGCCGCATCGGGCGCCGACCGCAGCGACGCGACGAAGTCCTCGCGGATGAGGGAGCGCGCGAGCGTCGACAACACCGTCAGGTGCTCCTGCGTCGACGCGGTCGGGACCGCGATGAGGAACACGAGGTCGGCCGGCCCGTCGAAGGAGCCGAAGTCGACGCCCTCGGGCAGCCGGGCCGCGGCGAGCGTGGGCTCGGTCACGGCGTCGGACTTCGCGTGCGGGATGGCGATGCCGCCCGGCACGCCCGTGGAGTCCTTCTCCTCGCGGGCCCACGCGTCGGCGAAGAGCGCCTCGGCGTCGGTGGCGCGGCCGGCGGCCACGACGGACCCGGCGAGCGCTCGGATGACGGCGGCCTTGTCGGCGCCGAGTGGCTCGTCGAGCGTGACGAGCCGCTGGTCGATGACGTCGGACATCGGGATTCCTCCTATGAGACGACCGGGGCGACGGCGCCCCGGATTCGGGTGACGGTGATGGTCGAGGCGTCGGCGAGTTCCCGCGAGGGCACCGCCGAACCGGGGAGCGACGCGGCGGCCGCGCCGTGGGCGACCGCCTGGGCGAGCGCCCGCTCGGGCTCCGCCCCCTCGGTCAGGGCGAGCAGGAAGCCGGCGAGCGAGCTGTCGCCGGCACCGACCGTGCTCCGCGGCGTGATGCGCGGGGCCGGGGCGAACCAGGCCTCCTCGCCGCGGACGTGCACGGCGCCGGCGGCGCCGAGCGTGACGAGCGCCGAGCGGATGCCGCGGGGCGCGAGCCGCGCGGCGACCTCGGCGACGCGCTCGGGGTCGGCCTCGAGCGCGTCGGCGTCGGGCTCACCCGCGAGTTCGGCGAGCTCCTCGCCGTTCGGCTTGATGAGGTCGACGGGTTCGCCCGAGTCCAGGAGCGCCGCGAGCGGGGCGCCGGACGTGTCGACGGCGATCCGCGCGGTCACGCCGGCGGCGCGGGACTCGCGCACGATCCGCACGTAGAAGGCCGGGTCGAGCGACGGCGGCAGCGACCCGGCGAGCACGAGCCACGCGGCATCCGCAGCCTGCTCGACGACCGCGGCGACGAGTGCCGCCTGCTCCGCGTCGGTGAGCGCGGGACCGGGCTCGTTGAGCTTGGTGGTGACACCGCCGGGCTCGGTGATCGTGATGTTGGAGCGCAGGCGGGCCGCGATCGGCACGGTCACGACCGGCAGGCCGGCCGCGCCGAGCGAGAGCACGAGGGGGTCGTCGGCGCGGCCCGGCAGGACGGCGACCGATGCGACGGCGGATGCCACGAGCGCGCGCGTCACGTTGACGCCCTTGCCACCGGGCTCCTCGACGTTGCGGGCGACGCGCTGCACCTCGCCGCGGAGGAGCTCGTGGTCGAGCTCGACGGTGCGGTCGAGCGACGGGTTGACGGTGAGCGTGACGATCATGCGACCCGGACCTCCACTTCGGCGTCGGCGAGCGCCTCGGCGAGCGGGCCGGCGGGCGGGGCGTCGGTGATGAGCACGTCGACCTCGTCGAGTGCGGCGAATCGCTGCAGCGCCTCGTCGTCGTGCTTCGACGCGTCGACGAGCAGGACCGCGAGCCGCGCCCGGTCGACCATGGTGCGCTTGACCTGCGCCTCGAGCTCGTCGGGCGTCGACAGCCCGAACTCGGCGCTCACGCCGTTGGCGCCGAGGAAGGCGATGTCGGGCCGGATCTCGGCGAGCTGCGCGACCGCGGCGGGGCCGACGGCCGCGCTCGTGATGCCGCGGACGGTGCCGCCGATGATGCGGACGACGAGGTTCGGGTTGCCGTGCAGCGTCGCGGCGATGGGGACCGAGTTCGTGTAGACGGTGAGCGGGGCGATGCCGGGGTCGGGCCGCCACGTCGCGAGCGCGTCGGCGAGCGCGCCGGTGGTCGTGCCCGCGTCGATGAGGATCGACCCGGTGAACGTGGACGGGACGAGGGCGAGGGCTTCGCGGGCGATGGCGCGCTTGGCCTCGGTCGCGCGGCCGGAGCGCTCGAGGACGGTCGTCTCGGCGATGCTCGCACGCGACGCGCTCACGGCTCCGCCATGCACGCGGCGCACGTGGCCGGCGCGCTCGAGCGCATCGAGGTCGCGGCGGATGGTCTCGGGAGTCACGTGCAGCCGGTCTGCGAGGTCGGCGACCGAGACGCGGCCCGTCTGCCCGAGCGCGGTGAGGATGTGCTCGTGTCGCTCCATCGCGTACATGCGGGCCCCCTTGCCTGATTCTGCCTGCTTCTCTGCGGTTGTGTGAGTTTAGCTCGGAATTCCCACACAATGCAAGCGTTTCGCAGAAATTCCCACATGCTCGTAGCCGGCGCGTCGGAAGGCGCGGCGAACGGCGAGTGCCGGCGCATGACGAGGGCGCCGACCGGGACTCGCGTCCCGACCGGCGCCGTGGCGATGCTCCCGCCGCCTACGGGACGGGCACCTCCGCCCCTTCCGTGCCGGCCCAGAACAGTCCGCGCGCGATCTGGCCGTACAGGCCGACCGGGTGCGTGCGGAAGTTCATCGACGAGCCGAACATCAGCACGCGGTTGCCCGCATCGGTCTCCGCCGACACCGCCGAGGCCTGGCCCGCGGCATCCGCCTGCGAACGGCCGGACTGCTCGCGCCAGTGGCCGGCGATGAACGGATCGTCGGCCGCGTAGCGCTGCTCGACGACCGCGTTCGCACCCAGGGTCGTGAACCACACCGCCGGGTACCCGAATGAGGTCTCCATCGGATACGTGCCGAGAAGTCCGCCCTCGACCGGGTCGACGCTCAGGATGCCGTTCGAGCCGCTCGCGCCCGAGACCGCCGTCGACGTGACGAGGCCGAACGAGTTCGCGAAGGAGGCGATCGCCGTGCCCTCGCCGACCACGCCGCCGCCGGCGTCGAGGTACGCCTGCACCTTCGCGCGTCCGCCCGCCTGCGCACCGCTGAAGTTCAGCGTTCCGCCGATCCAGAGCACGTCGACGCCGTCGAGCGACACCGCGCCGCTCTGCAGCGCCGCGGACGTCACGTTCACGAGGTCGTCGAAGCCGAGGCGCTGCAGCGTCACGCGCTCCTCCGCGCCACCCGAGTACGCCACGCGCATCGCGCCGAGGCCGGCGCTCTCCTCCGCCGCCAGGCGCGATCCGTCGGACGCCGAGAACGCCACCCCGTAGCGCTCGGCGACCTCGACCGCGGCAGCGTGGCTCGCGGCATCCGGACCGAGGATCGCGGAACCGTCCTCGAACGCCGAGACCGGGACGCCCGACTCCAGCAGCGCGTTGATCGCCTGGTACTCGGCGGCGCCGCCGGTGGCGAGCTCGAGGTAGGAGCCCGCTGCCGGCACGGAGCCGGTCGCCGCCGCCTCCGCCACGGGCTCGAGCTCGACCTCGAGGGCGGGGTCGGTGGTGTCTCCGACCGCGTCGACGTCGGCGCCCCAGAGGAGCGCGAGGCTCCATGCCGAGATGTCGTACATGTCGGGCACGCGTGTCGAGATGTCGCTGCCGTCGGCGAGCAGCACGTTCGCCATGCCGCGCAGCGGCTGGTGCATGTCGACCACGTACGTCCCGGCCGGGTACGTCGACCCGCCGGCCGAGAACCCGGCGGTGGCCCGGCGCACGTCGACGCCGTTGGCGATGAGCTGGTCGACCAGCCGCGCGGCATCCGTCACCGAGCGCTGCGTGCCGTCGGCCGGGATGACGTACGCCCTCGGGATCTCCGTCGGATAGACGTCGATCTCGTCCCAGATCTCGGCCCACTCGTTCGGCGCCGGCACCGCGGCCGGGTCGACGTCGGCCGGGATCGTCTCGATCGGCTCACCCGCGACGCCGCGCCGGAAGATCTCGATCTGGTTCGACAGTAGCGCCGCGCGATTGCCGACCACATAGTCGACGGAGGTCTCGACGACGACGTTCGCCACCTGGATGTTGACCGCCGAGTTCGCCGCGTTCCGCGGATCGGTCGCCGGGTTCACGCGCCCGAGCGGCAGCTCGACGGTCGTGGTGACGGCGCCCTGGTACGCGACGTACTGCGGCGTGAAGATCGGGGGCCAGTCATCCCAGCCCGAGCGGATGTCACGGTACGGGATCCGGATGTTCCCGGTGTTCTCGGTCGTCACGCGGTTCGTCGTGCGGTCGAGGTACGTGTTGCCCGGGATCTTCGCGTCGACCACGGCCTGCTCGACCTGGAGCGCCGCCGCGTACGCGTGCGGCAGGAAGAGGTCGTACTCGTAGTTCTCGCCGTGCGGCGGACCGCAGGGCTCGACCTGGAGCACGCTCGTGTACCCGTGCAGGTCGACGTAGTAGGTCGGCTGGATGACGCCCGAGAGGTCGCGGATGATGCGCGCCTCGGCGGTGGCCCCCGTGATCATGTCGCGGTTCGCGTCGAAGCCGTCCGCGGTGGCCCGTTGCCCCAGGGCGCGGCCGTCCGGGTTGTTGGTCACCGTGAAGTACAGCCGGTGGCCCTGCATCAGCTCATCGACCTCGTCCCACGGCGCGGTCGCGAGGTACTCGATGTAGTCGAGCACCGCGTCGGTGCCCTCCCACTCGTTGCCGTGGATGTTCGCGTTGAACCAGATCGGCACCTTGTACTGGCTCGCCAGGGCGCGATTCCTCGCCGCGGCGGCCGGGTTCTGCTTGATCATCTCCCGAAAGTTCGCCTGCTTTGTCGTCTGGCCGCGGTTCTCCTTCTCGGTGAGGGTGACCAGGTGGATGTCGCGCCCCAGGGCCGACTCCCCCACGACCTGCACCGAGATCCGGTCGCTGGCGTCCATCAGTCCGTTCAGCCTGGGTGCGATCTCGTCGTAGGGGATGACGCCGCGGTTGATCGAGGCGTCCGTCGGGTCGTCGGGCACGACCTCGAGCTCGGGCTGGTACGGGTAGCTCGTCGGCATCGCCACGGGCGGTGGCACGTCGGCGACGAGGCGCGTGACCCCGGCCGCGCCGGTCGACGACCCGTCCGGCATTGGCGACCACCCGGCCGGCAGGAACGCCGCCGTCGCGACGATCGTCGCGGCGGCCCCGGTCGCCGCGAGTCGTACGATAGAGGCCATCGCCGGACCGCTACTGCAGTGCCGAGGTCAGCCGGGCCAGGTTGTCGAGGACCGTCGAGCGGAGGGGCTGCTGCATCCACTCGTCGAGCGTCAGCTCACGGCTGTCCCGACGGTAGCCGTCCTCGACCGCCCGCATCTCGCGCACGAACGACGCGCCGCGCACCAGCAGCGAGACCTCCATGTTGAGTTCGAACGAGCGGATGTCCATGTTGCTCGAACCGATCACCGCGACGTCGTCGTCGATCGTGAAGTGCTTGGCGTGCAGGATGAACGGCGCCTGGTACATGTAGATCCGCACGCCGCCGCGCAGCAGCGCCTCGTAGTAGGAGCGCTGCGCGTGGTAGACGAGCGCCTGGTCGCCGACCTCGGAGACGAACAGCTCGACGTGCACGCCGCGCTGCGTCGCACCGCTGATGGCGCGCAGCATCGCCTCATCCGGTACGAAGTACGGGCTCGTGATGATGATGCGCTCGCGCGCGGCGTACAGCAGCGCGAGGAACAGCTTCAGGTTGTTCTCGTTCTGGTAGCCGGGACCGCTCGGCACGACCTGGCAGTCGAGGTTCTGCAGCTCGGACTCCTGCTCGAACGGGATGAGCTCGTCGCGCGACGGCGCCTCGCCCGTCTCGAGGTACCAGTCGGTCGCGAAGATCGCGTCGAGGCCCGACACGATCGGGCCCTCGACCTCGGCGACGAGCTCCTGCCACTTGAGGCCGCGACGGATGTTGCTGCGCTTGTTGTAGCTGCGGTCGATGACGTTCTGCGACCCCATGTAGGCCACCTCGCCGTCGACCACGAGGATCTTGCGATGGTTGCGGAGGTCGGGACGCTGGTACCTGCCCAAGAGCGGCTGCACCGGCAGCATGAGCTGCCACTCGATCCCCCGCTCGGTGAGCCGGCGCAGGGTGCGCCGGTAGCCCTTCACGCGCCGCGAGGCGATGTGATCGAGCAGCACCTTCACCTCGACGCCGCGCCGCGAGGCGTCGCCGAGCGCGTCGATGAAGCGCGCCGTCGTCGAGTCGTACGCGAAGATGTAGAACTCGGCGTGCACGTACCGCTCCGCACGGTCGACCGCGTCGGCCATCGCATCGAGCGACGCCTCGTAGTCGCCGATGAGGCGTGCGCCGTTCTGGCCGATCAGCGGCATCGCCCCGAGGTTGCGGTTCAGTCGCACCACGCCCTCGAACCAGTCGGGCCACGCGGAGCTGTCACTGACCCGCTCGACGCCGTGCGTGCTCTCCCGGATGAAGCGGTCGACCTGCTCCTGCTTCTCGCGCCGGGCCTTCGGCAGCTTCGGGTTGCCGATGAGCAGGAAGAACAGGATGCCGAGGTAGGGGATGAAGAAGATCGCGAGCAGCCAGGCCATGCCCGCGGTCGGCCTGCGGTTGCGCGGGACGACGATGATCGCGATGACGCGGATGACCAGGTCGATGAGCAGCAGGATGCCGCCGATGAGGGTCGTCGTCTGCGCCGGCGTCATGCCCGGCTACGCGGCCCGGTGCTCGCCGGCGCGCTTCGCGCGCTCCTCGGCCTCGATGCGCGCGTAGGCGTCGCGCTCGGTGCGGTCGGCGCGGATCACCGCGCGCATCACGACCCAGAACATGAGTCCGATCAGCACGGTCGGCGCGACCGACCAGATCGCGTTCGCCCAGAATTCGTCCATAGCCGTTCCAGAATACGGGGGTTTCCTCGGGTTCGCTGAGCGTCGACCGCCCCAGCTCGGGGGCCGGGCGCGGCGCCGACGGCGTCAGCCTCCGGTGACGATGCCCCAGATGCCGGATCCGAGCAGGTAGAGCCCGATCGCCCCGACGATGACCCAGATCGCCACGCGCGCGAACGACGGCTTCCGCGGATCGCGCTCCGGTTCGAGCTCCTTCTTGGGCAGGTAGTCGTTCATCGCGTCATCCGTTCACTCGGAGTGGGTCTTGACCAGGGGGAAGAGGATGGTCTC
Organism: Agromyces selenitireducens; assembly: GCF_052748465.2. Lineage (NCBI taxonomy): Bacteria > Bacillati > Actinomycetota > Actinomycetes > Micrococcales > Microbacteriaceae > Agromyces > Agromyces selenitireducens. Next base: position 3,034,334 of record NZ_CM188259.1, read on the forward strand.
GCGAATGCCGAGACCCGTGATCGCCATGAGCAACCGGTCGATGCCCATGCCCATGCCGCCCGTCGGGGGCATGCCGAACTCGAGCGCGCGGAGGAACTCCTCGTCGAGGCGCATGGCCTCCGGATCGCCGCCCGCGGCCAGGCGCGCCTGCTCGACGAACCGCTCGCGCTGCACGACCGGGTCGACGAGCTCGGAGTAGCCGGTCGCGAGCTCGAACCCGCGCACGTAGAGGTCCCACTTCTCGACGACGCCCGGGATCGTGCGATGCTGCCGCACGAGCGGCGAGGTGTCGAGCGGGAAGTCCATGACGAAGGTCGGCCGCTCGAGGCCCGACTTCACGTGGTGCTCCCACAGCTCCTCGACGTACTTGCCCGGCAGGGGGTGGTCGATCTCGATGTCGACCGCGTCGGCGAGGTCCTGCAGGCGCGACATCGGCGTCTCGGGCGTGACCTGCTCGCCGATCGCCTCCGACAGCGAGTCGTACATCGACAGCCGCTCCCAGTCGCCGCCGAGGTCGTACTCGGCGCCGTCGGCCCACGTCACGACGTGCGAGCCGGCGACGGCGTGCGCGGCATCCTGGATCAGCTTCTGGGTGAGGTCGGCGATCGAGTGGTAGTCGCCGTACGCCTCGTACGCCTCGAGCATCGCGAACTCGGGGCTGTGCGTCGAGTCGGCACCCTCGTTGCGGAAGTTGCGGTTGATCTCGAACACTCGCTCGATGCCGCCGACGACCGCGCGCTTGAGGTACAGCTCGGGCGCGATGCGCAGGAAGAGCTCGGTGTCGAACGCGTTCGAGTGCGTCACGAACGGTCGTGCCGACGCACCGCCGTGCATGACCTGGAGCATCGGCGTCTCGACCTCGACGAAGCCGAGCTCGGCGAACGTGCGGCGCAGGCTCGCGTTGACCGTCGCACGGTCGAGCACGTTGCGACGCGCCTGGTCGCGCGCGATCAGGTCGAGGTAGCGGCTGCGGACCCGGGTCTCCTCCGACAACTCGTGGTGCAGGTTCGGCAGCGGGTTGATCGCCTTCGCCGCCATCCGCCACTCGGACACCATGATCGACAGCTCGCCGCGGCGACTCGTGATGACCTCGCCCGAGACGAAGACGTGGTCGCCGAGGTCGACGAGCTCCTTCCACGCCGCCAGCGACTCCTCGCCCACCTCGCCGAGCGACACCATGGCCTGGATGCGGCTGCCGTCGCCGGACTGCAGCGCCGCGAAGCACAGCTTGCCGGTGTTGCGCAGGTGCACCACGCGCCCCGCCAGCCCGACCGTCTCGCCGCTGCGCTCGTCGACGCCGAGGCCGACGTGGCGATCGCGCACCTCGGGGATGGACGACGTGATCGGCAGGCTCACCGGGTAGGCGCCCGCGCCCGGGCCGTCGGATGCCGCGTTGATCCGCTCGCGCTTGGCCAGACGCACGGCCTTCTGCTCCGAGATCTCCTCGGCGGTCGGCTCGTGCGTGGTCTCGTCGGCCATGGGGACTCCGGGTTCGGTCGGCGGGCGTGCGGGATGCGGCATCCGTTCGCGGACGCCAGTGAACAGCGTAGCCCGACCCCTCGCGCCGATCCTGACGGGCACCGGATGGCGCCCGCCCGTCAGCCGAGCGAGATGACGGCGTTGTCGATGAGCCGGGTGGTGCCGACGCGGGCCGCGACGAGCACGATCGCCTCGCCGCGCGCCTCGTCGCCCACCGGGAGGAAGGTCTCGGGATCGACCACGACGAGGTAGTCGAGCTCGACGCCGTCGTGGTCGCCGAACGCCGCCGCCGCCTCGGCGAGCACCTCGTCGAGGCCCTCCGCGCCGGCGGCCTCGGCCGCGGCGAGCGACTCCGACAGCAGCAGTGCGGCCCGGCGCTGGTCGGGTTCGAGATACCGGTTGCGGCTCGACATGGCGAGGCCGTCGGGCTCGCGCACGGTCGGCACGACCTCGATCGCGAGCGGCACGTCGAGGTCGCGCACCATGCGGCGGACCAGGAACACCTGCTGGGCGTCCTTCTGGCCGAACACGGCCCGGTCGGGACGCACGATGTTGAACAGCTTCGCGACGACCGTGAGCATGCCGTCGAAGTGCCCCGGTCGGGAGGCGCCCTCGTACATCGCGCCGACGTGCCCCGCCGTCACCACGGTCTCGACCGCGCCGTCGGGGTACATCTCGTCGGCGGTCGGCGCGAACACGAGTTCGACGCCGTGCTCTGCGAGCGCGCCGAGGTCGGCGTCGAGCGTGCGCGGGTAGCGGTCGAGGTCCTCACCCGCGCCGAACTGCAGCGGGTTCACGAAGATCGACACGACGACGACGTCGGCCACCTCGCGGGCGCGACGCACGAGCGCGAGATGCCCGTCGTGCAGTGCGCCCATCGTGGGCACGAGCGCGACGCGGCGACCCGCGGCGCGGTGCGCGTCGACCCGGTCGCGGATGCCGGCGACGGTCTCGACGACCCGAGGCGCGACGGCGACGGATGCCGCGGGTGCGGCCGTCGCCCGATCGTCGCCCTTGCGCTCGCTCACTCGACACCTCCGGACGGCCAGTCGTCGACGGCCCCGTCGATCGTAGCCGCACCCCCGTCGACGGTGGGACCGGGATCGTGCCGCGCGAGCGCGTTCTCGACCGAGGTGCGCACGAGCGGCGCGAGGACGGACCCGGCGCGCACCACCCCGATGCCCTCGAGCAGTCCGGCGGCCTGGTCGACGATCGCGGACGAGAACGACACCGCCGTGTCGACGGCGTCGGCGTAGGCGCCGCGATCCTCCTCGGCGACGACGAAGGGCTCGCCGCCCATCTCGACGGCGAGGGCCTGCGCTATCGGCAGCACCGGTGCGGGCGCGGTCACGGCGAACCAGGTCCCGGCGAGGCGGGTGAGGTCGATGCTCGTGCCCGTGAAGGTCATCGCCGGATGGATGGCGAGCGGGATCGCGCCCGCACGCCGCGCCGGTTCGAGCACCTCGACGCCGTGTCGCGCGACGGTGTGCACGACCAGCTGGCCCGCCCGCCATGCGCCGGCCGCGGCGAGGCCCTCGACCAGCGAGGGCAGTTCGTCGCCCGGCACCGCGAGCAGCACGAGCTCGCTGCGCTCGATGACCTCGGGGATCGGGAGGACCGGCACGTCCGGCAGCATCGCGGCGGCGCGCTCGCGGCTCGCGTCGGACACGGCGGAGATGCCGGTGAGCGCGTGGCCGGCACCGGCGAGGGCCGAGGCGAGCACGGCGCCGACGCGTCCGGCGCCGATCGTCCCGACGCCGAGGCGCCCGGCCCTGCGGTCAGCGGGCATCGGCCGCCTCCCCCCACCGGTCGCTGTGGTCGCGCAGCGCTCGCGCGACGGATTCGGCGGCGAGCGCCTCGAACGCGGCATCCGCCTCGGCCCGGTCGAGCGCCGGCACCTCGGCGGTCACGGGACCCATCACCGTGTGGATGCGGAGGGAGGCGACCCCGAGCGCGCGCCGCACTGGTCCCGCGGCGATCGCCACGGACTGCATGCGCGCGAGCGGCACGAGCACGACGCTGCGGACCAGCCAGCCACGTCGCATGAGCGCGAGCCCGCGATGGGCGGCGAGCCCGATGCGACGCCAGGAGAACGGCCTGATCCACGCCGCGCGACGCGGGGCCGGCGTGAAGCCCGTGCCGGCCCCGGTGCCCGTGAGGCCTGCGGCGAGCAGGTCGCCGAGCGACTCGTCGGCATCGGGGACGAACAGGCCGACCACGCGGCGCACGTCGTCGGCCGTGCCCACGGGCAGCACGAGCGTGCGCTGCGCGCCCTCCCCGTTGGCGGACAGGGACTGTCCGGCGACGTTGACCCGCATGCTCCACCAGCCGAAGGGACGCCACAGCAGCCACTGGGTCGCCTCGATGGCGTGCACGCGCCCGGGCGGGATCGTCTGGTTCGCGGTCGAGAGGAGCCCGGAGCCGATGCGGACGCCGTCGGACGTGCCCGCGATGGAGTACCGCAGCGACTTGGTGATGCGCGACCACAGGTAGCTCACGAGCCCGATCACGGCGGGGACGAAGGTGAACAGCACCCACGGCGCACCGCTCACGATGCCGGTGGTGATGATCGCGACGAGCACCACGAACCAGATCATCGACCCGCCGAGCAGCGCCGACGCGATCACGCGGGCCAGCGGGATGCGGACGACCGACTCGGGCGGCGCGATCGACGGGTCGAGCTCGGGTGCGAGGAACTCGTCGACCCGGCGCCCCACGAGGCCGCCGGCGCGAGCGGCGAGCGTGCCCCGCGGGGGCTCGGCGACCCCGGCGACCGGCACGCCCGAGGCGCCCTCCGTGGCGGCGGCGTCGCCTGCGACCTCGACGTCGGGTGCGGCGGCGCGGCGGGCGCCCGAGGCGAGCCGGAGGAGGTCGGCCCGCAGGCGGTCGGCCTGTGCTGAGCCGAGGTACGACAGGTCGACGTTGCCCGACTGGCCGGCGACCGACACGTCGAGCTTCGCCGTGCCGAACAGCCGGGCGAAGAGCGGGCGATTGAGGTTGATGCCCTGGATGCGGTCGAGCCTGGCGCTGCGGTGCGAGCGGAACAGGATGCCGCTGCGCACCTCCAGCGCCTCGTGCGTGACCCGGAAGGTGTGCATGCGCCACGCGAGGTGGAATCCGCCGATCACGAGGACGATGATCACCAGGAGCCCCGCGAGGGCCCATCCGATCAGCCCGTTCACGACGATGCCGCCGATCGGATCGTCGCCCCAGTCGCCGCTCCATCCGCCGGGCCGGTCGAACCGGTCGCCCGCCTCGCCCGGGGAGAACAGCAGCAGGAACACCTCGACGAGTCGCTCGCGCAGGTTGGCCAGGACGAACCCGACCACGGCGATGAACACGAGGCCGCCGCGCAGCAAGGGGCTCGCCGGGTGCAGCCGGTGCCACTCGCCGTCGGCGAGATAGCGCACCGGGGCCCGGGGGCTCGTCTCGGTCACAGCCCCGCCCGGCGCGTCTCGGCGAGGGCGACGAGCTCGTCGCGCAACCGCTCCGCCTCCTCCAGCGGCAGGCCGGGCAGCGTGACGGCGGTCGCCGCGGCGGCGGTGACGAACTTCAGGTCGGCGAGCCCGAGCGCGCGGGAGACGGGGCCGCGCGTGATGTCGACGAGCTGCATGCGGCCGTAGGGCACGGCGACCTGGCGCTGGTACATGATCCCGCGGCGGAAGACGAGGTCGTCGGCGCGGAGCCGGTACCCGATCGAGCGCACCCGGCGCGGCTCGAAGGCGATCGCGACGAGCGCGATCGCCCCGACGGCGGCTGCGGCCCACCACAGCAGGGGCAGCTCGAGCCACGTGCCGGCGACGAGCAGCGCTGCCACCGTGATGCCCGAGCCGATCAGGGATCCGACCACCTCGACCACCACGTGCTTCGGAGACACGCGCCGCCACTCGACGTCGATCTCGTGCGGGCGGGCGGGTCCGGCGTCCGCACCCGACGGCTCGACGACCGGCCAGGCGGATGCAGTGGGCTCGACGGTCGCCGGCTGCGGCTGCGGGTGCGGCTGCGGCTGCGGGTGCGGCTGCGGAACCAGCGGCTCGCGGGTCGGCGGCTCGTCGTGCTCAGGCATGTGCGGCGCCCTCCTCCTCGTCGGGTTCGTCGGGCGGGATCGTGCAGAAGTGCTCGGCGACCAGCCCCGCGGCGAGCAGCAGCGCTGCGGCGAACGCGGTCGCGACCGCCGACCACACGGTCGATGCGGCCGGCGGAACGCTGCGCGTGAGCAGGAACGCGACCACGCCGATGCCCGCGCCGAGCACGAGCGCACCGGTCACGCTCGTCGCCTTCGCGAGCACCGCCGTGCGAGCCGCCCGGAAGGGGTCGATGCGCCGCTTCGCGGTGCCGCGGACGGCCTGCCGTACGGGCCACGCGAAGGCGAGCACGAGCGCGGCCACGCCGGCGAGCGTGATCGCGAGCGAGACGGGCGGGACGAGGGCCTGGGCGCCGCTGCTGACGAGGGCGAGCTCGCCGAGGTAGCCCACCGCGAGGCCGACGAACCCGAAGGCGACGAGCGTCGAGGCGTGCGTGCGCTTCATCGCCGCACCACCTCGTCGGTGGCGGCGGCCCGCAGGTCGGCGACGCGCCCGCGCCCGGCGAGCTCGGCGTCGGGCTCGACGTCGAGCCACGGCTGCAGCACGAACGCGCGCTGCCAGGCGCGGGGATGGGGCAGTTCGAGCCGCTCGTCGACCAGCTGCACGCCGTCGACGTCGATGAGGTCGAGGTCGAGGGTACGATCGCCCCACCGCTCGTCGCGCGTGCGGCCGTGGGCGTGCTCGACGCGGTGCAGCAGCTCGAGCAGGGCATGCGGGTCGAGGTCGGTCTCGACGACCAGGACGCCGTTGAGGTAGCGGGGTGCCCGGCGATCGACGCCGTCGAGCTTCACGGCGGGGGTCTCGTACACGGGCGAGACCGCCACGAGCCGTATGCCCGGGCTGTCGGCGAGTTCGCGCGTGGCAGCGGCGATCGTCGCCTCGCGATCGCCGAGGTTCGCGCCGAACGCGATGACGGCCCGGCTCACGCCCGGCTCCGCACGAGGGTGACGGCCACGTCGTCGAAGGGCACCTCGATGGGGGCCTGCGGCTTGTGCACCGTGACCGTCGCCTCCTCCACGCCGTCGAACCCGAGGGCGACCGCGGCGACGCGCTCGGCGACCGTCTCGATCAGGTCGACGGGGTCGCGCTCGACCGCGCGAGCGACGGCGACGGCGAGCTCGCCGTAGTGCACGGTGCGGGCGAGGTCGTCGCCGGACGCCGCGGCGGCGAGGTCGACGGCGACGGACACGTCGATCACGAACTCCTGCCCCTGCTCGCGCTCGAAGTCGTGCACGCCGTGGTGGGCGCGCACGCGGATTCCGGTGACGGCGATCCGGTCGCGGGAGTCAGGCACGTCGTCCACTCTGCCATGCACGGGCGACGTCGAGCGCGATGCGCGTCGAGCCCACGTCGTGCACGCGGACGCCCCAGGCGCCGGCCTGCGCGGACAGCGCGCTCACGACCGCCGTGGGCAGGTCGCGGTCCTCCACGGGTGCGGCCTCGCGGAGCAGCGCCCCGAGGAACCGCTTGCGCGACGCCCCGACGAGGATCGGGAGGCCGAGCCCCGCGAGCACGTCGAGCCGGCCGAGCAGTTCCCAGTTCTGGTCGCCGCGCTTGGCGAAACCGAGGCCGGGATCGAGGATGAGCCGGTCGCGCGCGACGCCCGCCGCGACGAGCGCCTCGACCCGGTCGGCGAGCTCGTCGCGCACCTCGACCGCGACATCGGTGTACCGGGCGAGTTCGTCCATCCGGTCGGAGTGGCCGCGCCAGTGCATCGCGACGTAGTGCGCGCCGGTCTCGGCCGCGATGCGGGCCATCGCCTCGTCGGCGAGCCCGGCGGACACGTCGTTGATGATCTCGGCGCCGGCCTCCACTGCGGCGGCGGCGGTGGCCGCGCGCATGGTGTCGACGCTCACGCGGAGCCCCCGTGCGGCGAGTTCCCGGATCACCGGGACGACCCGCCGAAGCTCCTCGTCGGGTTCGACCCGTGCGGCGCCGGGCCGCGTGGACTCGCCGCCGACGTCGAGGATGTCGGCGCCGGACTCGGCGAGCTCGAGGGCGTGCGAGATCGCCGCGTCGGCGTCGAACCATCGCCCGCCGTCGCTGAACGAGTCGGGGGTGACGTTGACGACCCCCATGATGAGCGTGTCAGCCACCGCGGACCGATCCGATGAGGGCCATGATCTCGGCGCGCTCCACGGGATCGGCGAGCGCGCCGCGGCTCGCGATCGTCACGGTGGAGCTGTGCTCCTGCCGGGCTCCCCGCGCGGTCACGCACCCGTGCTCGGCCTCGAGCACCACGAGCACGCCGCGCGGCCGGAGGCCGGCGTCGAGGGCGTCGGCGATCTGCTCCGTGAGCCGCTCCTGCACCTGGGGCCGGCTCGCGATCGTGTCGACGACGGCGGGGATGCGGCCGAGCCCGACGATCTTCTCACCGGGGAGGTAGGCGACGTGCGCGGTCCCGGTGAACGGCAGCAGGTGGTGCTCGCACATCGACCGGAAGGCCAGGTCGCGGAGCACCACGGCGTCGGAATCGGCCGGCTCGCCGGCATCCGTCGACCCGGTCGGCACGGAGTCGACCAGGTGCTCCTGCGGATCGGCGCCGACGCCCCTGAAGAACTCGGCGTAGGCCTCGGCGACCCGGCGAGGGGTGCGCTCGAGTCCGGGCCGCTCGGGGTCCTCGCCGATCGCGAGGAGCAGCTCGCGAACGGCACGCTCGACGCGGGCCGTGTCGACGCCGGTCATGGCACCCTCCTCAACGCGCCCGCGGCGACTAGGCCGTCGCGGGACGCGGCTTCGTGCTCGGCGTGCGCGACGCCTTCGCCTCTTCGACCGCCGCGCCCGAATCGACGCCGCCGTCGACGGCGCCCTGGTCGATCGGCGCCTTCTGGTGCGGGAAGCGGATCGGCGGTCGGTCGGACACGGGACGCTTGTCGCTCGACAGCCAGAGCGGTCGCTGCGGGAGCTTCCTCACGTCCTTGAAGATCTCGGCGATCTGGTTGTGGTCGAGCGTCTCGTGCTCGAGCAGCTCCTCGGCGAGCCGGTCGAGGATGTCGCGGTTGTCGTTGAGCACCTGCCACGCCTCGTCGTGCGCCTGCTCGATGAGGGTCCGCACCTCGACGTCGACGCGCTCGGCGATCTCCTCCGAGTAGTCGCGCTGGTGCCCCATGTCACGGCCGAGGAAGACCTCGCCCTGCGACTGGCCGAGCTTCACAGCGCCGACCGTGGCGCTCATGCCGTACTCGGTGACCATCTTGCGCGCGGTCGCCGTGGCCTTCTCGATGTCGTTGGAGGCGCCCGTCGACGGGTCGTGGAACACGATCTCCTCGGCGACGCGTCCGCCCATCGCGTAGGTGAGCTGGTCGAGCAGCTCGTTGCGCGTGACCGAGTACTTGTCCTCCAGCGGCAGCACCATCGTGTAGCCGAGTGCGCGCCCGCGCGGCAGGATCGTGATCTTGGTCACGGGGTCGGTGTAGTTCATCGCCGCCGCCGCGAGCGCGTGACCGCCCTCGTGGTACGCGGTGATGAGCTTCTCCTTGTCCTTCATCACGCGCGAGCGTCGCTGCGGGCCGGCGATCACGCGGTCGACGGCCTCGTCGAGCGCCCGGTCGTCGATGAGCTGCGCGTTCGAGCGCGCGGTGAGCAGGGCGGCCTCGTTGAGCACGTTCGCGAGGTCGGCGCCGGTGAACCCGGGGGTCTTGCGCGCGAGGACCTCGAGGTCGACGCCGTTCGCGAGCGGCTTGCCCTTCGCATGCACCTCGAGGATCTTCTGGCGGCCCTTCAGGTCGGGCGCGTCGACGCCGATCTGCCGGTCGAACCGACCGGGGCGCAGCAGCGCCGGGTCGAGGATGTCGGGGCGGTTGGTCGCCGCGATGAGGATGACGTTGGTCTTCGGGTCGAAGCCGTCCATCTCGACGAGCAGCTGGTTCAGCGTCTGCTCGCGCTCGTCGTGCCCGCCGCCGAGGCCCGCGCCGCGGTGACGGCCGACCGCGTCGATCTCGTCGACGAAGATGATGGCCGGCGCGTTCTGCTTGGCCTGGTCGAAGAGGTCGCGCACGCGGCTCGCGCCGACGCCGACGAACATCTCGACGAAGTCGGAGCCGGAGATCGAGTAGAACGGCACGCCCGCCTCGCCCGCGACGGCTCGTGCGAGCAGCGTCTTGCCGGTGCCGGGCGGGCCGTACAGCAGCACGCCCTTCGGGATGCGCGCGCCGACCGCCTGGAACTTCGCGGGGTCCTTCAGGAAGTCCTTGATCTCGTGGAGCTCCTCGATGGCCTCGTCGGCGCCCGCGACGTCGTCGAACGTGACCTTCGGGCTCTCCTTCGAGACGAGCTTGGCCTTCGACTTGCCGAACTGCATGACGCGGTTCCCGCCGCCCTGCATGCCCGACAGGATGATCCAGAAGAAGAGGCCGATGAGGACGAGCGGCAGCAGGATGCCGAGCATCGACAGGAACCAGCTCGGCTGCGGGACCTCGTCGTCGAACCCGTTCTCGGGGTCGGCGCGGTCGACGGCCGCAAGGATGTCCTCGCCTCGCGGCGTGACGTAGTAGAACTGCACCTGCGTGCCGAGGTCCTCCTCGGCCTCGGCCAGGGTGAGGTCGACGCGGTTCTCGCCGTCGACGATCTTCACCTCCTGGACCTTGCCCTCCTCGAGGAGTTCGAGGCCCTGCTGGGTCGACACCTCGCGGAATCCCGACTGGGTGATGAGGCTCGACCCGATCCAGACCGCCACGATGGCCAGCAGGATGTAGATGACCGGCCCGCGCAGGATCTTCTTCATGTTCATGGTGGTGACAGGCTACCCGTTGCCCGCTGGAGGTCGTCTCCCTGTTCGCTGAAAGCGCGCAGCGCTCCGGTCGACCCCGGGCTCAGGCGCGGGTCGGAGGATCCCCGGACGGCTCGTCCGGCTCGTACTGGGCGAGGATGCCGTCGACGGTCGCCGAGGCCTGCAGTGCGCTCGGCGTGTACCCGAGGACGACGGGGAGGAATCGGTCCGACGACAGGGCCTGCAGCCGGAGGTCGCTCCGGGCGACCACGGTGGCCATCCGCCCCGTGGGACGGAGCAGCGCGATCTCGCCGAAGCCCTCCCCCGCGCCGAGGGAGGCGACGAGGCGCCCGTCGTGGACCACGTCGACCTCGCCGGACTCGATCACGTAGTACCGGTCGCCCGGATCGCCCTGGGCGAAGACGGTCGCCCCCGACGGGACGGCGACCGGCTGGAGGCCACGCGCGAGCTGTTCGATGGAGGGCAGCGGCAGCGTGCACAGCATGTCGACCCGGCGCAGCAACCCGATGTCGAGGTCGAGGACCGCCACGGACCGGTCGAGCCTCCGCAGCCGCCACCACGAGGCCGCCGCGAGCACGGGGCACAGGAGGCCGATCGCGATGAGCGCGGCCTGGATGCCGAGCCACCCGATCAGGGCCGAGGCGACGACCCCGCCGATCCCGACGAACACCGCGACCATGCTCTCGAGCACGCCGAAGACGCGTGCCAGCACCTCGTCGGGGGCGAGCCGGCCGATCAGCGTGAACCCGGCGACGTCGATCAGCGCGTTGCCGACGCCGACGAACGAGAGCAGCACCAGGGCGACCGCCTGCTGGGGGAAGACGCCCACGAGCGCGATCGGCAGGCCCCAGAGCCCCACTCCGACGGCGAACCACGCGCCGAGCCGCCCGGTGCCGACGAGGAGCGAGGCACCCAGGGAGCCGAGCACCGCGCCGCCCCCGACCGCGGTCATGAGCGCACCGACGCCCGGCTCGCCGGTGCCCAGGAGCTCGATCGCGACGACCACGGAGAGCACGGTGAGCGCGCCGCGCGTGAGCGCCTGCGCCGCCGCGAGCCCGAGGATGAGGACGAGGTCCCGGTCCTTCGCGACCGCCCGGACGCCCTCGACGGCCTCGCCGAGGATGTCGGGTCGGCTCGGCGCCGACGGGCGCGGCGGCGCCTCGTAGCGCAGCCGGACCAGCAGGGCGGCTGCCGCGAACGACGCGGCCGCTGCGACGGCGAACACGACGTCCACGCCGGTGAACTGGAGGAGCACGGCGGCCAGCAGCGGGCCCGCGACCGTCGCCGCAGAGTCGAGCAGCCCACGCACCATGTTGGCGCTGGCGAGCTCGTAGCCGGTGCGGCAGAGCGACGGCAGCAGCGCCGAGTGCGCCGGGCGGTACAGCGTGGCCGCGATGGTCGACACGACGGCGAGCACGTAGACGGCGGCCGTCGGACCCGACACCGCGACCACGACGGCCGCCCCCGCGGTCGCGGTCCCCCGCACGACGGACACCAGGATGAGGACCCGCTCCCTGCGTCCGCGGTCGGCGATGGGAGACAGCAGCGGGGCGAGGATCGCCGACGGGAGCATGCGGAGCAGTCCCACGAGTCCGACGGCTGCGGCGCCGCCGTCACGGTAGGCGACGATCCCCAGCGCCACGGTGAACGCCCACTCCGCGGTCCATGCGCCCAGGAAGCTGAGCTGGGCGCGGCGCAGGTCGGCGTTCCGCCAGTTGGTCGCGAAGGCGTCACCCGCGTCCCGCAGCCTGGTCCGGCGCCCGCGCTGACCCATGCGACGGCTCCCTCCGGACGGCCCCGCGGCCGGCCTAGCTGTACACGTGCGGCGCCAGGATCGCCACGTCGCGCAGGTTGCGGTACCGCTCGGCGAAGTCGAGCCCGTAGCCGACGACGAACTGGTTGGGGATGTCGAAGCCGAGGTACTTCACGTCGACCTCGACCTTGGCGGCATCCGGCTTGCGCAGCAGCGCGCAGATCTCGATCGACGCGGCGCCGCGCGAGCGCAGGTTGCCGAGCAGCCAGCTCAGGGTCAGGCCCGAATCGATGATGTCCTCGACGATGAGCACGTCGCGACCCGACAGGTCGCTGTCGAGGTCCTTCAGGATCTTCACGACGCCCGACGACTGTGTTCCGGCGCCGTACGACGACACCGCCATCCAGTCCATCGTGACGTGCGACCGCAGCTCGCGTGCCAGGTCGGCCATGACCATGACGGCGCCCTTGAGCACGCCGACCAGCAGGAGGTCGCGCCCCTCGTAGTCGGCCTCGATACGACGGGAGAGCTCGGCCAGCTTGTCGCGGATCTGCTGCTCGGTGACGAGCACCTCGGTCAGGTCGGCCTCGATCTCGCGCGAATCCATCCCGGGCTCCTCCTGTGGCGTGTGGGCGAAACGGATGCCACGAGCCTAGCCCTCAGCGAGAGGTGAACTCGATGCGCCCGCCCACCCGGGTCGCGCGGCATCCGGGGAGGTCGATGGGACCCTGCCCGTGCCAGTCGGTGACGAGCCGCGCGACCTCGAGGGTCTGGCGCCGGGTGAGCGCGACGCCGAACTCGCTCGCGACGACGTGGCGGACGATGCGCTGGCGGAGGGCGGCGGGGTTGGCGGCGAGCACGCCGACGCTGACCGCGATGCCCGCCTCGGCGGGTTCGCAGATCTCCTCTATGAACTCGTCGATCTGCTCGGCGAATGCCTGCTCGTCCTCGCGCAGCTGCTCGGCGGTGCGCGCGAGCGCCTCCGCCACGCCGGGCCCGAGCTCCGCCTCGAGCACGGGCAGCACCCGTTCGCGCACCCGCACGCGCGCGTAGCCGTGGTCGGCGTTGTGCGGGTCGCTCCAGGCGACGAGGCCCGCGTCGGCGCAGGCCTGCCGCGTGGTCGCACGGCGGATCGCGAGCAACGGGCGCGCGTACCGGCCGGAGCGCGGCGCCATGCCGGCGAGGCTCGCGGCGCCGGAACCGCGGGCGAGGCCGAGCAGCACGGTCTCGGCCTGGTCGTCGAGCGTGTGCCCGAGCAGCACGAGCTCCGCTCCGGTGTCGTCGGCGGCCTCGTCGAGGGCCGCGTAGCGGGCGGCGCGCGCGGCGCCCTCCGGGCCGGGACCGCCCGGCGAGGCGAGCGCATCGACGCGTCGCACGAGCACCGGGTCGAGCCCGAGGCTCCGGGCGACGGAGGCCGCGGCATCCGCCTGCTCGGCGGAACCCGCCTGCAGGCCGTGGTCGACCACGACGGCTCCGGCCCGCCAGCCTGCCCTGGGCGCCTCGAACGCGGCGGCCGCCGCGAGGGCGAGCGAGTCGGGCCCGCCCGAGAGCGCCACGAGCAGCAACGGGCCGGTCTGCGGATCGAGGAGCGCGGAGCGCGTCTCGAGATCCTCGCCGCCGGGTCTCGAGACGGCTCCGGGGGCTCCTCCTCGACCCGCAGGCGCCAGCACCCCGCGCACCGCGCGTCGCACGTCGGCGATCGGCGGAGTCAGGCGTGGTCGGCGCTCGGAGGCCATCACGTAACCTTATTCCGGCCATCCGGGCGCGGGCCGCGCCATCCGCCACACGAGGAGAACAGCATGGGCGAGTACGCCGCCGTCATCGAGATCCCCAAGGGGAGCCGCAACAAGTACGAGGTCGACCACGAGACGGGCCGGGTGTTCCTCGACCGCGTGCTCTACACGAACTTCGTCTATCCGACCGACTACGGCTTCTTCGAGGACACCCTGGGCGACGACGGCGACCCGCTCGACGTGCTCGTGCTCACCCAGTACCCGCTGTTCCCCGGCGTCGGCCTGAAGGTGCGCCCGGTCGGCGTGTTCCACATGACCGACGACGGCGGCGGCGACGCGAAGGTCATCTCGGTGCCGGCGGGCGACCCGCGCTGGAACCACATCCAGGACGTCGACGACATCCCCGAGTACACGCGCAAGGAGATCGAGCACTTCTTCGAGCACTACAAGGACCTCGAGCCCGGCAAGTGGGTCAAGACCGAGGGGTGGGCGAACGCGGCCGAGGCCGAGTCGCTCATCGCCAAGGCGTTCGAGGCGTACCCGGGCCATTGAGCCATGAGCGGATGCCGCGGCATGCGCTGCACGGACGAGGGGGCGAGCCGACCGGCTCGCCCCCTCGCGTCGTCTTCGCGGCCGCGCGTCAGCCGAGGTACACGCCGCGCGCGGACATGAACGGCACGGGGTTGATGCGGCTCCAGCCGTTGTACACCTCGAAGTGGAGGTGGCAGCCGGTCGAGGCGCCCGTCGTGCCGCTCGACGCGATCACCTGACCGGACGAGACCCGCTGGCCGTACCCGACGAACAGGCCGCCGTACCGGATGTGCGCGTAGCCGGTGAAGACGCCGCCGCCGTGGTCGATCTTGATGAAGTTGCCGTAGCTGCCCGAATAGCCGGAGAACACGACCCGGCCGCTCGCGGCGGCGTAGATGGGAGCCGAGCAGCCCGTGGCGATGTCGGTGGCGTAGTGGAACGGGTTGGTGCAGTAGCCGCCGCTGCAGATGACCTGCCGCGGCCCGTACACGCCGGAGATGTAGCCGTACGCGGGCTTCGACCAGCCGGACGACGAGCCACCGCCGCCGCCTCCACCACCGCCGGCCGCTGCTGCGGCGGCCGCGGCGGCCGCCTCGCGCTTGCGGCGCTCCTCCTCGGCCTTGCGCCGGCGCTCCTCCTCCTCCTTGCGCTTGCGCTCACCCTCCTCGTACGCGGCCGTGGTCTTCGCCTCGGCGTCGCGGAGGAACTTCAGCTGCTGGTCGAGCTCGATCTTCTTCGACTCGGACTCCGCGAGGGCGGCCTCCGCGGCCGCCTGCGCGGCCTGGGCGGCGGCGAGCGCCTGCTCGGCGACGATGCGCAACTCCTCGCGCTTCTCGCGCGCGACCTCGGCCTGGTCGGCGAGCGACTGGGCCGTGTTGCCCGCCTCCTTCGCCTGCGCGTAGATGTCGCCGGTGCGCTCGACGAGCTTCTCCATGGAGCCGAGGCGGGAGAGCAGCTCGTCGGTGCGCCGCGCGTCCCCGGCGTCGATGAGCAGGTTGACTCCGAGGTCGGTGCTGCCGGTCCGGTAGAGCTGGGCGGCGACCTGGCCTGCGCTCCGCTCGGCGGCGGCGGCCTCCTCCGCGGCGGCGTCGGCCTGCGCCTGGATCTCATCGGCGCGGCGCACGGCGTCGTCGTACTCCTGCTGCGCGACGAACAGCTCCTCGGTGCGCAGTTCCGCCTCTGCCCGGGCGACCTCGACGTTCTGCTCGAGCTGGGCGATGAGCGCGATGATCTGGTCGACGGCCTGGGCCGCGGCGCGCGTGTCGGCCTTGGCCTTCTGCACCTCCGGCCAGGTGGGGTAGTCGGCGGCGGTCGCGGTGACCGGGTCGGCGACGACGCCCCCGGTCGCGGCGAATACGAGCGCGATGGCCGCGGCGAGGGCGCGCAGCCTCGACCCGGCGCGGCCGGGTGCTCGGCGCTCTGCGTCTCGCGACATGATCCCCCATCTGCGCGACCCGCGAGGGTGCCGCGCTCGTGCGTCCGTGCGGGCAGTGGCCATGTCACCGTAGGCTCGGTCCCGGCCGGATCCGGGGATTTCGCGCCCGCGTGGCGCAGGTCTGCAGGCTCGTTTTGGAATCTGGCCGCCGAATGCGTATGCTTTCTTCTCGGCGGTCATGCCCCGGCATGACACTCCGGCCCCATCGTTTAGCGGCCTAGGACACCGCCCTTTCACGGCGGCAGCACGGGTTCGAATCCCGTTGGGGTCACCCGCGATGGGTTTACAATTGAACAGCTTCTTTACGAGGCCCTGTGGCGCAGTTGGTTAGCGTGCCGCCCTGTCACGGCGGAGGTCGCGGGTTCAAGTCCCGTCAGGGTCGCTCAGGCGACAAGCCCTTTCCCTTTCGAGAGAAGGGGCTTTCTCCTTATCGAGGCAACCGTTCCGATTCGTCGGGCGGATGTCGCGAGGCTCTGTAGCTCAGTTGGTAGAGCGTTCGACTGAAAATCGAAAGGTCACCGGATCGATGCCGGTCGGAGCCACATCGAGACCCCCGGTTCGCCGGGGGTCTTCCTGTTTCTGCGGCGGATCCCGGTCGGCCGGTCAGGTCAAGGGGTTCCAGCGCACGCCGACGAGGCGTACAAGTGGACCATGGAGACGGACGTCAACCACCCCGTCCGAGGTCGGCGCATCCACCTGGTCCGCTGGGTGCGGTCGGACGGCGGCTGGACGAGCGAGGTGCGGCAGGGCCGCTACCTCGACGATGATGTCGAGGCGTGGGTCCTCGATGTGGACGACGTCGAGGTGAGGCTGCCGCGCGACGAGTGGCAGCGCTTCGTCCCGGACCATGAGCCGCAGTTGCGCCCGCGCGGCGACGGTCGTGCGATCGTGACGGTGCGCGTCACGTCGAGGCCCGTCTTCGACGAGTGACCGGCCGGCGGGACGACGCCACTGGCGCAGGCTCCCGGTAGGCGGCGGGCCACGATTGCGCATCTGCGGCGGTCGACCCGCACAAGTGCCGCGCGCACGGTGTAGATTGGGGAATCGTGACGCAGTTGCGGATTCCCGAGGTCGCCCGCCTGCTCGGCGTGAGCGACGACACGGTGCGCCGATGGATCGACCAGGGCCGGCTTCCCGCACGGCGGGAGGCGGGCGCGCGCCTGCACGTCGAGGGAGCGGATGTCGCCGCGTTCCTCGTGACTCGACGGCGCGACCCCGACGGCGCCGACGGCGTCCAGAGCTCGGCCCGCAACCGCCTCGAGGGCATCGTGACCGACGTGCAGCGCGAGGGCCTTGTCGCGGTCGTCGAGGTCCAGGCCGGCCCCTTCCGCGTGGTCTCGATGATGACCCGCGAGGCGGCGGACGACCTCGCCCTCGAACCGGGGGTGCTGGCCACGGCGGTCGTCAAGGCGACCAACGTGATCGTCGAGCGCTCGCCGGCCCGCGAGGCGGACTGAGCATGCGCGCCGTCCGGCTCGGCGGGCTCGCCGTGGCGGCCGCGATCGCGCTGAGCGGCTGCGCGTCCCCCGCGGACGGAGCCGACCCGGGCGAGGCACCGGAACGCGTCGTCCGCATCGCCGCGGCGGCGGACCTCAAGTTCGCCCTCGAGGAGATCGTCGACCTGGTCGCGACATCCCACCCGGAGATCGCGGTGACGACCAGCTACGGCTCCTCTGGGACGTTCCTCACGCAGATCGCCAACGGAGCGCCGTTCGACCTGTTCCTCTCCGCCGACCTCGAGTATCCGCGGCGGCTGGTCGACGCGGGCCTCGCCGCCGAGCGGGACCTGTTCCCGTACGCCGTGGGCCGCCTGGTGCTCTGGGCGGGCGACGACTCCGCGTTCGACCCGGCCGGCGGACTCGTCGCGCTCGCCTCCCCCGCGGTGCGGCACGTCGCCATCGCGAATCCGGAGCACGCGCCGTACGGCGTCGCCGCCGTCGAGGCGCTCCGCAGCGCGGGCGTCCACGACGCCGTCCGGTCCAGGCTCGTGTTCGGCGAGAACGTCGCCCAGGCGGCCGAGTTCGTGCAGTCGGGCAACGCCGATGCCGGCCTCGTCGCGCTCTCTCTCGTCCGTTCCGATCCGCTGCGCGACGTCGGGAGCTGGGTCGAGCTCCCGCTCGACGCGTACCCGCGCCTCGACCAGGGCGGCGTCATCCTCGGGTCCGCCCGTGATCCCGAGGCGGCGCGGACGGTCCGCGACGCGATGCTCGGCCCGGACGGCACGCGGATCCTCGCCCGGTACGGCTTCTCCCTCCCCGATGGCGAGCCGGACGATGACGGGTCGGACGAGGGCTGAGATGGACTGGGAGGCCGTCGGCGTCAGCGCACGACTCGCGTTCGCGACCACCGCGATCCTGATGGTGATCGCGGTGCCGCTGGCGGCGTGGCTCGCGTTCACCCGGCGGCGCTGGGCGGTCGTGGTCGAGGCGGTCGTGGCGCTCCCGCTCGTCCTGCCGCCGACCGTGCTCGGCTACTACGTCCTCGTCGCGCTCGGCACAGGGTCGGCGTTCGGCCGCTGGTGGCTGGAGACGACCGGCACGACGCTGGCGTTCTCGTTCGGCGGGCTGCTCGTGGCATCCGTGCTCTACAGCCTGCCCTTCGCCGTGCAGCCGATGCTCGCCGCGTTCGCCGGCATCGATCGCCGCCTGCTCGAGGCGTCGGCGGTGCTCGGCCGCCATCGCGTCGACACGCTGCTCCGCGTCGTGCTGCCGCTCTCGCGCGCGGGCCTGGCGACGGCCGCGGTGCTGACGTTCGCCCACACCGTGGGCGAGTTCGGCGTCGTGCTCATGGTCGGCGGCAACATCCCCGGTGAGACGCGCACGGTGTCGGTCGCGGTGTACGACGCCGTGCAGGCATTCGACTACGAGACCGCGGGCCTCACGAGCCTCGTGCTGCTCGGCTTCTCGCTCGTGGTGCTCACCCTGACCTACGCGATCCAGCGCCACGGCTCCGGGCTCCTGGTGCGGCGATGAACGCGGGTGGGCGGATGCCGCGCGAGGGCGGCGTCCTCCACGCGGATCTCCTCCTCCGGCGCGTCCGCTTCGCGTTCGAGCTCGGCCCGGACGACGCGGGCGTGACCGTCCTGTTCGGACCGTCGGGCGCGGGCAAGACCACGGTCGTCCGCGCGCTCGCCGGCCTCGAGCGCATCGAGTCCGGGGAGATCCGTGCGGGCGGCGAGCTCTGGGACGACGGCGGCCGCGGCTTCCTCCCCGCACGACGGCGCCGGGTCGGCTACCTCTTCCAGGACCAGGCGCTCTTCCCGCACCTCGACGTCGCGGCCAACGTCGCGTACGGGCTGCGCGGGATGCCGCGGGCCGAGCGGGCGCGGCGCGTCGCCGAGGCCCTCGGGGCCTGCGCGGTCGCGGGGTACGAGCGTCGCGCGGTGCGGGAGCTCTCCGGGGGCGAGGCGCAGCGCGTGGCCCTCGCCCGCGCCCTCGCGCCCAGGCCGCGGCTGCTGCTGCTCGACGAGCCGTTCACCGGCCTCGACGACCCGACGCGGCTGCGGCTCCGTTCGGAACTGCACGGGCTCGTGCGGGGGACGGGCGTTCCGGCGATCGTCGTCACCCACGACCGCGACGAGGCGATCGCGCTCGGCGACCGGCTGGTCGTGCTCATCGACGGCCGCATCCACCAGGTCGGCGATCCCGCCGACGTGTTCGACCGGCCGGCCGACACTCGCGTCGCCGAGGCGGTCGGGATGGACGCGATCGCCGCGGGCCGGCTGGCCGAGCGCGAACCGGGAGTCGTGCAGGTCGGGGCGACCCGGCTGACCTCCGCCGCCCCGGCGACAGGACTGCCCCGGGACGTTGCCGTCTGCCTTCGCGCGGGCGACCTCGGCCTCGTCGAGTCGGGCGTGCGCCCCGCGGATCCCGACACCAACATCGTCCCGGCGCGCGTCGTCGCCGTCGAGGAGGGAGCCGAGCTGCTCCGTGTCCGGCTCGATGCGAGCTTCCCGCTCGTCTGCGTCCTCACCCGCCACGACGCCTCGCACCTGCCGCTCGCACCGGGCAGCGCACTCGACGCGGTCATCCCGGCTGCGGCCGTGCACCTCACCCCGCTCGCCGAGGCCGGCATGGCCGGTGGTCAGGCGATCGAGCGCCGACGACGATTCCGGGTCGCCGACGGCAGCTCGCCGAACGCGCGCGCGTAGGCTTCGGCGAACCGCGGCAGGTGGACGAACCCCCAGCGGCGCGCGATCGCGGCGATCGAGTCCCCGGGCTCGGCGAACCGGAGCTCGTCGCGCACCGCCTCGAGCCGGACGGCGCGCAGGTGCGCGGACGGCGACCGGCCGGTCTCCGCGACGAACGCGGCGTGAAGGCCGCGCGGCGAGATGTGGACGGCCTCCGCGACGTGCTGCACCGTGATCGGCGTGGCCGCATTGGCGTGCAGGTACTCGAGCGCCGCGCGGACGACGGAGGACCGCGCACCGACGGCGACGTGCCGGCCGTCGGGCCGCTCCCACGCGGGGTGGAAGACGTTGAGGTAGGTGATGGCGAGCCGGTGGAACGCGGCCTCGGCGACGAGTGGCTCGTCGAACGCCTCGGGTGCGACGGCGATCGCCTTCGTCACCCGGCCGACGACGTCGTCCCAGTGGTCCCCGAGCGCCCTGGTACGTGCCGCGAGCTCGACCGGTTCGAGGAGGCGGCCGGATTCCTCCGAGGCCAGGCGGGCCACCTCCTGTAACCGGATCCGGTCGAGCATCACCGTGCGCGCGGCGAACGCGTCCCAGGTCGCCGTCACGCCCTCGGTCACGTTGACGTACGGCCGCGAGGTGTCGATCGCCCTGCCTCCGTGGCGAACCTCGAGCCCGCGCCCTCGTGCGTTGACCACGAGCACGTCGTCGGCGCCCGCGTCCACCGCGGTCGGCGCGGCGAAGGAGTAGTTGAAGAGGGAGAAGCCCGCCGCCGACTCCGAACGGATCCGCATGCGGAAGGCGTCCGGGTCGACGCGCCCGAACTGCAGGCGGGGTACGAGCGGGGTGAAGGCCTCTCGCGCCGCCTCGGGATCGGCGGTCGCGAACGAGGACCGGTCGAGTCCGGGCACGTGCTGTTCCTATCGTCGGCGCGCCCTCCGCGCCGAATCCGGAAATCATACGTGTCGGAGGCTGAATATCCGCCTTCGGCACGATTCCCGGCCGACACGTGTCCCGCGCCGCCGACCGGCGTACCTTGGATGTTGCGGCCGGGTCCGCGCCGGACGGGGGAACACCGGCGCCGACCCGCCCCGCACTCCTCGCTCCGCCGCGCGGTCCCGCACGCGCGCTGCCGGTCCCGCGATGCGAATAGGGTGCAGACGAGGGGTCTGGAGGTCGCGTGACCAAGGTGACGAGTGCCGATGTGGCGCGTGCGAGCGGGGTGTCGCGCACGACGGTGAGCTACGTGCTGAACTCGACGCCGGGTGCCTCCGTGTCGGATGCCACCCGGCGACGCGTGCTCGACGCCGCCGCACGGCTCGGCTACGCACCCTCGGCGGCGGCGCGCACCCTGCGGCGCGGGCGGAGCGATCTCGTGCTGTGCGTGCTCCCCGACTGGCCGGTCGGCCCCGCGGTCGAGGCGATGATCGACCGTCTCGCCGACGAGCTCGCCGAACGCGGCATGTCGGTGCTCGTCCACCACGTCCGCGGCGAGCGCCCGCTCACCGACCTGCTCCGGGCGGTCACGCCGCACACGGTCGTCGGGCTGGCGCCGTTCGATCCGGCCGACGTCCGCGCGATGCGCCAGGCCGGCATCGGCGTCGTGAGCACGTTCGACGAGGTCGCCGATGCGGGTGAGCCGACGGATGCCGCGGCGGACGACCCGCAGCGACGGATCGGCCTCGTGCAGGCCGAACGGCTCGCGGCGCGCGGCTGCCGCCGGCTCGGGTACGCGGCGACCCCCGACCCGCGCGTGGCCGCGTTCGTGGAGGGCCGGCTCGCCGGCGTGCGCGAGGCGTGCGCCGCGCTCGGCCTGGCCGCGCCGCTCGTCGTCGACGTCGGCCTCGACGGCTCCTCGGGTGCCGACGCGGTGCGCACGTGGCGGTCGGCGGGCGTCGACGGGGTCGCCGCGTACAACGACGAGGTCGCGCTCGCGGTCCTCGCGGGCACCCGTGCGGCGAGCGTGACGGTGCCCGACGCGCTCGCGGTCGTCGGGGTCGACGACATCCCGGTCGCCTCGCTCGCCTCGCCGCCGCTCACGACGGTCTGGCAGTCGCTCGACCGGCAGGCCGCCTACCTCGCGGAGTGCGTGACCGCCTCGCTCGACGGACTGCCGCAGCCGCCGAGGCCCCGGCAGGAGGTCGAGCTGGTCCCGCGCGCGTCGGCGTAGGCTCCGCGCCGCGGCATCCGTCTGCCGCGCCCCCTCGGCGCGTGCGCCGAGCGGATGCCGCTAGAGCTCGACCACGGTCATGCCCGAGCCCGCGCCGCCTGCCCGGCCCATCGCGGCGAGCGCATCGGGCACCTCGTCGAGCGTGATCGTGCGACCGACGAGCTCGATCGGCCGGAAGGCCTCCGAGGCGACGGCGCCGAGCATGTCGGGGTACTCGTGCGCGGCCATGCCGTGGCTGCCGAGGATCTCGAGCTCGCCCGCGATCACCGCGTCCATGGGCATGGCGGCGGTCGCGTCGTCGGCGAGCATGAGGCCGATCTGCACGTGCCGCCCGCGCTTCCTGAGGCTTCGGACCGAGGCGAAGGAGGTCTCCGGACTGCCGAACGCGTCGACCGACAGGTCCACTCCCCCGCCGCTGGCCTCGCGGATGCGCTCGGCCGCGCCCTCGCCGCCCCGGATCGGGATCGCGCCGAGGTCGGCCGCGGCGGCGAGGGCCGCCTCGGAGACGTCGACGCCGTAGACCCTCACGCCCGCGGCGACGGCGATCATGATCGCCGACAGGCCGACGCCGCCGCATCCGTGCACGGCGACCTGCTCGCCCGGGTGCAGCCGGCCGCGGGCGATGATCGCGCGGTAGGCGGTCGCGAAACGGCAGCCGAGGGAGGCGGCCTCGACGAACCCGAGCGAGTCGGGCAGCCGGATGAGGTTGAGCTCGGCCTCGTCGACGACGACGTACTCCGCGAACGAGCCCCAGTGCGTGAAGCCGGGCTGCTGCTGGTCGTCGCACACCTGCTCGTTGCCCGAACGGCACTCGTCGCATCGGCCGCACGCGCAGATGAAGGGCGCCGTCACCCGGTCGCCCACGCGCCATCCGCTCGCCTCGTCGATCTCGGCGCCGAGCTCGGCGATCTCGCCGGCGAACTCGTGGCCGGGCACGTGCGGGAGCGCGACGGCGTCGTCGTGGCCCATCCAGCCGTGCCAGTCGCTCCGGCACAGGCCCGTCGCGCGCACGCGGACGACGGCGCCGCGGGGCGGGCAGGCGGGCGGTTCGACGTCGACGAGCTCGGGCTCCTCGCCGAAGCCGCGGTACATGACGGCGCGCACAGGTCCTCCTCGGGGTGGTGGCCGGCCGCCGACCCGATGGCACACCGTGCGCCGGGTCGCGCGCCCCCTCGGCGATGACGTGACGGATGCCGCGGCGAGGCGACCTCCGGAATCCTATCGGGCCGTGCGGGAATAGGCCGCGGTTGGGTATGGTTCTGACTTCTACATACCCCTAGGGGGTATTGGTATCTGAATGGAGGACCCCGTGTCGAATCCCACGCGCCCCGCGCCCCGCCGGTGGCTCGGGCTGGCGCTCATCGCCACCGCGCAGTTCATCGTGATCATGGACACGTCGATCATCGGCGTGGCCCTGCCCGACATCCAGGCCGAGCTGGGCTTCACGCCCGAGTCGCTCTCCTGGGTGTTCAACGCCTACGTCATCGCCTTCGGCGGCCTGCTCCTGCTCGGCGGCCGGCTCTCCGACGTCTTCGGCGCCCGTCGCATGTTCGCCACCGGCTGGGCGACGCTCCTCGTGGGCTCGATCATGGCCGGCGCCGCCGACGGCGTCGCGATGGAGATCGCCGGACGCGTCGTCCAGGGGGCCGGCTCCGCGCTCATCGCGCCCGCCGCGCTCACCCTGCTGATGACCCTCTTCGGCGGCACCGCCGAACTGCCCAAGGCCTTCGCGGTCTACGGCGCCGCGGCCCCCATCGGCGGCACCGCCGGCGTGTTCCTCGGCGGCGTCCTCACCGAGTACGCCAGCTGGCCGTGGGTGTTCTACGTGACCGTTCCGATCGCCGCGCTCGTGCTCGTGCTCACCCCGTTCGCGCTGCCGCGCGTCGCCGGCGGCCGCGGACACGTGGACCTCGGAGGGGCAGCCACCGCCACCCTGGGACTCGCCGCCGTCGTCTACGGCGTCGTGCGCGCGCCCGAGGCCGGCTGGGGTTCGCCCGAGGTACTCGTCGCGCTCGGTGCCGGTGCGGTGCTCCTCATCGCGTTCTTCGCGATCCAGGCCCGCCGCCGCACGCCGCTGCTGCGCCTCGGGATCCTGCGCGAGCCGCAGCTCGGCGCCGCGAACCTCGCGCAGCTGCTGCTCGGTGCGGCGTGGGTTCCCATGTGGTTCTTCCTGAACCTCTACCTCCAGCAGGTGCTCGGCGCAGGAGCGTTCGCTGCCGGAGCCGCACTGCTGCCCATGACCGTGCTCATCGTGGTCGGCATGATCTTCCTGGCACCACGGCTCCAGGCGCGCTTCGGCACCCGGGCCATGGTCGTCACGGGCTTCGCGCTCCTCGCGGCCGGGCTCGGCTGGCTCGCGCTCATCCGCCCCGACGGCACCTACGCCGTCGATGTCCTCGGCGCGTCGCTCGTGGCCGCGCTCGGCATGGCGCTCGCGTTCGTGCCCTCGCTCGGCACCGCGATCGGCGCCGCGCCGATGGCCGAGACGGGCGTGGCATCCGGCCTGGTGAACACCAGCTACCAGATCGGGTCGGCGGTCGGGCTCGCTGCGCTCACCGCGGTGTCGGCGGCCGTGACCGCCGGCGCGACCGACGTCGTGTCGCTCACGGACGGCTACAGCGCCGCGTTCGTCGGCGCGGGCATCATCGCCGTCGCCGGCCTCCTCGCGGCGGCGGGCATGCTCGCCGGACGCCGCGCGGCCGGCGCGAGCGCGCCGGCGACCGCCGACACGGACGCGGTCGCCGTCTAGGCCCTGCGCCGCCCAGCCGGGCGGGGTCCGGCGCACCACCTCACCTGCGCCGGGCCCCGCCCTTCGTCATGCCCCGCAACGCCCGGGATCGAGACCACGTGATTGTGCAACAATGCCCCCATGCGCTCCGTCCTCCTGGTGCTCGCTGCGGCCGTGTGCTTCGGCACGACGGGCACGGCGCAGGCGCTCGGCCCCGAGGCCGACCCGCTCTCGCTGGGAGCGGCGCGCATCTTCATCGGCGGAGGCGCGCTCGCCGCGATCGCCCTCGCCGTGCACGTCGCCGGACGCCGGGACGACGCGACCGGGACATCCGTCGCCCCGACGTCCGGCGGCAATCCGCCCTCGCGCGTCCGGCGCCGGGCCGTCGTCCCGTTCGGCGCCTGGGTCACGGTCGCCGTCGGCGCGCTCGGCGTGCTCGCCTACCAGCCGGCGTTCTTCGCCGGCACCGCAGCCAACGGCGTCGCGGTCGGCACGGTCGTCGCGCTCGGCTCCGCGCCCGTGCTCACGGGCGCGCTCGACTGGGCGCTCCGGCGCCGCTTCCCCGGACGCGTGTGGATCGCCGCGACCGTGCTCGCGACCGCGGGTGTGGCGATCCTCGCCGCCGCCACGGGCACGGGTCCGTCCGCCGTGGACCCGCTCGGCGTCGCGGCATCCGTCGGCGCCGGGGCGTCGTACGCCGTCTACACGCTCGCGGGCAAGGCGCTGCTCGACCGCGGCTGGAGCCCATCCGGGAGCATGGGGGCCCTGTTCGGCGTCGCCGCCGTGATCAGCCTGCCCGTGCTGCTCTCATCGGACGCCGCGTGGGTCACGACGCCCGAGGGGCTCGCGATGGCGCTCTGGCTGGGCCTCGTCACCACGACCGCCGCGTACCTGCTCTTCGGTGCCGGGCTGAAGCGCCTGACGCCCGCCACGGTCTCGACGCTGACCCTCGCCGAGCCGCTGACCGCGACGCTGCTCGGGGTGCTGCTGCTGCAGGAGCAGCTGCCCGGCACGGCCGCCGCCGGCCTGCTCGTGCTCGCGTCGGGCATCGTGCTCCTCGCGATCGCCAGCAGTCGACGGATGCCACGGCGCGTGCCCGCCGATGTCGGCGGCAGCGCCTAGCCTCGCGTCATGGACGTCATCCTCATCCCCGGCTTCTGGCTCGACGCGAGCTCGTGGAACGAGGTGACCCCCGCGCTCGAGGCCGCCGGCCATCGCGTGCATCCCGTGACGCTTCCGGGGCTCGAGTCGGCCGAGGCGCCGCGGGCCGGCATCGGCCTCGCCGATCACATCGAGGCCGTCGTGCGACTCGTCGACGGGCTCGACGGCCCAGTCGCGCTCGTCGGGCATTCGGGAGGCGGCGCCGTCGCGCAGGGTGTCGCCGACCGGCGGCCCGACCGCATCGCGCGGGTCGTCTACGTCGATGCGGCGCCCATCGGCGAGGGCGACTGCATCAACGACGAACTTCACGCGAGCGGGCACGACATCCCGTTCCCCGACTGGTCCGTCTTCGAAGAGGCCGACCTCGCCGACCTCGACGACGGGCTGCGCCGGCGATTCCGCGAGCGGGCGGTGCCCCACCCGGCCGCGGCGGCGAGCGACCCCATGCGGCTCGGCGACGAGCGCCGGCTCGACGTGCCGACGACGATCGTGTGCTGCGAGTTCTCGAGCGAGACGGTCGCGGAGTGGATCGCGGCGGGCGTGCCGTTCGTGCGCGAGGTCGCCGCGCACCGCGATGTCGACTACGTCGACCTCCCGACCGGGCACTGGCCGCAGTTCACGCGGCCGGCCGAGCTCGGCCGGGTCCTCGTCGACGCCCTCCCGCGCTGACCCGCGGTCCGCCGGCAGCGTCAGGCGGAGGACTCGAGTCCGCCGAGGAACTGCGCCACCGCGTCGGCGAGCGAGGCGCGCGCCTCCTGGCGATCGATGGTGGCCGCACCGTCGCCGGGCTGCGGGCCGTAGTCTCCGAATGCCGCGTGGTTCGCGCCCTCGATGACGACCGTGACTGCGTCGTCCGGCAGGTTGCCCGACCGCGAGGCGACGTCCTCGGGCGTGCTGAGCCCGTCGTTCTCCGCGACGATCGACAACACGGCCAGGTCGGAGTCGGAGAGGTCGTCGACGCAGTAACTGCCGAACAGGATCAGCCCCACGACCTGCGGCTCGGCATCGGCCCCTGCGAGCTGGCAGGCGCGGACCCCGCCGAGCGAGTGGCCACCGACGAACCAGCGGTCGACGTCCGGCGCATCGGCGGTGAAGTCGGAGAGCGGCCGCGTGTCGAAGAACGCGAGGTTGAGCGTGGGCTCGGTGATCACGACCGTCATTCCCGTGGCCTCGGCGATGCCGGCCATCTTGTACAGGTAGGCCGAGGGCTGCACCTTCGCGCCCGGGATGAAGACCAGGCCGGAGTCGGTCGCACCGGTCGTCGGCTCGATCACGAAGGATCTCCCGGTGCCCGTGATCTCGACCCCGTTCGACCGCCACGCGTCGAGCGACGCCTCGCGATCGCCCTCGAACACGAGGCTCGCGTACACGAGGAAGCCGACGACGACGAGCACCAGGACGCCGATCACCGCGAGCACCGCGGTCCCGGCGCGTCGCATCAGAGCTGGTCCCCGCTGACGTCGAACGTGTTGCAGGCTCCGACGCCCTGCTCGAAGCCGGCCGCGAACCAGCGCACCCGCTGCTCGCTCGTGCCGTGCGAGAAGGTGTGCGGCGTCACCTGACCCTGCGTGGCCTCCTGGATGCGGTCGTCGCCGACCGCGGCCGCGGCACCGATCGCCTGTTCGTACTCGTCCGGCGAGATGGGCTGCAGGAACGGCTGACCCTCCGGGTCCTCGGTGGTCGACGCCGCGGCCGTCCACGCGCCCGCGAAGCAGTCCGCCTGCAGCTCGACTCGCACCGCGTTGGAGGTCGGACCGGTCTGGCCGTCGCGCGTCGCGTCGAGCACTCCGGCGATGTTCTGCACGTGGTGGCCCCACTCGTGCGCGACCACGTACATCTCGGCCAGCGGGCCGCCCTCGGCACCGAACCGCTGCTCGAGCTGGTCGTAGAAGCTCGTGTCGATGTAGATGGTCTGGTCCGGCGGACAGTAGAACGGTCCCGTCGCCGATGAGGCGTTGCCGCAGCCGGTCGCGACGGCCTGGTCGAACAGCACGAAGTCCTGCGGCGGCGTGTAGTCCAGCCCGATGGTCGGGCCGGCGTCCTGCCAGTAGTCCTCGAGCGACGCCGACGCGCCCTTCATCCGGCAGTCGATGCGCTCGTTCGCGTCCGCACCGGTCTGGCACTCCTCGAGCGCCGAGTCGCTCGGGGCGGGACCCGGGGCGCCGCCGCCACCGAGGACGCCCGAGAGGTCGACTCCCAGGAACTGGGCGACGAGGAAGAGCGCCAGTGCGCCGAGTCCTCCGCCGACCGCGATACCGGTGTTCCGCCCGCGTTTCGAGGCCTTGCCTCCGCTGATGTCGGAGTCCGGGTTGAACGTCATGCGACGACGTTACTCCGCGGCGCTGCGAGCAGCATCCGGCTTCCGGTCGACCGCCGGATCGGCTATGACGTCGCCGTTGCCGCTGTCGTCGTCCTCGCCGGCATCCTGTTCGTCGTCACCGTCGCCGTCGTCCTCGTCCTCGTCGTCGTCCTCGCCGGCATCCTGTTCGTCGTCACCGTCGCCGTCGTCCTCGTCCTCGTCGTCGTCCTCGTCTTTGTCGTCGTCGTCGTCATCATCGTCATCGTCATCGTCATCGTCATCGTCGTCATCGTCATCGGAGACGTCGGCGTCATCCTCGCCCTCGAGGTCGACCCGCTCCTCCTCCTCGAGGTCCTCGTCGTCGTCCTCTTCCGAGACGTCCGAGGTTCCCGACGCCTCCGGGTCCTCCGAGTCCTCCTCGGGGAAGCCTCGGAAGCCCTCCCCTGCGCCGTCGCGATCCTCCTCGACGAACCGGTCGGTCGCCGCGATGAGTGCGTCGAGGATGCCGGGCTCGTCGAAGGCATGGCCGGCGTCGTCGATGATGCGCAGCTCCGCCTCCGGCCACGCGCGGTGGAGGTCCCACGCCGTCATCATCGGGGTGCACATGTCGTACCGGCCCTGGACGATGACCGCAGGGATCGCACGGAGCCGCACGACGTCGCGGATGAGCTGCCCCTCGTCCCACCATCCGCCGTGCCGGAAGTAGTGGTTCTCGATCCGCGCGAACGCGGTGGCGTACTCGGGCGAGGTGAAGCGCGCGATCGTCTCGGCCTGCGGGAGCAGCGTGATCGTCGAGGATTCCCACCGCGACCAGGCGATCGCGGCGCGCTGGTGCACCGCCGGGTCGGGGTCGGAGAGCAGTCGCCCGTACGCCTCCATCAGGTGGGCCCGGTCGGCGAGCGGCACCGGCGCGAGGAAGTCCTCCCACAGGTCGGGGAAGATCGCCGAGGCGCCGCCCTCGTAGAACCAGTCGAGCTCCTGCCGTCGCAGTGTGAAGATGCCGCGCAGCACGAGTTCGGTGACGCGTTCGGGGTGCGTCTGGGCGTACGCGAGGGCGAGTGCGCTGCCCCACGAGCCGCCGAAGACCTGCCAGCGGTCGATGCCGAGGTGCGCCCGCAGGCGCTCCATGTCGGCGATGAGATGCCAGGTCGTGTTCGCCGACAGGTCCGCGCCGGGCTCCGACGCGTGCGGGATCGAGAAGCCGCATCCGCGCTGGTCGAACAGCACGATCCGGTACTTCGCCGGATCGAACAGCCGGCGGTGCGTCGGCGTGGTGCCGCCGCCGGGACCGCCGTGCAGGAACACCACCGGCTTGCCCTCGCGGTTGCCCGACACCTCCCAGTAGATGTGCTGGCCGTCGCCCACGTCGAGCATGCCCGTCTCGAGCGGCTCGATCTCCGGATACAGGTCCCTCATGCGTCCCCCCTGCCGCTCACGCTATCGACCGGCGGTTGCCGCGTCCGGTCGGCGCGCCGCGACGGATGCCGCGGCGGCATCCGTCATGGGCGCCCTCCCAGTATCGCGGCATACGGTGACGCCCATGAGACCGGTTCCGGAACCCGTGCGCCCCGGGCAGGAGTCCGTGTGGGACTACCCGCGCCCACCGCGAGTCGAGACCGTCGACGCACGCGTCACCATCGACCTCGGCGGCGAGCGCATCGTCGACACCCGCGACGTCGTGCGCGTGCTCGAGACGAGCCATCCGCCGGTGTACTACCTGCCGATCGCCGCGTTCGCCGAGGGCGCGCTGACGCCCGCGGCAGGTTCGTCGTTCTGCGAGTTCAAGGGCGCAGCGCGCTACCTGAGCGTGCACGGCGGCGGGCGGACGGCTGATCGCGCCGCGTGGAACTACCCGACCCCGTCGCCTGGGTTCGAGGTGCTGCGCGACCGCGTCGCCGTCTACGCCGGCCCGATGGACGCCTGCACCGTCGACGGCGAGCGCGTGACCCCGCAGCCCGGCTCGTTCTACGGCGGGTGGGTCACCTCGAACCTCACGGGCCCGTTCAAGGGCGTTCCCGGAAGCATGGGCTGGTGAGGCGCCGAGCGGATGCCGCGGCCCTGACCCCGGCGTAGGCTCCCCGTATGAGCCGCACACCGGTCACGATCACGCTCACCGGCGCGGGCGGGCAGATCGGGTACGCGCTGCTGTTCCGCATCGCATCGGGCGCGATGCTCGGACCCGACACCCCCGTCCGCCTCCGCCTGCTCGAGATCCCGCACGGGCTCCGCGCGG
Source organism: Agromyces selenitireducens (assembly GCF_052748465.2). Classification (NCBI taxonomy): domain Bacteria; kingdom Bacillati; phylum Actinomycetota; class Actinomycetes; order Micrococcales; family Microbacteriaceae; genus Agromyces; species Agromyces selenitireducens. Next base: position 3,064,802 of record NZ_CM188259.1, read on the forward strand.
CCGAGGGCGCCGCGCTCGAGTTGCAGGACTCGGCGTTCCCGCTCCTCGCGAACGTCGAGGTGACCGACGATCCCGCGGTCGCATTCGACGGTGCGAACGTCGCGCTGCTCGTGGGCGCTCGCCCGCGGACCGCCGGCATGGAGCGCGGCGACCTCCTGCAGTCCAACGGCGGAATCTTCGGACCGCAGGGCCGGGCGATCAACGAGCACGCCGACGACGACGTGCGCGTCGTCGTGGTCGGCAACCCGGCGAACACGAACGCCCTCATCGCCGCGGCCAACGCGCCCGATGTGCCGAGAGACCGCTTCACGGCGCTCATGCGCCTCGACCACAACCGTGCGCTCGGTCAGCTGTCGGCGGCCGTCGACGCCCCGGTGGGCGGCATCCGCGGCGTCACGATCTGGGGGAACCACTCGGCGACCCAGTTCCCGGATGTCGCGCACGCGACCGCCGACGGCGACCCGGTACCCGCGCTGCTCGCCGCACGGATGGGCGGCGACGCGGCCGCGCGCACCTGGCTCGTGGACGAGTTCATCCCACGCGTGGCCCGGCGCGGCGCGGAGATCATCGAGGTGCGCGGCTCGTCGTCGGTCGCGTCGGCTGCCTCGGCGACGATCGACCACGTACGCGACTGGGTCCTCGGCACCGGCGAGCGGGGATGGACGAGCGCCGCCGTCTGGTCCAACGGCGAGTACGGCGTCGCCGAGGGCGTGATCTCGTCGTTCCCCGTCACCTCGGACGGCGGCGCATGGGAGGTCGTGGAGGGGCTCGACGTCGATGCGTTCGCGCGCGAGCGCATCGACGCGTCGGTCGCCGAACTCGTCGACGAGCGCGAGGCGGTCCGTTCGCTCGGCCTCGTCTGACCACGACGGGTGTCGCCGCGCGACGCCTACGCTGGTCGCATGGCCGAACGTGAACCCATGTCCCCCGCCCGACGACGCCAGCTCATCGTCGGGATCGTCGTGGGCCTGCTCGTCGGCCTGGGCGTCAGCGTCTGGACGGGCTTCTGGCTCTGGCTCGCCACGGGTGCCGCGGTCGGCCTCGCGGCCGGGGCGATCATGAAGCCGCCGGGCGAGGACGACGCCCCGCCGCGCCGCTGACCTGTCGCACGACGACGGGCCGGGCGCACTCGCGCCCGGCCCGTCTGCGGCATCCGCTACTTCTTGACCGTCTTCTCGGGAACCGGCAGGGTGCCCGCCTCGCGCTGGGCTGCGTAGTACGCGCGCGCCTCCTCCTGACGCTCCTGCTCGGCGCCCGACGCGATCGCAGCACGCAGGTGCGCCTGCTCGTAGCCGAACGCGTCGACCAGGTCGAGCGCGTACGGACGCAGGCGCTCGATCAGCCGGTCGATGTACGCGGTGACCGCCTGGGCGCGCTGCGACGACAGCCGGCCGTTGATGAGGTACCACGCGAGGTGCTGCTCGACGAGGCCGAGGCCGAACAGGTCGCGGACCCACGTGAGCACCTGGCGCGTGCCCTCGTCGTCGGTGCGGTGCAGGGCGCGCGTGAACGCCTCCCACTGCAGCAGCTCCGCGTGGGCGCGGGCGGCCTCGATGAGCTCGTTCTGGTTGCGGTTGAACGCCGCGGCCGCCTCGGCCTTCGACAGCTTGCGGGCGTCGCGCAGGCGACCGGCGATCTCGGCGATCATCGCCTCGACGCGGTCGGTGAGCAGCTCGCGCTGGGTCTCCTCGTCGCGCAGGTCGACCACGGAGCGCGCCGTCGACCCGAAGTCGGCGACGGTCTGCGCCAGGCGGCGGAGGCCCACGCCGTGCATGGCGCGATCGGCCGCCTGCGCCGCGACGTAGCGGGCCATGACGCCGACCCCGGCCTTGCGGAACTGCGCGGAGTAGTCGGTCAGCAGGCGCTTGGCCACGAGCTGGAGCAGCACGTTGTTGTCGCCCTCGAAGGTGACGTAGATGTCGAGGTCCTGGCGGAGCCCCACGAGGCGGTTCTCGGCGAGGAAGCCCGCGCCACCGCACGCCTCGCGCGCCTCCTGCAGCGTCTCGAGCGCGTGCCACGTCGACAGCGGCTTCAGGGCCGCGGCCATGGTCTCGAGGTCCTGCCGGTCGTCGTCGGTGTCCTCGCGGCCCGAGAACACCGCGTCGAACTTCACGAGGAACTCGTCGTGCGCGAAGATCTGCGCGTAGGTCGTCGCGAGCTTCGGGAGCAGGCGGCGCTGGTGGCGCTGGTAGTCGAGCAGCACCTCCTCGTCGGTGTCGCTGCCCGCGTTGAACTGGCGGCGCTGGGTGCCGTAGGTGATGGCGATGTCGAGGGCCATGGCGGATGCCGCGGTCGCGGCCCCGTCGAGCGAGACACGGCCCTGCACGAGCGTGCCGAGCATCGTGAAGAAGCGCCGGCCGGGGCTCGCGATGGGGCTCGAGTACGAGCCGTCGGCCGCGACGTCGCCGTAGCGGTTCAGGAGGTTCTCGCGCGGGACCCGGACGTTCGTGAAGTGCAGCCGGCCGTTGTCGATGCCGTTGAGGCCGCCCTTGAGACCGTCGTCCTCGCCGCCGATCCCGGGGAGGAAGTCGCCGTTGCCGTCGCGGAGCGGCACGTAGAACGCGTGCACGCCGTGGTTGACGCCCTTCGTGACGAGCTGGGCGAACACGACGGCGGCGATGCCGTGAAGGGCGGCGTTGCCGAGGTAGTCCTTCCATGCGCCGCGGAACGGCGTGTGGAGCACGAACTCCTCGGTCTCGGGGTCGTACGTCGCGGTCGTGCCGATGGAGGCCACGTCGGAGCCGTGCCCGGTCTCGGTCATCGCGAACGCGCCGGGAACCTCGAGCGACATGATGCCGGGCAGGTACTTCTCGTGGTGCGGCCTCGTGCCGAGGTGCAGGACCGCGGCGCCGAACAGGCCCCACTGCACGCCGGACTTGATCTGCAGGCTCGGGTCGGCGAGCACGAGCTCCTCGAACGCGGCGATGTTTCCGCCATGGTCGTCCGCGCCGCCGAGCTCCTTCGGGAACGCCTTCTGGATGGCACCGGACTCGACGAGCAGCTTGAGCTGACCGAGCACGCGCTCGCGGTGCTCGGCCATGGACTGGCCCTCGATGCGCTGGTACTCGGGCTGCGCTGCGCGAGCGCGCGCCTCGAGGCGGACGTCGGCCCATGTGCCCAGCAGCTGCCGGCCGAGGGCCGCGACGTCGACCACCGGCGCTGCCTGCGCGTCGATCGTGGTGTTGGCGGGCGTGGCCTCGGACGCGCGCTCCGGGGATGCCGGGCGCTCGACCTTCGGGGCGGGGGTGGTGTCGGATCGTGATGCCGTGTCGACCATCGTCGGTTCGTCCTTCGTACGTGGGTTCTGGGCCTCATCCCACGGTATGGCGGGCGCCACGAGTGCCGAAGAAGTGCGTGAGGGCCCTACAAAGCGCGTGCTGGGGCACCCGACCGTGGACTGTGGAACTATACAAAGACTCGTCGTCGAGCCCTTGGAGGATCCACAAGATGGACGCGGGACTGCGCCGGTCAGTCCGGCTGCGTCGTCGCGAGCCCGCGGAAGAACCGTGTCGCCTCCGACGACCACAGCATGAGGACGATCGCGAGCGCGATGAGTGCGCCGACGATCTCGTTCACCGCAGCCGCCGGATTGATGAATGCGGCGGAGACGGACGCCGCGATCGAGACGATCTCCACCGCCGTGACGATGGTGCGCGCGACGGGATTGCCTCGCATGAGTCCGAAGGCCAGCGCGGCCGCGATCACCGCGAGGAGGATCGAGACGGTGCCCATGACGGCGAAGGTCGTCGTGGTGGCGGGATCATCCCCGCCCGCGAGCGCCAGGACGATGAAGAACACGCCGGCGGCCAGGTCGAGCGCGGCGTTCACCCAGACGAGTGCCGCAACCACGGTGACCGACGCCGGACGGCGTACTCCGACGGGTTCCTCGTTCGACACGCTGCCTCCTCGATCGCCCCGGTGCGGCCAAGGTAGCACCCGGCATGCGCCCGGACGCGGCGGCGCGCTCGGGGCGCTCGGCGAGCGCTCCGTCAGTCCCGGAAGAAGGCGCTGGCCTTGGGCGTCCAGAGGAGGATCACGACGACGGCGGAGACGGCGAGGCCGAGCCACTCGCCGACGGGGATCCCGAGGTAGGCGACGGCCATGAACAGCGAGCCGATGATCGACAGCACCTGCAGCACCGTCACGATGAGGCGCGCGATGCCGCTGCCCTTCAGCAGTCCTCCGGCGAGCACGGCCGTGATGAGGCCGACCACGATCGAACCGACGGCTGCGGCGATCAGTCCGCCGGAGCCGCCGAAACCGGCCACGACCTCCTCGTTCGGCAGGAGGAAGAACAGGAGCACGCCGGTGACCAGGTCGATCAACCCGGCGATGAACGCGAGGACCCCGATGATCGTGATCGTCACCGGCCGGCTCCCCTGGACTGTCGACATGGCGGCTCCCCTCGGTCCGGACGGATTCACCCGCCTGTGGGGACGCTAGCAAGGCGTCCGGCGCCCCGGGGGCCGAAGGTCCCATCGGTCATGCCGCTCGTGCGGGCACCACGAATGGCGAGTTCGTGCCCGCGGCGATCCGGGCGGGTCAGCCGGCGTGCTCGCCGACGACGCGGACGAGGGCGTCGCCGTAGGCCTCGAGCTTCTTCGCACCGATGCCGGGGATGCCGTCGAGCTCGCCGACCCCGGACGGCTTCGCGACCGCGACGGCGCGGAGCGTGGCGTCGCCGAACACGATGTAGGCCGGCACGCCCTGCTCGCGCGCCTCGCCGGCGCGCCAGGCACGGAGCGCTTCGAACAGCTCCGCGTCGGCGGGCTCGAGGTCGGCGGCCGCCGGCGCGGCCGCGCGCCCCGACCGCGAGGCACGGGCGGCCCGCTCGGGCTCGACGCGGAACGCGACCGACCGGTCGCCCGCGAGGACGGCCGCCGAGGCATCCGTCAGCGTCAGCACGCCGTACTCGCCCACCGTCTGCAGGAGGCCCTGGGCGAGGAGCTGCCGGACCACGCCGCGCCACCGCTGCTCCGACACGTCGTCGCCGATCGCCCACGTCGTGAGGCGGTCGTGGCCGTACTGCTCGACGCGCGCCGTGCGCTTGCCGCGCAGGATGTCGATGAGATGCCCGGCGCCGAAGCGCTGGTTGCGCTCGCGCTGCAGGCGCACGATCGTCGACATCAGCTTCTGGGACGCCACCGTGCCGTCCCACGACTCCGGGGGCTCGAGGCACGTGTCGCAGTTGCCGCACGGTGCGCTGGCCTCACCGAAGTAGCCGAGCAGGTTCTGCCGGCGGCACTGCACGGTCTCGCACAGCGCGAGCATCGCGTCGAGGTGGGCCGACAGCCGTCGCCGGTGCGCGAGGTCGCCGGGGCTCTCGTCGATCATGCGACGCTGCTGCACGACGTCTTGCAGGCCGTAGGCGAGCCACGCCGTCGCCGGGAGGCCGTCGCGACCGGCCCGACCGGTCTCCTGGTAGTAGCCCTCGACGGACTTCGGCAGGTCGACATGCGCCACGAATCGCACGTCGGGCTTGTCGATGCCCATGCCGAACGCGATCGTCGCGACCACCACCACGCCGTCCTCCCGCAGGAAGCGCTCCTGCGTGCGGCGCCGCAGCGCCGCGTCGAGACCGGCGTGGTACGGCATCGCGTCGATCCCGTTCGCCGCGAGGAAGGATGCGAATTTCTCGGTGCTCGCGCGCGACAGCGCGTAGACGATGCCGGACACCGGGTGCCCGTCGGCGTCGCGCCCCTCGGTGCGCACGAAGTCGAGCAGCTGCCGGCGCACGTCGAGCTTCGGCGCGATGCGGTACTGGATGTTCGGCCGGTCGAAGCTCGACACGAAGTGACGCGCATCGCCCAGCGAGAGCCGATCGGTGATCTCGCGGTGCGTGGCCTCGGTGGCGGTCGCCGTGAGCGCGATGCGCGGGACGTCGGGCCAGCGCTCCGCGAGCTCGGCGAGCGCGAGGTAGTCGGGCCGGAAGTCGTGGCCCCACTGCGCCACGCAGTGCGCCTCGTCGATTGCGAACAGGGCGATCGTGCCACGCTCGAGGAACCGCTTGGTCTGCTCGGAACCGAGCCGCTCGGGTGCGACGTAGAGCAGGTCGAGCTCGCCGCCCAGGTAGGCGCGCTCGACCTCAGCCCGCTCGCCGGGCGTCTGCGACGAGTTGAGGTAGCCGGCCCGCACACCGTTCCGGACGAGCGCGTCGACCTGGTCGTGCATGAGCGCGATGAGCGGCGACACGACCACGCCGGTGCCCTCGCGCAGCAGCGAGGGGACCTGGTAGCAGAGGCTCTTGCCGCCGCCGGTCGGCATGAGCACGACCGCGTCGCCGCCCGCCGCGACGTGATCGATGATCGCGGCCTGCTCGCCGCGGAACGCGTCGTAGCCGTACACCGTGCGCAGCGCCTCGAGCGGGGAGCCGAAGCGTGCAGGGGTGGCGGCGGGCGGGGCGGACGCCCGCGGCGTCCGCTCGCCCGGACCCGGCGCGGTCGCCGGCGACGAACCGGCCCACGGCGCCCCCTCGGACGGCGGCGGCGGCGCCCACTCGTCGTCGGGCGGAACGAGCTCGTCGGGGTTCCACGCCTCATCGCCCCACGCGGGGGCGAACGCCGGCTCGGGCTCGTCGTTCCAGGTCACCCGTCGACCCTACCCGGCGCTGATGACAGCCCCTCCGGGCCCCCGACAGTGCCCGTGGGCGCCCGGGGAACGCCCGATGTGGAGGAACGGTGGGCGAGCGGTGCGAGAGTGCTGTGAACGCCCGCGCCGCGCCATCCGCTCGACCTACGCTCGCTGCATGACGCAGATCGACGGCAGCCGCGCACTCGTCATCGGCGCGACCGGCGTGCTCGGCACGCTCGTCGCAGAACGGCTCTCGTCGGGCGGCGCCCGGCTCGCGCTCACGGGGCGCGATGCCGCCCGACTCGCCGAGCGGGCCGGGCACGGCGCCGGCATCGCGGTCGACCTCACCGACGAGAACGCACCCGAGACGATCGTCCGTCGCGCGACCGAGCAGCTCGGAGGCATCGACGTGATCGTGCTCGCCGCCGGCGTGGTCGGCTTCGACTCCGTGGCGGCGACCGCCGAGCAGGACCTCGAGACCCTGTTCACGGTGAACGCGCTCGCGCCCATGCGCATCGTGTCGTCGGCCGTTCCCGCGCTGCGCGCATCGGCGGAGGCCGGACGGGAGCCGGTCGTCCTCGCGCTCACGGGGGTCGTCGCGGAGTTCCCGACCGCGGGGCTCGCCAGCTACTCGGCGTCGAAGGCGGCGCTCGCGGCGTACCTCGCCGCCGCGGGTCGCGAACTGCGACGCAGCGGCATCCGCCTGCTCGACGCTCGGCCCGGCCACACCGAGACCGGGCTCGCGGGCCGGCCGCTGTTCGGGACCGCACCGAAGTTCCCTGCCGGCCACGACCCGGCGGCGGTCGCCGACCGGCTCGTGCGCGCGATCGCCGAGGGCGAGGCCGCCCTGCCGCCGGACGCGTTCTCGGGGACGTGATCCCCCGGTCGCGCATCCGGCGCGGCCGTAGCCTCAGCGATGGCCGCGTTGGTCGAGATCGGATGCCGCGTCGGCGTCGGGCTCCGCTTCCGTGACGACGGCGCCCCCGGGACGGGGTCGTCGACGCGTGAGGACGAACGCCGCGACTCCGGCGCCGATCACCACGACGGCCGCGATCGCGATCCACGCGACATCCGCACTGGCACCGGATGCCGCGGCATCCGTACGCTCGTCGACACCGCCGACCGCGTCATCGGGTCCGGCTGCGGCGTCACCGGAGCCCGTGGCGCACACCGCGTCGGCCGAGCCCTCCGCGAGGGCCGCGCCATCGCCCGGCTCCCACAGGAACGTGTGGTCGCCCGTGATCGGGTGCCCGTCCGCCGAGACGACCCGGTACGCCACCGTGTACTCGCCGGCCGGGCCCAGTTCGGCGGCGACGCTCGCGATCGCGCCGTCGACGGTCGGGCACGCCGTCGCATAGTGCCGGCCGTCGGGGCCGACGACATCCATCGCCGTCGCACCCTCGATGTCGAGCAGCACGTCGTTGGTCTCGATCCAGACCTCGACCGGCGGCTCGGCGATCGTCGACTCCGCCGCCGGCCCTTCGTCGATCACCGTGTTGTGCGCGAAGGCGGGCGCGGCGGGGCCTGCCACCGGGAGGGCGGCCAGCGAGATCGCGAACGCCGCTCCTGCGACCGCGCGGCGCATCGTGGCGGGCGCCACCGTCAGGCCTTCCGGCCGCGACGAGCGGCGAGCGCGATGACGACGCCGACGACGCCGATCGCGAGGCCGGCGATGCCCACCACCCGGGCGAGCACGTCGACCGAGGCATCCGCGGATGAAGTCGTCTCGACGCCTGCGGTGTCGGCGGCGTCGTCGCCGTGCGCGTCGGACGCGGCCGCGCCGACCTCGATCGCGGGAGCCGGGTACTCGGGTTCGGCACCGTCCGCGGCCGACTCGCTCCAGTCGTTCTCGCCCTCGACGCAGGTCTGCAGGACCGGGAACTCGAGACGCTCGCCCTCCGTCTCCTCGGGGAGAAGCACCTGGACCTGGAACGAGTCGCGGTACCCGTCCTCGATGGGCGTGCCCGGCGTGTAGATGACCTGGCCCACGCGCTCGGTGACAGTCGCGCCGTGCGCCCCCTCGGCGGGCTCGTCCAGCTCGACCATGACCTTCTCGACCGTCCACCCCTCCTTCAGCGTGGGTGTGACCGACAGGACCGGCTCGGGGATGCCGACCGTGAAAGAGGTTGTGGGCGAGCCGTCGCAGCCGTGGCCCGAGGCGAACTCGAGCACGGCGTACGAGCCTGCGGCAGCCTCGCCGGGAGTCACGACGACGTGCGCGTGCGCGGCTACGGGACCGGCGAGCGCGAGCAGGGCGCCGGCGCCGAGGGCGGTCGCGGCGACGGTGGCGGAACGGGTGATGGAACGCATGGTCTTCTCTCGTGATGGTGCGTGCGCACGGCCGTGCTCGGCTGCAGGTGATTCGGTGCGCGCGCGGATGCGGATGCGGGGTCGTCGCGTGGCCGCTCAGGCGGCGAGGGACGATGCCGGCGGCCCGCGATGCCGCAGCGACGAGAGGAGGACGAGCGCGAGGTCCGGGGGCCCGTGCCGACGTGCGGCCGGGACGACGTGGCGCACGGCCGTCGCCACGGGCGACGCTCCGATCGCGCCCGCGAGCAGACGCAGGCCGCGCACCGCCGTGCCGAACGCGACCGCGACGGCTGCGGCGGCGTTGCCGACGACGGCCAGCATGGCGACCGTGAGCGCCGCCGCGGCGACATGGGCGACCGGCATCGTCACTGCGTGGCCGTGGTCGATGACGGCGGCCAGTCCGATCGCGTCGATCCGGATCGGCGCGGTCGTGCCGTGGGAGGCGTGCCCGGCGACGGATGCCGCGGGGCCGGGGCTCGGCGTTCCGAGCGCGTAGAGCAGGTGCAGGGCGGCCTGCGCGAAGAGGGCCGCGGCCGAGGCGCGCACGAGCGACATCCGTTCACCGGACAGCGCCATGGCGAGCGGCACGGAGAACGCCAGCGAGAGGGCGATCGCCAGCACGCCCGGCGGCGTGCCGCCGCCGACGGAGTGGGCGAGGGACGCCACGAGCGTCGCGAAGACGGCGATCGCCGCTCCGCGGATCGCACGCGCGCCCCGGGAAGTCACGTCCTCCAGCCTAGCCGCGGCGGGCACCGGAGAGGCCCCGGGCAGGGTGCCCGGGGCCTCTCGTGGTGGTTCGGCTCAGCCGACGTTCAGCGTGAACGAGCTGGTCGTGCCGGTGGAGGGCACGAACACGTCGAACGTGGTCGCACCGCTCGCCCCGGCGGGGACCGTGAACGTGACGCTCGCCTGGCCGACTTCGTCGGTCGTCGGCGTGTACGACGTGTCGATCGGCGCGCTGCCGAGCACGGTGGCGTCACCCGCGAGCGTGACCTGCGCCACGTCGGCATCGGTCTCGTCGCGCGTGAAGTCGAGCGACGACAGGTTCACCGTCACCTGGGCGCCCGCCGCGACGGACGTGCCGCCGGGCAGGTGCACGCCGACCGCGCGCTGCATCAGGTCGGGGGTCGCCGTGCCGAACGTGTCGAACCAGTCGACCATCGACTCGAGGTCGATCTTGCCGCTGTCGGACTTGTTCGCGCCGTCGTCCAGGGTGAAGAAGTTGTCTCCACCCGAGGCGAGGAACGAGTTGACGCCGACCGAGTACGTCGCCGCGGGGTCGATGAGCTCGCCGTTCAGGCGCATCTCCGTGATGTGCGATCCCGCAGCCGCCGTCGGGTCGTACGTGTAGGTGAACTCGGAGTTGACGCCGAGCTTGAGGAACGGACGCGAGGCCGAGGCGGGCTGCCACTGCTCCTCGAGCACCGACTTGATCTGGGCACCCGTGAGGTCCATCGACACCAGCGTGTTCGCGAACGGCTGCACGGCCGCGGCTTCGGCGTAGGTCACCACGCCCGAGGCCAGGTCGGCACGCAGACCGCCCGGGTTCATGAACGTGATGTCCACCTCACGCGTGCCGTCCACGTTGAGCGCCCAGAGCTGCACGTCGGCGACGAAGTTGCCGAGCGTGGACTCGCCGCCGCGGTTCTCGGGGAACGACGTGCTCGTCGCCGGGTCGGCGCGCACCGCGCGACCGAAGTTCGCGGCCGCATCTCCCAGCTCGACGCTGCCGAGCTCGGCGGCGACCTCCACGGCGTCCTCGACGATCACCGAGGTCTTCTGGTCGTCCTTGTAGGCGTATCCGACGACGTCGCCCTCCGCGTCGCGCACGGCGAGGTCGTAGATCGTGTTGTGCATCGACACGATCTCGTCGCCGCGGGTGTCGTACCGGATCACCATGTTGCTGAAGCGCTCGCCGTACTGGCCGCTCGAGATGACCGGCCGACCGTCGATCACGTGGTTGTACGCGAGGTGCGTGTGGCCCGAGACGATCGCATCGATGTTCTCGTTGGCGCCGTTCACGATCTCGCCGAACGGAGTGGTCGGGTCGATCGCGGACTCGATCGCGGTCGTCGCGGCGCCCTCGTGCACGAGCATGATGACGATGTCGGCCTCGCCGTTCGCGGCGTCACCGTCGCTGAGCTGGTCCGCGACCCGGTTCGCCGCGTCGACGGGAGCGCCGACGTCGATCTGCTCGATGCCCGCGGGGCTGACGAGCGACGGCAGCTCCTCGGTCACCGCGCCGACGAAGCCGATGCTGACGTCCTTGAACTCCTGCACCCAGTACTCCGGGAGCGCGGGGTCGTCGGTGCCTGCATCGTAGACGTTCGCACCGAGGTACTCCCATTCGGCGAGCGGCATGACCCGGTCGGTGAGGTCGGCGAAGCCCTTGTCGAACTCGTGGTTGCCGACCGCGCTGACGTCGAGGCCCGCCTCGTTGAGCGCCTCGATGGTCGGAACATCCTGCTGGATGAAGGACGTGAAGGTGGACGCGCCGATCATGTCGCCGGCCGCCGCGAAGACGGTGTCGGCGCTGCCGCGACGGATCTCGTCCACGGCCCGTGCGAGGGCGGCGATACCGCCGGCGGCGCCGGACTGCTCGAGGCGCCCGTGGAAGTCGTTGACCGTGACGAGGTTGATCTCGGCGATCTTCTCCTTGCCCACCGGCGGTGCGGCCTGGGCGGATGCGACGCCGCCGAGGGTGAGCGCGGCGGCAGTCGCCGTCGCGAGCGCGCCGGCGGCCAAGCGGCCGCGGGAGCGGGTCGTGGCGCGGGTGTCGCCCGCGCCGGGGGAACGATGCTGCATTGCGTGATCTCCTCTGCAAGACGGAAGCCGAGGGGAAGCAGTGCGCTCCCCGGCGTCGCAGGCGTCCGTCCTGAGGAACTCGGGTCGGACACTGATCGGCAGCCTAGGGTTCGGTTCGAGTCCGGGGAAGGGTCTTGACCCACTCGTCATCCACGGTTCAACGAATCGGCCGATTTTGCTCATATGAGCAGCCCCGTTCGCTCAGATGCGCAGCGCGGGCGGGCACGCCTAGGCTGGGCCGGTGCTCACCGCGGTCCTCTCCCTCAGCGGCGCGATCGTCTACGGCGCCGCGGATTTCCTCGGTGGCCTCGCCGCGCGCCGCCTCGGCGCGGTGCTCGCGACCGCGATCGCTGCGGTCTCGGGCCTCGTCGTCCTCGGCGCCGCACTGCCGTTCCTCGGCGGGGAGTGGTCGCCCGAGGCCGTCACGTGGGGCGCCCTGTCCGGCGTGACCGGGGCGTTGGCGATCTCGCTGCTCTACGCCAGCCTCGCGATCGGCCCGATGAGCATCCTCTCCCCGCTCACCGCACTGGTGTCGGCGATCACGCCGATGGCGTGGGGCACGATCGTCGGCGGCGAGCGCTTCGGCCCTGTGGCCGCGTGGGCGCTGGGCCTCGCGCTCATCGCGGTCGTACTGGTCGGGTTCGTGCCCGAGCGCGGCGCGGTGCGGCCGAGCACTCGCGGCCTGGCGTTCGCCACCGGCTCGGGACTCGCGATCGGCGCCTTCTACATCATCATCTCGCAGACCCCCGACGACTCCGGGGTCGTGCCGCTCGTACTGAACCGCGTGGTCAACGCGGGTCTCATGTTCGCCGTGTTCGGGGTCCTCGTGCTGCTGGCGCGGCGTTCGTCCCGCGCCCCGGCACTCGCCGCCGTGCGCGAGACCACCCCGAGAACGGATGCCGCCGCCCTGGCCGCCACCGCCGCGGCCGCGACGCCCCCGAGCCCCGCTTCGACCCCGCGCGACCGGCTGGTAGCGGGATTCGCGATCGCGATCGGGTGCGGACTCCTCGACGCGATCGCCAACGTGCTCATCCTGCTGGGCATCCGCGCCGGCGACCTCGCCGTGGCCGCCGTGCTCGCGGCGATGTACCCCGCCGGCACCATCCTGCTCGCGGCGATCGTGCTGAGGGAGCGCATCGCGCCCGTCCAGTGGGCCGGGCTCGCCCTCGCGCTCGTCTCGGCGGGCATGCTCGCGCTCGCGTAGGGCGGTCTCGAGACGCCGGGTCGGCTCCTCGACCCGCACGGCGCACACGTCAGAGCCGCACGACCTCGGCGATCCGGACGACCGCGAAGCCCTCGTCCGCCGACGCGACGAGGTCGACCTCGCCGCGGATGCGCCAGTCGTGGTCGCCGGCCGGGTCGTCGATGGTCTGCTCGACGCGCCAGACCCCGGCTGCGGCATCCGTCTCGTCGATCGCCACGAGCCGCGGCGACCGGGCCGGACCGCCCGCGAGGATCTCGTCGTGGTCGGCGTAGTACGCGTCGAGCACAGCGGGCCAGTCGACGTCGGGATCGAGTTCGGAGAGCTCCTCGTCGCGCTGCAGCGCCGCGAGCTGCACGCGACGGAACAGCTCGTTGCGCACGAGCACCGTGAACGCGCGGCGGTTCGTGACGACCGACGGCGGTGCGGGCGGCACGACGGGCGCCTCGTCCTCGGGCAGGTGCGAGCTCGGGTCGATGAGCTCGGACCATTCGTCGACGAGGCTCGAGTCGACCTGCCGTACGAGTTCGCCGAGCCACTCGATGAGGTCGAGCAGCTCCTCGTCCTTGGCCTCGTCGGGCACCGTCTGCCGGATCGCGCGGAACGCGTCGGACAGGTAGCGCAGCACGAGCCCCTCGCTGCGCTGCAGCTGGTAGAACGACACGTACTCGCCGAACGACATCGACCGCTCGAACATGTCGCGCACGACCGACTTCGGGCTGAGCTCGAAGTCGCGCACCCACGGCTGGCTCGACGCGAACGTCTCGAACGCATGCGCGAGCAGCTCGTCGAGCGGCTTCGGCCAGGTGACCTCCTCGAGCAGCGCCATCCGCTCGTCGTACTCGATGCCGTCGCGCTTCATCGCCGCGACCGCCTCGCCGCGTGCCTTGTACTGCTGCTGCGACAGGATCGGCCGCGGGTCGTCGAGCGTCGACTCGATGATCGAGACGACGTCGAGCGAGTAGTGCCCGGTCCCCTGTTCGCTCGTCGCGGGGTCGAGCAGCTCGATCGCGGCGAGCGCGAACGGCGACAGCGGTTGGTTGAGCGCGAAGTTCGGCTGCAGGTCGACCGTGAGCCGCAGCTCGACCCCGAGCGCTCCGCCGTCGACCGGCGACGAGTGATGCAGCTCGCGTCGGGTGATGCCGCTGCCGCGGTATCCCTCGGCGGCACCGGTATCACTCGGCGAAGTGCGGGACGGGGCGGCGGCGGGGACGAGCTCGACGACGCCCGCGTCGCGCAGCGTGCGGAGGATGCCGAGGGCGCGACGCGCGAGCTCGTACTGCCGGGTGCGCGGCTCGTGGTTGTCGAAGACCAGCGAACGGATGCCGCCGGCCACGTCGCCGCCGCGGCCGATCACGTTGATCAGCATGGCCGCGGTCAGCTTCAGCTGGGGCTGCAGCGGCTCCGGCTCGGCCGCGACGAGCCGCTCGAAGGAGCCCTCGCCCCACGTCACGAACCCGGCGGGCGCCTTCTTGCGCACGACCTTCTTGAGCTTCTTCGGGTCGTCGCCGGCCTTGCGGATCGCGGTCTCGTTCTCGATCTCGTGGTCGGGCGCGAGCACGACGACCGTGCCGGCCGTGTCGTATCCGGCGCGGCCCGCGCGGCCCGCGATCTGGTGGAACTCGCGCGCGCTCAGCTGCCGCATCCGTTGCCCGTCGTACTTCGACAGCGCCGTGATGAGCACCGACCGGATGGGCACGTTGATGCCGACGCCGAGCGTGTCGGTGCCGCAGATGACCCGCAGCAGGCCGCGCTGCGCGAGCGTCTCGACGAGGCGCCGGTAGCGGGGCAGCATGCCCGCGTGGTGCACGCCGATGCCGGCCCGGACGAGCCGCGACAGGGTCTTGCCGAACCCGGTCGTGAAGCGGAATCCGCCGATGGCCTCGGCGATCTCGTCACGCCCCTCGCGCGAGACGACGCGGATCGACGACAGCGCCTGCGCCCGTTCCATCGCGGCGGCCTGCGAGAAGTGGACGATGTAGACCGGCGCCTGCCGCGTCTCGAGGAGCTCCTCGACGGTCTCCTGGACCGCCGTCTTCGCGTACGAGAAGTGCAGCGGCACGGGGCGTTCGATGCCCGTGACCCGCGCCGTCTCCCTGCCCGTGCGGCGCGCGAGGTCGTCGGCGATCGCCGTGACGTCGCCGAGCGTGGCCGACATGAGCACGAACTGCGCGTGCGGCAGCGTGATCAGGGGGACCTGCCACGCCCACCCGCGGTCGGGGTCGCCGTAGTAGTGGAACTCGTCCATCACGACCTGATCGACCGCGGCATCCGCCCCCTGCCGGAGTGCGAGGTTCGCGAGGATCTCGGCCGTGCAGCAGATGATCGGGGCATCGGCGTTGACCGAGCTGTCGCCCGTGACCATGCCCACGTTCTGCGCCCCGAAGATGTCGACGAGCTGGAAGAACTTCTCGCTCACGAGCGCCTTGATGGGCGCCGTGTAGTACGTGCGCCCCCACGGACGGCCCGCGTCGCGGTCGGCGGCGGTGCGGGCGACGGATGCCGCGTGCGCGGCGACCGCGACGAGGGACTTGCCCGTGCCGGTCGGCGTCGACAGGATCACGTTCGCCCCCGAGACGAGCTCGATGACCGCCTCGTCCTGCGCCGGATACAGCGCGAACCCGCGGCCGTCGGCCCACTCGACGAACGCGTCGTACATCGCGTCGGCGTCGTACGGGCGCGGGGCGGCGTCGAGCAGGGTGGCGGTCATCCGTCCGAGTCTGCCCCATGCAGTCCTGCGCGGCGAACGGGCGCCCGGAGCCGGGCGGCGGGTGCCTCCCCCAAGGCGCCCGCCGCTCACGGCCGGGAAGGGGGGAGCCGGCCGGCGCTGCCGGTTCGGGTCGGCGTCGCGCTGGCCGGCTCTCCGGTCGGGCCCACGGTGACAGTTCCCCCTGCAGTCCGTGGTGCGCGACCGAGATCCACGGTACGGATGGTCCGGTCCGGTTGCCTCAGGGACAACCCTGAATCATCGGCGTTCCTCGGAGGGACGCGCCACGGTGGGCCGGACCACCGACCCCGGGTCGCCTCCGGCGAACACCTCCACGATCGCCTCGACGATGCGGAACGGGACCAGCGAGACGAAGTGCACGAGCAGCAGCGGTCCGAACGCCGCGAGCGGATAGGTGAGCGTCACGATGAGCGGCGCGAGCCCGCGCCACGGCAGCGCGGCCGCAGCCGGCACGATCGCGAGCGCCAGCCACCACGGCCCCGCGATCACCGCCAGCACCACGGATGCCGCGACGACGAGCACGCCGAGCCCGACCTGGCCGAGCAGCAGCCACCCGGTCGCACCGGCGTACACGCGCTCGCGGTCGGCCGAGACCCAGGCCCACATCAGCCACGCGCGCATGCGCGGAACGCCCTGCTCGAGCAGCGCGCGCCGGAAGACGAGGTCGTCGTCGCGCCGCTGCAGGAGCGCGCGCCGCCGATCGCCGAGCGCCTCGGCGGCACGCGACTGCGCGTCGTGCAGCACCGCGGGCGCCGACTGCCGGCCGTAGCTCGCGATGAATCCCCACAGCGGGCTCGGCACCGACGCGAGGTCGGTCACGCCGGCCGGGGGCGGTCCCTCCCCGGCGGCAGGCGCGCGGTACCGTCGGCCGCTGGCCGGATCGACGTACACGATCGCGTCGCGCACCTCGAACCGGTATCCGTCGGCGGGACGCTGGGCGAGCAGCAGTTCGTCGAGCGGGGCGCCGTCGTCGCGCAGGAAGGGCATGCGGCCTCCTTCGGGTCACGGCCCATCCTGCCGTGCGCCGCTCTCAGCCGAGCAGCAGCGACACGACGAACAGCACCGGGACCGACCCGACCGTGGTGAGGAACACGGTGTCGCGCGCCATGATCTCGGCCGTCTCGTAGCGCTGCGCGAAGACGAACACGTTCTGCGCGGTGGGGAGCGCCGCGAGCACGGTGACGGCGTAGAGCTCACGCCCCTCCAGCCCGAAGGCGAACGCTCCGACCGACCAGGCGACGGCGGGCATCGCGAACAGCTTGAGTGCCGACGCGAACACGACCTCACGAAGGCCCGTGCCCGGCTCGAACATGCGCTGCCCGTGCAGCGACAGCCCGTACGCGATGAGCATGAGCGGCACGGCGGCCTGGCCGATGAGCTGCACCGGATCCATGACGATCGCCGGCAGCTCGATGCCGGACACCGACACGAGCACGCCGAGGAGCGAGCCCACGATGATCGGGTTCGTGACGGTCGACCAGAGGATGCCGCGCACGGAGGTGCGCCCCTCGACGGTTGCGCCCAGCACGGCGAGCGCGATCGGGGCGAACAGCAGCAGCTGCAGCAGCACGACCGGCGCCGAGTACGCCGCGTCGCCCAGCAGGTAGAGCGCGATGGGGATGCCGATGTTGTTGCCGTTCACGTACCCGGCCCCGAGCGCGCCGATCGTCGTGCGGGCGACCCCTCGGCGCAGCACCGCGAGCGAGACGACCGAGAACACGACCATCATCGCGACGGCGGCGATCGCCGAGACGGGCAGCAGCGAGGAGAACAGCCGTCGCACGTCGGCGGTCGCGAGCACGGAGAACAGCAGGAACGGGGCGAGGACGCTGAAGTTCAGGCGCGCGAGGATGGGCCGCGCCTCGGGCCCCAGGACGCCGGTCCGTGCCGCGACCCAGCCGACCGCGACGGCGAGCGCGATGACCGCGAATCCGGTGAGGATGTCGATCACGGCCGGCCGGCCGTCACCAGCGGTGGTGCACCGACGCGCGGATCTCCCGGTCGTACAGGGCGCGCACGGCCTCGTCGAAGGCGTCCGGGAGCTCGAGGGAGCCGGCGGCGGCGTTCGCGCGCGCCTGCTCGGGGTTGCGCGCGCCTGGGATCACGGTCGAGACGCCCGACTGTCGCGCGACCCACGCGAGCGCGACCTGCGCGGGCGTGGCATCCGGCGCCGCCTCGCGGGCGAGCCTCGCGAACTCGGTCGCGGCGCGCACGCCGGTCGCGTAGTCGACCCCGGAGAACGTCTCGCCGACGTCGAACGACTCGCCGTGCCGGTTGTAGCTCCGGTGGTCGTTCGCGGCGAACTCGGTGTCGAGCGTGTACCTGCCGGACAGCAGCCCGCTCGCGAGCGGCACGCGCGCGATGATCCCCACGCCGTACTGCTCGGCGACGGGCAGCACCTCGTCGACCGGCTTCAGGCGGAACGCGTTGAGGATGATCTGCACGGTCGCGACGTTGGGCCTGGCGATCGCGGCGAGCGCCTCGTCGACCTTCTCGACGCTCACGCCGTACGCCGCGACGGCACCCTCGGCCACGAGGGTGTCGAGCGCGTCGTAGACCGCGTCGTCGACGTACACCGAGGTGGGCGGGCAGTGCAGCTGCACGAGGTCGAGCGTGTCGACGCCCAGGTTGCGCCGCGACCGGTCGGTCCAGGCGCGGAAGTTCGGAAGCACGTAGTTGTCGTGCTCCTGCGGCATCCGTCGGCCCATCTTGGTCGCCACCGTGACGCCCGAGCCCGGGTTCGCGGCCAGCCACCGGCCGATGAGCGACTCGGACCGGCCGTCGCCGTACACGTCGGCAGTGTCGAACACGGTGACGCCCGCCTGGTGCGACGCATCGAGCACGGCGAGCGCGTCGGCCTCGTCGACCTCGCCCCAGTCGGCGCCGAGCTGCCAGGTGCCGAGTCCGATGGCCGAGACGGTGCGGCCCGTGCGGCCGAGGGTTCGGGTCTGCATGGATGTCTCCTCCTCGACGGATTCCTCGTCCGAGCCTAGTGCGGCGCGTATCGTGGGACGGCATGGACGGGGACTCCACGACCATGCCCGCAGGCGAGACGGCGCGACGCCGGTTCCGATTGCCGAAGACGAGCATCGAGCGATGGGTGTTCTGGCCCGCGGCCGTCCTCGTCATCTCGTTCAGCGGGTTCGCACTGCTCGCCCCGCGCGCCGCGGAAGCCGCGTTCGGCGCCGTGCAGGCCTCGATCGTGAACGCCTTCAACTGGTACTACGTGCTCATCGCCGCGTTCTTCGTCGCGTTCAGCCTGTTCGTCGGCTTCAGCCGGTTCGGCGACATCCGGCTCGGCGCCGACGACGACCGCCCGGAGTTCTCGCTCGGCGCCTGGTTCTCGCTGCTCTTCGCTGCGGGCATGGGCATCGGCCTCGTCTTCTACGGCGCGAGCGAACCGCTCAGCCACTTCGTCTCCCCGCGGCCGGGTGTGTCGGGCACGCCCGAGCAGCTCGCGCAGGCCGCGCTCAGCCAGACGTACCTGCACTGGGGCGTGCACGCCTGGTCGATCTACGTGGTCGTCGGGCTGGCGCTGGCGTACGCCATCCACCGGCGCAAGCGGCCGATCTCGATCCGCTGGACGCTCGAGCCCCTCCTCGGACGCCGCGTCCGCGGGGCCTGGGGCAACGTGATCGACGTGGTCGCGCTCGCCGGGACGCTGTTCGGCGTCGCCACGTCGCTCGGCCTCGGCGTGCTGCAGATCGGCGCCGGGCTCGAGTCGATCGGCCTCGTGGAGCCCACCGCCGCCTCGCAGGTGCTCATCATCGCCGTGATCACCGTGTTCGTGCTCGCGTCGGTGCTCTCGGGCGTGACGCGGGGCATGAAGTGGCTGTCGTCGACGAACCTGGTGCTCGCCGGCCTGCTCGTGCTCTACCTGCTCGTGTTCGGGCGGACCGAGTTCCTGCTCCGCGAGTTCGTCCAGTCGATCGGCACGTACATCCAGACCTTCGTCGGCCTCTCGTTCAACGTGAGCGCGTTCCAGGGTGCCGCCGGCGAGACCTGGCAGGCGTCGTGGACGTCGTTCTACTGGGGCTGGTGGATCTCCTGGGCGCCCTTCGTCGGCATCTTCATCGCGCGGATCTCGCGCGGACGCACCGTCCGGCAGTTCGTCGCGGGCGTGATCCTCGTGCCGACGCTGATCGGGATCCTCTGGTTCAGCGTGCTCGGCGGGTCGGCGCTCTTCCTCGAGCTGACGCAGCCCGGCAGCCTCGTCGGTGCGGGGGGCGAGGTCGACGTCGAGGGCACGCTGTTCGCGCTGCTCGACTTCTTCCCCGGGTCGGCCGTGCTCACCGTGGGCGTCCTCCTGCTCATCACGATCTTCTTCGTGACCTCGTCGGACTCGGGCGCGCTCGTCATGGGCATGATCGCCACGGGCGGCCAGATCAACCCGCGCAAGTGGGTGCGCACGTTCTTCACGCTCATCACCGCGCTGCTCGCGATCTCGCTCCTGCTCGCCGGCGGGCTCCGGGCGCTCCAGACCGCGGCGATCATCATCGCGCTGCCGTTCAGCGTCGTCATGCTCATGATCTGCTGGTCGACGATCATCGCCTTCAGCCGTGAGCGTCGCGCGTACGAGCTCGCCAGGCGCGCGCAGTTCGTCGACCAGATCGGCGAGTACTACGGACTCGAGGTCGAGGCGCCGCTCGAGCAGGGTGCGGTCGCCCGCGGGCCCCGATGGGTGCGGCAGCTCGGCCTCGCCTTCCGCCCCAGGCCGACGCCCGAAGCGCCGCCCGCAGCGCCGCCCGCGATCGAGCCGACGGATGCCGCCCAGCCGGTGCCGCTCCGGCCGGTGCTCACGCACATCGACGGCGAGCTGCCCCTGCGGCATCCGTCGCGACGCGCGAAGGACACGTTGAACGCCGAAGCGGGCGGCGTGCCGACCGACGACGTCGACGACATCGTGGAGCACGACCCGCGCGCCCGGGGCGACGTCGCCGAGGTCCCGGACCGCACGACGGACGACGACGGGCGCGATCCGCTGCACTGAGGGCCGTTGGGGACGCCGAAGCGCCGGAGCCGGACCGTCAGCCGATCGGCACGGCGGCGCCGCTCACGACGATGCCGCCCGTCTCGGGGATGTCGACGACGAGCTCGCTCGGCCGGCCGACGTGACGGCCCTGGACGATGACGACGCGGGCCGGCGGCGTCACCGCCCCGAGCGCTCGCAGGTAGCCGCCCACGGCGGCGGCCGCGGCGCCCGTCGCCGGATCCTCCGAGATCGCGCCGACCGGGAAGATGTTGCGCGCCTCGAAGCGCAGCCCGCCGTCGGCGTCGGGCTGCCGGTGCAGCACCGTGATCGTCGCGGGCCACTCCCGCGCGTCCATGAGCGCGCGGGCGGCGGCGGGGTCGAAGGTGAACGCGTCGAACGCCGCACGGTCGGCGACGACGACGACCGGGTGGCGGTTGCCCGCGAACGAGATGCGGGGCGGATGGCGCTCGTCGAGCACCGACGCGTAGAGGCCCAGGAGCGCGAGGATCTCATCGAGCACCGACTCGGGCATCGGCTCGACGAACGGCTCGACGCTCGTGAACGCCGCTCGGAGCTCTCCGTCGACCTCCGCGGTCTCGATGCCGACCTCGCCGACCGGCGTCGCGAAGCGCACCCGGCCGGGCCCCTCGCGCTCGGCGATCGCGATCGCGGTGGCGACGGTCGCGTGCCCGCAGAACGGCACCTCGGCGACCGGCGAGAAGTAGCGGATGCCGCGGGCGTCGCCCTCCGCTCCGGTGACGAACGCGGTCTCGGCGTAGCCGACCTCGCCGGCGATGCGGAGCATGTCGGCCTCGTCGAGCCCGGCCGCATCGAGGACGATGCCGGCGGGGTTGCCGCCGGCCGGGTCGGACGTGAATGCGGCGTAGCGGAGGATCCGGGGTGCGGGGGCCATGGAACCATCGTCGCCCGTCGGCCCCGGGCGCGTCGCGGGCCAGTCCCGGATCAGTGGCCTTCGTCGTGCCGCGACGGCTCCCGCCACGACGGGTCGACGGGCACGAGCCGCACCTCCTCGAGCCGACGTCCGCGTGCGGTGGCGGTCATGAAGGTCGCCACGGGCTGACGGCGCCGGTCGGTCGGCGAACCGGGGTTCAGCAGGCGCAGGCCGCTCGGCGCGGTGGTGTCCCACGGGATGTGGCTGTGCCCGAACACGAGCACGTCGACGTCGGGGAAGGCGGCCGCCATGCGCGCCTCGCGTCCGGACGCGGCGCCCGTCTCGTGCACGACGGCGATCCGCACGCCGGCGACCTCGACGCGGGCGACCTCGGGCAATCGCCCGCGGAGCGCAGCCCCGTCGTTGTTGCCGTGCACGCCGACCAGCCGTCGGGCGCGGGCCTCGAGCGCGTCGAGCGTCGCGACGTCGACCCAGTCGCCGGCGTGGATGACGAGGTCGGCGGCGTCCACGGCGGCCCACGCCTCGGGCGGGAGGTCGCGTGCCCGGGCGGGCACGTGCGTGTCGGCGAGGAGGACGAGCGAGGTCACCCGTCCATCCTCGCCGCGCACGCGGCATCCGTCATCTGGGCTCCCGTACCTCAGCCGGCCGCGTCCTGGGCGTCGAGCTCGGCGCCGAAGCGCTGCCGCGCCTCGACGGGGATCAGCGGTCGCTCGCCGCGCGCCCGGATCTGCTGCACCGCCCAGGTGTTGCCATCCGGGTCGCTGAAGCCGAAGAACGTGCCGCCGTCGCGCGGGTCGATCACCTGGATCGGACTCGCGTCGACGCCGCGCGCGACGAGTTCGGCGCGCGCGGCCTCGGCGTCGGCGACGACGAGTTGCACGCCCTTCAGAGATCCGGGCGTCATCTCGGCCTGCGCGGGCAGCGTGCCCATCACGATCGAGCAGCCCGAGCCCCTCGGCGTGAGCTGCACGAACCGGTGCTCGCCGGCGTGCGTGTCGTGATCGAGCTCGAAGCCGACCCGGTCGCGGTAGAACTCGATCGCGCGGTCGAGGTCGCTCACGGGAACGATCACGACCTCCAGCGTCCAGTCCATGTCACGCCTTCCCTTCGAGGAGGGCGTCGAGACGCTCGAAGCCCTCGGTGAGGCCTCGCTCCATGCCCGACTGCACCATGCCGTCGCGCGCCTCGAGGCTCGGGTAGACGGAGTGCCCGCGCAGGCGCGTGCGGCCGTCCCCGAGGTCCTCGAACGTCATCGACTCGACGGCGACGACGTCGGGCACGCCCTCGAACTCGAAGGTCTGCACGGCGAACTCGTTCTCGCGGACCGTGTGGAACGTGCCGTTGAACCCCCAGGCGTTGCCGTCGGGATCGGTGTGCACGTAGCGGTAGCCGCCCTGCGTGCGGAAGTCCCACCGCTCGATCGTCATCTCGTAGCCGTTCGGCCCGAGCCACTGCTTCACGAGCTCGGGGTCGCGGTGCGCCGCGAAGACGGCGGAGACGGGCGCATCGAACACGCGCTCGATGTCGATGTAGGGCAGGCCGTCGGGGGCGGTGATGGTGACGGGGTTGCGGGTCTCGGTGGTCATGACGGTGACTCCTTCGGGTCGGTGCCGGCGACGAGCAGTGCGTCGAGCCGGCGGTACTGCTGCTCGTGGATGAGGCGGTACCGGTCGATCCACTCGGTGAGCGTCTCGAGCGCGGCCGCGTCGAGGTGCACGGGGCGACGCTGGGCGTCGCGGCTCCGGGTGACGAGTCCGGCGGACTCGAGCACCCGGATGTGCTTCGACACCCCCTGGACGGTGATGTCGAACGGTTCGGCGAGTTCGTTGACCGTGGCGGGTCCGCGGCTGAGCCGGGCGACGATGCGTCGGCGTACGGGGTCGGCCAGTGCCATGAAGGCACGGTCGAGCCGTTCGTCGGCATCTTCGGGTCCCATATTCAACCAATCGCTTGATCAACCTATCGGTTGTTAACATACGCCGGTCGTGTCGAGCGGTCAAGAGGGGCGGATGCCGCGGCATCCGCCCCTCGCGCCCGCACCGCGCGGCGGGGCAGAATCGCACCACGCGTTCCACGTCGGCGATGCGCCGAGACCGAACCAATGACCCAGGAGGCCCCATGCCCGTGCTGCTCACCCCGTACCTCAGCTTCCGCGACGAGGCGCGTGCGGCGATGGAGTTCTACCAGTCGATCTTCGGCGGCGAGCTCAGGCTCGACACCTTCGGCGACTTCGACGCGAGCGAGGACCCCGCCGAGGCCGAGAAGATCATGCACGGCCACCTCGTCGCCGGCGACCTCAACCTCATGGGCGCCGACACGCCGAACGAGATGCCGTTCGAGGCGGGCACCAACTTCGCCGTGTCGCTGAGCGGCGAACCCGAGGACGAGGCACGACTCCGCGAGTACTGGGACCGTCTCATCGAGGACGGCGCGGCCACGGTCGAGCTCGAGACCTCGCCGTGGGGCGACGCGTTCGGCATGCTCGTCGACCGCTACGGGATCCAGTGGATGGTCGCCATCGGCCGCCCCTCGCCGGCCGCCCCGACCGAACGAGCGCACGAGCCCTCCGCGCCGGAACGACCGGCGGAAGGCTGACGGCATCGGCGGAGCATCCGATATCGGAACTGGTACGGCCGATTTTCGCTAGACGTTCTAGTAAAACGATAGGCTCGCGTCACCGAACAGCAAGACGGACCGAACGAGGTCCGCGACGATCGAGGGGACACGATGGGACAGCTCGCGTACGGGTTCGACGGCCACCACTACGTCATCGACGATCGCACGCTGCGCCACCTGCGCGCCGCCATGTTCGCCAAGCTCCGCCGACGGGAGCCGTTCGCACTCACGCTCCGCGGCGACGCCACGGCCGGCAGCGCGGCCGAGACGCTGTGGATCGAGCCGGCCATCCCGCTCCGGTTCGTGTTCGACGCCGAGGAGTCGGGCCCGCTCGACCGCGAGTGGCTCGAGCGGCTCGTCGCCGCCGCGAACTCCGCAGGCGGCATGCACGTCGAGACCGAGGCGACCGAGCCGCCGCTCGCGCTCGTCGGCTGACGACGCCGATCCCGCGTCACGCGAAACGGGCCCCGGCGCCGCCATCGGCGGTGCGGGGCCCGTTCGCGTCAAGGACGTCGCAGGTCAGTCGAAGAGCTCCGAGAGCCAGTTGTCCTTCTTCGGCTTGCGCGAGTACCCCTGGTCGTAGCCGCGCTGGTCGTAGCCGCGCTGGTCGTCGCGGCGGTCGTCGTAGCCCCCGCCGGCCCGGCGGAGCACGTCCATCGGGTTCGCCGGATAGCCCTGCTGCTGCGGCGCGGGCTGCTGCGGGGCCGCCTGCGGCGCGACCGCCGGCGCCGCCGGAGCGGACTGCCCGAACTCGCGCGCCGCGCGCTCGATGATCTTGTCGAGCTCGCCGCGGTCGAGCCACACGCCTCGGCAGGCGGGGCAGTAGTCGATCTCGATGCCGCTGCGCTCGCTCATCACGAGGACCGCGCCGTCGGTGGGGCACTGCATGGGACTCCTCCATCGGGTCTGGGTGTGGCACGAGCCTAGGGCGCGACGCTCGGAGGATGCTCGGACGGCGTCCCGGTCCGCCGATCGCGGGGCCCGGAGACGGCGAACGCCGGGGCGGACGTGAGTCCGGCCCGGCGTTCGGGTGCGACGCGCGATGCGCGTCGTGCGCTCAGATCGCGCGGATGTTCTCGGCCTGCGGGCCCTTCTGACCCTGGACGACCTCGAACTCCACGTTCTGGCCCTCGTCGAGCGAGCGGTAGCCGCTGCCCGTGATGGCGCTGAAGTGCGCGAAGACGTCGGCGCTGCCGTCGGAGGGGGCGATGAAGCCGAAGCCCTTCTCGGCGTTGAACCACTTGACGGTTCCGGTTGCCATGCTGTGTATTCCCTTGCTTCGAACCGGGCCGAACTCTTCGGCCCGTCACGTTCGGCCGTGCGGCCGTCCGCAGTCCGTCGACGGATGTCGTCGGACGATGTTCGAGGGTGCGACGCCGTGACGGCGGCGATCCCTCGCTCTCGGGTCATGCCTGCGGATCGTGCCGCCTCCGGGCAATCAGTCGTGACACGGGCGGGCGCCCGCAAGTTGGAGGAATCTTCAGGCTATCCCATCCTCCCTGTGCGTCCGCAATACGTTTCCGTAACGTCTTACGGGAAGTCCTGCCCATGGCCGGGGTCCTCCGCGTCGATACAGTGGGACGGATGTCCGACCAGCCAGCCGACGCCGACGCTCCCGGGCCGCGGTCGGCCTCGCCGATCCGGCTCGCGATCGTGGGCGTGCTCGGCGGCCTGCTCTCCGGCGCGTTCGGCGTGGGCGGCGGCATCCTGATGGTCCCCCTGCTCATCGTCCTCGCCGGAATGGACCAGCGGCGGGCGGCCGCGACCTCGCTCGCGGCCATCGTGCCGACCGCGGTCGTCGGCTCGATCGCCTACTTCGCGAACGGCGAGGTCGACCTCGCCGCCGCAGCGCTCGTCGCCGCCGGGGGCATCGCCGGGTCGTGGATCGGCTCCCACCTGCTGCGGAGGCTGCCACTCGGCTGGCTGCGCTGGGGCTTCATCGCGCTGCTCGTGCTCGTCGCGGTGCGCCTCGTGGTCGCGCCGCCCGAGCGGATGTCGACCCCTGCGGAACTCGACCTCGGGGTCGGCGCCGCGTACGTCGGGCTCGGCTTCGTCGTCGGCATCGCCGCGGGCCTGTTCGGCATCGGCGGCGGCCTCATCATGGTGCCCGCCTTCATCGCCGTGTTCGGCATGGGCGACCTCCTCGCGAAGGGGACCTCGCTCGCCGCCATGATCCCCACGTCGATCTCGGGCACGATCGCGAACCTCCGGGGCCGCATGCTCTCCGCGCGCGAAGGCCTCATCGTGGGCATCGCCGCGACGCTCGCCGCACTCCCCGGCGTCGCGCTCGCGTTCCTGCTGCCGCCGACGATCGCCGCGTGGCTGTTCGCCGCGCTCCTCGTCGCCGCGGCCGTGCAGCTGACGATCCGTGCGATCCGCGCCGGCCGGGCGGACCGCACGTGACCTCGCCGACGCGAGTCCCGGGGTGGCATCCCGACGAGACGGATGCCGCGCTCCTGCGCTACTGGGACGGTTCGGGATGGACGCCGCACACCGCTGCGCGCACCGGCACATCCGCAGAGGCCGCGCCGCATCGCACGGTGCGCCTGGCCGAGCCCGGGGCCGCGTCGGCGTCCGACCACACGACCGTGCCCACGCCCCCGGCGGCCGGAGGGGACCGCATCGCGGTGGCACGAACCGGCGCGCTCCCGGCCGGCGGCACGGTGACGGCGGCGGCGGCGATCGTCGTGGCGACGGCGGCGCTCGCGGTCGCGCTCCTCAGGTGAGCCGGGGCGACCCGGCGGGCGTCAACGGCACCAGTCGGTGAGTCCGCCCGCGAGGCTCAGCACGACCCGCCTCGTGTCGACCTCGACGAGCGTCGTGATCGTGTCGGCGGCCCAGGGTTCGTCCTCGTAGCCGTCGTTCCCGGCTCCGGCGGAGCCGGTCTCGACGGCGACGAGCGAGCCACCCGGCGAGAGGCAGTGGTCGAGCACGGCGGAGCCCTCCGGCGGTGCGTACACGATGGCGGTGCCCGCGGCATCCGCTCGCGCGACGAGCGACGCCTGCCCCCCGTCGCCGTCGAACACGAGCACGTTGAGCAGGTGGGCGCCCTCGGCGTCGAGCGAGGTCACGCGTCCCGGATAGGCGCCCTCGGGGAGGTCGGCGGGCGGAAGCTCGAGCGTCGCGGTCTCGCCGGTCGCGAGGTCGATGGTGGCACCGCGGTCGGGGTCGGCGACCACGACCGTGCTCGTGCCGGGCAGCATGCCCCGCAGCTCGGTGTGCGAGCCGAGCGGGGTCGGCGCGCGCAGGCCGGTCGCGTCGACGAGGAACATCGCGCCCTCGCGGTCCCGCACCACCACCGAGGCCGAACCGGGTACGAAGGCGTAGTCGGCCACCTGCATGGGAGATCCGTCGAGCGCGAGCACGGGCTCGGGTGAGGCCGTCGCGCCGTCGGCGACGTCGAGCAGGTTGAGCGTGCCGGCGCCGTCGCCGGTGTCCTGCACGAAGCCGAGGAGCGGTCGCGTGGTCGAGCCCTGGAGGTCGCGCAGGTCGCCGGCCTGCGGCAGCGCGAGCCGCGCGGGCTCGGCCTGACCGGCCGACGCGATCCGGAGCGCGTTCGTGCCGTCGTCGAGCAGCTCGATCGCGGCGATCACGTCGCCCGCGTGCGCGAACGCTTCGATGCGGGGCGCCTGGAGCACGACCTGCGGCTCGCCGCCGCCCGTGTCGGCCCGCACCACGGTGTCGTCGCCCTCGGCCCCGCGCCGCTGCAGCACATGCAGCGCCTCATCGGCCGTGCGGAACCCGTGCCGCAGCGTGGAGCCTGGTCCGCCGCCCGCCGCGCGCACGCCCGCGACCTCGACCACGTAGTCCTGCGAGGGGCGCAGCGGGGCGGCGAACTCGACCCGCACGACGCGGTCGTCGACCGACACCGCGGCATCCGTCGACGGTTCGACCGTCACCGCGGTCGCGTCGAGGCCGGCGACGGGCTGGTTGAGCCGGAACTCGACGGCCGCGCCCGCGAGCCCGGTCGCGTCGTCGACGGCGGCGACCGTGTCGAGCACGCGCGGGCCTCGCAGCGCGTTCGCCGCACCGAGCACGACGACGAGCACCGCCAGCGCCGCGACGATCGCGACGACCAGGCGCGTGAAGCGCGTGGATGCCGGCACGCCGGACTGCGGCTCGGAGGACGCCCGTCGCCCGGACGGGGACACCCGGGGATCAGAAGACATACGGCTGCTCCGGCTGCTCGGTCGGCTCGACCACGTCGGGCAGCAGCACCGGCGACGTGCCGCCCGCGGGGTCGTCGCCGAGCCGGCCGTTCGCGACGACCCAGTCGTCGGCGTCGAAGCGGTCCTGCCAGCCGGGCAGGTGCACGGGCACGCCGACCGGCTGCGCGTCGACCGCGCAGCACGTGACCGTGAACCGGGCGACGTAGAAGACGTCGTCGTCGTCGGGCGACGGCAGCACGAACCCGGTCACCTCGATCGGGTCGGCGAAGTCGCCCGGGTCGGGATCCTGCCGCAGGATCAGCGCCCAGTCCTTGACCGTGAACGACGACGTGTCGCCGCCGACGAGGTCGGGCGCGGCCGAGTCGGGGCCGACGGCCGCGGCGTTGAGCTCGCGGTTCTCGGCGGTCGCGGTCGTGAGCGTCGCGGGCGGCAGCGCGAGCAGCGCGACCGCCGTCCCGGCCACGATCGCGAGCCCCGCCGCGGTCCCGAGGCGTCGGCGAGCGGATGCCGCGGGGCCGGTGCCGGGCGCATCGTGGTCGTGATCGTCGTGCTCGTGCCCGGGCTCGTCGTGCTCCGACCCGTCGTCGAGCGTCGTGCCCGCGGCATCCGTCGCACGTCGCCGCACGAGGGGCACCACCGCGAACGCGGCGACCACGAACACCACCGCGATCACGGCCATCACGACGGTGAAGACGAAGTACCGCGGGTGGATGTAGAACCCCAGTCGATTCGTCGCGGCGAGCCACAGCGTCGCAATGACGCCGATCGCGGCGAGGATCACGCCCTGCCAGCGGCGCACGGACTCACGCAAACGCGTTCACCCCCAGCCCGATCGCGGCCGCCGCGAGCGCCACCACCGCGGTGACCTGCACGAGCGTGCGCGCGGTGAACGTCGTGCGCATGAGCGCGAGCATCTTGATGTCGATCATCGGGCCGAACACGAGGAACGCGATGATCGCGCCCGGCAGGAAGGTCGAACTGAACGCGAGCGCGAAGAACGCGTCGACGTTCGAGCAGATCGAGATCACGAACGCCAGCAGCATGAGCGCGACGACCGACCAGACCGCGTCCTGCCCGACCGTGACGAGCACGTCGCGCGAGACGGCGATCTGGATCGCGCCCGCGATCGCCGAGCCGACCATCAGCGCCGGGAGCATCGCCGAGGTCTCGTCGGCGAACATGCGCACCGCCCGGCGGGCCTTCGCCGGAGCGGCGGCCCGGCCGCCCGCGGCGTGCGCCGCCTGCTCGTCGGCCGCGTGCGCGCACGTCGCCTGGAAGTCGGGAGTGAGCAGCCGCATCGGGTCCGGGTGCCGGCTGAACAGCCAGCCGATGAGGTTCGCGACGAGGAAGCCGCCGATGATGCGCCACGCGAGGATCCCGTCGTCCCAGCCGAACGCCTGGTACGTCACCACGATCGTCACGGGATTCAGGATCGGCGCGGCGAGCAGGAACGTCATCGACTCGCCCACCGACAGCCCGCGCAGCATGAGCCCGCGCGCGAGCGGCACGTTGCCGCATTCGCAGACCGGCAGGAGCACGCCGAACAGCGACACCACCGCGCGTCGGACCCACGGCGTGCGCGGCAGCCGCCGCATCAGGAAGTCGGCCGGCAGGAACAGCTGCACGGCGATCGAGAGCACGATGCCGAGGAACACGAACGGCAGCGACTCGATCACGACGCTGATCGCGAGCGTGATGCCGTCGCGCACTCCGTCGGAGAGCGCCTCGCCCGTCTCGGCAGGCGCGAACAGGCGCACCGAGAGCAGCGCGAGCAGCGCGGCCACGCCCACGGTGAACCCGATCGTGCGACGGGTGGTGGGGGCGGGCCGCGCCGGGGCATGCACGCGGGAGGTCATCGCCTCAAGGGTAGACAGCGAACGCTTGGAGATTGCGGAACGGTGCACGCGTGGCATCCGTGGGCCATGATCGACGCGTGACCGAGCCGACCCGACCGAGCCTTGACGCCCATCCCGCCCACCCCGCGCTGTCCTTCCGTCGCCCGGAGACGGCCGACCACGCGCGCGTCGTCGGCGTCATCCCCTCGTGGTGGGCGCTGCCCGGCACCGCGAGCCTCGGGCTGCTGCTGCCGCGCCTGTTCCTCCAGCACTTCGCCGACACGTCGACGATCGTCGAGGACGCCGACGGCGAGCTCGCCGGATTCCTCGTCGGGTTCCGCTCGTCGTCGCAACCGGGGGTCGCGTACATCCACTTCGTCGGCGTGCGGCCCGACCTGCGAGCGAGCGGGCTCGCGCGCACGCTGTACGAGCGGTTCTTCGACGCGATGCGAGCGAGCGGATGCCGCCGCGTCGATGCGATCACCGGACCGGGCAACGTCGCGTCGCAGCGATTCCACCGCGCGATGGGCTTCGAGCCCTCGGGCGACACCGAGATCGAAGGGGTGCTCGCCTGGCGCGACTACGACGGGCCCGGCGAGCACCGTGTCGCATTCACGCGGCCGCTCTGACGCGGCATCCGCTCGTCGCACCTTCGAGGTCGCTGTGAGGATGCCTCGCGGTCCGCGGTCGGGGATGCGCGTCTCCGGCTCCATGTGTTCACATGGACTCGGAGGGGAGTAGTCCCCGCAGGATGCGTCGTCATTCCGGGCCCGCCATCGGGCCCCGGCGCATCCGGGCCGCCCGCCCGGCATCAGCGGGGCGCGCGACGCTCGGACGAGACCTCCGGTTGCCACACCGACTGACAACTGGAGGAATCCGTGGACGTACCCCTGTACGCCTGGTTCGCGGTGCTCGCCGCGATCGTCGCCATGCTCGCCATCGACCTGTTCGCCCACCGGCGCGCGCACGTGATCGGCGTGCGCGAGGCGCTCGGCTGGTCGATCGTGTGGGTGCTCACGGGCATCACGTTCGGCATCGTCGTCTGGAACGCCTGGGGCGCCGAATACGGCCAGCAGTACTTCGCCGGCTACCTCATCGAGAAGTCGCTCGCGGTCGACAACGTCTTCGTCTGGGCGATCATCTTCGCCTCGTTCGCCGTGCCCCGCGAGTACCAGCACCGGGTGCTGTTCCTCGGCGTGCTCGGCGCGCTCGTGCTGCGCGGCCTGTTCATCGCCGCGGGCGCCGCCCTCATCGAGAACTTCTCGTGGGTGCTGTACGTGTTCGCCGCGTTCCTCATCATCACGGGGATCCGGATGCTGCTCACCCGCAACGAGCACGTGCACCCCGAGCGATCGCGCACGCTGAAGCTGTTCCGCCGCTTCGTGCCGACGACCGACGCCTACTACGGGCAGCGGTTCCTGATCCGCCGCGCCGGCGTGATCGTCGCGACGCCGCTGCTGGCGGTGCTCGTGCTCGTCGAGGTGACCGACGTGATCTTCGCGGTCGACTCGATCCCTGCGATCTTCGCGGTCACGACCGAGCCGTTCCTCGTGTTCACCGCGAACGCGTTCGCGATCCTCGGCCTCCGGGCGATGTACTTCCTGCTCGCCGACCTCATCCACCGCTTCACCTACCTCAAGCTCGGCCTCGCGCTCGTGCTCGTCTGGGTCGGCGTGAAGATGGCCCTGCTCGACGTGTTCTACATCCCGACGCCCGTGTCGCTCGCGGTCGTGGCGACCATCATCACGGTGTCGATCACGGCCTCGCTCATCGCGACGCGCGGGCAGGGACGGCACGAGGTCGCAGCGACGCCCGCAGGCATGTTCCGGATCGCGACCGATGCGGAGCTGGCCGAGGCCGAGCCGGCGTTCGGGCGATCGCGGGAGCTCACGCGGACCTGACCTCCGGGGGACGGGGGTGCCGGGGCGCAGTCGATACGGCTGCGCCCCAGCGCCGGGTCGTACGCTCGGAGCATGAGCACGCGCGAGCCCCTCTACGACACCGCCATCGCGGTCGGACGCGGCCTGTTCGGCGCTCTCCGACTCCGTCGCATCACGAGCGGCACCGAGCACCTGCCGGCCACGGGCGGCGCCGTGATCGCGATGACGCACTTCGGCTACTGGGAGTTCGCGCTGGTCGAGTGGGTCACGTGGCTCGCAGCCCGCCGCCGCATCCGGTTCATGGCCAAGCAGTCGGTGTTCGAGAAGCCCGTGCTCGGCGGGGTCATGCGCGGCATGAAGCACATCGCCGTCGACATGAAGGCCGGCGCGGCCGCCTACGCGGACGCCGTCGCGGCGCTGCGCCGGGGCGAGCTCATCGGCGTGTTCCCCGAGGCGGGCGTGAGCGCCTCGTTCACGGTGCGCGAGTTCAAGACCGGCGCGGTGCGGCTCGCGGCCGAGTCCGGGGTGCCCGTCATTCCCGTGGCCGTCTGGGGCGGGCACCGGCTCATGACCAAGCGGCGTCGCATCCGCTTCACCGAGCGCTTCGGCGTGCCGGTCGCGTTCGAGTTCGGTGCGCCGATCACGGTCGGCACCGACGAGGACCCGCGCACCGCGACCGCGCACCTGCGCACGACCATGCAGGCCATGGTCGACCGGCTGCAGCGCGACTATCCGGTCGACGGCGCGGGGCAGTGGTGGCAGCCGCGCCACCTCGGCGGCACGGCGCCCACGCCCGAGGAGGCCGCCGCGGCCGACGCCGAGCGCGAGGCGGCGCGCGAGGCGAAGCGCGAGGCGAAGCGGTCCGGGTCCGAGCGCTGACGACGGCCGCGACGACGTGCGGACGTGCTTCGGAGTCGACCTCGCGTGGGGCGAGGGCTCCGCTGCCCGAGCGGCGAACGAGACCGGCCTCGTGCAGCTCGCGGCCGACGGGGTCGTGCTCGACGCCGGGTGGGCGCGCGGCGTCGACGCGGTCGCCGCATGGCTCGTCGCGCGGATGGCGCCGGGCGACGTCGTCGCGATCGACGCGCCGCTCGTCGTGACGAACGCGCGAGGCATCCGGGAGTCCGAGCGCGAGGTCGGACAGCGGTACGGGCGGTGGAAGGTCGCCGCGAACCCGACGAACCTCGGCACGAGGTGGCTCGCGGGGGTCGCGGTGCGGCGCAGGCTCGAGGCATCCGTCGCCGGATTCGAGGTCGTGAGCGGCGCCCGGCCCCCCGCCACCGACCGCGTGTCGGCGTTCGAGTGCTACCCGTACACGACGCTCGTCGGCGCCGCCGAACTGGGATACGACGTCGAGCGCCCGCGATACAAGCGACCGAACCTCGCGCTGCCGGCCGCCGAGCGCCGGGTGTTCCGCGCTCGCGAGTGCGACGACCTCATCGAGCGGATGACGCGTCTCACCGCCGCCGATCCGCCCCTCGACCTGCGCTCGCACCCGGTCACGGCCGCGCTCGTCGACGAGCCGTCGCCGCTCGCCGACGCCGCGTACAAGCACCGCGAGGATGTGCTCGACGCCGCGATCTGCGCATGGACGGCCGCGCTGTGGGCCCGCCGCGGCCTCGAGCGGTGCCAGGTGCTCGGCCTCGGCTCGTCGCTCGACGGGGACGGGACCCCGTCGACCATCGTCGCGCCCGCGCGGCCCGAGCAACGCCGCTGAGCCGCGCGGTTAGCAGAGCGGTTCACGGCTGGCAAGGCCCTGCCCCGGTTCGAGCCGGTCGCCTAACGTGGTGGACACGTCGCATCCGGGTGGTGCGTTCGACAAGGGATCGAGAGGGGGGCCACTCATGGGTGGATCCGACAAGATCGAGAACAAGGGCGAGGAGCTCGGTGGCAAGGCCAAGGAGGCCGCCGGCAAGGCGACCGACGACGAGCGCCTCGAGGCCGAGGGTCGCAACGACCAGGCCAAGGCCAACCTGAAGCAGGCCGGCGAGAACGTGAAGGACGCCTTCCGCTCGTAGCGGCACATGGACGGATGGGGCGCGTACCGCGGGGGTGCGCGCCCCATCGCCGTGTCCGGGGCCGGTGCGTCGCGCCCGAGCGCCGGGACGCCCGCCCTCGTTCGCTGAGGGCGCATGCCGATCGCTTGCTGATGTCGGCGGTCGGTGGTTGGCTCAGCAGGTGCTCGGCCGTCTCCTCCTCCGCTACCTCAAGCCCTACCGCTGGCTCATCGCCGGCGTCCTCGTCTTCCAGTTCGCCTCGGTGCTCGCCACGCTGTACCTGCCGAGCCTGAACGCCGACATCATCGACGAAGGCGTCGCCAAGGGCGACACCGCCTACATCTGGTCCACGGGCGGATTCATGCTCGCGATCTCGCTCGGCCAGATCGTCGCGGCCATCGTCGCCACGTACTTCGCCGCCAAGGCCGCGATGCGCGTGGGGCGCGACATCCGCAACGACGTGTTCGACAAGGTCAGTGCGTTCTCCGAGCGCGAGGTCTCGCACTTCGGCCCCGGCTCGTTGATCACGCGCAACACGAACGACGTGCAGCAGGTCCAGATGCTCGCCATGGCGGGCGGCACCATGCTCGTGAGCGCGCCGCTCATGGCGGCGGGCGGCATCATCATGGCCCTGCAGCAGGACGTCGCGCTGAGCTGGCTGATCTGGGTGGCCGTGCTCACCATCCTCGTCGTGGCCGGGCTCGTGATCAGCCGCATGGTGCCCCTGTTCCGGACGTTCCAGGTGCGCCTCGACGCGGTCAACCGGGTGCTGCGCGAGCAGCTCACGGGCATCCGCGTGGTGCGCGCCTTCGTGCGCGAGCCGATCGAGGAGCAGCGCTTCGAGCGCGCCAACCACGACATCATGGACGTGGGCCGACGGGTCGGCACGCTGTTCATCACGCTCTTCCCGCTGTTCATGCTCGTCCTCAACGTGACGGTCGTCGGCGTCATCTGGTTCGGCGCGATCGAGGTCGACGCCGGGCAGGTGCAGGTGGGCACGCTCTTCGCGTTCATCCAGTACGTGGGCATCATCCTCGGCGGCGTGCTCATGGCCGCGTTCACGACGATCATGATCCCGCGAGCGGCGGTGTCGGCCGAGCGGATCGGCGACGTGCTCGCGAGCGAGTCGACGCTCGAGCGGCCCGAGCGGCCCGTCGGCGAGTTCCCCGTCCCCGGCACCGTCGAGTTCCGCGACGTCGCGTTCCAGTACCCCGGCGCCGAGCACGCCGTGCTCGAGGGCGTGACCTTCCGTGCCGAGCCGGGCGAGACCGTGGCGATCGTCGGGTCGACCGGCGCCGGCAAGACCACGCTCGTGTCGCTCATCCCCCGGCTGTTCGACGTCACGGGCGGTGCGGTGCTCGTGAACGGCGTCGACGTTCGCGACGCCGACCTCGACGCGCTCTGGACGACCATCGGACTCGTGCCGCAGCGACCCTTCCTGTTCGCCGGCACCGTGGCGTACAACCTGCGGTTCGGCCGCGAGGAGGCGACCGACGCCGAGCTGTGGCACGCGCTCGAGATCGCCCAGGGGCGCGACTTCGTCGCCGAGATGGAGGGCGGGCTCGACGCGCGGATCTCGCAGGGCGGCACCAACGTCTCCGGCGGGCAGCGGCAGCGGCTCGCGATCGCCCGTGCGATCGTGCACCGGCCCGAGATCCTCGTCTTCGACGACTCGTTCTCGGCGCTCGACCTGACCACCGACGCGAGACTCAGGCAGGCGCTGTGGCGCGAGCTGCCGGGCGTGACCAAGGTGGTCGTCGCGCAGCGCGTGTCGACGATCACCGACGCCGACCGCATCGTGGTGCTCGACGACGGGCGCGTCGTCGGCGTCGGCCGCCACGACGACCTCGTCGAGACCTGCCGGACCTACCGCGAGATCGTCGAATCCCAGCTCGGCGTGGAGGCCCAGGCATGAGCGCCGACGTGAACGGCCGGGAGCTCACCGCCGAAGAACTCGAGGAGCAGCAGCTCGCCGAGCAGGCCCGCGTCACGTCGGGCGACTGGAACGCGATCGCCCCCGGCAAGGCCCAGGACTTCGGCCGCAGCTTCCGCCGCATGATCGGCCTGCTCGCGCCCTGGAAGTGGTCGTTCGCGTTCGTCTCGCTGCTCGGCGCGATCGGCGTCGTGCTCACCGTCATCGCCCCGCGCGTGCTCGGCGAGGCGACGAACGTGATCTTCGAGGGGTTCATCTCGCTGCAGCTGCCCGCCGGGGTGACGCAGGAGCAGGTCGTCGACCAGCTGCGGTCCACCGGCCAGGAGGACCTCGCGAACATCGTCGCCGCGGCGACGCTCACGCCCGGCGAGGGAATCGACTTCGTCCGGCTCAGCCAGCTCGTGATCATCGTGCTGCTGCTCTACGTGGTGGCGTCGGTCCTCTCGTGGATCCAGGGCTACGTCATCAACGTGATCATGGTCCGGGCGATGTACGGGCTGCGTGAGCAGGTCGAGGCGAAGATCCACCGCCTGCCGCTCAGCTACTTCGACCGCACGCAGCGCGGCGAGCTGATCTCGCGTGTCACGAACGACATCGACAACATCACGCAGACCATGCAGCAGTCGCTCTCGAGCGCGCTGACGAGCATCCTCACCGTGATCGGCGTGCTGGTGATGATGTTCTCGATCTCGTGGCAACTCACGCTCGTCGCGCTCGTCGCGCTGCCGCTCATGGCCGTGATCTTCGGCATCATCGGCCCGAAGTCGCAGGCGGCGTTCGGCATCCAGTGGAAGAAGGTCGGGCGCCTGAACGCCCGCGTCGAGGAGTCGTTCTCGGGCCACGCGCTCGTCAAGGTGTTCGGTCGCGAGCGCGACGCGAGCGAGAAGTTCCGCGGCGAGAACGAGGAACTCTACGAGGCCGCGTTCAAGGCGCAGTTCCTGGCCGGCGTCATCATGCCGGGCATGATGTTCATCGGCAACCTGACGTACGTCGGCATCGCCGTGCTCGGCGGCATCATGGTCGCCGGCGGCCAGCTGCGACTCGGCGACGTGCAGGCGTTCATCCAGTACTCGCAGCAGTTCACGCAGCCGCTGTCGCAACTCGGCGGCATGGCCGCGGTCGTGCAGTCGGGCACGGCGTCGGCCGAGCGCGTGTTCGAGCTGCTCGACGCCGACGAGCAGTCGCCGGATGCCGCGGACGCGCCCCTCCCGGTCGATGGGCGCGGCGTGATCGAGTTCGAGCACGTGTCGTTCTCGTACACGCCCGACCGGCCGCTCATCCGCGACCTGTCGTTCCGCGTCGAGCCCGGGCAGACGGTCGCGATCGTCGGCCCGACGGGCGCGGGCAAGACGACGCTCGTGAACCTCGTCATGCGGTTCTACGAACTCGACGGCGGCCGCATCCTCATCGACGGGCAGGACATCTCCGACCTCACCCGCCGCGACGTGCGCGCACGCACGGGCATGGTGCTGCAGGACCCGTGGCTGTTCGGCGGGACCATCCGCGACAACATCCGGTACGGTCGCGAGTCGGCCACCGACGACGAGATCATCGCCGCCGCGAAGGCGACGTACGTCGACCGGTTCGTGCACTCGCTGCCCGACGGGTACGACACCGTGCTCGACGAGGAGGCCTCGAACGTCTCCGCGGGCGAGAAGCAGCTCATCACGATCGCCCGAGCGTTCGTGGCGCAACCGAGCGTCCTCATCCTCGACGAGGCGACGAGCTCGGTCGACACCCGCACCGAGCTGCTCGTGCAGCACGCGATGGCGGCGCTGCGCCAGGGCCGCACGTCCTTCGTGATCGCGCACCGGCTCTCGACGATCCGCGACGCCGACCTCATCCTCGTGATGGAGCACGGCGACATCGTCGAGCAGGGCACGCACGACGAGCTCATCACGGCGAAGGGCGCGTACTACCGCCTCTACAACTCGCAGTTCGAGCAGGCGGCATACGACGTCGATGCGGAGCTCGCGACGGAAGCCGCGGTCGACTCCTCCCCCGGGGGTTCGCGTCTCGAGAACTCGATCGAGGCGGCAGGCGAAGCCGCCGCGTCGCAGGCAGAGGGCCTCTAGCCGATCGTCCGCCGAAGTGCGGCATGGGACGGACGTTCGGCTCCGGCGAGGGCGATTCTGCGATCGCCTCTTGACCTCCCCTCGAACGGGGGTGAATGATGAGCCCCGTTCATGTCTGAGCCAAGGGGGGTTCCATGTTCCGTCGACTCGCGATCGCCACGGCCGCCGCACTCGTCATCACGGGGGTGAGCGTCGCACCCGCAGCCGCGAGTCCACCACCCGATGACGGCACCGACCTGATGTCGGTGTACACGGGCACCGTCGACGCCGACGGCCTGGCCGCGATCATCGACCTCGGCGTCGACCGTCACGACATCGTCGCGACCCCGGTCGACGGAGAATCCGGTGAGGTCGAGGTCGAGGTGATCCTGAGCGGCGAGCAGGCCGAGCAGCTCGCCGCCGCGGGGGCCGAGCTCGAGGCGAAGCCCGCTCCGGAGTCGCGCATGCGCACGTTCGGCGTGCAGCAGACGGTGTTCGACCGCTACCTCGGCGACGGCGGCATCAAGGAGGAGCTGGAGCAGCAGGCGGCCGACAACCCGACCATCGCCGAGCTCGTGGTGATCGGGCAGACCGTGAACGGCACCGACATCTCGGCCGTGCGGGTCACGAAGAACCCGGCGAAGGCCAAGGACGGCCAGCGCCCGACGACGGTGTTCATGGGTGCGCAGCACGCGCGCGAGTGGATCACGCCCGAGATGATCCGGCGCCTGCTCGACGACGTGCTCGCCGGCTACGGCAACGACGACCGCATCACCGAGCTCGTCAACACGACCGAGATGTGGTTCATCCCCGTCGCCAACCCCGACGGCTACGACTTCACCTTCGAGCCCGGCAACCGGCTGTGGCGCAAGAACCTCGCCGACAACAACGGCGACGGTGAGATCACGCCCGGTGACGGCGTCGACCTGAACCGCAACTTCCCGACGCGCTGGGGCTACGACAACGAGGGCTCCTCGCCGAACCCGGCGAGCGAGACCTACCGCGGCACCGGCCCGGCCTCCGAGCCCGAGACGCAGGCGCTCGATGAACTGTTCGCGGCCATCACACCGGAGTTCATCGTGAACTACCACTCGGCGGCCGAGCTGCTGCTGCACGGCATCGGCTGGCAGGTCGCGACACCCTCGCCCGACGACGTCATCTACGAGGCGATGGTCGGCGACGACGAGCACCCCGCCGTGCCGGGATACGACCCCGACATCTCCGCGGAGCTCTACACGACCAACGGCGACACCGACTCGCACATGCAGGAGGCGTACGGCACGCTCGGGTTCACGCCCGAGATGGCGACCTGCCAGTCGGCGTCCGCCTCGGATCCCGACGACCAGTGGGAGCCGTCCGACTGCCAGAGCGTCTTCAACTTCCCGGACGACGAGGAGCTGATCCAGGCCGAGTACCTGAAGAACATCCCGTTCGCCCTCGCGGTGGCCGAGTCGGCGCTCGACCCCGACGACCCCGTCTCGGTCGTGGACCGTGACGCCGCGGACTTCGTCGTCGACAGCTTCGAGGTCTCCTACGGCGACCCGCAGCCCGTCGCCGTGACCGCGAAGCGGGCGCTCAAGGCCAAGAAGCTCTTCTACTCGATCAACGGCGGCGAGCCCGTCGAGGCGCAGATCGCCGAGTGGGAGGGCGGCGAACGGTACGGCTTCGAGAACGTCGACTACTACGCCGAGTATCGAGGGCTCGTCGAGGGCGCGAGCCCGGGCGACTCCGTCGAGGTGTGGTTCACCGGCACCGCGACGGCGAAGGACGTCGGCCCCGGCAACGCCGGCCCCGTCGAGAGCGAGCACTTCACGTACGAGCTCGCCGAGGACTCGGGCAGTCCCGTGCTCGTCGTGGCCAACGAGGACTACACGGGCGTGAACCCGACGTACCCGGCCGGCACGACGGAACCGAAGTACCTCGACGAGCACGTCGCCGCGCTCGAGGCCAACGGGGTCACCCCGGCGACCTGGGACGTCGACGCGCAGGGCGTGCCGCACCACCTCGGCGTGCTCTCGCACTTCGACGCGGCACTCTGGTATCTCGGCGACAACCGGCTCACGCAGGACCCGGAGGACGAGCTGATCCGCTACGGCGGCTCGCAGCTGCCGGACCTCGCGGTCGCCGAGCGCCAGCAGTACCTGACGATCGCCATGCGCGACTACCTCAACGAGGGCGGCAAGCTCGCCTACGCGGGTGAGACGACGGGCTACTACGGCATCGGCGGCGACCTGTTCGGCGGGATCTACTACGGTCTCGACGGGTACCCCGACCAGGAGTGCGCGGTCACCGCGGATCCGTTCGCCGACTGCCTGCTGCTGGCCGACGACTTCACCCAGTACTGGATGGGGGCGTACTCGCGGGCCGACGTGGGCGCGGAGGACGGCACCGAGGGCACGGCACCGCCGCTCGACGGCGTGTCCGTGGACTTCGGCGGCCCCGCCACCACCGACAACCCGATCGATGAAGCCGGCTCGTTCGTCGTGACCAGCAACCAGCTCCCGGTCGACGAATTCCCGCAGTTCGCGAGCGAGGGCGTGGCGGAGTACCCCGACCCGTTCGGCGCGGTCGAGGGCGAGTGGGCGGCAGCCGCCGGTCACGTCGACGACGGCTACCAGCGGCTCGGTCGCACGTTCGACCTGACCGGGTACGCCGCGGGTGACAGCCCGAGGTTCGAGGCGCAGATCGCCTACGACCTCGAGCCGGGCTACGACAGCGTGATCGTCGAGGCCCGCACCGCCGGCTCCGAGCAGTGGACGACACTGGCCGACGCGAACCTGAACACGTCGACCGCGGTGCCGACCGAGTGCGAGGCCGGGTTCCTGCTCGACCTGCACCCGTGGCTGCTCAACTACCTGACGCCCGGCGACCCCTGCTCGCCGACCGGTGACACCGGCGACTGGAACGCCCTGTACGGGTCGTCCGGTGGCTGGATTCCGGTGTCGTTCGACCTGAGCGCCTACGCGGGCCAGGAGGTCGAGGTCGTGGTGAGCTACGTCACGGACCCGGCGTCCGGCGGCCTCGGCGTCATCATCGACGACACGAAGCTCGTGACCACGGCCGGCGAGTCGGAGACCGAGGGCTTCGAGGACGGGCTCGGCGCCTGGGAGGTGCTCGGCGCACCCGAGGGCAGCCCGGCGAACTTCTCCGACTGGGAGCGTTCGGACGGCCTGGCCGAGCTCGCTTCGGTGGTCGCGACGGAGGACACGCTGCTCTTCGGCTTCGGCCTCGAGCAGCTCGCCACCGATGAGGAGCGCGCGGAGGTGGCCGGGCGGATCCTCGCCCACTTCGGCGGCTGACCCGAACCGCCGGGCAACGGATGCCGCGCCGGGACCCCCCGGCGCGGCATCCGCTCGTCTGCGGGGGTAGCCTCGAAGGGCCGTGACGACCCCGACCCCCCTCCCCACAGCCCCTCCGTGGCGCCTGTGGCTGGTGTGGGGCGTCGGGATCGCGGCGTACGTCCTGTCGGTCACGAACCGCACCTCGCTCGCCGCGGTCGGCGTCGACACCGCGATCCGCTTCGACGCCGACGCGTCGACGCTGTCGATGTTCGCCGTGATCCAGCTCGCGGTGTACGGCGGCATGCAGGTCCCCGTCGGGCTGCTGCTCGACCGGTTCGGCGCGCGGCCCATCATCACCGCGGGCATGGCGCTCATGGCGATCGGCCAGCTCGTGCTCGCCTTCGCGCCCGACGTGGGCTGGGCGATCTTCGCGCGCATGCTCCTCGGTGCGGGCGACGCCGCCGTCTTCCCGAGCGTGCTGCGCGTCATCGCGGTGTGGTTCCCCGAGCGGCAGGCGCCGCTCATGGTGCAGCTCACCGGACTCGTCGGCCAGTCCGGCCAGATCATCGCGGTGCTGCCGCTCGCCGCGCTGCTGCACGCGACGAGCTGGAGCGTCGCGTTCGGCTCGCTCGCCGGACTCGGCGCGCTGTTCACGGTGCTCACCTTCGCCGTCATCCGCAACCGCCCGCCGGGTCGCGTCGCGGATGTCTCGGTCGACACGGTCACGGGCGCCGTGCACGTCGTCCGGTCCTCGGCCGACCTTCGGCAGGGCTTCCGCGAGTCGTGGGCGCACCCCGGCACCCGACTGGCGTTCTGGTCGCACTTCACGACGCCCTTCTCGGGCACGGCGTTCGTGCTGCTGTGGGGATTCCCGTTCCTCACGATCGGGCAGGGCCTCACCGCGGGGATGGCGTCGCTGCTGTTCACGGTCTACGTCGTGTTCGGCATCGTGGTCGGCCCGGTGATCGGCGCCCTGTCGAGCCGGCACCCGATGCGGCGGTCGCGGCTGCTCGTGCTGCCGCTCATCGGGATCCAGGTCGTGGCGTGGATGGTCGTCATCCTGTGGCCCGGTACGGCCCCACTGTGGCTGCTGTTCGGACTCGCCTTCGCCATGAGCGCGGGCGGCCCCGCATCGATGATCGGCTTCGACCACGCGCGCACGTTCAACCCGCGCCATCGGCTCAGCACGGCGACGGGCATCACGAACGTGGGCGGCTTCCTCGCGGCGCTCCTGGCGATCCTGCTCATCGGCATCGCGATGGACGCGCAGGGCGCCGGCACGCCCGACCGGTACACGCTCGACGCGTTCCGCTGGGCGTTCCTCACCCAGCTGCCGCTGTGGCTGATCGGCAGCCTGTTCATCGTGATCGAGCGAGGGCGCACGCGAGTGCACCTCGGCCTCGACGAGCCGCGCACGCGCCGACGCGACCGCGGTCGCGACCCCGAGGCGTGATCGCCCGGTCGGCGGATGCCGATGCCGCGGTGCGAGCGGACCACCCATTCCGGGTGTCACACGACGCGTGCCTCCTCGACTCGCGCTGCGCACGGCCATAGGGTTCAGGCATGGACAGCGCCGTGGCCGCGATCGCCGAGTGGATGCCGGCGCAGCGGTGGTTCGGCGGCAAGGGCCACACGCCCCGGCTGCGGGAGATCGGGTCGTGGGAGCTTCCGACGGATGCGGCGGGCGTCCGCGTGCGGTCGCTGCTGCTCATGGACGACGCCCCGGAACCGCCCGTCCTGTACCAGGTGCCCGTCGTGGAGCGCGGCGCGGCCGTGCCGGAGGCATCCGCTCACCTCATCGCGCGGCTCGACGACGGCACGCACGTCTACGACGGACCCCACGACCACGCGTTCACCGACGCGCTGCTCGAGCTGATCGTGCAGGACGGCCGCGCGGTCGCGCACGGCGCCTGGGCGGCGGGGCATTCCTCGGGGGCGACGGATGCCGCGGCACCGGGCGCCCGCACGCACGCGCCCGCGGCGGTACTCGGCGGCGAGCAGTCGAACACGTCCATCGTGTACCGGCCGGAGGGCGCGGCGCCGGTGATCTGCAAGGTGTACCGACAGTTGCACCACGGCGAGAACCCCGACGTGACGCTGCAGACCGCGCTTGCGGCCTCGGGCTCGCCGCACGTGCCGGCGAGCGTCGGCGACGTGATCGGCGAGTGGGACGACGTGGGGCGCCCCGGCGGCCGCGCCCGCGGGCACCTGGCGTTCGCGCAGGAGTTCCTGCCGGGCGTCGAGGACGCGTGGCGGGTCGCCCTGCTCGCCGCCGCGGCGGGGCAGGACTTCACCGGCGATGCCCGCGCGCTCGGCGTCGCGGTAGCCGAGGTGCACCTGTCCCTCGGCACGCTGTTCGAGCGCGAGCCCGCGTCGACCGGACTGGTGGACGCGGTCACCGACGCGTGGCAGCGTCGGCTCACGATCGCGGTCGCCGAGGTGCCGTCGCTCGAGCCGCATCGCGCTGCCATCGACGCGTTCTATGCCCGCGCGCAGTCGGGCGCGTGGCCGGAACTGCAGCGCATCCATGGCGACCTGCATCTCGGGCAGGTGATCCTCGCGCCGGGCCGCGGCTGGCTCATCCTCGACTTCGAGGGCGAACCGATGCGGCCCATGAGCGAGCGCCGACGCCCCGACCTGCCGGTGCGCGACGTCGCGGGCATGCTGCGCTCGTTCGACTACGTCGCCGG
This sequence comes from Agromyces selenitireducens, assembly GCF_052748465.2. Taxonomy (NCBI): domain Bacteria; kingdom Bacillati; phylum Actinomycetota; class Actinomycetes; order Micrococcales; family Microbacteriaceae; genus Agromyces; species Agromyces selenitireducens. The sequence continues at coordinate 3,108,756 of NZ_CM188259.1, forward strand.
TGCGACCGAGATCGTGCACCCCGAGCGCGCCGAGGAGGCACGCGCGTGGGCGGCATCCGCCCGTCAGTCGTTCATCGACGGCTACGTCGCCGCGTCGGGTCTGGACCTCGCGCGCTACCGCGACCTGCTCGCGGCGTTCGAACTCGACAAGGCCGTGTACGAGGCGATCTACGAGACCCGCAACCGGCCCGACTGGGCGCCGATCCCGCTGCGGGCGATCGCGAAGCTGCTCGAGACCGGGCCGTTGCGGGTGTCGACGGACGCCTGAGTTCCGGTCGTCGCGCTGCGGTCGTCGGCGCTACCGGTCGTCGACGACGGTGCCGCGGTCGACGACGTCGTGTGCGTCGCCGATCGTGCCGTCCTCGGCGGCGCGCCGGTCGGCCTCGGCCGAGTCGACGTCGCGCTCGTCGGCATCCTCGTCGAGCGGTCGCGGATCGCCGTCGGAGCCCGGGTCGAGCGGGACGCCGAGTTCCTCACCACGCGAGCGGTCCGGGTCGCGTTGCTGGTCGGTCACCATGGAAACCACCTCCGATCTCGACCGTACGTGCCGGATGGCGCGCTCCGACAGGGGCTTGCGCTCCGGTCGCAGAGGGTTCGGCGGGTCGTGCGGTTGCGTCAGCGGATGCCGCGGGCCCAGAGCATGAGCGGCGTGCGGTCGGCGTACTCGACGTACTCGTCACCGAACGCGTCGATGAGCCGGTGCTGCTCGACGCGGGCCTTGACGGCGAGGACCACGACGAGCGCGACCCAGGCCACGATGAGGTCGATCCGGGCGAACCAGATGGTCCAGCCCGCCGCCGCGACCAGGAGTCCGACGTAGATCGGGTTGCGGGTCAGCCGGTACACGCCGGTCGTGCGCAGCGTCGCGCCCTCGCGCGGGGCGACCCACGGCACCAGGTCGCGCCCGAGCGCGGCGACCCCCGCGCCGGAGAGCACGAGGCCGGTGATCATGAGGAGCACGGCGAGGACGGTGGTCTGCTGCCCGCCCCAGAGGGCGTCGCCGGGCACCGTGAACGGCAGGACGACGAGCGCGCCGAGCAGGAGGAATTGCAGGGCGACGAGCCAGTTCGCGCGATCGTTCACGGGTCCATTCTCGCGCTCGATGACGCCTCGGCGGATCCGATCGGGAACGAGCTTCCAGCTGGTTCTTGCCAAGCTCGCCTCATGTGAGGCCGCGCCGACAGGAACGGCGAGCACACCGCACGTCAGCGCCCGCCGCGCGCGGCTCGTTCCCGGGTCGCCTCATGTGAGGCCGCGCCGTCATGGGAACGGCGAGCGGGTTGCCGGCCGTCTCCCGCCGCGTGGGGCTCATCCTCGGATCGCCTCATGTGAGGCCGCGCCGACATGGGATCGACGAGTGGGTTGCCGGCCGTCTCCCGCCGCGTGGGGCTCATCCTCGGATCGCCTCATGTGAGGCCGCGCCGCATGGGATCGACGAGCGGGTTGCCGGCCGTCTCCCGCCGCGTGGGGCTCATCCTCGGATCGCCTCATGTGAGGCCGCGCCGACATGGGAACGGCAAGCAGACTGCAGGTCAGCTCCCGCCGCGCGCGGCTCGTTCCCGGGTCGCCTCATGTGGGGCGCTGCTGACGTGAGCAGGCTGGAAACCATCGTCCGCCATGGTGGACCGCGGAGTGCCGTGGACAGCGGCGTGCGGTGGGGCGGAGGCGGCCGGTGCCGCTCCAGCCTGCACCCGGCGGCGGCCGGTGCAGCGCCCGGTCGGTGCCTCGCCCGGCCCGGCGCACGGCAGCGCCCGGCCGCTCCGCCTCAGGCGCGGGCGAGGATCGCGTCCGTGTCGACCCCGGGCGGGAGCGCGCCGTAGAGCATGCCGCCTCCGCCCTCGAGACGCGTGCGCGCGAACGCGTCGGCGACCGGCGGCGGCGCGTGCTGCACGAGCAGGGACGCCTGGAGCACGAGCGCGAGGCGCTCCGTCAGCTCCCTCGCGCGGAGGGCGGCGGACGCGGCATCCGCTCTGGCCAGCTCGACCACGACGGACTGGGCTTCGGCGAGCTCGAGGTCGAAGGCGGCATCCGCCCCGGAGGCGGCGCCGACCACGCCGAAGAACGCGTCGAACGCCTCGGGCTCGCGTTCGAGCACGCGCAGCACGTCGAGCGCGATGACGTTGCCCGAGCCCTCCCAGATCGCCAGCAGCGGCTGCTCCCGGTAGCGGCGGGCGAGCGGGAACGCCTCGGTGTAGCCGTTGCCGCCGAGGCACTCGAGCGCCTCGTACGCGTGGCCCGGGCCGCGCTTGCACACCCAGTACTTGGCGACCGCCGTCGCGAGCCGCCGGAACGCGCGGTCCTCGTCGGACGCGTCGGCGTCGTACGCGCGCGCGAGCCGCATCGCCGTGACCGTCGCCGCCTCGGACTCGAGCGCCAGGTCGGCGACCACGGCCGCCATCGCCGGCTGGTCGACGAGGAGCGCCCCGAACGCGCGCCGGTGCCGCACGTGCCAAGCCGCCTCGGCGACCGACTGCCGCATGCCCGCGGCCGATCCGAGCACGCAATCGAGCCGCGCGCGCGTGACCATCTGCACGATCGTCGCGACGCCGCGGCCCTCCTCCCCCACGAGCCACCCGGTCGTGCCGTCGAACTCCACCTCGCTCGACGCGTTCGAGTGATTGCCGAGCTTGTCCTTCAGCCGCTGGATGCGGAACGGGTTCCGGGATCCGTCGGGCAGCACGCGCGGCACGAACACGCACGACAGGCCGCCCGGCGCCTGGGCGAGCACCAGGAACCCGTCGCTCATCGGCGCGCTGCAGAACCACTTGTGGCCCGTGAGCCGGACCTCCCGGCCCCACGCGCCGTCGTCGCCCGTCGGCTCGGCGCGAGTCGTGTTGGCACGGACGTCCGAGCCGCCCTGCTTCTCGGTCATCGCCATGCCGATCAGCGCCGAGCGCTTGCCTGCTCCCGGTGGTCGAGTAGTACCCGGCGAAGCCGGGCCCGTCTCGAGACCCGGCCAACCCGGCCCCGCATCGAGACCCGGCTCGTAATCGCGACTCAGCAGCCGCGGCATCCAGTCGTCGCGCAGCCCCGGCGCGGCCTGCTCGAGCACCGGCACCGCCGCGTGCGTCATCGACACCGGGCACGCGTGCCCCGGCTCGACCTGCGAGAAGAGGAAGAACGCCGCGGCGCGGTCCACGTTCGCTCCCGGCTGCGGGTCAGCCCACGCCGACGTGTGCGCCCCCGCCGCGACGGCCGAGCGGATGACACGGTGATACGCCTCGTCGTAGTCCACCTCGTCGACGCGGTTGCCCCACCGGTCGTGCGTGCGCAGCACGGGCGGGCGCGTGTCGGCGCGCTCGGCATCGCGCTGGAACTCGGCCGAGCCGACGAGCGCGCCGACCTCGTGCAACGCGGGGGCCGCGGCATCCGTACCCCACCGCGCCACCGCCTCGACGAGCGGGACGTTCGCGGCGAACTCGTCGACGCCGACCCGTGGCGGCGGCTGGTTCTCGACCTCGTGCGTGATCATCATCGACCTCCGCCTCGATTCTCGTCTCCGCGAGCGGTCGTTGTCGCGTGCGAGCGATGCCGTGTGGGAGGCTGGCCGCGGAGACCTCATGCCCGATCCAGCGCAGCGCACCCTCGTCGTCGGTGTCATGGCCGCGCAGCCCGACGCGGTCGCGACCCAGGCTGCGGCACTCGCCGCGCAGCTCGGCACCCGGCTCGTCTGCGCCACGGTGGATGCCGGGCGGTACGTCGTCGAGGAACGCCCGGACGGCGGCATCCGCTCGGCGCCGTTCGACCCAGACCTCGCCGACGCCGATGCCGCCTTCGCCGACGCCGACGCCGACGCCGGCACGGCGAACGGCGCGGATGCAGCCGTCGATCGCGTCGACCCGGAGCTCGAGGCCCGGCTGCACGCCCTGCTCGATCCGACCGGCGTGGCCTGGGAGACGCGCGCCCTCGCCGGCGACCCCGCGCGCGCCCTCGCGCGGCTCGCCGAGACGCTCGACGCGATGATGATCGTCGTCGGCACGCGCGAGGGCGGCCTTCGGGGCACCCTCCATGAGCTGTTCAACGGCTCGGTCGCCGCGCACCTCGCCCACCGGCAGCACCGCCCCGTCGTGGTCATCCCGCTCTCGCCCGTGGGACTCGGCGCCGCCCTGCCGTGGGAATCGGACTCGTGACGTCGGCGCCCCCGCACCGGCGCTGGAGCTACCTGGGACTCGTCGCCGCCGGCGGCACGGTCGGCACCGCCCTCCGCCAGGGCATGCTGCTGCTCGCACCCGACCTTGACCGGTTCCCGGTCACGACGTTCGGCATCAACCTCGCGGGCGCGTTCGCGCTCGGCCTCCTGCTCGAGGTGCTCGTGCGGTCCGGGCCGGACGAGGGTCGGCGCCGCGGCATCCGCCTGCTCGTCGGCACCGGGGTGCTCGGCGGGTTCACGACCTACAGCGCGCTCGCGACCGCGACCGCGATGCTCACGGTCACGGGTCTCACCGGCTGGGCCGTGGCGTACGCGCTCGGCACGGTCGTGCTCGGCGCGGCCATGAGCGTGGCCGGGATCGCACTCGGCGGCGCCATCGCCCGGCGTCGTCCGCCGCGCCTCGGGGAGGCGCGGCCGTGACGGCGCTGCTCTTCCTCGGCACGGCGCTCGCGGGCGGCGTCGGGGCCGCCCTGCGGTTCTTCCTCGACGGACTGCTGAAGGCGCACACGCGCGCGACCTTCCCCTATGGCACCGCGCTGGTGAACCTGACCGGCTCGTTCGCGCTCGGCGTGCTCGCCGGCATCGCCGCGAACGGATGGCTCCCGCCCGAAGTCGCCGCGATCGCCGGCGTCGGCCTGCTCGGCGGGTACACGACGTTCAGCACCGCGAGCGTCGAGACCGTGCGGCTCGCGCAGGAGCACCGCTACCGCGCGGCCGTCGCGAACGGACTCGGCGTGCTCGTGGCGTGCACGCTCGGCGCGCTGGCCGGCGTGTGGGTCGGAGCGCTGCTCGGCGATCTCTGGGCGTGAGCGGATGCCGCCGGCTCAGCCGGCCGGCTTCAGCGGGCAGTACACGACCGTCTTCGTCTGGTCGTCGGGCGTGCCCGGTGGACTCCAGTACTCCTCCCACATCGTCGACTCGTCGAGCTCGCGGCCGTGCAGGGCCATCGCCGCGCCGATCGCGTCGTACGCCTCCGACACCCTGGCGTACGAGCCCATGTGGGTCGCGGTGGCCGCCTCGGCGGCGGGCAGCTCGTCGGGCACGACCGTGCCGTCGCCCTCGATCGGATCGGGCACGACGAACCCGGCGCTGACCGTCACGCGCCCCGAGGCGGGATCCATGTCGGAGTACTTCGCGGCGGCCGGGCCGTCGCCGAGCAGTCCGAGCGGGCCGAGGTGAGCGGCGACCCGCTCGAACGCCGACCGCATCAGGTTCGGGATGTCGGCGAAGGTCGTGGACTGGCGCACGGCGGCGAGGTGCCGCTGCGGAGTGCTGGTGATCCGGACGTCGTAGGTCATGGCGGCTCCTCGCGGTCGGTTCCGGGACAGTCTGCGACTGCCGGCGGCTCGCGAGCGGGCCTTCGGTCCCTCAGCCGTCGAGGAGCCCGCGCACGTCGGCCGCGGTGAGCGCGGCATCCGTCGCCTCCGCCCCGTCGGCCCCGCCGTCGAGCACCGACGCGACGAGCTCGCCCTTGCGGGCCTTCAGCGCCATGACCTTCTCTTCGATGGTGCCCTCGGCGACCAGCCGGTAGACCATGACCTGGCGCTCCTGCCCGATGCGGTGCGCGCGGTCGACGGCCTGCTGCTCGCTCGCGGGGTTCCACCACGGGTCGAGCAGGAACACGTAGTCGGCCTCGGTGAGGTTGAGCCCGAACCCGCCGGCCTTGAGGCTGATGCAGAAGACGGATGCCGCGCCCGAGCGGAACCGCGCGACCTGCTCGTCGCGCGCCCGGGCCGGCGTCGACCCGTCGAGGTACGCGTACGGCACGCCCGCGGCATCCAGCCGGCCCGCGACCCGGCCGAGGAACGACGTGAACTGGCTGAACACGAGCGCGCGGTGCCCCTCGGCGAGCACGTCGTCGAGCTGCTCGAACAGCGCGTCGAGCTTCGCCGACGGGATGCCGGCGTGCCGCTCGTCGATGAGCGACGCGTCGAGCGCGAGCATGCGCAGCAGCGTGAGCGAGCGGTAGACGATGAACCGCTGCCGGTCGAGGTCGTCGTCGAGCAGGTCGAGCAGCTTCTGCCGTTCGCGCTGCAGGGTCGCGTCGTAGAGGCGACGGTGGCGGGGCGTGAGCGCGACGGTGAGCACCTGCTCCTGCTTCGCGGGCAGCTCGGGCGCGACGGCCTCCTTGGTGCGGCGCAGCAGGAGCGGGCGGATGCGTCGGCGCAGCAGTTCACGGCGTTCGGCATTGCCGTCCTCCTCGATGGGGCGGCGGTACCGCTCGTCGAACGCGCGGCGCGAGGGGAACAGCCCGGGCGCGACGAGGTTCATGATCGCCCACAGCTCGCCGAGGTGGTTCTCGACCGGCGTGCCCGTGACCGCGAGTCGGAACGGCGCGCGGATGCCGCGGGCGGCCTCGTGCGCCTTCGTGGCCGGGTTCTTCACGAACTGGGCCTCGTCGAGCACGAGTCCGCCCCATTCGAGCGCGCCGAACGCGTCGGCGTCGAGGCGCAGGACGGCGTAGGTGGTGATGACGAGGTCGGCGCTCGCAGCGACCTCGGCGACCGTCGGCCGGCCGGCGCCCTCCGTGGCGGCGATGGATGCCACGCGGAGCCCGGGCGTGAACCGGGCCGCCTCGCGCACCCAGTTCGACGCGACCGACGTGGGCGCGACGACGAGGAACGGTCGGGCCCCCTCTGCAGGTCGAGGAGCACTCGACGGAGTCGAGCGCCTCTCGAGACCCGCCGCCTCCACCGCATGCTGGATGAGCGCGAGCGCCTGCGCGGTCTTGCCGAGGCCCATGTCGTCGGCGAGGATGCCGCCGAGCCGGTGCCGCCACAGGAACGCGAGCCAGCGGAACCCGTCGAGCTGGTAGGGCCGCAACGGAAGCGCGAGGCCGGCCGGCTCGGGCAGCGGCTCGACGGCGGCGTCGTCGGCGAGCGCGGCGACGGTCGCACGCCAGCTCACGGCGGGCTCCGCGGCATCCGCCAGGTCTTCGAAGTCGGCCCAGAGGCTCGCGCGGGCACGGTGGATCCGCAGGCCCGTCTCCCACTCGGCGAGGGTGCCGGCCTCGTCGATGAGCTCCTTGAGCGCGTCGAACTCGGGGCGGCGCAGCGACAGGTAGGAGTTGTCGACGAGCTTCAGCCGCCGGGCGCCGTTCGACAGCGCCCGGAACAGCGGCATGAACGGAACCTGGCGCTCGGCCACGGTCACGACGACGCCGAGGTCGAACCAATCCGCCTGCCGCGACTCGACCGTGGTGACGGTGAGCGTCGGCCTCTCGCTGAGCTCGCGGTAGTCGGGCGGTTCGCCGACGGTGTCGACGCGCACGCGGTCGACCGCGCCGAGGCGCGGGAGCACGACGTCGGCGAACGCGGCCGCATCGGCGTCGTGCAGCTCGACCTCGTCGTCGCTGGCGTGCTCGAGGGCGGTGCGAAGCCGCTCGGCAACGCCCGGCCGGTCGGCCTCGAAGCCGTCGAGCACGTCGAGCGCGGCGGCGATCACCGCGGCACGCGCTTCGGCGGGCTCGCCGTCGAAGCGCACCGGGTCGACGGATGCCGCGAGCGGGCTCATCCGGCCGTCGCCGTGGTCCCATGCCCACGCGAGCCGCAGCGCCCCGGCGGCCCCGTGCGCGGCCGTGAGCACGAGCTCGGCGGGCGGAGCGGGAGGCGGCGCGAAGCTGCCGTCGCGGCTCGCGATCGGCAGGGTGCGCGCGAGCGGCCGGTAGTGCGCGCCGAGGAACTCGTCGAGGTCGGCGGCGGGGATGCGGAGCGCATCGGCGCCCCCGCCGAGCAGCGCGCCCTGAGCCGACGTGACGCCGCCCGCGACCGGCGCGAGCTCGATCGTTCCCGCGTCGAAGTCGAACCGGTAGACGCCGTGCTCGCCGACGGCTCGCGAGTGCTCGGCGGTCGTCGCGGCGCCGTCGATCTCGACGGTCGGCGCGAGCACCAGCACGCCGTCGTCGCCGATCGCGGCGTCGAGCCCGACCCACGCGCCGTCTGCGAGTCGCACGTCGGGCGTGGCATCCGCCCCCGCGAGGTGGATGCCGAGACGCCGCGCCTCGGCGAGCAGCGCCCAGAGCAGCGGCGACGCGTACTCGTCGACCGTGATGAGCTCGGACCCCCACGTCGGGATGCCGCCGGGCGGCGCGCCCTTCAGAGCGGCGAACTGCGCGAACCAGCGCGCCTGCGCGGGGTCGTACCCGCCGGACTCGCCCTGGTAGGCGATGTTCTGCCACGTGAGCCCGGACTTGATCCATGCGCCGCGTGACCCGCGCGTGACCGGGCGCACCCCGAGCCGGTCGACGGATGCCGCCCGGCGCGCCGGCTCGTCGCGCGCGCCCTGGAACCGGCCCGGCCGGCGGGTGACGCGTCGCCGCAGCTCGAACTGCAGGCCGAGCGGGCGCGCGCGCTCGGGCGGCCCGCCCCGCTCGGCGATGGTGAGCCGTTCGAGCCCGGACCGCCAGTCTCCCGCGTCGCGCGCATGCAAGGTGGGCGACTCGGGCACGGGCATGCTCCCATGCTCGCACCCGCCGCCGACGTCGGCGCCGCCCGAGCAGCTCCGCTCGATTCCGCTCGTACGCACGCCGGCCCACGAGCCGCCACGCGGGCACGCACCACGAGTTCGAAGACCAGAACCTCTGGGACGCGCTCGCGGAGCGCGCGCCCGCCGGCACAGTGCCGTTGGTCCCCGGCTCACGCGCCGACGGCGACCTCCCACGTCGCGCCGGAGACGACGAGGTCGGCGCGCGCCACCGTCGGCTCGATGAGCCGCGCGTTCGCGCCGTCGATCTCGTGCGCCCAGGCGAGCGCCGCGTCGGCCGTGCGCCCCGACGAGCGATGCCGGTCGACCAGGCGTCGCACGCGCTCCTCCTCGGTCGCCTCGACGAACCAGGTCTCGTGGAGCAGGTCGTCGACGTGCCGCCACGGCTCCTCGTCGACGAGCAGGTAGTTGCCCTCGACGACGACGATGCGGACGGCGGGCTCGATCGCGATCTCCGCCGCGACGGGCTCGTCCACCTCGCGCTCGAAGCTCGGCGCGTAGACGGTGTGGTCGACCTCGGCCTTCACGCGCGCGACCAGGCTCGCGAACCCCCATCCGTCGAAGGTCTCGGGGGCACCCTTGCGGTCGCGCAGCCCGAGGCGGTCGAGGGTCGCGTTCGCGAGGTGGAACCCGTCCATCGGCAGGTGCACCGCCGTCCCCGCGCCATCCGCCTCGTTCAGCACGGCGACGAGTGCGTCGGCGAGCGTCGACTTGCCGGCGCCCGGACTGCCGGTGATGCCGATCAGCACGCGATCGGCGGATGCCGCGGCGAGCGCGTCGCGCGCCAGCTCGGCGAGGCCGCCGAGGGCGGCCGCCGACCCACGCCCGCTCATCGCCGCACCATCCCGGACGCGTGCTCCGCGACCCAGTCGACGAGCGGCAGCATCCGCTCCATGAGCGCACGGCCGAGGTCGGTGAGCGAGTACTCGACCCGCGGCGGCACCTCGGGGTACGACGTCCGCGCGACGAGCCCGTCAGCCTCGAGCGTGCGCAGCGTCGACGCGAGCATCTTCTCGCTGATGCCCTCGACCTCGCGGCGCAGCTCGCCCCAACGCAGCGTGCCGTCGGTGAGGGCGAGCAGCACGAGCACGCCCCACTTGCTCATCACGTGGTCGAGCACCACCCGGGTCGGGCACCCCTCGAGGAAGACCTCACCCGAGCGCTCCCGGATCTCTGCAAGACTTACCGTCATGTGCGTACCTTACTCCGAAGTGGGTACCCGCGATAGGGAAGGCTTGGGGCACCCGACCGGTTGGCACCGGTGAGCCGACGACCGCGTCGGACCGACCGAAGGGATCACCATGACCATCCTCGTCACCGCCGCCTCCGGCCACCTCGGCCGCCTCGTCGTCGACGCGCTCCTCGCGCGGGGCGCGGCGCCCGCCGAGATCGTGGCCGCCGCGCGCGACACCGCGAAGCTGACGGATGCCGCGAGCCGCGGCATCCGCGTCGTCGAGCTCGACTACGCCCGCCCCGAGACCATCGCGCCCGCCCTCGACGGCGTCGACGCCGTGCTGCTGATCTCGGGGACCGCCTTCGGCGAGCGGGCCTCCCAGCACCGCAACGTGATCGACGCGGCCGCCGCTGCGGGCGTGTCGAAGCTCGTGTACACGAGCGCGCCGAAGGCGACCGAGTCCGAGCTCGTGCTCGCGCCCGAGCACGCGGCGACCGAGGAGGCGATCGCCGCGTCGGGCGTGCCCGCCGTGATCCTCCGCAACAACTGGTACACCGAGAACTACGCGGCGGATGTCGCGGCGGCCGCCGAGACGGGCGTGATCGCCGCCGCCGCGGGCGCCGGCCGCGTGGCATCCGCTCCCCGTCGCGACTTCGCCGAGGCCGCGGCGGTCGTGCTCCTCGAGGACGGCCACGTCGGGAACGCGTACGAGCTCGGCGCCGACGAGCCGTGGACGTTCGAGGAGCTCGCCGCCGCGGCATCCGTCGTGCTCGACCGCGAGGTCGCGTACGTGCCGCAGACGCCCGACGAGCGCGTCGCGTCGCTCGTGGCCGTCGGGCTGGACGAGGGCACCGCCGGGTTCGTCGCCGCGATCGACGAGGGCATCGCCCGCGGCGACCTGGCCGAGTCGGACGGCACGCTCGCGCGCCTCATCGGGCGCCCGACCACGCCGCTCGTGGACGCGCTCCGCGCCGCCGTCGACCCCGTCGCTGCCGCGCGGCCTGCCGCCTGAACGCCGGTGGACGCACGCGCCGCGCAGCCCGTACGGAATGCCTTCGTCGGCGGATGACGCAAGCGGGCCCGTCCCCTCGGGGGCGGGCCCGCTTCGCGTGTGCGGGGCGGATGTCGGCCGGGGCGGGCGTGCGGGCGGCGCGTCACGCGGGAAGGTCGACCGAGTCGCCGTAGACCAGCCGGCGGCCGCGCACCGGGCCGACCATCACCTCGAGGGGCAGGCCCATCGGGTCGCCCTCGTGCAGCTCGTACTCGGCGATCCGCACCCTGAGCTGGTCTCCCTCTGACCGCTCGGGCATCGGCACCGCGCCGGCCCACTCGATCTCGCCGTACCGCCGCTGGACGAGCGCGGCGAGCCCGAGTCGGACGTCGAGCAAGGTCACGTCGCCGACCCGCTCCCAGTCGAGATCGGTCGCGGCGCCGGCGCGAAGGCGCTCGATCCAGACCTCGACCCGGCGCGACGCGCGCACCTCGGCGGCGAGGCTCGGCAGGGGCTCGGCGTGGTCGGGCACGCCGACCGGACCGCGGAGGGTCACGACCACCGCGCGAGCGTCCGCCGCGGCCACGAAGGTCGCCTCACGTCGCGGCATCGCCTGCGCGAAGTCGGCGCGCACGACCGGTGACAGCTCCTGTCCAGCGACCGAGTGCGGCTGGTAGCGGGCGAGCGCGAGCTGGATGAGCGGCGTGTACGCCTCGCCGGTCTCGACCTGCAGGTCGCAGTACCAGAGCCGCCGCTCCTCGTCGAACGAGGGCGTGTGCCCGACCACGGTGACCCGGTCGTCCACCTCCGCGAGGCGCACGGTGCCGTAGGCGGTGCGCTGCGGGAACTGGTGCACGAACGGCCCGGCGGGGAGCCGCGCGCCGGCGAACACCGGGTCCATTCCCCAGGTGGTGGTGAACCGCCGGCCCTCGGCGCCGGTGCTGCCGAACCAGGGCAGGAACTCGGTGACGAGACCGGAGGCGACATCCGTTCGGCTCGCGCGGATGAGGTCGCGATCGACGGCTCGGGCGGATGCCACGGCCCGATCGACCGCGACCAGGAACCGCTCGTCGCCCTCGGCGGCCGGCGGCTCCGGCGCTGCGCCGGCGGGACCGGGGCGTCCGGCCTCGACGACGGCGTCGATGTGCGCGGCGAGCCGCCTGGCCGTCTCGGAGCGGACGGCGGGCGCCGCGGTCGCAACGCCGACGCCGGACTCGCCGACGTGCTCGAGCACCCGGCCCGCCCACGCGTCGGCGAGCGCGATCGCCTCGACATCGCCGATGACGCCGCGGTCGACGTCGACCGGCCAGGTGATCCACGGCTGCCGGGCGAGCACCACGCCGAGCAGCTCGTCGGGTCCGCTCGAGTACCAGGGCCGCCCGAGGTACACGCGGAGCCCGCCGGCGGTGCGGATCCGGCGCACGGCGAAGGCGCCGCCGGCGTCGAGCGGTTCGGTGCGCCACTCCCAGGTGGGGACGATGTACTCGACGTCGGGCGGCGCAGGTCGCGCGCTCGACGGCACGTCGACGGTGAGCACCGGACCCGTGGACGTGATCAGCTCCGGCCGCTCGGTGACCTGCGGCGGGAAGTACTCGCGGAAGCGGGTCGTGGCCGTGGGCGTGTAGTGGACGTAGCGGTGGCGGGTGTCGCCGAACTCGTGGCGGACCTCGTGGCGCGGCCCGTACGGACCCGCGGCGGGTCCGCTCGTCGGCCACATCTGCGCGTCGACCTCGAACGCCTCGAGCCGGAAGTCGGCGACATGGGCGCGCTTGGGCTCCATGCGCGGCGTCGGCTCGAGGACGTCGTCGACGGGATCCTCCCACGCGGCGTCGATGTCGATGCGTCCCGTGCTCGCGGCGTGGTTGTGCACGACCCCGGGCAGGAGCGAGAAGGTGGCGTGGACGTCGCGGCGGGAGCCCGCGCCGAGCCGGATCTCGGGCGGCTCGAGCGGCTTCTCGACCGCGTGCACGAGCGTGAGCTCGGTGAACGGCGTGACCATCCAGTGCCGACCGCGGCGGACCGTGTCGCGCTCGGCCGCGGAGGCCGGGGCCTGCAGGTCGTCGATGAGGTGCCAGACGCGCATGAGGTCGACGTCGGCGTCGTCGAGGAACGAGCTCAGCCGGACGGTCGCCGTGGTCGCCTTCGGCAGCGACACGGTCAGCGTCCGCGCGGGCTCGTCGAAGACGGGCGGGGCGTCGCCCTCGACGATCCGCAGGAGCACGGGACGCCGGTCGAACCAGGTGCCGGGATCGCCCGGCCAGCGCAGCATGCGCGTCGGCGGGACGCCCTCGACCTCGCCGCCGGCGCCGCCCCCACCGCCCGTCGCGTCTCCGGGCAGGCTCGTGAACGAGACGCCCCGGGCGAGCGGGTCGGGCAGGTACGGCAGCGGCAGTGCGCGGTTGGCGTGCACGACGTAGTCGCCGTCGAGGAGCGCCTGGCCCTTGCTCCCATCGAAGGCCGGCGGCGGCACGCGTGTGCTCACGACCCGTCCGCCGGGCAGGGTCAGGTAGCTTCCGGCCTCCCGGCCCGCTATCGCGAACTGCTGCGCGACGGCGACGGGATCGCCGGCGAGCGCGGCGTCGAACCTGCCGTGGGTCTCGGCGAGCTGCACGCTGCCGATGGGCGCGGCGAGGTTCCGCTCGTTCTCGGTGCGGTAGACGATGCCGAGGTCGCCGGACGGCTGATGGCCGGACAGGGTCCGCACGCGGTCGAGGCTCACGTAGTCGGCGACCGGCGTGCCGGGCGTGGAGCGGATCACCATCCGCATGAGCGACTCGCCCTCGGTGTACTCGGTGAGCGGCACGACCGCCGGCGAGGGCACGGGCTCCCAGCGCTGGTAGGGCTCGTCCAGGTCGCGCTCGTGCGCCTCGTCGAGCTGGTCCTCGGGGATCGACCGGCCCGAGAGGTCGACGGCGCGCACGCGCAGCCGGTAGCGCCGCCCGTAGCGCAGCCGCGGAAGCGAACCGCGCTGCACGGCGAACCGCGCGGCGAGCGGGAACCCGGTGTCGGCGACCTCCGGCGGGGTCTTCTGCGGGTCGACCGGGTCAGTCTCGTCGACGACCTTGCCCGGTCGCTTCACGGCGAGCGACCAGCCGTCCCAGCCGATGACGGTCTCGTGCAGGTACTGGTCGGCCGTCGGGGCCGGGTCGCCGCTCGACGTGCTCGCGGCCTTCAGATGCCCCTCGTCCGGCGCGGGCTGCACGGGTAGCGGGACGCGGGCGGGACCGGGCTCGACGAGCTCGTACTCCCCCGTGCGCCGATGCAGCGAGTACCACTCGCGGGTCCCGGATGCCTCGTCCTGGATGTCGAGCCGCCACCCCCGCGTGACGTCGGCGGCGTCGAGCACGGCGGACCGCCCCGCGGCGTGGTCGGCCTCGTGGTCGGCGGACGCGTCGAACTGCTCGACGAGCCCCGCCGCGCGGTCGTGCCGCGCGACGATGATGCCCGCCGAGCGCAGCGCCGGCAGCGACGCGGCATCCGTCGTCATCGAGGGGGCGTGGTCGTTGCGCGCCGCGCTGTCGCGGAGCTCGGCGTCGACGCGTTCGAGGTCGGCGAGCAGCGTCGTGACCTTGAGCGCCGAGCCGTCGGGGTCGAGCTGGTCGACGAGGAACCGGCGGGTGTCGTCGACGACGAGGCTGCCGTCGACGATGTCGGGCAGCTCGCTGCGCGACGCGGGCGCCCAGACGCGGTCGGTGCGGTGCGCGTTGGTGATGGGCCGTGCGGGCTTCGGAGCGAGGAGCGACTCGAGGTCGCCGCCGTTGACCCCGGCGAGCACCTGGACGGTCGTGTGCTCGTGGATGCCGGGGTCGTCCGGGACGAACACGTCGATCGCGAGGCCGAGATGGCGCAGCAGCTCGGGGAAGTCGGCGCAGCGCGCGACGAAGCTGTGGAACTCCGGCGGGACCGGCGTCGGCGGCGGTGCGGTCGCCGTGACCGGGTCCCAGGGGTCGTCGGTGCGGTCGTAGAAGGATGCCGCCGCGGCGAGCGCGACCGACGGCCGCTCGGCCGGGGGAACCGCGTCGATCGACAGGAACCGCCCCTGCGGGTCGGAGGCGCCGCGGAACTCGGCGAGACGCCGCTTGACCTCCTGCCGGCGACCGCCCTTCCAGCGTTCGGACGGCGGCACGGGCGACTTCAGCTCGTCGAGCTTCCCGCGCAGCGGCCCGCGGGTGACGGGAGGGAAGGATTCCGGGCTGCTGGCGGCGATGAGCTGGAACAGCCCGGTCACCGCGGAGGCCACCTCGCCCACGGGATAGGAGTGCACGACGGCCTGCTCGAAGTGCTGGAACCTTGCCTCGCCCACGGTGGTGCCGCCGAAGAGCCGCTCCCACAGGTCGGGGTCGGGGGCGATGGCCCCGTCGGGCTCGAAGCCCTCGACCTGGCCGACGCCGCCGATGTCGAACGCGAAGCGGGCGCCGGCGAGGGTCGCCGGCCAGTTCGCGAACGCCGGGAAGTCCGTGATCGGCACGAGCACCCCGGCCGCGGCTCCCGTGGCGAGGCGGGGCGTGACGAAGACGGTCACCCGGAGATGGCCGTGCTCGGGCTCGCGTCCGGCGGGGATCGCCGTGAAGATCGCCGTTTCCGTGACCATGTCCGCTCCTCGCTCGGTGCTCAGGCCGGTTCGATCGCGAACGCCCGGCAGTACTCGGCCCACGGGTCGCGCATGGTGCCGAGCTCGTCGGCGTACGGGCCCATGGTGTCGAGGAAGGTGGGGTCGCCGCTCGAACCGGCGAACTGCTTCTCGCAGGTCACCGTGACCGAGAACGACAGGAAGCAGATCGACACCTCGATGCTGAGCGACGCCTTCCCGACGGCCTTCGCGTCGTCGCCGATCTTGCGGTAGCTGAGCTCGAGGTAGAGCTCGATCGCGGCCGAGATCAGGCCGAGCACGTCGACCTCGCCGCGGGCGCGGAAGTACCCGGCGAGCTGCACGGCCTGCTCGTCGCCGTTCTGCTCGAGGCGGAAGTAGATGCCCGCCATGACCGAGAGGCTCCCGGATGCCACGAAGAAGCTCATCTGCACTGCGGCGCCGAACTCGAAGGCGGCCTCGACGACCTTCACGCCCGCGGGCGAGACGGTGATGGCGAAGAACCCGCCGCCGGCGAAGAACGCGACCTGCAGACGGAACGGGTTCTCGCGCGTGGCGAAGAAGAAGCGGAACTCGAGCGACTCGCCGATGAACGGCACCGACAGCTCGGCACCGAGGTGGATGTTCGTCAGCGCGAAGACGCCCACGGCGAGGTCGGGGATCGCGAGGTCGAATCCGGCCTTGAGTCCGCTCGCCTCGATGTCGAGGTAGGGCGGGTCGCTGAATCCGTCGAACGGGATGATCTCCTTCAGCGTCTCGACGAACGCCAGCGGTCCCAGGAACCGGATGCCCTCCGGCCGTCCGTCCTTCCCGTCGCCCAGCACGACGTTCACGTCGGGCTTCTTGCCGGGGCGGACGGAGAACTCCATCACGCTCACGTGGATCGCGATGAACTGCGTGGAACCCAGCAGCGTGAGTGTGAACGGCGGCAGCGCGCACGAGACGAGCGCCTGCGGCTCGCCTCCCGTCAGGGGCGCCTGCACCTCGGACACCAGTCGAAGGCGCCGGTCGCCCTCGGGCACGAACACGGGCGGCGCGATGCCCGCAGGCGCCCAGTCCTCGAGCTCGGTGTCCCACTCGAGCCGCGCGCTGACCCGCTCGGGCAGCCGCGCGCCGGCGACGAACTGCTCGATGAGCTTCACGACGTCGGCGGCGCCGGCCGCGATGCCGGCGAGCCGCGCGAGCAGGGCGGCGGTGCGCTCGACGACGGGCCGGGCGAGCGGGAGCGGCGGCGCCTGCGGCTGGAATGCGGCCGCGAGGCCGGTCGCAGCCACGCCGATGCGTCCGAGCAGGGCCGCGAACGGCTGGGGCGGGTGCGGCGGTTGCGAGACGAGGGCCAGCGCGTCGGCGAAGTCCTGCGCGGCGTCGGCGAGCTCGGCCGCGGCATCCTGCACCGACTGCGCCTGCCCCGACAGGGCGGCGGCGTGCTGGGCCACGAACGCCCGAGCCTCGGCGAGCGCCTGCCCAAGCTCGACGACCGCGTCGACCGACTGCGTCACGAACGTCGGAAGCGGCCCGCCCGACGACGGCAGCAGTTCGGCGAGCGGCAGGATGCCGAAGAGCTTCGCGGTGGCGAGGCCGAACATGCCGCCGACGTCGAACCCAGCCGCGTTCGACGCGAGCTTCGCCAGGTCGCCGCCCACCGGGCCGACGCCGCGGGCAAGCGCCGTCACGTCCACGCTCGGGCTGACGAAGCCGCCGGAACGGTCGGACTGCCGTGCGAACGCCATCGTGGTCGCGGCCGTCGTGGGCGCGCCGGACGGGCTCGCGAGCTGCAGGAACAGGCCCGCCTCGTTTCCGGGATGGGGGCCGGCACCGGTCCCGACGCCCTTCGCCCGGTACGCCGTCGCGTAGGTGAGGTCGACCGGGGACGACTGGCCCGTGAACGCGCTCATGGCGGGGACGACCGCGCGCGCGACGCGCAGCACGGGGAGGACGAAGTTGGACGTGCGCTCGCCGGTGACGGTGTCGAACTCCGCGTCGAAGGTGATCGCCGCGGTCGCGAGCGTGGTGTCGTCGGGCTCGAGCGGCGGCGCGTACGCGATGCGCCGACCGCGCAGGTCGTACACGGGGGCGCGCTCGTTGGCCTTGGCCAGGGCCGCGTTTCGTGCGGCCGCCGAGGCCTCGAAGACCGTCTTCTCGACGAAGATCAGCGGGCCCTCGAACTCGACGAGGCGGTTGCCGATGTCGTTGGCGACCATGCGGAACGCGAACGGCTTCTGGTCGCCGCCCTGGCCGTTCGCCCCCACGGCGCCGTCGACGTCGGCGATCGAGGGGATGAAGAACTGGCCGTCGGCGCCCGGCAGCAGCTTCACGGGCGCCGCGAGCGGCGGCGTCGAGGCCGTGAGGATCCGCACCCAGCGGAACGGCATGCGGTTGTCGTACTTCGCGGCGCCGCTCGCGAGGAAGCGCCGCTCGGGCTCGCGGACGACCACGAAGAGCCGTTGGTAGAGCGTCGCCCGGCCGTCCTCCTTGACCCGCCGCTCGGTGACCTTCACGAGCGAGGCGCGGTGGCCGAACGGCAGCAGCACGCCCTGGTACACGACCTTGACGTAGTGGTCGCGGCCGAGCGTCGCACGGTGCTTCCACTCCTCGATCGAGAGCCCCTTGGGCGGGGCGAAGTGCCCCTCGGCCGCGAGCCATCCGCCCATCGCCGTGAGCATGAGCCGTTCCACCGGGACCGGGCGCGGCAGGTAGCGCGGCTTCCAGTGGTGGTTGGAGGTCAGGTGGACGAGTTGCATCCGGTCGCGAATCGACAGCGTGGCGCGGAAGGGACGCAGCCGCTCCTCCGCGGCGGCGGTCGCCTGGTCGCCCCAGTCCTCCTTCGGGAACGCGCTCGTCCCCTGCGCTGGCCCCTTCCCGGGTGTGAAGTCGCGCGTCCACACCGCGCGGACCGTGCGGTCAGCGGGCTGGTCCTCGTCGACGGGCGGCGGCGACGACGGGTCGAGGTCGGCCGCGGCATCCGTTCGCGAGGCGAGTCGCGAGTGCCAGAGCTCGACGCGCCCGTCGTGCGCGACCTCGCCGAGCGCGTGCGCGAACGCCGCGCCGGCGTGCGGGCTCAGCTGCAGGCGCCACGGCAGTTCGAGCGCCGTCTCGGTCGAGGTCGGCTCACGGGGCAGGGGCGGACGGCGGTCCGGACGCAGGGTCGTGAACGGCACGACCTCGAGATGCGGGCGGAGTTCCTCGCCCACCGCGGAGACGGCGGAGATCGCCCCGAACCTCGCCTCGATCTCGCTCGCGGTGCGCCGCAGGTTCGCGGCGCCCGCGATCTCGGTCAGTTCGCGAGCGGATGCCGCGACCCGCTCGAGCGCGGCCGTGCGCCGTGCCGGCGGGAGCACGACGAGCCCGGCATTCGCCCCGCGAGCGCGTGCACGGGAGCCGACCCGCCGCGACGCGGCACGTCGCACCTCGTCCATCCGCGCGTCGATGGACGCGATCGCGCCGATCTCGGTGGCGAGCACGTCCCAGTGCAGGATCCCGAACCCGCCCTTCGCGTGGGGCACGACGCTGAGCGGCAGCACGCGCATCGCGTGGAGCAGGCCCGCCTCGGTGTACGGGATGCGCTCGGTCGTGACCTCGTACACGAGCCGGCTGCCCCGGGCGATGCGCGCGAGCACCGGATAGCGCGGCGCCTCCGATCCGCCCGGGTTCGCCACGCGCTTGAGTTCCTCGGCGGGAAGGCCCGCGGTGTCGGTCCTGAACGTCGACTCGGGACCGGCGGCATCGAAGAACGCCTGCTCGAGCAGGTGCTGCGGCCCGAAGCCGGCGATGAGGTACGCGGGCGCCCGACCCGAGTGCCTGGCGAGGTGCGGCAGCCCGTTCACGTCGACCCGGTCGAGGTTCACGAACCGGAACTCGATGCGGAGCAGGTCCGCGGGCCGCAGGAGGACGAACGGCGGGAGCGATTCCTTCGGCGCGCCGCCGGAGATCGCGCCGATGATCGCGGCGATCGCGATCGGGCTGTCCGCCAGCTCGGCGACCGGCAACGCCACGCCGCTCGCGGGCGGGAACACCCGCTCGAACGCCACCCGGAAGCGCGGGTCGATCTCGGCCATGTTCCCCCCTCGCGATCCGCGCGACCCCCAGCCGCGACTGCGTCGTCGCCGGAGCGACGCCGGATGCGTGTGCGAGGCCGCCGCGTCGCGTCCCCCGAGTCGCGGTGCGGCGGTCAGGCGGGTACAGGCTACGCCGAGTGCCGCGCGGCGGCTCCCCCCGTTCGGGGGCTGTCCGGGGCGACGAGCGGATGCCGCTCCGGAAACTCGCACGGAGCGGATCCTTCCCCGTGTTCCGAATCCTGACTTCTCTGACTACAGTCAGAGATATGGACGGCATCACCCGGGTGCGCGAGTTCAACCGCACCGTGACCGAGCGGATCGGCGCGCTCGACGACCACTACCTCGCCCGTGGGCGCCCGCTCGGGCAGTCGCGCCTGCTGTGGGAGATCGGGGCGACGGGCCCCGACGGCGCCGAGCTGCGCGACCTCCGCGAACGGCTCGGACTCGACTCGGGGTACCTGAGCAGGCAGCTGCGCGCGCTCGAGGCCGAGGGGCTCGTGCGCGTCGAGGCGGCGGCATCCGACTCGCGCGTGCGCATCGTGCGCCTCACGGCGGGCGGCCGCGCCGAGCGCGCCGAGCTCGACCGCGTGTCCGACGAGCTCGCAGGCGGCATCCTCGACGCGCTGACCGAGCGGCAGCGCACCCGCCTGCTCGACGCGATGGACGAGGTGCGTCGCCTCATGACCGCATCGGCCGTGGACGTGCGCATCGTCGACCCGAGCGAACCCGCCGCCCGCGAGAGCATCGCCGCATACTTCACCGAGCTCGCCGCCCGGTTCGACATCGGGTTCGACCCCGCGCGGGCGCGACCGACGAGCGACGACGAGTTCCGGGAGCCGAACGGCGCGTTCCTCGTCGCGTTCCTGCACGGCATGCCCGTCGGCTGCGTCGGCGTGAAGCGGCACGGCGACGACCCGGCCGAGATCAAGCGGCTGTGGGTGTCGCCCGACGTGCGCGGCATCGGACTCGGCGCGCGCCTGCTGCGCGAGGTCGAGGCGGCCGCGAGGCGACTCGGCGCGGCATCCGTTCGCCTCGACACGAACCGAACACTGACCGAAGCGATCGCGATGTACCGCGCGCACGGCTACGTCGAGATCTCCGACTTCAACGGCGAGCGCTACGCCGACTTCTGGTTCGAGAAGCAGCTCGGCTGACGGCGCGCGATGCCGATGTCGGTGGCGGTGCGAGACTGGGCGGATGCCTCGCCGACGCCACCCTGCCCGACCCGGCCCGCTCTCCACCATCCGCTCGATCGCGCGCTGGGCGCTCGCGGGCCTGCTCGCGTTCGCAGGCCTGTCGCACCTGACCTGGGCGCGGAAGGGGTTCCGCATCGCGGTGCCCGACTGGGTCGCGGAGGATCGGGCGGGCAAGGACGCGGTCGTCGTCACGTCTGGTGTCGCGGAGATCCTGCTCGGCACCGCCGCGGTCGTGGCCGCACCCCGCGAGCGACGGCGCGTCGGCGTCGCGATCGCGATGTTCTTCGTCGCGGTGTTCCCCGGCAACGTGCACCACTGGCGCACGGGGCGGTCGGTGCCGCTCATGCGGACCGACCGGGCGCGGTTCCTGCGGCTGTTCCTGCAGCCGGTGCTCGTGGCGTGGGCGCTGTGGAGCACGGCGCCCGGGCCGCGCCGCTAGCTCGCCGCCGGCCGGCACGCACGCGCAACTGCAGGATGACACGGCCCATGCGCGCTCTCCGGCACCCATGACGCGCCTCATCCTGCGGTTCGCGGGAGCCCGCGGCCGGCGCGCACGCGCAACTGCAGGATCACACGGCTCATGAGCCCCGTCCCCCACCCATGACGCGCCTCATCCTGCGGTTCGCGAGAGTCGACGGCAGGCGCACGCGCGCAACTGCAGGATCACACGGCTCATGAGCCCCGTCCCCCACCCATGACGCGCCTCATCCTGCGGTTCGCGCCTCGTCGAGCGCACCGGGGTACAGCCGATCGAGCAGGCCGAGCACCATCGACCGGAGCAGGCCCTCGAGCTCGCGTCGCATCCGCTCGTCGACCGCAGCCGCAGCCGCAGCCGCACCTGCGTCGGTGCCGGCACTCGCGTCCGGCGTCGCCGGCCGCTCGCGCAGCCCCGCCCACACCTCCGCGAGCCGCTCCTGCTCGGCGACGACCGCCTCGACGACCATGGCGCGCCAGAACGGCGGGTACTCCCCCTCCGTCCACGCGCCGCGACCACGGCCGTAGTGCGCGACCGCGAGGTACCGCAGCAGCGCCGAGGTGACGAGCCCGTCGAGGAACGCGTCCTCCCAGCGCAGGCTCGCGTCGCTGCGTCCGCGCACGACGTTGACGCCGCGCGCGAGGCCCGCGCCCCCGAGCGCGCCGACGATCGCCCCGGCGACCATGCCCGCGCCGAACGTGAGCCCGCCCGCGACGAGGTCGGCGCCGAGCCCGGTGAGGGCGCCCGAGACGACGCCGCCGAGCGCCGCCGTCCGTCCCTCGTCGAGCGGCACGTCGACGTGCAGGTCCTCGGCGACGCGCTCGAGCACCTCGTCGGCGGCACGCCCCTCGAGGCGGTGGATGGCGATGAGCTCGTCGGTGCTCCGCCGCAGGTCGGCGCGCAGGCGGGCGGACATGCGCTCCGCGGCATCCGTTCTCGCCTGCGTGCGCGCCGGATTCGGCAGGCCGAGCGAGCCGCCGACGCGCGACGACAGCGGTTCGGCCGGCAGCACGATCCGGTCGGCCGCGGCGCGCGCGAGCGGCTGGGCGAGCACCGCCATCGAGCGATCGAACTCGTCCATGCGCAGGTCGCGCCACGCGGCGGCGAGCCGGTCGAAGGCCGCCGACTTCGCGCCCGCGGCCACGAGCGGCTCAACCGCGGCGAACAGGGTGAACTCCTGCACCCAGCAGCGCGCGAACGCGTCGAACGCGAGCACGCCGCGCACGTGCGGCGCATCGGCGAGCGCGGCCCGCCAGCGCGCGGCATCCGCGTCCTCGGCGGCGCGCTCGCGGGGCGGCCCGGTCTGGTTGAGCAGCACGAGCACGGGCTTGCCGATCCACTCGAGCACCTCGAGCTCGGGCGCGAGGTAGCCGGCGTCGGCGGGCGCCTCGGCGGCGTTCACGAGGTAGAGCACCACGTCGGCCTGCTCGGCGACGTTGCGCACCGCCAGTTGGCTGAGCCACAGGGCACGGTCCTGGTAGCGGTCCCAGACCTGCGACAGGAACCACCCGATCGGGTTGCGGTCCTGCCGCAGTCGCCGCGCGAGGCGCACGCTGTCGCCGAAGCCGGGCGTGTCCCAGAGCGTGAGCAGGTCGCCGTCCGGGGTCCGCACGAGCGGGTACGGGGTCGCCTCGGCGGTCACGTGCGGCGCGTCGCGCACCTCGCCGACGTCGCGGGCGAGCAGCGTGCGCGCGAGCGTGGTCTTGCCCGCGTTCGTATGGGAGATGAGCGACAGCGACACGGCGCCCGCGTCGAGGCCGGGCACGTCGGGCTCGGGCGCGTCGCGGTCGGACGCGGTAGGGCGTGCGGCATCGGAGCCCGGCGCCTCGGGGGCGCTCATCGCGCCGACCTAATGTCGGGGTTCGATCCGAGAACGGATGCCGCGTCGGCGAGCCGCGCGGCCGCGTCGGCAGTGTCGGGATCGGCGAGATCGACGAACACCGCGGTACCGCCGTGCGCCTCGACGAGGTCGCGCCACGCGGTGCGACGGGCGTCGAGCCGCGTGTCCTCGCCGGGCCAGCGCGCGAGGAACGCCGACTCGTCGACGAGTGCGACGGTGCGAGCGGATGCCGCGGGGCGGCCTCCGGCCCGCGAGGCGCCGCCGGGCGCGGCCGACCCGCAGCGCGCACCCCGCGCCCCGCCGCGGTCCGCCCTGCGGGGTGCGGCCATCCCGCCGAGCGCGTCCCCGGCGAGCGCGTCGAGGAACCGACCGTGTGCGTCCTCCTCGGGCGTCGCGGTGAGCGAGAACAGCGGGACCCGGATGGCGCCGGCCGGCCCGGCGACATCCGTCGTCGCGCCCGCACCGCCGCGGCCATCGTCGTCGTCATCGCCCAGCGGCGGGTCGTCGCCCCACTTGACGGATCGCGCGACCGTCACGGGCGCGGTCCCGAACGCGCGCGCGAGCACGGCCTCGAGCCCGGCCCGCGCCTCGGCGGCGAGCGTGTAGCTGTACGGGATGACGCGCACCGGAGTCGGCTCGCCGACCCACGTCGCGACCAGCCGGCGGAAGTAGGGGTCGCCGAGCGGCACCGCCACGCGACGGGCGCGGCGCCGCTCGACGACCCATGCGGTGAGCGCGAGCACGAGTCGCGGCACGATCACGACGGCGGCGACCGTGGCGGCCATGAGGTGCAGCCAGGTCGCGGCGTTCTCGCTCGCGGGTGCGCGGATGGCCTCGATCGCGGCGACGTCGGGCACCGGGATGCCCGTGAGCCACGAACCGGGCGCGAGGGTCGCGGCGAGCAGCGCGTGCACCTGCTCGGCGCCGAGGAACGTGCTCTCCCACGACGCGCGGTACTCGAACGCGAGTCCGCGCGTGTAGAGGCCCACGATGACACCGAGCGCGGTGGCCGCCGCCGCGAGGTGCAGCACGCGCGCCGCGCGCGCCGAGTAGAGCGGTGCGGCGATGCGCGCCCAGTCGCCGGGCAGCTGCGTGAGCACCGACCGGCGGGCGACGGCGCCCTCGCCGCGCCATCCGTCGGCCGCACCGCGCACCGCCGCCGCCCGGATCAGCAGCGCCCGCACGGGACCGACCGCGCCGCCGCGCAGCACCACCGGCCGCGCGAGCAGCCATACGTAGACGACGAGGTTCCAGACGACGAGCGCGAACACGGGCGGCGCGAGCAGGTTGATGCTCGACCCGCCGCCGATGCGGTCGACGACCACGCCCAGCACGAACGCGCCGAGCACGGTCACGACGCCCACCCACGGTCGCCAGCGGATGCCGCGCACCGCGCGATTCACGCCCGGCTGGCGTGTGCCGATGCGCTCGAGCACGAGCTGCGCGCGCCGGGCGAGGAACTCGTCGGCGCTCGCGCGCTCCCCCACGATCGCCGCGGCGGCGCGGCTCGCCCACTCGCGGTCGGCGTCGGACCACAGCACCCGGTCGCGGTCGGCCGTCTCGACGGCGCGCGCCGCGGTGACGTCGAGGGCGGCCGACTCGTCCATACGCGCCATGCTATGCCGCGGGCCTCGCGCCGGGCCGGACACGCCCCGGGCCCCACGAGGGGACGCAACACGCCGCCCGTGCGTGGCGCGCCCCATTCGCGAGAGGATCTCCCCATGAGCCAGGACGTCCACGCACGGCTCGCCGCCGCGATCGACGAGCTGCCCCTCGTCGACCACCACGCGCACGGCATGCTGACCGAACCGCTCACCGACGCCGACCTGCTCGACGCGCTCACGCAGGCCGACCGCGCCGCCGACGCCGACGCCGTCTTCGACAGCCAGCTCGGCTTCGCCCTCCGACGTCACTGCGCACCCGTGCTGGGCCTCGAACCCTGCGCGGATGCCGCGGCCTACCTCGCGGCCCGTCGCGAGCTCGGCTTCGAGGAGGCGACGACGCGGCTCCTCCGCGCGGCGGGCGTCCGCGACTACCTCATCGACGACGGCCACGCACCCGACCGCCTGATGCCCGATGAGCGGATGGCGCGGCTCGCCGACGCCCGCACGCACCGGGTGGCCCGGCTCGAGACGCTCGCCGAGCGCGCGCTCGCGGACGCGACATCCGGTGCCGACTTCGTCGAGCGACTCGAGGCGGTGCTCGACACGGCCGCCGCGGAGGCGATCGCGTTCAAGACCGTGGCCGCCTACCGGGGCGGACTCGCCCTCGCGCCGACGCGGCCCCCGGCGACCGACCTCGCCTCGGCGGCCGACGCGTGGTTCGCGGCATCCGCTCGGACCGGATCCCCGCCGCGCCTCGAGGACCCGACGATCATCGGCAACCTCGCATGGTGGGCGCTCGAGCGCGGCGCCGTGCTGCAGGTCCACGTCGGCTTCGGCGACGGCGACGTGCGGCTCGACCGGGCGCATCCGTCGCTGCTGCAGCCGTTCGTCGCCGCGACGCAGCGCACCGGAGGCCGCATCGCGCTGCTGCACTGCCATCCGTTCACCCGCGAGGCGGGCATGCTCGCGCACGTGTATCCGCACGTGTTCCTCGACGCGGGCCTCGCGATCCCGTTCGTCGGCGCCAACGCCGACGTGCTCGTGCGCGAGACCCTCGACGTCGCGCCGTTTTCGAAGGTGCTCTTCTCGAGCGATGCCTGGGGCGTGCCCGAGCGCGTGCACCTCGGCGCGCGGTTGTGGCGGGATGCCGCGGCGCGCGTGCTCTCCGCGTACGTGACCCGGGGCGACTGGCGCATCGACGACGCGGTCCGCGTGGCGGAGCGCATCGCGTGGCGCAACGCGGCGGCGTTGTACGGGCCGGCTGTGGAGGCGTGAAGCGGCGGCCCTCGCCGCGCGGCATCCGCTCGCCCTAGGCTGACCGGAGGTACGCCTACGGATCGAGGGGAACCCGATGGCAGAGCACGTGAACGTCGACAACTTCGCCCGCGCCGAGACGAGCCGCATGTTCGCGGCGATCGCCGCCCAGGCCGGCGGCACCGGCAGCTGGATGCACAACCGCACGCCGACACCGCTCGACAACCAGCCGGTGATCCGGCAGAACCGCGACACGCTCTACAGCACGGTGCTGGTCGACGCGTCGCAGGGCGCGACGCTCACCATCCCCGACCCGGGCGACCGCTACCTGTCGGTCATGGTCGTGACCGAGGAGCACCACGTCCCGGTCGTGCTGCACGATCCCGGCGAGCACCTGCTGGTCGCCGACGACCTCGGTTCGCGGTACGTGCTGCTCGCGGCGCGCATCCTGGTCGACCCCGAGGACGAGGCGGATGTCGCCGCCGTCAACGCACTGCAGGACCGGTTCGCGCTCGACGCGGCATCCGCCGAGCCGTTCGTCGTGCCGGACTGGGACGAGGCGTCGCTCACCGAGACCCGACAGGCGCTGCTCACGCTCGCGCGTGGCATCGGCGGGTTCACGGGCGCGTTCGGCGCGCGCGACGAGGTCGATCCCGTGCGCCACCTCATCGGCACCGCCGCCGGATGGGGCGGGCTGCCGACCTCGGAGGCGTTCTACGTCAACGTCGACCCGCGGCTGCCGGTCGGCGAGTACGCGCTCACGGTCGGCGACGTTCCGGTCGACGCGTTCTGGTCGGTGACGATCTACAACGCCGACGGATACCTCGAGGACGCGGGCGGGCTCGTGAGCGTCAACAGCGTCACGGCCGACCGCGATCCGGATGGCACGGTGACCCTCGACTTCGGCGGGCCCGACGACGGCCGGCCGAACCGCCTCGGGCTCATGGAGGGCTGGAACTACATCGTGCGGCTCTACCGCCCGCGGCCCGAGGTGGTCGACGGGTCGTGGACGTTCCCTGAGGCGCGGCCGGTCGGGTAGCGGCATCCGCTGCCGGGCCGGCCCGGGCCCCGGACGCTCCCGCGGTTCAGTCCCGCGGCGTCCGGTGCCCGCCGCCGGTGTCGAGGTCGGGGCCGGCCTCCAGGTCGGGGCCGTCGCTCTCGGTGATGTTCGCACCCTCGAAGAACGGGTCGACGCCGAGCTCCTTCGCGTGCTCGGCCTTCAGCCGCGCCTGCTCGTCCGCATTGTCGGCGTGGTCGCGATCGTCGGGAAGGTCCGCGTCGGGGAAGTCCCGCCGGCCAGTGGTGTCGCTCATGTGATCCTCCCGTGGTTCCTCGGTCACGGGGTCAGGCTAGGCCGCGGCGGCTGCGGCCGCATGGGGGTTGCGCGGCCCTGTCAGAACAGCCGCCGCTGGGCGACCACGGCGGCGCCCTCGAGCTCGAGCAGGCGGCGCTTGCGGTCGAAGCCGCCCGCGTAGCCGGTGAGCGACCCGTCGGCGCCGACCACGCGGTGGCACGGCACGAGGATGCTGATCGGGTTGCGGCCCACCGCATTGCCGACGCGGCGCGCGAGGTTCCGGTCGCCGAGCCGGGCCGCGAGTTCCCCGTACGTCACGGTCTCGCCGTACGGGATCTCGCGGAGCATCGCCCACACGGCCTGCTGGAACTCGTCACCCACCGGCGCCAGGGGAAGGTCGAAGCGGATGCGTCGTCCCGCGAGGTACTCGCGGAGCTCGACGTCGAGTTGCGCGAACAGCCCGTCGCCGCGAGCGTCGACCGCGACGCCGAGCGAGTCCGGGGCGGGCGGGTGCCAGTGCCCCGGGAAGTAGACGCCGACCAGCCCGCCGTCGTCGGCGACCACGAGCAGGTCGCCGACCGCGGTAGGCAGCGTGGCGTGGCGGCGGGACATGCATCGATTCTCGCGCGGACCGCGCGTCGCGAGACGACCTGCGGTGGCGGGAATCGGACGTGGACGTCCGCACCGCGGCATCCGCTGGGGACGGACGCACGGTGTCAACCCGGTGACGGCGGGGCGCGATCGCGCGAAGGTGGAGACAGCCGACGACCTCGCTGCTCGGCCGGCCGAGCGGCGACCGGATACGAAGGAGGAGCGATGAGCGACAGGAAGCACCCCGACGAGGAGTACCGCGACGAGCAGCCGGGCGACCCCGAGTCGCCCGAGACCCCGGGCGCCCCGGAGAACGCCGAGCCGATGAGCGAGTCGACCGACGGCGGCCTCGAGGGCGGCGAGCCCGGCGTCGAGGAGTGAGCTGAGCCGGCGGGGCTCGCGCCCGCCGGACGACACCGCAGGATGAGACGCCTCATGGGTCTCGTATCCGGTCCATGAGGCGCCTGGTCCTGCGAATCGCGTGAGCGGATGCCGCGGCTCACTGCCCGGTCGTGAGCGACAGGACGTCGTCGACCGGCGTCGTCGCGTCGCTGAAGCCCTCGGGCATGACGTCGCGGATGTGCGCGGGCTCGGCGCACACCGAGCATGGGCGGCGGGCGGCGCCACCACCGCGGGCGACCCACCCGCGGATGCTTGGGAGTCCGCATCGTGGGGGCCGATGGCGCATGGCGCCCGAGACTCGGATTCTCCTGCGTTCCAGTCGCGAACCCGATGAGCGAGCCTCGACTCGCTGCCCGCTGGTCCGCCGTCGGACTACGCGCTGCATTATCACGTCAGACCTGTTAAGTCAACCCATGCGCGCACAACCGGGCGACGAGTACAGTGCGACTAAACCGGTTTAGATCGCGCCCCACCCGACACGGAGGCGCGTCGCACGAGTCGCACACGTCGGTGTGTGCGGGATCGACGCTCTCGACCGGTCGGGGGAGGCCCTCATGAGCGACGGAGCCGAGCAGGCGGCGGAACGTCCCACGATCACGGCCGTCGCGCGCCATGCGGGTGTCAGCAAGACCCTCGTCTCCTTCGCTCTGAACGGGCGCCCCGGCGTCAGCGAGCAGACCCGCGCTCGCATCCTCGCGTCGGCCGACGCGCTCGGCTGGACGCCGAGCCTGCGGGCCCGGTCGCTCAGCGTCGACCGCTCGTACGCGCTCGGCCTCGTGATCGGCCGCAGCGTCGACGTGGTCGCGGCGGATCCGTTCTTCCACGCCTTCATCGCGGGGGTCGAGAGCGAGTTCTCGACGGCGGGCCAGGTGCTCGTACTCGCGCAGGCGACGCCGGGACGCGAGGAGGCGGCGACCTACCGCGGGCTCGCGGCCGACCGGCGCGTCGACGGCGTCATCCTCACCGACCTGCGCACGGGCGACGACCGTATCGCGCTCGTGCAGGACCTCGGCCTCGCCGCCGTCACGCTCGGCCACCCCGACGTGCCGTCGCCGTTCCCCTCGGTCTCGGTCGACGACGGCCGCGGCATCCGTGCCGCAGTCGAGCACCTGGTCGACCTCGGGCATCGCCGCATCGCGCACGTCGCCGGGCCCGCCGACATGCTGCACAGCCGCCGACGTGCCGAGGCCTTCGCCGACGCGGTGGCCGCAGCGGGCATCGAGCCCGTCACCGTCGAGACGGATTTCAGTGCCGTCCACGGCGCGCACGCGACCCGCGAGCTCCTCGCGCTCGGTCCCGACCGACGGCCGACCGCGATCGTCTACTCGAACGACCACATGGCGCTCGCGGGGCTGGGTGTCGCCCAGCGCGCCGGCATCCGCGTGCCCGACGACCTGTCGATCACGGGCTTCGACAACACCGAGCTGGCAGGGCACGTCTACCCGTCGATCACCTCGGTGGCAACGGATGCCACGGCCTGGGGTGCGCTCTCGGCCCGCCTGCTCCTCGCGGCCATCGCGAAGCAGCCCGTCGAGGACGTCGACCTCGCCGAGCCGCGGCTCGTCGTCCGGGAATCGACGACGACCGCCCCGACGACGGATATTCCACGACCGAACCCGAACCCACGCGGCGCTGACGCCGCTCGCTGAAAGGAACAGGCCATGCGCAGACGAATGATGACGACGGCGATCGCGGCGACGGGGCTCCTCGCCCTCACCGCGTGCTCGGGCGGAGGGGATGACGGCGCCGAGGAGGGCCGCGGCGACATCACCATCTGGTACTCGAACAACCCGGCCGAGATCGCCTGGGGTGAGCAGATGGTCGAGGCGTGGAACGCCGAGAACCCCGACGAGCAGATCACGGCGCAGGAGATCCCCGCCGGCGAATCGAGCGAAGCCGTGATCGGCGCGGCGATCACGGCCGGCAACGCGCCGTGCCTCGTGTACAACACCTCGCCGGCTGCCGTACCGCAGTTCGAACGGCAGGGCGGACTCGTGAACCTCTCGGAGTTCAGCGACGGCGACGACTACATCACCGACCGCAGCGGCGACCTCGCCGAGCAGTACCGCTCCGAGGACGGCGCCTTCCGGCAGATGCCGTGGAAGTCGAACCCGGTGATGATCTTCTACAACAAGGCCATGTTCGCCGAGGCCGGGCTCGATGCCGAGAATCCCTCCCTCGCGACCTACGACGAGTTCCTCGAGACGGCCCGCACCATCGTCGACTCGGGCGTCGCCGAGTACGCGATCAACCCGTCGCCGACGAGCGAGTTCTTCCAGAGCTGGTTCGACTTCTACCCGCTGTACGCCGCGCAGTCGAACGGCACGCTGCTGGTGGAGGACGGCGCTTCGACGTTCAACGATGCGAACGGCGAGGCCGTCGCCGAGTTCTGGTCGACGCTGTACTCCGAGGGCCTCGCCGGCCGGGAGCAGTACCAGGGTGATTCCTTCGCCGACGGAGTCTCGGCCATGTCGATCGTCGGGCCGTGGGCGATCGCGGTCTACGGCGAGGACGTCGACTGGGGCGCCGTTCCCGTGCCGACGCAGGACGGCATCGCCGCGGAGGAGACCTACACCTTCAGCGATGCGAAGAACATCGGCATGTTCACCGCCTGCGAGAACCAGGGCACGGCGTGGGACGTGCTGAAGTTCTCGACGAGCGAGGAACAGGACGGGATCTGGCTCGAGGAGACCGGTCAGATGCCGCTGCGACAGGACCTCACCGGGACCTACCCCGACTACTTCGAGGCGAACCCCGCCTACGAGCAGTTCGGTGACCAGGCCGCCCGGACCGTCGAGGTGCCGAACGTGCCGAACTCGGTGGAGATCTGGCAGGTCTTCCGCGACGGCTACTCGAACTCGGTGATCTTCGGCGAGGAAGAGATCCCGACGTTCCTCGAGCAGGCCGCCACGGAGATCGACCAGCTCGCCCAGGGCTGATCGGAGTCGGATCATGACCGCCGTCGACGCCACACCGCGCAGCACGGCTGACGGTTCCGGCTCGGAACCCCCGAGCCCCCGCCGTCACCGGCGGCGGTGGCTCGGGGAGAACCCCCTGGGGCTGCTCCTCAGCACGCCGTACCTGGTCTTCGTCGCAGTGATCTTCGCGTTCCCCGTGGTGCTCGCGGTGTGGATGTCGTTCCAGGACTACTTCTTCGCGGCTCCCGGCGCCGACGTCGACCGCCCCTTCGTGGGGTTCGACAACTACGTCGCCGTGGTCCAGGACCCCGCCGTGTGGCGGTCGTTCGGCAACGTGGGCATCTTCCTGCTCATCAACGTGCCGCTGACCGTGGCCCTGTCGCTGCTCCTCGCGACCGCGCTCGACAAGGTGATCCACGCGCGCACCTTCTTCCGGGTGAGCTACTACGTGCCGTACGTGACCGCGTCGGTCGCCGTCGTCTCGGTGTGGCTGTTCATGTTCGCCTCGAGCGGGCTCGTCAACCAGATCCTCGGCCCGCTCGCACCCGAGCCGTCGTGGCTCATCAACTCCTCGCTCGCGATGCCGACCATCGCGCTGTTCGTCACGTGGAAGGGCCTCGGGTTCTACATCCTGCTCTACCTCGCGGCGCTCCAGAACGTGGGCAAGGAGCTCTACGAGGCGGCATCCGTCGACGGCGCCGGGGCGGTGCGCAAGTTCTTCTCCGTCACGCTCCCCGGCGTGCGACCGGCGACGGTGCTCGTGCTGCTGCTGGCCACGATCACGGGTGCGAACCTCTTCACCGAGCCCTACCTGCTCACGGGCGGCGGGGGGCCGAACGGCGCGTCGACGTCGCCGGTGCTGCTCATCTACCAGAAGGGCATCGAGCAGGGCAATCCGGATGTCGCGGCGGCGATCGGCGTCATCCTCATCATCCTCGTGCTCATCATCGCGGGGCTCCAACGCAAGTTCGTCGGGCAGGAGGAATCATGACGCGCGTCAAGACGGGACTGCGCTACCTGGTGCTCGCACTCGGCGCACTCGCGTTCCTCTTCCCCTTCTACTACATGATCGTGGGCTCGCTGCAGACCGCCCCCGACCCCACGGTGGCGGGCGCCTTCCCCGATGCCAACAACATCACGGGACAGAACTACGTCAACATCAACGAGCGGGTGAACCTCGCCCAGGGGCTGCTGAACTCCGGCATCTTCACGGGCGGCGTGATCCTCGGCACGGTCGTGTTCGGCGTGCTCGCGGGGTATGCGCTCGCCGTGCTGAAATGGCGCGGCCGCGGCGTGACCTTCGCGCTCGTGCTGCTCGTGCAGGTGGTGCCGTTCCAGCTGCTGATGATCCCGCTCTACGTGCTCATCGCCCGCGACTACGGGCTCTCGGACAGCTACCTCGGCATGATCCTGCCGTTCTTCATCAACTCGACGGCGGTGCTCATCTTCCGTCAGTACTTCCTGCAGTTGCCGAAGGACCTGTTCGATGCCGCGCGCATCGACGGCGCCGGTGAGTTCCGGCTCCTCTGGTCGGTCGCGCTGCCGCTCGTACGGCCCGCGCTGCTCACCGCGGTGCTGCTGACGTTCATCGGACCGTGGAACGAGTTCCTCTGGCCGTTCCTCATCACGAAGGAGGCGGCGCTGCAGCCGCTCGCGGTGTCGCTCGCCAACTTCATCTCGAACATCGCCGCATCCACCTCGAATCCGTTCGGGGCCATGATGGCCGGCGCGGTCGTGCTGGCCGCTCCCGCCGTGGCGTTGTTCATCATCTTCCAGCGCTACTTCGTCTCGAGCGATCTCGGCTCGGGAGTGAAAGGCTGACATGTCCTCGCACGCCGAGACGACCACCGTTCCGTACACGCTCACCCGCATCGGCGTCGTCATGCGGCCCGATCCGGGCGATGCCAACGAGGTGGAGGGCGTGCTCAACCCGGCGTCGGGCCGTGCGTCCGACGGCACGCTGTACCTGCTCCCCCGGCTCGTCGCGAAGGGCAACGTCTCGCGCGTGGGCCTGGCCCGAGTGGTCGTCGAGGGAGGCGTGCCGGTCGGCGTCGAGCGCGACGGCGTCGTGCTGGAGCCCGACCGCGGCTGGGAGCGCGGCGCCCGGCACGCCGGCGTCGAGGATCCCCGGGTCACCCGGGTCGACGCCCTCGGCTGCTGGGTCATGACGTACGTCGCGTTCGGCCCGCTCGGGCCGCGCACGGCGCTCGCCGTCTCCGACGACCTGCGCGAGTGGCGTCGACTCGGACCGGCGCTCTTCACCTTCGACGACGCCCTCGACATGGACCTCAACCTGTTCCACAACAAGGACACGACGTTCTTCCCCGAGCCGGTCACCGCGCCCGACGGCACCCGCAGCCTCGCGGTGCTGCACCGCCCGATGTGGAACCTCGACGAGACGAAGCAGGGCGAGGGCGTCCGGGTGCCGGCCGGCACGACCGATCCGCGCCAGTCGATCTGGATCGCCTACATCCCGCTCGAGGCGGCGCTCGCCGACATCCGCGCGATCACCCTCTGGAGCCAGTCGCGGCTGCTCGCGGGACCGGAGTACCCGTTCGAGGCCCTGAAGATCGGCGGGGGTCCGCCGCCGCTCCGGGTGCCCGAGGGGTGGCTGATCCTCCATCACGGGGTCACCGGCACCATCGAGGCGGGCACCGCATTCACGCATCAGCAGAAGGTCAACTACGCGGCGGGGGCGATGCTCCTCGACGCCGACGACCCCACGATCGTGCTGGCCCGGACTGCCGAACCGCTGCTCGCACCCGAGACGGAGGAGGAGCGCAGCGGCATCGTCCCGAACGTCGTCTTCCCCACCGCCATCGAGGAGGTCGACGGGGAGCACTACGTGTTCTACGGCATGGCCGACTCCCAGATCGGCGTCGCGCGGCTCGACCGCACGACCACCTGACCGCGCGACCGCCTGACCGCGCGACCGCCTGACCGCACGACCGGCACGAGGGGCGTCAGGGGCTGGTGAGGACCACGAGGCGCTGAGTCGCGCGCGTCATCGCGACGTAGCGGTCGACGGCGCCCTCGATGCCCTGGCCGAACCGGTCGGGGTCGACGAGCACGACGAGGTCGAACTCGAGGCCCTTCGCGAGCTCCGGGGTGAGCGAGCGGACGCGCGGCGTCGCCTCGAACGCGGCGTCGCCGATGACGCACGCCGTGCCCTCCGCGTGCTCGGCGAGCCACGCGTCGAGGATCGCGTCTCGCTCGTCGACCGACCCGTGCGCCACGGGCACGCCCGTGCTGCGGATCGAGGTCGGCACGTTCGCGTCGGGGATCGCCTCGCGGATCACGGGCTCGGCCTCGAGCATGACCTCTTCGGGCGTGCGGTAGTTGACGGTGAGCCCGGCGAGCTCGACGCGGGTCAGCCCGATGCGCGCGAGCCGGGCCTGCCACGACTCGGTGAAGCCGTGGCGGGCCTGTGCCCGGTCTCCGACGATGGTGAAGCTGCGGGACGGGCAGCGGCGCAGCAGCATCCGCCACTCGGCGTCGGTGAGCTCCTGCGCCTCGTCGACGACGACGTGCGCGAACGGTCCGGCGAGCAGGTCGGGATGGGCCGATGGCAGAGCGGAGTCGTCGAACAGCGACTCCTGGGCGTCCTCGACGCGCAGCATCGACATGAGCATCAGGTCGGAGTCGTCGGCGGCGATGAGGTCGGCGACCACGTCGGCCATCCGGTCGCGCTGGGCGCGCGCCGCGGCATCCGCTTCACGTCGCCGCCGGGATGCCTCGGGGTCGCCGACGCGCTGCCGGGCGGCGTCGAGGAACGGGAGGTCCTCGACGGTCCACGCCCGCGAGTCCTTGCGCTGCAGGGCCCGCACCTCGTCGGGCGCGAGCCATGGGGCGCACCGGTGCAGGTGGTCGGGCGAGGACCAGAGGTCGGCGACGACGCCGACGGGGTCGAGCATCGGCCAGGCGCGGCGCAGCATCGCGCGCAGCTCGTCGCTCTGCTCGGGCCACGCGCGCAGGGCGGCGGGCGGCATCTCGTCGGGGTCGTCGACCCGCTCGACCAGGATGTCGAGCAGTTCGCTCCACACCTCGTCGCGCGCCTCGTCGTGGGGGCCGGCGGATGCCGCGGCGTCGAACGCGACGGCCCACTCGTCGCCGCCCACGTGCACGTCGCCCCACGGCGTCTCGACGATGAGCTCGTCGGTCGGCGGCCGCTCGTACTGCCGGACGGCGGCCTCGATCGCATCGAGGAGCCGCCCCGACGACTTCAGCCGCGCGACCGCGGGATCGGGCTCGTGCTCTGCCGTCGCCCCCTCGGGGACGAGGTCGCGCACCGTGCAGGTCTGGACGCCCTCCTCACCGAGGCTCGGCAGCACGTCGGCGACGTACGACAGGTACGGTCGGCTCGGACCGACGACGAGCAGTCCGCCGCGGCGGTGCCCGAGGCGCGGGTCGGCGTAGAGCAGGTATGCGGCGCGGTGCAGCGCGATGACGGTCTTGCCCGTGCCGGGGCCGCCGTCGACGACGAGCGCGCCGCGCGAGCCGGCGCGGATGATGGCGTCCTGGTCTGCCTGGATGGTGGCGAGCACGTCGCGCATGCGCGGCGACCGGCTCGCGCCGAGGCTCGCGATGAGGGCGGAGTCGTCGTCGAGCGCGACGCCGCCGCCGTCCAGGGCATCCGGAGTGAACGCCTCGTCCCAGTAGTCGGTGATTCGGCCGCGGGTCCAGCGGTAGCGGCGGCGGCTCGCGAGGCCGCGGGGGTCCGCGTGCGTCGCGGCGAAGAAGGGCTCGGCCGCGGGCGCGCGCCAGTCGACGAGCAGGCGGCGGCCCTCCCGGTCGGCGAGGCCGAGGCGCCCGATGTAGACGGGCTCCGCGGCATCCGTCGCGACGATGCGCCCGAGGCAGACGTCGAGGCTGAAGCGGCGCAGCAGGCGGAGACGCGTGGTGAGGCGGTGGATCTCGAGGTCACGGTCGAGGGCTTGCTGGCCGCTGCCGCCCGGCGAGCGGCGCAGGGTCTCGAGCCGCGTCTCCAGGTCGTCGACGGACGTGGCGAGGCTGTCGGCGACCGCGGCGAAGTGCCGCTCGTCGGCGGCGATGTGGGCGGGGTCGGCCTTGGCGGCGAGGCGTTCGGGCAGCACGAACGTGCTGGTGGTGGCGGGGTTCACGGGGTCGCTCCGATCGTTCGGCCGACCATTCTGCGCCCCGACCCGGCCCTTGCCGCAAGACGGGGGGTCGGCGATATTCTGGAAGTGGGAGGTCGGAGCGGCCTCCCTTTCTCGTGCCCGGGCGCGCCCGTGTCGTGGCCGGGCGCGCCCCAGGACCTGACGGCGTGTCGCGTCCCCTCGGGAGGCGCCCGTCGAGACGCGACCCGGGGGCCGAGCATTCCGCCCGCGTGACTTCTCAGGCGGCATCCGTCAACCCCCGTGCGCTCGCGCGACGAGCGTGCCTACCATGCCGGACACCGTGAGAAAGGAGATCGAGATGCCTGTAGCACGAGACCTCATGACTCCGGAGCCCGCATGCGTGAAGGAGGGGCAGACCCTGGTCGAGGCGGCGCGGATGATGCGCGACCTCGTCGTCGGATCGATGCCGATCTGCGGCGACGACGACCGACTGAAGGGCATGCTCACCGATCGCGACATCGTGGTGAAGTGCATCGCGGACGGCGGCGACCCGAAGACCGTGACCGCCGGCGAGCTCGCTGAGGGCAAGCCGGTGACGATCGGCGCGGACGACGACATCCGCGAGGCGCTGGAGATGATGCAGAAGCACCAGATCCGCCGACTGCCGGTGATCGACGGGCACGACCTCGTCGGCATCATCGCGCAGGCGGATGTCGCGCGGGCCCTCTCCGACGGCGCGACCGCCGAAACGGTCGAGAAGATCTCGCAACCGTAGGGCGGAGCGTTTCGCGAGCGCGCGACGCAAGCGGAACGGATGGCCGGGGCCCCTTGGGCTCCGGCCATCCCCGCGCGCGGGCCCGGCCCGCCTGGTGAGGTTTCGGGCAAGCGGATGTCACAGATCGCGGTGCTGCGGGGTCGTATGGGTGAACCCGTCGTGAGGAGCAGCTCATGCCCAGCACCGTGACCGACCGGCTCGCGGCATCCGTCGGCAACACCACGTTCTTCGGCCGCAGGCTCGGTGATGTCGTCGCCGCGGCCCGGCGCCGCCGCGTGCCGACCCACTGGTCGAACCTGTTCGGCGTCGTGACCCTCGCCTGCCTCGTCGTCGTCACGCTCACCGGCCTGTGGCTGATGTTCTTCTACACGCCCTCGAGCGCCACGACGACATACCGCGGCGTGTACATGCCGCTGCACGGCGCGGAGGTGTCGCAGGCGTTCGCCTCGACGATGCGGATCACGTTCGACGTGCCCGGCGGCCTGCTCATGCGGCAGGCGCACCACTGGGCGGCGCTGCTGCTGCCCGCATCGATCATCGTGCAGCTGCTGACGACGTTCTTCACGGGGGCGTTCCGTCGGCCGCGGCGCGGGATGTGGGTGCTGCTGTTCCTGATCTTCATCGCTGCGCTGGCGGGCGGATGGAGCGGCTACGCGCTGCCCGACGACCTCCTCTCGGGCACGGGGCTGCGCATCACGGAGGGCATCGCGCTCGGCATCCCGGTCGTCGGCACGTGGGTCGCGTCGCTGCTGTTCGGTGGACCGTTCCCGGGCGAGGTCATCGCGCACCTGTACCCGCTGCACGTCGCGGTCGTGCCGGCGCTGCTCATCGCGCTCGTCGCGGCGCGCGGGTACGCCGCGTGGCGGGTGGGCCCGCCGCAGTTCCCGGGGCTCGGACGCACCGAGTCGAACGTCGTGGGCGTGCCGATGTGGCCGACCGCGGCCGCGCGTGCTGGCGGACTGTTCGCGTTCGTGACGGGGTTGCTGCTGCTCGTCTCCGCGACGGTCACGATCAACCCCATCTGGCTGTACGGTCCGGCCTCGTCCGGCGACGCGGGTGCAGGAAGCCAGCCGGACTGGTACACCGGGTTCCTCGACGGGGCGCTGCGGCTCGTGCCATCCGGTTGGGAGGTCGTCTGGTTCGACCGAACCTGGACGCTCGCGATCCTCGTGCCGCTCGCCGTCGTCACCGTCTACCTGCTCGCCGTCGTCGCGTACCCGTTCGTCGAGGAGTGGATCACGGGCGACCGCCGCGACCACCACCTGCTCGACCGCCCGCGCAACGCGCCGACCCGCACCGCGATCGGCGTCGCCGGCATCGTGTTCTACGGCACGCTCTGGGCCGCCGGCAGCGCCGACCTGATCGCGACCCACTTCGGGGTGAGCTTCGAGGGCGTGATCGGGGCGCTGCAGGCGACGCTCGTGCTGGGCCCGGTCGTCGCGTTCTCCCTTGCCCGGCGCGTGTGCCTCGGGCTGCAGCGGCGCGACCGCGACGTGCTCCTGCACGGGTACGAGACCGGACGCATCGTGCGCCTGCCGGGCGGCGAGTACGTCGAGGAGCACCGCCCGGTCGCGGCGGCCGAGCGGGCGCGGCTCACCTCCGGCGCGGGGATCGAACCGCCGGCGCTGCGCCCGCTCGAGCTGCGCCCCGACGCGCGCGGCGCGCTGCCGCTGGGGCGGCGGGTGCGGGTGCGGATGTCGCGGTGGTTCCTGTCGGATCGCGCCTGATCGCGTCAGCTTCCGCCAGACCGCAGGATGAGACGGCTCATGGCGCGGATATGGAGGGTCTGACCGCGCTCCTCCTGCGGTCTGGCGCGCGATCTCGGCGCGCGAGCGCCGGCGCCGGCTCGGGAGCGACGCCGCGCCGTATCCGCCCGGTACGCGGCATCCCGGTTCCGACACGGGGCGACGGCTCATCGGGCCATCAGTACGTGGTCGCATGACGCCGGCCGACGCCGCATCGGATCCGGTGCCCGGGGCCACGGCGGCCCCGGACGCGGCATCCGCTCGACCGGCCCGGCGCGACCCGCCGAGCAGACTCGCACCGCTCGGTCGGACGCATGAGAATCCGGGTCGCGCGGCCCCGGACGGGGCCACGACCCGGTTTCTCATGCCGTTCGGCGTCGAGGCCCTGCCTCACTGAGCCGGCTGAAGCGGCGACAGGTCGTCCTCGACCGGTCCGGTGGGCGCGGTGCACAGGCCCTCAGGGGCGCGCTCGCGGATCCATGCGGGTCCGTTGCACACTTCGGTCGACGGCATCCGGACCCGAGCCGATCCGGTTCCCGGACCGTCGCCGGACTCCCCCTCGGACACGCCGCACCCGGCGAGGACCGCCAGGGCCAGGGCTGCCGGGATGGCGAGGAACGCGCGTGCGTTCATGATCCGTTCCCTTCCTTTCGTGCGGCTTCCGGCTGGAATGCCGCTGACCTCACGGTAGGAACCGGCACCGCGGCGCCACATGACGCGAGTCGCCCATCTTCGGCACGCCGGCGACCTCGACGACGTAGTCAATTCGGACCATCGCCGAGCGGCCGGCCGCGCACTATGGTGAGCCCATGGGGGATTGGCCCGCCCCGCCGTTGCCGGCGGGCTGGACGATATCGGGGCAGCCGCCGTTCGTCGCGCGACAGGACGAGGTCGCGGCGATCGAGACTGCGTGGGCCGACGTCGTCGGGGGCGCGGGCCGCGCGGTCTTCGTCAGCGGCGAACCGGGCTCCGGCAAGTCTCGGCTCGTGAGCGAGGTCTGCACGCGCCTGCACGCGGACGGGGCTGCCGTGCTCTTCGGCTCGTGCATCCAGGAGCTCGGTGCACCGTTCGAGCCCTTCGACGAGCCGCTGCGGGTGCTGTTGCCCACCTACCGTGAACAGGCGTCGGATGGCGTCGGCGTCGAGTCGGGCGAACTTCTCGAGCGCGTGCTCGATCGATCGATCCCGGATGCCGCGACGCGAGCGGCGAGCCAGGATCGCGTCCTCGATGCCGTCGTCGACGTGCTGCACGTCGCAACCGCGGCGCGGCCGGCGGTGCTGGTGCTCGACGACCTGCACTGGGCGGGGCCCGCCGCGATCCGGCTGCTGAACAGGGTCGTCACGGCGATGCGGAGGGACGGGCTCCTGCTCATCGGGACCCTGCGCAGCGCTCCGCCCGACCGGTCGGACGCACTCACCGACGTGCTCGCCGCGCTCTCCCGCCTCGACCGGGTGCAGCGCATCGAGCTCGCGTCGTTCACCAGCGAGGAGATCACGGACTACGTCGTCGTCTGCGCCGGCCTGACGCGGGCCGGTGCCCGCGAATCGGCGGAGGTGCTCGGCGACCTGACGGGCGGCAACCCGTTCCTCCTCCGGGCGATGTGGCGCCGCGTGGTGGAGGCCGAACGTCGAGGCGACCAGCGCGTGATCGAGCTGCCGGACTCCGTCGGCGACCTGGTGCTGTCGCGGCTCGCGACGCTCGACGCCGCCCAGCGGGAGGTGCTCCAGCTCGCCGCGGTGCTCGGCCAGGAGGTCGACCTCAGCGAGGTGATCGGGCTCAGCGCGGCATCCGTCGACGTCACCCTCACCGCGATGGATGCCTCGGTGCACCTGGGACTCATCGAGCCGCCGCGCACGGCCGGCGACCGATACCGCTTCCCGCACGCCATCGCCCGCCAGGCCGTGGTCGACGCCATGCCGAACAGCGAGCTGCTCCGCACGCACGCGCGCATCGCGCAGGGGCTCGAATCCGACTTCGCGGCGGCGCCGCGTCTCGTCCAACGGCTCGCGCACCACTACGAGGCCGCACGAGCGCTCGGGTTCGGCGATCGCGCCGTGACCTACCTCGGCCGGGCCGCGGAGCTCGCCGAGGGCCGCTACGCGTACGAGGATGCGGGCCGGCTCCATGAGCGCGCGGCCTCCATCGCGACCGACGGCGAGGAACGCGCCGAGTTGCTCATCCGCGCGGCGGCGGACTGGGATCTCGCGGCCGACACGTCCCACGCTCGCGACCTGTACGAGCAGGCGGCCGACGCGGGCACCCCCCGGCAGCGGCTGCGCGCGGCGATCGGGTACGAGGACGCCTCCTGGCGGCCGGGTCACCTCGGGCACCGCGCACTCGAGCTGCTCTCAGCTGCGATCGACGGCATCCCGGAGGATGAGGACGACCCGCTGTACGTCGAGGCACTGGGTTCCCGCGCCCGGGCGACGGCGTTCACCGGCGCGGTGGACGAGGCGGAGCGGCTCGGCGACCGAGCGGTCGAGCTCGCGCGCAGGCTGGACGATCCCCTCGTACTCG
Organism: Agromyces selenitireducens; assembly: GCF_052748465.2. Classification (NCBI taxonomy): domain Bacteria; kingdom Bacillati; phylum Actinomycetota; class Actinomycetes; order Micrococcales; family Microbacteriaceae; genus Agromyces; species Agromyces selenitireducens. The sequence goes on from NZ_CM188259.1 coordinate 3,149,885, forward strand.
CCTCCGTGCTGCGGTCGACCTCGACCCTGACGCTCCGGCCGCGTGGGATCGCGAAGCGGCAGGAGCGCTCGCTCGAGCTCCTCGCCCTGACCCGCCCGATGAACAACGAGTGGATGGCGGCCGCGACGCTGCACATCTTCGCGAACTCCTACCTCCTCGGCGACCGTGACGGCCTCGACGATTCCGAGCTGGAGATGGTCAGGCTGACCCGGCAATGGGGCGGCCATTGGAACTACTGGTTGGCGTGCGTCCGGTTCGGGCGGGCCCTCCTTGCGGGGAGGTTCGACGCCGCGGCGTCGGCGGGTCGCCAGGCCCAGCACCACGAAGTCGCGTTCCGGTCCGATGCCACGGGCGGCGCGAGTGCGGTCCAGGGGTTCATGCTGCGCCGGGAGACCGGGCGTCTCGAACGCGTCCGTCCGCTGATCACCGGGGACGAATCGCCCGCCGACCGTTGGCCGACCGGACTGCTCGCGCTGTACACCGAGCTGGGGCTCGAGGCGCCGACACGTCGGTTGCTCGACTGGCACCTCGACCACGTGACGCCGGAGGACTCCGACTCCAGCGACTGGCCGGCCCGCCTGGTGTTCATGACGGAAGCGGCACTCCGGCTCGGCGACGCCGAGGTCGCACGACGCCTGCATCGCTGGCTCTCCGACTACGCCGGCCTCAACCTCATGTCGGGCATCTTCCTCGCCCCGTTCGGTCCCGCCGACTGCTACCTCGGCGAGCTCGAGTCGTTGACCGGCACGGGCGCGCCGCTCGAGCGTTTCGAGCGCGCGCTCGAGCTCGCCGAGCGGACCGACGCGCCGCTCCACGTCGCGCGTACGTCGTCGGCGATGGCCGTCCACCTGCGTCGCGTCGACCCCGGATCGCGCGAGGCGAAGGCCTGCGCCGAGCGAGCCCGGTCGATCGCCGAGCCCGCCGGGATGGTGCGCGTGCTCCGTTCGCTCGACGCCGTCGCCGCGACATCCGGCCCCGAGGCACCCGGCGGCCTCACCGCACGGGAGCGCGAGGTCATCGGACTCATCGCCGAGGGCAGGAGCAACCGCGACATCGCCGCGCGCCTCGTGATCAGCGAGCACACCGCCGCGAACCACGTGCGGAACATCCTGATCAAGATCGGCGCGGAGAACCGCACGCAGGCGGCGATGTACGCGCGCGAGCGCGGGCTCGCGTGACCCGGCGGAGGCGGGCTAGTTGATGCCGGCCAGGAGCCCGTCGGGCATCACCCGGCCCGTGACCTCGGTGACGACGTCGGCCGGCAACCCGGCCCGCACGGCCGCCGCGCGGATCGCCTCGATCGACGGCGCCTCGTACAGGCAGTAGCTCTTGCGGTGATCGATCGAGAGGAACGAGTAGAGCCAGCGGACCTCCTCCTCATCGTTGATGAGGTTGATGTCGGGCGCTGCCTCGACCGGCACCACGACCTCTTCGGCGTAGTTGCGTTCGATGATGTAGTACGGCATCAGTCCCCCTTGATGCGTGTGGGACACAGGGTACTCCCGACGGCGGCTCGCGGTGCGCCTCGACCGCCGGGAGCGGCTCGGCGCCGGCACAGGCTCGGCCGCCGGCACACCAACCCCCGCGAGGGGACGCAACCGCCGTGCCTGGTCAGGGCGCGACGGCGTGTCGCGTCCCCTCGCGGCGCGGGCGCACCGGCACGTGGTCGGGCGACCGCAGCCACTCGTCGAACGTGATGCGCCCGCGGAGCGCGTCGTCGCCGCCGCGCACGACGCCGGTCGCGAGCGACTTCCCGAACGGCCTCGGGAACCGCACCTCGAGCACGCCGCGACGCACCCCGTCGAACGCGTACATGCGCCGCACCAGGTCGGCGAGGCGCTCGTCGCGCGGTCCGGCGAGGTCGCGGGCGCGTCCGCCGACCGGCTCGCCCTCGGCGACCTCCAGGAGCCGGGCGCCCACCTCGCGCGCTGCCACGGGCCGCATCAGCGCCTTCGGTATCACCGTGAGCGGCCCGAACGTCGTCTGCTCTGCGACCTGCGCGGCGAACTCGAGGAACTGCGTCGCCCGCTGGATCGTGTGCGGCACGGTGCCGCCTTCGACGAGCCGCTCCTGCGCGAGCTTGCCCGCGTAGTGGCCGTCGTCGATGCCGTCGATGCCGACGATCGACAGCGCGACGTGGTGGCCGACGCCCGCGTCGGCCCCGGCGCGCAGCAAGTTGCCGGTGACGTTCGTGAAGAACTCGCGCGCGCGGCGCCCCGACAGGCTGACGACGCTGGTCACGTCGATCACGGCGTCGATGCCGTCGAGCGCGCCCGCGAGTCCGGCGCCGGTCTCGAGGTCGTGGCCATTGCGGCGCGTGAGCACCGTGACGTCGTGCCCTCGCGCCTCGGCGGCGGCGACGACGTGGCGTCCGACGGTGCCGGTTCCCCCGGCGACGGCGATCCTCATCGGGTCACCTCCTCGTGCGCGGTGCGGGCATGGGTGCGAGCGGATGCCGCGGGGCGGGCGGATGCCGCAGGGCCGGCGGATGCCGCGGGGCCGGCGGGACCGGCGTCATCCGTCATGCCCGTGGCCCGCGCGGGCCCGACCGTGTCGATTCTGTTCATACCAGTACTGACGACGTCGGCGGTCGGATTGTGACGGCGTCGACCCTCAATGGTGAGATCGCGGTCGCGCCTCACGCCGCGGCGGGCCGCACGGCGTCCAGCGCGGGCCGCACCACCCGCCGCCAGTCGCCGGCGCGGTCGATCGACAGTCGCCCGCCGGCTTCGACCTCGATGGTGAACGGATCGCTGAGTCCTCCGACGAACGGTCCGCCGTCGACGTACTGGAGGAACGCGAGGAGCACGTACCGGCCGTCGCGTGCGCGGACCACCCGGCCGGCGTAGAGCTCACCGCGAGGGTCGCCCGAGAGGAACTCGCGCGTGGCCAGCTCGAACGGGCCCGACGGTGCGTCGCCGACGAGGTAGTGCGTGCCGCAGTGCGCGAGCCCTGCCGCGACGCGGTCGGCGTTGTGCGCCCACTCGTACGCAGAGAAGAAGAGGTACCAGCGGTCGCCGATCCGCTCGAGCTGGGGCACCTCCATGTGGCCGAACTCGCCCGGGGCCGCCATGGGCGGCAGGACCTCCCAGCGGTCGAGGTCGCGCGAGCGGGCCTGCCCGATGACGCCCCGCGAATCGACGGCTCCGGAGTTCGCGCGCGCCGTGACGAGCATGCGGTACTCGCCCGACTCCCCTGCCGTCTCGTCGAAGTACACCCAAGGGTCGCGCCAGGTGAGGTCGAACCACACGTCGGTGTCGAGCTGCTCGTACCATCGCGGGTCGACCTCCAGCACGAAGCCGTCGTCCTTGACCCAGTGGTGCAGATCGGTACTCGTCGCCCGCCCGATTCGCTGCACCAGGCCGCTCTCGGAACGGTTCACGCCGGTGTAGTACATGTGCCAGCGGTCGCCGGCGCGGATGACGTTCCCAGTCCAGGTCGCGAGATCGTCCCAGGAGCCCGGGACGCCCGGGCCCAGCGCCTCGCCGAGGAACTCCCACTCGCGCAGGTCGTCCGACACCGCGTGGCCGATGCGCGCGTTGTGGTGCCGCAGGTCGGGGTCGCCCAGTTTGGTCGGCGCCATCAGGAAGTAGACGTGGTAGCGGTCGCCGTCGTCGGCGAGCCAGAAGTCCCAGGTCCAGTGGTCGGGCAGGATCAGCATGTCGGGTCGGCCTTTCGGGGTCGAGGTCGGGGTTCGTACGCGGGATGGAGTTCGTGTGCCGAGAAGCGGAGGAGTCGGGCCTCGGCAGGCACCTGCAGGCGCACGTCGACGGCGTCGCGGCCGAGGGGGTACGCGCGCGAGGTGAGCGAGACACGGTCGTCGACGTAGAGCTCGATCATCGATCCGTCGACGACGAGGCGAGCGTGCGCACGAGTTGCGTCGGATCGCCGGATGGCGCGCCGCCGCGTCTCGACGTGCGCCGGGTCGAGGCTGCTCCGGGACCGGTCGATCCAGACCTCTGGCCCATCGACGCCGAGCACGGTGGTCTCCGACCCGTCCTCGCTTCGGAGCACCTCGATCCGGAAACCCTGTCCTTCGACGTCGATCTCGAGGTCGAGGTGTCGACCGCTGAGGAGGAGTGTCGTCACGGCGGCCGAGCCGGCAGCGCCATACGCCGCCTCGCCGGCCGGCTCGACGCGCGGCTCGATGCGCCGCTCACGGAGCAGCGCCACCTCGGCGACCGGCCGCACGAGCAGCGTGCCGTCGTCGTGCAGGCCGAGCTCGAGCGGCAGTCCGGCGTTGTGCGCCCAGCCCGACGCGGCGAATTCCGCGAGGCTCCGCGTGTCCTGTGCGATGGTCCACAGGATGGCGCGGCCGTCGTCGAGCACGGTGCCGCTCGGGCCCGTGAGGTGGCCGCCGCCGTCGAACTCGCGCGGCTCGTCGTGGTCGGGCGTGAAGCGCCGCGCCGCGGCATCCCACACCCCGATCCAGTGCCAGACGTGCTGCAGGTGGTGCTCGCTCGGGCCGGACCACCAGGGCGCGACGAACAGGACATGGCGACGCACCCCGTCGGCGCCCGTGCCGGCCGACAGCAGGACCGGCAGCTCCCACATCACGCCGGTGGCGGGGAACCGGCCGACGTCGCCGACGTGGAGCGGCTCCTGCTGGATCCAGTGATCGCCGTCGGCGGAGTGGAAGAGGAGGGCTGCCCCGCCCTGCCCCTCGAGGCCGGCGCCGACGACCATGAACCAGTCCTCGTCCTCACGCCAGACGAACGGGTCGCGGAACTGCCCGCGAATGAGCGGCTCGCTCCGGCCCGGAACGGTTCGGGGCATCTCGAGCAGCGGGGAGGCATCGGTCGCCCAGCCGACGTCACCCATCTGGCGCGCGACCGCGATCGACTGGTCGGGCGTCCTGCCGAAATCACCCGCGGTGACGAAGAGCAGGTGCTCGCCGGCCGGGTCGATCACGGAGCTGCCGCTCCAGATGCCGTCGGGCGCCACCGCCGAAGCACCGGGTGTCACGGCGAGGCCGGCGTCGTGCCAGTGCACGAGGTCGCGGCTGGTCGCGTGGCCCCACGCGATGTGCCCCCAGTAGGGACCGGCGGGGTTCTGCTGGAAGAAGACGTGGTGGATGCCGCCGGCGTGCACCGCGGCATGCGGCTCGTTCATCCAGCCCTGCGGCGCCGAGAGGTGCGCGATCGGATGATGCGGGTCGGTGTCGTACCGAGCCCGATCGGGCACGACCTCCGCCGGTCCGAAGCCATCGGCGCCGGATGGTACGACGGGCTCCTCGACGCCGTGCGCGACGCGGACAGGACCGAGCACTCCGATCGCCGCGGCGACGGGGAACAGGCCTTCGACGCGCGCGCCGGCGCGCGTCCGGCCGAGGACGATGCGATCGGGCAGGGCGAGCGCGGCAGCGTCCGCCTCGAACTCCGCGACCGTCCGCCCGTCGAGCCGCAGTTCGCCGTGGCCGGCGCCGGCCACCATCGCGAGGTGGTGCCAGTTGCCCGGCGCGAGTCGCGCATCGGCGACGACGAGCCGTCCGGCGACGTCGACCGCGAGCCGTCCGGTGCGGTCGTGCCCGAGTGCGAATCCGGTGGCCGGCGCAGAGGCGGGTTGCCCCGCCGGGGCCGACGCGTCGACCACGGCGGTGAATCCGCGCGCGTCGCCGCGGGCGAATGCGCCCGGGGCGAACCACGCGCCCACGGTCAGCCTGCCGGCCCGTGCCGGCTCCGACGCATCCGCTGCCCGGCGCAGGACGACCTCGACGAGCGTCGACCAGCCGTCGAGGTACAGCCCGGCCCCTCCGGCCTTCGCGGGCACCGGTCGCGGGGCGAGCAGCGCGGCTCGCTGGCCGGGGTCCGCCGTCGTCGCGATCCACGCGCAGCCGCCCGCTCGGTCGATCGCGACGAGCGCGTTGGCGGGCCCGCATTCGAAGCGCACATCGATCGACGTCTCCTGTGCCCGGCCCTGAGTGGGGCCGGGCGCGGCGGCGTCCACCGCGCCCGGTCCCGTGTTCATGCTGCGCCGTTGAAGCGGTCGTAGCCGGCCTGCCAGATCTCGACGAGGCGTTCGAGGCCCATCGACTCGAGCTGGGAGACGTACGCGTCCCACTCCTCCTCGATGCCGCCCGAGGTGATCCACTCGGCCCGCTTCTGCTCGACGAGCGCCTTGATGTCGGCCTCGATCGAGCTGATCTCCTCGAGCTCCTCGACCGAGAAGAACACCGAGGGGTAGTTCTCGGGCTCGGCGTACGGCAGGTAGTGCTCCTCGAGGTCGATCAGGCGCTCGAGCGCACGCGGTTCGGGCAGCACGACGGTCTCGAAGTGCTCGCGGGTGAGCACGTGAGGGGCACCCGCTCCGAGTGCGACCTTCTGCCGCAGCTCGCCGGCGTTCACGTCCGCGGGCAGCTCAGCCTGCTCGAGCACGCCGTCCGCGTTCTCGACGAGTGTCTCGCCGACGGGGCCGTACGAGACCTGCGCAGCCATGACGGGCTCGTACAGTTCGTCGACCCAGCGCATGGTCGCCGAGGGGAACTCGTTCGCACTCGTGATGGCGAACGCGTTGCGGCCGAAGTCGGCGTAGTTGGAGCGGCCGACCAGCTGCCCCTCGACGCCCTCGAGCACGGGCAGCAGCACGTACTCGTCGGCGCGGTCGGTGCCGACGACTTCGGCGGTCTCCCACCAGACGTACGAGCCGAGAACGGGCGTCTCGGTCTTGCCCTTGGCGAGGTAGGTCTTGTCGTCCTGGGTGAACGACTCGGGGTCGATGAGCCCCTCCTCGTACCATTCGTGCAGGGTCGCGATCGCATCGCGGTAGCGCTCGTCGGCCCCGGTGTAGATCACCTCGCCGTCGCGCACGATGCGGTGGTCGGCGTTGTCGGCGATGCCGCCGAGCGCCGCGAAGAGGTCGCCGATGTCGGCGCACCACCAGTTGTTGATGAAGCTCAGCGGGATCTCGTCGGCCTTGCCGTTGCCGTTCGGGTCCTGCGTCTTGAACGCGACGAGCGCGTCGTGGTATTCGTCCACGGTGGTCGGCACGTCGAGCCCGAGCGCGTCGAGCCAGCTCTTGTTGATCGACCAGAAGAACGGCACGGCCGCGAGGCCGAGCTCCTCGGCGCTGGGCAACGAGTAGATGTGTCCGTCCGACGCAGTGACGGCGGCCTTCAGCTCGGGCCGTTCCTCGAAGATCGCCTGCAGGTTGGGCGCATGCCGTTCGATGAGCCCCTCGAGCGGGATGAGCGTGCCGTCCGTGCCGTACCGCACGAGCTCGTCGTCGGTGAACCTCGAGTTGAGGAACGCATCGGGGAGGTCGTTGGATGCCAGCAACAGGTTGCGCTTGTCGAGGTACACCTCGGGCGCGAGCATGTTCCACTCGATCGCGATGTTGGTGTCCTCCTCCCACTGCTGCACGAGCGCCATGTCGTTGTAGTCCGGTGCGAGCGAGGCCTTCTCGCCGGCGATCGCGAGCGTGAGGGTCTCGTCGACGATGGGAAGTCCCGTTTCGTTGAAGCCGTATTCGCTCGAGCGGTCGGCGCCGGACGTCCCGTCGTCAGGAGCGGTGCACGAGGTGAGGGCGAGGGCGAGGATGACGCCGGCTGCCGCCGTCGGGGCGAGTCGGCGGCTGAGGCCGCCGCGGGATCGGTTCATGGTGCGTGTCCTTTCCTGGTCGGTCGCGTCGCTGCGGCCGGTGCGGGTGGTGGGGTGGTGGTGCGGTGGGGGTGGTGGTGCGATGGGGGTGGTGGTGCGGTGGGGGTGGTGGTGCGATGGGGGTGGTGGTGCGGTGGGGGTGATGCCGTGCGGTGGTGCGGGTGAACGATGCGGTGGTGCAGGTGAGCTGATTCGGATGGTGCGGTTCAGTTCTTGACCGCGCCGAGGAGCGCTCCCTGGGTGAAGAAGCGTTGGAGGAACGGGACCACGAGCATGAGCGGGATGGTCGCGAACACGATGGCCGCGTACTTGACGAGCTCGGCCAGCCGCTGCGCCTGTTCGTAGTTCTCGAGGTCGCCGCTCAGGTTCGCGCTCCCGGAGAGGTCGGACTGCACGAGGATGTTGCGCAGCACGAGCTGGAGCGGGTAGTTGTCAGGGCTGTTGAGGTAGATGAGGGCGTCGAAGAAGCCGTTCCAGTTCCAGACGAGGTGGATCACGATCATGAGCGCGATGAGCGGCTTGGAGAGCGGCACCGCGATCCGGAAGAAGAAGCGGAAGTCGCTCGCACCATCCATCTGCGCCGCCTCACGCAGCTCGTCGGGCAGGTTCGACTCGAAGAACGCTCGAGCGACGATCACGTTCCAGACGGCGACCGCGCCGGGGAGCACCATCGCGCCGACGGTGTCGAGGAGGCCCAGGTCGCGCACGACGAGGAACCGCGGGATGATGCCGCCGTCGAAGAACAGGGTCACGACGAGCAGGAAGGTGATGGTGCGCCGGCCCGGCAGGTCGCGCCGCGAGAGCACGTATCCGGCGGAGACGACGAGCGCGACGCTGATCGCGGTGGCGAGCCCGGTGTAGAGCACGGAGTTCGCGAGCCCCCGCCACACGGTCGGGTCGCCGAGCAGGCGGTCGTAGCCGTCGAACGTCACCTCCACCGGCCAGAACCAGGCCTGGCCCTCGTACACCCGTGCGGGCTCGCTGATCGAGGCGATCCCGATGAAGTAGATCGGGTAGATCACGGCGATGAGTGCCATCCCGAGGATCGCCATGGCCACGGCGTTGAAGAGCGGGTCGGCGAGACGGCGGCGGATGTCGCGGGCGGGGCCGCGCGGCGCCGTGATCGGTCGTTCGAGTTGCGTGGTCATGGGTTCCTACCAGACGCTCGATTGGCGGGCGCGTCGTGCGACCCAGTTGAAGGTGAGGAGCAGCGCGAGGTTGAGCAGCGAGTTGAACAGGCCGATGGCCGACGCATAGCTGAACTGCGCCTGCTGCAGGCCGACTTCGTACGTGTACGTCTGCACGATCTGCGAGGCCGCGACGTTGAGGTCGGTCTGCATCAGCAGTGCCTTCTCGAACCCGATGTTGAGCAGGTTGCCCACGGCGAGGATGAACAGCACCGAGATCACCGGCGCGATGCCGGGCAGGTCGATGTGCCAGATGCGGCGGAGCCGGCTCGCGCCGTCGACCTTCGCCGCATCGTGCAGGGCGGGGTCGATGCCGGCGAGCGCGGCGAGGTAGACGACCATGTTGAACCCGGCCTCCTGCCAGACCGAGCTCGCGACGTAGACGGGACGGAACCAGTCGGCCGAGCCCATGAAGAAGATCGGCTCGCCGCCGAACAGCAGGATCGCGTTGTTGACGAGGCCCGCGCGCGGCGAGAGCAGGATGAACAGGATTCCCACGACCACGACGGTCGAGATGAACGTCGGCGCATACAGCACGTTCTGCACGAACCGCCGGAACCGGCCCTGCGCGAGCTGGTTGACCAGCAGCGCGAGGATGATCGGGATCGGGAACACGAACGCGAGGTTCACGATCGCCAGCAGCAGCGTGTTCGAGACGATGGTGCCGAACTGGTACGACGAGAAGAACCGTTCGAAGTGCTCGAGGCCGACCCAGGGGCTCTGGGTGAACCCGCCCGCGGGTGCGTAGTCGCGGAAGGCGATCTGCACGCCGTACATGGGCCAGTACTTGAAGACGAGGAAGTACAACAATGTCGGCGCAAGTAGTACGTATAACTGCCAGTGGCGCAGCACTTGATGCCGGCGGGATCGCCGCCGCGGCGCCCGAGCGCTCGGGTCGAGCACGCCGCCTTCCCGTGGCGCGTTCGGCGTCGATTCCACGCCTGGTGTCGCCACCACGTCGGCCGTCGATGGGCCGCGGATCGCGGTGTCAGCCATCGCGACCTCCTCTCGGGGCCGCGATGGACCCACGTTCGATCAGGGGGCAGATGATGCGCTCGGGCGTGTCCTCGGCGACGTGCCCGCCGAGGAGCAGGTCGACCGCCCGCCGGCCCATCTCGACAAAGGGCAGTTCGAGCGTGGTGAGGCCGGGGCGCAGGAACGGTGCGAGCGTCTCCTGGTTGTCGAAGCCGACGATGGAGACGTCTCGCGGCACCTCGAGTCCGAGCGAGTCGAGCGCCTGGTAGGCGCCCCACGCGGTCCGGTCGTTGGCGCAGAAGATCGCGGTCGGCGGCGCTGCCGATGACATCAGCGCAAGTGTCTGGTCGTAGCCGGCCTGCGGGTTGCCGTCCCCATCGCGCACCAGGCGGGCGTCGTACGGGAGCCCGGCGTCCTGGAGCGCCGCTCGGTAGCCGTCGTGGCGGCCGACCGCGGCAGGCAACTCCGACGCGAGCGTCTCGATGTTGATCATGGCGATGCGGCGGTGTCCCGCGTCGAGCACCGCCTGCGTGGCAGCGCGCCCGCCCTCGAACTCGTCGGGCACGACGGCGCGCGCCCGGCCCGTGACGTCCTCGGAGTTCAGCACGACCGTCGGCGTCCCCTCGAGCGACTCGGGGATCTCGAGTCGGCGGTGGTACATCGAGGCGTAGACGATGCCGGCGACGCGCTGCGAGAGGAGCGATTCGATCGCGGCCGACTCGATACGCGAATCGCCACCGGTGTTCACGGTGAGCAGCAGCATCCCGTCATCCCACGCGCGCGCCTGCGCGCCCTCGACGATGCGACCCGCGAACGGTGAGCTGGCGACCACGTCGCCGACGAATCCGATGAGGCCCGCGGCGCCGACGCGTAGGGTCTTGGCCGCGGCGTTCGGGCGATAGCCGAGTTCGGAGGCGGCTTCGAGCACCCGTCGCCGCGTGGCCTCGCCGACGCGGGAGCCGCCCGCCTTGTTGAGCACGAGCGACACGGTGGCCTGCGAAACGCCCGCGGCAGCGGCGACCTCGTTCATGGTCGCGGTGCGGACGGGTCGAGGCGACATCGGGCTCTCCATCGAGTGAGTTATACGTATAACGCATCAGGAACGCCTTCAATGTAGCGAACGGACGTCGCCCGCACAAGACTCCCACGCCTCCGAGTTCTGAAGCGAGTCGCTCACTGCGTCGGGCGCAGAGACCTCATCGGGTCACCTCGCCGGAAGTGTGCGGGCATGAGGGCCGGCGGATGCGGCGGGGCCGGCCGTGCCGGCGGCATCCGTTTCACGTCGACTGCCGTCGCGCGCCGGGATCAGCAGCAGGATGCCGAGCCCGAGGCTGAACGTCAGCGAGACGACGGTGCCGATCGCGGCATCCGCGGTCACGTGGTCGAGGTGGGTGGCGTGGTACCAGAGGTGGAGGGTGCCGAAGACCGTCCAGGCGAGGCCGAGCAGGCGGAGCACGGCGGGGCTGCGCCAGGCGAACCCGGCGACGGATGCCGCACCGAGGGCGAGGTACATGGCGCCGACGTCGCGCACGAGGTGCTCGTTGTACGGCCCGTCGGTGGAGACCCACTGCCCGAGCACGCCCGGGAACGAGTCGTAGAACGCGGCGGGGGCGAACGACGCCCAGCCGCCGACGAAGAACGCGATGGCCGCGGTCAGCGCGAGCGCAGCCGTGTGGATTCTGCTCATACCCACTCCGACGAAACCGCCAAGCGCAGTGTGAGGTCGGGCCATCCTGTTCGGAAATATGTACATGTTGGCGCATGCTCCCCTCACGATTCAGCCGGCTGCGGCGTCATGCTTGGTGGAGGGAGCAGTGACGATGACGGATGACACCGAGCCGAGCTCGAACGACGACGGCGAAGGTCGCGACGCGCCCGCCGCGCCCGACCTCGCCGACGTGGTCGACGAGCGCCGCCGCCTGCTGGCGCTCGCCTACCGCATGCTCGGCACCACCGGCGAGGCCGAAGACGCCGTGCAGGAGACCTACGTGCGCTGGTACCGGATGTCGGACGCCGAGCGCGCCGCGATCGCGAACCCGCAGGCCTGGCTGACCCGCGTCGCGGGCCGCGTGTGCCTCGACCTGCTCGGCACGGCGCGGGCACGCCGCGAGCGGTACGTGGGCCCGTGGCTGCCCGAGCCGCTGCCGGCCGGCTTCTTCGGGGGCGCCGGCTCCGCGGCCGGCGGCGCCGGTCGGGGCACGTCGAGCGCTGCGGCGCTGACGACGGCGACGACGGATGCCGCGGTCGACCCGCTCGACCGTGTGACCCTCGACGAGGCGGTGTCGAGCGCCCTGCTCGTCGTGCTCGAGGCCATGACGCCCGCCGAGCGCGTCGCGTTCGTGCTGCACGACGTGTTCGCGGTGCCGTTCCCGGAGATCGCGGAGATCGTCGGCCGCTCCCCCGCCGCGGTGCGCCAGCTCGCGACATCCGCTCGCCGTCACGTCGCTGCGGAGCGCTCACGGAGCGTCGAGCGCACCGAGCACGATGCGGTGGTCGCCGCGTTCGGCGCCGCCGCCCAGGCCGGCGACCTCGCGGCGCTGGTGTCGGTACTCGACCCCGAGGTCGTGCTGCGCTCCGACGGCGGCGGGCTCGTCAGCGCCGCCCGCCGCCCGGTGCTCGGCGCCGACAACGTGGCCCGGTTCCTGCTCGGCCTGCTCGCCAAGAACCCCGCCGACCAGGTCGAACCCCTCGAGACGACGGATGGCGCCGGCTTCGCCGTCCGCCGCGACGGCGCAGTGATCGGCGTGGTCAACTTCAACGTCGTCGCAGGCCGCATCACCGACGTGTGGATCGTGCTGAACCCGGAGAAGCTGGGGGCGTGGCGAGAATGAGCTCGGTTCCCGGCGGGGCGAGGCGCTGATTGCGCGTCCCTACCTCCGCTCGGGGCCGCGAGCAGCTTCCGGTCGAGGCACCGCCACGACGTCGACGAGTTCGTCGAGTCCGATGAAGTCGTCCGGGTTGGTCGTGTAGAGCGGGAGCGATTGCGCCGACGCGACCGCGGCGATCATGAGATCGGCGATCCGGCGCCTCGGCGTGCGCCCGATCGCCTGCACGGCCGCGGAGATGCGACCGAACGCACGCGCGGCATCGGCATCGAAGGGAATCGGGTCGAACTCGTGTTCCACCCGCTGCAGCACGTCGGTACGCCGGGCTCGCTCTGGCGCCGCGTCGGCGCCTGAGACGAGGTGCACGCCGGCCGACAGTTCGGCGAGTGTCACGGCGCTGATCGCCACTTCGTTCGGAAGGTCGTCGGCGCCGATCCACCGACGCAGGATCACGACGCTCGTGTCCAGGAGCCCGCGTTCGTTCTCAGCGGGCATACGGATCGTCCAAGGTTGCATCGATGATCGCATCCTGATCGGCGCGGAACCGCTCGAGGTCGATCGCGGGCGCGGTGCGAGACATCGCAGCGAACTCCGACCGGGCGACGAAGCTGCGTCGCTTGCGCATCGGGATGAGCTCGCCGATCTCGCGACCGTCGCGCGTCACGGTGAAGGACTCGCCTCGCTCGACGGCGTCCATGATCTCGCGCGAGCGCATGCGCAGGTCGCGCTGGCTGATCTCGTCGCCCATGTCCGCACCGTAGCACGGCGCAGCACCATGTGCTACATCAGTCATGCCGACGGCCGTCAGACCCCGCGCCTCGCCGCGCGACCAAACGATCCACGATCCGTTCGACGACCGTGCCCTCGGCGAACAACCCGGCGATCGCCAACAGGTTCCACGCCCGGCCGACAGCGTCGAAGTCGCACGTGCATCCCTGCGAGCGTCGGAACCGATGCGTGGCGTCGAGGCAGTCGACATAGGCGGCGAGGTCGAGCCCGGGTATCGCGCGCACGACCGCGGTCGTGGTGACCTCGTCGCTCGTCATGCCGCGGAAGGTGATGCCGCAGTCGCACGACCCGGGCCACCGTGCCTCCAGCGGCCCGGGCCGCCGCGACAGGCGCGCGAGCCCCGCGAGCCCCGCCCGCGCACCACCATTGCGGCCACCCCCACGAGGGAGTAAGTTCCGCCCCGAGTGGTTCTGGGGGGAGCCCGTTCGTGCGTCCGCGAGACGCTCGAGCGAGCCGTGGATTCGGGGGGATCCCATGGCACAGAAATCCAAGGGCGCCGACGCGCTCGGCAAGCCGGAAGGCGAGCGCTTCGAGGCGACCGTTCATCCGGGCGTACGGAACCTCGCGGTGTCGCGGGTGGCCGATCTCGACCTCGACCGCATCCCGGATCCGCAGGGCGAGGTCCGGGTCATCATCACCGCCGACGAGCTCGCCGAGCTGGTTCGACGCGGGTACGAGGTCCGCGTGCTTCACACCGTTCCGATCGCACCGCTCGACCCCGAGCGGATCCAGTCGGACGATGACGCGACGCGCTGGCTCGAGGACCGCATCGCCGGCATCCCCCGAGAGGAGGAGCGCTGATGTACCGGACGGTGGCGCAACTCGACTCGCAGATGCAGTCGCTCGCGACGTGGTTCCCGGGGTTCTTCACGCGGACGCAGTTGCCGGAGGCATCCGTTCAGGGAAGACCCGTGTACGCCCTGCGCCTGCGGGCGGGCACCGGCCCCGAGCGCCGCGGGGTGCTGCTCGTGGGCGGCACGCACGCACGCGAGCTCATGAACCCCGACGCGATCATCGAGCTCGCCGTCGACCTCTTCGTCAGCTACGCGACCAACCGCGACCTCGTCTACGGCGGGAAGACCTGGCCGGCTGCCGACATCAAGCTGATCCTCGACGCCCTCGACATCTGGATGGTGCCCTGCGCCAACCCCGACGGGCGCGTGCACGTGATGACGGTCGACGACATGTGGCGCAAGAACCGGGCGACGAACGCCGGCACTTCGTGCATTGGCGTCGACCTCAACCGCAACGCCGACTTCATGTGGGGCGTGACCGAGGGCCAGACGTCGTGTTCGCCGTGCACCGATATCTACGCCGGGCCGAGCGCGTTCAGCGAGCCGGAGACCCGCAACGTGAAGCACCTGCTCGACACGCACCGGATCGCGACGTTCGTCGACGTGCACTCGTTCTCGGAGCTCATCCTCTGGCCCTGGGGGCACGCCCCAACCCAGACGACCGACCCGAAGAAGCGGTTCACCACGCTGCCGCAGCCGAAGTGCAAGCCGATCCAGGTCACCGGCTATCAGGAGTACATGCCGCCGCGCGACCTGCAGCGGTTCCAGACGGTCGGCGCCCGCATCCGCGACGCGATCGCGGCCGTTCGCGGTCGCACGTACACGAGCGAGGCGGGCATCGGCCTCTACCCGACCACCGGCACGTGGAGCGATTACGTGTACAGCCGTCACATCGCGAGCTCGGCGCTCGAGAAGACCTACGGCTTCACGTTCGAGACCGGGCCACGCGTGGAGACCGTCGAGGACTCCTTCCATCCCGCCGATCCTCGGCCCGTCATCCGCGACGCGAAGTCGGGCATGGTCGCGCTGCTGCAGCAGAGCATCTGCGCGATCGAGCTCATCGGCGCGCAGTTCTTCCGCGCGCAGACCGAGGTCAGGGCGCTCCAGAAGGTGCGCGACAAGCTCCTGTCGACGACGGATGCCGGGCGGGAGTGGATCGCACTGTTCGAGCGCATCGAGGCGCCGGCGGTCGTGGCGATGCTCGGCGACCGCGAGCTGCTGTCGGACACGGCAGAGCTCGTGAAACGCGCGTCGGCGCTGTCGAAGGATGACACGACGAAGCTCACGGACGACGAGGTGGATGCCGGCCTGAAGGTCGTGCGCCGCCTGCGTTCGCGCGTCGAGGATGCGGACCTTCGGAAGGACCTTCGGGCGATCGAGGTGCAGCTCGACGGCCTGCGCGGGACGGGCATGTCGAAGGCGGTGGAACGGCTGATGACGACGCCGCCGGGTGCGAAGGCGCCGGCCCGCTCGGGGTCGAAGGGGAAGGCGCGCGCTCGGGGCTGAGCCTTGCCGCCGATGGCCGTTGCGCGTGCGCCGGCGGCGTGCGCCCAGCCGTCCCGCGACCCTCGCCGCCCCTGCGGCAGGTCGGTACCCTGAAGGTTGGAACCGAACCGGGGAGGGTGGTGGGTTCCATGGATGCAACGAAGCAGTGGAATGTCACCGTCGAGATCGACGAAGACGAGAACACCACGATGGCGAACGCCAGCCTGCGCACGCCCGCGGGCCTGGACGTGACCGGCGTCGGGAAGGCGGATCGCAACCCGCTCGATCCGAACGTGCCAGAGATCGGCGACGAGCTCGCGGTCGCGCGCGCCCTGCGCAACCTCTCCGAGCGGCTGCTGCACGCCACGGAGAAGGACATCACGAGCGTGACGGGTGAGCCGTCGCACGTGCATCGGTAGGGCAAGCGTCCACTCTGCCCCAGCCGGCCGCGATCAGGTGTCGGTCCAGCGGATCCGGTCGCGCCGGCCGGGAATGCCGTCCGCAACCGGCACCCACGCACCATCCGCCTGGACCTCGTAGGTGCGGAACGCGCACGGGATGGCCTTCGCCGTCATCAGGTCGGCGGAGTCCATGAGCTGGAAGTGCAGGTGCGGCGCGGTCGAGTTGCCGGTATGGCCCACGCGGCCGAGGATGTCACCGGATGCCACCTGCTGACCGGCGGCGACGGCCACGCTGCCGGGCACGAGGTGCGCGAACCCGGCGAAGACGTCGCCGGGCCAGGTGTCGCCTCCGGCCCGACGAGCGGCGCCGGCAAGGGCTCGGAGCACGACGTGGTTCCCCAGGATCTGCGGAATCTTCTCGGGCGAGAACGTCACCGCGTTCTTCACCGCCCGCGCGATCTCGCGGGCCGGGTGGATCCATTCGCGCTCGGGCATTTCGTCGGATGCCGCCACCACCTCGGCGTCGAACGGCGCGTGGATCGGCGCGCCCCACGCGTAGCACTCCCGCGTGCGCCCGCCGAGCAGCTCACCGCGCAGCGTGCTCGCGGGGTGGAAGTGCACACCGCGACGTCCATCGACCTTGAGCAGATCGTACGCGTAGCGCTGCCCGAGCAGGTCGGTGCCGTGGCTCGGCACGCGGTGGGCAGGCGTCGTGACGGCCATCCACCCCTCGCCGCGCAACGGGAAGTCCACCACCACGGGGTCGTCCAGTTCGCCGGCCATGCGCGGCAGCCTAGCGATTGGTGGCGACATCGGGGCGAGCGGATGCCGCGGGGCCGGCCGTCCCGGCGATCGCCTCGGCCCTGACCGCCCGTCCGGCCGGCAGCGCCTCGTGCCGCCCGACGCCCGAAGGGACCAAGTTCCCGCCGGGTCCGGCGCGCTCAGCGAAGACTGGGAGCCGGGCGCCCGCACGGCGGATGCGCCGACCACGGGACCCTCAGGAGGAACATCATGCGTGCAGCCGTCGTGACGGCGTTCGACCGGCCCGTTGCGCTGGAGGACCGGCCGATTCCGGAGCCGGGGCCGGGCCAGGTGCTGGTCCGGCTCGAGACCTGCGGACTCTGCCACACCGACATCCACGCCATGCGGGGCGACTGGCCGGTGAAGCCCGGCCTGCCGTTCGTGCCAGGTCACGAGGGCGTCGGCATCATCGAGAAGCTCGGCGAAGGCGTCACTTCCCGGTCAGCCGGCGAGCGGGTCGCGATGCCGTGGCTCGGGCACGCGTGCGGCGAGTGCCGGTTCTGCGTCTCAGGCCGGGAGAACCTGTGCGAGCAGCAGCAGAACACCGGGTACTCGATCGACGGCGGCTTTGCCGAGTACCTCGTCGCCGACGCTCGGTTCGCGGCGCCCGTGCCGGAGGGCGTCTCGGCGATGGATGCCGCGCCGCTCACGTGCGCGGGCGTCACCACGTACGCAGCCGTGAAGAACGCGCGCGTCGTGCCCGGCGAGCGCGTCGCGGTGTGGGGCGTCGGCGGGCTCGGCCACCTCGCGGTGCAGTACGCGCGACTCGTCGGCGCCGAGGTGATCGGGGTCGACATCACGCCTGAGAAGCTCGATCTCGCGCGCGAGCTCGGAGCCGACCACGCCGTCGACGCGTCGGCCGGCGACCCTGTCGCGGCGATCGCCGAGCTCGGCGGTGCGGATGTCGCGATCGTCCTCGCCGTCGCGCCCCAGGTGTTCGACCAGGCGTTCGCGTCGCTGAACCGCGGCGGCCGGATGGTGCTCGTCTCGCTGCCCGCGGAGGGCTCGCTCACCGTGCCCGTGTTCGACACCGTGCTGAAGGGCATCTCGATCATCGGCTCGATCGTCGGAACCCGCCAGGACCTCGCCGAGGTCTTCGCCCTCCATGCCCTCGGCCGCACGCGAGTCGTCTCTATGCCGCGCGACCTCGGCGACGTCAACTCGGCGGTCGACGAGGTGCTGCACGGCGACGTGCCGGCGCGACTCGTGTTCGAATTCGGGTCGGCGGGGTAGCTCTTCACCCGCCGTTCGCCGTCGTCGGGTGCCCCTCCGGCGGCGAAGGCGGGCATTCGCCCCTCACCGCCCGAGCCGCCTGAACGCGTTCTCCGCGATCCGATCCAGCTGCTTCGCGGTCAGCCGCCCGTCGAACGCCCGCGCCTCGCGCGCGATTGCCGCGACCAGCTCCCGCCGTCCGCGCACCGCCTGCGACCGCCAGTCCGGATCCACCGGCACCGGACCCTTGCCCGGCACCCAGATGAGCCCAGGCGCATCGTTGAGGACGCCGAACAGGATGTACACCCAGTACACGAACCGGTCGTCGATCCTGAATCGCTCGTTCTTCTCGATGCGATCGAAGATCGCGCGCAGGTCCGGCATGACCCCGATGCGGTCGGACGCCGGGTCGGCGCTGTGCGTGTTGAGCGAGGATGACAGCCACGACCGCACGGTCGCCGGGTCGAACGGATGCCCCTTCCGCGCCTTCCGCCAGCTCTGCAGCAGCACCGCGGCGCCAGTGACGATCGGGGAGGCACCCGACGTTCCGCCGAACGACCCGGTGTACGCCGTGGGCGAGGTGCCGGTCCATCCGTCGCCCGTGGTGTCGACGTTCTGGCCCCAGGCGTAGCAGTCGATGCGGCTGCCGTGGTTCGAGAACGACAGCCGCGAGTGGGGCGCGGCGGATGACGCGGCGCCGACCATGATCGCCCCGGAGTCGCGGTAGTCGTCGTCGCCGACCTTCAGCAGGTGGCGGCCGGAGGCATCCGTCCAGTCGTCGAGGTCGTTGCCGCCGTTGCCGGCCGCCTCGACGACCACGATGCCGGCGTCGACCGCATCGCGGATGGCGTCGAACACCGCCTGCTCGACCTCGACCGGAAGGTACGTCGTCGACGACCCGGCCGCGGTGGTCTGCGCCTCGAGCAGCATCACGTCGCCGGGCGACATCGCGTCGGCCGCCGAGATGATGGCCGCCGCGGTGCTGTAGCTCGTCGACGTGCGGTACTGCGACACGACCCGAGCGGATGCCGCGGGCGCGATGCCCACGCCGCCCCTCGTGTTGTCGACCGAGACGACCTCGCCGAGCACCGCCGTGCCGTGCCCGTGGTACGCCTGGCTCACGCCCGAGATGATCGTGATGCCGGCCGCCGCGAGGTCCTCGTGGTTCAGCGTCCACCCCTGCTCGAGGTCGACGAACCCGATGCCCGCGCCATCCGTGGCACCCCACGCCCACCGCGCGTCGATGCCGTCGGGCGCGGCATCCAGGTACCCCTGGTTCCCGCTGCGCGGGTCGTCGCCCGCGTCCACCGGCGGCGGCGTCGGCCCGCCCTCGACGTAGGCGGTCTCGACGTCGTCGCGCGCGTCGAGTTCCTTCGCGAGTTCGGCAGCGGATGCCTCGTCCCGCACTGTGATCGCCGCATACCCGTCGAACCGGGCCCGCCGCCCCCGCCCGAGCCGCTCCCGCTCGTCGCCTCCGACCATCGGCTCGAGGTACGCCTCCCCGGCCACCCGCCGCTGGTACTCCGCGAGCACATCCCCGAGATACCCGACCGCATCGACCAGCTCGCGCCCGACGTCGTCCTCCTGCTCCCCCGCCCGTCGCTCACCCGGACGCTCCTTCAGCGCCCGCTCGCGCCGCGCCGCATCGGTGACCTTCACGACCACCCGCCGCTGCACCTCCGGCGCCTCGACCGGGTCGAGCTCCTTGCCGTCGATCATGCCCATGATCCGCTCCCCTCCATTGCGGATGGCGGTCGTGCGCGCGCGTGCGCTGGGCGCCGCGCGCGGGCGGCCGGCCGGTTTCGATGGTTACGTGGGGATCATGCGCCGAGGTGGGGGCGGATGCATCGGGGTGGGCCCGGAGGCAATGCGTCGACTCATCAGCCGATCGAACCGCGGCCCGAGGCGTTCTGTTGAGCCGCCGGACAGCGCGTTCAGTCCCACGCGATCTCGGACGAACACTGCACCACCTAGATCGCTCAGCTGTCCCTCGCCGCCGAACTTCTCTACTCCTCACCGTCGCCGAGCTGGTATTCATACGCCTGGCGCACCAGGCCGAGGATGTAGCTGAAGTCAGAGTTGTCCTCGAACGGCACCTGAGTATCGCCAACTCCCCAATGGCCGATCTGACTCACGTCACGAGCGATCCCACGCTCGTCGCGGAGCGCCGAGATCGGGATGTTCAGAACGAGGACCAGACGTGCCGCCTGCGGAATGATGTCCAGGAAAGTCGTGTCCGCCTTGAACGACGCGCGAATCTTTAGGAACTCGATGGCCACCACCGGATCGAAGGCAAGCACTTCCTCGCTCAAGCGCTCGAACTGGGCCCTTCGTGCGGGACGCAACAGGTTCGGGTGGTCTTCGATGGTCCGCTCGGACTCGGCGCGCGGTGCCTGATACGTCGCCAGGGCATCCGCGGCAAGTGTCGGCCTTGCCCAGATGCTTAGCGCCTCACCGGCCAAGCGCGTGGCACGCGCCCGGATGGTCGACTCGTCCCACGCATCGAGCTGTCCGATGCCCTGGTTCAGTCGGAGCGGGCTCTCCCGGAACCCACCGATCATTTCTCGCTTCTCGGCGAACGGACGGTCCGAGTACTCGGAGTTGTACCCGGTGAGCGTGAGGTTTCCCAGGGTGTGGAGGTACTTGCCCTGGAGTTCCACCCAGTCCGCTCCGAGGTCCACCTGCCACTCGGGCCTGAGGTCTTCGTTCTGCGGAAGGATGTGCTCGATCGTGTACTGATCAGTCGGCACCGGCTCCTTCCGCCCGAAGTTCTCGAGCGAGCGGAAGAAGTACGAGCGACGCTTGAAGTGGTAGGCGTCGAAGGTCTTGAGCTTCTCCTCGAACTCGGCGTCGGTCGGGAACGCGCGGTACCCCTGCAGCCGGATGAACTGGGCCTTGACGCTCTCGAGGTAGCGGTCCTTGCGAATCGCGCGTGCGAAGGTCTGGAACGTGGTGTTGAGAGAGTTGGTCGCGTAGCCGGTGACGGCGCGGCGCACGATGTACGAGATGACGAGCCGCACGATCTGGAGCAGCTCATCGGCGGTGACCACCCCGAGTTCGTAGTCCGTGTACACCTCGAGGAGGAAGGGGTACACGACGTCGGCGCGAATCTGAGTGAGCTCGTCGAACGCGTGCTGGAGCGCCGAAAGCCGCTCGCCGCCAAGTGCGATCGCGTTGTAGCGCTTCGAATACTCGCGGAGTTCGACGACAATCGCGTCGATGCTCTCTCCGTGCTTCAGGCGACCCGCGGCGTAGTCCTTGAACGCGTCGTAGATGTCATGGACGCGAGGGATGCGCCCCGTGACGACGGTCAAGTAGTGGCGGACGAACTCGTCAAACACGCCGTCTCGTCCGGCCCCTGCGAAGTCCTCCTCCATCGGTCGCCAGTAGCTCTTCCAGAGTTTCGCCTGTTCGGAAGCGGGAAGGTCCATCAGTACGAAGTTGCGAATTAGGTCCGCCTGGGAAAGCTTCTTGCCGGTCGAGTTCATCGCCTCGAAGACGAGCTGTGGGTGATCTATCCCGAGCTGCAGGTGCACGTCGACGACCTGGAGCTTGTCGAGACCCCGACAGATGACAGCCAACTCGGTCTTCGAGTCGTTCAGCTTCTCCTGGAAGTAGGCGAAGTTCACGAGTACCTTGCTGGTCGAGTCGCGAGGCGCGTCCGTGCCATCGAGCACCGAGAACAACGCTTCGCGGTCGCCTTGCGAGAGCAGGAGACGGTAGCGCCGCTCGTCGGTCTTGAACCGGTTGAGGAGATACGACTCGCGGATCTCCTCCGGCGAAAACCCTTCAATCGGCTCTCGCTGCTCGCCCGATTCGCCGTCGAGGCGCGCGGCGAGCGCGGCGAGGATGAGGCTGACCGTCGTGACACGCTGCTGGCCATCGATAATGAGGTTCGGCGACTGGCTCGTTTGCGTACCGGCGGCCTTCTCGACGTAGACGACGGAGCCGGTGAAGTGCGCACCGAGCGAGCTGTTCTCGCCGGCGCGCACGATGTCTTTCCAGAGCTGCTTGCATTCGGCCTCACCCCAGGCATACGCGCGCTGGTAGATCGGCACTTCGAACTGGCTCGTGACTTTGAGCAGGTCAAGCAGGTTGGTATCGACGGCCTTCACGGCCACCTCCTCGTGGACACCGACGTGTCGTCGTATGCGTCGGACTTCTCGGGATCAGGCCGAGACGAGCTGTAGCAGATGGTCGTAGCCGGTCACGCCGTTGAATCGAATGCCTGAGGCACCCGCCACCTCGTTGAGTTTCTCGAAGAGCTTGTTGGCGCAATCGATCTTCGACTTCTCGGCGCCGCGAAGTTCCAGCGACGAGAGCGAATACTTGGTCTCGGCGACGAAGTAGACGTGCTTGACGGCGCCTTCCTGGAAGGCAATCGCCCAGTCCGGGTTGTAGTCATCGAGCGGCGTGGGGATCTTGAAGCCACGTGGCAGCTTCGTGAAGACGGACACCTCGTCACTGACATCGAGCGCAGCGCCGAACTCACGCTCGACCTGTGAGTCATCGAGGACGAACTCGTAGACGCCTTTGTTCGGGGTATGGACGGCCTTTGAAAGGTCCTGCGCGGTCTGGTTCTCGGTGAAGATGGCGGCGTCGTAGCGGTCTTCGAGGATGTTGTACTCGATGTGTTCGACCATTGTTGCGGCGGCTTGCTCGCGGATGAGGCGGGCCGCCTCCGTGATGAACTGCTCCGGGTTCTGCTTAAACTTCGCGAACGTCCCGGGAGAAACGCCACTGAGAATGGTGGCAACGGTGCGTCTGGTCAGCTTGGTCTTCTCGGCGATCTCGCCGAGAAGGTCGTACGGCACCGTGGAGCTTGCACTCAAGGTGGACTCCGACGACTTCGTCCGGGTCACGTTGAAGCTCTCCCCGGACTCCAGGTGCTCTGCCTCGATGAGATCCCGTTGTACCCCTTCGGTGACGACGTACTGGAGCCTGGCAACTTCAAGCGAGGTGTCGAGGACCCGAATGCAGTTATCGATGAGCTCTTGCGAATCGAACTCGACCTGGTACACGACACGGTGGTTGATCCGCGCCCAGAGTTCCTGGAACTCCTTCTTGTTGAAGTTTGCCTTGTTCATGGGCACGACCTTCGTCTTGCGCCCGTCGTCGACCTTCGGCGCCGCGACGTGGAGCGAGTCGATCAGCTCCGCAACTTGATAGAAGTACGGGTGGAGCGCAGGCGGCATAGCCGGCATCTCGGGCAGGTCAGCGCGTCGGATCCACTTGTCAGTAAGGTGCTGGTCGTAGTCAATGAAGTCATGCTTGATGAGCCAGTGCTGGAGCTGCTTCGCGTCGTCCAGCGTGACCTTGTGCTCGGCTCCGGCGATCGCGTCGCGGAAAGTCGCGCCAACGAAGAACTCCGGCGTTGCCTTTCGCGGCCGCGCGCTGAGCAGCCCCAGCGTTTCCTTCTGGAACCCTGCGACGAAGTCTACGTAGGACTCTTCGGTCACGACTGTGAGAACGTTGATGTCGTGGACCGTCACGGGGTTGTCGGCCCGGTCGCCGTTGTGGTCAACTGCGAGGCGAAGGCCGCGTCCGACTTCCTGACGACGAGAGTCTCCAGCGGTTGCCTTCTTCAGAAACCCGAGCGTGAAGACGTTCGGGTTATCCCATCCCTCGCGCAGCGCGGAGTGACTGAAGATGAAGCGGAGCGGATAATCACGGTCAAGGAGCTTCTCTTTGTCGCGGAGGATCGCGTCGTACGCTTCGGCGTCCTTCGAAAGGCCTTTTCCCTTCTCGTCAGAGGCATCCGAAGCATCGCTATCGACCCAGCGCCCGGTCTTGTCGACGGAGAAGTAGCCGTTGTGGATGTCGCGAACGTCATCTCGCTGCAGGAATGTCCGATACGCTGCCGCTGACTCGTCAAGGTCGAGTTCGCTGAGTCGCTCAGCCTTGAGCGCTTCGTACTCCTGCTCGAACACGCGGGCGTACTCGCCCCGTCGGTCCGGCTGGTCGTAGTCACGGTACTTCAGCACTTCGTCGATGAAGAAGAGCGAGAGCGCCTTGATGCCGTACCCAAAGAGTTGCCGCTCCTTGTCGAGGTGGGCGCGGATGACCTCTCGAATCTGGAGCCGTCGCTTTTGCTCGTCAGTCACGTCGTTGGTGACCTGACCGCCCTGGAGCACCTGACCGTCAATGAGCGTGACGGTGTTGGTGATCGCGTCGATATCGTCGATGACGAGGCCGTTGTATGCTTCGATGCCGCCGGAGATGTCATGGAGCCGATCGCGCTTCTTGACCTTGACGGTCTTGAGGGTGATGTTCCCGTTCTTCGGCTGGTGTTGGATCTCGATGCGTGCTTTCGGAAAATCTGCACCCTTCCCGAGTTCGATGCCGTCGACGTACAGGTATGCGCTGCTGCCGGCAAGGCCTTTTACGCTGATGCCGCGCGCGGAGATCTTCTTGACGAGCTTCTTGTTGTACGCGTCGAGGGCATCCAGGCGGTGAACCTTGTTGTGCTCGATGGCGTGGGTAGCTGAGTAGCGAAGGGCGAAGAGCGCGTTGAACCGTCCGAGCGCTTTGAGGGTCTCGCTGGGCCTTGCAGCGTTGCTTCCGAGGCGCTGTGGCTCGTCGATAATTAGAATCGGGCGGTTCGCAGCGATTACATCGATGGGGCGACGAGACTTGAAGCCGTCGAGCGTCTTGAACATCTTCAGTCCGGATGACTTGCCAGTCTGGCCGAGATCTTGGTCGGCTTTCTTCGCATCGCGGTTGAAGTTCTGCGCGTTGATGATCATCACCTGAATGCCTGTGTCCGACGAAAAGGTTTCGACATCTTCGAGATGGTCGGAGTCATACACGAACGCCCGGGCCTGGGTTTCGTATTCGGCGAGGAAGTGGTCGGCAGTAATCTCGAAAGATTTCTTCACGCCTTCGCGGATCGCAACGCTCGGGACCACGACGACGAACTTCGACCAGCCGAATTGTCGGTGAAGCTCCATGATCGTCTTGATGTAGACATAGGTCTTGCCGGTGCCGGTCTCCATCTCGACGTCGAGGTTCAGCCCGGCCGCGGGGCTGGCGATCAGTTCTCCGGACAGCGGGAGTCCGCTCGTGCGTCGTTGAACGGCATGAAGGTTGTCGAGAACTTGGGAGGGTGTCAGGAGCAGGGTGCTGTTGCCATAGCCGGTTTGCACACCGGCGTCATCGACACCGTGGGCAAGTTCGGGTTGTCCGCGCCGACCAGCAGTACGCCCAGGGTCGATCTTGTAGATGACGTTATCTGCGAACGGCTGGCGGTGCTTCACACGGAAGCAGTCCACAACGGCGTCGACGGCAGCGGTTTGGTAATCCTGAACCTTGAAGTGCAACTTCATCGAATTAGATCACCTTCAGCGTGGTGTCGGGCGAAAGCTGCTCGAACACCTGGTGTGCGTTGATCGCTGCGTCATCCGAGCCGAAGCCGGTGTCTTTGACGACGACCCTCTGTGTCGCATCCGCCGCCGCACGCTGCGCGAGTGCTCGGATCAATTCGTCGTCGAGCTGGTCATCGAAGCAAGCAAGCAGGAACCCGTCATCGACGGAGTAGACCTGATGACCCTCGATGGTCTCGAGGCCTATCGGCGCGGACAGGTCCAGCCCTGAGGCGATGAAGGTTTCGAACAACACGTCCAGGCCGGTTCGGTCGCTCTTGATACTCTCAACCAGGTCAAACATCGTCTCCTGGTCGGCACCATCTGGGGTCGTCGTGACATCGGTGAAGTTGCTCGTATCAACCGCGAACGCGCGGAATCCAACGTCCCCGTTCCAGTCTGAAGGCTTTCGGTTCGCCAGGATCTGAGCGCCTGCCTTCTGGATACGGATTTTGGTCAGCTCAGCGATGTTCAACGGCTTGTCGAGCTGCTGCAGGAGTTTGATCGCATTCTGGATGGTCGTCTTCGCTGAGCCTGTTGCCGACTTGAGGTTGTCCTCCAGCAACTCAGGGAGTTGCACAAGAATCACCGGGCAGTTCAGGCCGGTGCGGGCGCAGAGATCAAAGGCGGCTTCGGCAGTGGTACCGGAACCGGCAAAGAAGTCCATGACGATGCCTCCCTTACCGCCGAGGACATACTCGAACAGACGGGACAATACGTCGTGATCTTTCGGGTTGTTGAACACTTGAACCCCCATAAGGGCCCGCAAGTGCTTCACCGAGGTCTGTGACTGGCGGTAGAAGTAGGTACCTCGAACCTGGACGGCGAGTTCAACCTCGTCTCCCACACTCTGATCGTAATCCTCGGCATCCTCCTCACCTGCGACCGGACGTAGATGCGACTTCCTGAGCGGTGGCTCCGTGTGGTCATCCCGGAACACAACGATTCCGAGGCGGATCTTCTCTTTCATCGTCTCCGGATCGGGCCAAATCCATCCGCGCTCAGGCACCTTGCACGGCTGGCCCGTAACTGGATGAATCACGTCGTATCGAGGTCCGCCGCCGCCCGGCCAGGAGATATTGTCGTCACGCCACGGCCCATTGGCATCAACACGCTTGTACCTAGCCCACTTCTTCGACGGATCCGTCCGAGGCAGGGCAGAGAACCACGCTGATAGGTCGCCTTCGATTGCCGCGTCGTCGTCACCGTGCAGCCCGCGCAGACGGACATACTCGTCCCATATCTCACGCGCGCCCGGCTTTTCCTCACGCCAAACTGTCTTGAGCTCCTTAAGCGCCGACTTCGATTTCGCATAAACCATGACGTACTCATGGCCGATCGAGAAGAGCTTCGCATCGTTTTTGCGCCCCTTCTCCCACACAAGCTGCGCGATGAAGTTCTGCTCGCCGAAGACCTCATCCATGAGCCGGCGGAGCGATGCTTGCTCAGCATCATCGATGCTGACCATGATCACGCCGTCCTGAGCGAGGAACCGCTTGGCGAGCCGGAGGCGCGGGTAGATCATGCTCAGCCAGTCCGAATGGAAACGTCCGTTCGCCTCGGTGTTCGATCTCAGCTTCTCGCCAGCGTCGTTGATCTGACCCGACTTCCAGAGAAACTCCTGCGTCGACGAAGAAAAATCGTCACGGTAGACCAGATCGCCGCCGGTGTTGTAGGGAGGGTCGATGTAGATGAGACGAACTTTGCCGAGGTACGACTCCTGGAGCAGTTTCAGCGCTTCGAGGTTGTCGCCTTCGACGAACAGGTTCTGCGTGGTGTCGAAGTCGACCGAGTCTGCACGGTTGGGGCGCAGGGTCTTTGAGATTGGCGCGTTTGAGGCGAACTCGGCAGCGAGCTTGCCCGGCCAGTCGATCTGGTAGACCTCTTTGCCATCTGCGACATAGTCGCTCAACTCCTGCCGGAGCGCCTCGAAGTCGACCGCATGGACAAGGGTGCCATCTTCCGCTCGATCTTCAGTGACGATGTGCGGAAACAACGCGGCCAGGGCCTCAACGTTCTTGCGCGTCACGTCGGCCGACTGCAGTTCCAGTTTGTCCGGCTTCGTCATCTCTCCCTTTCACAACAATGCCGCGAGCGCGGCTTGGCGTACTTTCAGTTCTCGGCGCAGCTCGATTTTGCGGTTGAGCTGGGGCTCTGTGCGGAGCTTGCGCTGCAGCGCACTGATCTCACGTTCAAGCCTTCTCGCCCGGTCTATCCTCTCGGTTGCTTCCGACACCGTTTCTCCGGGCCTCGACGTGCCAGGCAGCATCGTGGAGCGCAACGCGTCGTACAGTGCAGGCAAGTCCAATGCGCTCGGCAGCGGCAGGCGCTCCGTGTCCGAAGGCAACCATTCGGATCTGAGGTATGTGCCGATCTTCGGGGCACTACCGGAGAGAGACTTCTGCGCTGCCGTCATCCGGAGCTCGCCGTGCATGCCGTCCCCACGTCGGATCTCGAAAAGGATCGGATAAGGCACGGCGCGGTCGATCGCGGTAAATACCGAGCCATCCACGTCAGTTGCCTTTGCAACAATCGTGAAGACCTGGAACTCGGGCACCTGCGGAGAGCCGTCCAGCCGGATGGTCGACGGCGAAAGTTTGGCCGTCCACGACATCGACTCCACGTCATCCACGAAGTGCGCGCGCACCGCCGAGCTGACGTCGGCATTGCGGTAGAAGTCGACCTTCTTCAGCGGGCGATCAACCCGCGCGCTGGCGGGCCACTCGAACAGCGCGCCCGTCATGCGGCCGGCTCCGCGACGACCGCGAGGAACGCGATGAGCTCGAAGTCGTCGAGGCCCGCGATGGTCTGCTCCAGGGCCGTCGTTCCGCCCGGGCTGAAGAGACTGTCGATGTCGCGCTCCTCGGTGACATCGATCATCGAGCGGATCGCGTCGGTGAGTAGACCGCTGTAGCGGCCCATCTCGGCGCCGTCCTTCGTCATCGCGTTGAAGACGCGGCAGACCTCCCATGCCGGTTCGCTCCGCGTGCGGCAGCCCGCTCGGATGAGGTCGAGGAGCCGCTTGACCTCGGTGTGGTCGGCGATGACGTCGCCATGTTCGTCGAGATAGACGAGATAGTGCGGGTGCAGGCGGTTGCCGCGGTTGATGTGCTCGTCGGCGTTGACGTTGCGCAGAGCGAAGAGCACTCCGGGCACGAGTCCCTTCTCAGGCTGCGCCGGAACGACCGCGTGCAATCCCTTCGGGGCATAGGCGAGGTCACCGTACTCCTTGACGTACCCGAGCAGGTCCATGCGGAAGTCGTTGAGTCCGAGATCGGTAATGGACACACCAGTGCGCACGTCTTCGAGCTCGATGACTTCCGACTGGAGCTTCCGCAGCTGCTCCTTTCGGAACTGCGCGTCGCTCGATTCGAGGGTCAACACGTTGTCGTCGGCCGTTCCTGCAAGGTCGGCGATGACCATCCGGCTCTCGACGCGGTCCTTGAGGTTGATGTACTCATCAAGCGAGATGTCCGGCCAGAAGTTGACGAGCTGGATCTGCGCGTTGGTTGAGCCGATGCGGTCGACTCGACCGAACCGCTGGATGATGCGAACCGGATTCCAGTGAATGTCGTAGTTCACGAGGAAGTCGCAGTCCTGAAGGTTCTGTCCCTCGCTGATGCAGTCTGTACCGATCAGCACGTCGATTTCGGATGACTCCGTCGGCATCACGAGGTGACGCTGCTTCGATCGCGGGGAAAACAACGTCAGCGTCTGCTGGAACCCGTAGCCACGGCCCAGGGTCGTCGACGGATTGCCCTTGCCGGTGACGAGCGCCGAATCAATGCTGCGCTGCTTGAGCCACGGAGCAAGCTCACGGTACAGGTAGGCCGCGGTGTCGGCGAACGCCGAGAACAGCAACACCTTGCTGTTGTTCGGGTTGATCGGGTACTCGATCTTGTTCGTAATGAGCGACTTCAACTCACGGAGCTTGAGGTCGTGCTCCGGCGTGATGTGACGTACCCCGTCAAGCAGACCGCGGATGATCTGGCGGTCGGCGCTGAGCGCGGCGAGCCATGCCTCGACGTCCATGTCGGCGAGCGCGATCTGCACCTTCGTACCAACCGTCCCGGAGCCGCCGGTTCCTGGGATCTCGAAGTCATCGTCGTCCGCGTCGATGTCACCGAACTGTGAGCTGAGATCTCCGATGCTGCCTGCGTGCTGTTCGACCGTGTCAATGGCGGTCTGCACCGTCGCTTCGAGCTTGCCGAGCGTCAGCCGGAAGGCCTCAATCGAGCTCTCAAGCCGCTTCAGCAGGTTGACCGTCATGAGCTTCTGAATGCCCTTTTCGCGGCTTGCCTGTCCCAGGTTCGACGTTGCGCCGCCGAGTGCGTTCAGCCCACCGCCGACGTTGCCGTAGAGCTCTTCGTACTTTGGGAGACGGCTCGGGAAGACGTACGACAGCGGCGCGTAAACCGCGAGGTTCAGCGACGAGAGCGCGTCAAACATCTCGTTGAAACTCGGTGCGCCGGGCAGATCGGTGAGCGCCGGCCGCAGTGACACCGGCCGGAGGCGCTCTGGGAACGCACCGATGTCGCTCGTGTCGTAGAAGGCCTGAATGTGCTTGCGGGACCGCGCGATCGTCACCGAGTCGAGCAGCTCGAAGAAGTCGAAGTCGAGACGCCGAAGGATCGCGTCAGTCGTTCGCTGCTCGGCCGGCAGCTTCGACCACTCGTTGAACACGCGCTGTGCCTGTCGGAAGATCTCCTCGACAGAGCTCGAGAGGTTGAGCTTGCTCGAGAGCTGCTCCGACTCCCCCTCGTAGGCGAGCTGCAGCTGGTTCTTCAGGTCGTTGAATCGGTTGTTCACCGGCGTCGCCGAAAGCATCAGCACCTTGGTCTTCACGCCCTCGCGGATGACCTTGCGCATGAGGCGCTGGTAGCGCGTCTCCTTCTCTTCCGCGAAATCGGCGTTGCGGAAGTTGTGCGACTCGTCGATCACCACGAGGTCGTAGTTGCCCCAGTTCACGCGGTCAAGCGGGATGCCCAGCGACTCACCTCGGTCGCGCGACAGGTCGGTGTGAGCCAGCACGTCATAGTTGAAGCGGTCATCTGCCAGGACGTTCGTTGTCAGGTTCGCGTTGTAGTTAGTCCAGTTCTCGGCGAGTTTCTTCGGCGCAAGTACGAGCACCGATTTGTTGCGCAACTCGTAGTACTTAATCACCGCGAGCGCCGTGAACGTCTTCCCCAGGCCGACGCTGTCGGCGAGGATGCAGCCGTTGTAGGTCTCGAGCTTGTTGATCACGCCCGTCGCGGCGTCACGCTGGAAGTTGTAGAGCGACTGCCAGATTTTCGATTCCTGGTACCCAGTGCGGTCGTTCGGTAGCACGTCGTCATTGATGTCATCGAGGAAGTCGGCGAAGAGGTTGTACAGGACCAGGAAGTAGACGCGTTCGGGAGAGTTCTCGGCGTAGACGCTCGCGATGTGGTCATGCACGGCTTGAGTGACGTCTTCGAGTCGTTCGGAGTCGTGCCAGAGTTGCTCGAAGAGCTGCACGTACTGGCTCGCCATGGGGGCGTCATCGATCTTGTGCACGAAGTTCGAAGCTGCAGGCCCCCGCTCAAACCCAAGATCGGAGGTAGTGAAGCCCTGAAGAGGTGCGTATGCCGCGCTTTCGTCGACGACCGCGAACGACTGCATCGGGGCGCCGGTCCGGTTGGAACGGAACGTGACCTTCTGGCGTATCCACTCGGCGCACTCGCGAGCGATAGCCCGCTGCGTGAGCTTGTTGCGGAGTCGAATCTCGAACTCCGACCCGTACAACGTGGCGTCGCGCTGAGGGTCGTTCGGAATGAAGAACTGTCGGCGTTCCGGTGTCGGCTTGTCCGTGGCCATTGCTGCGGTGAACGATGGCGCGGTAAAGACGAACTCAAGCTCCTCGAGCTGCGACAGCTCGTCCTTCAGCACTTCGAAGGCGAAGATCGAGAACGTCGATGCCGCAATGCGCAGCTTCGAGCCTGCCTTGAGTTCAGCTTTCAGGTCATCCCCGAGCAGTTCGTTCAGGTTGTCGATAATGCGCATCAGCGAATAGCACCGCTTTGCCGCACTGCCATTCGGAACTCCAGATCGATCGCGAGGTGAGGGCTCGGACGTACGTAGCCTAGTCGGCGGGCTTCATGTCCCCACAGAGAGCGCATGACCCCCGTTTGGGGCCAGCGAGCGCGCTGCGGGAGTCGGTCGCGGGATGCCCGCTCGCCCTTGCGGTCGAGGCGTGGCATGCCCCGCAGTGTCGTTCTACACGCTGCAGGGTGCGCTCCACGCGAGAGCCACGGCGAAGGATCTCAATCGCGCCCGTGTCGCCGCGTTGCTCGCAACGTTTGCCGATTCAGCTCACCACGCAGGTCGTGTTGGTGGGCAAGGGACGAGGGGCGAGGCTCTGGTCTCAGTAGAAGATGCTCCGACACTCGGTGATCTCGATTTCGAGGCGATTTCGAGACCAGCGCCCGCGTGAAGTGCTCCAGGCAGCGTTCTCGGGGGCGCGAAGCTTCGTGAGCGCGGTCGCCACTCTGAGCTTGTCCAGGACCTGTAGATTCCACGCATGGGACCAGTGATTCACGTCGTCGCGGCCGCAATTCGGGACCACGACCTCGTGTTCGCGTGCCGCCGCGCGCCAGGCAAAGCTGCTGCGGGTCAGTGGGAGTTTCCAGGTGGCAAGGTAGAGGACCGCGAGGACCCGGTGTCGGCGCTGCATCGAGAGCTCGACGAGGAACTGAGTCTTCGCGTGACGATTTCCGGTCTCCTCGACAGATCGCGCACCCAGGTCGGAGACGTCGTCATCGATCTCGCGACCTATGAGGCTGTGCTTGTGGGAGAGCGCCCGGTCACCAGCACGGATCATGATCGGCTCGGCTGGTTCGAAATCAGAGAACTCGGCGAACTGAATTGGGCTCTGCCCGACCTCCCTGCACTCGCGGCCGTTATTCGGCGGCGCGAGGAGGAAGCGCTGAGCGACGACCCGGACCGAAATCGGTAGTCCCGACCTACCTCGTCGCCGGAATGCTGCAGCAACTGAGCGTCGACCGCGCGGCGCGAGAGATGCTCAAGGAGATGCTCCCTATCGTTGCGGCGTGGCACGATTCTTCGGGACCCCAGACGGCGTACATCCAGGGCAGTTCTTCATCGATCGCCGAGAGCTGCATGATGCTTTCGTACATCGACCGCTCCAGGCGGGCATCAGCGGAACTGCGGCAGAGGGAGCGGACTCGATCGTCGTGTCTGGCGGATACGTCGATGACGAAGATCACGGCTCCTACCTGATATACACCGGCCACGGTGGGAACGACCCAAATACCCGTCGACAGATTGCTGATCAGTCACCTGATGCTCCCGGCAACGCGGGCTTGATCACCAGCATGATTCGAGGTCTTCCTGTCCGCGTCGTTCGAGGACAGCACAAGGGATCACCATTCGCCCCAGCACGGGGGTATGTGTATTCCGGCCTCTACAGTGTGGTCTCGTGGTGGACGCGTAAGGGCCGCGACGGATACCGGGTCGTCATGTTCCGCCTCGACGCCATTGAAGACCAGGCACACGTCGAGCCTGCGCCCGCGATCACGCCGGACCCAGAGTTCCGAACCGCAGTCGTCTCACGCCGGGTTCGAGACACCGCCATGGCGCGCACAATCAAGGAGCTCTACGAGTATACGTGCCAGGTCTGCGGCACCCAGATTGACGCGTTTGAAGGGCGGCTCTACGCAGAGGGTGCCCACGTCCGCCCATTGGGCCGGCCACACCTCGGAGAGGATGCCGCAGCGAACCTGCTCTGCCTCTGCCCCAACCACCACACGCAGCTCGACGTGGGCGGAATGGTCATTACCGACGACATGGTGGCGCTGAACGCCGGCTCGGATGCCCCCATCGCGCAGCTGCGATGGCGAAAGAGTCACCGACTGGATCTGGCAAACGCCGCCTACCATCGCACTCTTTGGCTTGCCGGGTAGGGACTGCGAGATTTCACCGTCCGCGGCTCGGCGGTCGCGACGAACTTTGCGGTTCGCGTGACCGACGTGCGGCGCCGCCCGCCCGAATGCGCCGTGATCTGGGGACAGCGAGACCCGCCTCACGGCGGCTACCGTGACCGAATGTCCCCTACGACACCGGACGCTAAGCGATCGCGCCGAGCCGTCACACCTCCGCCTGCACCGAAAGGCTGGTACGTCGACTGGGAAGCGGAGCAGTGGCGTTGGTGGTCCGGGACGTCGTGGACCGAGCACGTACACCCACGTCATCCCGATGCGCTCGAGATGTACCTTCCAGAAGGTGCGACTG
This sequence comes from Agromyces selenitireducens, assembly GCF_052748465.2. Taxonomy (NCBI): domain Bacteria; kingdom Bacillati; phylum Actinomycetota; class Actinomycetes; order Micrococcales; family Microbacteriaceae; genus Agromyces; species Agromyces selenitireducens. Next base: position 3,183,578 of record NZ_CM188259.1, read on the forward strand.
AGACCCGGCTGATGACCGACCTGCGCGGCCGACTCCCGGCACAATCCCTGCTCGAACACCTCGCCTCGTCGGACGCCGTCGCTGCCGGTGCTGCCTCACCCGTCGAGGAACTCCGCTCCTGGTACACCGGTGCGGTCGGTGAGCGGCATGTCGGATGGCTGCTCCAACAGCTCGGCGCGGAGTGGACCGTGCTCCATTCCGTACCGGTGGGCACGGAGGGGAGCGACATCGATCACGTGATCGTCGGTCCGCCGGGGGCGTTCACGATCAACGCGAAGCACCACGCCGGCAAGTCGATCTGGGTGGCGGGCAATGTTCTACAGGTCGACGGCCAGTACCAGCCCTATATCCGCAACGCCATTCACGAGGCTCGGCGCGCCCAACAACTCCTCTCTCGGGAGAGCGGGCTGACCGTGGAGGTGACCGGACTCATCGTGCTCGTCGGCGCACGTCAGGTCACCATCAAGCAGGAGCCTGACCCGAGCAACGTGCGGATCCGGGTCGTTCGCGACTCTGAACTCCTCAGTGCACTGCAGCAGCGCAGGGCGTACAGCGACGCTCAGGTGCAGCGCATCGTCGAAGCTGCAGTCCGGCCGCACACGTGGAGCCCTCGCCGGCTCGTCGCATCCGACCATGCCACGCTGCTCACCGCGTTCTCCTCGCTCGAGCAGCGTCTGAAGCAGAGCCACGCGACCAGCGGATCGCGGCTCCGTACCAGGCCGGTTGCAGCTGCTCGCCCGTCGCGCGCCGCACCGTCCGCCCGCAAGATCAACCGACGCAGGAAGCTCTGGGTCGAACTCGTTCGAACCGCGCTGCTCGTCAGCGCCGCGATCGTCGGGCTGAACCTCGTCTTGGGCCATCTCGGAGGCGGGCAGTGACAACCGAAGCCGATGTTCCGAGCCCCGAGGAGTCGATCGCGGTGCTGCACCGTCTGCTCGGCATCTGGCACGCACGTGACGGCGGCGCGAGCATTCCATGGCTCGATGGGACTCCGATGCCCGGCATGGCGATCCACGTGCAGGTCGAGCACATCGCCGAGCTGACCGCCTCCGTCATCGAGCTGATCCGCAGCAACATCTACCTGTCTACCGCGCCCCTCATCAGGCTCAGCCTCGAGTGCGCGGTCAACGCCGTGTGGTGGGCGTCGGACCCGACCGGAGTTCGCGCTTCGGTCCATGAGGCTGCCCGCCAAAGCCGCCATCTTGCGAGTGCGATGGCGCGCCTCCGACCGGACGCTCACGCGGACACCGCCTCGATCGATGGGATCCTCAGCGCCAACGCGGACTTTGTGAAGACAGAGGCTCGCGTGTTCGAGCGTCGATGCAGGGCGATTCCTGATGGTCAGCGCCTGTACACGTACTACCGGATTCTCTCCGAGGCGTCCCATGGCGGCGTGCCACTCCTGAACGAGTACTCCAGACAGGTCCCGGCGACGGCATCCAACCCTGAGGGCATCGCGCTCGTCCAGCGGCCGCACTACGACCACCTCGAGTTCGCGCTCGGAACGCAGGTGATCAGCTTCGCGCTGGCGCTCGCTGCATGGGATTCCGTGCTCCCGTCGCATCCGGATGAGGCTGAGATCTACGAACTCGCCGACTCGATTGGGCTCGGTGAGATGTTGCGTAGAGCGACCGGGAGAGCCGCGACCGCGTAGCGAGCCGGCGAGCAGTTCTGCTCGCCCACGTTCCGCTGCGGTGGGCGACGGAACGCCGCGGCTCGCGCCCGCCCGTCTCCGAGCGGGCGCGAGCCGCGGCATCCGTCACCATCTGTTGAGCGGCGTACGGCGCCTCAGTCCCCCTTCACGTTCACCACCTGCCGCAGCGTGTGCCGCACCCGCACGAGCGACGCGGCATCCGCCATCACCCGATCGATCGGCTTGTACGCCGCCGGGATCTCATCGATGAACGCGTCGGCGTCGCGGAACTCGATGCCGGCCATCGCCTCCCGCAGCTGATCCTGCGTGAAGGTGCGCCGGGCGGCGGAGCGCGAGTACGTCCGGCCCGCGCCGTGCGGCGAGGAGTTCAGCGACATCCGATCACCCAGGCCCTCGACCACGTACGACGCGGTACCCATCGAACCCGGGATCAGGCCCGGCCGGCCGGCATCGGCCTGGATCGCGCCCTTGCGCGACACCCACACCCGCTTGCCGAAGTGCTCCTCGCTCTCGGTGAAGTTGTGGTGGCAGTTGATCCGCTCCCGCTCCTCCACCGGCGCGCCGACCCACTCCGAGACCTGTCGGATGACCCGGTCCATCATCTCCTCCCGGTTGAGCAGCGCGAAGTGCTGCGCCCACCGCAGCTCCGCGATGTACCGCGAGAACTCCGGCGTGCCCTCGACGAGGTACGCGAGGTCCCGGTCGGGCAGGTCGATACACCACTTCCGGCAGAGCTCCTGCGCGACCCGGATGTGGTGCTGCGCGATCTTGTTGCCCACGCCCCGGCTTCCGGAGTGCAGGTGAGACACGGCGAGCAGGTGACCGGCTGAACGTTCGATCTGCCAGAATTCGTCGATGAGGTCCGTCAATTCGGCCAGGGACGCCGGCACGAGAATTGGTCGCTCTTACCCTGATGTGTGGGTCCCGGACGAGATCCTAATGCAGGTTGTCCGCTCGCATATCGGACCGCAGATCAAGCTTCAAAGAAGCGCCCAAGACCGCGCGGCCGAGGGATGGTCGACGACCTTCACGACGATGCTGGCCTTAGCTCTTCTCACCGGTTCCCTGCTGGTACTTTCGCTGCTGCCCGAGTCGGTGCTCTCCCCGTTTCCAGAATCGATTCAAAGTGTCATTCGTGCTCTGGACCCTTGGAGCCCGTTGCTCACTCTCGTCTCCATCGCACTGGTATTGCTGAGTGTCGGTACTGGTCTCGCTCTACGACGCGCGCGGCAAGCCGCCCGGGACCGCCGCAGGGCGTCGGTCAGGGCCCTGATCCAATCTGGATTCCAGGGCGCTAAGGTCGCTCTCGAGAGGCGCAGGGCGAAACAGGGAATGCCGCTCGATCGCGATATGGCGCGCGACATGACGAGGAACTCGCTCAGACCGGACCCGGCGCGTCTTGGGGTTACGCCGCGGGGTGCCGAGGAGCTTGTCGCCCAGTGGATGCGACATCTTGGCGAGACCGACGCGGAGGTCACGAGTTACCGAGGTGATGGAGGAGTCGACGTGGGCGGGCGCAAGTACATAGCCCAGGTCAAGCACTATGCGGCCAACGTCGGCGTCGCTCCGATCCGTGAGCTCGCCGGAGTTGCATCCGCTGACGGGCGCAGTCCACTGTTCTTCACGAGCACAGGCTATGCGCCCGGTGCAATCGAGTTCGCGGACCGCTCCGGCATCGCGCTATTCATGTACAGCGCCGAACTGGGCGAGCTCCACGGTATGAACGGGCGAGCGAAGACGCTCATGATCCACGGCCTCAACTAGGCGTCGGGTTCAACGCTGATGACTAAACCCCACCGCGCGAAACGACCCCGCGTTCGGGGACTCGCCTCCAGCACCGGCCCGCTGGCAGGATCGAGCGACCCTACCGCCCGAACGAGGACCCGCCCGTGAGCACTGCGCATGCCCCTGCCGAACCGCTCGGTCACCGCCGCCCCGCGGCATCCGTCATCGCCGAATGCGTGCGCGTGCAGGCGACCGTTCCGCCGAACACCGCAGTTCAGCGGTTCTTCGGGGTCTCGCCGCTCGGACGCGACGCCGAGCCCTGGTACCTCGGCGCCCTCGGCGAGCTCGAGGTCGCGCGACGGCTCGCCGCGCTCGGGCCCAACTGGTACGTCCTGCACTCGGTGCCGGTCGGCGCCGGCTCGAGCGACCTCGACCACGTCGCCATCGGACCGGCGGGCGTGTTCACGATCAACACCAAGCACCACCGCGGCCAGCACGTATGGGTGGGCGCGAAGCGCATCCTCGTGGGCGGGCAGCGCACCGACCACCTCCGCAATGCGCGGTACGAGGCCAAGCGCACCTCGAAGCTGCTGTCGGGCGCCGCGCGCACGCTCGTCGACGTCACCCCGATCATCGCGGTCGTCGGGGCGAAGCGTATGACGGTACGCGAGCGACCTGCGGACCTCGTCGTGTTACGCGAGTTCGAGCTCGTGCGGTGGTTGCGGCGGCGCCCGGTGACACTCTCACCCGAGCAGGTGCGGCACCTCGCGGCCGTCGCCGCGCAGCCCACAGCCTGGCAGCGGATGCCGGAGGCTGAGCCCATCGACCAGGCCGCGTTCGACCGGCTGCATATCGCGGTCTGCAGGGCGAGGCGCCGGCGTCAGGGATGGGTGATCCTTGTGATCGCCGCCATGCCGTTTGGATTCGTCGCGCTCTGGTCATCGCTCGTCACGGCGCTCATGGTCGTTCGCTGAGCCAGGGCCATCCGCCGCTCGCCGAGCTACCCGCCATCACGCGGGACAGAGCAGGCCGGGTCGATCGCGGACGTCACCCGAACGGGTGGCGTGTCGGACTGCGGCGATCGATTCGTGGATCGAGAGCATTGGGGTTCATTCACCTGAGCCTTTACCCCTACGAAAGGGCAGCATGAGCTTCTTCGACCGACTGTTCGGCCGAGCCGACCGCCGTAAGTCGGCACCGTCCCTTCCGACCGCTGGCGATCTTCTCGAGCACGCTGGCGACCGACCCCGGCAGGCGAGCAACGCCCTCCAGCAGGCCGTTCCCTCATTCGCCGTCATCGACGTCGAGACGACGGGCCTCTCCCCGAAGGCCGGCCGCGTTCTTGAGCTGGCGGTCGTGCGAGTCGACATGCGTGGTGCGGTCATCGACGAGTGGACCAGCCGCTTCAATCCCGAGGGTCCGGTCGGTGCGACGCACATCCATGGGATCACCGATGCGGATGTCGCCGACGCACCGCTCTTCCATGAGGTCGCGGGATCCATCGCTCGTCGTCTGGACGGGCTTCCGGTGGCAGCACACAACGCGAAGTTTGACCTCGCATTCCTCCGGTCGGAGTTCACCCTCGCGGGCTGGGAAATGCCATGGCTGCCGTCGTTCTGCACCCTCCAGGGCAGCCACCACTACCTCCCCGACATGCACCGTCGGCGGCTGGTGGACTGCTGCTGGGCAACGGGGGTCCCCCTGAGCGATGCGCACTCGGCGCTTGGAGATGCGCGAGCGACTGCCGGTCTCTTGCGCTACTACCTCGATCGTGCCGCTGCACGCGATGTCCACCGCGACCTGGTCGGAATCGTCGAGCATGCCCGCACCGTTTCCTGGCCGGAAGGACCCGTCCGGACCCCGCGTTCCCGACCTGCGCCAGCGCAACCGGTCAACAGCCGTCCAATCCGGATCAGTGCGCCTCGGCCGGCACAGCCACCGCTTCTGCAACAGTTGACCGGGCTCAGCCTGCTCGAGGTGCTGGACGAGGGCGCGCCCGAGGGCACGATGACCTACCTGGAAGCGCTCCTGGAAGCCCTCGAAGACGGGGAGGTCTCGCACGCCGAGGCGGTCATCCTCAACGACTACGCCGCGATCTACCAACTGGATGTCGCGGATATCCGCGCCGCGAATCGGGCATTCGTGCTCGCGCTCGCACACCGAGCCGTCGACGACGGGCACGTGTCACGTGAGGAACGAGCGCAACTGAACTCGGTCGCCGAGCTGCTCGACGTCGACCAGGAGTCCGTGCTCGAGATCATCAAGCACGCGGACAAGGCGCGCTCCGCGCGGCTGGCACAGGAGCTGCAGCCGCTCACGGAGGAATGGGCGCATGGAGAACCGCTCCGCGTGGGTGACAAGGTCGCGTTCACCGGATGCGACGGCGCCGTGCGGGACCGCCTGGAACGCCGAGCCGCGGCGCTCGGCATTCGAGTCATGGGGAACGTTTCGCGGTTCACGGCCATGCTGGTTACGGACGGCTCGTTCGTCGGCGGCAAGCTGCAGAGGGCACTCGAGCTGAACACGAGACTCGTCGACCCGACGACGTTCGAGGTGATGCTGAACCACGTGCAGCCGGCCCTCGCTCCGTCTCCTGCAGCGAGCCGTCTCGAGCGCGCTGAGACCCCGACGCCCTCCCAGAGAGATTGGGAACTCGCCCCCTCGACCGTCGTCGCCACGACCGCCGCCTACAGTGGACCTTCGCCCGCGGTCATCCGGCAGTGGGCGCTCGAGAACGGGTACTCGGTCGGGGTCCGCGGACGTCTCCCGCGGGAGGTGCTCGAGGCGTACAACGCAACCGCCAGCACCGCGAGCTGAGCGGCGACGCGGAGACGCGGAACCGCGCCCTCGCGTGCAGGGCTCCGCGGCCGGCTTGCCCTAGCTCGTCGCCTTGGACGACGACGGCAGCCCCGTCGGCATCCGGTACGACCTCTGCTGGGCGGTGCTCGAGGGCATGCGGGACCACGCCCCGCGCCTCGGCGCGGTCGGCTGACCTACCCGCAGGGCACCTCGGTGCCGTCCGCGAGAACCTCGCAGATCGTGTGCGGCTGCGCGCCGGGGTCGGGCCCGGTGTACGGAGGCGTGGATGGCTCGGGCTCGATGTCGTCCCACGACCACCCGGGCTCGTCGGAGACGGGCTCGGGGTCCGCCGCCTCCTCCGCGGCAGCGAGGCGTGCGGCCTCCTCCGCGGCTGCCTGCTCGGCGGCGAGCCGGGCAGCTTCCTCCGCGGCGATGCGCTCCGCCTCGACGCGTTCGCGCTCCGCCTTCTCGGCCTGCGCGCCGAGCACGAGTGACGGGTCGTGGTTCTCGGTGCCGAAGTCGCCGAGCTGCACCACTTCGCCGACGTGGTCGGGGGCCGCGGCCTGCACGACCTGAACGTACCCGAACGCAATGGCGCCGGCAGCGGCGAGCGCCACGATGCCGCCGACGAGCCGGACGTCCTTCAGCATTGCACTCACCCTGCTCACGCAGCACAGCATACGGAGAACTCCACCCCCATCCGGTACGTGCTGCACTCGGTGCCAGTCCGTTCCGGCGTGAGCGACCTCGAACACATCGTCATCGGTCCGCCGGGCGTGCTCCCGGTCAGTACCAACACCGAGGATCGCGACCGGGTGACTGCCCGATCCGGTGGAGGAATCCGCCGACCGCGCACGCGTTGCGCTCATCGAGGGGAAGTCCGGCCGAACGGGCACCGGCGCTCGACGCAGCGGCAGCAGCCCCGCGAGACTGAGGAGCATGACGACCGACGCACGCACCCAGCTGACCGAGCTGCTCGGCATCCGCCACCCGATCGTGCTGGGTCCGTTCGGCGGGCTGTCGTCCGTCGAGCTCACCGCGACCGTGAGCGAGCTCGGCGGCCTGGGCTCGTACGGGCTCTACGGGTACGACGCCGACCGCATCCGCGAGACGGGTGCGGCGATCAGGGCGGCGACTGGCGGCCCGTTCGCGCTCAACCTCTGGCTGCCAATGACGACGGATGCCGCGCCCGAGCCTGGCGCGTTCGAGCGGGCCGTGGCATCCGCTCGCCCGTTCTTCGACGAGCTCGGGGTGCCGGTGCCGACGTCGCCGCCGGAGCGGTTCCTGCCGCCGTTCGAGGAGCAATGGGCTGCGGTGCTCGAGGTGCGGCCCGCCGTCGCGAGCTTCGTGTTCGGGGTGCCGCCGGCGAGCGTGGTCGAGAGCGCTCGCGAGCGCGGCATCCGCCTGGTGGGCACGGCCACGACGGTCGACGAGGCGGTCGCGCTGCAGGACGGCGGCATCGACGCGGTCGTCGCGACCGGGCTCGAGGCGGGCGGGCACCGGGTCGCGTTCCTGCGCGAGCCCGAGCAGGGCCTCGTCGGGTCGATCTCGCTCATCCCGCAGGTCGTCGACGCGGTCGAGGTGCCCGTGATCGCCGCGGGTGGGATCGCCGAACGGCGCGGCGTCGCGGCCGCGCTCGCGCTCGGCGCAGCGGGCGTTCAGGTGGGGACGGCGTTCCTTCGCACCCGGCAGTCGGCGACGACGGATGCGCACCGGGACGCGATCGTCGCGACGGCCGCCGAGGACACGGTGCTGACGCGGGTCATGAGCGGACGACTCGCGCGCGGCGCGGAGAACCGGGCGGTGCGCGAACTGACCGCGGCCGGCGGCAGGGCGCCGTTCCCGATGCAGAACTGGATCACGGGACGCTTCCGCGCCGAGGCCGTGCGGGTCGGACGCGGCGACCTGCAGTCGCTGTGGATGGGGCAGTCAGGGCGGCTCGCAGTGCGCGAGGATGCGGGCGAGGTGTTCGCGGAGTTGCTGGGTGGGGTGGGGTGAGGGGCGACGGCGGCTGACGCGCCTTCGATTCACCGCCTTCTACTCGACGGCAAGCGCAATGCGCCTCAGCCCGTCCGCGGCACCGTCGACCGTCACGACGATCTCCGGGTGCGCGTCGGCCTTGGCCACCATGAGCCGGAGGCGTTGTCGGTCCTTCGGCGTCAGTCCGGTCAGATCTCGACGGCCGACCAGCGGTGCGAGGTTGCAGAAGTCGACGATGTGTCGCTGACCCCGCACGCCGTCGGCGATCGACAACGCCGCCGCCTTGGCCACGAGCGCGCCGACGAGATTCGGGCGCTGGATCGTGCCGATCCGCTCTCCGTGCCGCACGTGAACCTGCTCGGCTCGGAGTAGAGCCTGCGTCGACCCGGGCGCCTGAAGCGTCGTCGCGCCGCCGACGCCGATCGCGCGCCCTGCCCGTTCACCGATGCCGTCCGGCGTCAGGATGTCGATCACCGCGTCACCACGCTTCCATCGGTGCTGGTGTCCGTCAGCCGTGATGCCGTCCGCGTGGAACCCCACGCGAACGAGTCCGGCGGTCACGTCGTGGAGCATCGTCTGGCGCGCACGGACGTCCACGACTGCATCGCCGTCGTCGGTCGGCCGCGTCGGAACTGCACCGCGCTCGAGGCAGTGCAGCATCACCATGAACCCGCCGATGAGGCACCACCCGTCCGGCACCTCCTCGGCGAGATCCAGGAGTCCGTGCCACGATTCGCCGGCCGCACCACCCAGAACCGGAAGCTCGACAAGCGGCACGCCGTCGCTCATCCGGCGTGCTCCGCGAGCAGCTCGGCCGCCCGCCCGAGCTCACGAGGACCGCCGTGATCGAGGAGATCCGCGATCACGAAGCCGATCGGCACCTCCGCCGACGCGTCATCCGGGATGTCGGCGACGTGCAGCCACACGTTGGGCCGCTCGCTCTCGACGAGGAGGTAGTCGCGCACCAGCGCATCGACGTCGGCCGGTGAGACATACCCTTCGGCGACACCGGATGCCGCGATCCCGGCTCGCGCGTCGGAAAGCCCCGAGCGCGCCAGCCGCGGGTCCCGGAGGAGGTCGGCGAGGTCGGCGGCGTTGGCGCTCAGCTCGAGTCGCGGCGCGCGGGAGCGAACCCAGCTCCAGAGGCGCTGGAGGTCCGCGTCCTCGCTTCGCAGCGCGCCGAGCTTCTCGGCGATCCTGCGCCGCGCGACCGGCTCGGGCATCTCGATCTCCACGCCCGAGAACCGGCTGAGCAGGCGCACCGCATTCTCCGGCGACATCGGGCGCGACGACGCTCGCGGCGCCGCGATCGCCACCTTCGGCACGACCCACTGCGAACCGGCTCGGTAGGCCCCGACCTGACCGCTCCGCACCCGCTTGTACGCCGCGGCTCGAGAGACTCCGAGCCGCTCGGCATACTCGCTGACGCTCCAGACCATGACACTAGGGTAACAGTATCGATACCCTAGTGTCAGGCTCCGCCGCGGACGGCACTCCGACCCGGAAACCGATGTCGGTCGCCCTGCCTAGCCTCGGACCATGACCGCTCCGGAGCCTTTCGAGATCCATGTCCCCGACGAGGTCCTCGACGACCTGCGCGATCGGCTCGAGCGCACCCGACTGCTCGACGACTCGCCGCGGCGGCCGCTGTCCGGGATGGACGCCGCGTACCTCCGCGAGCTCGTCGACGCGTGGCGGCACTGGGACTGGCGCGCCCGCGAGGCGTGGCTGAACCGGCATCCGCAGTTCATCGCGCAGATCGACGACGCGAGCGTGCACTTCGTGCACCTCCGGTCCGACCGGCCCGACGCGCCGGCGCTGCTCGTCATGCACGGCTGGCCGCACACGTTCGCGCTGCAGCTGGACTTCGCCGACCTCCTCCCCGACGTGCACGTCGTGGTCGCGAGCCTTCCCGGATTCGCCTTCTCGTCACCGTATGCCGAGGGGCCGATGACCGAGCGCCGACTGGCGGCCACCATGCACCGGCTGATGACCGACGTGCTCGGGTACGAGCGGTACGTCACCTACGGCGAGGATGTCACCGCGAACGTCAGCGACCTCATCGCCGCGAGCTACCCCGAGCAGGTCGCGGGCATCGTCGCGACGCACGCGCACTTCCCCACCGGCGCCGAGCGCGAGGCCCTCACCGACCCGGTCGAGCTCGCGTTCTTCGCCGCCCTCGCAGACAAGCACGGCACGGATGGCGCCTACGGCCACGTGCAGGCGACGAGGCCCGACACGCTCGCGGTCGCCCTCAACGACTCCCCCGCGGGCCTGCTCGCCTGGACCACCGAGAAGCTCGTGGAGTGGAGCGACACCCCGCCTGGAGACCCGGCAGCCGTCGAGCGACGGATCTCCCGGGACCGGATCCTCACGGAAGCGACGATCTACTGGGTCACCCAGTCGATCCAGTCGTCGTTCCGGCCGTACTACGAGGGCGCCGACGCGCCGGACCCGATCCCGCCCACGAGCGTCCCCGCGGCTGTCTGGATCCAGCGACACGAAGCCGACTACCCCGAGTCGCTCGCCAGGTCGCATTACCGCGACCTGCGCTGGTTCGACCGGCTCGAGGAGGGCGGGCACTTCGCCGCGGCCGAGGTGCCGGAGGAGATGGCCGTGCGAATGCGGCGGTTCCTCGGCATGCTCGACTGACCGGGTACGGACTAACGTCGAGTCATGGTCGACCCGATCGTCGCGACGTTCGTCATCCTGGCGCTCGCGATGGTCGGGTTCGTGAGCGGCCGCGTCCCCATCGCGCTCGTCGCCGTCGGCGTAGCGCTCGCGCTGTGGGCGACCGGCGTGATCACCCTCCCCCAGGCGCTCGCCGGCTTCGGCGATCCGACGGTCATCTTCATCGCGTCGCTGTTCGTCGTGAGCGAGGCACTCGACGCGACGGGCGTGACGGCATGGGCGGGCCAGCAGGTGATCGGCCGGGCCGGCACCGGCCGACGGCAGCTCACCGTCGTCATCGCACTGATGGTGGCGGTGCTCAGCGCGTTCATCGGCCTGAACGGCGCCGTCGCCGCGCTGCTGCCCGTGGTCGTCGTGGTCGCCCTCAACGCGGGCATCGCCCCGTCGCGACTGCTCATCCCGCTCGCCTTCTCGTCGCACGCCGGATCCCTGCTCGCGCTGACCGGCACCCCGGTGAACGTGCTCGTGTCGGATGCCGCAGCCAACGCCGGCGGCAGGGCGTTCGGGTACTTCGAGTTCGCGTTGGCCGGCCTCCCGCTGCTCGCGCTCAGCATCGCGATCCTCGTCGCATTCGGCGACCGGCTGCTGCCCGACCGGAAGGCCGACCAGCTCACCGACACCGCTCCCGCCGATCCCGACGCCATGGCTCGGGAGTTCCGCCGCAGCTACGACGTGAGCCTCGACACCGGCACCTTCTACACGCCCGACGAGGGGGTCGCCGAGGTGATGATCACCCCGCGCTCGGTGTACATCGGCCGCAAGGTGTTCCCGGGCATGACCACGCTGCGCGAGAACCTCGTGATCATCGCCATCCGGCGGAACGGCGAACGCCAAGCGACGGCAACCGAGACGGACGACCCAGAAGCGCTGCGCGCCGGCGACTCGCTGCTCGTGCGCGGCCCGTGGGATGCCCTCGAGCGGTACGTGCGACTCCCCGGCGTCATCCCGGTCACCGCGCCGCAGTCGTTGCGCCGGGCCGTGCCGCTCGGTCGCGGCGCACGACGCGCCATCGCCGTCCTCGGTGCCATGGTGGTGCTGCTCGCGTCGGGAGTCGTGCCGCCCGTCGTGGCAGGCCTGCTCGCGGCGGGCGCGCTCGTGCTCCTGCGCGTGCTCGACCTGCCGCAGGTGTGGCGGTCGATCCAGTGGAGCACGGTGGTGCTCATCGCCGGGTTGATCCCCCTGTCGACCGCGTTCATCGAGACCGGCGCCGCAGAACTGGTGGCCGGCGGACTGCTCGGCATCGTCGGCACGGCGAGTCCGCATCTCGCCCTGCTGGCGATCTGCCTGCTCACGCTCGCGCTCGGACAGGTGATCAGCAACACGGCGACGGTGCTCGTCATGATCCCCATCGCCGTCTCGGTCGCCGCCACCCTGGACGCCTCCGTGCAGCCGTTCATGATGGCGCTCACCGTCGTCGGCGCGGCCGCCTTCTTCACCCCGATCGCCACGCCCGTGAACCTCATGGTGATGGAGCCCGGAGGATACCGATTCGGCGACTACTGGCGCCTCGGGATCCCGCTCGCGCTGACCTACGTGGTCATTGCGGTGCTGTGGGTTCCGCTCATCTGGCCGTTCTGACCCGGGGCACCGCCGCCCGCGTCGCCTTCGTCGGGTACCAGATGGTACTTTGGTACCGAGGAGTCAACATGGCGCCATTCACCCCGATCAAGATCGATCCGGCGACGGACCGGCTCGTCTCCGACGCCGCGCACGTCCTCGGTCGCACCAAGAAGGACATCGTCACGGCAGCGGTGCGCGAGTTCATCGATTCGCATCGGCAGGAACTCAGCGCCGGGGTCACGGCGACGGCCGAGCGCCTGTCCACCTCTTCGGCCCCACGGAGCCGCACCCGCGTCGGTCCCCTTCGCGCTCGCCTCAACTCGAACCGGGAGGAGCTCCTGAGCGCGCTGGCGGAGCTGGGCGCCTCGAACGTGCGCGTGTTCGGCAGCGTCGCTCGCGGAGACGAGTCCGAGACGAGTGACATCGACCTGCTGGTCGACCTCACCGACGACGTCGGCATGTTCGCGCTCGGCGGGATGCGCAGCGCCGCCGAACGGATCCTGGACGCGCCGGTCGACATCGTGCCCGCGTCGAGCCTGAAGGACGACGTCGCCGAATCCGTGCTTCGCGAAGCGAGACCCGTATGAGGCGCCGCTTGCGACGCGACCTCGGTCGCCCGCCCCGAGCGTGATCGACCGGTGCGATGGCGCGCCGGCTCTGTCACCATCGAGGTATGAGCGACCCGACGAGGGCGCCCGCCGGGTGGTACGAAGACGGGTCCGGCGGACGGCGATATTGGGACGGCGACGCCTGGACGCAGTACGTGGCGCCCGGCGTCGAGACCCTGCCGCCGACGCAGGTCTTGCCCGAGTCGTCGACCGCCGCGGTGTCGTCGACGGGGGATGACAGCCCGACCATCCCCTTCGTCTGGGGATCCCGGGGCTCAGGCGGGTCGGATGCCGCGGCATCCGGTTACGGTGACGACCCGACCGTGTCGGCGGGTTGGAACGACCGGTCCGAGCCGTACGCGGCCGTCGACGCCGGGCGCGACGCGAGCCGCGATGCGCCGACGGAGGACTACGGCGCCACGATGGTGCTGCCGCGGCATCCGCTCGCCGAACCGTCGTTCACCGAGCCGTCGTTCGCCGAGCCGTCGAACCGCGCCCTGAACGTAGTGGGCATCATCGCACTCGGGGTCGCGATCGTGGGGCTCGTGTTCGCGTTCATCCCCGCCCTGAGCGGATTCGCGTGGATCCTGGTGCCCGTCGCCGTCGTGCTCTCGATCATCGGGCTGTCCCTGCGCGGCCCGAAATGGCCGGCGGTCACGGGACTCGTCGTGTCGCTCATCGCCGCGGTCGTCGGCGTCGTGATGCTCGTCACGTCCGTCATCGGGTCGATCGGCACCGCGTTGGACGAGATCGACGAGGCGATTCCCGACGTGCCCGGGCTTCCGCTGCCGGGTCAGGACGACCCGGGTGCCGATCCCGCGCCCGAGCAACCCCAGGCCCCCGACGTCGGCAGCCTCGCGTTCGGCGAGACGATGACCTGGGACGACGGCGTCGCGCTCACGGTCTCCGCGCCCGAGCCGTACACGCCGAGCGACTTCGCGGTCGGCGCGACGCGCGCGAATCACGTCGTGTTCACGCTGACGCTCACCAACGACTCGGCGGAGGACCTGCAGCCACTCCCGCTGCCGACGCTGTCGTCGGGCGATCAGGAGGTCAGCCAGGTCGTCGACCTCGGCACCGACCTCCTCGACCCCGGAGACGATGTCGGCATTCCCCCGACCGCCACGATCGAGCCGGGCGAATCGATCAGCTGGCGGGTCGCCTGGTCGGTCGACGACCCCGGTTCCCTCACGGTGCAGGTGGCGCCGAACTTCCTGTACCCGAGCGCGAGCTTCACGAACGTGCCGTAGGCGCGACGCGGCATCCGCTCTGCGCGTCGCGCGCGGGCCGCGCGCCGCCTGCCGCCTGCCGCCTCAGTCGAAGATGCCGTCGAGGATGCTGCCGATGACGAGGCCGCCGAGGATGCCGCCCATCATGTCGCCGCCGCCGCCGCGTCGCCCGCCGCCGCCCCAGCCCGGGCCGCCGGGGCCGCCCCACTGGTCGGGACCCTGCGGCCGCGACGAGTCGATGTCGCGCTTCGCGAGCTGCAGGGCCTCGGCGGCGAGGTAGGCCGCACGGCGGGCCATGCCCATCGCCTGCTCGCGGTGGTCTTCGTCGATCATGGTCGCGGTCGCCGCGGGCATGCCGAGGAAGTGATCGAGGTCGAGCCGGATGCGCTCGGCCTCTGCGAGGCGGGTGCGCGCGTCGGCGCCGATCCAGCCGCGGTGGCCGGCGATGACGTCGCGGGCGACGGCGAGCTGCCGGTCGGCGTCGTCGATCGCGTGGTGCACGTGGTCGAGCGGCGGGATCGGACGCGTCGCGCGTTCGCGAGCTGCTGCGATCGCGGCATCCAGCCCCGCATTCGCCTCGCGCAGCCGGTCGAGGTGGGTGAACGGGTCGGTGTTGACCCCGGCCGGCGGGAGGGCGGCGAGCGCCGCCTGCAGGTCGGTCATCGCCTTCGCGACGCCGGGCGAGTGCGGCTCCTTGCGTGCGACGACGAGGTCGCCGCGGGAGTCCTCGATGATCGCCGCCAGCGTCGACTCGGCGCGCAGCGCCTCGACCTCGAAGGTCTCCACCGCATCGAGCAGCGTCGCGGCTCGGCGTACCGATTCAGCGGATGCCTCCAGCGCGAGGTTCGCCTGCTCGCGCTGGCCGGCCTCACGCCGGCGCTCGGCCACGCCGACGCCGTGCTCGGCGAATCCGAGCAGCTGCTCGGCCTCCGCGGGGTTGGCTTCGACCTGGGCGAGGGCCTCCGGCGCGTAGCGGACGGCGAGCCGGTCGACGGTCTGGCGGGCGTCGGGGATGCGGGTCCGCAGGAGTTCGACGTCACCGCGGATGCCGGCGATGATCTCGGGCGCCCGCCGCGCCCGCGCGATGCGCTCGGCGAGCGCGGAGGTGTGCTGCTCGAGCAGGTCCTCGGCCCAGTCGCACAGCTGCACGATGCGCGCGTTGCGGGTCCGCAGCTCCTCGCGGGTGTCGGGGATGTGGTCGTGGTTCAGCTGGTGCAGGCGGAACGCGTCGCCCATGTGGACCCGCACCACGGCGAGCGCCTCGCTCAGCCCCTTGGTCGCGTCGGATCCGAGCTCGGCCTCGGCGAACCCGAGTTCGTCGGAGGTCACGCGGATGCGCTCATCGGCGGCGACGAGCGCCTCCCGCGCGCGCTTCGCCAGGTCGAGGTCGTGCGCGTCGAGTTCCTGCTGCTGCTGCTCGTCGCGTTTGCGCTTGCCCCAGAACCCGGCCATGCGTCCGATCCTATGGGCGGTGGGTGGGGAGCGGGCTGGCAGGTCCTACGCTGACGGCATGACGACCGAGATGGCCGAGACGCCGCGCTTCCGCATCCGGTGGGGTTGGTTCGTGGGATGCATCGTGCTCGGCCTCGCGAGCATCCTCGTCGGCCTGCTCGTGGCGCCGGTCGCCGACCGCACGGCCTACCTCGCGGGCGTCCTCGGTGCGGTCGGCACGACGCTGCTGCTCGTCGGCGTCGTGGTCCTCCTGGAGCGCCGCATCGTGGACACCGCCGTGCGGGCGGTGCGCGACGCCGCCGAAGCAGCGCGTATCCGTACGGATGACGCGGTCCGCGCGCAGGTCCGCGAGCTGGAGGATCGGCTGGCCGATCTCTGGACTTCGACCGAGACTGCCGAGGAGGCCGCTCGGAAGGAACGGGAGACCCGCCGCATGACCGACGAGTTCGCCAGGCGGGTCGCGGATGAGTACGAGGGCCACGACGGGACGCCGTAGGCGCTACGCCGCAGCGAGCTCGGGGGCCGGCGACGCCGCCGGCCCCGCGGCATCCGCTTCGGCCTCGGCCTCTGACTCGTCGACGTCGATCGGGTTCGCCGCCTCGTCCCGTGTCATCCGCGCCGCCACGATCGCGACCGCCGCGATCACCAGCGGTGCCACGCCCGCGATGAGGAACACCACCGGCAGCCCCACCGCCTCGCCCGCCGGTCCGGCGATCGCCATCGACACGGGCATGAACGCGAGCGAGACGAAGAAGTCGAGGCTCGAGACCCGGCCGAGCATCTCCGCGGGAACCCGGCGCTGCAGGAGCGTGCCCCAGATCACCACCCCGCCGTTGAACGCCGCACCGACCAGGAACGCCGCGACCACCATGATCCAGACCTGGTCGGTCAAGCCGAACACGGCGAGGGGCAGGCAGCCGAACGCCCACAGCAGGTTCATCACGGTGAGGTAGCGCCGCGGCATCCGCATCGAGGCGATCACCGCCGAGCCGACCGCGCCGCCGATGCCGAACGCGGCCAGGATCAGCGCGTGCTCCGCGGGGCCGCCGCCGGCGACGTCCTTGACCACGAACGGCACGAGCACCTCGAACGGCCCCATGATCAACAGGATCAACAGCGACGCGAACACCAGCGTGCCCAGCAGCCACGGCGTGCGTACCATGAAGGCGAAGCCGTCTCGCACGTCGAGGAGCAGGGCGAGAGCCGGATGCCGCGTCCCGCTCGGCTGCGCCATCCGCTCTGCCTGCTCGGCGCCGCCGTCGCTGTCGTGGCGCCGGGCGCGCGTGGGCACTCGCAGCAGGCACGCCGCCGCGACGACACCGGTGAGGGCGGTCACGGCGAGCGCGGCGCCCGGCGACGTGACCGCGATGAGCCCGCTCGCGAGCGCCGGGCCGCCGGCCTGCATGAGCACGGGCCGCGCCATGCCCTCGAAGCCGTTGGCGGCCATGAGCTCGTCCTCGGGCACGACGGTCGGCAGCAGCGCCGAGTACGCCGGGTAGTACAGCCCGGCCATCACGCCGCCGACGAACGCGACCGCCGCGAGCTGCCACACCACGAGCCCGCCGGCCAGCGAGAGCAGTGCGACCACGCCGACGCTCGCGGCCCGCACGACCTCGACGACGAGCAGGATGCGGCGCTGCGACATCCGGTCGGCGAGCGCACCGCCGAGCAGGGTCGTCAGCAGCATCCCGACGGCCGACGCGCCGGCGACCATCGAGAGCTCGGCCGCGCCGCCGCCGATCGCGACGATCTGCCAGACGAGCGCGACCATCCAGATGCCGGCGCCGACCATCGACGCGACGAGCGCCGCCGCCAGCCAGCGGTACGCCGGGTTGCGCAGTGGCCGAAGGGCCCGGGGCGTTGCCATGATCTTCTCCTTGCGGTTCTCGTCGAGCGAGCGGATGCCTCGGGGTTGATGCCTCGAAGCTGGTGCCTCGCGGCGGATGCCTCGCGGCGGGTGCCTCGCGGCGGGTGCTCCTACTCACACGTCGAACGACGGTGGCCGAGATCGACATGGGCCGGGCTCAGCGGATCTCGATCGCTGCCGACCGTTGTCCCGCCCGGGCAACGGTGCGATCACTCGTCCTCCACAGGGCGCGCCGGTGTCGTCTTTTCCACAGGCAAAATGGCTGATCACGTCGCTTTTCTGTGCCCACTCGGATGTCGGTGGGTCGGTGCAGAATCGAAGCATGGAACAGCCGCTGCACACCCTCGACCGAGACGTCGAGGCGCTGCGTGCGGTATGGAGCGATGCCATGCGGCCGTTCGGCGCGCTCAGCGGCGCGACGCAGGTCGAGGTCGCGCAGATGAGCGACGACGGACTGGTGCGCGTGACCGACGCGCTCGCCCGCGTGCGACGAGACGCCGAGGCCCTTCTTGCGCGTGTCGCTGCCGAGGTGTCGAAGCGGTCGAACACCGAGCGTGGCGAGTCCAGCCTCGCCAGGGCACATGGCTTCCACAATCCGGTGCGGCTCATCGCCGCCTCGACCGGGGCGTCGCGAAGCGACGCGGCGAAGCTCATCGCGGTCGGCACCGCCACCGCCGAACGGCAGACGTTCGGCGGTGAACGGCTGCCCTCGCGGCATCCGCACGTCGCCGCAGCGCTCGAATCCTCGACGATCGGCATCGACGCGGCGTCCGCGATCACCTCGATGCTCGACCGTGTTCGAGTCCGCGCCGATGCCGATCTCGTCGATACCGCCGAGGCGGTGCTGGTCGACCTCGCTGCGCGCGTGCCGCTCGACCTGCTCTCACGCGGCATCCGTGAGGCCGAGGCCAGGCTCGACCGCGACGGGATCGAGCCGCGTGAAGAACAGCTGCGCAGCGAGCGGTCCCTCACCATGCGCGAAGACGCCATGGGGATGATCCATGTGCATGCGCGCCTCGATCCGGAAACGGCGGCACCGGTCAAGACCGCGATCGAGGCGCTCGTCAGCGACGTGCTGCGGCGGCGCGAACCGGCGACCCCGAGTCCCGGTCCCGTCGTCGACGACACGCGCTCGATTCCCCAGATCCAGGCCGACGCGCTCGCCGCTCTCGCGCGCCACGCCCTCGGGTGCGGGCAGACCCTCGCTCCGCTCGCGAAGGCCACCGTCGTGGTGCGCCTCGACCACGACACCCTTGTCGAAGGTCTCGGTCACGCGCGCATCGACGGCATCGATCAGCCGATCTCCGCGACCACAGCGCGGCGGATGTCGGCCGACGCCGAGCTCATCCCCGCGGTCCTCGGTGGCGAGGGGCTCCCTCTCGATCTCGGCCGCTCGGCCCGGCTCTTCAGCCGCGCACAGAGGCTGGCACTCGCCGAGCGCGACGGCGGATGCGCCTCCTGCGGCCAGAACATCGCCTACGTCGACGCCCACCACATCAGATGGTGGGAACGCGACGCGGGCCCGACCGACCTGCGCAACGGAGTCATGCTCTGCTCCTTCTGCCACCACCGCATCCACCGCGAAGGATGGGGCATACACGCAGACCGAACCGAGGTCTGGTTCATCCCACCCCCGCACGTCGATCCCGAACGAACACCCCGACTCGGCGGCCGGGCCCGCTTCGCGCTGACGGCATCCCGCGCCGCGGCGTGAAACCGGCACGCCTCTGCGGGCCCGGGCGTCGTGATCGTCGAGCAGTCGGCGCCGGGGCACTTGCGAACGTGCCGCGCGACCTTCCGCGATCGCCGCGCGCCCGACCGCTCAGGCATCGGCGATCATCCCGGCAGCCGGCGCGGCCGGGCCGAGCGCCCCCGCGGCATCCGTCGTCAGCGTCAACCGCCCGTCGACCCACGCGACCGGCATGGGGTCGGTGATCTCGCCGACCCAGACACCCTCCGGGGTCGTGTTGCGGAAGGCCATGAGCAGCCACCGACCGGCCCGGTCGCGCACGAGTCGACCGACGTAGAGCTCCTCGTCGGCGACCCGGTACGCGCCGGCGATGTCGAACGGCCCGGCCGGGTCGTCGACGTTCACCGCCCAGATTCCACCACGCTCCCCCGCCGCCCGGCGCTCGGCCGACAGCTCGGTGCCGAGGCACGAGAAGAGCAGCACCCAGCGCCCGTCGACCTGCTCGAGCTGCAGCACCTCGAGCTGCCCGAACCCCGATCCGACCGTCGACCGCGGCGGCTCGACGCGCCACTCCTCGAGGTCGGGCGACCACGCCGTGCCCACGACACCCCGCGACGACGGCTCGCCCACGTTCGCGCGCGCGGTCAGCAGCATCCGCCACCCCTCGCCCGACGGGTCGCGGAACACCCACGGATCGCGCCACGCCTCGTCGGGCCACGCGCCGTCCGCGAGTCGCTCGTACCACCGCGAGTCGGGCTCGACGATCGCCCGGCCGGTCGTCGACCAGGTCATCAGGTCGTCGGATGCCGCGACGCCGATGCGCTGCACGAGACCACCGCCGGCCCGGTCGACACCCGTGTAGAACATGCGCCACGTGCCGTCGTCGGCGCGCACGACCGAGCCGGTCCACGTCGCGAGGTCGTCGAAGGCGGGGGGATCCGACGGGACGACCGCGTCGGCGACCTCCGTCCATTCGACGAGGTCGGTCGAGACGGCGTGCCCGATCGTCGCGCGCCAGTGGCGCCGGTCGGGATCGTGCAGCGCCCGCGAGGCCTTCAGGAAGAACAGGTGGAACCGGTCGCCGTCGTCGGCGAGCCAGAAGTCCCACACCCAGGATGCGGCGAGTCGAAGCATGAGCGGAAGGGCCTTTCGTGTGCAGGGAACGGCGACGAGCAGCGACGTTGCGCCTCGTCGGCGGCCGGAGGAGTTGCGGGTCAGCGAGCGGGTGGGGCGATCGAGCCGCGCTCGACGATCGGGCACCTGAGCAGGAGGGGCGTCGGCTCGAGCCGATCGTGGTGCTCGCGGCTCTCGCGGCCCTCGATCATGGCCGCCAGCGTCTCGACCGCCCACGCGCCCATCTCGTAATGCGGCAGGGCGACGGTCGACAGCGGCGGGAACAGGCTCCCGGGGATCGGATCCTGGTCGTCGAACCCGACGATCGAGACATCCGTCGGAATCGAGAGGCCGAGTTCGGCGGCCGCCCGGTAGGCGCCCATCGCCATGCGGTCGTTGTAGCAGAACACGGCCGTCGGGCGCTCACCGGGCGACTGCCCGTGGTCGAGCAGCGCCATCGTCGCCTCGTACCCGCCGGCTGCCTCCGAGACCGCCTCGACGACGAACGCATCCGGGTCGAGGCCCGCCGCGGCCATGCCGTCGCGGTACCCTCGCAGGCGTCCGCGCGTGGCGGGCACGTCGACCGAGCTCGCGGCGAACGCGATCCGGCGGTGGCCGAGTCCCACCAGCAGGTCGATGACGGATGCCGCGCCGGCGCGTTCGTCGGGCATGACCGACGGCACCTCCCCGTCGCGGTCGCGAGCACCGATCAGCACGGAGGCGACCGCGTGCATCTGGTCGGGCGGCACGACCTCGTCGTGGAAGACGGTCGCGTAGATGATCCCGTCGACCTGCCGGTCGAGGAACGCCTGCACCTCGGACGGCTCGATGTCGGCGTCGTGCCGCAGGGTCGAGTTGATGATCGCGAGGGTGAGGTTGTGGCGGCTCGCCTCCTCCTGCGCACCGAGGATGATGCGACCCGCGTGCGGAGTGGTCGCGATCTCCTCGGTCAGCAGCCCGACCATTCCCGACGCCTGCGTGCGGAGGCCGCGTGCGAGCCGGTTCGGCTGGTAGCCGAGCCGGGACGCGGCCTCACGCACGCGCGACTTGGTCTCGTCGCTGGTGCGCGTGTGGGGCGTGTCGTTGAGCACGTGCGAGACGGTCGTGACCGAGACACCGGCGGCCGCCGCGACGTCGCGTATGCCGACCTTCTTGCGAGGCATCCGTCTCCCCGTCCTCATCTCACCGCCTCCCTTCGTACCATCTCGGACCGCCTCGGGCCCCGTCATCGCCGACGCCGCGCCGCGGACGGCGCTCGACGACGGGCTCACCCGTCACCGGCTGCGGTCCCGATTGCGTGCTGGACCCGAGAAGAGCGCGTATGCGTGTCGTCTCCCACGGATGGGGTCGCCCGGAAGGCGTTCAGCTCCGTGTCCACCACGACCTGGTCGTCGCGGCCGGAGTCGAGGATCGTGTTCCGTACCGCTGCGGCATCCACCATGACGGCGGTCACGTCCAGCGCCTGCGACGCCTCCGTCGCCAGGAGGGCATCGACCTGCGCCTCGAAGCACGAGTCACTGGACGTGGCGGTGACATCCATCGCCACCACGTGGTTGTTGGCGACGTGGTTGCCGTTGCCGGCGACCAGTCGGATGATCACTGGGGTCGCGCCGCTCGGCCGGATGCGGCGCGATTCGACGACCTCGGAGAAGTGGTTGCCGATCACGGAGTTGTTGCTGCCGCTGATGCTGAGCAGGCCGAAGCGGTCGTCCAGCCCGTTGTCGATCCCCAGGAAGGGCGTCCAGGGCTCATGGTCGCGGAGGAGGTGGTTCGATGCCACGAGGTTCTCCGAGCTGTTCGCCGCGAGGACCAGCATCCCCGGGTAGAACGAGTGCAGGCGGTTGTTGGTCACGCTCGAACGCGTGACCCCGTGCAGGTGGATGCTGCTCGCACCGCGGGGGAAGATGTTGTTCGCCGTGATGAGCAGACCGCCGTGGTGCTCGGCATAGATCGAGCGGCCGTGGGGGCCGGCTCCGATCAGGTTGTCGGTGATCTTCGACGCCTGACCCCAGCCTCGCAGCTCGATGCAGGACCCGCATTCCGCGATGAAGTTGTCGTGAACGGAGAGCGCGTCGGCGTTGTGGATCGTGAGCGCGTGCTCGAGGTAGACGAAGCCCATGCCGGTGATGCGCAGCGAGTCGTTCGCATCCGAGACGAAGATGCCGGTCTTGCCGTTCGCGTAGGAGTTCTCGGGGTTGCCCTCCGAGCCGTTGTCCTCCGAGCCGTCTGAGGTGAAATGCAGCCCGTCGATGCAGAAGTCGGCGAACTCCACCGAACTGATCCGAGGGCTGCCGGTGCGCGCCACGCGGAATGCGGCGCGCTCGGACTCGTCCTGGATCTCGCCGGCGGGAAGGTCGACGATGATGCGACTCCCCCCGGGCCACAACTCGTGCAGACCGGGCCATTCCGCTTCCGGCACGTTGAACCGGATGCTCGACGAGGCGAAACCGTGCCCGAAGCCCTGAATCCGCAGGAAGCTGATGTCGATCAGCACCTGCGTGCGAAGGCGGTAGTCCCCGGGCGGAATGTGGATCACGGCGCCCGGCTTTCCACCGCCGTTCGCGTCGGAACCGGCTTGGCGTGCCTTGACGTCCGCGATGATGCTGTTGATCACCTCGCCGACGTCCTCGTAGGGGTCGCCGTGGGGCCAGGTCGTGACGTCGTAGGTGTTGTTGCCGGGCATGGGGTTCTCCGTTCGGGTCACGTTCCTCACCCCTTGACGGCGCCGAGCGTGAGCCCGGCGACGATGTGCCGCTGGAGCAGCAGGGTGAGCAGGATGACGGGGACGGAGTAGACCGCGGCGAGCGCCGTCATCCCGCCCCAGTCGAGCCCGAACTGGGTCTGGAAGTTCGCGATGACGATCGGTGTGGTCTGCGCGCGGACGCTCGTGAGCAGCAGCGCGAACAGGAACTCGTTCCACGAGGCGAGGAAGGCGAAGATCGCCGTCACGGCCAGGCCGCCCGTGACGACGGGGATCACGACCCGCCAGAGCGCCTGCAGCCGGGAGCATCCGTCGACCTTGGCGGCCTCGTCGAGCTCGTCGGGCACCGCCTCGAAGAAGCTCGCCATGAGCCAGATCGACAGCGGCAGCGAGATCGTCGTGTGCGCGATGGCCAGCCCGAGGGACGTGTCGGTGAGGCCCAGATTGCGCATCACCTCGACGAGCGGGGCGCCGACCGCGATCGTCGGCACCATGCGGGTGACGAGCGCCGCGACGATGAACACGCGCCCGCTCGGGGTGCGGTACCGCGTGATGGCGTAGGCCGCCGGCACCGCGAGCACCAGCGAGAGCACGGTCGAGATCACCGCCGTGATGACGCTGTTGACGAGCGCCGCGGGCACGCCCTGGCGGCTGAGCGCCGAGACGTAGTTCTCGAGCGTCCACACGTCGGGCAGCACCGTGGGCGGCACGGCGATCGCGTCGAGCGGCGTCTTGAAGGAAGTGAGGAGGAGGTAGGCGAACGGGAAGCCGTAGAGCACGATCGCGAGGGCGAGCAGTGCCCAGAGGATGACGCGGCTCATGCGGCCGCGGGTCTCGAGGGGGTTCATCGTGCGTTCCCTCCGGGTCGCCAGATCAGGGCGATGGCGACGATCGAGACCGCCAGCATCGCGATGAGGTACACGGTGCCCATCGCGCTCGCGAGGCCCGGGTCGCCGAAGCGGGTGAGCGTTCGGTAGATGAGCAGGCTCAGCGTGGTGGTGGAGCCCTGCGGCCCGCCATCCGTCTGGATCAGGATGATGTCGAATGCGCGAGCCGCGTCGATGCCGCGCACGATGAGCGCGACGGCGATCACCGGGCGCAGCAGCGGGATGATGACGCTCGTGAGCAGGCGCCAGTAGTTCGCGCCGTCGATCCGCGCGGCCTCGACCACGTCGCCGGGGATGTTCTGCAGGCCGGCGAACAGCACGAGCGTGATGAACGACGTCGTCAGCCAGATGTCGGGCAGCGCGACTGAGAACAGCGCGATGTCGGGGTCGCTCAGCCACTGGATCTGCCCGGGGCTCGAGATGACGCCCCACTCGAAGAGCAGCTGGTTGACGATGCCGAAGTTGTCGATCAGCAGGAAGCGCCACAGCAGGCCCGCCACCACCGGCGCGATCATGAGCGGGTACATGAAGAGGGTGCGGAAGACGTTGGACCGGCGGCCCAGCGCGGTGAAGAGCAGTGCCACGGCGAGTCCGAGCACGAACTCGGCCGTGACCACGATCAGCGTGTAGACGACCGTGCGCCAGGCGGCACCCTGGAACGCCTCGGACCCGAACGCCGTCGCGTAGTTGTCGAAGCCGACGAACTCGCGCGGACCGCCGGCGATCGGCGAGATCTCGAAGAAGCTGTCGGCGACGAACTTCACGAGCGGCCAGCCGACGAACACTGCGAGGAAGATCGCGGCGGGGAGCATGAGTAGGAGCGCGAAGCGGCGGTCGCTCATCCCGGTCGGGCGACGGCGCGGTCGCAGGGCGGCGACCCTCGGCGGATCGTTGGGCGTCGTGCTTCCGGGCGGGGCGGTGGTGGCGGATGCCGCGGCATCCGTCGCACCCGGCGAACCCTGGCCCGGGGCCGGGGCGGCGTGCGCCGCCCCGGCCGATGAGGTGCTGATCGTGGTGCGCATCGGTCTACTCGACGATCGCCTCGATCTGGGCCTTCGCCTCGGCGAGGAGCGCAGCGTTGTCGGCGCCCGGCTCCACCGCCTTCTGCAGCATCGGCGTGAGCACGGTGTCGACGATCTCCTGCCACTTCGGCGTCGCCGGGCGGGCGAGCGTCTGCGGGGCGTTGAGCGTCTCGAGCAGGGCGGCGTAGTGCTCCTTGCCCTCCTCGCCCTGCTTGGACTCGAATGCGGAGATGCGTGCCGCCAGACCGAGCCACGAGTCCATCGAGAGCTCGTTGTTCTCGTAGGCGAAGGCGATGAAGTCCTTGGCCTCCTCCTGCTTGTCGGTCGCGGTCGGGACCGACAGGTACCAGGCGCCGGGCACCCCGGCGACACCGCCGGGTCCGCCGATCATCGGCGCGGCGCCGATGCTGTCCTTCACGACCGAGTCCTCGGGCGTTCCGGTGTAGGCGTGGCCCCAGAACCGCATCATGGCGAGCTGGCCCTGGTAGAAGAGGTTCTGCGCGCCGGCCCAGTCGAGCTGCGCGGCTCCTGAGGGAGCGTAGGGCAGCAGGCTCGTGTAGTAGTCGAGCGCCTCGAGGTGCTCGGCGTCGTCGATCGTCACCTCACCCGACTCGGCGTCGAGGACCATGTGCTCCTCGCCGGCCTGGGACACGGTCGCGAGCCACTCGGTCTCGACGGCGCCCTTCACGTCGGTGCCGTAGAGGTCGACCTGGCCGTCGCCGTCGGTGTCGCGGGTGAAGAACTCCGCCGCGTCGCGGTACTCCTCCCACGTGGTGGGCGGCGCGAGCTCGTATCCGTACTGCTCCTGGAATGCCGCCTGCTCGGCGGGGTCCTCGAAGAGGTCGGTGCGATAGAAGAGGATCTCGGAGTTGGTCCAGACCGGCATGCCCACGAAGGAGCCGTCGACCTGGGCCTCGCTGATCAGTCCGGGGAACAGGTCGGCCTGCACCTCATCGGTGAACAGGTCGTCGAGCGGCGTGACGCCGTCGGCGAAGGCGCTCAGCCAGATCGCGTCGAGCGCGGCGACGTCGAACGACACCTGGCCCGAGGAGAGCTCCGACGAGATGCGGTCGTAGAGACCGGCGTACGGCAGTTCGACGAGGGTCACGGTCGTGCCCGTCTCCTCCTCGTAGGCCTCGGCCACGGGCTCGAGCTCGGCGAGGCCGCCGCCCTCGACGAGGACCGTGAGCTCGTCGGCGCCCGACGGGGCCTCGCCGCCGCCGACGCCGCAGCCGGAGAGGACGAGGGCTGCGGCGCTCATGGCCGCGACCGAGAGGGTGAGACGAACGCGCGTGGCGGACGCAGTGGTGCGGGTGCGAAGCTCCATCACTTCGGCTCCATTCATGTCTGTGGTTCGTGGGTGGGGAATGTCGTGGAGGTGCCTAAACGTTTTGCCAAAACGTTTGACCAACACGGTACGGCGCGCAGATCCCATGCGTCAACCTTTCGCCGATGCCAAAATCCCGCACGGGGCGTTTGGCACATCCCGCGCGGCTTCGTGGGGCCGACAGGCCCGAACATGGGGCGCGAGCGTCTCGCCGCTGCCCCCAGCCAGGCCGTCCGCGCGTACCGGCGCACCGCATCCGCGCACCGGCACGCTCGAGAGCCGCTGGGTCATGGCCGCCTCCTCCCGCGGCGTTCGCCTGCACCCGCTCAGAACGCGAGGTCGAGATGGAAGTGGTTCACGAGCGGTCCGTGCCAGTTGATGTTCGTGACCGCGCCCGCGCGATTGCGGCTCGTGTTGGCGACCTCGATGATCCTCCGCTGTCCCAGCCGCTCGTTCACGGCTCGGGCGACTGAGAAGTCGTCGTACAGCACGCGCCATTCGGCGCCGACCGCTGACGCCGCCCGGTCGATCGCGAGGGCGAACGTGATCGCCTGGGCCGCGTCGAAGAACCCGTCGGCTCGACGCTGGGGAATCGTGAGGTCGAGGGAGCGACCGCGGCCGGCGAAGCTTCCGCCGCCATGACCGGCGTAGTTGCTCGCAGTGAAGCCGGTGCCGTACTGATCCATGAGCCACAGCACGAAGATCGCGGTGACCGGCATGACCCCGAGGCTCCTCGAGTTCCAGACCGGTCCCCACGCGGGCCGGCCGTTCGCGTCCGGCTCGTGCACGTCGACCCAATCGCCCTCCTCGATCCGGATCGCCGCGGCGCGCACGGCGGCCCCGACGGCCGCGCTTCCACCGAATCTCCGAGTCTCGGCATCCGCGATCGCCTTTTCCTGACCTGCCTCGTCGAGCGTCGCGTTCGGGTCGCGCGTTCGACGGCGCAGTGCCGACTGGGCCTGCGCGACCGCGCGTGCTCGCTCGGTATCCGTGAGCGACCGTCCGCGTGCAGCGAGCTGCTCGCGCACCAGCGTCACCGCGTCCACGTTCGGAAGCGCGCCCGGCGCGAACCCACGGAGGGCGCGCACCCCGCGCTGCTGGACGGTCACGAAGTCGAGGTGCTCCCGCCGCTCGGTCATCCAGCCCCACGCGCCCTCGGTGAGGTGCGCGACCATGCGGTCGACGAGGAACGTGCGGAACACCACCAGCTCGGCCTCGACGTGGGCGGGGCGCTCCGCGGCCGTGAGCTGACGCCGGCGGCCGTTCTCGACGATCCGCTTGCGCGCGACGGCACGCGTGATCCGCGCGCGCTCGCGGTTCAGTTGTCGGAGGGCCGCCGCTTCGACGCCCGACCACGGCACACCGAAGCTGCTGCGCGCGAACCAGCCCTGCATCGTCTCATCGAAGTCGGTGACGAACGAGGCACGTGTGGCCGCGACGTCGATGGGCTGCCCCTGCGCGGCGAGGCGCGTGCGCCATCCGTCGACGAGTTGGTCGACGTATGGGGCGACTCCGGCGACGCCCCAGAACTCGACCGTCGTGTCGATGCCATGGACGGGCGCGGTCTCGGCTGCGGGCGGTGCGGCGCCCGGCACGACCACGGGCGTGCCGCGGGTGACCTGGATGCTGGGCCGCACGGGCGGATACGGCACGTCTGCGGTGTCGACGTCGACGGGAGCGGTGACGAGCTGCCCTTGAGCCGGCGCCCCGCCGGCGGTTGCCGGCTGCGTCGCGGGTGCCTGTGCGGTCTGCTGGGCAGGGGCTTGAACGGGTGCGGGGACCGGCGCCGGTGCCGGGACCGGTGCCGGCGCCGGCTGCGGCGGTGCTGCCGCGGGCGCCTGGCGCTGCACGGGCACGAGTCCCAGTGGAGCATCGGATGCGACCAAAGCGGCGGCCGCCCGGTTGCCGGCCAGACGCTGCACCTCGACGAGCGTCAACGGCATGCCCGCTCGGGTCGGGTCGCCCGCGTCCGCGTGCCTCGCCGGCCCCCGCGGTCCGCCGCTCCCGATGCGCTGCAGTCCGTCGTCGTCCTGCGCCGCTTCGCCGATCGTCCGATGCCGCATCGTCATGCGGTCGGCCGACTCCGGTGCACCGGCGAACGCGCGGTGGCCTCGACCGACCTCCTCGGTCGACGCTACGGCACGCCCTCCGGAGGGGCGCGGACCCTGCCCGATCGGGCACGGAACCCTGCACGGCCCGGCGCCCGAGCCCGCCGCGGGGTGGGCGGTATCGCGCGGCGAACCGTCGCAATGGGCACGTGACGGATCGCGACGCGCCATCCGGAACCGGTTGAGATCAGGATGGTGCGAGCGGCGACGTCTCTGCCGGGTCGCCGCGATCTGCGCCGAATGGGGCGCGGTCGTCGAGGACATCCCGTGCGGGCGGCTCGCGCTCCTCGCGGCCCGCGGGCATCCGCCGACGCCATTGTCGGGCGGGAGGGCGCGCTGGCAGAATGGCCGCATCGATCCCGATGGGGGGCCACGATGTGGGATCGCAGACGCAACGAGCGCGATCGTCGTGCGCGCATCGCGCTGCTGAGCGATGAGGCCGACAAGCAGCGCGAGATCGCCGCCGGACGGCTCAATTCGACGATGACGAAAGCCTCGCTGCTGCTCGTCGGCGCCGGGCTCATCGCCGGCAGCTGGGCGGTCGACCTGATCGGGCAACCCTTCGGCGTGCTGCCGGCCGCCGCCCTGGTGCTCGCGCTGGGCGCCGTCGCCGCCGCCGTCGTCTCCCTGTTCCCCCGGTCGAGCCTGAAGCTCAAGGTCCGCGACCTCGTCGAACGGTCCCTCGCCACGAACGTGCCGGCGCAGACCGTGCCGGACCTCGAGGATCTCCTCCTGGAGACGAAGGCCGCCGTCACCGAGAGCATCGACCGCGAGAACTCGTCGCGCGACCTCTGGGTGCGCATCGGGTACGCGCTCCTCCTCGCCGCCATCGCCGGCGGTGCCGCGAGCCTCGTGGCCGCCCTCCTCATCCCGTCGACCTGATTCGGAGCCGCGTGATGCCGCACGATCCCCGCAACGCGTACTGCCACCACCCACCGCGGCCCTGCATCTGCGACGTCATCGGCGTCCGGCCCGGTGCACCGGGCGACCCGTCGATCGCGCCGGCGCTGCTCGAGTGGTGGGATGCCGCGTCCATCGACGAGTCGCTCGACGCGCGGACGGCATGGCGGGACGCCCGACCCTACTTCGAGGTGCTCGGCGTCGACCACGAGTTCCCGCGGACCCCGGAGGGCTTTGCAGACCTGCTGGACTACGCCGAGCCGCTGTTCAGGGCCCGCCGCTCCGTGACCTTCGACATCTCGCACGCCGGCGCGGACGGCACCATCGACGTCGTGGACACCGACGGGACGGACGAGATCCGGCCGTCGTGACGCCAGTTCACGACCTGCGTGGAGCCGCGGTCAGACCGTGCCGGCCGGCGGCCACACGCCGATGATGATGGCCATGACGACGACCGTCACGAGCTCGTGCGCGATGTTGATGATCGTGAGCGTCGACGGGCGTCCCTCGAACGCGTCGTGGGTGATGAACCGCGCCGCCGTGAAGCCCGCCCACAGGATCAGCGCCGTGAAGAGCGCCGCGAACAGGTAGCCGCCGCCGTAGAAGTGCCACGCGATCGTCGAGGCGCCTGCGAGCACCCACGCCGTGACGAAGCTCACGAGCACCGTCACGATGATCGGTCCCACCGCGCTCGCGGCCGGGCGATCCATGTCGACGTTCGCGAGCTTCGACCACCGGGTGCCGAACACCTTCGGCGTGTACCAGATCGTGCCGACGAGCATGCTCGACAACGTCGCCAGCAGCACCGCCCAGTAGTTGATCTCGGGGACCATCTCCGCCTCCTCACCGCGTCCGCGGCCGCCCGCCACGGGGCGATGCCGCTGCGCGCGAGCGTACTCCTGCCGTGGTGCGCGCGGCGAGCACCGCGCACGGCATCCGACGATGACGGATGCCGCGGTGCGATGAAGCCCCGCACGCGGCATCCGTTCTCTAGGCTCGGTGCAGGGGTGCCGGATGAGCAAACGGATGCCGAAGGCGCTGTACGAGCGCGAACTCAAGGCACTGCAGGCGAGCCTCGTGGACATGCAGGCCTGGGTGCAGCAGTCGGGCGCGCGGCTCGTGGTGATCTTCGAGGGGCGGGATGCCGCGGGCAAGGGATCCGCGATCAAGCGGGTGATGGAGTACCTGAACCCGCGCGTCACGCGCATCGTCGCGCTGCCGACGCCGAGCGCGCGCGACAAGACGCGCTGGTACTTCCAGCGGTACGCGTCCCACCTGCCGGCGGCGGGCGAGATCGTGCTCATGGACCGCTCCTGGTACAACCGCGCCGGGGTCGAACGGGTCATGGGGTACTGCACGAACGAGGAGTACCAGCGGTTCCTGCACCAAGCGCCGATCTTCGAGCGGATGCTCGTGGAGGACGGGATCATCCTGCTGAAGTACTGGTTCAGCGTGTCGGACGTCGTGCAGGAGGAGCGCTTCAGGTCGCGGCTCGAGGACCCGATGCGGCGGTGGAAGCTCAGCGGCACCGACCTGAGCTCCATCACGAAGTGGGAGGAGTACTCGCGGGCGAAGGACACGATGATGCTGCACACCGACATCGCCGAGGCACCCTGGTACGAGGTCGAGAGCGACGACAAGCGGGCGTCGCGGATCAACATGATCGCCCACCTGCTGTCGAAGGTGCCCTGGGAGAAGGTGCCGTGGGATCGGATCGAGATCCCGCCCCGGCCGCCCGCCGGCGGGTACGAGCGGCCGCCGCGGGCGTGGACGAACTCGGTGCCGGACTATGCGGCGGAGGTGGTGCGGCGGGAAGGCGCGTCGGACTGAACACCCCGCCGACGCGACCGAACACCGAACCACAGCCCGACCCCCGCCGCCCCGATGACCGCCGCGGCGAGCGGCGGCAGCGCCGCAACGCCCGCCCCACCGACGACGAGCGACGCGAGCGCCGCGCCGACCGCGATGCCGAGGTTGAACAGCACCGGGATGAGCGCGCCCGCGAAGCCGCGATGCGCCGGCCCCGCCAGCCGGAGGATCAGGGTCTGGGCGAGCGCCGGCACGGCGCCCGACGCGACCGCCCACGCCACGAGCACGGTGACGCCGAGCGCGGGATGCACGTCGACGAACGAGAGTGCGAGCACCGCCGCGCCGGTCATGACCGCGCTCACCAGCAGCGCCGGTTCGGTGCGGTCGCCGAACCGCCCCGCGAGCACGACGCCCGCCGCCGAGGCGAGGCCGAACACGAACAGCATCGTGCCCACCCCGCCCGGAACGGCACCGGCGGGCGACTCGACGAGGCGCGTGATGAACGTGAACGTTCCGAAATGGCCGACGAGCAGCAGCGCGACGAGCATCGTCACGACGATCAGTCGGCGGATGCCGCGCCCCGCCGCCGTGCGTGCGCCAGCGTCAGCGTCAGCGGCATCCGTTTCACCCGACCGCACCGGCGAGGCACCACTCGCAGCACCCGCAGCACCCGCACCACTCACGCCGCCCGAACCGCCCGCGCCGGGCGTCCGCACGACGACGCGCACGAGCACCGCCGCGACGAGCGCGAGCGCCGCGAGCCCGCCGAAGGCCGCCCGCCAGCCGATCGCGTCCGCGACGACGCTGCCCGCGGGGATGCCGAGCACGGTGCCGAGCGTGGCACCGCCGAGCACCACGGCGACGGCGCGCGCGAGGTTGCGGTCCGAGACGAGATCCGCCGTGAACGCGTTCGTCGTCGCCCACAGCAGGCCGACCGCGAGCGCACCGAGCAGGCGCGCGGCGACAG
Organism: Agromyces selenitireducens; assembly: GCF_052748465.2. Taxonomy (NCBI): domain Bacteria; kingdom Bacillati; phylum Actinomycetota; class Actinomycetes; order Micrococcales; family Microbacteriaceae; genus Agromyces; species Agromyces selenitireducens. The sequence continues at coordinate 3,215,667 of NZ_CM188259.1, forward strand.
CGGCGGGGTAATCGGGCGCGATGGCGGTCAGCGCGGCCGAGGCGGCGAGCAGGACGAGGCTCCCGGCGATGACGGCGCGGCGATCGAAGCGCCGCGTCAGTCGCACGAGCGGGAAGCTGCCGATCACGACGACCGCGGCCCACACCGACACGAGCAGGCCGACCTGCGGCTCGCTCACGCCGAGCCCCGCGCTCATCTGCGGGAGCACGGCGGCCGGCAGCATCTCCGCGGTGACCATGGTGAAGGTGGCGCCGCCGAGCACGAGGAGGGAGAGCCACGGCAGGCGGCCGGTCGCGTCCGCCGGGACGCCGGCGCTGCCGGCCGAACCGGTTCGGAGAGTCGTCGTCCGAGGGGTGGTGTCGCTCATGATCTCGACGCTAGACTCTGACATTGATGTCAATGTCAAGCCTTGTCATAAACGGATGCCGGAGGCACCCGTGAAGATCGGCGAACTCGCGAACCGCGCGGGCGTCTCGCCCCGCCTCGTCCGGTACTACGAGCAGCAGTCACTGCTCGCCTCGAGCCGGCAGGCGAACGGCTACCGCAGCTACGGCGAGGAGCACGTCGAGCGCGTACGGCGCATCGCCGGACTCGTGCAGTCGGGGCTGCCGACGCGCCTGGTCAAGGAGCTGCTCGACCTCGAGGACGCCGCCGCCGAGCAGCGCCCGAGTTGCCCGCGCACCGTCGCCGACATGCTCGCGCACGAGCTCGACGGCATCGAGGACCGGATCGCCTGCCTCACCCGCAGCCGCGACACCATCCGCGACTACCTCGCACGCACCGAGCACGCCGCCGTGCTCTCCGAGCGCACGGCCGCGCGCGAATGAGTCGCCGGGCCGGCGAGCAGGATGGACGGGGCGACGAACACCGCGCGGCATCCGCAACCGACCCGCAGCCGGAACGCGACCACGACGCGGCGACCGGCGACGTGTGCTGGCTCGCCGCCACCTGCTCCCAGTGCGGGGCGCTCGTCGAGGGCGGCACGTGCTGGCACTGCGGGGCACGCCGCGCGGAGTGAGCGTCGGCTTCATGGAGCCGCATGCGTGCCGACAAAGTGCCCCTGTCGGGGAACGCCCGGTGCCTGATCGAAGGACCTCTCGCTCACGATGCCGACCGCGCCGAGCTGGGATTACGAGGACACGATCTTCACCAACGTGCAAGTAGCGGGGCTGCGAACCGCTCGGGCAGATGCGGGGGAAAGCACCCGCGACGAGCAGCGTCCGACGCCGGGACGGCGGCTCGGGACGGCGCGAGGCCACCGCGGCAGCGCGGCGCCGGCGCCGGCCGCGCACGGCCTCCCGCGCGGCGCCCAGCCCGAGGCAGAGCACCGCGGTCACCAGGCCCGCCCCGGACCCTCAGATCCACCCCTGCTGCCACGCCTTCTCGGCGGCGTCGTGGCGCGAGGTCGCGTCCAGCTTCGTCATCGCCGACGAGAGGTAGTTGCGCACGGTACCAGGCGCGAGGTGCAGGCGTTCGGCGATCTGCTGCACGCTCATCGTCGAGCGGCTGAAGCGCAGCGCGTCGAGCTCGCGGTCGGTGAGCGGGCTGCGCTCGGCGGTCAGCGCCGTCGCGGCGATCTCCGGGTCGATGTAGCGGCGGCCGGCGGCGACGTCGCGGATCACGTGCGCGAGCTCCTGAGCCGGCGTCGACTTCGGCACGAACCCCGACACGCGGGCGGCGAGCGCCCGCCGCAGCACGCCCGGCCGCGCATGCCGGGTCACGATCACGACCCGCGTCGGCACGCTCGCGAGGATCCGCGACGCCGCCTCGATCCCGTCCACCTCGGGCATCTCGAGGTCGAGCAGGCACACGTCCGGCCGCGTCGCCGCCGCCTGCTCGATCGCGGACACGCCGTTGTCGACGCTCGCGACCACCTCGATGTCCGGCTCCAGGCCGAGCAACGCCACGAGCGCCCCGCGAATCAGGTGCTCGTCATCGGCGATCAGCAGACGGATGCCGCCGCCCCGCGCCTCGACGGCCGTCATCCGTTCACCCCTGCCGGCGCCGCCGAACCCGGCGCCCGCACCGGCACCGGCACCCACGCCCGCAACTCGAACCGGTCCCCCGGCGGCACGAGCTCCGCCTCGAGCCGGCCGCCGACCGCGGCGAGCCGGTCGCGCAACCCGGCGAGGCCGCTGCCGGGCACGCGCCCCGCGGCATCCGTCGCGCCCGCGGCATCCGTCGGCCCCGCAGCATCCGTCGGGTCGGTCACGCCGTCGTTCACGATCTCGAGCGTGACCACGTCGGCGGAGGTCGCGAGCGCGATCCGCACGTGGGCCGCCTCGCTGTGCCGCAGGATGTTCGTCGTCGCCTCGCGCACCACCGACGCGAGCACGCTCCGCGTCGCGGCATCCGTCGGCAGCTCGCCCACCTGCAGGTCGCAGCGGGCACCCGCGGCGGCGAGCACCTCGCGGGCGTTCTCGAGCTCGTCGTCGAGCGCGACCTCGCGGTAGCCGGCCACGAGGCGGCGGGTCTCCTCGAGCGCCTGCTTCGCGATCAGGCGCACCTCGTGCAGGTGCTCGCGCGCCGCATCCGGGTCGATCGCCAACAGCCGCTCGGCCAGCTCGGACTTCAGTGAGATCACCTGCAGGTGGTGCCCCTGGATGTCGTGCAGGTCCGACGCGAACCGCAGCCGCTCCTGGGTGACCGCGAGCTCCGCCGCAGTGCGCCGGTGCCGGTCGAGCTCGACCACGATCTGCCACCACCACAGGCTCGTGAGGATCATGAACGGCAGCGTCGCCGAATAGAACACGAGCAGGCCGGCGCCCGGCGGGCGAATGAGGTCGACCGGCTGCCCGAACACCGCACCGGCGAGCAGCGGATGGCACACGAGGAGCACCGCACCGACCGCGAGCAGCGCCCACTGCGGGCCCTTCGCCAGGAGCGGGGCGACGACGCAGATCGCCATCCACAGCGGCAACGCCCCGAGGAGCGCCCCGCCGGGTGCGACCAGGCCGAGCAGCCATGCGATCGCCGCGGGGGCGACCAGCGCGATCGTCCACCCGGTCGCGGGCAGGCCGCCGCCGCGACCGGCGCGGAGGAACCAGCAGTACCGCAACTGCGTCGCCACCGCGGCAAGCACCGCCACGGCGAGGGCCGCGGTGAGCGGGTCGGCGCCGTCCGCGGCCCGCTCCGCGAGGCCCAGGACCAGGAACGCGTCGAGCACGATCAGAACGAAGACGATCGAGCCGAGGGTGTACAGCCAGGTGGCGTGGACGCCGCGGGCGGAGTCGCGTGCTGCAGCCATGCCCCCGAGCGTAGGGCAGTGACATTTGTCACGGTCGGCGGTGCGCGAACGCCCGCCGAGACGTGACGCTGCGGCACTGGGCCGCGACGGCGCGCGTCGAAAGGATCGAAGCACCCGCCCGACCCCGAACTCGAAAGGCCGCACCATGATCGACGCGCTTCAGGACTTCACCGCCTCACTGCCCCCGTTCCTCCAGTGGTTCGGGGTGATGCTCGCGTCGGCCATCCCGTTCGTCGAGTCGTACTTCGGATCGGTGATCGGCGTGCTCGCCGGCCTCGACCCGGTCCTCGCGATCGTCGCCGCGATCGTCGGCAACGTCGTCTCGATGGTGGTCGTCGTGCTGAGCGCGCACGGGGTGCGCTCGCGGGTCGGCGCCGCCCGGGCAACGAGCGCCGGCGAGGACCCCGTCGCCGAGGAGTCGCCGCGCCGCCGGCGGCTGCGGGCCCAGTTCGACCGGTACGGCGTGCCCGGCGTGAGCCTGCTCGGCCAGACGATCCTGCCCAGCCAGATCACGTCGGCCGCCATGGTCGGGTTCGGGGCGTCCCGCAACGCGGTGATCCTCTGGCAGGTGATCTCGATCATCCTGTGGGGCGTCACGTTCGGCGTGCTCGCGTCGCTCGGGGTGCGATTCCTCGGGTGAGCGGGCGGGCTCAGGCGGGCGGCCCCGCGACCGACGCTCGCGAGATGAGCTTCGTCTCGAGCGTGTGCCGGGAGCGGGGCGTCGACTTGCCGTCGATGAGCGAAAGCAACGTCGCCGCCGCCGTCTCGCCGAGCTCGTGCATGGGCTGCTCGATCATCGTCAGCGGCGGGTCCATGACCGCCGCCCACGAGCTGTCGTCGAAGCCGATGAGCGAGACGTCCGCCGGGTAGGCGAGCCCCGCGGCGCGCACCGCGCGCAGCGAGCCGGTCATCGCGTCGGTCTCCGTGCAGAACACCGCGGTCGCCCGATCGGGCAGCGCGAGCATGCGCGAGACCTCGTCGGTCGCACGCGCCTCGGTCTTGTCGCCGACCATCACCAGGTCGGGGTCGAAGGGGATGCCGGCGTCGTCGAGTGCGTCGAGGTATCCGCGCAGGCGCTCGGCATCCGTCCACAGGTTCTTCGACGCCGCGGCGAGCAGCTCGCGGCGCGTCGTCGGACGGGTGTCGGTCGACGGGCCCCACACGAATCCGATGCGGGTGTGACCCGCGCGGATCAGCGAGTCCACCGCCTCGCGTGCGGCCTCACGGTTGTCGATCACGACCGCGTCGAGGTCGAGGTGCGACACCTCGCGGTCGACGAGCACCACGGGGATCCCGTGCTCGATCGCGGCCGTCAGGTGCGCGACATCCGCTCGCTCGACCGCCGCCGAGGCGACGATCACGCCGTCGACGCGCTTGTCGATGAGCACGTTCATGGCCGCGATCTCCTCCGTGAGCGACTCATGCGTGCTCAGCACGATCGTGTCGAAACCACGTTCGCGCGAGGTGTCGGAGATGCCGCGAACGACTCCGGCGAAGAACGGGTTGCCGATGTCGGCGACGATCACGCCGAGCGTGTGCGTGATGCCCGTCGACATGCTGCGGGCCAGCGCGTTCGCGCGGTAGCCGAGCTGCTCCGCGGCCGCGAGCACGCGTTCGCGCAGCTCGGGGCTCACGTAGCCGTAGCCGCCGAGGGTTCGTGCCGCCGTCGCGCGACCCACCCCCGCGGTCGCCGCGACCTCGGAGATGGTGGGAGGGCTCGAGGCCGCCCGCTCGCGCTCAGTCGCCATACCGCCGTGCCGACCCTTCACCGTACGCCTCGACTCACCACATGCTAGCGGCGACGGCCTCGCCCGACGGTCGGGCACGGCCGAACGCGCCCTCGACGAAGCACTGGTCGTACGCGGCGCCGGCACCCGCGTCGAGGGCGACGGCGAGCTGCTCGCGCGACGGCGGCGAGGCCCGGCTCCACCCGGAACCCAGCAGCGACACCGCGAAGCCGGCGAGGAACGCATCGCCGCAACCCATCGTGTCGACGATCGTCGCCGGATCCTCGACCAGGCGGGCCGGCGCCGCCACGGTGACGGTGCCGTCGGTCACGATGGCCCCGTCGGTTCCGCGGGTCGCGAGGGCGACGGATGCCCCGTGGCCGATCGCCTCGGCGAGCAGCGCCTCGGTCGCGCGCCCGTCGAGGTGCGAGCACGACAGCAGCACGAGATCGGCGTACGGTGCGACGCGTGCGAGGTAGGCGGGTGCGCGGAACTCGTCCTCGCTCGACAGGTCGAACGAGACGAGCGCGCCGGTGCCCGCGAGCTTCGGCAGCTGCGGCTCGCTGCGCGAGTACACGCTCGAGTGCACGAGGTCGAAACCCGCCGCGTACGCGAGCAGGTCGTCGTCGAGCTCGAGCGGCGATCGCACCGTGACGCCGCCGCCGTTCCAGCCGAGGAACGTGCGCTCGCCGTCCTCGACGCGCAGCGTCGAGACCCCGCTCTCGCCCGCGCGCACGACGCTGCGCGAGACGTCGACCCCCTCGGCGGCGACCGCGTCGCGCAGCAGCTCACCGGCCGCGTCGTCGCCGAAGACGCCGAGGTAGCCGGCGTCGGCGCCGAGCCGATGGGCGAACACCGCGACGTTGACGCAGTTGCCGCCGGGATAGTCGAGGCCGCGATCGAGGAAGCGATCCACGATGTTGTCGCCGAAGCCGAGTACGCGCATGGGCGCCTCCTGAAGTCGATGGGGTCGTCGGTGGTCGGGTCGACGGATGGCCCGCACCGCCGGCGGCGGCCACGGGGCATCCGTCGGTTCGGCTCAGTAGTCGAGCACGCGGTAGTAGCGGCGCAGGTCGAGGGAGTGCTCGCGCACGCGCTCGAGGTGCTTCGACACGCGCCCCATGACCGTGTCGAGCACGAGCGGGGCGAGCAGGCCGCGGAACTCCGGGCTGATGCCCTCGAGGGAGTAGTCCTTCGTGTCGAACACGGTGACGTCCTTGGAGATCCGCTTCGCGAACCGCTCGACGCGGTCGGTCAGCGCGCGCGTCTCGTCCTCGCCCTGGAAGACGATGACGCTCGTGTCCTCCTCGAGCAGCTCGAGCGAGCCGTGGAAGAACTCGGCGCTGTGGACGCGCGTGGTGCGCAGCCACTGCATCTCCTCGAGGATGCACATCGAGTAGAGGTAGGTGAAGCCCCACAGGTTCCCGCCGCCGACGAGGAAGTGGTAGTCGTTGTCGCCGTGCGCCTCGGCGAAGGCGGATGCCGCGGGCTCGGCCTGCTCGGCGACCTTCACCAGGATGTCGGGCAGGCCCTGCAGCTCGTCGGCGAACCGCTCGTAGCCCTCGAACTCGCCGCGCTCCGAGAGCAGCCGCGTCATGAACAGCAGCATCTGCATGTCGAACGGCCACGTCTTCGGCTGCGACACCAGCGCGATGTCGACGGCCTCCGCGATCGGCGACTCGGGGTACCCGGTGAAGCCGACGGTCGTGACGCCCCGCTCCTTGCAGTACTCGATCGCGCGGAGGCTGTCGTCGGTGGTGCCCGACACGGACGTGAAGATCGCGACCGAGTCGCTGCCGAGCGTGGCGTCGCCCGACTCGAGCAGCTCCGCGGCGATGACCGCGCGCACGGGCAGCGTCGAGCTGCGGCGCGCGAGGTGCTCGTACGGCCACATCGCGGCGTAGGTGCCGCCCGCGCCGATGAGGAACAGGTTGGCGAAGCCCTCGGATCGGAGGCGGTCGACGACCTCCTCGATCTGCGGACGGAGCGCGACGGCGCTGGCCGTCTGGGCGCGGAAGGTCGTCTCGTCGAAGCCGAGCATCGTGGTCTCGAGCATTGGTGGTCCTTTCGAAGCGGAACCGGCAGGTCGGCGTGATCTGGTACCGGTATCAGGTCGGCATCATGCTGGCACACGGCATCGGCATCGTCAACATCCTGGCTTGGCCGCGGCAACGGTTTTCACGCGTAATATTGGCTTGATCTGGCTTTCTTGGCGTTCCATCCGGTGCAGGGGCGACCTCGACGGCCTTCCGGCCGCGATGTCGATCTCGATTCGATCGAGAAAGTTCTGGTACCGGTATCAGTTTCCGTGTAACGTCATGCCCCACCAAGCAGTACGCGTCACACCGATCCAACGGCGGGTCGCCGGAGCGTCCACCTCCGGTCCGGTCCGACCTTCACCCCCGAGTCAAAAGGAAGACCATGCACGCACCGAGAATCACCGCACTCGCCGCACTCGCCGCGGCATCCGCCCTCACGATGGCCGGTGCGCCGGCGGCAGCGCCGCCCCGGCCGCCGACATCACCGCAGAGCCCGAGTACTCCGGCACGCTGAGCATCCTCACGAAGTTCGGCGGCGACCCGCTCGGACCGTACTTCGAGGACCTCGCGGCGGCGTACGAGGAGCTCCACCCCGACGTGACGATCGAGCTCATCCAGGAGACCGACCAGAGCGTCAAGGACAAGACGAAGACCCTGACGGCCTCGGGCGCACTGCCCGACATCTACTTCACGTGGACCGGCAACTGGGCGCAGAACTTCATCGACGGCGGGCTGGCCGCCGACCTCAGCGAGGTCATCGCCCCCGGCACCGAATGGGGCGACACCTTCGGTGAGGCCTCCCTCAGCGCCTTCGAGGTCGACGGGAAGTACTACGGCATCCCGCTCTACAACAACGGCAAGTTCATGGGCTACAACACGGCGATCTTCGAGGAGGTCGGCGTCGAGGTGCCCACGACGTTCGAGGAGCTCATCGACAGCTGCGCCCCCATCCGCGCCGCCGGCTACGAGCCCATCGCGTTCGGCAACAAGGACGGCTGGCCGGCCCTGCACTACCTGCAGCAGCTGTTCGCGTACAACGTGCCGAGCGACGTCCTGCAGGACGACTTCTCTCCCGCCACCGCGACGCTCGACGACCCGGGCTACCTCGACTCGCTCGAGCAGTTCAAGACGCTCGTCGACGAGTGCACCGACACCGGCACCGGCACGAACGGCGTGCTCTACACGACCGCGCAGGAGGCACTCGCCGGCGGTCGCGCCGCCATGTACTACCAGGAGATCCTCGAGTTCGACACGGTCACCGCCGAGGGCAACGCCCTGACGCCCGAGGAGTTCGGCATCTTCGCGCTGCCCGTGCCGGAGGGCGCCGCGGGCGACCCCGAGGCGATCGAGGGATCGCCCGAGGGCTACCTCATCAACGCCAGGTCGCCCCGCGCGGCACTCGCCGTGGACTTCATGAAGTTCGCCACCACGCTCGAGAACGCGACCACCCTCTCGTCGCCGCCGTACGGCCAGCCGAGCACGGTCGTCGGCGCCGTCACGCCCGACACCTCGAGCGTCGCGGTCTACGACGGCATCACGAAGGTGAACGAGGCCTCCGACCTCGTCATCTGGCTCGACACCGTGACCGTGCCCGAGGTCGCCGACGCGTGGCTCGCCGGCGGCGAGGCCCTCATCAGCGGCGGCTCGACGCCCGAGCAGATCCTCGAGAGCGTGCGGAATGCTTCTGACGCAGCCCAGTGAGCGCGTCGGCGCGGTGCCGGTGGCCCAGGCCGCCGGCACCCCGCCGGGTCGCCGCGCCCGTCCGCCGCGCCACGGCATCCGTCGCCTCGCGGGCCTGGCCTGGATCCTGCCCGCGCTCGTCGTCCTCGCCGTCTTCGTCTACCTCCCGCTCGTGCAGAACCTCGGGTTCTCGACGATGGAGTGGGACATCTACAGCGGCAGCCAGGAGTTCATCGGCGCCGACAACTACGCGAAGCTCGCCGGCGACCCGATCTTCTGGTCGTCGCTCGGCAACAACATGCTCTACGCGGTGATCTCACTCGCCTTCCAGGTGTTCGGCGCGATCGTGCTCGCCGCGATCATCGAGGGCATCCGCAGCGATCGCTGGCGCCGGAGCCTGCGTGCGATCTACTTCGTGCCGTCGGCGATCTCGCTCACGGTCGCGGGCCTCCTCTTCTACTTCATCTACGAGCCGAACCTCGGGCTGCTCAACCACGTGCTCGAACAGGTCGGACTCGCCGCGTGGGCCCAGCCGTGGCTGGGGCAGGAGAGCACCGCCATGGTCGCCGTCATCGCGATGAGCCAGTGGCAGGGCTTCGGATACTCGACGCTGCTGTTCGCGGTCGCGATCCAGCGCATCCCGTCGGAGCTCTACGAGGCCGCGTCGATCGACGGCATCGGCCCCGTCCGCCGCTTCTTCACCATCACGCTCCCCCTCGTGCGGGAGATGACCGGCCTCATGATCATCGTCACGATCTCCGGTGCGTTCCAGGTCTTCAACGAGGTCATGGTCATGACCTCCGGCGGGCCCAACAACTCCACGCAGGTGCTCGGCACGTGGCTCTACCGCAACGGGTTCGTACGCAACGACTTCGGGTACGCCGCGGCCATCGCGACCGTCATCTTCGTCGTCACGCTCGGCATCGCGCTCGTGCAGCTCTGGATCAACCGTCGCAGAAGGGTGGAATGGTGACCCGTCTCTCGTTCGCCGGCATCATCGGCCGTGTCTTCGTCTGGACCTTCCTCCTCTGCCTCGTGGTGGTGGTCGTCTACCCGCTCACGTGGATGGTGCTCAACGGCTTCAAGTCCAACGCCGAGCTCTTCGGCGACCCGTTCGCGCTCCCGCTGCAGTGGGGCTGGGACAACTACGCCGCCGCGTGGAACCGGGGCGTCAGCAACTACCTCACGACGAGCATCCTCGTCACGATCACCTCGACGATCGCGACGGTGTTCATCAGCGCGTGGGCGGCGTACGGCCTGACCCGCGTCGACATCCCGTTCTCGCGAACGTGGGCCACCGTCATCCTGGGCGGGCTCATGCTCGCCCCGACCGTGGCGCTCGTGCCGCTCGTGAAGATGTTCCAGTCGATGGGCCTCTACAACACGTTCTGGGCACTGCTCATCCTCTACACCGCGTTCCGCATCCCGTTCACGACCTTCCTCATCCGCGCCTACATGATCGACCTGCCCCGCGAGGTCGACGAGGCGGCCGAGGTCGACGGCGCGAGCCGGTGGACCGCGTTCTGGCGCGTCATCCTGCCGATGTGCCGGCCGATCATCATCTCGGTCGTGATCCTGCACATCCTGTTCGCCTGGAACGAGTACCTGTTCGCGATGGTGTTCACGAGCGGAACCGACATGCAGACGCTCCCCGTGGGTCTCACGAGCCTCATGAGCAAGCACGGCACCGACTACCCCGTCGTGTTCGCCGGAATGGTCATCGCCGCGCTGCCCGTGGTCGTGCTGTTCTTCGCCTGCCAGCGCTACTTCATCAAGGGCCTCGCCGACGGGATCGGCAAGTGAGCGGCATCCGTCTCGACCAGATCACCGGGTCGAACTTCTCGTACCAGCACCTGCCGTTCGACCGGTTCCTCGACGACATGGTCGAGCTCGGCCGCGGGCGCGTCGAGCTGTGGGGCATCGCGCCGCAGCTGCACATCCCGCAGCTCACCGACGGCGAGGCCCGCGGCATCCGTCGCCGGATCGCCGAGCGCGGGCTCGCCGTGCACTGCCTCACGCCCGAGCAGGTGATCTATCCCGTCAATGTCGCCTCGCCCGTGCCGTGGCTGCGGGAGTCGAGCATCGCGACGTTCCGGCGGGCGGCCGAGCTGTGCGTCGAGCTCGAGGCGCCGCTGCTGTTCCTGACCCCGGGTCGCGGGTTCGAAGACGAGCCGACGGATGCCGCGTGGCGCCGTTCGGTCGATGCGATCGGCGAGATCGCCGAGCACGCCGCCCGGCTCGGCGTCGACTGCGTCCTCGAGCCGCTGCAGCGCGTCGAGTCCAACCTCGTGAACGACTCCGCCGCGCTCGCCCGGATGCTCGACGACATCGCCGCACCCAACCTCGGCGCGGCGCTCGACACCGTCGCCATGGCGACGGCGGGCGAGACCGTCGACGGGTACTTCGCCGCCCTCGGCGGACGCATCCGTCACGTGCACCTCATCGACGGCCGCCCGAACGGCCATCTCGCGTGGGGCGACGGAGAGCTCCCGCTCGGCGAGTACCTCGAGGCGCTCGGCCGACACGGCTACGACGGATGCCTCACCTTCGAGCTGTTCGGCGACGGCTGCTACGCCTTCGACCCGCGCGACGCGCTCGAGCGCTGCTTCGCCGCCGTCGAGCGCGAACTCGCGGCCTCCGCCGCCTGAGACCCGCGGGCGCGCCCTGCGCCCCGACGACCTGCACCACCATCGAACGAAAGGACCACCATGCTGAACTTCGACGAGGCGCGCTTCCTCGGCATCCAGGCCGGGGCCGTCGCGCTCGCCGGACCCATCGACACGTTCATCGGCGAGCGCCTCGCGGCGGGCGCGACGAACCTCTTCTTCCTCGGATCGGGCGGCGCGGGCATCCTCATGCAGCCCGCGGTCCGGCTGCTGCAGACCCGCTCGACGTTCCCGACCTTCCACGAGATGCCGGCCGAGCTCGTCGAGACCGGATCGGTGCACCTCGGGCCGGGCTCGATCGTCGTGATCCCGTCGCTCTCGGGAACGACCGCGGAGAGCATCCGCGTGCTCGAGTACGCGCAGGAGCGCGGCGCGACCGTGCTGACCCTCACCGGTCACGCCGGCACGCCGCTCGCCGAGCGCGCCGACCACAACCTCACGACGTTCGCCGCCGACGACACGTCGAGCGAGACCTTCACGGTGCAGTCGCTGCTCATCGCGCTGTCGATCATGCGCGCCCGCGGCGAGTTCGACGACTCCGACGCCGTGCTCGACCAGCTCGCCACCCTGCCCGACGCGCTCCTCGGCGTGAAGCGGTCGTTCGAGCCGCGCGCGGCGGAGCTCGCCCGCGTGATCGCCGGATCGGACTACCACGTGATCACGGGCGCGGGGGCGAGCTGGCCCGAGGCGTTCTACTACGGCATGTGCATCCTCGAGGAGATGCAGTGGATCCGGACGCGCCCCGTGCACGCCTCGGACTTCTTCCACGGCACGCTCGAACTGCTCGAGCCGGGCGTGAGCGTCATCGCGCTGAAGGGCGAGGACGCCGGCCGGGCACTCGTCGAGCGGGTCGAGGCGTTCGTACCGCGGATCACCGACACCCTCACCGTCATCGACACGGCCGACTTCGAGCTGCTCGGGTTCACCCCCGAGGTTCGGGCGCTCCTCGCGCCCGCACTGCTCGCGACCGCCCTCGAACGGGTCAGCGCCCACCTCGAGGTGCTGCGCGACCACCCGCTCACCACGCGCCGCTACTACCGCCAGCTGCAGTACTGAGGGGGCCGCTCGCATGACGCGTGTTCGCGGTGGCTCGGGCGGTCTCGTCGTGGCGACGGTCGGCGACAACACGATCGACCGGTACGTCGGCGACGAGTCCGCCCGGTACGCGGGAGGGAACGCCTACAACGTGGCCGCGCAGCTCGCGTCACGCGGCGGCACTGTCGCGTACTTCGGCGCGGTGGGCGCGGATGCGGATGCCCGCACGATCGCCCGGGGCCTGCACCGCGCCGGTGTGGACCCCGCCGGCCTCGTGACGCTGCCGGGGTCGACCGCGGTCACCACCATCCGCGTCGACTCCGGCGACCGCGTGTTCGAGCGCGAGGAGTTCGGCGTCACCGCCGACTACTTCCCGAGCGAGACGCAGATCGAGCGGCTCGCGGCCGCCCGCTGGGTGCACATCGGGATGCTGCCGCGCGCCGGCGAACTGCGCGCACAGCTGCGGTGGCGCCGGACCTCGCGTGGTCGGGGCCCCGTGGTGAGCCAGGACTGCGCGGTCGCCTCGGGCTTCACCGACCTGGATGTCGCCTTCGGCTCGGTCGGCGAGGAGGGCGACGCGCACGCGTGGGCGGACGCCGCGCTCGCGGCCGGGGCCGCCTCCGCCGTCGTCACGCGCGGGGCGCGCGGGGCCGTCGCCACGGACGGCGTCGACCGGCTCGAGCAGCCCGCGCTGCCCACCCGCGTCGTCGATACCACGGGAGCGGGCGATGCGTTCATCGCGGGCTACATCGGCGCCTGCATCGATGGCCTCGCCGCCGCGCCGGCACTCGAACGCGGTGCCCGGTGGGCGGCCGCGGCATGCCGGCATCTCGGGGGCTGGCCCGGCGCAGGGGCCGGCGCTCGATCGGCTGCCGCTCATCGCACGAGAGCCTGACCACGGGCGTGTCGCCCCGGCGATCGTCTCTCCGCCGGAACGCGACCTGGCGTCGGGAGCGCGTCCCGGCGCGGTGAGCGCGACGCGCGGTCAGGTGCCGAGCGCGCGGCGCGCCACGCGGTACTTCTCGACGAGGCGCAGCTGCGTGTCGTAGTCCAGGCGGCGCAGGCGCCAGCGCGCCGTGTTGTCGTCGATGTCGGCGAGCTTCACGCGACGGGCGACCGCGTGGGCCCGGATGCGGGCGTAGTACTCGCCGGCCGCGACATCCGGGGTGCGCGTCAGCAGCCGCACGACGTCGATGACCTCGGGGAGGACGCCGGCCTCGAAGAGCTCGTCGGCGGTGATCGCGGTGTCCTCGAGCACGTCGTGGAGCCACGCGGCCGCGGCCTCGACCGGCTCGGTCGCCGCATCGAACCGCTCGGCGATGCGGCCCGGGTGATCGATGTACGGCGCACCGGTCCGATCGAGCTGGCCGCGATGCGCGATGAACGCGATCCCTTTCGCGAGCGCGACCTGCTCGAGGCCGTCGCGCCCGGTCATGCGATCGGATGGCGCGGGCGGCGCAGCGTCCCCGCGCGCCGGCTCGGGCGCGGGCGCCTGCGCTTGAGCGGGGGCCTTCTCGGGAGCGGGTACCTGCTCGGCACGGCGCGCCGGCTCGGGAGCGGCCGCAGGTCCGGGATCAGGCGCCGGCTCGGCAGCGTGCGCCGGCTCGGCAGCCGGCACCGGGTCGGGGGCGGATGCCGCGACGTCCGCCTGCACGAAGGTCGACCTGCGCGCCTCCACGACGATCGCCTCGAACTCCTCGGTGATCGGGTCCACCTCGTCGGTCTCCGTCCGCGTCTCCGCGGACTCCCCTGCTCCGGCATCCGTCGCCATCTGCTCCACCCCGGGTTCCCTCTCGTCATCGGTCTCGGACTGCGATTCGGCGCCCTCGTCGGCACCCGTGTCGACGCCCGCCTTGCCGACCGCGTCGGCGCCCGCCTCCGCGACCGGGTCGCGGCCGCGAACCGGGCGGACGAATCGCAGCTCGGCCTCCAGCACGCCGAGTTCCCGTTCGTCGAGCTCGAGCAGCGATCGGCCTCCGCCCTCGCTCCGCCGGTCGAACGACTCCACGTCGATCTCGTCGAGCCTGGCCCCGTCGCGCGTCGTGAAGTACCGCCGCCTCGTGCCATCCGTCACCGCCACGATGACGGCGTCGAACTCGCCGCCCGGCTCGAGGCTGCTCAGGAAGTAGCGGCGACGATCGGCGAGCGGATGCCGCGGCGCCTCGATCGGCACGACCTTCACGGGCTGCGCGTGCGCCCCCGCCTGCGCAGACTCGCCCCGATCGACGTGCTCGCCCCGATCAACGTGCTCGCCCCGATCGACATGCCCACCCTGATCGGCCCGCTCGACGTGCCCGTCCGTCTCGCCCGGCTCGCCCGGCAGCCCGCCCGGCGCGTCACGGTCGTCGCGCTCGCCCGACCCGGCCGCGGGCGCGCCGTACCCGGACTCGGGCTCGTCGTCGATGGAGGTGCTCAACCGAACTCCAGGGGGCTGCCGGTCCGCCATGGCGGCGGGCCGGGGTGGACGGTCGTCTGATACGGATGGGGATGCGGCGGGAGGGGGCCCCTCGCACCCTCCGATGGTACGGCGCGCTCCGCCATCGACCACACCCCCATCGCGGCGCGCCGCGCCGACCCGGCCCGACGCACTCGGGGAGGCGGCCCGGCCCCCCGGCGGGTTCAGGCCAGCGTGCCCGGCCCCTGCCCCTCGACCATCCCGCCCGACGCCTCGAGGTCGTCGACGAGCTCCAGCCCTCGGCGCGCCCACGCGATCTCACCGCGAGCGCGCTCGACGAGACCCTCGTAGGCGAACCGCTTGAACGCGATCGTGCGGGCGTGCTCCCCCTGCGGCGTGGCCGCGAGGCGGCGGATGAGCATCGGATTCGTGACGGCGTCGATGCGCTGCAGCTCGCCCTCCCACTGCTCGAGCTCGCCCTCCCACTCGGCGATGTGCGCGCGGAGGAACTCGCGCGCCGCCTGCGTCGTCGTCGTCTCGAGGTATGCGGCCTTCAGGTGCGCCGGATCGCGCACGCGCGAGTAGTCGAGCGGGGTCGACATCCACTCGACGAAGGCCCGCTCCCCGGCATCCGTCACGTGGTACACCCGGCGGGTGCCGCGCGCGCCGCGCACCTGCTCCTCACCCTCGATGAGCCCCGCGGCCTCCATCTTGCGCAGCTCGGGGTAGATCTGCGAGTCGGGGGCGTGCCACACGTGCCCGACCGACACCGAGAACTGCTTCTGCAGGTCGTATCCCGACAGCGGCCCCACGCGCAGCAGCGCCAGCAGGGCGTAACGCAGGCTCATGCGGGACTCCTCGGCGTGCGGGGTGGACCGTGGACGGGAGGAGGCCGGGACTGAAGCCCCGGCCTCCGCTCGTTCAGGCTACCGATCTCAGGCGGGCTGGTCCTGGTAGTTGGTGCGCCAACCGCCGTGGTAGGTGGCGCGGGCGACGGTCGAGTACGGCACGGGGCTGACCACGGCGCGGACCTCGGTCTGCTCGTGCGGCTCCACGGCGGCCTTCTTGCTGCCGCCGTTCGGCTCGCCCCAGACCACCTTGAGCTCGGTGCCCTCGGGGACGTTCGCATCGACCGTCGCGAGCGACAGTCCGCGGCGCTCGTTGGAGCTGTACCCGGTGAACATCGAGTACCCGACGACGGTGCCGTCGGCGTCGACGACCGAGTCGTAGTTGGCCGAGCCGTAGTTGGCCAGCGGCAGGTCGAAGAACTTGTAGTTCGGCCCGTCGACGTCCAGGAGCGACGTCCACACCTTGCCGAGGTCCTCCGCGTTCCACGCGAGGGTGACCTTCTTGCGCTGCGTCGACTGGTCGACCTTCTCGAGCGCGTCGCGGCCGATGAAGTCGTGGTCGAACTTCACGAACGAGCCGTAGCCGAGCTCCCACGGGGTGAGGTAGTAGTCCTCGATGTTCTCCGACACGAACGAGCCGGCGAGCGTGCCGGTCGCCTCGTAGCCGTCGGCGGGAAGCCACTCGCGGTAGCCGCGCTCCTCCTCGCCCGTGTAGATCGCCGGGAGCGGCGACGGGATCCAGCCCGACTCGAGCGTGTTCGACGGGTAGGCGCGCGACCCGACGGGCAGGAGCCCGAACTCGGCGCCGGCCTCGACGATGGCGTCGCGGATGCGGTGGTGGTCGGCGTACGGGCCCCAGATCTCGAGCCCGGGTGCGCCGGCCATGCCGTGGCGCAGCGTGCGGACCTCGGTGCCGTCGATGGTCATGGTCGACATGTTGAAGAACTTGAGCTGCTCGAGCGGGCCGCCGTTGAGCTTCTCGATGACCTGCCACGCGTTCGGTCCCTGGATCTGGAACCGGTAGTACTGGCGCGTGACCGGGTCGCCGTAGGGACGCGACGGCGAGCGGCGGTCGACGGTGATGTCGAGGTTGGAGTACCCGCCGGTCTCACCGTGGTAGAGCAGCCAGTTCGCCGCGGGCGCGCGGCCGACGTAGACGTACTCGTCCTCCGCCTCGTGGAAGAGGATGCCGTCGCCGATCACGTGGCCCGACGCCGTCGTGGGCACGTACTGCTTGGCCTTGTTCACGGGGAACGTCGCGACCGAGTTGATCGCGGTGGCCTCGATGAGCTTGATCGCATCGGACCCCTTCAGGAAGAGGTTGTCCATGTGATGCGACTGGTCGTAGAGCACGGCGGTCTCGCGCCAGGCCTTCTGCTCCTTGATCCAGTTCGAGAAGTCGGCCGGCACGACCGGATAGATGTACGAGCCGATCTGCGAGTTGCGGAGCAGCTCGACGGCGCCTCCCGACGCGTCGAGGACGTCCTGCAGATTCTTGGGTGCCACGATGAACCTCTTGTTCTCTCGTGCCGCGAGCCGGGGCTCGCAGCGGTGTTCAGGTAGGGGTCAGAAGACGATGGTCTGGTTGCCGTGACGGATGACACGGTCGTTGGCGTGCCACTCCACGGCACGCGACAGCACGGCGCGCTCCACGAACTTGCCGCGCGCGGCGAGGTCGGCCGCGGTCTGCGCGTGCGTCACGCGGGCGACGTCCTGCTCGATGATCGGGCCCTCGTCGAGGTCCTGCGTCACGTAGTGGGCCGTCGCGCCGATCACCTTCACGCCGCGCTCCTTGGCCTTCTTGTACGGGGCCGCCCCGATGAAGGCCGGGAGGAACGAGTGGTGGATGTTGATGAGCGGGACGCCGACCTTCTGGAGGAAGTCGCCCGAGAGGATCTGCATGTACCGCGCGAGCACGACGAAGTCGACGTTGCCCTCGAGCAGCTTCAGGATCTCGGCCTCGGCCGCCGACTTGTCGGGACCCTGCGACGGCACGTGGAAGAACGGGATGCCGAACGAGCGGACGTCATCCGCGGTGTTGGTGTGGTTCGAGATCACCATCGGGATGGTCACGGACAGCTCGCCGCGACGATGCCGCCACAGGAGTTCGAGGAGGCAGTGGTCGGAGGTCGACACCAGGATCGCCATCCGCTTCGGCACCGACTGGTCGGTGAGCGTCCACTCCATGCCGAACGGCTTCAACGTCTTCTCGAGGTCGGCCTCGATGTCGGGCATCGCCACGTGGAAGTCGTCGCGGCGGAACACCACGCGCTGGAAGAAGTTGCCGCCGCTCGGGTCGTCGGAGTACTGGTCGAGGCTGATGATGTTGCCCTTGTTGCGGGTGATCAGCGAGGCGACCGCCGCGACGATGCCCGGCTGGTCGGGGCCGTTCACGATCAGGCAGGCCTGGTCGCGCAGCGGCTCGATGTGCATCGTCATCCCGGTTCGCCCCCTCACCGCTCCGAGACGAAGTCGCGCACCCACTCGGACGTCGCCCGGAGGCCGCCGAAGGCGTAGAAGTGCAGGCCGACGTCGCCCGCCGCCGGGTCGTCCACGAGCCGGCCGGCGAGGTCGTTCACGAATCGATCGGGACCGGCGGTGCCCATGAGGTTGGTCAGCGAGAAGCCGTACTTGCGCACGATCATCGCGTTCGAGCCGACGCCGAACCGACGGGCGAAGCCGAGCAGCCTCTTGACGCCCGCGGGTCCGGGCGTGCCGATGCGGATCGGGAAGTCGACGCCCCGGCCGCGGACCGCGTCGATCCAGGTCGTGACCGCGTCGGTGTCGAAGGCGAACTGGGTGAGGACGACGGCGTCGAGCCCCTGCTCGCGGAGCGCGGCGTACTTGCCCTCGAGCGCCCGCCAGAGCACGTCGTCGGAGATGTCGGGGTGGCCCTCGGGGTAGCCGGCGATGCTGATCTCTCGCGCGCCGTACTTCTGGAGCACGCCGCTGCGGATCAGGGCGAGCGAGTCCTCGTAGGGCCCCTCGGGCTCGGCCGGGTCGCCGCCGACGGCGAAGACGTGCTCGGTCGCGCCGACCTGCTGGAGTCGGTCGAGGAACTCCTCGAGCTGCGCCTGCGACTGCAGGCGGCGCGCGGAGATGTGCGGGACGGGCACGAAGCCGAGCTCACGCACCGCCTTGGCCGCGGCCACGCGCATCTCCAGGTCCTCGTTGTGGAGGTAGGTGACGTTGATCTTGGTTCCGGCGGGAATGAGGTCCTTCGCGTCGTGGAGGGCCTCGACGTCCTTGCCGGTCATCTCGATGGAGAAGCCCTTCACCAGCTTGAGCGCTGCCGCGCGATTGGGCTCTGCGGTGGTTCTGGTCACTGATCGTGGTCCTTTCGGGCTGCGCCGCGTTGCGCACGTCTAGTTTACCTACGTTGATAGGGAATGTCGATAGGGAATCGACATCGGCGCTCAGGCTGCGGGCGCGTGCTCGGCGAACCGCTCGCGCCCGACGAACACGCCGACGACCAGCTGCGCGACGAGCGTGAGCACGACGAGCAGCAGCGGCGCGAGCCATCCCCCCGTCAGGGTCAGCAGACCGCCGAACGCGATCGGGCCGGCCGCCGCGATCGCGTAGCCGCCCGACTGCGCCATGCCCGAGAGCCGCCCGGCGGCCGCGGGCGTGCGCGCCCGGAGCCCGAACAGGTTGAACGCCATCGAGAGCGATGCGCCACTGGCGAGTCCGCACACGACGACCCATCCGACGAAGAGGGAGGGCACCGTGATGAGGCCGACGACCCCGGCGACGGCGACCACGGGGATGAGGGCGGGCGTCCATCGGGCGAGGCGCCGCCCGCGCAGCAGCAGCGGCACGGCGAGCGTGCCGACGAGCGAGCACAGCTGCAGCAGCATGACGTCGATGCCGGCGACGACCTCCGAGCGCCCCAGCGTGACGGCGAGCGGCGCCAGCCAGGTGACCAGCATGTAGAAGTACATCGCCTGGAAGCCCATGTAGGCGAGCACCAGCCACGCGACCGCGTCGCCCCACATGCCCGCCCGGCGGGCGGGCGGCTCGGCGGGGCCGGCCGCGCGGGCGGCTCGCTCGCGACGTCGGTCCTCGGCTCCGCGCCGGGTGAGCAGGTGCGCGCCCCAGGCGGCGATCGCGATCGTGACGAGCGAACCCGAGCACACGAGCGCCCAGCGCCACCCGATCTCGCTGCCGTCCACGACGACGTGCGAGATGGGCACGACCACGCCGGATGCCACGGCGCCCGTGCCGGCGAGGAACGCCGTGAAGAGCGAGGTCATGCCCGCGAGGCGATCGCTGAAGTCGCGCTTGATGACCGCGGGGAGCAGTACGTTGCCGATCGCGAGGGACGCTCCGATCAGCACGGTCCCGAGCCACAGGTTCACGGTCGAGCCCGGAAGCGACCGCCACACCGTGCCGATCGCAAGGGCGACGAGCGACCAGAGCACGGTCTGCGACATCCCGAGCCGCGTGCTCACGATGTGCGCCAACGGCGACACCACGGCGAACGCGATCAGCGGGATCGACGCGAGCAGGCCGAGGGCCGCCTCGGTCGTGCCGAGGTCGTCGGCGATCTGCGGCAGGAGCGGCCCGACGCCCGCGATCGACGCGCGCAGGTTCGCCGCGATGAGGAGGACCGCGACCGTGAGGAGGAGGCGCGGATGCCGCACCGTCGAGGGTGCCGGCATCCGCGCCTCCGTGCCTCGGGCGCGAGTGTCGATGATGGTCCCTAGTGCGCCATGCTCGCCAGGGCCTCGGGGTCGATCGTGGCGATCGAGCGGGTGTCCTGGAAGGCGCGCACGCCCTCGATGCCCTGCTCGCGGCCGAAGCCCGACTGCCGCATCCCGCCGAACGGAGCCCGCAGGTCGAGGCGGGTCGCGCCGTGGTCGTTGACCCAGACGTACCCGCACACCAGCTGCGAGCCGACTCGGTTCGCGGCATCCGGATCCGCGGTCCACACCGATCCGCAGAGGCCGCTCCACGTGTCGTTCGCGAGGCGCACCGCCTCCTCCTCGGTGTCGAAGGGGATGATCGGGATGACCGGCCCGAACTGCTCCTGCGTCACGACGCGGAGCGAGGGGTCGGGGTCGACGACGATCGCCGGACGCAGGAAGTTGCCGCCCTGCAGCTCGGCGTCGCCCGGCAGTTCGCCGAACTCGCGGACCTCGGCGCCGGCGTCCTTGGCCTCCTGGATGATCTCCTCGACGAACGCCTTCTGCGCCGACTGGTGCAGCGGCCCCATCGTGGTGCCCTCGTCGAGTCCGTACCCGATCCGGGTCTGCTCGAGTCGCGAGGAGAGACCCTCGACGACCTCGCCGAGGCGGGACCGGTGCACGTACACGCGCTTGGCGTTCATGCAGATCTGGCCCGTCGTGTCGTAGATCGCCGCGAACAGCCGGTCGAGGTGCGCGTCGTCGACGATGGCGTCCTCGAGGAAGACCGCCGCGTCGTTGCCGCCGAGCTCGAGCGTCACGCGCGTCAGCGACTTCGACGCCATCTCCATGATCCGCTTGCCGCCGTTCACCGAGCCCGTGAAGCACACCTTCGCGACGTCGGGGCTGCTGATCAGCGCCGACATGTTGGCGTCCGGCCCGGTCACGACGTTCAGCACGCCGGGCGGCAGCTTCTCGGCGACCCGCTGGACGACGCGGGTCGTCGCGAGCGGCGCCGAGGGCGGCGGCTTCACGATCGCGGTGTTGCCCGCGAGCAGCGCGTGCGGCAACGACGCACCGAGGATCGCGATCGGCCAGTTGAACGGCACGATCACGGTCACCGGCCCGAGCGGCTGGTACGACACCTCCGTCGTGACCGGGATCGCCCCGGGCACCACCGGGAGCGTCTTGTCCTGGTCCACCTCGTCGGCGAGCATCAGCGCGAGGTTCCAGCGGAGCTCGAACACGAGCGCGTCGATCCAGGACTCCATCCGGATCTTGCCGTTCTCCCGCGACAGGACCGCCGCGTCCTCATCGCGGTCGTCCGCGATGCCGGCGATTGCCTCGGCCATCTTCGCCGCGCGTTCCTGCGGGCTCAGCGCCGCCCACGCCGGGAAGGCCTCCTTGGCCGCGGCGATCGCGTCCGCGACATCCGCTTCGGATGCCGACGCCGCCTCGCCCGCGACCTCGCCCGGCTTGCCCGGGTCCGCGATCGTCAGCACCTCGTCGGTGAAGCGCTCCTCACCGCCGATGTACAGGCCGGTCCTGACCGCGGCGGACGTCCCGCCCCGGGTCTCCGTCTTCGTGTCGGATGCACTGCCGGATGCGGCATCCGTGCTCACCACGGCGTTCTCCATGTCGGTCATGCGTCTCCCCACCTCTCTCTGTTGTCATTCCTTGACGACGGGCGTTCCGTGGGTGTGGAACGTCTCGATGGTCTTCATGCCCCAGGCCTGGCCCTTCTTGCGCTCCTCCTGCGTCCACTCCACGACGGGCGAGTCGGGGTCGAGCAGCAGGCGGGCGCCGGCGTTGGCGAACTCGATGCGGTTGCCGCCGGGCTCCCACACGTAGAGGAAGAAGGTCTGGTTGATGGCGTGCTTGTGCGGCCCCGACTCGATGTGGATCCCGTTCTCGAGGAAGATGTCGGCGGCCTTCAGGATGTCCTCGCGGGTGTCGGGCGCGAAGGCGACGTGGTGCAGGCGGTTGCCGTGCTTCAGCCAGTCGTCGGAGTAGACGATGTCGTACGACTTGTTGTTGAAGTGGAACCACCAGGCCGCGAACCCGCCCGCGTCGAGGGCGATCCGCTCGCTCTCGCGGCCGCGGAGCGCCTTGGCGACGAACTCGCCGTTGGCGACGACGTCCTTCGCGAGGTAGTTGATGTGGTCGAGCCGCCGCGCGTTCACGCCGCGGCCCGGGAACGCGGACGCCTGGTTCTTCAGCGCCGGCTTGTCGTCGGTGGCGACGTACCGCTCGGTCTCGTAGTAGATGCCCATCTCGTGTCCGTCGGGGTCGCGGAACATGTAGGTCGGGCCGGTGCCGACCTCGCCGTCGACCCAGCCCTCGCCGAGGCCCATCTCGTCGATGGCTGCGACGCGGCGCTCGAGCGCCTCCTGGCTCGTCGTGCGGAAGGTCGTGCGCCCGACGCCGGCGTCATCCGATGCCGTGAGCTTGATCGTGTAGAGCTGGTACTCGTCCCACGTCCGGAGGTAGACCGAGTCGCCCTCTTCGGCGACGACGCGCATGGCGAGCAGATCGCGGAAGAACCAGAGGCTCTTCTCGAAGGTGGGCGTGAGCAGCTCGACGTTGCCGAGGTGCGCGACGTCGAACGAGGTGTACTCGGTCATGCGCGGGTTCCTCTCTCCATTGTAGGTTCCGGATGGTGCTGACGCAGGGGGTTGCGGACGCCCGGCCGGCTAGCGCCGGGGCCTCGGGAAGACGGTGCCGTCGAAGATCTTGCGGGCCGTGCGGAGCGCGCTCGAGCGTGCGACATCCCACCCGTGGTCGGTCTCGGTCAGCGCGACGTCGACGTCGAAGTACCCGGTCGGGTGCTCGATGCGGAAGGGCGTGCCGGGCTCGGGGAGCACTGCGACGCCGTCGGCGACGGATCCGGGAGCGAGTGCGCCGGCGCCGACCGTGAGCGCGCCGAGCACGCCGATCGACGTGTGGGCGCGCACCGGGAGGAAGCTCCGGGTGCTCACGACGCCGCCGGACGTCGGCGGCGAGAGGAGGACGAGCTTCGGCACGGTGGCCCCCGAGACGTCCCCCATGCCCATCGCCTCGGCGGCGGCCAGGCGGATCTCCGCGAGCCGCGCGGCGAGTTCGGCGTCCGCCTCGAGCGCCGCCGGCGCCTCGTCGCCGACGACACCGAGGTCGGCGGCCCGTATGAGCACGCTCGGCATGCCGTTGTCGACGCAGGTGACCTCGACGCCGGCGATCCGGTCCCGCGTGTTCCCCGTCGGGAAGAGCGCGCCCGTCGACGAGCCGGCGGTGCCCTCGAAGTCGAGCGGGATGGCTCCGGCGGTGCCCGGCACCCCGTCGATCGGGAGGTCGCCGTCGTAGTCCACGATCCCGCCGGGCGTCGCGAAGCTCGCGGTGGCGATGCTGTCGGAGTTGACCATCCGGATGCGCACGTCGGTGCGTTCGTCACCGGCCCGGACGAGGCCGCGCTCCACCGCGAACGGCCCGACCCCGGCGAGGATGTTGCCGCAGTTCTGGCGGTCGGTCACGAACGCCTCGTCGACGCCGAGCTGGAGGAAGAGGTAGTCGACGTCGGCGGCGTCGTCGGCCGACGGCGAGACGACGGCGACCTTGCTGGTCAGGGGGTGGGCGCCGCCGAGGCCGTCGATCTGCCGCGGGTCGGGCGTGCCCATGATCCGCAGCAGCAGGTCGTCGCGCTCGCCGGGGTCGGCGGGCAGGTCGGACGCGAGGAAGTACGCGCCCTTCGACGTGCCCCCGCGCATGAGCAGGCAGCGGATGCCGCTACTCCCGGCCATGCTCCGCCTCGTATTCGGCAGCGGTCAGGTACCGCACGCCCAGCTCGTCGAGCACGCCGCGGAGCCGGTTGCGGTCGAGGCTCAGCTCGCCGGCGAGGTACGCCGTGCGCGACTCGGCCTCCCTCGCGACGCGCGCGTCGGACGCGGCGAGCGCGGCCCCCGCGTCGGCGCGCGGGATGCAGAGCACGCCGTCGTCGTCGGCGACGATCACGTCGCCGGGGCGCACGACCGTCCCGCCGACGGTGATCGGCACGTTGACCGAGCCGGCGGTCGCCTTGACCGTGCCCTGGGCGTTGACGGCGCCCGACCAGACCGGGAACCCCATCGCGCGGAGGTCGGCGACATCCCGCACCCCGCCCGTGGTCACGAGCCCGCGCACCCCTCGGTGCTGCAGGGCGGTCGCGAAGAGCTCGCCGAAGGAGCCGTCGAGCGACGGCGACACGGTGGTCACGACGAGCACGTCGCCCTCGCGGCACTGCTCGACGGCCGCGTGGATCATGAGGTTGTCGCCCGGCCAGCAGAGCACGGTCACCGCGGAGCCGGCGATCCGCACGCCCTCCTGGATGGGGCGGACGGACGCGCCGACGAGGCCGCTTCGGCCCATCGCCTCGTGCACCGTGGCGACGCCGTGCGCGCCCAGGGCCTCGATGGCGGCGGCATCCGCTCGTTCGATGTCGGTGACGACGACGGGCTTCATGCGAGGACGTCCGTCACCTGCGGGTAGTACCGCATGTAGGCCTCGCCCTTCGTGTCGACGGGCAGGCCGAGGTTGGGGCCGGCGTTGCGCTTGACCTGCACGCCGCGGCGGGTGGCGAGGTCGCTGTAGTAGTCCCACATGTGCTTCTGGGCGGGCAGGCACCGCATGGCCTCCTGCTTGGCCGGGAAGGCCGACGTGATGTCGAGCAGGACGTCGGGCTTGAAGTCGCACTGCTCCGGCTGGTGCGGCTCGAAGAAGAACACCGGCGGCGCGCCGAGCACCTCGCCCGGGGCTTCGTAGCCGATGGCCTGCGCGAGGATCCGGGCCTCGAGCGCGAGGCGGGCCGCCGCGGGATGGTCGGCGTTGTACGGGTCGACGAGCGGATGCGTGAGCACGACGGCCGGCTGCACGCGCCGGTAGACGTGCACGAGCTGGTCGAGCAGCTCGCGGGTCGCCACGAGCGGGTAGTCGCCGGCGTCGAGGAACTCGATCTCGGCGCCGAGGGCGGATGCCGCGGCCTCGGCCTCGCCGCGGCGGATGGCCTTGATCTCGTCGAGCGACTTGCCGGCCAGCCACTGGCTCGCCGATTCGCCGCGTTCGCCGTACGAGAGGCAGACGACGACCGCGCGCTCTCCGCGCGCGGTGGCGGCGGCGATCGCCCCGCCGGCCCGCCAGACGAAGTCGCCCGCGTGTGCGCTCACGACGAGCATGGTGCCGTTCCCACTGGCCATGTGATGTCCTCCCGGGTCCGTTTCCGCATCCTCGACGATCCGCCCCCGCGGACGGTGCCAGACAAGCATGGTCTGGCATTCTGGTCAAGGTCTCGGATACATTATTGTCACCAATCTCGGTGGACGACCACCACACCGCCCATCGCGTCTCACTGTCGAGAACGAAGGAGCTCATCGTGCCGGAATCCCTCCAAGAGGCCATCGACCGCACGGGATCCCCCGTCACGCTGCTGCGGAACTCGCCCGCGCGTCCGCACGTGTTCCCCGTGACGGCGGAGTTCAGCAACTGGCGATCGGAGCAGCACTCCTGGCGCACGTCGTGCGCCCTGCTCGACCAGTCGCACCACATGACCGACCTGTTCCTCCGCGGCCCCGACGCGGAACGCCTGCTCAGCGAGCTCGCCGTGAACTCGTTCGCGAACTTCCCCGTCGACCGCGCGAAGCAGTTCGTCGCCGTCGACCACCGGGGCCGCCTCATCGGCGACGCGATCCTCGCCCACCTCGACACCGACCACTACGACCTCGTCGGGCACCCCATGGTCATCGACTGGGCGCAGTTCCACGCCGAGACGGGCGGCTTCGACGTCGAGTTCGAGCGCGACGACAACTCGATCGTGCGACGGGGCGACCCCGCCCTGTTCCGGTACGAGCTCCAGGGCCCGACCGCGGTCGCGATCGTCGAGAAGCTCATCGGCGGGCCGGTGCCGAAGATCGGGTTCTTCCACATGGGCCGATTCCCGATCGCCGGACTCGAGGTCCGCGCCATCCGTCACGGCATGGCCGGCCAGCCCGGCTACGAGCTGTTCGGCCCCTGGGCCGATGGCGAACGGGTGAGGGACGCCCTGCTGGAGGCCGGCGCCGAGTTCGGTCTCACGCCGGTCGGGGCGAAGGGCTACTCCACGGCGAACCTCGAGTCGGGATGGGTGCCCTCGCCCGTGCCCGCGATCTTCACCGGCGACGAGATGCGCGCCTACCGGGAGTGGCTGCCCGCCGCCCGCGCGGGCTCGCTCGGCGGCAGCTTCGACTCGGGCGCCATCGAGGACTACTACCTCACGCCCTACGAACTCGACTACGGCCGCTCGGTCGCGTTCGACCACGACTTCGTCGGACGCGGCGCGCTCGAGGCCATGTCGGAGGCGTCCCACCGCCGCAAGGTGACGCTCGTCTGGAACCCGGACGACGTCGAGGCCGCGATGGGCTCGCTCATGCGCCCCGGCGTCCCCGCCAAGTACCTCGACCTGCCGAAGGCGCGGTACGCGCTGTACCAGGTGGACCGCGTGCTGCAGGGCGACGCGACGGTCGGCCAGTCGTTCGACTGCGGCTACATCGCCAACGAGCAGTCGTTCGTCTCGCTCGCCGCCCTCGACCCGGCCGTCGCCGAGGTCGGACAGGAGGTGACGGTCCTCTGGGGCGAAGAGCCCAACTCGGCGAAGCTCCAGGTCGAGCCGCATCGGCAGGTCCCGATCCGGGCCACCGTCGCCCCCGCCCCGTTCGTCCAGTTCGCCCGCGAGAGCTACCGCGCCGCCTGACCGGGGCATCCACCGAGACATCCGAACCACCCGAAGGAGAGAGAACCATGACCGCGAATTCCCTGCAGGACGTCCTCGACGCATCCGGCAACACCGTCGAGCACCTGCGCAACTCCAAGCTCGGCACGTACATCTACCCGGTCGTCCCTGCCGAGTTCAGCAACTGGCGGCGCGAGCAGAAGGCGTGGCGCGAGACCGCGGTGCTCTACGACCAGTCGCACCACATGGTGAACTTCTTCGTGAAGGGGCCCGACGCACTCAAGCTGCTCCGCGACACCGGGATCAACAGCTTCGCGAACTTCCCCGTGAACACGGCGAAGCAGTTCGTGCCGACGGCCTCCAACGGCGGCGTGATCGGCGACGGCATCCTCTTCCACGAGGCCCAGGACGACTTCGTCTACGTGGGTCGGGCGCCTGCGGCGAACTGGCTGCAGTACCACGCCGAGACGGGCGGGTACGACGTCGAGTTCACCTACGACGACCGCTCGCCGTCGCGACCCTACGGCGCCGCGGTGAACCGCGAGTACTACCGCTTCCAGATCCAGGGCCCCAACGCCTGGCAGATCATCGAGAAGCTCAACGGCGGACCGCTCGAGAAGGTCAAGTTCTTCCACATGGGCGAACTGTCGGTCGGCGGCCAGCAGGTCCGGACGCTGCGCCACGGCATGGCCGGCGCCCCGGGCCTGGAGATCTGGGGACCCTATGCCGACCACGGCCGGGTCCGTGACGCCGTGCTCGAGGCCGGTGCCGAGTTCGGCATCGAACCGTGCGGATCGCGCGCCTACTCCTCGAACACGCTCGAGTCGGGCTGGATCCCGTCGCCGCTCCCCGCGATCTACAGCAGCGAGGCCGAGCGCGCCTACCGCGAGTGGCTCCCGGCGAACAGCTACGAGGCGATCAACGCCCTCGCCGGCTCGTTCGTGTCGCAGGACATCGAGGACTACTACCTCAGCCCGTGGGAGCTCGGCTACGGCTCCTTCATGAAGTTCGACCACGACTTCATCGGCCGCGACGCGCTCGAGCAGGTCGACCCCGCGTCGCAGCGCAAGAAGGTCACCCTGGCCTGGAACGACGAGGACCTCGCGAAGATCTGGGCGTCGTTCCTCGACCGCGACCGCCCCGGCGCGCAGTTCTTCGACATCCCGAACGCCAACTACGGGTCGTCGAACTACGACTCGGTCGTCGACGCCGACGGCACGGTCGTCGGCCTGTCGCTCTTCACGGGCGTGACCGCGAACGAGCGCCGCGGCCTGTCGCTCGCGACCGTCGACCACAACGTCGAGGTCGGCACCGAACTGCGCGTGATCTGGGGCGAGCCCGACGGCGGGTCGGGCAAGACCACGGTCGAGCCGCACGAGCAGGTCGAGGTCCGCGTCGTGGTGAGCCCCGTGCCCTACTCGGTCACCGCACGCACCGAATACCACGGCGGATGGCGCACCGCGGGCACCGCCTGAACCCGGCGGGCGTGCCCGGAGCGGGGTCGACCGCACCGGGCACGTCGGCGCGGGCCGCGACCGCCTCGGGCGATCGCGTCCCGGTCGGACGCGGCCTAGGCGATCTCGCGCAGCGCGTCGACGACGCTGAGCAGGTGGTCGCGCACGGCCCGCTCGGCGGCGTCGGGATCCCGGGCGACGATGGCGTCGATGATGGCGGCGTGCTGCAGCACCGACACCTTCGCGCGCTGGGGCCGAGACGAGAGCTTGAACTGGTGCCGGACGCTCTGCGCGTGCAGCCTGCCGAGGACGTCGGACGCGGTGGCGTGCCGGCTGAGCTCGCGGATCCGCACATCGAGGAGGCGGTTCAGGCGCGAGTACTCGACGAGGTCGCCGTCGGCGACGGACGCGAACATGCCCTCCCGCAGGCCCTCGAGCTCCGCGGCATCCGCGTCGGTGAGGTACCCGGCGGTCTTCGCGGCGCAGAGTCCCTCGACGCCGATCCGCACCTCGATGATCTCGATGGCCTCCTCGAGCGAGATCGCCCGGACCCGCGACCCGCGATTCGGCAGGCGCTCGACGAGGCCCTCGCTCGCGAGCTCGAGCAGCGCCGTGCGGACCGTCGCGCGACTCGCGGAGAACGTCGCGCTGAGGTCGGCCTCGATCAGGCGCTGGTTCGGTGCGTACTCGCCCTGAACGATGGCGTCGCGGATGCGGTCGGCGACTCGGGCACCGCCCGATCCGTTGAGCTCCGGAACGGCCTCGGTCGACCCGGCCTCGACCGCATCCGCGGGCTGGGAATCCACCGCTATCGACATGCGCACACACTGCCTCCCGAGATCGCGGACTCGGGAACCGAGCCTAGGCGCGAACCACTATTGTCTACAATATTACGAGCAACGGCGGGGTGATGGAGTGACGACCGTACGAGTCGCCGTGCTGGGCCTGGGAGAAGCGGGACGCATCTACGCCGCCGACCTCGCCGAGCGCGGAGCAGAGGTCACTGCGGCCGACCCTGCAGTGGTCTCCGCGCCGGCCGGCGTCGTGCTCGCCCCGAGCGTCCCGGAGGCCGTCCGCGGCGCCGACATCGTGCTGAGCCTCGTCGGCGGGTCCGCGGCGGCATCCGTCCTCGACGCGGCCGCGCGGGCGATGGACGCGGCCGCCGTGTTCGCCGACATGAACACCGTGGCGCCCGCGACGAAGCGGGAGCTCGCCTCACGCGCCGCCGGACACGGCATCCCCTTCGCCGACGTCGCGATCCTCGCCCCGGTGCCGCGCGCGCGGATCGACACGCCCCTCGGCGTGAGCGGAACGGGTGCGAGCATGCTGCAGTCCGCCCTCCAGGCGCTGCGGATCCCGTCGACCGACCTCGGGCCCGAAGCGGGCAGCGCCGCCGGCCTGAAGCTGCTGCGCAGCGTGTTCATGAAGGGCCTGGCCGCGCTGATCTTCGAGAGCGTGACCGCAGCCCGGGCCGTCGGCGCCGAGGAATGGGTCATCGACCAGATCGCCTCGGAACTCGGCCCGTCCGGCCACGAACTCGTGACACGACTGCTCGAGGGCACCCCGGTGCACGCCGTCCGCCGCGAGGCCGAGATGCGCGACGCGCTCGCGTTCCTGCAGTCGCTCGGCGCCGCCCACCCCATGACGGACGGCACCATCGAGTGGCTGCACGCCCTCGCCGAGGCGCCCGAGGCGCGCGGCGCGACATCCGGCGAATGACCCCGGTGCCGCCAGTGGCTACGCGTCGCTCCACACCTCGCCGGCCAGCGCGACGACCGCGTCGATCTTCGCCCACTGCTCGGCCTCGGTGAGCACGTTGCCCTCCTCGGTCGACGCGAATCCGCACTGCGGGCTGAGCGCCAGCTGCGCCAGCGGCGCGATCGAGGCGGCCTCGTCGATGCGGCGACGGAGCTCGTCGTGGTCCTCGAGCGTGCCGGTCTTGGTGGTCACGAGCCCGAGCTCGACGACCTTGTCGCCCTCCGGCAGGAAGCGGAGGGGCTCGAAGCCGCCCGCGCGCTCGCTGTCGTACTCGAGGAAGTAGCCGTCGAAGTCGCACTCGCCGAGCAACTGCTCGGCCACCGGCTCGTACCCGCCGGACGAGATCCACGTCGAGCGGAAGTTGCCGCGGCAGACGTGCGTGGTGATGACCATGTCGTCGGGCCGGTCGCGCAGCGAGGCGTTGATGAGCGAGGCGTAGCGCTCGGCGAGGTGGTCGGTGCGGATGCCGCGCTCGGCGGCCTTCGCGAGCTCCTCCTCCGAGCAGAGGTACGCCCATGCGGTGTCGTCGAACTGCAGGTACCGGCACCCGGCGTCGTAGAACGCCTGCACCGCGTCGCGGTAGGTCCGGGCCAGGTCGTCGACGATGTCCTCGTGCCCGGAGTACTGCGATCCCTCGAGGGCGTCGCGCTCGAGGCGGAAGTCGAGCACGGTCGGCGCGGGGATGCTGAACTTCGGCACGACCCCGGCCCGCTCGGCCACGGGCTTCAGGAAGCGGAAGTGCTCGAGCATCGGGTGGTCGGCCGGGAAACCGACCGGTCCGTCGATGTGCAGCCCGCGCGGGCGGGTCTGCACGCCCTGGAACTGGATGCCGTGGTCGAGCTCCACGACGTTCACGCCGTCGAGCATGCCGAAGAAGTCGAAGTGCCACCACGACCGGCGGAACTCCCCGTCGGTCGCGAGCCGCAGCCCTGCCGCCGCCTGTCGGTCGACGAGCCGCTCGATCGCCGCGTCCTCGACGGCGCGGAGGCCGCCATCGTCGAGTTCGCCGGCGGCGTGGCGCGCCCTGGCGGCCTTGACGTCATCCGGACGGAGGAAGCTCCCGACGATGTCGGCGCGGAACGGAGGATTGACGGACATACCCCGACCCTATTCCAGCCACCGCACCCGTGCGCGGTGGTTTCGCACCGTTACGGCGCCGGCGCCGGCCCGGCGCCGGATGGGAGCGACTCGAGGTACTCGAGCGATCGGCGCGATCCGGTCACGAGCGAGCGGATCCCGTGGATGTGCTCGTCGACGTCCGGACGGTAGGCGGCCGCGAGATCCCGCGC
Organism: Agromyces selenitireducens; assembly: GCF_052748465.2. Taxonomy (NCBI): domain Bacteria; kingdom Bacillati; phylum Actinomycetota; class Actinomycetes; order Micrococcales; family Microbacteriaceae; genus Agromyces; species Agromyces selenitireducens. The sequence goes on from NZ_CM188259.1 coordinate 3,247,139, forward strand.
GACGCCCGCGGCGGCGCGGCGCAGCAGCTCGACGTACGGGAGCGGGGAGCTCCCGTCGTTGGGGAGCACGACGCCCATGGCGGCGTAGACCGCCCCACCCGGGCCGACGACCGGGACGGCGATGCCGCGGGACTCCGGGTGGATGTACCCCTCGCCGACGGCGTACCCGTCGGCCCGCACGCCCTCGAGGACAGCGCGCAGCTGCGCGGCGTTGCGGATCGTGCGCTCGGTGTACGCCTCGAACTCCCCGGCCTCGACCTCGGCGACCAGCGCGGGATCCGCGTGCGCGAGCAGCACCAGCCCGCTCGAGGACGCGTGCAGCGGGATGCGCCCGCCGATGAGGGTCGCGTTCACGACGGCGTCGGGCGTCGACATCCGTTCGATGAACAGCACGTCGTGCCCGCGCAGCACTCCCAGTTGCGTGTGCTGGCGGACCCGGAGGTGCACCGCCTCGAGCCACGGCCTGGCGATCTCGCGCAGGCCGACCGCTCCGGGCGTGCGGCTCGCGAACTCCCACAGGCGCACGCCGAGACGGTACGTGCGATCGGGCAGCCGCTCCAGCAGGCCCTCCCGCTCGAGCTCGCCGATCAACCGGTGCGTGCTCGAGCGTGGCAGGCTCGCGGCATCCGCGACCTCGCTGAGCGTGAGGAACGGATGCCATGCGTCGAAGGCCTCGAGGATGCGCAGGTGCCGGTGCAGCACCGATTCACCTGCAGATCCTCGGGCCACGGCACCTCCTCGACGGTGCCGCCATCCTACTCGTTTCCGTTCAGCGGAACCTCACGGTCACTGGTCGGAGCGATACACCGTGCGTGCGTAGTCGTGGTACGGCGCCGGAGCGACCGTGGCTCGGATGTTCACCTGCCGGTGGACGGCGTCGACCGAGTCCTTGCGGCTGATCGGGTCCTCGCCCCACACCACCTCGACCTCGTCGCCGTCCTGCACGTCGACGTCGAGCGTGGCCAGCGACATGTAGAGCTGATCGTGCGCCACGTAGCCCGCATCCGTCGAGATGCCGACGAGCTTCCCGTCCTTGCGCACCTCGTCCATCTGGTACAGGCCATACCGCGCCTTCGGGAAGTCGAGGAACTTCGCGGGCGTTCCGGGCTCGACCTGCGACTTGACGACGGCGGCGACGTCGTCGGCGTTCCACAGCAGCGTCACCTTGCGGCGGCGCGGCGACTCGGCGTGCTTCTCCAGAGCCGCACGGCCGTGGAACTCGTGGTCGAACTTCACCGACCGGCCGAGTCCGAGGTCGTACGGGGTCATGTAGAAGTCGTGGATGTCGTCGGAGTGCAGCGATCCGGCGACCGAGCCGGCGCGCGCGGCGGGAAGCCACTCGCGGTACTCCGCGAAGTCCTCGTCGAAGATCGCGGGGAAGGGCGTGGGCACCCAGCCCGACTCGAGCGGCGACGACGAGTACGCCTTCGCGCCGACCCGACGGATGCCGAACTCCTCGCCCGCCGACATCAGCGCGTCCATGATGATCTCGTTGTCCTCCCACGGACCGTAGAACTCGAAGCCGGGCTGGCCCGCCATCCCGTGGCGAAGGCCCTTGACCGGCCGGCCCGCGATCTCGAAGTCGCCGATGTGGAAGAACTTCAGTTCGGGAGCCGGGCCGCCGAAGAGCTTCTCCATGACCTCGTCGGCCTTCGGCCCCTGGAGCTGGTACCGGTAGAACGTGGGAGGCCCCTGCCGCATGTGCGAGTTCGCCTCGAGCCGCGAGCGGACGTCCTTGCCCTCGGCCTGCGCCTTCTCGACGTTGTACCGCACCCAGTCGATGAGGATGTGGTGGCCGATCAGCACGAGGCCCTCCGGGCCCTCGGAGTTGTAGAACAGGATGCCGTCGCCGATGACATACCCGTCCTTGTTCACGGAGATCAGCTGCTTCGCCACGCCGGGCCGGAAGGTGGCGAACGTATTCGGCGAGATCGAACCGAGCAGCGGGATGAGGTCGGCGCCGTCGAGGAAGAGCTGCGTCATGTGGTGCGACTGGTCCATGACCGCCACGGTCGTACTCCACGCCCGCTGCTCATCCCGCCAGTTCGTGAACTCGGGCGCGACGGGGAACGTGAACGCCGGCCAGTTCTGGTTCCGCAGCAGCTCGACGGGGTTGCCCGCACGATCGAGTGCCTGCGCAAGTGATTCGGTCATCTTCGACCCTCCTTGATCCTTCGCGGCCAGCGTAGGCACGATGGAGACATCCGGTCGCCTCCTGTTCCGTTCATGTGAATTCCATGCCCGTCGCACACCGGCGAGTGCGTGAGGATCGGTTCACGGAGACAAGCGGAACGGGCTCGCGCGGGCACCCCGATGCGACGCCTCGGTCGTCCCGCATCTCGATTCGGCAACCCTCATCGAATCTGAGAGCAAAATCGTTGACAATCTGGATCGCGATCCGTACGGTCGGTTCCAAGCGAGCGTGACGATCGCTGACCACCGGGCAATGACGCGACAGGAGGTGCAGGATGGCGGCACGCCTGACCCTGCGCGACGTGAGCCTGCACTTCGGCGGCGTCAAGGTACTCCAGGACGTGAGCTTCGACGTGGAGCCGGGCACGATCTTCGGGCTCGTCGGCCCGAACGGCGCCGGCAAGACCTCGCTGTTCAACTGCATCAGCGGCCACTACAAGCCGAGCTCGGGCTCCATCCGCATCGACGACACCGAAGTCGTCGGACTCGCCCCCTCTCGGCTCGCACGGCTCGGACTGGCGCGCACCTTCCAGCATCCCGCGCTCGAACTCGAGGCCTCAGTGCTGCAGAACGTGCTGCTCGGCGCGCACACGCGCCTGCCCGGCGACCCGGTCTCCTGGTCGCTGCGCCTGCCCTTCACCTCGCGATCCGAGCGCGACGTCCGGGCGGAGGCGCTCGATCTGCTCGAGAGCGTGGGCCTCGGCTGGGCGGCCGACCGCACGCCGGACGACCTGTCCCACGGCCTGCACAAGGGCATCGAGTTGTGCAGGGCCCTGCTGTCGCGGCCGTCGCTGCTGCTGCTCGACGAGCCCGCCGCGGGCCTCTCGCACGGCGAAGTGGAGCAACTCATCGAGACCGTACGGCGGATCCGCACCGAGCAGGACATCACGGTCATCATCGTCGAGCACCACATGGGGCTCATCTCCGCGCTCACCGAGCGGGTGGTCGTGCTCGACCACGGCGCCAAGCTGATGGAGGGCACCGCAGCCGAGGCCCAGTCGGACCCGCGCGTCCTCGAGGCCTACATCGGCAAGGAGGACACCGATGACGCTGCTTGAGCTCGTCGACGTGACGGCCTCCTACGGCCACGTCCAGGTGCTGGACGGCGTCTCGCTCACCGTGCCCGACGGCGGCGCCGTCGGCATCCTCGGGGCCAACGGCGCCGGCAAGACCACCACCCTGCGCGCGATCAGCGGCACGGTTCGCACCGGCGGGAAGATCACCTTCGAGGGACGCGACATCCGCGGCTTCCGCCCCGACCAGGTCGCCGCGCTCGGCATCGCCCACGTGCCCGAGGGCCGCGGAACCCTCCCCCAGATGAGCGTCATGGAGAACCTCCGCGTCGGCGCCTACCGGCGGAAGGACCGCAAGGGCATCGCCACCGACATCGACTACTGCCTCGAGCTCTTTCCGCAGCTGAAGGACCGCATCGGGTCGAGAGGCGCCGCGCTCTCCGGCGGCGAGCAGCAGATGCTCGCCGTCGCGCGCGGCTTCATGGCCAAGCCGAAGCTCCTGCTGCTCGACGAGGCGTCGCTCGGACTGGCGCCGAGCACGGCGAAGGCCGTCTACGAGGCCATCCGCCGGCTGAGGGCCGAGTCCGGCATCGCGATGCTCATCGTCGAGCAGAACGCCACCCTCGCCTTCTCGCTCGTCGACACGGCGACCGTGCTCGAGACGGGACGCAACGCCCTCACAGGCACCTCCGCCGAGCTCAAGGGCATGGACGAGATCCGCCGCGCCTACCTGGGGGGCTGAACCGCACGCTCATGGACACCTTCATCCAACTCGTGGTCGACGGCCTGTCGGTGGGGTCGATCTACGCCGCGCTCGCGCTGGCGATCGTCCTCGTCCACCAGTCCACCGGGTTGATCAACTTCTCGCAGGGCGCCATGGCGGTGCTGTCGGCCTACATCGCCTACGTGTTCATCCAGCTGGGCCTGCCGGTGCTCGTGGCGATCCTCATCTCCGTCGCGATCTCCTTCCTCATGGGAGCCGTGATCGAGCGCCTGCTCATCCGGCGGTTCGAGGGCGGCGACCCCGACACCGCGGTGGTCGTGACGATCGGCCTGCTCACGCTCATCACGGGCATCGCCGCCTGGTTCTGGGGGTACAACAACCGCCAGTTCCCATCGCTGTTCCCGGGCGGGAGCATCGAGATCCTCGGCGCGTTCGTCAGCATCCGCTCGATCGGGACGACGATCACGATCCTGGCGATCATGGTGCTGCTGCAACTGCTGTTCCTGAACACCAAGCTCGGCCTGGCCCTGCGCGCGGTCGCCGACAACCCGGGCTCGGCCGCGTTCTCCGGACTGCCCGTCGGCCGGCTGCTCATGATCGGCTGGGGACTCGCCGCCGGGCTGGGGGCGATCGCCGGTGCGCTCGTCGCCCCCCGCCTCACCCTGACGCCCGGGATGATGGACTTCGCGCTCGTCTACGCGCTCGCCGCGGTCATCCTCGGCGGGCTCAACAGCCCGATCGGTGCCGTCGCCGCGGCCTGGCTGATCGGCGTGCTGGAGAACCTCGCCGCCGTGTACGTGCCGATCATCGGCTACGACCTCAGGATCGCGGTGCCGTTCATCCTCATCTTCGTCGTCCTCATCATCCGGCCCCAGGGCCTCTTCGGACGGAAGGTCGTGGTGAGGGTCTGATGGAACGGATCTCGTCGTTGCTCGCCAACAAGTGGGTACAGCTCGCCATCGTGCTCGCTGTGGCGGCCCTGCTCCTCATCGCCCCGCTGGTCCTCCCGGTCCGCATGAACCAGACCCTCATCAGCATCGGGGTCTATGCGGTGGCCGTGCTGGGACTGAACATCATCATGGGCTACACCGGGCAGGTCAACCTCGGGCAGATCTTCTTCCTGGGCCTCGGCGCGTACGTCGCCGCCTACGGGGTCAACCAGGACTGGAACATCGTCGTGGTGTTCATCGCGGCCTGCGTCGTCCCCGGCATCGTCGGGCTGCTCATCTCGCTGGCGGCCGCGCGGCTCGGCGGGCTCGCGATCGCCATGGTCACGATCGCCCTGCCGATCATCGGCGTGCCGCTCGCCAAGCGCCTGTCGGACTTCACGGGCGGCTCGCAGGGGACGTCCGCCCGGTTCTCCTCCGCGCCCGACTGGACCGGGCTCGACAACGACCAGTGGCAGTACTACATCGTGCTCGTGATCGCCGCGGCGGCCTTCCTCCTCGGCCGGAACCTCGTGCGTGGCAAGTACGGTCGCGCGTTCGGCGTGGTGCGCGAGAACGAGGCCGTGGCGGCGTCGATGGGCGTCTCGCCGTACCGGTACAAGGTGCTCGCGTTCACCATCGCCTCCATCTTCGGCGGCGCGAGCGGCTTCCTCTACCTCGTGGCCGTCCAGTACACGTCGCCCGAGACGCTCACCTTCGTCCACTCGATCGGCCTCGTCATCGCGATGGTCGTCGGCGGCGCCGGCAGCATCATCGGCTCCCTCATCGGCGGCGCGTACTACGTGCTCGTCCCCCAGATCACCAACGCCATCGACCCGAGCCTCACGGCGATCATCCAGGGCGTCATCCTCCTCGTCGTGCTCTTCCTGTTGCCCGGAGGCCTGGTCAGCCTCCCGCGGGTGATCGGCCGCCTCACGCGTCGGCGGAGCGGCGATCGACCACCGGGCACCTCAACACCGACCCTCCCTGGACGACAGCCGGCATCGGATGCCGCGCAGGGGGAACCCGAAAACACAGAGAGGCAGAGTCCATCATGAACATTCGAAAGAGGGCAGGTGGCATCGTCGGCATGGTCGCCATGGCGTCGGTCGTCGCCATCGCCGTCTCGGGTTGCGCCCGAGACGGCGGCGGGGGCGGAGGCGGCGACGGCGAAGGTGCCGAGACGAGTCCCGGCATCACCGACGACTCGATCACGCTCGGCGTGACCACCCCGCTCAGCGGGCCGACCGCCGGCCCCGGGACCTGCACCGTGGCGGGCCTGGAGGCCTACATGGGCGCCAGGAACGCCGAGGGCGGCATCGAGTTCGGCGACGGCCAGACGCGCGAGGTCGAGATCAATACCTACGACGACACCTACGACCCGCAGAAGGCCCTCGCGAACTTCCAGCAGATGGTCGCCGACGACGTGTTCGCCGCGACGTCCGGCCTGGGTACGCCCACGAACCGCGCGTGGCGCGAGGCGGCCATCGACGAGGAGTTCCCGCAGGTGCTGATCATGACGGGCGACCCGCTGTTCAGCAACCAGGAGGAGAGCCCCTGGTCGCTCGGGTTCGTCCCGATCTACCAGAACGAGGGCGCCGCCTTCGGCGAGCTCCTCGCCGAGTCCGGCGAGGACCTCACGGTGGCGATCCTGTCGCAGAACGACGACTACGGCGAGGGCTACGTCGAGGGCTTCAAGGAGGCCATCGAGGGCGCCGACAACGTCGAGGTGGTCGGCGAGCTGACCTACGAGGCCACGGACACCTCCGTGGACGCGCAGCTCACCGAACTCGCGTCGACGGACGCCGACGTCTTCTTCAACGCGATGTCGATCACCCCGCTGGTGATCTCGTCGCTGCAGAAGACCCAGCAGCTGGGATGGCTCCCGAGCTGGTTCCTCCCGTCGAACACCTCGAGCCCCACGGCGATCCTCGAGCCCGGTGGCGCGACGGCGTTCCCCGGCGTCTACTCCGTCTCGTTCGCGAAGGCCCCGCAGAGCCCCGCGTTCGCCGAGGACGAGGACGTCGTGACGTTCCTGTCCGACCTGAAGGAGTACGGCGACTACCCCGACCCGCCCGCGTTCCCGCACTGCATGTGGAGCTACATGATCGGCGCCACGCTCGAGCAGGCGTTCCAGAACATGGAGGAGCCCAACCGCGACAGCTTCATGGAGGCCCTGCGCAACATCTCGGACTTCCAGGCGCCGCTGATGCTCGAGGGCACCGCGGTGAACACGACCGAGGACGGCCAGCCCGCGGTCTCGACGGTCGTGGTGCAGAAGTACAACGGCACGGGCTACGCCCCGGCGGAGACCTTCGGGTGATCGCCGAGCGCACGCTCGATGCATGAGCACCGCCCCCGGGTCGACGGCCCGGGGGCGGTGTCGTGTCCGACGCCGGCGCGACGTTCGGGGGCGACGGATGCGGCGGGGCAGGGGAACTCGGCGCGGGTCACCCCGCGACCACGGCGTGCGGCGCGGTCGCCACTCCCTCGAGCACGGCGGCCGCCGGGTCGGCGCCGAGCTCGACGATGCGGTTCGCCCCGTCGACGTGCACGATGCGCGGCGCGAACGCCGCGGCATCCGTCGACTCGACCGAGGCCCACGAGATCACGATGACCACGTCGCCGACCGCGGCGAGGCGCGCCGCCGCGCCGTTGATGCCGATGACGCCGGAGCCGCGCTCGCCGGCGATCGCGTACGTCTCGAACCGGTCGCCCGTGTTGATGTTCACGACCGCGACGAGTTCGCCGGGCAGGAGGTCGGCCGCCTCGAGCAGGTCGGCATCGACCGTGATCGAGCCGACGTAGTGCAGGTCGGCATGCGTGACGGTCGCGCGGTGGATCTTCGACTTCAGCATCGTGCGGTGGAAGCGGGTCATCCTCCGATGATGCCGGGAACGCGAGCAGACGGGCGCCGGCCGCGTCACGATCCGACGAACGCCCGGGCCGTCCGCTCCTCCTCGAGGCGCACCGGATCGCGCCCTCACGTCGTCACGTCGACCTTCTGGTTCTCGCCCGCTCGCCGGTCACTCCTCGTCGGCGCGCCCCGCCGGCACGTCGGAGGACCCCGCGCCGTGCCAGTGCCCGGTCCGCTCGTCGGACCACCGCTTGGAGCGATCCACCCTGTCCTGCGCCTCGTCGTCGGGCGCCACGTCGGGCGCCTTCTCGGGCACCTCGTCGGGCTCGGCGGCGCCGCCCTCGTCGTCCCACGCCTCCACGGGCCCAGTCTCGCCCGGTTCCCGTTCGTCGGTCATGACGACCTCCCCTGCACCTGCCGTCAGGCTACGCCCGCGCACCGCGCCGCGCACGGGCGAAAGGCCCGCGGAATCCGCTCAGCGCGTGAGGCACGCCCGCTGCTCGACCAGCGGGCACACGAACGGGTCGCGTTCACCGAGCCCGACGCGGTTGATGTAGCGCAGCACGATCCCGTAGCTCTGCCACAGCCCCGTGACGGTGTACGGCACGCCACGCTCGCGGCAATATGCCGCGATGAGCGGGGCGGCACGCCGCAGGTGCGGGCGGGGCATCGACGGGAAGAGGTGGTGCTCGATCTGGTAGTTGAGGCCGCCCATCGCGAAGTCCAGCACCCGGTTGCCGCGGATGTTGCGGCTCATGAGCACCTGGCGGCGGAGGAAGTCGAGCCGCGCGCCCTTCGGCACGAGCGGCATCCCCTTGTGGTTCGGCGCGAACGCCATGCCCATGTAGACGCCGAAGAGCCCCAGCTGCACCCCGAGGAATGCGGCGGCGACGCCCGGCGAGAGCACGAGGAACACGAGCACGAGGTACCCGACGATGCGCACGGCCAGGAACGCGATCTCGACCGGGCGCCGCTGCACGGGTTCCCGCTGGAACACGCGGCGCACGCTCGAGGCGTGCAGCGAGAGCCCCTCGAACAGCAGGATCGGGAAGAAGAACGCGCCCTGGTGCGACATGATCCACCGCACCAGCGGCGTGCGCGCCTTCGCAGCGCGGTCGGGCGTGACGGCGATGACGGGCAGTTCGATGTCGGGGTCGGCGCCGAGCTGGTTCGGGTTCGCGTGGTGCCGCGTGTGCTTGTGCTGCCACCAGCCGTAGCTCATGCCGACGAAGAAGTCGCCGATGACGAGGCTGATCCAGTCGTTCCACCGCCCGGAGCGGAAGATCTGGCGGTGCGCGGCGTCGTGCCCGAGCATCGCGGTCTGCGTGAACAGCACGGCGAAGCCGACCGCGGTGAACATCTGCCACCACGTGTCGCCGATCCAGATGAACGCGACGATGGCGGCGGCGAAGGCCAGCGGCACGGCGCTGAGCTTGGTCCAGTAGTACCCGTAGCGCCGCCGCATGAGCCCGGACGACTTGACCAGGCGGGCCAGGTCCGTGAAGTCGCTGTTCGGTGCGACACGCTCGGCGACGATGTTCGATGCTCCGGTCATGATCGACCTGCTTCCCCGCACGTCCTCGTGCGTGGGCGAGACCCCTGAATCACGTCGGCCGGCGTGGATGATCCGCCAACTTCAGGCTACGCTCGCGGCGGTCGCCGACGACGGAAACCCGAGAAACTCTCAGTATCCGGCGGGCCGAGGACGCGCCCGTTCAGTACCGCCAGCGCACCACGTCGGCCACCGCCGCCGCGTCGAGTGCCCCGTAGGCCTCCCACTCGTGGCGACGCGTCGCGACGTACGCGTCGACCAGCACGTCGCCGAGCACGCCGCGGGAGAAGGCGCTCGCGTCGAGCGCCTGCAGTGCCGCCCCGAGATCGGCGGGCAGCGAACGGATGCCGGCGGCCCGCCGTTCCGCGACCGTCAGCGTGCTCGGGTCGACGGTGACCGGCTCGGGCGGCGCCGCATCGCGCACGACCCCGTCGACGGCGGCCGCGAGGATCGCGGCGACCGCGAGGTACGGGTTGGCTGCGCCGTCCGTCGGCTTGACCTCGATGTTGGCCTGCTCGGCACCGTGGCCGGCCTGCCCGCGCAGGTATCGGATCGCGGCCTCCCGGTTCGCCGGGCCCCAGCACACGTGGGCGCCGGCCCAGGTGTGCGGGCGCAGTCGGGTGAACGAGAGCACGCTCCCGCCGAGCAGCGCGACGGTCTCGTCGAGGCGGTCGAGGATTCCGGCGATCATGCGTCCGCCGTCGGCGCCGACGCCGTGCGGGCCGGGCGCGTCGGGCGCGAACACGTTGCGTCCGTCGCGCGTGGCCGACAGGTGCACGTGGCATCCGTTCGTCGCGCCGCCCGCGATCGGCACGGGCGCGAACGAGACCCGCAGGCCGTGCGCGTTCGCGACCCTGGTGAGCACGATGCGCGCGAGCGCGAGCTGGTCGACCGCGGTGATGGGGTCACGCGGCGCGAACGCGAACTCGAGTTGGCCGGGCCCGAACTCGGGGTGCATCTGGTCGACGGGCACGCCCGCGACCTCGAGCGCGGCGAGCGCGGCGAACGCGAACGCCTCGGCCTCGAGCACGGCCCGCGTCGAGTATCCGGGGCCCGAGGTCGCCGGCTCGGGGTGGGCCTCGGTCCGCCGGGGGTCGACGACGGATGCCGCGGCATCCGTCGCCCCGCGGAACACGGTGCACTCGAGCTCGAACCCGACCCGGAACTCGAACCGCGCATCGGCCGCGTCGTCGACGACCCGCCGCAGCGCGGTGCGCGGGCACGCGGGGTGCGCGGTGCCGTCGAGCGAGTACAGGTCGGCCGGCGCCCACGCGAGGCCCGCCTCCGCGTCGAGCACGGCCAGGGCGGAGAGGTCGGCGATGCCGCGGAGGTCGCCGACGACCGGGTCGAGCGCGTCGGTGGCGTTGAGGTGGTCGTCGACCGAGAACAGGAGGCCCGCGCTGTGCGAGATCGTCGCGCCGTGCGTGCTCGCCGACAGCAGCCGACGGTGCGGCAGCACCTTGACGCGCGAGATCCCGGCGTTGTCGATGTGCGAGACGAGCAGGGCACGGATGTCGTCGAAGCGGACGGAACCGTTCATTCCGACTCTCCTTCCGCCGCCGCCCGCGCCCGCGGAGGGTGTCGCCGGGCGTCCGGTTCAGTATGCACCGGCTGCGCTCCGGACGGCTCGCGAAGACTGTGAGACCCCACATGTCCGAGGCGTACGCTCCGGTCATGAGAACACACGACCAGCCGGGACCGCGAGTCGCCGGCCGGAGCGTCGCCGACGACGACCAGCTCCGCTTCGAACACTTCTGGGACGCGTACACCGCGTCCGCGGGGCGCCCGTCGCGCTGGATGACCAGCGTGGCCTCCGCTTGGGGCCGCCCCGCCTCGGGCGCGCGCACATCGGCACCCCGATGACCGCCCCCGCCGCGCCGGCCCCCGAGTCGTTCGAGCCCTTCGCGGTGGATCACATCCTCGTCAACGACCTCCCGTCGACGCTCGGCACGCTCGAGGCGCCCGAACGGTACACGGTCACCGCCGTGTTCACGCGACGTCCGCTCCAGCAGGAACTCGACCTCCTCGCGGCATCCGACGTCGACGACCGCCTCACCGAGGCGGGCTACCAGGCCGTGACGCTGCGCACGGCCGATCGGCGCCTCCTGATCGACAACACCAACCTGGCCGAGCTGCGCGACGGACTCGCGCACCTCATCGGGTCGCTGCTCGACGACATCGGCAGCCGCGTCGCGACGACGCGATCGACGCAGGCGAAGGATGCCGCGGAGCTCGCCTCCCGCGCCGCCGAACGGGCGCACCAGGTGCTCGAAGAGGTCAGCAAGGTCGACTTCTCGCCCAAGAAGCGGACCTCGCACTACCACTGACGCTGACGCTCAGGCGCTCGCGGGTGCGCCCTTCAGCTCGGAGTAGCGCTGCGCGTGCACCTGCGCCAGGTCGATGGACCCGGTGAGCAGGGCCTCGGCGCACTCGCGTGCGGCTTCGTCGAGCTCGACCTCGCGGTGCCGGCCTTCAGTGGTCGCCTGGAGCGCGCGCTTCAGGCGATCCCGGTCTTCGTAGATCATGGTCTCCTCTTCTCGGTCTCTCGGAGCGATCATGACGCCGTCGTCAACCGGTGCAGAGGAAGATACCGCTCCCACCGGCCCGCTGCCAACCCATCAGCTCGATGCGGCGATCGCGGAACCGACCGGCAGCAGCCAGGACGCCGCGAACACGCTGAGCGCGATCGACAGGACCGCGATGCCCACGACGGTCATGCCCAGCCCGATCGCGCACCCGACCGCACCGTCGCCGATCGGCGGATCCCACTACAGCCGCCGGTCGCTGCTGCCCCGCAGCATCAGGGCCGGAGAGCGCGAACGGACCGGCCATCGCCAGCCCGAGCCAGTACGCCCACGCCGCGCTCGTCGCGTCCTCGTCCTCGTCCTCGTCCGGCCGTACTGTCACGTGCCGACGGTATCGAAGCGCGGGAGCTGCCCGTCACGTCCGAGTTTCGACCGGAGCACGCTGCCGTCGTCGGAGGCGGGACGCGGCTTCCGTTCGCTCATCGGACGACGTCGAAGACCTGCTTGACGACCCCGTTCGAGTACGCCTCGTGCTCGACGAGCTTGAGCGAACCCTGCTCGCGACCGTTGAAGAGCCGCTTGCCCTCGCCGAGCGCGACCGGGAACACGAGCAGGTGGTACCGGTCGACGAGGCCCGCCTCGGCGAGGCCCTGCGCGAGCGTGGGGCTCGCGTGCACGAGGATGTTCGCGCCATCCGCCTGCTTGAGCGCGGCGACCTCGTCGAGCGAGCGCAGCACGGTCGTGTTGTTCCACTCGGGGTCGGTCAACGTCGTCGAGACGACGTACTTCGGCATCGCGTTGTACTCGGCGAACTCGTCCATCGTCGGCCACACCGGGGCGAACTCGTCGTAGCTCACGCGGCCGAGGAGCAGTGCGTCGGCCTCGTCCTGCTCGCGGCCCTTGATCTCGTACATCTCCTCGACGTGCGGGACCTCCGTGAAGGTCCAGCCCGCGCGCGGGTGGTCGCCGCCGCCGGGCGAGTCGACGATGCCGTCGAGGGTGATGAACTCGGTGACGATGAGGGTGCGCATGGTGGTCTCCTGTCCGGGTCGATCGGGGCGGCACATCCGCCCTCACTCTGGACGTCGAACGGGATCGGCGCAGATCGACACGCGCCCGAGATCCGTTTCCGGCGGGCGAGTCGTTCAGCGACCGCAGTAGCCTGACCGCATGCCAGGGACCGCCCGCGAGCTCCTCGCCGAACTCCGCGCCGCAGCCCGGCCCGACCCGCACCCGCAGAAGCACTACCACGGCGACGGCGGCGTGCTCGGCGTGCGGATGGGCGAGCTGTTCGACATCACGAAGCAGCATGCGGCGATGCCCGTCGACGAGGTCGACCGGCTGCTCGACGAGCGCGAGTACGAGCCGCGCCTGGCGGCGTTCTGCGTCATGGACTTCGCCGTGCGCGGCAGGCCGCCCGGCGACGACGTCCGACGCGAGCGCTACGAGCTCTACCTGCGTCGGCACGACCGCATCGACACGTGGGACATGGTCGACCGCGCCGCCCCGCGCGTGATCGGCGAGTACCTCCTCACCCGGCCGCGCGACCCGCTGTTCGAGCTCGCCGCGGCATCCGACCCGCTGCGCCGCCGCACCGCGATGACCGCGCCGCTCGCGTTCGTGCGCGCCCGCGACGCCGGCGCGCTCGCCGACCTCTACCGGCTCGCCGCGCTCCTGCTCGACGATCCGGACCCGGTCGTCGCGAAGCCCGTCGGCATCGCGCTCCGGCACGTCGGGGCGGTCGACCCCGACGGGCTCGTCGCGTTCCTCGACGTCAACGCCGAGCGGATGCCGCGTGCCATGCTGCGCGCGGCCGTCGAGAAGCTCCCGCCCGGCACGCGGCATCCGCTCGGCACGGCATAGCCCGTGAGACGCGAATCGCGCCGGCGGGGGCTCCACTCCCCCACCGGCGCGACATCCGTTCTCGCGATCAGGCGATGCGTCAGGCCTTCGCGAGCAGTCCCAGCGTGTCGATCACGCGGTTCGAGAAGCCCCACTCGTTGTCGTACCAGGCGACGACCTTGACGTGCTTGCCGTCGACGCGGGTGAGGTCGGCGTCGAAGATCGACGAGTGCGGGTTGCCGACGATGTCGCTCGAGACGAGCGGCTCCTCGGAGTACTCGAGCACGCCCGCGAGCGGACCCTCGGCGGCGGCGCGGTAGGCGGCGAGCACCTCGTCACGCGTGACCTCCTTCGACACGGTCGCATTGAGCTCGACGATCGAGCCGACCGGCACGGGCACGCGCATCGAGTCGCCGTTGAGCTTGCCGTCGAGGCCCGGCAGCACCAGGCCGATCGCCTTCGCGGCGCCCGTCGACGACGGCACGATGTTCTCGGCGGCGGCGCGGGCGCGGCGGGCGTCCGAGTGGGGCGCGTCCTGCAGGTTCTGGTCCTGCGTGTACGCGTGGATCGTGGTCATGAAGCCGTGCTCGATGCCGGCGAGGTCGTCGAGCACCTTCGCGAGCGGCGCGAGCGCGTTGGTCGTGCACGACGCGTTCGAGACGATCGTGTGCGACGCGGGGTCGTACGCGTCGGTGTTGACGCCGTAGGCGAGCGTCACGTCCGCGCCCTTCGACGGGGCGCTCACGAGCACCTTCTTCGCGCCGGCGGCGAGGTGTGCGCGTGCGGCCTCGGCGTCGGTGAAGCGGCCGGTCGACTCGAGCACGAGGTCGACGTCGAGCTCGCCCCAGGGGAGCTTCGCGGGGTCGCGCTCGGCGAGCACCTTCACGCGGTGGCCGTCGATGACGAGCACGTCGCCGTCGACCTCGACCGGTCGGCCGAAGCGGCCGCCGACGGTGTCGTACTTCAGCAGGCGCGCGAGCGCGGCGGGCTCGGTGAGGTCGTTCACCGCGACCAGTTCGAAGTCGGCGTCGCGCTCGATGAGCGCGCGGACGACGTTGCGGCCGATGCGGCCGAATCCGTTGACGGCGATGCGGGTCATGCGGATGGTTCCTTTCTCGGCTCGCGGCAGGCGGCACCGCGAGGTTTCCGCCACCCACTCTCGTGCGCGGCATCCGCTCGCACGAGTGGCTCGCAAGACAGCGTGCGAAAGGATCTCGCCAATAACGCGAGACTGCATGGGCTGCGCAAAGGCGGTTCGGAGGCAGGGTTCAGGCTGGGTCGCCACGATGGATCGCATGCGCCCGTCCCGAGCCGCCGCCGTCCTGCTGTTCCTCTACGCGGGCCTCGTGCTCTGGGCGACCCTCGGCTCCGTGCCGCGCGCGGGCCTCGGCAACCAGTCGCCGAGGGGTGTGCTCGACTGGCGGCTCTGGTTCGAGCCGTCGACGTGGACGGCCGGCCTCCAGACCGAGTTGATGCTCAACATCGTCATGTTCGTCCCCCTCGGTGCGCTCCTCGCGTTCTCCCTGCGCGGTGTGTCGTTCGTGGTGCCGGTGATGATGGCCGCAGGGTTCAGCCTCGCCATCGAGCTCGCACAGATCCCGATGTCCGACCGCATCTCCGATCCGCGGGACCTCGTCGCGAACGCGGCCGGCGCCCTCATCGGCGTGATCGCAGCGCGCACCGTCGATGCGGTGCTCCGCCTGACGAGCCGGGTGCTGCGTCCGCAGCCGGCCGCGCCGTCCCGACCGGTCCCGTCGAGCGCCCGCGACGCCCGTCGGACGGGTGAGCTCACCGCGAGCCGCGCGGGGCACTGACCCCATCACGCTCGGGCCTGCCCGCGCCGGCCCCGGCCCTGGCCCCCGCCTACGCGGCGAAGGTGTGCCGGTACTCGCTCGGCGACGTGCCGAGGATCCGCTGGAAGTGCAGCCGCAGGTTCGCGCCCGTGCCGAGCCCGACCTCCGCGGCGACCTGCTCGACCCCGAGGTCGGTGCGCTCGAGCAGCTCGCGCGCGAGGTCGATGCGCGCCCGCAGGATCCACTGCATGGGCGTGTAGCCGGTGTCTTCCACGAACCGCCGCGAGAACGTGCGCGGCGACACGGTCGCGTTGCGCGCGAGATCGTCGAGCGTGAGCGGCTCCTGCAGGTGCTCGAGCGCCCACTGCCGCGTCGCGGCGAACACGTCGCCGAGCGGTTCGGGCAGCGCGCGCGGCACGTACTGCGCCTGCCCGCCGCTTCGGTAGGGGGCTGCGACGAGCCTCCGGGCCGCGTGGTTCGACACCGCGACGCCGTGGTCGCGCCGCACGAGGTGCAGGCAGAGGTCGATGCCGGATGCCGCGCCCGCCGACGTCAGCACCTGCCCCTCGTCGACGAACAGCACGTTCTCGTCGACGTCCACGAGCGGATGCCGCTCCCTGAGCGCGCGCGTGTAGTGCCAGTGCGTCGTGGCCCGTCGCCCGTCGAGCAGGCCCGTCGCCGCGAGCGCGAATGCGCCCGTGGAGATCGCCGCGAGCCGGGCGCCCCGCTCGTGCGCGGTGCGCAGCGCGTCGACCACGGCGGCCGGCGGATCGTCGCGGTCGGGGTGCCGGTAGCCGGGGATGAAGATCGTCTCGGCCCACGCGAACGCCTCGAGCCCGTCGGCCACGTGGTACGACAGGCCGTCGCCGCCGGTCACGGGTCCCGGGTGGGCGCCGCACACGCGCACCTCGTACGGCATGCTCGCCCGCGTCGTGAAGATCTGCGCCGGGATGCCGACGTCGAGCGGCTTCGCACCCTCGAGCACGAGCACCGCGATCCGGTGGTTCCTCCGCGTCATGTGGCAAGGATGCCACCGACCGCAAGGATCGCGCACCGCCTGTGCCGGTCGAGGAGCGAGCGCAGCGAGCGTCTCGAGACCCCACCGACGTCACCCCGCGCGCGGCCACCACCCGGGCGTGAGCGTGGCGATGCGGGCAGTGGATGCCGCGGCATCCGTTCCGCTCATGTCGTCACCCTCACCGCGGCCGGTCGCCGCCTCCGGTCGGCGGGGTAGAGTCCGATCCGGAGGTGCGCATGGACGACGAACTGGTCCTGGTCACGGGCGGAACGGGGTTCGTCGCGGTGCACTGCATCGTGCGGCTGTTCGCCGACGGTGCGCGGGTGCGCGCGACCGTGCGGCGCCCCGAACGGGCGGACGACCTGCGCGACTTGGTGCGGCAGGGCGGCGCCGACCCCGCCGGTCTCGAGATCGCGACCGCCGACCTGCTCGACGACGCCGGATGGCCCGCGGCGGTGGACGGCGCGACGCACGTGCTGCACGTGGCGTCGCCGTTCCCGGTCCGCCAGCCGAAGGACGAGGACGAGCTCATCGCGCCCGCCCGCGAGGGTGCCCTGCGGGTGCTGCGCGCTGCGCGCGACGCGGGCGTTCGCAGGGTGGTGCAGACGTCGTCGTTCGCGGCGATCGGGTACGGCCGCCCGCATCCCGGCCGGCGCTACACCGAGGCGGACTGGACCGACCCCGAGGCCCCCGACATCACGCCGTACGTGCGGTCGAAGACCCTCGCCGAGCGCGCCGCGTGGGACTTCGTCGGCCGCGAGGGCGGTGACCTCGAGCTCACGACGGTGAATCCCGTCGGCGTCTTCGGCCCAGCGATCGGCACCGACCTGTCGGCGTCCCTCGAACTGCTCCTCGCCCTCCTGAACGGTCGCTACCCGGCCGTGCCGCGCGGCTCCGTCAACGCTGTAGACGTGCGGGACGTCGCCGACCTGCACGTGCGCGCGATGCGGCATCCGGATGCCACGGGCGAGCGATACCTCGCCGTCTCTGGCGACGCGTTCGAGTACGCCGAGCTGTCGGCGCTGCTGCGCGCCGAGTTCGGCGACCGGGCGCGGCGCGCGACCACGAGGGTGCTCCCCGACTGGGTCGTGCGCACCGGCGCCCTGTTCAGCAGTGAGTTCCGCACCATGGCCGGCGAGCTCGGCCGCCGCGTCGACGCGTCGCACGAGAAGGCGACCCGCATGCTCGGCTGGACCCCCCGGCCCCGCGAGGAGGCCGTGCTCGCCTCGGCGCGGAGCCTGATCGACCTCGGCCTCGTGCGCTGATGGGTGCGACCTTGCCATTGACGCGTGCCATGTTGACGCTCCCCGTCTCGCCGCGGGGCGATCGGCCCGCGGCATGCGTTGCCTTCTGGGCCCGGGGTCGGATGGCTCTGTCGATTGCCGGCTGGCCGGCTGCGCACTGGGTGACGTCCCGGGGGGGACCTCCGCCGCGCCGACGAGTCCCGCTCCGATCCGACCGTCGGCGACGGGCATGCGGTGTGTCAACCGCTGGCCGCGGAGCGCGGATGCTGCAACCGTGGAGTGTTCACGGAGAGGAGCGGACCATGAGCGACATCCCACCTCGCGAGGAATCCGCCGAGGACGACGGCCGCGGCTCGGAGGGCACCATCCCCGACACGCCCGACGGCGTGGGCGTCGGCGTCTCGGGCGAGAAGAACACGTTCGAGCCCGAGGAGGACCCGGAGGCCTCGAGCGCGCCCGAGTAGTCGAGCGCCCGAGCAGGCACGCGCGAACAGGCACGCCGCGGCCCGCCCGGCAGGGCGGATCCGCGGCGCACTGTGCGGTCTCAGGCCGACACGGGCGCCCAGGCCCCGATGCCCACGGCGTCGGGCATCGTGGCGTCGCCGAACCGGTCGAGGCCGAACGACGCCAGCACCGGCGAGGTCGCCCCGGTGAGGATCTCCTCGGCGAGCAGCTCGCCGAGCACCAGCCCGAGCGTCGCACCCGAGTGGGTGAACAACGTGTACAGGCCGGCGATCGAGGGAACGGCTCCCACGACCGGCTCGCCGTCGCCGGGGATCGGCTTCAATCCGGCGCCGACCCGCTGCGCGGTCAACCGCGGGTTCCCGGCGAGCACCTGCGACGCCGCGTCGAGCAGGCCCTGCACGGTCTCCTCGGGGACCGTGATCGACCCGTCATCGCCGACGGCGATCGACTTCTCCGCCCAGTCGGCGTCGAGCACGAGCCTGCCGTCGGGGGTCGGCCGCACGGCCACGCGGGGAGTGTTGAGCACGGTCCTCACGTCGACGTCGACCGGATCGGTGAACAGCACGAAGGCCGCGGGCGTGGCATCGGGGACGGTCACGCCCAGCGCGGCGAGCTGCCCCGGGACCGCTCCGCCCGTCGCGAGCACCACCCGCTCGGCCGGCACGCGCGTCCCGTCGCCCAGGATCACCCCGGTCGCCACACCGTCCTGCACCTCGACGCGCGCCTCGCCGGAGTCCTCGATCACGCGCGCGCCGTCGGCCACGGCCTCCTCGACCAGCACCGCGATGAGGTCGGGCAGGTTCACCCAGCCCTCCCCGGCGTTGAAGATCGCGCCCTCGTCCGCCACGGCCTCGGCGTCCACGTCAGGCGCGACGCGCGCCACGTCGGCGCGGTCGACCCAGACGGCGTCGTACCCGCCGGCTCGCTCGAACGCGAACGTCTCGCGGAAGCTCTCGCCCGGCCCCGCCCACTTCATCGCACCGTCGAAGCGCAGGTATGCGCGGCTCTCCGGACGGCGTGCGCTCCACGTGCGGTAGCGGTCGAGCGCGATCAGTCGCAGGTAGTGGTAGGCCGGCGAGCGGTCGCCGGACGAGTTCAGCCAGGCGATCGAGCGCCCGGATGCGCCGTCGGCGAGCGATCCGGCGGTGACCAGCGTCACCCGGGCGCCGCCGCGCGCGAGGTGCGCGGCGGTCGACGCGCCGAGGATGCCGCCGCCGATGACGACGACGTTCGTGGATCCGGTTCCAGACATGGTTCTGCTTTCCTTACTCGTGTTCTCGATGTATGCGCCGTCAGGCGGTGACGGATGCCGCGGCGTGCGCCTGCTCGATGAGCTCGAGCACGTCGACCGCGTCGGCCGGATCGACCGGCACCGGTGCCCCCTCGCGGATCGCAGCGGCGAGGATGCGGTAGAACTCCCCGTAGTGGCCGCGCTCGGTCGGCACGCGGCGGGAGGCGCCGTCGACGCCGACCACGCCCCAGCGGGCCTCCGGCGTCTCGCCGAATCCGGGGTCGGTCGGCAGGGCGCCGGCGATGAGCGCGGGCTCCTGGCCGTCGAGGCCCCAGCTCGTGTACCCGGCGCGCGAGCCGAGCACGTGGAAGCGCGGGCCGAAGACGGGAGCGACCGCGTTCATCCAGAGGTGCGAGCGCACGCCGGACTCGTGCCGCAGCGCGACGAACACGTCGTCGTCGGCTGCTGCGCCGGGGCGCCGCCGCTCGATCTCGGCGGTCCGGTCGGCGACGGGACCGAAGAGCCGGACCGCCTGGTCGATGAGGTGGGTGCCGAGGTCGTACAGGATCCCGCCGCCCTCCGCCGGGGTGGCCTCGGTCTTCCACGAGGCGGGCGGCTTCGGCTTCCACCACTCGAACCGCGACTCGAACCGGTGCACCTCGCCGAGCTCGCCGGCTTCGACGAGCCGTCGCACGGTGAGGAAGTCCCCGTCCCAGCGCCGGTTCTGGAACACGGTGAGGACGCGGCCCAGGCGATCGGCCTGCTCGATGAGCCCTCGTCCCTCGTCCGCCGTCACGGCGAACGGCTTGTCCACGACCACGTCGAGTCCGGCGTCGAGCGCCGCGCGGGCGAGGCCGGCGTGCGTGCCGCTCGGCGAGCCCACGACGACGAGGTCGATCCGGTCGGCGGCCGCCCACAGGTCGTCGATCGTCGCGACGGTCGCTGCCGACGGATGCCGCGCCTCGGCGGCCGCGCGACGCGACGGGTCGCCCGTGACGATCACGTCGAGCGAGTAGGCGGGGTCGGCATCGAGGAACGGGGCGTGGAAGACCCGACCGCTGGTTCCGAAGCCGATGACGGCGGTGCGGATCGGCCGGCGTGCGGCATCCGTCATCAGAGCACCTCGCTGAGGAAGCGGCGCAGGCGGGGGCTCTGGGGGCGGTCGAAGAGGTCGTCGGGGTGGCCGTGCTCGACGACCTGGCCTTCGTCCATGAAGACGACCTGGTCGGCGACCTTGCGGGCGAAGCCCATCTCGTGGGTGACGACGAGCATGGTCATGCCGCGTTGCGCGAGGCCGGCCATGAGGTTCAGCACGCCCTTGACGAGCTCGGGGTCGAGGGCGCTGGTGGCCTCGTCGAAGAGCATGACCTCGGGCTCCATGGCGAGGGCGCGGGCGATCGCGACGCGTTGCTGCTGCCCGCCGGACAGGTCCCGCGGCCGATGGTCGGCGCGGTCGGCCAGGCCGACCTCGGCGAGGCGTTCGTGCGCGACGCGGTTCGCCTCGGCCCTGGAGAGGCGCTTGACGTTGCGAAGCGCGAGCGCGACGTTCTCGAGTGCGGTGTGGTCGGGGAAGAGGTTGAAGTGCTGGAACACCAGGCCGATCCGGCGGCGGACCACGTCGGGCTTCTGCGAGAGCACGCTCTCGCCCGCGAGGAGCACGTCGCCGCGGCTGGGCTCGTGGAGCCGGTTCACGCCGCGCAGCAGGGTCGACTTGCCGGAGCCGGACGGGCCGATGATGCAGGTGGTGGTGCCCGGGGCGACTTCGAGGGACACGTCGCGGAGCACCTCGATGTCGCCGTAGGCCATGGTCAGGCCGCGCAGTTCGAGGCTGGAGCCGGTGTAGAGGTGGCCGTCGGTGACGGGCACGGGCGAGGTGTAGGTCATGAGTTCTCTCCGTAGGTGAGCGAGACCGGCGTGGCCCGCTGCTCCTCGACCTCGTCGAGGCCGCTCTTGGGCGGGGTGGGCTTGCGGCGTCCGGTGCGGAACCGGTCGTCGAAGTAGTTCACGAGGTGGGTCAGCGGCACCGTGATGACCAGGTAGAACAGGCCGGCCATGACCAGCGGCGACAGGTTCCCGGTGAGGACCGCGGCGTCCTGTCCGACCCGGAACAGCTCACGCTCGGACACGAGCAGGCCGAGGAAGTAGACCAGGCTGGAGTCCTTCACGATCGCGATGAACTGGTTCACCAGCGCCGGGAGAACGCGGCGCACGCCCTGCGGCACGACGACCAGGCGCATGGCGTTTCCGTAGCTCATGCCGAGCGCGCGGCACGCCTCGAGCTGGCCGCGGTCGACGCTCTGGATGCCGGCGCGGAAGATCTCGCCGATGTACGCGGACGCGATCAGGCTCAGGGCGAGGATGCCCAGCGGGTACGGCGACGGGCCGAAGACCTGCTGGCTCATGCGGGCGAAGCCCTGGCCGATCAGCAGGATGGTCAGGATCGCGGGCAGGCCGCGGAAGACGTCGGTGTAGATCCGGGCGGGCACGCGCAGCCAGCGCGAGCGGGAGATGCCCATGATCGCGATGATCATGCCGAGCACGACGCCGATGACGGTCGCCGCGATCGAGATCACCAGGGTGTTCACGAGCCCGACGCCCAGCAGCTGCGGGAACACCTGCCACATCGCGTCGAAGTCGAGGAAGGTGGCGACGAGGTTGTCGAGCCAGTCCATGATGTGCTCCGTTGTTCAGAGGTGAAAGGTCCGGTGCGGGCCGCGCGAGTGCTGTGGGGCGACCCGCACCGGGACGCGAGCTGCGGGCTACTCGCCCTGCTCGCTCGAGGGGAGGTACTGGTCGGGCATCGGCGAGCCCGGGAACCACTTCTCGTAGAGCTCCTTCCAGGTGCCGTCCTCCATGGCCGCGTGCAGGGCCTCGTTGAGCGCCTCCTGGAACTCCGGCTTGCCCTTCGCGATGGCGAAGCCCGCCGGGGCGTCGAACGACGGGATGTCGATCGCGTTGACCAGCCCGTACTGCTCGGCGTATTCCTTGGCCGCCTCGTAGTCGAGGAAGTGCGCGTCGATGGACCCCGAGTTGACCGCGGAGATGGCCGCGTTGTTGTCGGGGAAGCGGACGAGCTCGGTCTCGGTGAAGTTCTTCACCGCGTACGCCTCCTGCAGGGTGCCCTGCACGACGCCGAGGCGGGTGCCGGCCAGGTCGTCCTCGTCGGCGATGCCCGCCTCGGGGTCCGCCATGACCGTGAGGTACCCCGCGAGGTAGCCGTCGGAGAAGTCGACGGTCTGCTCGCGCTCCTCGGTGATGCCGATCGCGGCGACGCCGACGTCGAACTGGCCGTTGGCGACGGCTGCGAGGAGGCCCGAGAAGTCCTGGCCGGTGAAGACGACGTCGTCGATGCCGATACGGCCGGCGACGTCCGTGAAGAGCTCGATGTCGAACCCGGTGAACTCCCCGGCCTCGTCGGTGAAGGCGTAGGGCTTGGCGTCGCCGAGGCTCGCCACGCGGATCTGGCCGGGCGTGATCAGGCCGTACGGGTTGTCGTCGGCCTCGTCGCCGGTCGAGTTGCCGGAGGCGCCGCTGGCGCAGGCGGAGAGGACGAGGGCGGTCGCCGCGGCCACGGCCGCGACGGCCGTGCGCCGGAGGAGTGTGCGCTGGTTCACGATGGTTCCTTCGTGTCGGAATGTGCGGTGATGGTGGTGCTTCGGTGGTTCGTCGTGCGAACGCCGATCCGGACTTCTGTCGTCCGGCTCTTGTTGAGACCGGTCTCAGTCACGTAGATTGAGACCGGTCTCAATGCGTTTCAGGCACACTAGCCGCCGTTCGAGACATCCGTCAACAATTTTTTCCGAGGAGATCTCGAAATGCCGGTGGACCCACTCAACGGTCGAAGGGAGGTCACGGTGAGCGACGTCGCCGCCGCGGCCAAGGTGTCGAAGGCGACCGCCGCGCGCGTCCTCGGGGGATACGGCGCGGCCAGCGAAGCCGTCCGCGACCGCGTGCATGCGGCGGCCGAAGAGCTCGGGTACCACCCGAACGCGCTCGCCAAGACCATGACCACCGGGCGGTCGAACTCGATCGGCATCATCGTCGGCGACATCGAGAACCCCTTCTTCGCCCAGGCGACGAGGGGTGCTGCGGATGTCGCGAAGGCCGCCGGCTACGACCTCATCCTGCTGAACTCCGACGAGCACGCCCTCGCCGAGGAGAACGCGATCTCGGTGCTCCTGGCGAAGCGGGTCGACGGGATCCTCGTCGCCCCCGCCTCCACAGCCGACCCGTCGAGCCTCCGCGAAGCGGTCGACCGTGGCCGGCCCCTCGTGCTCTTCGACCGCGTCGCCGACGGCATCGACGTCGACACCGTCGTCGCCGACAACCTCGAGGGCTCACGGCGGCTCACCCGACTGCTGCTGGATGCCGGGCACCGGCGCATCGCGTTCGTGTCGACCATCGGACACGCAGCCGGGTACCGCGTCGGCGATCGGCTCGGATCGAGCTCGGTCGACGATCGCGTCAGCGGATTCGTCGGAGCCCTCGCCGAGGCCGGCGTCGAGGATCCCGCTCGGTTCGTCTGCCTCAACGCACGTCGCGACGGGGTCGACGCGATCGTGCGCCGGCTCGTCGACGAGGGCATCACCGCGATCGTCGCGTCCGACAGCCTGATCGCGCAGGCCGCGTTCCGCGAACTGCGGGGCCTCGGCGTGTCGATCCCCGCCGACGTCTCGCTCGTCGCGTTCGACGACGCCGACTGGACGAGCCTCTCCGCCCCCGCGCTCACCGTGATGGCCCAGCCCATCCACGAGATCGGCGCGGAGGCCGCGAGGCTCCTCCTCCGCCGCATCGCCGGCGACGGCGCGCCGACCGAGCACCTCGTGCTGCCGCAGCGACTCGTGGCGCGGGAGTCGATCGCGCCGCCGCGAGACTGATCCGGAGGACGCGAACCCTACGCGTCGCGCCATCCGTGCCGCGGCTCGAACCCGAGTTCGACGTGCGCGCGCTCGGTCGAGAACAGCGACTCGTGCTCACCCAGTTCGCGCCGCACCTCGACGCCCGGGAAGAACTCCTCGATGAGCGCGGCGGTCGACCGCGACATCACGGTGTCGCGGTTCGCGATGACGTAGCTGCGGGCGCCCGTGACCTCGGCTTCGAGCCCCAGCCGAACGGATGACGCGGCATCCCGCACGTCGATGTAGCCGAAGGCGTTGAACAGCCGTGACTCCGGCGCCTCCTCGAAGGCGGGGAACTCGCCGTACCGCGCCGGGTCGATGACGTTCGAGAAGCGCAGCGCGACGAACGGGATGCCCGACCACGCCGAGACGTGCTCGGCCATCGACTCGCCGAGCACCTTCGACAGCGAGTACGTCGAGGTCGGTCGCGGATAGTGGTCCTCGTCGAGCGGGAGGTACCAGGGCAGGTTGCCGGGACCGAAGTCGAGCCCGAGCGTCGTCTCGCTCGACGCCCAGACCACCCGCTCGACGCCCGCCTGGGCCGCGGCGAGGAAGACGTTCGAGTTGACGGCGTTGTTGACGTTCAGCGTGCGCGCGGGCGTGAAGATCGACGGCGCGGGGATCGCGGCGAGGTGCGCGACCGCGTCGACGCCGGCGATCACCTCGAACGCGTCGCCGTAGTCGGTCAGGTCGGCCTGCGTGTATGTCAGGTCCGGACGCGACCACCTCGCGGGCAGCTGGGGCGACGGCGGCACCACGTCGGTCGCGAGCACCTCGTAGCCGTGCTCGAGCAGGTCGGCGACGACCGCCCGTCCGGCGAGGCCCGATGCTCCCGTGACGCAGATCCGCTTCGGCATGCCGCTCCCCTCGTCCGCCGTCGGCGCCGGCGGGTCCCGCCCCATTCTCCGGCGGCCGCCGGGGCACCGTCCACCCCGTGACGCCACCGCGAGCGCCCCACGCACGTACGATCGACGCATGAGCGACCCGGCCGACCGCGAGCCCTCCGACCGCGACCCGCGCGATGAGGGCGGGGCGCCGGGCGCGGAGGAGGCGCGGGGCGGGGAACCCGGCAGTGGGATCCCGACCGCGTGGTTCCAGGACCAGACGGATGTCGGCGGCCTCGGCATGGCCCGCCTGTTCGCGTGGGCGGCGCTGCTGATGGGCGTCGGCGCCCTCGGCATCGCGATCTTCGCGCCGCTCGCGGGCGACGCCCTGCGCACCGTGTGGATCGCGGGTTTCGGCGCCGCGGCGATCTGGGTGGCGGGTATGGCGGCGCCGCGGTACCGACGCGAGGGCGTGACGACGTCGTGGGCGGTCCCGGCGGCGATGGTGCTCGGCGGACTCGCGATCCTCGTGGCGATCTACGCGTTCATCGTGATCGTCGCGGCCTCGGGCGGGGTCGCGCTTCCCGCACCCGAGCACTGGCTGCCCGTGACTGCGCCGATCCCGCCGGGCGTCCCCACCTGAGCGGGCGAGCGGGTCACTCCTGCGCGGGCGGGCGGTTGTAGTCGGCGATCGACTCGTCGGCGTACTCGCGCGCGATGGACCCGAACAGCTCCCAGTCGGGTTCGCCGATGGTGCCGCCGACGATGCACTCGCTGCCGGCCACCTCAGCGAGGTCCCCTGCGCTCGGGTCGTCCACCTCCATGTAGACGTACCAGTCGCCGTCGTCGCGGAGCAGCACGGTCGCCTCGCCGAACGGAGCGAACTCGAGGCGGCCGGGGTCGCCGTAGAAGCGCGTCGTCTGCGCGCGGCACAGTGCGTAGGCGTCGACCGCCTCGAGCGGGCTGCCGGGACCGCGGGCCTCGGGAGTCGCGGGCGGAGCGGTCTCGGTCGGCGGGGGCGTGGTCTCGACGGGCTCGCTCGTCGTGGGCGGCGCGCTGGGCGTGGTCGTCGGGTCGGGGTCCTCGGCGGCGCACCCGGTGAGGACGGCCGCGAGCAGGAGTGCGCCCGCGCCGAGCGTGACGGCGGGCGCAGGGCCGGTGCGAGTGGTCCGGTTCATGTCCGCAGGCTAGCCGCGGGGCCGAGCGGTCCCCTCAGGACGCGCCCGTGTGCGCCGGACCCACCACGACGTCAGGCGCGATCCAGTGCTGCGAGGACGCGCGTCACGGCACCGCCGAGGTTCCACTCGTCGACCAGGGCGAGCACGGCGTCGCGCCGGCCGTCGACGACCGGGGCGATCCGGGCGCCGAGCTCGTCGGCCGACGGCAGGTCGAGGTCGCGCACCACGTTCACGACGCGCGGCGCGACCGCGAGGTAGTCGTGGGCGCCCGCGAGCTTCGCGCGCATGGTCGCCGACATCCGCGGGGCGGCGTCCGCGACATCCGGGTCACCCGACGCGACCACGAGCATCGCGTCGAGCGAGCCGAAGTCGCCGAGCAGGCCCGCCGCGGTCTTCTCTCCGATGCCCGCGACGCCGGGCAGTCCGTCGGAGGCATCGCCGCGCAGCACCGAGAAGTCGGCGTACTGCGATGCCTCGATGCCGTACTTCGCGACCACCCACTCGTCGGTGACGAGCTCGAGGCGGCTCATGCCGCGCGCCGTGTAGATCACGCGGACGCCCGACTCGTCGTCGACGAGCTGGAACAGGTCGCGATCGCCCGTGACCACGTCGACCGGCATCGCCGCCTGCGTCGCGAGCGAACCGATCACGTCGTCGGCCTCGTGCTCGGCGACGCCCACGACCGGGATGCCGAGCAGGCCCAGCACCTCGCGGATCATCGGCACCTGCGCCTCGAGCGGGTCGGGCACCTCCTCGACGTCGGGCCCGCCGGGCACGACCTGCTCGACGCGGTGCGCCTTGTAGCTCGGGATCAGGTCGACCCGCCATTGCGGCCGCCAGTCGTCGTCCCAGCACGCGACCAGGTGCGTCGGCTCGAAGTCGGTGACGAGCCTGGCGATCATGTCGAGCAGCCCTCGCACCGCGTTCACGGGCGTGCCGTCGGCGCGCCGGATCGAGTCGGGCACGCCGTAGAACGCGCGGAAGTACAGCGAGGCGGTGTCGAGCAGCATCAGACGATCGGCCATGGGGTGATCCTGTCACCTCCGGGTGACGCGCGGGGTCTCGAGACGCGCTGCGCGCACCTCGTCACGCTCACAGGAGACCCACAGGCACGAGGGGGATTCTGCGGAACAGGTCGGCTCGGTCGCCTGTTGTCCCGGATGACGCCACGACACCGGGCCATCCGGTGTCGCATGCGGGCGCCGCAGCCGGCGGCGACCATGGCGTCAAGGAGGAGGAACCGTGTCCCACGACTACCGCAGCACTCCCGAGGCCGTCGATCGCCTCACGCCCTTGCAGCGCAAGGTCACGCAGGACGACGCGACCGAGCCGGCGTTCCGCAACGAGTACTGGAACAACCACGAGCCGGGACTCTACGTCGACGTCGTGTCGGGGCAGCCGCTGTTCGCGAGCGTGCACAAGTACGACAGCCGTTCCGGCTGGCCGAGTTTCACCCGCCCCATCGACGACGCCGCGGTCACCGAGCACGTCGACCGCTCGCTCTTCATGAAGCGCGTCGAGGTCCGCTCGTCGGGCGCCGACAGCCACCTCGGGCACGTCTTCGACGACGGGCCGACGGATGCCGGAGGCCTGCGCTATTGCATCAACTCCGCCGCACTGCGCTTCGTGCACCTCGACGACCTCGAGGCCGAGGGCTACGGCGAGTACCGCCACCTGTTCCAGAAGGAGACCGCATGACCACCCCCGGCACCATCACGACCCTGCCCGGAGCCGAGACCGCCGTCCTCGCGGGCGGCTGCTTCTGGGGCATGGAGGAGCTGATCCGCAGGATGCCGGGCGTGCTCGGCACCCGCGTCGGCTACACGGGCGGCGACGTCCCGAACGCGACCTACCGCAACCACGGCACCCACGCCGAGGCCATCGAGGTCGTGTTCGACCCGGCGAAGCTGAGCTACCGCGAGCTGCTGGAGTTCTTCTTCCAGATCCACGACCCCACCACGAAGAACCGGCAGGGCAACGACGTCGGCACGAGCTATCGCTCGGCGATCTACCCGACGAGCGCCGACCAGCACGACACGGCGATCGACACCATCGCGGATGTCGACGCGTCGGGCATCTGGCCCGGGCCGGTCGTCACCGAGGTGGCGCCCGCAGGGGCGTTCTGGGAGGCCGAGCCGGAGCACCAGGACTACCTGCAGCGCATCCCGTGGGGCTATACGTGCCACTTCGTGCGGCCCGACTGGAAGCTGCCGAAGCGCGACACGGCACAGGCGGGCTGAGCCCGGCCGACGCTACCGTGGGGCGCATGCGGTTCTCCATGCGCCTCCCGGAGCGTTTCCGGGTCTCGGCGCGGTTCCGCGCCACGAAGCGGGCGCCGCTGCTGCAGGTGCTGAAGTCGGCGGTCGCGACGGTCGCCGCGTGGCTGGTCGCGGGATGGCTCATCCCCGGCCCGCTGCCGGTCTTCGCCGCGATCGCCGCGCTGCTCGTCGTGCAGCCGAGCGTGAACCAGTCGTTCGGCAAGGCCGTCGAGCGCAGCGTCGGCGTGATCGCCGGCGTCGTCATCGCGTCGGCGCTCGGCATGGTGTTCGGCCCGGCCGGCTGGGTGGTGCTCGCCGCGATCGTCGCCGCGATCCTCATCGCGTGGGCGCTGCGGATGACCACGGGCACGTCGAACCAGGTCGCGATCAGTGCGATGCTCGTGCTCGCGCTCGGCGGCACGTCACCCGAGTACGCGCTCGACCGCGTCATCGAGACCCTCATCGGCGCGGCGATCGGCATCGTCGTGAACGTGCTGATCGTCCCGCCCGTGCTCGTGGCACCGTCGCGCGACCACCTCGCGCGGCTCGGCGGCGAGCTCGCGGCATCCGTCGACCGTCTCGCCGCGGCCCTCGAGTCGCCGCAGAGCTCAGCCGACCTCACGGGCCTCATGATCGAGGCCCGGCTCATGCGACCGATGCGCGACCAAGCGGATGCCGCCATCGCCGAGGCCGAGGAGTCCCTGACCCTCAATCCACGCCGCTCGGCCCACCGCGGCGACCTGGCCGAGCAGCGCAGGCTGCTGAACCGGCTGAGCCCCATCGTGACGCAGGTCGTCGGCATGACGCGCGCGTACGTGGACCACTACGACGACGGCCTCTGCGACGAACCCACGGTGCGCGCCATCGGCGAGCAGCTGCGTCGCGTCGCGCACGACGTGCGGCTCGCCGTGCACCTCGCCGACGTGGAGCCGCAGCCGATGACCTCGGCCGTGCCCGCGCTGACGGCGCCGCTGGTGGTGTCGCCGCCGAAGTCCGACCACTGGATCCTCGTCGGCTCGCTCCTGGAGGACCTGCGACGCATCCGCGAGGAGCTGCTCCTCGACGAGGCGCCGCCGGACGCCGCCGCGTTCTGACGCACGACGCGGTCCGCAGTCCCGTCACCGCGACCGTCGTGCGCAGTCAGCGGCCGCCCACGACGGACAGCGCGCGGCCCGCCGACCCCCACCCAGCGGGAGTAGGCTGCGCGAAGAGGAGGTCTCCTCATGATGCACGTCTCGGGCGACTCGGTGGGCGGCGCCCGGGGCGCCGCGGAACCCGCGATCGGCGGGTTGGCGGCCATCGGGCGCACTCCGATGGTGCGGCTCGGAGCAATCGTTCCCGACGGCGCGGCCGAGGTGTGGGTCAAGCTCGAGGGCGGGAACCCGACCGGGTCCTACAAGGACCGGATGGCGGTGTCGCTCCTCTCGAGCGCACTGCGCCGAGGCGACGTCTCGCCGGGCGACACGGTCGTCGAGTTCACCGGCGGGAGCACCGGCACCGCACTCGGCTTCGTCGCCGGGGTGCTCGGGCTGCAGTTCACGGCCGTGTTCTCCGACGCCTTCTCCGACAGCAAGCGCCAGGCCATGGAGGCGTTCGGCGCCACCGTCCTCATCGAGCCGAGCGTCGACGGGATGATCACCACCGAGCTCGCGGAGCGCATGCGGCGGCGAGCGCATGCGCTCGCCGCACAGCCCGGGTCCTTCTACGCCGACCAGTTCGGCTCCCCCGACGTGCGCCGCGGCTACGCCCCCATGGGCGAGGAGATCGCCGACGCGCTCGACGGCGACCTCGACGTCTTCTGCACGGCGGTCGGGACCGGCGGCGCGCTCATGGGAACCCTCGACGGGCTGCGCCGTGCGGGCGTGGACCCCGAGGTGGTGACCGTCGAACCGGCCGAGGCGCCCCTCCTGACGACCGGCGTCAGCGGGGCGCATCACGTCGAGGGGGTCGCGGTGTTCCCCGATCCGCCGTTCCTCGATCGATCGGTGCTCGGCGACGTGCGGGTCGTCGCGCAGGAACGGGCGTTCGAGATGTGCCGCATGCTCGCTCGCGTGGAGGGCGTGTTCGGCGGCGGATCGACCGGCCTGAACGTGTGCGCGGCGATCGACCTCGCCGTCGAGCTCGGCGCCGGTCACCGCGTGGTGACGATCTCGTGCGACACGGGCCTGAAGTACCTCGGCGAGGACCCCTACGCCTGAGCGCGGTTCAGCTGAGGAGGTCGCGGACCGACTCGCCCCACTCGAATCCGCAGTCGCGGCAGTCGAAGATCGGGCCCTCGGCGTGGATGCCGGCGGACGCCGCCTCCGTCGCCTCCACCTCGAAGTCGAGGGGGCCGTACACGATCACGCGCACCGCGGCGGAGCCGCAGCGCAGGCAGGGCTCGTCGAGCACGTCGGGCTCGAGCGTCGGATGCGTCTGGTTCGTCATGCCAGCACGGTACGTCGGGCCTCCGACATCCGTGCGAACGGGGCCGCGCGTCGCGACCTCGGCGGACGAACGGCACGGCACCGCGACGACGCGGCGAACGAGCGCACGGCGGATCGACACGACGGCGCTCGGCTGCGGCATCCGCTCTGGCTAGGGTCGAGGCGGAAAGGGGTGCGACATGACCCATCCCGCGAAGGCCGGCGGCTTCGACTTCTTCAGCGCCGGCGAGCTGCCCGCGCCGAACCTGTCCGCCGGCGAGGTCGCCGCGATCGTGCGCGAGCACTGGGGGCTCGATGTGGAGCTCGAACCGCTCGGCAGCCAGCAGGACCAGAACTTCCTCGCGCGGTCTCGAGACGCCGCAGGCTCCTCGACCGGCCTCACGGGCACGCCCGTCGGCGTCGTCAAGATCACCAACCCCGCCTTCACCGCAGCCGAACTCGACGCGCAGGACCACGCGGCATCCCGCATCGCCGCCGCCGCACCGCACCTGCGCGTCGCCACGACCACCCGCGCCGCCGACCGCGGCCCGCGATCCGTCGTCGCCGACACGAGCGAGGGCGCACTGGCCGTCCGCCTGCTCGAGCACCTGCCCGGCGGCACGCTGAACGGTGGCGCGCACCTCTCCCCCGCGGTCGTCGCACGCATGGGCGAGATCGCCGCGAGCGCGAGCCTCGCCCTCGCCGGGTTCGCGCACCCGGGCCTCGAGCGCGTCCTGCAGTGGGACCTCCGGCACGCCGACCGCGTGGTCGAGCTCCTCGCGCACCACCACCCCGACCCCGCCAGGCGGGCCATGGTGACGGATGCCGCGGCCCGCGCCTGGGCCGACGTGCAGGCGGTCGCCGCCGACCTCCCCGTACAGCCCGTGCACCTCGACCTCACCGACGACAACATCGTCTGCACCACCGAGCACGGCATCCGCATGCCCGACGGGATGATCGACTTCGGTGACGTCACGTCGACCTGGGCGGTCTCGGAGCTCGCCATCACGATCTCGTCGGTGCTGCACCACGCGGGGGCCGAACCGGCGTCCGTGCTGCCCGCGGTGCGCGCGTTCCACGCGCTGCGCCCGCTGTCGCCCGCCGAGGTGCACGCGCTCTGGCCGCTCGTGGTGCTGCGCGGCGCCGTGCTCGTCGTGAGCGGCGAGCACCAGGTGCAGATCGACGGCGGCGCGAACACGTACGCGGCCGCGGGCGTCGAACGCGAGTGGTGCATCTTCGAGCAGGCGGTGTCGGTCCCCTCCGTCGTGATGACGGCCGTCATCGCCGAGGCGCTCGGCGTCGATCCGACCCTCGGGTCTCGAGACGGGCACGGGGCGCCCCCCTCGACCCGCACGCTCGCGACGCGTCTCGAGACCTCCCCCGGCGTCGACGTCGCCCGTGCCGTCCGCCTCGACGTGTCGATCACCTCCGACGACGTCGACGCCGGCGCCTGGCTCGAGGCCGATCTCGACGAACGACTCGCGCTCGCGGCGCTCGACGCCGGGGCATCCGTCGCCTGGCTCGAGTGCGGCACGCCACGGCTCAGCGAGAGCCGCATCCGCTCCGCAGAGTCGCCCGCGACGGTCCCGACCGGCGTCGACGTCTGGTTCGCCGAGGCGCAGCACGTCACGGCGCACGGCGACGCGCGGCTGGTCGTCGAGACCGTGGATGGCGCGACCATCCTGGACGGGACGGTGCCGTCGCGCAGGCGCGCCCGCATCCGCCTCGAGGCACCGGACGCGCCGCGGGTTCCGCACCTCGTCAGGCCCGAGTACGCGGCGGGATGGCTCGCGCTCACCGAGGACCCGGCGGGGGCGATGGGTCTCGATTCCGATGGTGTCGAGACGCGTCCGGCTGCGCCGGGCGTTCCTCGACCCGCGGCCGACGACGCGGCCGAGCTCGTCGAGCGGCGCGGGCGCGCCTTCGCCGAGGTGCAGGAGCACTACTACGACGCCCCGCCGCGCATCGAGCGCGGCTGGCGCGAGCACCTCGTCGGCACCGACGGCCGCGCCTACCTCGACATGGTCAACAACGTGACCCCGCTGGGCCACGGTGACCCGAGGCTCGCCGCCGCCGTCGCGAAGCAGCTCCGCACGCTCAACACGAACTCGCGGTTCAACTACGGCGCGGTCGTCGAGTTCTCCGAGCGGCTCGCGGCGCTCGCACCCGACCCGCTCGACACGGTGTTCCTCGTGAACTCCGGCTCCGAGGCGACCGACCTCGCGATCCGCGTCGCGATGGCCGCGACCGGCCGGCGCGACATGGTCTCGCTCCTCGAGGCGTACCACGGCTGGACCTACGCGTCCGACGCGGTCAGCACCTCGACGGCCGACAACCCGAACGCACTGGCGACCCGCCCCGACTGGGTGCACGCGCTCGACGCGCCGAACCCGTTCCGCGGCATCCACCGGGGTGCGGATGCCACGCGCTACGCGCCCGAGGCCGCCGACCGCATCCGCCGGCTCGCGGCATCCGGTCGCCCGCCCGCGGGCTTCATCGCCGAGACCTTCTCCGGCAACGCCGGCGGGATCCCGCTGCCCGACGGATACCTCGCCGAGGTGTACTCCGCCGTCCGCGAGGCCGGCGGACTCGCGATCGCCGACGAGGTGCAGGCCGGGTACGGCCGGCTCGGGCACTGGTTCTGGGGCTTCGAGCAGCAGGGCGTCGTGCCCGACGTCATCGCCGTGGCGAAGGCCGCCGGCAACGGGTACCCGCTCGGCGCCGTGATCACGACCCGCGAGATCGCCGCCCGCTACCGCACGCAGGGGTACTTCTTCTCGTCGACGGGCGGCAGCCCCGCGTCGAGCGTCGCCGGGCTCACCGTGCTCGACGCGTTCCGGGACGAGCAGCTCCAGGAGAACGCGGCCGACACGGGCGGGTACCTGAAGGGCCGGCTCGAGGCGCTGGCGGAGCGGCATCCGCTCATCGGCGCCGTGCACGGGCTCGGGTTGTACCTCGGCGTCGAGTTCGTGCGCGACCGCGCGACGCTCGAACCCGCGACCGGGGAGACCGCGGCGATCTGCGACCGGCTGCTGGCGCTCGGCGTCATCATGCAGCCGACGGGCGACTTCCAGAACGTGCTCAAGGTGAAGCCGCCGCTCGTCGTCACCCGCGAGAGCGCCGATTTCTTCGTCGCGATGCTCGACCGGGTGCTCGCCGAGGGCTGGTAGTACGCTCGGCCACGTGGACGGGGCGACCGGTCGGTACACGTGCGACGAGCTCGTCGAGCGGTCGGGTGCTGACGCCGGGTTCGTGGACCGCCTGCTGGAGCTCGGCGTGCTCGCCCCCGCGGAGGACGGAACGTTCGGGCCCGGCGACGTGCAGCGCGTCCGGCTCGTCGAGGCGTGCGACCGCGCGGGCCTCCGCGCCGAGGCGATCGCCGAGGCCATCGGGGCCGGCCGGCTGCACCTCGGGTTCATGGACTCCCCGCAGTACCGCTGGTCCGAGCTCCGGACCGAGACATTCGGCGAGCTCGCCGACCGCTTGGGGATCCCGTTCGAGGTGATCCGGCAGTCCGGCGCGGTCCTCGTCAACCGGCACCTCACGCCCGAGGACCGCACGCGCGAGGACGACGAGGCGATCTTCACGATCATCGGCCTGGTCGCGACCATGGCCGACCTCGACGCGCTGGTCCGGATCGGGCGGGTGTACGTCGACGGGCTCCGCCGGGTCGCGGAGGCCGAGAGCGAACTGTTCCAGACCTACATCATCGGCGGGTTGATGCAGGCAGGGACGACCTACGGGGAGGCCCTCGCGCAGTCCGCCGCGATGGGCGCGCAGATGACGCCGCTCATGGAGCAGATGGTGCTCACGCTGTACCGCCGCCAGCAGGAACGCGGGTGGACCGAGGGGATCGTGGAGGGGATCGAGCGGGCCCTCGAGACGTCGGACTCCCAGGCGATGTCGACGCGTCCGCCGGCGTTCGTCTTCATCGACCTCGCGGGGTACACCGCCCTCACCGAGGAGCAGGGCGACGCCGCCGGTGCGCGGCTGGCCCGTGAGATGAACGCGATGGTGGAGCGGATCGTCGCCGACCACGCGGGCACGCCCGTGAAGTGGCTCGGGGACGGCGTGATGATCCGCTTCCAGCACGCGGGCCAGGCCGTGCGCGCCACGCTCGCGATGGTCGCCGCGGCGCCTGCGATCGGCCTTCCCGCGCACGCGGGCGTCGCCGCCGGACCCGTGGTGATGCAGGACGGCGACTACTTCGGCCGCGCGGTGAACCTGGCATCTCGGATCGCCGGCGCGGCGACGGCGGGCCAGACCCTCGTCACCGGCGCGGTCGTGGAACTGGCCGACGATCCCGGATTGCGGTTCCGCGAGGTCGGCCCGCTCGATCTGAAGGGCTTCGCCGACCGCGTCGGGGTCTTCGAAGCCCGGGCGGCCGGCTGAACAGTCCCGGCCGGCGGCCGCCGTCGTGCTGCTCGCACCCCGTCGAGGCACATCCGTCGGCCCGACGGAACCCCTTGACACTTCGCGCCCCGCGGCGCACCCTGCAAGCAGG
This sequence comes from Agromyces selenitireducens, assembly GCF_052748465.2. Classification (NCBI taxonomy): domain Bacteria; kingdom Bacillati; phylum Actinomycetota; class Actinomycetes; order Micrococcales; family Microbacteriaceae; genus Agromyces; species Agromyces selenitireducens. The sequence goes on from NZ_CM188259.1 coordinate 3,282,589, forward strand.
CGGTCGGGGGCCCGAATCCCTCGCGCGCGCGAGAGGGGCGGCGATGACGACGTTCGGCATCGAGGAGGAGTTCTTCTTCCTCACCCCAGACGAGTTGCTGCCCGCCGACATCGCCGAAGACGTCTACCTCCGGCTCGCCGACGATCAGCGCTGGGGCACGCGCGTGCACCGCGAGTTCCTCGCGTCGCAGGTCGAGTACGCGAGCGAGGTGTTCACCGACCTCGGCACGGCAGGTGAGGCGCTGCTCGCGTTCCGCCGCGAGGTCGACGCCGACGCCGGACGCCACGCGGTGTGCGTCGCCAGCATCGGCACGACCCCGGACGCCCACCCGTTCCCCTCGATCACCGACACCGAGCGGTATCACCGGATCGTCCGCGACATGGCCGGGGTCATCGCCGACCACCAGATGAGCGGGCTGCACGTGCACGTCGGCATCCCGAGCCGGGAGCACGGCGTCGCCGCACTGAACGCCGTACGACCCTGGCTGCCGCTGCTCACCGCGATGACCGGCAACTCGCCGCTCTGGCGCGGGTACGAGACGGGGTACGAGAGCTGGCGCACCGTCCAGCTGCGCCGCTGGACCACCGCCGGCTGCCCGCCGCGCTTCGCCGACGCCGCCGACTACGACCGTCGCACCCGCCAGCTGCTCGGCATGGGCGGCATGGCCGACCTCGCCCTCATCGCCTGGAACGTGCGCCTGTCGGAGCACCTGCCGACGATCGAGTTCCGCATGGCCGACGCGCAGCTCACCGCCGACGACACGCTGCTCATCGCCGCCCTGTGCCGCGCCCTCGTCGTGCAGGCGATCGACGAGGTGGAACGCGACGGGCTGATCGCCGCCGCGGCCGTGCATCCCGTGCGACCGGCGGGCGACCCCGACCGCGACGTGCCACCCGAGCTGCTCAGCGCCGCGATCGTGCACTCGGCGCACGCCGGCCTGTCGAGCACCGCGTTCGACCCGGCCAGCGGACGCCTCGTGTCGGCGCCCGAGCTCGTGCGTCGCCTCGAACGCCACCTCGCCGAGCCGCTCGAGCGGATGGGGGACCGGGAGGTCGTGCACGACCTGGTCGAACGGTTGCTGCGGGACGGCACCGGGGCGGCGCGCCAGCTCGCGGCGCGGCGGCGCAACGGCATCGCCGGGTTGCGCCGCCTGTACGCGTCCACCATCACCGCGGCGCCGCGCACGAAGCGGGCCGCGGGCGCCGAGCGCGGGCCGGCGCGGGCGCCGCACGTCGAGCGGCTCGCCGGCGGCATCCGCTGACCCGGCGCACGCGCTGACCCGGCGGCACCTGGTCACCCGGGGCATCCGCTGATTCAACCGAACGGTTGAGGCGCCGGAACCGCCGGCCTGCCTACCGTGGGATCAGCTGACGAGATCAACCGACGAGTCCCACCGACGAGGAGATCCCATGAGCACGACGCACGAGACCACCCGCCCGACGACGAGCGAACGCCCGCCGGGCGTGGCAGACACCGTGCGGCAGGTGGTCGTGCTCGTGACGAGCGTGCTCGCGATCGTCGCGGCGTTCATCGGCTCGGGCGCGTTCGTGGGCACGCCCATCCAGGAGGCCGCTGGCGGCTGGCTCGACGCCGACTCCACGCTCATCGCGCCCGGCACGCCGGCGTTCTCGATCTGGAGCGTGATCTACACGGGCATGCTCGCGTACGCGATCTGGCAGCTGCTGCCCGCGCAGCGAGCGGACGCCCGGCACCGCCGCATCGGCTACGCGGTCGCCGCCTCGCTCGTGCTCAACGCGCTGTGGATCGGCGTGGTGCAGCTCGACCTGCTCGGACTCAGCCTGCCGGTCACCGTCGCGCTGGTCGCGGTGCTCGCCTGGCTGTTCGTGCAGTTGCGACGCAATCGTCCGAAGAACCTCGTCGACACGATCGTCACCGACGGCTCGATCGGGCTCTACCTCGGCTGGGTGGTCGTCGCGACCGCCGCGAACGCGACCGCGGTGCTCGCGGCGGCGGACTTCTCGGGCTGGGGGCTGCCCGACGAGACCTGGGCGGTCATCGTGATCGCCGCAGCCGCCGCCGTCGGCGTCGGGCTGGCCGTCTGGGGCCGCGGCCGGATCGCGCCGATGCTCTCCCTCTGCTGGGGGCTGTCGTGGGTCGCGGTCGCGCGGCTCACCGACGAGCCCGAGTCGACGACGACCGGAATCGCCGCGATCATCGCGGTCGCGGTCGTCGTCGTCATGACTCTCGGTATGCGGATCGCCGCGATGCGATCGGCACATGCGGGCGGTTCGGTGGGGGCCGACGCCACGACATGACCGGGGGACGCTGCGTGGGGGCGCAGCACGAGGAGCCGGGGTGCATTCGGGTCGCCCCGGTTCCTCCGCGTTCGGGCACCATGGGGTGATGAGCGTCGACGAACAGCCCCTCGCGGTCGACGTCGGCGACGGCGTGGGCACCGTCTCCGCGGTGCTCGCACGGCCCGCCGACGCCACCGCGACGGTCGTCGTCGCACACGGCGCGGGCGCCGGCAGGGAGCATCCGTTCCTGACCGGGTTCTGCCGGGCGCTCGCCGAGCGCGGCGTCGCCACGCTGCGCTTCGACTTCCCCTACCGCGAGGCCGGCCGCCGGTTCCCCGACCGCCCCCCGGTCGCGATCGCGACGTGGCGTGCCGTGACGGATGCCGCGGCCGCCCGTGCGCCCCGCGGCGAGCCCGTGTGGGCCGCGGGCAAGTCGTACGGCGGGCGCATGGCGTCGATGGCCGTCGCCGAGGGGATGCCCGCGGCCGGCCTGGTCTTCCTGGGCTATCCGCTGCACGCTCCGGGGAAGCCGGAGAAGCCCCGCGACGAGCACTTCGCCGCGCTCGGCGAGGTGCCGATGCTGTTCCTGCAGGGCCGCAACGACCCGTTCGCGATCCCGAACGAGCAGCTCGACGAGCTCGTGCGCCGCATCGGCCCCTCGGCCGTGCTCGAGTGGGTCGAGGGCGGCAACCACTCGTTCGAGGTGAAGGGGGCCCGGCGTCCGCCCGCCGAGGTCGGGGCGTCGCTGGCGCCACGGGTGGCGGAGTTCGTCACCGGACGTTCACGCGCCTGAGGGACCTTCGACCCCGTGGCATCCGCTCGGGCAGGGGAGCATCGTGCGGAGGAGGTGCACCATGACCGCTGTCCCGCCCGGTCCGCCGGAGTACGCAAACCCGCAGGTCGCACGCGCGGCCGCCACGACGACGTCCGACCGCTCGTTCATCGCCACCTGGCTGTTCGCGTGGCTGCTCGGATTCCTCGGCGTCGACCGCTTCTACCTGGGCAAGGTCGGCACGGGGATCCTCAAGCTGCTCACCGTCGGAGGCTTCGGCATCTGGTGGCTCGTCGACCTCGTCCTGACGCTCACGAACTCCCAGCGCGACGGCGACGGCCGGAAGGTCGTCGGCACGCGCCAGGAGCAGACCATCGGGTGGATCGTCACCGCGGTCGGCCTGCTGCTCGGCTGGATCGCGAGCGCGATGACGCAGGCGTTCGCCTTCCTCACCGACCAGCTGCTGCCGAACCTGCCCTGGCTGTCGTAGCGCCTGCCGACGCCCCCGCCGCCGGAGTCAGACCGCGGTGTACCCGCCGTCGACGAGGTGGTAGCTGCCCGTGATGAAGCTCGCGGCGTCGCTGGCGAGGAACGCGACGAGCGAGGCGACCTCCTCGGGCTGCCCGAGGCGCCCGATCGGGTGCTTCGAGACGAGGAACTCCTGCGTGGCCTCGTCGAGGTTCGCGTCGATCAGGGGCGTCTTGATGAACGCCGGCCCCACCGAATTCACCCGGACGCCCTGCGTCGCGTACTCGAGCGCAGCGTTCTTGGTGAGGCCGACCAGCCCGTGCTTGGCGCTGACGTAGGCCGAGGAGCTCGCGAAGCCGACGCTGCCGAGGATCGACGCGATGTTCACGATCGAGCCGCCGCCGTTCTCGACGATCGCGGGCAGTTGCGCGCGCATGCCGCGGAAGATCGACGAGAGGTTCACGTCGATCACCTTGTCCCAGCTGTCGATGGGGTACTCGCCGATGGGCGCCGCGGCACCGCCGATGCCGGCGTTGTTCACGGCGATCCGGAGGGGTGCGAGCGCGTTGGCGGCGTGGATGGACGCCTCGATCCAGCTCGCGTCGGTGACGTCGCCGACGGAGGCCTCGGCGTCGCCGCCGGCCTTGCGGATCTCCTCGACGACCGCTTCGGCGTGGTCGCCGTTCATGTCGTTGACGAGGACGGATGCGCCGTTCTCGGCGAGCAGCAGCGCGACCGCCCGGCCGATGCCGCTGCCTCCCCCGGTCACGATCGCCGAGCGGCCTGCCACGTCGTACTGGGCCATGAGTCGTCTCCTGTCGGTTGCACGAGTTCGATGCGGGTGACGGATGCCTCGGCATCCGCCGCCACTGCCCCACGGTAGGCACGTCGGGGCCGTTCCCGACAGGGCCTTGCGTCCCGTCGGCCGACGGGCTTCTTACGGTGTGCTGACGTTTCGCTCGGCGCCGGCCCCGGCGGCCGGGAGCGGACGTAGCCTGTTGCCATGCCAGACGCGAGCCGACGCCGTGCTCGGCGGGCGCTGCCCGGGTGGGTGCTGCCCGCCGCGGCCGGCGTCGCGTCGGCGGCGGTCGGCGCCGGGGTCGGCGAGCTCGCGGCGGCGGTGATCGCCCCGACCGCGTCGCCCTTCGCGTCGATCGGCTCGCTGCTCATCGACCTCGCGCCCCCGTGGGCGAAGGATGCCGCGATCGCGTTGTTCGGCACCGGCGACAAGCTCGCACTGCTCGTCGGGATCGCGGTCGTGCTCGTCCTGCTCGGGGCGCTCGCGGGCGTGCTCGAGGCGCGGCATCCGCGGTGGGGACGCGGGATGTTCGCCCTCGCGGGCGTGTTCGGGGCGCTGGCGGCGGCGACCCGCGCGAACGCATCGATGCTCGCGATCCTGCCCGCCGCGTTGGGCGCGATCGCGGCGATGGCGACGCTGACGCTGCTGCTGCGGCTGGTTCCGGTACGGGCGCCGGCGTCGGTGGCGGCACCGGATGCGGCGGAATCCGTCGCCCATCGGCCCGAGCGCGAACCGGCAGGCGCCGCCGAGGGCGTCGACCGGCGGCGGTTCCTCGCCTGGGCGGGCGGGGCGACCGCGCTCGGGGTGCTCGCGGCGATCGGCGCGGCCGCGCTGACGGCGAGCTCCCGCGCGGTCGTCGCGATCCGCGACGCGCTGCGGCTGCCGACCGCGGCGCGGCGCGCGTCCGTGCCTGCCTCGGCCGAGCTCGGCATCGACGGGCTCGCGCCGGTGATCACGCCGAACCCCGACTTCTACCGCATCGATACCGCGCTGAATGTGCCGCAGGTCGATCCGGCGGAGTGGCGGCTGCGCATCCACGGCATGGTCGACCGCGAGGTCGAGCTCACGTGGGACGAGCTGGTCGCGCTGCCGCTCGAGGAGAGCGTGACGACGCTCGCGTGCGTGTCGAACGAGGTCGGCGGCGACCTGATCGGCACCGCGGTCTGGCTCGGGTACCCGATCCGCGACCTGCTCGCCCGAGCGCGCCCGACGGCGGACGCCGACATGGTGCTCTCGCGGAGCATCGACGGGTTCACGGCGTCGACCCCGCTCGAGGCGCTCACCGACCCGGGCCGCGAGTCCGTGCTCGCGGTCGGCATGAACGGCGAGCCGCTGCCGCTCGAGCACGGGTTCCCGGTGCGGATGGTCGTGCCCGGGCTCTACGGCTACGTGTCGGCGACGAAGTGGGTGACCGAGCTGCTGGTCACGCGCTTCGACCGCGACCGGGCGTACTGGTCGGATCGCGGCTGGAGCGAGCGCGGCCCCGTGAAGCTGTCGTCCCGCATCGACGTGCCGCGCCAGGGGCAGTCGGTCGACGCCGGCCCGGTGGTCGTCGCGGGCGTCGCGTGGCACCAGCACACGGGCATCGAGGCGGTGGACGTGCAGGTCGACGGCGGGGACTGGCAGCCCGCGACGCTCGCGACGGCCATCTCGGCCGACACGTGGGTGCAGTGGCGGTTCGAGTGGGATGCCGCGCCAGGACGCCACACGCTGCGCGCGCGCGCCACCTCGTCCGACGGCGAGGTGCAGACCGCCGAGGTCGCCCCGGTCGCCCCCGACGGCGCCACGGGCGTGCACGAGCGCACCGTCGAGGTCCGCTGAGCGACACGCCGCACGTGGCGATCAGGACGTCGCGGCGTCCGGGTCGGCGAATCGCGCGACGAGCGCGTTCGCGATCTCCCGGTGACGGAGCAGGAAGGCGCGCTCGTCCAGCTTCTTGCGCCGGAGCCACGAGGTGACCTCGTCGTTGCTCTTGCTCGCGTTGCACGGACCGCACGCGGGCACGACGTTCTCGAGCGTGTACCGACCGCCGCGCGAGATCGGCAGGACGCAGTCGCGCTGCAGCCGCCGGTCGGTCGAACCGCAGTACGCGCAGCCGCCCCACGCCGTCGTGAGCGCGGTCCACTGCGCGTCGTCGAGGTCGTGCGTGACGCGCGCCATGCGACGCTTCCGTCGTCGCGAGTACACCGCCGTGCGGGTCCGGCTGACCGCCATGGCGCCAGCGTAGCCCGCGCGGACGTCAGGTCCGGGTCACAGCGCCGGGGTTCGCGGCGGGGCGACGCGACGCGACGCGAGCGCCTCGAACGCGGCGGCGAGGCGCAGCAGGGCCGTGTCGTCGTAGGCGCGCCCGGCGAAGGTGAGGCCCACCGGCATCCGGATGTCGCGCATGAGCCCCATGGGCACCGTGACGGTCGGGATGCCGAGGTGCCGTGGCACCAGGTTGCCGTTGGCGACCCACACGCCGTTCCGCCAGCCGAGGTCGGCGGAGTCGGGGTTCACGTCCATGTCGGCCGGACCGACGTCGGCGACGGCCGGGAACGCGACCGCGTCGAGTCCGAGCCCGTCCATCCACTGCTCGAGGTCGACTCGGCGGGTCTCCTCGAGGCCGCGGACACCGTCCTCGAGCTCGGGCATGTCGTCCCAGGTGGCATCCGGATGCGCGCGCACCCACTCGGGGTACTCGGCGATGTCGTCGTCGAAGCCCGCGTAGCGGTCGGGCAGCGCGCCCTCGGGGTGCGGGAAGATGCGCGATCCGTCGACGCCGGCGAGCGAGTGCAGCGCCGGGTCGCCATTGGCGTGCAGGAAGTCCTCCCACCCCCACGCCGACAGGTCGACGATCTCGCGCTTCAGGTACTCCGGCGAGACGAGCCCGCGCGTCGCGATCGTCGGCGCACCGGGCCGGTCGCCCTCGTAGTTCGACACGACCGGGAAGTCGACGAGCACGACCTCGGCGCCCGCCGCCTCGAGGTCGCAGCGAGCCGCCTCCCACAGTTCGATCGCGGTGTCGCGGGTCTCGATCCGCTGACCGGTCAACCCGCCGATCCCGACTGTGCCGCCGGGCTCGGCGGTGCCGGCCTCCGGGTCGGCGTTCACGTACATGCGCGGCACGCCGATGCGCTTCCCGGCGAGCGCTGCGCGGGAGTCGGCGGCATCCGTCACCTGCAGCGCAGGGTACGACGGCGGGCGAACGGCGGATGCCGCGGGCAGCTCGATCCACGGCTGCGCGCGCCAGAAGTCGCCGCGCGTCTCGGGGTCGTCGGCGACGATCACGTCGAGCACCTCGAGCAGGTCGGCCATCGTGCGCGTGTGCGGCACGACGACGTCCATCGTCGGCACGAGCGGCCAGTTGCCGCGCGTCGAGATCACCCCGCGCGACGGGGTGTAGGCGCAGAGCGCATTGTTCGACGCGGGCGCGCGGCCCGACGACCAGGTCTCCTCCCCCAGCCCGAACGCGCAGAACGAGGCGGCGGTCGCGGTGCCCGAGCCGTTCGACGAGCCCGAGCCGAAGGCCGCGGTCAGGTACTCCGCGTTGTAGGGGCTCTCGGCCCGGCCGTACACGCCGCGCTGCATGCCGCCGTTGGCCATGGGGGGCATGTTCGTCAGGCCCAGGCAGATCGCGCCCGACCCGCGCAGGCGCTCGATCGTGAAGGCGTCGCGCTGCGCGACGAGTTCGGCGAAGGCCGGGCTGCCGGATGCCGCGGTGAGCCCCTCCACGAGGTACGAGTCCTTGGCGGTGTACGGGATGCCGTCGAGCGGTCCGAGCGTCTCGCCGCGGGCGCGACGTGCGTCGGACGCACGGGCCTCGGCGAGCGCGTCGGGGTTCCGCACGACCACCGCGTTGAGCGCCGTCTCCGTGTCGGGACGGTCGTACGCGTCGATGCGGGCGAGGAAGGCCTCGACGAGCCCGACCGCGCTCGTGCGGCCGGCCTCGAGTGCCGCCCGGAGGTCGGCGATCGACGCCTCGACGACGTCGAACGGCTCATTCGCGCTCATCGCGCACCTCCGATGTCACGGTTCACAGGAGATGCGGCGATCTGCCGGCCGGAACCGGCGGATCGCTCCTGTGAATCGGCGGATGTCCTGTGAACGGAAGGAGACTCCAGCGCGGGCTGCTGCTGGGTGATGCAGTGGATGCCGCCGCCGCGGGCGAAGATGGCCCGCGAGTCGACGGTCACGACCTTCCGGCCGGGGTACGCGTCGGCGAGGATCGCCGCCGCGCGCGCGTCGGCCTCGGGCTCGCCGAAGCCGCACGCGACCACGCCGCCGTTCACGACGAGGTGGTTCACGTAGCTCCAGTCGACGAACCCCTCGTCGTCGCGCAGGGTCGCGGGCGCGGGCAGGTCGACGATCTCGAACGTGCGGCCCGCGGCATCCGTCTGCCCCTCGAGCAGTGTCCGCAGCTCGCGGGTCACGGCGTGGTCGGGGTGGGCCGGGTCGGGCTGGTGGTGGAGCAGCAGGTGCCCGGGCGACGGGATGGTCGCGACGATGTCGACGTGCCCGTTGGTTCCGAAGTGGTCGTAGTCGCGCGTGAGCCCGCGCGGCAGCCAGACGGCCTTCGTGGTGCCGATCGTGCGGGCGAGCTCGGCCTCGACGCGGGCGCGGTCGGCGTAGGGGTTGCGGCGCGGGTCGAGCTGCACGGTCTCGGTCAGCAGCACGGTCCCCTCGCCGTCGACGTGGATGCCCCCGCCCTCGTTCACGAGCACCGAGCTCACGAGTTCGGCGCCGACGTGGGCCGCGGCGAACCGGGCGATCTCGGCGGAGACGCGCCACTCGGCCCAGTCGGGCGCACCCCAGCCGTTGAAGATCCAGTCGACCGCGCCGAGCACGCCGGGACGCTCGTCATCGACGACGAACGTGGGGCCGAAGTCGCGCATCCAGAACTCGTCGAGCGGCGCCTCGACGAGCTCGACCTCGGAGGAGAGCATCCTCCGGGCGCGCTCGGTCTCGGTCGGGTCGACGACCATCGTGACGGGCTCGAACTCGGCGACCGCGTGGGCGACCGCGGCCCAGGCCGCGTAGCCCTCCTCACGTTCCGCGGGCTCGGCGCCGAGCGTGATCCCCTCGCGCGGGAACGCCATCCAGGTGCGCTCGTGCGGGGCGGTCTCGGCGGGCATGCGCCAGGTCATGCGAGCACCTCCGTGCGGTGGGCGGATGCCGCGGCATCCGCTTCGATGATGTCAGCGGATGCGGCATCCGGTCGCTTCGCCCGGTCGCGGTACGGGCGGGTGTTCAGCCAGAGCAGCGCGTACAGGCCGCCGCCGAGCACCGGACCGACGATCGCCGAGAGGTCGGCGCCGCCCAGCGTCTCCGAGATCGGGCCGACGTACAGCGTCGTGTTCGCCGACATCACGGCGACGGCGACCGCGACGACCATCGCGACGACGCCGGCCGGGAACACGCCGCCGCGATACCAGAACGGGCTCGCGGGGCTCGTGTCGTCGAGGGCTCGGCCGTCGTAGCGGTTCCGGCGCAGCACGATGTCGATCGCGTAGATCGCCACGAGCGGACCGAACACGGTGACCGACAGCTCGAGCGAGGCGCTGAGCGCGTCGAGGAAGCTCGGGGAGAGGAACAGCACCCAGCCCGCGGCGGCGGTCGCGAGCACGCCGGTGATCACCGTGACGGCGGCGCGAGAGATGCGTGCGCCGAGCGCCTGGGCGTAGAAGCCGGTCGAGTACGCGACGAGCACGTTGTTGGTGATGCTCGACAGCACGATCATGCCGAGGAAGACGGGCGTGAACCACGCGGGCACGATCTCGCCGATGGTCAGCTGCGGGTCGGTCATGTCGATCGCGGTGCCGGCGACGACGCCGAGCGCGCCGATGAGCACCGCCGGCAGGAAGCCGCCGAGCGCGGTGTACCAGGCGACCTTCCGCTTCGAGACGTCCGTCGGCAGGTAGCGGGCGTAGTCGGCGCCGGTGCCCCACGACAGCGGGCTCGAGGCGACGATCGCGAAGCCGAGCATGATGAGCGCCCAGTGGTCGGCGACCGGCAGCGGCTCGACGGCGTACGCCCAGTCGGCGGCGCCGAGCACGAATGCGGCGAGCACGACGAACACGACGGCGAGCGCTGCGGAGAACCAGGGCGCGAGCGCGAGGATCGTCGCGTGGCCGTAGACGCCGATGACGAAGCTCAGCACGCCGACGACGAGCAGCACGGCCCATTCGCCCCCGGCCGGGAGGCCGACGCCGAAGTGGGCGAGCAGGGCGATCGCGGCGAGCGTGGCGAAGGCGACGTTGATGATCTCGTAGAAGATCCCGATCGCGACGCCGAGGCCGGCGCCGAAGACCTTGTTGCCGCGGATGCCGAACATGGCGCGCATGATCGTCACGCTCGGGGCGCCGGCGGCGGGGCCGCTGACGGCGAGCCAGCCGACGAGCGCCCACCAGAGGTTGCCGACCACGGTGATGATCAGGGCCTCCCACAGGGAGAGCCCGAGGAGCATGAGCACGCCGCCGACGACGAAGTAGAGGTAGCCGACGTTGGCCGACATCCACACCCAGAACAGGCTGGACGGCCGGCCGTGGCGCTCGCCGGCGGGGACGTGCTCGATGCCGTGCGTCTCGACGTGGCCGACGCGGTCGGCGACGGGCGTCGGCGCCGCGGTCGGGGGGCTGGTGGTGGTCATGCGCGAACCTCATCGTCCGATTCTTTATTGATCGATTGATCAATAGTGCAGGAGGTTACATAGACTGACGGCACGATGTCAACACCCACCCGCACGAGGGCCTCGCGCAAGAGCCCGGCCGAACGATCGGTCGAGATCTCGGATGCCGCCCGCCGGCTCGCACTCGATGACGGCCTCGCCGCGCTGACGCTGCGCTCGATCGCGGCGCGCACCGGCGTCACGCCCGCCCTCGTGGCGCACTACCACCCGAACATGGACGCGCTCGTCGCCGACACGTTCGACGTCATCGTCGCCGCCGAGATCGAGGAGGTCGCGCACCTCCTCGCCGCACTGCCCGGCCCCCGCGAGCGCCTCGGCGCCCTGCTCGACACCCTCCTCGACGGCTCGCGCGACGACGTGACGGTCGTCTGGGTCGAGGCGTGGGCGATCGGGCGCCGCAACGACGCGCTCGCGGCATCCGTTCGCCGGCAGATGGACGCATGGCAGGGTGTCGTGCAGGGCGTCATCGAGCAGGGCGTCGCCGAGGCCGGGTTCGAGACGGATGACGCGGCCGCGACCGCCTGGCAGCTGCTCGGCATGGTCGACGGGCTCAACGCGCAGGCGCTCGTGCGCTGGGGCGACGCGAGCGACCGGGGCTCGCTCATCCACCGCGCGGTCGAGGGCATGCTCGGCCTCGAGCGCGGGGCGCTCAGCGCGACGCGAACGGCTTCGGGAGGACGACGAACGACGACGTGAGCGCGCGCTCGGCCGCGTCGGCGGTCTGCGCCTCAGCGCCCACGGATCGGACCGACGCGTACCAGCGCTCGGCCGCGTCGGCGGAGGGAGGGACGGCCGCGATCGCCGCCGCGGCCTCGGCCTGCGCCGGCGCCGGCGCCGGCGCCGGCGCGCCCACGTTCGCCGCCACGGCGAGCGCCAGGTAGCCGCCGACGAGCAACGCGGTGAGGATGATGCGATCCATGCCTCCCACGTTCACGGGTGCCGCCGCGTCCCGCATCCGGGGGTGATCCTCGATTTCCCACGAGGAACCCTCAGATCGATGCCAGACTGGAGGGGTGCCGCGCGATGCGAGTCCGCTCGTGGGTCGGGAGCGCGACCTCTCGACCCTCGGTCATGAGATCGCCGCCGCGGCGAACGGCGAGGCCCGCACCGTGCTCGTGCGCGGCGAGCCGGGCATCGGGAAGACGGCGATCATGGAGGCCGCCTGCCGCGCACCCGCATGCACCGCGACCGTGCTGTTCGCGCGCAACCTGCCCCTCACCACGCGGGTGCCGAATCTCGCCGTGCGGACGCTGCTGAAGCAGGCCGGCGCGCTCGAACGGACGGATGCGACGCACCGACCGCCGCCGCTCGCGCTCGACGAGGCCGTCGATCGCCTGCTCGCCCACGGCCCCGTCGTGGTCGCGATGGACGACCTGCACTGGGCCGACCCCAGCACGCTCGATGCGTTGATGTTCCTCGCCGGCGGCGACGAGCGCCGCCCGCTCGCCATCGTCGCGACCGTGCGCGCGGGCGCCGGGCGACCGGTCGACCGTTGGGCCACGGACCTGCTGCGGCTGCCCGGCACGCGCGCGCTCGACCTCGGGCCGCTCGACCGGCTCGCCATGCGCGAGCTCGTCGCCGCCCGCATCGGAGGCACGCCGCACGAGACGCTGGTCAGCGACGTGGTCGCCCGCACGCGCGGCAACCCCTACCACGCCCGGTTGCTCCTCGAGGGCGTCCGCCCCACCGCCACGGCGGCACCGGCGGCCGTCGCCCCCGACCTCGGCTCGGCGCTCCTGCAGGCGTGGTCGCAGTTGCCGGATGCCACGCGCGAACTCTGCGTCATGCTCGCGCTGCACGGCAAGCCGGTCCGCGCCCGCACGCTCGCCGCCGTCGACCCCGCATGGGCCGACGCCGAGCGCGACCAGCGCCCCGCGCTCGCCACGAGCGTGCTCGAGCAGGACGAGGACGGACGCCTCTGGTTCCACCATCCGCTCATCGCCGAGGTGCTCGTCGCGCAGATCCCGGAGGCCGAGCGGCGCGACCGACACCGCGAGCTCGCCCGGAGCACCGAGCGCGTGATCGCGTCCGGCGCGACCTCCGTCGACCTGCTCGTCGACCTCGCCGACCACCTCGCGGCGGCGGGCGACCCGAGCGGATGCCGCGAGGCCAGCAGACACGCGATCGACGCGCTCGCGCGCACCGGCGACCGGGCGACGCGACTCCGGCTCATCCGCCGCTGCGTCGAGCTCCAGGACGCCGACCCGGCCGGCGCCTCGCCCGACGAGCGACGCCCGCTGCTCGAGCAGTGGGCCGATGCCGCGGCCGAGGCCGACGTGGCCGAGGACGAGTACGCCGCGATCTCCGCCCTGCTCGAGACGGCCGATCGCGACGCGGAACCGCTGCGGGTCGCCGCGCTGCTGCTCCGGAGACAGCACCTCCGATTCCGGGTGGGCGCCGGCCTCGCCGACTCGGCACCGGCGCGCGAGGCGGTACGACTCGCCTCGGCGCACCCCGACGGGCGCGAGTACGCGCTCGGTCTCGTCGAACTCGCGCATGCCGAGATCCTCGAGGGGGACCCGGCCTGCGTCGCGCACGCCGCCGAGGCCGTCGAGCGGGCGACCGCGCTCGACGACACCGAGGTGCTGTCGTTCGCGCTCGCGGCAGCAGGCCAGCTCGCCGCCCTCACGCGCGACCTGCCGCGCGCCCGCGAACTCGCCGCACGGACCCAGGCGGTCGCGCTGCCGAACCGGCACTTCTGGCCGGCGATGCTCGCCGGGTTCTGGGAGGCCTACGCGCAGCCGGACTACCGATCCGCGGCACGCAGCCTGGGCGCCATCCGCTCGGAGCTCGAGGCGGCCGGCGCGCCCTACCTCGTGACGGCCACCGTCGCCCTCACCGAGGCACGGACGCGCATCACCATCGGCGAGGTCGCGGCGGCCCGGGCCGCCCTGCGGCACGTTCGCGCCGAGGACCCGCCGCGCTTCATCGACCTCGGGCTGCGCACCGCCTCGGCGCTGCTCGCCGCCTACCAGGGCCGGGCGGACGAGGCCGAGGCGCACCTCCACCGTGCCCGCGAGCGATTCCCGGAACCGCCGGCGTACACGCGCTCGTCCGAGACCCACGCCCGGGCGCTCGCCCGGTTCGCGCACGCCGACGCCCAGGGTGCGCTCGATGTACTGAGCCGGCGTCTCGCCGAGGCCCCGGGCGACAACTCCTGCGAGTGGCTGGTGCCCCTCGCCACGCGCGCGATCGCCGACCTCGCCCAGGCCGCACGCGACCACCACGAGGATCCGTCCGGACCGCTCGCGCGCCTCGACCTGCTCGAGGCCGCACACCCGAGCGTGCTCTGCCGCACGCTCGGCGTCTCCTACGAGTCCGACCTCGTGGCACTCGACGCCCTCACCGTGGCGGAGCGCGGCCGCGCGCGGGACTCCGACACGGCGAACGAAGCCTGGGCGACCGCGGCGGACGCCTGCGCGGTCGCCGGCCTCGCCTGGGAGGAGGCGTACGCGTGCCGCCGCGGCGCCGAGGCGGACCTGGCCGGCGACGCGGGCTCGCGCGAGCGGGGTCGCGCCCTGCTCCGGCGCAGCGCATCGCTCGCGCGCCGACTCGAGGCCGACGCCCTGCTCGACGAGATCGAGTCGCTCGCGCTGTGGTCCCGCGTGCGGCTCTACGGCGACGACCCGCGCGAGGGTGGCTCGTGGGACGACGACGGGCCCGGCACCCTCAGCGGCGTCGCGCTCACCCGTCGCGAACGGGAACTGCTGCCGTACATCATCGACGGCCGCACCTATGCGGAGATCGCCGCGCTGCTCACGATCAGCGAGAAGACGGTGAGCTCGCACATCTCGAACCTCCTGCGGAAGACCGGCGCGGCGAACCGGGTCGACCTCGCGCGGATGGCGGAGGGCCGCGAGCGCTCGGCGTGAGCCGTTGTCGGACGCCACGGCTAGCGTGGTCTCCACGGCGACTTCAGGAGGCCCGATGTACCTGGTGGACGGCACCGTCGTCACGAGCGCGAGCGACCTGAAGAAGGCGTCCGACTGCGAGTTCGCCTTCCTGCGCGAACTCGACGTGAAGCTCGGTCGCGAGACGCTGTTCGAGCCCGTGACCGACGCCATGCTCGAGCGCGCCGGGCGGCTCGGCGACGAGCACGAAGACCGCGTGCTGCAGCGCTACCGAGACGAGTTCGGCTCCGGCGTCGTCGAGATCGCACGTCCCGACCTGCGCGACCCCGAGCAGCTCGCCGCCGCGGTCGAGGCCACGCGCGAGGCGTTCGCGTCCGGAGCGCCCGTGGTCTTCCAGGCCACCTTCGTCGACGACGGGTTCGTCGGCTTCGCCGACTTCATCGTGCGGCAGCCCGACGGGCGCTACCTCGTGCAAGACAGCAAGCTCGCCCGCCGCGCCCGCGTGACCGCGCTGCTGCAGCTCGCCGCATACGCGGCGCAGCTCGACCGGCTCGGCATCCCCCGCGCCGGCACCGTCGAGCTGCTGCTCGGCGACGGCACCACGAGCTCGCACCGCCTCGACGACATCGAGCCGGTCTACCTGCTCCGGCGAGACCGACTGCGGCTCCTCGTCGACGAGCGCGTGGCCGACGACGGCCCGGTCGCCTGGGGCGACCC
This sequence comes from Agromyces selenitireducens, assembly GCF_052748465.2. NCBI lineage: Bacteria > Bacillati > Actinomycetota > Actinomycetes > Micrococcales > Microbacteriaceae > Agromyces > Agromyces selenitireducens. The sequence continues at coordinate 3,298,121 of NZ_CM188259.1, forward strand.
GCGCTACGCGTTCGACGGCCGCTGCCCCACGTGCGACCTCGAGGTCCAGGCCCATCGCGACCTGCTGCTGGTCGCGGGCCTGCGCACCACGCAGCGCGCGCACTTCGTCGAGGCGGGCATCACCACGATCGACGAGCTGGCCGCGTCATCCGGCCCGGTCGACGGCGTGCTCGACGCGACCCTCGAGGGGCTGCGGGTCCAGGCCCGGCTGCAGCTCACGGCCGAGGCGGCCGAGCTCGAGGCCGCGGCATCCGGCACCCGAACGCCCGACGACCCGCCCCTGCCGCCGCCCGTCGAGGTCCGCGAGCCCGGTGCGCTCGCCGCGATCCCCGAACCCGACCCGGGCGACCTGTTCTTCGACTTCGAGGGCGACCCGCTCTACACCGAGGGGCCCGCGACGCAGTGGGGCCTCGACTACCTCTTCGGCATGATCGACGTCGACGAGCGGTTCACGCCGATCTGGGCGCACGGCTTCGCCGACGAGCGCGAGGCGCTGCTGGAGTTCCTCGCGTTCGTCGAGGAACGGCGCCGGCGGTACCCGAACCTGCACATCTACCACTACGCGAGCTACGAGCGCACGCACCTGACCTCGATCGCCGCACGGCACGGCGTCGGCGAGGCCGAGGTCGACCAGCTGCTCGCCGACGGGGTGCTCGTCGACCTCTACCCGATCGTCAAGCGCGCGGTGCGCGTCGGCAGCCGGTCGTACTCGATCAAGAAGCTCGAACCGCTCTACATGGGCGACGAGCTGCGCGAGGCGAACGTGACGTCCGGCGGCGATTCCATCCTCGAGTACGTGCGGGCGCGCGCGCTCCTCGACGCCGGCGACCGCGAGGGCGGCGAGGTCGTGCTGGCCGACCTGGCCGAGTACAACCGCTACGACTGCGTCTCCACGCTGCGCCTGCGCGACTGGCTGCTCGGGCTCGCGCGCTCCCACTCCGTCGCGCCGGTGCCCGCGCTGCTGCTCGTCGAGCCCACGGCGAAGCAGTACGCGGCCAGCCCGCTCGCCGTCGAGCTCAACCGGCTCGCCGGTCCCGCCGTCGAACGCGGCGGCGACCCCGACCGCACGGCCCTCGCGATGGCCGCCGCGGCGATCGACTACCACGATCGCGAGATGAAGACCTTCTGGTGGGGGCACTTCTTCCGGCTCGAGCAGCCGCTCGAGGGGTGGGAGGACCACCGCGACGTCCTCGTCGTCGACCCGGCACGCACGGTGGTCGTGCACGACTGGTACCGCGAGGGCAAGCAGCAGCAGGACCGCCGCGAGCTGCTGCTGCGCGGCCGCATCGCGCCCGGTTCGCGGTTCACCCCGACGAGCGAGCCGTTCGTGCTCTACGAGTGGCCGGCGCCGTTCCCCTCCACCTCGCGACGGCCCGGGTCGCGCGGATCGACCCGCGCGCGAGTGCTCGAGGTCACCGCCGACGGGGTCCGCATCGAGGAGCGCTCCGTCGCCGGAGAGACCTGGCGCGAGCTGCCCTTCGCGCTCGTGCCGGGTACGCCGCCGCCCGCCGGCCGGCAGAAGGACGCGATCGCCGAGTGGGCGCGGCCGATCGCCGAGCGGCATCCGACGTGGCCGCACGACCCGGCGACCGACCTGCTGCGGCGCGTGCCGCCGCGCACCCGTTCGGGATCACTCGCTCCGCTGCCCGACCACGAGTACGTCGGCGCGGTCGTCCGCTCGCTCGGCGACCTCGACGACTCGTACCTCGCCGTGCAGGGGCCGCCCGGCACCGGCAAGACGTACGTCGCGTCCCACGTCATCGCGCGCCTCGTCGGCCACCACGCCTGGAAGGTCGGCGTCGTCGCCCAGTCGCACGCGGTGGTCGAGCACCTGCTCGACGCCGTCGTCGCGGCCGGACTCGACCCGCGACTCGTCGGCAAGGCGCCGAAGGACCGCGACGACGGCGTCACCCGCCCATGGACCGCGATCGAGAAGGACGGCGCCGCGGCCTACCTCACCGCGCACGCCACGACCGGATTCGTCTACGGCGGAACCGCGTGGGACTTCTCGAACGAGGGCCGCGTCGGCCGGCGCTCGCTCGACCTGCTCGTCGTCGACGAGGCCGGGCAGTTCTCGCTCGCGTCGACCATCGCCGCATCGGTCGCCGCGCGTCGCCTGCTGCTGCTCGGCGACCCGCAGCAGCTGCCGCAGGTGAGCCAGGGCACGCACCCCGAACCCGTCGACATGTCCGCGCTCGGCTGGATCGCCGTCGGCCACGACGTGCTGCCCGCCGAACTCGGCTACTTCCTCGCCGAGAGCCGGCGCATGCATCCTGCGCTCGCCGCACCCGTGTCGCGGCTGTCGTACGAGGGCGAGCTCCAGTCGCACGAGTGCGCGGCGCTGCGCTCGATCGACGGCGTCGACCCCGGGCTCACGCCGGTTCCCGTCGACCACGAGGGCAATACGACCGAGTCCGCCGAGGAAGCCGCCGAGGTCGTCCGCATCGCCGCCTCGCTCATCGGCCGCGCGTACACCGACACCACCGTCGGCCCGGAGCCGACCCGCGCCGACGCACGTCCGATCGCGCAGTCCGACCTCATCGTCGTCACGCCCTACAACGCCCAACTCGCGCTCGTGCGCGACGCACTCGACCGGGCCGGCCTGCGAGAGGTCCCCGTGGGCACCGTCGACAGGTTCCAGGGCCAGGAGGCCGCCGTCGCGATCGTGACGCTCGCGGCGTCATCGGCGGCCGCCGCTCCCCGCGGCATCGAGTTCCTGCTGCTGAAGAACCGCCTCAACGTCGCGATCTCGCGGGCGAAGGTGGCCGCGTACCTCGTGTACTCCCCCGGCCTGCTCGATGCGCTCCCGCGCACGCCGCAGGGCGTCGCCCAGCTGAGCGCGTTCGCACGGCTCGTCGGCGTCGAGCTCCCCTCCCTCGACCGCGCCGCGGTGGGCTGAGCCGCCGCACGATCGTCGCCGTGCGGTCGCTGAGACTCGCTCACAGGGTATCCGCGTAGGGTATTCGCATGACTTCCCCCACCGACGCGAACCCTGACCGCATCACCATGTACGGCGCCGACTGGTGCGGCGACTGCCGACGCTCGAAGGCGCTCCTCGACCGCCGCGGCGTCGACTACGAGTACGTCGACCTCATGGTCGTCGCCGAGGGTGCCGATCGCGCCAAGGCGATCTCCGGGCGCACCAACATCCCGGTCGTGGTCTTCCCCGACGGCACCCACTTCACCGAGCCCACCGACGCCGAGCTCGGCGCGAAGCTCGACGAGGTCGAGGCGGAGTCCGCCGCGGCCTGAGCCGCGGCATCCGTACCGGATGATGAGAACGGCGCTTCCCAGACGGGAGGCGCCGTTCTCGTCGCGTCGGCGATCCGGTCATGCGAGTGCCGGCATGACCTCCCGCTCGTAGAGTTCGAGCCCCGACCGGTCGTACGCGAGCTCGGGCATGTAGTGGATCGCGTAGCCGAGCCCACGACGCTTCATGTCGAGCAGTCGCTCGACGACCTGCTCGGGCGTGCCCACGGCGATCGCCGACGGCCCGCGGTAGTCGTTCATGAACCGCGCGGTCGCGTGCGGTCCGAGGTACGGTGCGACGCGGGCCTCGAGCGCCTCGAGGCGCCTCGCGACATCCGCTTCGGACTCGCCGATGACGGTGTTGAAGTTGGCACTGCGCACGATCGAGTCGAAGTCGCGGCCGAGCTTGTCGGTGTGCCCGCGCAGCACCTCGCTCTTGTGGCTGAACTCGTCGGGGCTGCCGTAGAAGTTGGTGTAGGCGGCGTACTTCGCCGCGATCTTGAGCGTGACCTTCTCGCCGCCGCCGGCGATCCACATGGGGATGCCGTCGGCCTGAAGCGGCTGCGGCTGCACGATCGCCCCGTCGACGCTGTAGAACTTGCCGTCGAGCGTCGCACGGCCGGTGGCCCACGCCTGGCGCATGATCTCGACGCCCTCGCGCAGCGCACGGAGCCGGGCGGGCGCGTCCGGGAACCCGTACCCGTACGCGCGCCACTCGTGCTCGTACCATCCGGCGCCGATGCCCATCTCGATGCGCCCGCCCGAGATGAGGTCGGCGGTCGCGGCGACCTTGGCGAGGTACGCGGGATTGCGATAGGCCATGCACGTGCACATCTGCCCGAGACGCACGCGCGAGGTCGATGCGGCGTACGCCGACATCAGGGACCACGCCTCGTGCGTGGCCTCGGTGTCGCTGGCGACGGGAACGGTGTGGAAGTGGTCGTAGACCCAGATCGACTCCCAGGGCGAGCCCTCGCGGTCGGCGTACTCGGCGAGGCCGTGCATCGTCGACCAGTGCTCGGTCGGCTCGATGCCGACGAGGTCGTGGCGCCATCCCTGGGGTACGAAGAATCCGAATCGCATCCCGCCAGCCTAGGTGCGGCGATGGATCCCGCGGAGGGGTTGCGGAAAGCGGATGCCCGAGATCTCAGCGTCAGCCCTGATGGCGCAGGGCCGCGGCACCCGTAGCGTCTGCGAACATGTCGCACCTCACCGATCACGCACACGTGCACCCCGACCTGCTCACCGCGGTCGCGATCACGGCCGGCGGGATCCGCGTCATCCACGTCGCGGGCGTCGCCGAATGCCCGAGCGAGCTCTGGCGCGTCGAGTTCGTCCCGGCGGGCCCCGCCTCGCCCGGCAGTCCGGCGGCGGACCGGCTGCGGCTCGGCATCCGCTCGACGCCGCCGCGTCGCCGCGGCCGCGTACGCCGGGCGCGCGTGGAGTTCGAGGCGATCATCGAGGATCCGCGCACCCGTGAGATCGAGGTGCACCTCGGCTGCCAGCCCGCGGTCGTGGTGCCCGTGCTCGAGGCGGCGGCCGGGTTCGGGGCGGGCGCACGCGCGACGCGCCCCGAGTCGAATCGGCGCGTCGCACCCGCCAGGGCGCTCGTGCGGGCGATGACGGATGCCGCGACGCGCGCGCTCCACGCCGTGCGCGCCGCCGGGACGCGGCCGCTCGTGGCATCCGCCTTCGCCTGACGCGCTGGACTACGTCAGCGCGAACCGCAACTCCGCCACCGCGGGACCCGTCCACTCGGTGTCCTCGAGGTCGTCGCCGCGGACGGTGACGACCTTGCCCCCGCGCGACAGCACCATCATCGCCAGCTGCGGCAGGATGTCGCCGGCCCGGGTGCCGTCGGCGAGCGCCTCGCCGCCGCCGTTGCCGGTCGCGAACTCGATCGCGCCGGACTCCGAGTCGAGCGTGCCGTTGACCGACGTGGTGAAGTCGAACCACAGCGTCTCGACGCCGCCCTCGGCGGCCATCCGCCCGATCGCCGCGAGGTCGCGCTCGACGCGGCCGGCACTGCCGTCGGCGAGCCCCTGGAGCGCTTCCTTCGCCTCGTGGATGTTGAGCTCGGCGAGCCGCCAGCGGAGCTCCTCGTCGATCTCGGCCGCGTTCAGGCGGTCGGGGCCGCCCTGCACGGGGATCACGCGACGGCCGTTGTGGGCTCGGTCCATGAACGAGCTGAGCAGCGGCTCGGCGGCGAAGACGAAGAGCGGCACCTTGCCGTCGGGATCGTGTGCCTGGAGTTCCTGCCAGACGGCGTCGGCGACGCGCTTGGCGTAGATGTCGTGGATCTCGGGGCGGCGGTCCTCCTCGGGCATGCCGCGATCGCCGTGGCCTCCGCGACGCTTGGTGCCCACGTCACCGGGTGCGCGGTTCGCGGCATCCTCGACATTGCGTGGAAGGTCCGGGTCGAGCGGCATCTCCTCCGCGCGCGAGGTCGGCAGCGCGCGCCAGAGCGCCCACTCGTTCGACGAGAGCGTGACCGCGAAGGCCTCCTGGTCCTGGCTCGGTGCGCGGAGCAGCTGTCCGAGCGTGAAGTGGGACCCGACGTGCACGGCGTCGTCGAGCCGGTTCGGGAGGACGTAGACCTCGTTGAATCCCGGCGCCGCGAACACGGCGAGGGAACGCGAGAGCGCGCTCCAGATGCTCTTGTCGGAGATGACCCGATCGCGCTCGGCCTTGAGGGCGTCGATGGCGGCGGGCTCCTCGCCGTCGGCGCGGAGTCGGTCGAGCGCCTCGTCGAACGCGCTCTTCACGGCCGTCTCGGCGCGTTCCCGCTCGCTCACGATGGGCGCCGTCGACGCGTAGATCGTGACCGCGGGGTGGTGCTCACCGGCCAGCGCCTGGAAGTCGCTCGCGGTGGGCAGTTCGTAGTGGACCGTCATTCGTCCTCCTCCGATTCCGGCGACGACGACGTCGTCGTCGCGTGACCCCAGCCTAGGAACCTCGGGACGGAACCGACAGACCCATTCGCCCTCGATCGGACCCGGCTGCGCGGCCGGGTCCGATCGAGGGCGTGACGGGTGCGGGTCGCGTCAGCGACGCACCGGGTGGTTCGAGCGGATGACGCCGGTGGGGTCGATCGCGGCCTTCAGCGCGCGCAGCCTCGCGAGCCGGCCGTCGTCGCCGAAGAACCGCTCGCCCGTCGCGGGCCGCTCGACGAAGTTGAGGTACTCGGCAGCGGCGCGCCACGGCTCGATGCGGGCGAGGAGGCGGCCGAGTGAGGCGACGACCGCGTCGACCGTCTCGGGCACGGCGATGCCCACCGCGTAGACGAGGTAGCGTCCCTCGAACCCGGCGATGGCGCCGGGCGCGGGCAGGCCGGCCTCGGCGGCGAGCTCGACGGCGGCGGACGGCTCGAACGCGCCGCCGAGGTGCCGGATCTCCGCGGAGAGCAGCGCGGTCTCGGCGTCGGGCCCGACCGCGGCGACGAAGGCGCGCACGGCCTCGGCGGGCAGGTCCTTCAGCATCATCCCGTCGCCGTGCCCGGGCGTCGGGCCGGGCGGGTCCATGTGCAGCTGCAGCAGTTCGGCGGGCGCCTGCGGGTGCACCGTGTCGATCTCGGGCTGCAGCTCGCGCAGTGGCGCGAGCAGTGCGTCCGCGCGCTCGGGCGACTCCTGGACCACGGCCTCGACGACGACGAACGAGCGTCCGGAGAGGAACGGCGGCAGCTCGGGCATCGGCGGGAAGCGCAGCACCCGCCCGACCGACGTGACGGTGTCCGGCACCGACCGGGTCCATTCGGCCCAGGTCTCGAGCACCTCGCCGGTGCGCTCGATCGGGAAGAATAGCGTGCCGGCGACGACCTGCTCGATCGCGAACAGTCCGAACTCGAGCGCGGTCACGACGCCGAAGTCGCCGCCGCCGCCGCGAACGGCCCAGAACAGCTCGGGGTCGTGCTCGGCGTCGACGCGCCGGAACGCTCCGTCGGCGGTCACGAGTTCGACGGCGACGACGTGGTTCGCGGCGAGTCCGTGCGCCCTCCCGAGGAACGAGACGCCGCCGCCGAGCGTGTACCCGATGACGCCGACGTCGTGGCTCGATCCCGCGAGTGCGGCGAGCCCGTGCGGCGCGGTGGCGGCGACGACGTCGCCCCACAGCGCGCCCGGTTCGACGCGTGCGATGCGCTGGTTGGGTCGCACCTCGACGGCGCGGAGCTCGTGCGTGCGCAGCAGGATCGCGTCGGCGAGGCCGCTGGCGTCGGCGAGGGGCGCGGCATTGTGTCCGGTGGCCTGCGGAGCGACGGCGAGCCCGAGCTCACGTGCGGCGCGCACGGTGCGGGCGATGTCGGCGACGGATGCCGCGACCACGACGGCCGCGGGCCGCTGGTCGACGGCGAGGTTCCAGGCGGCGCGCACGGCGTCCCAGTCGGCGTCGCCGGGCAGGTGGAGGCGGCCGTCGAGGCGCTCGTCGAGCATGGCGAACGCCTCGCGCAGCGAGAGCGCGGCGGTGTCGAAGGCAAGGGAGTTCACGGATGGTTCCTTTCAGAGGCGGTGGGTCGCGGGCCGGGCGGCGAGTGGTGCCGGTCTCCGACGGCCGCCCGGGGTGCCGGGGGCGCTCACGACGGGTTCCATCCAATGACGAGCGCGGCGGCCGGGACAGAGGGTCACCCCCCGGATCGCCTCAGGGTTATCCCGCGCTTCCGGCCGCGCCCGCCGCTGACCGGAATAGCCCCGCGACCGGGCCGGTTGGGCTGAGGGATGCCTCTCACACCACGTCTCTCAGTGCTCGATCTCGTGCCCGTGCGGAGCGGACAGTCGTCGGCCGGTGCGGTCGCGGCATCCGTCGCCCTCGCCCGCACCGCCGACCGGCTGGGCTTCACCCGGTACTGGTTCGCCGAGCACCACAACATGCCGGCGGTGGCCTCGACGACGCCGCCCGTGCTCATCGCGGCGACCGCCGCGCGCACCGAGCGGATCCGCGTCGGCTCGGGCGGCGTGATGCTGCCGAACCACGCGCCGCTCGTCGTGGCCGAGCAGTTCGCGGCGCTCGAGGCGCTCGCGCCGGGCCGCATCGACCTCGGCATCGGGCGCGCACCCGGCAGCGACCCGGTGATCACGCAGCTGCTGCGCATCTCGGGACCCACGGCCGACGTCGACCGGTTCCCCGACCACGTCGCCGACATCCTGAGCCTGCTCTCGCCCGAGGGCGCGACGCTGCGGCTCACGAGCGGGCGCGAGTACCCGATCCAGGCGACGCCGGCCGCGATCGGGGTGCCCGAGCTGTGGCTCCTCGGCAGCTCCGACTACTCGGCGCGTCTCGCCGCCGAGCTGGGCCTGCCGTACGTGTTCGCGAACCACTTCTCGGGCGAGGGCCTCGAGCGCGCGCTCGAGCTGTACCGCTCGGAGTACACGCCGAGCGAGCGGCATCCGTCACCGCAGACGATCCTGACGCTCAACGCGGTCGTCGCCGACACCGCCGACGAGGCCGACGAGCGCGCGCTCCCCCAGCTGCGCTCGATGGCGCGCCTGCGCCTGAACCGGCCCATGCAGCCGCTCGAGACCATCGACGAGGCGCTCGCCGCGCCGCGCGACTCCGATGTCGACGACGTCATCGCGCGCATGCGGCCCCGCTGGGTCATCGCCGAAGCGGATGCCGCGGCATCCGCTGTGCGCGCGCTCGCCGAACGCCACGGCATCGACGAGGTCATGCTCGCGCCCGTCGCGGGCTCGCGGGCCGACGAGCCGACGGATGCCGCGCCCGGCCGCGAGCGCACGCTCGAGCTGCTCGCCGAGCGAGTCACCGCCTGACCCAAGGCGCCGGCGGGCGCGGCGGGCGCGGCAGATCAACCGCCCGCGGCGTAGACCCGCGCCTCCCACGGCGCGAGCGGCGCGTCGAACGGCGCCGGCGAGTCGGGCAGCGTGTTGGTGAGCAGCGGCACGTCGCCCGCCTCGCCGGCATCCGTGCTCCACCGGTCGCGCACCTCGGGTGCGAACACCGGGTCGTGTTCGACCGACGACAGGTTGACGACGACGAGCAACCGCTCCGCCCCGTGCACGCGCTCGTAGGCGAGGATCGCCGGGTGGCCGGCATCCGCTCGCTCGAACGAGCCGTGCGCGACGACCGGGCGCTCGTGCCGCAGCACGATGAGCTGCCGGAAGTACTCGAACACCGAGCCGGGATCGCCGACCTGCGCGGCCGCGTTGATGCGGTCGTGGTTCGGGTTCACCGCGAGCCACGGGGTGCCCGTCGTGAAGCCCGCGTTCGGCGAGGCATCCCACTGCATGGGCGTGCGCGCATGGTCGCGGCTCATCAGGCTGAGGCCGTACAGGGCGTCGGCGACGGCGGTGCCGCTCGCGACGGCCTCGGCGTAGGCGTTGAGCGACTCGACGTCGCGGTAGTCGTCGATGACCGAGAACGGCGCGTTCGTCATGCCGAGCTCCTGGCCCTGGTACACGTACGGCGTTCCGCGCATGAGGTGCAGCATCGTGGCGAGGGCGGTCGCCGACGAGTACCAGTGCTCGTCGGCGTCGCCGAAGCGGCTCACCGAACGCGGCTGGTCGTGGTTCTCGAGGTAGAGGCTGTTCCAGCCGACCTCCTCCAGGCCCTCCTGCCACTTCACGAGCGAGGCCGCGAGCTCGCCCGGCTCGAGCGGCCGCGGCCGGAACTTGCTGATGCCGTGGTCGAGGCCCACGTGCTCGAACTGGAACACCATGTCGACCTCGCGTCGGGCGGGGTCCGTGAACAGGATGGCGTCGTCGAGCGTGGCCCCGGGTGTCTCGCCGACGGTGATGAGGCCGTCGCGACCCTCGAACACCTCGCGGTGCATCTCCTGCAGGAACTCGTGCAGTCGCGGTCCGTTGACGTACGACGCGCCGCCGTCGCCGTACCGCTTGCCGTCGCGCACCGGCCCGTCGGGCAGTGACGGATGCTTCGAGATGAGGTTGATGACGTCCATCCGGAACCCGTCGACGCCGCGGTCGAGCCACCAGCGCATCATCTCGTAGACCGCGTGGCGCACCTCGGGGTTCTCCCAGTTGAGGTCGGGCTGCTTCACGTCGAACAGGTGCAGGTAGTACTCGCCGGTCGCCTCGTCCCACTCCCACGTCGGACCCGAGAAGAACGACTCCCAGTTCGTCGGCTCCGCGCCCGGGTCGCCGCCGTGCGCGCCCTCGCGCGGCGGTCGCCACCAGTACCAGTCGCGCTTCGGGTTGTCGCGGCTGGAACGCGACTCGACGAACCACGCGTGCTCGTCGGACGTGTGGTTCACGACGAGGTCCATGACGAGGCGGATGCCGCGAGAGTGCATCGCCGCGAGCAGCTCGTCGAAGTCGGCGAGGGTGCCGAACGCCGGGTCGATGTCCTGGTAGTCGCTGATGTCGTAGCCGTTGTCGGCGTGCGGCGACCGGTAGATGGGCGACAGCCACACCACGTCGACGCCGAGGCGTTCGAGCTGGTCGAGCCGGTTCAGGATGCCGCGGAGGTCGCCCACGCCGTCGCCGTCGGAGTCCTGGAAGCTGCGCGGATACACCTGGTACACGACGGCCGACTTCCACCAGTCGGGTGCGATCTCATTCCCCATGCCCCGATCCTTCCAGTCGACGCCGCGCACGTCACCCTGCGGACACGGCGATGCCCCGGGCGCGGGGCCCGGGGCATCGGTTGCGGGTGCGGCGGCGCCGCGGCCGGATCAGGCCGCGAGGCCGAGCCGCCGCAGGTCGTCTCCCGAAGCGCGGTGCTCGGCGCCCTCGGCCACGCTCGCCTCACGCGGCACCCGGGCGCCGTTCTGCACGCGTGCGTTCGCGCCGACGGCCGCATAGGGGCCGATCACGGCGAAGCGGCCCACGACGGCACCACGGCCGATGTGCGCGTTGACTCCCACGGTCGCCTTCTCGGCGACGATGGCGTCCTGTTCGATCCATGCGCCGTGCGAGATGACGGCTCCGCGCTGCACCTGCGCGCCCGGATCGACGTAGGCGGTCGGGTCGACGAACGCCGTCGGATCCACCTTCGCGGTCGTGGCGACGAGGCCACGGCCGTTGACGTGCTTGCGGTAGCGACGCAGGATGCCGGCTTCGTCCTCGAACTCGACGTAGCTGATGCCCACGTGTCCTCCAATCGCCGGGACCGGGTCAGGGTCGTTCGGTCCCGGATACAGGTACAACATCCACCCTGACCGGGGCATTCCCCAGCCTCCCCGGCCCAGCTGAATACCCGCGGGGATATCCCTATGCATGGGCTGCGAGCCGTGGTCCGGGACAGCGACGCGCCCGCGGCATCCGCTTCGGTGAACGGATGCCGCGGGCGCGGCGTGACGGGAACGTCCGGCGCTACTCGGCGTCGGCGCCCTCGGTGTCGATGATCTCGACCACGAACACGAGCGTCTGGCCGCCGAGGCCGTTGGACGACTCGCCCTCGCCGTAGCCGAGCGCCGGCGGGATGGTGACGATGAGCTTCGTGCCGACCTCCTGGCCGACGAGCGCGCCGCCGAAGCCGGGGATCACGTCGCCGGTGCCGAATCGCGCCGGGTCGGGGTTGCCGAAGCTCTGGTCGAAGATCTCCTTGGTCGCCCAGTTGAGGCCCTGGTAGTGCACGGAGACGGTGTCGCCCGCGGCGACCGTGGCGCCGTCGCCCTCCTCGAGCACCGCGAGCTCGTACTCGGCGGGCGGCTCGGTGTCGGGGATCGTGACGGTGGGCACGCCCGCGTCGTCGAACTCGACCTCGGGCACGTTCTCGGTCCACTCGCTCGGGGTGGGCAGGTCCTCCGCCTCGACGACCTCCTGCACGTCGGTGACGATGACGAGCGTCTCGCCGGGCTCGACGCCGATGGACTCGTTGCCCTGCTCGCCGTACACGGACGCTGCGGGCGCGACGGTCACGACGCGCGAGCCGATCGGCACGCAGTCGACGCCGGCGAGGAAGCCCTCGTACAGCGAGCCGTCGCCGATCGTCAGCGAGGTCGGCTGCGAGAAGACCTGGTCTCCCGTGGAGCCCTTGAACGCGGTGACCACGACGGAGACCTCGTCGCCGGTCGCGGTGACGTCGCCGTCGCCCTCGGTCTCGATGGTGCGCTGGAGCTCCTCGGACTCGAGGGGCGTCTCGAACGTGGCGGTGGGCGAGGCGCCGAAGTCGCCCTCGACCTCGACGGCGTCGCTCTGCTCGCCGGCGTCGACCTCGAGGCAGGCGGCCGCTTCGTCGGTGGCGGTGGCCTCGGGCTCGGCGGGGTCGCCCGCGCAGCCGGCGAGCAGGAGTGCGGTCACGGATGCGAGCGCGATGGGCGCGCCGCGGCGCAGGGCACGGTTCATGACGGGGATTCTCGTTTCGATTCGGGTGCGAAGTGCACGCACCAGTCTGCACGCTGCAGGTATCGATTCCCTGAGTCTTCCCGAATCCGCTGGTGACGGCGAGAATGCCTCCATGGGGGATGTCAGGGCGAAGCCCGATTTCGTCGCGTCGTTCGAGGAGGCGGGGACGGCGTTCGCCGAGCTCGACGCGGTGCTGTGGGAGCCGATCTCGCGGGCGACCGTGCTGCGCTCGCAGCCGCGATTCGACGAGCGTGTGCTCGACGCGTGCTCGGGCGACGGCGCATCGGCGCTGCCGACGGCCGAGCTCGTGGGTCCCGGCGGCGTGGTCGACGCGGTCGACCTGGCCGAGCCGCTGGTCTCGATCATGCGCGATCGTGCGGGCGAGCGGATGCCGCAGCTGCGCCCGCACGTCGCCGACGCGACCACCTGGCCGTACACGGGCTACGACCTCGTGCAGTGCGTGCTCGGCATCCTGTTCTTCGACGATCCGGAGGCCGGCACGCGGCACCTCGTGGAGTGCGTGCGGCCGGGCGGGCGCGCCGTGTTCACGGTGTGGGGGTCGGGCGCGCTCGACGTCATCGGCGAGCTGCTCGCCGACGCCCTGCCCGCCGACGACGATCGCGTCCCCGAGTCCGACGATTCGCGCCGCGCGACGATCGTCGGCGCGGAGACCGCGGGCAGCTTCGCGCACTGGCTCTCCGAGCGCGGACTCGTCGAGGTGCGCGCCGAGGTCGTCCCGAGGCACCTCGACCTGACTCCGGAACTGGCATGGCGGCTCGTGGTCGGCACGGGACTCCGCGCGTTCGTCGCGCGGCTCGACGACGAGGCTCGCGAGGCGGTGCGCGAGCGCTACCTCGCCGCGCTCGAGGCGCGCGGCACCGCGTCGGTCGACGTGACGACGCTGATCGGGGTGGGACACCGAGCGCCGGAGTGACGCGGGTCGGGCGTCGCGGCGGTCACGCCCCTCCGGGCTCCGCGCCGGTCGCGACGGGCCGCTCGGGCCGGTTCGACCACTGGCTGAACGAACCCGGATACAGCGCCGCGTCGATGCCCGCGACGGCGAGCGCGGCGACCTCGTGGGCGGCGTTCACGCCCGAGCCGCAGTACACCGCCACGGGGTGCCGCCCGTCCACCCCGAACTCGGCGAACCGTTCGCGCAGCGCCTCAGCGGGGAGGAACCGCCCGTCGGGCGCGAGGTTCCCCGCGGTCGGCGCCGACACCGCGCCCGGGATGTGCCCGGCGCGCGGGTCGATCGGCTCGACGTCGCCGCGATACCGCTCCGCCGCGCGGGCGTCGAGCAGCACGCCGGCTCCTGCGGAGGCGAGGGCGTCGGCCTCGTCGAGGTCGACGACCGGCATGGCGCCGAATCGGGCGGTCGCGTCCCCGGGCTCCGGGACGACGTCGCCCGTCTCGAGCGGCAGGCCGGCGTCCCGCCAGGCGGCGAGCGCGCCGTCGAGCAGGCGCACGTCGGCCCAGCCCGCGTGCCGCAGCAGCCACCACGCCCGGGCGGCCGACATCCCGCCGGCGTCGTCGACGACGACCGCGGTGTCGCCCTCGCGCAGGCCCCAGCGCCGCATCGCAGCGGTGAAGGCCGCCTCCGAGGGCAGCGGATGCCGCCCCTCCCCCGTCGCGGCGTGGTCCGCGAGCTCGCCGTCGAGGTCGACGTACACCGCGCCGGGGATATGCCCGGTACGGTACGCGTCGCGCCCGTCGGGTTCGGCGAGGGTCCAGCGGACGTCGAGCACGACGGTCCCCGGGTCGTCCAGGCGGGCGGCGAGTGCAGCGGGATCGATGAGCACGTGCATGCCCGACATCCTCGCAGCCCGTTCGCCGCGCGGCATCCGCGCTCTCGGGCCCCCCGGTAGAATCGTGGGACGGACGGTCGGTGCGAAGCGGGGGAGGGTTGATGATCCTCTCCCTCGTGCTGTTCGGGCTCGTGGCCGCCGTCACCCCGCTCGCGGCCCGGGGGCTGGGGCGAAGGGTCTTCCCGGTCATCGCGCTCGTTCCGACCGGCGTGTTCGCGTGGCTGCTCTGGCAGGTGCCGGCGACCTCCGAGGGCAGCGTCATCACCGAACGCCTTCCGTGGATCCCCGCGCTCGACATCGAGCTGTCGTTCCGGCTCGACCCGCTCGGGCTGCTGCTCGCACTCATCGTCACCGGCGTCGGCGCGCTCGTGCTGCTCTACTGCACCTGGTACTTCCGCGACGACGAACCGCGCCTCGGCCGTTTCGCGGCCATGCTGCTCGCGTTCGCCGGGGTGATGCTCGGGCTGGTGACGGCCGACGACGTCTACGTGCTCTTCACGTTCTGGGAGCTCACGAGCGTGCTGTCCTACCTGCTCATCGGGCACGACTCCAGCAGGCGCGAGAGCCGGGGTGCCGCACTGCAGGCGCTCACCGTCACGACGTTCGGCGGCCTGGCGATGCTCGTCGGTCTCATCCTGACGGTCGAGGGCGACACGACCTCGCTCTCCGAGCTCATCGCCGACCCCGTCACGGGCGTCGCTGCCGAGGTCGGCATCGCCCTCGTGCTCGTCGGCGCGATCTCCAAGAGCGCACTCGTGCCGTTCCACTTCTGGCTGCCCGCGGCGATGGCGGCCCCCACTCCCGTCTCGGCGTACCTGCACGCGGCCGCGATGGTGAAGGCCGGCGTGTACCTCGTGATGCGGCTCGCCCCCGGCTATGCCGACCTCGCGGTGTGGCATCCGCTGCTCATCGGCATCGGCGGGTTCACGATGCTCGTCGGCGGGTGGCGCGCGCTGCGCCAGACCGACCTGAAACTGCTCCTCGCGTACGGCACGGTCAGCCAACTCGGCTTCATGGTGCTCGTCGCATCGATCGGCACGCGAGACGGCCAGCTGGCCGCGGGAGCACTGCTGCTCGCGCACGCGCTGTTCAAGTCGGCCCTCTTCCTGACCGTCGGCATCATCGACCACGCCGCCGGTACGCGTGACGTCCGCGAGCTCTCCGGCCTCGGGCGACGGATGCCGTGGATCGCCGCGTTCGCGACCGTGGCCGCCGCCTCGATGGCCGGCCTGCCGCCCCTGCTCGGGTTCGTGGCGAAGGAGACCGTGTTCCACGCGCAACTCGCGTACGGCGCCGAGGGCGGCGCATGGGCGTGGGTCGGCCTCGTGGCGGCGATCGCGGGGTCCGTGCTCACCGTCGCGTACAGCGCGCGTTTCCTCATGGGCGCGTTCCTTCGCAAGCCGGGTGTCGCCGAACCACCGCTGCACGAGGAGTCGCCGCTCATGGCGCTCGCGCCGGGGCTGCTCGCCGTCGCCTCGCTGGTCGCGGCGCTCGGCGTGGCGCTCGTGGAGCCGCTCATCGCCGCGGGGTCGGTCGGGCTGCCGGGGCCGGACGACTACCACCTCGCGCTCTGGCACGGCTTCGAGCCGGCGCTCTGGATCTCCCTCGGCGTCTACGCGCTCGGTGCGCTCATGGTGTGGCGGCGGGTCGCCGTGTCGCGCGCGCAGGCGGCGCTGCCCGACACCTTCGAGGCGGGGCGCGGCTACCTTCGGACGGTCCGCGGCGTCGACCGGTTCGCGGCGTGGCTGACGACCCTCATCCAGTCGGGCGGGCTGCCCGGCTACCTCGCCGTGACGGTGACGGTGCTCATCCTGGGCGTCGGCGGCGCGGCGCTGCTGAACGACGTCTGGCCCACGCAGGTGCGGTTCGCCGACGAGCCCACGCAGCCCGTCGTGGGCGTCGTGATCATCGTGGCGGCCCTCTCGGTCGTTCTCACCCGGCAGCGGCTCGCCGCCGCGCTCCTCGCGGGCGTGACCGGGTTCGGGCTCGTGGTGCTCTTCGGCGTCGGCGGCGCACCCGACCTCGCGCTCACGCAGGGCCTGGTCGAGGCACTCACGATCGTCGTGTTCGTGCTCGTGCTGCGACGCCTGCCGAACAACATCCAGAGCCGCAGGTCCACCGTGCCCGCCCCCGTGCGCGTGATGATCGGCACCCTGGCCGCCCTCGTGATGGGCGTCGTCGGCGTGGTCGCGCTGTCGGCCCGGCGCAAGCCGAGCATCTCCGAGGGCCTGCCGGAACTCGCGCTCGAGGCGCACGCGAAGAACATCGTGAACGGCCTGCTCGTCGACATCCGCGCGTGGGACACGCTCGGCGAGGTGTCGGTGCTCGTGGCGGTCGCGACCGGCGTGGCGAGCCTGATCTTCGTCTCCGGGCGCACGGGCGGAGCCCCCCGCCTCGACGTCGGCGCCCCGCGCGACCGGTTGCGTCCGCTCCCCGAGCCCGCCGACACGATGCGTGCGCCTCGCCGGCGCCTGGCCGAGGTCGAAGGCGAGACGGATGCCGCGGCCGAGGCCGCCGCGACGCGACAGACGTGGCTCCTCGCGGGCCGCACGATCTCGCCGGCCAACCGATCGATCCTCGTCGAGGTGCTGGTCCGGCTGCTGTTCCACCCGGCCATCGTGGTGTCGGTCTACCTGCTGTTCGTCGGCCACAACGCGCCGGGCGGCGGATTCGCGGGCGGGCTCGTGGCGGGGCTCGCGCTCGTGGCGCGCTACCTCGCCGGCGGCCGGTACGAGCTCGGCGAGGCCCTGCCCGTCGACGCCGGCCGGGTGCTCGGCGCCGGGCTCCTGCTCGCCGCCGGGACCGCGGCGATGCCGCTGCTGTACGGCGCCACCGTCTTCCAGTCGACGTGGTTCGAGGCCGAGGTGCCGGTGCTCGGCCTGCTGTCGATCGGCACGTCGACCCTGTTCGACATGGGGGTCTACCTGATCGTCGTGGGCCTCGTGCTCGACATCCTCCGCACGCTCGGCGCCGAGATCGATCGCCAGATCGACGAGGCCGGAGAGGATGCGGTGCCGCCGGACCCCGCGGAACCCGCCGACCCGTCCCGGCCGGTGCGCGACCCCGACCTGCCCGCCGACCCGGCCGGCGCGACCGGACCCGGGAGGGCCGAGGCATGACCCCGACCCTGGTGCTCGTGATCGTCGCGGCGGTGCTGTTCGGCTCCGGCGTGTCGGTCATGCTCGAGCGCAGCCTGACCCGCGTGCTGATCGGCTTCCTCCTGGTCGGCAACGGCGTGAACCTGTTCATGTTCTCGATGGCCGGGGCGCCGGGACTCGCGCCCATCCTCGTCGACGGCGTCGACGAGGCCGAGATCTCCGACCCGCTGCCGCAGGCGTTCGTGCTGACGGCGATCGTCATCAACCTCGGCCTCACCGCCTTCATGCTCGCGCTCGTGTACCGCACGTGGTGGCTCGCGCAACTCGGTGCCGAGGGCGACATCATCGGCGACGAGGAGGACGTCGAGGAGGACGCCGAGGAGGCCGCGGACCTCATCCGCAGCGCAGCCGACGACGACCGCGCCGTGCAGGACGTGCTCGACGCGAGCGACGAGGAGGTGCGCAAGTGACCGACGCCCTCGTGCCGCTCATGGTGCTGCTGCCGATGCTCGGCGCCGCCTCCGCGCTCATCCTGGGCCGTCACCTGCGGGCGCAGATGGCGGTGAGCACCGGCGTGCTCGCGAGCGTCGCGATCATCGCGGCCGTGCTGCTCGCCGAGGTCGACGCCTCGGGCTCCGGCATCGCGGTCGAGGTGGGCGCGTGGCCGGCGCCGTTCGGCATCGTGCTCGTCGTCGACCGGCTGAGCGCCATCATGATCATCATCTCGGCGCTGGTGCTCCTCGGCGTGCTCGTCTACGCGGTGGGGCAGGGCATCGCCGATCAGCACCGCGAGACGCCGGTGTCGATCTTCCACCCGACGTACCTGATCCTCTCGGCGGGGGTGTTCAACGCGTTCATCGCCGGGGACCTGTTCAACCTCTACGTCGGCTTCGAGATCCTGCTGTCGGCGAGTTACGTACTGCTGACGCTCGGCGGCACCGGCGAACGGATCCGTGCGGGCATCACGTACATCATCGTGAGCCTGATGTCGTCGCTGTTCTTCCTCAGCGCGATCGCGCTGATCTACGGCGCCACCGGAACCGCCAACATCGCGCAGCTCTCGGTGCGCCTCGCGGAGCTCCCGCAGGACGTGCAGGTCATGCTGCACCTGCTGCTGCTCATCGCCTTCGGCATCAAGGCGGCGGTGTTCCCGCTGTCGTTCTGGCTGCCCGACTCGTACCCGACGGCTCCCGCGCCGGTCACCGCGGTGTTCGCGGGACTGCTCACGAAGGTCGGCGTCTACGCGATCATCCGCACCGAGACCGTGATCTTCACCGAGAGCGACTTCACGACCCTGTTCCTGGTGGTCGGCGGACTCACGATGGCCGTCGGCATCCTCGGCGCGCTCACCCAGGCCGACATCAAGCGACTGCTCTCGTTCACGCTCGTGAGCCACATCGGCTACATGATCTTCGGCATCGGGCTCGCGAGCGTCGTGGGCCTCGCGGCGACGATCTACTACGTCGTGCACCACATCACCGTGCAGACGACGCTGTTCCTCACGACCGGCCTCATCGAGCGGTTCGGCGGCGCGACGTCGATCACCCGGCTCGGCGGCCTCCGCAACGCGTCGCCGCTGCTGGCGGTGCTGTTCTTCATCCCCGCCGTGAACCTCGGCGGCATCCCGCCGTTCTCCGGCTTCCTCGGCAAGGTGGGGCTGTTCGTCGCGGGCGCCGACTCGGCGGACGGGACGGGCGCGACGGAGACCCTCGGCACCTCGGCGACGGGACCGGCCTGGCTCATCTGGGTGGTCATCGGGGTGGGCGCGGCCACCTCGCTGGTGACGCTCTACGCGCTGTCCCGGTTCTGGAACCTTGCGTTCTGGCGTCCCAGCGGTGACGTCGAGGGATACCGTTCGGCCATGATCGACTCGATGCAGGAGGCTCCGGCGGGTGCGACGCTCGTCGCGACCCGCACGACGCCTCGCCTGATGGTCGCGGCGACCACCGCGCTGGTCGTACTCACGATCGCGCTCACCGTGTTCGCCGGACCCCTCTACGACCTCGCCGGACGCGCGGCCGAGAACCTCCGCGACGCGAGCGTGTACATCGCGCTCGTCTTCCCCGAGGGAATGCCATGACGACGGATGCCCCCGGCGAGCGCCCGCGCACCCGGCCCGAGGAGTTCTCCCGCTGGGAGGCCGTGTGGCGGCAGGTCCCCCTGCTGCTCGGGCTCGTCGCGCTGTGGATCTTCCTGTGGGACCACGTCGACGTGCTCACCGTGACCACCGGCGTCCTGCTCGCGGTCGCCGTCACCCGGGCGCTCTACCTTCCGCCGGTGCTGCTGAGCGGCCGGTTCAACCCGGGGCGCGGCCTCCTGCTCGGCCTCCGGATGATGTTCGACGTCGTGGTCGCCTCGATCCAGGTCGCCGCCCGGGCGATCTGGCCGACGTGGGTGCCGACGAGCGCGATCATCGACGTGCAACTGCTCACCCGCTCCGACCTCGTCACGACGCTCACCGCCGAGGCCATCACGGTCGTGCCCGGCACCCTGGTGGTCGACATCGACCGCGAGCGCGGCCTGCTGTACCTGCACGTCCTGGGAACGCGCACGCCCGAGGACATCGACCGCGCGCGCGCGAAGGTCCTCGCCACCGAGGAGCGCATCGTCCTGGCCATCGGCACGCGCGC
Organism: Agromyces selenitireducens; assembly: GCF_052748465.2. NCBI lineage: Bacteria > Bacillati > Actinomycetota > Actinomycetes > Micrococcales > Microbacteriaceae > Agromyces > Agromyces selenitireducens. The sequence goes on from NZ_CM188259.1 coordinate 3,318,157, forward strand.
GCAGGCACGCGCCGTCCACGAGGCGCGACGTGCGCGGCGCGCCGCTGCAGACGAACGGAATGGAGGCACCCCGTGACCCCGCTCACCCTGATCGGGCTCGCCGCCGCGACGATGTTCGGCGTCGGAGCCATTGCCGCGGTCATCCGCATCATCCGCGGGCCGTCGATCCTGGACCGCGCGCTCGCGACCGACGTGCTGCTCGCCATCGCGATGTGCGGCCTCGCCGCCGAGATGGCGATCAACCGGCACACCGACACGCTCGTCGTGCTCCTCGTCCTGGCCCTGTTCGCCATCGTCGGCTCGATCGCCATCGCCCGGTTCGTCGCGAGACAGGACGCCTCGTGACCGCCTACGAGATCGGCGTGGCCGGGTTGATCCTGCTGAGCGCATTCCTCTCGATGGCGGCCGGCATCGGAATCCTCCGCTTCCCCGACGTACCCACGCGCCTGCATGCGGGCACCAAGCCGCAGGTGCTGGGGCTCGCCGTCGTGCTGCTCGCGGTCGTGCTCCGCGTCCCCACATGGGGCGTCGTGTCGACCGTGGTCCTCATCATGACGTTCCAGCTGCTGACGCAGCCGATGACGGCGCACATGCTCGGGCGAGCCGCGTACCGGAGCGACCACGTCCGGCGCGACCTGCTCATCGAGGACGACCTCGGACGCGACATCGACGAGCACGAGCACGAGCACGAGGCCGGTCCCGCGGACGGGCGCTGACCGGGCGGCGCGGGGTCCACCCGGCCCCGGTCAGTCCCCCGCTCCGGGCACGTACTGCCAGTCGGCCGGCGGCTCGTCGAGCCACGGGAGCTCCGGCCGCTGGTCGGGATGGATGTACTCGGTGTCCGGACTCGTGTCGGGTACCGCCGGGTCGTTCGGCAGCGACCTGCGCTCCACCGGAGCCTCGAACGTGGCGACCTCGGGTGCGAACAGCCCGTCGACCTGCTGGGCCACGCTGTCGGGGATCGCGCCCTGGAGGCCCGAGAGCATGACGGTGCGCGGATCGGAGCGGACGAGTTCCTCGGCGAGCGCCGGACTCATCGAGGCGCCCACGAGGAGGAGCGAACCCCCCGACGCCGCGACCACGGGGCCGGCGGCGAGCGCGTCCGGGAAGCTCAACGCGGTCGCGAGTCCCACGGTGTCGGCGAACGCCGGTCCGGCGAGGTCGCGCGCGACCGCCATCGCCGTCTCGTAGCGGTCGGCGCCGCCGAGCCTGGTCACCTGCGGGGCGAGCGACATCAGCCGCGACCGGACGGCCTCGGAGACCGCACCGGTGCCGCCCACGACGACGATGCGCTGCGGGTCGAGCCGGTCGAGCTCGTCGAACGTCGCGGCGGGAAGCGAGGTCGGCGCGGTGAGCAGGACGGGCCCGCCGAGCTGCGCTCCCGCGGTCCCGGCCGACAGCGCGTCCGGGAAGTCGGTGCCGGCCGCCACGTACGCGACCGGGACGCCGGCGCCGAAGGTGCGCTCGGAGACGTCCGCGGCGGTGGCGTACCGATCGGGGCCCGACGCGCGGATCGCCGTGACGCCGGCCGCGTCCGACGCCTGGGCGAGGACCGCGTTCGAGACCGCGGAGGCGCCGCCCGCGACGACGAGCTTCGCGGGCTGCAGGCGGGCGAGCTCATCGAGCACGGCCTGCGGGATCGTCTGTCCGGGAACCAGCAGCACGGGACCCGCGCCCCCGGTCGCCGCGGCTGCGGCGAGCGCGTCCGGGAAGGTCGCGCCGGTCGCGAGGAAGGCGACGGGGACGCCCGCGTCGGGGAAGCCGTGCTGCGAGAGGGCGACGGCGGTGCCGTACCGGTCGCTGCCGCCCACGCGCTCGGTCGACGCGTCGACCCGCATCCCGGTGAACCGGGCGAGCAGGTTGGTGGTCATCGTGCGCACGCTCTGCTGGGGAGTGATGTCCTCGCCCATCAGCCCCTGCGTGTAGTTCAGGGTGCCGGCACTGAAGACGCGGGCCGATGACGGCGCCTGGTACAGCGTCGACTCCTGGATGCCGGTGAGCCCGTTGCGCGCCGTGAACGTCGACTGGGCCAGCACGGCGAGCGAGGTGCCGCCCATGAGCGGCGGCCCAGGCTGGTCGGGAAGCCGCCGATCGATCTCGATGCCGATCAGGTTCGGGATGGCGGAGCCGTCGCGGAGTCCGGTGCCGCGGTACATCCAGTGGTCGGACTGCTGGACGCGCCACGACGCGAACGGGCCCACCATGCCGGTGCCGTCGGTGTTCGGGAACGCCTGGCCCATGACCGGCTGCTCGGGGCGCGGCAGCTGGCGGAAGAGGACGGTCCGCGTCTCGTCCTTCACGGGGTCCAGCTCGGCGCTCTTGTAGGCGACGACGACGCGATTCGCGACTCCCGTCGCGGACGGTTCGAGGCGCACCTGCCAGTACATGTTGTTGGCGCCCAGGTAGCCGAGGTCGACACCCGAGTCCCTGGCACGTTCGGCGGCGGTGAACATGTCGCTCGTCCAGTACTCGTCGTGCCCGACGGAGAGCATCGCCTCCTGACCAGCGAGCAGGCCGGCATCGGAGTGCAGGTCGAGGTTGGTGGCATAGGTCACGTCGAACCCCCGCGACTCCGCATAGCGGATCATCGGGGCCTCCTCCGCGACGATCAGCGCGGCGCCGGCGTTCGCGTAGGGACGGTCGAAGCTCACCTTGACGGCGCCCGCGTGCCCGGCCACGGTGGTGGCGCCGAACGAGTTGAACGAGTACAGGCTCTTGCCCGTGCTCCGGTTCGCCGGGAAGTTGTTGTACGCCTGGTAGGTGAACGTGGGCTGGATGTGCACGAGCGCCCCGGTCCGGTCCCCGTCGCGGACGACGAACGAGGCGTAGTTCTGCTTCGTTCCCCGGGTCAGCACCACGACGTAGACGCCGCTGGTCCAGGCCTCCGACGTCTGGAGCGTGACCGACTTCGCCCAGTTGCACGTGATCGTCCCCTCGGGCATGAGGGTCGGGCACGCCGGTTGGGGCGCTGCGTTGAAGGTGCCGCCCGTGATGCGCCGTCCGCCGAGCCCCTGGTACCAGCCCAGCCGGTAGACGTCGTAGCGGGTCGATCCCGCGGATGCGACGTGCACGTGGAGGCCGACGGACTCGCCCTGCTCCACGCTCACCGCCGAGGTGTAGCCCTTGACGGCGAGGTCCGAGTCGGTCGCGACCGAGTGGCCCGCCCACGGGATCCGCCACGACGAGTGCCCGCCCAGGCGGTTCTCGAGGACGACCTCGTTGACCGCCGGCGCCGCCGCAGCTGCGCTCACCGCACTGACGGGCGCGGCGGTCGCGGCGGCGGGGCCCACCGGAGGCGCGAGCAACGCGGACGTCGCGGTGAGGACGGCGATGAGGAGGACGAGGACTGATCTCACGGTGCGCTGCTCCAGGTCGGACCGACGGTAGGGAGCCGATCTCCGCGATCGTACGTGCGGGTGCGGCCGGCGGTCTGCCCCCCGTACGGGGCGGAAGCGGCTAGCCGCGCCCGGTGAAGTGCGGCGCCCGCTTCTCCTGGAAGGCCGCGAAGCCCTCGCGGTAGTCGTCGGTGTCGCACAGCGCGGCCTGCGCGCGGTTCTCGTCCGACATCGACGCCCAGAGCCCGTGCCGGTGGTCGCGGAGGTCGGCGATGAGCCGCTTCGACGCGACGAAGGCCCGCGTGGGGCCGGATGCCGCCTCCCGGGCGGCCCGCATCGTGGCATCCGTCACCTCGTCGGCCGGGAACACCTGCGAGAACAGGCCGGCGGCGACCGCCTCGGCGCCGGTCATCAGTCGACCGGTCACGATGAGGTCCATCGCGCGGTGCGCGCCGAGCCGCTCGTAGAACAGCGCGTGCCCTCCGGAGTCGAGCGTCGCGCCGAGGTTCTTGAACGGCGAGCCGATCTTCGCGGTGTCGGCGACGTACACGATGTCGCTCGCGATGAGCAGGCCCAGGCCGACGCCGAGGCACGCGCCGTGCGCGACCGCGAACGTCGGCGCGGGGAAGCGCGACATCCGCTTCAGCAACGGCTCGACGAGCCCGCCCAGGTAGCCGTGCACGTCGTCGTCGCGCGGGTCGACGCCCGCGATGTCGCGGCCGGCGCAGAACGCGCGTCCCTCGCCGCGCAGCACGAGCGCACGGACGCCCGCGAACTCGGCCTGCTCGTACGCGTCGGAGAGGTCGCCGATCGCGGCTTCGCCCAGCGCGTTGAGTTTCGCGGGCGCGTTCAGCGTGATCTCGGCCACGCCGTCATGGATCTCGAGCTCGATCATCGGTGTTCCTCTCCTCGTCGAGTGATACCGTCCGCGTCCAGTGTGGCCGTTGCCGCGGCATCATTCGGTGCGAACGGCATCATTCGACGGATGGCGCGGGGCGGGGCGGGGGCGGATGGCGCGGGGCGGGCGGGGCGGGCGGGGCGGGGGCGGATGGCGCGGGGCGGGCGGGGCGGGCGAACGGCGGGCGGTGCGATCAGACGTCGTAGTCCACCACGACGCGGTCGGACGTGGGGTGCGACTGGCAGGTGAGCACGTAGCCCCGCTCGAGCTCGTCGGGCTCGAGCGCGTAGTTCTCGGTCATGTTCACGCTGCCCTCGACGACCCGCGCGCGGCACGTGCCGCACACGCCGCCCGCGCACGCGAACGGCACGTCGGGGCGCACGCGCAGCGCCGCGTTGAGGATCGACTCGTTCGCGCTCACCGGACTCTCGACGCTCGTCGAGTTGCCGTCGAGTGTGAACTCGATCGCGACCGTGGCCTCGCCGCGCTCGACCGTGACCGGCCGGCCGTGCCGCGGCTCGGTGGCCCTGTCGGAATCCGTCGTGAAGAGCTCGTACCGGACCCGACCCGCCGGCACGTCGCGCGCCTCCAGCGTGTCGCGCGCGAGCTGCACGAGCTCGAACGGCCCGCACAGGAACCACTCGTCGACCGTCGCGGGCGGGATGAGCGCGTCGAGCATGCGCTCGAGCTTCTCGGCGTCGATTCGGCCCGAGAGGAGCGGCGCGGTGCGCTGCTCGCGCGAGAGCACGTGGTGCAGCGCGAGCCGCGACGGGTAGCGGTCCTTGAGCTCGGCGAGCTCCTCGAGGAACATGACGTCGCGCGTCGAGCGGTTCGTGTAGACGAGCGTGAAACGGGCGTCGTCGGAGCGCGCGAGCACGGTGTGCGCGAGCGCCATGAGGGGCGTGATGCCCGAGCCGGCGGCGATGCCGACGACGTGCTTGCCGTCGAGCGAGTCCAGGCCCGAGGTGAACGTGCCCTGCGGGCTCATCACGTCGATGCGGTCGCCCGCGGCGAGCTCGGTGTTCGCCCACGTCGAGAAGCGCCCGCCCAGGTCGCGCTTGATCGCGACCGAGACGCTGCCGCGCACGGGCGGGCGGCAGATGGAGTAGGAGCGGCGCAGCTCGTGGCCGTCGAACTCGCGGCGGAGCGCGACGTACTGCCCCGGCAGGTACGTGTAGTCGTCTGCGAGCTCGTCGGGGACCGCGAAGGTCACCTCGACGGAGTCGTCCGTCAGCGGCCGCACCTCGGCGACCTCGAGCGTGTGGAATCGCGCCCGGCGCCGCGCCGGTGCGGTGTCGCCCCCGACCGCGCTCTGGAGGAACGCGTCGGCGATCGCGGCATCCGTCTCGAGCGTGCCGGCAGGGGTGGTCGGGGCTCCCGTGGAGCCCAGGTTGATCGCGGCCATCAGAGCACCTTGAAGTAGTCGAAGGGCTCGAGGCAGTCGCGGCACTCGTAGAGCGCCTTGCACGACGTCGAGCCGAAGCGGGCGAGTTCGCGGGTGTTGAGGGAGTCGCAGCGCGGACACTTCACCGCCATCTGCAGGCGGATCGGTCCGCCCTCGCGCACCGGCGCATTGCCCGACGGCGCCTGGATGCCGTACGTCCGGAGCTTCTCCTTGCCGGATTCGCTCATCCAGTCGGTGGTCCAGGCGGGTGAGAGCACCATCTTCACGTCGACGTGGTCGTACCCGGCGTGGGTCAGGGCGAGCACGACGTCGTCGCGCATGGCATCCATCGCGGGGCACCCGCTGTACGTCGGGGTGAGCTCGACGTGCACGCCGGCATCGTCGACGGCGACCGAGCGCAGCACCCCGAGGTCCTCGATGGTGAGCACGGGCACCTCGGGGTCGGTGACGGTCGCGGCGACGTCCCACGCGGCGCGCGCGGCCGGGTCGGATGGCACGGGACGAGCGACGTCCTCACGCGGTCTCGAGACGGCGCTGCGCGCCTCCTCGACCCGCACGTCCTCGCCGGTCACCACGACGCTCCCGGGTGCGAACGGGCGAGCACCTGCATCTCCGCCAGCATGGGCCCGAGGTGCTCGGTGTGCTCCCCCTCGCGGCCGCCGCCGGAGGCGATGAACGCGAGCCGGCCCTCGGGTCGCGTCAGCTCGGCCTCGGCGAACACCTGGTCGACGACGGCGTCGAACGCGGGCCGCAGCGACGACGGCAACGGGGCGACGCCCTGGTCCGCGAGCCGCGACACGAGCTCGTCGTCGCGGAACAGCTCGTCGACGTACGGCCACGTCTGCTCGACGGCGCGGATCATGCGGCGACGCGACTCGTCGGTTCCGCCCGCGAGGCGCAGGGTCCACTGCACGGCGTGGTCGCGGTGGTAGTCGACCTCCTTGGAGGACTTCGCCGCGATCGCCGCGAGCGTGGCATCCGTCGACTGCTCGAGGTGCCGGTACAGCTCGACGAGGTACGTGGCGACGAACAGCTGCCGGGCGATGGTGTGCGCGAAGTCGCCGTTGGGCTGCTCGAACAGCCAGGCGTTGCGGAAGTCGGGCTCGTCGCGGAAGTAGGCCAGGTCGTCCTCGCTGCGGCCGTCGCGCGTGCCGGCGTAGTGCAGCAGGGAGCGTGCGTGGCCGAGCAGGTCGAGGGCGATGTTCGCGAGCGCCACATCCTCTTCCAGCTCGGGGGCGCGGCTGATCCAGTCGCCGAGGCGCTGCGAGAGCACGAGCGCGTCGTCGCCGAGGCGCAGGGCGTACTCGGCGACGTCGGCGGATGCCGCGTGGCCGGCCGCCGCCTCGGAGCCCGCGAGCTCCTCGGCGAGCGCGACCCGGTCGACCGTGACGTCGCCGTGCGGGTCGATCTCGGTCTGGTCGTGCGCGTCGGGGCCGCTCACAGGTGCTTCACCCCTTCGGACTTCGTGTAGTACACGGCGTGCCGGTAGTTCTTGCCCGCGGGGCTCTCGAAGAACGCGCCCTTCGCGTCGGGGTCGCTCGTGGTGACGGCGTCGGCGGGAACGACCCAGATCGAGACGCCCTCGTTGCGGCGCGTGTAGAGGTCGCGGGCGTTGCGCACGGCCATATCGGCGTCGGGCGCGTGCAGCGAGCCGACGTGCACGTGGCTCAGGCCGCGGTTGGCGCGCACGAAGACCTCCCAGAGGGGCCAGGCCTCGGTTTCCATCTCACCGGGGGTGGACATCAGTGGTTCCTCTCCATCGGGGTCTCACGTCGTTTCGGTTCGGGCCGCTCAGGCGGCGACCACGGCCTTCGCGGCCTGCTTGCGGGCGTACTCGGCGGCGGCCTCGCGCACCCACGCGCCCTCCTCGTGGGCCTCACGGCGGCGACGCAGACGCTCGGCGTTGGCGGGTCCGCGACCGGCGAGCACCTCGTGGAACTCGGTCCAGTCGATCTCGCTCATGTCGTAGCGCTGCTCGGCCTCGTTCCACTGCAGGTTCGGGTCGGGCAGCGTCACGCCGAGCGCCTCGGCCTGCGGCACGAGCATGCCGACGAACCGCTGGCGGAGGTCGTCGTTCGAGAAGCGCTTGATGTTCCACGCCATCGACTGCGCCGAGTTGGGCGACTGGTCGTCGGGCGGGCCGAACATCATGAGCGCGGGCCAGTACCAGCGGTTCACCGAGTCCTGCGCCATCTCGCGCTGCGCCTCGGTGCCCTGCATGAGCTCGAGCAGGATCTCGAAGCCCTGACGCTGGTGGAACGACTCCTCCTTGCAGATGCGTACCATCGCGCGGCCGTACGGGCCGTACGAAGCGCGGCACAGCGGCACCTGGTTGCAGATCGCGGCGCCGTCGACGAGCCAGCCGATCGCGCCCATGTCGGCCCAGGTCGGGGTCGTGTAGTTGAAGATCGAGGAGTACCTGGCCTTGCCCTCGATGAGCTGCTGGGTCATCTCCTCACGGCCGATGCCGAGGGTCTGCGCGGCCGAGTAGAGGTAGAGGCCGTGGCCGGCCTCGTCCTGCACCTTGGCCATCAGGATGGCCTTGCGCTTGAGGCTCGGCGCGCGCGAGATCCAGTTCGACTCGGGCTGCATGCCGATGATCTCGGAGTGCGCGTGCTGGCTGATCTGGCGGATCAGGGTCTTGCGGTACCCGTCGGGCATCCAGTCGCGCGGCTCGATGCGCGAGTCCTGCGCGATCAGGTCGTCGAAACGTGCCTGCGCTTCGTCGTCCTCGACGACGGTCAGGTCGGCGGGTGCGGTCATCGTCGACTCCAATGCTCTCGGGACCGGCGGTGCGGTTCAGGACACATTACCAACCGATCGTTCAGTTAGTATAGGCTGACTTCATCGCCGCGGCAACGACCCCCGGCGGCCCACGCACTCGACGAGGAGCAGCGCATGACGGATGTCGCGACCGAACGCCACGACGCGGCCCAGCCGGCCGGCGAGACCACGGATGCCGCGGCATCCGCTCGCCTCAACCGCGTCATGATGGAACGCGACCTCGCGTCGGCGTCGCTCGGCATGATCGTCGAACGCGACGATCCCGGCCACGCCGTCGTCTCGATGCGCGTGCGCGACGACATGACGAACGGGTTCGCCATCACCCACGGCGGGCTCGTGTTCACCCTGGCCGACACGGCCTTCGCCATCGCCTGCAACGAGGACCACCGCGTCACCGTGGCCGCGGGTGCCGACATCACCTTCCTGAAGTCCACGGTCGCCGGGCAGACGCTCACCGCGACCGCCGTGCGCCGCACCCGCAGCGGCCGCACGGGCCTCTACGACGTGACCGTGGTCGACGAGCAGGGCGACGCGGTCGCCGAGTTCCGCGGCCGCTCGATCACCACCGACCGCACCATCTGACACCCGGGAGCCACCGTGTCGACGACGACCCTTCCGCAGAACCCCGCAGAGATCCGCCCGACCGTCTCCGGCCTCGCGCCGGCAGCGCCCGACGAGCTCGACCCCGAGGAGCGCATGTCGCGCGCCGAGATCGAGGCGCTGCAGCTCGAGCGGCTGCAGTGGACCGTGCGCCACGCGTACGAGAACGTGCCGCTCTACACGCGCAAGTTCGACGAGCACGGCGTGCACCCCGACGACATCCAGACCCTGGCGGATGTCGCGAAGCTGCCGTTCACGACCAAGGCCGACCTGCGCGACACCTACCCGTTCGGCATGTTCGCCGTGCCGATGGAGCGCGTCGCACGTATCCACGCGTCATCGGGCACCACCGGCCGGCCGACCGTGGTGGGCTACACGCACGACGACCTCGACCGCTGGGCGACGCTCGTCGCCCGATGCCTCCGCGCGAGCGGCGTGCGCCCCGGCATGAAGGTGCACAACGCCTACGGCTACGGCCTGTTCACGGGCGGCCTCGGGGCGCACGCGGGCGTCGAGAAGCTCGGCGCCACCGTCATCCCGATGTCGGGCGGCCAGACCGCGCGACAGGTGCAGCTCATCCGCGACTTCGAGCCCGACGCGATCATGTGCACGCCGAGCTACCTGCTCACGATCGCCGACGCCATGGAGGAGGCCGGCATCGACCCGCGCTCGACGAGCCTGAAGGTCGCGATCCTCGGCGCCGAGCCGTGGACCAACGAGATGCGCCGCCGCATCGAGGACCGCCTGGGCATCGACGCGGTCGACATCTTCGGCCTCAGCGAGGTCATGGGCCCGGGCGTCGCCAACGAGTCCATCGAGACCAAGGACGGGCCGCACGTCTGGGAGGACCACTTCCTCCCCGAGATCATCGACGGCGAGACCGGCGCGCAACTGCCCGACGGCGAGAAGGGCGAGCTCGTCTTCACGTCGCTGACCAAGGAGGCCTTCCCGGTCATCCGCTATCGCACCCGCGACCTCACGCGCCTGCTGCCCGGCACCGCCCGGCCCGGCATGCGCCGCATCGAGAAGATCACGGGCCGCAACGACGACATGATCATCCTGCGGGGCGTCAACCTGTTCCCGACCCAGATCGAGGAGCTCGTGCTCGAGATCGAGCACCTCACGCCGCACTTCATCCTCGAGCTCACCCGCACCGGGCACATGGACGACATGACGGTCCGCATCGAACGCCACCCCGACCTGCCCGTCGACGCGTGCCAGGCAGCAACCGTGGTGCTCGCCGGCAGGATCAAGGAGTTCGTCGGCTCGTCGGTGCGCGTGCAGCTCGAGGAGCCGGGCGCACTCCCGCGGAGCGAGGGCAAGTACAAGCGCGTCTACGACCTGCGCGAGCCCCGCTGATGCGAGACTGAGACGGATGGCGGAGAACGGGGCGCGGCGCGGACGGCCGGGGTACGACCAGCAGGGCATCCTCGAGGTCGCGGTCGCCGCGTTCAACGAGTACGGCTACGACGCGACGTCGATGGGCGTGCTGGCCGACCGGCTCGGCCTGTCGAAGTCCGCGATCTACCACCACTTCGCCTCGAAGGACGAGATCCTCGAGCGAGCCCTCGACCAGGCGCTCGGCTCGCTCGAGGGCGTGCTCGACGAGCCCGGCGCATCCGAGGGCAGTGCCGCCGACCGGCTCGACCACGTGCTGCGCGGCGCGGTGCACGTGCTCGTCGCCGAGCTTCCGTACGTGACCCTGCTGCTGCGCGTGCGTGGCAACACCGAGATCGAGCGTACCGCCCTCGCCCGGCGGCGCGCGTTCGACCGGCGGGTCATGTCGCTCGTCGAGGCGGCCCAGTCCGAGGGGACGCTCCGCACCGACATCGACGGCCGCATCGTCGAGCGGCTGCTGTTCGGCATGATCAACTCCATCGTCGAGTGGTACCGGCCGGGTGGCCGAGAGGATGCCGCGCGGCTGGCCGACGACGTCATCGCCGTCGCCCTCGACGGGCTGCGCGTGCCCACCGGCGACCGGGCGGCGGCGGTGCGCGGCTGACGCCCGACCGAGTGTTCTACCATCGATCCGTGCCCGACCAGCCCGTCCCCCGTCGATCGCGCGCGCTCGCGATCACCCGGATCGCGGCGACCCTCGCCATCGGGGCGATGCTCGGCGCCGGCCTCGGCGTCGCGGTCATGGCCGACCCGCTCGCCTCGTCCGAGCTCCCGCTCGAGGAGCGGGCGCCCGCCGAACCGCTCGCGAGCCTGCCCGAGCAGCCGACGGCGCTGATCGTCGGCGACTCGTTCTCCGAGGGCATCGGCGCATCCAAGCCCGACGCCGGCTGGGCGCGGACCGCGTCCGACGCCCTGTCGTGGCGAGCGACGATCGACGCCATCGGCGGCACGGGCTTCACCAAGGGCAACGCGTCGGACGGCCGGATCGGGCTGGCGTACGTCGACCGGATCGAGGCGCACGCGGCATCCGGAGCCGAGTACGACGTCATCGTGCTGCAGGGCGGGCTCAACGACTTCCTCGCCACGCACCGCGAGGAGGTGCTGGCCACCGTGCGGGCCGTCGAGGCGGCGCGCGAGCGCTGGCCGGATGCCGCGATCGTCGTCTTCGGGCCGATCGAACCGCTCGGAATGGGCGTGCAGCGGAGCGCACGCTTCGAGGCCATCCGCGAGGGCGCCGAGGAGGCCGATGCGACCTTCATCGACCCGGACGTGCCCGCGCCGTGGATCAACGAGCGCAACTCGATCCGGTTCGACGCGGGCGACGGCCTGCACCTCAACGACGCCGGCTACGCGTACATCGCCGCGCGGTTCGCGGCGGTCATCGAGTCGTACGCCGACTGAGGTGCAGAATGTCCCCGAGGGGGACGCATGATCGAACCGCTGCAGGATCTTCCGCCGGGCGTCATCGGCTTCCGCGCCGTGGGCACCGTGACCGCCACCGACTACCGCGAAGTGCTCGATCCGGCGATCGACGCGGCCATCGCCGACGCCGGCAGGCTGGACTTCGTGATCGTGATCGACGAGGAGTTCGACCACTACTCGCTCGGCGCGATGCTGGAGGACGCCAAGCTTCTCGGGCGGCCGCTCTCGGCCTGGGACCGGGCCGCCTTCGTGACGGATCGCGACGTGCTCACCGGCATCGCCGTCGCGTTCGGCGGGCTCGTGCCCGGTGAGTTCCGGGTGTTCCCGATGTCACGCAGGAACGAGGCCATCGCGTGGGTCGCGGAGGGGGCTGCGTCGCCCGCCTGACCCCGTCGCGGCTCACCGGTCGAGCTGGAGCCGGGCCCACGTCCACGCGCACAGGCCGCCGAAGGCGAGCGGCACGAGCGGGACGAGGGCGAGGCCCGTCGCCGTCGCGGCGCCGGGTTCGATCGCCCAGAGCGCGGGCGCGACGAACGGGATCGAGCCGCCGAGGCCCACGACCGCGAGCACCTGCGCGACCGCGATGAGCCCGACCGTCGCGGCGATGCCGGGCAGCAGGCCGCGCCCCACGGAGGCGGCCCACGCCGCGGGCGCGGCGATGAGCGCGGTGAGCACCGCGAGGGCGGGGATGCGGACGAGATCGGCCACGCCCGCGGCATCCGTCGCCGCGTAGCCGAGCAGGACGCCGGCGACCCCGACCGCGGCGGTGAGGAGCACGGCGACGATCACCGACCACGCCAGGTAGACCGCCAGCTTGGCGACCGCGATGGTGGACCGCCGGATCGGAAGGGCGAAGAGACCGGCGACGGTGCCCTCGGCGAACTCGCGACCGAAGATCCAGCTGAGGGCGACGCCGAATCCGAGCAGCGCGGCCGCGGACTCGACCTGCGCGACCACGCCGACGAGACCGGTCCAGCCCCCGGCGCCGGCCAGCGGACCCAGCTTCGCGGCGAGCCGCTCGTCGCCGGACGCGGCACCGGCGGCCGCGCCGACGGCGAGCACGACGATGCCGGCGACGAGGAACACCGTCGTCCAGGCGAGCACGCGCGAGGCGGCGGCCTTCCGCGCCTCGACGGCGATGGCCGTGCCCAGCCCGTGGAACGCGCGGGTCCGGTTCATGTGCGGCTCCGTTCGAGGTCGTCGGCGTGCACGCGTGCGAAGAACGCCCGCTCGAGGTCGGCGCCGGCGGGGTCGAGCTCCCCGACCACCCGGCCGGCGTTCACCACCGTGATCCGATCGGCGACGCGCGCGACCTCGTCGAGGTGGTGGCTCGACACGAGGACGCCCGCACCGTCGGCCGCGAGCGCGAGCAGTTCTGCGCGCAGGAGCAGGACGCCGGCGGGGTCGAGCGCGTTCGACGGCTCGTCGAGCACGACGAGCCGCGGTCGGTGCTGCAGTGCGGCGGCGAGGCCGAGTCGCTGGCGGTTGCCGAGCGAGAGCTGGCCCACGCGGCGGTGTTCGAGGCCGTCCAGTCCGAGGGCGGCGACGCCGCGAGCGACGACGGCCGGCACGTCGCCGCGTCGCACGCCGCGCAGCCGGGCGGCCGCCGCGAGGCTCGCCAGCACGTCGAGCTCGCGGTAGGCGAAGGGCTGCTCGACGAGCTGGCCGACGCCCGCCCAGGCTTCGGGCGGCGCCTCGGCGAGGTCGTGGCCGAGCAGGCGCACCCGCCCGGCGTCGAGCCGCAGCATCCCGAGCAGGGAGCGCAGCAGCGTGGTCTTGCCGGCGCCGTTGAGCCCGACGAGCGCGTGGATCTCGCCCGCCGCCACGTCGAGGTCGGTGCCGTGGATGCCCGCACCGCCGGGGAACCGGCGCACGAGCCCGCGCGCCTCGAGCCGCGCCTCGCGATTGCCGGTGTCACCCATGGCGCGCCTCCACGACGTCGAGCGCGCGCTCGATGGCCTCGCCGAGCGTCTCGACCTCGCGGTCGGCCCACGCGTACAGCCCGGTGACGAGGGCGGCGAGCACGGCGGATGCCGCGACGCGGGCGTCGAGCGGGTCGGCGCCGTCGTCGACGAGCCGCTCGACGATCGCCGCCTCGGTGTTGCCCGTGCTGCGCCACATCGCGCCTCGCAGTGACGGGGTGCGCGCGGCGATGCGCACCCGGCGGCGGATCTCGGGCTCCTCACGCTCGGGCAGCGACCGCCAGACGGCGCGGATGCCGGCCGCGGCCCGCCGCAGCGGCGCCAGGTCGCGGGGCTGCGCCCCGATGCCGGAGGCGAGGAACGGGTCGTACGGGTCCTCGAGGACGAGCTGCTCCTTGGTGGCGAAGTGCCGGAAGAACGTCATCTCGGTGACGCCTGCGGCGGCGGCGATCTGGGCGGCCGTCGTCTGCTCGTACCCCTGGCGCTCGATGAGGTCGAGGCCGTGCTCGATCAGGCGCTGCCGCGTGCGGGCGCGTCGGGTTTCCGTCGGGGCGATGGTCACGGTTGAATGTTAGTCACTAACATTGTGTCGGTCAAGACTCGCCCGCACTCCCTCGCGGCGCCGCACGTCGGGCAGCAACGCCCTCGGCGAACGCGCACGGACCGCGCTCCACCACACGCCGGCGCCGTACGCCCCGTCGTCGAGGCGCCGCGCGATGCCGAAGCGCACCGGGTCGAGCCGCGGCCGCGTGCGGGCGTACTCCCACGCCGTGTCGGCGAGCGCGGCGACCGCGACCGCGCGACGCACCCGGCGCGAGCCGACGGCGGCGAGCGCCGTGAGCGGCCACCAGTGGCGGAGCAGCAGCGCGAAGCCCTGCGCGATCGCGGTCACGGCGCCGTACCCGGTGAGGCGCGCACCCAGTCGGTACGAATGCCGCACCGCGGGCGCGCGCCGGCCGATCCGGATCGCGGTGGCCGCGAGCAGTGCCGCCGCGACGGGCAGCGACCATCGCCGCTGGGCGCCGAGCGCGACGAGCAGGGACGCGGCCCACGGGGCGAGGACGACGGGTGCGACGGCGTCCGGATGCCGGACCGCGAGCAGGTCGGCACCCGTGCCGTAGTACCACTTCCGTCCCAGCCAGGACCCGAACGTCGAGCGATGGTCGTGCCGGACCGTGGCTCCGGGTTCGAACCGAACACGATGCCCGGCCTCGGTGAGCCGCCACACCAGGTCGACGTCCTCCGCGACGCGCATCGACGCGTCGAACCCCGCGCCGAGCAGGTCGACGCGCGCGGCGAGGCATGCGGCGGGCAGCCAGGTCACGCGCGAACGCGGCCGCACGACCGACGGGTCGTGGCCCACGTCGAGGGACGACCTGGCGTCCTCGTAGCGCGTGATCCAGTTCGCGCCCGGTGCATCCAGGCCGAGCACCCGGGGGGCGATCACCGCCAGCCGCGGATCGGCGAAGTGGCGCAGCAGCAGGGGGATCGTCCCCGGCTCCACGACCACGTCGGAGTCGACGAAGACCACGAACGGGGTCGTGACGCGGGCGAGCCCGGCGTTCCGCGCCCCCGCGGGCCCGCGATTGGCGTCGAGGGCCAGCAGTTCGGCTCCGTGCCGTGCGGCCACGGCGGCGACGGCGGCCGGGTCGGCGGACGCATCGTCGACGACGATCGCGCGCATACCCGCGAGCGAGGCGAGCAGGCGGTCCAGCCCGCGCGGCCGGTCGCGCACGGGGATCACCGCGGTCGCGAGTGCGACGTCGACGGGCGGCAGCGACGCGACGACGGGATCGGCCATGCTGGTCGCGAGCAGGTGGTCGGCGAACGCCCGGCTCGCGGCATCCGCCACCGTCACCTCGTGGCCGTGCAGCGCTGCACGGGCAGCGGGCTTCAGCCGTGCGATGCGGATCGGAGAGCCGCCGACGAGCACCGCGCCGTCGTCGACGACACGCGTGTGCCGGCTGAGGCGGACGGTGAATCCGTCGGGCAGGCCCGCCGTCATGCCGTGGTGTCCAAGGCGGGGTCGGATGCCGCGGCGCCGGTCACGAGGCATCCGCGCCCGTCGGGCCGCCCCTCGCGCAGGCGGCGCCACGCCGCATCGGTGATCGCGGACAGCAGGCGGCCGCCCTCGGCCGCGTTCGCGCCGGTGGGGTCGCCGAGAATGCCGTTCGGCGTCACCCCGCGCATGCCGCCGGCCCGGAGTCCGGGCATGAGTTCGGCGATCGGGGCGGGGTTGCCCGGCTCGAGACGGTCCGAGCGCACCCGGGCCGGGTCCTGCGCGAGGAGGATGGAGGTCTCGGTGCGGCCGGCGTGCGCGTCGGGCGGTCCGGCGTCCTGCTCATCGGGCCGGACGGGTTCCGACGCGCACGGCAGCCACGCCACCGGCCGGGCCTCGTCGACGAGCGTCGGCACGGCCGATGCGAGCGCCTCGACGTTGCCGCCGTGGCCGTTGACGAACACGATGCGTTCGGCCCAGGCGGAGGCCGAGCGCCCGTACTCGACCAGGAGCATGGCGAGCGCCGTCGTGCCGATCGAGACCGTGCCTGGGAAGTCCTCGTGCTCGCCGCTCGCCCCGTATGCGATGGGCGGCGCGACGACCGCGTCCTCGCCGATGGCGGCGAACCGCGCCGCGAGCGACTCGCACACCGCCTCGGCGATCTCCGTGTCGGTGTCGAGGGGCAGGTGCGGGCCGTGCTGCTCGATCGACCCGAGCGGCACGAGCAGCACGGGCCGCCCCACGTCCGGCCACGGGCGGTCGGCGAGGCGAGGGCGGACCGACGCGTCCACGACGGCCTCAGTCGTTGCCCAGCGCCACGGCGCCCTCGGGTCGCGGCTCGGCCGCCTCCGGGGTCCCGCGCTCGGCGGCGGGCTTCCTCGGACGCGTCGTCGACCGGCGAGCGGCGGGCTTGCGCCCCGCCGGCTTCGCGGCGTCGCCCGTCGCCGACCCGTCGGCGCCCATCTCGCGCCGGAATCCCTGCGGAATGTGGAGGTCGGCGGGGCTGAGCTGGTCGATCGACGCGTGCCCGTGGCCGAGCACCGCGGAGTCGAGTCCGCCGCGCAGCACGTCGAACACGTTCTCGACCCCCGCCTGCCCGTTCGCCGCGAGGCCCCACAGGTACGCCCGCCCGATCATCACCGCGCGCGCCCCGAGCGCCAGCGCCTTCGCGACGTCCCCGCCGCGGCGGATGCCGCCATCCATGAGGACCTCGACCTCGCCGCCGACGGCCTCGGCGATTCCGGGCAGCAGCCGGATCGCGGCGGGCGTCGTGTCGAGGTTGTTGCCGCCGTGGTTCGAGACCGAGATGGCGGTGACGCCGGCGTCGACGGCGCGCCGGGCGTCGTCGAGGCGCGAGACGCCCTTCAGCATGAACGGCCCGCCCCACTGCTCGCGCAGCCACGCGATGTCCTCCCAGGTCGCCGGCGGGGTCGACATCCACTCGCCGTACGCGCCGAAGAACGTCGGAGGCGGGCCCCCGTCGGCCGGCGCGAGGTTCGGCGTCGTGAGGTCGGGCACGCGGAACGTCTTCAGGAAGTCGAGCAGCCACGCGGGGCGCGTGAGCGCCTGCGGGGCGAACCGCATCGCCGCCTTCAGGGTCAGCTTCTCGGGGATCCAGGGGCTGCCCCAGTCCCGGCCGTTCGAGAACGACCAGTCGAGCGTCGCGATGAGCCCCTTCGCACCCGCGGCGCGCGCCCGGTCGAGCCGGTGCAGCATCGCGTCGCGCGTACCGCTCCAGTACACCTGGAAGAAGGTGTTCGGGTTGGCGGCCGCGACCTCCTCGACCGGCTTCGACGCGAACGAGCTCAGCCCCATGATCGTGCCGCGGTTCGCCGCGGCCCGCGCCACGGCCACCTCGCCGTCGGGGTGCACGGCCTGCACGCCGGTCGGCGAGATGAGCACCGGCAGCGAGATGGGGATGCCCATGACCGTCGTCCCCAGCGCGCGTTCCGGCCGGTGGTCGGCGACCTTGGGCGCCCACTGCAGTTCGGTGAACGCGTCCATGTTGTCGCGGTAGGTCACCCCTCGCTCCGACCCGGCGATCAGGGCGCCGTACACCGACCTCGGCAGGTGGCGCTTGGCCCTGCGCTGGGCGACCGCCACGGTCTCGAACCACTTGTCACTCATCGTCCGTCCCCCTTCCAGGGTTCGTTCGTCATCGTCATCGTCCTCCGGTGGGGGGTCCGAGCACCGTGGGCGCACCGGTCCGCCGTGTCATCCGCCGAACATCGCGCTCACCGCGGGCGCCACGGCCCGGAAGTCGTCCACGACGTGCAGCGTCCCGCGACCCAGGCGGGCCAGGTCCCGGCCGAGCTCCACGTCCTTCTCGCCGCTCGAGTCGAGTAGCACGTCGAGGCGCGGGAGCCGCGCCGCGAACGGCCTCGGGTCGGGGCCCGCGTTGTGCACGCAGTCGGACAGCAGCACCACGCGGGCGTCCCGCACGGGCGCACGCGCGAGCTGCGTCGCCGCGAGCTCGAGCGGGAACGCCACGTTGGTCAGGCCCTGGGCAGGGATCCGCATGATCGTGTCGAGCAGCTCAATGGGCTTCACGGGCTGGCCGAGGTTGAGGAGGATGGCGGCGTCCGACCAGAACGCGATCACCGCCAGATCGTCGTGCACGAGCTCGCCCGCGAGCGCGCCAACGGTCGCCGCCGCCGTCGCGACCCGCTCGCCCTTCATCGAACCCGACACGTCGACGGCGAGCACGACCGACCGTTTCGTGCGGATGCGGTCGCGGACGACGATGTCCTCGTCCTCCGGAACCGGCCGCTCGGCGAGCATCTCGATCGTCTTGTCGAGGTCGATCTCGTCGGAACCGCCGCGGTACGGCAGGCTGCCGAGCTCGCCGATGCCGCGCCGGCTCGTCGCATCGCGTCGTGGGCGCCGCACCGAGAGCCGGGCGGCGATCTGCCGGGCCCGCGCCCGGGCGACCGGGTCGACCGCGGCATCCGCCTCGGGCATCGCGAGCGACGCCTGCTCGTCCGTGAACGTCGTCGCCGCGGTGCCCTGCTTGGGCTTCGCCTTCGGCCGCGCGTCGCCGGCGCCGGACTCGGCGCGCAGCAGCGTGCCGCCGCCGGCGCCGGCCGTCGCATCGAACACGTTGGGCTCCTCGTCGAGTTGCTTCGGCTTCCGCTTCAGGGGCTTCCCCCCGGTCGCGCGTCGGTCGGGCCGCTCGCGTTGCAGGGGCCCGTCGGCGGGCACTTCTCTTCAACCGGGGGCGGCCGCGGCGGGCTCGAGGATGAACCGGTCCTCCCAGATCTCCCTCAGCACCCGCTCCGGCGTCGTCTCGATCGCCTCGTCGAGGTGGATGCGACCCGACAGCGACACGACCATCGCGTCGAACACGAGCTCCGGGTACCCCTCCTGCTCGGGCGAGCGGACGCCGCGCAGTTCCGCCAGCTGCTCCGCGACGAGCACGAGGTCGATCGCGCCGCGCACGCTCGAGCCCTGCCGCACATCGGGATGCCGCCGCGTCGCGCGCGTCACCGCGACCGCGTCCTCGGTGAGCCGCTCGCCGATCGAGCCCCGGACGCCCGTGCGGAGCGCGACGATGCGTTCCTCGCTCGGGGCGTCCTGGTAGTCGACCGCGAGGCGGTTCAGCCGGTCGTGCACGCTCGTCGACAACCGCGTCGTGCCGACGTTGTCGTACGGGTTCATCGACGCGATCACCCGGAACGTCGGCTTCGCCTGGATCCGGCCCACGCGCGGCACCGCGATCGACCGGTCGGCCATCGCGGTCAGCAGCGTGTTCAGGGTGTCCTCGGGCGCCCGGTTGAACTCCTCGATGTAGAGGAACCCGCCTTCCCGCATCGCCTCGACGAGCGGGCCCGCGACGAAGTTCTCGGCGCTGTAGTCCTCCTTCAGCACTCGGGCCGGGTTGTGGTGGCCGACCAGCTTCGCGGGCGTCAGGTCGGCGTTGCCCTCGACGAAGAGCAGCGGGATGCCCCACTCCTTCGTGATCGCGGTGAGCATCGTCGTCTTGCTCGTCCCGGGCGGGCCCTCGAGCAGGATGTCGCGCCCGGCCGCCACGGCCGCGAGCGTGAGCTCGAGCTCCCGCTCGCGGCCGACGATGTGCGCCGCGATGTGCTCGCGGTTCGCCGCGAGCCGCCCGGGCGCGGCATCCGTTCGCCGCTGGTCCGCCACCACGTGACCCTCGTTCACTTCTGCGTCGACCCCGCGTCCACCGGCAGCGTGACGCCGGTCACGTACCGCGCCTCGTCTGAGGCGAGCCACAGCACCGCGTTCGAGATGTCGACGGGTTCCAGCCACGGGATCGGGAGCGCGTTCATGGCCCCGAACCGCTCGCCCAGCGCCTCGCGCGTGCGCTCGGCCGGCTCGAGGTCCGGCGCGAACAGCGCGTACAGGTTCTCGTTCTGGATCATCGGAGTGTCGACACTCGTCGGGTGGATCGAGTTGACGCGGATCATGTCGGGCGCGAGCTCGAGCGCCAGCGTGCGCATGAGCCCGACCACGCCGTGCTTCGCCGACACGTAGTGGGCGAAGTTCGGGTACCCCTTGAGGCCCGCGGCCGAGCTCGTGATGATGATCGACCCGCCGCCGGCGGCCTTCAGATGCGGCGTCGCGACCTTGCAGGTGCGCCAGACCCCCGACAGGTTGACGTCGATCATGTCGGCCCACTGCTCCTCGGTGAGCTCCTCCGACGTGGCGTTCGAGAAGATGCCCGCGTTGGCCGACACGATGTCGAGCCGACCCAGCTCCGCAACACCCTCGTCGACGGCCGCCTTCAAGGCGTCGCCGTCGCGCACGTCCGCCTTGCGAGCGAAGATCCGCCGGTCGAGCGCCTCGACCTGGCGAACGGTCTCCTCGAGGTCCTCCGGCGTCGCCATCGGGTACGGCACCGTGGACATCTGCTCCGCGATGTCGACCGCGATGATGTCGGCGCCCTCCTCGGCCAGCCGGACTGCGTGGCTGCGCCCCTGTCCTCGTGCCGCGCCCGTGATGAACGCGACTTTCCCGTCCAGTCGTCCCATGATGTGCTCCTTCCCCTTCGTTCGTTCGATGCGGTCGGATGCCGCTACTTGACGTTCGCGCCCGCGTCGACGGGCAGGGCGACGCCGGTGACGTAGCGCGCCTCGTCGGAGGCGAGCCACAGCACGGCGTTCGAGATGTCGCGCGCGTCGACCCACGGGATCGGCAGCGCGTTGATGGCGCCCGCGGCCTCCTTGAAGTCCTCGACGGTGGGGTTCTGGAGGTCTGGCCGGAACAGCCTGAAGACCGCCTCGTTGTTGACCATCGGCGTGTCGACCACCGTCGGGTGCACCGAGTTGACGCGGATCATGTCGGGCGCGAGCTCGAGCGCGAGCGTACGCATGAGTCCGACCACGCCGTGCTTGGCAGCGACGTAGTGCGCGATGTTCTCGAACGCGAACAGCCCCGCGTCCGAGCTCGTGAGGATCATCGATCCGCCGCGCCCGCCCGCCTTCAGGTGCGGGATGGCCGCCTTGCAGGTGCGCCACACGCCAGACAGGTTGATCTCCTGCATGTTGACCCACTCGTCGTCGGGGATGTCCTCGGCGCGGTTGAACGTCCCGGCGATGCCGGCATTGGCAGCGACGATGTCCAGGCGCCCGAGCTCGGCGACGCCCTTGTCGACCGCCGCCTTCAGCTGGTCGAAGTCGCGGACGTCGGCCTTCTCGGCGACGATCCGCCGATCGAGCGCCTCGACCTGCCGGACCGTCTCGGCGAGGTCCTCCTCGGTCGCCGGTGGGTAGGTGTTCTCGGGAATCGCCTCGCAGATGTCGATGGCGATGATGTCGGCGCCCTCCTCGGCCAGGCGCAGCGCGTGGCTGCGGCCCTGTCCGCGTGCCGCGCCCGTGATGAACGCGACCTTTCCCTCCACACGTCCCATGACGTGCCTCCTTTCCATCGATGGATGCCGCGGGCGCGGCATCCGCTCAGTACTGCGTGTTGCCGGCGTCGACCGTCATGGCCATCGCCGTGACGTAGCGCGCCTCGTCGGAGGCGAGGAACAGCACCGCGTTGGACTGGTCGCGCGGTTGGGTGACGTCGATGGGCAGGGAGTTGGTGAGCATGCCGCCGAGGCGCGGGTGCGCCTCGAGCAGCGGCGGGTATGCCGCCCCCATCTCGCCCATCGCCGTCTCGACGCCGGTCGGGTGCAGCGAATTGACGCGGATGCTGTGCTCCGCGAGTTCGTGCGCGAACGCCTTCGTGAGCCCGGTCACGCCGAACTTCGACGCGACGTACGGGGTGAGGAACGGCAGGCCCTTGAGGCCCGCGGCGGAGCTCGTGAGGATGATCGACCCGCCGCCCGCGCTGATGAGGTGCGGCGCCGTGAGCTGCACGGTGTTCCAGATCCCCGTGAGGTTCGTGGAGATCGTCTCGTTCCAGATCTCGGGCGTCACCTTGTCCCACTCCGCGATGATGCAGATGCCCGCGTTGCCCACCACGATGTCGAGGTGCCCCAGTTCGGCGACGCCCTCGTCGATCGCAGCTTTCATGGCATCGCGGTCGCGCACGTCGGCCTTGCGGGCGATGATCCGCCGGTCGAGTGCCTCGACCTGGCGCACCGTCTCGGCCAGGTCCTCCTCGGTGGCGTGGGAGTACTGCAGTCCGGGGATCGGTCCGCACAGGTCCACCGCGATGATGTCGGCGCCCTCCTCGGCCAGTCGCAGCGCGTGGCTGCGTCCCTGTCCTCGTGCTGCGCCCGTGACGAACGCGACCTTGCCTTCCACTCGTCCTGCCATCTCGTTCTCCTTCGTCGTCGTTCCTGGGGTGGATGGGTCTGGGCGATTGCGTGGGTACGCCCTATTCCTTGATCGGGTTCGGGTTGTAGCCGGGCAGCAGCAGGTGACCGGCGTCGACGGGGATGGTCACGCCCGTGACGGACGACGCGAGGTCGGAGTTCAGGTAGAGCGCCGTGTCGGCGATGCGCTGCGGCGAGAGGAACCCCTGGCCCTTCAGCGCGTGGAAGGAGTAGCCGGCGTCGAGCATGTCCTCCTCGGTGCCCTCGCCGGCGGGCTTGCCGGACATCATGTCCCACGCGCCCTGCCAGCTCGTCATGGGAGTGAGGATGGCGCCGGGATGGATCGAGTTGACGCGGATCCCGTGCTGCGCGTACTCGAGCGCGAGCGTCTTCATGAGCCCGACGACGCCGAACTTCGACGAGCAGTAGTGGGCGTAGTTCGCGCCGGGCTCGATGCCGTTGATCGACGACGTGATGACGATCGACCCGCCGCCCTGTTCCATCAT
Organism: Agromyces selenitireducens; assembly: GCF_052748465.2. NCBI lineage: Bacteria > Bacillati > Actinomycetota > Actinomycetes > Micrococcales > Microbacteriaceae > Agromyces > Agromyces selenitireducens. The sequence goes on from NZ_CM188259.1 coordinate 3,341,150, forward strand.
GTGCGGCAGCACGGCCTTGGCCGACTTCCAGACGCCCGTGAGGTTGACGGCGATCATGTCGTCCCACTGCTCGTCGGTGAGTTCGTGCGCGGGCGCGAGCGAGAAGATGCCCGCGTTGGCGATGAGGATGTCGATCTTCCCGAACTCGGCGATGCCCTTCGCGACCGCATCGTCGAGATCGGCCTGCTTCCGGACGTCGCCGTTCACCGTGACGATCCGCCGGTCGAGGGCCTCGACCTGCTTGACGGTCTCGTCGAAGTCGGCCTGCTTCGCCATCGGGTACGCGACCGAGCCGATCTGCTCGAGCGTGTCGATGATGACGACGTCGGCGCCCTCGCGTGCGCACGTGACGGCATGGGCGCGGCCCTGCCCGCGCGAGCCACCGGTGATGAGCGCGACCTTGCCGTCGAGCATTCCCATGATGATCCCTCCTGTTTCCGGGCATGCCGCGGCCGGGCCTCGATCGAGCGCACGACCGTCCATGACCGCGGCGTCGCGGCCGACGGCGAGTCGGTGTCACACGAGGTCGGAGCGGATGCCTCCCTGGTGGCGCCGGTCGGCGCCGGTCTTCGTCGGGTCGAAGTCGGATGCCTCGGGGCGATAGCCCGCGAGGGGATCCTCGGCGCACGCGCTCACGGGCGGCGCCTGGAGGTCCTCCCGGCGGGTGAGCGTGAGGCGCACCGGTCCGATGCCCGTGCGCGGGCGCGGCGGCGAGGTGCGGTGGGAGTGGTCGCCGGAGTGCTTCGGCAGGCCGGCGTCATCCGCCCGCTGGGCGAGCAGCTGCTCGCCGTAGCCCTGCACGCACTCGGGGTCGGGCCCGTCGAGTGGCAGGCCGGTGAAGAACTTCGCGGCCATGCAGCCGCCCTTGCACGTGTCGTAGAACTGGCACGAGCTGCAGGCGCCGCCCGACTGCGGCGAGCGCAGCTCGGCGAAGAGCGAGGAATCGCTCCACACCGTGCGGAAGCCGCCCTCGTCGCGCACGTTGCCGGCGAGGAACTCGTCGTGGATGGCGAACGGGCACGCGTAGACGTCGCCCACCGGATCGATGAGGCAGACCACGCGGCCGGCGCCGCAGAGGTTCAGGCCCGGCAGCGCCTGCCCGTACGCCGAGAGGTGGAAGAACGAGTCGCCCGTGAGCACGTCGTCGCCGTGCGCGACGAGCCAGTCGTACAGCTCGCGCTGTTGCGCCTGCGTGGGGTGAAGCTCGTCCCACACGTCGGCGCCGCGGCCGGACGGGCGGAGCCGGGTGAGCCGGAGCTGGGCACCGTACCGGTCGGCGATGGCCTTGAACTCGTCGAGCTGCGGGATGTTCTGCCTCGTGCAGACCACGGAGATCTTGAAGTTCCGCATGCCGGCGTCCGACAGGTTCTGCATCGCGCGCAGGGCGGTCTCGTACGAGCGCGGCCCGCGGATGTGGTCGTTGACCTCGGCGGTCGCGCCGTCGAGCGAGATCTGCACGTCCACGTAGTCGTTCGCTGCCAGGCGCTCGGCGATCTCCGGCGTGATCTTCACGCCGTTCGTCGAGAACTTCACGCCGACGTGGTGAGCGGTGGCATAGTCGAGCAGCTCCCAGAAGTCGTTGCGGACCGTGGGCTCGCCGCCGCCGATGTTCACGTAGAACACCTGCATGCGCTCGAGCTCGTCGATGACGGCCCTGCACTCCTCGGTGCTGAGCTCGCGCGGATCACGCCGCCCCGAGCTCGACAGGCAGTGCACGCACGACAGGTTGCACGCGTACGTGAGCTCCCACGTCAGGCAGATGGGCGCGTCGAGCCCGAGCTCGAAGTGGTCCACGAGCCGCATCGACTGTGGCGGGGGTGCGGTGACGATGGTCATCTCGACCTCTCCACGAGCATTCGCGACTCGGCCAGCGTGCCGAGCGCCCCCAGGTACCGCGGCAGGTGCTCCTCCGCCACGCCGGCGGCCTCGCACGCGTCACGCGCGGATGCGGCATCCGGAAGCCCTCGCACCACCGCGAGCAGCGTGCGGTCCTTCAGGAACGACAGCTTGCGCGTGCCGAAGTGGTACAGCAGCGCACCGAACGGCTCGGGCCGCACCGAGACCTGCGGGTGCAGCTGCCAGGCGGAGTCAGGGGCGACGGCGGTCATGGCGGGGTGTCAGTAGACGCCGCACATGCCGTCGATCGAGACCTCCTCGACGAGCGAATCCGTCTCGATCACGTCCTCGGCATCACTCTGCGGTGCGACGATTCCTTCACTACGACTCATGGGATGCTCCTCATGTGCGATCGCCCCCATTGGCGATCCTCGCGTTTCGGTCGATACTAATGACACCCGGTGCCGTTGGGAAGGGGGTAGGGACGATGGTCCTGTCCCACCAGGAAGCTCCGCCGCCGCGGCCCCGGCTCGGCCGGTCGCCGTCCACGACGCACGCCAAGATCAGCCACGTCGCCCTCGAGCTGTTCATGGAGCGCGGGTTCGACGCCACCACGGTCGACGAGATCGCCCGAGCGGCCGGCATCGGCCGACGCACGTTCTTCCGGTACTTCCCCTCGAAGAACGACGTACCGTGGGGCGAATTCGACGACATGCTCGAACGGATGCGCGCGCACCTGGCGACGCTGCCCGGCGACATGCCGCTCATGGAGCAGCTTCGGCTCTCGATCATCGAGTTCAATCGCGTACCCGAAGCGGAATGGGAGTATCACCGCAGGCGCATGGAACTGCTGCTCAACGTGCCCACGTTGCTCGCGCACTCCACGCTGCGGTATCGCGCGTGGCGTCAGGTGGTCGCCGACCACGTCGCGCGGCGGCTGGAACTCCCCGAAGATGACCTCATCCCCCAGACGATGGCCTGGACCTGCCTCGGTGTATGCCTCGCCGCGTACGAGCAGTGGCTCACCGACGGCGAACGCACGCTCCTCCAGCTCCTCGACGAGGCACTCCTCCTCATCGACGAGCGGATCGACACCGACACCGTCCAGAAGCACCGGAGCCAGGCGGGTTGACCCGGAGGACGACCGTCATCGTCGGGGCGGGCGCCGCCGGCGCGGCCCTCGCCGCCCGGCTGAGCGAGGACCCGGATCGCGACGTCCTCGTCCTGGAGGCCGGGCCGACACCGCGCACGACCGAGGGGTTCCCCGCCGAGCTGCTCGACGCCTCGACGGTGCAGGGCGCGATGCCGGGGCACCCGGCGAACTGGTCCTACCTCGGTCATCTCACGCCGGACCTGCCGTACACGATCGCGCGCGGCCGCATCCTGGGGGGCTCCTCGACGATCAACGGCGGGTACTTCATCCGCGCGCGTCCCGAGGACTTCGACCGGTGGGCGGATGCCGCGGGATCGGAATGGACGTACGAGCGCGTGCTGCCCGTGCTGCGCGACCTCGAGTGCGACCTCGACCTCGGCGCCGGGCGGTTCCACGGCGACGCCGGCCCGATGCCGGTGCGGCGGGCGTCGCAGGCGAACCCGGCCGCGCGGGCCTTCGCCGCCGCCGCGCGCGAGCTCGGCTTCCCGGACGAGCCCGACAAGAACGCGCCCGGCGCGCCCGGCGTCGGTCCGGTGCCGCAGAACGTCGTCGACGGCGTGCGCGTCAACACGGGCATCGCGTACCTGAACCCGGTGCGCGACCGCGCCAACCTCGAGGTGCGGGGCGGATGCCGCGTACGACGGGTGGCCTTCGACGGCACCCGGGCCATCGGCGTCGAGGTCGACGACGCGGGCGGGAGGCGAATCGTCGATGCGGACGAGGTCGTGCTCTGCGCCGGCGGCATCGCGACGCCGCACCTGCTGCTGGTCTCGGGCGTCGGGCCCGCAGGACAGCTCGAGTCGTTCGGAATCCCGATCGTGCGCGACGCCCCGGGCGTCGGCCGTGCGTTCAGCGACCACCCCGACCTGTCGGTCGGCTGGCGCGCCCGGGTCGACCTCGTCGATCCGACCACGCCGGACACCTTCACGACCGCGCTGAACTTCGCCTCCCCCGGCGGCGACCACGCGGGCGATCTCGAGATCCTGGTCTGCGTCACGACGACGAGCCATCTGCTGACCGGCTCGTCGAGTACCGTCGCCGGCGGCACCAGGGCCGCGCTGCGGCATCCGCTCGCCACACTCCGCGCCGTACGGGGCGCGTCGGTGCGTCGCATGCGCGAGCAGGTCGCCCACGGTCGCGACCTCGTCCTGCTCGTCGGCCTGCAGGGTGAGGAAGCGCGCGGTTCGATCACGCTCGAGTCGCCCGACCCGCTCTCCCAGCCCCGAATCGACTACCGCTACCTGTCGACCGCGCACGATCGCGAGCGGATGCGGCTCGGCATCCGCACCGCCGTCGCGCTGCTGCGCAGCCGGTCGTTCGCACCGCTGTTCGACCGCCTCACCGAACTCGACGACGCGACCCTCGACGACGACGCATCCCTCGACGCGTGGATGCTCGCGCACCTCGGCACCGCGATCCACCTGTGCGGCAGCGCATCCGTGGGACCGGCGGGCGACCCGAACGCGGTGGTCGACGGGTTCGGCCGCGTGCACGGCGTCGAGGGGCTGCGCGTCGCCGACACGTCGATGCTGCCCGACGCGCCGTCGCGCGGGCCGGCCGCGACCGCGGTGCTCATCGGCGAGCTCGTCGCGCGCTTCATGCGCCGCGGCGACTGAGCCGGCGCGCACCCGGGCGGGAAGCCCGCTGTCAGCGGCATCGACCAGAGTGGACCCCATGTCCTCCACCGCCGCGCCCGCCGACACCCGCGCCGAGGCGCTCGCCGCGCTGCGCGAGCTCGTCGGTCGCGACGACGCCCGGTTCCACGACGGGCAGTTCGAGGCGATCGAGGCGCTCGTCGAGGGCCGTCGCCGCGCGCTCGTCGTGCAGCGCACCGGTTGGGGCAAGTCGGCCGTCTACTTCGTCGCGACGCTGCTGCTCCGCCGCCGGGGCGGCGGCCCGACCGTGCTCGTCTCGCCCCTGCTCGCGCTCATGCGCGACCAGATCGCCGCCGCCGAGCGCGCGGGCGTGCGGGCCGTGGCGATCAATTCCACGAACCCGCACGAATGGGCCGAGGTGCAGCAGCGGCTCGCCGACGACGCGGTCGACGTGCTCCTCGTCTCGCCCGAGCGGCTGAACAATCCGTCCTTCCGCGAGCAGCAGCTCCCCGCGCTCGTGCGACGCATCGGCATGCTCGTGGTCGACGAGGCCCACTGCATCAGCGACTGGGGCCACGACTTCCGGCCCGACTACCGGCGGCTGCGCGACCTCATCGCCGGGATCCCGGCCGGCGTCCCCGTGCTGGCCACTACGGCGACGGCGAACAGCCGGGTCGTGGCGGATGTCGCCGAGCAGCTCGGCCACGGCGACGACGTGCTGACGATCCGCGGCCCGCTCGCGCGCACGTCACTGCGACTCGGGGTGCTGCGGCTGCCCGACGCGCCGACACGGCTCGCCTGGCTGCTGAGCCACCTCGACGACCTGCCCGGCTCGGGCATCATCTACACGCTCACGGTGTCGGCGGCGAACGACACCGCCCGGCTGCTGCGCGAGCGCGGGCACGACGTGCGCGCCTACACGGGCCAGACCGACCCCGACGAGCGCGAGGAATCCGAGGCGCTGCTCAAGCGCAACGAGGTCAAGGCGCTCATCGCCACGAGCGCGCTCGGCATGGGCTTCGACAAACCCGACCTGGGCTTCGTGGTGCACCTCGGCGCCCCGTCCTCGCCGGTCGCGTACTACCAGCAGGTCGGCCGCGCGGGCCGCGCGAGCGACAACGCCGATGTGCTGCTCCTGCCCGGACCGGAGGATCGCGCGATCTGGCACTACTTCGCGACGGCGTCGATGCCCGACGAGGAGCGCGCGCGGCGCGTCATCGACGAACTGTCCGACGTGCCGCTCTCCACGCCCGCGCTCGAGGCCCGCGTCGACATCCGCCGCACGCCCCTCGAACTTCTGCTCAAGGTGCTCGACGTCGACGGCGCGGTGCGCCGCGTGCAGGGCGGCTGGGTCGCGACGGGCGAGCCGTGGAGCTACGACGCCGACCGCTACGGCCGCATCGCCGCCGAGCGCGAGGCCGAGCAGCAGCACATGATCGAGTACGAGACGACCGACGGATGCCGCATGGAGTTCCTGCAGCGCTCGCTCGACGACGACACGGCGAAGCCGTGCGGGCGCTGCGACAACTGCGCGGGCGCGTGGTACCCGACGCGCCTGGCGGCCGGCGCCGCCGATGCGGCCTCCGGCGCGCTCGATCGCGTGGGCGTGCCGATCGAGCCACGTCGGGCCTGGCCGACGGGCGCCGACCGCCTCGGCGTGCCCGTCAAGGGACGCATCGCGCCGGCCGAGCAGGCCGCTGAGGGCCGGGCGCTCGCCCGGCTCACCGACCTCGGGTGGGGCGGCACGCTGCGCGGACTGTTCGCCGCGGGCACGCCCGACGCGCCCGTTCCGCCCCAGGTGCTCGCGGCATGCGTGCGCGTGCTCGCCGACTGGGGCTGGGCCGACCGGCCGGTTGCGGTGGTCGCAATGCCGTCGCGCTCGCACCCGCTCCTGGTCGATTCGCTCGCGCGCGGGCTCGCCGAGATCGGGCGGCTGCCGTATCTCGGCGCCCTCGCCCCGGTCGACGGCGGCCCGTCGGGCGCGCCCGGCGGCAACAGCGCGTTCCGGCTGGCGGGCGTCTGGGACCGGTTCTCCGCCCACGGGATCGACGTGCCGGCGGGCGCGGTGCTGCTCGTCGACGACCTCGCCGACAGCCGCTGGACCCTCACCGTCGCCGCCCGCACGCTGCGGCAGGCGGGCGCGACCGGCGTGCTGCCGTTCGCGCTCGCGCTGCGCGGGTGAGCCTCGCGGTCTCGGCTCAGAACCGGGCGGTCATACGAGCGAGCGTCACCTGCACCTCGCCCGAGACCGCACCGTACCCGCCGAGGACGGTGATCCGACGCGGGCGGAGCCGTGTGATCTCGTCGACGAGGTCCTGGGTGAGTGCGACGCCTGAGGTGAGCAGGACCGGGCCGCCCTCCTTCAGCGCGACGGGCGCTGCCGCGAGTGCGTCGGGGAAGTTCTGCCCGTTGGCCACGTACACGACGTCGGCACCGGACTCGAAGCCCGCCTGGGAGACGGCGAGTGCGGTCGCGTATCGGTCCGCGCCGGCGAGCCGCTCGATCGGAGCATCCGACAACTGCGCGAGTCGGGTCAGCACGGAGGGTGCAACGGAGCCGTCACCACCGAGGACCACGATCTTCGAAGGTTGCAGGCGCCGGATCTCATCCTCCACCGCGCCGGGCATGCGGTCGCGCGTCGTGAGCAGGACCGGTCCCGGTTCCTTCCCTGCCAGCGGTGCGGCAGAGAGTGCATCTGGGAACGCCGCACCGCTTGCCAGGTAGACCACCGCCCCGGCGTCCGCGAACCGCGCCCTGGAGATCTCGACGGCGGTCTCGTATCTCGAGGCGCCCGCACGGCGCTCCACGGGCCCGTCGATCAGATCGTCCACCTGGAGGGCGACTCCCGCGCTCACGGATCCCTCGCCGCCCACGATGAAGACGCGCTCAGGGCCGAGGCGGGCGATCTCGTCGGCCACCTCCGACGGCAGCGAATCGCGTGGCGTGAGAAGGACCGGACCCCCGTCGAGTCCGGCCGCCGGCGCCGCCGCGAGCGCGTCCGGGAAGTCGGCGCCGCTGGCCAGGTACACGGTCGGGACGTCGCCCCAGGGGAACGCCGATTCGGAAACCCCGACCGCGGTGGCGTAGCGGTCCACGCCTCCTCGACGTTCGACGCCCGAGCCCACGCGAGCATCCTCGAGCTCGACGGTCTCTTGTCCGTCCACCGTGATCAGCGTCGCGTCGACGTACCCCGCTGAATCGCGCCACGTCTCCCTCACCCAACCGGTCGGCAGGTGAGCCTGGAAGGAGAGGGCGTAGCTGCCCGCGCGAAGCCCCGCGATCGAGTACCGGCCGTTCGAGGTGTACGAGCCGTGCTCGTATGGCTCCTCGCCTCCGATGCGCACGGCCTCGACATACATGTTCCCGTAGGGCTGGCCTTCTCCCACGGGCTGACCGTCGAAGCCGAGCACCCGACCGGTGATCGTCGAGCCGGTCGACAGCCGTGCGTCGAATCCGGATGCCGCCTGGCCTGTGGTGAGGGAGAAGCGGTCCGCTGCGGAGCCGTCCGCCGCGTCATCCCACCACTCGTCGACGAACACCGCCTGCGGTCCGCTCCACGGTGAGTCGAACTTCAGCGTGTACGTGCCCGCGGGCAGCCCTCCCACCAGGTACTTCCCGTCGCGATCGCTCTTCGCCGAGTACCCGGGCCCACCGTCGCGCCGAGCCCAGATCACCGCGTCCAGGATCGGAGTGCCCGACTCGTCCGTGATCGTTCCGGAGACCGATGCCCCCGGAGTCAGCTGCGCGTGCACGTCACTCCGGGCTGCGCCGTCGGCGAGCGTGATGACGGTGGCCGAATCGCGGTCAGGACGGTCCTGCCACCATTCCGCGACGTAGTTGTACGAGGAGGGCTCCTCCCTCTGCGGCTGGAACAGGAGCTTGTACCCGCCTGCCTCCAGCTCGCCGAACGCGTAGCGTCCGTCCGTGTCGGTGAACACGTGCGCGTCGTAGGAGTACGGCTCACCGGCGGTATTCGCGAGGAAGACCCCCACGCCGCGCAGCGGGGTGCCGTCCGGTGCCGTCACCGTGCCCGAGATCGAGCCGGTGCCGACCGCCGCGGCAGGGGCCGGGTGGAGGGGACCGACGAGCACGGTCACGACGAGGACCGCGATGGACCCCACCGTGGCGCGCACGCGCAGGCCGATAGTGGGACGTCGGGTCATCGGGTCGCTCCTCGCGATCAGGCAGGGTTGCTCCGTCGCCGGGAGCGGCATCGCGACGATTGAATCACATGCCGAGACCATCGTCCGCTTCGCGACCGTCATCCCGCCGCGAACACCGGCCACGCGACTGCAACCCCCTTCATGCGCACGACCCGGAGGGGTAGCGTCGAGTACTCCGAGCGCGCAGCGCGCGTCGGAGGAGGTGGTTCCGGTGAGCGAGGCGTACCGCGACTCGATGCAGCACCTGGCCGGCCTCGAAGACGAAGACGGCGAGCTCACGATCGCCGTGCTCCGGGCCGTTCCCGTGTCGGGCGCCGCCGTGTCCACGCTGGGCGGACTGCTCGGGCAGGAGACCGTGGCCTCGAGCGATGCGATCGCCGCGCGGATCGACGAACTGCAGTTCGACCTCGGCGAGGGCCCCTGCTGCGACGTGGTGGCGAACGGAACGCCGATCTTCGAGCCCGAGATCCAGACGCATCCGCGACATCCGTGGCCGGCGTTCATCGAGGCCATCCGGGACGAACCCGTCGGCGCGCTCTTCGCGTTCCCCCTGTCCGTCGGCACCATGCACCTCGGGGCGCTCGACCTCTACCACGCGCAGCCGTTGAACCTCAGCGACGAGCACGCCCGGCAGGTCGCCGCCATGACCGAGGTCATCAGCCGCTACCTGCTGCGACGGGCCCTGCGGTACGCCGGCGATCTCGAGCCGCCCGAGAACCGCCACGCCCGCAGGATCGTGCACCAGGCCACCGGATTCGTCATCGCGCAACTCGGACTCCCGCCCGAGGACGCCCATCTGCTGATCCAGGGACAGGCGCTGGTCCAGGGCCGGAGCATGGCCGACGTCGCCCGGGACGTCGTCGACCGGAGGCTGACGTTCACGCGCACGCGGGGCCGCATCGAGGAGAAGGCGCCGTGACCGAGGCGACGCGTCAGGAACGCATCCTCGAGGTCTTCGCCGACCTCGCGGACACCCTCGTCGACGACTACGACGTCGTCGAGCTCCTCCAGATGCTCGTCGAGAGCTGCCAAGACCTCCTCGACGTCGAGGCGGCCGGCCTGCTGCTCGCCGACGAGGACGGCGAACTCGAGGTCGTCGCGTCGACCGACGAGGAGAGCCGCCTCGTCGAGACGATCCAGTTGTCGGCGGAGGCCGGACCCTGCATCGACAGCTTCCTCACGGCGTCCGTGGTCAGCGTGCCCGACATCGCATCCGCACCGGATCGGTGGCACCGCTTCAAGGCGGCCGCGCTCGAGGCCGGTTTCGCCTCCTCCTACGCCGTTCCGATGCGCCTGCGGAGCACGACGATCGGTTCGCTCAACCTGCTGCGCACCCGGCCGGGCGAGCTCAATCGTCCCGACCTGCGCGCCGCCCAGGCCCTCGCCGACGTCGCCACGATCGGGATCCTCCACGAGCGGTCGTTCCGGGCGAGCGATCTCACCCGCGAGCAGCTCCAGTCGGCCCTGAACTCGCGAGTCGCGATCGAACAGGCCAAGGGCGTGCTCGCCCACACGCACGACCTCACCACCGACGAGGCCTTCCAGCGGCTGCGCGAGTTCGCGCGGAGCAACCAGCTCCCCCTCGGACTCGTCGCCGAGCGCGTCGTCAGGGGCGAGCTGATCTTCTGACCGCTCGGGGCCTCAGAGGTCGTCGTAAGCGCTCATGAGGTCGACGTGCCCGTCGCCGTCCAGCCGGATCACCGGGCTCCGGCCGAGCGCCGCGACTCGCCGCCGGATGAGCGCGGCCGATGCGGCATCGTCGGGGTCACCCTGGGGATCCGGCACCGCGTCCCACGCCGACTCCGACGCGAGTGCGATGCCGTCGCCGAGCAGCAGCCGGAGTCGACCGAACGTCCCGTCCTCCCGGCGCGTCCTGACGTCCACGACGTCGACGAACGCCCGCTTGGCCAGCTGGAGCGCGTAATCCAGCAGCGCGTCCGCGATCACGTCGGCGACGAGGAACTCTCCACCGGCGTAGACCATTCGCTGGACCATGGGGCACCTCCTCGAACCGTTCGTGTTCGGGTGCCCCGGGGTCCGGGGGGCGCCATGCACCCGATTCTACCGAAGGGTTCCGGAGGGCCGGGGTGCCTTGACTGGCGACGGACCGCCGCTCATCATGCCGGGACGGGCGCCGGCTCCTTCGCCACGAGCGTGAGCACGTCGTACGTCGCCACGATCTCGTCGTCCTGGTTCTTCAGCACCGCGTCCCAGCGCACCTCGCCGTACTCGTCGGTCTCGCGTGGCGAGATCTCCTTGGCGGTGAGCTCCACGCGGATCGAGTCGCCGGGCGACACGGGCGTGATGAAGCGCAGGTTCTCGAGGCCGGAGTTCGCGAGCACCGGGCCCGGCGCGGCATCCACGAACAGTCCCGCGGCCCACGACACGAGCAGGTATCCGTGCGCGACGCGGCCGGGGAAGAACGGGTTCGCCGCCGCGGCCTCCTCGTCCATGTGCGCGTAGAACGTGTCGCCGGTGAAGGCCGCGAAGGTCTCGATGTCCTCGAGCGTCACGGTGCGCGGCTCCGATGCGACCTGGTCGCCGATCCGCAGGTCGGCGAGCGACTTGCGGAACGGGTGCGGCTCGCCGGCCGCCTGGTACGGCCGCGCCTCGGCGCCCGTGTGCCACACGCCCGTGAGCGCCGTGAGCAGTGCGGGCGTGCCCTGCACGGCGGTGCGCTGCATGTGGTGCTTGACCGCACGGATGCCGCCGAGCTCCTCGCCGCCGCCCGCGCGACCGGGACCGCCGTGCACGAGGTGCGGCACGGGCGAGCCGTGGCCGGTCGACGAGCGGGCGTCGTCGCGGTCGAGGAACAGCAGGCGGCCGTTCATCGACGCGATGCCCGTGGCGAGCGCCACCGCGACATCCGGGTCGTGCGTCGCGACGCTCGTGACGAGCGAACCGCCGCCACGCGTGACGAGGTCGATCGCCTGGTCGAGCGAGTCGTAGGAGATGACGGATGCCACGGGGCCGAACGCCTCGACCTCGTGGACCGCCGGCGCGGTGGCATCCGTGAACTTCAGCAGCATGGGCTCGACGAACGCCCCGTCGGCGTCGACGCCCGAGGGCGCCTCGAGGGAGCCGATCACGAGCTCGCCGCCGGCGTCCTGGAGCTTGCGGACCTGGCGCAGCACCTCGTCGCGCTGCCCGGTGGAGGCGAGCGGACCCATGGTGACGCCCTCCGTGCGCGGGTCGCCGATGACGACCCGCTCCGCGAGGCGCTCGCGCACCGCATCGACGAGCGCGTCGACGGATGCCGCGGGCACGATCGCCCGGCGGATCGCGGTGCACTTCTGTCCTGCCTTCGAGGTCATCTCGACGACGAGCTGCTTGACATAGGCGTCGAACTCGGGAGTCCCGGGCGTGGCATCCGTGCCCAGCACCGACGCATTGATCGAGTCGGTCTCGCTCGAGAACCTCACGCCGCCCGTCTGCACCGAGTCGTGCGCTCGCAGGCGCTCGGCGGTCGACGCCGAGCCGGTGAACGCCACGAGGTCGCCGAGGCGCAGGTGGTCGAACAGGTCGGGCACGCTGCCCGAGACGAGCTGCAGCGAACCGGCGGGCAGGAGCCCCGACTCGACGAGGATGCGCACGTACGCCTCGGTGAGGTAGCCGGTGGGCGTCGCGGGCTTCACGACCGTCGGCACGCCCGCGAGGAACGCCGGCGCGAACTTCTCGAGCGAGCCCCACACGGGGAAGTTGAAGGCGTTGATCTGCACGGCGACGCCCGGCAGGCGCGTGTAGACGTGACGGCCGATGAACGAGCCGTCCTTCGACAGCGGCTCGACCGGGCCGTCGACGAGCACCTTCGCGTTGGGCAGCTCGCGGCGACCCTTCGACGAGTAGGTGAACAGCACGCCGATGCCGCCGTCGATGTCGACCCACGAGTCGCGCTGGGTGGCGCCGGTGCGCGCCGAGATCTCGTAGAGCTCGGCCTTGCGCTCGGTGAGCGCGAGCGCCATCTGCTTGAGCAGCACGGCGCGCTGGTGGAAGGTCAGCTCGCCGAGGCTCTTCTGGCCGGCCGTGCGCGCGTGCTCGAGCACGGCGCCCAGGTCGAGGCCCTCGGTCGAGACGCGCGCGACGACCTCGCCGGTCGACGCGTCGCGGACTTCGGCAGCGGATGCCGCGGCGTCGCCGCCGGGCGTCCACCAGGCGTCGCGGACGTAGCTGGGCAGGATGTCGGTCATGGAGTTGTCCTCTCCGCGCATCACTGCGCGTCCCACAGGTGGAAGCCCTCGCCGGTCTTGCGACCGAGCTTGCCCTCGGCGACCATGCGGCGCAGCAGGGCGGGCGGTTCGAATCGGTCGCCGAGCTCGCCCGCGAGGTACTCGGCGATGCCGAGCCGCACGTCGAGTCCGACGAGGTCGGTGAGCTTCAGCGGGCCCACCGGATGCTTGTAGCCGAGCGTCATGGCGGCGTCGATGTCCTCGGCGGAGGCGACGCCGTCCTCGAGCATGCGGATCGCCTCGAGCCCGAGCGCGACGCCCAGCCGGCTCGACGCGAAGCCGGGCGCGTCGTGCACGATGATCGGCGTCTTGCCGATCGCCTGCACCCAGCCGCGGGCCTCCTCGACGAGCACGCCGTCGGTCTGCGTGCCGCGCACCACCTCGACGAGCGCCGACGCGGGCACGGGGTTGAAGAAGTGCAGGCCGAGGAACCGACCCGGCCGGTCGAGGCGACCGGCGAGCTCGTCGATCGAGATCGACGACGTGTTGCTCGCGAGCGCGGCATCCGCTGCCAGCACCGCCTCGACGCGGGTGAGGGCGTCGAGCTTGAGGTCGAGGTCCTCCGGCACCGCCTCGACGACGAGCCCGGCGTCGGCGAACCCGTCGACGTCGGTGGCGACCGCGAACCGTGCGCCGAGCGCGTCGGCGGTCTCGTCGGTCGTGCCGCGGGTGACGGATGCCCCGACCGAGTCGAGCACCCGGCCGCGCGCCGCCTCGGCGGCCTCGTCGTCGCGTTCGACGACCGTCACGTGCGCTCCGGCGAGCAGGAACGCGTGCGCGATGCCCGCGCCCATGCGGCCGCCGCCGAGCACGCCGACGCGCTCGGGCGTGTGGTGTGCGGGCTGAGGAGCGGCCTCCGGCCGCGTCTCGAAGCCGGTCGACTCGCTCACTTCTTCCGCCTCTCCAGGAACTCGGTCATGCGCCGGTGCTTCTCGGGGCTCTCGAAGAGCTCCGCCTGCGCCTCGAGGTCGATGCGCGGGTGGTCGGCCCGCGGGGCGCGCAGCACGCGCTTGGTCGCCATGGTCGCCGCCGGGTCGTTCTTCGCGATCCGGTCGGCGATCACGTGCGCCTCGGCGAGCAGGTCGGCCGCGGGATGCACGCCGGTCACGAGGCCGATCGACAGCGCCTCGGCGGCGTCGACGATGCGGCCCGTGAGCAGCACCTCGGCCGCACGGGCGCTGCCCACGATCTCGGGCAGCCGCCAGGTCGCGCCCGCGGCCGGGATGATGCCGAGGCCGGTCTCGGGGTTGCCGAACCGCGCGTCGGGCGTGGCGATGCGGATGTCGGCGGCGTAGGCGAGTTCGGCGCCGCCGCCGAGCGCCCAGCCCTCGACCGCCGCGATGACGGGCATCGGCAGCTCGTTGACGCGAACGAACGCGTTGGCATTGATGCCCGCGAGCGCGTCGGCCGCACGGCGCTCGCGCAGCTGCGCGATGTCGGCGCCGGACGCGAACACGCCGCCGGAGCCCGTGAGGATCAGGATGCGCGGGTCCGCCTCGAGCTCCTCGCACAGCGCGTGGAGCGCGTCGATCGTGGCCTGGTCGATCGCGTTGCGCTTGTCGGGACGGTTGAGCGTCGCGACGACGCGATCGTCGCGACGCTCGACGAGCAGCGGCGGAGCGACCTCCGGCGCCACCGCGACATCCGGCGCGTTCACGAGACCCCCTCGACGATCAGTGCGCTGCCCTGCCCGACACCCACGCACATCGTCGCGAGCCCGAAGCGCGAGCCCTCGCGCTCCATGCGCCCGAGCAGCGTCACCACGAGACGCGCGCCCGACGAGCCGAGCGGATGCCCCAGCGCGATCGCCCCGCCGTCGGCGTTGACGATCGCGGGGTCGAGGCCGAGCCGGCGCATGCTCGCGAGCGACTGGGTCGCGAACGCCTCGTTGAGCTCGATCGAGCCGAGGTCGCCGACCGAGAGACCGGCGCGGGCGAGCGCCTTCTCGGTCGCCGGCACGGGGCCGAGGCCCATGATCTCGGGTGCGAGGCCGGCGGCCGCACCGACCACCACGCGGGCGCGGGGCGTGAGCCCGTACTTCTCGACCGCGGCGGCACTCGCGACGACGATCGCGCTCGCGCCGTCGTTCAGCGAGCTCGAGTTTCCCGCGGTCACGACCGAACCGCCCTTGACGACCGGGCGCAGCCCCGCGAGCGCCTCGAGCGACGTGTCGCGGCGCGGGCCCTCGTCGACGAGCACCTCGCCGCCCTTCGCAGTGGGCACGCCCACGATCTCGGCCTCGAACCGGCCCGCGTCGATCGCGGCGACGGCGCGCTGCTGGCTCTGCAGGGCGAACGCGTCGGCGTCCTCACGCGTGATGCCGTCGACGCGTGCGACCTCCTCGGCGGTCTCCGGCATCGAGAAGGTCGCCTTGTCGCGCCCGAGCAGCTTCTGGTTCGGGAAACGCCAGCCGATCGACGTGTCGTACGCGTCGCCGGGCTTCGCCCACGGCTTCTCGGGCTTGGCCTGCACCCACGGCGCGCGGGTCATCGACTCCACGCCGCCCGCGATGATCAGGTCGGCATCGCCCGCGCGGATCGCCTGCGCCGCCATCGTGATGGCCGACATGCCCGACGCGCACAACCGATTCACGGTGATGCCCGGAACCGAATCGGGCAGGCCCGCGAGCAGCACCGACATGCGGGCGACGTTGCGGTTGTCCTCGCCCGCCTGGTTGGCGGCGCCGAGGATGACCTCGTCGACGGCGCCCGCCTCGATCGCGGCCGGATCGAGCCCGGCCCGGCGCACGGCCTCGCCGACGACGAGGCTCGCGAGGTCGTCCGGTCGCACGCTCGCGAGCGCTCCCCCGTAGCGACCCACCGGGGTCCGCACTCCGCCGACGAGGTATGCGTCCGCCATGCTGTCTCCTGACCACGTTGTCGGGGATGTCCGTCGCCGCGCGCGGCGAGCGCGGCATCCGCTCTGGCTGCATTCACAACCGACCGTTCAGTCAGTAAGTATGCCGAACGGATGCCGCATCCGCCAGTCGAGCCCCACCGCTCGACCCTCACCCGACTGCGTTTCTCAGGAGCGGCCGCCCCGAGCGCCGCCGTTCTCAGGACGACACGCCGGGCACCGCATCGCCGTGCGGCGTGCCGTCCTGAGAACAGGAGATCAGTCGAGGAGGCGGGCCATCCCTCCTCGGTTTCCTCGGTCGGCGCCGGCTCGATCGGCGCCGCCTCGATCGGTGCCGGCTCGGTCGGTGCCGGCTCGGTCGGTGCCGACGTCTCGGTCGGGCCGAAGAGGACCCCATTCGCCCGATACGCACTCGGAGAACGCGAGCGCCTCCGTGTCGATGTAGAGGTCGCCGTCCGTGACGCAGCGGTCCTGATCGGGAGCGCCGAGTCCGAGTGTCATCCGCGTGCCGGGTTCCCCCTGCATCCCCGGTTCACCCGGTTCCCCCGCTGCCCCCGGTTCACCCTGCGGCCCGGTCTCGCCGGTCAGGTTCGCGGCTGCCGACTCGCGGATGTCTCCGACACGACGAAGGCCCCGACCGTCGGGTCGGGGCCTTCGTCGTGGGGGCGGGCGGATGCCGCGGGCGGCGTGCTACGCGACGCGCTCGCCGTCGACGCCGACGACCTCGATCGGGCCGAGGTCGCTGAGCAGCGCGTCGCCGAGGCGCACGTCCTCGAAGTCGACGTCGATCTCGGCGCGGCCGAGCAGGTCGGCGAGACGACGCTGGCGGTTGCGCGGGACGAGCGTCACGACGCGACCCGCGCGACCGGCACGGCCGGTGCGGCCGGAGCGGTGCAGGTACGTCTTGTACTCGTCGGGCGCGTCGGCCTGGATGACCAGATCGATGTCGTCGACGTGGATGCCGCGGGCGGCGACATCCGTCGCGACGAGCACGTCGACCCGGCCGCTCGTGAGCTGCTGCAGGTTGCGCGTGCGGCGCGACTGGTTGAGGTCGCCGTGCAGGGCGACCGCCAGGATGCCGGCGTCGGCGAGGTGGTCGGTGAGGTCCTCGGCGAACGCGCGCGTGCGCGAGAACACGAGGGTCTTGCCCTCGCGACCGGCGAGCTGGGCGACGATGTCGCGCTTGTCGCGGTTGTCGATGACGAAGACGCGGTGCTCGATCGTGCCCGACGACTGGTCTTCGCCCGCGACCTCGTGCACGGCCGGGTCGACGAGGAACTCGTCGACGAGCGTGGCCACGCCCGAGTCGAGCGTCGCCGAGAACAGCAGCTTCTGGCCGCCCGGGGCGGTGCGGCGGAGGATCCGCTGCACGGGCTCGAGGAAGCCGAGGTCGCACATGTGGTCGGCCTCGTCGAGGATCGTGATCGCGACCTCGCTGAGGTCGAGGCGGCCCTGCTCGATGAGGTCCTCGACGCGACCCGGCGTGCCGATGACGATGTCGACGCCGCGCTGGAGTGCGCCGACCTGACGACCCTGGGGCACGCCGCCGTAGATCTGCGTGGTGAACAGGCCCACGCTCTGCGCGATGGGCTGCACGGTGCGGTCGATCTGCAGCGCGAGCTCGCGCGTCGGGGCGAGGATCAGCGCGCGGGGCTTGCGGCCGAACTGGCGCTTGCCGCCCGCCTTGCCCGTCTCCGCCCAGAGCTTCATGAGCCGCTCGACGGTGGGGGCGCCGAACGCGATGGTCTTGCCCGAGCCGGTGCGGCCGCGGCCGAGCACGTCGCGACCCTCGAGCACGACCGGGATGGTCGCGGCCTGGATCGGGAACGGCGACTCGGCGCCGAGCTCCTTCAGCGCACGGACGATGTTGCCGCCGAGTCCGAGGTCGGCGAAGCCGACGCCGTCGACCTCCTCGGCCTGGATCGCCTCGGCTTCGAGCCGCTCGAGCACGACGTCGTCGGCCGGCGCGAAGCGCTCGGCGCGGTCGCCGGTCGGGTAGAAGGAGGACGGGCGGCGCTCGGAGTCGCGGAAGCCGGGACGGTCGAACTCGCGGTCGCGGCGCGGGGCGCGGTCGTCACGGTCGAACCGACGCGGGGCGCGGTCGTCACGGTCGAACCGACGCGGGGCGCGGTCGTCACGGTCGAACCGACGCGGCGCACGGTCGTCACGGTCGAACCGACGCGGCGCACGGTCGTCGCGGTCTCGAGACGCGCCGCTCCGCGGCGCTCCTCGACCCGCAGTCGCACGGTCGTCACGGTCGAACCGACGCGGCGCACGCTCGTCACGGTCGAACCGACGCGGCGCACGGTCGTCACGGTCTCGAGACGCGCCGCTCCGCGGCGCTCCTCGACCCGCAGTCGCACGCTCGTCGCGGCCGGGCCGCTCGGTGCGGTGCGGCGTGCGTCCGGACTCGACGCGCTCCTCGCGGCTCCACCGCGCCTTGCGGGGCGCGACGGCCTCGTCGGCGCGGTAGCCGCGGTGGCCGGGGCTGCGCGAGCCGGGCTTGTGCGAACTCGAACCGCCGGAGCGGCCGCCCTTCGCGTACGAGGGGTCGAAGTTCTTGGCGGGTCGTCCGCCGGCTGGCTTCTTGTTCTTCGGCATGGGTGCTTCCTGGGTTGTACTCGTGTACATGGCAGGCAGGCCGCGCGAGCGCGCAGCCTGCCTGAGAACCCGGGCAGTCGTCGACCGGGGCCGTTCACATACGTGTGACTTTCCACGACGGGACCGACGTGGAACCGGCCCTCAGGACTCACAAACCCATCCGCGCACGGCGCGGTGTCCAGAACCGACTGGTCAAGGGTACTCGACACCTCCTGTGAATCCGCCTCGCACCGCATCCGCCGATGCCGGAAACGTAACGACCCGGTAACGCGAGTCGCGTACGCTCTCCGCGTGACCACACCGCTGTCGATCTCCATCGAGTCGCCCCGCGAGCCGGGCATCGCCCGGCTGCTCGAGGGCAGCACGGCGTACGCGCAGTCCCTGTATCCCCCGGAGTCGAACTTCCTGCTCGACGTCTCGCAGCTCGAGACGCCGGGCACCACGGTGTACGTGGCGCGCAGCGGCGACGGCACCGCGCTCGGGATGGCCGCGCTGGTCGAGTCCGACGACCTGGGTCCGTCCCGTGGCGAGCTGAAGCGCATGTTCGTCCTCGACGACGCGCGCGGCCTCGGCGTGGCGAGCGCCCTCATCGAGCGCATCGAGACGGATGCCGCCGAGCGGGGCATCCGCGAGATCCTCCTCGAGACCGGGCCGCTGCACCATGCGGCGCTCGCCCTCTACGCCAAGCACGGCTACCGCCGCGTCGAGCAGTTCGGGCAGTACGTCGGCGAGCGCTTCAGCGTGTGCATGGCGAAGTCGCTCGTCGGCTTCTCGGCCGCACCGCGCACGGGTGAGCTGCCGATCGCCGTCGGCGAGTGACCCGCGCCGCACGGCGTGCGGCATCCGTTCGGACCTGAGGTAGCATCACCTCACCCCAGAACCCGGAGCCCCCCGTGTCCCCCACCCGACTCTCCGGCGGTCACGGAGGCCGGCGCCGCCGGTCGGTCCGGGTCGCCCTCGCCGTCACCGCGGCCCTCGCGATCGCGGCTGCCGTCTCGGCGTTCCACCAGCCGGTGCGCGAGATCGACCCGTCGGCCGAGCAGGCGTCGAGCGAGGTCGCCGGCGCCGAGATGATCGGCATCCGCACGTTCCAGCCGTCGGCGGAGCTGCGCGTCGACGCGGACCTGCAGTACGGCGTCGCCGCCGACGGAACCCTGCTGACGCTCGACGTGTGCCGGCCGCCGGCCGACGCGATCGGCGGCTCGCAGCCGACCGTGGTGTCGGTGCACGGTGGCAGCTGGGCGCGCGGCGACAAGGCCAACGCCGACTGGCGCAACGTGTGCCTGTGGCTCGCGAGCGAGGGGTTCGTGGCGGCATCCGTCAACTACCGACTCGTGCCCGAGGCGCGCTACCCGGCGCAGGTCGACGACGTGGCCGCGGCGGTCGCGTGGCTGCGGGAGCCCGCGCAGGTCGAGCGGTTCGACATCGACCCGGCCCGCATCGGCGTGTTCGGCGGCTCGGCCGGCGGTCACCTGGCGGCGCTGCTCGGCACCCTCGGCGACGGTCCGCTCGACGAGGGGGCGCGCGTGGCGGCGGTCGCGGAGCTGTCGGGCCCGGTGGGACTGGGTGCGGCCGAGCTCGAGGCGGATGCCGCCTCCGAGTGGCTGCGCGGCATCGTCGGCGAGTTCCTCGGCTGCGAGCCGCACGCCGACGACGAGGCGTGCCCGCAGGCCATCGAGGCGTCCGCGACCGCGCACGTCGACCCGAGCGACCCGCCGTTCCTCATCGGCCACGCGGCCGGCGAGATCATCCCGGTCGCGCAGTCGGAGCGCCTCGCGGCGACGCTCCGGGCGTCGGCGGTGCCCGTCGAGCTCGCCGTCGTGCCCGGCGAGGCGCACTCGATCGGCATCCTCGACGAGGCACTGCGCGAGCGCGTCGCGACCTTCCTGCACACGCACCTCGGCTAGGCAACCCCTCGAAGGTGCACGGGCAGTGCCTAGGCTCGGCTCATGCCCACGACGACGGATGACCCGGAGCGCCCTGCCCGGCGGACGCGATCGGCGACCGAACCCGCGCGGTCGGCGACCGAGCCCGACGGCCCGGCGACGGCGGTCCGCCCCGACTGGCAGGTGATCGCGATCCGGGCGCTGCACGAGTTCCGCATCAACCAGTGCTGGGATCTCGCGGCGGCGCTCACGTACTACGTCGTGCTCACGGTGTGCCCGGCCCTGCTCGCGGCGGCGGCGCTGATCGGCGTCTTCGGCAGCGCCGAGCAACTCGCGGCGGGAGCGCTCTCCGTCGTGCGCGACCTCGGCGGAGAGGACGTCGCCTCGGCGCTCACCGAGCCGCTCGACCAGCTCCTCAACGCGTCGCGCGCCGGTCTAGCGTTCGCGACGGGCCTCGTGGTCACGCTGTGGACGGTGTCGGGGTACCTCGGCGCGTTCGGCCGCGGCATGAACCGGATCCTCGGCGTGCCCGAGGGGCGCCCGTTCTGGAAGTCGCGACCGGCGATGCTCGGGGCGGCGGCGATCCTCGTCGTGCTCGGATCGCTCGTAGCCGTGGCGCTCGTGGTGAGCGGCACGGTCGCGACCGCGGTCTTCGGCGCGCTCGGCATCGACGACGAGTGGGTGGTGACCTGGGACCTCGCGAAGCTCCCGGTCGTGGGGGTCCTCGCGGGGCTCATGCTCGCGGTGCTCTACTGGGCGGCACCGAACGTCCGGCGGCCGAGGCGTCGCCGGATCTCGATCGGCGCGGCCACGGCGCTCGCGGCGTGGATCCTCACGACCGTGCTGTTCGGCCTGTACGTCTGGAACTTCGGCAGCTACGACCGCGTGTACGGCGTGCTCGGCGGCATCATCGCGTTCCTCCTGTGGACGTGGCTCGGCAACATGGCCGTCCTCGTCGGCGCGGTGCTCGACTCGGAGGTCGAGCGGGCGCGGCAGCTGCGCGCGGGCATCCCCGCGCAGGAGGCGCTGCGCCTCGAGCTCCGCGACGAGCGCCTGATCCGCATCAACCGCGAGCAGCGCGAGGCCGATATCCGGGCCTCGGCGCGCATGCTCGCCGGCGCACCCGGGGGCGGCGATGCGTGAGCGGATGCCGCGGCATCCGTTGCGCGCACGCCACGCCGGTGGGGTGTGATGGAGTCATGGCCAGTGAACCGATCACCGTGTCGATCCGCCGCGTGGTCGACCCCGACCGCATCGCCGAGGCGACCGTGTGGGCGCAGACGGGGGTGAACCTCGCGAACCGGTATCCGGGCTTCCTCGGATCGGGCTGGGTGCGCGCGGGCGAGGAGTCCGACGTGTGGCACATGCTGTACCGGTTCGCCGACGAGCGGACCCTCGCCGCCTGGGAGCAGTCGCCCGAGCGCACGTGGTGGCTCGAGATGGGCCGCGGGTTCGTGCGCGAGGAGCGCGCGAAGCGCCGCACGGGCATCGAGGGATGGTTCGACGACCCGCCCACGGGCTCGGTCCCCTCGGTGACGGATGCCGCGGGCCCGGCACCGATCGCTGTGGCGCCTCCGCGGTGGAAACAGGCGGTGAGCATCTGGCTGGGCTTCTTCCCGGTGAACCTCGCCTTCGCGCTGCTCATGGCGTTCGTGCCGGGCTGGGAGGACGTGCCGCTGGCCGTGCGCGTGCTCGCGACGACGCTCGTGCTCACACCGATCATGACGTACTGGGTGCTGCCGTGGGTGACGCGGATGCTGCGCGACTGGCTGGCGCCCGCCGCGTGACGCCGCACGGAGGCGAGGGCGGGGGCCCGCTGCCGCCGGGTCGGCAGCTGGCCGTGACGTGGAGCATCCCGGACGCGCACGGCGGCATGACGGCGGCGATGCTCCGCCGCTCGCGCGCGTTCGTCGAACTGGCCGGCGCGGCGGTCGACGTGCTCACGTTCGAGCCGAGACCGGACTTCACCGCGGTGCGCGAACGGCTGACCCGTCTCGGCGAGCTCGTCCCGGGCCTGCGCCTGCGCAACCTGTACGAGGAGCTGCGCGCCGACGGTCCGGCGGCCGGGCCGGGCACGGTGGAGGCGGTCGAGGTCGGCGGCGGGGTCCGAATCGAGCACCGGCGGGCCGACGGGTCGCTCGCGGTGACCGACGAGCACCGGGCCGACCGCGGCGAGCGCCGCCGGATCACGGCGTTCGACCGCGACGAGCGGGCGGTGCGCAGGTGGGACTCGGCGTGGGCCTGCTACGGCGACTGGCTCGCCGAGGTCGCGGGCGACGGACCGGCGTTCGCGATCGTCGACAGCAAGACGGTCGCCCGGTTCGTCGCGCACGTGCGCCTGCCCCGCCTCGTCACGATGCACGTCGTGCACAACGCGCACCTCGAGGGCCGGGCACGGCCACCGCTCGAGCTGCTGCGCGCATCGCGCCGCGATGTCCTCTCCCGCCCGGAGCGCTTCGACGCGGTCGTGTTCCTCACCGAACGGCAGCGGGCGGATGCCGCGGCGCTGCTGGCCGACGGCGGCAACCTCGCCGTCGTGCCCAACCCGACCCGCGCACCCGCGGATCCGGCGCCGGTCGCCTCCGTGGGCCGGCCACGTGATCCCGCGTCGGTCGTGGTCGTCGCGGGACTCACGAAGCGCAAGCGCGTGCACCACGCGATCGAGGCCGTGGCGCGCGCTCGCTCGGCCGGGGTGCCGGCACGGCTGCGGATCGTCGGGTCGGGACCGGAGCTCGACCGGCTCGTCGGCGAGGCCCGTGACCGGGCCATCGCCGACGCGGTGGACTTCGCCGGGCATCGGCCCGACGCCGCGGAGGCGTTCGCCGAGGCATCCGTCACCCTGCTGACCAGCACGTCGGAGGGGGCGCCGCTCGTGCTCCTCGAGGCGATGTCGCGCGGATGCCTGCCCATCGCCTACGACATCCCGTACGGTCCGGCCGACCTGATCGAGGACGGCGTCAACGGGTTCCTCGTCGCACCCGGCGACGTGGGGCGCGTGGCCGCGATGATCAGGCAGGTCGCCGAGCTCTCCGAGAGCGAGCGGTCGGCGCTGCGCGCGGCGGCTCGTGCCACGGCGGCGCGGTTCGACGATGCGACGATCGTCGGCCGCTGGGGCGAGGTGCAGCGCGCCGCGGCCCGGCGCCATCGCGCACCGCCGCTTCCTCCCGTCGAGGTGCGCCGGCTGCGGCTGCGGCGGCCCGCTGACCGGTTGCGGCTCTCGGCACGGCTCGTGGGCGTTCCGGATGCCGCGCACGTCATCGTGCGGCTCGAGCAACGGGCGACTCGGGCGATCCTCCGCCGGCGCTCCGACGTCCGCAACGGCCGCGTCGACCTCCGCCTCACGGCGGAGGAGACCGAACTGCTCGGGCGCGGATCGATCGCCGTCGGGTTCGTGGTCGTCGCAGGCGACGCGCATCTCGAGGTGGCCGCCGGTCGGGTTCACCCGGACACGCGCCCGCTGCCGCGACGGGTGTCGTCGGCGGTCCGATCCCGGTTGGCGCGACGCCCTCCGAGGATCAGCTGAGTCGAGGGATCCCGGGCCTCAGGGGATGAGCACGATCTTGCCGCGCACGTGCCCGCCCTCGCTCTCGCGCTGCGCGTCGGCGGCCTCGGCGAGCGGGTACCGCGACGAGACCTCGACGTCGAAGCGCCCCTCGGCCGCGAGCCGCGACGCCTCGGCGACCCCCTCGGCGCGCAGCCGCACCGCCTCGGGACCCATCGTCGAGGGGATGGCCCCGGACCACGTGCGGATGCCGAGCCCCGCGGCGTCCATCATGCGCACGATCGTGGCGATGCGCGACCGGTCGGCGACGAGCTCGAGGCTGGCCTCGATCGCCTCGTCGGTGCCGGCGGCGTCGAGTGCGACGTCGTAGCCCTGCGGTGCGGCGGCGCGGAGCCGGTCGACGAGGCCGGGCCCGTACGCCACGGGGACGGCGCCGAGCTCTCGGAGGCGGTCGTGGTTGGCGGGCGAGGCCGTCGCGACGACGCTCGCACCCCACTCGCGGGCGAACTCGATCGCCGCCTGGCCGACCCCGCCCGACCCCGCGTGCAGGAGCAGCGTCTCGCCCTCGCGCAGGCCGAGCGAGCGCAGCACCTGGTACGCCGTGCCGGCCGGGATGCCGAGCGCGGCGCCCTGCTCGAAGCCCACCGCGGCGGGCTTGGGCACGAGCTGCGACGGCGTCGTGACGAGATGGCTCGCGTAGGCGCCGTTCGCGCCGTGGACGATGACCTCGTCGCCCGTGTGCACGCCCTCGACCCGCTCGCCGACGGCGACGACGACGCCCGCGGCATCCGCCCCGACGCCCTGCGGCCGGCTGAAGTCGCGCGTGCCGCGGCGGCCGCTGCGGATCTTCGAGTCGACCGGATTCACGCCGGCCGCACGCACCTCGACGACCACGCCGTCTGCGGGCGCCTCGGGCACCGGCCCCTCGACCGGGGTGAGCACCTCGGGTCCGCCGTGCTCGGCGTATCGGATGAACTGCGCCATCGTGGCCTCCTCGTCGTGAGCCTCCACGCTAGCCCCGTCAGCGCGCCCCGCGGATCCGGCGCGAGAGGGTGGTCGCGGCCTCGGTCACGGCGTCGGTGGCCGCACCGACGAGCTCATCGGCCGAGCCCTCGGCGAACGTGACCGCGATCGCCGCGGCCGGCCAGCCGAGGTGGTCGAGCACTGCCGCGCCGACCGACGCGAGTCCGCCCGTGACCTCGCCGTGCTCGCCCGCGACACCCGCGACGCGGACCTCGGCGAGCACCGACTTCAGGCGCGAATACGTCCACGGCGTGGCATCCGCCGGGCCGGACTGACGCTCGGCGAACGCCGCGCGGTCGGGGTAGAGCGCGCGCAGCTGCGCCGGCGGCAGCGCGGCGAGCATCGCCCGGCCCGACGCGGTGAGGTGCGCCGGGAGGCGCACGCCGACGTCGGACACGAGCGACGGCCGGCGCGGGGCGCGCTCCTCGACGAGGTAGAGCACGTCGCGCCCGTGCAGCACCGCGAGGTGTCCCGACTCGCCGAGCCGGTCGACCACGCCGGCGACGAGCGGGCGACCGAGCCGGGTGAGCGGCTGCTGGCGGCTGAACCCGCTCGACAACTCGAACGCCGCGACCCCGAGGCCGTAGCGGCGCTCCTCGGGCAAGTGCACCACGAAGCCGCGCTCCTGCAGCACGGCGAGCAGCTGGTAGGTCGTCGACCGCGGCAGGCCCAGCGCGCCCGCGATCGAGGCGGCGGGTGCGGGCCCGCGCTGGGCGGCCAGGTGCGTGAGGATCGCCAGCGCCTGGTCGGCCGCGGGCGCCTTCGGCTCCGCCATCGCGCCTCCTCGTTCCAGGGTCCCTCCCGCCGCGAAGCTCGTCCGGGATCCCGGACGCAAGCGTACTCCGAGGCGTTCCCTCGCGCACCGGCACGGTGTGGAATCGGAGGCATGAGCACCATCGCGCCCGAGAACGCCCGCACCGCGGCATCCGTCGACGCCGTCACCGTCGGCACCGGACCGCTCACGATCGACGAGGTCGTCGCCGTCGCCCGCCACGATGCGCGCATCGTGCTCGACCGGGCCGCGCTCGAGGGCGTCGCCGCGAGCCGTGCGATCATCGACGGACTCGCGGCCGATCCCGAGCCGCACTACGGCATCTCGACCGGGTTCGGCGCGCTCGCCACCACGTTCATCGCCGAGGACCGCCGCGCCCAGCTGCAGGCGAGCCTCGTGCGCTCGCACGCCGCCGGCTCGGGCGCCGAGGTCGAGCGCGAGGTCGTGCGCGCGCTCATGCTCCTGCGCCTGTCGACGCTCATGACGGGTCGCACGGGCGTGCGCCGCGAGACCGCCGAGACGTACGCGGCGATCCTCAACGCCGGCATCACGCCGGTCGTGCGCGAGTACGGTTCGCTCGGCTGCTCGGGCGACCTCGCGCCGCTCGCGCACTGCGCCCTCGTGGCGATGGGCGAGGGCGAGGTGCGGGTCTCCCCTGCGGGTCGAGGAGCGACGAAGGAGCGTCTCGAGACCGAGACCACGGATGCCGCGACCGCCCTCGCCGCCGCCGGCATCGCGCCCGTGCGCCTCGGCGAGAAGGAGGGCCTCGCCCTCATCAACGGCACCGACGGCATGCTCGGCATGCTCGCCCTCGCGATCCACGACCTGCGGATGCTGCTCACCACCGCCGACGTCGCCGCGGCGATGAGCGTCGAGGGCCTGCTCGGCACCGACGCCGTGTTCGCCGCCGACCTGCACGAGCTGCGCCCGCAGCGCGGCCAGGCCGTCTCGGCCGCGAACCTCCGCGCGCTCCTCGCGGGCTCGCCGATCGTCGCGAGCCACAAGGGTCCCGAGTGCACGCGCGTGCAGGACGCCTACTCGCTGCGATGCGCTCCGCAGGTGCACGGTGCCGCGCGCGACACGCTCGCGCACGCGGCATCCGTCGCCGAGGCCGAACTCGCGAGCGCGGTCGACAACCCCGTGCTCACCCTCGACGGACGCGTCGAGTCGAACGGCAACTTCCACGGCGCGCCGGTCGGGTACGTGCTCGACTTCCTCGCGATCGCGGTGGCGGATGTCGCCTCGATGAGCGAGCGGCGCACCGACCGGTTCCTCGACAAGGCCCGCAACCACGGACTGCCGCCGTTCCTGGCGCACGAGGTCGGCGTCGACTCCGGGCTCATGATCGCGCAGTACACCGCCGCCGGCATCGTGTCGGAGCTCAAGCGCCTCGCCGCGCCCGCGTCGGTCGACTCGATCCCGTCGTCGGCCATGCAGGAGGACCACGTCTCGATGGGCTGGCACGCCGCGCGCAAGCTGCGCCGCGCGATCGACGGGCTCGCGCGCGTGCTCGCGATCGAGGTGCTCACGGCGTCGCGAGGCATCGCCCTGCGCGCCCCGCTCGAGCCCGGCGCGGCCACGGGCGTCGTCGTCGCACTCGCGGTCGAGCACGGCGGCTCGCCGGGGCCCGACCGGTTCGTCGCGCCCGAGATCGAGGCGCTCGTCGGCGCGGTGCTCTCGGGCGAGGTCGCGCGGCGGGCGGCATCCGTCGTCGACATCGGCTGAACGGATCCCGCGGCCGCTCCCCGGACTGGGGAGGTTTCGATGCCGGAGTGAGGTTGTGCGTCCCCCGACCCGGTGAAAGACTGGGGCATCGCCGACGATGACCGTCGACGACGGAAAGCCCCTATGCAACAGCGCACCGACGAGCACGACCCGTTCCGAGCGAGGCCCGCCCGGCGGTGCGCGCTTGCCGTCGCCGCCATCACCGGCAGCCTCATGCTCGCGCTCGTCCCCGTCGGTCCGGCGTTCGCGTCGGAGACCGACCAGACGACGGTCACGAGCGAGACGGCCGAGCCGACGACCGAGCCGACGTCGGAACCCACCGCGGAACCGACGACCGAGCCCGCACCGGTCGAACCTGCGCCGGTCGAGCCCGCACCGGAACCCGTCGAGCCGGCGCCGGAGCCCACGCCCGAGCCGACCGCGGAGCCCACGCCGGAACCGACGCCCGAGCCCACGCCGGAACCGACGCCGGAACCGACACCGACGCCCACACCGACGCCCACGCCGACCCCGACGCCCACGCCGACCCCGACCCCCGCGCCGACCGCTCCGGCACCGTCGGTCACTCCGACGCCTGCGCCCACGGCGCCGTACGTGCTCCGCGGCGAGGGCCCCGTCGCCGAGATGTCGCTGGTCGAGACGGGCGGCGACGACGTCCAGGTCACCGCGCTCATCGGCCTCCGAACCCAGCTCGAGCGCGCGATCGCCGACCTCCGTGATGCCGAGTCCGCACTCGACGCGGGTCGCACCACGCAGCAGGTCGCGCGAGCCGTCGCCGAACGACTCGACGAGCGCGCCGAGGAGGCCCGCGGGATCGCCGAGCGCGCCGCCGCCGCCTACCTCGCCGCGACGCGCGGCGACGGCGCCGCGCTGACCTCGATCGACGCCGCGTTCGGCGCGGGCAACGACCTCCTCGCCGGTCTCGGCGGACTCGAGCGCATGGAGCAGCTCTCGGGCGACGCCGAGCGGTTGCGCGAGATCGCCGAGCGCCGCGACGACGAGGCGCTGAAGGCCGAGGAGCGCGCCGCCGCCGCATGGCTCGCCGTCGACGCCGTCCCGATCGACGAGCTCGAAGCCGCGGTCGATGCAGCACAGGGGGCCGTCTCGGCCGCCCGCGCGGAGCTGAACGGCCTGCAGTCGCGCGTCGCGGCGGAGAGCGTCGCGATCGTCGACACCCTTCCCGAGGACGTCGGGCAGCTGAGCGAGCAGGGCTGGGCGAACCCGGTCACGGGCACCATATCCGACGTGTTCGGACCGCGACCGATGCGACCGGTCGCGGGCGTGAACGAGTTCCACCGCGGCACCGACATCGCCGCGCAGTGCGGAACCGGGATCTACGCGGCGACCGGCGGCACCGTCGTCGCGGCCGGGCCGAACGGCACCTACGGCAACTGGGTGCTCGTCGACCATGGGTCGGGCGTCTCCACCGGCTACGCGCACATCCAGGAGGGCGGCCTCCTCGTCGACGAGGGCCAGGTGGTCGCGGCGGGCGAGCTCATCGCCGTGGTCGGGAGCACCGGCGCCTCCACCGGCTGCCACCTCCACTTCGAGGTGCGGATCGACGGCGCCGCGGTCGACGCGGTGCCGTTCATGGCGGCGCGCGGCGTCGAGCTCGGCTGAGTCGAACGACCGGCCAGGCCGAGCGCGTCCGGGATCCCGGACAGCGTGCCCGTGGCATCCGTTGCCCGCACCCTGTCGACGGTGTGTGATCGGAGCATGACCACTGCTGCATCCCTCTCGACCGGCGCCGTCGCCGGTCCCCGCCCCGTCCGCGCCGCGCGCGGCACCGAGCTCACCGCGAAGAGCTGGCAGACCGAGGCGCCGCTGCGCATGCTCATGAACAACCTCGACCCCGAGGTCGCCGAGCGCCCGGACGACCTGATCGTCTACGGCGGCACGGGCAAGGCCGCCCGCAACTGGGAGGCATACGACGCGATCGTGCGCACGCTCGAAGGACTCGAGTCCGACGAGACGCTGCTCGTGCAGTCCGGCAAGCCCGTGGGCGTGTTCCGCACCCACGAGTGGGCGCCGCGCGTGCTCATCGCGAACTCGAACCTCGTGGGCGACTGGGCGACGTGGCCCGAGTTCCGTCGCCTCGAGCAGCTCGGCCTCACCATGTACGGCCAGATGACGGCCGGATCGTGGATCTACATCGGCACGCAGGGCATCCTGCAGGGCACGTACGAGACGTTCGGCGCCGTCGCCCGGTCGCTCGCCGAGAAGCGCGGGGCAGCGGATGTCGCGAACGCGACGCTCGCCGGCACGCTCACGCTGACCGCCGGCTGCGGCGGCATGGGCGGCGCGCAGCCGCTCGCGGTCACGATGAACGGCGGCGCGGTGCTCATCGTCGACGTCGACGAGACACGCCTGCACCGCCGCGTCGAGCACGGCTACCTCGACGAGGTCGCGCCGTCGCTGGATGCCGCGGTCGAGCGCGCGCTCGCGGCGAAGGCCTCGGGTTCCGCGCTCAGCGTGGGCGTCGTGGGCAACGCCGCGACGGTCTTCCCCGAGCTGCTCGAACGCCGGGTGCCGATCGACATCGTGACCGACCAGACCAGCGCGCACGACCCGCTGTCGTACCTGCCCGAGGGTGTCTCCGTCGAAGAGTGGCACGCGCTCGCGGCATCCGACCCGCACGAGTTCACGACGCTCGCCCGCCGCTCGATGGCCAAGCACGTCGAGGCGATGGTCGGCTTCCAGGCCGAGGGCGCCGAGGTGTTCGACTACGGCAACTCGATCCGCCGCGAGGCGGAGCTCGGCGGCTACGAGCACGCGTTCGACTTCCCCGGCTTCGTGCCGGCGTACATCCGCCCGCTCTTCGCGGAGGGCAAGGGGCCGTTCCGCTGGGCGGCGCTCTCGGGCGACCCCGCCGACATCGCCGCGACCGACCGTGCGATCCTCGAGCTCTTCCCGGAGGACGCGCACCTGCGCCGGTGGATCGAACAGGCCGGCGAGAAGGTCCACTTCGAGGGCCTGCCCGCCCGCATCTGCTGGCTCGGGTACAAGGAGCGGCACCTCGCCGGGCTGAAGTTCAACGAGATGGTCGCCTCCGGCGAGCTCTCGGCGCCGGTCGCGATCGGGCGCGATCACCTCGACTCGGGCTCGGTCGCGTCGCCGTACCGCGAGACCGAGTCCATGGCCGACGGCTCCGACGCGATCGCCGACTGGCCGCTGCTCAACGCACTGCTGAACACCGCGTCGGGCGCGACCTGGGTGTCGATCCACCACGGCGGCGGCGTCGGCATCGGCCGCTCGATCCACGCCGGGCAGGTCATCGTCGCCGACGGCACCGACCTCGCCGCCGAGAAGATCGCTCGCGTGCTCGTCAACGACCCGGGCACGGGCGTCATGCGCCACGTCGACGCCGGGTACGACCGCGCGGTCGAGGTCGCCCGCGAGCGCGGCCTGCGCGTGCCGATGCTCGAGGGCTGACGGATGCGGCCTCCCGTCGCCGCCTCGCGGCTGCTGGTCACCGGCATCGGAGAGCTCGTCACGAACGACCCCGCGCCCGGCCGCGAGGGCGGCCCGCTCGGGATCGTGCGCGACGCGGCGGTGCTCGCCGAGGACGGCGTGATCACGTGGATCGGGCCGTCCGCCGACGCCGCCGGGATCGCCCACCCGACGGGCGCGGCGGAGGGCTCGTCGCACCCGCACCGCATCGAGGTCGTCGACGCGGGCGGGCGGGCCGTGATCCCGGGCTTCGTCGACTCGCACACGCACCTCGTGTTCGGCGGCGACCGGGCGGAGGAGTTCGCGGCCCGCATGGCCGGGCGCGCATACGAGGCCGGCGGCATCCGCTCGACCGTGGCGGCCACGCGCGCGGCGACCGACGACGAGCTGCGCGCCCGCCTCGCGGGGTTCGTCCGCGAGCTGCACCGGCAGGGCACCACGACGTTCGAGGTGAAGACGGGGTACGGGCTCTCGGTCGTCGACGAGGAACGCCTCGCGCGGCTCGCGCGCGAGGTGACCGACGAGGTGACGTTCCTCGGCGCGCACGTCGTGCCGGCCGACTTCACCGAGCGCGCGGGCGGTGCCGACGCCTACGTGGAGCTCGTCGCGGGCGAGATGCTCGAGGCATGCAAGCCGTACGTGCGGTGGGTCGACGCGTTCTGCGAGCGCGGCGCGTTCGACGCGTCCCAGTCGCGGCGCGTGCTCGAGGCTGGCCGCGAGGCGGGCCTCGGGGTGCGGGTGCACGGCAACCAGCTCGGAGAGGGCGACGGGGTGGGGCTCGCGGTCGAGCTCGACGCGGCATCCGTCGACCACTGCACCTACCTGAGCGACGCGGATGTCGCTGCGCTCGCGGGCTCCCGCACCGTCGCGACGCTGCTGCCGGGCGTGGAGTTCTCGACCCGGCATCCGTACCCGGACGCCCGTCGCCTCATCGACGCCGGCGTGACCGTGGCGCTCGCGAGCGACTGCAATCCGGGGTCGAGCTTCACGAGCTCGATGCCGTTCTGCATCGCGGTCGCGGTTCGCGACATGGGCATGACCCCGGCCGAAGCCGTCTGGGCGGCGACCGCGGGCGGGGCGGCGGCATTGCGGCGAACGGATGTCGGCGCGCTGCGGCCCGGCGCGCGCGCCGACCTCACGCTGCTCGACGCGCCCTCGCACGTGCACCTGGCGTACCGACCCGGAGTGCCGCTCGTCGCGGAGACGTGGAAGGACGGCGCGCGCGTCGCGTGACGCCGGCGAGCGTCCACGAACGGTCGGGTCGCACTTTGCGGCTCGGCGATTCATGGACACTCGCCGGCCTACGGACGCAGCGCGAATCAGTCGTCGTCGCTGCGACGCAGGCCGCGTCGCGCCGACAGCAGCGTGAACTCGGGATGCGCGGCGACGAGCCGTTCGGCCCGATCGAGCACCTCGGTGACGCGCTCGGCTTCCGAGCTGACGACCCCGACGCCGATGGCTGCGCGGCGATGCAGGTCCTGCGCGCCCACCTCGGCGACCGACGCCTCGGTCGCTCGTCGCAACTCGGCGAGCACGGGCCGCAGCACGCCGCGCTTCTCCTTCAGGGAGTGCACGGCGCCGAGCAGCAGGTCGAACTCGATCCACCCGATCCACACGCGGACAGCCTCGCACAACCTCGGCGCCGGCTCCCTCGAATGGCGATCACCGGCCGGACGGCCGCATCTCACCGAACCGGCGATTCGACCATCGGTCCGCCGTTCTGAGCTGCTTCGGCGGTGGGTCGTCGACACCTCGCGACGGTGATTGGATGGGCAGGTGCCCGTGCCCGTGTTCGCATCCCCACCCAAGCTCGCTCCGGGTGACCGGGTCGCGATCCTGTCACCGGCCTGGGCGGCGCCGGGGTTCGCGCCTGCGGTCCACGAACAGGCCATGCGTCGACTCGTCGCCGAGACCGGACTGGTGCCGGTGGAGTACCCGACGACCC
Source organism: Agromyces selenitireducens (assembly GCF_052748465.2). Classification (NCBI taxonomy): domain Bacteria; kingdom Bacillati; phylum Actinomycetota; class Actinomycetes; order Micrococcales; family Microbacteriaceae; genus Agromyces; species Agromyces selenitireducens. The sequence goes on from NZ_CM188259.1 coordinate 3,373,883, forward strand.
GCCTGCTCGACGCCTCCGCCGAGGCTCGCGCCGCCGACGTGAACGCCGCGTTCGCCGACCCGAGCATCCGGGCCATCCTCGCGACCATCGGGGGCGACGACCAGATCACGGTCATCCCCCACCTGGACGCCGACCTCGCCACTGCGGATCCGAAGATGTTCGTCGGCTACAGCGACAACACCAACCTGTCGAATTGGCTGTGGTCACTCGGGATCCCCGCGTACTACGGCGGATCGACGCAGGTGCACCTCGGTCCGGGACCGCGGATCGACGACATCCACCTCGCCTCGCTCAGGGCAGCCCTCTTCGACGGCGGCGAGCTCGAGATCGTCGACCCCGGGGAATCGGAGGACTTCGGGCGGGACTGGCGCTCGGATCGCGCCCTCACCGACTTCGGCGAGCGCGAGCGGACCGAACCGTGGACCTGGTCGGGACCGGCGCGCGTTGCGACGGGCCGAACCTGGGGCGGATGCCTCGAGGTCGTCGACCAGCTCGCGATGGCCGATCGCCTGCCGCCGCTCGAACGCCTCGAGGGGGCGATCCTGCTCCTCGAATCCAGCGAGGAGCTGCCGCCGGCGGCACTGATCCAGCGGTGGGTCCGGGCACTCGGGGAACGGGGCGTCCTCGCCGCCGTCGACGGAGTGATCGTCGCTCGACCGCCCGTGAGCACTCCCGAGGACATCCCTCCGGCTGCAGAGCGCGCTCGCCGGCGCGCCGCACAGCGCGATGCGGTGATCGCCGAGATCGCCCGCTACAACGATCGAGCCGTCGTCTGCGTCGGAGTTCCCTTCGGTCACACGCGGCCGCAGTGGATCCTCCCGTACGGCGGATCGGTCCGACTCGACGGTCGAACCCGCTCGATCACCGCGGACTACGGCTGACCGTCGCCGGGAGCCTGGCGCCTGGCGCCTGGCGCCTGGTCAGCGTCGGCAATGACAGGCGAAGCCTTCTGATCGATGCCCCCCGAACTCCCGCGCACCGGCGACCTCCGCCTGCTGCGCGACCGCGTCCGACCCCCTCGATTCCGGCCGCCGAGTTCTTCACAACGGTCGAACATATGTTCGAATCTCGGTAGGATGGACGCATGCCCACCGCGATCGCCGAGCCGCCCGCAGAGCCGGTCGCGGCCGCCGAGGTATCGGCCTACGCGCTCACGCAAGACGGCCTCGGCGCACTCGTCGACGCGGCCGTGCAGGCACGGAGGATCGAAGCGATGCAGGCGGCGGTCCGCGTCGAGGTGATCAACCTCGCCGTCGACTACGCCGAGCGCAGCGCGGTCGCGTTCACGTCCCCGGCGGTGTCTGCCGGGCAGCGTCGGGAGCTCGCACGTCGAGCGGTCGTGGCCGAACTCGCCACCGCATTGCGCGTCCCGGAGCGCACGATGCAGCGTTGGGTCTCCGATGCGTGGGAGCTCGCGCACCGGCTGCCGGCGGCACTCTCCGCACTCCGCGCGGGGACCATCGACGAAGCGCACACGCGCGTGATCATCGACGAGACGACCGATCTCGATGACACCACTGCACGGAGCCGCCTCGACCGCGACCTCGCGTTCCGCGCCGAGTCGACGACCGCGGCCGGGCTGCGACGGATCGCACGTCGGCTGAGGGAGGAAGTCCTCGCCGAGACGCTCGCCGAGCGGCATGCACGCGCCCGTGCGGAGCGTCGGATCGAACTCGAGCCCGCCCGCAACGGAATGGCCTGGCTTCACCTGCACCTCTCCGCCGCCGACGCGCTGGTGATCCACGACCGGATCCACCGCATCGCCGGCGAAGCTTCCGGCCGACGACACGCTGATCCTGCACCGTCGTCGGGTCGCGATCATCCCGGCGGGCCGGCAATCGCCCGCGTGGAAGACCAGGAATCACGAACGCTCGATCAACTTCGCGCCGACGTCGCCCGCGACCTGCTGCTCGACGGCGTCCCGCCCGTCGGGGATGCGTTCCACGTCGCCGCCGCGACGATCCGGCCGACCGTGCACGTCACCGTGCCCGTGCTCACACTGCTCGGCGAAAATCTGCCGGGTGAACTCGACGGATACGGGCCGATCGATGCCGACACCGCGCGAGAACTCGCTGCACATGCGCCGTCGTTCACGCGCCTGCTCACGCATCCGGTGAGGAGCACGGTGCTCGATGTCGATCGCACGACGTACCGGCCTCCGGCCGACCTGAGCCGATGGTTGCAGGTGCGCGACCAGACCTGCCGGTTCCCCGGCTGCGCCCGGCGCGCCGTGCGCTGCGACCTCGACCACACCGACGACTGGGCCGGTGGCGGCCGCACCGCGTTCGACAACCTCGCCCACCTCTGCCCCGCCCACCACCACCTCAAGCACGAGACCTCGTGGTCGGTCGCACACCTCGGCGACGGCACCCTCGAATGGCGATCCCCGGCCGGGCGAAGACATCTCACGGAACCCGCGGTGCGGATTCCGGCGGTATCGACTCCCGCAGTGCAGCGTCCCGCAGTGCCGAGTCCCGCAGTGCCGACTCCCGCAGCGCAGCGTCCCGCAGTGCCGAGTCCCGCAGTGCCGAGTCCCGCAGTGCCGAGTCCCGCAGCGCAGCGTCCCGCAGCGCCGAGTCCCATGGCGCCGACAGCGGTTCGAGCCGCGCAACCCCGACTAGCACGGGTGTCGGCGCGTTCGAGCGACGGGTCATCGAGCGCCGCGTCCTCGGGGAGTGCAGGGTCGAGCACCGGGCCGCCGTTCTGAGCTGCATCGGTGGCGCATCGCTCCACCAGCGTGCATCACGACCGCACTCGTCGGCGCCGCGAACATGGGCTAGAGTCCCGATCCGAACGACATAGGGAGTGTGTGCACATGACGAACGCACCGACGCCGTTCGAGATCCATGAGTCGGGCGCCTACCTGCATGGCACGAAGGCGGACCTGACGATCGGCGAGGTGCTCGAACCGGGCCGACGGTCGAACTACGGCCGCGAGCGGACGGCGAACCACGTCTACCTCACCGAGACGCTCGACGCGGCCGTGTGGGGCGCCGAACTCGCCGCGGGCGAGGGCCGCGGCCGCATCTACCTCGTGGAACCGACGGGCTCTCTCGAGGACGACCCGAACGTGACCGACAAGCGGTTCCCCGGAAACCCCACACGGTCGTACCGGACGCGCGAGCCGGTGCGCGTCATCGGCGAGGTCGTGGACTGGGCGGGGCACCCGCCCGAGCAGGTCCAGGCCATGCGCGACCACCTCGACGCCCTGGAGCGTCAGGGCCTCGACGTCATCGACGACTGATCGAACCGACTGATCGAACCGACTGATCGAACCAAGGGACACCGCATCATGGCCGGACACCGGATCTTCGGGATGAGCTTCGCGCGCATCCACCCGCTCTACGTGCAGAAGGCGGAACGGAAGGGCCACACCAGGGATGAGGTCGACCAGGTCATCCGCTGGCTCACCGGCTACGACCAGGCGAGCCTCGAGGAGGCCATCGCCGACGGTCGCGACATGGAGGCCTTCTTCGCGAAGGCGCCGGCGTTCAACCCCGACGCGACGCTCATCACGGGCGTGATCTGCGGCGTCCGAGTCGAGGAGATCGAGGATCCGCTCATGCAGCGGATCCGGTACATGGACAAGCTCGTCGACGAGGTCGCGCGCGGCAAGAAGATGGCGTCGATCCTGCGCGGCTGAGCTACCTCCGCACCTCGATCGCGCTGACCCCGGCGAGGTCGATCCATGCCCGCTCCCCCGTGTCCACCAGCACGGCGAGCACGTTGTCGCACGTCGCGCATCGCACGACCGTGCCGGCGCCGCTCACGTAGACCATCGCGCGCGCGAACTCGGCGACGGTGCCGCATCCGTTGCACCGGCCCGTCGTGGTGGTGATGTCGAACGAGAAGAAGTCGGCGAGCGGGCCGGCGAGGGCGTTGCCGTCGAGGTGACCGGTCATCACGTGCCTCCGTATCGTTCGGTGCGGATGTCGCGGGGCTCGTGGCCGAGTTCCACGAGCCAGTCGGCGACGCGCTCGACGAAGCCCGTCGAGCCGCACACGTAGACCCGCGGCCGTTCGGCGGGCGGGATCACGGCGGCGGCCAGCGCCTCGCGCGTGATGCGCCCGGGCGGCGCCGACCAACCGTCGGGCGCACGCCGCGTGTACACGAGGCCCAGCTGCAGGGGTGCGGATGCCGTGGCGAGCGCCGCCCACTCGTCGGCGAAGTAGACGTCGTCGGGGGTGCGCACCGAGTACAGCAGCCGGAACGGCGTCGGATCGTCGGCGTCGGCGTGCGCCTGCGCCATCGCGTAGAGCGGCACCACCCCGGAGCCGCCGGCGATGAGCTGCACGGGGCGCGCGTCATCCGTCACCGCGGCCGGCCGCCACACGAAGAACGCGCCCAATGGACCGTGCACCTCGAGCTGATCGCCGGCCCGCAGCTCGTCGACCAGGTACGGCGACACCTCGCCGTCGGGCAGCTTGTCGACCGCGAGCACGACCCGCGTCGACCGGCCCGACGAGGCGATCGAGTACGAGCGGGTCGCGGTGTACCCGTCGGGCGCGGTGAGCCGCACGTCGAGGTGCTGGCCGGCCTCGTTGCCGGGCCAGCCGTCGACGTCCAGCTCGATACGGGTCGCGTTCGGCGTCTCCCGGTGCGTCGCGGCGACCGTGGCGACATGCCATCCGGCGCGCGGCACCGCGCGCAGCGCCGAGCGCGGCGACGCGCCCGCCGACGCGACCGGCGGTGCGGCCCCGTCGGCGCTCACCAGTACCGCTCCTCCTTCCACGGGTCGCCCCGCAGGTGGTACCCGTTCTGCTCCCAGAACCCGGGCTCGTCCTCGGCCATCATCTCGAGGCCGCTCACCCACTTCGCGCTCTTCCAGAAGTAGAGGTGCGGCACGAGCAGGCGCGCGGGCCCGCCGTGCTCGGGGTCGAGCGGTTCGCCGTCGAACTCGAACGCGACCCACGCCTTGCCGTCGAGCAGGTCCTCGAGCGGCACGTTCGTCGTGTACCCGCCGTAGCTGTGCGCCATCGTGTACTCGAAGTCGGTCTCGACGTCCTCGAACAGCGTGTCGAGCGACACGCCGCGCCATCCGGTGCCGAGCTTCGACCAGTGCGTGACGCAGTGGATGTCGGTCGTGACGTCCTCGATCGGCAGGGCCATGAACTCGTCCCACGTCCACGAGCGCGAGGCGCCCGTCTCCGTGCGGATCGTGAACGACCAGTCGGCGGTGTCGATGTCCGGCGTCGGCCCGGCCGACAGCACCGGGAAGTCACTCACCAGCGTCTGCCCGGGCGGCAATCGGTCGTCCCGCTCGCGCCCGCGCCCCGTGAAACCCCTCGTGATGAACGACATGTCCGTCTCCTCCCGCTCGGGTCGGACGCCGTCGGGTTCGACACTAATGACACGGGCCCGCCATGTCACGGGCGGGTCGAGTCGTCGACACGAGGGCTACCGTGGGGACATGGCGACGTTCACGCCGGCGCCCCACGGCGTCGCTGCCCAGGTCTCGGTGGAGGCGCACCTCGAGCGCGTCCTCGCGACCGTCGCGCCGCTGCGACGGGTCGAGACCGTGCGACTCGCGGATGCCGCGGGGCGCACGCTCGCGGCATCCGTCGACGCCCGCGTCGACCTGCCCTCGTTCGACAACTCGGCGATGGACGGCTACGCCGTCAGGCGAGCGGATGTCGCGTCGGCCGCCGACGACGCGCCGGTCGTGCTCGACGTCATCGCCGACCTCCCGGCCGGATCGGCCGGCGACGTGACCGTGGGTCCGGGGCAGGCGGCGCGCATCATGACGGGCGCGCCGATCCCCGAGGGCGCCGACGCGGTCGTGCCCGTCGAGCGAACGGATGCCGCGACCGAGCGGGTCGCGGTCCTCGCCGCTCCCCGGCCCGCCCATCACATCCGTCGCCGCGGCGAGGACCTGCACGCGGGCGATCGCCTCCTCGACCCCGGCGTCGTCCTCGACGCCCGGCGGATCGCGGCGGCCGCGGCGGCCGGCCTCGCCGAGCTGCCCGTCGCCGTGGCACCGCGGGTCGCGGTCGTCGCGACCGGCAGTGAGCTCGTCGAACCCGGGGCTCCGCTCGGTCGCGGCCGCATCCACGACTCGAACTCGCTCCTGCTCGCCGGCCTCGTCGCCGAGGCCGGCGGCGTCGCGAGCGAGGTCCGGCGCCTTTCCGACGACCCGCAGGCGCTGCGCGACTGGCTCGATGGGCGGCATCCATGCGACCTCGTCGTCTTCGCGGGCGGCGTGAGCGTCGGCGCGCACGACGTCGTACGGCAGGTGCTGGGCGAACTCGACACGGTCGGGTTCGCGCGCGTCGCGATGCAGCCGGGCACGCCGCAGGCGTTCGGCGTGCTGCCCGACGGCACGCCCGTGTTCGGGCTGCCCGGAAACCCGGTGAGCGTCGCGGTGTCGTTCGAGGTGTTCACGCGGCCAGCGCTGCTCCGCATGCTCGGGCGCGCCGACGTGCGCCGACCGACGTGGCGGGCGGTCGTCGAGCACGGATGGCGCTCCCCCGCCGGGCGCCGCCAGTACATGCCCGTCGCGCTCGAGGTGCGCGACGGCCTCCCCGCGGTGCGACCGGCGACCGCGGGCGGGGCGGGATCGCACCTCGCCGCGGGGCTCGCGTCGGCCGACGGATTCGCGATCGTGCCCGAGGACGTGACCGACGTCGCCGCGGACGACCTCGTCGAGGTGGCGATCACGAGATGAGCACGCTCGACGCGGTCATCCTCGCCGGCGGACGCGCGACCCGGCTGGGCGGCGTGAGCAAGCCCGACCTCATGGTCGGCGGGCAGCGCCTGCTCTCGATCGCGATCGCCGCCGCCCGTGGGGCGGGCTGCGAACGCATCGTCGTGGTCGGCCCGGAAGAGCTCGAAGCGGACGGATGCCTGCACGCGCAGGAGGACCCGCCGTTCGGCGGCCCCGTGGCGGCGCTCGCGGCGGGGCTCGAGGCCCTCGGTGGTCGAGACACCGGGTCTCGAGACGCCGCTTCGCAGCTCCGCGACCAGCAGCAGGACGTCCTCGTGCTCGCCTGCGACATGCCCGACGCCCGATCCGCGGTCGCCCGACTCGTCGCGGCACGGTCGGCGGATCCCGACGCCGACGGCGTGTGCCTCGTCGACGCGTCCGGTCGCACGCAGTGGCTCGCGGCCGTGTACTCCCGGTCGGCTCTCGAAGGGGCACTCGACGCGATCGCCGAACCGGCCGGCGACCGCGCCGCGCTGCACGGCGCCGCGATGCGCCGGCTCGCGGCATCCCTCGACCTCGCCACCGTCGCCGACGAAGGCAGCACGCACGACATCGACACGTGGGGCGACCTCTCCCGCTCCACCGGACCGGAGGGAACGCCATGACCGAACCGCTCGCGCCCGAGGTGCTCGACGACTGGGTCGCCGAGGCCGCCGACCTGCTCGGCATCGACCCCGCCGACGTGCCCGTCGCCGAGGTGCTCGACCTCGCGCGCCGCGCGGCCCACGGCGTGGCCCGTCCGGCGGCGCCCGTGACGACCTTCCTGCTCGGCCTCGCCGTCGGCGCGGGCCGCCCCGACGACCTCACCTCGCTCAGCAGGCGCCTGGGCGATGCCGCCGAGGCGCACATGGACGAATCCTGACGATTCGGTCACGTCACCGCCCGGAAACGTGAGGGTGCGTATCGTGGAGGGATGACCGCCATCGCCCTCGGCATCCCGACGCTGCGTCGGGAGCCGTCGGCCGCGCCCTCGACCGATGGCCGACCGGATGTCACGGGGCTCGTCGACCGCTTCGGCCGGGTGGCGCACGACCTCCGCATCTCGATCACCTCGGCGTGCTCGCTGCGGTGCACGTACTGCATGCCCGCCGAGGGCCTGCCGGTCATCCCGCGCGACGAGCTGCTGTCGCCCGAGGAGATCGCACGGCTCGTCGGCATCGCGGTGCACGAGCTCGGCGTGCGCGAGATCCGCTTCACGGGCGGCGAGCCCCTCACACGTCCCGACCTCGTCGAGATCGTGCGCCTCAGCGCGCTCGCCGCGCCCGGCGCGCCGCTGTCGATGACGACGAACGGCATCGGGCTCGACCGCAAGGCCGAGGCGCTGCGCGACGCCGGGCTGTCGCGCGTGAACGTGTCGCTCGACACCCTCGACCGCGAGCACTTCACCCGGCTGACCCGCCGCGACCGGCTCCCGGCCGTGCTCGCGGGCATCGCCGGTGCCCACCGCGCGGGGCTCGGCCCGCTCAAGGTCAACGCGGTGCTCATGCGCGAGACCCTGCACGACGCGCCGGCCCTGCTGGCGTGGGCGATCGAGCACGGATGCCGCCTGCGGTTCATCGAGCAGATGCCCCTCGACGCCGACGAGGCGTGGCGCCGGGCCAACATGGTCGACGCCGGGGAACTGCTCGCCGAACTCGGTACGCGGTTCGCGCTCGAGCCGGTCGGCCGCGAGGACCCGGCGGCGCCCGCCGAGGAGTGGCTCGTCGACGGCGGGCCGGCGACGGTCGGCGTCATCGCGTCGGTGACACGGCCCTTCTGCGGCGCCTGCGACCGCACCCGGCTCACGGCCGAGGGTTCGGTGCGCTCGTGCCTGTTCGGCGACGACGAGACCGACCTGCGCGGCATGCTGCGGTCGGGCGCGTCCGACGCCGAGCTCGCCGACCGGTGGCGGGCCGCGATGTGGGCGAAGAAGGCCGGGCACGGCATCGACGACGTCGACTTCGTGCGCCCGGTGCGGACGATGGGAGGCATCGGTGGCTGACGGCACGACGAGCACGATGGACACCGCGACGGGCACGGTGCTGGTCCGCTACTTCGCGGCGGCCGCCGAGGCCGCGGGCGTCGAGGAGGAACGGCTCGACGCGGCGCCGACCCTCGGCGAGCTGCGCGACGCGCTCGTCGCGCGCTACGGCGCCCCGATGGCGCGGGTCGTCGCGAACGGCTCGTTCCTCGTCGACGGCGTGGTGCGCCGCGACCCCGCGACCCCCGTCGGCACGCAGGTCGACGTGCTGCCCCCGTTCGCCGGCGGCTGAGCCCGGCTGCGCCGCCGAGACGCTGCGTCCTCCCGCATCTCGAGGTCCGTTCGCTGCGGACCCGGCGATTCGACCGCCGGGGTGACACCGCTCAGAGGTTGACCCACTCGGTCGCGCCGCCGTCGAGGTGCTGGCGCTTCCAGATCGGGGTGCGCTCCTTGATGCGGTCGACGAGCAGCGCGCACGCGGCGAACGCCTCGGCACGATGGGGTGCGGCGACGGATGCCACGAGGGCGACGTCCCCGACCGTGAGCGCCCCCACGCGGTGGGCGGCTGCGACCCGCAGGCCCGTCTCGCGCGCGACCTCCGCGCACGTCTCGCGCAGGAAGCGCTCGGCCTCGGGGTGCGCCGAGTAGTCGAGTGCGGTGACCGCCTCGCCGTGATCGTGGTCGCGGATGACGCCCTCGAACGTCACGAGCGCACCGTCCTGCCGGGACTGCACGAACGCCTCGATCGCCGCGCGGTCGAGCGGCGCGTCGGTGACGAGTGCCAGGACCCCCGGCTCGGGCCTGCCGGGCTCGGGCCTGCCGGGCTCGGGCCTGCCGGGCTCGGGCCTGCCGGGCTCGGGCATTCGGGGCTCAGGCATGCGGGGCTCCTCCGTGCTCGAGGCGGTCGGCCTCGCCCGCGACCGGCGCCGCCGATGCGCCGTGCGCGACGTGGCCGGGTCCGTCCTCCGGGTGGCGCGGGTGCGGAAGGGCGTCGGCGTCGGCGTGCCTCACCTGCGGGGCGCGCGGTGCGTGGTCACCGCCGGCGACCTGGTCGAGCAGGTGCGGAAGGAGGTCGGCGAGCACCGCCAGGCCGTCGGCGACGCCGCCGCGCGAACCGGGCAGGTTGACGACGATCGTTCGCCCGGCGACCCCCGCGAGCGCGCGACTCAGCGCAGCGGTCGGGGTCGCGGCGCGGCCCGCGGCGCGGATGGCCTCGGCGACGCCGGGCAGCTCCTGGTCGAGTACCGCACGCGTGGCCTCGGGGGTGCGGTCGGTCGGGTTCACGCCCGTGCCGCCCGTCGTGACGATCGCCGCAGGCGACTCGGCGACCGCCTCGCGCAGCGCATCCGCGAGGTCGGCGTCGGCGACGACGCGCGGGGAGCCCGGATCGAGTCCCCGCTCGGCGAGCCAGGCGGCGATGACGGGGCCGGTGGTGTCGGCGGCGACGCCCGCGGCGGCGCGGGTCGAGGCGACGAGCACGACCGCGTGGCGGGACGACGCGGCCTCCGTCGACGCATCGTGCTCGATCTCGGCGTCGGCGGCGGCCGGCCCCGCGGCATCCGCTCGCCACACGCCGCGCTTGCCGCCGCGCTTCTCGACCAGGCGGATGCCGCCGAGCCGCGCGGCCGGGTCGACGGCCTTCACCATGTCGTGCAGCGTCAGGCCCGCGACGGCGACGGCGGTGAGCGCTTCCATCTCGATCCCGGTGCGCGCAGTCGTCGACGCGGTCGCGCGGATCGTGATCGCCGCCTCGTCGAAGCCGAAGTCGATCGAAACCGCGTCGAGCGGCACGATGTGCGCGAGCGGGATCAGCTCGCTCGTGCGCTTGGCGCCCTGGATGCCCGCGATACGCGCGGTCGGGAGCACGTCGGCCTTCTTCAGCCCGTCGCTCCGGACCAGTCCGACGACCTCGGCGGTCGTGTCGAGGCGACCCTCGGCGATCGCGACGCGGCGCGTGACGGGCTTGCCGCCGACGTCGACCATGCGTGCGCGGCCGTCGTCGTCGAGATGCGTGAGCTCGCTCATAGGACCACGGTATCGACCGGGTCGCCCGCGTCGAGGGCCTCGACGTCCTCGGGGATCACGATGAGCAGGTCGGATGCGGCGAGCGCAGCCACGAGATGCGACCCCGGGCCGCCGACCGGGAGGGCCCGCCCGTCGTCCGTCCGTCGGCCGCGGAGGAACTGCCGCTTGCCGGGGATCGACCGCACGGGATCGGCCAACGGCATCCGTTCGGTGCGGGCCGGCGGGAGCCCGGCGATCGCGCGCAGCGTCGGCGCGACGAAGAGCTCGAACGACAGCTGCGCGCTCACGGGGTTGCCCGGGAACGCGATGACGGGCGCGCCGCGGTACACGGCCGTGGCCTGGGGACCGCCGGGTTGCATCGCGATCGAGCCGACCCATGCGCCGAGCGGTTCGAGCAGCTCGCGCACGACCTCGTAGGCGCCCTTCGAGATGCCGCCGCTCGTGAGGACGAGCTCGGCGCCCGCGGCGATCGCCGCGTCGAGCTCCCCTCGCAGCCGTCCGACGTCATCGCGCACGCGCGCGGAGTGGACGACGACCGCGCCCGTCGCACGCACCGCGGCCTCGAGCGCCACGCCGTTCACGTCGGGGATCTCGCCCGGCCCGAGCTGCTCGCCCGGGGGGACGAGCTCGCTGCCCGTGCTCACGACCGCGACGCGCACGCGCTCCCGCACGAGCAGGCGGGTGAGGCCGGATGCCGCGGCGGCGGCCAGGTGCCGCGACGCGAGCCGCACGCCGGCGGGCAGCACGTCGGCGCCGGCGGGAAGGTCGGATCCGGCCTCGCGCACGTACTCGCCCGCTGCGCGACCCCGCAGGATTCGCACGCCGTCGCCGTCGCCGTCGGGTTCGGTGTCCTCGACCGGGACGACCGCGTCGGCGCCGTCGGGCACCATCGCCCCGGTCATGATGCGCACGGCGGTGCCGGGCGCGAGCGGCGCGGGCGAACCCGGGGCGGCGGCCACCTCGCCCGCGATCGGCAGCGTCACGGGCGCGGGGGCCAGGTCCGCGGCGCGCACCGCGAACCCGTCCATCTGCGAGTTGCGGAACGGCGGCAGGTCGAGCGGCGACTCGACCGGCGACGCGGTGATGCGCCCGAGGGCCTCGCCGAGCGGCACGACCTCGCTGGGTCGCGCGCCGAGCGGGGCGAGCAGCGACCGGACGAACCGGGCGTGCTCGTCGACGGGGATGCGATCGGCCATCAGTACCGCACCACGCCCCCGTCGACCGTGCGCGACCAGGCGTCGATGCCGCCCGCGAGGTTGCGCACATCGGCGAACCCGGCGCCCGCGAGCACCCTCGCGGCGTACTCCGACCGGACGCCGAGGTGGCAGTACACGACGACGGATGCCGCGGGATCGAGCTCGCCCAGCCGGTCCCCGAGGTCGCCGAGCGGGATCAGCACGGAGCCGTCGATGGCGGCGATCTCGGCCTCCCAGGGCTCGCGGACGTCGAGGAGCACGGGCGTCGCGCCGCCGTCGAGCTCGGCGGCGAGGGAGAGCGCGTCGACCTCGGTGATCGCGGGTCTCGAGACGGGCGCTTCACGTCCTCCTCGACCAGCGGCGGGGACGGGCGCCGACGCCGGCGCCGCACGCCGGTAGACGATCTCGCGCGTGCGTCCCGAGAGCGCGTCGTACGCCGCGACCCGCCCGAGCAGCGGCTCGCCGATCCCGGTGAGCACCTTGAGCGCCTCGCCGGCCATGAGACCGCCCGTGACCGTGCACACCGAGGGGAGGATGCCGTCGACCTCGCAGCTCAGCCCGTCGTCGGCGGGCGGCTCCGGGAAGAGGTCGCGGTACGACACGCCCCGCGCCACCCACGAGACGCCCACCTGGCCGCCGAAGCGCGCCGCGGAGCCCCACACGAGCGGGATCCCGGCCCGCGCCGCGGCGGCGTCGGCGACGTACCGGGTGAGGATGTCGTCGGTGCCGTCGATCACGAGGTCCGCGCCCGCGAGCAGTTCGTCGGCGTTCGACTCGACGAAGCGGTGCGGCACGGCCACGACGAGCGCGTCGGGCGACAGCGCGGCCGCGGCATCCGTCGCCGACTCGACCTTGAGGCGACCCACGTCGGCCGGCGCGTGCAGGATCTGCCGGTGCAGGTTGGTCTCGTCGACCCGGTCGTCGTCGACGACCGTGAGGCGGCCCACGCCGGCCGCGACGAGGATCGGGACGACCGCGCTGCCGAGTCCCCCCGCGCCGAGCACGACGACGCGCGCGTCGGCGAGACGCTGCTGGCCGGAGGCGCCGAAGCCGGGAAGCACGCGCTGGCGGGCGTACCGCGGTGAGGCCGGGTCGAGTGGCGGCATGCTCCGATTGTCGCAGCCTTCCCGGGACGACCGGCCACCCATCCCGTTGTCAACCCGGCCGACATGAGGCGCTCTCACAGCCGGTATTCCGGAAGAATGGTGGGCATAGCGACCACGAGGGGGCCGCCGATGAGTGGAACGGGCGACGCGACGCCGGAGCGTGGCGCGGGCTTCGGGCACGTCGTCAGGTCGCTGCTGCCCCGACGGCCCCGCTTCATGCGCGGCGCGCGCGTCGCCGATCCCGTCCGCTCCCCCGTGATCCGCACCGAGCGGCTCCTCCTCCGTCCGCATCGCCTGGCCGACGCCGACACGTGGTACGCGTGGCAGTCCGATCCGGCCGTGATCGAGCACCTCTCCTGGCCGCTGCGGTCTCGCGTCGAGTCCTGGATCCACCTCATGCACCGGACCAGGCACACCCGACTCGAACAGCTGAACGACTTCCTCGCGCTCGGGATCGAGTACCAGGGGCGGCTCGTCGGCGACGTGTCGCTGCACCTGCGATCGCTCGAGCCCGAGACGCGCCGACTCGAGATCGGCTGGCTCGTCGGTCCCGAATGGCAGGGGCGCGGATTCGCCCGCGAGGCCGCCGAGGGCATGCTCGGGCTCGCGTTCGACCGCATGCACGCGGCCGTCGTCGAGGCCGTGATGACCAAGGGCAACCATGCGTCGCTGCTGCTCGCGACACGGCTCGGGTTCGAGGAGGTCGGCGAGCGCGACGGCGAGCGGCTCACGGTCCTCAGCGCCGAGCGGTACCGCGCGATGCGCGACGACCGGCCGAGCGGCAGCGCGTCTGCCGGCGGCGAGACGGTGCCTCCCACCGCCTGACGCGGGGCCCGCCCGCGGGGGTCGCGATCCCGATCAGCGCGGCGTGTCGAAGCGCACGTCGACCGGCTCGGACTCGGGAAGCTCCGCCCACGTCCACGCCCGGAATCGGAACTCCGCGACGGCGCACGTGGGCATGTGCTCGATCTCGTCCGACAGCCGGGAGGCGAGGTCGGACAGCCCGGGGTCGTGCGCGACGACCATCGCCGTCGACAGGTCGTCGTCGAGCTCCGCGACCACGTCGAGGATCGTCTCGGGCGAGGATCCGTAGAGCCGCTCGTCGAGCCGCAGGGTCGCCGCGTCGACGCCGAGCGCCGACGCGATCGCCTCGGCCGTCGTGCGCGCCCGCACCGCGGTGCTCGACACGATGGCGTCGGGGACCATGCCGCGCTCCCGCAGGCGACGGCCCATCTCCGGGGCGTCGCGACGGCCGCGCGCGTTGAGCGGGCGGTCGTGGTCGGCGAGCGACGGATCGCCCCACGCCGACTTCGCGTGGCGGACGAGCACGAGCGTCTTCATGCGCCGAGTCTGCCATCGCGCGCCGCGCGCGTCACGGCGCAGGGCACGTCATCCTCGGCCGGGGTCGATCGGGTTGGGGTCGATCGGGGTGGGCTCGGCGGGGCCCGGCATCAGCCGGCACGCGACGCCCGCCGCGAACTCGAGCACGCAGAGCGCCGCGAGGCGCACGGTGCGGCCGTCCGGGGCATCCGTCGTCGCATCGATCTCGACGAGGTCGGCGCTGCGCACGCGCGCGTCGAGCGCTGCCGCCCGCACGAGCGCGCGCAACTCCCAGGCCGCGAGGCCGCCGGGCACCGAGGCCGGGCACGCGGGCGCGACCGAGCGGTCGCACGCGTCGACGTCGACGTCGAGGTGGACGGGCCCGCCGGCGGCCCCCGCGATCTCGAGCGCCTCGGCCATCGCGATCGACGGGTGGTACCGGTGATGCAGCTCGTCGCGGTGCATGACCGTGATGCCGAGGTCGGCGGCCCGCCGCGCGTACGCCGCCGAGTTCGCGAAGTCCTGGATCCCGATCTGGACGATCCGCGTCGGGTCGACGCCGGCCTCGATCAGCCGGCGAACGGGCGAGCCGTTCGAGATCCCGTCACGGAGGTCGTAGTGCGCGTCGATGGTCACGAGCCCGGCGGTGCCGAGATCGTCGCCCCACGCGCCGAGGGCGGTCGCGAACGTGATCGAGTTGTCGCCGCCGAGCGCGATGAGCGCCTCGGATCGCATGAGCGCGTCGCGGACCCGGGTGCGGGTCCGCTCCTCGCCATCGTCGCCGTCGGGCTCGTGGACGTCCCCCGCATCCACCACGGCCAGGTCGACGAGGTCGACCACGCCGGAGGGACGGTCGGCGCCGAGGTCCCGCGAGCGGTCGGGCGCGAGTGCCGGACTGTAGCGACGCAGTGCGCCGCGGATCGCCGCGGGCGTCGTGTGCGCGTTCGTCGGCGAGAGCGAGGTGCGGAACGCCGGCACGCCGAGAACGGCCAGGGCCGCGCGCGCGTCGGCCCGCATGGCGTCCAACGCGGGCCAGTCGCCCGCGCGCGGCCAGAGCGGATCGTGCGACAACGCCGTCTCGGTCATGCGACCGACGGTAGCAACGAAGGATGCCGCGCGCCGAGCGCTCGTCGGGACTCGTCGTCCGCGATCCCGGACGCCCGGATCAGCCGTCCTGCCGCCCCGAACCGTCTTCGAGTGCCCTCACGATCTCCCGGAACTGGTCGGGCGAGAGTTCGCCCCGGGCCAGGCGCTCCTCGGCGATCGCGCGGGCGTTGCTCGGCGGAGCGCCGGTGCCGTGCCCCTGCGCGGGCGGCGCCGACGACGGCCCGCTCGACGTCGCCTTCACGAGCAGCACGACGACCGCTGCGACGGCACCCAGTATGAGCAGCACGAGGAGGACGACCCAGATCCATCCCCATCCCATGCCATAGCCGTGGTCCCACCACATTCCGCATCACCCCCGGACGTCCGGCGGGACGCGTCCCGCCGGCTCGATGGTACGCCGACGTCCGCGTCGCCTTCAGGGTCGAAGGACCCGCACGAGCTCCCGTTCGCGGGCCGGGTCGAGCCCGGCGCGGCGTTCCCGATCGAGGCCGGCCTCCCGCTCCCACGCGAGCACGTCGGCGAGGAGGTCGCGCGTCGGCCGCACTCCGAGTCCTGCGCGCACGGCCGCCGCGTTCGAGCGGTCGAGGAAGGCGTTCCACGTCGGATCGGCGATCCACAGCGGCAGCGAGCCCGGCCCGGCCCACTCGACGACCCCGAGCTCGGCGAGTCGGTCGACGGACACCGCGACGACCTCGCCGACGTGCCCGCCGACTTGGCGCGACATGGTGAGCCAGTCCGCGAAGGCCACCCGCTCGCCGACCACGTCGAACGTGCCATCGAGCCCGCCCTCGAGAGCGTCGAGCACGAACCGCACGAGGTCTCGCACGTCGATCGCCTGCACCGCGGCATCCGGGATGTCGGGCACGAGCATGGGCTCGTCGCTGCGCGCGGCACGCGCGACCCAGTAGCCCACCCGGTCCGACGGATCGCCGGGGCCGGCGATGAGGCCGGGACGGACGACGAGGAGACGCTCCGGTGCTGCCTCACGCCACGCCGCCTCGCACGCGACCTTTCCCTCGCCGTAGGTCTCGGGAGTGGAGTCGTCCGCGGCGAGCGCCGGCAGCACCTCCGCCGACTCGTCGGCGCCCGGCTCATCGTGTCGGGCGTACACGCTGCACGACGAGACGAACACGACGTGCCGAGCGCGGGCGGCGAGGGCTGCGGCCGCACGGCGGGCGTGTCCGGGCTGCCGCGTGAGATCGATCACCGCGTCCCAGTCGCTTCCGGCGACGTCGGCGTAGGCGGCCGTGCCCGGTTCGTCCCGGTCGGCGACCACGAGGTCGGAGCCCGGTGTCACTGCACCCGCCTCGCCGCGGGCGAGGCAGGTCACCCGGTGGCCGCGCGCGAGCGCCTCTGCGGCGAGCGCCCGCCCCAGCCATTGGGTTCCTCCGAGGATGAGCACGTCCATGCCGTCATCCCAGCACGTCGGCGCCCGCACCTGCGTGCGTGTTCACGCAGCGCGAACCGGCGCGGACGCGGCATCCGCCCGGCGCCGCCGCCGCGCGACGACCCGGATGCCGAGCTTGCGCAGCTCTTCGACCCACAGCACGGTCGACGCCATCGCGACGCAGAGCGCCCAGTGCGCGGCATCCAGCGACTGGGTGCCGAAGGCCACCTGCAGGGGCGGCCACGACACGACCGCGACCTGCAGCAGCACGGCGACCGCGACCGCACCCCACAACCAGCGGTTGGCGAACAGGGACCGGAAGGCGCTCGAGGTCGCCGAGCGCGCGTTGAACGCGGTGAACAGGCCGCAGAGGACGAGGGTCGTGAACCCTGCGGTGCGCGCGACCTCGAACGTGTCGGTGCCGCCCGGAATCAGGCCGCCGGGGAGGAACGCGTCCATCGTGAGCAGCGTCGCGATCGCGATCACGAGTCCCGTCGTCGCGATGCCGATCCACATGCCGAGGTCGATGGCCCGGTCGTGGATGCCGCGCGGCGGTCGCGCCATGACGTCGTCGACCTCGGGGTCCACGCCCATCGCGAGGGCCGGGCCCGAGTCGGTGACGAGGTTGATCCAGAGGATCTGCGTCGCGAGCAGGGGCAGCACGACCGCCTCGTCCGACGCGCCCGCGAAGCCGAGCGCACCCGCGAACACCACGCCGAGGAACACCGTGAGGACCTCGCCCATGTTCGAGAAGAGGAGGTAGCGCAGGAACTTCCGGATGTTGTCGAAGATCACCCGGCCCTCGCGCACCGCGTGCACGATCGTCGCGAAGTCGTCGTCGGCGAGCACCATGTCCGACGCCTCCTTCGCGACCTCGGTGCCCGTGACGCCCATGGCGATGCCGATGTCGGCCGACTTCAGCGCGGGCGCGTCGTTGACGCCGTCGCCCGTCATCGCGACGATGCTCCCCTCGGCCTGCAGCGCGTCGACGATCCGGAGCTTGTGCTGCGGCGCCACGCGGGCGAACACCGACACCGTGCGCACGGCGGACCGGAGCTGGTGCTCGTCCATGCCCTCGATCCGGGCGCCCGGCAACGCGATGCCCTCCTCGTCGATGATCCCGAGGTCGCGGGCGATGCGGGCCGCGGTCGCCGGGTGGTCGCCCGTGATCATGACGACGCGGATGCCGGCGGCGTGCGCCTCCGCGATCGCCGGTCGCGCAGCGGCGCGAGGCGGGTCGATGATGCCGACGACGCCCGCGTAGACGAGGTCCTCCTCGGCGGACTCGTCGAAGTCCGCGGCATCCGCTGCCCCGTCGCCCCCGGCGAGCTCGGGTGCCGGGCGGTATGCGACGGCGAGCGTGCGGAACGCCTCCTCGGACAGCGCCTCGATCTCGGCGAGCGCGCGTGCCCGCCGCACCGGGTCGAGCGGGACGACGTCGCCGCCGACCTGCATGCGGGTGCAGTGCTGCAGCAGCACGTCCGGCGCGCCCTTGCTGAGCACGACGAGGTCGCCGCGCTCGTGCCGGTGCGCCGTCGACATCATCTTGCGCTCGGAGCTGAACGGCACCTCGCCCACGCGCCCGTACCGGGCCGCCTCCTCGGCGGTGCCGGCGATCTTGCGAGCGGCGACGAGGAACGCCGCCTCGGTCGGATCGCCCTCGATCTCCCAGACGCCCCGGCGTTCGGCGAGCTGGGCGTCGTTGACGAGCGATCCCGCGCCGAGCACGAGCTGCGCCTCGGTCCGCAGCGGCCCGTCGGCGAGCTCGCGCCCCTTCGACGTCGCGCCGCCGACGGGCGCGTAGCCGACGCCGCCGACGTCGACGACGCCCGACGCGGTCACGACGCGCTGGATCGTCATCTGGTTGGTCGTGAGCGTGCCCGTCTTGTCGGTGCAGATGACGGATGCCGAACCGAGCGTCTCGACGCTCGAGAGCTGCTTGACCACGGCGTTGCGCCGCGCCATCCGCTGCACCCCGAGCGCGAGCACGAGCGACATGATCGCCGGGAGCCCCTCGGGCACGGCCGCGACGGCGAGCGATACTCCGAGCAGCAGCACGGTCACAAAGTCCTCGGGCGTGTCGATGCCCTGGGCGATCGTCACGGTGAGCATCACGACGATCGCGATCGCGACCACGATGCGCCCCAGCATCCGCCCCAGGTGGCCGACCTCCAGCTGCAGCGGGGTCGGCTCCTCGGCGGTCTCGTCGAGCATGGTGGCGATGGCGCCCATCTCGGTGGACATGCCGGTCGCGGTGACGATCGCACGACCGGTCCCACGACTCACGGCGGTGCCGGCGAACACCATGTCGCGGCGGTCGCCGATCGGCACGTCCCGGTCGAGTGCGGCCGGGTCCTTGCCGACGGGCTCGCTCTCGCCCGTGAGCGACGCCTCGGCCACGCGCAGGGCGTTCGCGCGGACCACACGGGCGTCGGCGCCGACCCGGTCGCCCTCGGCGAGCACGAGCACGTCGCCCGGCACGAGCAGGTCGCTCGTGACGGTGCGGAGCTCGCCGTCGCGGAGTACCGTCGAGTGGGCGCGGGTCATCACCGCGAGCGCCGCCACGGCCTGTTCGGCGCGGAACTCCTGCACCAGGCCGAGCACGGCGTTCAGGGCGATGATCGCGAGGATCACGATCGCGTCGATCGGCCAGCCGTCAGCACCCTCCACGGCCCAGGCCACGACCGAGACGACGACCGCGGCGAGGAGGAGCGCGATGAGCGGATCGGCCAGCTGGGCGAGCACCCGTCGCCAGAGCGGCATGCGGCGTGCGGGGCGCAGCTCGTTGGGGCCGTGGAGCGCCAGTCGTGCCGCGGCCTCGGCGGAGGACAGCCCGCGCTCCGGGTCGACGTCGAGGCGCTCGGCGACCTCGGCGACCTCGATGCGTGCGGGGTCCGGTGCGTCGGTCGCCTTGCCCGGGGTCGTCGCCATGCGCCCATCCTGTTCGCGGGCTCGCGCGGGACGCAACGGGCCGAAGTCCCGCCGATGCGCCGGCCGGGAATGGAATCGGCGCGGAGGTGTTGTGCTGAATACCCCCTAGGGGTATAGTTTCCGGCAGAGCAGGGAAGGTCATCATGGACACGAACCCGGGTACACCGGCCCACGACCGGCACGGCGGCGTCGACGCCGCCGCCCTCGACGAGGGGCACGACGCCCACGCCGGCCACGACGCGCACACCGGCCACGAGATGCACGCTGCACAGGCCGAGCACGGTGCGCACGGCGGGCACGACACGCACGCCGGTCACGGCGGTCACGGCGACCACGTCGCCCAGTTCCGCCGCCTGTTCTGGATCATGCTCGTCATCGCGATCCCCACGATCGCGTTCAGCGGCATGTTCGCCGGGCTGATCGGATACGACCTGCCCGACAACCCGATCGTCATGTGGATCCCGCCGGTGCTCGGCTCGGTCATGTACTTCTGGGGCGGCTCGCCGTTCCTCACCGGCGCATGGTCGGAGCTCAAGGCCCGCAAGCCCGGGATGATGCTCCTCATCGGGCTCGCGATCACGGTCGCGTACGTCGCGTCGCTCGGTGCGAGCTTCGGGATCTTCCCGCACCACCTCGACTTCTGGTGGGAGCTCGCGCTCCTCATCGTGATCATGCTCCTCGGTCACTGGATCGAGATGCGCTCGATCGCGGCGACCTCCTCCGCGCTCGACGCCCTCGCGGCGTTGCTGCCCGATGAGGCCGAGCGGGTGGTCTCGACCGGCTCGACCGGCACTCCCGAGATCGAGACCGTCTCACCGTCCGACCTCGTCATCGGCGACATCGTGATCGTGCGCCCCGGCGGTCGTGTACCGGCCGACGGCGACGTGGTCGACGGCACCGCCGCGATGGACGAGTCGATGATCACCGGCGAGTCCCGCACGGTGAGCCGCGGCCCCGGCGACCGGGTCGTCGCGGGCACGGTCGCGACCGACACGGCGATCCGGGTGCGCGTCGCCGCCGTCGGCGACGACACCGCCCTCGCCGGCATCCAGCGGCTCGTCGCCGAGGCGCAGGCCTCGAGCTCGCGCGCGCAGCGCCTCGCCGACCGCGCCGCGGGCTGGCTGTTCTGGTTCGCGCTCGGCGCCGCGGCGATCACCGCGGTCGCCTGGTGGTACGTCGGCCTCCCCGACGACGGCGTCATCCACACCGTGACCGTGCTCGTGATCGCCTGCCCGCACGCCCTCGGCCTCGCGATCCCCCTCGTCGTGTCGATCGCGACCGAGCGCGCGGCCCGCGGCGGCGTGCTCGTGACCGACCGCCTCGCGCTCGAGACGATGCGCACGGTCGACGCGGTCCTCTTCGACAAGACCGGCACGCTGACCCGGGGCGAGCCCGCGGTGACGGATGCCGCGGCCGCACCCGGCCACGCCCTGGACGAGGTGCTCGCGTTCGCGGCATCCGCGGAACACGACTCGGAGCACCCGCTCGCGAAGGCCGTCGTCGCCGAGGCCGGCCGCCGCTCGCTCGCACCGCAGGCGGCATCGGGCTTCGAGGCGTCGGCCGCGGTCGGCGTCACCGCGCGCGTCGGCGGTCGCCTCGTGCACGTCGGCGGACCGGGCATGCTCGCCCGCGAGGGCCTCGAGCCGCTCCCCGAGTCGCACGCCTGGGCCGACCGCGGCGCGACCGTGCTCCACGTGGTCGTCGACGGCGAGGTCGCGGGAGCGCTCGCCCTGGCCGACGAGATCCGGCCCGAGTCGCGCGAGGCGGTCGACGCGCTGCACGCGCTCGGCATCCAGGTCGTGATGATCACTGGCGACGCCGAGACGGTCGCGCACACGGTGGCCGGGCAGCTCGGCATCGACCGCGTCTTCGCGGGCGTCCGCCCCGAGGACAAGGCCGCGAAGGTGCAGGAGCTCCAGCGCGAGGGCCTCTCGGTCGCGATGGTCGGCGACGGCGTGAACGACGCCCCGGCACTCGCGCAGTCCGACGTGGGCATCGCGATCGGCGCGGGCACGGATGTCGCGATCGCCTCGGCCGGCGTCATCCTCGCCTCGAGCGACCCGCGCTCCGTGCTCTCGGTGATCGAGCTGTCGCGTGCGTCGTACCGCAAGATGCAGCAGAACCTCTGGTGGGCGGCCGGCTACAACCTGATGGCGGTGCCGCTCGCGGCGGGCGTGCTCGCGCCCATCGGGTTCGTGCTGCCGATGTCGGTCGGCGCCCTCCTGATGTCGCTGTCGACGGTCATCGTCGCGGCGAACGCGCAGCTGCTGCGCCGCCTCGACCTCCGCCCGGAGGCGTCGGCGGAGGCCGTGCTCGAGCGGGCCCGTTGAGCATCGCGAGGCGGACGCGGCGGGCATAGGCTCGGGGCATGGAAGACGAGTCCATCGCCGTGCTCGTGACCGGAGCGGAGCGCCGACTGCTCGAGCCCGAGACCCGACGCGACCCCAGCGCCCTCGAAGACCTGCTCCACGAGTCGTTCCGAGAGATCGGCCGCAGCGGACGGCTGTGGACGCGCGACGAACTCATCGACGTGATGACCGGGCCCGACGCCGTCGACCTGCAGTCGGCCGTCGTCACCGGCGAGCACGTCGAGCTCGTGGCATCCGACCTCGCGCTGCTCACCTACACACTCGACGCGGACGGCATGCGGAGCCGGCGGAGCTCGCTCTGGCGGATCGCCGGCGACCGCCCGCGCATGCTGTTCCACCAGGGCACGCCGCTCGGGCCGCACGTCGGCTGACGACCGGCGGGCGAGGTACGCCGACGGGGGGCCGAGGGAGTTAGCGCGACGGCGCCGCCGGCACGGCGAGCGCCAGCAGGTCGTTGACCGTCGAGAGCACCGCGTCGTGGGGGCCCGACTCGAGCTCGGGGCGGCGGGCGGGTCCCGTGAGGACGCCCACCACCCAGCCCGCGCCGGCCGCGCGGCCCGCCTCGAGCAGCGCCAGCGTGTCGCCGGCGACGAGCACCTGCCGGACGTCGAGCGTCCCCGTGAGCTCCATGGCGTGGTGGACGGCGTACGGGGCTGGCGGGAGCGCCGCGATCTCGTCCGCGCACACGAGCGCATCGACGACGCCGATGCCGCCGGGCGTCGCCGCGACGGTCCAGCCGAGGGTGGCGAGCATCGGCTCGGCGGTCGAGCGAGGCGGATCGCACACCAGCGCGACCCGCACGCCGCGTCGGCGCAGCTCTGCGAGCGTCGCCTCCGCCCCGCGCAGCGGCTCCGGCGTGCGCGGGACCGCCGCGGCATCCGTCGACGCCCGCCGGATCGTCGTGCCCTCGAAGCCGAGGACGGCCAGCGTGATCATCGGCGCCTCCCCTCGGCGGTCGGGTGCGAGCGGCGGAGGGGCGTGCGCCGGTCGACCTCGTTCTCGATCGTGAACGTCGCGAGCTCGGGCCGATAGCGGTCGTCGGCGTACGACAGCGGGCGACGTGCCGCGTCGAACGTGATGCGGCGCTCGCGCAGCAGCGGGCTGCCCGCACCGACCTCGAGCGCCTCGGCGTCGAGCGGGTTCGCGGCGACCGCGTCGATGGTGTGCCGCGCGCGCCGCAGGTCGACGCCCTTCGCGACGAGGTGCGCGTGCAGCGATCCGCGGTCGCAGTCCATGTCGGCGAGGAGTGCACCGATGTCGGGAGCGAACGAGGTGCGCTCGACCATGGTCGGCACGTCGTCGAGCGTGCGCACGCGCACGACCTGCACGACCGCGGCTCCCTCGTCGAGTCCGAGGAACCCGGCGACCGCCGACGGGGCCGGCCGGCGCGCCGCTTCGAGGGTGCGCTGGCCCGGCGTCTTGCCGATCGAGCGCGCCCACTCCGTGAACGACGAGAACGTCGAGAACGGCTGCGACGGCACGACCCGCCCCACCACCGGCGCGCGGCCCCGACCACCGACGACGTAGCCCTCCTCGCGCAGCGCGAGCAGCGCCCGGCGCACGGTCCCGCGCGACGTGCCGAACTCGCGGCACAGCGCGGCCTCGCTCGGCAGACGCATGCCCGCGATCCACTCGCCCCGCCCGATGCGCTCCCGCAGGGCGTCGTGGACGCGCTCGTGCAGCGGTGCTTCAGTGGACATGCATCGAACGTACGGACTCGGCGCACCTCCGGGGGTGGGCGCGACGCGACCTTCCGGTGAAGGTTCGGTGAACCGCGGGCGACCCGGCTGTGCGGTGACGGATGCCGCGTGCGCGCGCCGCGCGTGTCGTCAGCGCGCTCCGGGCTCGAGCTCGCGCGCACGACGCAGGAGCGCGACGAAGCCGTCGCGGTCGAGCCGGTCGAGCGACGGGATCGTGATCGCCGCGGAGCCGACCTTCACCCGCCCGAGCTCGCCCGCGCGTCGCTTCACGAGGTACTCGCCGTCCTCCGCGGCGTTCACGTATACGCTGAGGTGCTTCGACTGGTCGGCGAGCCCGACGAGGAACCACTCGACGGACCCGCCGCGCGGCCGTGCCTGGCTGATCGCACCGTAGCCGATGATCGCCTGACGGGTGCCGCCCCAGAACTCGCCCTCCCACAGGGCGCGCTCGAGGCCCGCGAACTCGCCGGAGATCACCCGGTCGAGCTCCCGCATCGACTCGGCGCGCTCGCCGTCGAGCTCGGCGAGGAAGGCGTCGACGTCGCGACCGGTTCGCTCCATGCCTCGATCCTGCCCGGGACGATCAGCGTGCGCCAGCCCCGGTCGCCAGCTCGTCCCTGCCGGAGCCGTGGGCCTTCCGAGCCTCCTCCGCCTCGCGCGCCGCCCGCTTGGCCCGGCGCCGCTCGCGGCCGCCCTCGACGAGGTCGTACAGCGAGGGCAGCACGAGCAGCGTCAGCACCGTCGACGAGAGCAGGCCGCCGATCACGACGAGCGCGAGCGGCTGCGAGATGAACCCGCCGCTGCCCGTGATGCCCAGCGCCAGCGGCAGCAGCGCGAAGATCGTCGCCAGCGCCGTCATCAGGATCGGGCGGAGACGTCGCGATGCGCCGTGCAGCAGCGCGTCGCGCACGGTCATTCCGCGATCGCGGTACTGGTTCACGAGGTCGATGAGCACGATCGCGTTGGTCACGACGATGCCGACGAGCATGAGCACGCCGACGAGCGACGCGACGCCCAGCGGGATGCCCGTGATCACCTGCAGGAGGATCGCGCCCGTCGCGGCGAACGGCACCGAAACGAGCAGCAGCAGCGGCTGCAGCAGCGAGCGGAACGTGGCGACCATCACGATGTAGACGATGAGGATCGCGGCGAGGAGCGCGAGGCCGAGCTGCGAGAACGACTCCTGCTGGTCGGCGGTGACGCCGCCGATCGACGCCGACGTGCCGTCGGGCAGGTCGACCGCGTCGACCGCGGCCTGCACCTCGGCGCTCGCGGTGCCGAGGTCGTCGCCGGCGGGCGTGGCGGCCACGGTCCCGCTGCGCAGGCCCTTGACGGTCGTGACGGATGCCGGACCATCGGTCTGCTGCACGGTCGCGAGCGAGTCGAGCCGAACGGCGCCGGCGGGAGTCGGCACGGCCAGCGCCGACAGCGCCTCGATCGTGGCGGGCGGCTCCTCAGAGGCGATGTAGATCGTGAGCGTCTGCTCGTCGATGACGATCGAGCCGGCCGACTGCGGCTGCATCGACGCCGACACGATCCCGCCGAGCGCGACCTCGGAGTAGCCGGCCTCGGCGGCCGCCGCACGGTCGATGGCGACCTGGATGTACGGGCGCGACTCCTCGAGGTTCGAGGTGACCTGGGTGAGCGAGTCGAGCCCGGACAGCTCGTCGACCATGGCCTCGGTCGCCGCGCGCAGGTCCTCCTGGTTCGAGGCCGTGATGTCGACCTCGATGTCGCTCGACGCGCCGAAGCCGCTCTGCGCGGCGAGCGTGATCTCGCCGACCTCCTCGAGCTCGTTCAGCTCGGCGCGCACCTCCTCCTGCAGCGCCGCCTGGTCGGCGCCCTCGTCGGTGGTGACGTTGTAGGCGACGGTGTTGCCGCTGCCGCCGAACGCGGCGAGCGCGCCGCCGCCGGTCGCGGTGCCGATGGAGGCCTGCACGGTCTCGACGCCCTCGACGCCGCGGATGGCCTCCTCGACGGGAAGCGACGCCTCGGCCAGGTACGCCAGGCTCGACCCGACCGGGAGCTCCTGCGTGACGCGGAACGTGTTCTGGCCGCTGTCGCCGAGGAAGTTCGTCTTCATGAACGGTGCGAGCGCGACGGTGCCGGCGAGCACGAACACGGCGGCGATGATCGTGATGGCCGAATGCTTCAGCGTCCAGCCGAGCACCGGCAGGTAGCCCTTCTGCAGGCGCGACGGGTGCTCGAGCTCGTCGGTGAGGCCGGGCCCGGCCGGGCGAGCGGATGCCGCGGGGCTCGCCTGGCCCGGAACCGCATCGGCCGCCGCGGGCTTGGGCCGCAGCCCGGTGCCTCCGTCGGCGTCGCGGAGCTCGGGTGCCAGCCACACGTCGTCGACGAACGCGGCCGCGGCTGCGGCATCCGCTTCGGTCTGACCCTTCGTCGGCTTCGAGGGCCTCAGGAACCAGTAGGCGAGCACCGGGACGATGGTGAGCGACACGAGCAGCGACGCGAGCAGCGCGATCGTGACCGTGAGCGAGAACGGGCGGAACAGCTCGCCCGTGACGCCCTCGACGAGCGCGATCGGCAGGAACACCGCGACGGTCGTGATCGTCGACGCGGTGATCGCGCCGGCGACCTCGCGCACGGCATGGATGATCGTCGGCGCCTTGTCGGCACCCATGACGTAGTGGCGCTTGATGTTCTCGATGACGACGATCGAGTCGTCGACGACGCGGCCGATCGAGATCGTGAGCGCGCCGAGCGTGAGGATGTTCAGCGTGTAGTCGGCCGCCTGCAGCCCGATGAACGTGATGAGCACCGAGGTCGGGATCGAGATCGCGGTGACCAGGGTCGCGCGCACCGACATCAGGAACACGAGGATCACGAGCACCGCGAAGATGAGGCCGAGCGTGCCCTCGACCGCGAGCGTCTCGATGGAGCGCTCGATGTAGGGCGCCTGGTCGAACACGACCGTGAACTCGGCTCCCGGGTTGGTGGTGTCGAGCGAGGCCTGCAGGTCGGGCAGTGCGGCCGCGATGGCGTTCGACACCTCGACGGTGTTCGCCGACGGCAGCTTCGTGATCGAGATCGTGAGGGCGGGCTCGCCGTTCACGCGCGAGATGCTCGTCTGCGGGTTCCCGGTGAGGCCGACGGATGCCACGTCCCCGATCGTGAGTGCGACCGGTACGGTCACGGTTCCGGTGCCGTCGTCGACGCCGGGCACGCCCTCCGCGCCGGGGAACCCGCCCTCGTCGACCCCCGCGTCGGG
Organism: Agromyces selenitireducens; assembly: GCF_052748465.2. Classification (NCBI taxonomy): domain Bacteria; kingdom Bacillati; phylum Actinomycetota; class Actinomycetes; order Micrococcales; family Microbacteriaceae; genus Agromyces; species Agromyces selenitireducens. The sequence continues at coordinate 3,400,916 of NZ_CM188259.1, forward strand.
GAGCCCGCCCTCGGGGGTCTCGCCCTCGGGGAACTCGCCCTCGGGGAACCCGGCCGCGGGCTGCTGCTCGGTCGCGCCGATGAGCGGCAGCGCGGCGACGTCCTCGACGCTGCCGAGGCGCGTGCCGGCCTGCACGGCGAACGTCGAGTCGCCCTCGGTGATCTCGCCCGCGGGCAGCAGCACGCCGTTCTGCGCGAGCGCGTCGCGGATCGCCTGCGCCGAGAGGCCGTACTGCGCGAGCGCCGCCGGGTCGGGCGTGATCACGACGCGGCGGCCCTGGTCGCCGACGAGGGTCGCCTCGCGAACGCCGTCGATGTCGCGCAGCTCGGGCAGCGTCGTCCGGGTGATCTCGTCCGACAGCGTCGTGGGGTCCTCGGCGCCGGTGACGGCCACCGCGGTCACGGGCAGGTCGTCGAAGCTGAACGCGATGACCTGCGGGTCGACGTCGTCGGGCAGCTGCGGCGCGATGCGGTTCACCGCCGAGAGCAGCTTCTGCTCGGCGAACGCGAGGTCGGTGCCGAACGTGAAGCTCGCGACGACGCGCGAGACGCCCGTCGAGCTCGTGGTCGACGTCGAGTCGAGGCCGCTGATGCCCTGGATGGCGGTCTCGATCGGTGTGGACACGTCGGCGTTGACGACATCCGGCGACGCACCCGGATACGCGGTGATGATGCTCAGCTGCGGAAGCTGGATCGACGGAGCGAGTTCCTGCTTGAGGTTCGTGAGCGCGATGCCCCCGAAGATCGCGACCACGATCGTGACGAGCGCGATGAGGGCGCGGTTTCGCATGCTGAGCTTCGCGAGCAGGGACATGGAGTCGATTCTCGCAGTGACCCATACCCCCCGGAGTCCGCCGAAAGTCTGAACACGGCGTCAAGGGGGCTGGAATCCGATCCGTTCGGAGGGTATGGTCCGAATCACATGTGGAGGACGCACGAAGGAGGTGGCGCATGCGAGCAGCGACGGCGGTGAGCCGGATGCCGCTCGCGCGTGCCGCCCTCCTGGGCTCGGGTCTCGCTGCCGCCTGGGTGGTCGTGAGCCTCGTCTCCGGCCCCTCGAGCGCCTCCGCCGAGGAGGACCCGAACGGCCTGCTCGGCACGGTCGGCACGGCCGTCGGCGTCCTCGACGCCGTGGCCGACGAGGTCGTCGAGCCCGTCGTGGCCGTCGTGACGCCGGTCGCCGACGCGGTCGAGTCCGTCGAAGCGGTCGCTCCCGCGCCCGTCCAGCCCGTCGTCGAGACCGCGCCGGTCGTCGTCGACACGGTGACGGATGCCGCGAACGGAACGCTCGACCTGGCCGACTCCGGCGCGACCGAGGTCGTGACGGAGCTCGCCGCCGCTGTGAGTGATCTCGCGGAGGGCTCGCCCGTGGACAGCATCTCCGACCCGATCATCGGCGTCGTCGACGAGGTCGCGGGAACGCTTCCGGTCGTCGGACCGGTGCTCGGCGACGACACGCTCGGCGGCCTGCTCGGGCCGGTCGTCGGCGCGGTGGACGGCACGCTCGGCATCGTCGTCGGCGACTTCGGACCCCTACCCGACGGTGGCATCCTGCCGTCGCTGCCCGACCTCGGCGTCGTGCCGAGCGGGCCGGGCACGGCGGGGCCCGACGATCCGGCAACCGGCCCGGGCGATGCGCTCCCGGCGGGGTCTGCGGTCGCACCCGGCATGGGCGCGACATCCGTCGACATCGATGCATCGCGCTTCGCCGACCGGATGTCCGATGCGCGCCCGCCCGGGACCGCCGCGCCGATCGGCGCGGTCGCGCCGACACCCGGAGCGTCCGGAGATGGTTCGGGAACGCCGCTGGGCACGAGTGCGCCCGCGGGCGGCTCGGCCTCCGCCGGCGCGGGCGCCGGTGGCGTCGCCGGCTCCGACACGGCGTTCGCCGCCCACGATCTCGACGCGCTCGCGTCCCTGGTGCTCCACGCGGTCGACGACGCACTGCCGTCGTCGCCGGTCTTCGACACCGACACCACCCCTGACTGACGGGTGCCGCTCCGCCTCACCGCAGGCGGAAGACGGTCGCCGCTGCCATCCGGCAGCGCGCACACCCAACCAGTTCAGGAGTAGGAATCATGAAGCGATTCGTTTCGAGGGCGCTCTACGCGACCCTCTTCACCGGGGGGCTCGTGCTCCTCGGCGCCGGCGCGGCGAACGCGTCGGAGACGACCGGCGAGGACGGGATCCTGTCGGGCACGCAGCTCGGGGTCTCGATCGAGCTGCCCGTCACGATCAGCGGCAACGCGGTCTCGGTGATCGGCGACTCGGAGTCGTCTGACGCCACGACCGAGGTGTCGACGGGCGACGCGGGCACCGCATGGTCGGAGCCCGTCGCGGTCACGTCCGGCGATGGCGGGATCGGCTCCGGGAGCCAGGCCGTCGTCGACGTGTCAGCGCCCGTGACCGTGAGCGGCAACGCCGTCTCGGTCGTGGGCGACTCGTCGTCGAGCGAGGCGACCACCGTGGTCGAGTCGGGCGACGACCAGTCCGGCACGGATGCCACCACCTCCGGTGAGGACTCGATCCTCGGCGGAACGCAGGGCATCGTCGACGTCGTCGCACCCGTCACGGTCGGCGGGAACGCCGTCTCGGTCATCGGCGACGCGGAGTCCTCGGACGCCACCACCGTGGTGAACGCGGGCTCCGGCTCGGGCGGTGACGCCCGGACGTCGGGCGAGGACTCGATCCTCGGCGGCACGCAGATCCTGCCGGACCTGTCGCTGCCGGTGACGGTCGGCGGGAACGCCGTCTCGGTCATCGGCGACGCGGAGTCCTCGGACGCCACCACCGTGGTGAACGCGGGCTCCGGCTCGGGCGGTGACGCCCGGACGTCGGGCGAGGACTCGATCCTCGGCGGCACGCAGATCCTGCCGGACCTGTCGCTGCCGGTGACGGTCGGCGGGAACGCCGTCTCGGTGGTCGGGGATTCGACCACCGGGGGCTCGACCACGGTCGTGACACCGACCGACCCGACCCAGCCGACCCAGCCGACCGAGCCGACCGACCCGACGAACCCGGTCGACCCGACCGACCCGACCAACCCGACGAACCCGACCGACCCGACGACGCCCGGTGACGGCGCCGACTCGGGCTCGCACTCGGGCGGGTCGGTCGCCGCGTCCGGTTCGTCGGCCGGCGTGCCGACGGGCGCGCTCGCGGCGACCGGGCTCGACGCCGGGTTCTGGGAGCGGCTCGCGCTGTTCCTGGCACTGACCGGCGCCCTGCTCCTCGGGGTGCGCCGGTTCGCCCTCCGTCGCTGACGGGGTGACACGCCCGCGGCCGGGCGGGCACGGGAGCTCCGTGTCCGCCCGGCCGCCGGGCCGCGCGACTCAGCCGTTCGCGACCAGGTCGTAGAGGGTCGTCGTGCCCGACACCTCGTTCGCAACCGCGAGCATGGGTGCGCCGGTCGGGCTCGTCTCCGCGGGGATGAACGTGAGCCCCTCCGGGCCGAGGTCCCCCGCGGACGGAAGCCGCTCGACGCCGTCGTCCTCGACCGACACCGAGAAGTCTCGGCGGTTGAGGTACGTGACGAACGCGGCATCCGTCGGCTCGGTGATGTCGTAGACGATGACGCCGCCGACGCGCTCGAAGCCGATGAACGCATAGGTGCGGCCGTCGACCTCGCCGATCGCGAGGCTTTCGGGCTCGGGGCCCTTGTCGTCGCTGCGGCCCTCGAGGTTCGACTCGGAGTGGTTCGAGTTGAAGAACCCGGACGCCGCCTCGTGCGTGATGCGCTCGAAGTCCTCGCCGGAGTCGAACACCAGGTCACCCTCGGTCGACCAGATCGAGAACGAGCGCGAGCCGAACGCGTAGAGCTCCTCGTAGCAGGACCCGTCGGCGCTGAGGCCCATCGCGGTCGACACGTTCAGGCGGCCGAGGTCGGCGTCGCCGGCGAGCGCGGCGGCCGGGCTCGCCGCGCAGATCGGCGGGAGGCCGTCGTCGCCGAGGTCCTTCACTCGGGCCGGCTCCTCGTAGTCGCCCCACTCGCGCGCGTCGCCCTCGTTCGCCGAGACCAGGAGCGTCTGAGCGCCCGACCGGTAGGCGGCGAGCCCGTCGGGCAGGTACATGCCCTTCAGGCCCTCGAACGTGCGGATGTCGAACATGGGCGCGCCCTGCGGGTCGCGGTCGGACGGATCGATCCCGTGCCCGGCAACCGAGTGGTCGACGAAGCCGAGCGGGAGGATCTCCTCGACGGTCGCCGTCGCGAGGTCGACCACGGCGATCGCGTTGGCCTCCTGGAGCGAGACGTAGGCGGCGTCGCCGTCGATCGCGACGTACTCCGGCTCGAGGTTGCGCGACACGGGCAGGTCGGCCTCGGGCGCCGGCCCGAAGACGCGGACGCCGGCGGGCAGCGTCTTCGAGCCGCCCTCCTCGAACTCGTGGAAGTCGGCGATGCGGACGTCGGCCTGCGCGGCCGCCGCCACGGTCGCGGGAAGGTCGACCACGGCCACCGAGCCCTCGGGGTCGGTGCCGAAGTCGTCGGCGGGCTCCCCCTCGTTCGCGACGACCGCGCGCGTGCCGTCGGGCGAGATCGCGACCATGTCGGGCAGCGCGCCGACCTCGACGCTGCCGAGCACGCGCGGCTTCTTCTTCGTCGCGTCGAAGAACACGAGGCGGCCCGGCGCAGTCCGGTCTCCGGCATCCTCGAGCGCGACGACCCCGAGCCCGTCGGCGCGCACGGCGACCGAGTTCGGGATGCCGTCGGCGGCGAGCTCGCCGACCTTCTTCGGCGTCGCGGGCTTCTTCACGTCGATCACCTCGACGAGGCCGGCCTGCGCGCTGACGACGTACATCCGCTCGTCGAAGTAGGCGACGATCTCGGCGGCGGACTCGTCGAAGACTCCGGTCTCGTACGTGCCGACCGGCGACAGGGAGAGGGCGGCGCCGTCGGCTGACACCTCGATCGGGTCGATCGTGGGAGCGGCGTTCGGGCCGCCGGGCGCGGCCACGGCGGGGGCGGTCGCGAGGAGTCCCGCGGCGAGCGCCGCGGTCACGAGCACCGGCGTGGCGGTGCGCCGGATTCGGGGGCGAAGTCGTGAGGAGAGCATCGGTCACCTTCGATCGGGGGTGTGGACCGCACCACTCTCGCGCCGCCGGACGACCGGGGCGTTGACGGAAGGTGAACGCCCGTCGACCCCCTCTCCCTCGACTCACGCGAAACGGCCCGTCCGCGGGCCGTTTCGCGTGAGTCGGCGACGGTGGTTCGACGGCGGTGGGCCGGCGGGGCCGTCAGACGACCGCGGCGAGCACGCTCTGGTCGGGCACCGGCGTGCGGGCGAGCGACCCCCAGGCCCGCGCGAGCGCCTGCACCGCGGCATCCGTCACCTCGGGCGGGTAGCAGATCGGCAGGCGGAGGAACCGCTCGAAGGCGCCGTCGATGCCGAACCGCGGTCCCGCGGCGACGATGAGCCCCTCGGTACGCGCGGCGAGCGCGAGTTGCGAGCTCACCGGCGCACCGAGGCCCACCCAGGTGACGATGCCGCCGTCGACGTGCGGCACGTGCCAGTCGGGGAACGCGCCGGCGAGCAGCGACTCGAGGTGCGTTCGCCCGGCGCGCAGCTGCTCGCGGCGCAGGTCGAGGATGTCGTCCATGCGCCCGAGCAGGCGCCCGACGATGAGCTGTTCGAGGATCGGCGTGCCCAGGTCGCCCGGCGACCGCACCGCGAGCAGCCTGCGGATGAGCGGCCGGTCGGCACGGATCCACCCGACGCGGATGCCGCCCCACACCGTCTTGCCGACCGATCCGACCATCACCGCCGGGCCGTAGGCCGCGAGCGGCAGCGGGTGCTCGGCGCGGTCGATGTCGAGCTCGGCGGTGGTCTCGTCGGCGATCACAACGGTGCCCTGCCGGCCGGCCGCGTCGAGCACGCGCTCGCGGGCGTCGGCACTGAGCGACCGCCCCGTGGGGTTCTGGAAGTCGGGCATGAGGTAGGCCGCGACGGGGTTCGAATGACGGATGGCGCGCACGAGGTCCTCCGCCTCGTCGGCCGCGCCGAAGCCCTCGGGACCGGCGTCGGCCGGCGACACCGAGACCGGCACGAGCCGGGCTCCCGACCCGCGGAGCGCCTCGTAGGCATGCGGGTACGTCGGCGCCTCGATCAGTGCGCGGTCGCCACGGTTGACGAGCGCGCGGGAGAGCAGCGCGATCGCATGCTGCGCGCCGATCGTGACCATGATCTGCTCTGGGTGGGTCGGGAGCCCGCGCGCGGTGTAGCGATCGGCGATCGCGGCGCGCAGCGCGGGCGTGCCGATCGGGTCGAAGCCGGATTCGCCGAGGTGCGCCGGCAGTTCGTCGACGGCCTCACGTGCGACATCCGCGAGCCAGGGCACCGCGGGCGGCGCGGCCTTGGAGAAGTCGACGTAGTCGGCGGCGGGCGGCGCGGGCAGCACCGCGGGCGCGCCGGGCAGGCGGGCGACGCTGCCCGAGCCGCGCACGCTGTGCAGGAGGTGCTGGTCGCGCAGCTCGCGATAGGCCGCGGTGACCGTGGTGCGGCTGAGCCCGAGGCGGTCGGCCAGGTCGCGCTCGGCCGGAAGGCGCGTGCCCACCGGGATCCGCCCGTCGAGCACGAGCAGGCGGATGCGGTCGGCGAGGGTCCGGTAGGCGCTGCCGCCGCCCGAGCGCCAGTCGCCGAGGAGGGTGTCGAGCGCGCGGGCGCTGAGTGCGGCATCCATGATGCAGGCCACTCTAGGCGAATTGGCTTCTTGCCGAAAGGCCAATTCGAGGATTGGATTGCATCATGTCGCTCCGCCCCATTCGCGGCCTCCGCAGGCTCCGCACCGCCGACACCGCGCCGGTCTTCACGCGCCGCCTCGTGCAGCTCTTCGTCGGCCTGTACCTGTACGGCCTCGGCATCGCGCTCATCGTGCGCGGCGAGCTCGGCGTCGCCCCGTGGGACGTGCTCACGCAGGGCATCGCGAAGCAGACCGGCCTCGGCTTCGGCCTGATCACCGTCATCACGAGCGGCATCGTGCTGCTGCTGTGGATCCCGATCCGCCAGAAGCCCGGCTTCGGCACGCTCATGAACGCCCTGCTCGTGGGGCCGTTCGCCGACCTCTCGCTCTGGATGATCCCGACCGGGCTCGACCTCTGGGTCCGCATCGTCATGCTCTTCGGCGGCATCGTCGTGCTCGCGGCCGCGACCGGCCTCTACATCGGGGCGCACTTCGGCCCCGGTCCGCGTGACGGCCTCATGACCGGCCTGCACCGCCGCACCGGTTGGCGCATCTGGATCGTCCGCACGGGCATCGAGGTCACGGTGCTCGTCACGGGATTCCTGCTCGGCGGCAACGTCGGCATCGGCACGCTCGCGTTCGCGCTGCTCATCGGCCCGCTGTGCGGCTACATGATCCCGCTGTTCGCGGTGCGCCGGCGAGCGGATGCCACGACGCCGGGCCGGGTGCCGGAACGCGACATCCCGCACCCCGCCACGGGCGTCACCCCGGCCCAGGCCTGAGTCGCCCTACGCACAAGCGGCCCGCGCTTCGCGAGTGTCCGGTGGATGCCGCTCGGGTCGCCGCGACCCGGCATCCGTCGGACACTCGCGGGCTCCCGTGCGGTGGGGCTAGCGTGAGGGTTCGCGAAGGGGGGCGGCGTGGAGGTCGGACGAGCGGGGCCGGACGGCAACGCATGGGCGCCGCTGTATCGGCTCACGGCATGGCTGCTCGCGGTCATGGTCGTCGTCATCGCGGTGCAGATCGCGATCTACGTCGCCTGGCCGCCCCCGACGACCGCCGCCGCCTACCTTGAGCTCCTCACCGCGAACCCCCTGCTCGGGCTCCTCAGCCTCGACCTGCTGTACCTGGTCCAGAACCTGATCCTCGCCGTGCTCTACGTCGCGCTGTTCGTGCGCCTGCGCACGGATGCGCCGACGCTCACCTCGCTCGGGCTGGTGTCCGGGTTGCTCGGCGTCGCGGCCTACATCCCGTCGAACCCCGCCTTCGAGCTCCTCGACCTCGCGGGCGCGCACGCGACGGCCGACGCCGAGGGCCGCGCGGCGATCCTCGGCGCGGGCGAGGCGCTGGTCGCCGGGTACACCGGCACGGCGTTCCTCGTGTACTACGTGCTGAGCGCGATCGCACTCCTGCTGTTCGCGGTCGCGATCCTGCGCACCGCGCACTTCTCCCGGGCGAGCGGATGGTGGGGGCTGGCTGCCGGCATCCTCATGGTCGTGCCGTCGCCCGCCGGCGTGGTCGGCACGGTGTTCGCGCTCGCCTCGCTCGTGCCGTGGACCGTGTTCGTCGTGCTGCTCGCGCTGCGGTTCCGCAGGCTCGCGGCCGGCATCGCCACCGTCTGACGTCGCTCACCCAGGACCTCCGCCACCGCCGAGCGTCCGGCGGATGTCGCCGCGACCGGCGCGACGTGGCATCCGCTGGACACTCGGCGCGTGCGCGGTGCCGCGGAAGCGAACCTGCAGACGGATGCCGCGGGAGCGGCCCCCGCGGCATCCGCTCGTCACACCGCCTACAGATTCGCTTCCGCGAACGTGCGCAGCGCGTCGCGCACGAAGGCGGCCCCCGCCTCGCCGCCGTAGTTGGCCGCGAAGCGCTCGTCGGCCACGTACATCTCGCCGAGGCCGATGACGTAGCCCTTCACGTCGCCGCCGGACGCGGCGGCCGGCGTGCCGGGCACGCCCGTGAGCCACTCGACGTGGCGCCGGGCGAGCTCCTGCGCCTCCGCGCTCTCGGGCGCGATGCCCGATTCGGCGGCGGCGGTCCAGTCGCGCCCGAGTGCGGCCGTGCGTTCCTTCCACGCCTGCCGCTCGTCGTCGCGCATGCCGCGCCACCAGCGGTCGCCCGCAGCGTACGCGTCGGCGCCCCAGCGCTGCTCGACCTCCTCGCGGTACTGCGTGTGGTCGAACCCGTCCAACATGTCCTTCGCCATGATCTGTTCACCTCCTTCGAGTGCCTCGATGGTCTTCTCGACCGACGCGACCTGTCGCGCCAGCCGTTCCTGCTCCTGCCGCAGCCACTCGAGGTGGCCGGCGAGCGCGCGCGACTCGTCGCGCTGCCCGTCGAGCACCCCGGCGATCGCCGGCAGGCCGAGCCCGAGCTCGCGCAGCAGCAGGATCCGCTGCAGCCGCACGAGCGCGGCCCGGTCGTAGTACCGGTAGCCGTTGGATCCGACGCGGGAGGGCTCGAGCAGCCCGATGTCGTCGTAGTGACGCAGCGTGCGACTCGTCGTGCCCGCGAGCTTCGCGACCTCCTGGATCGACCAGTCCATCGCCATCTCCCCTTCCTGCGGCATCCGGTTCGCTTCGATGCTAGAAGTTGACGTCGCGTCAAGGTCAAGCGGATGCCGCAGTCCGCCGACCCCATGCGATCTCGCGATATATCTTGACGCTCCCAGCAACGCGATATATCGTGTTGCCATCCAGAACGCGATATATCGCGACACGCGCCCCTCAGGCGCCGGCGGAGCGACATCCGCTCGCCGAAGAACGAAGGAGAACCGCATGGCCATCGAGAAGTGGGTCGTGAACCCCGGCGAGACCCGGGTCATCGACCTCGAACTCGTCCGCAAGCTGAAGGTCAGCCTCATCGGCGGCAAGGTCGACGTCATCGCGCACGACGAGCCCGGCGCCCGCGTCGAGGTGTCCAGCGTCAGCGGCAAGGACCTCATGATCCAGATCGACGGCGACTCGCTCGAGATCGACCACCCGCAGCTGCGCTGGGACAACTTCGTCGAGGTCTTCAAGGGCTTCACCGGCAGCGCCAAGGCCGAGGTCTCGATCCTCGCGCCGCGGCACGTCCTCATGAAGCTCGGCGTGGTCTCGGGCGACGCGCTCGTGTCGGGCTTCGACAACGACGGCCGGTTCAGCTCCGTGTCGGGCGACCTCGTCATCGACAACCACGCGGGCGACGTCGAGTGCACGAGCGTCTCCGGCGAGATCTCGGTCGGCGACCACACCGGCCGGGTCACGGCGCACACCGTGTCGGGCGACGTCACGGTCACCGGCGAGGTCGGCTCGTTCAAGGCCGACACCGTCTCGGGCGACATGATCCTCGACGTGAGGGGCACGCCCGGCCGCGTCGACACCAATACGGTCTCGGGCGACCTCACCGTGCGCTTCGACGCCGGCAGCGGCGCGCGCTACCGCGTCAACACGGTGGGCGGCTCGCTGCTCCTCGACGACACGCAGATCAAGGGCACGCTCGGCAAGGGCTTCGAGCGCGTCACCGGCGAGCTCGTGGGCACGTGGCTCGACCTCGTGGCGAACAGCGTCTCGGGCAAGATCGCGGTGATCCGCCGCCAGCGGACGGGCGCGTCCGCCGGCACTGCGGGTCCCCAGGGCTCCGCAGGGGCGAGCGGGGCGGATGCCGCGGGCCCGACCGGACACGACGCCGACGCGTCGCACGGCACCGGCGACGAGGCATCCGCATGACCCCGCCGGTCTTCGCCCACGGGAACCTGCGCCTCTATCTGCTCGCCCTGCTCGAGGAGCGGCCCCGCCACGGGTACGAACTCATCCAGGCCCTGTCCGAACGGTTCGGCGGCACGTACTCGCCGAGCGCCGGCACGATCTACCCCCGCCTCGCCAAGCTCGAGGAGGAGGGGCTCGTCACCAAGCGCACCGACGGCCGCAAGTCGGTGTACGAGATCACCGACGCCGGGCGCGCGGAGCTCGAGTCGCGCCGCCACGAGCTCGACGCCATCGAGGACGACGTGACCGACTCGGTCCGTCGACTCGCCGAGGGCGTCCGCGCCGAGGTGGACACCGCGATGCGGAGCCTCCGCGCCGAGCTCGCCAACGCCGCGCGCGAGGCGAGGAAGGCCGCCACCAGCGAGCCCGCGACGCCGCAGCCGAACGCGGAGTCGACGCGCGCGATGCACGAGGCCGACCTCGCCATCACCGAGTTCCGGCAGCAGATCCGGCTCGAGCTGCGCAGCCAGGCCAACCGCGGCCGGGTGAGCGCCGACACGGTGTCGCTGCTGCGCACGCGGCTCGCCGACGTGCGCTCGGAGGTGCTGCGCGAGCTCGCCCAGCGCTGAGCGAGCGGCGGGCGCCGCCGTCTCGTCTCGTCTCGTCTCGAATGAGGATCCGCATCATGACCGCTCCCCCGGGCGGCATGGTGCGGATCCCCTCGGGGTTCCGGCACGCGAATGCGCTGCCGGCGGCTGAGGCGGGCGAACGGATGTCGGCGGCATCCGCTTCACTGGGCGCATGACGGACGTCGCGCTGCGCGCCTGGTCGGAGGACGACCTCGATCTCCTCCGGCGGGCGAACACGCCCGAGCTCATGGACCAGTTGGGCGGTCCCGAGACCGACGACGAGGTGCGCGCCCGGCACCAGCGCTACCTTCGCCTCGGTCGCGAGGGCACGGCGCACCAGTTCCGGATCGTCATTCCCGGCCACCCCGAAGGAGTCGGCATCGTGGGCTATTGGCGGCGCGACTGGCACGACGAGCCGGTGCTCGAGGCGGGGTGGTCGGTCGAAGCGGCGTATCGCGGCCGCGGGATCGCCCCCGCCGCGGTGACCGCGATGCTCGACGCGGCGCGGGAGCGGGGCGAGCGACTGCCGGTCCACGCATTCCCGCGCGTCGACAACCCGGCGTCGAACGCGGTGTGCCGTAAGGCGGGGTTCCGGCTCCTCGGCGAGGCCGACTTCGAGGTGGCGAACGGCCGCGTGCTGCACACGAACGACTGGGTCGCCGACCTCGTCGACGCCACTCGCTAGATCATCGCCATGATCTGGCGGGCGATCATTCGACCCGCGCGGTTCGCGCCGATGGTCGAGGCCTGCGGGCCGTAGCCGGCGAGGAACACGCGCGGATCGTTCCACGAGGCGCCCTGGCCGACCGCGACCCCGCCGGCCTTCTCGCGCAGCTTCAGCGGTGCGAGGTGACGCAGCTCGGGTCGGAATCCGGTCGCCCAGATGATCGCGTCGGCGCGGGCGGAGGTTCCGTCGTTCCACACGACCCGGTCGGCCTCGATGCGGTCGAACATCGGCCTGGCCACGAGCAGGCCGCGCTCGATTCCGGCGGCGATGCGACGGTTCTTCGGAACCCCGGTGCCGCTCACGATCGACGGCAGCGCACGGCCGGCGCGCGCTGCCTCGTCCTGTGCGGCGACCGCCGCCGACGCGCCCTCGAGATCGAGCACCTGCCGGTCGAGCCAGTCGACGGGCCGACGCGACACCCAGGTCAGGCCCGCCGCGACGTCCTCGAGCTCGAGCATGAAGCCGATCGCCGACGTGCCGCCGCCGACCACGACGACATGCCGGTCGCGGAAGTCCTCGGCGTCGACGAAGTCGGAGGTGTGCACGTGACGGCCCCGGAAGTCGCCCATGCCCGGGTAGTACGGCACGAAGGGCGAACCCCACGTGCCGGTCGCGTTGACGAGGAACTGGGCGCGCAGTTCGCCCCGCGGCACCTCCGGAGCCTCGGGTTCGCGGAAGGTCCTCCGGCGACGCCCGAAGAAGCCGCGCGTCTTCTGCTCCTCGACCGGCTGGGGACTGAGGTCGTCGTACTCGATGCGGAGGTCGACGCCGTCGTTGGTGACGCGTCGCACGTCGATCGGGCGGTGGACCCGCAGGTCGTAGTGCTCCTCGAAGCGCCCGTAGTAGTCGGACACGACCTCCTTCGCCGGGAGCGCCCGGTCGGCGGTCTCGAAGCTGAGGCCCATGTCGGCCATCCCGGGCAGGTCGTTGACCTTGTGGGCGGTGCCGAGACGCAGCGACGACCAGCGGTGCTGCCACGCGCCGCCGGGCCCGGGCGCGCGGTCGAGCATGACGAAGTCGTCGTCGGCGACGAGCTCGAAACGGCGCAGGTAGAACGCGACGGAGAGGCCCGCCTGCCCTGCGCCGATCACCGCGACCGTCACTCGCTCGGGGATCGCATGCACCCGTCTATCTCAGCACGTCCGGGGGGCCGGTGCGGGCCAGCGGGGCAACTTCGCACCGCCGCGGGGGAAGCCGTTCGGCGTTCCGGGCGGTGCTAAACTATCGGCCGGGATTGATCATTATCAGAAGAGCCGGGTGACGTACATCCCACCCGGCCAGACGTCGTAAGGGGGTCACGCATGGGGCGCGGCCGTCAGAAAGCCAAGCACACCAAGGTCGCGCGGGAGCTCAAGTACTTCAGCCCCGCGACCGACTACAGCGCGCTCGAGCGCGAGCTCACGGCTTCCAACCACGACCACTACGACGACGAAGCGTCGAAGTGGGCCGAGTACACCGCCGACGACGATTCCGTCGTGGCCGACGACGGAACCCACCGGGCCTCCTGACCACCTGCGCACGCCCTCGCTGACGGGCTCCGCGATCGACCCAGCGGCGCCACCACTGCGAGGGCGTCCTCGCGTGCCGTCGTCGGCCAGAGCGCCTCGCCCTTGTGGAGCCGCAGGCTCACGATCCCATGCAGCGCCGCCCAGGCGCGCATGGCCGCGCGCGTGGCGTCCGGCTTCGTGAGGGCGGTGCTCGTGCCGGACGCACGGCGCTGGAGCGCGGCGACCGCGGCATCGACGACCACCCACCCGGTCTCGCTCGCCGTGGGAACGCCGGCGGATCCGGCATCCGTCGTCGACGCGCTGATGCGGGCGCTCGACCGCGACCGCACCCCCAGCGTGCTCGTCACCGGGCTCGTCAACAGGCTCGGCGCCGCAGTGGGCCGATACGCTCCGCGCCGGCTCGTGCTCGCGGTGGCGGCACGGGCGATCGACTACGAGCCCGCGCCCGGGTCCGCCTCCGCCCTGACCCGCACCTCGTAGGTCCGGACGTCGAGGCCCGGCACCGTCAGCGTGCGGTCGCCCGACGCCATGACGAAGCCGGCGCCCGTGTACGGGCCGCGGACCTCGCCCGGCTTGAGGACGACGCGCTCGCCGTCCGGCAGGCGCGCCTCGATCGTGTCGGTCCCGCCACGGCCCCGACGCGCGTCCAGGACCAGCGTGAACGGGCCCTCGCCGCATCCCGCGTCGGGGATCGTGTCGAGCGCCTGGCTGCGGCCGTCCCAGACGGCGAGCACGTAGGCGTTGCCGTCCGTGCCGCAGGCGACGCCCCACCCGGCGCCGTCGGCACCGAGGACGGTCACGCCGCCGACGTACAGCGCATCGACGGACGCGTCCTCCGGCCAGGCGAGGGCCGCGGTGACCGCCATCTCGTCGGTCGAAGGCGAGGCGGTCCAGAACGGGTGCATCGCGCCAGGATGGTCGGCCCGGAGCCGCATCGCCGACCCGGCCACCTCCGCCGTCCACCCCTCGCCCGCCGCGACGGGGCCGTCGGGGGCCGATCCGAAGTCCACCGATTCCAGCGTGACGAGGTCGGCGGCCGTGTCGGGCTGCAGCACGTGCGACCCGAGCAGGACGGCGCCGCCCGCGGCGAGCGCCAGCGCCACGACGCCGGCCGCGGTGCGCAGGCGCCCGTTCCCGCGGCCGCGCCCGACCGCGGACGCGGACCCGATGCGCGGCTCGGCCCGCGATGCCGATTCGAGCGATTCCCCCATCGCACTCCCCCAGGACACGACCACCGTAGCGGCGTCGCGCGCGACGACCCGAGGCCGAAGGTCCCGCGTGTCGCGATCCTCAGCGACGCGTCATCCGCCGCAGCCCCCAGCCGGTGACGAGCGCGACCGTCAGCGCCATGAGCACACCCGCGAACGCGAACTGCGCGAACGCCACGGCGGGCGGCGTGGACTCGTCGACGAACGGCGACGGCAGGAAGGTGAACACGAGGCCGGCGAGCCACGCCCCCATGTTGAGCGGGATCCACCGCCACGCGCGAGGCACGCCCGCGGCGCGCAGCACCGGCCACTGCGCGAGCGGGATCGTCGCGAGCAGCACGAGTCCGCCGATCGCGACGGCGAACCACGTGGCCGCGGCGCCGAAGTCGGGCGGGGCGCCGAGGTCGGCGAGCGTGGTCGGGAGCATCCCGATCGACCAGGCGACGGATGCCGCGACCGCCGTCGCCGCGACCCACCGGCCGACCGGCACCTCGGCGCGCGACCTGCGCAGCGCGAGCGACTGGCCGAGACCGAGCAGCGCCCCCTCGCCCGCCCCGGCGACGACGAGGACGACCCACGCCGCCCACGCCTCGAGGTCGAGCGTCGCCGCGAGGGCGAAGCCGGTCACGGGCACGAGGAAGCCGACGCCCTCGCCCGCGACCACGTACCCGACCCAACGGCCGAGCCGGACCTCCGGCCCGGTCGACCGGTGGGCGGATGCGCGCTCGGCGTCGGCCGTCATGTCCGCCACGCTAGTCCGGAGCGCGCTCGGGCCGCATGACCGATGGTCCCGTCGGGCTATCCCATCGCGGCACGCCAGCGCGCGGCCTCGTCGGCGAAACGCTCGAGCTCCGCGAGCGTGCCGCCCACGGTGATCGCACGCAGCACGACCTCGTCGACGACGTCGTAGGACGCGAGCGTCGCGCCGCGGTCGATGGTCGCGTCGATCGGCTGCACGCCGAGACGCGCGAAGTTGGCGGCGTACGACGCGAACGACCCGTACCGGTCTGCCTCTCGCTGCAACGCCGCTCGGGCGGCGCCGTCGGTGATGGTCCGGACGTACAGCACCCCGCGCACGGCATCGGCCCGATCGCCGGCATCGCGCCGCAGGTCGTCCATCGCACGTGCCGCGGCAGTGGGCGTGAGCCAGTTCAGCACGACCGCGTCGGCCTGTCGGGCGGCGAGACGACGCATCTTCGGACCGAGGGCGCCGACGGCGACCTCGGCATCCGTTCTCGACCGCAGTGCGGCGATGCCGTCGGCGACCACGTCGAGCGGATGCCGCGATCCGCCCGAGCCGATGCCGATCGTGGTCCGGTCGGTGGGGAGCCCGGTGGGGTCGAGGCGCTGGACCGGTCGGCGGTCGAGCGGGATCACGCCCGTCGCGAGGCGGAGCCGCTCGGTGACCTCGGCGGCCGAGCGCAGGCCCGCGAGCGAGTCGCCTCCGGGAACGTCGTTGAGCCAGAGCGCGTGGAAGCCGAGCCGCTCGAGGTGCGGCGCGAGCGCACGCAGCGTCGCGTGGTCGGTGGTGCCGGGCAGCCCGATCGAGACGGCGGCGCGCATGGTCAGCCTGCGTACGCTCCGACGAGCCGGACCGCGCCGCCGTCGACGCCCTTGGCGCCCTGCTCCCAGCCGGGTGCCGAATCGTCGTACGCGCCCGTGGCGACCGTGCCGACCTGCCACGCCGGCAGGCCGAGCGTGCCGAGTTCGGCGATGACGGGTGCCGTGGCATCCGCTGCCACGACCGCGAAGAAGCCGATGCCGAGGTTCCAGGTGCCCTCGGTCGATTCGAGGGTCGTGCCCGCGAGGTCGTTCAGCACGCGGAACACGGGCTGCGGCGACCACGTGGACCGGTCGACCTCGACCCACGAGCCGCGCGGCAGCACGCGCGCGAGGTTCGCCGCGATGCCGCCGCCGGTCACGTGCGAGAGCGAGTGCACGGCGGTGCCGAGCGTCTCGTGCGCGAGGAGCTTCACGAGCGGGCCGGAGTAGAGGCGGGTCGGCTCGAGGAGCGCCTCGCCCCAGGTCGTGCCGAGGTCCGCCGCGGCATCCGTGTACGCCAGGTTCGCGTTCGCGAGGATGTGCCGGACCAGCGAGTAGCCGTTGGAGTGCAGGCCGCTCGACTCGATGGCGATGACCGCATCGCCGTCGACGACGCGCTCGGCGCCGAGCGCGCGGTCGGCCTCGACGACGCCCACCGCGGCGCCGGCCACGTCGTAATCGTCGACGCCCATGAGACCCGGGTGCTCGGCGGTCTCGCCGCCGACGAGCGCGGTGCCCGTCTCGGCGCACGCCCGCGCGATGCCCGTGACGATCGCGGCGATGCGCTCGGGCACGACCCGGCCGCACGCGATGTAGTCGGTCATGAACAGCGGCGTCGCGCCGACCACGACGATGTCGTCGACGACCATGCCGACGAGGTCCTGCCCGATGGTGTCGTGCACGTCGAGCGCCTGCGCGATCGCGATCTTCGTGCCGACGCCGTCGGTGGAGGTCGCGAGCAGGGGGCGGCGGTAGTCCTTCGCGAACGAGAGGTCGTAGAGGCCGGCGAACCCGCCGACGCCGCCGAGCACGTTCGGCCCGTGCGTCTTCGCGACCGCCTCCTTCATCAACTCGACGGCGAGGTCACCGGCGGCGGTATCGACTCCGGCCGCGGCGTAGGACGAGTTCGCGCTCACCCGACAAGGGTACCCGTGCGGGCGCGCTCCTCCGGGCGGCCTGACAGCGGGCGGCGGTAGAATCCGAGCATGCACGCGGGTGCCACGCCGTCGTGGGTGATTCGCGAGAACGCGAGCACCGGGGTCCTGCTCGCCCTCTACCTGCGTGAGGTGCTCGGCATCGCCTCCCCGGCCGAGCTTCCGCGCCTGCGCGACGTGGGCCGCGTCGGCGCCGACGGCCCGCGCGACGTCGACGCGCACGACACCCTCGAGAAGCAGTGGCGCGAGTGGTGGGCCATGACCGTCGAGCCCGAGGAGCACCCGTCGCCGGTGCCGCTCGAGCTCATCGACGAGTACGGCACCGCGATCGCGCTGCCCGTCTCGGGCGCCGAGGCGATCGCCGCCGCCATCCGCCCCCACGCCGAGGCCGCGATCGCGTGGGCCGAGTGGGCGCACGAGCGCTACCGCACCGCGTCGGCCGCCCGCTCCGGTGACACGTACCGCGCGTACGCGGGCACCATCGCCGAGCACGAGCGCGAGGTCGGCCGGCGCGCGCACTCGTTCGAGCTGAACGTCGAGGTGCTGCCGCTCGCGGCATCCGGCGTCTGGTGGATCGGCCGCAAGACCGTGGCCGTCACCGACCACCTGCGAGCGGATGCCGCGGCCTTCGACGACGCGATCCATCCCATCATCGCCGAGCTCGCCTGAGCCCGGCCGGCGCGGCCGGGGCGCCGTGGCAGACTCGACCGCATGAGCATCTGGTTCGGCGAGCCCTCGCTGGAGTGGGCTAACTCCCGCGGTGAACACGCGATGATCCGCACCCTCGGCATCGAGATGACCGAACTCACCGAGGACTCGTTGAAGGGCCGGATGCCGGTCGACCACCGCACCCGCCAGCCGGCGGGCGTGCTGCACGGCGGCGCGTCGGTCGCGCTGGCGGAGACGCTCGCCAGCTGGGGCGCGTCGTTCACCGTCGACCCCGAGCGCTACTACTGCGTCGGCATGGAGATCAACGCCAACCACGTCCGACCCGTCACCGAGGGGTGGGTCCACGGCGAGGCCCGGCCGATCACGCGCGGCCGCACGACACAGGTCTGGGACATCCGCATCACCGACGAGCAGGGTCGCCTCGTGTGCGTGTCGCGCTGCACCATGGCGGTGCTCGCGACGCCGTCGCAGTACTGACCGGCGCACCGTCGTCGTGGTCAGCCGCCGGCCACGGACGGCGCGGCCAGGAGCGAGACGACCGTGGCGGCGACCACGCGATCGGCGGCGTCCTCGCTGAGCCGGCCCGCACGCAGCTCACCCGCCGCCGTGTGCAGCAGCGCCGTGAAGCAACTCGCGAGCCAGCCGGCGTCGAGGTCGCGGCGCATCGCGCCCACGCGCTGTCCTCGTTCGATCAGCGTGCGCACGCGGGCCATGGGCTCGGCGTGGTGCGCGAGGATCCGCTCGTTCGAAAGCGTCTCCTCGGCGACCCCGAGCAGCCGGTGGAACGTGTCGACGATGCGCCACGACCGGCGGACGAGCAGGTCGAGCGCGTCCAACGGGTCACCGCTCAGATCGAGTGACGCGAGTTCGGCCTCCGAGCGCTCGATGACTCGGAGCAGCGTCGCCTCGACGAGCGCCTCGCGCGACGGGAAATGGCCGTAGAGGGTGACGCGGCCCACGCCGGCCTCCCGTGCGATGTCGGTCATGCTCGCCCGAGGGTCGCGTGCGAGCGCGTCGGCGGCGGCTTCGAGGATGGCGTCGCGATTGCGGACGGCATCGCTGCGGGGTGGGCGCGTCGCGGGTTCGGTCATGCCTTGACTCTATCTCGAACAAGGGTGTATGAGTTAAAACCCGTACACCACTGTTCGAGATTGGACTCGAGATGTCGCATCCGTCCCCCGCCACCCCCTCCATCCGGCGCGGCGCACCGCACCGGCGAGGGCGAGGAGCGCGCTTCGCGCTCGTCATCATCGCCACGGCGCAGGCGATGCTCGTCCTCGACCTCACGGTCGTCAACCTCGCGCTGCCCGTCATGGGCGCCGAACTCGGGATCGACCCCGCGCTCGCGGGCTGGGCCATCGCGGCCTACGCGGTGCCGTTCGGCGGCCTGCTGATCCTCGGCGGCCGCCTCGCCGACGTCTTCGGCCCGCGTCGTCTCCTGCTCGTGGGTCTCGCGGTCTTCACCGCCGCCTCGCTCATCGCCGGACTCGCCACGGACGCCGCAGCGCTGCTCGCCGCCCGCGCGGCGCAGGGCGTCGGCGCGGCCATGCTGTCGCCCGCCGCGCTGGCGACCCTGCTCCACACGTTCACCGGCCCGAGCCGCGCTCGGGCACTCGCCGTGTGGGGCGCAGTGGGGGGCGCGGGCGCAGCGGTCGGCGTCCTGCTCGGCGGGCTGCTCGCCGGTGGGCCGGGATGGCGCTGGATCTTCCTCGTCAACCTGCCGGTCGGGCTCCTCGTCGCACTCGCCGTCCCGGCGGTGATCGGCGCGACCGCACGCGGCGGACGACGGCGGGGGCGCATCGATGTCATGGGCGCCCTGCTCGCGACCGCGGGGATCGCCGCGATCGTCGCGTCGTTCACCGTCGGCGAGCTCGTCGACGCAGGCGCCGGGATCGCCGTCGCACTCGGCGGGCTCGGCCTCCTTACGGCGTTCGTCGCGGTCGAGCGGCGTGCCGCCGAACCGCTCGTCCGCCTCGGGCTGCTCGCGTCCCGACCGGTCGCCGCGGGTTCGCTGCTCATGCTCGTCGCGACGGGCCTGCTCGTCGGGAGCTTCGTCATGCTCTCGTTCGAGCTCCAGACCGGCGCCGGCTGGGCGCCGGTACCGACCGGCATCGCGTTCCTGCCGATCGCGCTCGCGATCGTCGCCGGTGCCCACGTCGCGGGGCGAACCGTCGGAACGATCGGGGCGCGCCGGGTCGCGCCGTTCGCCCTCATCGTCGCCGCGGGCGGGCTCGCGCTCGCCGCGGCCGCCGTCGCGACGGGCCTGGCCGAAGCGGTCGCCATCACCGGGATGACCGCGGCGGCGGCGGGCCTCGGCGCCGGCTTCGTGTCCGCGAGCACGACGACGCTCTCACGCGTGGATCACGACGAGGCGGGCGCCGCATCCGGAGTCCTGAACTCCTCCCACGAGATCGGCGGCGCCATCGGAGTCTCGGCGTTCTCGGCGCTCCTGGCCACGGGCATCGCCGGCGGCTTCGCCGCGGCGGCGATCGCCGCCGCGATCGCGGCCGCCCTCGCGGCGCTCGCGATTCCGGCGGGCTCGACGGGCGGCGGCGGCCGATTCGTGCACTGACGCGCACTCGGCCCGTCGTGCCGCGCCTATCGTGGACCCATGAAACCGTTCGTCCTCCTCGCCACGCGTGCCGAGGACCTGCCCGCCGACGAGGAGTACGCGCTGTTCCTCCGCGAGACCGGGCTCGACGAACGGGACCTCATCCGGATCCGGCTCGAGGCGCAGCCGATGCCTCGGCTCGACCTCGATGCGCTGTCGGGGATCTTCGTCGGCGGCGGCCCGTTCAACGCCTCCGACCCGCCCGAGACCAAGTCACCGGTCCAGCAGCGCGTCGAGGCCGAGTTCGCCACCCTCCTCGACGAGGTGGTCGCCCGCGACTTCCCATTCCTCGGCGCGTGCTACGGCGTCGGCACCCTCGGCGCGCACCAGGGCGCCACCATCGACCGCACCTACGGCGAGAAGATCGGCGTCGTGCCGGTCACGCTGACCGACGCCGGCGCGTCCGATCCGCTGCTCGCCGGCATTCCGCGGACCTTCAACGCGTTCGTCGGGCACAAGGAGGCCATCCGGTCGCTGCCCGGCTCGGCGACCCTGCTCGGCTCGTCGCCGACGTGCCCGGTGCAGGTGTTCCGGGTCGGCGCGAACGTGTACGCGACGCAGTACCACCCCGAGCTCGACCTCGACGGCATCGTCCTGCGCATCCACGCGTACGCCGACCACGGCTACTTCGCCGCCGGCGAGCTCGAGCTCACGCTCGCCTCGGCGGGCCGGGCCCCGGTGTCCGAGCCGAGTCGAATGCTGCGCAACTTCGTGGAGCGGTACGCCCGGTAGCGGTGTCGCCGGGCGCTCACCCCTCCGACGACCACCGAGTCCACCCGAGGCGCCGTCGCACCGCAGCCAGCCCGCGCGGCGACACCCCCGACTCTCCGATCCCGAACAGCTCCACCGCGAGGTCGACCAGGCCGTGAGCGCACTCCTCGACGGGGCTCGCGAGCAGGTCGTCGATCCGCGCGGCGATCACCGGATGGGCGGACTCGAAGCGACGTGTGGGATCGAGCGCGTCGGGGCGGGCATCGCGCTCGGGACGAACGCCCTCCGCGATCGCCCGGGTGAGCGCGTCGACCGCCGCACCTCGGACGAGCGCGTTGGCGCTGAGCCGCTCGCCGCGCCGAGCGCGGCCGACGCCGATCAACGCGAGCGCGAGGACCAGCCCGAGATCGCGCTGGACGTCCGGCTCGACCGGAGCGGGCTTCGAGGCGATCGCCGCCATCGTCGCGGCCACGCCACCGTGGTCCACGCGCACGTCGTACGCATCGGCCGCCCAGTCGGAGAGTTCGTCGAGACTCGCGACGCCGTACTCGATCACGTGGCCATCGTCGTAGACGACCTTGACCCCGCCATGGTGCTCGTGCACCTCGAGGGCGATCCGGTCGGGATCGGGCAGCCAGGATGCCGCGGATCGATGCGCGTCCTGGCCACCCTCGTGCGTGATCAGGGCGAGGTCGTGGTCCGACCACTCGTCGACGCGGTCGCGCTCCGCGGTGGAGCCCATGCCGACCAGGCCGACGACCTCGTCCCTGCCGTCGAGGCCCGCCTCGACCCGTGCGAGGAAGGCCTCGAAGACCGCTCGGTGCGCGGTCACTGCCGCGCCTCGAAGACTTCCCGGAGCCCCGGCCACGCATCGGCCCGCGCGTACACCGGGATCCGATCGATCGGGACCTCAGCGCGCACCACCGCATCGCCGGCGATCGGCTCGCCCGTCCACGCGTCGATCCAGTCGCCGGGCGGCAACGCGACCTCGTGCTCGGCCTCGCCCTCGGTCACCACGGGGGCGACGAACAGGTCGCGCCCGAGGAACCACTGCAGCGGATGCGTCCATGCGGCACTCCACTCTGGGTGGTCGAAGAACGCCGGGCGCATGAGCGGCGACGAGGTCCGCACGCTCTCGGCCGCCTCGGCGGCGAGATAGGGCACGAGCCGCTCGCGCAGGTGCGCGAAGGAACGGAACACGGGGAGCACGCGGTCGTCGCCGGTCTGCTCGGCGATGTTCCACGGCGTGCGGTCGCGCACCGGTCGGCGGTGATGGTTGAACTCCGAGTGGTACTGCATGATCGGCACGAACGTCGACGCGGCCGTGGCGCGCAGGTACAGCTCGCCGCTCGGCAGCGGACCCGAGAAGCCCGCGAGATCCCATCCCCAGTAGAGGACGCCGCTCGCGGCCGCCGAGAGCCCCGCGAACATCGACCAGCGGAAGGCGTCCCACGTCGAGTTCTCGTCGCCGGCCCAGAACGCGCCGTGCGCCTGCGACCCCGTGAACCCGGCACGGCTGAACGTCACGGGCGCCTTGCCCGCAGAGCGCAGCAGGTCGCCGTACGCCTTCGCGTACGCGACCGGGAACCGGTTGTTCCCCTCCTCGCCGCGCGTGCCGTCGAGGTAGACGAGTTCACGCCCCCAGGCGTGCTCGCCGCCGTCGGTCTTGAACCCATCGATGCCGACCTCCTCGACGAGGTAGCGGCGCTTCTCGGTCCACCAGCGCGCGGCGCGCTCGTCGGTGAGGTCGGGCATCGTCGACAGCGGGAACCACCAGCCGCGGTTGCGGTACGGGCGAAGCCCGCCGCGCGCGTCGGGCTCGCGGATCAGCACTCCCTCGCGCTCCGCGGCGAGCGCATCGGCACGCGCCTGCCCGGTCGGGTGCGGGCGCGCCTTCAGCAGCGGGATCTGCCAGAGGTGCACGCGGATGTCGCGGTCGTGCAACTCGTCGACCATGCCCTTCGGGTCCGGCCACGCGCCATCCGTGGGGAACTCGAAGTCGGCCAGCCGGTGCGGTGCGCCGTCCTCGGTCACCTCGTACCTCGCGTCGCGGAACGCCGTGAAGGTGCGCTCATCGCTCCACGCCTCGATCACGACCGAGCCGACGGGCACGTCGTGCTCGCGGTGCAGGTCCATCTGGCGCATGACCTCGGCCTGGGTGTTCCACTCGTTGCCGCTCGCCCACAGCCGGAACACCCAGTCGGGCAGCACCTCGGGGCGGCCGACCTCGGCGAGGAACGCGTCGAGCACCGCGGTGGGCGTGCCGTCGTGGAACGCGACGGTCGCGGCAGGCTCGCCCACGGCGGCAGCCGCCTCGACCTCGACGACGAGCCGCTCGGGATCGCTCGCGCCGACGTCGAACCACGCCCGCCGAGAGGTGCGCACGTGGAAGCCCCAGCCGTCGCCGCCGACCACGTGGGCGAACGGCATCGGCAGGTACGTCTTCCGTTCTGCGCCCTGTGACTTGTACTGCTCGAAGACGACCGAGTCGAGCTCGGTGCCGCGGTGGTCGAGCCGGTCGAAGCGCTCGCCGAAGCCGGTCACGTGCTCGCCGTCCGCGAGCGGGAGGGCGAAGCGCACCCGGCGGACACGGGCACCGTCGGTGAGCACCTGCACGCTGCCCGGCACGACGCGGTTGCGCCCGGATGCCGCGACCGCGGCGTCGGCGGCCGCCTCCCATGCCGCGATCGTCGTCTCGAAGGCGCGTGTGCGCTGCGCAGCGCCGTCCCCGGTGCGACCGACGAAGCGGTAGCGGATGGCACTGCCCGCCTCGGGCGCCGGGAATTCCACCGCCCAGCCACCCGCCCTTCGCGCGAGCCGCGCCTGCGCGGACGCGAGGTGACCGCCGTCGATCGTCTGGCCGCGGGAGGTGCTCGCCACCGGTTCGAGGGGGTGACGTTCGGTACGGCGCGCGCCCGAGGCATCCGTGACCTCGAGCTCGACCTCGACGACCTCGACGTCGGGCGTCGCGCGCACGCCGAGTCGCAGCGGCTCGCCCGCGACGGGATCGAGCGGCCATCGCTGCTCGGTGTCGACCGAGTACGGGTGGCCGGAGCCGAGGGGGCGGTGACGGATCATGCGGCGGTCTCCCGAGTGGATTCGAGGCCGTCGAGCTCGACGGCGAGGCGGATGAACATCGCGTGGGTCCACAGCAGCGGGTCGGCCGACGGGCCCCATCGCTCGACCCACTCGTCGACGCGGGTCGGGTCGAGGAGACGGCGCTCGACCTGCTCGGGCATCGACCCGTCGGCTCCTGCCGTCGTTGCGGCCCAGTCGAGGAGCTCCCGGGCCCGGTCGTGGTCGCCCGCCCGGGCGTGGGCGAGGCCGAGGAGGCACGAGAGCAGCGGCCACTGGCCGCCGCCGAAGTACGTGTCGCCGAGATAGCGGTGCACGCCGCCGTCGACGGTGAGGTCGCGTTCGATGGTCGCGATGGTCGCGCGACCGAGATCGGATGCCGCGGGCACGACGTCCATGACGCCGACGATCGCGGCGAGGCTCGCATCGACGGCAGACGAGCCGAGCCACTTGGCGAGGTGCCCGTCGGCGGTGCCGCGCGTGCGCACGACGGCTTCGACCTCGGCGGCCGCGGCCGCGGCCAGTGCCTCGCGCTCCGCGTCGAGCACGCCGAGGCGCACCGCGGCGCGCAGCCCGGCCGCGATGCAGCCGAGTGTCGACACGTGCACGTGATCGGCGTGCTCCTCCCACCAGTCGAAGCAGGGGCGCCGCCACGAGCTCGTGAGGTAGTCGACGGTCAGCGCGATCGCGGACGCCCATCCGGCGGCATCCGTGCCGTGGCGTCGCACGTGCTCGTCGAGCGCCCACACCCACGTGCCGTAGCCGTCGAGCTGGAAGTCCCACCACTCGTCGTCGCCCGCGAGGCCGTCGAACGTGAAACGCGTCGGCAGCATCGCGGCGTCGGGCGCGGGCTCGCCCGCGCGAGCGGCGGCGACGATCGCAGCGATCTCGTCGCCCCGCGACTCGAGCGTGCGGGCGCACCAGTCGAAGAACCGCTCCGCGGACTCGGCGCGCCCCGCGCTCGACATGCCGTCGGCGATGAACGCGCCGTCGCGGAACCAGCTGTAGCCGGAGTACGCCGAGAAGGTCGGGCTGGCCGGGTAGGCCCCGCCGGCGTCCTGGAGGGACTCGATGAGATCGGCGCTGGATCGGACGAGGGCCGCGATGTCGGGCCGGGCGGTGAGGGGAACGGTCATCGTCGTGCTGCCTTCGTGCGTGGTGGAGTCGGAGGGGCCGGGCGCGAGGGCGCCCGGCCCCGTGTTGCGGGAGGGCCCGCACTCAGCCGCCGATGGCGGCGTTGATGCGCTCCTCGGCGGAGTCGAGCGCCTCCTGCACGGTCTTGCGACCGGCCTGCGCCTCGACGAGCTCCTCGGTCATGATGTCCTGCATCTCCTGCTGGCCCTCGGCGACGACCGGCGGGAGGGCGACCTGCTCGAGCGAGTCGAACACCGCCTGCCGGTTCTCCGGGTCGCCGAGGGTGAGGTAGCTCTCGAGCGCGGCCTCGTCCGAGGTGGCCGGGAGCTCCCAGCCGGCGTCGAGGCGGGTCTCGACCATCACGTCGCTCGAGGTGAGGAACTCGGCGAACGTCGCCGCGGCCTCCTGATGCTCCGATCCCGCGGAGACGCCGACCGCATTCGAGAACAGCGCGCTGGCCTGCTGGGTGTTGCCCGGCTCGACCGCGATGTCCCAGCCGAACGGCGCGTCGGCGAAGGCGCCGAACATCCAGATGCCGGTGTGGAGCATCGCGAGCTTGCCGTCGAGGAACAGGTTGGTGTCGAAGTCGGGCGTGCCCTGCCCGTCCTCGATCGTCGGCATCACGGTGCCGCTCTTCCCGACGAGCCACTCGGCGGCTTCGACGCCCTCGGGCGTGTTGAACGCCACGGCGGTGCCGTCATCGTTCAGGAACGTGCCGCCGTTCTGCTCGAGCACCTTGTAGTACTCGTAGAAGCTCACGGGCTGGTGGGAGCCCCACTGCCCGGCGGCTGCGTCCGTGAGCTGCTCGGCCGCGTCCTGCTCGTCCGCCCAGGTCCACCCGTCGGCCGGGTACTCGAGGCCCGCGGCGTCGAACAGGTCGCGGTTGTAGAAGAGGACGACGGTCGAGAACGAGCTCGGCAGGGCGTACTGCGTGCCGTCGGTCTGATAGGCCTCGAGCACGCTCTCGCGATACGCGCCCGGGTCCTCCACGGCGAGCTCGGCGAGCACGCCGTTCGCCTGGTACTGCGCGTAGTTGGCGTACTCGATGTCGAAGACGTCCGACACCGTGCCGGCAGCGAGGTCGGTCTGCAACGCGGTGCCGTAGTCGGCGTAGGGCAGCGTGGTGACCTCGACCGTGATGTCGGGGTTCTCCTCCTCGAACGCGTCGACGATCGCCTGGAGGTTCTCCTCGTTGCCGTCGTTCGAGATGAAGTTCGTGTACGTGATGGTGACGGGGCCGTCGGCCTCGCCCCCGGTGTCACCCGCGGCGCAGCCGCTCAGGGCGAGGGCGGCCACGGCGGCGATGCCGAGGCCGGTCAGTGCTGTGGTCCTCATGATGCGTATCTCCTTCGATCGGATGAGGCGTGGGTGGTGGGTTGGGGGTGTTCGGGTTCGATCGGAGTCGCCGGCTCACTTGAGGCCGGTGTTCGCGACTCCCTGGATGACGTACTTCTGGGCGAAGAGGTAGAGGGCGAGCATGGGCAGGATGCTGACGACCGAGCCGGCCATGACGATGTCCCACTGGGTGGTGTACTGGCCCTGCAGGCCGGCGAGGGCGACGGGCAGGGTCTGCAGCTCGGGCGAGCGGAGCACGACGAGCGGCCAGAGGAAGCTGTTCCAGCTGCCCATGAACGCGAAGACCGCCAGGGTCGCCAGCGCGGGCCGGATGTTCGGCAGCACCACCGTCCAGAAGATCCGGAAGTGTCCGGCTCCGTCGATCGCGGCCGCCTCGTCGAGTTCGTAGGGGACCTGGTTCATCGCCTGGCGCAGGAGGAACACGCCGAACGCCGCCGCGAACGTCGGCAGCAGCGCGCCGAGATAGGTGTCGACGAGTCCCAGCGCGCGGAGCTCGGCGAACAGCGGCACGAC
This sequence comes from Agromyces selenitireducens, assembly GCF_052748465.2. NCBI lineage: Bacteria > Bacillati > Actinomycetota > Actinomycetes > Micrococcales > Microbacteriaceae > Agromyces > Agromyces selenitireducens. The sequence goes on from NZ_CM188259.1 coordinate 3,428,116, forward strand.
GAGCACCTGCAGCGGGATCATCATCGTCGCGAGGTAGATCGCGAAGACGACCGATCGCCCGCGGAACGGCAGCCTGCTGAACGCGTAGGCGGCCGTGGCGCTCGTGAACAGCTGGGCGATGGTGGTGATGGTCGCGAGCAGCAGGCTGTTGCCGATGACGCGGGCGAACGGAAGTTCGGCGAACAGCCGTCGGTACGCGTCGAGGCCCGGGTCGGCGGGGACGAGCTCCGGCGTGGTGCCGAGGCCGGCGCCGGGGCTCAGCGAGGTCACGAGCGTCCAGTAGAACGGGAAGAACATCGCCAGTGCGCCGAGCACGATCACGACGTGCAGCACGACGCTCCGGGCCCGCGCGGCGCGCGCGGCGTCGGTGCGACGACGGATGCCGCGCGCCTGCGCCGTCGACGGTGCGAGGGTCGTCTCAGCCATAGTTGACCCACTTCCGCTGACCGCGGATCTGGACGACCGTCACGGCGAGGATCACGACGAAGAGCAGCCACGACAGCGCGGACGCCTCGCCGGCCTGCCCGTACCGGAACGTCAGGTCGTAGATCTGCTGCACGACGACCTGCGTCGCGCCGCCCGGTCCGCCGCCGGTCATCGCGTACACCTGGTCGAAGACCTGGAAACCGTTGATGAGCGAGATGACGATCACGAAGAAGGTCGCGGGTGAGAGCAGCGGCAGCGTGATCGAGACCAGGCGGCGCCACCATCCGGCTCCGTCGACGCGCGCGGCGTCGAGCAGCTCGGGGTCGATCGCCTGGAGCCCCGCGAGCAGGATCACCATGACGAAGCCGAGGTCCTTCCACGCCGAGGCGAGGATGATCGAGGGCATCGCCCACGCCGGGTCGGTCCACCAGCCGGGCCCGTCGATGCCGAAGAACGCGAGCACCGTGTTCACGACGCCGTTCGACGGGTTCAGGAGCCAGCGCCAGACGAGCGCGACGACGATCCAGCTGGTGACGACCGGGAGGAAGTAGATGCCGCGGAGCACGGTCCGGCCCCTGAGCGCGGTGTTCAGCGCGAGGGCGATCGCGAGCCCGCCGACGTAGACGATGGGCAGGTAGCCGACGATGTAGTACGCCGTGTGGAGGAACACGTCGGCCGTCTCGGGGTCGGTGAGCAGGGTCGCGTAGTTCTCGAACCCGACCCACTGCGCGGGTGCGAGCAGGTTCCACTCGGTCAGGCTGATCCATGCCGCGGCCACCATCGGCCCGAGCACGAACAGCGCCAGCGGAATGGCACTGGGCAACAGGAAGGCGAGCACGGTGAGGGCGTAGCGGATGCCGCGCGAGCGCCGGCCGCGAGCGCGCGGCGCGCGCGTCGACGGGGCCGGCTCGGGGCCGCCCGCGGCGACCTCGGCTGCCGCGTCTCCGATCAGCGCGGTCACGGTCGCACCACCTGGCCGACGAGCCTCGCCCGGATGAGCCGCCCCTGGTCGCCTGCCCCGGCCGCGTCGAACGGCGTGGCGAGCACGAGGGCGGCGGCGCCCTGCGCCCAGCTCGCGTCCTGCCAGGTCTCGACCTCGACGGGCAGGCTGCGGCGGTGTCGCAGCAGGTGGGAGCGGAAGGCCGGCTCGAAGCCGACCGACCAGAATCGCCACGCGGTCGTCCCCTCGCCGAGCACGACGACGAACGCGGGGTCGATCGTGTGCACGACGCCGGCGAGCGTGCGCCCGAGCAGCCGGCCGGCCTCGCGGTACACGGCAACGGCGCGCTCGTCGCCGGACTGGGCGGCGCGCAGCAACGCGTCGATCCCGTCGTCCGCGCCGATCACGCCTCCGGCGCGCGCCCGCTCCACGAGCGCTGCCTCGCCGATGTACGCCTCGAGGCATCCGTCGTTGCCGCAGCTGCAGCGCGGCCCGTCGTCGTCGACTGGGATGTGGCCGATCTCGCCGGCGCCGCCGGATGCCGCGCGGAGGACGCTGCCGTCGACGATGATGCCGGCGCCGACGCCCGTGCCGATGGTGACCACGAGGAAGTTGCGGTGCGATCGCCCCAGCCCGAAGAGCCGCTCGGCGACGGCGAGCGCGTTGACGTTGTTCTCGACGATGACGGGCAGGCCGATCGCGCGGCGGAGCGCATCGCCGAGTTCGACGCCGCTCCAGCCGAGCTGGGCCGACTCGACGACGCCGTTGCCGGGCTCGTCGACGCTGCCGGGCACGCCGACGCCCAGGCCGAGGAGTGTGACGTCCTCGCCGGAGGCGATGAACGTGCGGATGTGCTCGACGAGGTCGGCGATGAACGTGCTCGTGGTCGCGTCGAACGGTTCGCTCGCCTCCCGGAGCACCCGGCCATCGATGCCGACCTCGACGAACGCGACGTGGTCGGCGACGACCTTCACGCCGATCGCACGGCCGGCCGAGGCCGCAAGCCCGAGCATGCGCGCGGGGCGGCCGCCGTTGGAGGGCGCCTGCTCGAGCTCGACGAGGAGCCCGTCGGCGATGAGGTCCTTCACGAGCTGCGTGATGAGCGCCGGTGAGACGGCGAGCACCCGGGCGAGGTCGGCGCGCGATGCGGGGCCGTCGGCACCGAGTCGCGCCAGGATCGCGGAACGGTTGACGTCGGTGCGGTTGGTGGAGTGGATCGCCATCGATGCCTCTGTGTCGGAGCGGGGTCCCCGTGGTGGGTGTCCCTAAATTTACGACTAAACAAAGTACGAAAGCAAGACTCGATCTCGAACACGACGGAGCGCCCCGCACCGACGAGTGTGCGGGGCGCTCCGGGTCAGCGGGTCAGGACGCCGCGGCCGTCGCGTACGTGGTCTGCGCGACCGAGCCGTAGTACGGCCCGAACATCACGTTCGGGATGTTGTTGTAGCCGAAGCTGTTCACCGAGTTCTGTGCGCCCGACGACAGGAACCACGGACCGCCCGACGAGCCGCCGGTCATGTCGCAGGGGATGCCCTGCGACTGCGTCTGGCCGTAGGGGTCCGGGCTCGCGGTCCCCGCGCACGACTTGAGCGTCTGCCCGTCGAACGGCGCCGCCGCCGGATAGCCGAACGCCTCGTACGACAGGCCGCGCACCTGGTTGAAGGCGATGGGCGAGGCCCCGACGGTCGAGGCGAGCGTCTTGCCGCCGAGCAGTCCGACCTTGGCGAACGCCGTGTCGTACGTGATGTCGCCCCGCTTGGTCCACTGCGTCGGCGCGGTGAGCTTCGTGGCGGTCCACTGCCCGTAGGGCGCGCTGCCGTTCTCGTAGGCGGGCACGAAGACCCAGTTCGTCGCGTACTTGCCCTTGCCGCCGTGCACGCAGTGCGCCGCGGTCGCGACGAGGCTGCCGTTGGTCGCGCTCACCGAGTTGCCGGAGCAGACGTAGTTGCGGCCGTTCAGCGTGAAGAAGACCTTGCCGATGTTGGACACCGCCGCCTCGCTCGCCGCCATCGGCTCGACGGCCTCGCCCCCGCGCGACGGCTTGCCGTAGGTCACGGGCGCGCCCGCGGCGACGTCGGCCGCCGGGGTCGACGCCGACCTGCCGGCGAGGAGCACGTCGGCGGGCGTCGCCGACCGCATCCGTTCCGGCGTCCAGTACGTCGCCGCGGCGGCCGCCTCGGCGGCGGGCACCGCGCGCTGGTCGACGCCGGGCGGCGGGGCGGGCGGGGCGGGCGGGGCGGCCGATGCCGCGGTCGGCACGGCCAGCAGGCCGCACGCGACGAGTGCCGCGCCGGTGAGGGCGGCGCGGAGCGAGGTGAGCTTCATGGACGATGGGTCCTCTCTTCAGGCCGGCGGCCGGTATCCCCCGAAGTCGATGCCGGAGCCCGCGGTGATCGAATGCCGGGAAGCCTGACATATGCCCCCCGTTCGGGGGAGTCCACCGGATCACGTTCGTGGAGAACGACGAACATCCGCACGGAACCGAAGTTTCCGTTCGCCGGGCCGCCTCGGCGGGTTACGCTCAGCGGTTGGGGCAACGGATGCCGCGGCGGGCCCGCCGCGCGCCGACCGACCGTGCCGCTCAGGTGAGCGGCGGCATCCACCCAGCCGGCTCACGTGCGCGCGTGTGGGAGGATTGATCGTCCAACTCGGACGCACCCACCCACCCCTTCGAGGAGCCATCGCTCGCATGTGCGGCATCGTCGGCATCGTCTCCACCGAGCCCGTCAACCAGCAGATCTACGACAGCCTCCTCCTGCTGCAGCACCGCGGACAGGACTCCACGGGCATCGCGACGGCCGACGGGCCGGTGTTCCACATGACGAAGCAGCGGGGGCAGGTGCGCGAGGCGTTCCGCACGCGCGACATGCGGTCGCTGATCGGCAACATGGGACTCGGTCACGTGCGCTACACGACCAAGGGCGCGGCCGAGCGCGAGGAGGAGGCGCAGCCGTTCTACGTGAACGCGCCCTACGGCATCATCCTCGTCCACAACGGCAACCTCACGAACACGCGCGAGCTCTCCGGCGACCTGTTCCGCATCGACCGCCGCCACGTGAACTCCACGAGCGACACCGAGATGCTGCTCAACGTGCTCGCCACCGAGCTGCAGGGTCAGATCACGGGCCTCGAGCTCGACCCCGACCAGGTCTTCACGGCCGTCTCGCACGTGCACGAACGCGTCGAGGGCTCCTACGCGGTCATCGCCATGATCGCCGGCTACGGGCTCCTCGCGTTCCGCGACCCGTTCGGCATCCGCCCGCTCATCCTCGGTCGCCGGACCACCGAGGCGGGGAAGGACGAGTGGATCGTGGCATCCGAGTCGCTCGTGCTCGAGAACGGCGACTACGAGATCGTCCGCGACGTCGAGCCCGGGGAGGCGATCTTCATCACGCTCGACGGTGAGATGATCTCGCGCCAGTGCGCCGTGAACCCGCGTCTCGTGCCGTGCTCGTTCGAGTACGTCTACCTGGCCCGTCCCGACTCGATCATGAACGGCATCTCGGTCTACGAGGCGCGCCTGCGCATGGGCGACCGCCTCGCCGACACGATCGCCACGCACATGGACCAGGGCGACATCGACGTCGTCATGCCCATCCCCGACTCGTCGCGTCCCGCAGCGATGCAGGTCGCGCAGAAGCTCGGCATCGAGTACCGCGAGGGCTTCTACAAGAACCGCTACGTCGGCCGAACGTTCATCATGCCGGGGCAGGCGCAGCGCAAGCGGTCGGTTCGCCAGAAGCTCAATGCCATGGGCACCGAGTTCCGCGGCAAGAACGTCCTCATCGTCGACGACTCGATCGTGCGCGGCACGACCTCGAAGGAGATCGTCGAGATGGCCCGCGCGGCCGGCGCGAACAAGGTCACCTTCACCTCGGCGGCGCCCCCCGTGCGGTACCCGCACGTCTACGGCATCAACATGCCGAGTCGCGCCGAGCTCATCGCGCACGACAAGAAGATCCCCGAGATCGCCCGCGAGCTCGACGCCGACCACATGATCTACCAGGAGGTGGCGGACCTGCAGGCCGCGATCACCGAGGGCACCGGCATCGGCGAGCTCGACCTGTCGTGCTTCACCGGTGAGTACGTCACGGGCACGGTCACGCCCGAGTACCTCGACTGGGTCGAGCGCACGCAGCTCAGCTGACGGCTCGCAGCCGCGCCACGGCGTCCCCACAGCCCGCGCACGGCGTGTGCTGCGACGATGCGGGCATGAGCGAGCCGACGGACGCCGCGTCATCCGCTGCAGCACCCACGGGGTACCTCGGCGTCTACGACGCCGACGGCGGACTGGTCGGCGAGCTCACGTACGTCGTCGGGCACCTGCTCGGCCGCGCCGAGTGCGCGCTGTGCGACATCACCCACTCGTGGCGCCGCAAGCCCGAGTGGGACGACCTGGTCGCCCGCCTCGACCTGCCGTTCGAGCTCGCGCACCGGAACGAGGTGACGGATGCCGCCGCGCTCGCGGTCATCGCCGAGGCGGGCCTGCCGGTCGTGCTGGGGCGCGACGCGGCCGGATCATGGCACCCGGTGCTCCGTCGAGCCGACCTCGAGCGCGCCGGAGGCAGCGTGGCCGAGTTCGAGCGGCTGCTGGGCGCCACCCGGGGCCCGGCTCAGCGCGCGGGGTCGTCGTCGACGTAGTGCGTGGCCTCGTGCTCGGCCATCGCCTCGCGGCGCCGCTTGGCCAGCATGCGGTCGACGACGAGTGCGACGACGCCGCCGAGCGTCGCGCCGATGGCGCCCGCCCACAGCAGGAGGAACCCGAACACCTGGCCGCGGTCGAACTCGGCGTTCTCGGGGAACGCGAACGTCAGCACGAGGGCGACGAGCACGCCCAGCGCGACCCCGGCGAGGATGAACGCCGGGTATCGCGGCGCGCGCCGCACCGTCACGGCGTCGCTCGTCACCTCGGTCTCGAGGCGATCGCCCGGCTGGTCGGGGTCGAGGTCCATTCGCTCGACCTTCGGGTGGGCGTCGGCGTGCGCCTCGTCCTGATCGACGCGGTCGACGGATGCCTCCGGCTCGGCCGGCTCCCCCGGTGCGGACGGCTCGGGGTCGGTCGGCTCGGGACGGTTCGGCGCATCGGTCACCGTCCCATTCTCCCCCACGCGCCTGCTCGGGGGACGGGCGGGCTCAGCGGATGCGGTCGCCGTCGATCACGGGCACCGCGCCCGTGAGGTCGGCCCGCTGGCCGGACGCGTGCACGCGTCCGGTCTCACGGGCGCCGGCCCAGTCGAGGCGGCCGGTCGCGAGCGCGAGCCACGTCGCGGCATCCGTCTCGACGACGTTCGGCGGGGTGCCGCGCGTGTGACGCGGGCCCTCGACGCACTGCACGGCGCCGTGGGGCGGCACGCGGACCTCGACCGACCCGCCGGGCGCCTGCTCCGCCAGCAACTGCAACGTGTACCGGACCGCGAGCGCCAGCGTCGTGCGATCCACGCCGGGCGCCTCGCCCGCAGCGAGCCCGTCGCCGCCGACCCTCACGACCACCCCGACGGCGGCTCTCCCGACATCGTCCCCGATCCTCGCGCGTGCCATGTCCCCATCCTCCCCCACGTCACGGCCCGTGCCGCCTCCGGGGCGCTCCGGTAGCCTGACGGGGTGAGAATCCTCGTCCTCGGTTCGGGCGCGCGCGAGCACGCCATCATCCTGGCCCTGCTCGACGAGGAGGCGGGGCACGAGATCGTGGCCGCCCCCGGGAACGCGGGCATCGCGGCATCCCCCACGTCGTCGGCGCGCGGCAGCGTCGAGACCATCGCACTCGACCCGACCGACCCGGTCGTCGTCGCCGACTACGCCATGGACAACGACATCGAGCTCGTCGTCATCGGGCCCGAGGCCCCGCTCGTCGCAGGTGTCGCCGACGCCCTCCGCACCCGCGGGATCGCTGCGTTCGGCCCCGGTCGGGCGGCCGCGCAGCTCGAGGGCTCGAAGACCTTCGCGAAGCGCGTCATGGAGGCCGCGGGCGTCCCGACCGGGCGCGCCGAGCTCGTGGACTCGCTGCCGAAGGTCGTCGCCGCGCTCGACGCGATCGGCTCCCCGTACGTGGTCAAGGCCGACGGGCTCGCTGCCGGCAAGGGCGTGCTCGTCACCGACGACCGCGATGCCGCGCTCGCGCACGCCGCGCACTACCTCCAGCAGGGGCCGGTGCTCATCGAGGAGTTCCTCGACGGGCAGGAGGTCTCGCTGTTCCTGCTCTCAGACGGTTCGAACGTGCTGCCGCTCTCGCCCGCGCAGGACTACAAGCGGCTCCGCGACGGCGACGAGGGCCCGAACACGGGCGGCATGGGCGCCTACTCGCCGCTGCCCTGGCTCGACGAGCGGTTCGGCAGCGAGCAGGCGTTCGTCGACGAGGTGATCGAGACCGTCGCCCTGCCCACCATCCGCCGACTCGACGAGGAGCAGACGCCGTTCATCGGCCTGCTCTACGCGGGGCTCATCATCACGAGTCGCGGCATCCGCGTCATCGAGTTCAACGCGCGCTTCGGCGACCCCGAGACCCAGGTCGTGCTGCCGCGCCTGGCCACCCCGCTCTCCGGGTTGCTCTACGCGGCCGCGACCGGGCGACTGGCCGAGCATCCGCGTCCGCAGTTCCGGCCGGACGCCGCCGTCACCGTGGTCCTCGCGAGCGAGGGCTACCCCGAGTCGCCCGAGACGGGCCGGCGCATCGACGGGCTCGAGGCCGCGGCATCCGTGTCCGGCGTGCACATCGCCCACGCCGCGACCGCCGTCGGCTCGACCGCCGACGACGCCGAGCCGCACCTGATCGCCACCGGCGGTCGCGTGCTCAACGTGGTCGCCGTCGGTGGCGGGTTCGCCGAGGCGCGCCGCCGAGCGTACGAGGCGCTCGGGCACCTGCGCCTCGAGGGCGGCCAGTACCGCACCGACATCGCCGCGCGGGTCGCGGACTGAGCTGTCGCGCCGCGTCCGGGAGGGCCGCGGCATCCGTGACGAGAAGGAGACGGGCATGACCCACGTGATCGACCTCGCCGGCTGGACCCTCGTGTACTCGGGCAAGGTGCGCGACCTGTACGTGCCCACCGACCTGATGACCGACGACGACACGTGGACCGGCGACCCGCTCTCGCTCTCCCCCGTCGTGCTCGTCGTCGCGAGCGACCGCGTGAGCGCGTTCGACGAGGTCCTCGAACCCGAGATCCCCGGCAAGGGAGCGCTGCTCACCTCCCTCACGCGCTGGTGGTTCGACCGGCTGCCCGAGGTGCCGAACCACCTCGCGTACGCGGAGGACGACCGCTACCGCGAGCTGCCGCCGATCCCGGCCGCGGTCGCCGACCGCGCCATGCTGTGCCGCACGCTCGACATGTTCCCGGTGGAGTGCGTCGTGCGCGGGTACCTCACGGGCAGCGGGTACCGGGAGTACGTCGAGACCGGCGGCATCGGCGGCATCCGCCTGCCCGAGGGGCTCGCCGACGGCGATCGCCTGCCCGAGCCGATCTACACGCCGGCGTGGAAGGCACCACTCGGCCAGCACGACGAGAACATCACGTACGAGCGCACGGTCGAACTCGTCGGCCAGACGGTCGCCGAGCAGCTCCGGGCGATCTCGCTCGAGGTGTTCGCGCACGCGTCGGAGGTGGCGGAGGAGCGCGGGCTGATCCTCGCCGACACGAAGTTCGAGTTCGGCGCCGACCGCGAGCTCGGCATCGTGACGCTCGCCGACGAGGTGCTGACGAGCGACTCCAGCCGGTACTGGGACCTCGAGGCGTACCTGACGGGTCCCACGCCCGAGGTGCGCATGGCGAGCTTCGACAAGCAGATCGTGCGCGACTGGCTGGCCGCGAACTGGGACCGGACCGACCAGGTGCGCCCGCCCACGCTGCCGGCGGAGATCGTCGAGCAGACGGCCGAGCGCTACCGCGCGCTGGTCGAGCGACTCACGCAGGGGCTGTAGCGGCGGCCGGCGCCCGTGCAGGGCGGCTAGGACGCGATCGCCTTGGCGATCCGGTCGCCGCCCTCGTCGATCGCCTTCTGCAGCGCCTCGTAGTCGTCCTTGTCGATCGCCTTCTCCACCTTCCGGAGCGACTTGTCGAGTGCGGCGTCGATGCGGTCGAGGTACCTGTCGTCGATGATCGCGACGATCGCCGATGAGTCCGGCGGCAGCGCCTCCTCGAGATCGACGCCGATCTTCTTCTCCTCGCGTCGCTCGGCGATCTTGCCCGCGACGGCCCCGATGCCGGCGCCGACCGCGGTCGCGGCCAGCAGCGGCGGGGCGAAGAGCCCGACCACGAGCCCCGCAGCACCGCCGATCAGCGCCCCGCTGGACACCTGGCCGGTGCCGTGCTCGTCAACGGCGACCTTCCCGTCGGCGTCGCGATGCATGACGACCGACGACACGACCTCCAGGTCGGCCTCCCCCGCCGCCTGCAGGCTCCTGTAGTCCTCGGCCGCCGATGCGGCATCGTCGTACGTCGCGATGTACAGCATCAGGTTGTCCATTCCCATGACCGCTCCCTCGTCGTGTGCGCCCGCGGGTTCCGCCCGGCGACGCCCTCACGTTACGGAGCGGCGCGCGCGAGCCGCCGGGCCTTTCGTCCCGGGTCGGCATCGGCCGGGAATGGATGCTCTCGACGAACGTTACAATTAGTTGTGACTACAACTGATTCGGATGCCGCCCGCGAGCGCCTCGCCGCCGACACCGCCATGGGGCCCGTCACGCTGCGAGTGGCCGACCTCGATGCGATGATCCGCTACTACCGCGACGGCGTCACGCTCGAGCTGCTCAGCCACGACGGGCCCGTCGCCGTGCTCGGCCGTGGCGCCGTGCCCGCGGTGATCCTCGAGCACGCGCCCGAGCTGACGCACGCGTCGCCCCGCAGCGCGGGCCTCTTCCACACCGCGATCCTCTTCGACTCGCGCGAGGCGCTCGCCACGGCGCTGTTCTCGGTCGCCTCGAAGTACCCCGGCACGTTCACCGGCAGCGCCGACCATCTCGTGAGCGAGGCGTTCTACTTCGACGACCCCGAGGGCAACGGCGTCGAGCTGTACTTCGACCGCGACCGCTCCACGTGGTCGTGGACGCACGGCACCGTCGAGATGGCGACCGTCTTCCTCGACCCGAACGGGTACCTGCGCGAGCACCTCACCGAGCGTGCCGCCGAGGCCGCGGCATCCGGCACCGGACTCGGCACCGCGGGCGTCGGCCATGTCCACCTGTCGGTCGGCGACGTGGCGAGCGCCCGCGAGTTCTACGTGAACCGGCTCGGCTTCGACCAGACCGCGACCTACGGCGACCAGGCGCTGTTCGTCTCGGCGGGCGGCTACCACCACCACATGGCGATGAACACCTGGAAGAGCCGCGGCGCGGGCCGCCGGCAGCTCGCACTCGGCCTCGGCAAGGTCGAGATCGTGGTGCCGACCGCCGACGACCTCGGCGAACTGGGCGAGCGGATGGCGCACCACCGCGTCGCCGCCCGCGACGACGGTCGCACGATCGCCTTCGACGACCCGTGGGCGAACCTCGTCGAGGTGCGCGCGGCGCACTGACGCCCAGTCGGCCCGGCGCTCAGTCGGCCCGGCGCTCAGTCGGCCGGGCGCTTGCGGTGCGACATGTCGTGGAACGCCGCGAAGTCCTGCGCCGCACCCGGCAGCGGCGTGGCGTCCGGGCGCGCGCGGAGGCCGTCGAGCACGATCGTGAGCTGCCGCCGCCAGTAGGGCAGGTAGGCCCCGCCGTACTGGCCGAGCGAACCGAGCATGTCGACGAGGACGGCGAGGTCGACCGCCGTGACCTCCGGCCGGAGCGACCCCTCGGCCTGGGCCCGCTCGACGATGCCGTCGAGCAGGGACTGGAACTCCATCCCGGGGCTGTGCCCCGGCTCGAGCTCGCCCACCCGACGCAGGACGCCCGGCACGTATGGCCGTTCGGCGAGCCAGCCGGAGAGGGTCTCGAGCCAGCGCTCGACGCCCGCCCAGCCGGTCTCCGCGCCGAGGATGTCGGCGGCGTGCGTCTGGAGCTCGGCGACCCCGTCGTCGTACAGGGCGCGGATGAGCGCGTCGCGCGAGGGGAAGTGGCGGTACAGGGTGCCTGCGCCGACCTCGGCGCGACTGGCGAGCTCGTCGAGCGGTGCGTCGATGCCGCGTTCGGCGAAGAGCCGCTTCGCCTCGGCGATCAGGCGTTCGCGGTTGCGTCGTGCGTCCCTACGCATCGTGGTCGGTTCCACGGACCCAATCTACGCGCGTGCCGAACCGGCGCTCGGGTCCTTGTGCCCGCAGATCCCGGTTTGGTACCGCACCTCGCGGCCCGCTATCATTCGGATGACATCCTCCGCTTCATTCGAACGGCGGATGCCTCGCCCCCTGCGGCGAGCCGCGGTGCGGCGGGTGGCGAGCAGCCCACTGCTCGGGGGACCACCCGCTGCGCCGCCCCTCGGCGCCTCGCGTGCTCACTCCAGCGTGCGGATGACCACCTCGACTGGCTCCCCGGGCTCGACGTCCTCGGCGTCGCGCACGGCCCTCTTCAGCGGCAGCGCATATCGCTCCCTGCCCGGGAAGATCGAGGTGCGCCAGGTCGTGCCGCCGATCGTCGCCTCGACGCGGACCGAGCCGAAGCCGCGCGGCATGCGCGGACGGTCGCGGATCTCGTCGGACTCCTCCTGCGGCACGTCGACGAAGTACCACGAGTCGCTCGCGCGCTCGCTCCACCGGTACACCTCGCTCGTGAAGCGGTACGTCTCGCCCATGCGTGCGACCATACCCCCGACCGCCGCCCGCGTCCGGGGTCCCGGACGCGGGCGCGGCCACGGGCCCTGACGAAGCGCCCCGGCCGCTGGCTAGGCTGGCCGCGTGGCACCACACGACGAGCAGTCCGCCGACGACGAGGTCGAGGCGAACACGCGGCGGATCGAGGCATCCGTCGTCACCGACTTCAGCGACCGCATGAGCTACGGCGGGTACCTCGACCTCGACACCCTGCTGGCGGCGCAGCGGCCGATCTCGCGACCCGAGCACCACGACGAACTGCTGTTCATCATCCAGCACCAGACCACCGAGCTCTGGCTGAAGCTGGTGCTGCACGAGCTCGAGACCGCGCGCGACCTGATGCGCGCCAACGAGCTCGCACCGGCCCTGAAGTGCATCGCGCGCGTGAAGCACATCCAGAAGACGCTGACCGAGCAGTGGTCGGTGCTCGCGACGCTCACCCCCACCGAGTACGCGCAGTTCCGGGGCGTGCTCGGCAACGCGAGCGGCTTCCAGTCGTACCAGTACCGCGCGGTCGAGTTCGTGCTCGGCAACAAGAACGCGAAGATGATGCAGGTCTTCGAGGCGGATGCCGCGGCGACCGCCATCCTGCGCCATGCGCTCGAGTCGCCGAGCGTGTACGACGAGTTCCTGCGGCTGCTCGCCCGCGCCGGCTACGACGTCCCGGCCGACGTGCTCGAGCGCGACGTGACCGAGGCCTGGACCTTCCGGCCCGAGCTCGTTCCCGTGTTCGCGCAGATCTACGCCGACCCCGAACACAACTGGTCGGCGTACGAGACCTGCGAGGAGCTCGTCGACCTGGAGGACAACTTCCAGCTCTGGCGGTTCCGGCACCTCAAGACCGTCGAGCGCATCATCGGCTCGAAGACGGGCACGGGCGGGTCCAGCGGCGCGCCGTTCCTCAGGCGCGCACTCGAGCTCACGTTCTTCCCCGAGCTCTACGCCGTGCGCACCGAGATCCCCGGGTGACGCGCATGACGGATGCCCCGGACGCCTCTGCCCTCGGCCCGCTCGCCCGCCGCGTACGCCGCTCGCTGAACGGCGACCACCCCGGCGAGACCGGGACGATGCTGCCGCCGCTCGTCGACCACCACGTGCACCTGCAGCTGGTCCGTCCGGACGACGCGGTCGCGGGCGGGATCGCGGCCGTCGTCGACCTCGGCGCCGACCCGGGCGCCATCGCGACCATCGCCCGCACCGAGGGGCTGCCGCACGTCCGGTACGCGGGCGCGTTCCTCACCGCGCCGGGCGGGTACCCCTCCGACCGGCCGTGGGCCCCCGCGGGGAGCGTGCGCGAACTGCGGTCCGTCGACGGCGACGCCGATGCGTCCGCGGAGCGCACGCGCGAGCGCGAGCACCAGGCGCTGGCCGGCCCCGTCGAGGCGGTCGTCGACGAGCAGTGGCGGTTCGGGGCATCCGTCGTCAAGATCGCGCTCAACGCCGACGCGGGGCCGGTGTTCGACCGGCCCACGCTCGACGCGGTCGTCGCCGCGGCGCGCACGCGCGGGCTGCCGGTCGCCGCGCACGCCGAGGGCCCCGGCATGGCCGAGCTCGCGATCGAGGCGGACGTCGACGTGCTCGTGCACGCCCCGTTCACCGACCGGCTCGACGACGAGCTCATCGCCCGCGCCGCGGCGGCCGGGCAGTCGTGGATCTCGACGCTCGCGATCCACGTCCGCGACGGCGGACCCGCCGCCGGGATCGCGATCGACAACGTGCGACGATTCCGTGACGCGGGCGGGCGCGTGCTCTACGGCACCGACCTCGGCAACGGCGACCTCCGGGCCGGCGTGAACCCCGACGAGGTCGCGGCGCTCGTGCGGGCCGGGCTCGCGGCATCCGCCGTCATCGCCGCGCTCGCCGACCCCTGGCCCGAGCGCACCGCCGGCTGGACCGACGCGGGCGTCGCGACGTTCGTGCCCGACCCGGCGCCGTCGGGCGCCGACCTCGCCGACCCCGAGGCGGTGGCCGCGTGGCTCGCCGCCGCGCAGATCGTGCCCACCGAGGAACTGGAGCCCCGCTGATCATGGACCCCCGGCTCGCCTACGCCCGGCGCATGGACCGCTCCGACGGCCTCGCGCACCACCGCAAGCGCTTCGTCGGCGCCGACACCGACCTCGTCTACTTCGACGGCAACTCGCTGGGCCGGCCGCCGGCCACGGCGATCGACCGCGTCACGGCGTTCATGCGCGATGAATGGGGCGGGCGCCTCATCCGCGGCTGGGACGAGTCGTGGCTGCAGCTTCCGTACGAGATCGGCGACCAGATCGGCCGCGCCGTCATCGAGGCGAAGGCGGGCCAGACCGTCATCGGCGACTCGACCACGGTGCTCATCTACAAGCTGGCGCGAGCCGCCGTCGACGCCCAGCTCGCGCGCGACTCCGAGCGGCGCGAGATCGTCGTCGATCGTGACAACTTCCCCACCGACCGCTACGTGCTCGAGGGCATCGCGAACGAGACCGGATGCCGCCTCCGGTGGATCGACGTCGACCTCACCCGCGGCGTCACCTCCGAGCAGCTCGCCCGGGCCGTCGGCCCGCAGACCGCGCTCGTGGTGCTGAACCACGTGTCGTACCGCTCGGCCTACCTCGCCGACGCGCAGGAGCTCACCCGCATCGCGCACGACGCGGGCGCACTCGTGCTCTGGGACCTGTGCCACTCGGCCGGCTCGGTGCCCGTGCACGCCGACCGCTGGGACTTCGACCTCGCCGTCGGCTGCACGTACAAGTACCTCAACGGCGGACCCGGCTCCCCCGCGTTCGCGTACGTGCGCGACGACCTGCACCGCGTGCTGCGGCAGCCGATCCAGGGGTGGTTCGGCACCGCCGACCTGTTCACGATGGGGCCCGAGTACGTGCCCGCGGACGGCATCCGTCGCTTCGTCAGCGGCACGTCGCCGATCTCGGCGATGATCGCCATGCGCGAGACGCTGAGCATGATCGAGGACGCGGGCATGCCCGCGATCCGCGCCAAGTCGATCGCGCTCACCTCGTACGCGATCGACCTCGCCGACGAGTGGCTCGCGCCCCTCGGCGTGACCGTCGGTTCCCCGCGCGACGCCGAGGAGCGCGGAGGGCACGTGATCCTGCAGCACGACGCGATGCGCGAGGTCACCGCGCGGCTCTGGCAGCGCGACGTCATCCCGGACTACCGCGACGTCGGCGGGTTGCGCATCGGCCTCGCGCCGCTCTCGACGAGCTTCGAGGAGGTGCACCGCGGCCTCGAGGCGACGCGCGAGGTGCTCCGCGGGGTGCTCGCGGAGCGCGCCGGGCTCGGCTAGGTCCGCGACGGCGCGGCGGCCGTGTGCGCGGGGCGCCGGTCCCCGACGACGATCGCGATGACCACGGCGAGCGCGAGACCGGCCTCGGACAGCCCCGACAGCCAGAGCTCGGGCGCGGTGATCACGAGGGTGATCCCGAGCACGACGTGCATCGCACTGAAGGCGAGCACCAGCGCGCGCCCTGCGGCGACCTGCCCGCGCCGGACGAGGACGATGCCGACCACGATCGCGATGCCCATGAGGATGTTGTAGACGCCGACGTTCCGGGTCCACAGTGCCACCGCGTCGTACTCGCCCGGCTCGATGAGGAAGATCGGATACAGCTCCGGGCTGCGGAAGAAGAAGGTCTCGAGCACGCCCACCACGATGAGCGTCAGCGCCATCAGGGCGGCGAGCACCTGCGCGACGGTGTTCATGTGGCGCATCATCCTCCGATTCGGCGCCGGCGACCACCCCCGGGCGTGGGGTTTCGCCTGCCGTAGGCGCTGCCTCGCGGCCTGTCAACGCCCTCGACCCCGCGCCGCTCCGGGGTCAGACTGCTTGCGTGGCGTCCCGTGACCCGTGGGGCGCCCGGACCGAAGGAGCGACGAGCATGAGCGACGAGAAGACGACACGCACCGACGCCGGAGAGGCCACCGGGGCCGCGACCTCGACCACCATGCCGCCCACCCCGCCGGTCGGCGCCGAGTCGGCCGGCACGACCTCGGCGAGCACGTCGACGGCCGCCCCGGCCGCCCCGGCCGGCCCCGGCGAGGACCGCGACAGCGGCGACCGCGAGGCCGTCGACTCGGTCGGCGGCACCTCGGGCACGCCGATCGCAAAGGCAGCGGATGCCGCAGCGGAAGCCGCCCGGAACGCGACGTCGCGACTCAAGGAGGCCGCCGAGAACGCTGACCTCGACCGCCTCACCGAGGATGCGAAGCGCGTGACCGGCGAGTGGACCGAGAAGGTCAAGGAGGAGTACCGCCGCCGACCGGGCGTCGTCATCGCGGCGGCCGTGGGCGGCGTGGTGCTGCTGGCCACGATCGCGCGAGCGATCGGCGGGCGGCGATGAGCGATACGGCGGGCGCCGCGGGAATGGGCGGCTCCGACGGCACCGAGGTGGCCGGGGCCTCGCCGGGCGCGACCGGTTCGTACGGCGAGCCCGGCCACGCCGTGCCCGACCCGAAGCAGCCCGTGACGTCGATGGACACCGCGGCCTCCGACGAGGACGACGAGACGTCGCCGGAGTGAGGGACCGGGCCCACGGCATCCGTCGACGCCGCGGGCCCTTCGCCTCACGTGCCCGAAACATGCCGCGCGTACGATGGCCCGACCACGTACTCGACCGAAGGGGACCGAACCCATGACGGATGCGACGAACGAACCGCTCGACGACCGGGTCGAGGCCGCCATCGACGACGCGAAGGCGGCTGCGGACCGCGCTGCGGACGAGGCCGCCGACACGGTCGAGGAATTGACCGCCGCCGCGACGGAAGCCGCCGAGAAGGTCGCCACGGTCGTCTCCGACGCGGCCAGCCAGGCGAAGGCCGTCGCCGTCGAGGCGCTCGACGACGCAGAGGACCTCTTCGAGGACGCCTCCGACTGGATCGAGGAGAAGTACCGCGAGAACCCGGCCCTGGTGCTCGGCCTCGCCGCGGCGGCCGGTATCGCGCTGCTCGTCGGAATCGGCGCGATCGCGCGCGCGATCTTCCGTCGCTGAGCAGGCCGCCTGGACCCCCGTAGGGGCGGGAAGGGACCCGGTCGGACGCCCGGTGCGGCCGGCCGGGTCGTCAGGCGAGTGCGGCGATCCGGGCCAGCTCGGATCGCAGGGTCCGCGCGACGACCTCCACCGGCACCGCGTCCGCGTCGCAGTGCACGGCGATCCGCAGCGCACCGTCGTACGAGAGCGCCGCGACGCCGAGCCGCACGTTGCCCTGGATCGCGGCGACCGGCCAGACCCGTTCGAGCGGCGCACCGGCGATGGCGAGCGGATGCCGCGGGCCGGGCACGTTCGTCACGAACATCGCGATCAGCCGTTGGTGCCGTGCGAGGCTGGCGAACACGCGGGCGCCGAGACGGGTGCGGATGAGCTCGAGGGTGCCGCGGGACCGCGCGTCGTCCTTGCCCGCGCGGGTGAGCTCGGCGATGCGCCGCAGCCGCGTTGCCGCATCCGCTTCACCCGTCGGCAGCCGTGCGAGCATGACGCCGACGGCATTGCCCGACCGGCCGCGGTCGCCGAGCGCGACCGGAACGCTCGCCGGCAGCGCGGGCGGCACGACGGCGCCGCGTTCCCGCAGTGCCGCCTCGGCCCCTGCGGCCACTGCGGCGAGCAGCGCGTCGTTCAGGGTGCCGCCCTGACTTCGGGCACCGGACGCGAGCGGACCGATCGGCGCCTCGACGAAGGCGATGCCGCGATGCGGCCCGATTCGACCGAGGAGGGGCGTGGCCGGTATCGCACGGCGCAGCATCGACGCCGTGCGGCTGACGCCGGAGGCGATGCTCCGCACGCGCGCGGGGAAGCCTCGCCGGGCGCGCGGTCCGGGCGGTCGTCCGGCAGGCGTTCCGGACGCCGCGCGGCCGGCGCCGTCGGCATCCAGGAGGGTCTCGACGAGCCGCACGGCCGCGATCCCGTCCGCCATGGCGTGGTGGATCCGCAGCACGATCCCCACGCGGTCCGGTGCGACGCCGGGGACGACGAGGAGCTCCCACAGCGGGCGATCGGTCGACATCGGCGTGACCATGAGCCGGGCGCAGAGCGACTCGAGCCCCGCGACCCCGTCGACCGGCTCGACCACCCGGACGTGGCGGTCGAGGTCGACCCTCACGTCCTCCCAGGCGAGCACGCGCCCTCGACGGACCACGCGCTGGGACAGCCGCGGTTCGCGCGGCAGTCGCTCCGCGAATCCCGTCCGGAGCGCCGCGAGGTCGAGGGCTCCGTCGGCGGCGACCACGCCCCCCGGCGCGAGCACGCCCGCCATCAGGAACGCGTTCACCTGATCGCGCGCGTCGATCTCGATGTTCGACGCGTCGGCCGGTGAGAGCCTCTCGCGCGGCATCCGCTGCCCGCCCACTGCCGCAGTCTACGTCCGACGACGAGCCGACGCCCGGGCGGCGCATAGAATCGAGGCATCCACATTCTCGCCACCGAACGGAGCACCGCAGTGCCCACCATCGTCGTCGACGTGATGCCCAAGGCCGAACTGCTCGACCCCCAGGGGAAGGCCGTCGCCGGCGCCCTCGCCCGCACCGGGCACGGGTCCATCTCCGGCGTCCGCGTGGGCAAGCGGTTCGAGCTCACCGTCGACGGCCACATCGACGAGGCCGTCAAGGCCGAGGTCGCGGCGCTGGCCGAGAACGTGCTGTCGAACTCCGTCATCGAAGACGTCGTGGGCATCCACTACGAGCAGTCGAACGCCGAGCTCGCCGAGGAGCGCGCCGACTCGCCCGAGGCATCCGACGGCATCGGCTACGACGCGCCCGCCGGCGAGACCCACTGACCCCACCCACCGACCCCGAGACCACCGGAGGCACCCGCATGCGCATCGGCGTCATCACCTTCCCCGGCTCGCTCGACGACCGCGACGCGCAGCGTGCGGTGCGGCTCGCGGGCGGCGAGCCCGTCGCACTCTGGCACGGCTCGCACGACCTCGAGGGCGTCGACGCGCTCATCCTCCCGGGCGGCTTCAGCTACGGCGACTACCTGCGGTGCGGCGCGATCGCCTCGCTCAGCCCGATCATGACCGAGGTCGTCGACGCGGCGAACGCAGGACTGCCCGTGCTCGGCATCTGCAACGGGTTCCAGATGCTCACCGAGGCGCACCTGCTCGAGGGCGGGCTCATCCGCAACGACCACGGCACGTTCATCTGCCGCGACCAGGTGCTCCGCGTCGAGAACACGTCGACCGACTGGACCGGCGACTTCTCGGCCGGCCAGGAGATCACCATCCCGCTGAAGAACGGCGAGGGCGGGTTCATCGCGTCGGAGGACACGCTCGACCGGCTCGAGGGCGAGGGTCGCGTGGTCTTCCGCTACGTCGGCGTGAACCCGAACGGGTCCCTCCGCGACATCGCGGGCATCGCCAACGAACGCGGCAACGTCGTCGGCCTCATGCCGCACCCCGAGCACGCCGTCGAGCCGGGCTTCGGCCCCGACACCCCCGCCGCGATGCGCTCGGGTGTCGACGGGCTCGGGTTCTTCACGAGCGTCGTGCGCCGCACCCTCGTCGAGGCCTGACCCTCGTCGATGCGGGTGGCTGGGCCTAGCGTGGGCGTGTGGCGCATCCGATCATGTTCGACGAGGGCGATCCGATCCTCGCCCGGCTCCGCGAGATCTGCCTCGGCATGCCCGGCGCCGACGAGAAGACCTCGCACGGCCGACCGAACTTCTTCACGACGAAGGTCTTCGCCGTCTACGGCGGCGTGGTGAAGGGCGACCACGATCCCGAGCCGCATCGTCGCGCCGTGCTCGTGCTGACCGACCCGCACAGCCGGGCGGCGCTGCTCGAACGCGAACGGTTCTTCCTTCCCGGCTACTACGGCCCCAGCGGATGGGTCGGGCTCGACCTCGCGCGCCCCGGCGAGCCGCTGCTCCCCGACATCGACTGGATCGAGGTCGCCGAGCTCGTCGACGCGTCGTACCGGATGACCGCCCCGGCGCGGCTCGTCCGGGAGCTCGATGCCCGGGGGTGAACTCCGCTCGGGGCGGAGACGCCGAACGGGGCGGGTGCGGCAGATCGCCGCCCCGCCCCGTCTGTCGCGGTGGGTCAGAAGCCGATCGGGATGACCCCGTCGTCGGTCTGGTAGCCGGTGACCGGCGCGTGCGGGATCTCGTCCCAGCGCTCCGGGTCCTCCTGCTGCACCTCGCCGGTGGCCATGCCGGTCAGCAGCTCGGTCAGCGCGAGCACGTTCTGCTGGATCGACTTGCCGCGCGCCTTCTGGCCGAGGCTGCCGTCGCTCGTGTTGCCGCTGGTCTCGAAGAAGATCGCCGGGTTGCTGTGGCCCTCGGGGTTCAGCCCGTCGTGGTCGAGCCCGAGCATCATCGCGGAGATGACGCCGCCCTTGATGTCGATCTCGAGGCTGCCGCCGACCTGGTAGCGGTCCATGTTGACGTAGCCGGCGCGCTGCAGCTCGTCGTACACGTGCACGTGCATCTGACGGGTCAGCACGTCGTACGCGCCGCCCTCGATGCCCGGCAGCGTCGGTCCGCCGGGCGCGAGCGAGATGCCGAGCGACAGCGTCACGTCGTCGCCCGTGCCGTACTCGCGCTTGAGGCCCTGGTGGTGGACGTCGACCGCGAACGCGGGGTCGACCATGGTCCAGTACTCGTAGAACGCCTCGGACTCGGCGGCGGCGAACTTGCCGACGCCCCAGTCGCGGTTCAGGTCGATGCGCTGCCCGGAGCCGTCCTGCAGGATCGTCTGCCGGATGTTGAGCTCCGACCCGTCCGGGTTGTACATGGGGATCACGTGGAGCGTGTACGTCTCGCGCAGCAGCTCCCAGTCGGACGACCCGTTGGTACCCATGTCCTTGAGGATCGCGAGCAGCGACTCGGTGCCGTACGGCTCGTTGCCGTGGATGCGCCCCTGGAGCCACACGTGCTCGGGGCCGTCGCCGACGGTCGCGACGTAGAGGTCGCGGCCCTGCTCGGAGACCGAGACCTCGGTGCCCGCCTCGGCGAGCGTGAAGACGTCGACGCCGAAGCGCGACGTCTTCTCGATCCGCTCGAGCTCGGCGATGAGGTCGTCGTAGGTGACGATGCTCGCGATGTTCGTCTCACCCTCGGTGGAGGGGAAGTTCGCGTCGGCGAGGGCCGGCGCGCCCGCGGTGAACGGGACGGCGACGGCGAACGCCGCGGCGGCGGCGATGGCGGTGGTGCGACGGCGGCGGTGCGGTGACTTCGGGCCGATGGTCATTGAGGCTCTCCCCCTTGAGACGGATGTGCCGGTGAAGGCGGCACGAGTCCCCGGGAAACCACCCGGAAGGGGCTTTCCCGAGGACTTGGGGCGAGCCTACGGACGCCCGTCTCCACTTCTCAAGGGACGGGCGTCCGTGACTTGCCGCAGGTCCCAGCCGAACGTCCGCGGCCGTCGGCGGGCGGCATCCGAGCCGCGCGGTCACGCGACCCGGACGCCGTCGACCGGGCTATGCCGCGGCGTCCTCCTCGTCGGCCTCCGGCTGCTGCGGTGCCTCGGCGTTCACGCCCGCCGCGTACGCCTCGCGGAGCGCCGCGCCGAGGCAGGCGTCGACGTTCGTCCAGTACTGGAGGAACCGTTCGCGGATGTCGCCGATCGTGATCGCGTGCGCCTGCCCCGAGAGTGTCTCGAGGAAGCGCCCCTTCGCCTCGGCGGTGAACACGTCGCGGTAGAGCGTGCCGGCCTGGCCGAAGTCGGAGTCCTCCGACCGCAGCGTGTACGCCGAGCGCACGAGCTCGCCGTCGGCCTCCCAACCGCCCTCGGCCGCAGCCTCGGGCGAGGCGACCGGCCCGCCGAACGAGTTCGGCGCGTACACCGGCACGTCCGGCGCGTTGTACCGGTGACGCTGCGCGCCGTCCTGCGAGTAGTTGTGCACGGGCGCCGCGTGCGGCGCGTTCACCGGCAGCTGGTTATAGTTCGTGCCCACGCGGTAGCGCTGCGCGTCGGGGTAGCTGAACACGCGCGCCATGAGCATCTTGTCGGGGCTGATGGCGATGCCCGGCACGGTGTTCGCCGGCGAGAACGCGGCCTGCTCGATCTCGGCGAAGAAGTTCTGCGGGTTCCGGTCGAGCGTGAGCGTGCCGACGGGGATCAGGGGGTAGTCGGCGTGCGGCCACACCTTGGTGAGGTCGAACGGGTTGAACCGGTAGGTCTTCGCGTCCGCGTAGGGCATGACCTGCACGTGCAGGTCCCACTTCGGGAAGTCGCCGCGCTGGATCGCCTCGTACAGGTCGCGGCGGTAGAAGTCGGCGTCGGCGCCCGCGATGGCCTCGGCGGTCGCGGCATCCAGGTGCAGGTCGCCCTGCCGGGAGCGGAAGTGGTACTTGACCCAGAACTTCTCGCCTGCGGCGTTGATCCACTGGTAGGTGTGCGAGCCGTAGCCCTGCATCTCGCGCCACGACTTCGGCAGCCCGCGGTCGCCCATGAGGTAGGTGACCTGGTGGGCCGACTCGGGCGAGAGGGTCCAGAAGTCCCACTGCATGTCGGCGTCGCGCAGGCCGGAGCCGGGCAGGCGCTTCTGCGAGTGGATGAAGTCGGGGAACTTCGCGCCGTCGCGGATGAAGAACACCGGGGTGTTGTTGCCGACGATGTCGTAGTTGCCCTCGGTCGTGTAGAACTTCAGCGAGAAGCCGCGGACGTCGCGCCAGGTGTCGGGCGAGCCCTGCTCGCCGGCGACCGACGAGAACCGCAGCAGGGTCTCGGACTCCGTGCCGGGCTGGAACACGGCGGCACGCGTGTACGCCGAAACGTCGTGGGTCGCCTCGAACCGGCCGAACGCGCCGCCGCCCTTGGCGTGGACGATGCGCTCCGGGATGCGCTCCCGGTTGAACTGCGCGAGCTTCTCGACGAGGTACCGGTCGTGCAGCACCGTGGCGCCGTCGGCGCCGACGGTGAGCGAGTGCGCGTCGCTCGCGACCGGCGTCCCGGTCTGCGTGGTGGTGGGCGGCGGGGTCGTGGGATGAGACATTCGTCCTTCTTCTTCTCGGGGGTGGATGCCGCGACCAGGGCGGCGCACGACGTGCGGGCACGACGAGCACCGCCCGGCCGGGCGGTCGGCGCGCGGGGCGCCGGGGCGAGCGGATGGCGCCGGACTAGCCGACGGCCTCCCGCCGGCAGTCGGCGCAGAGGCCCCAGAAGGTGACCTCGGCGGTGTGGATGGCGAACCCGCCCGCATCGGACGGCACGAGGCACGGTGCGTGGCCGACGACGCAGTCGATGTCGGCGACGGCGTGGCAGCGCGTGCAGACGACGTGGTGGTGGTTGTCGCCGATGCGGCTCTCGTAGAGCGCGGCGGAGCCGGCGGGCTCGATGCGCCGGAGCAGGCCGGCCTCGTTCAACGCGCCCAGCACGTTGTAGACCGACTGCAGCGGCGTGCCCGGCAGCGCCTCGAGCACGCGCGCGTGCACGGCGTCGGCGTCGAGGTGACCGTTGCCGGTCACGGCCTCGAGCACGGCGAGCCGGGGCGCGGTCACCTTGAGGCCGGCGGCACGCAGATGCGCCTCGGCCTCGTCTCGTTGGATCGCGGTCGCCATGTCCTCGACGGTAGCAGTTGTTTTGAATCACTCAAAACAACTGAGGGTTGCGCAGTTCCGCGCCCGCGACCACCGTGCTCAACGGCGGGATCCCACGTCGTCCGGCTCGTCCGCCTCGACCACGGGGATCGCCGCCGTGAACTCCGAGGCGCGCTGCTCGCCCTCATCGCTGCCCGAGAACAGTCCGGCCCGCTCGCGCGGTGCGGATCCGGACGGCGGCCGGGGCTCGGCCGCGGCATCCGCTCGCCCCTCGACCGCCGCCTCATCGGCGGGATCGCCGATGAGCACGCGCTGGCGGGGCAACGCGTCGCGGCCGAGCTCGCGCACCCATTCGACGAGTTCCTCGCGGACGAGGCAGCGCAGGTCCCACAGGGCCGCGGAGTCCTCCGCGCTCACGAGCACGCGCACCCGCACGAGGCCGCCGGTCGCGTCCGTGACCTGCAGCACCTTCGTGCGCCCGTCCCACAGGTCGGTTCCTGCGAGCAACCGGTCGAGCTCCTCGCGCATCGCGTCGGTCGACACGCGCCAGTCGACGTCGAGCTCGACCGCGCCGATCACCGCACTGCCGTACTTCGTCCAGTTCTGGAACGGCTTGGTCGTGAAGTACGTGCACGGCAGCACGACGGTGCGCTCGTCCCACGTCATGACGACCACGTACGTGAGCGTGATCTCGCGGATGCGACCCCACTCCCCCTCGACGACCACCACGTCGTCGACGCGGATCGCCTCGGAGAACGCCAGCTGCACGCCCGCGAACACGTTCGCGAGCACCGACTGCGCGGCGAGGCCCGCGACGATCGACGCGATGCCGGCCGATGCGAGCAGGCTCGCGCCGACCGCCCGCACGCCGTCGAAGGTCAGCAGGATCGCACCGATGGCGACGAGCACGACCACCACCACGACGAGTCGTCGTACGACCTGCAGCTGGGTGTGCACGCGGCGCGCCACCCGGTTGTCGGCGACGCCCACGTCATACCGGCGCTCGCCGACGTCGGCGAGGAACAGGATCACCTGTGCCGCCAGCCACGCGCCGGCCGCGATCAGTGCGATGAGCATCGCATGGTCGACGGCGGGGCGCCACGGTTCGTCGGGGAACGCGACCGCGATCGCGATCGCGAGGCCGACCACGAGCAGCACCGTACGGAACGGCCACCGCGCCCGGCGGATCAGGATGGTGGCCCAGTCGCGTCGCCTCGCGACGGCGCGCACGATCAGCGACGCGATCGCCGAGACCACGAAGACGGATGCCGCGACCGCGACGAGCACGACGGCGAACACCGCGGCAGGCTCCCAAGTGGAGATGTCGGGCATGGGCGGACTCCCTCCGGTCGCCCCCCAGCGTAGGCTGCCGAATGGGAGGTGGCATGTCCGAACAATCCAACGGCGCCCGGCGGAAGCTCTCATCGCTCTCCGAGGCCGTCGCATCCCGGCTGTGGCCGATCCCGGCCGCGGCGCTCGTCGTCGGCGTCGTGCTCGGCGTCCTCCTGCCCCAACTCGACCAGGCGCTCGACGAGCAGCTGTCCCCGACTGTGGCCGCCTGGGTCTTCAGCGGCGGAGTCGACGCGGCACGCGCGGTGCTCACGACGATCAGCGGGTCGCTGATCACCGCGACCTCGCTCATCTTCTCGCTCACGGTCGTCGCGCTGCAGCTCGCGAGCAGCCAGGCGTCGCCCCGGCTGCTGCGGATGTTCGCCGCCGACGCCTTCGTGCACTGGACGCTCGCGACCTTCCTCGGCACCTTCGCCTTCGCGCTCGTCGTGCTCCGCACGGTGTCCGACGCCGGCGGGACCGTCGCCGTGCCGCGGATCTCGGTCACCTTCGCCGTGCTGCTGACCATCGTCAGCATGTTCGTGCTCACGCTCTTCCTCGGGCACCTCGCGCGCATCCTGCGCGTGGAGACGATGCTTCGCGACGTGCACGATGAGGTGTCGCAGACCATCGACCTGCTGGCCGCCGACCGCCACGAGGGCCGGGACGAGCCCGCGGTGGCGCCCGCCGACCGCGTCGAGCGCGACGTGGTGGCCCACCGCTCAGGGTTCATCACCTCGATCGAACGGGGCAGGCTCATCGACCTCGCGGAGGAGCGCGACCTCGTCGTGCGCGAGCACCGCGCGGTCGGCTCGAGCGTGATCGCCGGAACTCCGATCGCATCGTGGTGGGCTGCCGAGGCGTCCTCCCAAGTCGGCACCCGCGCCGAGGTCGACGCCGTCGACGCCCGCATCCGCGGCGCGATCTCGATCTCCTACGAGCGGACGCCCCGGCAGGACATCGGCTACGGCGTGCGCCAGATGGCCGACATCGCCACGAAGGCCCTCTCCCCCGGCGTCAACGACCCCACCACCGCCGTCCACGCGCTCAGCCACCTCGCCGCCGTGCTCGCCGACCTCGCAGAGCTGCCGCCCGAACCGGCGACCATCGTCGGATCGGGCGGACGCGACCGCCTGGTGCCGTGCCGCACGGACTTCGCCGACCTGGTCGAGACCGCCCTGGAGCAGCCGCGGCGCTACGGCGCCGGCGACCCGGACGTGGTCGCGCGGCTCTACGGAGTCATCGGGGATGTCGCCTGGCGCACCGCTGACCGCGAACGCGTCTCGCTGCTGCGCAGCCAGCTCGAGCGGCTCACGGCGACGGTGCTGCGCGAAGACTACGACGACGTCGAGCGCGCACGGTTCGCCGAGCTCGAGGCGGAGGTGCGGAGCACGCTCGACCGGGCGGTCCGGCGCGACTCCCCCGCCTGAGCCCCCGGCCGCCTCGCGGCCTCGTCATGGAGAAGGCGCCGGCCGCTGAGGGGCGGCGCCTCAGCCGGCGTCGCGGGCCGCGACCCACGCCCTGACGACGTCCTGCAGCGCGTGGCGCTTGCGTTCCAGGTCGTCGGCGTCGGCGAACTTCGCCACGCGCGAGACGTCGCCCTCGCCCTCCAGCAGCCCGGCCGGGTCCGGGAGCTCGGCGCCGCGGTGGAACATGAGGCTCACGTGCTTGGTGGCCTTGGGATAGAACGACGCGATGTTGCCGCGGTACATGAACGTCGGCGCCTGCCACTTGATCGCCTCGGTCACGCGGTCGTCGGCGTCGAGCACGGCGTCGCGAACCGCCATCACGAGGTCGCGCTGCGGATTGTCGTAGCGGTCGAACCACGCGTCGACCGCTGGATCGTGCCGCGTCATGTCCGCAGTATGGCACCGTGTCCGGCGTGCGGCCAGCGGCCCCGATCGATGCGACGACCTCAGCGGTACTCGGGGTTCGGGTGGTCCGGCGTCGGCACGAATCCGTAGTGCTGTCCCGATTCCCACTCGTCGCGCAGGTTGCCGATCGCGGGGATGCCGTCGGCGTCCTTCAGGATCCTTGCCAGGTGCATGAGGTTGTACGTCATGAACGTGGTGTTGCGGTTCGTGAAGTCGTTCTCGGGCCCGCCGGAGCCCTCGTCGAGGTAGCTCGGACCGGGGCCGGCCTCGCCGATCCACCCCGCGTCGGCGTTCGGCGGGATCGTGTAGCCGATGTGCTGCAGGCTGTAGAGGATGTCCATGGCGCAGTGCTTGATGCCGTCCTCGTTGCCCGTGATGATCGCGCCGCCGACCTTGCCGTAGAAGACGTACTGCCCCTTGGCGTTCCTCTCGCCGCTCATCGCGTAGAGCCGCTCGATGAGGCGCTTCGTGACCGACGAGTTGTCGCCGAGCCAGATCGGACCACCCATCACGAGGATGTCGGCGGCCTTCACCTTCGGCCAGATCTCCTCGGGCCACGCGTCGTACTGCCAGCCGTACTCGCGCATGTCGGGGTGGACGCCGGTCGCGACGTCGTGGTCGACGAACCGGATCGCCTCGACCGAGACGCCGTGGTCGCGCATGAGCCTGATGCTCGCATCCATGAGCCCCTGCGTGTTGCTGGTCTCGGGCGAGCGCTTGAGCGTGCAGTTGATGAAGATCGCGCGGAGGTCGCTGAAGTCCGGTTCGGCTGCCATAGGGCGACGCTACCCCCGTGACGAACGGATGCCACGGGGTTGTCAGCCAACGCACACCTCGCGTACGGGCCCGCGGCGCGGCATCCGTCGGCGGTGCTCAGTACTGCAGCACGCTGTGGATCTCGTATCGGTCGCCGAGCGCCGTGCGGGCGCCGAGCGCGTTGAGCTCGATCGCCACCGAGATGCCCGCGACCCGCCAGCCCGCGCGCTCGATGAGGCGCGCCGTGGCCCCCACGGTGCCGCCGGTCGCGAGGACGTCGTCGACGATGAGCACGCGGGAGCCGGGCGCCAACTCGCGCTCGTGCACCTCGAGCGCGGCCGTGCCGTACTCGAGCGCGTACTCCTCGCGGATGACGGCGCGGGGCAGCTTGCCGGCCTTGCGAACCGGCAGGACACCCGCACCGCACAGCGCCGACGCGGCGCCGGCGAGCAGGAACCCACGCGCCTCGACCCCGGCGAGGTCGTCGAACCGGCCCGCGAACGGCGCGGTCAGCGCCTCGGCGAGCGCGTGGAACGCGGGGCCGTCGGCGAAGACGGGCGAGAGGTCGCGGAACAGCACGCCGGGCTCGGGGAAGTCGGGTATGGTCGCGAGCTTCGACTCGACGAGCTCGCGCACCTGGTCATCGTCCACCGGCCACACCCTACCCGGCGCGCGGCGCTTCAGCGGGATGCCGTCAACCCGGTGGACGTCTGCGCCTCGTCGGGTAGCGTTTCGGGCGATGCGACCCCGACGATCCCGCTCGGCCCCGATCGCGTTGGCGACCGCGCTCATCTCCCTGCTCACCCTGTCCTCCTGCGCGGCCGAACCGACGTACGACGCCACGACGGCCGCGGGCCTGCGCGAGCACGTCGTGACCGTGAGCACGGCCAGCGCCGCGGGCGACTGGGCCGGCGCGCTCGCGGCGCTCGACGCCATGACTGCCGAGGTCGACGAGGCGCAGGCCGACGGCCGGATCGACGGTGAGCGGCTCGACTCGATCCTGCTCGCGATGGAGCTCGTCCGGCAGGACCTGCAGATGGCGATCGACGAGGCGGAGGACGCCGCCGAGCGTCAGCGCCTCGAGGAGGAGCAGGCGGCGCTGCAGGAGCAGCTCGACGAGCTCGTGGCCGAGCGCGCGGAGCAGGAGCGTCGCGAGCAGGAGGAGCAGCAGAAGCAGCAGGAGGACGCGAAGAAGGATGACGAGAAGAAGGATGACGAGAAGAAGGACGACGAGAAGGACGACGAGAAGGACGACGGCGACGACTAGGACGGCGACGACGAGGACGGCGCCGACGAGTCGTCCGATGTCGGGGGCCGCGGCATCCGTTCAGCCGTTCGTTCGATGCGAGCGCCCGGCCGGGCATAGCAGGATGGAGCGGTGAGCTCACCCGACTCCCCCATCCTTCCCGCGCCCGCCACGACCACGACCGTCACCTCCGTCGCACCAGGCCTCACGCCGAAGCGGCTGTTCCGCCTCCTCGCATTCGCCGAGGCGATCACCTGGACCATCCTCATCACCGCGCTCATCATGCGCGCGACGCTCGGCCTCGACTGGGCCGTGCTCGTCGGCGGATCGATCCACGGGTTCGTGTTCCTCGCCTACGCGTTCACCGCCGTGCTCGTCGGCGTGAACCAGCGCTGGTCGCTGGGGCTCATGGCGCTCGGCGTCATCACCGCGATCGTGCCGTACGCGACGATCCCCTTCGAGATGTGGCTGCTGCGCCACGACCGGCTCGAGGGCGGATGGCGCCGCGAGGCGACCGACCACCCCGCCGACGGCAACGTCATCAACCGGATGCTGCGCTGGTTCCTCGCGCGCCCGCTGCTGCTCACGATCCTCTCGGTGCTCGGCATCGCCGCGGTCTTCACGATCCTCCTCATCATCGGCCCGCCCGGCGGCCGCGACTGACCCTCTCCCCTTTCCTCTTTCAGGAGCCGCGGCGTCATCCGGCGCGGTGCTCAGGACGACACGCTGCGCGCCGGCGCGACCCGCCGGATAACTCCTGAGAAACGTCCTGCCGGAAGGATTTCTCCGTCTGCGTGTCACCTTCTCGGGGCTGCCGACATTGCTTGGATGAGGGAGGTGCACGTGGAGCACATCGGAACCACCGACGCGGAGCTGCTCGCGCGGCTCGCCGACGGCGATCAGCAGGCGCTGGCGATGATCTTCGACCGCCACGCCGCCGCGGTGACCAGGTACGCGTGGGCGCTCGCCCCGACCCGGATGGATGTCGAGGAGGTCGTGCAGGACACCTTCCTCACCGCGTGGCGGAAGGCGTCGACGATCACTATCGCCGAGACCTCGATGCTGCCGTGGCTTCTGGTCACCTGCCGCTACCTGGCGTTCAACGCCAACCGCAAGCAGGCCAGGAACCGCGCCGACAGCCTCGCCGAGTCCGACCGGGCGCACCGCGCCGGCCTCGGCGGCGGCTCCGAACGCGCCGACCAGGCCCGCGAGGAGCTGCGCTGGGTCATGGACGAGATCGAACGGCTCGACCCCGTCGACCGGCAGATCTGCGAGCTGTGCCTCGTCGAGGGCCGGCCCTACCAGGAGGTCGCCGAAACGCTCGGGCTGAGCGTCGGCGCGGTCAAGCAACGCGTGTCCAGGAACCGTGCACGACTGAGGAAGGCGGTGACCGTCGATGAGAACTGAACCCCCCACCGGAGACGACCTGACCCGCATGCTCGTCACCATGAAGCAGAACGTCCTCGAGGAGGCGTCCCGCGACCCCGCCCCGGCCCGCAGACGGGCTCGCAACCGGGCGATCATCACGAGCACTGCGATCCTGCTTACCCTCGGCCTCGGAGCCGGAGCGGCGATCGCCGCGGGCATGATCGGCGACGACGAGGAGCCGGCAGCGCAGTCGCAGCCCGACCCGACCGCCGCGGCGGCGCCGTCTCCGACCGCCACGCCCACACCCTTCGGGATCGAGACGGCCCCGCCGGTCGACCCGCTGACCACGGTCACGGAGATCGTGGTCCGACCCGAGCAACTCGACCTGCGCGACGCCGATGGTGCGCTCGTCACGAGCCTTTCGTACGACGCCGAGGTGAGCGAGTTCATCGGCACCCTCGAGACCGTGCTCGGCGTCGCGCCGGAACAGACCGGGATCGACGCGAGCGGGCACACCCCTCCATCCACGCAGTACCTCTGGGACGGGCTCGAGGTCAGGGACGATCATGAGGACCAGTGGCATCCGGACGTCCCCACCGTGATCCTCATCGACATGAACGTCATGGTCTGGGCCACGGCACCCGTCATCGGAGACGGGGTCACCGTCCGCACCGTCGGCGGGTTCCGCCCGGGCGACGACAGCGAGGCGCTCGCTGCGGAACTCGGCCAGCCGTCCGGAGGGGACTTCGCCGGTCTCCGCGTGGAGACCGGCGACCCGATCGGTGAACGCAACCCCGGGTTCGACGTCGACAACGCCTATTCCGTCGCCGTCCGCGATTGGTGGAGGAACCCGGACCAGACGATCATCCTTGCTCCCTGGAACTTCGGGGTCGGGCACGCCTGAAACCGGCGACCGGCACGACGAAGGGCGGGGCGGATGCTGCGGCATCCGCCCCGCCCTCGTTCGTCGGGCTAGGGGGCCGACGGTCAGTCGACCGTGACCCGGTCGATCGACACGCTGCCCTTGCCGGCGAACGTCAGGGAGTACCCCTGCACGTCGGTCAGCGTGAGGCCGTCGTCGGGCGCACCCTCGGGCTGCTCGTCGGCCCGTTCGAACTCGTCGAACGGGATGGTGACCTGCTGCCAGCCGGTGCCGCGGACCACGGTGCTCGCGGTGAACCGCTCGGCCGTGTCCGGCGCCTGGTAGACGCGGACGTAGTCGACCGTGAGCGACTGCGGGAACTCGAGGTCGTCGCCGAGGGCGCCGCCGAAGTTGCCGCCGATCGCGACGTTGGTCAGCAGCGAGAACGGGTGGTCGAACACCCACTCGTTCGGCGCGACATCCGCCGGGTCGGCTTGGTGGTAGACGATGCCGTCGACCGACCAGACGATCTCCTCCGGGGTCCACTCGACCGCGAACTCGTGCCAGTCGCCGGGCACGGGAGCCCCGAAGTCGTAGATGCCGCCGTACGACTGCCCGCCCGAGTAGCCGGGGCCGTGGATGGTGCCGAAGATCTCGTTCGGCAGACGGCCGACGAACTCCATGACGTCGATCTCACCGGTCTGCGGCCAGCCGACCTCGCGGAAGTCGGTGCCGAGCGACCACACCGCCGGCCAGATGCCCGAGCCCTCGGGCACCTGCACGCGCGACTCGATGCGGCCGTACTCGAACTCCTGCTTCTGCTCGGTGATCAGGCGCGCCGACGTGTACTCGCACGGGCCGTACCAGCACTCGAGGTCGGTCGTGGCCGGGTCGATCTCGCGGGCCGTGATGACGAGGTTGCCCTCGCCGTCGAGCGCCGCGTTGTCGGTGCTGTCGGTGTAGTACTGCAGCTCGTCGTTGCCCCAGCCCCAGCCGCCGGTCTCGTACGTCCAGTTCTCCGGGTTCGCCGGCGCGCCGGCGGGTCCGTCGAACTCGTCGCTCCACGCGAGCTCCCAGGTGTCGGGGCCGGCGTCGGGCGCCGGGTCGTCCTGGATCTCGACGGTGACGGGCGTGGCCTTCCCGGTGCCGTTCACCCAGAAGCTCAGCCCCTCGGCGCCGGACCAGTCCTGCCCGCCCGCGAATCCGCGGCCGAGCGTCGACCGACCCGTGAAGGCGAAGTCGGCGACGTTCTCGTACGCGTCCTGCCCCTCGTAGCCGTCGCCGGAGTCGGCGGCGATCTCGCGGGTCGTGAGCGCCGACTTGCCGGTCGTCCCGAACAGCCACGGCGTCGACTCGAAGTCGTCGACCAGCGTCGGGTCGGCGACGTCGTCGTCCTGGATGCTGACCGTCGCGGTGCGCACGAAGCCGAACTCGGCGCCGACCGGGTCGGACAGGCGCACGACGAAGGTCTCGTCGACCTCGTACTTGCCGTCCTGCAGCGTCGGCAGCTCGATGGTCGCCTCGCGCTCGCCTGCCGGGATCGTGACAGTTCCGCTGACCGGCGTGAAGTCGCGGTCGGCGGTGGCCGAGAGGTCCTCGGTCGCGGTGCGCGCCTCGATCGCGAGCGACTCGTAGTCGACCGTCACGTCCTCGTCGGCGATGCGGTTCAGGCGGATGACACCCGTGAGCGTGTCGCCCTCCGTGACCTCGTAGCCGGCGCGGTCGAACCCGACCGACAGTGCGGGCGGCTCGGCCTCGCCGTAGAGCAGCACGTCGTCGTAGAGGAACGTCTGCGGCGTCGTCGTGCGGAGCGACCCGAACGCGTAGCCGTGCATCTCGGTGAGGGTGAGCCCGTCGTTCGGGGCGTTGTTGCCGATGTTCTTGCGCGAGAAGTCGGCGAAGTCGAACGTCAGGAACTTCCAGCCGCGCCAGTCGTCGGTGTACGAGACCACGAAGCGCTCGGCGTCGTCGACGGTCGAGCCGGGGTTGCGGTTGTCGAGCAGGTCGAGGAACAGGTCGGTGCCGGAGCCGTTGCCGTACATCCAGAAGCCGATGCCCTCGTACGTCGACCAGTCCTGCGTCGTCCACGCGTCGGCGGTCTCGTTCGTGAAGTTGCGCACGACGACGCCGAAGCTCGTCACGCTGAAGTCGGCCTGCAGCACGTCGTTGCCGTCCGGCGCGCCGGGAACCGGTGCGGGCGGGGCATCCGTGCGCTCGAAGGCGACCGAGCTGTTCGGGTCCTGCGCACCGAACCACCCGACGGGGATGCCGCCGGCGTCGCCCTGCACGAGCGGGGCCTCGTGGTCGTCGACGATCAGCGTGCGGCCGTCGGGCGGACCCACGACCTCGCCGTCGTCGTCGAGGATCGTGACCGTCAGGCTCGACGGCGAGCCGAGGTCGGCGCCGGACGCGTCGGACAGCGTGAGCACGAACGTCTCGGTCGGTTCCTCGACCTCGTCGGCGACGGTCGCGAGCTCGACGGTGCGACTGGTCTCGCCCGCGGCGAACTCGACGGTCGTGCTCGGGTCGACGTAGTCGTCGCCCGCCACTGCCGTGTCATCCGTCGCCTGGAGCGAGACCGTGACGGGCGTCTCGAGCGCGCGGTCGAGCCGCACCTCGATCGAGCCGGTGTCGCCCTCGATGAGGCTCGCGGTCGAGTTCGCGAACGAGACCGCCGGGGGGACCTCGATGCCCGAGTAGACGGCGATGTCGTCGACGAGGACGGTGTTCGCACCGTTGACGGCCGGGAGCGCGTAGCCCCAGATCGCGGCCTTCCCGAACCCGTCGTTCGGGGCGCCGTCGGGCTGGAAGTCGGTGGCGCGGCTGAACGACGACCAGGGCAGCGTCACCTGGCGCCAACCATCGACGTCGTCGACGATCGTCGTGTCGAAGCGCTCGGAGACGTCGGGGTTGGCCCCGCCGTCGAAGAGCTCGAACTGCAGCGTGCTGCCGTTGCCGGAGCCGTTCATCCAGAAGCTCACGCCGTCGTAGGCGCTCACGTCGCGCGTCGCCGCGAAGGTCTCGCCGACGCCGCCGAAGGAGCCGGCGGCGGTGACGTCCCAGCCGTAGGAGAGGACCTTCGTCGCGCCGACCTGGTCGGGCTTGGCGTCGGCGCTGCCCTCGGCCACGTCGACGATGCCGAAGCCGGCGGCCCCGTAGCTGAAGAATCCCGAGGGCGCGCCGCCCTCGAAGTCGGTGATCACGGTCGTGGTGCCCTCGGCCGCGGCCGAGGCGGTCGCGCCGAGGGGCACCAACAGCGCCGCGGCGACGACGGCGGCGCCGCCTCCGCGTGAGAGCGCTCTCATTCTTGCCTGCATGTCTGCTCCGTCACAGTACGGGCGACCCCCGTTGGCCGCTCCCGGCCATGATGACACGTGTCACCTGCATTCTCAACGGCGTGGTGGACACCCGTCCGCGCCGCCCCGGCCACGGGAGAATAGGCGCATGCCCATCCTGAACAAGGACATGCAGGTCTGCATCTCGCTCTCCGGCCGCCCGTCCAACCTCGGCACGAGGTTCCACAACTTCCTCTACGACGAGCTCGGTCTGAACTTCATGTACAAGGCGCTCACGACGAACGACCTCGAGGGCGCGATCCGTGGCATGCGCGCGCTCGGCTTCCGCGGCTGCTCGGTGTCGATGCCGTTCAAGGAGGACGTGATCCTCCTCGTCGACGCCCTCGAGGAGTCGGCGGCGGCCATCGAGTCCGTCAACACGATCGTGAACGACGGCGGGCGGCTCTCGGCATCCAACACCGACTACGAGGCGGTCGCGCAGCTCATCGCCGAGCACCGGCTCGACCCGGCGGCGCGCGTCGTGGTGCGCGGCTCCGGCGGCATGGCGAAGGCGGTCGTCGCGGCGTTCCGCGGCGCGGGCTTCGACGACCTCACCGTGCTGGCGCGCAACGCGGAGTCCGGGCCGGCGCTCGCCGCGAAGTACGGCTACGTGTGGCAGGACGACGAGCCCGAGGCATCCTTCGACGTCATCGTCAACGTCACGCCGCTCGGCATGCAGGGGGCGGATGCCGCTGCGCTCGCGTTCGACGAGCCGTTCATCGAGCACGCCTCGACGGTCTTCGACGTGGTGGCGTTCCCCGCCGAGACCCCGCTCATCCGGGCCGCGCGCGCCTCCGGCACGCCCGTCATCACCGGAGCCGAGGTGGTCGCGCTGCAGGCCGCGCGCCAGTTCGAGCGCTACACGGGCGTCGCCCTGACTCGCGACCAGGTCGAGCGCGCGGCCGCCTTCTCCCGCGCCGAGTAGCGGCCCGCGCAGAATTCAGGAGCGTTCGGCGCGACCCGCCCGAAAGCCGCGTGCAGAATTCAAGAGCGCACGGCGAGATGCGCTGGATCGCGCGCGGAAATCGCCGTGTGCTCGAAGCATGTCGGCGCGCAGCTCCTGAATTCTGCACCGGGGGCGGCGTGAGACAGCCGCGATGCTCACGTGAGCACGGCCGGTAGACTTGCCGGGTCCGGCATCCGCCCCGCGGCATCCGCTCGCCGCCACCTTCTGGAGCTCGCCACCCGTGACCACTGAGACCTCGCCCAACGCTGCCAGCACGACCGCGGAGCCGGGCGACCCGGCCGCGGCCGAGATCATCGAGGCGCCGCGCACCGCGCAGCTCGACACCGTCGAGGTCGCCGCCGCGACCCCCATGAAGGAGCAGCCGTACGCCGCGCTGGGCGTGAAGCCCGACGAGTACGAGCGCATCCGCAACATCCTCGGCCGGCGCCCGACGAGCGCCGAGCTCGCGATGTACTCGGTCATGTGGAGCGAGCACGCCTCGTACAAGTCGAGCAAGGTGCACCTGCGACAGTTCGGCCAGAAGGTCACGCCCGAGATGAAGCAGCACCTCATGGTGGGCATCGGCGAGAACGCGGGCGTGCTCGACATCGGCGAGGGCTGGGCGGTCACCTTCAAGATCGAGTCGCACAACCACCCGAGCTTCATCGAGCCGTTCCAGGGCGCCGCGACCGGAGTCGGCGGCATCGTGCGCGACATCATCTCGATGGGCGCGCGCCCGGTCGCGGTCATGGATGCGTTGCGGTTCGGCGCGATCGACGACCCGGACACGGCGCGCGTCGTGCACGGCGTCGTGTCGGGCATCAGCTTCTACGGCAACTGCCTCGGCCTGCCGAACATCGGGGGCGAGACCTGGTTCGACCCGGTGTACCAGAAGAACCCGCTCGTGAACGCGCTGGCCGTGGGCGTGCTGCGCCATGAAGACCTGCACCTCGCGAACGCGAAGGGCGTGGGCAACAAGGTCGTGCTGTTCGGCGCGCGCACGGGCGGCGACGGCATCGGCGGCACGTCGATCCTCGCGTCCGACACGTTCGCCGAGGGCGGCCCCACCAAGCGCCCCGCGGTGCAGGTCGGCGACCCGTTCGCCGAGAAGGTGCTCATCGAGTGCTGCCTCGAGCTCTTCAAGGGCGACCTCGTCGAGGGCATCCAGGACCTCGGCGCGGCCGGCATCTCGTGCGCGACGAGCGAGCTCGCGGCGAACGGCGACGGCGGCATGTCGATCGTGCTCGACGACGTGCTGCTGCGCGATCCGTCGCTCACTCCGGAGGAGATCCTGATGTCGGAGAGCCAGGAGCGCATGATGGCGATCGTGCGCCCCGAGAAACTCGCCGGCTTCATGGAGGTCGTCCAGAAGTGGGACGTCGAGACGAGCGTGCTCGGCGAGGTCACCGACACCGGGCGCCTCAGCATCACGTGGCGCGGCCAGGAGATCGTCAACGTCGACCCGCGCACGGTCGCCGTCGACGGGCCGGTGTACGAGCGCCCGATGCGGTACCCGTCGTACCTCGAGGCGCTCCAGGCCGACACCGCCGCCTCGCTCCCACGGCCCGCCGACGACGCCGGCGACGAGCTCCGCGCGCAGTTCCTGCAGCTGGTGGGTTCGGCGAACCAGGCGGATGCCGCGTGGATCACGAACCAGTACGACCACTACGTGCTCGGCAACACCGCGCTCGCGGCGCCGGATGACGCGGGCATGATCCGCGTCGACGAGGAGTCGGGCCTCGGCGTGGCCGTCGCGACCGACGCGAACGGCCGCTACTGCCAGCTCGACCCGCGCCGCGGCGCGCAGCTCGCGCTCGCCGAGGCGTACCGCAACGTCGCCGTGACCGGCGCGAGGCCCATGGGCATCTCCGACTGCCTGAACTTCGGCTCCCCCGAGAACCCGGAGGTCATGTGGCAGTTCGCGCAGGCCGTCGAGGGCCTCGCCGACGGATGCCTCGAACTGGGCATCCCCGTCACCGGCGGCAACGTCAGCTTCTACAACCAGACCGGCGACGTGCCGATCCACCCGACCCCGGTCGTCGCGGTGCTCGGCGTGATCGACGACGTCGCCCGCCGCATCCCGTCGGGCTGGCAGGACGACGGCCACAACATCTACCTGCTCGGCGACACGTACGCCGAGCTCGACGGCTCCGCGTGGGCGGGCGTCGTGCACGACCACCTCGGCGGCCTCCCGCCGACGGTCGACCTGGGCCGCGAGAAGCAGCTCGCCGACCTGCTCGCCGCGGCGGCGCTCGAGGGCTTGATCGACTCGGCGCACGACCTCTCGGACGGCGGCCTCGCGGTCGCGCTCGCCGAGGCCGTGTCGCGCTTCGGCGTGGGCGCCCGGGTGTTCCTCGGCGAGGTGACCGAGGACGCCGGCATCGACCTCGCGACCGCGCTCTTCTCCGAGTCGGCGTCGCGCGTGATCGTGACGGTGCCCCGCGAGGACGACGTGCGCTTCCGCGGCCTGTGCGACGGCCGCGGCGTGCCGGTCCGCCGCATCGGGGTGACGGATGCCGCGTCGGGTTCGCTCGAGGTGCAGGACGCCTTCACGGTGCCGATCGACGAGCTCCGCGGCGTGAACCGCGCGCCGCTCGCCGACGCGTTCGGTCCTGTCGTCGGATACTGACCGCCGGGTCCCGACCGAACTTCGCGCCGGCCGCACCCTCGCTCGGGGGGTCGCGGCCGGCGTCGTCGTTCATGCCCGGTCGCGGGCGAGCCGCCACAGCTCGACCCAGTCCTCGGTCGTGAGCCGGCTCGGCGGGGTTCCCGGGTCGATGCCGCGGTCGCGGAGGACCCGACGGGCCTGGCCGCCCGCGATCGGCCGGCCCGTGCGCGCGAGCACCTGCACGAGCCCGCGCCCGCGCCCCTGGAAGACGTCGCCGACCCATCGCCGGTACGCACGACGCTCGGCCGTCGGCACGAGCGGGTCGGGCCGCCGCTCGATGCGGAACACTCCGCCGTCGACGGACGGCACCGGCCGGAAGGCCCGCGCCGGGACGCGGCGGTCGAGCGTGAACCGGTACCACGGTGCGGACTGGACGGTCAGCATGCTCGCGCCGCCGACCCCGCAGCGGCGGCGGGCGACCTCCCACTGGGTGAGCAGGACGGCGCTCCCCCACCAGTGGGCGTCCAGCACCCTCCGGAGGATCGCCGTGGTCAGGTGGAACGGCACGTTGCCCACGATCGCGTGCGGTTCGCGCGGCAGCGGCCAGCGCAGTACGTCGGCCTGCACGACGCTCGCCGCGCCCCGGAGCTCGCGCCGCAGCGCCGCAGCGCGGCGGGCGTCGAGCTCGACCGCGGTGAGCGGTCTGCCGAGGCGTGCGAGCTCACGGGTGAGCGCGCCGCCGCCGGCGCCGAGTTCCACGATCGGGCCGCGGGTCGCGGCGGTGAGCGAGGTCATCCGGTCGATGACGTCGCGGTCGACGAGGAAGTTCTGCCCGAGCTCGTGCCGGCCGCCGTGGCGCGGGGAGGATCGGTGGGGTCGTGATGGTCGCATGGAGTGCTCCGCTGGCTGGGATCGTCAGCCGGGTGCGGCGAACCGCACCGCGGCCCTGGGTGCGGGCCGAGGCGGAGCAGTGGTCAGATGGTCCGGTCGCTCCGCCTCAGGCGGTGCGGGGCCGGATGATCATCGCGAACGTCATGCATGACACGGTCGATGAGGGTAGCAGACCGGCCGACCGGCGGCACCCGATAGGGTCGCGGTCATGAGCAGGACGGACCTGGCGAGCCTGTTGATCCACGCCGATCGGGAGGCCGTGTTCGCGGCGCTCACCGATCGCGACGCGCTGGTGGACTGGCTGCCGCCGCAGGGGATGCACGCTCGGTTCGAGCGGTTCGACCTCCGCGACGGCGGTTCGTATCGCCTGGTGCTGACCTACGACGACGCGTCGGACTCGCCGGGCAAGACCGACGCCGGTTCGGATGTCTCCGAGGTCCGGGTCGCACGCGTCGTCCGCGGCGAGCTGGTCGAACAGCTGGTCGACTTCGAGTCCGACGACCCCGCGTTCCGTGGCACGATGCGGATGACCTGGAGGCTGCGCGGCACCGAGGACGGCACGATCGTGGAGTTCGAGGCGCGCGACGTGCCGAGCGGCATCCGTGCCCGCGACCACGCCGAGGGGCTGACGTCGTCGCTCGTGAACCTCGCCGCCTACCTGGAGCCCGGGCACGGCGACGGCGAGCCGCATCAGGACGACGATCACGAACGACAGACGTATCCCGCCGAGTACGCCGCAGCGCACGGCACGTTCGCGCTCATCCCGGCCGCGTACGTCTTCCTCGTCGACGGCGACCGCGTGCTCCTGCAGATGCGCGAGGGCACGGGGTACTACGACGGCTGGTGGGCGGCATCCGCTGCCGGGCATGTCGACCCGGGTGAGACGCTCATGGCGGGCGCAGTGCGCGAGACGCTCGAGGAGATCGGCGTCGAGGTCGACGAGCGCGACCTCGGGGCGATCACCGCGATGCACCGCACGGCGCCGACCGGGCTGCCGATCGACCAGCGGCTCGACGTGTTCTTCGTGACGCGATCGTGGCGGGGCGTCCCGTCGCTGCAGGAGGCGGACAGGGCGAGCGCGCTCGAGTGGTTCGCGCTCGACGCACTGCCCGAACGGATGGTGCACCACGAGCGCTTCGCGCTCGAGGGCTGGCGCGACGGCGGGCTGCCGGCGGTCACCGCGTTCGGCTTCTGATCACCGCGACGCATCGGGATGGACCGATGGGAATATCGGCGGGCGGTGGCCGTTAAAAGTGTACGTTCACGTACACTTCGAGATCGGACCCCACCATGACCGCTCATCTCCGCCGCGTCTACATCGAGTCGACGGGCGTGCTCGCCCTCGCCTCGGTCGTGGTCGCCGTCGCCCTCGCCTCGAGTGATCCGGGATGGTTCCTCGCCGCCGTGCCGGGCATCATCCACCTCGCCTACTTCGCCCTGCTCATGGCCCGCGGCGCGACCGGCGGGCACGTCGAGCGCGTGGCCGTCCCGGCCGCCGGCGCCCTCGCGCTGATCGGCGCCGTCGTCCTCACGGCCGACGTCCTCGCCGGCGTCGTCGCCGCCGTGCCGCTCGCCGCCTGGCTCGGGTACGACCTCTGGTTCACGCGCCAGCACCGCCCCGCCGAGACCATCGCGGTCGGCGAGCCGCTGCCGGAGTTCCCGCTCACCACGCCCGACGGCGAGGAGGTCTCGAGCGAGGTGTTCACGCACCGCCCCCACGTCATCCTGTTCATCCGCGGCAACTGGTGCCCGTTCTGCATGGCCCAGGTGCGCAGCATCGCCGAGCAGTACCGCGAGCTCGAGCGCCGTGGGGTCTCGATCGTGTTCGTCAGCCCGCAGTCCGCGGAGGACACCGCCGAACTCGCCGACCGATTCGACGTGCCGATGGCGTTCTACGTCGATCGCGACGGGCGCGCGGCCGAACTGCTCGACCTGACCCAGCGCGGCGGGCGCGCCCTGGCGGTCGCCGACCGCGCCCTGGACGACGACGGGGATACGGTGGTACCCACCGCCGTCATCACCGACGCCGACGGCCGCGTCGTCTGGGTCCACCACAGCGAGGACCACCGCGTGCGGCCGGAGCCGAGCACGTTCCTGGAGGTCATCGATCGTGAAGGGATCGCCGTCGCGCGGTGAGGCCCGGAAGCAGGCCATCGCCGAAGCCGCGCTCGAGGTGTTCCTCCGGCACGGCTTCGGCGAGGCCTCGATCGACGACGTCGCCCGCGAGGCGGGCGCGTCGAAGCAGACGATCTACCGCTTCTTCGGGGGTCGCGAGGGCCTCGTCGAGGCGGCGTTCGGCATCGAGCTCGCCCGCGTGATCGCCCCGTTCGACGCGGCCCTCGCGGCCGACGGCCCGGCGATCGAGCGACTCGACCGCGCCGCCGGTGCGTTCCAGCACGTGCTGTTCGACGATCGCTGCCTGCGCATCCAGCGCTACGTGATCGGCGACGCGACCGCGAACCCCGGTCTCGGCGCCCGCTTCACGGGGCAGCTCACCGACCGGCTCGCGGCGGCGGTCGTGCCGCTCGTCTCGGCGGCGACGGGCACGGATGCCGCGGACGCCGCCCTCCGCGCCGAGCTCTTCCTCGGCGCCCTGCAGGGCAGCGAGCTCAGCCGTGCGCTCGCGGGTGAACCGGTCGACCACGACCGGCTCGACGCGCTGCGGCGCGCGGCGATCGCGACGCTCGGCGATCTCAGGCGAGGAACTCCAGGACGTCCCTGAAGAACGATCCGCGCATGACCATGTGGCCGCGGTCCGGATACAGGATGAGGCGCGAGTCCGGGATCCGCTCGGCGGTCTCGCGGAAGAGGTCGGCACCGTAGAACCGGTCCCGCGCGCCGCCGATGACGAGCGTGGGAGCGGTGATCCGGCCGAGGCGCTCGCCGACGTCGAACGCGTCCTCGGCGTCGATCACCGCGAGCAGGTCGGATCGGTCCCCTCCGTACACCGTGCGCCCGGTAAGCCACCCCATCGCCGACATCAGGCCGCCCGAGACCGACCCGGAGGCCACAGCCGCGAACTCCGCGGCGGCCGCGCGCCGCGGCCGTCCAGCCCGCAGCTCCCGCGCCATGACCTGCTGGGTCCGGCGTCCGCCGTCCCCGAGCCGGTGGGCGCCGTTCACGACGAGCCTGCGAATCAGCTCGGGCTGGTCGACGGCGAGTGCGAGCGCGACGCTCGCACCGGTCGACGTGCCGAACACGTCGATGGGCGCGGTGAGCCGCGAACGGATGACCTCGGCGTAGTCGGCTGCGATCCCGGCCATCGAGACCGCGGCGGGCAGCCCGGCCCGCCGATTCACCCACCACACCTCGCGGGATCGCGTGAGCGGGAGGATCGGCCGCGTCTGGAAGGTCAGGTCGGCCCCCTCGGGCACGCGGTGGTCGGCGGTGAGTCCCGGGATGAACAGCAGCGGTCGACCCGACCCCATCCGCAGGTACGGCAGTCCCGGCGGCCAGGTGCCGCGCTCCGTGACGACCGCGGCCACCTCAGGCACCCTGCGGCGGACGGGCGAGCAACTCGACGCGCTCGGCGAGGTACGACTCGAACGGAATGACCGCGTCGACGTGCGCGGGGTCCCACCGCACGGCGACCTGCGGCGCACCGTCGGCGCCGGTCGCGAGCACGACGGGTGCGGTGGCGGATGCCGCGGCCTCCGCGAGCG
The DNA here is from genome assembly GCF_052748465.2 of Agromyces selenitireducens. NCBI lineage: Bacteria > Bacillati > Actinomycetota > Actinomycetes > Micrococcales > Microbacteriaceae > Agromyces > Agromyces selenitireducens. The sequence continues at coordinate 3,470,543 of NZ_CM188259.1, forward strand.
CGGCGGCGTCGAGCTCGATCGGCCGGGCGTCGAAGACGACAGTGGCGCCCTCCGGGATGCCGCCCTTGACCGCGGCCGCCCGGAAGGCGCGGTGCTCGGCGACCGACTCGGCGATGATGCTCTTCCGCGCCGGACGTTCGGCCCGCACCACGCGTCCCGTCGCGTACAGCCGTCCCACAGGGTCGAGCAGCAGCACGCCCAGCCGCCACACGTCGCCGATGACGATCATGCGCGGCGCGCGCGGCGCGCGCGGCACTCCGAGCACCCGGCGCTCGGGAACGTACTCGGCGAGGGTTTCGGTGCGGGCGGATGCCGCGGCGAGCTCGCGCACGGCCCGGTCGATGGCGTCGCGCGCCCGTGCGACCGCCTCCGTGGCATCCGTTGCAGCCATGACCCGAGCCTACGCAGCCCGAAGGAGGCCACGTGCCTTAAGGCCCATGCCCGGTGTCGACGCGTGGTTAGCGTCGAACCGATGCGGGCGTGATGGTCATCCCCGCAGGGGAAAGGTTGCCCTCGTGAACATCTGGGACTTCTTCGTCTGGCTCTTCTGGTTCTACGTCATCGTCTCCTGCATCTGGATCTTCATCACGGTGTTCGTCGACATCTTCCGCGACCCGAGCCTCAGCGGCTGGGCCAAGGCCCTGTGGGTGCTCTTCCTCGTGTTCCTGCCGTTCCTCGCGGCCTTCATCTACCTCATCGCCCGGGGCAAGAGCATGGCCCAGCGCAACATGGAGCGCGCGCAGTCGATGAACGCGCAGCAGGCGGAGTACATCCGGACGGTCGCGGGCGGGCAGCAGTCGGCGGCCGCCGAGATCGAGTCGGCCAAGCGCCTCCTCGACAGCGGCGCGATCAACGCCGCCGAGTACGAGGCGCTCAAGTCGAAGGCGCTGCAGTCGGCCTGATCCGACGCGGTCGGCGAGTGTCCACGAAATGCCGCCCGGATGCGTCCGCACCGGCATCGGATGGACACTCGCCGCCGGTCTCGGCGCACCTCAGCGGGGCGTCGAAGGCATGCGCTCAGCGGGTGCGCTCGATGAGCGCGAGCAGCGCCAGGCCGTACGCCTCGGCCGGGTCGGGGTGCTCGAAGCGGCGCGACCGGCCGCCGAGTTCGATCTCGACCTCGTAGGCGTCCGGCAGGCGGTGCAGGCCGCGGAAGGTGGCGCGGAGCAGCTCGCGCAGCTGGTCCTCGCGCGGCAGCCACACCGCGTCGGCGAGCGCGACCGAGTCGAGCGCCCACTCGGTGGTGCCGTTGAAGGCGAGGATGGTGCCCGTGGGGTAGCGGCGGGTCTCGATCGTCATCTCGGACACCGTGAACGTGTCGGCTTCGACATCGGCCTCCACGTTGCTCGGCAGGTCGAGCTGGAAGCGGTCGCCCGACTCGGGATGCCAGGCGAGCCCGGCGTCGCGCAGCTGCAGGGCGAGGTCTCGGCTGATCATCGCGGCGGCCCCGCGCCGTCCGTGCCCCCACGCTGGCGCTCGCGACGGATTCGCGCCGGACCCGCCGCCGCCCCGAAGCCGATGAGCAGGATCCCGACGAACACCAACCCCCACCGGGTGGTCGCGAACGCCACGAGGACGAACAGGATGCCCGCGACGACGAGCACGCGCGCGACCCGCAGCCGGGTGCGCGGCGTCGACCACCAGCGGCCGAGCGCGCCGCGCATCATCGCCCCGCCCGATCGACGTCGAGCCGTGCCCCCACGGTGTCCTCGGCGAAGTCCCACACCCGCGCGCCGATCCCGGGATCGCGCGTGGTGCGGGTCGGGGTGCCGAGCGACGGCGGCCCCTTGACCTCGTAGCGCGGGCCCCAGAACTGACCGCCCTCGACGTCGTCGGAGGCGGCCGCGTGCACGATCACATCGGCGCCGCGGTGCTTGCCCTGTGCGATCGGCGCCTGCAGCGCGTCGGCGAACCGGTCGAGGCGCGTGGGCTCGTTCACGCCCGGCACCCGAGGCGTCCGTCCCGAGATCGAGTAGCCGGGGTGCGCGAGCAGGCTGTGCACGCGCGGCGTCACGGATGCGGCACCGACCGCCTCCGCGGCATCCGTCGCCGCACGCCGAAGACGACGGTCGAGCTCGAACGCGATGGACGCTGCCGCGATCTTCGACTGCGCGTAGGCGCGCCACGGGTCGTAGGAGCGTCGCAGCTGGAGGTCGTCGGTGCGGAACGTCGACAGCCGCGTCGACAGGGAGCCGATGGTGATCACGCGCGCGCCCGGTGCGAGGTGGGGCACGGTGCCGGCCAGGAGCGCGAAGTGCCCGAGCACGTTGGTCGCGAGCACGAGCTCGTGGCCGTCGACGCTCTCGAGGCGGGTGGCGGGCGTGTGCACGATCCCCGCGTTCAGCACGATCGTGTCGAGGGGCGCCCGGTCGAGGAGGCGGTCGACGCCCGCGCGCACCGAGTCGAGCGACGACGTGTCGATGACGAGCGTGTCGACGGATGCCGCGGGGATCCGTCCGCGGATCGCGGCGACGGCCGCGGCGAGTCGCTCGGGGCTGCGACCCGAGAGGATCACGTGCGCGCCCGCCGCGGCGAGCCGCGCCGACGTGAAGAACCCGAGCCCCGCGTTCGCGCCCGTGACCAGCACGGCACGGCCCGCCTGCGGCGGGACGGGGGTCGGGTACCAGCTCACAGTTCGCTCGACCCGCCGTTGCCCGCGAGTTCCTCGTGGTGCTGGATGACCTCGGCGACGACGAAGTTGAACCACTTCTCGGCGAACGCCGGGTCGAGGTGCGCGTCCTCCGCGAGCGCCCGGAGCCTGGCGATCTGCCGCTTCTCGCGGTCGGGATCGCTGGGCGGCAGCCCGTGCCGGGCCTTCAGGCGCCCGACCTGCTGCGTGAACTTGAAGCGCTCCGCGAGCAGGTGGATGAGGGCCGCGTCGATGTTGTCGATGCTCGAGCGGATGCCGAGCAGTTCGCTCATCGCCGCGTCGCGTGCATCGACGGCGCCGCCGACCCCCGGCACGGTGGGTGCGGGGTCGGCGGCGCGGTCGGGGGTCTCGGCGGTCATGCTTCGACCCTAGGCGTTCCCGACCTCCGATCGGAACGCGCGGAGCCGCAGGCTGTTGCCGACGACGAAGACGCTCGAGAACGCCATCGCCGCGCCGGCGAGCATCGGGTTCAGCATGCCCAGCGCCGCGAGCGGGATCGCCGCGACGTTGTACGCGAACGCCCAGAACAGGTTGCCCTTGATGACGCGCAGCGTGCGCCGCGAGAGCCGGATCGCGTCGACCGCGGCGAGGAGGTCGCCTCGGACCAGCGTGAGGTCGGCCGCCTCGATGGCGACGTCGCTGCCGGTGCCCATCGCGATGCCGAGGTCGGCCTGAGCGAGTGCGGCGGCGTCGTTCACGCCGTCGCCGACCATCGCGACCGTGCGACCCTCGCCCTGGAGGCGGGAGACCACGGCGGCCTTGTCGGCGGGCAGCACCTCGGCGATGACGCGGTCGATGCCGACCTCGGCGGCGACCTGCCTCGCGACGGTCTCGTTGTCGCCCGTGAGCAGGATCGGCTCGAGGCCGAGACCGCGCAGGCGCGCGACCGCGTCGGCGCTCGTGGGCTTCACGGCGTCGGCGACGGCGAGCGCGCCGCGCACGGCGCCGTCCCAGGCGACCACGACGGCCGTGCGTCCCTCGGCCTCGGCCGCGGCGACGGATGCCACGACGCGGGCGTCGGGCTCGATCGACCACTCGGCGAGCATCGCCGGGCGACCGACGAGCACGAGGTGCCCGTCGACGACGCCGTGCACGCCGAGGCCGGCGCGGTTCTCGAACGACTCCGGCGTCGGCAGCGGTCCGACCCGTTCGGCGGCACCGGTCGCGAGCGCCTTCGCGATGGGGTGCTCCGAGGCGTGCTCGAGGGCTCCCGCGAGGCGCAGCAGCTCGGCCTCGTCGACGCCGGCGGCCGGGTGGACGCTCGCGAGCGACATCCGCCCGCTCGTCACCGTGCCGGTCTTGTCGAGCACGATCGTGTCGACGCGGCGCGTGGACTCGAGCACCTCGGGTCCCTTGATGAGGACGCCGAGCTGCGCCCCGCGCCCGGTGCCCACGAGGAGCGCCGTGGGCGTCGCGAGTCCGAGCGCGCACGGGCACGCGATGATGAGCACCGCGACCGCGGCGGTGAACGCGGCCGCAACGGGGAAGCCGCCGCCGAGCCACGCGCCGAGCGTGCCCACGGCGATGAGGATGACGATCGGCACGAACACGCCGGCGACCCGGTCAGCCAGTCGCTGCACCTCGGCCTTGCCCGTCTGGGCGGCCTCGACGAGCCGTGCCATCTGGGCGAGCTGGGTGTCGGCGCCCACGCGGGTGGCGCGCACGACGAGCCGGCCGCCGGCGTTCACGGTCGCGCCGATGACGGCATCGCCGGCCTCGACCTCGACCGGCACGGACTCGCCCGTGACGAGCGATGCGTCGACCGCGCTGCGGCCCTCGACCACGACGCCGTCGGTCGCGATCTTCTCGCCCGGGCGCACGACGAACTCGTCGCCGACCGCGAGCTGCTCGACCGGGATGCGGGTCTCGACGCCGTCGCGGAGCACCCCGACGTCCTTCGCGCCAAGCTCGAGCAGCGCCCGCAGCGCCGCGCCCGCGGCGCGCTTGGAGCGCTTCTCGAGGTAGCGGCCGAGGAGGATGAACATCGTCACGCCCGCGGCGACCTCGAGGTAGAGGTTCGCCGCGCCGTCGCTCGGGGCGACGGTGAGCTCAAACGCGTGCACCATGCCGGGCTCGCCGGCGGTGCCGAGGAACAGCGCGTACAGCGACCACAGGAACGCCGACGTCACGCCGAGCGAGACGAGCGTGTCCATCGTCGCGGCGCCGTGCCGCAGGTTCACGAGCGCCGCGCGATGGAACGGCCAGGCCGCCCACGTCACGACGGGCGCGGCGAGCGCGAGCGCCGCCCACTGCCAGTAGGTGAACTGCAGCGCCGGGATCATCGAGATGAGGATCACCGGCACCGAGAGCAGCACGGAGGCGATGAGGCGGGTGCGCAGCGAGCGCAGCTCGGCGTCGGCGCGGGACTCGGCGGGCGTGCCGGCGTCACCGGCACCCGTGGCGCGGTCCGGGCTCGCCGGCGGCGCGGGCACGATCGCGCGGTACCCGGCGGCCTCGACGGCCGCGATGAGCTCGGCCTGGCCGACGCCCGCCGGGGCGGCCACGCGCGCCTTCTCGGTCGCGTAGTTCACGGTGGCGGCGACGCCGTCGAGCCTGTTCAGCTTCTTCTCGATGCGCATGGCGCACGACGCGCAGGTCATGCCGCCGATCTCGAGCTCGACGACGCGGTCGCCGGAGGTGGTGACGTCGGTCATCAGTCGCCCTCCCCGTGGGTGCCGGCGTCGTCGTGCGAGCCGGCGTCGTCGTGCGGCGCGCCGCCCGCGGCATCCGTCGCCCCTTCGGTCGCGGTGAGCACGAACGGCACGGATCGCACGACCCCGTCGAGTTGCAGGTCGAGGTAGAGCAGGTAGCGGCCCGCCGTGGGCGCGGTCGCCATGAACGAGATCTCGGGGCCGGGCTCGGTGACGCCGTCGCCGGGCTCGCCCATGGGGTGCACGTGCAGGTAGGCGAGGTCGCCCTGGCGCAGGGCCACGAGGTGGCCGTACGCGCCGAGGTACGGCTCGAGCGTGGTGACGGGTTCGCCGTCGCGGGTCACCGTGAAGGTGAGCTCGCTCTCGCCGCCCGCGACGAGCGCACCGTCGAGCTCGACCGTGAGGCCGTCGACGGTCGTCGACGTGACGTCCTCGACGCGCGGCTCCGGCGCGAACGCCCCGGCGACGTCGATCGTGCTCGTGAGCGTCACGGTCTCGCCGTGCCCGGTCGGCACGAAGTCGGCGAACACGCGGTACGTACCCGCGGCGTCGAAGGCGAACGGGATCGTCCAGCGTCCGTCGCCGTCGGTCTCGGGGTGCACGTGGCGGAAGTTCGCGCCGTCGCTGCGCACCACGATGAGGTGGAGGGCCTTGTCGTGCGCGATCTCGTAGTCGGTCACTGGCTCGCCCGCGGCATCCGCGAGACGGAACTCGATCGCGCCGCGCTCACCCGCCGAGACCGGGGCGCTGAGATCGGTGAGGGTGTAGCCGGCGTGCGAGACCGCGAGGCCGCGCACGTCGTCGGCGGATGCCGCGGCGTCGGCGTGGTCGCCGTGCGCGGTGTCGATGGTGTCCATGTGATCGTCCTCGTTCGAGGTCCATGCGGCCGATGCGTCGGCCGGGATGACGAGTGGGGCGGCGACGAGCGCGACGGTGAAGACCGCCGCCGCGCCCGCCGCGAAGAGCCCCAGCCTGGCTGCCGTGTGCATCGTCGTCAGACGCGCACGGCGGAGTAGCCGGCCTCCTCGACCGCGGCGATCACGCCGGCGTCGTCGAGGTCGGCCGGTGCGGCGATCGAGAGGGTGCCGGAGGCGGCGGACACGGTGATGTCCGTCACGCCGGCGATCTGCTCGACCTCTTCGCGCACCGACAGCTCGCAGTGGCCACAGGTCATTCCGGTCACCTGGTACTCGCGCTGCGTCATCTCGTTCTCCTCATGGTCGGATCGGGTTCGATGGTACCCGGAAGGGGTACCTGTATCGAACAACAGAGTACCCCCTAGGGGTATTCCCGACAACCCGAGGGACGGCGCAGGCGCGGGACGGCGCGGCATCCGCTCGACGAACGGATGCCGCGCCGCCTCGGACGCCGACGACCCCCTAGCGCGGCGTCGCCCGCCGGATCACGAGGAACCCGGCGACCGCCCACGCCAGCGCCTTCGCCAGCACGAGGGTGAACACGCCGATGATGCCGATCGACGAGAGCCACTGCCCCAGCGACTCCCACGACTCGGTGAACGTCAGCATCGCGATGATCGCGAGGATCACGACGACACCGCCGAAGAGCACGATCATCATGCCCTTCATGCGCCACCGCATGAAGACGGTCGTCACGCCGGCACCGATGAACAGCACGAGCAGCTGCAGCGCGAAGGTCGTGTAGAACGCGGTGAACCAGTCCGCACCGACGTACCAGAGCGCATCGAACATGCCCGCGCCGATGCCCCAGCCGCCGGTCGCGCGCTCGATGAGCAGGAGCGTGGCGATGACGACCGCGAACAGCAGTGAGGCGAGCACGAACATGATGCCGGTGCCGACCCAGTAGTCGCGGCGCGTGGCGCCGAAGCCCAGCGCGAACGGGAACGTGTACGACACCGCCTGGACCCCGACCACGATGAGGTACCACTGCGGCGACAGCACCGCCCAGCTGTACTGGAAGCCGGTGTTCTCCATGGGCACGCCGGCGCCCACGAGGATGAGCGCGATCACCATCGTGACCGCCCACGCTCCGCCCAGGATCATCGCCGGCACGAGGAAGAAGATCGACGGGTTGACCGTGTGCAGGCGCACGATGCGCCAGATCTCGTTCGGCCGGACCCGCGAGGACGACTCGGCGACGACGGCGGGAGCGGTTGCGGTGGCGGTCATGCCGCGACCTCCTTCTCGGGCGTGCCGGCGAGCTCCGCGCCGGTCAGGTGGACGATGAGCTGCTGCAGCGACACGGGGGCGAGCTCGAGGCCGAGCTCGGCGGCCCGCACGCGCTCGGCGCGGTCGAGCCGGCCGTCGACGGTGACGGATGCCAGTCCGCCGATCGCGTCGCGGCCGATCACGGGCCGGTCCGCGACGAACTCCTCGACCACCGCCCGGGGTCCGGCGATCGAGGTCGCCGAGCCGCGCACGTCGTCGGCGTCGCGATCGAGCAGGATCCGGCCCTGGTCGATGAGGATGACGTGCTCGAGGAGGTTCGCGACCTCGTCGATCAGGTGCGTCGAGAGGACGACCGTCCGCGGGTGCTCCGCGTAGTCCTCGAGCAGGCGGTCGTAGAAGATGTGCCGTGCGACGGCGTCGAGGCCGAGGTACGGCTCGTCGAAGAACGTCAGCGGGGCGCGGCTCGCGAGGCCGACGATGACCCCGACGGCGCTCAACTGCCCGCGCGACAGCTTCTTGATGCGCCGCTTCACCGGGAGGCGGAAGTCGGCGACGAGCCGTTCGGCGAACCCCGCATCCCAGTTCTCGAAGAACCAGGGGGCTGCGGTGAACACGTGCGCGGGGGTGAAGTCCTCGGGGTAGCGCTGCGCCTCGGCGATGAAGCACATGCGCCGCAGCACGTCGGCATGCTCCGCCGGGGCGCGGCCGAAGACCTCGAGCTCACCGCCGTTGGCGAAGATCTGCCCCGTGAGCAGCTGCATGATGGTGGTCTTGCCGGCGCCGTTGCGGCCGAGCAGGCCGTAGATGCGACCCTCCTCGAGCGCGAGGTCGACGCCGTCGATGGCCGTGAACGACCCATAGCGCTTGGTGAGGCCTCGGGCGCGGACGACGGTGCTGGTCATGACAGGATCCTTTCCTCGCGGAGCATTCCCGCGAGTTCGTCGACGCCGATGCCGAGCTTGGCGGCCTCGACGATGAGCGGTCGGAGGTAGTCGGCGGCGAACTCCGCCCGTCGCCGTTCGATCAGGCGGTCGCGCGCACCGGGGACGACGAACATCCCCACGCCGCGGCGTTTCGCGACGATGCCCTGGTCGACGAGCCGGTTCACGCCCTTGAGCGCGGTGGCCGGGTTGATGCGATGGAACGCGGCCAGTTCGTTGATCGACGGGATCGCGGCATCCTCGACGACCGTGCCGTCGATGATGTCGTTCTCGATCTGCTCCGCGATCTGCAGGAAGATCGGCCGCGATTCGTCCATCCGTCCCCGATTCGTGAGTTGGTTAGTTACTTCACCAACTAACCAACCATGCTGACGGGCGCGCTGTCAAGGGATGAACGGATGACGCGTCGACCCCGCGCCCCGGGTCAGGCGCGCGCGGCCTCGCGCCGCGGCATCCGCACCCGACCCTGCGCCAGCAGGATGCCCGCCATGACGACGAGCGCTCCGACGGGCTCGTTCCAGGTGAGCGGCTCGCTCAGGATCACGACGCCCAGCACGACGCCCACGACCGGGGTCACGTACGTGACCGTCGACGCGTTCGTCGGGCCCCAGCCTCGGATGACGCCGATGTTCCACACGTACGCGAGCCCGGTGCCGGCGATGCCGAGGACCGCGAGCGACAGCACGATCGCGACATCCAGTCGAACCGGGCCGACCGCGAGCACCGGCGTGAGCAGCAGCATGACCGCACCGCCCATGCCGACCTGCAGGAACGCGAACGTGGTCGCCGCGATCGGCCGGCCGCTCAGGAACCGGCGCGTGTAGCCGAACATCACGCCGTAGCAGGCGGTCGCCCCCAGGATCGCGAGCTGCCCGGCGAGGCTGCCCGCGAGCTCGCTCCGCCACGGCGCGATGATCACGACGACGCCCGCGATGCCGACGAGCACGCCGAGCCACCGCGACGCGTCGAGTCGCTCGACCCGGAATGCGAGGGTTGCGATGATCGCCGTCATGATCGGCGTGGTCGCGTTGAGGATGCTGGCGAGGCTCGACGTCACCGTCTGCTGCGCCCACGAGAACAGCAGGAACGGCACGACGCACCCGACCACGCCGATCACGAGGAAGTGCAGCCACACGATCGGCTCACGCGGCAGCACGGGCCCGCCCGCAACGCGCGGGCGCGCGACGAGCACCACGATGCCGAGCGTCAGCGCGCCGAGCACCGTGCGCGTCCAGGCGACCTGCGTGAACGACAGGCCCGTGAGGGCCACCGCGATGAACAGGAAGCTCGCGCCCCACACGAGTCCGGCGCCGAGGAACTGCGCCCAGGTGCGCAGGCCGCCGCCGGGTCGCGCTTCGGCCGACGTCTGGTTCGAGGTACGGCCGACGGATGCCGCGGCTGCGGCCTGCGGCCCCGGATTCACGGAGGCGGTGCGGGTGTTCACGGCATCACGGTACGTCCGCGCACGGGCGCCGCACGAGCGTTCCCGAGCGCGATGTCCGGAACCCGCCGAAGGTTGGCAGGCGGGTGCCGTGATCGGCATCGAGCGCGCAGTGCAACGGGGGCGGATACCGGACCCGAAGTCCGTGGCATCCGCCCCCGTCGTGCCGGCGACGAGGCCAGGGCAGGCGTTCCCACCCCGTCGCAGCTGTTCCCGCCGGCCGCCCGCTCCCCTGAGCCGGGCGGCCGCCGGAGCCTAGTGGCTCACCGCCTTCTCGGCGCCGAGGCCCGTGAGCGAGCGCACCTCCATCTCGGACTGCTTGAGCGGGTCCTCGCGGCGCTTGTCGAGCACGCTCACGATCCAACCGAGGAAGAAGGCGAGCGGGATCGAGATGATGCCCGGGTTCGACAGCGGGAAGATCGCGAAGTCGATCGCCTCGGTCTTCAGCATCGACGTCTCCGAGCCCGAGACGACCGGCGAGAGCGCGATGAGCACGATCGCGGAGATGAGGCCGCCGTACATGCTCCACAGGGCGCCGCGCGTGGTGAAGCGCTTCCAGAAGAGCGAGTACACGATGGTCGGCAGGTTCGCCGAGGCGGCGACCGCGAACGCGAGGGCCACGAGGAACGCGATGTTCTGGCCGTTGGCGCCGATGCCGCCGATGATCGCGACGATGCCGATGATGACCACGGTGCGACGGGCGACCTTCACCTCGGCGCCCGGCTCGGGCTTGCCCTTCTTCACGACCGACGCGTAGATGTCGTGCGCGAACGAGGCGGCCGCGGTGATCGTGAGCCCGGCGACGACCGCGAGGATCGTCGCGAACGCGACCGCCGAGATGAGGCCGAGCAGGAGCGGGCCGCCGAGCGAGAACGCCAGCAGCGGGGCCGCCGAGTTCGGGCCGCCCGGTGCCGCGGCGATGACCTCGGGGCCGACGAGTGCCGCCGCGCCGTAGCCGAGCACGAGCGTGAACACGTAGAAGATGCCGATGAGCCAGATCGCCCAGACGACCGACTTGCGGGCCTCCTTCGCGGTCGGGACCGTGTAGAACCGCATGAGCACGTGCGGCAGCGCCGCGGTGCCGAGCACGAGCGCCAGGCCGAGCGAGACGAAGTCGACCTTCGCGATCTCGGAGACGCCGTACTTCAGGCCCGGGTCGAGGATCGCCGGGTTCTCGGTGACCTCGACCGCGCGGTCGAGCAGCGCCGAGAAGTCGAAGCCGTTCAGCGCGAGCACCCACACCGTCATCACGCCGGCGCCCGCGATGAGCAGCACGGCCTTGATGATCTGCACCCACGTGGTGCCCTTCATGCCGCCGACGAGCACGTAGAGGATCATGACCCCGCCGACGACGGTGATGACGACGGCCTGGCCGATCTGGTCGCCGATGCCGAGCAGCAGCGAGACGAGTCCGCCCGCGCCCGCCATCTGCGCGAGCAGGTAGAAGAAGCAGACGACGAGGGTCGTGGTGGCCGCCGCGATGCGCACCGGGCGCTGCTTCAGTCGGAACGACAGCACGTCGGCCATCGTGAACTTGCCCGTGTTGCGGAGCAGTTCGGCGACGAGCAGCAGCGCCACGAGCCACGCCACGAGGAAGCCGATCGAATAGAGGAAGCCGTCGTAGCCGTTCATCGCGATCGCGCCGACGATGCCGAGGAACGACGCCGCCGACAGGTAGTCGCCCGCGATGGCCGAGCCGTTCTGGCCGCCGGTGAACGAACGCCCGGCGGCGTAGTAGTCGGCCGCGGTCTTGTTGTTCCGGCTGGCACGGAACACGATCACCATCGTGACGGCGACGAACGCGCCGAAGATGGCCATGTTGAGCCAGGGCTCGCCGGGCGAGGCGGATGCCGCCTGGAACTGGAACATCAGCGCGCCACCCCCTCGTCGGCCCGGTCGAGGAACACGCCGGTCTCGATCTCGTCGCGCATCCGCTCGGCCTTGGGGTCGAGGTGCTTGTTGGCGAAGTGGACGTACCACATCGTCACCGCGAAGGTCGTGACGACCTGCGCGAGGCCGAGGAGCATGGCCACGTTGATGCTGCCGAACACTCGCGTCGACATGAAGTCGACCGCGTAGACGGCCAGCAGCACGTAGGCGAGGTACCAGGCCAGGCATGCGCCGAGGACTGGGAAGACGAAGTTGCGGTGGGTCGTGCGGAGCTCCTGGAACTCCGGCGATTGCTGCACTGCGGGATAGTCGACGTGACTCAGGTCGACATCCGCGCTCAGGGCCTCGTTGCCCATGGCGTCTCTCCTTCGAGGGGGTGCGGCGAGGGCCGGGGCCCGCGTCGCTGCGGTCGCGATTCGACCATGCTGACGAAGCGGATGCCGCGCCGGGGGCCTCGACCGCTCGTCGTCGGTGAGCGGCGCCGACCGTGCGACGAACGGCCGGGCGCGACGACGAACGACCTCTAGAGTGACGTGCATGCCCGAGTCGATGCTGCTCGCCGCCGCTGCCGGCGTCGTCGCGGGTGCGCTCGCCGTGGGCGTCGTCGTGCTGCTGCGCCGGTTCGCGGTGCAGTCCGAGGAGCTCGGCACGGACGCCGAGCGGGCGACGTACCAGACGCTGCACCTGGCCTCGAGCGCCGCGAAGCACCTGCGCGGCGACATGACCGAAGCGGATGCGGCGCGCGCCGCCAAGCACCTGCGCGCGATGCTGGGCGCCGACACGCTCGCGCTCGTGATGACCGGCGGGCCGGTGGCGGTCGACGGCGACGAGACGCTCATCCCGTCGGCCGAACGCCTGGCGGGCGAGGCGGCCGACACGGGGCGGACGCAGGTCGAGCGCCGGGTCGACGTGCCCTCGGGCGAGACGGATGCCGCGGCCGCGCCGATCCGTGCGGGCGGGGAGGTCGTCGGCGCCGTGGTCGCGTTCGCGCCGCGCGTGCGTGCCGGCCTGGTGCGGGCGACGGGCGAGGTCGCCGAGTGGGTCGCGGCGCAGGTGGAGCTCGGCGAGCTCGACACGTCGCGCGCGGCGCTCGCCGAGCTGGAGGTGCGCGCGCTGCGGGCGCAGATCAGTCCGCACTTCATCTACAACTCGCTCAACGCGATCGCGTCGTTCATCAACACGGACCCGGCGAAGGCGCGCGAGCTCGTGCTCGAGTTCGCGGACTTCACGCGCTACTCGTTCCGGCGTGCCGGCGACTTCACGACCGTCGCCGAGGAACTGCGCTCGATCGACTCGTACCTGAAGCTCGAGCGGGCGCGCTTCGGCGAGCGGCTGCGGGTGACGCTGCAGGTCGCGCCCGAGGTGCTCTCGACGGTGATCCCCTTCCTGTCGATGCAGCCGCTCGTCGAGAACGCGGTCCGGCACGGCCTCGAGGCGAAGGAGGGCGGTGGGCGCATCACGATCACCGCGCGCGACGCGGGCGCGTTCGCCGAGATCACCGTCGAGGACGACGGCGTGGGCATCGACCCCGAGCGGCTGGCAGAGGTCCTCGCGGGCGGCCCGCCGGGCGAGCACGTCGGGCTCCGCAACGTGGACGCCCGGCTCCGGCAGGTGTACGGCGACGAGCACGGCCTCGTCGTGGAGACGAACGTGGGCGCGGGCACGCTCGTGCGGATGCGCGTGCCGAAGTCGCAGCCCGGCCGGGCCGCGGCATCCGTCGACCCCGGCGCCCGCGGCGAGCCGGATGGGAGACTGGTGCCGTGATCTCGGTCCTCATCGCCGACGACGAGCAGCCCGCCGTGGACGAGTTGGCGTTCCTGCTCGGCCAGGACCCGCGGATCGGCACGATCCACCGCGCGACCTCGGGCTCCGAGGCGATCCGCATCCTCACGCGCGAGCCCGTCGACGCGGCATTCCTCGACATCCACATGCCCGGGCTCTCGGGCTTCGACCTGGCACGTGCGCTGCAGCGCTTCGAGCGCAAGCCGGCGTTCGTGTTCGTCACCGCCGACGAGGAGGGGGCGCTCGAGGCGTTCGACCTCGCCGCGGTGGACTACCTGCTGAAGCCCGTGCGCGCCGAGCGGCTGCAACGGTCGGTCACGCGCGTCGTCGAGGCGATGCGGCAGGCCCAGCCGGGATCGACGGATGCCGCGGCGAACCGCCCCGAGATGATCGCCGTGACGCTCGGGGGCACGACCCGCATGATCCGCCGCGACGACGTGCGGTACGTGCAGGCGCAGGGCGACTACGCGCGCCTGCACACGGACGAGGCGAGCTACCTCGTGCGCGTGCCGATGTCCGACCTCGAGCGGCAGTGGGCGGAGGCGGGCTTCGTGCGCGTGCACCGCTCGTACCTCGTCGCGCTCCCCCACGTCACACGCGTGCGGCTGGGCGGCGACCGGCCGACCGTGCTCGTCGGCCAGGCGGAGCTGCCCGTGAGCCGGCGCCTGCTGCCCGGGCTCCGCGAACGACTCGACCAGGCGACCCCGCGGGCGCGGCCGTGAGCGAGCCGCCGCCGCGACCGCCCCAGCGCGTGAGGGTCACGGCGCCGCGGACGGGCGTGCCCGCGGCATCCGCTCGCCCGTCGATCGCGCGCGGCCGCCCCGGTGCGGGAAGCGACGTCGATGCGATGTACGTGCGATCGCTGATCCGGTCGCAGCTGCGGCTCGCGCTCGTGTGCGCGGGCGGGTTCGTCGTCGCGACCGTCGTGTTCGTCGTGGCGGTCGCGCTGCTCCCCGCACTCGACGAGACGTTCGTCGCGGGAGTGCCCGTGTCGTGGCTGCTGCTCGGACTCGGCGTGTACCCGCTCGCGATCACCGTGGCCGCGCTGTACGTGCGCGCCGCCCAGCGCAACGAGGCCCGGTACCGGTCGCTCGCGGAGCAGGCGTGAACCCCGCCGTCGGCTACGCCGCGATCGTCGCCGTGGCCGCCGTGTCGGTGCTCATCGGCGTGTACGGTCTGCGCATCTCGCGGACGACGAGCGACTTCTACGTCGCGAGCCGCACCGTGCGACCGTGGTGGAACGCCTCGGCGATCGGCGGCGAGTACCTCTCGGCGGCGTCGTTCCTCGGCATCGCCGGGCTCATCCTGCTCACCGGCGCGTCGGCGCTGTGGTTCCCGATCGGCTACACCGCGGGATACCTCATGCTGCTGCTGTTCGTCGCGGCGCCGCTGCGGCGCTCGGGCGCGTACACGATCCCCGACTTCACCGAGGCGCGGCTCGAGTCGCCCGGGGTTCGGCGCGTGACGAGCGTGCTGGTGGTCGTCATCGGGTGGCTGTACATCGTGCCGCAGCTGCAGGGCGCGGCGCTCACGGTGCGGATCACGACCGGGCTGCCGAGCTGGGTCGGGTCGGTCGCGGTCGCCGTGCTCATCGCGGTCGTCGTCGCCGCGGGCGGCATGCGATCGATCACGTTCGTGCAGGCGTTCCAGTTCTGGTTGAAGCTCGCCGCGCTCGCGATCCCGGTCGTGGCGCTGCTCATGGCGACCGGAACGGTCGAGCCCGAGCTCGCGCCGACGGGGGCGTTTCCGGTGGCGGACGGGCCCGGATCGCTCGACGTCTATCGCACCGTGTCGCTCATGGTCGCGCTGCTGCTCGGCACGCTCGGGCTCCCGCACGTGCTCGTGCGGTTCTACACCAACCCCGACGGGCCCGCGGCGCGCCGCACGACGCTCATCGTGCTCGTGCTGCTGTCGGCGTTCTACCTGTTCCCGACCGCGTTCGGCCTGCTCGGCCGCACGTTCGCCCCCGACCTCGCGACGCCGGGCGACGCCGACGCCCTCGTGCTCGTGCTGCCCGACCGGCTGGTGCCCGGCCTCGCCGGCGAGCTGCTCACCGCCCTCGTGATCGGCGGCGCGTTCGCGGCGTTCCTCTCGACGTCGTCGGGCCTCGTCGTGTCGGTCGCGGGCGTCATCTCGCAGGACCTCATGGGCGGCAGCGTCCGCGGCTTCCGCATCGCGGCGTTCGCGTCGACCGCGGTGCCGCTCGTCGTCGCGCTCGCGACCGAGCCCGCGGGGCTGGCCGGCAGTGTCGGGCTGGTGTTCGCGTTCACCGCGTCGACCCTGTGCCCCGTGCTGCTCCTGGGCATCTGGTGGCGCGGGCTGACGGCGCGCGGCGCGATCGCGGGCATGGCGACGGGCGCCGTGCTGTCGGCGGCGGCGATCCTCGGCAGCACGTTCCTGGCGGCGGCGGCCCCTGGCATCCGCCCGTTCGTGGAGCTGCCCGCGGCCTGGACGGTGCCGCTCGCGGTGCTCGTCACCGTGCTCGTCTCGCGCACCGACCGGCGGCGCGTGCCGCGCGGCGTCGACGCGTTCCTCGCGCGCCTGCACCTGCCGGAGCGGGGCGGCGCCTGAACGCGCATCACTCGTGCGCGGTGCGCTCCGGGGCCGCCTCCGCCTCGACACGGAGGCCGGCGTGCAGGGGCGGGCGGAGCCCGCGCCGAGCGCGCTCGGCCGCGATCCACGCCGCTGCGCGGCGGTGCGCGAGCCGCCGGAGCACCGCCGCCGCGGCCAGGAGCGCGAGGCCCACGGAGTAGTAGACCCAGAAGAACCAGTCGCTCACACGCCCGTATCCGAGCCCGACGTACAGGCCCACCAGGATCGCACCGAACAGCGCCACGCCGCCGAGCGCCGCGAGGACGGCGGCGATCCGCCCGAGCCGCCGGTCGACCGGCGCCGCCTGCCGCAGCGCCCACGCGACCGCGAGGTCATCGCGCACGGCGGCCACGACCTCGCGTTCGGGGGTGGGCGCCATGTGCGCCAACACCTGACCGAGCCGCTCGGCGCGCTTGAGGTCATCGGCACGAACGTTCGCGAGCGCGATGGTGACGCTCGCGGCGGCGGTGATCAGGGCGACCACGAGCGGCGTCCAGAGGCCGGTCAACAGCGCGGTGCCGGCCTGCTCGAGTTGAACCATCCTCGACTCCTGCGAGCACAGTAGCAGCGACGGGGCAGCCGCGTCAGCGCGGCAGCTCGACGGGCCGGTCGCCCCACGCCGCGAGCCGCGTCTCGAGTCCGGCGCGCACCCGGGGCCACTCGTCGGCGAGGATCGAGTACACCGCGGTGTCGCGCCAGCTGCCGTCCGGCCGACGCTTGTGACGACGGAGCACGCCCTCGAACCGTGCGCCGAGCTTCTCGATGGCGCCGCGCGACCGTGCGTTCACGGCATCCGCCTGGAGCTTCACCCGCCCGAAGCCGTGGTCGAACGCGAGGCCGAGGACGAGCAGCTTCGTCTCGGCGTTCACGGCGGTCGCCCAGACGCGCGGATCGTACGCGGTCCACCCGAGGTGGGCCGTCTCGTTCGACAGGTCGAGGTCGCCGAGCTTGGTCGCGCCGACGACCACGCCGGCGTCCCGTCCGTGTCGAAGACGCACCGCGAACGGCAGCGCGTCCTCCTCGGGGGTGTACGACGCACGGATGAACGCGGCGAACGCCTCCGCGTCGACCGGGAGACCGCCCGGTCCGCCGCCGTAGCCGCCCGAGAACACCTCGGGGCGGCGGATCGCTCGCTCGAGCGCGGGCACGTCAGCGTCGGTCATCGGCGTGAGCTCGACCACCCGACCGACGAGCGGCACGGGAGTCGGACGGGTCGCGGGCATGCTCGAGTCTCGCATGCGATCAGCGCCGGTGAGCGACCTCTCGACGACGCGCGGGCGACGGATGCCGCAGCGCCCGAGCGTTCGCTGTGGATCAGCCGCGCGCGGCATCCGTTCGCCCTACGATGACCCCGGAACCACCCATCGCACAGAAGGGACCCGGGGGAATGGGAGCACTGGACGACCTCGCGAAGAACGCGCAGGAGTTCGTCGAGGAGAACAAGGACAAGATCAACGAGGCGCTCAACAGCGAGCAGGCCGAGGAGATCAGCGACAAGGTCCTCGGCGCGGTCGCCGACACGGCCAAGAAGGTCGTGCCCGAGGAGCACCACGACAAGGTCGACGAGGTGCACTCGCACCTCGACAAGTCGATCGGCACCGAGCCGTAAACCGACTGCGAGACCCGATGCGAGGGGCGGATGCCGCGTGGCATCCGCCCCTCGGCGTTCCCACCGCGCCCCGGTGAACCGGCGATGGCGATCGGATGAACGAATCGTGACATGCATGTGCGAGCATGGACCGAGCGCGCGAGAGGACGGTCGATGGAGACGCACGGACACGGCTCGAGAGTCGCGCGCTGGCGCACCGTCCTCGGACTCGACGAGCCGCTGCTCCGTGGCGTCCTGCTGCTGCTCTGGCTCACCACCGCCGCCTACGTCGCGATGCACCTGTCGCACAAGCTGGTCGGCGCGCCGTGGCATCCGTTCTTCAATCTCGGAGCCGAGCGCGGGTACGCCGAGGTCTTCTTCCAGACACTCACCGGGTGGGCCGGCATCATGCTCGTGATCGCCGCGGTCCGCCGGCGCGCACCGATCCTCATCGTCTTCGCGGTCTTCTCCGGATACCTGCTCGCCGACGACTACTTCCAGTTCCACGAGCGCATGGGCACGGCGTTCGGCGTGTGGTTCGACCGCAACGTCGTCTACCTCCAGGGGCTCTCCACGCATCTCGGCGAGGCGCTCTACCTCGCCGCGGTCGGCGCCGTCGTCGTGGCGGCCTTCGCCGTCGCCTACCGGTTCGCGCGGCGCGAGGCCCGACGCATGGCCCTCACCGTCGCCGTGCTGTACGGGGCGCTCGCCTTCTTCGGCGTCGCCGTCGACATCGTGCACGCGCCCTTCATCGATGCTCCGGTCATCGACCCGATCTTCATCGCGCTCGAGGACGGCGGCGAGATCGCCGCCATGTCGCTCATCGTGGTGTGCGCGCTCGGACTCGCCTACGGGTCGCGCGACCGGGCACCCGGCGGCACCCCGGTCGAGGCGGACGCGCCGGTTGCGAGCTCCGGCGACGCGCCGGCCGCGCCGCCGAGCGAGCGGTCGGCGCGCGAGGTCGGCTCCCCCGTCTAGTCGAGAAGGTCGTGCAGCTGCACGATCTCGTCGCGGCCGGGGCCGACGCCGATCGCCGAGAAGCGCGCGCCCGACATCGCCTCGAGCTCCCGGACGTAGCTCTGCGCGTTGGCCGGCAGGTCGGAGAACTCGCGCGCGCCCGAGATGTCCTCGGTCCAGCCGGGGAACTCCTCGTACACGGGCTTGGCGTGGTGGAAGTCGGACTGCGAGACCGGGACCTCCTCCTTGATGACGCCGTCGACGTCGTACGCGACGGCGACCGGGATGCGGTCGACGCCCGTGAGCACGTCGAGCTTGGTGAGCACGAAGTCGGTGACGCCGTTGATCCGCGCGGTGTAGCGGGCGATGGGCGCGTCGTACCATCCGGTGCGGCGGCGCCGGCCGGTGGTCGTGCCGAACTCGTGGCCCTTCTCGGCGAGGAACTCGCCCCATTCGTCGAACAACTCGGTCGGGAACGGCCCCGAGCCGACGCGGGTCGTGTACGCCTTGACGATGCCGATCACGCGGTCGATGCGGTTCGGCGCGATGCCGGAGCCCGTGACCGCCCCGCCCGAGGTCGCGTTCGACGACGTGACGAACGGGTACGTACCGTGGTCGACGTCGAGCATGGTCGCCTGGCCGCCCTCGAACAGCACGATCTCGCCCGCTTCGAGCGCGCGATGCAGCAGCAGCGACGTGTCGGTGACCATGGGGCGCAGGCGCTCGGTGTACGCGAGCAGCTCGTCGACGACCTCGTCGACGCCGATCGCGCGACGGTTGTAGACCTTGACCAGCAGGTGGTTCTTCTGGTCGAGGGCGCCCTCGACCTTCTGGCGCAGGATGTTCTCGTCGAACAGGTCCTGCATGCGGATGCCGACGCGGTTGATCTTGTCGGCGTAGGTCGGGCCGATGCCGCGGCCGGTCGTGCCGATCTGGCGCTTGCCGAGGAAGCGCTCGGTGACCTTGTCGAGCGTGCGGTGGTACTGGGTGATGACGTGCGCATTCGCCGAGATGCGCAGCTTCGACGTGTCGACGCCGCGGGTCTCGAGGCCCTCGATCTCCTCGAACAGCACCTCGATGTCGACGACGACGCCGTTCGAGATGACGGGCGTGACGCCCGGCGTGAGGATGCCCGAGGGAAGCAGGTGCAGGGCGTACTTCTCGTCGCCGACGACGACGGTGTGCCCGGCGTTGTTGCCGCCGTTGAACTTGACGACGTAGTCGAGGCGCGAGGCGAGCAGGTCGGTCGCCTTGCCCTTGCCCTCGTCGCCCCACTGTGCGCCGATCAGTACGACTGCGGGCATGTCAGTCCTCTCCTGCCGCGTCCGCGGCGTTCGGTTCGGCGATGGGCTCGCCGGTGCGGGCCTCGGTGTCGGCCGCCGGCGCGAACACGGCGGCCGCCGGGCCCACGACCGTGATGACCTGGGTGGGCGTGAACTCCGACGCGATGCGCGCGGGCGCCTCCGCGTCGGCGGCCTCGAGGTCGGATGCCGCGCGGCCGGCGCGGCCGTCGAGCCCGAGCCGGGCGGCGGCTCGTCGCTCGGCGTCGAGCGCGCGAAGGTAGGCGCGGTTCGGCTCCTCCGACCAGGGGACGGGGTCTCCGGCGCGCCATCCGCTCGCCTGCAGCTGCTCGCGGGCCAGGTCGACGGCGACGACGGCGTACGCGAAGGCGTCGAGCGCGCGGCCCTCCGAGTCGGCGAGGTCGGCCAGTTCGGCCCACGCGAGCGGCGAGGCGGGGTGGTCGCCGACGACCCCGGCGACGTCCGCGCGTTCGGCTCCGGTCAGCGCCTGCCTGACCTCGGGTTCGTCGGCGAGCACCGCCTCGGCCTCCGGTGGGGTCTGTTCCTGAGTCACACTCAACCGTAACGCATGGGGTTTCGGCGCTACGGGAGCTCGTGTCGCCGACCCGGGCGGACGACCGGCTGCACCTCGGCGAGCGCCGGCCTGAGTCCCAGGTCGACGAGCACGACGCGCCCCGCATACCCGGCCCCCGGATGCCGGAGCAGTCCGGCCTTCACCGCACCCATGGTCACGGTGACGTCGGCCGGCAGCACGGTCGGGTCGGGCACGGCGCCGTCGTCGGGCGAGATCCCGCTCGGCAGGTCGACGGCGACGGCGAGCGGATGCCGCGGCCCGCCTTCCGCGTCCGCCCCGGCCGCGGCCCACTCCGGCCCCAGGACCTCGAGCACGCGCGCCACCAGCTCGCGGCTCCGCCCCCGCAGCGCGGGACTGGCCGCCGCTCCGATCCCGAGGATGCCGTCGACGATCACGTCGGCGCCGCGCACCGCACGGTCGAACCCGTCCGGGTCGGCGTCCGGGTCGAGGTCGGTCGCACCGGCCCCGTGCGCCGCGGCGGCGCCCTCCTCGTGGACCCGCGACCCGGTCGCCGCGATCCGCACGTCGGCGCCGCGTTCGGCGAGGTGCGCACCGGCGAAGAGCGCGTCGCCGCCGTTGTCGCCCGACCCGGCGAGCACGACGATGAGGGGTCGCGGCGCGGCATCCGTCGACTGGTCGCCCGCTCGAGTGATGCCGTTCGCGCCCACTGTGGCCGCTGCATCGGTATCACTCGAGGCCGGCGGTATCACTCGACGAGCGGATGCCGCGTCGAGGAGCCGCGCGATCTCGTCGGCGAGGGCGGCGGCGGCCCGCTGCATGAGCGGCTCGCCCGCGGCGAGCAGCGGATGCTCGGCCGCGCGGACCTGCGCGGCCGAGTACCCGTCGCGTGGCGACGGCACGGCGGGTCGCGATGGGTCGGCGCTCACGCCTCCGACCCTACGCCGCGGCATCCGTCACGGCACCCCGACCGTTTCCCAGGAGCGCCCCGCGCGAATCGCCCCGTTCTCAGGAGGACACGCCGCCGACCACGCGACCCGCCGGATGACTCCTGAGCAACGCATCAGACCCGGGCAGGCGTCACGCGAACGCGAGGGATCCGCGGCTCCCGTAGGCTTGAGCGCATGTCGAAAGTCCTGACGAGCCTGCCCGCCGGCGAACGTGTCGGCATCGCGTTCTCCGGGGGTCTCGACACCTCCGTGGCGGTCGCGTGGATGCGCGAGAAGGGCGCCGTCCCCTGCACCTACACGGCCGACCTCGGCCAGCCCGACGAGCCCGACGTCGAGGCCGTCCCCGGTCGCGCGCTCGAGTACGGCGCCGAGCTCAGCCGACTCGTCGACGTGAAGACCGCGCTCGTCGAAGAAGGGCTCGTCGCGCTGCAGTGCGGCGCGTTCCACATCCGCAGCGGCGGCAAGACGTACTTCAACACGACCCCCCTCGGTCGCGCGGTCACGGGCACGCTGCTCGTGCGCGCCATGATGGAGGACGGCGTCGACATCTGGGGCGACGGCTCCACCTACAAGGGCAACGACATCGAGCGGTTCTACCGCTACGGCCTCCTCGCCAACCCGCGCCTGCGCATCTACAAGCCGTGGCTCGACAGCGCGTTCGTCACCGAGCTCGGCGGGCGCAAGGAGATGAGCGAGTGGATGCAGGCGCGCGACCTGCCCTATCGCGCGTCGGTCGAGAAGGCGTACTCCACGGATGCCAACATCTGGGGCGCCACGCACGAGGCGAAGAAGCTCGAAGACCTCGACGCGGGCATCACGATCGTCGAGCCGATCATGGGCGTCCGCTTCTGGGACGACTCGGTCGCGATCGAGGCGGAGGACGTCACGGTCCGCTTCGTCGAGGGTCGCCCGGTCGCCCTCAACGGCGTCGAGTTCGACGACCCCGTCGAACTCGTGCTCGAGGCGAACCGCATCGGCGGCCGCCACGGCCTCGGCATGAGCGACCAGATCGAGAACCGCATCATCGAGGCGAAGTCCCGCGGCATCTACGAGGCGCCGGGCATGGCCCTCCTGCACATCACGTACGAGCGGCTGCTCAACGCGATCCACAACGAGGACACGGTCGCGAGCTACCACAACGAGGGACGGCGCCTCGGACGCCTCATGTACGAGGGCCGCTGGCTCGACCCGCAGTCGCTCATGCTGCGCGAGTCGATCGTGAAGTGGGTCGCCTCGGCCGTCACGGGCGAGGTCGCGCTGCGCCTGCGCCGGGGCGACGACTACACGATCCTGAACACCGAGGGCCCGGCGCTCAGCTACCACCCCGACAAGCTGTCGATGGAGCGCGTCGGCGACCAGGCGTTCGGCCCGGAGGACCGCATCGGCCAGCTCACCATGCGCAACCTCGACATCGCCGACTCGCGCGCCCGGCTCGAGCAGTACGCCGCGCTCGGCATCGTGGGTGGAGCGACCGCGCAGCTCGTGGGCGAGATCGCCGCGGGCCGGGCATCCGAGATCCTCGCGGGCGAGGCCGAGACCGACCTCGACGCCGCGACGGATGCCGCGAACGAGGCCGCCGCGTTCGACCTCGGCACCGACTGAACCAGGGTCTCGAGACGCGACTCCGCCGCTCCTCGACCCGCACCACCCGTCCGACGACCCCCGCACCGCCTCGGCGATGCGGGGGTCGCGGTCGTCCGGGTGGGCCAGGGCATCGGTTCAGCCCGCCGACGGCCCGCCGTCGGCGGCATCCACCCACTGCACGAGCTGGATGACGATGCCGTTGGGGTCGAGCACCTGGAAGTAGCGCTCGCCCCACGGCTCGGTCTCGATCGGCGTGGCGACGGGAACCCGGTCGCGCAGGCGCTCCCATTCGGCGTCGATGTCGTCGACGACGAAGGCGATGAGCAGGCCCTGACCGGCCGCGTCGCGGTGCGTGGCGGGATTGAACGTCGGCAGCCCAGTGCGGAGGAAGATGACGTTCACACCCGCGTCGGACCGCGTCAGGGACGCGAAGCCCTCGTCGGACATGGCGACCTCGAACCCGAAGTGCCGCTGGAGGAAGTCGCTCGAGGCCTCGACGTCAGGGACGTTGAGCGAGAGCGCGGTGGCGGTGATGTTCATGCGTGCTCCTTTCGCGTACATCGTACGTAAATTCGTACAATGAGGGAATGGCCCGGAATATTCCCGCCCTCGTCCGCCTCCTCTGGCGCGCGGACGTCGCGACCGCGCCGTCGCGCGGGCGTCCGGCCAGGATCTCCGTCGACGACCTCGTCGCCGCGGGCATCGCCGTCGCCGGCGAGCAGGGCCTCCCAGCGGTGACCATGCGGGCCGTGGCCGCCCGGCTCGACGCCTCGCCCATGGCGCTCTACGCGCACGTCCCCGACAAGACGACGCTGCTCGCACTCATGACCGACCAAGTGCTCACTCGGATGCCGCACGCGGACTACGACGGGATCGCGGACTGGCGCGAGCGTCTGGCGGCGATCGCCGTCGACAACCGCGCCGTCCACCTCGCCCACCCCTGGCTCGCGTCCCTCGGCCCGGACCTCACCCCGGTCGGACCGGGTGCGATCGGCAAGTACGAGCGCGAACTCCGCGCGCTCGACCCGCTCGGGCTCCCACCCGTCGACACCGACGCGTGCCTGACCCTCCTCGTCGACTTCGCCCGGTCCTCGGCGGAGGCGGTGAACGTCGCGTCGGCGCCCGAGCCCGGCTGGTGGGAGGCTGCGGCCCCCGCCCTCGCCCAGCACGTCACGGCCGACCGCTTCCCGTTCGCCACGCGCATCGGCGCCGCCGCCGGCGAGCAGCTCGGGGCCGCCCGCGACGACGATCACGCGTTCCGCTTCGGCCTCGAACGCATCCTCGACGGGATCGCCGAGCTCGCTCGACGACCTGACGCCACCGGCTGAGTCCAAGGTCCCTCGCGGACGTCGCGGCCGGTGCCATACTCGGACATCGGCCGTGCCCCGCCGGGCGTCGGCATGCGACCCACGGGAGGCTGCGATGACCCCGGAACTGGCAGTGCGCCGCGGCGGCACGGCGTGAGCGGCGGCGAATGGGCCGCCGTCATCGGCGGCGTCGCCATCCTCGTCGACTGGACCATCCGCATCATCGCGCTCATCGTCATCCCGCGCGACCGCAAGCCCACGGCCGCCATGGCGTGGCTGCTCGCGATCTTCCTCATCCCGTTCGTCGGGATCCTGCTGTACCTGCTCATCGGCAGCATCCGCCTCCCGAAGCAGCGCATGGCACGTCAGGAGGAGGCCGACCGGATGATCGCCGAGCGGGCGGACGGCGTCGACCTGGTCGCCGACCGGCGCGACTGGCCGGCGTGGTTCGCCTCCGCCGTCGCCCAGAACACGCGGCTCACCGGGCTCCCCGTGACCTCCGGCAACCGTGCGAGCCTGATCGACGACTACCAGGCCTCGATCGACGCGATGGCTGCGGATGTCGCGGCCGCGACGCGCTTCGTGCACGTCGAGTTCTTCATCGTGGCGTTCGACGACACGACGCGCGGGTTCTTCGCGGCCATGGAGGCCGCGGTGCGGCGCGGGGTGCGGGTGCGGCTGCTCATGGACCACATCGCGTCCCGGAAGGTCCCGCTGCACGCGGCGACGGTCGCCGAACTCGACCGCATCGGCGTCGAATGGCACTACATGCTGCCCGTGCGGCCGCTGAAGGGCGAGTGGCAGCGGCCCGACCTGCGCAACCACCGCAAGATCGTGGTGGTCGACGGCGTGGTCGGCCACATGGGGTCGCAGAACCTCATCGACCGCAGCTACGACTCGCCGAAGAACCTGAAGCGGGGGCTGATGTGGCAGGAACTCGTCGCGCGCATCACCGGCCCCGCCGTCGCCGAGCTGAACGCCGTGTTCCGCTCCGACTGGTATGCCGAAACGGGCGAGGTCCTCGGGGAGGAGGCGAACACGCCTGCGACCGAGATCCCGGTCGACACGTCGCCCGACGCGCTCGACTGCCAGGTCGTTCCAAGCGGTCCGGCGTTCGAGAGCGAGAACAACCTCCGGCAGTTCCTCACACTCGTGAACTCCGCCCAGGAGCGGGTGATCATCACCAGCCCGTACTTCGTGCCCGACGAGGCGATGGTGTACGCCATCACGTCAGCCAAGCTGCGCGGGCTCGACGTGCAGCTGTTCGTTTCGGAGGTCGGCGACCAGGGCGGTGTCTGGCACGCCCAGCGCTCCTACTATCGCGCTCTCCTCGAGGCCGGCGTGCGGATCTGGCTCTACCCGGGCCCGTACATCCTGCACGCGAAGCATCTGTCGATCGACGACGACGTCGCCGTCATCGGGTCGAGCAACATGGACATCCGCTCGTTCGCCCTGAACTTCGAGGTCACGCTGCTCGTGCGCGGCGCGTCGTTCGTGGCCGACATGCGCGAGGTCGAGGCGAAGTACCGCGAGCTCGGCCGCGAGCTCACGCTCGAGGAGTGGGAGCGGGAGCCCGCGTCGGCGACGTTCCTCGACGGCATCGCGCGGCTCACGTCGGCGCTGCAGTGAGGATCGCGAGACGCGGCCGGGCCGCTCCTCGAGCCGCAGGAGCGCCCTACGCCGGGGTCTGCTGGTGCGCGGCGACGTGCCAGGCTCCGTCGTCGTAGAGGTACGTGGTCGACATCCGCAGGTTCGCGACCTCGTCGCCGCGGCGCGCGACGGCGCGGTAGGCGAGGATGCCGGCATGGTCGCCGAGCCGGACGACCGCGGGCTCGTGGATCTCGTACGCATCCCACGGCGGCGTGCTCGCGAAGGCCCGCATCATGTCGTCGCGGCCGAGCACGGCGCCCTCGACGATCATCACGCCGTCGCGGGTCATCGAGCGCGCGTAGTGCGCTCCCCCGTGTCCGGCGAGGATGGCGCGCCATCCGGCGTGCTCCTCGTGCAGCAGGCGGGCGGGCAGATCGTCGGTGATCTCGGTCATGCGGCCACGCTACCCGCCGGGACCTGACCGGCCTAGAGCCAGTTGCGGCGCTTGAAGACGACGTAGAGGCCGACGCCGAGGGCGACCATCGACAACAGCGCGAACGGGTAGCCGAGCGGATGGTCCAGCTCGGGCATGTACCGGAAGTTCATGCCGTACAGCGTGCCGATCAGGGTCGGAGCGAAGATGATCGCCGCCCAGCTGGAGATCTTCTTCACCTCCTCGCTCTGCTTCAGGCTCGTCTCGGTGAGGTGCTGCATCTCCTCGTTCTGCCGCTGCGTGACGAGCGTCGCGTGCACGGCGAGCGCGTTCTGCAGCAGCTGCCGCGACGTCTCGCCGCGGTCGACGACCCGCAGCACGTGGTCGTGCACGTCGCGCAGGTAGCGCTGCAGCTCGACGTCGACGTGGTACTTCTCGAAGCCGTGCTCCAGCGCCTCGTACAGGTCGATCAGCGGCCTCGTGGCGCGCTGGAAGTCCATGACCTCGGATGCGAGGTCGTAGATGCGGCGAGTGACGGCCGGGTCGCCGTCGAAGAGCTGCTGCTCGATCTCGTCGATGTCGTTCTCGAGGCCGGCGAGCACCGGCGCGTACTCGTCGACGACCTGGTCGAGCACCGCGTACAGCACGGCCTCGGTGCCCCGGGAGAGGAGCATCGGGTCGGCCTCGAGACGGCGGCGCACCGTGGCGAGGTCCGGCGATTCGGCGTGCCGGATGGTGATGGCGAACTCGCGCCCGAGGAACAGGTGGAGCTCGCCGAACTCGACCTCCTCCGTCTCGTCGAGGTACCGTGCGGGTCGCAGCACCACGAACAGGACATCGCCGTACCGCTCGAGCTTCGGACGCTGGCGGCCCTTCTGGGCGTCCTCGGCCGCGAGCTCGTGCAGCCCGAACTCGCCGGCGACGGTGGCGAGCTCGTCGGCGGTGGGGCGGTACAGCCCGATCCACGCGAACCCGCCGGGGTGCTCGGCGAGGGTCTCGAAGGTCTCGTCGAGGGTCGGTGGCGTCGCGACGCGGAGTCCGTCGCGGTAGACGGCGTTGTCGATGAGCGGCACGCGTCCAGTGTGGTCCCGGGATGCCGCGGCGACGGCCCGACACGCACGAGCCCGGGCGAGCGCGCCCGCTCAGTCCGTCGGCGTCGCCCAGAGCCCCCGGGTGGGCGTGGGTCGAGTGCGGGAGAGCGCGCCGGCCTGCATGCGGAGGTGCTCCTCGGCAGCCCGGAACACGATGCGGTCGGCTTCGGCCTCGTCGATGAGGCCGATGGCGTGGTGCTGCACGGCGACGCCGTCGACGAGCGCGGTCAGCATGCGGGCATCGGCGGCGGGGTCGTCGCTCGCAGCCTCGCCGGCGTCGACGACGCGCTGGATGATCCCCGCGAGGTGCCGGTCGGAGTCGCGGTGGTGCCGGGTGAGCGCGGCGTGCAACTCGGGGTTGCGGGGCGCCTCGCTCCACGCGTCGATCCACACGAGGTAGTGGCCGCGCGGGGTCGTCGAGAGCCAGTCGGCGAGTGCGGCGACCGGTTCGAGCTGCTCCTCGACCTCGGCGTCGGCGCGCAGTTCGCCGAGCACGGCCGCGTCGAAGG
The DNA here is from genome assembly GCF_052748465.2 of Agromyces selenitireducens. NCBI lineage: Bacteria > Bacillati > Actinomycetota > Actinomycetes > Micrococcales > Microbacteriaceae > Agromyces > Agromyces selenitireducens. The sequence goes on from NZ_CM188259.1 coordinate 3,498,479, forward strand.
CCGCGGCGACGAGCTGCTCGCGTGTGGCGAAGTAGTGGCGGATGAGGCCGTGGACGACGCCCACCTCGGCGGCCACGTCGCGCAGGGTGACGCGCGCGAAGCCGTCGCGCGCGACGAGCCGCAGCGTCGCCGCGAGGATCTGCTCGCGTCGTCGCGCCGGATCGAGTCGGGTGGCCACGCGCCCATCGTAGCCGTCTTGTCCGCGCGGCCAACACAATCGACGGCGGATGCCGCGGTCAGCGGCGGGCGTGCCGCCGGGCCCACTCGTGCATGACGATCGCCGCCGCGGCCGCCGCGTTGATCGACCGCGTCGACCCGTACTGGGTGATCTCGACGACGAGGTCGGCGGCGGCGAGCGCCTCGGGGCTGAGCCCCGGTCCCTCCTGTCCGAACAGCAGCACGCACCGCTCGGGCAGGTCGGCCGCGTCGACCGGCCGCGATCCCTCGACGTTGTCGACCGCGACGATCGGCAGGCCCTCGCCACGAGCCCACGCGACGAAGTCGGCGACATCCGGATGATGCATGAGGTGCTGGTATCGGTCGGTGACCATCGCGCCGCGACGGTTCCACCGGCGACGGCCGACGATGTGCACGGTCTCTGCGGCGAACGCGTTGGCCGTGCGCACGATCGAGCCGATGTTGAGGTCGTGCTGCCAGTTCTCGATGGCGACGTGGAACGGATGCCGCCGGGTGTCGAGGTCGGCGACGATGGCCTCGAGCCGCCAGTACCGGTAGCGGTCGACGACGTTGCGGCGGTCGCCGTGCTCGAGGAGCTCCGGGTCGTACCGCTCATCGTCCGGCCACGCGTCGCGGTTGCCGGGCCAGGGGCCGACGCCGTGCAGCGGGAGCTGGGGCTCGGACTCGGCGCGGTCGGCATCCCCGGCGGGCACCCCGCCGTCCGCATCATCCGTTCGCTCGCCGACCACGCCCCCACGCTAGCCGCAGCGCAGTCCGGCGACGCGCGGTTTCGGTGCGCCGAAATACCGGTACGATTTCGGTATGCCGAAACGTGTCGTCGTCGCCACGCTCCTCACCGCCGCGACCCTCGCCCTGAGCGGGTGCAGCGGCGCGCCCGCGAACGGCGACGGCGACGACCGGCCGGTCGTGCTGACGACCTTCACGGTGCTCGCCGACATCGCGGGCGAGGTGGCCGGCGACCACCTGCGGGTCGAGTCGATCACCAAGGTCGGCGCCGAGATCCACGGCTACGAGCCCACCCCGGGCGACCTCCGCCGGGCCGCGGGCGCCGACCTCATCCTCGACAACGGCCTGAACCTCGAGGCGTGGTTCGCGCAGTTCGTCGAGGGGCTCGACGTGCCGCACGTCGTGGTGAGCGACGGCGTCGACGTCATGTCGATCGCCGACGGCGCCGCCGAGGGGCTGCCGAACCCGCACGCGTGGATGTCGGCCCTGAACACCCAGGTCTACGTCGACAACATGGTCGCCGCGTTCAGCGAACTCGACCCCGAGCACGCCGACGAGTACGCCGCCAACGGCGAGGCCTACCGCGCCGAGCTCCAGGCCGTGCACGACGAGCTCGTCGCCGAGCTGTCGGCGCTGCCCGAGAACGAGCGCGCGCTCGTGACCTGCGAGGGCGCGTTCTCGTACCTCGCGCGCGACGCCGGGCTCACCGAGCAGTACCTGTGGGCCGTGAACGCCGAGCAGCAGGCGACGCCGAAGTCGATCGCGCGCACGATGGAGTTCGTCGACGAACAGGGCGTCCCGGCGGTGTTCTGCGAGTCCACGGTCTCCGACGAGGCCATGCAGCAGGTGGTCGAGGCGACGGATGCCGCGTTCGGCGGCGTGCTCTACGTCGACTCGCTCTCCGAGCCGGGCGGCCCGGTGCCCACCTACCTCGACCTGCTGCGGCACGATGTCGAGGTCATCACCGACGGACTCACCGGGGGTGCGCGATGACCGGCCCGGCGGCATCCGCTCGCCCCGACGCCCCCGGGCTCGCCGACGCGCCCGCGATCGAGGTGCACGGCCTCACGGTCCACTACGGCGACGTGCTCGCGCTCGACGACGTGAGCCTCACGCTGCGACGCGGAACCGTGTGCGGGCTCATCGGCATGAACGGCTCGGGCAAGTCGACCCTGTTCAAGGCGATCATGGGCACCGTCAGGCCCGATCGGGGCTCGGTCGCGATCGCGGGCCTCACCCCGAGGCAGGCCCGCCGCGCGGGCATCGTCGGGTACGTGCCGCAGAGCGAGGAGGTCGACTGGGCCTTCCCGCTGAGCGTGCACGACGTCGTGATGATGGGCCGCTACGGGTTCCAAGGGTTCACGCGTCGACCGCGCCCCGCCGATCGCGCGGCCGTCGCCGAGGCGCTCGAGCGCGTCGAGCTCGCGGATCTCGCCGACCGGCGCATCGGCGCACTCTCGGGCGGGCAGCGCAAGCGCGCATTCGTCGCGCGCGGCCTGGCGCAGGGTGCCGATGTGCTGCTCCTCGACGAGCCGTTCGCGGGCGTCGACCGGCCGAGCGAGCGCACGATCAGCGAGCTGCTGCGCGAGCTCGCCGCGGGCGGCGCGACCGTGCTCGTGTCGTCGCACGACCTCGAGGCGCTGCCGGGGCTCGCCGACGAGGCGATCCTGCTGCTGCGACGCGTGCTGCTGCACGGCACGCCCGACGAGGCCCTGCAGCCCGAGCAGCTCGCGCGGGCGTTCGGCCTCGACCTGACCGGACGCACGTCCGACGACGGAGGAGACTGAGAGATGCCGGTCCTCGACTTCCTGCTCGAGCCGCTCGGCTACGACTTCATGCAGCGCGCGTTCCTCGTCACGGTGACCGCCGCGATCGTCTGCGGCGTGCTGAGCTGCTGGCTCGTGCTCATCGGCTGGTCGCTCATGGGCGACGCGGTCTCGCACGCCGTGCTGCCGGGCGTCGTCATCGCCTACCTGGTCGGCACCCCCTTCGCGGTCGGCGCCCTGGTCTTCGGCCTCGGCGCGGTCGCGCTGATCTTCCTGGTCCGGGCAACGAGCCGGGTGAAGGAGGATGCCGCGATCGGCGTGGTGTTCACGACGCTCTTCGCGCTCGGCCTCGTGCTCATCTCGGTGGTGCCGAGCCAGACCGACCTCGGCCACATCCTCTTCGGCAACCTGCTCGGCGTGAGCGCCGCCGACCTCGTGCAGGTCCTCATCCTCGGCGCCGTCACCCTCGCGATCCTCGTGCTGAAGCGCCGCGACCTCACGCTCTACGCGTTCGACCCCACGCACGCGCACGCGATCGGGCTCAACCCGAAGGCGCTCGGCGCGCTGCTGCTCGGCCTGCTCGCGCTGACGGTCGTCGTCGCGCTGCAGGCGGTCGGCGTCGTGCTCGTCGTCGCGATGGTGATCATCCCCGGTGCGACCGCGTACCTGCTGACCGACCGGTTCGCGCGCATGCTGGTCATCGCGCCGGCGATCGCCGCGACGTGCGCGGTCGTCGGCATCTACGCGAGCTACTACCTCGACGCGGCATCCGGCGGCATGGTGGTGCTCACGATGGGCGTCGCGTTCGCGCTCGCCTACCTGTTCGCGCCGCGGCACGGCATCATCGGCCGGCGGGTCCTCGCCGCTCGCCGCCGCGCCTCGGCGGCGACAGCAGTCGGCACGCGCTCGGCCGAGCGGGCATCCGCCGGCTGACCTCGGCATGGGCCCGCCCCGGACGCCGGCACGGAAATTTCGCGGCGCCCGGGGCGGGGGTCGTGATGGGTGACGGATGCCGCGGCAAGCCGCCGCGCGACATCCGCCACCCTCGTCTCGTCAGCCCTCGAAGGAGGACGACCACTCGGCGTCGGCGCCGTCGGCGATCGACACCCACGCCTTCGGCACGGCCACCACGGTCACCTCGCCCTCGGCGGAGTACTTGCCCTTCTCGACGACCTCGCCGTCGATCGCGTAGGCGAAGGCGGGGTCGTGCGGGACCTGCACCTCGTCGTTCGCCGTGCCCGGGCGGTCCTTGAACTTCGGGCCGACGGGCGTCGCGGGTGCGGTCAGGACCGGCACGTTCCCGAAGTCCATGTCGCTCGCCAGGTAGTAGGACGTGTACGACGGCTGGTTGTACGTCGTGTTCTGGCGGGCGACCTCGGCACGGTACTGCGCGTCGTGCATCAGGGTCGTGAGCTTGTGCTCGGTCACCTCGGTGCTCGTGTGGATGCGCAGCGCGCTCGAGTCGGTCGTGCGGACGAGGAGCTCCTCGCGCCAGTCGCCGAGCACGTCGGCCACGAGCGACGGGTTGCCCTTCGTGCCGTTGTTCGTGCGCGTGCCCTCGGCGGTGACCAACGTGCCACGCGTCCAGTCGTCGATCCGCGTCGTCTGGTTGCCGCTGCCGTTCACGATCTGGGTCGTGAGGTCGGCGGTCCACCGGATCGACATGTTGGTGCCGGGCGTCGCGGCGGAGAGGATGTCGCCCTCGGTCGAGAGCAGGCCGCTCGCGTCGGTGCCGCCCGGCATGCTCGCCCAGACCTCGATGCCCGCGACATCGGCTCGCACGTCGCCGATCATGCCGCGACCCGTGTCGCGGCCGGAGTACGCGCCGAACAGGATCTCGCCGGTCGCGGCGTCGCGCATGACCGAGCCGTACGGCGCCCAGGCGCCGCCCTCGTGCACGGTCCAGATCTCCTGGCCGGGCCGGTTCGGGTCGATGTCGGTCACGTGCATCGCGTCGCCGTGGCCGAGCCGCGCGAGCTCGCCCGCTGCGGCGCTGCCCTCGGGCAGCACGTCGTACGAGCTGTAGAGCACGCTGCCGTCGTCGTCGATCGTGGCCGCACCGTAGACGATCTCGTGCTTCCCGTCGCCGTCGACGTCGGCCGCGCTCAGCGAGTGGAAGCCCTGCGTCGTGATGCCGCCGTACTCGGGGTCGGTGCCGTCGACGCCGTGCGGCGCGTCGTTGAACGGGTTCGACATGGGTGCGTGGCCGCTGTCGACGAAGAACCGCTCGTCGAGCGCCTCGCCGTCCCAGTCGTAGGCGACCATCGTGGTGCGCGTGTAGTAGCCGCGCGCGAAGACTGCGGAGGGGTGCTCGCCGTCGAGGTACGCGACACCCGCGAGGAACCGGTCGACGCGGTTGCCGGGCTCGATGCGGCTCATCGCGTAGTCGCCCCACAGGAGCCCGTCGTCGCCGCGACCCGGCTTGTACGCGATGGTCTGCAGCTCCTCACCGCTCGCGCCGTCGAACACCGTCAGGTACTCGGGACCGTCGACGATGAAGCCCTCGAACGTCGTGAGGTCGTTGCGCCCGGATCGGCCCGGTGCGTACACGTCGATGAAGTGGGCGGCGAGCTCCTCGGCGCTCTCGCGGCTCAGCGGGTACTCGTGCTCGACCGGGATGCCGAACGCCTCCTCGAGCGTCGCGGGCCAGTTGCCGTCGACCACCTCGGGGTGCTCGCTCCAGCCCTGGAACATCTCGACGAGGTGCTCGCGGTAGTCGGCCGCGCTCATGCGGTAGTCGTCGTCGTGCGAGTAGCCGGCCTCGACATCCGCCTCGGGCATCGTGATGTACGACTCGGCGGCCACCGAGCCGTCCTCGGCGTAGGAGGTCGACTTCGTGCCGGGCGCCGTCTTGAGCATGGTCTCGGCGCGGCCGTCGCCGTCGAAGTCGTAGGTCATGAACTGCGTGTAGTGCGCGCCCGCGCGGATGTTCACGCCGAGGTCGATGCGGTTCAGCAGTGTGCCGTCGAGCTCGTACGTGTCGAGGTAGACGGTGCCGGTGTAGCCCTTCTGCGAGACGTCCTTCGAGTTCGACGGGTCCCACTTGACCACGAACTCGTAGGCGCCGTCGCCGTCGACATCGGCGACGCTCGCGTCGTTCGCCGAGTACGTGAACGCCTCGCCTGCCGGCGTCACGCCGTCGGCGGGCTTCTGCAGCGGCAGGTCGTAGTGGCCCTGCCGCCAGGCGGACGCCGAGGCGCTCGCCTCGAGCTCGACGCCGTTCACGATCGGCGCGACCGCGTACTCCGCGTCGGCGGAGCCGTCGGCGTCGACGTGGTTGGTGCTGTCGGTGACCGTGGCGATGCGCTCGCCGTCGCGGTAGACGGCGAAGTCGGGGCCGGCGAGCCCGGTGCCGGTCGCGCCGGTGGCCTCGGAGCCGAGCAGGCGCCAGCTGAGGAAGACGCCCTCGCCGGTCGCGACGGCGACGAGGCCCCGGTCGAGGGCCTCGAGCTGCGGCGTGCCGGCGGGCGGGCCGGCGTCGGGTGGAGCGGCGGTCGCGGGCTGTGCGACGCCGGCGATGAGGCAGCCGGCGGCGGCGACCGCGAGTGCGGCGCGGAACGGATGGTGTCCGAGATTCATCGTCGAATCCTTCTCTGGGCGTCAGGGGCCCGTCGTCGAGATAATCGGGATAGCGCTTTCCGTGCCCGCCCGACGCTACCCCCGTCCGGGGGCCGGGTCAAGACCCGGGCGCACGAGGGCCGGTATCCTGAGGCCGATGCCCTCCACCCAGAGCCCCGCCATCGAGGACTACCTCAAGACGGTCTACGCGCACACCGAGTGGCAGCCCGACCCCATCACCCCGTCGGGACTCGCCGGGGCGCTCGGCGTCGCCCCCTCCTCGGTGACCGAGATGGTGAAGAAGATGGCCGCGCAGGGGCTCGTGCAGCACGTGCCGTACGGCGCCATCCGGTTGACGGATGCCGGACGGGCCCGAGCGCTCGCCGTCGTGCGCCGCCACCGGCTCATCGAGACCTGGCTCGTCCGCGAGATGGGCTACGCGTGGGACGAGGTGCACGACGAGGCCGAGGTCCTCGAGCACGCCCTCTCCGACCGGCTGCTCGAGGCGATCGACGCGCGACTCGGCCGGCCCGAACGCGACCCGCACGGCGACCCGATCCCCGCGGCCGACGGGTCCCTCGTGTCCGAGCCGTCCATTCGGCTCGACGAGGCTCCAGCGGGTCACGTCGGCCGCGTCATCCGCATCAGCGACCGCGACGGCGCCGTGCTGCGCGAGCTCGACGACGCCGGAGTCGGCCCCGGCTGCGAACTGCGGGTGACCGATGCGGCGGGCGCGCCGTCCGTCATCATCACCGTCGAGGGCACCGCCCGCACCATCGCCCGCGAGGCGGCCGCGGGCATCTGGATCTCCGCCTGATCTCGCGGGCCCCTTCCCCGCGTCAGGCCATCCCCCGCCCCTTGTCGCCCGACCGGAGGCGTGGCTACGCTGATCTCTGCGGTCCACCCCGGTTGCAGATGGGACGACCGGGGGAGGAAACCCCCAAGGCCGCGGCCGCGGTGAAACCAGGTGAACCGAATGGTCACGATCAGCAACGATGCCTTCACCACCCGCACAGCGAACCTGCTCGCGCGCCAACCCGCCCTCGGCCTCGCCCTCGGCCTGGTGCGCGACGGCGAGCTCACCGACTTCCGCGGCCACGGCGTGGCGGACCCGGCCACGGGAGCACCGATCACACCGGACACGGTGTTCCGCATCGCGTCGATCACCAAGACGCTGACCGCGGTGGCGGTCATGCAGCTGGTCGAGCAGGGCCGCCTGGACCTCGACCGTCCCGCGGGCGACGACCTGCGCGCCTTCCGCCTCGCCCCTGCGCACCCCGGCCTCCACGCGCCCACGATCCGCCACCTCCTCACCCACACCGCCGGCCTGGGCGAGGTGGCGCGTCACCGTGACGCACTCGCGAAGGACTTCGGGGAGTCCTTCCCGGTCGGGCGCCCGCTGCCGTCCCTGGCCGAGTTCTACGGCGGCGAGCTCCGCTACCATGCCGAGCCGGGCACCCGGTTCGTCTACACCAACCACGGGCCGGCAACGCTCGGTCAGATCGTCGAAGACGTCACCGGTGAGACCCTCGCGGCCTACGTGCGGTCCCACATCTTCGAGCCGCTCGGGATGACGGACAGCACCCTCGAGCGCGCGGGTCTCACTCAGCGTCTCACCACCCGGCTCGCCGCGGGCCACGAACTGCGCTCCCGCGGCGTCGTCCGCACGCAGGAAATGGATTGGGTCACCGTGGGCGCAGCGGCCGCGTGGTCCACCCCTCGGGATATCGCCCGCTACCTCGCCGCGCTGCTCCCGGGCGGGCGCGCCGCGGACGGGACACGCATCCTGTCAGGTGAGACCGTCGCGGCGATGATCGCCCCGCAGTACACACCCGACCCGCGCATCCCGGGGATGGGTCTTGCATTCTTCCGGTCGGTGGTCGCGGGTCGGGTGGTTGCCGGCCATCAGGGCACGCTCCCGGGCTACCACTCGGCCGTGGCGTTCGCGCCGGACGACGGCGTCGCCGCCCTCGCCTTCACCAACGGCGCCAGCCGGCCGGACTTCTGGCTGCCGGCCGCCGTCCACCACATCCTCGGCGCGGTGCTGGGACCGCCGGCCACCGTCGCCGGGCCGGCGCCGCACCATCCTGAACTGTGGGCCGACCAGCGCGGCTGGTACCACCTCGACGCCCGCGCATCCGACGTCCGGCTGCGAGGCATGCTCGGCGCGGGCGCCCAGGTCTTCGTCCGCGGCGGCCGGCTGATGATGCGTTTCCTCACCCCGGTCCCGGCGCTCGCCCTCGGCTTCCCCCTCGTGCCCGACGACGACACCGACCCTCACGCGTTCCGCATCGACCTCCCGGGCGAGGACACCGAACCCATCCGTGTCGTGTTCAGGCAGGGACCGGGCGGCGTCACCGACCGCCTCTGCTGCGACATCATGCCCCTGGTGCTCCGCCGGCACGCGAGGCGACAGCCGTGACGAGGGCCGGCCCGTGACCCCGCATCGATGATCCGCGACAAACCGAAGGAGGCCATCGTGTCCAGAGTCCTCATCCCCTACGCCACGACCGAAGGGCAGACCGCCCAGATCGCCGAGGTGATCGCCGGGGTCCTGCGCGAAAGGGGACACGACGCAGACCACGTCGACCTCACGAAGCTCGGCGACACACTCCCCGATGGCTACCACGCCGTGATCATCGGGGCGTCCATCCACATGGGGAAGCACGACAAGCACGCCCTCGAGTTCGTCCGGAAGAACCTGGACACCCTGGTACGGCTGCCATCGGCCTTCTTCTCCGTCAGTCTTGCGGCGCACGGCGACCGCGACGAGGCCGAGGGATACGTCGACCAGTTCGAGGAGGAGTCGGGCTGGCGCCCCGACAAGATCGCCCTGTTCGGCGGGGCCCTGCTCTACACGAAATACGGGTTCATCAAGCGGCACATGATGAAGAAGATCGCCGCGGACAAGCCAGGCGATCTGGGACTCGACCTGTCCCGCGACTACGTCTACACCGAGTGGGACGCCGTGAAGCGGTTCGCCGAGCATTTCGCCGAGCAGCTCGAGACGACCCCGGCGTGAATCCCCCTCCGGATCGCCCGGCCTCCCCCGTCCGGCGCCCCCGTGGTGCACGATGGGGTGATGGGAACCCAGGGCGCCCACACTCTCCTCCCCGACCTGTCCGACACCCGGTGGGACCGGATGCGTCGATACTGCACGGCGTTCGACGCGCGCGCGGGGACGTGCTCTTCCGCACCGGCGACCGCCGGTTCGACCTGGTCCTGATCGAGGGCGGCGCAGTGGACCTCATCCGCGAGGAGGAGGTGCTCGAGCACGCCCTCTCCGACCGGCTGCTCGAGGCGATCGACGCGCGACTGCGCCGGCCGGAACGCGGACCCGCACGGCGACCCGATCCCCGCAGGCGACGGCACGCTGGTGTCGGTGCCGACGGTGCGCCTCGACGAGGCGTCCGCGTCATCCGCATCAGCGACCGCGACCCCGCGGTGCTGCGCGAGCTCGAGTCGGCGGGCGTCGGCCCCGGCAGCGAGCTTCGCGTGACGGATGCCGCGGACGCGGCATCTGGATCACCGCCTGATTGCCTTCACCCCCTCCCGCTCGCGCTCGTCGTGGGCGAGGATGGCCGCATGGGTCGCGCGAAGCAGAAGATCAGGCCCGAGCTCACCGACGCCCAGTGGACTCGGCTCCGGGCGTACGGCACACCGCAGGACGCCGCCGCGGGCGACGTGCTCTTCCGCACCGGCGACCGGTGGTACGACCTCATCCTCGTCGAGGACGGCGAGGTCGAGGTCGTTCGCGAAGCGCTGTGGTGGACGGAGGAGACACGGCTCGCCCTGCTCGGCCCTCGCACGTTCGTCGGCGAGCTCGGACTGCTGAACGGGCAGCGCGCGTTCCTCACGGCGCGGGTCACGCAACCCGGACGCGTGCTGCGCGTCGACCACGACGCGCTGCAGCGGATGATGGCCGAGGACGACGAGCTCTGCGACCTCATGCTGCGCACGCTCTGGGCGCGACGCGAACTGCTGCGGCACGGCCCCGCGGCGTGGACGCTCAAGATCGTCGGGTCCTCGCGCTCGGCCGAGTCCGCCGCGCTGCGTCGGTACGCCGAGCGGCTCGAGCTCGCGCACACATGGGTCGACGTCGACGACCCGGCGCTCGATCACGACGTCTGGTCGCACGGGTACACGCGCGACGACCTCCCGGTCGCGATCGTGCAGGGTGAGATCGTTCGCAACGCGACGCCCGGGCAGGTCGCCGAGATGCTCGGCCTCGCGTACACGGCCGAGGACGACGTCGAGTTCGACCTCGCAGTGGTGGGCGCCGGGCCCGCGGGCCTCGCCGCGGCGATCTACGGCGCCTCCGAAGGGCTCCGCACCGTACTGCTCGACGCCGTCGCACCCGGCGGCCAGTCGGCCACGACCTCGCGCATCGAGAACTACCTCGGCTTCCCGTTCGGCGTGAGCGGCGACGCCCTCACCTCGCAGGCGTCACTCCAGGCGTTCAAGTTCGGCGTCCGAATCGCGGCGCCGTGTCCGGTCGTGCGGCTCGACGCCGCGGGCGGCGCGCACCGCCTGCTGCTCGCCGACGGGTCGATCGTGCGCGCGCGGGCCGTGGTCGTGACGACCGGCGTCGCCTACCGCGGGCTCCCGCTCGACCGGTGGGACGAGTTCGAGGGCGCCGGCATCCACCACGCGGCCTCGGCGCTCGAGCTCCGGCAGGTCGCCGGGTCCGACGTGGTCGTCGTGGGCGGCGCGAACTCGGCGGGCCAAGCGGCCCTCGCACTCGCCGCGAACGACTGTCGCGTGCACCTCGTGGTGCGCTCGGGCGACCTGGCCGAGCGGATGTCGAGCTACCTCGTCGACCGCATCCGAGAGGACCCCCGCATCGAGGTCCGGACCGGCACCCGGGTCTCCGCGCTGCACGGCGACGACCGGCTCGCGCAGGTGACGCTGCAGGGCACCGGCGACGAGACGGTCGACTGCGCGGGCCTCTTCTGCTTCATCGGCGCCGTTCCCGCCACCGACTGGCTCGGCGAGCTCGAGCGCGACGAGGGCGGGTTCGTCGTCACCGGCGCCGACGTGCTCGCGCTCGACGACGCGTGGCGCGACCTCGGCCGCATGCCGCTGCCGTTCGAGACGTCGGTGCCCCGCGTCTTCGCCGCGGGCGACGTGCGGCGCGGCTCGATGAAACGCGTCGCGGCGGCGGTCGGCGAGGGGTCGAGCGCCGTCGCCTCGGTCCACCAGGCATTGGCAATGATGGAGGTGTTCGCATGACGGATGAGAAGAAGCAGCCCCCCGCACCGTCGGGAACGGGATGCGTGGAGTGCCTCGAGGGCGGCGGCTGGTGGTGGCACCTGCGGCGCTGCGTCGAGTGCGGGCACATCGGCTGTTGCGACTCGTCGCCCGAGCAGCACGCCAGCCGCCACGCGCACGAGACCGGGCACGCCGTGGTCGCCTCGTTCGAGCCCGGCGAGTACTGGTTCTGGGACTACCTGGCCGACACCTCCGCCGAGAGGTTCCCGCTGCCCCCGCCGCTCTCCCGGCCCGAGGACCAGCCGTCGCCGGGCCCGGAGGGCAAGGTGCCCCCGAACTGGCGGGACCTCGTGCTCTCGGACTGACCGGGCGGGTCCGCGGCATCCGCTGTTCATCGGCCTGTGATGTGCGCGGCCTAGGCTGGGCCCATGGCGAAGCGTGATGACGTCGAGTGCTGGCTCACCGACATGGACGGCGTGCTCGTGCACGAGAACCACGCGCTGCCGGGCGCGGGCGAATTGCTGCAGCAGTGGGAGGACGCCGGCACGCCCTACCTGGTGCTCACGAACAACTCGATCTTCACCGCGCGCGACCTTTCGGCGCGGTTGCGCTCCTCGGGCCTCAACGTGCCCGAGGAGCGCATCTGGACCTCGGCGCTCGCCACGGCCGACTTCCTCCAGCAGCAGCTGCCGGGCGGCACGGCGTTCGTCATCGGCGAGGCCGGCATCCTCACCGCGCTGCACGACGCCGGGTTCGTGATGACCGAGACGAACCCCGACTTCGTCGTCGTCGGCGAGACCCGCAACTACTCCTTCGAGGCGATCACCAAGGCGATCCGGCTCATCGGCAACGGCGCGCGGTTCATCGTCACCAACCCGGATGCCACGGGCCCGTCGGCCGAGGGCCCGTTGCCCGCGACCGGTGCGATCGCCGCGCTCATCACCAAGGCGACCGGCAAGGAGCCCTACGTCGTCGGCAAGCCCAACCCGATGATGTTCCGCTCGGCGCTCAACAAGATCGGCGCGCACTCCGAGAACACGGCCATGATCGGCGACCGCATGGACACCGACATCGTCGCCGGCATCGAGGCGGGCCTGCACACCATCCTCGTGATGACGGGCATCAGCGACCAGGCCGAGATCGAGAAGTACCCGTTCCGGCCCGACGAGATCCTCTCCGGGGTCTCCGAGCTGGTCGCGCGCGAACCGATCGAGGTCGAGCTCTAGTCAGTCGAGATCGATCTCGCGCCCCCGGTCCCACGGCTCGGTCCACCCGAGCCGGTCGAACATCGCGTCGAGCACGAGTCCCGTGAAGCCCCACACGACCCGCTCGGCGCCGGCGGCGGTGACGGTGAACCCGGGGCCACGCCATTCCTCGCCGTCGCGGCGCAGCACGGTCGTGCGTCGGTTCTCCGGGTCGAGGAGGTCGGCCACGGGCGTGCGGAACACCGCCGACGACTCGGCGTGGTCGACGGGGGCGACGGGCGTCGGCGCCGCCCACCACCCGAGCACGGGCGTGACCACGTGGCCCGAGTAGGCCAGCGGGATCTCCTCGAGCGTGCCGAGCACCTCGACGCCCGCGGGATCGAGCCCGGTCTCCTCCTCGGCCTCGCGCAGCGCGGCGGCGACGGGATCGGTGTCGCCGTCGTCGACGCGGCCGCCCGGGAACGCGATCTGGCCCGCATGCGACCGCAGGGTCGTCGCCCGCGCGAGCAGCAGCACGTCGAGGTCGCGCGACACCGCCCGCGCCTGCGCACGGTGGTCGCTCGGCAGGTGGTCGAGCACGCCGAAGAGCACGAGTACGGCAGCGGGCCGGGCGTCGTCGCCGGCGGGTTCGCGCACGCCGCGCCACAGGTCGCGCGCGCCGGCGTCGCCCACGAGCGCCGCGAGCTGTGCTCGCGCCGAGCCGGGCGCGTCATCGCGAATGGTCACCCGATGAGGGTAGCCCCGCCGGCGGCCCCGAGTGCGCCGCGCCGACGACATCGTCCCCGGGCGCGGCAGGCCGCGCAGTCCGGGTGGGCGAGGACTCGGACGGCGGCCTAGCGGCGGTCGTCCGGCTCGTCGCGCTCCGTCGGCCGCTCGGTCGTCTCCGGCTCGTCCGGCTCCGCCGGCCGCGGGCGCTGCGACCAGCGGCTCTCGTGCAGGAACACCTGCGTCACGATGACGAGCACCACGATCGCGATGCCGCCGACCCAGAACGTCCAGTCCACCGAAATCCGCCCTCAGGCCAGCCGAGCGTACGCCGTCTCGACGGCCGACCAGAACCGCTCGACGTCGAGGCCGACCGCGACCCGCGCGTTCGGCTCGCGTGCGAGCATGCCGTCGAGGTCGACGCTCGTGGCGCCGACGGTCTCCGACCCGACGAGCTCGACGTCGAGGCGCGTGTGCACGACCTCGACCGCGTCGGGGTCGGCGAGCACGGCGACCGCGACCGGATCGTGCAGCGGACCGTCGGGCATGCCGAACACCTCGTCGTTGGTGCGGCAGAAGAACTCCAGCAGCTCGTCGCCGAAGGCGGCCGTGCGGTTGCCGACCGCGGCGAGCCGATCGCGCACGCGCGTCGTGACGAGCGCCCGGTGGGTGACGTTGAGTCCGACCATCGTGAAGCGGATTCCGCTGCCGAGCACGCGGTCGAGCGCCTCCGGGTCCACCCAGGCGTTGAACTCGGCGTACGGCGTGACGTTGCCGCGATCGGTCGACCCGCCCATCCAGACGATCTCGCGGATCCGCTCGGCGAGGTCCGGTCGCTCGCGGAGGAGGACGGCGACGTTCGTGATCGGCCCGGTCGCGATGATCGCCACCGGCTCGGCTGCCGCGAGGAGCGTGTCGGCGATGAGTTCGGTCGCGCTGCGCGGGTCGAGCGGCACGCGCGTCCCGGCGGTGTCGGGGTCCGGCAGCTCCGGGCCGCCGAGTCCGTTCTCACCGTGGATCCACTCGGCCGTCGAGAGCTCGCGCGCGAGCGGACCGGCGGCGCCCGCCGCGACCGGAACGCCCGAGACGCCGGCGACCGCCAGCGCGACTCGCGCGTTCCGGCTCGTGTGCTCGAGCGGCACGTTCCCGCCGACCGTGGTCACGGCGAGCAGCGCGAGCGCCGGGTGCCCCGCGGCGAGCCACAGCGCCATCACGTCGTCGTGGCCCGGGTCGCAGTCGACGATCACGGGAATGGTCACACGGCCTCCGTCCGGTCGGCGAGCTCGAGCACGTCGTCGCGCCCGGCGTAGGAATCCACGGTGCCGCGCCGCTGCACGGCCAGGGCGCCCGCGGCGACCGCGGCGCGAACGGCGTCGGGCAGCGCCCGGCCCTCGGCGAGCATCGCCGCGAGCACGCCGGTCGCCGCGTCGCCCGCCCCGGTGGTGTCGATCGCGTCGACGCGGGGCGCGGGTGCGGTCCACGCGCCGGTCGGGTCGGCGGCGACGGCGCCGCGATCGCCGAGCGTGACCACGATCGAGCGCGCGAGCGCCCCGACGACGGATGCTGCGGCATCCCGCCACGCCTCCGCCGGCGCGTCGTCATCGAGGCCCGCGCCGAGCCCGAGGGTGCGCGCCTCGTGCACGTTGACCACGAGCGGGTCTGCGCTGGCGAGCGCGGCGCGGCCCACCGGGACCGGCGGCGCGAGGTTCAGCACGAACCGGACGCCGGCGGCATCGCACGCCGCCGCGATCGCCTCGATCGCGGGAACCGGCAGTTCGCCCTGGGTAAGCGCCAGCGCCGCACCTCCGAGGCGGGGCGACTCCGCGCGGATCGCCTCGGAGTCGAAGGACGCGTTCGCGCCCGCCGTCACGATGATCGTGTTCTCGCCGGACTCGGCCACCGTGATCTGCGCCACGCCCGTCGTCTCGTCCGGCACCGTGGCCACGGCGTCCGCCGCCAGGCCGAATCGCGCGAACGCCGACCTGGCCACCTCGGCGTTCGCATCGCCGCCCAGGCGCGCCACGAGCTCGACGCGCGCGCCCGCGAGGTGCGCGGCGACGGCCTGGTTCGCGCCCTTGCCGCCGAGGGCCACGCGGAAGCCCCTGGAGTGCACCGTCTCGCCGGGCCGCGGGAAGTCGCGCACGTAACTCGTGGCGTCGACGTTCACCGAGCCGAACACGACGACCGCGTCGCGCCGGCCGCCCGGGTCGGCGGGGGCCGCATCGATCACGTCAGCCCTGCTGTCCGGCCGTGCCCTGCACGTCGGCGGTGATGGGCGAGCCGCCCCGGCGCGTGACGAAGCAGTGGAAGGTGCGCTCGCCCTCGTCCCACTGCTCCTCGGTCACCGGGTAGGTGCCCTCGACCTGCAGGTCGCCCGCGAGCGCCGCCATGTCGGGGTCGATCACGTTCTCGGCACCGCACAGCGCCGCGACCTGCGTCGCGAGCTCGGCCTCGCCCGGGAACGGCGCGGCCTCATCGGTCGAGACCTCACCGCGCAGCACCAGCTGCGCCGCGTGCGGCGTCGCGCAGTCGATCACGGTGAACTCCTCGGCCCACGGACCCTCGAACGGCTCGAGGCACTCGCCGCCGAACAGCTCGTTCCATGCGTAGGTGCCGGGAGGCTGCGGGCCGGTCGGTTCGGCCACGCCGGCCGCCTCATCTGCCGCCTGGTCGTCGCCGCCGAGCAGCTGGGAGCCGAACGCCACGCCTGCGACCACGAGGAGCACCGCCGCGAGCCCGCCCGCGATCCACGCGAGCACCTTCACCGGCGAGCGCCCGCCCCGGTCGCCCGCATCGTCGCCCGGCGCGCGGGGGGGCGCGCCGACGGCGGCGCGGTCGTCGTACCGGTCGTCCCGGCCGACGCGATCGTCGTGACCGTAGCGGTCGTCCCGACCGTAGCGGTCGTCGCGCGCAGAGAGGTCGTCGCGCCGGTCGTATCGGTCGAACGGGTCGCCGCCCATGCGCTCGAACGGATCGTCGTCTCGCCCTGCCGCTGCCGCCCCGGCTGCGCCGCCGACCAGCGGCGTTGGCGATGTCGCACCGAAGCCGGCGCCGCCGAAGAGCGACGCGAGGCCGTCGGTGTCGGTGCCCGGCTCTCCGCGGCGGTCGGATTCGTCCGGGCGCCCGCCGGCACCGCGGTCGCCCCACAGGTGGTGGAGGTCCTCGGCGGCATCGCGGTCGTCGCGCGGGTCGAATGCGTCGTACGGTTCGTCGTCGCGGGCGTACGCGTCGTCCCGCCGGAAGTCGGCGAACGCGCCGGCGAGGTCGTCGGGCCGGGAGTCGTGGGCGTCGTACGCCTCGTCTCCGTCGACGGAGGGCGGCCAGGCGCCGACGGCGTCGTCGCGGTACGGAGCCTCAGGCTCGTGCGGAGCGGGCCCGTCCGCGTATGCGGGGCCGCGTTCGAACCGTTCCGCCAGCTCGCGCTGCGGGTCGCCCTGTCCCCGACGACGGGGGCCGGGCTGTTCGTCGGACGCCGCCTTCGGGTCGGGCGCGGTGGGGTCCGGGGTCAGGTTCCAGAAGTATCCGGTCTGGGCCAGTTCCCGAGCCATCGGCGAGCCGTCGCCATCCGACTCGCGACCCTGCGGGTCGCCGTCGCGCAGGTCGCGCTGCTCGGACGGACCGTGCGCGTCGTCCGGGTGCTCCCGGTCGGCATACCACCGGACGTCGTCGCTGCCGTCGCGCCCACCTGCCTCGGCGTGACCGCGTTCGTCGTAGCCGCCCTCGTCGAACCCGCGATCGTCGTAGCCGTGCTGGTCGTAGCCGTGCTGGTCGTAGCCGCGCTCGTCGAACCCGCGCTGGTCGTAGCCGCGCTCGTCGTAACCACGCTCGTCGAAGCCGCGCTCGTCGTAACCGCGCTGGTCGTACCCACGTTGGTCGTACCCGGGGTCGTCGTACCCGCGGTCGTCCGTAGGGCCGGGGCGCCGGAGGTCCCCGGCCTCGTAGCTCCGCTCGTCGTACCCATGGGCCTGGTCGCCGTAGCCCTGGTCCTGCCCGGAGGCGTCGGCGTAGGCCTGCTCCTCGGAGTAGCCGTGTCCGTCGTCGTACGGCTCCCACTGCCGGGACGCCGCCTCCGGCGACTGCGGCTCCTCGTTGAGCGCCGACCACAGCGCGTCGTCGAAGTCGGTCCGTGCGGGCGGAAACGCCTGGCTGCCCGCGGCAGGGGCGACCGGCGTGAAGGACTGGCGCGCGACCGGCGGCGGGGTGAAGCCGGCGAAGGGCGGGTCCGGCGCGCCGGGCTCCTCGTAGGCCGCACGGGGCTCGTCCTCGATCGGCGCGGGCGCCCCCGGCTCCGAGAGCTGGCGGAATGCGGCGCGGAGCCCGTCCTCGGTGTCGAGCGGGGCCTCGGCCTGCTCGCCCCACGTGAGGGCGAAGTTCGCGGGCGGCGTGACCGGGCCGGGCGGCGCCTGCGGCGGCTGCGGCGGTGCCTGCGGACCCCCGAACGCGGGAGGCACCGGGGTTCCGACGGGCGGCTCGACCGAGGTCAGGCGATCCTGCGGCCCCGGATGCTGCGGGGTGCGGGGCGGGGCCGGCGGTCGCCGGTCGTCCCACGCGGGGGGCTGGTTCCATGCCGGCGCCTGCTGACCCCACGCCGGCGGGGCGGGCTGCTGCGGGGGCTCGTCGCGACGCCGGATGGGCTCGCCCACGACCGGGAGATCGCGGGTCGCGGCATCCGGCTCGGACGCCGGCTCGGCGAGCGAGAACCAGTCGAGCGACTCCTCGCTGCGACGCCGCGGGCGTTCCACGGGCGGCGGCGATACGGGCTCGACGGGCGGCTGCTGGGGCTGGGCGACGGGCGGCTGCGGGGCCCGGCGGCCCTCGAGGTCGGGCCGACGGCCGCTTCCGAGTTGGCTCAGCAGCCAGTCGGCGTCGTTCGTGTCGCCCGGGTCGTAGCGTCCGTCGCGTCCGTTCATGAGAGTCCCAGATCCTTCAATCCGATGGCCGCGAGGTAGGGAACCCCCGCGGCTTCGATGACCTCGCGCGCGCCCGTGTCACGGTCGACGACGACCGCGACCGCGGCGACCTCGGCGCCGGCGGCGCGCAGGGCCTCGATCGCCTTCAGCGGCGAGCCCCCGGTCGTGGAGGTGTCCTCCAGGACGATGACGCGCTTGCCCGCGACATCCGGCCCCTCGACCTGCTTGCCTCGCCCGTGGTCCTTCGGCTCCTTGCGCACGACGAACGCGTCGTACGCGAGGCCGCGGGCCGCGCCCTGGTGCATCACGGCGGTGGCGATGGGGTCGGCCCCCATCGTCATCCCGCCGACGGCGGCGACCTCCGGAACCTCGGCGATGAGGTCGAGCATCACCTGGCCGATGAGCGGGGCCACGCGATGGTCGAGGCTCACCTTGCGGAGGTCGACGTAGTACGACGCCTGCTTGCCGCTGGTGAGCGTGAAGTCACCGTGGAACACCGCGTCGCTCGAGATGAAGTCGACGAGCTGGCGGCGCGCCTCGGCGGACTGGGGGTTCCGGGAAGTCACCCGAATACTCTACGTCGTGCACCCTGAGTGCCGCGGGGTCGATTCGTGCCGCGGCCGGGCGGCCGCCTCGCACCGCGCTCGCGGGTGCGCCCGGCGGGCAGCCGAGGGGACCCGACGCGGCATCCGCTCACCCGCTCGCCGGGTCGTCGGCTCGGCCCTCGGTCTCCTCCCGTCGGCGCGAGGCACGGGTCGTGGTGGCGTCGGCGATGCGGGTCATCATCGGCTCGTCCGACGGGGCGAGCACCGTGGGCAGGTCGATGTGGAACTCGGAGAGCTCCTCGGCGCTGCGCCTGACGAACCGGTACAGCGACGACCCGATGAGCACGCCGAGCGAGATCGACATGACCGTGACGAGGGCCGCCGTGAAGTCGCCGATGCCCGCGGTGGCGGCCACGGCGCCCTCGGTGACGCCGATGAGACCGGACGCGCCCGGCACGAGCACCCAGAACGCCGGCAGGAAGATCATCTGCGACGGCACGGCGCCGCGACGGAGATCCTCGATCCAGAGCACGAGCGGGGTCACGGCGAGGGCGCCGATCAGTCCGCTCACGGACGGCCCGAAGGCGAGCGTGCCGAGCTGCTGGGCGCCGTACGCCACGACGAGCGCGAGCAGCACCCACCCGTAGCTGCGCCCGGGAGCCGCGAAGTGCAGGTAGTTGCCGAGGCCGTACAGCGCGAGGCCGATGCCGGCGACCCACCACGGCAGCGTCGCCGACGCGTCGAGCGGCAGGTACTCCTCGTTGCCGACGCCGACGAGCGTGCCCGCCGTGAGGATGCCGAAGGCGAGCAGGCCGAGCTGCACGAGGCTCGCGCCCAGGCGGGACGTACCGGCCACCATCTGCCCCGCCGCCAGCTCCCGCACACCCGTGGTGAGCAGCGCGCCCGGCAGGAACGTGGCCAACGGCGCGATCAGGACCCGCAGCGGATCGCCGAGCTCCACGTAGGGCGCCAGCAGGAAGACGATGAGCGCGCACACGAACGAGGCGAGGATCGGCAGCACGAGCGTGAGCGTCTGCGAACGCACCAGCTTCGCCACGCCGATCAGCGCCCCGAGGCCGAAGCCGACGACCGCCGCCTGCCAGCTGGGCGCGAGGAGCAGCGCCAGGCCCGCCGTGAGGATCGCATGGCCGAGCGTGCGCATGAACCAGTGCCGCGTCGGCGGCATCGCGCCGATCTCGTTCAGTCGGCGGATGCCGTCGGCCGGCGAGATCTCGGCCGCGCGCGCCAACCGGAGCAGTCGGCCCATCTCGGCGATCTGGTCGAACCGGAACGTCGCCTGCACCGATCTCATGAGTCCGCGCGCGGTGTCGCCGCGGCCGGTCTGCACGAAGGCGATCGTGGGCAGGACGACCAGGTCGACGTCCTCCAGCCCGTAGGCGCGCGCGATCTGCATGACATCGGCGCGGATGCGGTCGACCGACTCCGCCGACGCGGTCATGCCCTCCGCGAGGCCGAGGAGGAAGGTGCGCAGCAGCGCCGGGTCCTCGACGGCGCGGCCGGCGTCGGCCGGCACGTCGGGTGGGGTCGGGGTGATCGGCATCCGCTCGCTCCCTCGTTCGCGTGGGGAACGAGTCGCGCGGGCGCCCCGGGCCCCCTGGGTGTGGTCACGCTATCGCCGGGCGCGACGGATGTCGAGGCGGCCCGAGGGACGACGTAGGGCCGCCCCGCGGGGTGTCCCTCCCTCGCTCGGCGGCCCTGCAACGGAGCCTGGCGGTTCCGCGGTCGCGCGACTCAGACGGCGCGCGCGAAGGTCTCGCGCGGCTGGCGACGGTATCCGTCGCGAGCGGTGACGAGGAGCGAGCCGACGATGCCGGCGATCGAGGCGCTGACGAGGAGGACGGTGAGGCTGAACACGGCGGTTCCTTTCGAGGAGTTCGTTGGAATGTCGGGCGACCGGGTGCGCCCTTGCACGTGTCCGACTCATCCATTGTGACGCCCGAAACCGTTCAGCACAAGCTCAGAGAACTACAGTGAGGATGTAGCATGGCTACATGGACGTTCGCCGCCTCGACCTCCTCCGCGAACTCGCCGAACGCGGGAGCGTGACCGCGGTCGCCGAGGCCACCGGGCGCACGCCGTCGGCCGTCTCGCAGCAGCTCAAGGTGCTCGAGCGCGAGGCCGGCATGCCGCTCACCGAACGCGTCGGCCGCGGCGTCGTGCTGACCAGCGCCGGGCATGCGCTCGCACGATCGGCGACCGAGGTCGCGGTCGCGCTGGAACGCGCCGCCGCGCTCTGGGACGAGTTCCGCCACCACCCGAGCGGCGAGGTGTCGCTGCTCACGTTCCCGACGATCGGCGCGACCCTGCTGCCCGTCGTGCTGCGCGACCTCTCCTCCATCGCGGGGCTCGTCGTGCGCGCCACCGACCTCGACCCCGAGCTCGCCGAGTTCCCCGACCTCACGAACGACTACGACATCGTGCTCGCCCACACGATGCCCGGTGAGCTGCCATGGGGGGGCCGCGGCCTCCGCGCGCTCCCGCTGCTCACCGAGCCGCTCGACGTCGGCCTGCCCGCCGATCATCGGCTCGCCGAGCGCTCCTACGTGACCCCCGCCGACCTCGTTGGCGAGACCTGGCTCGGCGTGCCGGCGGGCTACCCCTTCGAGCGCATCCACCACGCGATCGAGCAGGCCGGCGGGCGGCTGCTCGACGTCAGCCAGCGCTTCAGCGACATGCGCCTCGCCGAGGCGTTCATCCAGGCCGGGCTGGGCATCGCGCTGGTGCCGCGATACACCTCCGGGGCGCCGCCCGAGGGACTCGTGCTGAAGCCGCTCCGCGGCGTGGCATCCGTTCGCCGGATCTTCGCGCTCGTGCGGCCCGATGTCGCCGAGCGGCTCGCGGTCCGCACCGTGCTCGACGTGCTCGTCGACCGGGCGGCGCGGCTCGAGCAGTCCTACGGTCACCCCTCGCGCAACGAGGCGTCGACGGCCGGCTGAGCGCTCGATCCTCCACGCCGGCGCGGGGCGGGTCTACGGTGCAGCCGGGGGATCCTCGAGCGCGGCGCACCGCGCTCACGGGGCGGTGCGCCGTGCTCCGCCCCGCTCCGCGCGGATGCCCCGAAGGGGGACCTGATGCGACCGGACGCTCATGCACGCACGATGCCGCCCATTCCCGAGCGGCCGAAGGCAGTAGGCCCCGCGAGTCAGGCGCGCTCAGCCGACGTCCGGGCTCGGCGTCGGCACGTCGGAGCGGCTCGGTCGGCAGGTTCGCATACCAGGAGCGGCATGCGACACCGGTGGCGTAGCATCCGAGCATGCCCGACGACGTGATCCTGTTCGACGTGCGCGACGGCCTCGCGCACGTCACGCTCAACCGCCCGGCCCGGCTCAACGCGGTCGACCCGGAGGCGATCGCACGGTGGCAGGAGCTCGCGCACGAGATCGCCGAACGCGACGACATCGGTGCCGTGCTGTTCGACGCGAACGGCCGGGCGTTCTGCGCCGGCGGCGACGTGGTCGCGATGTCGGAGCTCGCCGCCGGCTCATCGGACGGTGCCGGCGAGGTCGTTCGCCGGCTGGCCGACCGCATCCACGACGGTCACCGCGCGCTCCGCGAGAGCACGAAGCCGATCGTCGCGGCCGTGCAGGGCCCGGTCGCAGGGGGCGGGCTCGGGTTCATGCTCGTCGCCGACGTGATCATCGTCTCGGAGCGGGCGACGTTCGCAAGCCGCTACTCCGACATCGGCCTCACGCCCGACTGCGGCGTGAGCACGCTGCTGTCCGAGGCGGTCGGCGTGCGCCGGGCGCTCGAACTCACCCTCACCTCGCGCACGCTCACCGCGGCCGAGGCGCTCGACTGGGGCCTCGTCGCCGAGGTGGTCGCGCCCGACGCCCTGGCCGACCGGGCTCGCGCCGTGGCATCAGCGTGGCTCTCCGGCCCGACCGCCGCCTTCGGCCAGACCAAGCGGCTCATGCACGCCGGACTCGGCCGCCCGTTCCAGGACGCGCTCGACGACGAGGCCCGCACGATCGGAGCGTCGATCGAGACGCCGTACGCACGCGCCGCCGTCGCGCGGTTCGCGGCGGCGTCCGCGAAGCGCTGAGCCGCGGCATCCGTCAACCCGGTGCCCGGCGCGGGCGCGCTCGGCAGAATGGGCGCATGGTAGACGACCTGCAGTCCCTCTCCGACGAGATCGGTCGCCTCGCGCGCGACCGCTCGATGAGCGTCGCCGCCGCCGAGTCGCTCACCTCGGGGGCGATCGGGAGCGCGCTGGGGCGCGGCGAG
Source organism: Agromyces selenitireducens (assembly GCF_052748465.2). Taxonomy (NCBI): domain Bacteria; kingdom Bacillati; phylum Actinomycetota; class Actinomycetes; order Micrococcales; family Microbacteriaceae; genus Agromyces; species Agromyces selenitireducens. The sequence goes on from NZ_CM188259.1 coordinate 3,521,548, forward strand.
CAGGCATCCGAGTGGTTCGCGGGCGCAGTCGTCGCGTACTCCGAGGGTGTCAAGCGCGAGGTGCTCGGCGTGACGGCCGAGTCGGTGCTCACGCCGCAGTGCGCGCGCGAACTCGCGACGGGCGTCGCCGACCTGCTCGGCGCCGACGTGGCCGTCGCCGTCACCGGCGTGGGCGGACCCGACCCCGAGGAGGGCCTGCCGCCCGGCACCGTGTACGCCGCAGTCAGCGTGGGCGACGAGGTGACGGATGCCGCCTGGCGCTTCGACGGCGACCCGTCGGCCGTCGTCGAGCAGACCGCGCTCGCCGCGCTCCGCCTGGTGCGCGACGCCCTCGACTGACGGGCGCCGCGCACGAACGCCGATCAGTCGTGCTGCGGGAATCCCAGGTTGATGCCGCCGTGGCTCGGGTCCAGCCAGCGGGCCGTCACCGCCTTCTCCTGCGTGTAGAAGTCGAAGCCGCGCGGGCCGTACGCCTTCGCGTGGCCGAACAGCGAGTTCTTCCAACCGCCGAACGAGTGGTACCCGACCGGAACGGGGATGGGCACGTTGATGCCCACCATGCCGACGGTCACCTCGCGCTGGAACCGCCGCGCCGCGCCGCCGTCGTTCGTGAAGATGGCGGTGCCGTTGCCGTACTGGCTGTCGTTGATGATGCCCAGCGCCTCCTCGTAGCCGTCGACCCGCACGACCGAGAGGACCGGCCCGAAGATCTCGTCGCGGTATACCGACGACGACACGGGCACCTTGTCGACGAGGGTCGGGCCCATCCAGAACCCGTCGGCCTCGCCGTCGATCTCGTGCTCGCGCCCGTCGACGACGACCGTCGCGCCGTCCGTCCGGGCGGTGTCGACGTAGCCGGCGACCTTGTCGCGGTGCTCGCGCGTGATCAGGGGCCCCATGTCGGTGCCGCGCGTGCCGTCGCCGACGGTGAGCCGCGACATCCGCTCGCGGACCTTGTCGACGAACGCGTCGGCGACCGTGTCGACGGCGAGCACGACCGAGATGGCCATGCAGCGCTCGCCCGACGAGCCGAAGCCCGCGTTGACGGCCGCGTCGGCCGCGAGGTCGAGGTCGGCGTCGGGCAGCACGAGCATGTGGTTCTTCGCGCCGCCGAGGGCCTGCACGCGCTTGCCGTTGGCGGTGCCGTGCTGGTAGATGTACTTCGCGATCGGCGTCGAGCCGACGAACGAGATCGCCCGGACCTCCGGGTGCTCGAGCAGCGCGTCGACCGCGACCTTGTCGCCGTGCACGACGTTGAGGACGCCGTCGGGCAGGCCCGCCTCCTGCAGCAGGCGCGCGAGCCACACCGACGCCGACGGGTCCTTCTCGGACGGCTTGAGCACGACCGTGTTGCCGGTCGCGATCGCGATCGGGAAGAACCACAGCGGCACCATCGCCGGGAAGTTGAAGGGGCTGATGATGCCCACGACCCCCAGCGGCTGACGCAGCGTGTACACGTCGACGCCCGACGAGGCGTTCTCGGAGAACTCGCCCTTCGTGTATCCGGGCATCGCGCACGCGAGCTCGACGACCTCGAGGCCGCGCGCGATCTCGCCGAGCGCGTCCGACGTCACCTTGCCGTGCTCGCTCGTGAGGATCGCGGCGAGCTCCTCGGACCGCGCGGCGAGCAGCTCCCGGAACGTGAACATCACCTGCTGGCGCTTGGCGATGGAGGTGTCGCGCCAGCCGGGGAAGGCTCGCGCGGCGGCCTGCACCGCGGCATCCACGTCGTCGGTCGACGCGAAGCGGACGCGTCGCTGCTCCACGCCGCGCGCGGGGTCGTAGACGGGTCCGGTGCGGTCGGAGTCGCCCGCGGCGGGCGCACCGTCGATCCAGTGCTCGACGACCTCGGCGGTCGCGCTGCCCCCGGCGCTGGGGGCGGTCTGGGTGTCGGTCATGGTCTCGTTCCTCTCGGTCGAGTGTCCGGGTCGGTTTCGGTTCGGGTCGAGATGCGGATGCCGCGGCGCCGGACGGATGCCGCGGCGCGCGCTCACACGGCGACGGTGCCGAGCACCTCGTCGTAGATCGCGGCCGCCTGGGCGACCTCGTCGGCGGTGACCACGCAGGGCGGCACCACGTGGATGCGGTTGTCGGCGACGAACGGCAGCAGCCCGCGTTCGACGAGCGCGCCCTTGAGTCGGCCCATCTCGGCAGCCGGCAGCGGCTCGCGCGTATCGGGGTCGGCGACGAGGTCCATCGCCCAGAACACGCCCTCGCCGCGCACCTCGCCGATGACGCGGTGCTTGTCGGCGAGTTCCGACAGCGCGGGCGCGATCGCCTCGGCGCCCACCTCGCGGGCGTGGTCGACGATGCCCTCGGACTCCATCGCGTCGAGGGCGGCGACGATCGACGCCATCGCGAGCGGGTGCCCCGAGTAGGTGAGCCCGCCGGGGAAGACGCGCTCGTCGAAGTCGGCCGCGATCTCGTCGCTGATGATCACGCCGCCCACGGGCACGTAGCCCGAGTTCACGCCCTTGGCGAACGTGATGAGGTCCGGCGTCACGTCGTAGCCGTCGTACGCGAACCAACGCCCCGTACGTCCGAAGCCGGCCATCACCTCGTCGACGATCAGCACGATGCCGTGCCGGTCGCACAGCTCGCGCACGCCCGCGAGGTACCCGGGCGGCGGGATGAGCACGCCCGCGGTGCCCGGCACGGTCTCGAGCAGGATCGCCGCGATCGACGCCGGACCCTCCGACTCGATCACGCGTCGCAGGTGCTGCAGCGCACGCTCCGACTCCTCCTCGGGCGTCGTCGCCCAGAACTCGGAGCGGTACAGGTACGGCCCGAAGAAGTGCACGTGGCCGCGCGCGAACCGGTTCGGCACGCGCCGCCAGTCGCCCGTCGCCACGATCGCCGCGCCCGTGTTGCCGTGGTACGAGCGGTACGTCGACAGCACGGTGTCGCGGCCCGTGTGCAGGCGCGCCATCCGGATCGCGTTCTCGTTGGCGTCGGCGCCGCCGTTGGTGAAGAACACCTTCGAGTGCCGCTCGGGCGCTCGGGCGACGATGCGCTTCGCCGCCTCACCGCGGGCGAGGTTCACGGCCGACGGCGCGACCGTGGCGAGCAGCTCGGCCTGCTCGGTGATGGCCTGCACGACGGCCGGGTGCTGGTGGCCGATGTTGACGTTCACGAGCTGGCTCGAGAAGTCGAGGTACTCCCGGCCCGCGTGGTCCCAGACCGTGGTGCCGCGACCGCTCGCGATGACGAGCTGCGGCGGGTGGCCCTGCGCCGACCACGAGTGGAACACGTGCTCGGCGTCGAGCTCGCGGGCGAGCTGGTCGAGCCCTTCGGTGAGGTTGTCGGTCATGGCGTCGCTGCCTTTCATCGGGGTTCCGGTGGTCGAGTAGGACCGTCAGGCCAGTTCGAGATCGGGTCTCGATACGCTCCCTGCGCTCGCTACTCGACCACCGGATGGGTGCTAGTTGCCGCCCTCGTTGAGGGTGACCTCGATGGGCTCGAACGAGTCGCCCGTGGTGTCGACGTCGTCGCCGAGCTCCTCGATGGCCTGCTCGATGTATTCGTTCGTCCACGCGGAGGCCGGCGGCTCCTCGGTGATCGGGCTCGCACCCGATTCGTTCACGGCCGACAGCGCGCCCTCGACGGTCTGATCCCAGGCCGCCTCGTCGATCACGCCGATGCCGTTCTCGGCCGGCCAGATGAGCTTGTTGGTCTCGTTGACCATCCAGAGCTCGTGGCTCGGACCCCAGCCGGAGCCGGCCGCGATGGTGATCTCCGACGCCTCCTCGGGGTTGTCGCGCACGAACGCCCAGCCCTTGATGACGGCCTTGAGGAACGCGACCGTCGTCTCCTGGTACTCCTCGTCGCTCTCGAGGCGCTCCGTGTCGGCCCAGATCGCATCCTGGAGCATGGCGCCCTCGGTGTCCTCGTAGCTGATGACGTTGAAGTCCTCGGGCGTGTACAGCTCGCCCGTGTCGGGGTCGACCGTCTCGAGCAGCTGCGCGTACTCGTTGTAGGTCATCGCCTGCGCCGCGTCGATGTCGCCCTGCAGGAACGCGTTCATGTTGAAGTCCTGCGTGATGATCTCGACGGTCGACGAGTCGAGGCCCTCGGCGGCCATGGCCGCGAAGATCTCCCACTCGTTGCCGAAGCCCCACGAGCCGATCTTCTTGCCCTCGAAGTCCGCCACCGACTCGATGTCGGAATCGGCCCACGACACCTGCAGGGTGCCCGAGCGCTGGAAGATCTGCGCGATGTTGGTGAGGTTGGCACCCTGCTCGATCGAGCCGAGCACCTTCGGCACCCACGCGATGGCGTAGTCGACGTCGCCGTTCGCGAGCGCGTCCTGCGGCACGATGTCGCCGCCCGACGGGATGATCTCGACCTCCAGGCCCTCCTCCTCGAAGTAGCCGTTCTCGACGGCCGCGAAGTACCCGGCGAACTGGCCCTGCGGGAGCCACTGGAGCTGGAGCCGCACGGGCGTGAGCTCGCCGTCCCCGTTCCCGCCCGCGTCGCCGTTGTCGCCCGAGTCGTCGCCGCCTGCCGAGCAGGCCGCGAGGAGCAGTGCCGCCGAGACGGCGAACGCTCCGGCCGCGAATCCGCGGCGTGTGCTGTGCTTCATGTCAGTCCTTCCTGGTTCCCGGTGCGTGCAGTGGTGCTGGTGGTGCGGTGGTGCGTGGTGCCATCCCCTGCGGGGCGGGGACGTCGGTGCCGTACCGCCTGGTGCGCGGTGCGGGCGAGCGGATGCCGCGGGGCCGGCGCGATGCGCGTCATCGCGCACCCCCACCGGGGCCGCGGCGCAGCACGAGCCGTTCGAGTCCGAGGGTGACGAGGTAGAAGAGCAGCCCGAGCACGATCGAGGCGAGCACGTAGGCCCAGGCCCGGGCGTAGGCGCTCGAGGCCGCGGACGTGGAGATCAGCGCGCCGAGCCCGCCGCGGGGACCGCCGAAGTACTCGGCGACGAGGGCGGAGATGACGGCGAGCGACGACGCGATGCGGATGCCGGTCAGCACGAACGGGACCGCGGTCGGCAGCGTGAGCATGCGAAGGACCTGCTGGGGGCTCGCGGCGTACGCCTTCATGAGGTCGCGATGCACGGGCGTGGTCTGCCGGAACCCGCGCAACGTGTTGATGAACACGGGCACGAACGAGGCGAGCGCGGCGATCGCCTGCCGGCCGAACTGGCTGTCGGCGCCGAACATCGAGTTCAGCACGGGCGCGAGGGCGACGATCGGCACGACCGCGAGGGCTGCGACGATGGGTGCGCTCATGCGGTCCATGACCTTCCAGCGCGCGGCGACGGCCGCGAGCGCGATGCCGAGCAGCGAGCCCACGATGAGGCCGATGAGCGCATTGGTGCCCGTGATCAGCGTCGCGGAGAGGATCGACGGCCAGAACTCGACGAACTCCTCGGCGATCGACGCGGGACTCGGCAGCAGGTAGTCGGAGACGCCGACGACGGTGACGAGGAACTGCCAGGCGCCCAGCACGATGAGGCCGACCGCGATGGGCGCGACGACGCGCAGCGTCGCCTCGGTGCGCGGGCTCATGCGGGTCGGGCGTCCGGCGGTCGTCGTGCTCATCAGCGGGTCTCCACTCCGCGCGGTCCGGCGGTCGCGGGTGCGCCGCCGTGGAGCGCCTCGCGCACGGCGGTGACCATGTCGAAGAAGGAGCGCTCCTCTCGGAGCTCCTCGGTGCGCGCCGCCCGCTCGGCCTCGGCGCCGAGCCGCATGGGCACGACCTCCTGGATGCGCCCGGGTCGCGGCGACATGACGACGACCCGATCCGACAGGAACACCGCCTCGGGGATCGAGTGCGTGACGAACACGACCGCGGCGCCCGTCTCGGCCGAGATGCGCACGAGCTCGGTCTGCATCTTCTCGCGGGTCATCTCGTCGAGCGCGCCGAACGGCTCGTCCATGAGCAGCAGCCGCGGCTGCTCGGCGAGCGCCCGCGCGATCGCGACGCGCTGCTGCATGCCGCCGGAGAGCTGGTCGGGGTAGCGGTCGGCGAAGTCGGACAGTCCCACCATGTCGAGCAGGTGCTCGACTCGGCTTCTCCGGTCGGCGGATGCCGCGCCGTGGAGTTCGAGCGGAAGTGCGACGTTCCCTGCCACCGTGCGCCACGGCAGCAGGCCTGCCTGCTGGAAGGCGATGCCGTAGTCCTGGTCGAGCCGTGCCTGCGTCGCGGACTTGCCGAAGACGGTGAGGGTACCGCCGGTGGGCTCGTCGAGGTCGGCGATGAGGCGCATGAGCGTGGACTTGCCGCATCCGCTCGGGCCGATGAGCGAGACGAACTCGCCGGGCGCGATCGAGAGGTCGATGGCCTCGAGGGCGTGCACCTGGCCGGTGCGCGTCTCGAACACCTTGTCGACGCCGCGGACCTCGACGGCCGCGGCCGCCTCTGCGGGTCGGGGCTCTCGAGACCCGGACTGCTGGACGTCCGTCATGCGGACTCCTCCGATCGTCGGTAGTTCTTCAGGATGACGCCGAGCAACGCGACCGAACCGGCGGCCACGAGGCCGAGGACGATCGCGCCGAAGATCGGGCCCCACGCCTTGGCGGGGTCACCCGAGGCCTGCCCGGCGAACTGGATGAGGATGCGGCCGATGCCGCCCTGCAGGCCGGTCGACACCTCGGCGACGACGGCGCCGATCACGGCGTTCGCCGCGCCGAGCCGCAGCGCCGGCAGCAGGTAGGGCACCGCGGCCGGGAAGCGCAGCTTGACCAGCGTCTGCCAGTAGCCGGCGGCGTAGGTCTGCATGAGCTCGGTGTGGATGCGGTCGGGCGACTGGAGCCCCTTCAGCGCGCCGATCGCGATCGGGAAGAACGCGAGGTAGCTCGCGATGAGCGCGACCGACATCCAGTCCTGCCACTCGAACCCACCGATCTCGACGCGCGAGCCCCAGCTCTTCACGACGGGCGCGAACGCGATGAGCGGAACGGTCTGGCTGAGCACGATCCAGGGGAGGAGACCCCACTCGGCGATCCGCCAGCGCTGCATCACGAGCGCGAGGCCGATGCCGACCACGACGCCCACGAGCCATCCGGCCGCGGCGATGCCGAGCGTCGTGAGCGCCGCGAGGAGCACCACCAGCCACAGGGGCTGCGCCGTGTCGGAGCGCGTCACCGGCTCGCCGAGCCGGGTGAGCATGTCCCACACGTGCGGCATCGCGAGGTCGGTCGTGCGCGGCAGGATGCGCGTGTCGCCGATCACCACGCCGTCGGCGGGCGCGAGGAACTTGTACGCCTCCCAGATGAACGCGATCACGAGGATGCCCGCGAGGCCCCAGGCCCACGCACCGGCGGTGCGGCCCGCGCGGCGCGAGCGGCCCGGCCGACCGGCGGAGCGGATGCCGCCGGGGACGCCCCCCGGCACGGCATCCGCCGTCGGTTCGATCTCGCGCTCGCGCAGGTCGGTCATGACTTCGCCGCGACGTGCTCGGAGAGCGCCGGGATCACGGTCTCGCCGTAGACCCGCAGCGTCTCCTCCTTGTTGTCGTGCTGGAGGTACCCGGCGAACTGGTCGACGCCCAGCTCGGCGAGGGCCTTCAGCTTCTGGATGTGCTCGTCGGCCGTCCCGAGCACGCAGAACCGCTCGACGATCTCGTCTGGCACGAACTGCGTGTGGACGTTCCCCGCGCGGCCGTGCTCGTTGTAGTCGTAGTCCTGGCGCCCGCGGATGTAGTCGGTGAGCGCGTCGGGCACCGTGCCGTGCATGCCGTACTTCGCGACGATGTCCGCGACGTGGTTGCCGACCATCCCGCCGAACCAGCGGCACTGGTCGCGCATGTGCGCCCGGTCGTCGCCGATGTACATGGGCGCGGCGACGCAGAACTTCACCGACATCGGGTCGCGCCCCACCTTCTCCGCGGCATCCCGAACCGTCTTGATCATCCACTCGGCGATGTCGAGATCGGCGAGCTGCAGGATGAACCCGTCGCCCACCTCGCCCGCGACCCGGAGCGCCATGGGCCCGTAGGCGGCGACCCACACCTCGAGTTCGGATCCCCTGCTCCACGGGAAGCGGATGTTCGAGCCGTGGTACTCGACCGACCGGGAGTTGCCGAGCTCGCGGATCACGTGGATCGACTCGCGCAGCTCGGTCATCGTCACGGGCTTGCCGTTCGTGACGCGCACGGCCGAGTCGCCGCGGCCGATGCCGCACACGGTGCGGTTGCCGAACATCTCGTTGAGCGTCGCGAACACGGATGCCGTGACGGTCCAGTCGCGCGTGGCGGGGTTCGTCACGAACGGGCCGACCTTGATGCGCTGGGTCTGCGCGAGGATCTGGCTGTAGATGACGTAGGGCTCCTGCCACAGGATGTGCGAGTCGAACGTCCACACGTGGCTGAAGCCGTGCACTTCCGCGAGCTTCGCGAGCTGGATGGTCCGCGATGCCGGGGGGTTGGTCTGGAGGACCGCTCCGAATTCCATCCGTGCTCCTTAGATGAGGTACTGGCTGAGGCCGCGCTTGAGGTACTGCCCGTGGCCCGCGGCGCCCGTGAACGTGTCGTCCTCGACCACGACCTTGCCGCGGCTCATGACCGTGTCGACCTTGCCGTCGATCTCGTAGCCCTCCCACGCCGAGTAGTCCATGTTCATGTGGTGGGTCTTCTCGAGGCCGATCGACGTGTGGCCCTTCGGGTCGTACACGACGATGTCGGCGTCGGCCCCGGGCTGGATGACGCCCTTCCTCCCGTAGAGCCCGAACATGCGTGCCGGCGTGGTGCTCGTGAGCTCCACCCAGCGCTCGAGCGTGATCTCGCCCGTCACGACGCCCTGGTACATGAGGTCCATGCGGTGCTCGATCGAGCCGATGCCGTTCGGGATCTTCCGGAAGTCGCCGAGCCCGAGCTCCTTCTGGTCCTTCATGCAGAACGGGCAGTGGTCGGTCGAGACCATCTGCAGGTCGTTCGTGCGGAGCGCCTGCCACATCGAGTCCTGGTGGCCCTCGGCGCGGCTGCGCAGCGGCGTCGAGCACACCCACTTCGCGCCCTCGAACGCGCCCCACTCGTCGGTCTTCGCGCCGAGCTGGTCCTCGAGGCTCAGGTAGAGGTACTGGGGGCACGTCTCGCCGTACACGTTCTGGCCCTTGTCGCGCGCCCACGCGAGCTGCTCGACGGCCTGCTTCGCCGACACGTGCACCACGTACAGTGGCGCACCCGTGAGCTTCGCGAGCATGATCGCGCGGTGCGTGGCCTCCTCCTCCATCTCCCAGGCCCGGGCGATGCCGTGGTAGTACGGGTCGGTCTTGCCCTGGTCGACGAGCTGTTGGGCGAGCACGTCGATCGCGGGACCGTTCTCGGCGTGCATCATCGTGAGCATGCCCGTGTCGCGCGACACCTGCATCGCCTTCAGGATCTGCGCGTCATCCGAGTAGAAGACGCCCGGATAGGCCATGAACATCTTGAAGCTCGTGACGCCCTCGTCGGGCAGCTTCTTCATGGCCTCGAGCGACGCCTCGTCGACGTCGCCGACGATCTGGTGGAACCCGTAGTCGATCGCGCAGTTGCCGCCGGCCTTCTCGTGCCAGGCCGCGAGGCCGTCCTCGAGGCGCTGGCCGTAGGTCTGCACCGCGAAGTCGATGATCGACGTGGTGCCGCCGTGCGCGGCGGCGATCGTGCCCGACTCGAACGTGTCGGACGCCTCGGTACCGCCGAACGGCAGCTGCATGTGGGTGTGCGCGTCGATGCCGCCGGGGATCACGTACTTGCCCGTGGCGTCGATGACGCGATCGACGGATGCCGCGACATCCGTGCCCATGAGCTCGCTGCCGGACTGCAGCACGGCGACGATGCGCTCGCCGTCGACGAGCACGTCGGCCTCGACGCGCCCGGTCGCGCTCACCACGGTGCCGCCGGAGATGAGGGTGGTCGTCATGTCTCGCTCCTTCGCGACTCGTCGTTACGGCTTCGGGATGGACGTGTACGAGTCGGGCCGCCGGTCGCGGTAGAACTGCCACGCGTTGCGGACCTGGCGGATCATGTCCATGTCGAGATCGCGCACCACGACCTCCTCGTCGGTCTCCGAGCCGTAGTCGCCGACGATGTTGCCCTGCGGGTCGACGAACTGGCTCTTGCCGTAGAAGTTCACGGCGAGGTCGCCGTACTCGTTGTCCTCGAGGCCGACGCGGTTGGCGGCGCCGATGAAGTAGCCGTTCGCGGCGGCCGCGGCGGGCTGCTCGATCTCCCACAGGCGGTTGGAGAGACCGGGCTTGGTCGCGTTGGGGTTGAAGACGATCTGGGCGCCGTTGAGGCCCAGCTCGCGCCATCCCTCGGGGAAGTGCCGGTCGTAGCAGATGTACACGCCGATCGGGCCGACCGCGGTCTGGAAGACGGGGTAGCCGAGGTTGCCGGGGCGGAAGTAGAACTTCTCCCAGAACTTGTCGAGGTTCGGGATGTGGTGCTTGCGGTACGAGCCGAGGATGGTGCCGTCGGCGTCGACGACGACCGCGGTGTTGTAGTAGACGCCGGGCTGCTCCTCCTCGTAGATCGGGAGGACCATGACCATGCCGAGCTCCTTGGCGAGCGCGGCGAAGCGCTGCACGATCGGGCCGTCGGCAGGCTCGGCGTAGTCGTAGTACTTCACGTCTTCGGTGATGCCGAAGTACGGACCGTAGAACAGCTCCTGGAAGCAGATGACCTGGGCGCCCTGCTCCTTCGCCTGCCGGGCGAACTGCTCGTGCTTGTCGAGCATCGACTCCTTGTCGCCCGTCCAGGTCGTCTGGGTGATGGCCGCTCGAACGATCGTCATGTTGCCTCCTGAGTCGGTCGGCGCCGTTGCCGCCCGCTCGCCAGGCCTGCTGTCAGTGCCTGGCGCGCGTGCCGCGACGCCGTGAGGTGGTGCCGAACGCCGACGCCGGCTGGGGACCGGCGACGGTGGAATGGGCTTTGCGACCCGTTCTGTTATTCTTCGGCGTGAACATTTCCCTTGTGTTTCCGTTTGTGACGCGGTGGTTAAACATCCTGTCCCCTGCTGCGTGAGGAGGCAATGGTGCGATCGAGTATTCGCGTGGATGTCTCGGAACTGACCTCCCTCGCGCCCTTCGCCGACACGACCCCGCGCGGCATCGCCGGCGACCTGGCGCGACTGGTCAACAGCGGCGAGCTCGCCGCGGGCGCGCGCCTCCCGACCGTCCGCGAGCTGGCCTCCGAACTGGGGGTGAGCCCGGCCACGATCAGCCAGGCCTGGCAGGCGCTCGCGCGTGCCGGTCTCATCGAGTCGCGCGGCCGCGCCGGGAGCTTCGTGCGGCGCGGCGCCGCCGAGGGGCCCGCGACGCGCATGCGCGGCATGGCCGCCCCCGACGACCCCGTGCGGCTCGACCTGTCGCGCGGCACGCCCGACCCCCTGCTGCTGCCCCCGCTGGGCCCGGCGATCTCGCGCATCTCGGCGCGCGCCGACGTGGGCAGCTACCAGGACGAGCCGGTCCTGCCCGGGCTCGCCGCAGTGCTGCGCGACTCGTGGCCCAGCGACGCCGAGGCGATCGCCGTCGTCGACGGCGCGCTCGACGCGATCTCGCGCACGCTCGACCAGGTCGTGCGGTTCGGCGACCGCGTCGTCGTCGAGCACCCGGGCTTCCCGCCGTTCCTCGACCTGCTCGACCTGCTCGGCGCCGAGGCGATCCCGGTCGCGGTGGACGAGCACGGGATGTCGCCCGACGGGCTCGCCGCGGCGCTCCGCCGTCGCCCGAGCGCCGTGCTGCTGCAGCCGCGCGCCCAGAACCCGACGGGCGCGTCGATGACGACGGCGCGCGTCGAGGCGCTCGCGCGCGTCATCCGCTCGGCCCTCGACGACCACGCGCTCGAACTCGTGGTCATCGAGGACGATCACTCGGGGCTGATCTCGACCGAGGGCGACGTGACCCTCGGCACGCACCTGCCCGACCGCGTCGTGCACGTGCGCAGCTTCGCGAAGTCGCACGGGCCCGACCTGCGCATCGCCGCGGTCGGCGGACCGCGCGATCTCATCGGCCGCATCATGGCGCGCCGCATGCTCGGGCCCGGCTGGACCTCGCGGCTGCTGCAGTCGATCCTGCTCGACCTGCTGACGGACGGCGCCGCGATCGACGCCGTCGCCGAGGCCCGGCGGGCGTACTACACGCGCCAGCGTGCGCTCGGCGACGCCCTGCGGTCGCGGGGCGTGCCCGTCGCGCACGCCGACGGGATCAACCTGTGGATGCCCGTCATCTCCGAGCGGTCGACGCTCGTGCAGCTCGCGGCGGCGGGGATCCGCGTCGCGGGCGGCACGCCGTTCCTCGCGGCCGGCGCGGCTGCGGGCGGGGCCGCCGTCGCCGGCGCCCCGCGCGGCCCCGAGGGCGAGTTCGTGCGGGTCACCGTGGGCGTGGTGCGCGAGGACGCGGCATCCGTCGCCGACGCGCTCGCGAGCGCGGCCCGCCACCTCGCCGCCGGCGGCTACTGACCCCCCACCCCCGCCCGCCACTCCCGCCACTCCGCGAGTGTTGCCTTTCGCGCCGACTGATACCGCTGGAGCGGTCACATTCGGCGCGAACGGTAACACTCGGCGGATACGGACGATGGGCGAGCGAACGACGGGCGAGAGGGCGAGGGGTCAGGCTCACGCGTGGTTCGGCGCCTTCGCGTAGTGGTCGGGAGCCATGGTCAGTTCGGCCTGACCCGCGGTGATCGAGCGCAGGTCGAGGACGTAGCGCGCGAGCTCGGCCTCGGGCACGTGGGCGACCACGCGGGCGCGGCCGTCGTCGGCGGCCTCGGTCGCGTGCACGCGCCCGCGACGGCCCGACAGGTCGGTGAGCACGGCGCCCTGCAGGTCGCTCGGCACGGTGACGGTGACGGATGACACGGGCTCGAGCAGCACCGTGCCGGCCTCGGCGAGCGCGGCCTTCACCCCGATGGATGCCGCGGTGCGGAACGCCATCTCGGACGAGTCGACCGAGTGCGACTTGCCGTCGAACAGCTCGACGCGCACGTCGACCACCGGGTGCCCCTGCGGCCCGCCGGAGGCGAGCGCGTCGCGCGCGCCCTTCTCGACCGCGCCGATGTACTGGCGCGGCACCGCGCCGCCGGTCACCGAGTCGACGAACTCGAATCCCTCGCCGGACGGCAGCGGCGAGACCCGAAGCTGCACGACCGCGAACTGCCCGTGCCCGCCCGACTGCTTCTTCAGCTTGCCCTCGACCTGCGCCGAGCCGGCGATGGTCTCGCGGTAGGCGACCGGGGCCGGGCCCGTGTTCACGTGCACGCCGAACACGCGCGCGAGACGCTCGACGCCGACGGCGAGGTGGGTGTCGCCGAGCCCGCGCAGGACCGTGTGGTCGCCCGTGCGGTCGATCACGAGGGTGGGGTCCTCGGCGACGAGCCGGGCGAGCGCCGACGACATCTTCTCGTCGTCGGACTGCGACGCCGGTTCGAGGCTCACCGCGTAGACCGGCGGCCGCTCGGGCAGCGCGACCGGCCGTGCCGTGCCGGTCGGTCGCGACCACAGCAGCGATCCCGACGGCGAGCCGGTGAGCTTCGCGACCGCGCCCACATCGCCGGCCGACAGCGTGCCCGCGGTGAGGTGCTCCGAACCCCGCAGACGGAAGAGCCCGTGGATGCGCTCCTCCACCCCGGTCGTCGCGTTGCGCAGCTTGTCTCCCGTGCGCAGCGTGCCCGAGAGCACCTTCAGCATCGACACCTGCCCGACGAACGGGTCGGCCACCGTGCGGAACACGTGCACGACCGTCTCACCGGCCGGGTTGGGTGCGACCGAGACCTCGGTTCCGCCCGTGCCCTCGCCGACGCGGATGCGCCCGTCGCGGTCGTCGGCGGCGGGCGCGAGTTCGCAGACGAGGTCCGCGACGCGGTCGACGCCCGTCTCCGTGAGGCCCGAGCACACGAGCACGGGCACGGCTTCGCCTGCCGCGACCTCGCGCGCGAACGTGCGCTCGAGGTCGGCGACGGACGGCTCGTTCCCTTCGAGGTAGGCCTCCAGCTGGGCGTCGTCGTGCGAGACGATGTCCTCCGTCACGTCGACGTGCATCCGGTGCTCCTCGGCCTCCGCCTCGGGCGGCAGCGGCTCGTCGTGGTGGTGGCCGGTGTCGTCGTAGACGTGCGCCTGCTCGCTCAGGACGTCGGCGATCGCGCGGAATCCGGCCTCCTCGCCGAGCGGCAGCTCGAGCGCCCACAGGTGCTCGCCGAACGCGTCCCGCAGTTCGGCGAGCACGCGCCGGAAGTCGGCGCGCGCCTTGTCCTCCTGCGTGATCACGACCATGCGCGGCACCCCGGCCGCCTCGGCCGCGGCCCACGCCGCACGGGTCCCCGCGGTCACGCCGTCGACCGCGCTCACGGTCACGAGCGCGGCATCCGCCACCGCCAGCGCCGCGTCGACCCCGCCGACGAAGTCGGGATGCCCCGGGGTGTCGGCGAGCGTGATCCCGTACCTGGTGCCGTCCGGCCCGGTCCAGTCGACGTACGCGAGCGAGAGCCCGAGGCTCGTGTGGCGGGCGATCTCCTCGGGCTCGTGGTCGCAGACGGTGCTGCCGTTCTCGACGCTGCCCGCCCTCGGGATCGCGCCGGCGCGGTGCAGCAACGCCTCCGCGAGGGTCGTCTTGCCCGAGCCCGCCCCGCCCACGAGGGCGATGGTCCGGTGGGTCGGAGTCGATGCGTGGTTCATGGGGCCTCCCGCGCCGCTGCGGATCCGTGCATCCATCGTGTCGCGGTCGGGCCGCGAACGCCAGAGGTCGGAGGTCCCGGATCGCCCGTGCGGACCGGGGGGCGCGGCTCCGGCCGCTACTCGACCACCGGGTGTGGACGGGCTCGACGCTCGGCGACGAGCGCTCGTACCTCGGGGATGACGCGCGCGCCGACATCCGTCACGAACGCCTCGTCGTCGCCCGTGAGGATGAACGTGTCGACGCCGTGCCGGGTGGCGAGGTCGGCGACCACGTCGGGTCGCGCCTCGCGCGGCCCGATGTTGAGCAGTCGACGGATGCCGCGGGGGTCCCGCCCGGCTGCCCGAGCCGCGGTGTCGATCACCGCGTGCCCTGCATCGAGCGAGTCGGCGCCGTGCTCGAGCCGCCCGAGCGACGGAAGCCAGCCGTCGGCGGAGCGTCCCACGAGCCGGAGCCCCTTGGGCTTCAGCACCCCCAGCCAGATCGGGATCGGCCGCTGCACGGGCGCGGGGCCGCGCTTGGCCCCGCGGACCGGGTGGTGCTCGTGATCGAGGAACACGCCGCCCGCGGCATCCGTGTCGTGGAGTTCGCGAATCACGGTGATCGCCTCGGCGAGTGCGTCGCCGGACTCGGCCGGGGTTCGCGCGGGCGCGCCCATCGCCTCGGCCGCCTGCGCGAAGCCGCCGGCTCCGAGCGCGAGCACCACGCGGCCACCCGTGAGCAGGTCGAGGGATGCCGCGGCGCGCGCGAGCACGGCCGGTGGCCGCAGCAGCATGTTGTGCACGTTCGCCGAGATGCGGATGCGGCTGGTGCGCGCGCCGACCCAGCTCATGAGCGTCCACGTGTCGAGGAAGCGCGGCTGGTACGGGTGGTCCTGGAACGTGGCGAACTCGTACCCGGCCTCCTCGGCGGCGACGGCCAGCGCGACCGTCCGGTGCGGGTCGAGCGCCGACGGAGTGATGAAGGTGCCGAATTCGATCGGCCGGCCGTAGTCGGGCATGCGGCCACGCTACCCGGCCGCGCTCACCGGCCACCGGCCACCGGCCACCGGCCACCGGCATCCGGCCACCCGCCGGTTCACAGGAGCCGCCGCGATTCACAGGGCGGATCGCGCGATCGAGTCCTGCACATCGCGGGATGTCCGGTACATCGTCGCCACCGTCGAACCGTCGCCAACGTCGAACCCGCCGCCCGGCGGCATCCGTCACCCGGTCGCGGTGAAGTGCCGGAGGAACCAGTCGCGCGCGAGGATCGCCACCTCGGCCAGCGTGCCCTCCTCCTCGAACAGGTGCGTGGCGCCGGGCACGATCGCGAGCTCGTTCGGTGCGCCGAGCCGCTGCTGCGCCCACCGGTTCAGCTCGATCACCTGGTGGTCGTCGCCGCCGACGATGAGCAGCGTCGGGGCGCGCACCGCGCCGAGCCGCTCGCCCGCGAGGTCGGGCCGCCCGCCGCGGGAGACGACCGCCGCGATCTCGGCGCCGGGCTCGGCCGCCGCCCACAGCGCCGCGCCGCCGCCCGTGCTCGCGCCGAAGTACCCGACCGGCAGGCCGACCGCCTCGGGGCGGCTGCCCAGCCACGAGACCGCGGAGACGAGCCGCGACGCGAGCAGCGGGATGTCGAACACGTTCGCACGGTCGCCCTCCTCGTGCGGGGTCAGCAGGTCGAGCAGCAGCGTGCCGAGACCGCCCCGCTGCAGCGCCTCGGCGACGAGCCGGTTGCGCGGGCTGTGCCGGCTGCTGCCACTGCCGTGCGCGAACACGACGAACCCGATGGGCCGCTCGGGAACGCGCAGGTCGGCCGCGAGCTCGAGTCGCCCATGCGGCACGAACACCTCCGAGGCGTGAACGGATGCCGCTGGCCGCCACGGCTCGCCGCGCACCCGCCGCCGCGCCGCGTCGAGCAGCAGCACGACCTCCTCGTCGCTCGTCGGGGAGAAGTCCTCGTACGCCTGCCCCACCGCGTGGAACCACTCGGGCGTCGTCGCGCACACGACCTCGTCAGCCGACGGGACGCGCGCCGCGGCATCCGTCGGCCCCACCGGCACCGCGAGCACCACGCGACGTGCGCCGAGCGTGCGCGCCACCTCGCACGCGACCTCGGCCGTCGATCCGGTCGCGATGCCGTCGTCGACGACGATCGCGATGAGGCCTTCGAGCGAGTGCGGCCGTTCGCCGCGACGCAGCAGTGCGACGCGATGGTCGAGGGTCGCGCGTTCGCGCCGCTCCACCTCGGAGAGCTGCGCGATCGACACACCCGCGCGGCCGAGCAGTTCGGCGTCGATCAGGCGGGCCCCGCCCTCGCCGATCGCGCCCATCGCGACCTCGGGCTGGAACGGCAGGCCGAGCTTGCGCACCACGATCACGTCGAGCGGCAGCCCGAGCCCCTCCGCGACCGCGGCCGCGACCGGCACGCCGCCGCGCGGAAGTCCCAGCACCACGGCGTCGTCGCCGCGGTACCGGTCGAGGCGGCCCACGAGGTGCGCCGCCGCGTCGACACGATCGCGGAACACCCCTCCAGCGTGCGTCGACGGATGCCGCGCGGCGAGAGTCGTTGGTCCCGGCTGCGGGGCGGCATCCGGCGCAGGCTTGAGGCGAACGCACGGATCGGCGGGAGGGCACGCGGATGGACGGCTGGATCACCGCGGGCGACGGACGGCTGACGACCTCGCCCCTGCCCGACCCCGAGCCGACCGGCGACGAGCTCGTGGTGGAGGTCATCGCGTGCGGGGTGTGCCGAACCGACCTGCACGTGATCGACGGCGAGCTGCCGCAGCACCGCTCGCCCGTGGTTCCCGGTCACCAGGTCGTCGGTCGCGTGGTTTCGACCGGCCCGCGTGTCCGCCGGGCGCACGAGGGCGAGCTCGTCGGCATCGCCTGGCTGCGATCGACGTGCGGCTCGTGCCGGTGGTGCCGCTCGGGTCGCGAGAACCTCTGCCCCGATGCGACGTTCACCGGGTGGGACGCCGACGGCGGCTACGCCGATCTCGCCACCGTCTCGGAGTCGTTCGCGTACCCGCTGCCGGCCGGCGCCGACCCCGTCGCGATCGCGCCGCTGCTGTGCGCCGGCATCATCGGCTACCGTGCCCTGCGCCGGGCGAACCTGCCGCCGGGCGGCCGGCTCGGCATCTACGGGTTCGGGTCGAGCGCGCACCTCACCGCCCGGCTGGCGATGGCGGCCGGCGCGACGGTCGCGGCGATGACGCGCGGAGAGGGCAACCGCGAGCTCGCGCGCGAGCTCGGCGCGGAGTTCGTCGGCGGCGAACGGGCGGTACCGCCCGAGCCCCTCGACGCGGCGATCGTGTTCGCGCCGGCGGGCGGTCTCGTGCCGGTCGCGCTCGAGGCGACGGCGCCCGGCGGCACGGTCGTGCTCGCCGGCATCCACATGACCGACATCCCGGCGATGACGTACGCCGAGCACCTGTTCCTCGAGCGCGACCTGCGCTCCGTGACCGCCAACACGCGGGCCGACGGCGATGAGTTCCTGCGGCTCGCGCGCACGCTCGACCTGCGACCCACGGCCACGCCGTACCCGTTCGCTCGGGCGGCCGAGGCTGTCGACGACCTGCGCTCGGGCCGCGCCTCGGGCTCGCTCGTGCTCGTGCGCGACGCCTGAGCGCCTGTCGTGCCGCCCCGCGCCCCGTTCGACTCACGCGAATCGGCCCGCGAGAGGGCCGATTCGCGTGAGTCCGGGGCGGATGGGACCGCACCGGCGGCGCTACCGTGGAGCCGTGAAGGTCACGGTGCTCGCGGGCGGGGTCGGAGGCGCACGGTTCGTGCGAGGTCTGCGCGAGGAATGCGCCCGCAGGTGGCCCGCCGGGCCGGACGGGACTCCCGCGGCGGACGGCACGCCCGCGTCATCCGCCGACGTCACCGTCGTGGTGAACACCGGCGACGACCTCTGGCTCGCGGGCGTACGCCTCATGCCCGACTTCGACTCGCTGCTGTACGCGCTCGCGGGCGTGAACGACGCCGAACGCGGCTGGGGCCGAGCGGGCGAGTCCGAGCGCGTCGCGGCCGAGTTGCGCGAGTGGGGCGTCGGCTGGCCGTGGTTCACGCTCGGCGACCTCGACCTCGGTACGCACCTCGCCCGCACGTCCTGGCTGCGCGAGGGACTCACGCCGTCGCAGGTCGGCGAGCGGCTGCAGGGGCGGTGGCAGCTCGGGGTGCGACTCATCCCCGCCACCGACGCCGAGGTCGACACGCACGTGCGCATCGACCCGTCCCTGCCCGAGGCCGAGGGACGCGACGAGCTCCACTTCCAGGAGTGGTGGACGCGCCACCGCGCCGCGATCCCCGCGCTCGCCTTCGAGCAGCGGAACCTCGGCGCGGCCCGCCCCGCGCCCCGCGTCGAGGACGCGATCGCCGACGCCGACGTGGTGCTCCTCGCCCCGTCGAACCCGGTCGTGTCGATCGGCACGATCCTCGCCATCCCGGGCATGCGCGAGGCGCTGTCGGCGACCGCGGCACCCGTCGTCGGCGTCTCCCCCGTCATCGGCGGCCAGGTCGTCCGCGGCATGGCCGACGCGTGCCTCACGGCGATCGGCGTCGAGACGGATGCCGCAGCCGTCGCCCGGCACTACGGCGCGCGCCGCGCCGCCGATGTCGACCCCGCCGCGACCGGCCTCCTCGACGGCTGGCTCGTCGACGAGGCGGATGCCGCCGCGGTGCCCGCGCTCGAGGCGGGGGGCATCGCCGCGGCATCCGTGCCCCTCTGGATGCGCGACCTCGACACGTCGGCCGCGCTGGCGGGCGACGCGCTCGACCTGGCGGAGCGCCTGCGGACCGCACGCTGACCGACCGCCGACCGCACGTCAACCCCGGTGCGGCCGGTCCGGCCGGGCCGTACCCTCGCCGGACACCGGAGGGGGCCGTCATGCGCATCGTCATCGTCGGAGCGACGGGCAACGTGGGATCGGCGACGCTGCGGCGTCTGCACGGATCAGGACACCAGCTCGTCGGCGTGGCGCGTCGGCGCCCGGACACTCGAACAGCGCCGTACACGGGGGTCGAGTGGCACGAGGTCGATGTGTCGCAGGCCACCGCCCCAGCGCGGCTCGCGCGGATCTTCACCGGTGCCGACGCGGTGCTGCACCTGGCGTGGGTGCTGCAGCCGAACCGGCGGGAACCGGTGATGCGGGCGACGAACCTCGGAGGGCACCGGCACGCGCTCGCGGCCGCCGCCGAGGCGGGCGTGACCCATGTGGTGGTCGTGACCTCCGTCGCGTCGTACAGTCCGGGTCCGAAGTCGACGCGCGTCGACGAGGACTGGCCCACGGGCGGGGTGCACACATCTCACTACAGCCGCCACAAGGCCGCGACCGAGCGGATGCTCGACGCGTTCGAGGCGGACCACCCCCAGGTTCGGCTGACGCGGGTCCGGCCCGGCTTCGTGTTCCAGCGGGATGCGTCATCCCAGCTCGCGCGTCTCTTCATCGGACGCCGCCGCCCCAGCCGATGGCTCGGTCGCGTGCACTTGCCCGTGCTGCCCGTGCCGAGGCGCGTGATCTCGCAGGCGGTGCACGCGGACGACCTCGCCGACGCGCTCGCCCGCATCATCGAGCAGCGCGCGGACGGGGCGTTCAACATCGCAGCCGAACCCGTGATCGATCCCGACCGGCTGCGTCGCGCGTTCCGGGCCCGCAGGGTGATCCCGGTGCGGTTCGAGCTCGCCCGCGCCGCGATGTGGTCGAGCTGGGCGCTCGGCCTGCAGGCCTCGGACCCCGGCTGGCTCGACATCGCCGTGAACGTGCCCGTGATGTCGACCCGGCGCGCCCGCGTCGAACTCGGCTGGGCGCCGCGTCACTGGTCGACCGACGCGCTCCGCGAGGTGCTCGAGGGGATCGCCGAGGGCGCGCACGTGACGGCCTCGCCGCCGCTGTCGCCGTCCTCCCCGCCGTCGGTCCGATAGGGGCACGTCGGATCGCTTCGCGTCCGCCCGCACTGCTCAGCGCCGCGGCCGCACGAACTCGTCCTGCACCGAGACCGAGAGCGTGTCCGGTGCATCCTCGGGGACCGCTGCGAGTTCGGGGAGCGATCCGACGCCGATGCTCGGGTCTCGACGCTTCGCACGACCGATGGCGCGCAGCGACACCGCCCATTGCAGGCCGTAGCCGATCAGGAAGACCAGCAGCGTGAAGATCAGCGCCATCGCCGCGCCCTGGTCCGGAGCGTAGAGCTGGGCCGATCTCGGGTTGATCATCGCGTACATGTAGACCGACAGCGGCCGGGACTCCGGCGTCGCGAGGAAGGCCGGGAGCGTGAACTCGTTCGTCCCCAGGATGAACACCTGGATCCACACGGCGAACACCGTCGGCATGAGGAGCGGCGCCACGATTCGCCGGAACCCCTCCATCTGGCTGGCACCGCTGACCTGTGCTGCTTCCTCCAGCTCCTTCCGGATCTGCAGCGTCGCGCTGTAGCCGGCGCGGTAGGCGATCGAGACCCGATACGAGTAGGCGATGATGAGGGCGAAGATGGTCCCCGCCAGCGGGATGACCGGGTTGATCACCATGAAGGTCAGGAACATCGCGAAGCCCGCGATGACCGTCGGGATGGCCACGGAGGACGACGCGAACAGGTCCATGCTCTTGGTCCAGATCGTCGACCGGCTCCGGGCGATGCCGTAGGCGAGCACCGTCGCCGCCACGCTCGCGATGGTGGCGCTGCCGCCGGCGATGACCAGCGTGCGTCCGAGGGAGGCCCAGAACTCCCCGTCGCCGAGGACTTCGCCGAAGGCGGAGAAGTGCGTCTGCTCCACGAGCGCCGGGAAGGAGAAGGCGATCGGGAACGGCGTGATGGCCGCCCAGAACAGGGCGAAGAGCGGCAGGATCGCGGTGAGGAGCACGAAGACGGCGATCGCGGCGAGCACCGGGATGCGCCACGGCCCGAGCTTCATGGTCGTCGGGCGGAATCCCTTGCCGGACACGGACGCCCGCCGCTCGGCATCCCGGGTCGCCCGGAGGTAGACCACGAACGCGATCGTCGTGATCACCAGGAACACGCAGCCCCATGCGGCGGCGAGCCCGTACTGAGGCAGTTCACCCGCGTCGGCGCTGATGAGCGTCCAGAGCTTCAGGGCGAAGATCGACTGGCCGGACTGCTGTCCGAAGAGCAGCGGGATCTCGAGGCTGCCGAGCCCGAGGATGAAGGTCAGGACGGTCACGCCCAGCAGCCCGGGCCACAGCATCGGAAGGGTGACGCGCCGGAGCGTCTTCGCCCAGGACGCCCCCGAGACCCGGGCCGACTCCTCGAGGGAGCCGTCCATGTTCGTCAGGATCGGCACGATCATCAGGTACGGGAAGGTCACGTTCGTGAGCGACTGGATCACGATCATCGTCGAGAACGCGTACGGGTCGATCGTCACCCCCTCCATGCCGGGCACGGCGTGGAGCAGCTGGTTGAGCACGCCCGACTGGGGCGAGAGCATCAGCAGGTACGCCTGCGCCTTGACGATCGGCGGGATGATGAACGGCACGATCACGAGCACGGAGATCACCCGTCGGAACGGGGCGTCCGTGCGCACCGTCACCCAGGCGAGCCCGAATGCGATCACCAGCGAGAGCACGGTGGAGCCGCCCACGAATGCCGCGGTCGAGCCGAGCACCGCCCAGAAGTCCTCTCGGAGCTCCCACAGGGTCGCGAAGTTGTCGACCGACCATTTCGCCGACGAGACGCCGAACGGCAGGAACGGACCACGGAAGGCCGTGATGACCTGCACCACCAGCGGGATCGCGAGGAGGAGGACGATCACCGTCCCGGCGACGACCGTCGCGACCTTCATCGCCGTCGGACGAGTCCGCGCGGCTTTCGTGGTCCGTCCTGCCTGGAACATCGACTAGCCGTTCAGGGCTTCGTCGGCGGCGGTGATCATGGCGATCCACTCGTCGCGGGTGTCGACCGTCTCGGTGCCCGATCCGTTCTCGAGTCCCTGCAGCAGCGCATCCGCGTTGGTCTTCATGAGGCCGGTCGCCTGCTCGAAGAGCGAGGACGGCAGGCCCGCGTACGGGACCTGGGTCGTGGAGAACTGCTCGTCCGTCATCCTGAGTTCCAGCCACTCGGGATCGAAGGCGTTCCAGAGCGACCAGAGCATGGCGCCGGACGGGTTCTTCGCGTCGGTGTTCACGCCCGAGAACTGCGCGAACACGCCGGAGTGCTCGAACGGCGCGACCGCGAGGCTGGGGTTCGGGTTGAACAGCGTCTGGTTCAGCGCGACCGGCACGTCGCCGCTCGACAGCGGCGAGTTCTGGTCCTCGAGCACGACGAGGTTGCCCGACGACTTCAACTCGTCGATGAGGTCGACCATGGCCTCTTCGCCCTCGGCCATGCCGTACCCGGAGAAGACGATGGGGTTGTAGTTCGCGATGGAGACCTTCCCGCCGTACTCGGGGCCGAGGAGGCCCTCGAGCGACTCCGGCACCTCGACCTCGTCGCGGTTGTACTGCATCAGCGAGCCGTTGATGCTGTCGGGCAGCATCTCGGGGGCGCCGATCGTGAGGAACTCCTCGGGAACGCCGAAGTCCGTCCAGTCGACCTCCGCCCAGTACCCCTCGTCGGTCATCGCGGCCGCGGAGACGAGTGATCCGGACAGGACGTCGGTGTTGCGCGAGCCGGTCGCCTTGGCCGAGATGACGGCCGAGGAGAGGTTGTAGGTGAGGCCGCGTGTCTCGATCGTCAGGTCGGGGTAGCGCTCGTTGAACTGTGCGATGACCTCCGGGGAGAGTTCGTACCAGTCCCAGATCACGAGACGGCCGCCGTCGGTCTCCTTGGCCGTCTCGTAGAGCGCGTCCATCTGGCGGTCGATCTCGGGCCAGAAGTCCTCGTAGAAGTTCTCGCATCGGGTGATCATCCCCAGCTCGACGGCGTCGCAGGCGGCGCCCTGGGCGGCGTCGCCCTCGGGGCCGGCCGCGGCCGGCACGCCGGCCTGGGTCGAACTGCAGGAGCTGAGCAGCAGCATTCCTGCTGCGGCGAGGGCGATGGGTACTCCGCGTACCGTGCGTGCGTTCATGATCCGGATGTCCTCTCTGACGTGGATCTGTCTCTTCTGGGGGTGGGGTGGTGGCTAGGCGGCCAGCACACGGCAGGCGTGCGGCGCGAGTTCGACGTGGATGGCGCTCCCCGTGGCCGGCGCGTTCATGGGAGCTCCTCGGGCGACGAGGCGGCCGACCGTCGTCTGCCCGCTCAGGATCTCGGCCTCGTACTCGACGATCTCGCCGAGGAACTCCACCCGCACCACGCGAGCGGGCAGGACGTTCGGGCGATCGGGTGCGACCTCGTGCCAACGGACGCTCTCGGGACGGAAGGTGATCGTGACGTCCTCACCCGTTCCCGCGCCCTCGGGACATGGGGTGGTCAGGCGAGCGCCGTACGCATCGACGACCGCGTCGCCGTTCGCGTCCCGGCCGCGGACGACGGCCGGGATCATGTTGACCCGGCCGACGAAGTCGGCGACGAACCGGTCCGCCGGCTGGAAGTACAGCTCGCGGGGCGTCGCCTCCTGGACGATGCGCCCCTGGTTCATCACCGCGACGCGGTCTGACATCGACAGCGCCTCGGACTGGTCGTGCGTGACGTAGAGCGCCGTGATCCCGAGGCGCTGCTGGAGGCTGCGAAGCTCGTTGCGCATGGTGTCCCGCAGCTTCGCATCGAGGTTGCTGAGCGGCTCGTCGAGGAGGAGCAGCCGGGGCCGGTGCGCGAGCGCACGGGCGAGCGCGAGGCGCTGCTGCTGGCCGCCGGACAGAGCCGTGGCCGGCCGGTCGGCGAACCCGTCGAGCTGGACGAGCTCGAGCGCCTCCATCGCGCGCTTCCGGGCCTCCTTCTTCGGCAGCCTTCCGGATGCCACCTGCAGTGGGAAGACGGCGTTGGCGAACACCGACATGTGAGGCCAGATCGCGTAGTTCTGGAAGACCATCCCCACATCGCGCTTGTCCGGCGAGACGTGCTGGGTCCCCGTCGAGAGCACGCGACCGTCGAGGGTGATCCGCCCGCCGTTGCTCGTCTCCAGGCCGGCGACGCACCGGAGCGTCGTCGTCTTGCCGCACCCGGACGGCCCGAGCAGCGAGTAGAACATCCCCGGCTCGATGGTGAAGGTGACGCCCTTGACGACCGGCACCTCGCCGCCGTCGAGCTCGTAGTGCTTCTCGAGGCCGTCCACGACGAGGCGACCGCCGCCGAGGAGCGGCTCGGCGCCGGGCCCCGACTCGGCGGTGCCGGTCGTCGCGGAGCCGTTCGGCCGCGCCGCCTGTCGGCTGTGCTGGTATGACGTTGTCATCGACGGTCCTCCTTGGACGCATTTTGTATTCTGGATCCCGTTTCGGGTCCGAATGCGGGTAAGCGAAGCACGGACTCGGGCCGACGCTAGGGAGCCGGGAGGGATCGGGCGGGCAGGCGGTCTGTGTCAGGGAGCGGGCCGCTCGCCTGCTCCGCCCGCCACTCCACGGTGACCTGCGGCTTGGCGAAGAACAGGACGGCGACCGCGCAGAGCCCGAACGCGGCCACCGCGAGCCACAGGGACTGCGACATCGACGCCGTGAACCCCTCTGCGAGCAACGGAGGGAGCCCGGCGGCCGACCCGCCGTCGGCGCGCCGGACCGCCTCCGCATCGAACCCCGGCAGCTCGGCCGCGAGGCGCGCGGTCATCAGCGCGGCGATGGCCGCCGAACCGAGGACGGAACCGATCTGCCGGGTCATCGTGTACACGCCGGAACCGGCCCCCGCGCGCGCCGGCGGCAGGTTCCGCGTCGCCGTCGAGGCGAGCGGAGCGAACACGCCCGACATGCCGAGCCCGAGCAGCGCCGAGGGCGGCAGCAGCAGCCAGAGCGCGACATCCGGGGTCATCAGCAGGATGTACCAGCCGAGGGCCAGCGCCACCGTCGCGAGCCCGGCGAACGCGATCCACTTCGGGTCGACCCGGTCGCCGAGCCTGCCGACGAACGGGGCCAGGACCCCGGACACCACCGCCATCGGCACGAGCATGAGCGCCCCCTCGGTCGGGGTGAGGCCGCGAGCGACCTGGAAGTAGAACGCGAGCGGCAATGGCATCGCCACGAGGCCGAGGCCGACGAAGGTGATCGCGACGTTGGACAGCGCGAAGTTGCGGTCGCGGAACAGGGAGAGCGGCAGCAGGGGCTCCACCCGGTTCACCGCCTGCCAGGCGACGAACGCGGCCAGCGTCAGGATGCCCGCGATGATCAGTCCCCACACCGTGATCGGACCGACGATGGTGCCCCAGCCGAACGTCTGGCCCTCCTGGATGCCGAAGACGACGAGGAACATGCCGACCGCGCTGAGCACCACGCCGAGCCAGTCGAAGCGGTGCGCGTGCGTCTCGAGCCTCGGCACGAACCGCCAGGCGAGCAGGAACGCCGCGATGCCGAACGGCACGTTCACGAGGAACACCCACTGCCACCCGAGGGCGTCGACGAGGACGCCGCCGAGGATCGGTCCCACGAGCATCGCGACGCCGGCGACCGCGCCCCAGAGCCCCATCGCCGCACCGCGCCGGTTCGGCGGGAAGACGCGTGCGATGACCGCCATCGTCTGCGGCGTCATGAGCGCGGCGCCGAGTCCCTGCACCGCCCTCGCCGCGATGAGCATGCCGATGTCGCCCGAGACGCCGCACCAGAGCGAGGCGAGCGTGAAGACCACCAGGCCGACGAGGTAGACGCGCTTCGGCCCGAAGCGATCGCCGAGGCGGCCGGTGATCAGCAGCGGCACGGCGTAGGCGAGCAGGTAGGCGCTCGTCACCCAGATGACCGCCGTGAGGTCGGCATCGAGGTCGCGCAGGATCGCCGGGTTGGCGATCGTGACGATGGTGGTGTCGACGAGGATCATGAAGAACCCCATGACGAGGGCCCACAGGGCGGGCCACGGTCTGGCGATCCGGTCCATGTTCGTCCTTCGAGCTCGTCGTGTCGATCAGTCCGCGGCCGGGATCCCGACGACCGGCTCCCCGAGGAGCGGGGTCGAGACCGCGTAGATGCCGTGGTTCGCGAACACCCAGATCAGGTTGCGGTCCCACTCCACGAAGATGCCGTGGACCGGCGCCGCGAGGTCGTCGTCGTCCTCGAGCCCCATCGGCGGCACGAAGTACGCGCCGACCTCGGGGTTCTCCGGGTCCCGGACATCGAAGACCTGGAGCCCCGCGGCGTAGAACGCGTACGGGATGACTCCGCCGTGCGGCGTGCCCGTGTTGATGAAGTAGCCCGACCGCTTCGGCCCGAACGAGCCGCGTCGCTGCGCCCAGTCGGTGAACGGCGCCTCCGCGGGCGGCGTCGGGCGAGGCAGCGTCCGGACCACCCTCGGCTGCGTGGGGTCGCTCACGTCGACCTGGTAGATCTCCTTCGCCGGCTCGTAGCAGTCCGTGTTCATCGGGTAGCCCGAGACGTAGACGTACCCGGTCTCCTCGACCTGGGTGGTGTCGACGTTGTCGCCCTCGGTGCCGGCGACGCTGACCGGGAGATCGCACCATCCGATGTGGTGGATGTTCGCCGGATCCGACACGTCGAGCACGAAGAAGCCCTGGCCGCCCTGCGCGGCGTAGCCGTACCGCCATCCGGATTCCACGGACCGCGGCATGAAGATGCCCATGCGGGAGCCGAACCACGAGGTCTTGTTGTTCCAGCGCGGGTTCTCCGCGAGGTACGGCGAATCCGTCTCCTCGCCGACGCGCGTGCCGGGCACCCACCACGTCGAGAGGTGGACCGGATGGGCGGGATCGGACACGTCGTACGCGGCGTGACCGGCGGCCCAGAGCGTCGTCCGGTAGGGCTGGTTGGTGAACGTGTTGTCCGGCGCGGTCGCGACGAAGAGGTAGCGGTCGCCGTAGTACACGGGGAGGTCCAGGACGCCGTTGCCCTCCTGGACCTCGTCCGGTCCGTGGTTCGGGTCGGTCGAGACCTCGGTGAGCAGCTTCCAGTCGCGGGGGGTCGGGCCGTTCACCTCGAACACCCGGAATCCCCGCAGGCCCTCCCACTCGAGGAGCTGGCCCTCGACGGTCGGGTCGACCCACTTGTTGGCGACGCGACCCTGGAGGAAGTAGCGCGGGGTCTCGTTGGCCTGGATCGCGATGTGCTTCCCGAGCCGCTCGTTCCACTGGATGGTCACGGCGCCGAAGCTCGGGCCGCTCCACGGCAGCGTCTCCTCGGCGATGACGACGAGGTCGCGCGGGTCGGTGATGTCGTACACGTTCCAGCGGTTCCCGCCGCCGTAGTGGAGCATGTAGCGCCGGTCGTCCCAGTCGTAGATCGCCTGCCAGGTGTGGCTCGTGTTGACCACGATGGGGTAGAAGGCCTCCGCCGTCGCGTTCAGGCTGTAGGTCGCAGGGTCGCGATACGGGAGCTGACCGGGCCAGTCGATGAACACGTCACGGGGCACGGACGGCGTGGACGCGGGCGGAAGGAACGACCCGTCCGGCTGCATCCCCCAGCTCCCGGGCTCGGGGTCGGCCGGTTCGCCGTCGACGCGCTCGAAGTCCTCGGGGTGGTACTTCTTCGCTTCGGGAACGTACGGAGAGCCGGCCATTTCGCCTCCAGGATCGGCAGGGGTGAGAGCTGAGATCGGCGACCACCCGGTGGGGCGTCGTCCCTCTCAGCGTCACGATGCCGACCGATGCTGTCCAATATCTATCCGGCTCGGAGCCATGACCGTTTGGACATATCAGGTCTGCGGGCGCGGCTCCGTCTCCGCGTACTCGAGTTCGAGCTCGGCGAGCCGGCCTCCCTGCTCGCGCAGGTGCGCGAGGAGCGCGGCGGCAGCCGGGGAGGGCGCGCGATCCTTCGGCACGGTGACCCCGACCGACCGCCGGATCGAACTCAGCGGGGTGGGGAGGATGCGCAGGTCCCGATCGTCGACGGCGATGAACATCGGCAGGGCGGCGATGACGTCGGTCGAGACGAGGAGGTTGCGCAGGGTCAGCATCGAGGTGCACTCGACGCGATCCGCAGGGAGGGGCAGGCCCTCGTGGAAGAAGACCGCCTCGAGCTCGGCTCGCAGGGCGGTCTGCGCCACGGGGAAGATCCACGGGTAGGCGATCAGCGACGCGAGCGACGTCGCCCGCGTGCCGCCGAGCACCGGATGCCCGGCGCGGGCCACCAGGCGGATCGGCTCCTGGTGCAGGCGCTCCTGCTCGAGCCGCGCGGGGACGGTGGGCGAGAGCCTGCCGACCGTGAAGTCGAGATCGCCCGCGAGCAGCCACTGCTGCAGCGCGTCGGGCGTCCCCTCCCGAACGACCACCGTGAGCCGCGGGTGCTCGGCCTTGAGTGCGGCGATCGCGCGCGGCAGCAGCAGGTTGGAGCCGGCGAGGTGCGTGCCGACCGTGACCGTGCCGAGCTGGCCGGACTGCATCAGCCGCACCTCCTCTCCGGCGGCGCGCAGCTCCGCGAGCACCGACCGGGCGCGCTCGATGAAGGAGTGGCCGTAGGGCGTGGGCACGACTCCGCGCGGCATCCGCTCGAACAGCGGCACGCCGAGGACCTCCTCGACCTCGCGCAGGCCGCGGCTCACGACCGGCTGGGTGACGTGCAGCGATTCGGCGGCGCGTACGAGCGTGCCTTCGTCGGCGATGGCGGTGACGAGGACCAGGTGCCGGATCTTGAGCCGGCCGTCCAGCAGGTGATCGGTGGCCATGCCGCGAACTATAGCCGTACGGGTATGGCAGCGCATCAAGTGGGTATTTGTCGGCATCCTTGGACCTTCCTAGCCTGAGGCCATGCCCACCCAGACCACGCCGTCGACGGCGACGAGCCACAGCCCGGTGCCGGGCCGGACCGCGCGCACGATCCGGAACCTCATCGGCGGCGTCCCCGTCGACGGCGTCCGCACGTTCGACAAGTTCGACCCGGTCGACGGCTCGCTCGTCGCCCGCGTGCACGAGGCGGGCCCGGAGCAGGTCGACCTCGCCGTGGCCGCGGCTCGCGCCGCATTCGACGGGCCCTGGGGCCGGACGAGCGTCGCCGAGCGCGCCCGGGTGCTGCGCCGGATCGCCGACGCGGTCGAGCGGCACGCCGAGGAGCTCGTCGCGGCTGAGGTCGGCGACACCGGCAAGCCCGAGACCCTCGCGCGCGACCTCGACGTCGCCCGGGCCGCCGCGAACTTCCGCTCCTTCGCCGACACGGTGTCCGCCGCCGGCCTCGACTCCTTCCTCACCGAACTCCCCGACGGCCGGAACGCGCTCAACTACGCGGTGCGCAAGCCGCTCGGCGTCGTCGCCGTCATCGTGCCCTGGAACCTGCCCCTCCTCCTGCTGACGTGGAAGCTCGCCCCGGCGCTCGCGGCCGGCAACACCGTGATCGTGAAGCCCTCCGAGGAGACGCCCTCGTCGGCAGCGTTGCTCGCCGAGATCCTCTCCGAGGCGGGGGTGCCCGACGGCGTCGTCAACGTCGTGCACGGGTTCGGCGTCGGCTCCGCCGGGGAGGCGCTCACGCGGCATCCGGGCATCGACGGCGTCACCTTCACCGGCGAGACGTCGACCGGCTCGGCCATCATGCGCGCCGTCTCGCCACGGGTGCGCCCCGTCTCCTTCGAGCTCGGCGGCAAGAACGCCGCCGTGGTCTTCGCCGATGCCGACCTCGAGCTGGCGATCGCCGGGCTCGCCCGTTCGACGTTCCTCAACACCGGTCAGGTGTGCCTCTGCACCGAGCGCATCTACATCGAGCGCTCGGTCTTCGACGATGTTGCCGCGGCGCTCTCCGAGCAGGCCCGGCGCCTGCGCCTCGGCCGGCCGCAGGATGCCGCCACGACCACCGGGCCGCTGATCTCCCAAGCCCATCGCCAGAAGGTGCGCTCCTACCTCGACCTCGCGCTCGAGGAGGGCGCCACGGTGCTGGCCGGCGGCGGCGTCCCGAGCCTCGGCGGCGAGCTGGACGGAGGGTCCTGGATCGAGCCGACGCTGTGGACCGGGCTCGACAACTCGCACCGCACCGTACGTGAGGAGATCTTCGGCCCCGTCGCCGCACTGATCCCCTTCGACACCGAGGAGGAGGCGATCGCGCTGGCGAACGACACCGACTACGGCCTCGCCGCCGTCACGTGGACCTCCGACCTCACGCGCGGCCATCGCGTCGCGCAGCAGATGCGCGTGGGGATGTCCTGGGTCAACACCTGGTACCTCCGAGACCTGCGCAGCCCGTTCGGCGGCGTCGGCCTCTCGGGCATCGGCAGGGAGGGCGGGCGCCACTCGCTCGAGTTCTACACCGAGCCCACGAATGTGTGCGTGCAGCTGTGAGCGCCGAGCGGATGGCACAGCTCGATCCGGTGCACGCTGCCGAGGCGCGTCTTCGCGCGGCCTCCTGCGTGCACATCGCGTGCGCTCCGGTGCGCGACCTCATCGGGGAGGACGACCAGGACGCCGCCTATGCCGTGCAGGCACTCGGCATCGCGCGGCGCCTCACGGAGGGGCGGCGCGTCGTCGGCCGCAAGATCGGCCTCACCTCGCCCGCGGTGCAGGCGCAGTTCGGCGTGCACGCGCCGGACTACGGGGTGCTGCTCGACGACATGGTCCTCGCCGACCGCGAACCGCTCGATCTCGCCCGGTTCCTCCAGCCCCGCGTCGAGGCCGAGGTCGCGTTCGTGCTCGGACGGGACCTGGACTCCCCCACGACGCACGTCGCCGACGTCCTCCGCGCCACCGAGTTCGTGCTCCCCGCGATCGAGGTCGTCGACTCGCGGATCGCCGGCTGGGACATCCGCATCACCGACACGATCGCCGACAACGCCTCGAGCGGGGCGGTCGTGCTCGGCACGACCCCGCGCCGGCTCGACGGACTGGACCTCGCCGGTGTCGGCATGCGCCTCGATCGCGACGGCGCGCCGATCTCGACAGGCTCGGGCGCCGCGTGCCTCGGCAGCCCGGTCACCGCGGTCGCGTGGCTCGCACGGGCGGTGGCCCGGCGCGGCCGGCCGCTCCGTGCGGGCGAGGTCGTGCTGTCGGGGGCCCTCGGTCCGATGGTCGCGGGCGAGGCCGGCGTGTACCACGCGCGGCTCGAGGGCCTCGGCGAGGTCCGGGCCGATCTCGTCGGCGCCGCGGAGCACGTCCTGGCGCTCGGGGGTGCGGCATGAGCGCCGGCGTCGCCATCATCGGCTCGGGCAACATCGGCACCGACCTCATGATGAAGGTCAGGCGGCTCTCGGAGACGCTGCACGTCGCCGCGATGGCCGGCATCGATGCCGACTCGGACGGCCTGGCCAGGGCTCGGCGCCTCGGCGTGGCCACGACGCACGAGGGCGTCGGCGGGCTCGTCCGGATGCCCGAGTTCGCGGACGTCGAGCTCGTGTTCGACGCCACTTCGGCGGCCGCCCACCTCCGCAACGACCGGGTGATCCGCGAGCACGGCCGCATCATGGTCGACCTGACACCGGCCGCGATCGGCCCGTACGTGATCCCGGTCGTCAACCTCGGAGAGCACCTCGGGGCGACCAACGTCAACCTCGTCACCTGCGGCGGCCAGGCCACCGTGCCGATGGTGGCCGCCGTCTCCCGGGTGGCGCCCGTCGCGTACGCCGAGATCGTCGCGTCGATCGCATCCAGGTCGGCGGGTCCCGGCACGCGTGCGAACATCGACGAGTTCACGCAGACCACCGCGCGGGCCATCGAGGTGATCGGCGGCGCCGGACGCGGCAAGGCGATCATCGTGCTCAACCCCGCCGAACCGCCGCTCATCATGCGCGACACGGTCTTCTGCCTCGTCGAGGGCGAGCCCGGGGTCGACTTCGAGGAGGCCGCGGTGCGCAGGTCCGTCGCGGCGATGGTCGCCGAGGTCCAGGGCTACGTCGGCGGCTACCGCCTCAAGCAGGAGGTGCAGTTCGATGCGGTGGACGAGGCGTACGTGCCGGCACTCGGGCGGCCGTTCCACGGCACGCGGATCACGATCCTCCTCGAGGTCGCTGGCGCCGGCCACTACCTTCCCGAGTACGCCGGCAACCTCGACATCATGACGTCGGCGGCACTGCGCACCGCCGAGCGACTCGTCGCCGAACGGACGGGGGCGATCGCATGACCGCCACGGCACGCCGCGTCTACGTGCAGGATGTCACCCTCCGGGACGGCATGCACGCCGTCGCCCACCGCTACTCGCTCGCCGAGGTCCGCCGGATCGCATCCGCCCTCGACGCCGCGGGCGTCGACGCGATCGAGGTCGCGCACGGCGACGGCCTCGGCGGTTCCAGCGTGGCCTACGGTCATGGCGCGAACACGGACGGGCACTGGATCGAGGCGGCCGCCTCGGTGCTCGACCGCGCCCGGCTGACCACGCTGATCCTGCCCGGGATCGGCACGATCGACGACCTCGCGA
Source organism: Agromyces selenitireducens (assembly GCF_052748465.2). NCBI lineage: Bacteria > Bacillati > Actinomycetota > Actinomycetes > Micrococcales > Microbacteriaceae > Agromyces > Agromyces selenitireducens. The sequence goes on from NZ_CM188259.1 coordinate 3,554,420, forward strand.
GGGCCCGCGACCTCGGCGTGCGGAGCGTTCGAGTCGCCACCCACTGCACCGAGGCCGACGTGGCCGCCCAGCACATCGGCTGGGCGCGCGAGCACGGCATGGACGTCTCGGGATTCCTGATGATGAGCCACATGAACGATCCGCGAGGTCTCGCCGAGCAGGCGAAGCTGATGGAGTCGTACGGCGCGCACTGCGTGTACGTCACCGACTCGGGCGGCCGGCTCACGATGCGCGATGTCGCGGAGCGCATCGACGCGTACCGCGAGGTGCTCGGTCCGGCCACCGAGATCGGCATCCACGCCCACGAGAACCTCTCACTCAGCGTCGCGAACAGCGTGACGGCCGTCGAGCACGGCGCGGACCGCGTGGACGCCTCGCTCGCCGGGCAGGGCGCCGGCGCCGGCAACACCCCGATCGAGGCGTTCATCGCCGTCGCCGACCTGCTCGGCTGGCAGCACGGATGCGACCTCTTCTCCCTGCAGGATGCTGCAGAGGAGCTCGTCCGGCCGCTGCAGCGACGTCCGGTGCGCGTCGATCGCGAGACCCTGACGCTGGGGTTCGCGGGCGTCTACTCGAGCTTCCTGCTGCACGCCGAGCGGGCCGCAGCGCATCATGGGCTCGACGCGCGCGACATCCTCGTCGAGCTGGGACGTCGGAGGATGGTGGGCGGCCAGGAGGACATGATCGTCGACGTCGCCCTCGACCTCGTCGCCGCCGGCCGGGCGGCCACCGGAGCGGAGGGGGACGAATGAGCACGAACCCGGAAACCGGTGCGCCGAGCGTCGACCGCGGCACCGTGGACCAGTACGCCGTCACTGCCGGTGCCGCCGCGCTCGACCAGGCCCAGCGCACCGCCGCGCCGATCGCCCGACGCGCGCCGGGTACGTCACCCGGTCTCGACGCCGCGTACGCGACCCAGCACGCGCTCATCGCTCGCCGCACCGCCCGCGGCGAGCGCGTCGTCGGCCTGAAGCTCGGATTCACGAGCCGAGCGAAGGCGCAGCAGATGGGCGTCGACGACGTCATCATGGGATCGCTCACCGACGCGATGCGCATCGACGACGGCGGTCGCTACGACGCCGGTTCGGCCATCCATCCGCGTGTCGAGCCCGAGGTCGCCTACCTGCTCGGCCCGGCACCCGACACGGAACGCGGCGTCGATCGCGGTCCTGCCGTCGCGATCGCGGCTGTGGCGCCGGCGCTCGAGGTGATCGACTCGCGCTACCGCGACTTCCGCTTCAGCCTCGACGACGTCGTCGCCGACAACGCCTCGGCCGCCGCGTTCGCCATCGGGCAGTGGCGCAGCCCCGTGGAGTCCGGTCCACTCGACAACCGGGCCGTGTCGCTCGAGTTCGACGGCCGCCTCGTCGAGGCCGGTTCGACGGCCGCGATCCTCGGCGACCCCGCACGGGCGATCGCGGCGGCTCGGCGACTTGCCGGGCAGCACGGCTTCGCGCTCCATGCGGGCATGGTGCTGCTCGCCGGTGCGGCGACGGTCGCGGTGCCCCTGCCCCGGCGGGGCCTCGTCAAGGCCGAGGTCGCGGGTCTCGGCCGGGTCTCGCTGCACGTCCGCGCCGAATCCGAGGAGGAGCAGGAATGACCGAGGCGCGATCCATCCTCGTCACCGGCAAGGCGACGCCGAGGGGCCGGTTCCCGCACGCCAGGGTCGCCGGCGACCTCGTCTACGTGTCGGGAACCTCGAGCCGTCGGCCGGACAACACCATCGCGGGCGCCGAGGCCGACGAGTTCGGCACGACCCGGCTCGACATCGCGGTGCAGACCCGCGCGGTCCTCGAGAACCTGCGCGAGATCCTGGCCGAGGCCGGATGCCGCCTCGACGACCTCGTGCAGGCGACGAGCTACCTCGTCGACATGAACGACTTCGCCGGCTACAACGCCGTCTGGGCGGAGTACTTCGACGAGACCGGGCCCGCGCGCACCACCGTCGCGGTGCACGCCCTTCCCCACCCGCACCTGCGCATCGAGATCCAGGCGATCGCGAAACGTCCCGACCCGACCACCACCGAACTCCAGGAGGAGAAATGAACACCATGCCACCCGTCATCGACTTCGCCGCGTGGATCGAGGAGCACGAGCACCTGCTGAAGCCGCCGGTCAACAACAAGCAGGCGTGGGAGCCCATCGGCGACTTCATCGTGCAGGTCGTCGGTGGGCCGAACCAGCGCACCGACTACCACTTCGACCCCTACGAGGAGTGGTTCTACCAGTACCGCGGCAACATGCACGTCAACGTCATGACGGAGGACGGCCCGCAGCGCATCGACATCAGGGAGGGCGAGATGTGGCTGCTGCCCGGCAACGTCTACCACTCCCCCCAGCGTCCGGAGCCCGGTTCGATCGGCATCGTCATCGAACGTATCCGCGAGGAGGGCACGCTCGAGAAGTTCGCGTGGTTCTGCCCGAACTGCGACACGAAGGTTCACGAGGTGGAGCTGCAGGTCCGCGACATCGTCGAGGACCTGCCGCCCGTGTTCCGCGAGTTCTACGAGAGCGAGGACGGCCGCACCTGCCCGAACTGCGGCACGGTCCACCCCGGCAAGGGCTGACCCGAGTGGGCACGATCGACGTCCACACGCACTACGTGCCGAGCGCCTGGCCCGACCTGTCGACGCGGGTCGGGCCGGGGGTCTGGCCGTCGTTGCGGGTCGACTCGGAACACGACGCGGTGATCATGCTCGGCACGACCGAGTTCCGGCGCATCGGCGCCGACTGCTGGGATGCCGCGGCCCGTCTGGCCGACATGGACGCCGAGGACGTGGACATCCAGGTCGTCTCCCCCACACCGGTCTTCTTCTCCTACGACAAGTCGGGCGGTGAGGCGGTGAAGGTCGCGCGGATCTTCAACGACCTGGCCCTGGAGATCTGCGAACCGGCCCGAGGCCGACTGCTGCCGTTCGCCCAGGTGCCACTGCAGGATCCCGACGCCGCCTGCGCCGAAGTCGACCGTGCCGTGGCATCCGGACACGTCGGCGTCGAGATCGGCAACCACGTCGGTGACCGCGACCTCGATCACGAGGGCGTCGTCATGTTCCTGCAGCACTGCGCCGATCGCGGCATCCCCGTCTTCGTGCACCCGTGGGACATGGCCGGCTCCCCACGACTGGACCGCTGGATGGGGCGCTGGCTCACCGGCATGCCCGCCGAGACCCACCTCTCGATCATCGCGATGATCCTCGGGGGCGTCTTCGATCGCGTTCCCCCGACGCTGCGGATCGCGTTCGCGCACGGAGGCGGCTCGTTCGCGTTCTGGCTGGGCCGCTTCGAGAACGCCTGGCATCGACGACCCGACCTGATCGGGGTGAGCGAGCAGCCGCCCTCGGGGTATCTCGACCGTTTCAGCGTCGACTCGGTCGTCTTCGACCCGACCGCCCTCCGCGTGCTCGTCGACACCCTCGGCGCCCGGCAGGTGATGGTCGGCAGCGACTACCCGTATCCGCTCGGCGAACGTCCGGTCGGTGCGGTCGTGGAACGGGCCGACTTCCTCACCGACGCCGACCGGGCACTGATCCGACACGGCAACGCGCGCCGCTTCCTGGCGATCTGACCCCCACCCCGCCCGCACCGAAGGCAGCACCCCGATGAGCACCGAGACCTCCGTCACCCCCTCGCTCGACCGCGCGATGTGCGCCGAGCTCGACGCCGCCGATCCCCTGGCGTCGTTCCGCGACCGCTTCGCGTTGCCGGAGGGGGTGATCTACCTCGACGGCAACTCCCTCGGCGCGCTGCCGAAGGACACGGCCGCCCACGTCCAGCGGGTGATCACCGAGGAGTGGGGCGACGGTCTCATCCGCAGCTGGAACGACGCCGGCTGGTTCGCGAAGCCGGTCGCGCTCGGCGACCGGCTCGCCCCGCTGATCGGCGCCGCGCCAGGCGAGGTCGTGCTCGGCGACTCGACGTCGGCGAGCCTGTTCCAGACGGCGGTGGCGGCCGTGCGGCTGCGTCCCGGGCGGCGGGTCGTGGTCTCCGAGCGAGGCAACTTCCCGACCGATCTGTACATGCTCGAGGCCGTGCAGGAGCTCCTCGGCGGCGGCGAGCCGCTCGAGCGCCGCCTCATCCACGACGACGGCCCGACGCTGGACGACGTGCTCGACGACGACGTCGCCGTGGTCGTGCTCACCCACGTCGACTACCGAACCGGCCGCATGCGCGACCTCGCCGAGGTCACCCGTCAGGTGCAGGCGGTGGGCGCCCTGATGCTGTGGGACCTGTGCCACAGCGTGGGGGCGGTGCCGGTCGACCTGAACGCCGCCGGCGCCGACTTCGCGATCGGCTGCACCTACAAGTACCTCAACGGCGGCCCGGGAGCGCCGTCCTTCATCTGGGTCGCCGAGCGGCACCACGCCGCCGCGCGGCCCGCACTCACCGGATGGCACGGCCACGCGCGCCCGTTCGACTTCGAACTCGGGTACGCCCCGGCCGAGGGGATCACCCGGTTCCGCGTGGGCACTCCGCAGCTTCTGTCGGTCGCGGCGCTCGAGGCGAGCCTCGACATCTGGAGCGAGGTCGACCTCGACGCGATCCGCGAGAAGAGCCTGCGGCTGACCGAGCTGTTCATCTCGCTCGTCGACGCCCGACTCGCGCCCTGGGGGATCGGGGTCGCCAGCCCGCGTCAGTCGGCCAGGCGCGGCAGCCAGGTCGCCCTTCGCGTCGACGACGGGTTCGCGGTGATGCAGGCGCTCATCGAGCGCGGCGTGATCGGCGACTTCCGGGCGCCCGACCTCATGCGCTTCGGTTTCGCGCCGCTCTACGTCTCGCACACCGATGTGTGGGATGCCGTTGCGAACCTCGAGGACATCCTCTCGACCGAGGTCTGGCGCGAGGCGCGGTTCGCCCGCCGCGGCGCCGTCACCTGACGTCCGGCGCGGTCGCTCGCCTGAGGTCCCGCGCGGATCCTCGCCGCGTTCGCGGTCGGCCCGACCCTCAGGGGATGTAGTCGACGTGCCCGTGGGGCGCGACATCCGCCCGGTACCGCTCGACGAGGTCGCGCCAGCCGAATCCGTCTCCGAACTCGTGCGTGTGCGCGGCCTCGATGAAGTGCCACAGCAGGTACGGGTGCGCACCGAGCGCGTACAGCGCCTCGTGGTCGACGGCCGCGAACGCGTCGCGCTCCTCCGGGGTGAGCGCGCGGTCGTCGGTCGGCCGGTCGGGGCCGCCGGCACCCGAGAGCCAGGCGTCGACGAATGCCGGCGGGTCGGCGACGTACCGGGCGACGTCGGCGTCGCTCATCTCGACGGCGCGCATGAACTTGTCGAGCATGTACTTGCTCATGCCGGGTCCCTCCACATGAAGAACGGGCTCGAGGCGAACCGGGACTCGGTCGCCTCGGCGAGGTCAGCGGGTCGTCCGCCCATCGCGGCGAGCGCCGTGATGACGTTCACGTACTGGTAGGTGACGTTGCCGGCCGCCATGATCCGGTCGAAGCGGCATCCTGCGATCGCGGCGTCGAGGTCGCCGTCCCGCATCCAGCCGACGGCCTCGGCGTCGAACTCTGGATCGGGCGACCCGGCGAACTGCTTCGGCCCGCCGACATCCGTCGCCATGTGCCCCGAGGTGATCAGGGCGACGCGCGCGTCGGAGTCCCAGGCTGCGATCGTCTCCCGCAGGTGCTCGCCGAGCACGGCGAAGCGGCGCGGCGAGGGCAGCGGCGGCAGCGTCGCGTTGGTGTGGATCGGCACGATCGGCAGGTCGAGCTCGGGCCGCAGGTACTGCAGCGGGATCACGAAGCCGTGGTCGAGCCGCCACTCGTGGCTCACCGAGAAGTCGATCGCCTCGGGCAGCAGCTCGCGTCCCGCGATCCGTTCGGCGAGCTCGGGGTGGCCGGTGAGCTCGACGTACTCCATGCCGAACGTGCGCACCTCGTTCTCGTACGTGCCGTGATACTGCGCGGCCTTGCCGACGACGAACGCGGGGGCGTGGTCGAAGAAGAACTGACGGATGTGGTCGGTGCCGACCACGACGAGCACGTCGATGCCGAGGTCGCGGATCTCGTCGCGGATGCGCGCGAAGTTGCCGGCGACGCCGACGAGATCGTCGGGCATCGGGTCGCGCATGGCGCGCCAGAGGAGGGGGTTGTGCGGGGTCGCGGTCGCAAGCACGAGCTTCGCCATGGTCGCCTCAGATCCCGAAGAGCCCGCGGGCGTTGTCGAGCAGGATCTTGCGCCGCGACTCGTCCTTGAACGGCAGCTCGGCGAATTCGTCCATCCACCGGTCGGCGGTCATCACGGGCCAGTCGGAACCGAACAGCACGCGGTCGGTGATGAGCGAATCGGCGTAGCGCACGACCTCGGGCGGCAGGTACTTCGGCGCCCATCCCGAGAGATCGAGGTAGACGTTCGACTTGTGCCAGACCATGGCGAGGTTCTCGAGGTGCCACGGCCAGGCGGGGTGGGCGCTGATGATCTTGAGCTCGGGGAACTCGGCGGCGACGTCGTCGATGTACGGCACCGGCTTGGCGTTCTCGAGGCGGTATCCGCCGCCGCCCGGCGTCCCGGCGCCGGCGCCGGGGAAGCCCGAGTGGAACATCACCACGAGCCCGAGCTCGGCGCACACCTCCCAGATCGGGAAGAACCGCCGGTCGTTCGCGAGGAACTTCTGTCTCGACGGGTTGAGCTCGCCGACGCCCTTGATGCCGTACTCGGCGTGCATGCGTCGGATCTCGGCGACGGCCGCCTCGCCCTTCCACGGGTCGATGCCGGCGAACGCGAGGAACACGTCGGGGTGATCGGCCTGGGCCTTCCCGAGCAGGTCGTTGGGCGCGCCCGGGATACCGGAGGTGGTCTCCGAGTCGGAGTTGACGATGACGGCCATCATGCGCCGGTCGCGGTACTGGTCGGCCTGTTCGGCGAACGAGACGACCGGCCGCTCGCGCCCGAAGTGCTTCGCCATCTGCTGGTGCCGCTTGCCCATCGCGGCGAGGAACTCCTCGGTCTGCGGGTGGGTGTGCACGTCGATCGCGACGAGGTCGTCGGTGCGGCTCATGCGCGGGTCCCTTCGGGTGCGGTGGTCGTGGCGGGCTCGGTGACGGATGCCGCGGCGCGGGCGAGCACGTCGCCGTCGCCCTCCCCCAGCCGCGGTGCGGCCCGCAGCGCCGGTCGTCCGCTGACGTGGAACCGGGTGCTCGGGGCCGGCACGCGCAGCGGCGTGCCGTCGTGGCCGATGATCTCCTCGACGAGGCCCATCGAGGCGACCTGCGGGTCGTCGAACAGGTCGGCGACCGTGTTGAGCGGGCCGTGGGGGATGTCGTGGGCGGCGAGCCGTTCGAGCCAGTGCTGCCGCGGCATGCGCTCGGTGACGGCCTTGAGCTCGGCGTCGAGGTCGTCGTAGTTGCGCACGCGGGCCTCGCGGGTGGCGAACCGGGGATCGTCGGCCAGGTCGGGGCGCTCGAGCACGTCGAGCAGCCCGGTCCAGAACTTCTCGGGCACCGACATGTGGATGACGAAGGCCTTCCCGTCGGAGCCGGCGCAGGCGTAGGCCTGGGCGCGGCGCGGTCGCGAGTCGGGTCCGGCGACCTGACCGGTCTCGAGGTAGGTCGACGCGGCCTCGGTGAGGAAGTCGATCAGCGAGCCGACCATCGACACGTCGATGTGCTCGCCGTGTCCGCGCGCCTCGCGGGCGTGCAGGGCGGCGAGGATCGCCTGCGTCGCGGACATGCCCGAGAGCAGATCGGAGAACGCCGGCCCGAGCGGGCGCAGCGTCTCGGCGGGCACGACCTGGCTGTACATCGCGCCGACCGCCGAGATCACGGTGTCGTAGGCGGGGCGGGCAGCGTAGGGGCCCGCGGGTCCGAACCCGGTGATCGAGCAGGTGATCAGATGCGGGTTGACCTCGTGCAACGCGTCGGGCCCGAAGCCGAGACGGGTGGCGACGCCGGGCCGGAAGTTCTCGATGAGCACGTCGGCCTCGCGCGCGAGGTCGAGCAGCGCCGCGAGCCCATCGGCGGTCTTGAGGTCGAGCCGCACGGCGCGCTTGCCGCGGTTGTAGGCGGCGAACTGCGGACTCATCGCGCCGTGACCCTCCCAGCGGCGCATGGGGTCGCCGTCGGGCGCCTCCACCTTGACGACCTCGGCGCCGAGGTCGGCGAGCAGCTTCGCGGCGTACGGTCCGGAGATGTACTGGCCGAGCTCGACGACGCGGATGCCCGCGAGTGGGCCGTCCGCTCCGTGCTGGGGGGTTCCGGATGGCGCGGGATGGGGGCTCATCGGGTCTGCTCCTCTCGGTGCTCGTTCCTGAGGTCGTCGGGCCTGGTGTCGAGCACGGTCCAGCCGCGCTGCACGAGTACGAGGTGCAGCGGGACGGCCTTCGACACGAGCGAGGTGGTCGGGCATCGACGGGCGGCCTCGCGCACGAGCGCGATCGCGCGCTCCGGGTCGGTGTCGTCGTCGATGCGCACCTCGACGACGAACCAGAGCGGGTGCGCGGGCGCGCCGTCGACGAGGTGCTCGCCGCGCAGGTCGAGGCACGTGCGCACCTCGGTCTCGAGCGAGCGCACCGCGACATCCGCTGCCGCCCACGTCTTGGCGCACCAGCCGAGCATGCAGAACGCGATCGAGCTGAGCAGGTATCGCATGGGGCTCGGCGCCGAGTCGTGTCCGCCGCGTTCGGCGGACTCGTCGGACCGGAACGCGTAGCGGGTGCCGTACTGCTCGAACTCCGAGATCGAGGCGACGTCGCCCTCGAGCCGGGCGGCGACCCAGGGTCGCATGCGAGCGGATGCCGCGTCGGTACGCGTGCGGTCGGCGATGCGCTGCAGCGAGGCGCGCAGGCGAGGCCGGTCGATCAGGTCAGCGGACATCGATGATCACCTTGCCGGGGGTCGTGGGGAACTCGCGGTACGCGCGTCGCACGTCCTCGAGCGGATAGCGTGCGCCGATGCGCGGGCGGACGGCGCCCTCGCGCACGAGGTCGAGTGCCCGGCGCACCTGGTCGAGGTCGGCGCTCGCGACGCCGACGAGCCGCTTGCGTCCGAGGTAGAAGTCGCGCGCGTCGATCTCGAGGCGCGTGTCGACGGATGCCGCGCAGAACGCCGCGCGCCCGCCCCAGGCGAGCGCGGCGATCGCCTGGCCGAGGAGCGCCGCGCTGCCGCTCACGTCGACGACCGCGTCGAATCGCTCGTCCGCGTCGAGGGCCCCGGCGAGGTCTGCGGCCGGTCCGGTGACCACGACACGCACGTCCTCGGGTGCATCGGCGAGCGGATGCCGCGTCGCGGCGGTCACGTCGGCGCCGAGGTGCACGCCGAGCTCGATCGCGGCGCGACCGAGCGTGCCGCCCGCGCCGGTGACGAGGAGCCGATCGCCCGCGCGGACGCCCGCGGCGTCGACGGCGTTGAGCACGATCGGCAGGCTGTGGACCGCGGCGGTCGCGGTCGCCGCGTCGAGGCCGGAGCGGTCGAAGGCGACCACGGCGGGCACGACGACGAATTCGGCGGCGCCGCCGTCGCGGTGCACGCCGACGACGGTCTGCGACGGGCAGGTGGATTCGCGACCCGCGCGGCACGCGTCGCAGCGGCCGCAGGGCACGTTGGGCTTGACGACGACGGGTTCGCCGATGCGCGAGCGGTCGACACCCACGCCGACGTCCACGATCACGCCCGCGGGGTCGATGCCGAGCACACGTGGCAGTTTCGCCGCGGCGCCGGGACCGTTGCCGGCGATCACGTTGAGGTCGAGCTGGTTGACCGCGACGGTCTCGACGCGGATGAGCGCCTCGCCCGGGCCGGGCTCGGGCGCGGCGACACGTGCGACGTCGAGTCCGTCGAGGCCGTGGGCCTGGAGGAGGGCTGCACGCACTGGTTCGCCTTTCCGGTCGCGCGGCATCCGTGCCGCTTTGGATACCGTATCCAAAAGTCCACGCATTCGTCCAGACCCGGCGTCCGAGTTCATCGTCCCCCGAAGTGGGATCCGAGAAAACCATGGACAGGCACGCACGGATTGGATACGGTATCCAGCAATTCGCGAGACGCTCCTCTCCGCGGGACGCCGACCGCGAGTCACCCGCCAAGAATGGAGAGTCATGCGCAGATCCATCCCACGCTCCGGCCTCGCAGCGGCCGCCGGGCTGGCAGTGTTCGCACTGCTGACCGGCTGCGCCGCGGGCGACCCCGCAGCGGGCAGCGACAGCGAACCCGTCGAGATCGCCGACGGCGAGCCCGGCGAGCCCGAGGACACCGACATCACGGTGGCCATCCCCTTCCCCGACATCACCATGTACTCGATGTACGTGCTCGCGACCGACCTCGGCTACTACGAGGAGGAGGGCCTCACCGTCGAGGTCATCACCGCCGACAACGTCACCGCGGCGGTGGCATCCGGCAGCGCGGATGTCGGCGTCGAGTCGACCGGCACGGTCATCGAGGCGATCCGCGGCGGCGTCGACGTCGACCTGCTCTCCGGGCACTACTGCCGGCAGAACTTCGACTTCGCCGTCCAGCCCGACATCGAGTCCGTCGAGGACCTCGAGGGCACCGCGATCGTGCTCGCCGGTACGCCCGGCGACCCGGCCGAGTTCCAGCGCGCCCGCGTGCTCGCGGAGGAGGGCTGGGACCTCGAGGGCGTGAACGTCGAGATCGTCTATCCCGGCCCCGGTTCGGAGTCGTGGACCGAGTTCTTCGTGAACGACCGGATCACCCTGCAGCCGTTCTACGGCGACGACCGGCCTGCGCTCGAGGAGGCCGGGGCGGAGTTCCCGGTCGAGGCGCTCCGCAACTGGGCCAACGACGTCATGGTCGCCGGCAGCGGCTACGTGGAGGAGAACCCGAACACGCTCGTGCGGTTCCTGCGGGCGACGCTGAAGGCGGTCGACTTCCAGACCGCCCCGGCGCCGGGCGAGTTCCCCGAGAACGCCGACGAGGTGCTCGACATCTACGAGGCGAACGACTTCGACGTCGAGGCGCTCCGCGGCTCCGACAGCCCGTGGGTGCTCGACGGCCACCTCGCGTGCCAGAACCTCTACTTCGGTACGGAGGCATGGGACACCACGGTCGAAACGCAGTCCCTCGAGCCGATCGAGTTCGACGAGTCGCAGCTCGTCTACCTCGAGAAGGCGCAGGAACTCCTCGGCCTCGACAACGCCGGCCCGGAGACGCTCCCCTACCCCTGATGCCCTGGTCCCCCAGGTGCCCTGGTTCGGCACCACGACGGGCCCCCGCCGCAGCGCATGACGGCGGGGGCCCGTCGCGTGTTCGCGGATCGGGTTGGTTGACGTCCGTGCAGTCGACGAGCATCATGGTCCCATCCGCACGGACGGTCGAGCGGAAGTCGTCGCCCGTGTCGTGCGCAAGCCCATCGAGTTCGGCACGAGGATTTCACGTGACCCGCACCGCCTTCACCGGAGTACGCGTATTCGACGGAGAGCGCCTCTCCGAGCGGGCCACGGTGGTCATCGAGGGCGGCCGGATCGCTGGAGACAGCTCCACCGACGGCGCTGACGTCGTCGACGTCGACGGTGCGACACTGCTCCCCGGGTTCATCGACACTCACACCCATCCGCGCACACGTGCCCAGCTCGATCTGGCGGCCCGCGCCGGCATCACCACGCTCATCGACCTGGGCTCGACGAGTCTTTCCGCGCTTGCCGCGCTCAGGAGCGAGAGCGGCACACCTCAAGTCAAGACTGCGGGGTACGTCGCAAGCGGGCCCGGATCGATGTTCATCGAGACGATGGGCATGCCTGCTTCGACCGGGGTCGTCGGACCGGCCGACGCCGGCCGCTTCATCGCCGACCGCAGGGCCGACGGGTCAGACCTCATCAAGATCATCATCGAGGACCCGCGATTTCCCGGTGCCAGGCCATTGAGCACCGATACGATCGCCGCGCTCGTCGCGGCCGCGCACGAGGCCGGATACCTCACCGTGGCGCACATCGTGAGCACCTCTACTCTGCGATCCGCACTGGAGGCCGGCGTCGACATCGTCACCCACACGACGCTCTCCGGCGAGCTCGACAGCGACACCCGGGAACTCATCGCACGCAACGGCACCGTGATCATCCCGACGCTCGGCATGATGCACGGCGTCGTCGCGAAGGTGGGCGGCACTGTCAGAATGCGCATCATCGGCGCACTGGTGCCGGCTGCCCGCCTCAAGTACCGATTCGCGGAGTCGACCGTGCGGGCGTTCCGTGATGCGGGGAGTGCGGTTCTCGTCGGCACAGACGCGAACGACGACCCGCACGTTCCACACCAGGTGCCGTTCGGCGAGTCGCTTCATGACGAGCTCGAGCGGCTCGTCGATGCCGGCCTGTCGCCGCTCGAGGCCGTCCAGGGAGCAACCTCGAGGGCTGCCGCCGTGTTCGGGATGGACGATCGCGGCCGGATACTTCCGGGCCTACGCGCGGATCTCGTCCTCATCGACGGCGATCCCACCGCCACGATCTCGGCATCTCGCCGCATTCGCGGTGTCTGGATCGGCGGTGGCCGCGTGGCATGAGCTCACTCGCTGGAGAGTGTGCTGGCCCGCCTCCCCGGCCGGCTTCGCCTGTCGTGGAGTGTCCGGCCGGGTCGCCGACGCCACCAACCGTCCGCGAGCGCGCAGCAGCCGACCCCCGTCATCGCGCATGAGACGGGGGCCGGCGGTCTCTGGGGGCGAGCGGATGCGGCGTCAGCCGCCGCCACGGGCGACCGGCGCCGCGGCATCCGCTCGGGTCGGCACCGCCGCGATCGCCTCGATCTCGAAGCGGTAGTCGGGTCCGGCGAAGCCGGCGACCTGCACGAGCGTCGACACGGGGAAGTCGTGCGTGAAGTACCGCGCGCGGATCTCGCGCAGGTCGTCGCGCACGAGCCGGAAGTCGTCGCGGACGAAGACGTTCACCTTGACGACGTCCGCGGGGGTCGAGCCCGCCGCATCCAGCACCCGCGCCAGGTTCGCGAAGGCGAGCTCGACCTGCTCGCTCGTGCCGGCGGGCATGGTGCCATCGGGGCGCATCCCGATGATGCCGCTGACGAAGACGAGGTCGCCGCCAGAGACGCGGATGGCCTGGCTGAAGTCCGCCGTGGGCGGGTACACCCCGACGGGCTCCACGATCTGCTTGTGCATCGGCTGCCCTACCTCCCGACGATCCGGCGGTCGTCGTACCAGGGCGCGAGCCGGCGCCGAAGCACCGAGATGAGCCACAGCGTGAGGTTCGCGATGATCACCATGACGATCACCATCGCGATCGCCTCGGCCATCATGAACTGGTACGCCGCGAACTCGAGCAGGTGCCCGAGGCCGCCGGTGCCGCCGAGGAACTCACCGAGCACCTCGCCCGTGAACCCCAGCGCAGCACCGCGCTGGATGCCCGACAGGCTGTACGGCAGCGTCGCCGGGAAGATCACCTTCCAGCCGAGGAAGATGCCGTTCACGCCGAACACCCGGCCGGCGTTCACGAGCGACGGGCTCACCGTGACGGCGCCCTCCATCGTGTTGAGGATGATCGGGAACACCGCCAGGAGGAACACCAGCGCGATCTTCGACTCGCTGCCGAGGCCCAGGGCCAGGATGAAGAGCGGCGCGAGCGCGACCTTCGGCGTCGAGTACAGCAGCCAGAGGAACGGCGCGACGGTGAACCGCAGCACCGGCGACCAGCCGACCGCGAGGCCCACCACGACGCCGACCACGACCGCCATCGCGAGTCCGATCAGCACGTTGGTCATGCTGTAGGCGAAGGCCGCCCAGAACTCGGGTTCGCCGAGCAGGCGCACGAACGCGACGATGATCTCGGACGGCGGGGGCAGGAATGCGGCCGGCACGAGCTGCAGCCAGCTCACCGCCGCCTCCCAGACGAGCACGATGCCGAGAACGACCGCAAGGAGCAGCAGCCCCCATTTCGCCTCGCCCGTGCGAACCACGCGTCGGGGGCGCACGATCCGGTTGGTGCCGGTCGCTGACGTGACGCTCATCGTCGGCCCTTCCTCGTCCACGGCGCGACCCAGCGTTCGACGAGGGTCACCACCTGGGTCATGCCGACGCTCCACACCACGACGACGGCGATCGCCGCGAACGCCTGGTCGGTCTGGTAGGTGTTCGCGGCGCGGATGATGACCGCGCCCATGCCCTGCGCCGAGCCCGCGAGCTCGGCGACGACCATGCCGATCGTCGCCAGCACGACGGCCTGCCGGAGCCCGGCGAACAGGAACGGCACGGTCGACGGCAGGAACACCGACCGGTACAACTGCAACCGGTTCGCCCCGTACACGCGGCCCGCGCTGATGATCGACTGGTTCGTCGTGCGCATGCCCGCGGCGATGTTGAGCAGGATCGGGAACACCGCGCTGATGGTCACGAGGAAGATCACCGGTCCGATGCCGAACCCGAACCATGCCTTCGCGAGCGGCTGGTAGGCGATCGCCGGGGTCGCGTAGATCGTCCACGCGATCGGGCCGACGACGCGATCGACCGGAAGCACCGACCCCATGAGCAGGCCGACGGGGATGCCGATGACGACCGCGATCGTGAAGCCCGTGAGCCATGCCTGGATCGACACGGGGAGGTTCGCGGCGAGGGCGCCGCTCTGGACGAGCTCCCCGAATCCCTGCGCGACCGCCGACGGCGGCGGGAAGAACACGGGATTGATCCAGCCGAGCACCCCGACCACGAGCTCCCACACGACGAGCATCACGACGACCTCGCCCGCGAGCACGAGGGCCTTGCCTCGCGCGCTCAGCCCGGCCAACCACGCCGCGATGCCGCCGCGGCCGAGGTTCGGCCCCGAGGCGAGGAACGTGCTGCTCATTTCGAGACCGCCGCCGCCGTCGCCTCGCCCTGCAGCGCCTCCCACAGGTGGTCGCGCAGTTCGAGGAACCTCGGGTTGCTCTGGATGCTGCGCTCCGACCGCGGACGCTCGAGGCCGGTCTCGATGACCTCCTTGATCGCGCCCGGGTGGCTCTTGAACACCACGATGCGGTCGCCGAGCAGGATCGCCTCTTCGATCGAGTGCGTGATGAACAGCACCGTCTTGCCCGTCGCGGCGATGAGCTTCTCGATCTCCGCACGCATGACCTCGCGGGTCAGCGCGTCGACCGCGCCGAGCGGCTCGTCCATGAGCAGGATCCGCGGCTGCGCGACGATCGCCCTGGCGAGTCCGACGCGCTGCTGCATGCCACCGGAGAGCTCGCGGGGGTACGAGTGCTCGAAGCCGGCGAGCCCGACGAGCTCGATCGCCTCCTGCACGCGGTCGCGCCATCCGCCGCCCTTCAGCCCCTTCTGCATCTCGAGGCCGAACTTCACGTTGTCGAACACGGTGCGCCACGGCAGCAGCGCGTAGTCCTGGAACACGACCGCCCGGTCGGGGCCGGGGCCCGTGACCGGTTCCCCGGCCACGCGCACCTCCCCCGCGGTGGGCTTCACGAGCCCCGCGATCACGTTCATGAACGTCGTCTTGCCGCAGCCCGACGGGCCCAGCACCGTCACGAACTCGCCTTCGTTCACGTCGAGGTCGACGCCCTCGATCGCGATGAGCTTCGAACCCGTCCGGGCCACGTCGTATCTCACGGTCAGGTCGCGCACCGAGATCAGCGGGGCAGCGGATGCCTCGCCTCCGGCCGGCTCGATGGTGGTCGTCATGGTGATTCCCTCTTCCACGCTCACGAGAGCCTCGTTGCTCACGTCAGGGCCGGTTCGACGGCGTGCTCCCGCATCTTGGGCAGCACCTCGGTGCCGAGCAGCTCGATCTGCTCGAAGAAGCGATCGAACTTGAACCGGAAGTCGAAGACGAGGTGCTCGGTGCCGATGGCCTCGAACTTCTTGAGTTCCTGCACGGCCTCGTCGGGGTCGCCGACGATGAGCTGGCCCGCCAGGTCCTCGACGGTCTCGAACCTACCCGAGGGCGGCTTGACCGCGAACTTCGCCTTGTTCGCCCAGGCGAGCAGGCCCGGGATGTTCACGTGCTTCAGCGCCTCCTTGCGGGTCTCCTCGATCGACGTGGGCGGGATGACCGCGACGGTCGGCATCGGGCGGCCCGAGGCATCCGTCATCTCGCGCATGGTCGCGATGCGCTTCTCCATGGTCGCAAGCGAGATGCGGCCGGGCATCCAGCCGTCGGCGTACTCCGCGGCCAGCCGCGCCGAGCGCGGGGTCGCGCCGCAGTACCAGAACGGCACCCGGCCGCCGACGGGCTTCGGCTCGATCGTGACGTTCTCGAACGAGAAGATGCCGTCGTCGTAGGTGACGTCGTTCTCGGTGAACACGCGCTTGAGGATCTCGGCGTTCGAACGCACGGCCTCGACGCGGTCCAGGTCGCCCCAGCCGATCGCGTCGAACTCGTGGTCGAACGTGCCGGCACCGAACCCGAGGATGAGGCGCGGGCCGACGAGCTGGGTGATCGTGCCGGCCATGAGCGCGGTGAGCAGCGGGTGGCGGAAGGGGATGAGCGAGCCGGTGCCGAGCTCGAGCTTCTCGGTGACCGCGCCGATCGCGGTGAGCGTCGTGAGCGCGTCGTAGAACGTGCGGTTGGGCTTCTCCATCTCGCCGTGCGGCTCGAACACGAGGTGGTCGCGCACCCACACGGAGTCGAAGCCCATCTGCTCGGCGAGCTTGGACCCCTCGAGCAGCTTCTCGCGGCTGGCTTCCTCGCCGAAGTGGGGCAGCAGCAGTCCGAACTTCATCGCCATGGTCAGTTCCCTTCCGTTCCGGCCGTCTCGGCCGCGAGTTCGGCCGGAGCGGCCGCGAGCTTCCCGTATCCGGGTTCGCCGACGACGGCGCCGTCGGCGTAGACGTCCCGGCCGCGCACGAGGGTGCGCTCGATCCGGGTGCTGATGGTGCGGCCGTCGTACGGCGTCCAGCCGATCTTCGAGAGCACGTCGTCGTTCGTGATGGTCCACTCGTGCTGCATGTCGGCGATCACGATGTCGGCATCGGCGCCGACTTCGAGCGTGCCCTTCACGCCCGCCAGGCCGAACTTCTCAGCCGGGACGCGGGCGACCATGTCGACGGCGCGCTCGAGGCTCAGTTCACCGCGGTTCACGGCGTCGAGCATGAGCTCGTAGTAGTACTGGATGCCCGGCGTCCCGGTGTGCGCGCTCCACATCTCGGTCCAGCCGATCTCCTTCTCCTCTCGCGTGTGCGGGGCGTGGTCGGAGCTGGCGATGTCGATCGTGCCGTCGCGCATGCCCTCCCAGATCGCGGCGCGGTTCTCGTCGGGCACCCAGTACGACAGCGCGTACGGCCCGAGCGTCTCGACGTCCTCCCACGTAGCGAGGAACGGCGCCCAGTGGTTCACCTCGCACGTCACGTCGACGCCCGCGGCCTTCGCGCGGCGCACCGCCTCGATGGACCGGCGCGTCTGGATGTGCGCGATGTGCACGGGGCATCCGGATGCCTCGGCGAGCCGCAGTACGACGTCGATCGCGGTGTCCCAGATGACGCCCTCGCGCGCGGCGTACGCCGACGCGTAGCCCTGCGGCGTGTTCTCGCCGCGGGCGAGGTACTGGCCCTCGATGTAGTCCATGAGCGCCTGGTCGTGGGGGTGCACGATGAAGCGCACGCCGGTGCCCGCGATGCGGTCCATGATCTGCAGGAGGTGACCGTGGTCGTGGATGCCGGTGCCGGCCGGGTGGGGATAGCTGCGTCCGGTGTCGACGACCATGTAGATCTTGAACGCCCGGATGCCCATCGCGGCCATCGGCTCGATCTCGTCGAACTTCGTCGGCGCCGGGTTGTGGTTCCAGTCGACGATCGAGGTCGCGGAGTACCGCTCGAACACGTCGGTGAGCGTCTCGACGTCGACGGTCGGCGGCTTGAGGTTCGGCATCCCGAAGATGGTCGTCACGCCGCCCGCGGCGGCCTGTCGGGTCGTGGTGAGGATGTCCTCCTTGTGCTCGTAGCCCGGCTCGCGGGTGTGCACGTGCACGTCGACCATGCCGGGCAGCACGAGCCGGCCGGTCGCGTCGATCGTGCGATCGGCGTCGACCGCGACGCCGGGCGCGACGAGGCCGGCGATCCGCCCGTCGTCGACGAGCAGGTCTGCGGTGGTCGGGCCGGCGGGCGTCACGACGACGCCGCCGGCGATTCTCAGGTCGATGGTCACTGCGGTGCCTCCATGCGTTCGATGGACTCGCCCTGCCCGGGCGAGCGGGTGGTGCGGACGTCGACGTGGCTCGGGCGCACGTAGCGGTCGAGCCAGTCGACGATCAGCGGGGTGGTCTGCTCCCAGTAGCGGTCGTAGGCGGCGTAGTGGGTGGTGTGCCGCTGCATGACGAGCTGCTTGGGGCCGCGCGCGGCGGCGTAGAGCCGCTCGGCGTGGTCGGTGGGGGTGGTCGCGTCGCCCTCGACGCCGATGACGAGGAGGGGCGTCGTGAGGCGGGATGCCGCGTCGATGGGCTTGTAGGCGAGGATCTCCTCGGCGCACGAGAGCGGGATGGCGCTCGGGATGCGGTCGTCGACGTCGGCCTTGATCGTGGTCGCGCGGCGCTCGGGCGTCGGCACCATGATCTCCTCGCGCGGGTGCACGAGGCGGCCAGCACCGGTCGTGACCCTCAGCCGCCGGTCCTCCTCGAGGGCGGCGAGGAACGCGAGCCACTCGTGCTCCTGGCGCATGCGGTGCAGCCAGTCGGTGCCGTCGGCGACGGGGACCTGGCTGACCGCGGCCTTCACGCGCGGGTCGGCGTCGGCGAGGAGCACCGAATTGCCGCCGCCCGTGCCGCCCGTGCCGAACGCGCCGATGGCGTCGGCGATCACGTCGTCGCGCGTGGTCAGGTACGTGACCGCGTTGACGAGGTCCTGGAGCTGGCGGGCGGGAGAGAGGATGCCGCGGTCCCCGCCCGAGTCGCCGAACCCGCGGTAGTCGAAGACGAGCACCCCGAAGCCGGCGGCCACGAGCGCCTCGTGGTATCGGACGTAGAGCTTGGCGTCCTTGAGCCCGAGCCATCCGGGTCCCTGGACGATCGCGCGGAACGGGCCGGGGCCCTCAGGGGTTCGCCAGAGCCCTGCGAGGCGGTCTCCCTCGCTCGAGAACTCGACCGGTGTCGTCTGCATGGATGCGACGTCCTTCCGTTGAACGCTGCGACGCGTGTACCGGGCGAATGTCGTCGCCCGTGATTCAGATCATGACCTATTTTGGATCCAGAATCCAGTATTGATTCGAAATCGCCGCCGTGCGAGGATGACGGAGACGACCGATCGGGCTTGATCGGTCGGGCCGGCCCGGGATTGGGCCGCGAGTCGCCGACGCACGTCGGATCACGCACACGCAACCGTCCCGGAGGATCCATGCCCACGCTCACCCACTCCATCGGCCGCCCCATCACCCGCGTCGGCACCCGCCGCGCCGCCGCGCTCGGCGCCGCCGCGGCATCCGTCGCCCTGCTCGCCGCCTGCGCGCCCGGCGCCCGGGCCGGCAGCGGCGACCCCGCCCCCGAAGCGGATGCCGCGGCATCCGGCTACCCGCTCATCCTCGACAACTGCGGCACCGAGGTGACGTTCGAGCAGGCGCCCGAGCGCGTCGTCACGATCAAGTCGTCGACGCTCGAACTGCTGCTCGCGCTCGGCCTGGACGACCGCGTCGTCGGCGCCGCCTTCACCGACGGCCCCGCACCCGACGAGCTCGCCGACGCCGCGGCCGGCATCGAGATCCTCTCCGATCGCGTGCCGTCGCAGGAGGTCACGCTCGCCGCCGAACCCGATCTCGTGTTCGCCGGGTGGGAGTCGAACCTCACCGCCGAGGGCGCGGGCGACCGCGGCACGCTCGAGCAGCTCGGGGTGCACACCTACGTCGCGCCGGCCGCGTGCCAGGGCGAGGGCTACCGGCCCGACCCGCTCACGTTCGAGGGTGTGTTCGCCGGCTTCGAGGAGGCGGGCGAGATCTTCGGCGTGACGGATGCCGCGGCCGACCTCGTCGAGGAGCAGCGCGCCGCGCTCGAGGCGATCGAGCCGAGCGACGCCGGGCTCACCGCGCTCTGGTACTCCTCGGGCGACGACCAGCCGTTCGTCGGCGCCGGGATCGGCGCACCGCAGATGATCATGGAGGCCGCGGGCCTCGAGAACGTCGTCGGCGACGTGCAGGACTCGTGGACCTCGCTGTCGTGGGAGGCCGTCGTCGACGCGAATCCCGACGTGATCGTGCTCGTCGACGCCGCGTGGAACACCGCGGACTCGAAGATCGAGCGCCTCGAGACGAACCCGGCCACCGCGGCGATGCCCGCCGTGCAGCAGGGCCGGTACGTCATCGTCGACTTCCCCGCCACCGAGGCCGGCGTGCGCAACGTCGACGCGGTCGCCTCGATCGTGGAGCAGCTCGGGGCGCTCTGATGACGGTGCGCACCACTGCGGGTCGAGGAGCCGACGAAGCCGGCCTCTCGGGAACCGGCGCGCCTGGGCGGCGTGGGATCGAGACGCGGCCTTCGACTGCTCCTCGATCACCGGAGGAGGCGCGGCCTTCGGCCGCTGCTCGACCCGCACTCGTGCCGATCGGCGTCGGCGTGGCGCTCCTCGGTCTGCTCGCGGCATCCGTCGTGCTCGCCGTCACCATCGGACCTGCCGGTCTCGCCCCCGCCGACGTGCTCGCGTCGATCGCCGCGCACCTCGGCGTCGGCGAGCCCACGCTCTCACCGTTGCGCGACGGCATCGTGTGGGAGCTGCGGATGCCGCGCGTGCTCACCGCCGCCGCGGTCGGCGCGGGCCTCGCGATCTGCGGCGTCGTCATGCAGGCGCTGACCCGCAACCCACTGGCCGACCCGTACCTGCTCGGGCTGTCGTCGGGCGCGTCGGTCGGCGCGGTCATCGTGCTCGTGCTCGGCATGGCGATCGCCCTGCCGGTCGCCGCGTTCGCGGGCGCGCTCGCGGCGCTCGCGGCGACGCTGGGGCTGGCCCGCGCGGCGGGCGGACTCAGCCCGACCACGACGGTGCTCGCGGGTCTCGCGGTGTCGGCCGTGTTCGGCGCGATCACGAGCCTCGTCATCTTCTGGAGCGCCACGAGCGACAGCTACCGCGAGATCCTCAACTGGCTGCTCGGCTCCCTGTCGGGCGCCGACTGGGCGGCGGTCACGCTCGCCGGCTCCGCGCTGCTCGTCGTCGGCGTTCCGCTGCTCGCCACCGGGCGCACGCTCGACG
This sequence comes from Agromyces selenitireducens, assembly GCF_052748465.2. Classification (NCBI taxonomy): domain Bacteria; kingdom Bacillati; phylum Actinomycetota; class Actinomycetes; order Micrococcales; family Microbacteriaceae; genus Agromyces; species Agromyces selenitireducens. The sequence continues at coordinate 3,575,458 of NZ_CM188259.1, forward strand.
CATTCGCGTTCGGCGACACCGCGGCGTCCGCCCTGGGAGTGCACGTGCCGCGCACCCGCGCGCTGCTGCTCGTGGCGACGGCCCTGCTCACGGGCGCGCTCGTCGCGGTGAGCGGCGCGATCGGGTTCGTCGGGCTCATCCTGCCGCACGCGGTGCGCCTGGTCGTCGGCTCGCGGCATCGCGCGCTGCTGCCGCTGTCGGCGCTCGCGGGTGCGGTCTTCCTCGTGTGGGTCGACACCGGCGCGCGCACGCTGTTCGACCCGCGCGAGCTCCCGGTCGGCATCCTCACGGCACTCGTGGGCGGTCCGGTGTTCGCTGCGCTCATGCTGCGCGCGCGGAGGGCGTCGTGAGCGCGCTCCGGCCAGGGGCCGGCCTCGAGGGCTCGCGCATCTCGTTCGCGCGCGGGTCGCGGCTCATCGTCGACGGCATCGACATCACGGTGCCGCGCGGCGCCGTCGGGGCCCTGCTCGGCCCGAACGGCGCGGGCAAGTCGACGCTGCTCCACCTGGTCGCGGGCGTCGAGGCAGCGGATGTCGCGGCGCTCACGCTCGACGGCGACGACCTCGTGTCGCTCCGCCGCCGTGAGCGCGCCCGCCGCATCGCCCTCGTCGAGCAGGACGCCCAGTCGCCCGACGGCCTCCGCGTCGACCACGTCGTCGGCCTCGGCCGGGTCCCGCACCAGTCCGCGTGGGGCGGCGACACGTCGCGCGACCGCGAGGTCGTCGCGCGCTCGATGCTCGCCGCCGGCGCGGCCGAGTTCGCCTCGCGACGCTACGACGAGCTCTCCGGCGGCGAGCGCCAGCGCGTGAACCTCGCCCGTGCGCTCGCGCAGGAGCCCGAGCTGCTGCTGCTCGACGAGCCGACGAACCACCTCGACATCCGCGCTCAGCTCGCGACGCTCGGGCTGCTGCGACGCCTCGCCGGCGACGGGCTGAGCGTGCTGGCCGCGCTGCACGACCTGTCGCTCGCGGCGTCGTACGCCGACCACGTGGTCGTCCTCGCCGAGGGCGTCGTGGTCGCGGCCGGTGCGCCCGCGGTGCTGACACCCGAGCTCATCCGCTCGGTGTGGGGCGTCGAGGCGCACGTGCTCGTGCACCCCGCGACGGGTCGCCCGCTCATCGCGTTCGCCGAGCGGTCGGATGCGGCATCCGCCCCGCTCGCGGCATCCGTCGACGCCCATCACGTTCCCTGATTCCCACGGTCAGGAAGGCGGAAGCGGCTCAGGATGCCTCCCCCCTCGCGTCCTGAGCAGCCCCCGTCCTCCTGAATCGGTGACGTGCCGGCGAGCGCGGCGTATCCTCGGCGGCATGGACGGGTTGAGCGAGAACCGGCGCGCGCTGCTCGAGTCGGTGGCGACGGAGTTCCTGCAGAACTCGTGGCGCGGGCGTCGGCTCGTCGCGGTCGAGGGTGGCTCGGATGCTCCGGCCGCGCGGTTCGCCGACGACGTCGCCGCGATCCTCGCCGAGCGCGGCGAGCGCGTCGTGCGCCGCTCGGTCGGCGATGTCGACGAGGCCGAGTTGCGCCGCGGAACGGTCGAGCCGTTCCGGACCGGCGCACTGCCGGGCGCCGACGGCGACGACACCGTGCTCGTCGTCGACGGGCGCCGCCTCCTCAACGACGCCGTGCGCGGCATCTGGCACTTCACGGTCTGGACCCTCGCCGGCGATGAGCTCCCGCACTCGGGCGTGAACGTCGATGTCGACGTGACGGACGAGTCCTCGCCGAAGCGCTACTTCTACGACCTCTGCAAGCTCCCGCCGAGCGTCGGCGAGCGCCGCACCGCGTCGGCGTGAACCCCATCCGTTCAGAGGAGATCCGGCGATCTGTCGGACGGATTCCCCGAACGGATCCTGCGGATCGCCGGATCTCCTGTGACGCGAGGAGCCGGGCCGGCGGGAGCGGTCCGCCGCGCAGGTTCGGCCGGGCCGGGCGCGACCCTTCCCGTCCCGCGTCCCGCAACGGGTGCAGGATGGGAGGCATGGGCGAACGCGGCATCCCGGTGACCACCGTCGACGAGCTCGAGGCGATCGTCGGCACCCCGATCCCGCGCGTCGCCGAGAAGGTGCGCGACCGGCTGCACGAGGTCGATCGCGAATGGCTCGCCGCGGCATCCCTCGCCTTCGTCGCGACGAGCGACGAGCACGGCCGCCTCGACGTCTCGCCGAAGGGCGACCCCGCCGGCTTCGCGCACGTGCTCGACGACACGACGATCGCGATCCCCGAGCGCCCGGGCAATCGGCGGGCCGACGGCTTCCGCAACGTGCTCCGGAACCCGCACGTGGGCCTCGTCTTCGTGGTGCCCGGTCGCGGCGACACGCTCCGCATCAACGGCCGCGCGACGATCGTGCGCGATGCGCCGTTCCTCGACGACATGGTCGTCGGGCGCCACCGGCCGGCGCTCGCGCTGCTGGTCGACGTCGAGGAGGTGTTCTTCCACTGCTCGAAGGCGTTCCTCCGCTCGGAGACCTGGGAACCCGACGCGTGGCGCCCCGACGCAGTGCGTCGTCGCGCGCTCATCGCGAAGGCGATCGAGCAGCCCGCTGCGCCGGTCGCCGAGCTCGACGAGTACTACGGCCCGTCGTACGCCGAGCGGATCTACGGGTAGGCGCGCGTGGCGGCCGCGGCGGCATCCGTCCCCGAGCGCGTGCGCTGGGCCGTCCGCATACTCGCTCCGCGACCCGGCGAGCGCGTGCTCGACATCGGGTCGGGCACAGGCGCGTCGGTCGAACTCGTGCTCGAGGCGCTGGGGGTGACGGATGCCGAGGGGTCCGCCGGGTCCGCGCCGATGCGAACGGACGCCACAGGGCGCGCGCCGGTCGTCGCGATCGACCGATCCGCGACCGCCGTGTCGCGCATCCGCGAGCGGGTCGCCGACGCTGCGGCATCCGGCGCCGTCGACGTGGTGCAGACCCCGCTCGCCGGCCTCGACCCGGGCCTCGGCCCGTTCGATGCGGCGTTCGGCGTCAACATCAACGTGTTCTGGACCTCCGCCGCCGTGCCGGAGTTGCGCGCGCTCGCCGGCGTGGTCCGGCCCGGCGGCCGGCTGCTCGTCGCGTACGGCATCGGACCCGTTCCACTCGCCGACGCCGGGCACCTCGACGGCGTCGAGGCCGCCCTGCGCGCGACGCCGTGGTTCCGGGTGCGCGAGCGCCTCGAGGCCGAGAGCGGCTCGGGCATCCTCGCCGAACGCACGGCCGAGCGCGCCTGACCCGTCCGCTCACAGGAGATCCCGCGATTCGCAGGTCGAATCGGCCCGCTCCGTCCTGTGAATCGCCGGTTCTCCTGTGAACGACAGAGGGTGACGCGAATGCACGGGGACTGACGGATGCCCGGATTTCGCAGCCTCTGCGGCATCCGCTACGACAGGATGTCGCGCGTCGCGAGGCGCCACGCGGCGAGACCGCCGAACACCGCGATGTAGGCGCCCTGCAGGAGCGCGTTGTCGGCGAACGACTCCCACGCGGGCGGCGAGCGCAGCAGGTCGGCGAAGTCGAACCAGCGGTCGGTGAACAGGAACGGGTGCGCCCACTCGAGCTGCGGGATGGCGCCGACGATCTGCGCCGAGACCGCGAGGATCGCCGTGGCCGCCATCGCCCCGACGGGTACGACCGTGAGCGTCGACGCGAACAGCCCGATCGCCGACAGGCCGAGCATCGACACGGCCACGTACGCGCCGATCGCGAGGAACCGCAGCAGGCCCTCGCCGACCGACACCTGGCCGCCCGAGAGCAGCGTGACGGGCCCGACCGGGAACAGCGCCCACCCGACGAGCGTGCCCACGACCACGACGACGAGCGCGGCCGCGATGCAGAACGCCGCGGCGACCAGGTACTTCACGATCAGCAGGCGGATGCGGCCGGCCGGGGCGAGCAGCAGGTAGCGGAGCGTCCCGAGGCTGGCCTCACCCGCGATCGTGTCGCCCGAGACCACCGCGATCGTGAGCGGGAGGAAGAGCGGCGTCGCGACGACGAGGGCGGTCACGCCGACGAACAGGCCGTTGCCGGCGATCTGGTCGAGGAACGCCGGCCCACGGCCCGGAGACGCGCTGCCCGCGACGCGGATCGCGATGCCGATGAGGATCGGGATGAGCGCGAGCGCGCCGAGCATCGCCCATGTGCGCCAGCGGCGGAACAGGGTCACGAGCTCGGAGGCGAGCAGCGACAGGCCGAGCGCCGGTCGCGACACCTCCGCGGGTCGAGGAGGCCGCGCAGCGCCCGTCTCGAGACCCGAGCCCGCGGACACGTCAGGCGACGACATCGAAGCCCTCCCCCGTGAGCTCGACGAACCGCTGCTCGAGGCTCGTGCGACGCACCGCGAATCCGCGGACGCGCACGTCGTCGGCGACGAGCGCCGCGACGATCGCGTCCGGGGCGGGCCGGAGCCGGCCGGTCCCGTCGCCGAGCAGTGCGGTGACGACGGCGTCGGCGGATGCCGCGGCATCCGCTTCGACGGACGGCGCCGCGCCCGCGGCATCCGTCACCAGCCCCAGCCGCTCGAGCGTCGCGCGCGCCCGACCGGGATCGGGCGTGACCACCTCGACGCGCGACTCCCCCGACCGGCGGAACTCCTCGAGGGTGCCCTGCGCGACGAGCCGGCCGGCGCTCATGACGCCGACGTGCGTGCAGAGCTGATCGACCTCGGCGAGCAGGTGGCTCGACACGAACACGGTCGTGCCGTCGGCCGCGAACGAGCGGATGAGCGAGCGCACCTCGCGGGTGCCCTGCGGGTCGAGGCCGTTGGTCGGCTCGTCGAGCACGAGCAGCTCCCGGGGCATGAGCAGCGCGTTCGCGAGCCCGAGCCGCTGCTTCATGCCGAGCGAGTAGGCGCCGGCCTTCTTGCGCGCCGCATGCGACAGCCCGACGCGGTCGAGCGCGGTCGCGACGCGGGCGGTGCGGGTGCCGGGAGGTGCGTGCCGGTCGGCGGCGTCGAAACGGCGCAGGTTCGCCGCGCCCGACAGGAACGGCGCGAACGCGGGCCCCTCGACGAGCGCGCCGACTCGCGGCAGCACCGTGTCGAGGCTCCGGGGCATGTCGGCGCCCAGCACGCGCGCGTCGCCCGCGGTCGCGCCGACGAGGCCGAGCAGCATCCGGATCGTCGTGGTCTTGCCCGATCCGTTCGGCCCCAGGAACCCGAACACCGATCCGCGCGGCACCGCCAGGTCGATGCCGTCGACGGCCGTCTGCGCGCGGAAGCGCTTGGTGAGTCCGTGCGTCTCGATCGCGAGCTCGCCGAGGTCGCTCACCGGCGGCCCGTCAGCGACCCGCGGCGGCGTACTCGACGAGCGTGTCGACGGGCACCGATCCGGCGAGCACGCGTCCGTCGTCGGTGATGAGCACCGACAGCAGCGACGTCTGCAGCGCGCGTCCGCCGTCGACCGGGGTGGTCAGGGCCTCGAGTGCAGCGGATGCCTCGGCGAGCTGCTCCTCGCTCGGCCCCTCGGCCCCGTCGCCCGTGTCGCCGGGCTCGCCGGCTTCGGCGCGGTGCTCCGCCATGGCAGCCATGGCCGCGGCGGCGTCCATCTCGATCACCGTCGCCCAGCCCTCGCCGTGCACGACCGGCTCGGCCGCGGCGCCGTGCGCGTCGGGGGCGACCCCGTCGTCGCCCTCGGCGCGCGCCTCGGCGTCGGCCTTCCACTGCGCCCACTCCTCGGCGGTCGGGATCGGCAGTTCCTCCTCGGTGACCGTGAACCCGTCGGCGGGCTCGAACGCGAACACCGACGCGGCGGGCGCGGCGAACGACACGTCGGTGAACCCGGTCGAGAACGCCGGCTCGCTCGCCCCGCGTGCGGTGACGGATGCCGCCAGCGCCGACCCGTTCTCGCCGTCGATCGCGACGCGTACCTCGCCGACGAGCGTCTCGTCGGTGCGTGGCTCGATGACGAGCTCGTACGCGTCGCGACCGGCGACACGCCCGTCGGACCCGACGGAGACCTCGCTGGTCTCGTCGAGCCGATCGAGCGCGCGGTCGAGCAGCTGCTGGGGGGTCGGCAGCTGCTCACCGTCGGGGAGTTCCGCCTCGGCCTTCGCCTTCGCCTCGTCGGCGAGGCGCTCGGCCTCCGCCTCGAGGTCGGCCTTCAGCGCGTCGACGTCCGCGCCGGCGGGCACCGTGAGGCGCGTCGCCGTCTGCGTCTCGGAGTCGACGAACCACGCCTCCTCGGGGCCGAGGTACACGTTCCGCTCGGCCATCCGGTCGAGCACCTGCAGTCGGGCCTGCTCGCCGTCGAGGTACACCTTCGCGTCGAAGCTGCCCGTGGCGAGTGCGATGAGGTCCTCGAGCGCAGCGGATGCCGCGGCATCCGACTCGTCGTCGCCCGATCCCCCGGGTCCCATGCCGCCGCCGCCCGCACCGCCCGTGAGCGCGCCGAGGTCGGGCAGGCCGAGCTCGGACCGCTGCTCGATGGTGCCCGAGAGCGCATCGACGTCGCTCGCCTTCGCGAACTCGATCAGCTCCTCGACGGTCTTGTCGGGCAGGTCGACCGCGGCGGTGGCCTGCATCGGGACGAGGACGGCGGCCGCGATCGCGACGGGCACGCCGATCGCCGGGACGAGGACGCGGGCGCGGAGTCGGAACGGCCCGGTGGTGCGTGGGCTCATGCACTCAGGCTACGCCTGCGGAGGCGGGCGGAGGCCGGTGCCGGGCGAACCCACAGGATGGATGGCGCGCGAGCATTGCCGCGCGCACCGGACGGGGCTAGGGTGCGGACCACTGTTGTCACCAGTTCGGGGGGTACTTCTGATGATCGAACTCGTCCGCCGCCGGTCCGCCATGCGCGCATCGGCCCTCGTCATCGCCGCGGGGGTGTCGTTCGGCGCCGCCGCCGTGGCGACGCCGGCCTCCGCCGCGCCACCGGTCGCCGGAGTCGCGACCGCGCGCCCGGCGCCGCCGGCGCCGTCCACGTCGACGGGATACGGCGGCGCCGTGTCATCCGTCGACGCCGAGGCGAGCCGCATCGGGCTCGAGGTGCTGCGCAAGGGCGGCAACGCGGCCGACGCGGCCGTGGCCACGGCCGCGGCGCTCGGCGTGACCGAGCCGTACAGCGCCGGCATCGGCGGGGGCGGCTACTTCGTGCACTTCGACGCCGAGACGGGCGAGGTCACGACGGTCGACGGCCGCGAGACCGCGCCCGCGGCCATGGAGAGCGACGCGTTCATCGATCCGGCGACCGGGTCGCCCTACTCGTTCGCGAACGCGGTGTCGTCCGGTCTCTCGGTCGGCGTGCCGGGCACGGTCGCGACCTGGGAGGCGGCGCTCGAGGAGTACGGCACGGAGTCCCTGAAGGAGATGCTGAAGCCGTCCATCCTGCTCGCCACGCGCGGGTTCCGGGTCGACGAGACCTTCGCCGCGCAGACGGCGGCCAACCAGGCCCGGTTCGCGCAGTTCCCGGCGACGGCCGAGTTGTTCCTCCCTGGCGGCGCGCCGCCGGAGGTGGGCTCGACGTTCCGGAACCCCGACCTGGCGAAGACGCTCCGCGAGATCGCGCTGCGCGGCACCGACGCGTTCTACGAAGGAGTGATCGCCGAGGAGATCGCCGCCCTCGTGCAGGACCCGATCACGACCGACGACGCGGAGCTGCCCGCCTACCCGGGCTTCATGACCGCCGACGACCTCGCCGGCTACGAGGTGCTCCTGCAGGACCCGACACACGTCGAGTACCGCGGCCTCGACGTCTTCGGCATGGCGCCGTCCTCGTCGGGCGGCACGACCGTGGGCGAGTCGCTGAACATCCTCGAGAACTTCGAGCTCTCGCCGGATGACCCGGGGCAGGCGCTGCACCTCTACCTCGAGGCCACCGCGCACGCATTCGCCGACCGCAACGCCTACGTCGGCGACCCCGCCTTCGTCGACGTCCCCACCGAGACGCTGCTCAGCCAGGAGTTCGCGGACTCGCGTGCGTGCGAGATCGACCCCGAGCAGGCGTCGGTCCGGCCCGTGGCGCCCGGCGACCTCGACGCGACCGGGTGCGAGGTCGCGGCTGCCGCGGCATCCGTCGACCAGGGCATGTCGACCACCCACCTGTCGGTCGTCGACCGCTGGGGGAACGCCGTCGCCTACACGCTCACGATCGAGCAGACCGGCGGCTCGGGCATGACGGTCCCCGACCGCGGGTTCCTGCTGAACAACGAGCTGACCGACTTCAGCTTCGTGCCGAACCCGGACGACCCGAACATCGTCGAGCCCGGCAAGCGGCCGCGCTCGTCGATGTCGCCGACGATCGTGCTCGACGACGGCGAGGTCCGGTACGTGGTGGGCTCGCCCGGCGGATCGACGATCATCACGACGGTCGTGCAGATCCTGCTGAACCGCATCGACCTCGGGATGGACCTCGCCGAGGCGGTCGCGGCGCCGCGTGCGACGCAGCGGAACACGGTCGCCACCCTCGCCGAGGCGGACTTCATCGCCGAGTACGCCGACGACCTGGCGCCGTACGGCCAGGGCCTCTCCGCGACGGGCGAGATCGGCGCGGCCGCGACGATCGAGGTCGACGACGACGGGCTCATGATCGCGGTCGCGGAGCCGGAGCGGCGCGGCGGCGGCACGGGGCTGGTCGTCGAGCCCGCGGACTGACCGATCCGGTGGTCGAGTAGGCCGGGGCAGCCTGCTCGACCACCGGACTCCCGCTAGCCGCGAGCGCGCAGGCGCGGCGCGAGGTCGCGCTCGAACAGCTGCAGGAACCGGCGCTGGTCGTGACCGGGCGCGTGGAACACGAGGTGGTTGAAGCCCCAGTCGATGTAGTGGCCGATCTGCTCGACGACCGCGTCCGGGTCGGTGCCGACGATCCAGCGCTTGGCGATCTGCTCGATCGGCAGCGCGTCGGCGACCCGCTCCATCTCGACGGGGTCGTGGATGTCGTGCTTCTGCTCCTTCGAGAGCGACAGCGGCGACCAGAAGTGCGTGTTCTCGAGCGCGGCCTCCTCGGTCTCCTCGTAGGACAGCTTGATCTCGATCATGTGGTCGAGGGCTGAGTAGTGGCGCCCGCCGGCCTCGGCGCCCTCCTTCACCGCGGGGAGCAGCTGGTCGACGTAGAGCTCGGGCCCCTTGCCCGAGGTGCAGATGAACCCGTCGCCCGCGCGGCCGGCGTACTTCGCGACGGTCGGCCCGCCCGCGGCGATGTAGATCGGCACGCCGCCCTCGGGCTTGTCGTAGATCGACGCATCGTGCGTGGAGTAGTACTCGCCCTCGAAGCTGACCTGGTCGTCGCCCGTCCACAGGGCGCGCATGAGCCGCACGGCCTCGCGCAGGCGCGCGAACCGCTGGCGGAAGTCGGGCCAGTCCTGCTTCCCCGCGCCGCGGAATCCGGTCGCGATCTCGTTCAGTGCCTCGCCCGTGCCGAACCCGGCGATGACGCGGTCGGGGTAGAGCACGCCGAGCGACGCGAACGCCTGCGCGAGCACGGCCGGGTTGTAGCGGAACGTCGGCGTCATCACGCTCGTGCCGATCTTCACGGTCGACGTGCGCTCGCCGACGGCGGCCATCCACGTGAGCGAGAACGGCGCGTGGCCGCCCGTGTGCCGCCACGGCTGGAAGTGGTCGCTCGTCCACACGGACTCCATGCCGTGCGCTTCGGCGGCGACGGCGATCTCGACGAGCTCGCGCGGGTCGAACTGCTCGGCGCTGGCCTTGTATCCGAGGGTCAGGGTCACGATGCTGCCTTCCTGTCTGCGCCGACGGGCGCGGTCGATGGGTCGAGCGGATGCCGCGGCGCGGGCGCTGCGACGAGGTCGGGGAGGGTGCGCACCACCGCGGCGGTCCGCGGTCCGACGCCGAGCGCGACGGCCTCGCGGAGCTCGGCGGCCGTGTCGACGTCGCGCCGGAGGCCGGGGGCGATCGCGGCGGGAACCTCGAGGACGAGGTCGGCGAACCCGGCGCCGGCGTGCCGCACGGCCGAGTCCGCGCCGAAGTGCGCGGTCAGCGGCTCGCCCGCGCGCGCCGTCGCAAGGGTCGTCCCGGTGCCATCGGCGTCGGGCACGAAGGCGAGCGGATGCCGCGCCGCCGCCTCGAGCGCGGCGTCGAGGTCGGCCGCCCGCATCGCGGGCACGTCGCCGAGCAGCACCGCGACCGGTGGGGAGCCGGTGAGGGCGACGGCGATGCCATGGGCGATCGCGGCGGACAGGCCACGCGGACCGACCTCGGGCACGACCTCGACGCCGGGCGTCTCCCGCAGCGCGAGCTCGATCGCGGGTTCGTCGGACACGACGACCACGCGCGCCACCGAGCTCGCGGCGAGTGCTGCGTCGATCGTGTCGAGCGCGAATGCCCGCGCGAGCGCCGCGCGCTCGGCGGCCGACAGCTCGGGCGCGAGCCGCGTCTTCGCGCCGCTCAGCGACTTCACCGGCACGACGACGGTCCAGCCCGTCACGACGAGACCCGCTCGCGTCCGCCCGCGCCGAGCGCGGCCGCGAACCCCTCGGCGAAGCCGATCGACTTGCCCGCCGAGTACCCGGCCGAGCGACCGGCGACCATGCCGTGGGCGATCGCCTCGTCGGTCCCCATCCGGAACAGGTCGCGCTCGGATGGGCGCACGATCGAGCGCGCGCCGGGCAGGTCGAGCGACCCCACGATCCGGCCGAGACCGGACACCACGGCCACGGGCCATCCACCGGCCTTGCCCTTCACGAGGTCGCCGGCGGCAGCGAGCTCGTCCGCCACGCACGGCATGGTGACCGAGAGCGGCTTGCCCGCGGCATCCGTCGTGCCCCTCAGGTCATCGAAGACCTGCACGCCCGCCGCGCCGATCGCCACGTCGGTCTGGCCCTCGCGCCACGGGCGACCGAGGGTGTCGCTGAGGATGACGCCCACGTGCGCGCCGGTGCGCGAGCGGAGGCCGGCCGCGATCGTGCGGGCCGACGCGTCGGGGTCGACCGGGAGCAGGAGCACGGTGCCGTCGTCGGTGTTGCTCGCGTCGACGCCGGCCGCGGCGGCGACCATGCCGAGCCGGTTCTCGACGATGCGGGTGACGCCGTCGGCGTGGGCGCGGGTCGCGACCACGCGCACGGTCTCGTCGGTGATGGCGCGTTCCCGGTCGCGCGCGCGGACGATCCGACCCTCCGCCTTCGAGACGACCTTCGAGGTGACCACGAGGATGTCACCGTCGACGAGCGTTCCGCCGGCGGCCGTGACGATCACCTCGACGAGATCGTCGCCCGGACGGATCTCCCCGATGCCCGCCAGCACCCGCACGCCGAACCCCGCCGCGATCGTCATGCGCGCAGCCCCGGGAGCACGTCGCGGCCGAACACCTCGAGGAACTCCGCCTGGTTGCGGCCGACGTTGTGCAGGTAGATGCGGTCGAACCCGAGGTCGAGGTGCCGCTGGATGTGGGCGCGGTGCAGATCGGGGTCGGACGAGACGAGCATGCGGCCCGCGAAGTCCTCGGGGCGCACGGTCCGCGCGAGCTGCTCGAACTCGAACGGCGAACGGATGTCGCTGCGCGAGAATCGCATGCCGCCGATGGGCCACTCCGTGAGGGCGTTGCGCATGGCCTCGTCGTCGGTGGGTGCCCACGACACGTGCAGCTGCAGCATGCGGGGCATGGTGCTCGCGTCACGACCGGACTCGCGAGCGCCCTCCGCGAAGCGCGCGACGAGCGCGGCGAGGCGGTCGTAGGGCCCGCCCGTGGTGATGAGGCCGTCGGCGACCCTGCCCGCGCGACGCGCGGTCACGGGCCCCGCGGTGGCGACGAGGATCTTCGGCGCGACCTTCGGCATGGTCCAGAGTCGGGTGGTCTCGAGGGTGAAGAACTGCCCGCGGTGCCGCGTCTCCCGACCGGCCATCGACGCCGTGAACAGCTTTCGGATGACCTCGACGGCCTCGAACATCCGCGCGATGCGCTCGTGCGCCTCCGGCCAGTACTGTCCGACCACGTGCTCGTTCAGCGCTTCGCCCGATCCGATGCCGAGCCAGTGCCGGTCGGGGTACATCGAGGCGAGCGTGGCGCTCGCCTGCGCGACGACTGCCGGGTGCGTGCGGAAGGTCGGCGTGGTCACGCCCGGGCCGAAGTCTCCGGCCGTTCGCGCGCCGATCGCGCCGAGCACGCTCCAGACATGGCCGGCCTGGCCGAGCTGCGGCAGCCAGGGCTGGAAATGGTCGGTGGCCATGACCCCGGAGAAGCCGTTGCGCTCGGCGAGTTCCGCGTATCCGACCGCGTCGGATGGAGGGAACTGCTCGAGCATCGCGGCGTAGCCGATGTGCATTGACACCCCTCCATCCTGACGCGTCGTCGCAGTGCTGTCATTCGGAGCCGGTCGGCCCGAACGGCGGGTCCACCTCCCGCACTTCCATCATGTCGGATACTGGATCCAAAATGCAAGCGATACGGAAGAAGCGTCATCCGGACGGATGCGGGTGCCGCGCTCAGGCCTTCGGCGCCCGCCGCCGCTTGGGAGCGGGTGCATCCGCCGGCGACTCGGCGTCGAGAGCTTCCAGAACCCCGTCGCGGACTCCCTCGAGGTGATGACGCAGCAGCGCCACGGCGGGTTCGACCTCTCCCGCCGCGACGGCATCGGTGAGCTCGCCATGCGAATGCTGGTGCCCGTCGTTCCCGACCAGGCGGCGGCCGAGCATGTACCGGCCGACCTTCAGGCGGAGCTGCTCGATGAGCTCCCACTGGATCGGGTGCCGGGCCGCGTCGTAGAGCTCCGCGTAGAACTCGGTTCGGGCGTCCACGAACCCGGCGCCTTCCTGCTCCTCGTCCGCGATCCGCCCGAGTTCCCGCAGCCGGTCGAGCCGCGCCTCGGTCATGTCCCCCATCGACAGCCGCAACGCCTCCGTCTCGAGCAGGATCCGGAGGTGGTACACCTCGCGCGCCTGATCCGCCGAGAGCGACCTCACGACCGCCCCGCGGCGATCGTGGAACTCGACGAGTCCGTCGGCCTCGAGCTGGATGAGGGCGGAACGCACCGGGAGGCGCGACACCCCGATCAACTCGGCCAGGGTCTCCTGGCGCAGCTTGTGCCCGGGGGGCAGCGTGCCGTCCAGGATCGCGTCGCGGAGGATGTCGTAGGCCATCGTGCCGACCGATCGATAGCCGGTCGCGTGCCTGCCGGCAAGCTGAGCGAGCGCCTGCTCGGGGCTGGCGCCCCCGGCGGACCTGTCGGGTTCGCGTACCGTCATGGGTCCCGAATGTATCGGAAAGATCACGACGTAGGCGCGCTTTGGATCCAGAATTCGAGATTTCTGCGGGGTCATCCCGCGAAAGCTCAGCCTCCGCGCAGCGGTCCCTCGGCCTGCGCCTCGTCGAAACCGGCGCGATAGCCCTCGTCGTACGCCTCCTCCGCGCCCTGCCGGAACATGTCGCGATCGGCGGGGCGCACGATCGTGCGCGCGCCCGGCAGGTCGAGGTCGCCGACGAGATGCCCCAGGCCGCGCACGACGGCGACGGGCACGCCGGCGGACTTGCCCTTCACGAGCTCGGCGGCGCCGGCGAGCTCGTCGGCCACGCACGGCATCGTCACGGCGAGCGGCTTGCCCGCGGCATCCGTCTGCCCCCGCAGGTCGTCGAAGACGTGCACGCCGGCCGCGCCGATCGCGACGTCGGTCTGGCCTTCGCGCCACGGCCGGCCGAGCGTGTCGGACACGAGCACGCCGACCTGCGCGCCGGTCAGCGCACGGATGCCGGTCGCGAGCGCCCGCGCGGACGCGTCGGGGTCCACGGGAAGCAGCAGCACCGTGCCCTCGGGCGCGTTCGACGCGTCGACGCCGGCCGCGGCCCCGATCACGCCGAGCCGGTTCTCGACGATGCGCGTCACGGAGTCGCCCGTGATCCGGGTCGCGACGACCCGCACGGTCTCGTCGGTGATCGCCCGCTCGCGGTCGTCGGCGCGCACGAGTCGGCCCTCCGCCTTGGAGACGATCTTCGACGTGACGACGAGGATGTCGCCGTCGACGAGCGGCTCGGCCAGCGCGTCGACGATCAGCCCGGCGAGATCGGCCCCCGCGGCGATCTCGGGCATCCCCTCGACGCCTTCGATGCTGTATCGCACGTTGCACCCCTCCCGCTCGACCCCTCCTCACATCTTGGCAGCAGGCGCGCGCGCTGTCAGACTGCGCGCGGGGGCGCCGAGCCGCGGCGCGGGAGGAGGGACGATGACCGGAACCGCTGCGCCGACACGGCGACCCGTGATCGTGTGGGACCTCGTGCTCACCATCGTCCTGCTGGTGCTCATGACCGTCGGCGGGCTCGCCCTGGCGTTCTTCGCATTCCTGCTCCTCGCCTTCGGCGGCGACTCGTGCGGCGCGTCGGCGACCTGCGACTACGACGTGATGACCACCGGCGCGTTCGCGGCCATCGGCGGCGTCGTGCTCGTGGGACTCGTCGCGCTCGTCGGGGCGATCGTCATGCTGGTGCTGCGGCGCATCGCATTCTGGATCCCGCTCGCCGGCATCGTCCTCATGATCGCCGCGTTCTGGATCGGCGCCTCGATCAGCGGCTCGGGCGTGCGGCCGCTGTCGGGCTGAGCGCCCGGGCGCAAGGGACTGTGCCGAGCGGATGACGCGGCAGTAGCATCCGCTCATGACGAGTGATTTCGGGACCGACCCGCTCACGGAGGAGGGGGACCCGCGCGAGTACCGCAATGAGACTCCAGGTGAGCGACTCGACCGCAAGTGGGCCGACATCCTGCAGGAACTCCGGGTCGTCATGACCGGCACGCAGCTCATCACGGGATTCCTGCTCGCGGTGGCCTTCCAGCCGAAGTTCGACGAGTTGGATCGCAGCGAGGTGATCCTGTACCTCGTCCTCGTGGTCCTCGCGACGACCGCGACCATGCTCGGACTCGCGCCCGTGATCCTCCACCGCGAGCTCAGCGGACAGAAGCAGAAGGAGCGCGTGGTCCGCATCGCCAACATCCTGCTCCTCACGCTCCTCGTGGTGGTGTCGCTCGTGGCCGCGGGCGTGGCGATGCTCATCTTCGACGTCACGGTGAGCCGGCCGGCGGGCATGATCGCGGGCGTGATCGCACTCGTGCTGCTGCTGGTCTTCTGGATCGTCGTGCCCAGGATCGGCAAGCGCGAGCCGCGGAGGCGCTGAGAGAACGGTCGCCGGAGCCTCCCCCGTTCGGGGAGTCTGGCGCGCCGGGTCGCCGGGCCACTAGCATCAGCACGCGGTCCGACCGGATCGCACCCCCGAGATGACCCGAACGGATCCCCCATGGCCCCTGCGCCCATGGCCGGGCTGCGCCGCGCCACCGTGCTCGCCGCAACCCTGGCCCTCCTCGGGGCCGGCATCGCGCCGGCCCACGCCGAAGAGACCCCCGACCTGACCGCACCGCCGCTCGTCGATGCGCCCGCCGACACCCCGTCCGAGGTGCCCGACGGGCTTCGCGCCGAGGTGCCCGAGGACGCCCCGATCGCCTTCCTCGGCTCGGCTCCCGCCGCGACGTCCGACGGCCTCCGCACGGCCGACGCGCAGGTCTCCGCGGATGCGTCCGGCACCGGCAGCATCAGCGGCGTGCTGACCTACTGGTACGCCGGCGCGGGCGGCTACTCGCTCACCACGGGCGCCATCGACGCGCACCGCTGGGACGAGGCGCTCGGCGACTACGTCTTCACGGCGACCGCCGCAGCCGGCCCGAACGGCGCCTACACCCTCACGGGCCTGCCCGCCGGCTCGTACCTGCTCCTCGCGTACGACACCATGGTCGACGACCCGCGCGGGATCCCGGAGTTCTATCCCGACGCGCAGGCGCTCTCGTGGGCCGAGCTGGTCGTCGTCGGCGACGGCGAGGCCGTGACGGGGATCGACGAGGAGCTCGAACCGCTCCTGAAGGGCCGGATCGCGGGGCAGACCCGCTACGAGACGGCCGTCGCCGCCTCGCAGTCCGGCTTCGGGGAGGGCGTCGAGTGCGTGTGGATCGCGAACGGCCTGGCCTTCCCCGACGCGCTGAGCGCCGGCCCGGCGGCGGCGCACTGCGGCGGTCCCCTGCTGCTCGTGCCCGGCACGTCCGTCCCGCCCGCCGTGGCCGCCGAGCTCGAGCGCCTGCAGCCGAAGAAGATCGTCGTGGCCGGCGGCACGGGCGCGGTCTCGGCGGGCGTCGAGACGACGCTCCGCTCGTTCGCGCCGACGTTCGAGCGTTACGCGGGCGTCGACCGCTACGACACGTCGCGGAAGATCGTCGCCGGCGCGTTCGGGTCGTCGGACGGCCTGTGGGTCGCATCCGGCGCGAACTTCCCCGACGCGCTCTCGGCGAGCGGAGCGGCGGCGGCCGCCGGCATCCCCGTGCTGATCGTGCCCGGGACGGCGGCGTCGCTGGATGCAGCCTCGACCGCGGCGATCACGAACCTCGGCGCAGTCGACGTGGCGATCGCCGGCGGCACCGGCGCGGTCTCCGGCGGCATCGCTGCCGGCATCGCCGCGATCCCGTCGGTCGAGTGGGTGGACCGCTTCGGCGGCCTCACCCGGTACGAGACGGCCGACGCCATCACGGCGGCGGTGTGGGACGGCAGCTGGGCGATCTACGCGTTCCTCGCGAGCGGTTCGAACTTCCCCGACGCCCTCGCGGCCGCGCCGCTCGCGGGCTGGGTCGGGGCGCCGCTGTTCATCACGCCCGACAGCTGCGCGACCGCCGACACGCGGGGACTCATCGAGTACCTCGGCGTCGCCGAGGCCTTCGTGATGGGCTACTACCAGCCCCTGTACTACAACGGCTGGGAGCCCTTCCGGGCCTGCTGAGCCGGCACACGATCGACGGGCGCGACTCCTCCGGGGGGCGCGCCCGTCGGCGTCTGCGGCCGACCCTAGGCTTGATCCCATGCGCATCGCCACCTGGAACGTCAACTCGATCCGCACCCGATACGGCCGTGTCGTCGACTGGATGGTGCGTGAGGACGTCGACGTGCTCGCGATGCAGGAGATCAAGTGCAAGCCCGAGCAGTTCCCGCACGAGGCGTTCGAGGCCGCCGGGTACGAGGTCGCGATCCACGGGTTCGACCAGTGGAACGGCGTCGCGATCGCGAGCCGGCTGCCGATCGAGGACGTGGCGACCGAGTTCCCCGGCATGCCCGGCTTCCTGAAGGGCCGGGAGGGTCCCGACCTGCCCAAGGAGGCGCGGGCGATGGGCGCGACCGTCGAGGGCGTGCGCGTGTGGAGCCTGTACGTGCCGAACGGCCGCTCGCTGGGCGACCCGCACTACACCTACAAGCTCGACTGGCTGGCTGCGCTCGCCGAGCACGCTCGCGCGGAGACGACCGCGCACCCCGAGCGCCCGTTCGCGCTCATGGGCGACTTCAACATCGCCCCGTTCGACGACGACAACGGCGACCCCGCGGTCGTCGTCGGCGTCACGACGCACGTCTCGCCGGCGGAGCGAGCGGCGTACTTCGCCCTCGAACAGGCGGGCGTCGCCGACGTCGTCCGCCCGCTCGTGCCGTCGGGGTACACGTACTGGGACTACAAGCAGCTGAAGTTCCCCCGCAACGAGGGGCTGCGCATCGACTTCATCCTCGGCTCGGCGGCGTTCGCCGATGCCGTCACGCACGCCTCGATCCACCGGAACGAGCGCAAGGGCGACGCGCCGAGCGACCACGTGCCCGTGCTGGTGGAGCTCGACCTCGCCCGTGAAGACGAGGACCTGCCCATGATCTTCGGCTGACGCAACCCCGGTCGCGCTCTCAGGCATCGCCGCTACCCTTCGTGTGATGGAGTCCTCCACCGAACACCGCCCGGAGCCGGTGCCGTCGGCCGCCGGCACGGCGGACCCGCTGATCGGCGCGACCCTCGACGACCGCTACCGGATCGAGGGGCTGATCGGCCGCGGCGGCATGGCCGCGGTCTACCGCGCCGAGGACCTCGCCCTCGGCAGGCGCGTCGCGGCCAAGGTGTTCTCGCCCGCGACCGAGGGAATCGACGACGCCGACCGGCGGAAGTCCGAGACGGCGCTCCTCGCGAGCCTCACCCATCCCTCGCTCGTCACCCTGTACGACGCGGCGAAGGACCCGGGCACCCACCGCGAGTTCCTGGTGATGGAACTCGTCGAGGGCCGCGACCTCCGCGAGATCCTGCGCTCGGGGCCGATCCCGCGCGAGGAGACGGCTCGCATGCTGGCCGACCTCGCCGAGGGTCTCCACGTGATCCACTCGCGCGGCATCGTCCACCGCGACGTGAAGCCGGCGAACGTGCTGCTCGCGCCCGCGCACCTTCCGACCCGGCGGTGGAACGCGAAGCTCGCCGACTTCGGCATCGCGCGCCTGCTCGACGAGTCGCGGCTCACCGCCACCGGTCGCATCATCGGCACGCCCGGCTACCTCAGTCCCGAGCAGGTGCGGGGCGAGGCGCTCGGCAGCGCCGCCGACATCTACTCGCTCGGCCTCGTCGTGCTCGAGGCGCTGACCGGGGTGCAGGCGTTCCCCGGCCCGGCGCTCGAGTCCGCGAGCGCGCGGCTCGTCCGCGACCCCGAGGTCCCGTCGGTGCTCGGCCCGGACTGGGTCGACCTGCTCACCGCGATGACGGCACGCGAGGCCGGCGACCGGCCCACCGCGCTCGACGTGGCGCTCGCGGCGCAGTCGCTCGACATCACGATCGCGTCCGGAGACCCGACGCCGGGCGCCGGTGCCGAGCCGGGCACCGCCACCGGCGCAGGCGCCACGGCGATGACGTACCCGCCCGGCACGCTCGGCGACACGCACGTGCTGCCCGCGACCCGCGTCGGCGCCGGGTCCACGCCACCCGCGACCGACGGCGACGATGATGCCACCGCCGCCACCCGTGTGCTCACGCGCCCCCCTGAGCCCCGGGCCGATCCCGTGCCCGACCGAAGCCTCGCGGCATCCGCTGCCGACGCGTGGCGCCGACGGCCGGCCTGGCTGCTGTCCGGCGCCGTGATCGCGGCGGCCGCGCTGCTGCTCGCCGGGCTCATCCCCACCGTGGTCGGCGGCCTCGCGTCCGATGCGGAGCCCGCCCCGTCGCCCACGCCGCTGCCGAGCGTGCCCGGCCAACTCGGCGAGCACCTGCAGGAACTCGATGAGGCGGTCACGCCGTGAGCTCGCGGATGCGCACCGCGCTGGCCGCGGCATCCGTCGCCACCGTGCTCGGACTGGCCGGCTGCGCCGCCGAACCGGAGCCGGACCTCACGGCCGTCCAGGCGCAGGCGTTCCGCTCGCAGGTGGTCGCGATCGCCGACACCTCCTCACGGGGCGAGTACGCGAATGCGCTCGTCGCCCTCGACGCGCTCCAGGCGGAAGTGGACCGTGCCGCGGCCGATGGCGAGCTCGACGGAGAGCGCGAGCAGCGTATCCGCGACGCCATGGCGCTCGTCCGGGCCGACCTCGAAGCCGCCATCGCCGCGATCCCTTCCGAGCCCGAGCCCGCGCCCGCGCCCGCGCCGGCGCCCGAGCCCGAACCCGCGCCGCCCCCGGCCGACGACGGCGGTGACGACGACTCCGGCCCGGGCAACAGCGACCAGGGCAAGGACAAGGGCAAGGGCAAGGACAAGCCCTGAGCCCGCGCCCTCAGTCGCGCCCGCGGAACTCCTCCATCGAGCGGTAGACGCCGAACCCCTCACCCACGACGCGGTCGAACACGCGCGTGGGCAGCAGCCCACGCAGCGCGCGCGACAGGCGCACGCTCCCGGGCAGCTCGACGAGGGCGCGGCCGTCGAGCATGGCTCGCCACACCCGGTCGACCACGTGGTCGGGCTCGAGGATCGGAGCGAGCATCGGCCCGCGCGCGCCGTGGAACATGCCGGTCGAGATGTACGACGGCGTCACCGTCGTCACCGCGACGTGATGATGCCCCGCCTGCCTCAGCTCCAGGCGGAGGGAGTCGCTCCAGCCGTTCAGTGCCGCCTTCGACGCCGCGTACACGGCCATCCGGGGGTTCGACAGCGTGCCCGCCGCGCTGCCGATGTTGACGATGCGCCCGGGTCGCCCCGAGGCGATCATGCCGGGCAGGAACTCGTGGGTCACGTACATGGGCGCGAGCGCGTTGACGAGCATGGTCGGGCGCACGTCGTCGCCCGCATGGCTCTCCCAGAAGTATCGGTTGCCGCGCACGATGCCCGCGTTGTTGATGAGCACGTCGGGATCGCCGACCTCGCGGCGCACCTTGTGTGCGACCTTCGCGATCGCCCCGTGTTCCGACACGTCCACCGCGTACGAGCGCACCTGCGTGCGCCCCTGCGCGGCCGCGCCGAGCTCGTCGGCGGTGCGCGCGAGCGCCGGGGCGTCCCGGTCCCACAGCACGACGGATGCCGCGCCGTCATCGACGGCTCGCTGCGCGTACATGCGGCCCATGCCGCCGGCCGCTCCGGTGATCAGGATGTGCGCGCCTCTCGCGGTTCTCGCCATGCGGATCATTCTCGCAAGCTCGCGACCCTCGGCCGACCGCGGTCGCGATCTCACCGCATGGCGCGGTAGCGAGCGCGCTCGGCCGGGTCGAGATGCTCCGTGGCGTACGAGAGCATCGTGCGGGGCATGCGAGGCGCGTGCGCGTCGAGGAAGCCGGTGAGGGTGTCGCGCCCGACACGACGACCGGACTCGCGGAGCATCCAGCCGGTCGCCTTGTGGATGAGGTCGTGCGGGTCGCCCAGCAGGCGTTCGGCGAGGCGAAGCGTCGGTGCGGCATCGCCGTGCTTCAGGAAGGCGAACGTGGACATGATCGCGACCCGGCGCTCCCAGAGGCGCGGGCTCGCGGCGAGCTCGTCGAACAGGGCGGCGTCGAGCCCGGCGCGGGACGCGGCATCCGTCGCCCCGGGATCGCGGAGGAACTCGCCCAGGATGCGATCGGCGGAGAGGTCGACGAGATCCCAGTTGTCGACACGGCCCGCGTGCACCGCCTCGAGGTAGAACCGGGCGAGCCGGGCGCGCTCGGCGTCGTCGCGCGCCCGGCGGCCGCTCGCGCGGTCGAACCGGGCGACGAGCATCGCGAGCGCACAGGCGCGGTGCTCGTGCACCGGGCTCCGCAGGAGCTCGTCGATGCCCTCGAGCGGCAGTCCCGCGCATCGCTTCGCGACCGCGCGCAGCTGGGGCGTCGTGACGCCGATGAACCGGTCGCCCTCGCCGTACTCGCCCGGTCCGGTCTTGAAGTACCGGGCGGTCGCCGCGGCGCGCTCGGGATCGGCCACGGCGGCGAGCGCGGCGCGCACATCGGCGGCGGTCGGCGCGCTCGTGGCATCCGTCGAGTTGGCCATGGGCGCATGGTAGCGCCGGCGGCCGTCGCCGGACCGAGCGGGCCTGCGGGCCCTACGGCCCTGACCGCGTGCCGTGCTCGCTCCTACCCTGCAGCCATGGAGGCGACCGCACCGCAGGCCGTCGACCGGTCGACCGGTCGACTGGTGTACCTCGACCATCTCAAGGTTCTGCTCATCGCCCTGATCATCGCGATCCACGCGGTGCTCGGCTACGTCGGTTCGGCCCGGTACTGGACGTACGCCGACGTGCAGGAGACCACGCTGCACCCGGTGACCGAGCTGGTGCTGGCGGTGCTCGTCGTGCCGTTCGGGCTGTTCATGATCGCCCTGCTGTTCCTCGTCGCCGGCCTGCTGACGCCGCGGTCGCTCGAGCGGAAGGGCGCTCGCCGGTTCGTCGTCGACCGGCTGCTGCGCCTCGGCGTGCCGTTCGCGCTGTTCACGTTCCTGGTCTGGCCCGCCGTCACGTACGCGCTGTACCACCCGTTCGGCGCGGCTCCGGCGTCGTTCGCGGAGGAGTACCTGAGCGACGAGGGCTACTTCGACACCGGGGTCCTGTGGTTCATCGGCGTCCTGCTGATCTTCTCGGTCGGGTACGCAGGGCTGATGGTGCTGCCGCGGCCCGCCGGGTGGTCGCGCGGGTCCGCCCTGGCATGGTCGGCCCGCCCGATCCGGGTGGGCCACCTCGCGGGCCTCGCGCTCGCGACGGCCGCGGCGACGTTCCTCATCCGACTCGCCTTCCCCTACGCCAGCGAGTCGGTGACCGACCTGAACCTGTGGGAGTGGCCCGGCTGCCTCGCACTGTTCGGGCTCGGCATCGCCGCCTCCCACCGCGATTGGCTCGCAGCGGTGCCGAACCGGCTTCGGCGGGTGTCGTTCGCCGTCACGCTCGTCGCGGGTGCCGCGGGCGGCGCGTTGCTGTACGGCGCGTTCGCCACGGGGCTCGCGGACCGCATGTGGGGCGGCTGGGACTGGCCCGCGCTGCTGTTCGCCGTCGTCGAGAGCACCCTCATGGTGTTCGGCTCGGTCTGGCTGCTCGGTGCGGCGCAGCGGCGGCTCGCCCGCCCGCGCACGTGGAGCGCGCCGCTCGGCCGCAGTGCGTACGGCGCGTTCCTGCTCCAGGGGTTCGTGCTCATCGCGCTCGCCCTCGTGCTCCGGCCGGTACCGCTGCCCGCGGAGGCCAAGGCCCTGCTCGTCGCGATCGGCGGCATCGCCGGGTCCTTCGCGTGGGCCTGGCTGCTCGTGAGCCGCGTGCCGTGGCTGGCGCGGATCCTCTAGCCTGACCGGGCCCGCCGGTGCGACGATGGGGCGCATGAGCGAACCGCGGGTCAGCCTGGTGCCGATGTCCGACGCGCAGGTGACGGCGTGGCTGCCGGTCGCGATGGCGCACTACGAGCAGGCCCGGCAGGAGGCCGGCGACACGGCCGAGCAGGCCGCGGCGGCCCGACGCGCGTCGGAGGAGCGGTTCTTCCCCGGCGGACGCATCAAGGAGGGCCAACTGCTGCACACCGTCCGCCTCGGCGACGAGGACGCCGGGTGGTTGTGGATCGGTCCGTGGGACGACGAGGGCTCGGTGTGGTGGGTGTGGGACCTCATGGTGCACGAGCCGTTCCGGCGGCGCGGCGTCGCGCGGCGCGCGATGATCGCGGGCGAGGAGGTGGCGCGCAGCCACGGCGCGAACTCGCTCATGCTGAACGTGTTCGCCTACAACGAGGGCGCGATCGCGCTGTACCGGGCGCTCGGCTACCTGCCGGCCTCCATCCACATGGCCAAGCGCCTCTAGAAGCCTGTCGCCGAAGGGGTCGACACGATGACGAAGTACCTGATCTCGTTCCCGAGCAGCGCCATGGTCCTGTCAGAAGAGGGGCTGCAGGAGGTGTCGGATGCCTCCCACGCGGTCGTGCAGGAGGCGAAGGATGCCGGCGTGTGGGTGTTCGGGGGCGGCATCGACGAGCGCGTTCCGCCGGTCATGGTCGACGGTGACGGGACCGTGACCGAGGGCACGTACCCCGAGACGAGTGAGCTCGAAGGCGGCTACTCGGTGCTGGAGCTCCCCTCTCACGAGGCGGCGTTGGCGTGGGCCGCGAAGATCGCGGCGGCGTGCCGCTGTGCGCAGGAGGTGCGCGCGTTCCAGTACGACCCCGCCAGCTGACGGGCCGGGAGCACAGCGTGGCCTGCCCCTCGGGGACGGACCCGCGCAGTGTGACGCCGTGTTGCGGCTGAGGTTACGCCGTGCTTCGGGCCGACCGACAGCCGCCGAGCGGGCTGGGTAGCGTCATGCGGACCGTACCGTCCCACACCCATCGGAGCCTGCCATGTCGACCACCGCACCCGCCGCGCCGGCCGCTGCCGCCGCGCGCGAGACGGCCGCGCCGGTCGCGTTCCGCGGGCTGGGGCGCGTGTTCGCCGCACCCGACGGCGGCGAGCGCGACGTGCTCCGCGGCATCGACCTCGAGGTCGCGGCGGGTGAGATCGTCGCGATCCTCGGGCCGAGCGGATGCGGCAAGTCCACGCTGCTGCGGATCGCCGGCGGCCTCGATCGTCCCACGTCGGGCGAGGTGACCATCGGCGAGGCGCCCGTCGCGTCGTACGACGTGCGGTGCGCGATCGGCTTCCAGGAGCCGCGCCTGCTGCCGTGGCGGAGCATCGAGCGGAACGTCGCGCTCGGCCTGCCGCGCGGCACCGACCGCCGCGCGGGCCGCGAGCACATCGCGCGCCTGCTCGAATTGGTCGGCCTCGCCGACTTCGCGGGCCACCGCCCGCACGAGGTCTCCGGCGGGATGGCGCAGCGCGCGTCGCTCGCCCGTGCCCTCGGGCGCAACCCCGAGGTGCTGCTGCTCGACGAGCCGTTCGGCGCGCTCGATGCGCTGACCCGCCTGAAGATGCAGGACCTCCTCCTCGACGTGCACCGCGCCGAGCCGACCACCGTGCTGCTCGTCACGCACGACGTCGACGAGGCCCTGCAGCTCGCCGACCGCATCGTGCTGCTCGGCACCGACGGCGAGACGCCGGGCGCCGACATCCGCCAGACCGTGGTGGTGCCCGGCCAACGGCCCCGCGACCGCGGATCGGCCGAGCTCGCCGAGCTCCGCGGCCGCCTGCTCGACGGACTCGGCATCGACCGCCACGGCACGGCCCGCGGCATCCAGGCCACCACGACCATCCCCCACTACCCGTACTGACCCCCGGCGGCGCGCGTCCACAGCATCCGCTGCGTCGCCCGGAACCATCCGCACCGAAGGAGCACCGCATGTCCCGCACCCACCTCTTCCGCACCGCGCTCGTCGCGGGCGCCGCCGCATCCGCCCTGCTGCTCTCGGGCTGCGTCGCCGGCGAGGGCCAGGCCGCCGAGCCGGCCGCCGAGGGCGCATCGCTCGAGGGCCAGGCCCTGAACATCGACTTCGCGACCTACAACCCGCTGAGCCTCATCATCAAGGACCAGGGCTGGCTCGAGGCCGAGGGCCTCGACGTCACCTGGGTGCAGTCGGCCGGCTCGAACAAGGCCAACGAGGCGCTGCGCGCGGGCGCGATCGACGTCGGGTCGACCGCCGGCTCGGCGGCGCTCCTCGCGCGTGCGAACGGGTCGCCCATCAAGACGATCGACATCTACTCGCAGCCCGAGTGGTCGGCCATCGTGGCGGGCCCCGGCAGCGACGTCGACGACGTCGCCGACCTCGAGGGCAGGACGGTCGCCGCGACGAAGGGCACCGACCCGTACTTCTTCCTGCTGCAGACGCTCGAGGAGAACGGCCTCGCACCTGAGGACGTCACGGTCGAGAACCTCCAGCACGCCGACGGCTGGGCCGCGCTGCAGAACGGCTCGGTCGACGCGTGGGCGGGCCTCGACCCGATCATGGCCGGCGCCGAGGAGGCGGGGGCGACGCTCATCTACCGCAACGTCGACTTCAACAGCTACGGCTTCCTCAACGCGACCGAGTCGTTCATCGAGTCGAAGCCCGAGCTCGCCCAGCTCGTGGTCGACGCGTACGAGCAGGCCCGGGCGTGGGCGGCCGAGAACCCCGAGGAGACCGCGGCGATCCTCGCCGAGGTCGCGGGGCTCGACGAGTCGATCGCGTCGAAGGTCATCCTCGAGCGTTCCAACCTCGACGTCGACCCGGTGCCCGGCGCCGCGCAGGTCGCGCTGCTCGAGAAGATCGGCCCCGTGTTCGTCGAGCTCGGCGACGTCGCGTCGCAGCAGCAGGTCGACGAGGCACTCGAGACCCTCATCCACGACGAGTTCGCGACCGCCGCCGACCCGGCGCGCTTCGCGAAGTAGGCCCTCCGGGAGATGACCATGGCGACGGATGCCGCGAAGACGACGACCACGGATGCCGCGGGCCTGCCCGACGGTCCGGTCGACCCGCAATTCGCGGCGCCCGTCGTCGTGGCCGGACGACCCGCGGCTGCGGCCGGGCACCACGGCCCTTCGGGGGTCGACCCGCGGCCCGAGGCGGGCCATGGCGACTCCGGCGCCGCGGCATCCGTCGCCCCCGGATCGCGCGGGTCGCGCGAGCGCCGCCCGCTGACCCGCCGGCGCTGGTTCGTGGTGGTCGGCGGCGCGCTGCTGCCGGTCGCGCTGCTCGTCACGTGGCAGGTCGTGTCGACGACCGGCCTCGTGCCGGTGTCGATGCTGCCGTCGCCCGAGATGGTGTGGCTCGCTGCCGTCGACCTCGCCGAGCGGGGCCTGCTCGGCCAGTACGTCGCGATCTCGACCCAGCGCGTCTTCCTCGGCTTCGCAGCCGGTGCGGCACTGGGCCTGCTCGTGGGCGCGATCGTCGGGCTCTCGCGGCTCGGCGACATCCTGCTCGCTCCCACCCTCGGTGCACTGCGCGCCGTACCGTCGCTCGCGTGGGTGCCGCTGCTGATCCTCTGGTTCAAGATCGGCGAGGAGTCGAAGGTCATCCTCATCGCCATCGGCGCGTTCTTCCCCGTCTACACGATCGTCTCGGCCGCGCTGCGGCACGTCGACCGGCGCCTGCTCGAGGCCGGCCGGGCATTCGGGCTGCGGGGCGTGCCGCTGTTCGCGACCGTGCAACTGCCCGCGGTCGTCCCGTCGGTGGTCTCCGGGCTCCGGCTCGCGCTCGCGCAGGCGTGGCTGTTCCTCGTCGCCGCCGAGCTCATCGCGTCGTCGATGGGCCTCGGATTCCTCCTCAGCGACTCCGGCAACACGGGTCGCATCGACCGCATCTT
The DNA here is from genome assembly GCF_052748465.2 of Agromyces selenitireducens. Taxonomy (NCBI): domain Bacteria; kingdom Bacillati; phylum Actinomycetota; class Actinomycetes; order Micrococcales; family Microbacteriaceae; genus Agromyces; species Agromyces selenitireducens. The sequence continues at coordinate 3,601,764 of NZ_CM188259.1, forward strand.
CCTCGCGATCATCCTGCTCGCCGTGCTCGGCAAGCTCACCGACTCCATCGTGGGGCTGTTCGAGCGGTGGGCGATCCGCCGCTGGGCGTGATCAACTCGTTCCGCGAGAGGGTCTGTCCCTCGACGCTCGACGGGGCGGGCGAGTGCGTCGCCCTCACGGGCGCTGTCGACCGGCCAGTGAGCCCCCGGGCGGACACCGGACCGTGCGTGAGCAGGTTCTTGCGCATACCGCGACGGAGCTGGTCACGGCCGGCCCGGTGTCCGCGGCGGCGGGCTTCACGCCGAGGACGTTGCACGGATGCCTACGGTCGCACGTCCTGTCGAAGGTCGGTCGTCGCGGAACCGGCGGGGACGGCGGGGGTTCGAGGCCATGTCCAGGCGGAGCGCAGGATGAAGGCCAGGAGCAGCACCTCGATTCCGATGGAGATGCCGTAGAAGGCGGCCCATTCCCAGGTCGCCCCTGCCGCGTTGAAGATCGAGTAGGGGATGAGGAGCGATCCGACGACGAGGTTCGTGGCGCGGTTCACCCGGGCGGGCAGCGTCATGGAGAGCACCACCATCAGGGCAGGGATGGACACGGAGACGAGGAACACCGTCAACAGCGTCGAGCTGATGTCGAACCGCCAGACGAGGCCGTTCAGGATGCCGTCGACGACGCCCGGCTTGTAGAAGTTGAGGATGTCGACGTAGATGTACAGGAACATGAAGCTGGTCCATGCGGCGGCGAGCCTGGCCCGCACGGGGATCGGCGGGTCGTCGAGCGGGTTCGGGGTAGTCGTTCGGATGGTCATCGGTTCTTCCTTCGAGAGGAGCGGTCCGTCCGCCGGAGCGGCGGCAGGTCTGGGCGTGCATGCGCACGGGTCGGGTCGTTCTCGTCGGTCCGGTCGTCAGACGGTGATCACGACCTTCCCTCGGGTGTGGCCGGCCGCGACGTACCGGAGGGCGTCGGCTGCTTCGTCGAGGGGGTACGTGCGGTCGATGACGGGCCTGACCTGCCCGGTCGTGAGCAGGTCGGCCAGGGTGAGCAGGTCCTCGCGCTTCTCGACCGACGTGAAGGGCCTCAGCTGCTGACGGGTGAACCCGGACAGCACGCGCGCTTCGACGATCCGACCGATGGGGCCGAGCCAGCGGCCGCCGCGTCCGCTGTTGGGGATCAGGGTGCCGGTGGGCGTCAGCGCTCGGCGGACCGCCGCCAGCGGCTGGGCTTCCACGTTGTCGAGGATGACGTCGTAGCGCTTCTCGGCGCGGGTGAAGTCGGTCCTCGTGTAGTCGACGACGTGGTCGGCACCGAGTGAGCGGACCAACTCGACGTTGCGGGTGCTGCACACCCCCGTCACCTCGGCGCCGAACGCCTTGGCGATCTGAACGGCGAAGGAGCCCACGCCGCCCGACGCGCCCGTGACCAGCACCGTCTGGCCCGGTTGGACGTTCGCGATCTTGCGCAATGCCTGCAGCGCCGTCAGCGCCGACGTGGGCGTCGCCGCCGCGTCCACGATCGACACGTCGGCGGGCACGGGCACGAGGTGGTCCGCCGGGACGCAGGCGTACTCCGCGAGCGTTCCAGCGGTGCTCCACCCGAACACCTCGTCGCCGGGGCGGAGAGCGGTGACATCCTTCCCGACCGCTGCGACCACGCCGGCGAGATCCCTGCCGGGGATTCCGTGGCGCGGCCGGCGGAGCCCGAACACCAGGCGCACCACGTACGGCTCCCCGGCCATGACGAAGTAGTCGCCGGGATGTACCGAGGCCGCGCCCACCTGGACGAGCACATCGCCTCGACCGGGCAACGGGAGCCCGACCTCGGACGACTCGAGCACTGAGGGCGGGCCGTAGCGGCGCTGGACGGCGGCCCGCATCGTCGCCGCCCCGGCCCGACTCGCCCCGATCCCCAGGCGTGCTCCGCCATTCGTTCGCTGTTCGATTCCCATGGAGGACTCCTCACGTCCGAGCTGCGACCCTCGCTGGCTCGTACACCGTACGTCGTACACCGTACGTCGTACGCTGTACTATGCACGTACGCTGTACGATTGTCAAGCCGTTCGAGCGAGTGAGGAGACCCGTGTCTGCGAGAGAACAACGCCAGGTCGCGTCAGATGCGGGGCTGAGCAAGCAGCGGGTGGTGGTCGAGGCGGTCCGGATCGCCGACCGAGAGGGGGTCGACGGGCTGAGCATGCGCCGGCTCGCCGGCGCCCTCGGTGCGGGCGCGATGTCGCTCTACCATTACGTGGCGAGCAAGGACGAACTGCTGGACGCCATGATCGACGTCGTGTTCGAGGAGATCGAGCTCCCGCCCGACGAAGCCGACTGGCAGTCGGCGATGCGACGGGTCGCGGTATCCACTCGACGGGTTCTCGCACGCCACCCGTGGGCGATCAGCCTGATGGAGTCGCGGACATCGCCGGGGCCCGCGAACCTCCGCCACCGCGAAGCGTTCACCGCCTGCCTGCGAAGGGCTGGCTTCTCGGTCGTGACGGCGACGCACGCCAACTGGTTGCTCAACAGCTATGTCTACGGGTACGCCCTGCAGGCAGCCAACCTGCCGTTCGACACCGCCGACGAGCTCGCGGAGATGACCGAGGACGTCTACCTGCCCCAGCTTCCTCCTGAGGAGTTCCCCTACCTCAACGAGTCCGCCGCGGCGCTCGTCGCTGCCGGCTACGACCCGGCAGAGGAGTTCACCTTCGGCCTCGACCTCGTCCTCGCCGCCCTCGAGCTCCTGAGAGCCTCCACGTAGTGACGCCCACGGACCGGCGAACGGGGCGCGCGTCGCTATGTTGCGGCGTGCAGCTCGGATCAGGTCACGGAGCTCGCTTCGTTCCCGCAGCGCTGAGGGATCGTCCGGCTGCGGGAACCGCGCGCGGGACGCGATGATCTCCCGGCCGCCGACGGAGTGCGGGGCCCCGGATCACTCGGCCAGCGGCACGACCTCGAGGCGGTCGCCCGGTCCGGCGAGCACGAGGACCCGCCGAGCGGTGACCCCGTCGAACGCGGCGGCGAGCGCCGCGGCGTCCGGCACCGAGCCCGGCATCGCGGGAGGACCCCCAACCGCCTCGCGCCGCCACACCGTGACCGATGCGCCCGTCGCCGACTCGATCGCGCGCACCAGCTCGGGTGCGGCATCCGCTGCCACCAGCACCACGCGGGAGATGCGGCGCGCGGGTGCGAGTCCTTGCGTCGCGATCAGCGCCCGGTCGCGACGCCAGACCGCGAAGTGGTACGCGAAGACGAGCACGGTGGCCACCAGCAGCCCGAGCGGTGCGCGCACGCGGTCGATCAGGCTCGCTCCCGTCGTGGCGTCGAGCACGAACTCGAAGATCCGGAACCCGACCACGAGCAGGGCGATGAGCGCCACGACGGCACTGATGCCGAAGACGGCGATGAGGTAGACGCGTCGGCCCTGGTACGTGATCTCCTCGGGCGGGAGATGCGCCGTCGGCCGCCAGTGCAGCCACCAGACCGGGGCGCCGACGACCAGCGCGGCGATGCCACCGAGGAGCAGGCTGCGCGTGTCGGCCGCGACGAGCGGGCTGACCAGGGCCCCGAGGGTCGCGTTCACGATCACGCCGATGCCCGTGGCCGCGGCCGCGAGCCCGAGACCCGACATCACGAGCCCGGCGGCCTGCCGGACGCCGTTCGAGCGTGCGGCCACGATGCGGCGGTGGTACGTCCAGACCAGCGCACCGACGGCGGCGGCGGCGAGCGCGGAGCCGAGCGGCGCGAGGATGGGACCGAGCGCCTCGCCGCGATCGAACGCGAGCCGGAGCCCGACCCAGAGCGCGACGCCGATGCCGGCGAGCATGACGGCCGCGCCGCCCAGCACGCCGACGACGACGAGCGCGACGGACGCGAAGCCCGTCCGGAAGCCGCGCGTGCCGTCGCGGAACCAGTGCCACCACCAGACCAGGCCGCCCGCAGCAGCCGTGATGAGCGCCTCGAGCGCTGCTCGCCACCACGGTGCACCGGCGAGCGCGGGTGCGACGGCGCCCGCGAGGGCCTCGTCCAGGATCGTGCCCAGGGCGCCGATCGAACCGCTCACCAGCAGCACGAGCCCGTACGCCGACGCGATCACGCACGGCACGGTGAGCAGGCGCACGGGTCGCCTGAGCGGATGCCGCGACATCCACCGATGCCACGCCCACACGGCCGCCCAGGTGAGGCCCGTCGCAAGCTCGGCCGACAGCCACCTGCCGGCCACGGCCGCGGTCGCCGCGGCGAGCAGCGCGGACGTCGCCACGATGAGCGACACGGTGTACATACCGGCCAGGTAGAGGCCCCACGCGAGGGACGAGCGCTCCGCCTCGTCGGCGAGCCGGCGCCAGACCGCCCACCAGAGCAGCGCCGCGAGCGGTCCGCCGATCAGCGCGAACGCGAGCCAGAGCGCCAGGTCCGCGGCGCCGCCGCGGGCCAGCGGAGTGCCGGCGTCGAGGAGCCTGCCGAGGAGTCCCGCGACGCCGGTCGCGGTGATGACGACGAGGACGAACAGCAGGCCGTAGACGATGAGGCGGCGCACGGTGCCCTGGGCGCCACCGGTTGCCGGGGCGACCGCCGGCGTCGTGGCGGTCATCCTCGCCACATCCCCGGGTCGCAGATCGTCAGGGGCCACGGGGCCCGCTCGATGCGCCATCCGTCGTCGGACCTGACGAGGTCGAACACCCCGCGCTCCTCGATGTCGGATCCGCCGAGCGGGGCGGCGTCGTACGACCACGAGATCAGGACCTCGACGTCGGCCGTCTCGTCGCGTTCGGTCGTCGACACGAGCGTGATCCGCATCCGGTCGACCGGGGCGGCCTCGATGCGGATGCAGTCCTCCGCCAGCTCCGGCACCAGGTAGCCGGTCGCCTCGGCTTCGTCGCCGGCGATGACCGCTGCCGAATACCGCTGCACCACGCCCTCGGGCGTGGACTCGTCGAGCTGATCAGGCTCGCCCCTCGAGAAGACGACGATCAATGCCACGATCACCAGGGCGGCGATCACGGCGAGGATCACGAGGAGCGTGCGGTCGGGCCGCGCTGCGGGTGCAGGTGCGGCTGCGGGTTCGTCCATGCCTGCATCATGGCGCGTCGGCGCCCTCGTGCGACGGACCAAGGTCTCGCGTGGCGCCGGTTCCGCGCACGTTCGAGGGGCGCGTGTCCGGCGATCGCTCGCGCGGCCCGCGCCCCGTCCGGATGGATGACTGCGTGTCGACCCACCCGCTCACTGCACCTGCGATCCCTTGAGTTCGCGCACCTGCTCCGGCGTCATGGGCGTGGGCGTCTGCGGAGCCGGCTCGGACTCGGCCTGCTTCGACTGGCGCACCAGCTCCTGGACGTCGAACGGCACGTCGGCCGTCATGGGCGCCGACTCGGCCTGCTTGGCCTGGCGGATCCGTTCCTGCACGCTCGTGACGGGCGTCGCCTCGGACTGGCGAGCCTCGCGGATGCGCTCGTTGGCGGCCATGGCCGCCGCGTTGCGCTCGGCGCGCTCCGCCTGGAAGCGCGCCTCCGTGAGTTCGCGCAGGCGCTCGTAGGCGGCACGAGCCTGATCGGCCTGCTCGACCGAGAGGCCGGTCTGGGCCCTGAAGTCGGCGCGGCTCGCGGCGGACTCGCCGCGTGCGCTGTCGTCGAACTGGCCGTCGACCCCGGCGCAGCCGGTCAGCACCAGCAGGAGTGCTGCGGTACCGCCGACGAGGGCGGTTCGGTTGGTGTTCATGGTTCCTTCTCCTTCGATGAGACCCGACTCTCCGGAGTTCTGGAGTGGGGATGATCAGAGGTTAGGAATCCTCACGTTCGCCGGGATCAGTGCGGCCCCCTCGATCCGCTCGACATCTGCCTGAGTGCCTGCACCGAGAGGGCAGCGGGCGGGCGCGCCGCGGCATCCGTACCCGCACCGAAGGGCGTCAGCGCGGACCGTGGCTCACGAGGCCCGAGGCGGGCAATCCGCCACCGAACTGGTCGGCGACGGTCGCGAGCGTGAACCCGCGGGCGCGCAGGCCCGCGATGACGCCGGGCACTGCCTCGATGGTCTGCTCGTGCGTGTCGTGCATGAGCACGATGCTGCCGCGGCGGCTTCCGCCGACGGCGCGCTCGACGACCACGTCGGGGCCGGGATCACGCCAGTCGTTCGTGTCGATGTCCCACACGATGAACGGCAGCGCGACGAGCCCGCGCACCCGCTCGTCGGATGCGCCGTAGGGCGGTCGGATGCTGCGGGCGGTCACGCCCGTGGCCGCCCGGATCGCGGCCTGGGTGCGGTCGACCTCGCGGCGCACCTCCTCGTCGTCCTCGAGCTTCGTGAGGTTCGGATGGGCCCAGGTGTGGTTCGCGATCTCGTGCCCGCTCGCCACGATGCGAACCGCGGTGTCCGGGTTGCGCTGCACCGACGACCCCTGGACGTAGAACGTCGCGGGCGCTCGCTCACGGTCGAGCAGGTCGAGCAGTCCGGGCGTGAGGCCCGTCGGCCCGTCGTCGAACGTGATCGACACGCACGTGAGGAAGGCGCAGTCGACCGGGTCGTCGCCGACGGGCGCCGCCGCGGCGGCGTACGGCTCGTCGGCCGCCGCGGTCGCCGTCGCGGCCCGACCGGCGTCGGAGAGGAACGGCTGCAGCAGCCGGGTCGGCACGAGCACCGAGACCGGGGCGACCGCCCCCGCCACGGTCAGCGTCACGACGATCCCGGCGGGCGTAACGGCCGAGTCCGCCAGCAGGGCACGGGCCGACGCCGAGTCGAGCCCTACGAACGGGTCGTCGCCCGTGCTCGCGCGACCGGCCGCACGGAGGGCCTCCGTCACGAGCGCGAGCACGCGCGGCTCCCGGCCCGGTTCGTAGAGGGCGGTGCCGTCGTGCACGCCGCCGGTCGCGGCATCCGAGTACCAGACCTCACGGGTGACGGATGCCGCGGCCCCCGCCTCCCGGCGCAGGATCGTCAGGCGCTCGCCGAGCAGCCCACCCGACGCGGTCACGATGCCGCAGTCGATCGAGAGGACCGCGCCGCCGGCGCCACCCATGGTGGCGCCGCGGCACGGCCCGGCGTTCCCGCCCGGGACGACGTCGGCCGAGGGCACCCACGCGGCGCCGTGCGCGGACGCGAACTCGCGCGCGATCTGCTCGACGCGATCGTCGAGCAGGTCGCCCAGCGCCGTGCGCCCGGGCGGCGTGGCCCACCGCACCGCGATCGTCAGCTCGTCGGCGCTGGTCGTCGCGAGTCGCGACGAGAGGCCGGGCGCATCGGCCGCGGTGAGGCGTGGCGGTCCGGGCACGACCCGCGGCGGGGGCGGCGGCGGAGCGGACTCGACGGGCGCCTCGGTCGCGGTCGGCGGCGGCACGGGCGACGCGGTGCCTTGGGGTGCTGCCGGCACGAGTGCGGTGCAGGAGGCGAGCGCGGCCACGACGAGCACGGCGAGCGCCGACGACACGGTCGCGCGCGCCGGGCCGCACTTCCGTGTTCCCCGCATGCTGCAACGCTAACCGCACCGTCCGGTTTCCGCTCGGGAGCGTGCTGCGTGTCCGGCCCCTGCGCCCCCCGGCGCCGTCGTCGCCCCGACGTGCGCGAACCGCGCCGCCGGGACCCGCGTGGTCACCCGGTCACGGCGGCCCAGGCGTCGGCGTACGCCGACAGTCGCGCGCCCTGATGGGCCGCAGCCGAGCTCGCCGGTTCGGCGGTGCCGCCCGCCGCCTCCGCGTAGGCCGAGAGCCGGTCGCCCTGGGCTTCTGCCGCGCCGGGCTCCCCCGCACGCACGTCCACGCGCAGCGCCGCCGATTCCTGCCGTGCCGCATCCGCGATCTCGGCGCTGACGCCCGCGCATCCGCTGATCCCGAGGCACACCGCCGCGGCCCCGAGGACCGCCACCGTCCTTGCTCCGTACATGGTCTTCCCCCTCTGCAGCTCTGGCCACTGCAGACCGTAGGAGCGCGCCCGCCCGGCCACATCCGGAGGTCCCCCTCAGATCCGCCCCCCGCACCCCTCGGATGCCGCGGCGAGGGCATCGATGCCCGCGAGCCGCGCGTGTGTGCCACCGCACCTTGCGAGCGCGGATTCTTGCGTGCACGCAAGAATCCCGCGTCCGGCCGCAATCAATCGCGAATGCCATGCACGTAGCCTTGAGTGGGCGGAGACACACGTTCCCCGCCGTACCGCGCCGAGAGGCCCGACCCACTGAGAACGGAGGTTCCGATGTCACAGAGCACCATGACGACGATCGTTGGCGAACCCGAGGTTCTCGAGGACGAGTCCGGCGTCGAGATCACCCCCGAGCGCATCGCCCTCGCCGCGGGCGTCGAGTCCGACCCCGCTTGGCTCCGCCTCAAGGACTCGGCCACCAAGCTGCAGTCGCTCCAAGTCAAGGACGGCTCGGTCCCCGAGCAGTCCGACCGGGCCGAGGCATCCGCTCTCGTCGACGCGATCGTCGAGTCGGTCGCCGCGCTCGCTCCCCGCTTCCCGCACGAGGCGGCGTACCTCGAGGCGCTGCAGGCCGACTTCCGCCGGTGGCAGTCCGAGGGCTTGGGGGTGCCCGACTTCCTCGACTCGCTCGTCGAGTTCCAGCCGCAGCTGCACCGCGTCGACGGCATCCGCCACTTGGTGGTGTTCCCGATGTACACGCAGAACGGCTCCCCCGACCGCCACGTCGAGGCGCTCGTCGTCGAGACGATCTGGCCCGAGTTCATCGGACACCTCGAGGCCGGCGAGTACTCGAACCGGCTGTTCGTGAGCCTGCGGCTCGTCGACTTCACGCCGGGCTACGACACGAACTCGGCGGTGCTGTTCCCCGAGACGGTCGCCATGCGCGAGATCCCGACGTTCACGTGGGGCGCGATCTTCCAGGACCGCGAGGCGGCCCGGTACCGCCGGGTCGTCCGGGCTGCCTCCGAGATCACCAAGCTCGAGCTTCCGGATGACGCGGCGGCGCTGCTCGACGACCAGGAGCTGGCCGAGCGCACGTTCGTGATGTGGGACATCATCCACGACCGCACGCACATGCGCGGCGACCTTCCGTTCGACCCGTTCATGATCAAGCAGCGGATGCCGTACTTCCTCTACTCGCTCGAGGAGCTGCGGTGCGATCTCACCGCGTTCCGCGAGTCGGTGAAGATCGAGCGGAGCCTCCGCAAGCGGGTCGACGCGGGCGAGGAGCTCGACGCGGTCGACGCACAGCTGCTCGAGCACGCGAAGCTCGTGCAGTACGCGGTGATCTTCGACCGCATCTTCCGGTTCGCGATCACCGGCTCGCGCGTGCGGAACTACGACGGCCTCGGCGGCCAGCTGCTGTTCGCGTGGCTGCACCAGAAGCACGTGCTCGAGTGGACCGACGTGTCGCTCAGCTTCGACTGGGCCGCCGTTCCCGACGCGGTCGTCGAGCTCGGCGACGCGATCGACGAGCTGTACTGGAAGTCGATCGACCGCCCGAAGACGGTGCACTGGCTCGCCGCGTACGACCTCGTGCGCAGCGTGCTCACGCCCAACCCGGCGTCGGTCTGGGCCGAGGGCCTGCCGCGCGAGGTGCTCGCCGGCCCGCCCAAGGGCTACACCGACCTCGTGATGGACGACGAGTTCCCGCTGTCGATGTTCTACGAGGCGCTCGACAAGAAGATGAAGCCGGTCATCGAGTCGACGGTGGGCATCACGGCCGCCGACGCCTGACGACCGGCCCGGCCCGGCCCGGCCCGGCGAACCACCCGCGAGTCACCCCGAACGGCCACAACCCGAGGCATCCGCCGGTCGTTCGGGGTGACTCGCGCCATGAGAGGATCTCCTACCGTGACTCAGCTGCAGGACAAGGTCATCGTGATCGCCGGCGCCACGAGCGCCTCCGGGCGGGCCGTGGCCCGCGCCCTCGTCGACGCCGGTGCGCGCGTGGTCGTCGTCGGCACCCACCAGGGCCGGCTCGACGAGCTCGAGGTCGAGATCCCCGGCGTCGCCGGCGAGCGCGCCGACCTCACCGACGGCGACGACGTGCTCGAGCTCGCGATGCGCGTGCACGCGAGGGTCGGCGACGTCGACGGCGTCGTCCACCTCGTCGGCGGATGGCGCGGCGGCGGCGGCATCGCCGGCCAGACCGAGGAGGACTACCGCGTGCTCGAGCGCTCGTTCACGGCGCTGCGGTACGTGAGCCGCGTGTTCTTCGACGACCTCGTCCATTCCGATGCGGGCCGCATCGCGATCGTGTCGTCGACGACCGTCGAGAAGCCGACCGCCGGCGGCGCGAACTACACCGCCATCAAGGCGGCCAGCGAGTCGTGGATGCGGTCGCTCGCCGACGGATTCGCGAAGGCCGAGGCGCCCGCCGCGGCGGTGACCTTCCGGGTGAAGGCGCTCGCGGGCCTGGAGGACCGGCTCGCCGACGCCGTCGTGGCGCTGTGGTCGACGGACGCCGCGGCAGCCGACCTCAACGGCCGCGTCACGACGCTCGAGGCCTGACTCGCGGCGCGCCGCCGACCGCGTCGGACCGGTCAGTCGACGGTGGGCGGCAGCGCGGCATCCGTCGCGGGCTCGTCGCCGGCGTGCGGACCGGGCGTGACCTCTCGGGCGGTGTCGGCCGGGTCGTGCTCCGCGCGGCTCAGGAGCACGAACGGGATCGCGAGCGCCTGGACCACGCCGCTCCAGAGCATCGAGAACCCGTAGCCGCCGATGTCGGCCGTCCGGCCGAGGACGGGCTGGATGACGGCGCCACCCGCACTGCCGAGCAGCGAGTCGAACGACAGCACGGTCGCCCGCTGCTTCGACGGGATCATGTCGTTGAGGTACGCCCGGTGCACGGGGTCGTCGATCGACGACGAGACGCCCCACACCGCGATGAGCACGATCGCGACCCAGAAGTTCGCGGAGATCGCGAGCGCGACGAGCACGAGCGCGCTCGTCACCGTCGACAGCAGGATCACCGACGTTCGCTTGTGGAACCGCCGCCGGACGACGGGCGCGAGCAAGCCGCCCACGATCCCGGCACCCGACAGCAGGGCCGCCGCGAGTCCCGCGATAGAGTAGGCGCCCTCGTCGCCCCACAGCTCGAGCAGGTACGGCTGGAGCGCGTAGAACGCGTAGAAGCCGACGCCCGTCGTGAACGGCGTCGTGAACATGAGCCAGCGAACGGGGCGGTTGCCGAGCCCGTACTTCACCGAGGCGCGGAAGACCGTCCCCGTGGCCTTCAACGGCCCGGCGCCGCGTTCGGGGGTGAACCCGAGGTCGCGCATGAGCGCAGCGGCCACGCCGAACATGACCAGGAGGATGCCCGCCCTGATGAGGAACGGCACGCCGAGGTTCGTGAGCTGCGCGATCACGCCGCCGAGCACCGACCCGCCCAGCATCGCCACGCTGCCGACGATGACGGCCCGGCCGAACACCGCCTCGAGGCTGCCCGAGTAGCCGGTCGCCTGGAGCGCATCGACGAGCCACGCGTCCACGGCGCCCGAGAAGAACGTGAAGCCGAGCCCGAGCAGCACCGACACGATCGCCCACGCCCAGAACGGCGACTGCCACACCCAGAGCAGCCAGTACAGCGCCGTCGTCGTCGCGAGCGTGACGGTGCCCAGCAGGTACGAGACGCGCCGTCCGAGCGTGTCGGCGACCACGCCCGTGGGGATCTCGAAGATGAACATGCCGACGCTGAAGAACGCGTTCGCGGCGAACGCCTCGAGGTTGGTGAGGCCCGCGTCGAGGAGGAACAGCGTGTTGATGCCCCAGATGAACGAGGCGGCGAGCGTGTTGCCGAGCGTGAGCGTGTAGTAGGTCCCCTGCACGCGACGGGCGGCCCGCCCGTCCCCCTCGAGGACGTTGCGGGCGCTCATCTCCGGCAACCCCGGCCCCCGCGACCCACGGTGCTCATCATGCACCCCGAGCCTGCGGCGAGGGAAGTGCGGAGACGATGCCGGGGACCGGCAAGTCCCACATCGGGTGGTGGCTTTTGTCGTGGAATGTTGAAAGCCGCGCACGTTTAATGCTCTTTTGCTTGACCACTGTTCGATTAATGCCGTAGCGTCCGAGAAAGTTCGTGGACGCCGACCCACGGGCAACGGAGCGGGGAGTGGCTCGAACGGCCGCCGCGCCCGTCATCGAATCGGTTCAGTGCAAAGGAGCATCATGGATGAACTGACGGAACAGGCCGAGCACGACGCCCGCATCCTCGGGCGCAGCCTCGGCCTGACGCGCCGGCAGCTGCTGGCTGCCACCACCGGCATGGCCGCGGCCGCCGCGGTCGGGCTCGCGGGAGGACACACCCACGCGCACGCCACGCCGGCGGCCGCCTCAGGCGGCAACGGGGTGCTCGTCCCGCCCGGCAAGCGGGGCATCATCCTCTACACCGTCCGGGACGCGGTCGGCCGCAACCCGCTGACCACCGACCCGAGCCTGCCCTCTGGCTTCAAGGCGGTCTTCGAGGAACTCGCGAAGATGGGCTACAAGCAGATCGAGTTCGCGGGGTACAACCAGAACGCCAACTCGCCGGGAGGCAACGTCAACAACGTCGCCGGGGCGCAGCTGCTGCGCACCTGGCTCGACGACAACGGGCTCGAAGCCGAGGGCAACCACGGCTCGATCCCGAGCGTCGTCAACGACGCCACGCTCGCGCAGTTCGACGCGCAGTGCGAGATCGCGAACATCCTGGGCTTCGGGCACATCGGCACGGGCAACGACCCCACCCGGAGCTCGTACCTGGCCGACTGGCAGACCGCCGCCGAGGTCTGGAACACCTTCGGCGAGCGCGCGGCGTCGCACGGGCTCAAGCTGTACACGCACAACCACGACCAGGCGTACAGCTTCCTGCTCGACAGCGGCCCGCTCGACGCCGCCGGCAACCCGACCCGTTCGAGCGGCCTGCGCCGCCTCGAGTGGTTCCTGCAGCACACCGACCCGAACTACGTGTACCTCGAGATGGACGTCTACTGGGCGCACGTCGCCCAGCACCGGTACCAGAGCTTCACGGCACCGGACGGGTCGGTCGTCGAGGACTGGTTCGACCCGGCCGGCCTGGTCGCCGAGCAGACCACGCGGTTCCCGCTCTTCCACGCGAAGGACGGCGCCCGCAACGACAGCGCGGCCGGCTACTCGATCGTGCCGTTCGGCGCGGGGGACATCGACTACACGACGTTCTTCCAGCGCATCGGGGCGAAGGGCTACCACAACGCGATGTACGAGCAGGACAACGCCTCGAGCGTCCCGATGGCCTCGCCGTCGATGTCGCTGGAGAACGCCGCCTCCTCGTACGCCAACCTCGCCGCACTGCGCGGCTGACGCGAGCCCCGGGCCGCGCGGTGCCCTACTCCCGCGCGGCCCGGCACCACATGGATCCCGCCGAACCTCCTTCAATGCCGACTGGAGCACATCCATGCACATCGCACGATCACGCCTCGCGGCGCTGACGATCGGGGCCGCGGTCGCGGCATCCGTCGCCTTCGCGGGGCCCGCTGCCGCTCACCCCGGCCACGACCACGGCGACGAGGTCACGGCCACGACGTGGGCCAACTACGAGCGCGTCACGCTCGCCACGACGGACGGGGTCGGCGAGCCGATCGACCTGGCCGTCCTGCCCGACTCGCGCGTGCTGCACACCACACGCTCGGGGCAGCTCCGCCTCACCGATCCGGCCCAGGGCACCACGACGACGGTCAACACGATCGACGTGTACGCCAACTCCGAGGACGGCCTGCAGACCGTCACGCTCGACCCGGACTTCGAGGAGAACGGCTGGGTCTACCTCTACTACGCCCCGCGCGTCATGGAGGCTCCGTACCCGACGACGACCCCGACCGGCTCGGCACCGCAGACGCTGCCCGCCGGCGCCGACGCGTCGTACTGGGACCAGTGGAAGGGCTACAACCAGCTCAGCCGCTTCACGTGGGACGCCGAGGCGAACGCCCTCGACATGTCGACCCAGCAGGACATCATCAAGGTCGAGGTCCAGCGCGGGCAGTGCTGCCACGTCGCCGGTGACGTCGCCTTCGACAACGACGGCAACCTGCTGCTCGCCACGGGCGACAACACGCCGGCCGGTACCCCCGGTGCGAACGGCTACGCGCCCAACAACGACCGCCCCGGCTACAACCCCGGCTTCGACGCACGTCGCGGCGCCGGCAACACGAACGACCTGCGCGGCAAGATCCTGCGCATCTCCGTGCAGGAGGACGGCAGCTACACGATCCCCGAGGGCAACCTGTTCGAGCCTGGCACCGCCGACACGCGTGCCGAGATCTTCGCGATGGGCCTCCGCAACCCGTTCCGCATGGACTTCGACCCGGTGACGGGCGCCGTCACCTGGGGCGACTACGGCCCCGACGCCGGCACCGCGAACGACCTGCGCGGCCCGATGGGCTACGTGGAGTGGCAGTCGACGACCACGCCGATCAACGGCGGATGGCCCTTCTGCCACGGTCCGAACGCGAACTACAACGACTGGGACTTCGAGACCGCGACCCAGGGCGAGTGGTTCGACTGCGAGGGAACGCTCATCAACACGAGCACCCACAACACCGGGCTCGACCAGCTGCCCACCGCGACCGCGCCGCAGATCTGGTACGGCGACCGGCCCGAGCACCAGCCCTGGCCGGAGTTCGGATCGGGCGGCCAGGCCCCGATGGGCGGCCCGACCTACCGCTACGACGAGGAGAACGAGTCGGCCACCAGGTTCCCGGCCTACTGGGACGGCAAGGCCTTCATGGGCGAGTTCTCGCGCGACCGCGCGTTCGTGTTCTCGCAGGACGACCCGGACGGCGAGGTCACGGAGATCGAGGACTTCCTGCCGAACAGCGCGCTCGGCGGCGCGGACCTCGGCGCGTGGGACAACGTGATGGACATGGAGTTCGGTCCGGACGGTTCGCTCTACGTGCTGAACTACGGCGACGGCTTCTTCCGCCCCAACCGGGATGCCGGCCTCTACCGCATCGACTACGTCGAGGGCACGAAGGGCCCGCGTGCGGTGGTCGAGGCATCCGTCACCTCTGGTGACGGCCCGCTGACCGTCGAATTCGACGCCTCCGGTTCGACGCACCCCGACGAGCTCGCGCTGAGCTACGCGTGGGACTTCGAGAACACGGGCACGTTCACCGAGGGTGAGGCGACCGCGTCGCACACCTACGAGGAGGACGGCCAGTATCAGGCCCGCGTCCGCGTCACCGACGAGGGCGGCCGGGTCAGCCTGGCCTCGCTCACGATCACCGTCGGCAACACCGCGCCGATCGTCGAGATCGTCTCGCCCGTCAACGGCTCCTTCACCGACTGGGGCGACGAGGTCGCCTTCGAGGTGAAGGTCACCGACCCGGACGAGGAGATCGACTGCGAACGCGTGCTGTGGAGCTACGGCCTCGGCCACGACAACACGCACACGCACCCGCTGTTCACGGGGTCGGGCTGCACGGCCACGATCGAGACGGCCCTCGAAGCCGGGCACGGCGAGACCGAGAACATCTACGCGCAGATCGGCGCCTCGTACACCGACGCCGGCACCGACACGGCGCCCGCGCTGACCGGTGACGACGTGGTGCTCCTCAACCCACGTGCCCTGCAGGCCGAGCACAGCGACGCCCGCAGCGGTGAGCAGACCGTCGTCGACGACGAGACGGCGGCGGGCTTCCGCCACCTCACCGGACTCGACGCCGGCGAGTGGATCGCGTTCGACCCGGTCGAGTTCGGCGGCATCACGGGCGTCCAGGTCCGCGCGAAGGGCGAGGGCGAGGTGTCGCTCCGCTGGGCCGACGCCGACGCCGACGCCTTCGCGACGTTCTCCGTCGACTCGGCGGAGTGGTCGGACGTGTCGGTGCCCCTGGTGACGATCCCCGAGGGGACCGGACGGGTGGTCGTGACCTCGACGGGAGGCGTGGACCTCGACCAGTTCGTGTTCACGACCTCGGCGGGCGACATCCGCTCGCTGCTCGACACGCTCGCCGCAGGCACGCGCATCACCAAGGGCGCGGCCGTCTCGTTCGGCGACGTCCTCGACGAGGTCGAGGCGGCACTCGAGGCCGGTGACGCGGCGACGGCGACCGAGCGGCTGCAGTTCATCGTCACGCAGGTCCCCAACCGGATCCGCACCGACGATGACGCCGCGACCCTCGTGATCCGCGCGGTCGAGGCGGTGATCGCCGACCTCGCATAGCGCTTCGCGGCGGCGGGGCTCATCACCCGCCGCCGCGAATCAGGCCGGTGCGGTCGGGAAACGACCTTGGCGGGATCCGCCGGCCGCACCAAGTCCGAGTCGGGCCGTGCTCCACGTGGAGCACGGCCCGACTCGTCGTGCGCACCTCTCGTGCACCCGCCCGGTTCGGCACTAGCCTTCGACCATGGTGCGCCTCCTGATCAGCTTCGCGATCTCCCTCGTCTCCGCCGCGCTCGGCCTGCTGATCGCCGCCTGGATCCTCGAGGACTTCCACGTCGAGCCCGGCGGCTTCATCGTCGCGGTCCTCGTGTTCGCTATCGCGCAGGCGATCCTCTCGCCCTTCATCTTCAACGTGGCCCGTCAGTACGCTTCGGCGCTCCTCGGCGGGATCGGCCTCGTCTCGACGTTCGTCGCCCTGCTCATCGCGTCGCTCTTCCCGGGCGGCATCCGCGTCGACGGCGTCGTCACCTGGGTGCTCGCGACCCTCATCATCTGGATCGTCACCGCGCTCGGCATCTGGCTGCTCGGCCTGTGGTGGCTGAAGGGGCGCCGCGCAGAGCGCAAGGGCGCCTGACCGGGGGCATACCCACCCGGGTACCAGACCCGGCGTCGTGCGCGCAACGGCCTTGCGATCGGCCGCCCATCCCGGTGGCATGGGCGCCAGGAGGTGGACGCCATGTCGACGAACAGGGAAACGCACGCCACCGGACACGGAGGCGACGGGCACGGCAGCGCCGAGCATGACGAGAAGGAGCAGTCCCGTCAGACCCTGAGGATGTACCTGCGCTTCGCCGCGATGATCCTGACCTCGATGGTGGTCATGTACTTCGTGATGTTCGCCGGCTCGTGGGAGTGGACACACATCCGGTTCAGCCAGAGCCGCATCTTCATGGCCGTGACGATGGGCGGCACCATGGGACTGGTCATGCTGGCCTGGATGCTCGGCATGTACAAGAGCACGAAGGGCAACATCGCCGTCATCGCCGCGAGCGTGCTCCTCATCGGCGGCGGCATCGCCCTCGACCGCACGCAGGCCACCGTGGACGACACGTCGTTCATGCGCGCGATGATCCCGCACCACTCACTGGCGATCACCCGGTCCGAGCGGTTCCAGAACGAGGACGTCCGCGTCTGCGAGCTCGCCGTCGAGATCAGCGAGGCGCAGCGACGCGAGATCACCGAGATGGACTGGCTGATCCGGGACATCGTGGAGAACGGCCCGGCGACGACCGCCGCCGAGGCGGAGTCGCGCGCCGTGCCCGACTTCGGCGAGCCGGCCGATCGGACCTGCCCGTCCGAGTGACGGCCCCGGCAGCGGCGCGACGAGGGGTGACGGATGCGCGGCTCGGGCAGCCGGCGGCGCGTGGCGGGTGGCGGGTGGCGGGCGTCAGGCGTGCTCGGGACGGTACGCGAGCACCGCGCCCGCGACCGAGATGCGCACCTCGGCGCCGCGCGGCATGAGTCCCGACGCGGTCACGCGGGCGCGCAGGCGCATGCCGTCCGCGAGCGCGATGGCGAGCATCGCGTCGTGTCCGGTGTACTCGACGTCCGTCACCACGCCGTCGAGGGCAGCGGATGCGACCGACTCGGCACCGGCGGCGACGGATGGGGCGTCCGCGGGCGTGACGCGCAGCTCCTCCGGCCGGATGAGCACCGTGACGGCGTCGCCGTCGGCGGGCGTGAGCCCCGCGGCATCCGTCACCGGAACCGCGCGCAGCCGCCCGACCGACGTCGCGACCTCGTCGCCGTGCAGCACGCCCGGCAGGAACACCGCATCGCCCACGAACCCCGCCACCCACGGCGTCGCCGGCACCCGGTAGACCTCCTCGGGCGTGCCGAGCTGCAGCACCTCGCCGCCGCGCAGCACCGCGACATGGTCGGCGATCGACAGCGCCTCGGCCTGGTCGTGCGTGACCAGGATCCCGGTGACGCCCTCCGCGCGCAGCAGCTCGCGCACCGAGGCGCGGAGGTCGGCCCGCAGCATGGGGTCGAGCGCGCCGAACGGCTCGTCGAGCAGCACGAGCTCGGGTGCGGAGGCGAGGGCGCGCGCAAGCGCCACCCGTTGGGCCTGCCCGCCCGACAGCTGGCCGGGCGAGCGGTCGGCGAGCGGGCCGAGGTCGACCAGGTCGAGCAGGCGGCGCACCTCGTCGGACTTCGCCGCACGACGGGCGGCCCGCGAGGAGCCGCGGCCGGCGAGCATTCCGAACGCGACGTTCTCGGCGACCGTGAGGTGCGGGAACAGCGCCGCGTCCTGCGGCACCCATCCGATGCGGCGCTTCTCGGGCGCGAGGTGGATGCCGTGCGTGGTCACCATCCGGTGCCCGATGCGGATCTCGCCGGACCGCGCGCGGAGCAGGCCCGCGATGGTGCGCAGCAGCGTCGTCTTGCCGCAGCCGCTCGGACCCACGATCGCGAGGAGCTCGCCGTGCGGAACCTCGACGTCGACGGCGTGCAGCACCGGCGCCCCGTCGTACCCGACGGTCAGGTCGCGGACCTCGAGCCGACTCATCCGATGACCTCCCTGATCGGCTCGTGCGCCGCGACCCGACCGGTGCTCGTCGCGGGCGCGATCGCCTCGCGGGTCGCCTCGCGTCCGGCGCGCGCGTCGGAGAGCAGGAACGCCGGGACCGCGGCGACCAGCAGCAGGGCGACGGCGTACGGCGCCGCGGCGCCGTACGCGGAGACATCCGTTCGCTGCCACAGCTCGACCGCGAGCGTGTCGGTGCCGGTCGGTCGCAGCATGAGCGTGGCGGGCAGCTCCTTCATGGCGCTCACGGCGGCGAGCAGGGCGGCCGCGAAGATGCCCGGGCGGGCGAGGCGCGCCGTGACCGTGAGCCACGTGCGGGCGCGCGAGTTGCCCAGGGTCCGCGAGACGTCCTCGAGGGACGTGGGCACCTGGCCTGTCGCCGCGCGGATCGACCCGATCGCCTTCGGCATGAACAGCACGCCGTAGGCGAACGCGAGCACGAGGGCGGTCTGGTACAGCGCCGGGACGACGCTGAGCGAGAAGAACACGAGCGACAGCCCGACCACGATGCCCGGCAGGCCCAGTGCGAGGTAGCCGGCCGACTCGATCGTGCGCACGGCGCGGCCCCGGTGCCGAGCCGCGAGCACGCCGATCGGCAGCGCGAGCGCGACGGCGACGACCGCGCCCCCAGCCGAGAGCAGCACGGTGTTGCCGATGGCCTGCGCGAGGTTCGCCGGGTCGAAGGCGCGCAGCGTCTCGGCCGTGAGCACGCGCGAGAGCAGCACCGCGACGGGCACGACGACGGCGACCGCGGGCACCAGCGCGAGCAGCAGCATGCCCGGCATCGTCCAGCGGCCGAGCCGCGCCATCCGTCGCCGACCCGTCGCAGGCGCCGCCTGGATGCGCCGCGCGGCGCGACCGCGCGCGACCTGCTCGGCGACCACCACGAGCAGCGCGAGCGTCACGAGCAGCACCGCGAGGACCGCCGCCTCGTCGCGACTGAAGCTCGCCGAGTACGCCTGCTGGATCGCGGTCGTGAGCACGGGGAACCGGAAGAGGGCCACGCCGCCGAAGTCGCTCAGCGTGTACAGCGCGACGAGCAGCGCGCCGGCGCCCACGGCCGGCCGGATCTGCGGCCACGTGCCGAGCATGAACGAGCCGAGCGGGCCGCGCCCGAGCGTGCGGGCGACGTCGTCGAGCCCCGTGCCGCCGATGCGCAGCGCGGCCGCGACCGGCAGCGTCACGTACGGCACCGACACGAAGCTCAGCACGAGCCACGCGGCCCAGAACCCCTTCATCGACGGCTGCCAGGCGAGCCATCCGTACGCGGCGAGGTACGACGGCATCGCGAGCGGCAGCGCGGCGAGCACCGCCCAGAACCCGCGCCAGCGCAGCCGGGTGCGGGCGAGCAGGTACGCGCTCGGCACGCCCAGGGCGACCGCGGTGGCGGTGACGGATGTCGCGAGCAGCACCGAGTTGCCCACCAGCATCGGGATGCGGGGCCGCTCGAACACCGCCGCGAGCTCGGCCGGGTCGGCCGAGGCCACCCGCACCACGAGGTGCACGACGGGGATCGCGGCGAGCGCGACGGCCACGAGGGATGCCGCGACGAGCCCCCACGGGCGGCGGGGGCTCGGAGTCGCGACCTGGGCAGTCATGTCGTGGTCAAGCGTAGGGCTGCGAAGGCGGATGCCGGCTGGGAGGGGTCCGCGCGCAGCATCCGCTCACCCGCCGCTAGATCAGGCCGTTGTCGGCCAGCAGGCGCTGGGACTCCTCGACCGAGTCGAGGTCGGAGAGGTCGAGGCCGGGGTTCACGAGCGTGTCGATCGCGGGCAGGCCCTCGGGGGCGTCGATGCCGGGCAGCAGCGGGTACTCGAAGGTCTCCTCGACGAAGTACCGCTGCGCCTCCTCCGAGACGAGGTACTCGACGAACGCGCGGGCGTCCGCGTCATCCGCCGCGCCCTTCAGGATCGCGGCACCCGTCACGTTGACGATGCCGCCCGGGTCGCCGGGCAGGAACTTCAGTTGGGCCCGCATGCCGTCGGCGCCGACCTCGGCGGCCTGGCGGAACCAGTAGTAGTGGTTGATGAGGCCGAGCTGCACCTGGCCGGTGTTCACCAGGTCGAGCGTGGCGAGGTTGTTCTCGGTGAGCTCGGGGTCGTTCGCGGCCATGCCCTCGACCCAGGCGGCGGCAGCCTCTTCGCCCTCGAGCACGCGCAGGGCCGTGATGAAGGACTGCGTGCTCGCGTTGCCGGGCGCGAACGCCACCTCGCCCGTCCACTCCTCGCCGGTGAGCGCGTCGACGGAATCGGGCACCTCGTCCTCGGCGAGCTCCTCGCCGTCGTACGCGATGACGCGGGCGCGGCCGGTCACGCCGATCCACGAGTCGTCCTGCGAGGTGAAGCCGTCGGGGATCAGGCCGGCAAGGTCGGACGGGATGTCGGCGACCAGGTCGGCGTCGGCCAGCGCGCCGAGCGCGCCGGCGTCCTGCGAGAGGAAGACCTGCGCGGGCGTCTGCGCGCCCTCCTCGAGGAGCAGCGCCGCGAGCTCGGGCGTCGCGGCGTATCGGGCCTCGACGTCGATGCCGGTCTCCTCCTCGAACTGCTCGACGAGCGGGCCGACCAGGCCTTCGTCGCGCCCGATGTAGACCGTGAGCGTCCCTTCCTCGTCGGCGGGGTCGGTCGCACAGCCCGTCAGGACGAGTGCTGCGGCGAGGCCGGTCGTGGCGAGGGCGATTCCGCGGTGGGCGCGCATGGGCGGGCTGACTCCATCGGTCGGTGGAAGGTGAGGACCCGTCGAACGCGGGTGGTACTTAGCTTAGCCTCACCTGCCTTCGCGCGCGTGCGGGGCGTCGCTGCGCGACATCCGCGGTCGCCCGAGCGCTCGCGCTCGACCCCGATTCGCTCGGCTCCGGGCCCGTCCCCTCCCCTCCCGACGCCCACCGTTCACAGGAGTTTCCGCCGTGCGAAGGACGAACGGGGCGACGAGATCCTGCGCATCGCGGATTCTCCGGTACACCGCGAGCGCTCCGAACGCTTGACGCACCTGGACGGCCGGCGTAGCGTAAGCAAATCATTAATTAAGGAGTTGCTTACGTGAAGGCGGCGGACGACGAGCTCAGCCGGGTGTTCCACGCACTCGCGGATCCGACGCGGCGGGCGATCCTGTCCCGCCTTCATGCCGGTCCGGCGACGGTGGGCGCCTTGGCTGAGCCGTTCGCGATGAGCCGTCCGGCGATCTCGCAGCACCTCGCGGTGCTCGAACGCGCCGGGCTCATCGAACGCACCGCCACCGCGCAGTGGCGCACGTGTTCGCTGCGCACCGAACCACTAGACGAGGCGTCGGCCTGGGTCGATCGGCACCGCGGCGAATGGAACGAGCGGTTCGATCTGCTCGACGAGCAGCTCCGCCGGATGAAAGGGGAGAACCCATGACCGAGCGCACGCATGACGCGCAGTTCACCATCACGCGCGTCTTCGACGCGCCCCGCGAGCTGGTCTGGCAGGCCTGGACGGCGTCGGCGGATGCCGCGGAGTGGTGGCATCCGCGCGGCATCGAGATCAAGGAGGGCAGCGTGGCGATCGACGTGCGACCCGGCGGGCGGTACGCCTACACGATGGTGAACCCCGCCGACGGCGCCGAGTACCCGACCGTGGGCGTCTACCGCGAGGTCGACCCGCCGAAGCGGCTCGTGTTCACCTGGGCGTCACCCGGCGAGCCGGATGACACGGCGCCCGTGATCACGATCGACCTGCGAGAACTCGAGGGCGACCGCACCGAGATGCTGTTCCACCTGCGCGGCGTCGCCGGAGCCGCGGGCGACGAGAACGTCTACGACGGCTGGGACTCCGCGTTCGACCTGCTCGACGAGCAGCTCGCGGCGCAGGTGCGCTGATGGGCCGCCTCGTCGTCGAGCAGATCGTCTCGGCCGACGGGTACGCGG
This sequence comes from Agromyces selenitireducens, assembly GCF_052748465.2. Lineage (NCBI taxonomy): Bacteria > Bacillati > Actinomycetota > Actinomycetes > Micrococcales > Microbacteriaceae > Agromyces > Agromyces selenitireducens. Next base: position 3,624,225 of record NZ_CM188259.1, read on the forward strand.
CCGACGCCGACGGCGGCATCGGGTTCTTCGAGGCCTCTCCCGAGATCGCCGGCGACGCGGCATCCGGCGCCGGACCGATCGACCGGGAGCAGCTCGAATGGCTCGCCGGCGTCGACGCGATCCTCCTGGGTGCGAACACCTACCGCATGTTCGCCGACTACTGGCCCGACGCCGATCCCGCCGTCGAGCCGGTCGCCGAACCGATCGCACGGCTTCCGAAGCACGTCGTCTCGAACACGCTCGAGCGCGCGCCGTGGGGCGACGGCGAGATCGAGGTGCTGCGGGGGGATGCCGCGGCATCCGTCGCCCGCCTGAAGGCACGCTTCGACGCGACCGTGCTGTGGGGCAGCCTGCAGCTCGCCGACGCGCTGTTCGAGGCCGGACTGGTCGACGAGTTGCGGCTGCGGGTCGTGCCCGTGCTGATCGGGGCCGGGCGGTCGTTCACGCCGACGGGGCTCGGGCAACGCGGGCTCGCGCTCGACCACGCGACGACGCAGCCGTCGGGGCACGTCTCGCTGCACTACCGGCTTCGGTGAGCCTCACCGGCGCGGATCGGCGGCGAGCCGATCCGCGCCGGTCGGCTCCTCGGCGGCGACCGACCCGGTGACGCCGGCGAACTGCGCCGAGATGAGCCGGTACGACCGCGTCGTGAAGGCGAGCAGCGCGAGGGCGACCATGACGAGCCCCGCGAACAGGAACACCAGGGCGATGCCCCGGGCGTCGCCCTCGCCGAGCACCCAGCCCCATGCCGCCCGCCCGCCCTCGGACTCCATGAAGGGGATGATCCAGAACTCGGCGATGGGCGCGATGAGGAACGCCGTGACGGGCGCCGCCGCCGACTCCACTGCGGCGGCCAACCCGAAGACCCGGCCCTGCCGGCGGAACGGCACGACCTTCTGGATCACCGTCTGCTCGGCCGCCTCGACCGCCGGCACGAGCGCCATGTAGAGGAAGATGCCGGCGGCGTACAGCCACCACCATTCGCGGATCGTGAACAGAGCGCCGAGCACTCCCATGCCGACGACCACGAGGAGCATGGTTCGGATCGGGTTGCGCCCGAGCCCGAATCTCGCGATCGCGATGCCGCCCACGATGAACCCCGTCGACGCCACTCCGAGCACGATGCCCCACACCTCGACGGCGAACAGCGTGAGGCCGTACGGGTCCATGAGTGCCAGGTAGACGCCGCCGATCAGGTTGTTGAACGTGGCGAAGAGGATGAGCGCGAACAGCCCCGGCGCGGCCCGGATCGCCACGACGCTGCCGCGTACGTCGATCGCCGGCTGACGGTCGCCGTCGCGCTCGGGGATGCCCTCGGGGATGCGGAGGAACAGCAGGTGCACGAGCGCGGCGAGGGTCAGTGCGATCGCGATCACGAGGGTCCACCCCATGCCCAGGAACCCGATCGCGAGGCCGCTGAAGACGCTCGTCACGATGAACGCGAGGCCCTGCACGGTGCCGACCATGCCGTTCGCGTTCGCGTGCCGCTCGACGGGCACGAGCAGCGTCACCGTCGTCGACAGCGCGATGTTGCGCATGTGCTCGACGACCGAGCCGAACAGGATGATGCCCGCGAACACCCAGAACCAGGGTCCGCCCAGGTCGACGAGCGCCGACTCGGGCTGCAGCAGGTAGACGACCCCGGCGAGGGCGAACGACGCGAGCGTCAGGGCGCTCGAGAAGATCATCACCTGGAGCTTGCGGTGCCGGTCGACGATCGTGCCGAACAGCATCGCGAAGAACGCGATGAGCAGCATGTAGGCGCCGCCGATGATACCCGTCGCGAGCACCGAACGGGTCTCGAGGTACACCCAGAAGGTGAGCGCGAACCACAGGAAGCTCGTCGTGATGTTCGCGACCATCGTGTTGGCGAGCACCTGGAGGAACAGGCGCATGCCGTTCGGCGGCGGCTCCACCCCGGGTCCGGATGCCCCGCGCGAGTCGGTCTGTCCCTCGGCCATGATCGGGAGCGTAAGCCGATCCACCGACATCCGGGAGCCCCACCTCACCCGCGCGACGGATGCCGTGGGGGGCGGCGGCGCATAGCGTGGTGCCATGCCCCGCAGCCCCGAGGAGACGCCGCCCGTGCTCGACGGCGTCGAGTGGGTTCGGCCCCGGCCCACCCCGGAACACGTGCGGAACGACGCCCTCCTGGCGTTCGTGCTCCTCGCGGCGGCCACCGCGAGCCTCGTGCTCTACCGCGCGACAGGCTACGGCGACGACGCGCACTGGGCCTGGTCGGCCCTGTGGGCGGCCGGCATGACCCTGCCGCTGGCCGCGCGTCGACTCGCCCCCGAGATCGTCGCGATCGTCGCGGCGGGCGTCTTCATGGCCGGAGCGATCGCCGAGGTCGGCGAACTCCTCATCTGCAACATCGCCCTGTTCATCGCGATCTACACCGTCGGGGCGTGGGGCCGGAGCCGAGTCCGCGCCCTCGTCGCGCGTGCCGTGATCGTCGTCGTCATGTTCGGCTGGCTGCTGTGGACGCTCGCCTACTTCTCGGCGGTGCAGGACTACCTGCCCGACCTGGACCGCGAAGCTGACGGGCTCCTCTCGCCCTACGTCGCGTACGGGCTCATCAACGTCCTGACCAACCTGCTGTACTTCGGCGGTGCGTGGTACTTCGGTGACGCCGCGTACCGCTCCGCGCGAGCGCGGGTCGCACTCGAGCAGCGCACGTCCGAGCTCTCCGCGGAGAGGGAGCGGTCGCGCGAGCAGGCGGTCGCCCTCGAGCGCATGCGCATCGCCCGCGAGCTGCACGACTCCGTGGCCCACCACGTCTCCGTGATGGGCGTGCAGGCCGGTGCCGCGCGGCGCGTGCTCGAGCGGGATCCGGAGGCCGCGGCATCCGCGCTCTCGTCGATCGAGCAGAGCGCGCGCGACGCGGTCGACGAACTGCATCGCACGGTCGCGGCGCTGCGCGCACCCGATGACGCGACCGGGGCACGGACGGCGCCCGGTGACGGGGTCGGCGACTCCGAGCCGACGGATGCCGCGGTGAGCACGCTGCGCATCGAACGCCTCCCGCGTCTCATCGACGACGTGCGCGCCACCGGCCTGCCGGTCGAGCTGACCGTCGTCGGCGAGTCGCGCGACGTGACGCCCATGGTCGACCTCGCGCTCTACCGCATCGCGCAGGAGGCGCTCACCAACGTGCGCAAGCACGCGGGGGCGTCCGCGCGGGCCGACGTCCGCGTGCGCTGGCTCGACGAGGCGATCGAACTCGAGGTGACGGACACGGGTGTCGGCGGGCGGGCGACGGGGGATCCCGTCGGGGCGGCTCCGGCCAGGGGCGGGATCCGCACCGGCGGCCTCGGGCAGCTCGGCATGCGCGAGCGCGTCGCGGCGGTCGGCGGCACGCTCGAGCTGGGGACCCGTCCACGGGGCGGCTACCTCGTGCGGGCGCGCGTGCCGTACCGGCGGGGGACCCGATGACCGCGGGCGGGGCCGCGAGAGCCCCCGGTTCCGCCATCCGGGTGCTCGTCGTCGACGACCAGGCGCTCGTGCGCGCGGGGTTCCGCACCATCCTCGACTCGGAGGAGGGCATCACGGTCGTCGGCGAGGCGGCGGACGGCGAGGACGCGATGGATGCCGCGGCGTCGTTGCGGCCCGACGTGATCTGCATGGACGTGCAGATGCCGGGGACGGACGGGCTCGAGGCGACCCGCCGCATCCTCGACGCCGCGTCGCCGACGCCGCCCGCGGTGCTGGTGCTCACCACGTTCGACCGCGAGGACTACCTGTTCGCGGCCCTCGAGGCCGGGGCGAGCGGCTTCCTCCTGAAGAACTCGAGCCCCGAGCAGCTCATCGAAGCGGTGCAGGTCGTCGCCCGTGGCGACGCGCTGCTCTCACCGGACGTGACGAGGCGGGTCATCGAGGCGGCATCCGCGGCTCGGCGACCGCGAAGCCACCCCCCGGAACCCGCCCTCGCGGCGCTCCGCGACCTCACCGCTCGCGAACGCGAGGTGCTCGTGCTGCTCGCCGAGGGACTCTCGAACGCCGAGATCGCCGCGCGCATGTGGGTCGGCGAGGCGACCGTGAAGACGCATGTGTCGAAGGTGCTGATGAAACTCGGGCTCCGCGACCGGGTCCATGCCGTGGTCTACGCCTACGAGCACAGCATCGTGCGGCCACCGGGCTGAGCACCGCCGTCCGGCCTCCGTCGCGCGACGGAGGCCATGCGCAGCCGGCGTCGACGAACCCGACCTGCGACGGATGCCGCGGCCGGAGCTTCTGCGTACCGTGGTCCGCATGCTCGAACTCAGTCACCTCACCAAGCGGTACGGTGAGCGCCTCGCGCTCGACGACGTCTCCTTCACGGTCGGCGCGGGCCGCCTCACCGGGTTCGTGGGCGGCAACGGCGCGGGCAAGACGACCGCGATGCGGATCATCCTCGGCGTGCTCGCCGCCGACACCGGCCGGGTCGCGCTCGCCGGGTCCCCCGTCACCGAGATCGATCGCCGCCGGTTCGGTTACATGCCCGAGGAGCGCGGCCTCTACCCCAAGATGCGGGTGCTCGAGCAGATCGTGTACTTCGCTCGGCTGCACGGCTGGAGCCAGGCGGCGGCGCGACGCAACGCCCTCGACCTGCTCGAGCGCCTCGGGCTCGGCGAGCGCCTCGACGACACCGTCGAGTCGCTCTCCCTCGGCAACCAGCAGCGGGCGCAGATCGCGGCGGCGCTCGTGCACCGACCGGAGGTGCTCGTGCTCGACGAGCCGTTCTCCGGCCTCGACCCGATGGCGGTCGAGACGGTGCAGTCGGTGCTGACGGATGCCGCGGCATCCGGTGCGCCCGTGCTGTTCTCGTCTCACCAGCTCGACGTCGTCGAGCGGTTGTGCGACGACCTCGTCATCATCGCCGACGGCCGCATCCGCGCGTCCGGATCGAGGGACGAGCTGCGCGAGCAGCACGGCGCCGAGCGCTGGGAGCTGCTCATGTCGGGCGACGCGGGCTGGCTGCGGGAGCGGCCGGGCATCCGGGTCGCCCGGTTCGACGGCGGGTGGGCCGTGTTCGAGGCCGAGTCGGAGGCGGCCAGGCAGGCGGTCCTCGCCGAGGCGGTCTCGCGCGGCGAGGTCGTCACGTTCGCACGCGAGCACACGACGCTCGCCCAGATCTTCAAGGAGGTCGTCCGATGACCGTCGATGCACGCCACGACGCGGAGCGCACCGTTCCGACGTTCCCGGCGACGGTCGGGCTGGTCGCCGGCCGCGAGATCATGTCGCGGCTGCGCTCCAAGGCGTTCGTGATCTCGACCGCCATCCTGATGCTCGCGGTCCTCGCGTCCGTCATCCTGCCGAGCGTGCTCGGCGGGGGCGATGAGGACGCCCGCGTCGCGGTGGTCGGCTCCGCAGCGGCGGCGACGGACGGCGTCGACGGGCTCGAGTCCGTGCCCGTGGCCGATCGAGCGGAGGGCGAGGCGCTCCTCCGCGACGGCGAGGTGGAGGCCGTCGTCGTGCCCGCGACATCCGAGGGCGTCGGCGTGACCGTGATCGGGATGGACGAGGCGCCGGGTCCGGTCGTGTCCGCGCTGTCGATCGCGCCCTCGGTCGAGCTCCTGGAGCCGGCACTGGTCGACACGGGCCTCGCCTACCTCGTCGCGTTCGGCTTCGGGATCGTGTTCTTCATGTCGGCGATCACGTTCGGGTCGACCATCGCCTCATCGGTGGTCGAGGAGAAGCAGACCCGCGTCGTGGAGCTCCTGCTGTCGACGGTCAGCGCGAGGGCGCTCCTGACCGGGAAGGTCGTCGGCAACTCCGTCATGGCCTTCGGCCAGATCGTGGCGATCGCGGGGCTCGCGCTGATCGGCCTGGCCGCCACGGGCCAGCGCGTGCTGCTCGGCGGCGTCGGCCCGTCGGTCGCCTGGTTCGCGGTGTTCTTCGCGGTCGGCTTCGTCATGCTCGCGGCGCTGTTCGCCGGCACGGCGTCGATGGTCTCGCGCGTCGAGGACGTGGGGTCGGTCACCACGCCGGTGACCATGCTGATCATGCTCCCGTACTTCCTCGTGGTGTTCTTCTTCGACGACCCCGTCGTGATGGCGATCATGAGCTACGTGCCCTTCTCGGCGCCGATCGGGATGCCGGTCCGGATCTTCCTCGGCGACGCGGCGTGGTGGGAGCCGCTGCTGTCGCTCCTGATCCTCGCTGCGACGACCGTCGCCGCCGTCCTGATCGGCGAGCGCATCTACCACAACTCGCTGCTGCGGATGGGAGCGCGCGTGAAGCTCGGCGAGGCGCTCGCGAAGTAGGGCTCCGGTCAGCGGATGCCGGCGACCACCGCGACCGTGCCGGCGGCGGTGCGCTCGGGATCGCCGCCGTCGCCCTGCGTGCACGCGGCGAGCGCGAGCACGCTCCCGACGCACAGCACGAATCCCGCGAGGTAGGGCACCACAGTCCGATCGATCACGGGGGCAACGTTCCCCCAACCAGGGGGTGGCGTCAACGGGTTGCGCATCACGTTCACGTCTCGTTCACGCGCGGGCGCGGCATCCGCTCGGCCGGGGAACGGGTCGTCGGGCCGCGTCTGGGAGAATCGTCCGGTGACCCACGAATTCGTCCCCCTCCACGATCCCGAGTTCCGCGGCTTCGCCTCCGACAACTACTCGGGCGTGCACCCCGAGGTGCTCGCCGCGATCGCCGGCGCCAACGGCGGGCACCAGGTCGCGTACGGCGACGACGCCTACTCCGACGACCTGCAGAGGCTGTTCGCGCGGCACTTCGGCGACCCCGTCGAGGTGTACCCGGTGTTCAACGGCACGGGCGCCAACGTGACGGCGCTGCAGTCGATGCTCCCCCGCTGGGGTGCGGTCATCGCCGCGTCCACGGCCCACATCAACGTCGACGAGGGCGGTGCGCCCGAGCGGGTCGGCGGCATCAAGCTGCTGACGGTGCCGACGGACGACGGCAAGCTGACGCCCGAACTCGTCGACCGCGAGGCGTGGGGGTGGGGCGACGAGCACCGCGCGCAGCCGCTCGTCGTGTCGATCACGCAGACCACGGAGCTCGGCACCGCGTACTCGGTGGACGAGATCCGCGCGCTCGCCGACCACGCGCACGAGCGCGGCATGAAGCTGCACATGGACGGCGCGCGCATCTCCAACGCGGCCGCCTCGCTCGGGCTGCCGCTGCGCGCCTTCACGCGCGACGCCGGCGTCGACGTGCTGAGCTTCGGCGGCACCAAGAACGGCGCGCTGCTCGGCGAGGCCATCGTGGTGCTGGACCCCGAGGCATCCGTCGGCTTGAAGTACCTGCGCAAGCTCAACATGCAGCTGTCGTCGAAGATGCGGTTCGTGTCGGCGCAGCTCATCGCGCTCCTCGACGGCGACCTGTACCTGCGCAACGCGTCGCACTCCAACGCGATGGCGCGCCGCCTGCGCGACGCGCTCGACGCCGGCATCGCCGCGGGAGAGATGCCGGGCCTGTCGTTCACGCAGGAGACCCAGTCGAACGGCGTGTTCGCGGTGCTGCCGCCGGGGGTCGCCGATCGACTGCGCGAGCGCGGGTTCAAGTTCTACGACTGGGACGCCGCGCGCGGCGAGGTCCGCTGGATGTGCGGGTTCGACACCACCGAGGACGACATCGACGCGTTCGTGCAGGGCATCCGCGAGGAGCTCGCGCGCGGCTGATGGTGTGCGTTGCTCAGGACGGCGCGCCGGTGGCGGCGCTGTCGGGCGGCGAGTCGTCCTGAGGAACCGTCTGTTCGCGGACGCGGTTCCTGAGAACGGATGGCGCGGGCCCGCAGCATCCGACCTCGGAATACCGATCCGATCGATGCGTTGTAATGGAGTGGGCCGACGGCGTCCCGGCACATCCGCACCGTCCGGGAAGGCCACGCCATGACCCTCATCGAAACCACCACCCGCCGCGCCGACACCGACGCACCCCTCATCGCTCCCCTCATCGAGCGCTGGAGCCCGCGCGCCTACGACCCCGCCGCAGAGCTCTCGGAGCAGGACGCCCGTACCCTGCTCGAGGCGGCACGCTGGGCGCCGTCGGCGAACAACCTGCAGCCGTGGCGGTTCATCTTGGCCCGCCGCGGCGACCCGGCCTTCACCACGATCCACGACGCGCTCATGGGCTTCAACCAGGCGTGGGCCGACTCGGCCGCCGCGCTCGTCGTGAACGTCGCCGAGGTCGCCGACGACGCGGGGACGCCGCGCCCGTGGGCGAAGTACGACCTCGGCCAGGCGGTCGCCCACATGACCGTGCAGGCCCAGCACGACGGCCTCCACACCCACCAGATGGGCGGTTTCGACGGCGCCCGCCTCGCCGAGGCGTTCGGGCTTCGCGACGGCCTCGAGATCGTCTCCATCACGGCCGTCGGCAAGGTCGGCGACGCGTCGGCCCTGCCCGAGCCGCTCCGCGAGCGCGAGGTGGCCCCCCGCAGCCGCAAGCCGATCGACGAGCTGCTCATCACCGCGGCCTGAGCCGCCCGCCGAATCCGACGGGAGGAACTTCCGTGAGACACGCCGTCCCCGCGCGGGCGACGCGCGCAGCATCCGCCCGAAGTTCCTCCCGTGCCGGCTACGGGCGCAGCAGCACCTTCGTCGCGCGGCGTTCGTCCATCGCGGCGTAGGCCTCCGCGGCATCCGTCAGCGGCAGTTCGAGGTCGAAGACGAGACCGGGGCGGATGGCGCCGGAGCGCACGTCGGGCAGCAGGTCCTCGATGTACCCGCGCACCGGCGCGACGCCGCCGTTCACGCCGACGTTGCGGTTGAACATCTGCCGGATGGGCAGCTCGGGGCCTCCGTTCGGCACGCCGACGTAGCCGACCATGCCGCCGGGCCGCGCCGAGCGTAGCGCCTGGTCCATCGACTCCTTCGTGCCGACGCACTCGAGCACCCGGTCGGCGCCGATGCCGCCGGTGAGCTCCTGCACCGCCGCGACACCCTCGTCGCCGCGCTCCTCGACGACGTGGGTGGCGCCGAACTCGCGAGCGAGCGCCTGCCGGTCGGCGTGCCGCGACATCGCGATGATCGTGGTCGCGCCCAGGCGCTTCGCGGCGATGATCGCGCACAGCCCGACCGCGCCGTCGCCCACGACGGCGACCGAATCGCCGGGGCCGACGCCGGCCGAGACCGCCGCGTGGTGACCGGTGCCCATGACATCCGACAGGGTCAGCAACCCGGGGACCTCGTCGTCGTCGACCGGCCCCGGCACGACGACCAGCGTGCCGTCGGCGAGCGGCACGCGCACCCGCTCGCCCTGCGCGCCGTCGGCGAACCCGCCCGCCTTGTCGTCGCCGCCCCACCAGCTGCCCTGCAGGCACGAGGTGCTCACGCCGTTGCGGCAGTTCGCGCAGGTGCCGTCGCAGACGTAGAACGGCGCGATCACGAAGTCGCCGGCCTCCACGCGCGCGACGTCGGAGCCGACCGACTCGACCACGCCGACGAACTCGTGCCCGATGCGGTGCGGCTCGCGCGTCGGGGTCACCCCGCGGTACGGCCACAGGTCGGATCCGCACACGCACGCGGCGACGACGCGCACGATCGCGTCGCCGCCGGTCGACAGCACGGGGTCGGGCACCTCCTCGACGCGGATGTCACGGGCAGCGTGGATCACGGTGGCGAGCATGCCCTCGAGCCTAGGCGGCGACCTGCGACGGGTCGATCCGGGCGCACCCGATGCCGTGTCGTCGGGCTCCGGCAGAATGCTTCGAGTGACCGGCATGACCGCCTTCTGGAGCGCACTCCCGACCGAGGGGCGCTGGCTGCTCTCGACGGTCGCGATCTCGACCCTGGGGCGCGGTCTCACTCTGCCGTTCACGATCATCTACCTGCACGAGGTGCGCGGCTTCGACCTCGCGCTCTCCGGCGCGCTCATGAGCCTCATCGCCGTCACGGGGCTCCTCGTGACGGGCCCGGGCGGGACGCTCATCGACCGATACGGCGCGCGCCCGGTGCTGCTCGCCGGACTCGCGTCGATGGTCGCCGGGGCGTCGCTGCTCGCGTTCGCGACGCATGCCGCGGTCGCCGCGGTCGCCCTCGTCCTCATGGGCGTGAACTTCGGCGTGTCCTGGCCAGGCTTCAACGCGCTCATCGCCACCGTCGTCGACGGCGATCTCCGCCAGCAGTACTTCGGGGTCAACTTCGCCCTCGTGAACCTCGGCATCGGCGTCGGCGGCGTCATCGGCGGCTTCTTCGTCGACGTGGCCGAGCCGGCCACGTTCACCGCGATCTTCCTGATCGACGCGGCGAGCGCCCTCATCCCGATGGCGCTGCTGCTCGGTCCGCTGCGACACGTCCGCACGCACGCCGCGCCGGAGGAGCACGTCGACGAGTCCGCTGACCCGGCGAGCTACCGGGCGATCCTCCGCCGCCCGGCGATCCTCTGGCTCACGCTGCTCACGTTCATCGCGATGTTCATCGGCTACGGGCAGCTCGAGGCGGGCTTCCCGGCGTTCGCGCGCCAGGTCTCGGAGGTGTCGACGCGCGTCGTGGGGCTCTCGTTCGCGGTGAACACGGCCGTCATCGTGGTGCTGCAGTTCGCCGTGCTCAAGCTCATCGCCGGTCATCGTCGCACGCGCGTGATGCAGGTGATGGCCGTGATCTGGGCCGGCGCGTGGCTGCTGCTCGGCGCCACCGGACTGCTGCCCGACTCGATCGCGGCGGCGATCGGCGTGCTCGCATTCATGGGCGTGTTCGCCTTCGGCGAGACGATGCTGCAGCCCACCGTCCCCGCGATGTACAACGACCTCGCCACGGACCGCAACCGAGGGCGGGTCAACGCGATCAACTCGGCGGCGTTCCAGGGCGGCGCGATCACGGGCCCGATCGTGGCCGGCCTGCTGCTCGGCGAGGGGCTCGACGCCTGGTACATCGCGACGATGGTCGCCGGCTGCGCCGCGATCGCGCTGCTGGCCGTGGCCCTCGAGCGCCGCGTGCCGGCGTCGGCCAACGGTGTTCCGGCGAGGGCGCCGGTGGTCGAGTAGCGGCCACCGGCGTACGGCTACTCCTCGACGATCTCGGCGTCGATGACGTCGTGGTCGCCGCCGACCGGCACGTCGCCCGGAGCCTCGGCCCGCGTGACCGTGAGGTGCTCACCGCTCGGGTCGAGCCCGACCACGACGGTGTCGCCGTCGCGGATCTCGCCCGAGAGCAGCGCCCGCGCGAGACGGTCGGCGACCTCGGTCTGGATGAGCCGGCGCAGCGGGCGGGCGCCGTACAGCGGGTCGTACCCGCGCTCCGACAGCCAGGCGCGCGCGTCGGGCGTGACGCCGAGCTCGAGCCGGCGCTCGTGCAGCCGCGCCGTGAGCCGGTCGACCTGCAGGTTCACGATCTCGCCGAGCTCCTCCTGCGTGAGCGTCGAGAACACCACGAGGTCGTCGAGTCGGTTCACGAACTCGGGCTTGAACGACTGCCGCACGGCCGCCATGACCGCGCCCTCCTTCTCCTCCCACGACAGCGTCGGGTCGATGAGGAACTGCGACCCCAGATTCGACGTGAGCACCAGGATCACGTTGCGGAAGTCGACCGTGCGACCCTGCCCGTCGGTCAGGCGACCGTCGTCGAGCACCTGCAGCAGCACGTCGAACACCTCGGGGTGCGCCTTCTCGACCTCGTCGAGCAGGATCACCGAGTAGGGCCGACGGCGCACGGCTTCGGTGAGCTGGCCGCCCTGCTCGTAGCCGATGTAGCCGGGAGGGGCGCCGACGAGCCGCGAGACGGAGTGCTTCTCGCCGTACTCCGACATGTCGATGCGCACCATCGCGTGCGGGTCGTCGAACAGCACGTCGGCGAGCGCCTTGGCGAGCTCGGTCTTGCCGACGCCGGTGGGGCCGAGGAACAGGAACGACCCGGTCGGCCGGTCGGGGTCGCTGACTCCGGCGCGGGCACGGCGCACGGCGTCGGCGACGGATGCCACGGCGCGCTTCTGCCCGATGACGCGCTTGCCGAGCTCGCCCTCGAGCTGCAGCAGCTTCTCGGTCTCGCCCTGCATGAGCCGGCCGACGGGGATGCCGGTCCACTGCGCGATGACGGCGGCGATGTCCTCCTCCGTGACCTGCTCGTTGACCATGCGGGGCTCGTCCGGCGCCTCCTCGGCGCGCTCGGCCTCCTCGAGGTCGCGCTGCAGCCGGGCGATGGTCTCGTACTCGAGCTGCGACGCCTTCGCGTAGTCGGCCTCGCGCATGGCACGGTCGCGCTGGGTGATGGCCTCGTCGAGCTCCTTCTTCAGTTCGCCGACGCGGTTCAGCGACATCCGCTCGCGCGCCCAGCGCTCCTCGAGTCGCACGAGCTCGCGCTCCTGCTCGGCCAGCGTCTCGCGCAGCTTCTCGAGCCGCTCCTTGGACGCGTCGTCCTTCTCCTTCTTGAGCGCGAGTTCCTCGAGCCGCAGCCGGTCGACCTGGCGCTTGAGCTGGTCGATCTCGACGGGGCTCGAGTCGATCTCCATCTTGAGCCGGCTCATGGCCTCGTCGACGAGGTCGATGGCCTTGTCGGGAAGCTGGCGGGCCGTGATGTAGCGGTTCGACATGGATGCCGCGGCCACGAGCGCGGCGTCGGTGATCGTCACCCCGTGGTGCGCCTCGTACCGGCCCTTCAGCCCGCGGAGGATCGCGACCGTGTCTTCGACGGACGGCTCGCCGACGAACACCTGCTGGAACCGGCGCTCGAGCGCGGCATCCTTCTCGATGTACTCGCGGTACTCGTCGAGCGTGGTCGCGCCGATGAGTCGCAGCTCGCCGCGCGCGAGCATGGGCTTCAGCATGTTGGATGCCGCGACGGAGCCCTCGCCGCCGCCCGCGCCCATGAGCAGGTGCAGCTCGTCGACGAACGTGATGATGCGGCCCTCGGCGTCGTTGATCTCCTTGAGGACGGCCTTCAGGCGCTCCTCGAACTGGCCCCGGTACATGGCGCCCGCGACCAGGGCGGAGATATCGAGCGCGACGAGTTGCTTGTCCTTCAGCGACGCGGCGACGTCGCCCGCGACGATGCGCTGCGCGAGCCCCTCGACGACCGCGGTCTTGCCGACGCCGGGCTCGCCGATGAGCACGGGGTTGTTCTTCGTGCGGCGGGTGAGCACCTGGCTGACGCGACGGATCTCGGCGTCGCGGCCGATCACCGGGTCGAGCTTGCCCTGGCGGGCGATCTCGGTGAGGTTGACGCCGTACTGTTCGAGCGCCGACTTCTGCTCCTCCTGCGTGCTCGGCGCGCCCTGCATGTTGGCCACGGGGCTCCCTTCGACAAAGTTGAGTGTACTACGCTCAACTCTCCCGATGCGAGTGGTATTCCGGATGCCGCGACCGGATGTCGCGGCCCTCGAACCCCCTCACGCGCCGCGAGTGTCCAGCGGATGCCACCGCGGGCCCTCGGACGCAGCATCCATCGGACACTCGAGAGCCTCAGGCGGCGCGTGCCCGGGCGCATCAGTCGGACTCGCCCGGCGCGAGCCCCTCCTCCTCCTGCACGGCGTGCGCGTCCTCCGCGCGCGCCCGGTCGGCCGCGACCTCACCCGCACCCGCCCCGCTCCCGCCCGCGTCCTCGCCGACGTCGATCGGACCGCCGGCCACGAGGCCGTCGTCCGTGTCCTCTCGGTCCCCGGCATCCGCGTGGCCGTCGGCGCCGCGGACCATCCCGTCGCCGAACGCCGCCTGCTGCCCGGCGCTCATCGCCGCGGCATCCGCTCGCCCGCGGTCCTCGCCGTCACCCGTCGTGTCCATTCCACGCCTCCTTCGCTGATGCGGCCAGCGTAGGCACCCTGCCGCGCCACCGCCCGGGGGTTGCGCTCGCGCGCACGATCCCTCCATCCCGTTCTCAGGAGGCGGTCGCCCCGACCTGCGCTGCTCAGGACGGCACGCCGGTCCGCGCTACCGCGCGCGGCGTGTCGCCCTGGGAACGGAATGCGTGCGAGGCCCGCCACGTTGGGCAGAACGGACGCAGGAACCGAACGAGGAGGAACGGATGCCGCTGCAGGGCGAGTACGCACCCAGCACGTCGAAGTGGGCGCGCGACCAGGCCGAGACCTACGAGGCCACGGGCGGGCAGGAGGCCAACCTGCTGCGCGGGCGCCCCGTGATCGTGCTCACGACCGTCGGCGCGAAGAGCGGCAGGCTCCGCAAGACCGCGCTCATGCGCGTCGAGCACGACGGCGAGTACGCGGTCGTCGCGTCGCAGGGCGGCGACCCCGAGCACCCGGCCTGGTACTTCAACATGAAGCGGCAGCCGCACGTCGAGCTGCAGGACGGACCCGTCAAGCGCGACTACCTCGCCCGCGAGGTCACGGGCGACGAGAAGGCCGTCTGGTGGCAGCGAGCGACCGCGGTGTGGCCGCCGTACGACGACTACCAGGCGAAGACCGACCGGCAGATCCCGCTCTTCGTGCTCACGCCGTTCGATCCCGACGCCGGCTGAACGCGGCGCCGACGACGCGCGGGGGGCGAGCGCTCAGAGCCAGCGCATCGTGAACGCCCGCGCGAGCAGCGCGCGCGTCGGCGCCAGCCCCAGCATCCGCACCGACGCGTTGCGCGCACGCAGCCGCAGCCCGCTCACGGGCGCGCCCATGCGCATGTTGAACGCCGCCTGCCGCATGGCGCGGATCGCGGCCCCGCGCCGCGCGCGCTCGTAGGCGGCGAACGCGTCGAGCGGCGCGCCCGCGGCGAGCGCCGCCTCGAGCTCGTGCGAGAGGTGCTGCGCGCCGATCCAGCCGAGGTTCATCCCCTGGCCGCCGATGGGGCTGACCTCGTGGGCGGCGTCGCCGACGAGGGCGACGCGTCCCGCCGCGATCGGCTGCGCGAGGTGCTGGCGGGCGTCGAACGCGGTCGGCTCGCCTGCGGCATCCGTATCGAACCCCTGGCCTGTGCGGGCCTCGACGATGGCCGCGACCGTCGGCGCATCGAGCACCGACGGCCGGCGCCGCACGCGGGCGACGTACCGGCGCAGGCCCCCGGGCATCGGGAACGACTCGACGACCCCCGTCGGCTCGAAGTGCAGCAACGCGGTCTCGCGCGCTCCGGTGTCGTCGCGCGTGTCGCACATGACGTAGGTCGCGCCGCGCCCGCGGGGCCGCCAGCGCGCGTCGATGAGCGAGCGGATGCCGCTGCGCACCCCGTCGGCGCCGACGACGTAGCGCGCCGGCACGTCGACCTCCGCGCCGGCCTGCGTCCCGACGACGACGACGTGCGTGCCCCGGTCGCGGAGTCCCGTCACCTCGACGCCGCGACGCACCCGCACGTCGGGCAGCTCCTCGAGGCGCTCCTCGAGCAGCGCCTCGACCTCGCGCTGCGGCAGCGACCGCACGAGGCCCGAACGCGGGAACCGCATTGCCCCGAGCGTGCGCCCCTCGCACGTGACGCGCCCCTCGCGGATGACGACGGCACGCTCGCGCACCGCGTCGCCGATGCCGACGTGGTCGAGCACCTTGAGGCCGGGCGGGTGGACGCCGATCGCCCGCGATGGCGCTCCCGGCGGCGGCGGCTCGGTGCGTCGTTCGAGCACGACGACGTCGCGACCGCGAGCGCCGAGCAGGCACGCGAGCAGGAGCCCGACCGCGCCGCCGCCGACGATGGCGACGTCGTGGATCGGCGCGTCCGGGCGGACGGCCCCGGCCGGGTCAGTCATCGCGGATCTCGCTGCCCCACACGAGCTCGAGGCGGGAGGGGAAGCCGCGCTTGACGCGCCATCCGCCCGGCACGGCACGGGCGAGCTCCGGTGCGGTGTGGCTGCGGCGGATCGACGTCAGCCCGTCCGGACGGATGAACGAGCCGGCGAAGACGGTGAGCGCGAAGGGCAGCGTCGCCGCCCAGAACGCCAGGTAGGCGCCGCGGCTGCGCTCGATGTCGCCGTGCACGGCGATGCCGCCGGGGGCGACGAGCCGTTCGGAGTCGGCGAGCAGCCCGCCGAGCTCGGCCGCGGTGAGGTGGTGCAGCACGTGGTTCGACCAGACGACGTCGAAGCGCTCGCCCTCGGCGACGAGGTCAGAGGTCGTCGCCGCGCGCGCCCGGAGCCGCGGACCCGCGTAGCGCGACGCGTACCGCACGGCGCGCTCGTCGGGGTCGATCGCGAGCACCTCCAACCGCAGCCCGTCGCGTTCGGCATGCCGGAGGATCTGGCGGGGAAGGTCGCCCCCGCCGGCGCCGATGTCGAGCAGCCGCGAGGTCCGCGTCGGCGAGAGGTGCGGCCGCACCCACTCCTCGTACACGGCAGCGGGGCGCGACACGATCCGGTTGACGAGCCCGAAGCGCCGGTACGTGCGGTCGAGCGCGACGGGGTCCGCGGCGGGGTCGTCCATGAGCTCGAGGGCGTGCTCGTCGCGTCGGTCGAGCGTGGCGAGGGCGCGCAGCAGCCCGGGCTCACCGGACCCGAGGCGCGCCATCCGTCACCCCCGTACCGTCAACAGCGCCGACTCGACCGTGAGGCCGGGTCCGAACGCCATCGCCGCGACCCGATCGCCGTCGGCCGAACCCGCACCGTCGAGGATGTGCCGCAGCACGAAGAGCACGGTGACGCTCGACATGTTGCCGAAGTCGCGCAGCGTGTCGCGCGCCGGGACGAGCTGCGCCTCGGCGAGCGCGAGCCGCGACTCGACCTTGTCGAGGATGCTGCGCCCGCCCGGATGGATGGCCCAGTGGGCGACGTGCTCGCCCGCGGCATCCGTCGCCAGTGCCTCGGCGAGGTCGTCGTCGGGGGCGAACAGCGGTTCGAGCGCACCCGTGATGTGGTCGTCGATGATCGACGGCACCGCGTTGGAGAGCACCATCTCGAAGCCGTGGTCGCCGATCTTCCAGGCCATGTCGCCCTCGCCGACGGGAGTGATGCGCGTCTCGAAGCGGTCGAGCGAGAGCGCCCGCTCACCCTCCTCGAGCGGCCGCGCCGTGACGATGCCGGCGCCCGCGCCATCGGCGAACAGCGACGACGCCACGATCGTGTCGGGGTCGTTCGACGAGCGCAGGTGCAGCGTGCACAGCTCGACGCTCACCACCAGCACGACGGCGTCGGGATCGGCCACGCAGAACTGGGCCGCGTTCCGCAGCGCCGGGATCGACGCGTAGCAGCCCATGAACCCGAGGTGGTACCGCTGCACGGCCGGGCCGAGACCGAGTTCGCGCACGAGCATGAAGTCGGGGCCGGGCGCGTAGAAGCCGGTGCACGACACGGTCACCACATGGGTGATGTCGGATGCCTCGACGCCGGGCGTCGCCGAGATCGCCTGCCGGGCTGCCTCGAGGTAGAGCTTCGTCGCCTCGACCGCGTAGATGTCGTTGCGGGCCTTCGTACCGGGGAAGAGCAGGTCGCCGCTCACGCGGTCGAAGAACACCGGGTCGTCGCCGACGTCCTCGAAGGTCAGCTCGTCGAGCACGGTGTACCTGCGCTCGATGCCCGACACGTCGAACGACGTCGTGATGATGCGCTGCGCCAGCCGGTTGAGTCCGGGCTGGGCGGCGAAGACGTCGCGGACGGCGGGCTGCGGCAGCACGGTCGCCGGGACCACGGTCGACAGGCCTCGGAGGTGCACCCCCGCGCTCACGCCGTCGTCCTCGGATCGGTTCGTCGCTGCGGCATAGGTGCCCCCTCTCCCGCTTGCAGACTAACCAGCCGGTCGCGCGCGGGTCTAGGGATCGCGCCCGGGAGTCTGCTGGGGGACCCGCGCGTCGCCCGAGAGCCACCGCAGCCACCGCGCGCCCGGGTCCCCGTCGAGCAGCACGTCGCGGAACAGCAGCGTGAGGGGGATCGAGAGGATGGCGCCGAGCGGGCCGATCACGAACGTCCAGAACACGACCGAGAAGAAGCTCAGCGTGAGCGACAGGTCGACGGCGTCGCTCACGAACTTCGGTTGCACCAGCACCTGCAGGACCACGTTCACGACCGAGTAGATCGCGATCACGGCGAGCATGAGCGGCAGCCCGCCCACCACGAATGCGAGGATGGCCGGCGGCACGAGTCCGAGCACGAACCCGACGTTCGGGATGAAGTTGGTGACGAACGCGAGGATCGCCCACACCACGGGCGCGGGCACGCCCAGCGCCCACAGCGCGAGCCCGTCGATGATCGCCACGACCGCACCGAACGACGCGTTCACGACGTAGTAGCGGCGCACCGACGAGTTGTAGTCCCGGATGCGCTGCACGGTCGGTCGGATGCCGGGTCCGAACGCGCGCTCGGCCCGTCCGTACCGTGCGGCGTCGGCCGCCATGAAGATGATGTACGCGAGCACGAAGAACGCCGCGGTGAGGAAGCCGAGCAGCCAGCCGCTGACGCCCTGCGCCACGTCGAGCAGCACCGACGGGTCGAGGGCGGATGCCGCGGCATCCGCTGCCTGCTCGCCGACGCCGATCGAGGTCAGCCATGCGCCGAGTGAGGCCGCGGCCGCCTCGAGCTCGTCGAGCACGTCGGCCACGAGCACGCCGAACTCGTACCCCGCGAACACGAGCAGGGCGGCGAGGATCGCGAGGATCAGGTACGCGACCGCGATCACCACCGTGGTCGCCAGCCAGCGCGGCCAGCCGCGGCGTACGAGCGGATGCCGGATCGGGTGCACGATGATCACGAGCACCGCGGCGAGCGCGAGCGGCGCGACGATCTCGCGCGCGAACCACATCGCGGCGAGCACCGCGAGCACCGCGATGACGAGGACGAGCGTGCGCAGGCTGGGCGACGGGGTGCCGGTGGCGCCCCCGGTCCCCGGTGCGACCTCACCCGTCATCGCGGCCTCCGCTCACGGGAGCACGATATCGAACGACGGGTCGCCCGGCTGGAGCACCGACGTCAACCGGTCGAGCACGCCCGCGTCGCCGTCGACGTCGATGCCGCCGCTCGCACGGTCGCCGCCGAGCAGCGCAAGCAGGCGCGGCTTGGCGAGCGACACGGTCGCCTGCGCGCTCTCCCGCTCGGCCGGCTTCTCGACGTAGACCAGCACGCCGTTGCGGAGCGTCACGCGGAAGTTCCGGCCGAGGTCGCTGAACGTCAGGTCGAAGGCGAGGTCGAGGTCCCAGGCGCGCGGGCCGTCGACGGTGATCGCGATCGCGTCGAGCAGCTGCTCGGGGGTGAGCTGGGCGAGGATCTCGGGCGGGGCGGTGCTCGTCGGCGTGCCGAAGTTCTCGCCCCGCAGCTCGCTCGCGCCGGAGAGGAAGAAGTTCCGCCAGGTGCCGTTCTCCGAACCGTAGGCGAGCTGCTCCAGCGTGTCGGCATAGAGCGTGCGTGCAGCGCCGTGGTCGCGATCGGCGAACACCGCGTGGTCGAGCAGCGTGGCCGCCCACCGGAAGTCGCCCTCGTCGTACGCCGCCTGCGCGAGTTCGACGACGCGGTCGATGCCGCCGATGGCGGCGACGTAGCGCTCGGCGAGCGGCTGCGGCGGGTGCGGCCAGAGCCGGGCGGGGTTGCCGTCGAACCAGCCCATGTACCGCTGGTAGATCGCCTTCACGTTGTGGCTGACCGAGCCGTAGTACCCCCGGGCGTGCCAGGCGTTCTCGAGCGCCGGCGGGAGCTGGATCGCCTCGGCGATCTCGGCGCCCGTCATGCCCTGGTTGAGCATCCGGAGCGTCTGGTCGTGCAGGTACGCGTAGAGGTCGCGCTGCAGGCCCAGGAACTCGCGGATCTCCTCGGCGCCCCAGGTCGGCCAGTGGTGGGAGGCGAAGACGACGTCGGCACGGTCGCCGAACCGCTCGATCGCCTCGGTGAGGTAGCGCGACCAGACGTGCGGGTCGCGCACGAGCGCGCCACGGAGCGTCAGCAGGTTGTGCAGGTTGTGCGTGGCGTTCTCGGCCATGCACAGCGCACGGTGCTGCGGGAAGAGGAAGTGCATCTCGGCCGGCGCCTCGGTTCCGGGCGCCATCTGGAACTCGACCTCGACGCCGTCGACGACGTGCGTCTCGCCCGTGGTCCGGATCTCGAGCGTCGGCACGAGGATTCCCGGTGTGCCCTTCGACGTCGACTGGCCGAGGCCCGCACCGACGGCGCCCTTCGGCCCGCGCTCGAGGGCTGCTCCGTACATGTAGCCCGCGCGACGCGCCATGGCCGTGCCCGCGTAGACGTTCTCGGCGACCGCCTCGCCGACGAATCCCGCGGGGGCGATGACCTGCACGCCGCCGGCGTGCACCTCCTCGGGGCTGACGATGCCGAGTACGCCGCCGAAGTGGTCGATGTGGCTGTGGGTGAAGATCACGGCGACGACGGGCCGATCACCGCGGTGCGCGCGGTAGAGGCCGAGCGCCGCCGCGGCGGTCTCCTTCGAGATGAGCGGGTCGATGACGATCACGCCCGTGTCGCCCTCGACGAAGCTGATGTTCGACAGGTCGAGCCCGCGCACCTGGTAGATGCCTTCGACCACCTCGTACAGGCCCTGCTTCGACACGAGCGTCGACTGCCGCCACAGGCTGGGGTTCACGGTGTCGGGCGCGTCGCCGGTGATGAAGGCGAACTCGTTCGCGTCCCACACCTCGACGCCGTCGTCGCGGTGCACGACGCCGGGTTCGAACGCCGCGATGAACCCGCGGTCGGTCGCCTCGAGGTCGCGGGTGTCGTCGAACGGCAGGGCTGCCCCGAGCTCGCGCTGCTGCGCTCGGATCGCCTCGGTCGCCTCGTTCTGCTGCATGTGTTCCTCTCCATTCCCCAGATGGTCGGTCCGGCGCCGCGGCGCGGCGCCGAGGTCAGAAGTTGCCGATGCCCTTGCCGATCAGCACGACGCCGATCACGAGCAGGAGCACGGCCATGACGGTGGCGTTGTTGTGCACGAGCCAGCCGCGCAGGCGCTCGAGCGGCGCGGCCATGCGGTCGGAGGCCACGAGGTAGGCGATCACCGGCACGGCGACGGATGCCGCGGCGATGACCGTGAACACGAGGAGCACCACCACGATCGCCCCGACCTCGAGTCCGGCGGAACCCACCGCGACGCCCGCCGCGGCGCCGAGGAGCAGGTTCTTCGGGTTGACCGCGGCGAGCAGGAAGCCGAGCCCGAGCGCCCGGCCGGCGGTCATCGTGTCGATGCCCGCCATCCACTTCGGCAGCGGCGGCTCCTCGCCCGGGGCGGGGCGCGACCGCCACTGGCGGAGGGCCAGGAACAGCAGGCCGGCCCCCAGCAACAGCTGGATCACGGCGGTCACGGGCTTCGCGGCATCCTCGTCGGCTTCGGGCAGCACCGACGAGAGCAGGGTGAACACGGTCGCCGCGACGGCGATGCCGAGCACCCAGCCGCCGAGGAACCCGACGCTCGTGCTCCGCGCCTTGGGTGAGAGCAGCATGAGGATCGCCGCGATGATCGGGATCGGGCTGATCGCGATGCCGACCGCGAGGGGCAGGATGTCACCGATGACGGAGCCCACGGGCGTCCTCCTCGTCGTCGGGCGCGGCGGGCGCCGCGCCGCCCGCGGCGGCGAGCGCCGCCCGGTTGGTCGGGTGGATCGCCACGCCGTCGAGCAGCCCGAAGCGCTCGAACCGGCGGCGCACCGTCGGGCGCATCCGGCTCATCGACAGCGTCACCTCGTGCTCGCGCAGCCAGGACCGGAGCGACTCGAACGCCTCGGCGCCGGTCACGTCGAGGTCGGTCACCGCCTCGCCGTCGAGGACGAGGTGGTGCACGGGTTCCGATGCGCCGGTGACGGCGCGCTTCACGGCGTCGCCGAACGAGGTCGCGTTGGCGAAGAACAGCGGCGCGGCCAGCCGGACGACCACGACCCCGGGGGCGGTGACGTCACCGGCGGGCGCCGGGTCGAGGAGCGAGGCGGTCGGCTCGCCGTCGGACGCGAGGACGTCGACCGCCGGACGCGCAGCCCGCCGTGCCAGGTTGACGAGGGCGAGCACGAACGACACCACGATGCCCGCGATGGCGCCCACGAACAGCGTCGTGAGGAAGCACGCGGCCGCCACGGCGAGTTCGAACCGGTCGAGCCGCCAGAGCGTCGCGAATTCGCGGATGCCGAGCAGTGGGATGATCGCCACCGCGACCACGGCGCCGATCGCGGGCGAGGGGATGTCGGCGAGCAGGGCCGTGCCGAAGACGAGCAGGAGCAGCGTGCCGGCCGCCGCGACGAGCGCCGGGAGCTGGGTGCGCGACCCGGCCTGATCCATCGCCGCCGTGCGCGACGTGGAAGCGCCCACAGCGAAGCCGCCGCTCACGCCTGCGGCGATGTTCCCGAGGCCGAAGGCGAACAGGTCGCGGTTCGGCCGGTCGGGATAGCCGCGGCGCTCGGCATAGGAGCGCGCGACGAGCAGCCCCTCGGCCGTGGTCACCATGGTCAGCGCGAGCGCGGATGGCACGAGCAGGAGCCACGTCGTCCACTCGAGCACCGGCCAGGTCAACGTCGGCGGGCCCGCCGGCACTTCGCCGAGCACGTCCACGCCCGCGTCGTCGAGGCTCGCGAGCACGACGAGCGCCGTGGCGAGCACCAGCACGACGAGCGCCCACGGCACCGCGCGGGCGACGCGCCGCCCGCCGAGCAGGATCGCGACGGCACCCGCCGCGATCGCGACGGACCACGCGTCGATCTCGGTGAGGTTCGCGACGAGCCCGGCCAGCTTGCCGACGAACTCCTCGCCCGAGTCGATGGAGACGCCCAGCATCTTGGCGACCTGGCTGACCAGGATGTCGAGTGCCAGGCCGGCGACGAACCCGACGAGGATCGGCTTCGACAGGAAGCTCGCGAGGAAGCCCAGCTTGAACACCGAGGCGAGCACGAACATGACGCCGCTCAGGATCGCCTGCGCGAGCGCCATCGTCGCGTAGTCACCCGCGCCTGCTGCGGCGAGGCCGACGAGCGACGAGGCCACGAGGGCGGCCGCCGCGGCGTCCGGCGACGCGACCACCTGCCTCGACGACACCGCCAGGGCATAGACGATGGCCGGCACCACCAGCGCGTACAGGCCCGCGGTCGGCGGCAGGCCGGCGATCTGCGCGTACCCGATATTGAGCGGCACCGCGATCGCGAGCAACGTGACGCCGGCGCCGAGTTCGCGCGCGAGGTTGCGCCGCGTCAGGCCGGCCAACGGCCGCTCCGTGCCCGCCACCGTCAGATCCTGATCGGGAAGGTCGTCAGGATCACCACGCCGACCACGGCCACGACCATCGCGAGGCCGAGCAGCGTGCGCCCCACCCAGGGCGCGAGCTCGCGCTGCGACATCGCCGTGAGGAAGAGCACGAGCGCGAACAGCACGGTCAGGAGCGAGTAGTTGTCGCCGCGCTGGTTGTTCTCGAGTGCCTCGGCGAACTTCTCGTCGGCCCGGTCGTTGAGCTCCTGGGCCTCCACGGTGCCCTCGGGCACGTACTCCTCCCGCGCGAACGGACCGTTCTCGACCTGGCCGTCATCGACCCACGCGTCGTACGCGACCCGGAACTCCGGCGTGAACCGGTCGCGGATGTAGTCCGCGAGGTCATCGTTGCCGTCACCCACCGCCTCGACGTACGCCGCGTAGATGGTCAGGTCGAACGCACGTGCAGAACGGGCAGCGCCGTCGGCGCCAGCGGCCTGGATGCGCGCGCTCGACGCCTGGCTGAATGCGATCGACATCTCACCGCCCCACTTGGAGGCCTGGAACCCGCACCACGCGGTGAGGACGGCGACGACCGAGAGCAGAAACACCCCGACGATCTCGGACGCGCGCTGCCACCGCTCCGGGGAACGCGACTCGGTGCTCGACACGACGTGCGTCAGCCGAGCGATCGGCGTGTTCGTCGACGGATATCCTCCGGCCCGTACTCCGACTCAGACACGCGCATACCCCCCGCCGTGAACCCCGATGGGGACATGTCTTCCCCCGCACCCGACCCTAATCGGGATCGGATGCGGGGGAAAGGTTCCGATTCCGTGTCAGCTGAGCAGCTTGGCCTTCGCGGCGGCGAACTCGGCGTCGTCGAGGATGCCCTGTTCCTTCAGCGCGGCGAGCTTCTGCAGCTCGGCGACGACGTCCGGGCCGCCGGCTGCCGGAGCGGCCGCGGGCGGTGGCGGTGGCGGTGCGGCCGCGGCGGCCTGCTGCGCCTCGTACTGCTGCGCCTCCCACTGCTGCTGCGCCGCGGCGTCCTGCTCGGCCTGCTGGCTCGCGTACCTCTGCTGCTGGCGGTTCGCAACGCGACCGCTCACCGCGGTCGCGGTGCCGGCGACCACCGCGGTGCGCGCGGCCATGCCGACGAGTCCCGGTCGGCCCATCCTCCTGAGTGGCATCGTCCCTCTCCCTACTCGTCGCTCGCCTCGGCGAGCACTTCGTTGACCACCGTCGCGGGGATCCGCTCGACCTGCAGCACCTCGCCGCCCGAGGCGGCGAACGCCGACGCGAGCTTCTTCGCGAAGATGAGCTCGAGCGCCATGATCGCGCCCGCAGTTCCCGGCGGGATGATCTCGGCGAGCTCCTCGATGTCCTCGTCGCCGACGGCGCCGACGGCCTCGAGCTCGACGACCGTGAAGCCGAACTCGTCGCGGAACTCCTCGTACTCCCGGACCGTGACCTGGCCGTCGTCGCCTCGGGCGACGATCAGCAGGTCGAGCAGCCGGACCTCGTCGTTGACCATGAGGTCGCCGAGCGCGGACAACGTCGCGTCATCCGGCCTCGACCCCTCGAAGCTCACGACGTAGATGTCGACCGGACCGTATTCGAACTCCGCCATCGGATTCCCCCTGTCGTCGCAGTGCGCCACGGCGACCCCGGGCACCCACCGATTCAAGCCGATGCGACGGCGCGCCCATGTGCCGAAAGTCCCGGACCGTCGTCGACCCGTGGGTAGGGTGACGCTCGAGGGAGCAGGTCTTCGCTCCCCGTCACCTATCGGAAAGGCGCACCCCCGTGGACTTCTGGGACAACTTCTGGAACCTCGTGTGGATCTTCTTCTGGAGCTTCGCATTCATCGCCTACCTGTTCGCGCTCTTCGCGATCATCGGCGACCTGTTCCGCGACGACAAGCTGAACGGCTGGCTCAAGGCGGTCTGGATCATCTTCCTGGTCTTCCTGCCGTTCCTGACCGCACTCGTGTACCTCATCGCGCGCGGCGACGGCATGGCCCGCCGCTCGGCGAAGCAGGCCTCCGAGGTGCAGGCCGCGACCGACCAGTACATCCGCCAGACGGCAGGTGCCGCGAGCCCCGCCGACGAGATCGCCAAGGCCAAGGCGCTCCTCGACGCCGGCACGATCAACGCCCAGGAGTACGAGGCGCTCAAGGCCAAGGCGCTGTCCCACTCCTGATCACGCTCGAACGGTCGGCCGGGTGCGCGGGCGCCCGGCCGACCGTCGCGTGCAGCGGATGCCGCGGCATCCGTCACGCCGTGACCGCGACCACCCGCTTCGGCCCGACCGAGCCCGTGTTGCGGAGGAACAGGATGATCCAGCTGAAGATCAGCACGCCCGCCACGAGCTCGACCGCGGTCAGGTTGTAGTAGCCGATCGCGAAGAAGACGCCCAGCACCACGATCACGCCGACGTACACCCAGCCGAGCATCACGAACACCCGCGGCATCGTCGGCAGGAAGCGCGGCAGCCCGATCACCACCACCGCGTACACCACGGCCATGCCCGTCGCGACGGTGTTGTGCACGAGGAAGAACTCGTCGACGGGGAACACCCCGACGAGCGCCAGCAGGATGCCGATGAGCACGAGCCCCCAGCGGACCACGTCGCGCCCGCGTCGCTCCTTCGGAGTCCCGGCCGGCAGCCCGGCGGTGGCGTACCGCGCGACGATCGTCACGATCGCGCCCGCGATGATCAACGTGAGATTGAACGCGAGCGACGAGATGTCGTTCGTCATGCCGAGCGCGCTGAGGTTCTTCTCCCACCACAGCGGGTCGGTCGAGCTCAGCATCGCGGTGATGACGCCGACCACGAGGAACACCGCGAGCACGAGCGACAGCAGCATCGGCGTCATCCGCACCGACGACAGGAACGACACGTAGGCCGACACGGCGAGGGCGACGCCGAACAGCAGGGCGGCCGGGATCGGGAACACCTCTGCGCCGAGGAAGCTGCGCTCGAGGATGTCGGCGAGGCCCGTCCAGCCGAGCAGGGCGATCACCGCATGCGCGACCGAAAGCGCGACCACGTCGAACCAGTGCAGCCGCGGACCGGGGTGGTCGGGCGCGCCTGCCGACCCGGCCGGCGTGCGGGTGCCGCCGGGTTCGGGCTCGACGACGGATGCCGCGCCGAACCGCCGTCGCAGGACGAGCCGTCCCGCGACGAAGGCGAGCGCGGCGACGATCGCACCGCCGAGCGCCACCGCCGCGCCGAGGGAGTCGCGCCCGGCGATCGGGAGCGCCGTTCCCCAGAACACCAGCAGGCCGAGCGGCGCCGCGACCACGAACACCGCCGCGCCGACGATCAGCGCCGACGACTCGATCGACTCGGTCGTGCGGGTCGGTTCGCGCAGGATCCCCACGATCGACGACGGCTGGGACATGGTTCCTCCGCTCAGCGGCCGCGCCACCGCCGTCCTCCGGCGCGCGCACGCGGCTCGCGGGACCAGACTGCCAGCTACCGGCCGATCGGGTCGAGCACCTCGAGCATCGATCCCTGCACGATGCCCGCCCACTCGTATGCGGCGCGGAGGTAGTCGTCGCGTTCGTCGTCGGCGGGCTCGGCCTCGTCCGGATCGGTGACGCCCACCCGCTCGGCGAGGATCAGCCGCAGGTCGGTGAGGAACGTCAGCCATCCCCATGCCTGCACCTGGTCGAGCTCGATCTCGACGATGCCGTCGCCGCGGGTCGCGGCCGTGGCATCCCGCACCGACTGCGCCGCCTGGCGCTTGCCGTCGACGAGGCTGTCGCGCGTGTACCGCTCGAAGTCGCGGGCGGATGCCTCGTCATCGCGGTACGCGGCCGGGAACAGCCGGCCCAGGGCGGGGTCGTCGTCACCGCCGAGCAGCAGCACCGAGTCGACCTGGTCGGCCAGCTCGGACAGGAGCATCGCCTCCTCGGTCTCCAGCACGATGCGGACGCCGTCGGCGCCTCCCTCGCGGCCGGCGACGATCACGGCTCGGCCCTCGACACGGTCGCCTGCAGGCCGTACCCGTGCATCGCGTGGACGTGCCGCTCCATCGACTCGCGGTCACCCGTCGCGACGATCGCCCGCCCGTCGTTGTGGACCTGCAGCATGAGCCGCTCGGCCTCCTCGCGGGGGAACCCGAAGTAGCTGCGGAACACGTAGGTGACGTAGGTCATGAGGTTGACGGGGTCGTCCCACACGATCGTCCGCCACGGCAGGTCGGGCCGCACGGCCTCGTCGGTGACGAGGTCGGCGTCGAGCTGCTCGATCGTGGACGTCACCCTTCCAGCCTGTCACGGACCCGGCCCGGATGGCACGTCCCCCGTGAGGTCGCGTCCGAGCGCGTAGGCGACGGCCTGCCTGAGATCCATCTCCATGCCCGACCGGTACAGCGGCGCCAGGTCGTCGCGCTCGGGGTCCAGGTCCTCGATCGAGAGGCCGCGGATCCGCGTCATCTCGTGGTCGACGATCTTGGCGCCCGAGGAGTTCCGGAGACCGCGCACGGCTCCGGCGAGCCGAGCCGCACGTTCCTCGTCGCCGGCGGCCTGCGCAAGCGCCGCCGCCAGCGAGAGGAACAGCACGACCGCCGAGACGTCCCGGTGCGGCGCGAAGAGTTCGAGGCCCTGCTCGAGGTAGTCCCACGCTGTCTCGATGTCATCGAGACGCGCGCTGAAGATGGCGACCTCGAACATGCCCCAGCCCATGCCGAACTCGTTGCCCGCGCGCCGATAGTGCTCGATGCTCTGGTGGAATAGGGCGAGTGCGCCCGACACGTCGTCGTCGAGGTCGGAGACCGCCAGCCCCCTGCCCCAGGTGATGTTGCCGAGACCGTCCTCGTCGCCGAGCCGGCGGTAGATCGCCTCCCCCTCGTCGTAGAGGCCGAAGACCTCGCGGCGGACCTCGTCGGTGACGCCCGACGTCACGGCCGCCACGGACTGCCCGATCGCCGCGTTGTAGATCGCGTTGGCGATCTCGCCGGGATCGCCGAGCTCGCGCTGGATCGCGAGCGCCTCACGGTAGGGCGGGACGCATCGGTCGATCTCGCCCTGCCACCAGTACACGCCGCCGAGCGCCTCGAGCGCCCGCGCCCGGTGCAGCGGCTCACCGCCCTGCAGCGAGACGACGGTCTCGAGCCGGCTCCGCCCTTCGTGGAGGTGGCCGCGCGACTGCCAGAACCGCCACGATGCGGCGGCGAGACGCAATGCGAGATCGGTCTCGCCGTGCACCGCGGCCCAGTCGAGCGCGGTGCGCACGTTGTCGTGGTCGGCGTCGAACCGGTCGAGCCACTCCGACCGATCCTCGCCCATGAGGTGCGTCGCGACGTCCTCGGCCCAGTCGACGTACGCCTCGAGGTGGCGACGGTGGATCGCCGGCCCCGAGCCGCTCGCCTCAAGCTTCAGCAGGGCGACCTCGCGGATCACGTGCAGCGTCCGGAACCGGGCACGGCCGCCGGGCGCCGCGACCTGTCGCAGGAGCCCCTGGTCGACGAGCTCGGCGAGCCCGCTCAGCAGGTCGACGTCGACGTCGTCGCACACCCGCTCGATCTGCTCGAGGTCGGCGCCGCCCGCGAAGACGCCGAGCCTCGCGAAGAGCTGCTGAACGGGCGGGTCCAGCAGGTCGTAGCTCCACGCGATCGCGCCCTCGATCGTCCGCTGTCGTTCCGGCAGGTCGATGGTTCCGGTGCCCGGCCGCGCCGGGTCGAGTCGGGCGAGGATCTCGGGCACCGGCAGCAGCCGCACGCGTGACGCGACGAGTTCGATCGCGAGCGGAAGGCCGTCGAGTCCGCGTACCAGCTCGGACACCGCTGCGACGTTCTCCGGGGTCACCGCGAAGTCCGGTCGCACCGCCATGGCCCGATCGACGAACAACGCGACCGCGTCGGAGCCCGTCGCCCCGACCGGGTCGTGCCGGTCGGGCAGGTCCATGGGCTCGAGGGGCATCTCCTGCTCGGCGGCGATGCGGAGCGGACCGCGCGACGTGACGAGGAAGCGTGATCTCGGCGACGCCGTCACGAGGTCGGCCACGACGGGTGCCGCGGCGATGACCTGCTCGAAGTTGTCGAGGATGAGCAGCACCTCCCGGTCGGCCAACCGCTCGAGGAGCGCGTCGCGCGGCGGCCGGTTGCCGGGCGCCGAGTCCTCGCCGAGCGACCGGAGCACCTGGGACGGGACGACGTCGGGATCGTCGACGGGCGCGAGGTCGACGAAGAACACCCCGTCGCGGAAGCGGTCGCCGATCTCGGCTCCGACCTGCAGGGCGAGCCGCGTCTTGCCGGTCCCGCCCGTGCCCGTGATGGTCACCACGCGCGAGGATTCGAGCAGTTCCCGCACTCGGGCGCTCTCGCGTCGGCGACCCACGAAGTGTGTGACCTGCGCGGGCAGGTTGTTCGGCACGGCCTTGAGCGATCGCAGTGCGGGGAAGTCGCGATCGAGCCCGTCGATGTCGAGCTGGAAGAGGCGCTCGGCCCGGGGGAGATCCCTCAGGTGGTGCCTGCCGAGGTCGTGCATCGCGACGCCGCCGGGCAGTTCGTGGTCGACGAGCGCGGCGGTCGCCGCGGAGAGCACGACCTGGCCGCCGTGCGCGGTCGACGTGATGCGGGAGGCGCGGTGCACGTCGAGCCCGATGTAGTCGTCGCCACCGAGAAGGCCGAGGCCGGTGTGGAGTCCCATCCGCACCTTCGGCGCCAGCCCGTCGGGCCACGCGTGCCTCGCCAGCGCTCGCTGGGCGTCCGCCGCAGCCCCGACGGCGTCCACGGCGGACTGGAACGCCGCGAAGAACCCGTCCCCCTCGGTCTTGACCACGGTGCCGCCGTGATCGGTGATGGCGTCGCGGACGAGCCGGTCGTGGTCGGCCAGCAGCGCGGGCCAGCGGTCGGCGGCAGCCTCCAGCAGACGGGTCGATCCCTCGACATCCGTGAACAGGAAGGTGACCGTCCCCGTCGGGAGACGACGACGGCTCGCTGAAGCCGTGGTGGTCACCCTTCGAGAGTGGCACGACGGCCGTCCGTCCGCATCCCCTTTCCGCCGCGTGCCTCAGCGCACGGAAGCGGTCACCGTGAACTTCGGGTTGCGGGCGACCTGTCGCGTCGGGCCGACGATCCGCTCGAGCAGCGGCCGGTACCGCAGGTGCGAGTTCCACACGCACCACAGTTCGCCGCCCGGTTCGAGCACGCGCGCGGCCTCGGCGAACAGGTGCGTCGCGATCCCGGTGTGCACGGCGGCATCCGAGTGGAAGGGCGGGTTCAGCACCACGAGCCGCTCGCTCGCAGCGGGCAGGTGCTCGAGGCCGTCGGCCTGGGCGACGCGAACGCGGTCGGCGACGCCGTTCGCGGCGGCGGTCAGGGCAGCGGATGCCGCGGCCGCGGCGCTCCGGTCCGACGCGTGCACCACGAGCCCCGGTCGCTCGCGCGCGAGCCACGCCGCGACGACGCCCGAACCGCAGGCGAGGTCCACGGCGCTCACGGCGTCGGGAACCGCGTCGCCCAGCACGCCGAGGAGGAAGCGCGTGCCGATGTCGACGGCGGCACCGGCGAACACGCCGCCGTGCGCGACGATCGCGAGCCCCAGCGCGTCGTCGAAGCCCTCCGCGGGTCGGGGAGCGCCCTCCGGGCGCGTACCGAGACCCGAACCCGACGCCACGAGCACCCGCGACTTCTGCCGGGCGTGCGTCACGTCGACGCGCGCGAACCACCGGCCGAGCACCTCGTTCATCGCGAGCGACATGTGCTTGATCCGTCCGCCCGCGAACACGCGCACGTCGGGCGCGGCGTGCGCGGCGATCACGCCGGCGACCGCGTCGAGCCGGTCGAGGGAGCGCGGCAGGCGCAGGAGCACGACCCGCGCGCCCGCGACGAGCTCGCGGCCCAGGGGGAGGCTTCGCGGACGGTCCGCCTCGGCGACGCCCAGTCGCGCGGCGTTCTCCGCGAGGGCCCGCTCGCCCGTGATCGGATCCTGGTGCACCCTGACGCCGCGTGCACCGGCGTCGAGCGCACCGAGCGCGAGCGCACCGTACGCGTCGTCGACCACCACGACGGCGCCCGGCTCCGACCCGACCTCGGCGAGCGCGGCGGCAGCCTCGTCGAGGATGAGCCGGTCCGCGGCATCCGTCGCCAAGAGCCCCGGCGCCTCGAGGTCGGGGTGCCGCCGGAGCGCGTCGAAGTCCACCACGGCACCCTACCCGCCGGCGCTACCCGACAGGCGGCGCCGTCGTCAAGATCCTTCCGCCGCCGCTCGCCCGCGCCCGATGATTCGAGGACGCCCACGCGACGACGGGAGTTCACCCGCAGGGAACGCCCGCTCCGTAGCGTGTGCCCGGCGTGCCCACGGCCCGCCCGTTCATGCGAAACCGAGAGGAACACCACCACGTGAAGACACGACTCATCGGAGCGGCGGCGACCGCCGTCCTCCTCCTCGGCGCCGGCGCCGCCATCCCGGCGGCCGCCGCCCCGAACGACGCGCACGACCTCGACCTCACCCTGCTCGCCACGACCGACCTGCACGGCCGGGTGCTCAACTGGGACTACTTCAGCGACCGCGCCTACAGCGACCGCGCCGGCGACAAGGTCGGGCTCGCGTCCGTGGCATCCGTCGTCGACGAGGTGCGCGCCGAGGTCGGCGACGACCGCCTGCTCGTCGTCGACAACGGCGACGCCATTCAGGGCACCCCGCTCAGCTACTACTACGCCGTTCAGGAGCCCGTGCACGAGACCGGCGCGGACCACCCGATGGCCGCGGCCTACGCCGCGATCGGCTACGACGCGCAGGTCGTCGGCAACCACGAGTTCAACTACGGCCTCGACCTCCTCGACGCCTACGAGGACGACCTCGGCTTCCCGCTGCTGGGCGCGAACGTTGTCGACGCCGAGACCGGCGAGCCCGCGTTCGACCCGTACACGCTCGTCACGAAGAAGGTGAAGGGCCACAAGCCGGTCACGGTCGGCATCCTCGGCCTCACGACCCCCGGCTCGATGATCTGGGACAAGGCGAACGTCGAGGGCGAGCTCGAGTTCCGCGACATGGTCGACGCGGCCGAGGAGTGGGTGCCCGAGGTGCGTGCGGCGGGGGCCGACATCGTGGTCGTGCTCTCGCACGCCGGCACCGGAGCCTCGTCGTACGACGAGTCGATCGCCCCGCCCGAGAACGCGACGGCCGAGGTCGCCCGCAAGGTGCCCGGCATCGACGTCATGGTCGTCGGTCACTCGCACCTCGACAAGCCGAGCGAGGTCGTCGTGAACGAGGTCACGGGCGACGAGGTGCTGCTCACGCAGCCCTACCGCTGGGGTTCGACCGTCTCGCGCGTCGACCTGTCGCTCGAGAAGGTCACGGGGCAGTGGGATGTCGCGGACGCCGAGGCCTCCGCGATCCGCACCGCCGGCTACCCCGAGTCGCCCGAGATCGTCGACCTCGTCGCCGAGCAGCACGAGACCACGGTCGCGTACGTGAACCAGGTCGTCGCCCAGTCGACTGAGGAGTTGTCGGCGGTCACCAGCCGCTACGAGGACACGGCGATCATCGACTTCATCCAGCAGGTGCAGACGGATGCCGTGGCGGGCTCGCTCGCCGGCACGGCCTACGCCGACCTGCCCGTTCTGTCGATCGCGGCACCGTTCAGCCGCACCGCCGTCTTCCCGCAGGGCGACGTGACGGTGCGCGACATCGCCGGGCTCTACATCTACGACAACACCCTGCAGGCGGTCACGATGACCGGCGCCCAAGTGAAGGAGTACCTCGAGTACTCGGCGAAGTACTACGCGACCGTGCCGTCGGGCGGCACCTTCGACCCCGAGGCGCACACCGGCGCGGGCGGCACGCCCGACTACAACCTCGACATCATCGCGGGGGTGGAGTACGAGCTCGACCTGTCGCAGCCGGTGGGTTCGCGGGTCGAGAACCTCGTGCTGTCGGGCGGCGCCGAGCTCGCGGCGGACCAGGAGGTCGTCGTCGCAGTGAACAACTACCGTCGCTCGGGCGGCGGCGGGTTCCCGCACATCGCGTCGGCGCCGATCGTGTACGACGAGCAGAAGGAGATCCGCCAGCTGCTGATCGACTGGGCGCAGGAGCGCGGGGTGATCGACCCCGCCGACTTCGCCGACGAGTCGTGGTGGCTCACGGTCGACGGCGTGCGCGTCGGCTGACGCGGTCACCGCACGGGGCCCGGACCGCGCGAGCGGTCCGGGCCCTTCGCCGGGCAGCGCGATACACGGCCCCGCCGATCCTCGGTCACCGGCCCGGAGTACGCTCGGCCGTATGCCCGATCTGATCGAACTCGCGCGCGCCATCGACGCCGACGAGGCGGTGAGGCAGCGGGTCCAGCGACGCACGCTCGCCGTCGTCGTGGCGAGCCAGGTGCTCGGCGGGGCCGGTCTCGCCGCGGGCATCACGGTCGGCGCGCTCCTCGCGCGAGACATGCTCGGCTCCGACAGCGTCACGGGCGCGCCCGCAGCGCTGTTCACGCTCGGATCGGCGCTCGCGGCGTTCCTCGTCGGGCGGATCACGCAGCGGTGGGGCCGCCGTACGGGCCTGGGCCTCGGCTTCGCCGCGGGCGGCGCGGGCGCGCTCGGCGTGGTCGCCGCCGCGGTCGCCGACAATGTGCCGCTGCTGTTCGTCTCCCTGTTCGTGTACGGCGCCGGAACCGCCACCAACCTGCAGGCGCGGTACGCGGGCACGGACCTCGCGCTGCCCACGCAGCGCGGCACCGCGGTGAGCGTCGCGCTGGTCTCGACCACCCTCGGCGCGGTCGCCGGGCCGAACCTCGTCGAGCCGCTGGGCGCGCTCGCCCTCGCACTCGGCATCCCCGCGCTCGCGGGGCCGTTCCTGCTCGCCGCGGCCGCGTACCTCGGCGCGGGCACGGTGCTGTTCCTGCTGCTCCGGCCCGACCCGTTCCTCGTCGCCGAGCACCTCGACCACACGCCCGGCCTGCCTCCGGTTCCGGCGTCCTCCCCCGCCGGTCGGCCCGATGCAGAGCCGGACGGCGGAGCGCCCGACCTCTCGGCACCCGAGGCCGCCGCACCCGACGCCGCGGAGCCCACGCCGGCCCGCGACCGCTTCGTGCCCGGCGTGGTCCTGGGCGCGACGATCATGGTGCTCACGCAGGCCACGATGGTCGCGATCATGACGATGACGCCGGTCCACATGCGCGGCCACGACCACGCGCTCTCCGCTGTCGGCATCGTGATCGGCATCCACATCGGCGCGATGTACCTGCCCTCGCTCGTGACCGGCGTCCTCGTCGACCGCATCGGCCGCATCCCGATGGCGATCGCGGCCGCGGTGACGATGCTGCTCGCGGGCGCGGTCGCGGCCCTGGCGCCGAGCGACTCGCTCGTGCTCCTCGTCGTCGCGCTCACGCTGCTCGGCCTGGGCTGGAACTTCGGCCTCATCTCGGGCACGGCCCTCGTCGTCGATGCGACCTCGCCTACGCACCGCGCGAAGACGCAGGGATCGATCGACGTGCTGATCGCGCTCGCCGGCGCGGGTGCGAGCGCCCTGTCTGGCCTGGTGCTCGCCGCGTCGTCCTACGCGACGCTCGCGGTCGTCGGCGGATTGCTGTCGCTCCTGCTCGTGCCGGTCATCGTCTGGGCACGACGTGCCACGCGCCGCCGTCGAGCGACAGGGGGCTGACGGCACCCGGCACCGTTTGCTAGCCTCGGCCCCCGATGCGACATTCGGCGCAGCACCAGGGGGAGCGTCGCGCGGCGGTTCGAGCGACCGCGCGGCGCCCGTTCCGTGTGCGCGGCCGCCGGCGCCGGGCCGACCGGGCCGATCGGCCTCGTCTGGCACGGCGGCGCAGCGTCGTGGCGATCGCGGCGGTCGTCGCGGTCGGCGGACTGCTCGCGACCGTCGCGCTGGCCCCGCTCCCCCGCCCGTCGGTCGCCCTCGCCGACGCCGCGGCGACCTCGCTCTCGCCCTTCCACGGCGACGTCCAGGACTTCTCGGTCCCGGGCGACCTCACCACGGCGGCCGTCTCGCGCGAGGGCTACGCCGCGGCGACCGGGCCCGAGACGCTCGTGGCATCCGGCACCAACTACGACTGGGCGACGCTCGTGCTCGTGCTCGGCGATTGGCCCGTGACCGACGAGAACGTCCGGCTCATGGTCGAGTGGATGCGCGAGGAGAACGGTCCCGACAACTGGTGGAACCGCAACAACCCGCTGAACAACGGGTACGGTTCGGGCGGCGGCAGCGGCCTCGGCAGCTATGCGACCCTCGTCGACGCGGCCCGGTACGCTGCGTCCAACCTGCAGAAGCGCACGTTCTACGCCGACATCGTCGCCGGGCTCGAAGCCGGCACGTCGGCGGATGCCACGGCGCGGGCGATCTGGGCCTCGCCCTGGGCCGAGAGCCACTACGGGTACGGCACGTGGTGGTCGACGTCGCGCGTCCCGGAGGTCGCGGCGCCCGCGTCGGCCTGGGGACGCTGACCCGGGCGATCAGCCGCGGTCGAGCGGTCGCCACACGACGACGGCGTTCTCGCGGCGCAAGCGCGTGCCCGCCTTGAGCGAGACGACCTCGCCGTGCGCGCCGGCCGCGAAGACGCGCCGGCCGGGGCGGTTCAGCATCTCGTCGGCGAGCGCACGCTCGAGCTCGCGCACCCGCTCGCGGAGCTCGGTGACCTCGTTCTCGAGGCCGAGCACGCGGCGGATGCCCTCGAGGCTCACGCCCTCGCTCGACAGCTGCTGGATCTCGCGAAGCTGCGCGACGTCGCGCATCGAGTAGCGGCGGGACTTGCCCGCGGTGCGCTTCGGCGAGACGAGCCCCATGCGGTCGTACTGGCGGAGCGTCTGCGGGTGCATCCCGGCGAGTTCGGCCGCGACCGAGATCACGAACAGGGGGCTCTCGCCGTCGACCTGCATCAGTGGCCCCTCGCCTTGGCGAGGAGGTCCTCGCGGGGGTCCTCGTCGGGCAGCAGCGCGGAGAACTCGCGCAACTTCTCCTCCGCCTCCTTCGACAGGTGCGACGGCACGGCCACCTGCACGACGGCGAGGAGGTCGCCCGTGCCCTTCTTCGTCTCGACGCCGCGGCCCTTGACGCGCAGCACGCGGCCGCTCGGGGTGCCGGGCGCGACACGCAGCTTCACCGGGTCGCCCGCGAGGGTCGGCACCTGGATCGTCGCGCCGAGGGCGGCCTCGGTGTACGTGACCGGCACGTTGACGCGCAGGTTGAGCCCGTCGCGCTCGAACACGGGGTGCTTGCGCACCTTCACGGTGAGCACGATGTCGCCGGGCTCGCCACCGTCGGGCGACGGATGGCCCTTGCCGCGCAGCCGGATCTTCTGTCCGTCGGCGACGCCCGCGGGCACGTTGACGGTGATCTCGCGACCCTCGGCGGTCTGCAGGGTGATGCGGTCGCCCTTGGTCGCCGTGACGAAGTCGAGCGTGGTGGTCGCGGTCACGTCGCGCCCGCGCGTCGGGCCGCCGTAGCCGCGGTACCCGCCCGACGGCTGGCCGAACCGGCCGCCGCCGAAGAGCCCGCTGAGCAGGTCGTCGTACTGGCCGCCCTGCTGGTAGGTGTACCGCGTGCCGCCGGCGCCGCCCGGACCGCCGAACATGCCGCCGAAGACGTCCTCGAACCCGCCGGCCCCGCCGCCGGGTGCCGTGAACCGGGCCCCGCCGCCCATCGCGCGGACCGCGTCGTACTCCTTGCGTTCCTCGGGATCGGAGAGCACCGAGTGCGCCTCGCTGATCTCCTTGAACTTCGACTCCGACGCGGCATCCCCCGGGTTCTGGTCGGGATGGTACTTGCGCGCGAGCTTGCGGTAGGCCTTCTTGATGTCGGCGTCGCTCGCGTCCTTCGAGACGCCGAGGATCGCGTAGAAGTCCTTGTCGAACCAATCCTGGCTGGCCATCGGCGCCTCCTTCCTCGAAATCTAGTGGGTGGTGCGGGTCGAGGAGCACCCGGCGGAGCCGGGAGCGTCTCGAGACCTCGTGCGAGGGGGTCTCGAGACGCAGCTGCGCCGCTCCTCGACCCGCAGCCGCGCTACGCGGGCGTCTTCACGACGACCTTCGCGGCGCGCAGCAGCGTGCCGCCGAGCAGGTACCCGGTCTCGACGACGTCGGCGACCGTGTCGACCTCGACCTCGTCGGAGTGCTGCTGGAAGATCGCCTCGTGCCGCTGCGGGTCGAACGGCTCGCCGACCTCGCCGAACGGCGTGAGGCCGAGCTTCTCGACCGACGCGCGCAGCTTCGCCGCGATCGTCGCGAACGGGGTGTCTCCCTCGAGGTCGCCGTGCTTCTCGGCGCGGTCGAGGTCGTCGAGCACGGGCAGCAGCACGGCCACGGCCGCGCCGATCGCCCGCTCGCGCTCGACCTCGCGGTTCGCCTCGGTGCGCTTGCGGTAGTTCGCGTACTCGGCGGTGACCCGCTTGAGGTCGGCGAGGTGCTCGGCCGTCGGGTCGTCGACCTCGGCCTGCGCGGCGTTCAGGATGTCGTCGACGGTGAGCGTCTCCTCGTCGGCGGTCTCCTCGTCGACCGCCTCCTCGTCGAGGTCGTCGGCAGCGGATGCCGCAGCAGCATCTGCCGCGGCATCCGTCGCCCCGCCTTCGGCGGCGGGCTCGCCGCCTGCCCCCTCGGCACCGGCCACGGGGCGAACCTCACCCGTCTCGGGGTCGATCCGCCGCTTGTCGCGGATGATCGGCTCGTCGTGGTTCTGGTTCTCGTCAGCCATGTCTACTTCTTCTCGTCCTCGTCGTCGATGACCTCGGCGTCGACCACGTCCTCATCGGACGACTCGGGGCCCTCGGAGCCCGACGGAGTG
Organism: Agromyces selenitireducens; assembly: GCF_052748465.2. Classification (NCBI taxonomy): domain Bacteria; kingdom Bacillati; phylum Actinomycetota; class Actinomycetes; order Micrococcales; family Microbacteriaceae; genus Agromyces; species Agromyces selenitireducens. The sequence continues at coordinate 3,661,855 of NZ_CM188259.1, forward strand.
GCGTCCTCGCCGGGGTTCGCGCCCGCGCCGGCGGTGGCATCCGCCTGCTGGCCCTGCGCGTAGATCGCCTCGCCGAGCTTGCCCTGGGACTGGTTCAGCTTGTCGAACGCCGACTTCACCGCGTCGTCGTCGTCGCCCGCGAGCGCCGTCTTGAGCGCGTCGACGTCGCCCTGCACCTCCGACTTGATGTCGGCGGGAAGCTTCTCGTCGTTCTCCTTGATCAGCTTCTCGATCGAGTACGCGAGCTGCTCGGCCTGGTTGCGGGTCTCGGCGGACTCGCGGCGCTTCTTGTCCTCGGCCGCGTGCTCCTCGGCGTCGCGCACCATGCGCTCGATGTCGTCCTTCGGCAGCGACGAGCCGCCGGTGATGGTCATCGACTGCTCCTTGCCGGTGCCCTTGTCGCGCGCCGACACGTGCACGATGCCGTTGGCGTCGATGTCGAAGGTGACCTCGACCTGCGGGATGCCGCGGGGAGCCGGTGCGATGCCGGTCAGTTCGAACGTGCCGAGCGGCTTGTTGTCGCGCGTGAACTCGCGCTCGCCCTGGAAGACCTGGATCGCGACCGACGGCTGGTTGTCGTCGGCGGTCGTGAAGGTCTCGCTGCGCTTGGTCGGGATGGCCGTGTTGCGCTCGATGAGCCGGGTCATGATGCCGCCCTTGGTCTCGATGCCGAGGCTCAGGGGGGTGACGTCGATGAGCAGCACGTCCTTGCGCTCGCCCTTGAGGACGCCCGCCTGGAGGGCGGCGCCCACGGCGACGACCTCGTCGGGGTTCACGCCCTTGTTGGGCTCCTGCCCGGTCTCCTTCTTCACCAGGTCGGAGACGGCGGGCATGCGGGTCGAGCCGCCGACGAGCACGACGTGGGCGATGTCGGACACCTTGATGCCGGCCTCGCGGATGACGTCCTCGAAGGGCTTCTTGGTGCGGTCGAGCAGGTCGCTCGTCATGTTCTCGAACTGGGCCCGCGTGAGCGTCTCGTCGAGGTTCGCCGGGCCGTTCTCGGTGAGCGAGAGGTAGGGCAGCTGGATGCTGGTCGACATGCTCGACGACAGCTCCTTCTTGGCCTGCTCCGCGGCCTCCTTCAGGCGCTGCAGGGCGATCTTGTCCTTCGAGACGTCGACACCCGTCGAGTCCTTGAAGCGCTTGATCAGGTGGTCGACGATCCGCTGGTCCCAGTCGTCGCCGCCGAGGCGGTTGTCGCCCGCGGTCGCACGGACCTGGATGGTCGAGAAGTCGTCGTCCTTGCCCACCTCGAGGAGGGACACGTCGAAGGTGCCGCCACCGAGGTCGAAGACGAGGATGAGCTCGTCCTCCTTGCCCTTGTCGAGGCCGTAGGCGAGCGCGGCCGCGGTGGGCTCGTTGATGATGCGCAGGACGTTGAGGCCCGCGATCTCGCCGGCCTCCTTCGTGGCCTGGCGCTCGGCGTCGTTGAAGTACGCCGGTACGGTGATGACCGCGTCGGTGACCGTGTCGCCCAGGTACTGCTCGGCGTCGCGCTTCAGCTTCTGCAGGATGCGCGCCGAGATCTCCTGCGGCGTGTACTGCTTGCCGTCGATCTCGCGCTTCCAGTCGGTGCCCATGTGGCGCTTGACCGACGCGATGGTGCGGTCGACGTTGGTCACGGCCTGGCGCTTCGCGGTCTCGCCGACGAGCACCTCGCCGTCCTTCGTGAACGCGACCACCGACGGGGTGGTGCGGAAGCCCTCGGCGTTCGCGATGACGACGGGCTCGCCGCCCTCGAGGACGCTCACGACCGAGTTGGTGGTACCCAGGTCGATTCCGACTGCACGTGACATGTGTGCCTCTCCTTCTGCCGGGGGTGTTGCGGATGTCGCCCCACGGCGATCGGCCCGGCGTTCCTCGCCCGCGGCCGAAGTCGATGGTGTCGAGACTTGAGCCTCGACCGCTCAAGTCTCCCAGCGGCATCCGATGGGTGTCAAGTCGCCGCCGCAAAACTTGAGCGCACTAGACTCAACCTGCCGTCGTCGCACCCTATTCCCTTCCCTGCCTCGCCTCCTCTGCCCACCCGGAGTCGAGTGTCCAGAGAATGCGAGTCTCGCGCTCCCGACGCCGCATCCTTCGGACACTCGACTTGGCGGGCAGCCGCGCATGGCGTCCGCGTGTCCAATGGATGTGGGACCGGCGCTCGGGATGTGACATCCGTTGGACACTCGTGGCGGCGGCGCGGGGCGGGACGGGACGGGACGAGAGGCAGGGGTCACTGGAGGCGACTGGTCCTGCACCGCTGCCGCGGGTGGGTGCCGGCTCACAGCTCCGGGCGACGGTGCGAACGGCCGCGCCGGTCTCGGTGAGCATGGACCCCGTGCGAGCTCGTCCCCTTCCACCCGCGCTGCGCGAGGTGCCCTTCACGGTGCGCAGGTCCGACGAGCTCGGCGTGCCGCGGGGGCGGCTACGGGCGCGCGACCTCTCGGCACCACACCACGGGGTGCGCACGACGGTTCCGCCGTCCGCCTACGACGAGCGATGCCGGGCCTTCGCCGCACGTATGCCCGCATCCCAGGTCTTCAGCCACGCCAGCGCCGCCCTGCTCTGGGGAATCCCTCTGCCGTCGGCACTCGAGCACGGGCCGCTGCACGTCTCGGCCCTTCGAGGTCGCGAACCGCGCGTGCCCGGCGTCATCGGCCACCGCACCCTGGCCGAGCGCGTGCAGCGCTCCGTCGTGCGCGGCGTGCCGGCGGTGTCGGCATGCGATGCCTGGTGCCAACTCGCGTCGACGCTGTCCCACGACGACCTCGTCGCCGCGGGTGACCGACTGCTGGGCTGGCCGCGCCCGCTGGCGACGGTCGATGAGCTGGATCGACGGCGAGCAGCATCGGGAGGACGACGTGCAGCCCACCGCGACGTCGAACGACTCAACGATCTGGCCGCCGCCGGGTGGATCGTCATCCGTGTCGGGCGGCGTCTGCCGCCGGCCCGCGCACTCGACCAGCTCGAGCGTGCTCTGCGAAGTCGCGGCTGGCGCGGCGCCCGCTCGTCGGCATGATCGAGTCGCCACTTCCGCCAGGGACGAGACGGAATGGCCGACGCGAGTGGCGACTCGACGGGCAGCGGATGCCACCGAGGCACTCTGCGCCCGGCTCAGGGTGCGCCCCGGCGTGTCGTGGCGGGCCGGTCGTTACGGTGAGGGGCATGACCCGGACCTTCGCGCCGCGCGTGCTCGCGGCATCCGCTGCCCTGACCCTCTCGCTCGGACTCGCCGCGTGCGCGGGGAACGCCGGCGAACCCGCCGAGAGCGCGTCGCCGACCACGCCGGCCGCCGCATCGCCCGAACCCACCACCGAGCCAACGCCGACCGACACGCCCGCGATCGGAACGAGCTGCGAGGACGTCCTCGCACCCGAGGCGTACGCGCAACTCGAGGCCGACGGACTCGAGCCGCGCGACCTGGACCCGAACGACCCGATCATCGCGAGCATCGCAGAGGAGGGCGGGCTGGTGTGCTCGTGGGGCAAGCCGCAGTCCGACATCATCCTCCACGTCGCGCAGGCGAGCGGCGTCGACGAGGCCGCGTGGGGCGACGAACTCACCGCCGCCGGCTACGCGCAGACGGACGACCCCGTCCCCGGCGCCTGGACCGGACCGGTCGAACCGGGCAGCGGGCTGTCCCCTGTCGTGGTGCTCGCCGACGGCACGATCACGTTCGTGAGCGCGCCGACGTTCGCGCAGTGGGTCCGGCCCGCGAGCTGATCCGCCGAAGACGCAGGATTCGTGCGTGGATCGGCGGCTCCCGCTCTATCGCGATCGGCCGCCGCCGTCGTATCGTTCGACAATCGGCGTGAAGGGGAGACCATGATCCGGAACAGGGCGAGGTTGATCGGCGGCGCGACCGCCATGGCGATGGCACTCGGCGCATTGGGCGCGTCGGCTGCCGCGGCGGCACCGGGCGGCAACGGCCCGGACTCGGCGGGGCCGAGGTACACGGCGGGCGCCTCCGGCGTCGGGGACGAGTACTTCCCCTTCGCCGGCAACGGCGGCTACGACGTGCAGCACTACGACCTCGACATCCGCTACACGCCGCCGGCGCCCGCCCCTGCCCCGCTCGAGGGCGAGTTCGACGGCGTCGCGACCATCGATCTCGTGGCGACGCAGGACCTCGATCGCTTCAACCTCGACCTGCGGGGCATGGACGTGGAGTCCGTCACGGTGAACGGGAAGCCCGCGGCATCCGTCGAACCGCCGGTGGCCGGCGAGGAGGTCGACGGCGCGGCGTTCTGGCACGTGCAGGACGACGCGGCGCGCGTCTGGGAGCTCACCGTGCAGCCGCGGCCCAAGATCAAGGCCGGTCAGGCGGTGCAGGTCGTCGTCGACTACGGCGGCACGACGACGCAGCCGACCGACATCGAGGACGCGTTCTACGGCTGGGTCACGATGCGCGACGGCGCGATGGTCGTGAGCGAACCCGAGGGCTCCATGACGTGGTACCCCGTGAGCGACCACCAGACCGACAAGGCGTCCTACTCGTTCGAGATCACGGTGCCCGAGGGCAAGGTCGCGGTCGCGAACGGCCTTCCCGCCGGCGAGCCCGTCACCGAAGGCGGCTGGACCACCTGGTTCTGGGACGCGCCCGACCAGCAGGCGAGCTACCTCACCACGGCGTCGGTCGGTGATTTCGACCTGCGCGACACCTATTACTCCGGCAGCGGCGTTCCGATCATCGACGCGGTCGACACGAAGCTGAGCTCGGGGCGCCTCGCGACGACGAACGCGAGCCTCGGATGGCAGGCCGAGATGATCGACTTCTTCGAGTCGAAGTTCGGACCCTACCCCTTCGTCGCCTACGGCTCGATCGTCGACAACGACACCGTGTTCTACGCGCTCGAGACGCAGACCCGTCCCGTGTACTCCTCGCAGGCGAGCGAGGGCACCGTCTCGCACGAGCTCGCCCACCAGTGGTTCGGCAATGCGGTGAGCCCTGAGCGTTGGCAGGACATCTGGCTCAATGAGGGGTGGGCGACCTACGCGAACTGGATGTGGAACGAGGAGCGCGGCATCCGAACCGCGCAGACGGCGTACGACAACTGGTACGCCCCGGCGCGGACCCAGGCGTACTGGGACCTGCAGATCGGCGACCCAGGCGAGTTCGGGCTCTTCGCAACCCAGGTGTACAACCGCGGTGCCGCGACCCTCCACGCCCTTCGCGTCGAGGTCGGCGACGACGCGTTCTTCGAGGGCGCGCAGCTCTGGCTCGAGCGCTACGACGACTCCGCGGGCACATCGGAGGACTTCCAGGCGGTCTACGAGGAGGCGTCCGGCGAGGACCTGGACGCGTTCTTCCAGACCTGGCTCTACGACCAGGAGAAGCCCCCCGCCACCTGGACCACGCCGTAGCCGCGGCGAGCAGGCGCAACCGGGGCGCCCGGGCATCCAGCCGATGCTCGGGCGCTCCCGCGTACGCTGGTGGGATGCCGACCGACACGCCCGAGTCCCCCGCGCGCCCCGGGGAGGCCGCAGGGACCCCGCGCGACGGCGCGGTGCGCGAGGCGCAGGCCGGCGGCATCCGCTCGACCAGGCCGCGCCAGGTGCGCCCGAAGACCGAGGGCTGGCAGCAGGCGAAGGATGCCGACGGTCGCCCGCTGCTGCAGTTCGCGTCGCCCAAGCGCGGCAAGCCGCCCGCCCACCTGGCCGACCTGGCTCCAGAAGAGTGGAAGGCGAAGGCCGACGAGCTCGGCATCCCCGCATTCCGGCTCAAGCAGGTGGCACGCCACTACTTCACGCGGTACACGACCGACCCCGCCGACATGACCGACCTTCCGGCCGCGGGTCGCGAGGAGCTCGTCGCCGGGCTGCTGCCGCCGCTGCTCACCGAGGTTCGGCGCCTCGAGACCGACCGCGGCGACACGATCAAGTTCCTGTGGAAGCTCCACGACGGCGCACTCGTCGAGTCGGTGCTCATGCGCTACCCCGGCCGCATCACGCTATGCGTGTCGAGCCAGGCCGGGTGCGGCATGAACTGCCCGTTCTGCGCGACCGGGCAGGCGGGCCTCACGCGCAACATGTCGGCCGCCGAGATCCTCGACCAGGTCGTCGCCGCGAACCGCGTCATCGCCTCGGGCGCACTGCACGGCAAGCGCGCCGACGACGGCACGCCCGAGCGCGTGTCGAACATCGTGTTCATGGGCATGGGCGAGCCGCTCGCGAACTACGCCCGCCTCATGCGCGCGGTGCGCACCATGGCGGCGCCCTCGCCGAACGGACTCGGCATGTCGGCGCGCAACATCACCGTCTCGACGGTCGGCCTCGTGCCCGCCATCCGCAAGCTCGCCGACGAGCACATCCCGGTGACCTTCGCCCTCAGCCTGCACGCACCCGACGACGGCCTTCGCGACGAGCTCATCCCCGTGAACTCGCGCTGGAAGGTCGACGAGGCGCTCGATGCCGCGCGCGAGTACTTCGAGAAGACCGGCCGGCGCGTGTCGATCGAGTACGCGCTCATCAAGGACATGAACGACCACGGATGGCGCGCCGACCTGCTCGCCGACAAGCTCAACGAGCGCGGCCACGGGTGGGTGCACGTGAACCCGATCCCGCTGAATCCCACGCCCGGCTCGATCTGGACCGCGTCGGAGCTCGACGTGCAGCACGAGTTCGTACGCCGCCTCACCGCCGCCGGCATCCCCACGACCATCCGCGACACGCGCGGCAAGGAGATCGACGGCGCCTGCGGGCAGCTCGTCGCGACCGAGGAGGACGAGGCGGTGGCCGCCGGTACGCTACCGGCATGACCCGAAGCTCGGTTCCGCTGCTCGCGGGCGCGGGCCTCGTCCTGGCCCTCCTGACCGGGTGCGTCGGTGAGCCCGCGCCGTCGACGGGGCGGCCGTCCGGCAGCGCATCGCCCAGCGAGACCGGTGGCGGGTCGGCCACGGAGACGCCGGAATCGCCGAACGCGGCGCCCGCCCCGACCACCTCCACGGGCGACGAGGTCACGTGCGAGAACGTGCTCGCCGACGAGGACGCCGCCCGCCTCGAGGCCGACGGCCTCGCGTACCGCGCCGACCGTTCCGAGCCGTTCGGTCCGGCCGCGGCCGACCTCGCGGCCGACGGCGGGCTGTCGTGCACCTGGCTCGGCAGCGGTGACGTCGGCGTGTGGTTCACGATCCTGTCCGAGACGGATGCCGCATGGCAGGATCGCGCGGCACGGCTCGAGTCGGCCGACTGGGTCCGGACCGACTACCCGCTGCCCGGCGCACTCGAGGCACCGCCGGACTACGACCCGAGCTACGTCCCCGTGATCGTCCACGCCGACGGCGTGACCTACCTCGCCACGTCGGCGGACTTCCTGACCTCGCTCGCGCAGCCCGGCTGAGACGGGCCCCGTCAGCCGCCGAGCACGCCTTCGGCTGCGGCGGACGGCTTCGGATCGGGCAGCCGCCGCATGCGGAGCGCGTTCGCGATTCCCAGCAGCCCCGCGAGCAGGGGGATGAGCAGTGCGACCTGCAGGGCGATCGGCCGCGACTCGGTGTTGATCGCGACGATCTCCTCCTGCACCTCGTCCGGCTCGTCCGCGAGGAGCTCCTCGAGGCCCGTGTTCGACACCAGCTGCGCGTCCTCCTCGAGGACCGCCGCGACCTGCTGCTGCTGGTCGTCGGAGAGCAGCGTGCTGGCATCCGTTCTCGCGCCGAACGTGAACGCGAGCGTCGCGAGCATGATCGCGCCTGCGAACGCCAGGCCGAACGAGAGCCCGAACGAGCCGGCCGCCGAGTTGACCCCCGCAGCCTCGCTGACGCGTTCGTTCGAGACCGGCGAGAGCGTGTAGTTGTTCAGCTGCGACACGAGCAGGCCGAGGCCGGCGCCGGAGACGACGAGCGGGATGACGAGCCACCAACCCGAGTCGGCCCGCGGCACGATCGGGATGATGGCGGCGATGCCCAGGACCAGCAGGCCGAACCCCCACAGGATGATCGTGCTCGGCCGCCCCTTCGCGCGCTTGCCGGCCAGCAACGCGACGACGAACATCGTCAGCGACAGCGGCGCGATCGAGATGCCCGCCCAGAGCGCGTTGTACTCGAGCACGATCTGCAGGTACAGCGGCAGCACGATCATGGTGCCGCCGAGGGCGATCTGCTGCAGGAGCTGGCCGCCGACGCCCGCGCGGAAGACCCTCGAATCGAAGAGCACCGGATCGATGAGGGTCGCGCGCTGACGGCGCTTCCGGTCGCGCAGCCACCACACGAGCCCCACCAGGGCGATCGCGCCGACGCCGATGAGCAGGGCGACGTACTCCCCGCCCTCCTGCCAGACGAGGATGCCGAGCACGATGCCGCCCATGCCCACGATCGAGAGCGCGGCGCCCATCCAGTCGACCGCGCGCGAGCCGGTGTACGGCACGTCCTTCACGAGCCGGATGCCCGACAGCACGACCGCGATGATGACGGCCTCCATCAGGAAGCCGACGCGCCACGACAGGAACGTGGTGATGAACCCGCCGATGAGCGGGCCGACCGCCGCGGCGATCGCGGCAGCGGCGCCGACGAGCGCGTAGACGCGCTTCTGGTGCGCGCCCTCGAAGTTGCCGTGGATGAGCGACTGCATCGCCGGCAGCAGCAACGACGCGCCGATGCCGCCGATGATCGCCCAGAACACGATGATCGAGGTCAGGTCCTGCGCGAGCGTCATCGCGATCGCGCCGACGGCGTACCCGAGCAGGCCGAGGATGTACGCGAGCTTGCGGCCGATGAGGTCGCCCGTCTTCCCGCCGATGAGGATGAACGCGGCCGAGACCAGCGCTTCGAGCGCGATCGCGCCCTGCACGCCGCTCGCCGTCGTGTCGAGGTCTTCGACGACCGCCGAGATCGACACGTTCATGATCGACGTGTCGACCACGAGCACGAACATCGCCATCGCCAGCAGGATCGCGAGCCTGCCGTTGAACTCCTCGGGGGCCGCAGCGTGGGCGGCACCGGCGGGCGAGGATGCGGAGGACATGGCTCATCCGAGCACGACCGGAGGCGCGGCGATCGGGACCAACGGCCCGTGATCGGGGCCTTCACGGATGCTGCGTGAGGGCGTATGCTCGCGTGCGGGCCGCGCCACGCGGCATCCGTCGCCCGAAGGGGCGAGCAGCACCCGGCCAGCGGGCCGAAACCGGAAGGAGTGAAGCGATGAACACCGTCCTTGTCGCGCGTATCGCAGACACCCTTCCCTGCGAGGCCGCCCGCTAGCATCCGCGACGGTGGCCTCCACGAACTCGGAGAACCACCGTGAACATGCTGTCGTCACTCGACGATTCCGCCGCGCGATCGCGCGCGGCATCCGCTGCGCCGTTCGGCGCGGCATCCGCCCATCTCGCCTTCGCCGACGTCGAACCCGGCGAGGACCAGCGCTGGTCGACCTGGCCGGCCACCCAGCCCAGCGAGCGCGGGCCGCAACCGCGTCCCGACTGGCTCGTCACCTCCGCCGCCGCGATCGACACCGAACTCGGGGTCGTCAAGACCGGCAAGGAGGCCGACCTCCTGCTCATCGAGCGGGCCGTGCCGAACGCGCCGGCCGACGTGCCAGGCACCCGGTCACTGCTCGCCGCGAAGCGCTATCGCGGCGCGGAGCACCGGCTCTTCCACCGCTCGGCCGTGTACACCGAGGGCCGCGGCACGCGCCGCAGCCGCGACGTGCGCGCCGTGCAGCGCTCGTCGTCGTACGGCCGCGAGGTCGCGCGCACCGAGTGGGCGTACGCCGAGTTCGCCGCGCTCAGCCGGCTCACCGAGCTCGGCGCGGCGGTGCCGTACCCGGTGCAGGTGAGCGAGACCGAGGTGCTCATGGAGTTCATCGGCGAGGGCCGGGTCGCCGCGCCCCGGCTCGCGCAGGTCCGCGCGTCGCGCGACGACCTGCGCGAGCTCTTCCAGCAGGTCGCCGGCTTCATGCGCACGCTCGCGTACGCCGGGCTCGCGCACGGCGACCTCTCACCGTACAACCTGCTCGTGCACCGCGAACGGGTGATCGCGATCGACCTGCCCCAGGTGGTCGACGTGGTCGCGAACCCGAACGGGTTCGACCTGCTGCACCGCGACTGCGTCAACGTGTGCGACTGGTTCACGCGGCAGCGGCTCGAGTGCGACGCCGAGGAGCTCTTCGCCGAGCTCGTCGCCGATGTGACCGGCTGAGCCGCGCGGTCGGCGGCCGTGCCCCCTATCGCCCGCCGACCGCGAGGCGCTAGCCTGCACGGGATCGACGCGGATCGGCTGACCGGGCGCGCCGTCACCGCCCGTTCACCCGACGTCGGGAGACTTCCCCCATGACCGAGCCCCAGCCCCCAGCGGCGCCGTCCGCTCCGAACCTCTCCACCGCCGAGATGCAGGCGGTCACGGGCCTCGAACTCGCCGGCGACCGCCCCGTGCCGAAGAAGCAGGTGTGGTCGTGGGCGCTGTGGGACTGGGCGACGCAGCCGTTCAACTCCGTCATCACGACGTTCGTGTTCTCGGTGTACATCACGAGCGCGCTCTTCCTCGCGCCCGAGGTCGCCGGGCTGTCACCCGACGACCCGGCGTACGACCGCGGGCTCGCCGACCTCTCCTCCCAGCTCGGCCTCGCGATCGGCCTCGGCGGCATCCTCATCGCATTGCTCGCACCGGTGCTGGGCCAGCGGGCGGATGCCGCGGGGCGGCGCAAGTTCTGGCTCGCGCTCGCGACGGGCGGCGTGATCCTGAGCATGGCGCTGATGGTCTTCGTCGAGGCGGACTGGCGGTTCTTCTGGCTCGGTGCGGGCCTGCTCGCGGCCGGCACGGTGTTCCAGGAGATCGCGGGCGTGAACTACAACGCGATGCTCGTGCAGGTGTCGAACGCGCGAACGGTCGGGCGGGTGAGCGGGCTCGGCTGGGGCTTCGGCTACCTCGGCGGCATCGTCGTGCTGGCGCTCGTGGTCGTGGCCGACTTCGCGGGGTGGTTCGGCATCCCGACGGAGGACGGGCTCAACATCCGCCTCGTCGCACTGTTCTGCGCGATCTGGACGCTCGTGTTCTCGCTGCCGATCTTCCTCAACGTGCCCGAGGCGCCGGCCGCCCCGGGCCGCGAGCGCGTGGGCTTCTTCCGCAGCTACGTGGTGCTCGCGAAGGACATCGCCCGGCTGTGGCGGGAGTCACGGCCGACGTTCTGGTTCCTGCTCGCGAGCGCGGTGTACCGCGACGGACTCGCGGGCGTCTTCACGTTCGGCGCGGTGATCGCGAGCATCACGTTCGGCTTCTCGTTCAACGAGGTCGTGATCTTCGGCGTCGCCGCGAACGTGGTCGCGGGCGTCTCGACGATCCTCTCGGGCCGGCTCGACGACCGGTTCGGGCCGCGCGCGGTGATCCTCGCGACGCTCGCGGGGCTCATCGTCTCGGCGGTCGTGGTGTTCTTCGCGCACGACGCCGGCAAGACGGTGTTCTGGGTCTTCGGCCTCTTCCTCTCGGCGCTCGTAGGGCCGGCGCAGGCGGCGAGCCGCTCGTTCCTGGCCCGGGTGACGCCGGCCGGCCGCGAGGGCGAGATCTTCGGCCTCTACGCGACGACGGGTCGTGCGGCGAGCTTCATGGCGCCTCTGGCGTGGGCGGGCTTCATCTCGCTCTTCGGTGCGCAGTACTGGGGCATCCTCGGCATCGCGCTGATCCTCGCGGCCGGGTTCGTGATGATGCTGTTCGTGCGGCTGCCGACGCGGGTGACGGATGCCGCGTCCGCGCCGACCACGGAGCGGTAGCCGTCCCGGCCCGTGACGGACGACGGCGCGTCGCCCCTCTCGGGACGACGCGCCGTCGGGTCCGCGGGGGCTACGGACCGACCGTGACCGTCACCTCCTGTGTGGTGGCGTTGCCGCTGGGGTCGGTCGCCTCGAAGACGAAGGTGTACACGGCGCCCTGTCGGGCGAGCACCTGCGCCTCGGTCGCGGAGACGACCTCGACCTGTGCCTTGTGCCCCTCGGCGATCGCATCGATCAGCTCGACCTCGACCTCGCCGGAGTCATCCGTCGCCTCGATCTCGAACGTGACCGTCTTCCACTTGGCGTCCGGCGGGAAGACCAGCTCGGGGTCGACCGTCACCGAGAGCTCCGGCGGCACGAAGTCGAAGCCGACGAGCACGGGGTCGTGGTCGCTCGAGCGGTACGCGTCGGGCGCGTAGAGCGCGTCCTGGGCGTCCTTCTTGAAGGTCATGTCGTAGTCGATCAGGCTCGGCTCGTCGGCGTTGACCGCCCACGCCGCCGCGCCGGTGACCTTCGGCAGGAGCCCCGGGCCGGCAAGGGCGTAGTCGAGGTAGCCGAGCTGGCCGTCGAACACGTACGAGTAGGCGTTCTCGCCCTGCTCGCTGAGGAGCAGGTCGGTGTAGCCGGCACCGGTCAGGACCTGGATCGGGTCCTCCTTGTCATAGGAGTTCAGGTCGCCGATGATGAGCTCCCGGCCCGGCTCGGCGCCGGTGGGGCCGGTTGCCAGCCAGTCGACCATCGCCTCGGCCGCAGCGGTTCGCGTCAGGTTGCAGTTGCCCTGGCCGTCGCCCGTGTCGGGGTCGTCCACGTCGTCGCAGTCGCTGCCCTTCGACTTGAGGTGGTTCACCACGACGGTGACCTCCTCGCCGGACTCGACGTCCGCGAACGTCTGCGCCAGCGCCGGACGGTTCCGCCTCGTGTCGAAGCGCTCGTCCACCGTTCCATCGAGGACCGCGAAGTCTCCGGCGAGCTCGACCTCGGACGGCTTGTAGATGAACGCGGTCGTGATGACGTCGGTGCCGAGCGGTCCGGTCGACACGAAGTCGTACGTGCCCGCGCCCACCTCGTCGTTGAGCGCCTCGACGAGCGTGCCGACGGCGGTGTCGCCGTTGTTCTCGATCTCGATGAGGCCGAACACGTCGGCATCGATCTCGGCGAGCGCGCTCACGATCTTCGCCTCCTGCCGGTCGAACTCCTCCTGGGTGTTGGCGCCGCGCGAACCGAGCGTCGTGAAGTAGTTCAGGACGTTGAAGCTCGCGACGGTGAAGTTGCCGCCGACCTCCGGAGCGTCGGATCGCGGGTTCACGGACTCGTAGTCGGCGCCCTGAGTCGGCTGGACCGCCCAGGTGTCGAAGCGATAGTCGAGTACACCCGTCGCGCCCGACACGAGGTCGCCTCCGCGGAAGGTGTTCTGGAGGGTGAACTCCTCGCCGTTGGGATGGATCGCGGGATCGGGGTTCTCCTCGCTCCGACCGTCGTCGAGTCCGATGCGATTGAGTTCGTTCTCCTCGGCGAGGGCGATCGCCTCCGGCGTTCCCGCGTCGTAGACGGCGGTCGGCTGCATCTGGCGATCGGTTCCGAGCATCAGGGTGCCGTAGCGGCCGAACTCGAAGAACTCGAGGATCGAGAGCGACTGGGGCAGGGTCACGCGCATGCCCTCGAGCGCCTCCTTCTGCTCCGACGTGGCCGGCAACGTGAGTTCCGCCGCGGGCGGCAGCGCCGCACCGGAATCGCAGACGGAGTTGGCCGTCGCGGTGATCTCGGTCATGCCGAAGAACTCGCTGACGATCCCGCTGATGTGGACCACGTCGCCCTCGGCGACGTCCATGCCGTTCGGCGCGTAGACGAAGATCCCGTCGGATGTCGCGGCATCGCCGTCACCGGCGTCCTGGAGGTAGTACCCGTCGAACCCGCCGTCCTGGAAGTCGCCGACGACGACGCCCTCGATCTGGACGGACGAGCCTGCCACGGGCGACTCGGCGCCGGATCCCTGCACCGAGCCGATCGTGACGGTGGCCGCGTTGCAGTCGGCCGGGGGCAGCGGCACGATGACGACCGTCAGGGAGTTCTGCGCGCCGGGGGTGTTGGCCGCCTCGCCGGCGACGAGCGTGCCGGTGAACCCGGGGATGCCGGCCCGGTCGAAGTCGTTGCGCACCCAGTCGTCGGTCGTTCCGGTGTCGGTGCCGTCGGGGATGCGGGAGGCGCCGCCCGGAGCGAAGTCCAGCCCGTCGTACGCCACGGTGAGCACGGTGTCGCCGTAGGCGAGGTCGCCCGCGCCGCCGTCGTTCACGGCGATCGAGTCGAGGATCGTCAGTCCGTCGATCGCGTCGATGACGCCGTCGTTCTCCGCGTCGAGGTCGTCGCCGACGTCGCCCGTGAAGCCCTCGACCAGGAGCAGCGAGATCGTGCCGTTCTCGAGCGCGTTCGCGGGCAGCCAGGCCAGCGAGCGGCCGCTGTCGTCGGCGGGCTCGAGGGCGATGACCTCGTCGACGGCGCCCATGGCGGAGCTCGAGTCGCCCTCGATCTCGAGCACGCGGAAGCCGCTCACGTCGGTGCCCGGCTCGACGAGGATCTCGACGAACTCGGTGTCGGTGCCGGCGGTCGACGCCGAGAACTCGTTGATCACGGGCTCCTGCGGGCCCGCGTCGCCGCAGGCAACGGCGTGCGAGCCGAGGCCGTCGAAGGTGTTCTGCGCGTACCCCGTCCATTCGGCGGCCGGGTCGAACGCGTCCGAGGGGTCGGTGTCGCCGACGCACACGGAAGCGTTGCGGCGGAGCGTGTTGTCGGCGGTCGAGGTGAGCCCGGTGCCCCACTCGGTGCCGGGGTCGAAGCCGACCTGGCCGAGCGAGTCGACCACGGCGTCGGCCTTCTTCAGCACGACCGCGTCGTCGCCGTTCCACAAGCTCGCACCCGTGGTCTGCTGCGCGTAGGCGGCGAGGTCCTCGTCGGCGAACACGAACGTTCCGCCGGCCGGCACCGTGCCGGCGAGGCTCGGCGAGTAGGTCGACGCTGCGTTGCCGTTGAAGTAGACGCTCAGCGAGTACCCCGCGAGCGGGATGTCGGCGTCGGTCGGGTTGTAGAGCTCGACCGCCTTGTTGAAGGAGGAGCCCTCGACGTACTCGCTGATGATCAGATCGGTGGGCACGACCTCGGCGGCCGTCGCGGGTACCGCGACTCCCACCGCCATCAGGGCTGCTGCGGTCAGTCCGACCGTCAGGCGTTGGACGGGACGTTGCATCTCGGCACCTCCGGCACGCGACCGGGGGCCACCATGACCCCCGGACGCGGTCAGCCTAGGGAAGGCGCGGACGCCGGGGAAGCCCTGTCACGAGACGTTCACTCGGCGCACGCGAATGTGCAGCCTGCGGCCCCCATGTTGCTCAGATGAGCACGGTCATGGGTGAGGAGGATGGGCGCGCCGCAGTCCGTCGGCGAATCGGCCGAGCAGATCGGCGAACCGCTCGCGCTCGTCGTCGCTGAAGCCGTCGAGGGCGGACTCGATGGCGCGTCGCCGGTCCGAGGTCGCGGCGCGGACGGCGGCGCGACCCTCGTCGGTGATGCGGAGCCGCGTGCGTCGGGCGTCGTCCGGGTCGGCTTCGCGCACGACGAGCCCCTCACCGACGGCGGACTGGACGAGCCGGCTCGCTCGCGGCTGGTCCACCCCGATCGCCTCGGCGAGCTCGGTGACCGACATCAGCCGGTCCTCGGAGTCGAGCGCGGCGAGCAGGCGGGCTCGGGCGACGGGTCCGACGCGGAACTCCCAGGGGCCGCGCGGACCGCCGCGGCCGAACGGCGCGCCGCGGCCATGACGTCGGTCATGCCCGAGTTCACCGACGTGCTCGCGGGGCCTGCCATGGTCGTGGGGACCACCGCCGACGAACGGGCCGCCACGCCCACCCGGCCCCTCGTGCGGTCCGCGCCACTGCGGTCGTCCGCCTCGCCGGAGCGACGCGAGCGCCTGCTCGATGCGCTCCACGGCATCGTCGGACCCGGCTCCTGCGCGTTCCTCGCTCACCCCACAAGGATACATGTCACTTGACATGCACTGTCATTACATGTCATGCTGCATGTACATGTCATCGAACATGCACCGCTCGCGTTCCGACCGCGGGCGCCACGAGAGGATTCCCATGAACACCCACGAACGATTCGAAGACCACGACCACGACCGGGACGACGACCAGGCAGGTCCCGACTCGGAGACGCCGGCGCCCGACCACCGGCCCCTCGGCTTCCTGCTGAGGGTCGTCGACCGACGCATCGCCGCCGAGATCGACGCCGTCCTCGCCGACCAGGGCGTCACCCGACGCGACTGGCGCCGCCTCAACCTCGTCGCCGGCGAGGTGCGCGACGAACGGATGGCCGCACGCCTCGACGCCCACCCGCACAAGCTCGACGACCTCGTCGAACTCGGCTGGGTGTCCGGGGAGCCCGGTGCCTGGGCGCTCACCGCCACCGGCCGAGAGGCCCTCGACGCGCTCACCGCGCGCGTGCAGGCCGTGCGCGATCGCGTGCGCTCAGCCGTGTCCGACGACGACTACGTCACCACGGTGGCCTCACTCGAGGCCATCGCGCGCGCGCTCGGCTGGGACGGGTCGACGCCCGAGCCCGGGGTCCGGCGCGGCCGCCGCGGGCCACGCTCCGGCGATCGCCGCGCGATGCGACGCGGCCCGGGCGCGCGCCGGGGCGTGCCTCCGTGGTTCGCGGACGCCCCGCACGGCGGCCTCGCGCGCCCGAAGGAGGACGTGCACGTCCACGTCCACCTGCACGACGACGACGGCCGCCGCCACGGTCACCGGCGAGGACGCGGCCGCGACTGCGGCCACCACCGCCACGACCGCTGACGCCGTGCACGGCGACCCGCGCCATCCACGACTGCCGCGGCGCGGCCGGCTACCGCTCGGCCGCGCCGCGCGCGTTGTAGACGACCGCGTCGGACGCCCCGAACGCGCGGAACACCTCGAGCGCGTCATCCCGTCGCACACCCGACCGCACCCGGATGCCGCGGCGCTCGAACTCGCCCATCCAGTCCTCGGGCATCGGGCCCTCGTCGAACCCGGTGAGCTGCTGGCACTCGTCGCCGTGCCCGGCGATCACGAGCCGCCGCACGCCCGACCACATGGTCGCGCCGTAGCACATGACGCACGTCGCCCAGTTGACGACGAGCTCGAGCTCCGCGTCGTCGGCGCCCAGGTCCCAGCGGCCGAGCCGGGTCTGCGCGAGGCTCAGCGCGGTGACCTCGGCATGCGTCGAGCTGAGGCCGCTCGAGAGCACGATGTTCACGCCCGCAGAGACCAGCCGACCGGATGCCGCGTCGACGACGAGGGCCGCGAACGGCCCGCCGTTGCCCGCGCGCCAGTTGCGGTCCGCGAGCTCGATCGCGAGGCCGACGCGCGCCTCGTCGTCGGGAAGCGGCGTCTCGGCGAGCCGTGGCAGCTCGGAGACGAGCCAGTCGGGCAGGGCGGCGGAGAACGACGTCGGCATCGCGGCATCCATACCGCCATTCTGCCCACCTCGGCCGCAAGCCTGCCGGGAACCCCTGCCTCCCCGTGCCCAGTGTCCAGTGGATGCGGGCGCGGAACGCCAGGACCCGCAGGACGTGGACACTCGCCCGGGTGCTGGGGTCGGGGCGAGCGGAGGCCTCAGCGGCGCTGCTGATCGTCGCCCGAGAGCCGCTGCGCGAGGTAGATCGGGATGATCGACACGAGCACGAGCACGACGGCGATCACGGCGACGATCGGCGCCTGGCTCGGCCGGAACATGTTGTTCAGGATGAAGATCGGCAGCGTGGTCACCCCCGATCCCGCAGTGAACGTCGTCACGATGATCTCGTCGAACGACAGCGCGAAGGCGAGCAGGCCGCCGGCGAGCAGCGCGGACCGGAGCTGCGGGAACGTGACGAGCCGGAAGGTCGCCCATACGCCCGCGCCGAGGTCGGCCGAGGCCTCCTCGAGCTTGGTGCCCGTTCGGCGCAGGCGCGCGATGACGTTGTTGAACACCGTCACGATGCAGAACGTGGCGTGCGCGATCACGACCGTCCAGATCGACAGCGGGATGCCCATGATCGTGCGGAAGAAGTTGTTCAGCGCGATACCGGTGATGATGCCGGGCAGCGCGATGGGCAGGATCACGAGCAGGTTGACCGTCTGCCGCCCGAAGAAGTCGAAGCGCTGCAGCGCGAACGAGATGAGCGTGCCGAGCACGAGGGCGATCGCGGTCGAGATGAGCGCCACGACGACGCTCGTGCCGACGGCGTCCATCGCACCGGCCGACGCGAACGCCCGGCGCCACCACTCGAGCGTGAAGCCGGGCGGCGGCCACGACAGCGAGGTCGAGGTCGAGAACGAGTTCACGAGCACCACGAACAGGGGCACGTAGACGAGCACGAGGATGAGCCCGGCCACGGCGCCGAGCGTCGTGCGCGAGATTCGGGAGAGTCGCATCCGTTCGCCCCTAGAGGTTGTCGAGCGCACCCGTGCGACGCACGAGCGCGAGGTAGCCGAAGATGATCGCGATCGGGATGAGCGCGATCGCCGCCGCGAGCGGCAGGTTGTTCGCCGCGCCGACGTTCGTGTACACGAGGTTGCCGAGCATCTGGCTCGCGCCGCCGACGATGTTGACCGTGATGTAGTCGCCCAGCGAGAGCGAGAAGCTGAAGATGGTGCCGGCGATGATGGCGGGCATCGCGAGCGGCAGCACGACGTGGCGCACGGTCGGCCAGGTCTTGCCGCCGAGGTCGGCCGACGCTTCGAGCAGCGAGTCGGGCACGCGCTCGAGCCCGGCGTAGATCGGGAGGATCACGTACGGCAGCCACAGGTACGACAGCGTGATCACCGTCGCCGGCAGGCCGTAACCCGGCGTGCTCAGGCCGAACGGCGAGACCAGCCATTCGAGGATGCCGTCCTGCGAGAGCACCGAACGCCACGCGTAGGCCTTCACGAGGTAGCTCGCCCAGAGCGGCATCAGCACCGCGATGACGAGGATGCGGCGGGCCCGAGGCGAGGCGACCTTCGCCATGTAGAACGCGATCGGCAGCGCGAGCGCGACGTCGACGATCGTGACGAGCACCGCCACGCCGATCGTGCGGAACGTCACCGTCTGGTACAGCGAACCGGTCAGCACCGTGACGATGTTGTCGAGCGTCCACTCGGTGCGGATCTGGCCGGTGAAGCTGTCGACCGTCCAGAACGCGGTGACGAGCAGCGCGGCGAGCGCCACCACGTACACGAGGCCGAGCCAGAACAGCGGCGCCGACAGCAGCAGCGCGAGCCGCATCCTCGGGTGGGTGCTGAGGAACACCGACGTGCGGCGGGCCGGGGTGGCCCTGGGTCTCCGGATGGCGTTGCGGGGGCCGTCGTCGGCGCCCGGGTCGCTGACCGGGGCTGGGGCCGTCGCATTCGTCGTCATGCGTGCTTCCTGTCGGGTGGTGGATGGGGAAGGTGCGGGTCGAGGAGGCCACGAGCGGCCTCCTCGACCCGCGGGGGATCAGCCCTTGATCTCCTGCCAGGCCGCCGTCCACTGCGCGTAGTCCACGCACTCGACGTCGGTGCGGCCGTCGACGCACTCGGCGATGGGGGTGGTCCAGTACCAGATCTGCGAGGCGTACTCCTCGTCACCGGCGTGGAACGCCTCGCACGAGCCCTCGCTGCGGAACTCGCAGGCCTCCTGGTTCGACGGCGCCTCGCCGAAGTACTCGGTCGCCATGGCGTTCGCCTCGGGGCTCGCGATGTAGTTCAGCCACTCGTAGGCGCAGTTCGGGTTGGCCGCGTCGGACGCGATCATCCAGGTGTCGGACCATCCGGTCGCGCCCTCCTCGGGGAGGATGACCTCGGTCGTCGCGCCCGAGCCGGCGAGCACGTTCTGGATGACCTGCCAGGTGGTGCCGACGACCGAGTCGCCGGTCTCGAACGCCTGGATCTCCTTGAGGTAGTCGGACCAGTACTCGCCGATGTGCTGACGCTGCTCCTTGAGCAGGTCGACGGCCGCCTGGAACTGCTCCTCGTCGAGCGCGTACGGGTTCTCGATGCCGAGCTCGGGCTGGTGCGCCATGAGGTACACCGCGGCATCCGCGATGTAGATCGGCGAGTCGTAGGCGGTCACCTTGCCGGAGTTCTCGCTCGCGCGGTCGAACACGACGTCCCACGAGGTCGGGGCCTCGGTGAAGACCTCGGTGTTGTACATCAGCAGGTTGGCGCCGTAGCCGTGCGGCACGCCGTACGACTGCCCGTCGACCGAGTTCCACTCCTTCTCCTTGAGGAAGTCGTAGATGCCCTCGTAGTTCGGGATGAGGTCGGTGTTCACGGGCTGCACCTCGCCGCCCGCGATGAGGCGCAGGGTGGCGTCGCCGGATGCCGCGACCACGTCGTAGTCGCCGGTCTTCATGAGGTTCACGGCCTCGTCGGAGGTGCCGTAGGTCTTGGACGTGACCTCGCAGCCGGTCTCCTCCTCGAACGGGGTGACCCAGTCGACCGCGGGGTCGTTCGACCCGTCCTCGACGTAGCCGGGCCACGCGAGCAGCGACACCTGGCCCTCGGCCTCGCCGAGTTCGGTGGCCGCGTCGCCGGTGGAGACGGGTTCGCCCGAGGTGGTGCCGCAGGCGGTGAGGGTGAGCAACGCGATCGAGCCGATCGCGAGGCCGACGGTCGCGCCTCGGCGCGCCGTGCGCGTGGTGCGCATCATGGTTTCTCTCCTGGTTCCTCTTTGTGGTGTGCGGTGTGCGGTTGCGGTGTGCGGTGTGGTGCAGGTGCGGGTCGAGGAGGCCGGGCGCCGCCCCGAGACCCCTAGGCGGCCGGCGCGGACTCCGCGGCGTCCGCCCCGCCGAGGGCGATGACGTCGTCGTCGTGCCAGCTGACGACGACGCGGTCTCCGCGGTCCTCGTCGTGGACCCGGTTGCGGTCGTTCTGCTCGAGCACGCTGACGCGCACGCCGGCGTCGAGGTCGACCACGAGGCGGATGCCGCTGCCGAAGTAGATGGTCTCGACGACGGTTCCGGGGGCGTTGCGGATGCCGGGGCCGGCCTCGCCCGCGCCGACGGTCATCTTCTCGGGGCGCACGGAGTGCACGCCGCCGCTTCCGACGAGCTCGCGCGACGCGCGGTCGTCGAACAGGTTGGAGGTGCCGACGAAGTCCGCGACGAAGCGGGAGGTCGGCCGCTCGTACAGTTCGGCGGGCGTGCCGAGCTGCTCGATGCGTCCGTTGTTGAACACGGCGACGCGGTCGGAGAGCGTGAGCGCCTCCTCCTGGTCGTGCGTGACGAAGATGAAGGTGATGCCGAGGTCGCGCTGGATCTCCTTGAGCTCGACCTGCATCTGCTCGCGGAGCTTGAGGTCGAGCGCGCCGAGCGGCTCGTCGAGCAGCAGCACCTTGGGCTGCACCACGGTCGCGCGGGCGAGTGCGACGCGCTGCCGCTGGCCGCCCGAGAGCTGGGCGGGCTTGCGGTCGGCCATCTGCTCGAGGCGAACGGATGCCAGCGCCCGGCGGGCGCGCTCGTTGCGCTCGGGCCTGCCGATGCCGCGCACCCGGAGGCCGTAGGCGACGTTGTCGAGCACGTTCATGTGCGGGAAGAGCGCGTAGTCCTGGAAGACCGTGTTGACGTCGCGGTCGAACGGGGCGCGCCGGGTGACGTCGTCGCCGAACAGCTCGATCGTGCCGTCCGTCGGCTGCTCGAACCCGGCGATGAGCCGGAGCACCGTGGTCTTGCCCGAGCCGGAGGGGCCGAGCATCGAGAAGAACTCTCCTGCACCGATCTCGAGATCGACGTGGTCGACGGCGGTGACGGCGCCGAACTCCTTGGTGAGCCCGGAGAGCCGGATGGCCGGCTGCTGGTCGGTCATGGACGATCTCCTTCGATGTCGATGGGCTAAATCATATGGCTTCATATGTCATAGTCCATAGGCCCGTGTTACGGTCTGATCACGGATGCGGACGGAGCCTCCCCCAGTCCGGGGGACCCGCGCCGCGGCGCACGATCGAGGAGGACGGATGCCGCACGCCACCGCGCGCTCCGACGCCGCCCGCGCCGTGATCTTCTCGCCGCTCGAGGGGGCCGGTCGCGCCGAACTCGTCGAGCAGCGCCTCACCGACGCGATCGTCTCCGGCGTGCTCCACGACGGCGAGCGCCTGCCCAGCGAGGCCGAGCTCGCCCGCCGCCTCGGGGTCGCCCTCGTCACCGCTCGCGAAGCGCTCGTCGCCCTGCGCCACAAGGGCCTCGTGCGCACCCGTCGCGGCCGGGACGGCGGCAGCTTCGTCACCTACGACCGCGACGCATCGGTGCGGCTCCTCGACGAGCGACTCCGCGCGACGAGCCGCATCGAGCTGCGCGACCTGTCCCTGCACGTCGCCGCGATCGCCGGCATGGCCGCGGAGGTCGCCGCCGATCGCGCGAGCGACGACGACATCGCCTCACTCGTCGAGATCGACGCCCGCGCCGACCTCACGACGACGGGCGGCGCGCGCCGGGCCGTCAGCCGGTTCCGCCTCGAGGTCGCCGCGGTCAGCCAGTCGCCGCGCCTCGTGCACGAGGAACTCCGCCTGCAGGCCGAGACGGGACCTTTGCTCTTCCTGTGCCTGCGGACCCAGGAGTACCGTGACCGCAGCAGGCAGTCGCGTCTCGAGGTGATCGACGCGATCCGGCGGGCGGATGCCGCATCCGCCCGCCGGGCGACCGTCGACCACGTGACCGCGTGCGTCGAATGGCTCATCGACGAGAAGGCGCGTCTGGAAGCGCAGGCCGGCCGGCCCGGTGCGACCGGGCACGTCGAGGAAGGGAGCGCATCATGATCCAGGCAGTGGCCACCGACGCCGCCGCGATCGCGCGGCGCATCGCCGACGTGATCGATCCCGTGTTCGCCGTGATCGACGCGTGGCGCGACGAGGCCGAACGTCGTCTCGCCGCCGAGGCAGAGCCGCGCGCGGCATCCTTCGACCCGGTCGTGCACGAGCTCGTCGCGGGCGAGCTCGAGCGCCCCGGAACGCTGATCACCGGCGCCGGCTTCGTCGCCGCCCCCGGCTTCCTCGTCGACGCCCCCTGGCACCTCGCCTGGTGGCTGAGCGGCCGCTCTCCGTTCCAAGCGGATGCCGTCAACGGCATACGCCGCCTCGACGCCGTGAGCGACCCCGATGCCGAGTCCTTCCGCGACTACACGACGCTCGAGTGGTGGCGCGTTCCCGAGCGCACGGGGAGCCGCCACCTCACCGGGCCGTACGTCGACTACCTCTGCACCGACGACTACACCGTCACCATCACCACGCCCGTCCGCGTCGAGGGCGAGATGGTCGGGCTCGTGGGCGCCGACGTCTACGTGGCGAGCCTCGAGCACGTGCTGCTGCCGGTCCTCCGCGGTGCCGGACGCACGTGCACGATCGTCAACGCGTCGAGCCGCATCGTCGCGTCGAGCGAGACGCACCGCGCCACGGGCGCGCTCCTCCGCCTCGAGGGGCTCGCCGACGCGCTCGCCCCGCTGCGAGAGGCCGAGGCGGCGGGCCGGGTGACGGATGCCGCGCGCCTGCCGGGCGGCGTCACGGTGGTGCCGTGCGGCGACACGTCGCTCGCGCTCGTCCTCGAGTAGCGGCGTCCCACCTCCCGGTAGGGTGAGCGGCTACGGATGGCAGCCCGCCCGGTAGCCCGGGCGCGATGACGAGGGACCGGTGGTCGGCTCGTGACGATGACCATGAGGGAGAAGCAACGCCGGCGGCGACGGCTGCGGCTGGCCGCGTACGCGGGCGTCGCCGCCGCGTGGGCACTCACCGTCTGGCTGGGCACGCTGCTCTCGCCGCCGGAGTGGCTCCGGACCCCGACGCTGTTCCTCCATCTCGCGTCGCTCGTCGTCGGCCTCGGGGCCGTGCTCATGATCGAGTGGCACGGACTGCTCTGGGCGACCGGATGGAGCACGGCGCGCGAGGTGCGGCAGGCCGACCGCACGCTCATCGTGCCGGTCTGGCTGGGGCTCGCCGGGCTCTTCGCGACCGGCGCGCTGCTGCAGCCGGACCTCGGGCAGCCCCTCACCGTCGTGAAGCTCGGCGCGGTCCTCGTGCTCGCGTTGAACGGCGTCGCGCTCACGCGGTGGACGGCCGACCTCGCGCGCATGCCGGCGAAGGCGCATTTCGGAGCTCTGCCGCGGGCGGCGCGCGTCGGCTACGTGGTGAGCGGCGTCGTCTCTCAGCTGGCCTGGTGGACGGCCGTGCTGATCGGAATGCTCAACTCGACGGGCTGAGCCCGCCGTCCCCCGGCTCCCTGTCATCGTCCAGCCCCACTGAGATAGGCTCACGAACCGACATGACCCACTCGCCTGCTCCTGCCCGCCGCGACCGGCGCCGCCTCCGTGAGGAGGGCCGTCGGCGACGCCGGCGCACCGTGTGGGTGGTCGCCGGCGCCACCGCCGCGCTCGTGGTCATCGGGGGCGGCGTCGTCACGGCGGCCCTGCTCGGCGGGGCCGAGAGCGGGTCCGGATCGCCGACGGCCGCAGCCGAGGCCGAACCGATCGACTTCCCCGCCGACGAGCCCGCCACGCAACCCGGTTCGGAGCCCTGCACGACCGTGAAGGTGCTGTCGTCGCTCGAGAACGCCGAGATGGTCTCGAAGCTCGCCGAGGGCTACAACGCCGAGCCCCGCGACATCGACGGCGCGTGCGTGACCGTCGTCGCCGCGAACGACAAGTCGGGTCTCGCCGCCGAGGACGCCGCCGTCGGCTTCACCGACATCGACGAGGCCGAGCGCCCCACCGTGTGGCTGCCCGACGCCTCGTCCTGGCTGTCCGTCGCGCGCGAGGGCGGCGGCAGTGCGAACGTGCCCGAGGAGGGCGCGAGCGTCGGGTCGTCCGCCATCGTGCTCGCCATGCCCCAGACGCTCGCGACGGCGATCGGATGGGATGACGAGGCGCCGACGTGGGACGAGGTCTTCGCGACCGCCGACGACGCCGAGGTCTGGAACGACCTCGACCACCCCGAGTGGGGCGAGTTCAAGCTCGGCAAGACCAGCCCGCTCATCGCGAGCTCCGGGCAGGCGGCGATGCTCGCCTCGTTCGGCTCCGCCGCCGGCTCGATCGCCGAGCTCACCGCCGACCAGGTCGGCGACGCCGAGGTGGCCGACGTGGTGCGCGAGCATGAGCTCGCGACGAGCCACTACATGGCCACCCCCGAGCACTTCCTCTGGCACGCCCGCCAGTCGGAGGAGGCCGGCTCGGTCGCCGACTTCCTCTCGGCGGTCATCGTCGACGAGAAATCGGTGTGGGACTACAACCGCGGCGTCACGAGCCGCGACGGCGTCACCCGCGTCGCGAGCGACCCGCCCGAGGAGCAGCTCGTCCCGATCTACCCGAGCGACGGGTTCTACGTCTCCGACAACCCGGCCGTCGTGCTCACCGGCTCATGGGTCGACGATGCCGAGACCGCCGCCGCCGAGGACTTCCTGCGGTTCACCGGCACGGAGGAGGGACAGCGGATCGTGCGCGACACGGGGTACCGCGACCTCAACGGCGAACTCGACGCCGGCGTCGCCGACGTCGGCGCGCTGGTCGAGGGTGCCGAGGGCGGCATGGACTTCCCCGGCCAGCAGGTCGTCACGGCCGTGCACGACGCATTCCCCGAGGTGCGCAAGCGGGCACAGGTGCTGTTCCTGGTCGACGCGTCGGGATCGATGGGCGAACCGATCGCGACCGGGCAGTCCAAGCTCGCGGCGGCCAAGGACGCCATCACTCAGGCGCTCGACCACTTCGCCGAGGGCGACGACGTCGGGTTGGCCGCATTCTCCACCGTCGACGCCGGCCCCATCACGCCCGGGCTCGTGAGCCCGGTGGCCGACATCGAAGAGAGCCGCGACGAGCTCCTCGACGCGCTCGCCGGTCTCCAGCCGGCCGAGGGGACCCCGCTCTACAACGCCGTCGACGCATTCGCGAAGCAGCAGGCCGCCGACTGGGACCCCGATCGCATCAACGCGATCGTGCTGCTGAGCGACGGCAAGAACGACACGGCGGCCACGACGATCACCGCCCAGCAGATGGTCGCGAACCTCGACGAGCTGCACCACAGCACGCCGGTGCTCGTGTTCACGCTCGCGTACGGGGCCGACGCCGACGTGACGACGCTCCAGTCGATCTCGAGCTCGACCGGCGCCCACTACTACGACGCGACCGACCCCACCAAGGTGGGGGACGTGCTCGGCGACCTCGTCACGAGCTTCTGATCGACTCGCGCCGGGCACGTCACCTGGCGTGACCGTGCTCGCCCGGCGTGGCCGTCGATGCGAACATGGACCGATGACGACCCGCCCACCCGCCCTCGTCGGCATCTCGCACGGCACCTCGTCGCCCGAGGGGCGGCGCGCGGTCCGAGGACTGCATGATGCCGTCGCCGAGGCGGTCGTGCGGCGGTACCCGGATGCCGCGCCGACCGTCCGGCTCGGCCACGTCGACGTCGAGCAACCCGACGTTCCGGCCACCCTGGGCTGGCTCGAGCCGGCCGAGTCGGCCGTCGTGGTGCCGCTGCTGCTGTCGGCCGGGTACCACGTGTACGTCGACCTCACGGAGGCGGTCGCGGAGGAGACCTCGCGCCCCGTCGTGCTCGGCGGCGCCCTGGGGCCCGACGACCGGCTGGCGACGGTGCTGCTGCGCCGGCTGCACGAGGCGGGCCTGCGCGATGACGACCGCATCGTGCTCGCCGTCGCCGGCTCGAGCGACCGCCGGGCTGTCGCCGACTGCCGTGAGCAGGCGCAGCTGCTCGCCGCGGCAGCCGGCCGCGACGTCGCGGTGGGGTTCCTGTCGGCGGCCGAGCCTCGCCTGCCCGAGGCCGTCGCCACCGCGCGCGAAGGCATCGCCGATGGGGCGCGTGTGGTCGTGGCGAACTACCTGCTCGCGCCCGGCTACTTCGACGACCTCGCGCGCGCGGCCGGCGCCGACGTCACCGCAGCGCCGCTGCTCGTGCCCGACGAGCCCGCGCCTCGGGAACTCGTCGGCATCGTGCTCGACCGGTACGCGGCATCCGCTCGCGCGCTCGCCTGACGGGCGGGTCAGAGAAACGATCGCGGGGCTCGACGGGCGAACAGTTCGCGGCCATCACCCATGTACGCGGTTGAGGTCGGCCAGCGCAGTGAGCGCCCGTTCGGGGTGCTCAGCGATGCGGTTGAGGACGTACAGCCACCATTCGGGTCCGTAGACGATGTACTCCCGCGTTGCGTAGCCCTCGGCATGAAGTCCGTCGAGCAGCTCCGTGCCGAGGCCCTGAAGCATCTCGAACTCCACGTGTTCGCCGCGGAGGTCATCGCCGAGCTCGCGCCGCAGTGACGACACGAGGTCCGGGTCGTGGGTGGCGAGGTTGACGCGGTGACCGGCTCGGACGAGGTCGCCGGCGATCGACGTGTACGCGTCCACCATCGGCTGCGTGCCACGGGGGAAGGCCACCGACTCCGGTTCGAGGAAGGCACCCTTGACGACACGGACCGGGCCCGGACGCCGCTTGACTCGCTCGAGGTCCTCGGGAGTGCGGTGGAGTCTCGCCTGCAGGGTGATTCCCGTCTCGGGGAAGTCCATGGACAGGCGTTCGTACAGGTCCAACACCAGGTCCGTGCGGTCGGATCCTTCGGCGGAGATCATCACCGAGGTGCCGGCGTCCCGCGCCGCCTGCGCGATGCGCGTGACGTTGGCGAGTCCGAGCTCGGGGGAGACGGCCGAGCCGACGTGGGACAGATCGAACGAGAGCGTGGCGTTCTGGTCCGAGTCCGCGATGCGCCGGGCCAGCTCGATGAACTGTTCGGTCTCCCGTACGGCGACGTCGGCGTCCCGCACCGACTCCCCGACGCACTCGATGCTTCCACGATGGCCGCGTCCGGTGTTGTCAGCGAGGAGGTCGAGGGCATCGTCGATGGTCAGGCCCGCCGTGTAGCGTCGGGCGACCCGTGTCGCCATCGGCGCAAGATTCGGGTCGGCCATGACCTTGGCCTTCATGTCCTCGTCAAGCGCCCAGGTCCGGAGCGTGTCTGCGGCGCGCTCGAGTGTCGTCGAATCGATCAGCATGGCACTACGTTATGCCCCGCGCCACGCTGTACCGGACGATCCGGCGCACCCTCGTCGACCCGGCGACCGGCGTGACCGTCTGCGACGACGTGTGACGCCGTGCGACACGGAGTGACCGATCGTGACAGGGCGGCCTTCCGGCATCCGCCCGACCCCCCGTACCTTCGTCAACCACGTGCCCCGGACGGGGTGCGGACGAGGAGGGGAACCGTGACGATCGAGACGACGGATGCCGCGCCGCGGGCGCCGCGCGCCGAGCGCCCGGCACACGGCGAGCGCGCACCCCGTGGCATCCGCTCGCCCCGACCCTCGGCGAAGCCGAACGGGCAGTGGAAGGTCGACGGCACGACGCCGCTCAACGCCAACGAGGAATGGAAGCAGGCCGACGGCGGCCTGAGCGTGCGCGAGCGCATCGAGACGATCTACGCGGCGGGCGGCTTCCAGAGCATCGACCCGACCGACCTGCACGGACGGTTCCGGTGGTGGGGGCTGTACACGCAGCGTAAGCCCGGCATCGACGGCGGCCGCACCGCCACGCTCGAGCCGCACGAGCTCGAGGACGAGTACTTCATGCTGCGCGTCCGGATCGACGGCGGGCAGCTCACGACCGAGCAGCTCCGGGTGATCGGCGGCATCTCGACCGAGTTCGCGCGCGACACCGCCGACCTCACCGACCGGCAGAACGTGCAGCTGCACTGGGTGCGCGTCGAGGACGTGCCCGAGATCTGGCGTCGGCTCGAGGCCGTCGGGCTCGAGACGACCGAGGCGTGCGGCGACGTGCCGCGAGTCATCCTCGGCTCGCCCGTCGCGGGCATCGCGGCCGACGAGCTCATCGACCCGACCCCGCAGATCGACGAGATCGCGGCCCGCTTCATCGGCGACGAGTCGCTCGCGAACCTGCCGCGCAAGTTCAAGTCGGCGATCACCGGGCACCCGAGCCAGGACGTCGTGCATGAGATCAACGACGTCGCGTTCGTCGCCGTCGAGCACCCGGACCTCGGGGTCGGGTACGACCTGTGGGTCGGCGGTGGACTCTCGACGGCGCCGCGGCTCGCGGAGCGGCTCGGCGTCTGGGTCCCCCCCGAGCGCACGGCCGACGTGTGGCACGGGGTCGCGCAGGTCTTCCGCGACTACGGCTACCGGCGTCTGCGCAACAAGGCGCGACTGAAGTTCCTGCTCGCCGACTGGGGCGCCGAGCGCTTCCGGCAGGTGCTCGAGACCGAGTACCTGGATGCACCGCTGCCCGGCGGGCCGGCCGCGCCCACGCCCGCGACGCCCGGCGACCACGTGGGAGTGCACCGCCAGAAGGACGGCCGGTTCTACGTCGGAGCGACCCCGATCGTCGGGCGCGTCTCCGGGCCGACGCTGACGAAGCTCGCCGACCTCGTCGAGGCGCACGGGTCCACCCGGCTGCGCACCACGCCCCACCAGAAGGTGGTGATCCTCGACATCCCCGAAGACCGCGTCGAGTCGCTCATCGCCGGCCTCGACGAGCTCGGGCTCCAGGCCCGGCCGAGCCTCATCCGCCGCGGCACCATCGCGTGCACGGGCATCGAGTTCTGCAAGCTCGCGATCGTCGAGACCAAGGCCTACGCGACCGCCGCCGTGCTCGAGCTCGAGGAGCGGCTCGCCGCGTTCGACCTGCCGCACCCGATCGCACTCCACGTGAACGGGTGCCCCAACTCGTGCGCGCGCATCCAGACCGCCGACATCGGACTCAAGGGCCAGCTCGTGACAATCGACGGCGAGCAGGTGCCGGGCTACCAGGTGCACCTCGGCGGCGGGCTCGCATCGCAGGACCGCGACGAGGCCGGACTCGGCCGCACCGTGCGCGGCCTCAAGGTCGCGGCCGACGGCATCGCCGACTACGTCGAGCGTGTCGTGACGCGCTTCCTCGGCGAGCGGGATGCCGCGGCCGGCGAGACCTTCGCCCAGTGGGCGCACCGCGCCGACGAGGAGGCACTCCGATGAGCGCGCAGAACCTCGGCACCGCCGCACGGAGCGCTGCAGCACCCGTCACCGGTGCGCGCATCCGCCGCTCGCCCGAGGAGCTGCGCGCCCTCGCCGAGGCGGGCAACGCCGCACTCGGCAGCCTCACCGACCACGAGGCATCCGCTGCCGAGGTCGTCGCGTGGGTCGCGGCGAACTTCGCGACGGATGCCGCAGCCGCGGCCTGCTCGATGGCCGACGCCGCGCTCCCGCACCTCGTGGCGCAGCACCTGCCCGGCGTCGACGTGCTGTTCCTCGACACCGGTTACCACTTCACCGAGACGCACGTGACGCGCGACGAGGTCGCCCGCTCGCTCGACGTCCGGATCGTCGACGTGCGTCCCGAGCAGACCGTCGCCGAGCAGGATGCCGAGTTCGGCGCCGAGCTGTTCGCCCGCGATCCGAGCCTGTGCTGCGCGCGCCGCAAGGTCGAGCCGCTGCAGCGCGCCCTCGGCGGCTACGAGGTCTGGTTCACGGGCGTGCGCCGCGAGGAGGCGCCGACCCGCGCGCTCACGCCGCTCGTCACGTACGACG
The DNA here is from genome assembly GCF_052748465.2 of Agromyces selenitireducens. Classification (NCBI taxonomy): domain Bacteria; kingdom Bacillati; phylum Actinomycetota; class Actinomycetes; order Micrococcales; family Microbacteriaceae; genus Agromyces; species Agromyces selenitireducens. The sequence goes on from NZ_CM188259.1 coordinate 3,692,062, forward strand.
AGCGGAACGGGCTCGTCAAGGTGAACCCGGTGGCGGCCTGGTCCTTCGAGGACCTGCTCGGCTACGCGGGCGCACACGCCGTGCCGGTGAACCTCCTCATGTCGCACGGCTATCCCTCGATCGGCTGCGAGCCGTGCACCAGGCCCGTCGCGGCGGGCGACGACCCGAGGTCGGGCCGATGGGCCGGCCTCGCCAAGACGGAATGCGGGTTGCACCTATGACCGACACGACCGAATCGACGGAGACCGACACGACCGCCCGCCCCGCGGCGGCGCACCTCGATGCGCTCGACGCGCTCGAGGCCGAGGCCATCCACGTCATCCGCGAGGTCGTGGCCGAGTTCGAGCGGCCCGTGCTGCTCTTCTCGGGCGGCAAGGACTCCGTCGTCGTGCTGCACCTGGCGACCAAGGCGTTCTGGCCGGGCCGCGTCCCGTTTCCCGTGCTGCACGTCGACACCGGCCACAACTTCCCCGAGGTGCTGCGGTTCCGCGACGAGACCGTCGAGCGGCTCGGCATCCGGCTCGTCGTGGCATCCGTTCAGGACTACCTCGACGACGGCCGCCTCCAGGAGCGAGCGGATGGCACGCGCAACCCGCTGCAGACCCTGCCGCTCCTCGACGCGATCGCCGCAGGCCGCCACGACGCGGTGTTCGGCGGCGCGCGCCGCGACGAGGACAAGGCCCGCGCCAAGGAGCGCATCATCTCGCTGCGCGACGAGTTCGGCCAGTGGGACCCGCGCACCCAGCGCCCCGAGCTCTGGAACCTCTACAACGGCCGGCACACCGTCGGCCAGCATGTGCGCGCGTTCCCGATCTCGAACTGGACCGAGCTCGACGTGTGGCGCTACATCGAGCGCGAGGGCATCGCCCTGCCGCCCCTGTACTTCGCGCACGAGCGCGACGTCTATGCGCGCGACGGCATGTGGCTCGCGGTGAGCGACGTGTCCGCCCCGCGCGACGGCGAGACGGTCGAGCGCCGCACGGTGCGCTACCGGACCGTCGGCGATCTCAGCTGCACCGGCGCGGTGGTGTCGGATGCCACGACAGTGCCGGACATCGTGCGCGAGGTCGCGGCATCCACCCTCACCGAACGCGGCGCGACGCGCGCCGACGACCGCCTCTCGGAGGCGGCCATGGAGGACCGCAAGAAGGACGGGTACTTCTGATGAGCGAGCACACCACGGCGCCCCGGCACGGCGGGCCATCCCGTCGAGTGATACCGCTCGCCGCGAGTGATGCCGCTGCAGCGGTATCACTCGGCGCGAACGGCAACACTCGGCACCAGGACAGTGGCACAGGCGGGTCGCTGTTCCGCTTCGCGACCGCCGGATCGGTCGACGACGGCAAGTCGACGCTCGTCGGCCGCCTGCTGCACGACTCGAAGGCGATCCTGGCCGACCAGCTCGAGTCGGTCGCGCGCACCTCCGCCGAGCGCGGCTTCGGCGGCGAGCCCGGCGCGATCGACTTCGCGTTGTTGACCGACGGCCTGCGCGCCGAGCGCGAGCAGGGCATCACGATCGACGTCGCCTACCGCTACTTCTCGACCGGCCGTCGGTCGTTCATCCTCGCCGACTGCCCCGGGCACGTGCAGTACACGCGCAACATGGTCACCGGTGCGGCCACCGCCGACGCGGTCGTGGTGCTCGTCGACGTGCGCAACGGGGTGCTCGAGCAGACCCGTCGGCACCTCGCGGTCGTGCAGCTGCTGCGCGTGCCGCACGTGATCGTCGCCGTGAACAAGATCGACCTCGTCGGCTACGACCGCGCCGCGTTCGAGTCGGTGGCAGCGGATGTCGCCGCGCTCGCGCGCGACCTCGGCCTGCCCGACGCGCACGTCGTCCCCGTGTCGGCGCTCGCGGGCGACAACGTCGTCGAGCGCTCGGCGAGCACGCCCTGGTACGACGGCCCGTCGTTGCTCGAGCTCCTCGAGGGCCTCTCGACGATCGACGAGCTCGAGACCGACCTCGAGGCGCTGCGCCTGCCCGTCCAGCTCGTGATCCGCCCGCAGGGCGCGCTGTCGCCCGAGCTCGTGGACCCCCGGGTCTCGATACGCGCCGCCGGTGCTCCTCGACCACCACAGGAGGACTTCCGCGACTACCGCGCGTTCGCCGGCCGCATCGAGTCCGGCACGGTGAAGGTCGGCGACGTCGTCGAGGTGTTCCCATCGGGCATCACGACCACGGTCGCCGGGATCGACCGCGGACCGGTCGCCGTCGACGAGGCATCCGCACCGCTCTCCGTCTCCCTGCGCCTGGCCGACCCGGTCGACGCCGCGCGGGGCGCCGTGATCGCGGCCGCCGGGTCGCTCCCGGTGCCGCGCCGCGAGCTCGACGCGGACGTGTTCCAGCTCGACGGCCGCCCGTTGACGACGGGCTCACGCGTGCTCGTGAAGCACGGCACGTCGACCGTGCAGGCGCTCGTCACCGACATCCGCGGGCGACTCGACCTCGACACGCTCGAGACCGAACCCGCCGCCGAGCTCGCCACGAACGACATCGGGCTCGTGCGGCTGCGGCTCGCGTCCGACCTCGTCGTGGAGCCGTACGCGACGCACCGCCGCGCGGGCGCCTTCCTCGTCATCCACCCGCAGGACGGCGCGACGCTCGCCGCCGGCATCGTCGCCGAGCCGCCGCGATGACACGTCGGTCCCTCGGAGCACAGCTCGTCGAGCTCGTCGCGGGCGTCGCGGTGGCGGCAGCCATCGTCGCCGTGCCCGTCGTGGTCGGCGGGCTGGGCCGCGCCGCCGCGGAGCCGACGGCGACCGGGGGACCGACCGCCGAGGCGCTGCGCCTCGGCTACCTCGCGAATGTCACGCACGCGCCCGCGCTCGTGGGCCTCGAGGCCGGACTGATCGCCGACGCGCTCGACGGCACCCGCCTCGAGGCGCAGGCGTTCGCCGCCGGACCGGCTGTCGTCGAGGCGCTGCGTGCCGGTGCGATCGACGCCGCCTACCTCGGGCCGAATCCTGCCGTGAACGGATTCGTGCAGTCCGGTGGCGCATCGCTGCGGATCGTCGCCGGGGCGACCTCCGGCGGGGCCGCGCTCGTCGTGCGCGACGGCATCGCGAACCCCGACGACCTGCGCGGGGCGACCGTCGCGACGCCGCAGCTCGGCAACACGCAGGACGTCGCGCTCCGCTCCTGGCTCGCCGACCACGACCTGACCACCTCGCCGACGGGCGGCGGCGACGTCGACATCGTGCCGACCGACAACGCCCGGACCCTGCAGCTCTTCCGGGCCGGATCGATCGACGGCGCCTGGCTCCCGGAGCCGTGGGTGTCCCGGCTCGTGCTCGAGGAGGGAGCCGAGGTGCTCGTCGACGAGGGCGAGCTGTGGCCCGGCGGCGAGTACCCGACGACCGTGCTCGTCGTGCGGGCCGACCTGCTCGACGACCACCCCGAGACGGTGCGAGCGCTCGTGGCCGGCCACGCGGCATCCGTCGACTGGATCGCGGCGAACCCCACCGAGATCGCCGACGTCGTCAACGCGCGGCTCACCGTCGACGCGGGCGCCGCCCTGCCCGACGCGGTGATCGCGCGGGCACTCGATCGCGTCGCTGCGACCACCGACCCGCTCGCGTCGACCTTCCCGGTGCTGCAGGATGCCGCGGTCGCCACGGGGACCGCCCGTGCCGGCGATCTCGACGGGCTGTTCGACCTGCGCGCCCTCAATGCGGTGCGAGCGGATGCCGCGCTCGAGCCGATCTCGACCGCGGGACTGGGGGCCGAGCGATGAGCCTCCGCCCCGCCATCCGCCTCGCCGACGTCGCGAAGCGGTACGACGCCGACGGCCCCATCGTGCTCGACGGCATCGACCTCGAGGTCGCGCCGGGCGAGTTCACGTGCCTGCTCGGCGCGTCGGGCTGCGGCAAGTCGACGCTGCTCGGCCTGATCGCCGGGCTCGAACAGCCGAGCGCGGGCACCGTCGAGGTCGACGGGCGCGCCGCGGTGATGTTCCAGGAGGCGTCGCTGCTGCCGTGGCTGAGCGCCCGCCGCAACGTGGAGCTCGCGCTGCGGTTCGGCGGGGTCCCGCGCGCCGACCGCCGGGCCCGGGCGCTCGAGCTCCTCGACCTCGTGAACCTCGCGGATGCCGCGGAGAAGCGCCCGCACGAGCTGTCGGGCGGCATGCGACAGCGCGTCGCCCTCGCCCGGGCGCTCGCACAGGACCGCGAGGTGCTGCTCATGGACGAGCCGTTCGCCGCGCTCGACGCGATCACGCGCGACCTGCTGCACGAGGAGCTCGAGCGCGTCTGGCGCGAGACCGGCCGCACGATCGTGTTCGTCACGCACAACGTGCGCGAGGCCGCCCGACTCGGGCAGCGCGTGCTGCTCATGTCGAGCCGGCCGGGGCGCATCGTGAACGAATGGCGCGTCGCCGACGAGGGTCCGCGCCGCATCGAGTCGCCGTCGGTCTCGGCGCTCTCGGTCGAGATCACCGAGCAGCTGCGAAGGGAGATCCGCCGCAATGCCGCATGACACCGAACTGCTGAACCAGCCTCCCACCGCTGCCACCTCCCCCACCCACGCCGAGTGTCCAGAAGATGCCGGTGTGCGCGACAGCGCGCGGCATCCGTTGGACACTCGCGGCACAGGCGTCGGAGCACGGGACGCAGCCGACGACGGAATCGGGGACGCCCGCGACCTCGACACCGAACTCCGCGGCCTCGACCGCCTGCAGACCACGACCGAGCGACGCACGCCGTGGTGGCGCCGCGCGATCGACGGCGTGCTGCCGCCCGTGCTGCTGCTCGCCGTGCTGGTCGCCGCGTGGCAGGCGTACACCGTCATCGCGCAGCCGCGGCCCGACCTGGCGCCCGGGCCGCTCGACGTCGCCGCTGCGCTCGGCCTGGCATGGGACGACGGTCGCCTGCAGCTCGCCGTCGCGACGAGCCTCGAGCGCGGCATCCTCGGCTTCCTCATCGCGGTCGCAGTCGGTACGCCGCTGGGGCTGCTCATGGCCGAGTGGGCGCCGCTGCGCCGCGCGCTCGGTCCGCTGGTCTCGGGCCTGCAGGTGCTGCCGTCGGTCGCGTGGGTGCCCGCCGCGATCCTCTGGTTCGGGCTGTCGGATGCCACGGTGTACTTCGTCGTGCTCATGGGCGCCATCCCGTCGATCGTCAACGGGCTCGTCGCCGGTGTGGCGCAGGTGCCGCCGCAGCTGCGCCGGGTCGGCACCGTGCTCGGTGCGTCGAGGCTGCAGCTCGCGGCATCCGTCGTCCTGCCGGCGGCACTGCCGGGCTATCTGGCGGGGCTGAAGCAGGGCTGGGCGTTCTCGTGGCGCTCGCTCATGGCGGCGGAGATCATCGCGTTCGGCGGGTCGATCGGCTTCGGCGTCGGCTCGCTGCTGCAGCAGGGCCGCGACCTGGCCGACCTCGCGGGCGTGCTCGGCACGATCCTCGTCATCCTCGCGATCGGCGTGGTCATCGAGCTGCTCGTCTTCGCCCCGGTCGAGCGCGGGTTGCTGCGCCGCCGCGGACTCACGGGAGGGACCCCATGACCAGGTACTCGAACGACACGACGACGGATGCCGCGGGCTCGCCGGCGCACGGGCGGGTGACCCTCGTCGGCGCCGGCCCCGGCGACCCCGGCTTGCTCACCATCCGGGGGCTTCGCGCCCTCGAGGCAGCGGACGTGATCGTCGCCGACCGCCTCGGCGCCCGCACGGTGCTCGACGGCCTCGCCGCCGAGGGCACGGTGCTCACCGCGGAGGTCGTCGATGTCGGCAAGCTGCCCGGCCACCACGCCGTGCCGCAGGATGCGATCAACGAGCTGCTCGTGACGCTCGCCCGCGACGGCAAGCGCGTCGTGCGCCTCAAGGGCGGTGACCCGTACGTGTTCGGCCGCGGCGGCGAGGAGCTCGCCTACTGCCGCGACCGCGGCGTCGACGTCGAGGTCGTGCCGGGCATCACGAGCGCGGTCTCCGTGCCCGCGATCGCCGGCATCCCGCTCACCCACCGCGGTCTCGCGACGACGTTCACGGTCGTCACGGGTCACGACCAGATCCGCGCGCTCGGCGGCGGTCGCGATCACACGGTCGTGCTGCTCATGGGCGTCGGCACCCTCGCGAACTCGGCGATCACGCTCGCCCGCGGCGAGCGCGGGTCCGACTGCCCGGTCGCGATCGTGGAGGATGGGTACGGCCCGAACCAGCGCGTGACGATCGGCACGCTCGACACGATCGCGCACCAGGCGGCGGTGCGCGGCATCCGCTCGCCCGCGGTCGTCGTGGTCGGCGATGTGGTGCGGCTGAGTCCGTACGCGCCGGCCGAGTTGAACCGTGTCGGTCGAGGAGCACCGAAGGCGCGTCTCGAGACCTGACTCCCGTCCCGGGTCTCGAGACGGGCGCTGCGCGCCCTCCTCGACCCACAGACCACCCCCTTCCGAAAGGCCCATGCCTCATGACCCTCAACCTCCGTGTCGCGATCGTCGGCGCCGGCCCCGCCGGCATCTACGCGGGCAACATCCTCCGCCGCCAGGTCGACGAGGCCGGCGGGCAGGTCGCGATCGACCTGTTCGAGTCGCTGCCCGCGCCGTACGGCCTGATCCGCTACGGCGTCGCGCCCGACCACCCGCGCATCAAGGGCATCGTGAACTCGTTGCACGAGATGCTCGACGAGGGCACGATCCGCCTCATCGGCAACGTCGAGGTCGGGCGGGATGTCACGGTCGACGAGCTGCGCGAGCGCTACGACGCCGTGATCTTCGCGACCGGCGCGCTGAAGGACGCCCCGCTCGAGATCCCCGGCATCGACCTGCCCGGGTCGTACGGCGCGGCCGACCTCGTCGCCTGGTACGACGGGCACCCCGACGTGCCGCGGGACTGGCCGCTCGAGGCGGAGTCGATCGCGGTGATCGGCAACGGCAACGTGGCGCTGGACGTCGCGCGCGTGCTCGCGAAGCACCCCGCCGACCTGCTCTCGACCGACATCCCCGCGAACGTGCACGCGGGCCTCGCCGCCTCGCCCGTCACCGACGTGCACGTGTTCGGCCGCCGCGGACCGTCGCAGGTGAAGTTCACGCCGATCGAGCTGCGCGAGCTCGGCGAGATCCCGGACGTCGACCTCGTCGTGTACGACGACGACTTCGCGCGCGCCGAGGGCGACGAGCACGCGGCGCACCTGCTCGCGACGAACAACCAGGTCAAGGTCATGACGCGCACGCTGAACGGATGGCGCACGCGCGACGCGTCACGGCCGCCGGCGTCGCGCCGCCTGCACCTGCACTTCTTCCACTCCCCCGTCGAGGTGCTCGGCACCGACCGCGTCGAGGGCGTGCGCTTCGAGCGCACCCGCCCGGTCGGCGACGGCTCGGTCGCGGGCACGGGCGAGGTCGTCGACGTGCCGGTCCAGGCCGTGTACCGCGCGGTCGGCTACGCGAGCTCGCCGCTCGCCGGTGTTCCGTTCGACGAGCGCGCGCGCGTGATCCCGAACGCGGGCGGCCGGGTGACGGATGCCGCGGGCACCCCGATCGCCGGCCTCTTCGCCACGGGCTGGATCAAGCGCGGCCCCGTCGGCCTGATCGGCCATACGAAGGGCGACGCGCTCGAGACGATCACCAACCTGGTGGCCGATGCCGAGGCCGGCGTGCTCGAGCGCCCGGTCGTCGCGGCGGGCGCCGACGGCGATGAGGTGCTCGAGGTGCTCGAGGCCCGCGGCATCCGCTACACGACCTGGAACGGCTGGCTCGCGCTCGACGCGCACGAGCGCGCGCTCGGCGAGGCGTTCGACGGACCGGTCGCCCGCGAGCGCGTCAAGGTCGTGCCGCGCGACGAGCAGGTCGCGCTCTCGCGCGACGGCGCGCTCGTCGCGGGCTGACGCCTGGCCCGCCCCCCTCCCGGATCACCAGAGGTCCGGCGATTCACAGGACGGATCGGGCGATCCGGTCCTGCAGGTCGCCGGGTCTCCTGTACACCCGGGGTGAGAGGCCGGCGGCGATGGCGCGGAGCTCAGCCGTCGGAGACGGCCGCGAACGCGTCGATCGCGGCCGGGTCGCCGCCCGCGGCGCGCAGACGCGAGGCGATGCCGGCCCGTGCGCGACGGTACGACGAGTTGCGGCCGGTGAGCAACGAGTCGCGGTTGGCGAGCTCGAGCAGTGCGCTGAACTCGAACGCGGCCTGCCGGGCATCGTCGAGGGCGGGAAGCTCGCCGAGGTCGTGCGCGTGCTGCAGGGTGGCGGCGAGATATCCGCCCCACTCGCGCAGCATGCCCGCGACGGCGTCGCGCACCTCGCCCGGCTTCGCGTCGAAGTCGGCCGCGGCCTCGGCGAAGAAGCACCCGCCGGGGAAGACGCGGTCGCGCGAGTAGGCGATCCAGTGGTCGACGAGCGCGATCGCCCGCCCGAGTCCGCGCGGGTGCACACGCGCCGGCTCGACCACGGTCTCGATGAACCGCTCGCGCGCCGTTTCGACGGCGGCGAGCTGCAGCCGCTCCTTCGTCCCGAACAGGGTCGCGACGTTGCTCTTCGAGAGCCCTGCTGCCTGGGCGATCCGCCCGATGGAGAGCTGGTCGAGTCCCTCGACCGACGCGAGGTCGACCGCCGCAGACAGGATGACGCGACGCGACGCGTCGCCGCGCTGGCGTCGGCCGTCGGCGTGGTCGGCCGTGCCGGCGGCATCCGTCGACGTGGTCACGAGCAGTTCATCGGTCATCGCTTGCAGTTTACGCACGAACGTTCGTATACTCAACGCACGATCGTTCGTATTCATTCATCGAGCGGATGCCGCAGTCGAAGCCCGCACGCGACCACCGCCCGGATCGGAGTCACCATGTCCCGCGCCCTCGCCGCCGTCGCCGCGACCGTCCGCGCCGTCGAGCGCCTCTCCCCCGAGCTCGCGGCCCGCGCCGCCATGCCCCTCTTCATGCATGTCGGCAGCCCGCTGCCCGTGCGGCCCGCCGACCGCGCGATCCACGAGTCCGCGCGACGCAGCACCCTTCGGGTCCGCGGCCGCGACGTCGTCGCGTACGAGTGGGGCGGCGGCCCCGACACGATCCTCCTCGTGCACGGATGGCGCGGCCGCGCCGCCCAGTTCGCGCCCATCATCCGCGAGCTGCGCGCCGAGGGCTTCCGGCTCGTCGCGTTCGACGCGCCGGCGAACGGCGAGTCCGGCGGCCGGCGCACCGACATCCGCGACTGGATGGCCGCGATCGAGGCGATGCAGTCGCACCACGGCCGCTTCCACACGATCATCGGCCACTCGTTCGGCGCGATGGCCGCGCGCACCGCGATCTCCGAGGGCGTGGCGGCGGGTGCGCTCGTCGCCGTGGGCGGCATGGCCGACGCGCGCTACCTCGTCGACACGTTCGCCGCGCGGGTCGGCATCGACCGGCCCAGCGCCGACGCGCTCGCGGACCGGTTCGCACGCCGCATCCTGCCGCACCTCGACGACCCGTGGGCGCGCTTCGACGGCGTGGCAGCGCCGCTTCCCGAGCGGATGCCGCTGCTCGTCGTGCACGACCGCGCCGACCGCGAGGTCGCCGTCGGCGAGGCGCACCGCCTGCACGCGGCCCACGGCGAGCGTTCGCGACTCGTCGTGACCGACGGGCACGGGCACAACCGCGTGCTGGGGGCGGATGCCGCGCTCGACGCGATCACGGCGTTCGTGACAGGCGGGCCTGCCGGGGTCGATGCGCTCGGGCTCGCGACCGGTCAGCCCGGCGACACGGCTCGACCCGTCGACATCGTCCAGTCGGACGGGACCGTTCAGCCCGGCGACACCGACCGGCGCGCGGCGACGGACGCCAGCACCCGCCCGTAGAACTCCTCGTGTGCGCGGGTGACCGCGGCGTCGTCGAGCAGGCCCGGCGTTGAGGCGGCGGCCGCACCGAGGCGACCACGCAGGTGGGGGTCGGCATCGAGTCGCGTCAGCGCCGCGGCGAGTGCCTCGACGTCACGAGGCGGCACGAGCAACCCGTTCACACCGTCGTCGATCCATTCCGCCGGTCCGCCCTCGTCGGCGGCGATCACGGCCCGACCGGCCGCGAGGTACTGCAGGACGTTCTGGCCGAGGGGTTCCGGACGCGTCGAGGCCTGGACTGCGACATCCCACCCCGCGAGCAGGGCGTCGACGTCGGCGACGTGTCCCAGCAGGTCGAGCCGGTCCGCGACGCCGAGCTCCCCGGCGCGGCGGCGGAGCGACTCGGCGAATCCCTCGTGCCCGAACGGCGCCGCGCCCGCGAACTGCAGGCGCGTGTCGCCGCCGGAGAACGCGCTTGCGAACGCCTCGAGGAGCATCGCCTGCCCCTTCCACGGGTCGATGCGGGCGACCATGCCGACCGTTCGCACCGGACCGAGCGCCGCGTTGGTGGCCCCCGAGGGGGGCGGCCGCACGCGCAACCCCGACGCGCTCGGAATCACCTCGGCGATGGCCCCCGCGCGAACGTGGGGGCGCGCCGACTCGAGCGTCGCGTGCGAGTTCGCGATGACGCCGTCGGCGCGCGGGAGCACCACGCGCATCATGAGCGCGTGGCCGGCTCGCCCCAGCGCCTCGGGCTCGACGAGGTCGCGCAGGTGCACCACGAACGCGCGGCGCGTGCCGCGCACCGCAAGTGCACCGTAGGCCGCCGACCGCGCGGTGTTGGCGTCGACCAGGTCCGCACCGCGGAACGCCCGTGAACACCGCACGACCGCGGCCTGCGCGAGCACGCGGCTCCCGACGGCGAGCGCCGCGAGCCGACCGCCCGTGCTCGCGCCGGCCGGCTGGCGGAATCCGGCGATCCGGCGCGGGACGCGCGACGGCAGCGCCTCGTAGACACCGGCGTCGCCGCGACGCTCCGACGGTGCGAGCTGCAGGACCGCCGCCCAGCGCGGCTCCGACTGCAGCATCCGCAGCAGGGCGAACTCAGCGCCTCCGGGGACGCTCGTGTGGTCGAGGTGGAGGACCCGCATCGGTCGATCCGGCTGCGACGCCGCGTCGGTCGTGCTCGGCGCCGCGCTCATGCGCGGTGCCGTCCGCGCGGCCGAACGCCGCCAGCGGCAGCCGGGGGCGCATCGCGACCTGCCGCCGATCCCCCGCCCTCGGCGTCGAACGGGAACGCCGCGGCATCCGTCACCGCCTCGTCGTACGCGGCGACCTCGGCGGCCGGCATGCCGAACAGCACCGCGGCGAGGCGGGCGAGCGCCGGGACCTCCTGCCGAGCCATCTCGCGGTACGCGTCGTCCTCGCGGCCCTGGGGATCGACGATGTCGGCGGGGGCGCCGTTCGCCAGCGCACGACTGCGCACGATGAGCGCCGCGCGGGCGCGCAGCTCGTCGAGCGTCGCGGGCGGGCGACCATCCGACATGGTCGCGGCGATCGCGCCCGCCTCGCGGATGGTGAGCGTGTACTTCAACGCCGCCGGGACGAAGCCGAGCACGCGATCGCGCTGGTCGACCTCGGCCACCAGGACGAGGTCGGCCGCGCGGATGTGCTGCTCGGTGACCTGCGCCGCCCGATGGCCGGGCGTCTCGGCGCCCAGCGCCGACGCGATCGCTCGCGTGCGGCTGCGCATGCGGCTGCCGACGGGCGCCGCGAGGCCCGCGCTGGACACCGTCACCCGGCCCGCCAGTTCCGCCGGCAGGTACCACTCGGCCCACGTGCGCAGGAGCGCCGCAGCGAGCGCCGACCGGTTCAGGTTGCCCGTGCAGACGGCGAGGATCGTGAAGGACTCCCGATCCACGCAACCACCTCCCACTTCGACCGGCGATCCGGGCACGGCCGACGGATAAGGTTTCCTCGAAGAGTCTAGAGGGGGTGCGGTGCGCGTACTGAGGGTGTCGCACAGTGCCGTCGTCGACGAATGGCGTGGGCGGGAACGAGCGCTCGCCGAGGCGGGCGTCGACGTCGCGGTCGTCTGCGCGCGCTCCTGGCATGCGGGCGGCGTCGAGGTGCGCCTGCGCGCACGGCCCGGCGAGCGCGTCATCGGCGCGCACACGATCGGCCGACACCCCGCCCTGTTCGTGTACGACCCGCGGCCGCTGTGGCACGCGCTGGGCGAGCGGTGGGATGTGCTCGACCTCCATGAGGAGCCGTTCGCGCTCGCCACCGCCGAGGTGCTGCTGCTGCGAGCCCTGCGTCGCCGTCGTGACCGTCCGCCGGTCGTGCTGTACACCGCCCAGAACCTCCGGAAGCGCTACCCGGTCCCGTTCCGCTGGTTCGAGCGGTGGGCGCTGCGAGCGACGGCAGGCGTGTCGGCCTGCAATTCGGAGGCGGCGCGGATCGTGGAGGAGAAAGGCTTCGCGGGGCACGCACGAGTGATCCCGCTCGGCGTCGACCTCCAGCGTTTCCGGCCCGTCGAGGCCGAGGGCGAGACTGCGACAACGGATGCCGCGGGCCCCGCCGGCGCCGTCACCGTCGGTTTCGTCGGCCGCCTCGTGCCCGAGAAGGGGCTGCGCGTGCTCCTCGACGCCCTCACGCGCGAACCTCGGCTGCGTCTGCGGGCGGCCGGGACCGGTCCCCTCGGCACGGAGCTCCCGTCGCTCGCGGCGGCCGCACGCGTCGCCGACCGCGTCGAGCTCGTCGGCGCGGTCGATCCCGACGACATCCCGGCATTCCTCCGCTCGGTCGACGTGCTGGCCGTGCCCTCGCTGCCGACGCCGTCGTGGACGGAGCAGTTCGGTCGCGTCGCGGTCGAGGCGATGGCGTGCGGCGTGCCGGTCGTCTCGAGCGACGCGGGCGCCCTGCCCGACGTGGTCGGCGGTGCGGGGATCGTCGTCCCCGCGGGCGATGCGGGCGCGTTGGTCGAGGCGCTCCTCGCCGCGGCCGGGCCGCGCGCCGAGGAGCTGCGAGCATCCGGCGCCGCCCGCGCGGCGGCATGCAGTTGGGAGGCCGTCGCCCGCGACTACCTGGACCTGTATCGCACGGTCCGGCACGAGGCATCCGGCGCGGCTGCTTCGTCGTCGGCGGCCGCGTCGGCGGGCAGTCCCGTCGAGGTCGTGGTCGTCGCCTACGGTTCGCCCGACCTGCTGCGCCGTGCGCTCGAGCCCGTGACCGAGCTTCCCGTCACCGTCGTCGACAACTCGTCGATGCCCGAGATCGCGGCCGTGTGCTCCGAGCTCGGCGTGCGATACCTCGACCCCGGGCGCAACGCGGGGTTCGCCGCGGGCGTGAACGTCGCCCTCGCCGACCGGCTCGTGCCGGGCGCCGACGTGCTGCTGCTCAACCCCGACGCCGCGATCTCCCCCGCCGACATCGAGCGACTCGAGCGGGCGCTGCGGGCCCGCGACGACCTCGCGAGCGTCGGGCCCGTCCAGGTCGACGACCACGGCATGCCGGCCCGCGTCGACTGGTGGCTGCCGTCGCCGAGCGGCACGTGGCTCGAGGCGCTCGGCCTCGCTCGCCTCCGCCGCGACCCCGCGTACGTGATCGGCTCGGTGCTGCTCCTGCGCGCCGAGGCCCTTGCGCAGGTCGGCGGCTTCGACGAGCGCTTCTTCCTCTACGCCGAGGAGGCCGACTGGGCGTACCGGGCGCATCGGCTCGGCTGGCGGCACGCGGCCGTGCCGGAGGCGCGCGCGATGCATGTCGGCGCGGGCACGGGCGGCGACCCCCGCCGTCGCGAGGCGCACTTCCACGCGTCGCAGGAGCGGTACCTCCGCAAGCACTACGGCGCGGTGGGCTGGCAGTGGGCGCGGCTCGGGCAGTGGATCGGGGCGACGGCTCGCGCCGTGGTCCTGCCCGGCGACCGCGGCGCAGCGGCGCGGCGGCGTGCGGCGATCTACCGCCTCGGGCCCGTGCGCGTCGAGGCGCGATTCCGCCCCGCGAGCGAGGGGCGGGCGGCATGACGCGCATCGTGCAGATCGTGCCGCACATCGGTCCCGGCACCGGCGTCGCAGGCGTCGCGCACCACCTCGAACGCCAACTCGACGCGCTCGGCGCGACGGTGGAGTGGTTCACCTTCAACGACGCCCAGCGGCGCCAGGGACTGCGCTGGCCGCCCGGCAGCTTCTTCGCTCGTCTCCGCGGCGGATGGCGCATGGTGTGGTTCAGCACGGTGGGCACGATGCGCGCCCGCGAGTTCCTCGCCGATCGCCCCGACGCGATCACTATCACGCACAACAACGTGCTGGTCGGCGACGTCTACGTGAACCACGGGCTCCTGCTCGCATCGATGCGCGCCCGGGGCCGGTCGTTCTGGGGCACCTACCGCAACCCCTTCCACGTGTTCATCTACCTCCGTGATCGCGTCAGGTATCGGGGGCGCGCGCACCGTGCGGTGGTGTGCCTCTCCGAGACGGATGCCGCGGACCTGCGCGCCACCTACGGTCCGGTCCGGCCGAGGATCGAGGTCATTCCGAACGGCGTCGACCTCGATTGGTTCCGGCCGCCCACGCCCGAGGAGCGCCGCGCGGCCCGCGCCGAGCTGAAGCTCGGCACCGAAGAGCGTGTGGCCGTCTTCGTCGGCCACGAGTTCTCGCGCAAGGGCCTCTCGTTCGCCATCCGGGGTCTGACGCACGCGCCGAGCGTGCTGCTGCTCGTCATCGGCGGCAACGACCTCATCATCGCCGAGGCGTACGCCGAGGCGACCGAGCTGGGCGTCGGCGATCGGATCCTCTTCCTCGGTCCGCGCCACCACCCCCTGCCGTTCCTGCACGCCTCCGACTTCTTCGTCCTGCCGAGCGCCTACGAGGCGAACGCGCTCGTCGTGCTCGAGGCGCTCGCCACCGGCCTGCCGGTGATCGCGACGCCCGTCGGCTTCGCTCCCGAGGTCATCGAGGACGGCGTGAACGGATTCCTGGTGGAGCGCGACGGCCGCGCAGTGGGCGAACGCATGGATCATCTCGCGACGATCGAGGATGCCGAGCTCGCCGAGTTCGGCCGGCGAGCGCGCGAATCCGCCCGGCCCTACGGATGGCGCAGCATCGCCGAGCGCTACCTCCGCCTCGCGGAGGAACTCGAAGCCGAGCGTGCACGCGACGGCTCGCGCCATCCGGTCGCACGAGGCGACGGATGACGCACATCGTCCAGATCGCTCCCTCGATCGGTCCGGGAAGCGGAGTCGCAGGCGTCGCCCACGCGCTCGAGCGCGAGTTCATCGCCGCGGGGGCGACGGTCGAGCGGTTCACGGCGGCCGACGCGGGCGGGCCGCCCAGGAGCGTGCATCGACGCATGCCCCTCGCCACCCATCTCACCCGCGCGCGCAACGTCATCTGGTTCAGCACGGTCGGGACGCGGCGAGCGCGGCGATTCCTCGCCGAGCGCCCCGACGCGGTCTCGATCACGCACAACGACGTGATGGCGGGCGACATCTACGTCAACCACGGCCTCCTGCAGGCCGCCATGCGAGCGCGAGGCGACTACGTCTGGCGGATGGTGCGCAACCCCGTGCACCTGTTCACCGCCATGCGCGACCGGATCCGGTATCGCGGTCGTACCCACCGGGCGGTGGTCGCGCTCACGACGACCGAAGCCGAGCTGCTCGTCTCGACGTACGGTCGCGTGCGCGCCCCGATCCACGTGATCCCGAACGGTGTCGACATCGAGCGCTTCAGGCCTCCGGATGACGCGGAACGCGCGCGGGCACGGGCCGACCTCGGCGTCGACGACGACCGCACGATCGCGGTCTTCATCGGCCACGAGTTCGAACGCAAGGGGCTGCCGGTCGCCATGTCGGCGTTGCGCCGCGCACCCGACGTGCTCCTGCTCGTCGTCGGCGGATCAGCCGAGATGATCCGCCGGGCTCGGTCGCAGGCCGAGGGCGCGGGCGTCGCCGACCTCGTCCACTTCGCGGGCACACACCGCGACCCCGTCCCGTTCCTCTGGGCCGCCGACCTGCTCGTGCTGCCGAGCGCCTACGAGGCGAACGCCCTCGTCGTGCTCGAGGCGCTCGCCTGCGGCCTGCCGGTCGTGTCGACGCGCGTCGGCTTCGCTCCCGACCTCCTGATCGACGGCGAGAACGGCTTCCTCGTCGAACGCGATGCCGCCTCGGTCGGCGCTCGCCTCGCCGAGCTCGCGTCGCAGCCGCTCGAGGAATGGCGCGGGCGCGCGCGCCGCACGGCCGAGCAGTACTCGTGGCCACGAGTCGCCCGCCGGTACCTCGACCTCGTCGAGTCGCTGGACCCCGCGAGGGCGTCCGCACCGGTCGACGCACGCCCGCTGCGCATCCTGCACGCCATCCGCTCCGACGGGTTCTCGGGAGTCGAGCAGTTCGTGCTCCGGCTCGCGGTCGAGCAGGCCGCCGCCGGTCATCAGCTCACCGTGATCGGGGGCGCCGCCGACCGCATGGGGCCGCCACTTGCCGACGCCGGCATCGACCACGTCCCGGCGGCGCGCACGATCGAGGTCCTTCGCGCGGTGCGCCGCATCGGCCGGGAGTTCGATGTCGTGAACACCCACATGACGGCGGCGGACCTCGGCACCGTCGGAGCGCTCTGGTTCACCCGCAGATCGCGTCGCCCGGTCGTGGTCGCGACCCGGCACTTCGCGAAGCCGCGGGGCCGGGCGGGTCCGGTGCCGATCGACCTGGTCGTGCGACGCCGTCTCGACGGCCAGATCGCGATCAGCCGCGCGGTCGCCGATTCGGTCGAGGGCGCCAGCACCGTCGTCCACACCGGCGTCGGGAACCGGCCGCTGTGCGACGTCGCCCGGCGTGAGCGGGCGGTGCTCATCGCCCAGCGCCTTCAGCCCGAGAAGCGCACGGATGTCGGCATTCGCGCGTTCGCGGCATCCGGGCTCGCCGACGACGGCTGGACCCTCGAGATCGCGGGCGCCGGCCCCGAGCGCCCCGCGCTCGAGGCACTCGCAGCCGAACTCGGCGTCGGCACCGCCACGCGTTTCCTCGGCTACCGCCGAGACCTGCCGCAGGTGCTGGACCGCGCCGGCCTGCTGATCGCGCCATGCCCGGTGGAGGGACTCGGCCTCACCCTGCTCGAAGCGATGGCAGGCGGGCTCCCGGTCGTCGCCGCGGGTGCCGCCGGACATCTCGACGTGCTCACCGGGCTCGACCCGCGTGCGATGTTCCCGCCGGGCGACGTCGAGGCGGCCGCGCGCAACCTGGCCTCGCTCGCCGGGGACGAGGCCGGCCGCACCGCCCTGTCGCTCGCGGTGCAGCGGCGCCAGCGGGAGTCGTTCTCGCTCCGCGCGCAGGCCGAGGCGACCGTGGCCGTCTACCGGGGGGCGCGATGACCGACCTCGTGGTGGTCTCGCTCGAGGCGTGGGACGAGGTCTGGCGCCGCAATCAGCACCTGGTCGCCGGCCTGCTGCGAACGGATGCCTCGCTGCGCGTGCTCTTCGTCGAGCCGCCCGCCGACCCGACGCACGACCTGCGCTCCGGGCGACGGCCGTCGTTCGCGCGGGGCCTTCGAGAGGTGACGGATGTCGCGCCCGGCCGGCTGTTCACGGTCCGGCCCGTGAAGTGGCTGCCCCGCCGCCTCGACGCGCGGGCCGATGAGCGCCTCGCGGGAGCGGTGATACGTGCAGCAGACTCGCTCGGCATGCGGCATCCGCTGCTCTGGATCAACGACCCCGGGGCCGTCGCGCTCGCGGAGCGGTCTGGCTGGCCGACCCTCTACGACATCACCGACGACTGGCTCGCGGCCGACCGGCCCGAGTCGGAACGCAGACGTGCGGCGGCCAACGAGGCCCGGCTCCTGGAGCTCGCCGGCGAGGTCGTCGTGTGCTCGCCCGAACTCGTGCGACGCAAGAGCGCGACACGTCCCGTCACGCTGATCCCGAACGGCGTGGACGCCGCGGCGTATCGTCGCGCGATGCCGCGGCCCGCGGATCTGCCCGACGGTCCGGTGGCCCTCTACCTCGGCACGATCCATCCGGATCGAATCGACGTGGATCTCTGCGCGGCGACCGCCCGCGCCCTCGACACCCGCGGCACGCTGGTGCTGGTCGGGCCGAACCTGCTCGCGCCCGAGGATGTCGCGCGCCTGCACGACGCGGGAGCGCGACTGCTGGGGCCCCGCCCGCGTGACGCGGTGATCGGATACCTCCAGCAGGCCGACGTGCTCGTCGTGCCGCACGTTGTGACCGAGTTCACCGACAGCCTCGACCCGCTGAAGCTCTACGAGTACCAGGCCGTGGGCCGGCCGGTGGTGTCGACCCCGGTCGCCGGCTTCAGGGACGCGGAGGATCCGCGCATCACGCTCGTCTCGGGCGACGCGTTCGCCGCAGCCGTCGCCGCGGCCGTGCCCGCGGCGTCGCGGTTTCCGGACGGGGCCGACGGGCCGGTTGCGGACTGGAGTGAGCGCGTCGCTGCGATGGCCGCGACGCTGCACCGGCTCGAGGGTTCGCGCGCGTAGCTGCGGCGGTCAGAGCTCCTCGAGCACTCCGCGCAAGTTGGACCATGCCCATGACCAGTCGTGCTCGAGGGCGTGGGCCCGGGCGCGCTGCGACATCCGCCGTCTGAGCTCCCGGTCGTCTGCGAGTGCGGCGATCGCTTCCGCGAGCACCGCAGCATCGTCGGGTTCCACCAAGAGACCCGCGGTTCCGACGACATCGGGCAGTCCGCCGACGCGACTGGCGATCACCGGGAGCCCCGTGGCGAGCCCCTCGGCGGCGGTGAGGCCGCTCGGCTCGGCCCAGCGCGACGGCACCACGAGCACGTCGGCGTCGCGCAACATGGCCGGCAGCGACATGCGATCGACGAATGGTTCGAAGCGGATGTCGGCGCCCGATCGGCTCCGTGCCGAGTCGGCGAGCCGCCGCAGCTCCTGCTCGTACGGCGACACGGGGGCGTCGCGGGCGAACCCGTGACTCCCGATCAGCACGAACTCGAGGTCCGCGCGGCCGAGCTGCTCGGCGGCGCGGATCAGCACGTCGGGTCCCTTCTCGGCGATCATCCGGCCGACGAACACGATGCGTAACGGTGCAGCGCGATTTCCGGGCGGCGCGGTTCCCCCGTTCGCCGACGGCGTGAACCGCTCGCAGTCGATGCCGTTGCGCACGACTCGAACCCGCTCGGCGAGGCTCCCTGGCAGTGCGGCTCGCGTTCGTTCCGCCAGCGACTCCCCGACGCAGACGATCGCCGCCACGCTCTCGAGCATTCGCCCCGCCTCGTGCCGCGAGTAGGTGCGCAGGAGGTCGTTGTGCGCGTAGAGCACGACCCTGTGGTCCGTGTCCCGAAGGAGCCATGGAAGGACGGGCGCGTTGTGCGCGAGCACGAACGCCGGCTCCCGCGCGCTGATCGCGTCGGCGAGGGGTGCGTAGAACCGCGCGACGGCTGAGCGGGAAAGTCCGACCCGCCCACGTGCGAGGTCCAGAGCGCGCGCATGTCTCGTCGGACCTCGCGCGCCGGTGTACTCGATGACGCCCGCACTCTCGTAACGCGGCGTCATAGTCGAGCGATCGAGTACCACGAAGTGCCGGAACGGCGACCTGTCATGGCTGGCTGCAGCGGCGAGCCCATCCACCACGGTCGGAATCGCAGAGCCCGTGCGCGGCGAGAAGTGGTCGCCGGGAGTGATCGCGTGGAGGACGTCGGTCACGAGCGCTCCGCCGCATGCCGCATGGGGCCAATGCTAGCCAGTCGTGCGTATGCCCGACTGCGCGGTTCCGCCGCGCGAGCGAACTGTGCCGAACGCTTACCGGTACCGCAGAGACCCGGTAGACCGAATGGGCCCGCCGGGTCTCTGCCGGTGAGGAGTTCTAGAGCTCGGACGCGATGCAGGTCTTCTCAGCTGCACTGAACGAGCTGCAGGATGCGCCCTGGATCGGGGGTGCAGCGTTCGCTGCCGTGCTCACCTGCTGTACGGGACCGCCATCCACCGTGTAGCTGATGATGAGCTGGCCGTTCGCACTGCTCGCTGCATCCTGGGTGATGAGCGCCACGTCGAACGTGCTGTTCGCCGGCACGACGAACGTGTTCGTGCCCAGGTCGGTACAGGGGCTGAGGCGGATGACGCCGACGTTGCCGAGATCGTCGCCGCCCAGGGTCATGTCCGTGATCGTGACGGTGATCGCCGCGTTCGTCGTGTTGGAGATGGTGGCCCTGAACGCGTATCCCTTGAACACGTCCTGCGACGCACCGGGCAGCTTGCAGCCTGCGCCGGATACGGTGATGATGCCGGGCGACGCCGCGTACGCGGGCGTCGCGACGGCCAAGGCGATGGCGGGGACCGACCACGCAGCCGCCTTCGCAACCGTGCGACGGCTGATGCCGGGCTTCTGTTCCTCGAGGTCACTCATGTCGGGCCTTCCTTTGCTGTGGGGGTCTGCGACAGCAGGTCGAGAGATGCTCAGCCAACTCTAAAGGTACTGTGCTCGATCCGTCGAGCCCGATTTCACCCGTGTTCGGGGGGCGACTGCGGAGGCCGTCGTCCGTTCCCGAGACGCCGAGTGCGGATCGCGCTTCAGGCGCGGACGAGGATCCCCTCCTCCACCAGCTCGCCCAGAGCCTCCGAGACGACCGCCGCGGCGTCCACGTCGGGCGGCGGTTCCGGGAGTTCGCTCAACACGGCCAGCTGCAGCTCCCCTTCCGTGAGGCCATCCGCGGTGAACCACAGGGTCGGCCCCACTCCTGCCAGGACCACGGCCCGGCCCGACAGCAGCACGATCAGTGCGTCATCCACGAGGAGCGCGTCGGAGTAGGTCCCGCGCCAGTAGGCGCCGGGCGTCTCGACCGTTGCGGCATCGGAACCCTCGTCGGGTCGCGAGAAGCAGTCGCAGTCGCGCTGCGACAGTCGGCCGACATCGGTCAGCATCGGCGGCTCGTCGCCGCTCGCGTCCAACACGTCATCGACGAGCGCGGGCAGGGACGATGCCTCCGAGTAGACGACCCGGCGCACGCCACCGGTCGTGAGGATCGTATCGAGCAGGGCCCGAAGCGGGCGCGCCAGAGCCGGAAGGTGACTCGTCTGGGGTACGAGCTCCGACAGGGCCTCGACGATCGGCACCGATTCGACGAACGGTCGTTCGATTCCGGGCCGCCGGTCGAGGAGCACGATCGCGGCCAGCTGCAGGTCGACGGCCGGCATCGGGCGCAGGCCGAGGGATGATGCGGGCTCCGTGGTCTTGACGCCGGGCCAGGACCCGATCGAGAGCGGCTTCGGGTAGGCGATGACCGAGCCGTCGGCGCGGACCGCGAGCGTCTCGTCGGTCACGTAGCCGAAGGAACGGCCGAGCGCCTGGGCGACGGTCGTCTTCCCCCGACCGGACGGTCCGACGAAGCCGATCACGCGTCCATCGTCGAGAGCGACCGCGCTCGCGTGGAGCATGAGTGCCTCTCCCCGGAGCCCGCCGATGGCACCGACCGTGATCTCCGAGGTGATCCGCTGAGCCAGTTCCCTAGGGGAGTTCGCTCGAACGACCCATGAGCCGTTGACTGGACCCGAACCGCCACTCACGCCGCCGTGGATGACCTGGTCGGGCTCACCGCCCCCGTCACCGGCGAGATCGACCCAGTGCGCCTTGATCGACTCCTGGTCGGCGGTGCTCAGCGAGTCGTCGAGCTCGATGCGGACCGTGCTCGTCAGCGCACGCACGTCGAAGGCCGTTGGCATACCTCGGAGCCTAACCCGTCCCGCGGCTCCCGACCCTTCCGGGACGCCCCCAGCTCGGGGGCCTCGGGAAGGGGCTCCTCTACGCTGGGCTTTCGACGGCTGCTCGGCTCAACTCGTTCGGCCGCAGGATCAGGTCGGAGGTGAGGGCGTCGTGCCCGGATCTGCGAATCCGCGACTGACCATCGCCACGATGGCCACGGCGAACCCGATGGGCGCGCAGCTGTACCAGGAGCAGATTGCGACACGCGCGTCTTCGGGGTTGCGCGCGGTCGACGATCGCGCCTGGCAGGTCCGTCGTCTCGTCGTCCGCTCGATGCGATCCGACCTTCCGGGCGACCGCCGGCTGCCGGTCGGACGCCTCTCGTCAGCGTCACCGACGGCTCGCCGCGCGGTCGGACGCCTGCTCTACGGTCGCAGTGCGGTGGTGCACCGGATGAACCTCGAGCTCCCGCCATCCCCGGGTGCCGACGTCATCACCATCCACGATGTCGTGGCGTGGCGCTTCCCGGATGAATCGGCCCCCGTACCCGCGGCCGTCGAGGAGGCTCAGCGCGCTGCGGCGGTCATCTGCGTCTCCGAGTTCAGCGCCCGAGAGGCCGTGGAGCTGCTGGGGATCCGCGAGCCGCACGTGGTGCACAACGGCGTCGAGGATCGGTTCTTCGACGCGGAGCCGCTGGCCGGCGACCTCCGTCGGTCGGTCGGCCTGCCGGACGAGTACGTCCTGCACGCCGGCGGGGCATCGCGCCGCAAGAACCTCGAGGCGCTCGCCGAGGCGTGGCCGCGAGTGCACCGGGAGCGGCCCGGACTCAGCCTCGTGCTCGCCGGCCCCCCGCATCCTCGCCGCACCGAGCTGTTCGGGGGCATGCCCGACGTCGTGCTGACGGGACGCCTGCCCGACGACATCATGCCCGGCCTGGTAGCGGGCGCGCGTGCCGTCGTCGTGCCGTCGCTCTACGAGGGGTTCGGACTTCCCGCGCTCGAGGCGATGGCGGCGAACGTCCCGGTCGTGGCGGCGGCGACGAGTTCGCTGCCCGAGGTTGTGGGCGACACCGGCATCCTCGTCGACCCGACGGGCCCCGGCATCGCCGGCGGCCTCCTCGAGGCGACCCGCGACGACGTCGCGAGCGCGCTCGTGCCTCGCGCGCGCGAGCGCGCTGCGGGCTTCACCTGGGAACGGTCCGCCGAGGGGCACGCCCGCGTCTGGTCCTCGTTGGCCTGATCGCCGGCCTCAGCGCCGATCCGCGAGCAGGCGGGGAACGTCGATGGGGAATCGCCCGACTTCGCCGATCGCCTCGGGCAGCCGCGCCGCCGACGCTTCGAGCGCATCGACGGTCGCCTCGACCGTCGCCCGTGGGGCCGCGCCGGCCTGCGCGACGAGTTCGTCGAGCGGCATCCGCGGATCGAACGCCACGAACCGCGTCGCACCGGGCGTGATGACCGACTCGTAGTCGTGGAACTTGAACGCGCCGCCGGTGAGCGGCGGCTCGAGCATGGTCCAGGCGGCAGGGATCCCGTACGCGTCCGCTGTGACGAGACCGTGCAGGGAGGTGGTGATGACGGCAGCGCTCGCACCGATCTCTCGCACCACGCGCTGGGCCGACTGGTGCACGTTCACGACCCGAACCCGATGGCCCGCAGCCTTCGCCAGTGACAGGAACAGCTCGTGCGATCGGTGGTGACCATGCGGCACGAGCGCGACATCCCACCGCCGTTCGGGTCGCGGACGCAGGCGCCCGACGAGGATTCCCGGGTCGCCGAGCGCGACATCGTCGGGGGCGCCGACGAGCTCGCGCGTGAGGTGGCCACGCACCGCGAGGAACCGCGCGCGCTGCAGCGGGTGAGGCCGGCCGTGCATGAGGCCGCTGCCCCACACGACGCCGCTCCAGTCGGCGGGCAGGAATTCGAGGATGCTGCCGACGCCGGCGAGCCGCGCCCGCGAGGCGACTCGGTGGATCGGAAGCACGCCGTAGTGCGGCAGCAGCCACGGCGTGAGGTCGTCGCCGAAGTTCGGGTGACCGTCCCACCAGTGCGCGGGCACGACGACACCGCCGCGCCACATCTGCGGGCGAGTGCTCGCAATCGCCACGCGGCGAAGCTGGCGAAGACGACGGACGGCGGGATTGGAGTAGTTCATCGCCTCCCCGAACCCCGAGCGGATGCCGCGGCGTACAGCTCCTCGTACGCGCGGGCCACCCGCGCCCACGTGAACTCGCCGACCCGCGATCGTCCGGCGGCGCCGAGGCGCGATCGCAGCACCTCGTCCGAGCTGACGCGCGCGAGCGCTCCGGCGAGCGCGCCGCGATCCTCCGGATCGACGAGGATGCCATCGACGCCGTCACGTACGAAGCCCGGTGCGCCGCCTCGATTCGTCATGACGAGCGCCGTGCCGCTCCGCCACGCCTCGAGCGCCACGATGCCGAAGGCCTCGACGCGGCTCGGCACGACCACGGCGAGGGCGTTCGACATGGCATGGGCGACGCCCTCGGCGTCCAGCCTCCCCGTGAACCGGACGCGATCGCCCAGGCTGAGTCGAGCCACCGCTTCCCGCAGCCGATCGCGCTCCGGGCCGTCGCCCACGATGACCAGACGGATGTCGCTCGGGAGCTCAGCGCGTGCGAAGGCGTCGATCAGGAGGTCGAATCCCTTCATGCGCCCGAGGCGACCGACCCCGAGCAGGTATCGACCTGTGGGCGCCCGGCGCCCGTCCGAGGCATCGTCACGTAGGTCGAGCGCGACCCCGTTGGGCACGACCGTCCCGCCGACGAGGCCGTGATTACGGCGAAGGTCGTCGAGGACGAACTCGGAGGGGGCGGTGACCACGGCTGCTGAAGCGAGGGCGCGCCGCAGCGCGGTGCGGAGCGTCCTCGAGCGCGCGAACACTGCGTGATCGTCGCCGACGACCTCACCGTGCGACGTGACGATGAGCGGGATGCGGAATCGCCGGTGCATCGCGAGCGCGTAGGCGCCGTTCGGGCCGAAGCAGTGCACGTGCAGGAGGTCGGGCGCGAATTTCCGGCGGGCGCCGGCCCATTGCCGCCACGCTGGGCGCGCCGCACGCAGGAATCGGTACGCGGCCCCGGGCGACGCGGCCGGGAGCGGTGTCGGCAGGTACCGGACGGTCACGCCGTCGTCATCGAGGACGCCGAGGGACTCACCGCGATCGACGGTCCACACTTCGACGTCGAGGCCGCTGTCGCGCAGTTCATGGGCGACCCGGCGCACGTGCTCCTCGACGCCGCCCGTGTACGGGGCGTACGAGGAGCTCACGAGCGCGACGCGCGGCCGCTCGCCCGGCGTGCCCTGATCCACGCGTCAGTTGTGCCGCCCGGCGCGGCGGGATGCCGTCGCCGAAGCCGGGGCCGGAGCCGACGCGGGAGCGGAATCCTCGACCGATGGAACGTCTGCCCCCTCGGCGTCGCGAGGCGCCTTCGCGGATGTCGGGGCCGCCGCCGGGGTGACCTCCGTGGCGGGGACGGTCGAGGAGGGCGTGTAGTCCCGCCGGTACTCGTACGAGTAGGCGGCAGCGTCAGCACCACGGAGCGGTGCCCGGTTGAGCACGATCCCGAGCGGGCGCCCGCGTGCCTTGCGCAGGGTGTCGAGCGCCTTGTCGAGCAGGTCGAACGTGGTCTTGCGGAGCGTGACGACGATGAGCGCGCCATCGGCCTGGTGCGTGAGCACCGCGCCATCCGTCACCGGAAGGAGCGGCGGGGCGTCGATGATCACCGTGGCGTGCTTGGTCAGGTCTGCGAGCAGGGTGTGCATCCGCTCCGACCCGAGGACCTCGCTCGGGTTGGGCGGAACGCTTCCGGCCGCGAGGACGAGCAGGTTGTTCGACTTGGGCGTGCGCTGCAGGACTTCGGCGAGCGAGGCCCGCCCCGCCAGCACGTCGCTGAGTCCGGCTCCGCCGGGAAGTCCCATCGTCTTCGCGACCGTCGAGCGGCGCAGGTCGCCGTCGACGAGCACGACGGTGGTCCCCGTGGCGGCGAGGGTGAGGGCGAGGTTGCACGCGACGGTCGACTTGCCGTCGCCCGGGAGCGGGCTGGTGACGACGATCGTCTTCGGCGGGTGGTCGACGTCCATGAACTGCAGGTTGGTGCGCAGGGCTCGCAACGCCTCCGCGACGGCGAACGTACCGCCCTTGCCGCTGGAAGCGGACGTCGCGGGGTCGACGAGCCTGGTCTCGTCGTCGAGCCCCGGCACGATCGGGATGGTCCCGACCACGGCGACTCCGGTGCGCGACTCCACATCCTCGGCCGCACGGATGCGCCGGTCGGACACCGTTCGAATCAGGGCGAAGGCGATGCCGAAGCCGAGGCCGAAGATGCCGCCGACGATCACCGCCGTCTGCACGTCGGGGAAGCTCGGCGCGTTCGGCAGCGACGCTTCGTCGCCGGGCAGGATCGTGACCGGGGCCGAGCCGGGGGTGCCGTCGCCGTCGACCTTGTCGACCTCCGTCTTCATCCCGTCGATCCAGGCCTCGGCGAGCGCGCGGGCCTCGTCGGGGCTCGAGCCTTCCGCACTGACCTTGATGATCGTCGTGCCGTCGGGGTTCGAGACCTCGATGCGCTGCACGAGGTCCTCGGGCCTCGTGGTCAGGTCGAGCTCCTCGATGGTGTGCTCGGCGACGGTGCGCCATCCGGCGATCTCGAGGTAGGTCGGAACCTTCGACCGGGCGAGTGAGTCGCCGAGCGTGGAGGTACCGAGGTCCTCCACCCCCGTGGAGGAGACGTACCCGCTCGCACCGGCCACGTAGACCGGCGTCTGCAGCAGGGTCCAGCCGTATCCTGCTCCGACGCCGACGAGCGTCATCAAGAGGATGGCGAACCAATGCCTGCGCAGTCCGCGCAGGTAGTCGCGGAGCTCCATGCAACCTCCGGGGTCGTCCGGGGCGTCACCGCGGCGCGGCGGACCCATCCATGAGTAGGGTCAATGGTAACGCCAAGGGTATCCGACCTCGCGCTGGGGGTGCGCCGCCCGGGCGAGCGCTAACGGCGGGCCCCAGTGATGCCATCGGACGCCACGAGCCGTTGACGTGGCGCAGCGAGCGCCTCTTCCGGGGGTTTCTTCGATCTGCGCTCGTGGTCCATCGCGCCGAGGCAGATGCCGGCGACGACGAACGGGACCGACACCTGTACGGCCACCCAGAAGAGGTCGAACTGCGACTGCACGAGGCGGCACAGCAGGATCGCGACGGCGAGCGTGCCGAAGCGCGGGTCCACCCGCCAGAGGACCACGAGCACGCCGACCCACATCACGAGGAAGCCGACCAGGCCGACGACGCCTGCGGAGGCGATCACTTCCAACTCCGCCTGGGGCGGCTGGTATCGCAACCCGCCCGGGTTGTACCAGTAGCGGAGGCCATGCCCGAAGATCGGCGACTCGCGCCAGAAGTGGTAGACCTCGCGGAACCACTCGACCCGCTGGAACACGGAGTTGTGCCGGTTCTGGGATTCGATCTGCTCGATCACCATGCTGACGACGAGCCACGCAGCCGGAATCAACAGCAGGAACATCCATCGGGAGCGCCCGGTGGTCTTCCGCCGGATCACGGCGACGACGATGGCGGCCAGCAGGCCGATGATCGCCTGCCGTGACTGGGCCACGAGGATTCCGGCCACCATGAGGGCGAAGGCGAGCCACGCCCAGTTCCGCTTCCACCCCACCCAGTCGGGATTGATGTAGACGATGACCGCGCCGAATGCGAGGACCGTTCCGATGAAATTCTTGTGCATCGCGAACGGCCAACTCGGGGTCGCCGGCCCGAAGTCCCCGCCCAGGTACTGCATCGCGGCCTGGGCGACGGTCGCCAGGGCGAAGACGGTCGCCGTCAGCACGATGAGCGAGAGGGCGAGCCGCGCGTACCCCGCGGCGCCGAGCGCCCACCCGACGATGAGCGCACCCGAGACCAGCAGCCAGGCGTGGAACCACTCGACGGTGTTCAGAGGGTACGGATTGACGATCACGGTGAACAACGTCGCGAACTGGTACACGAGGTTGAGCAGCAGCAACCGGCGAAGCGGCGGGCTGTAGGGCCGTTGGCCGAGGAGCAGGGCCGTGCCGAACGCGGCCGCCAACGCGGCATCGGACACCGAGAGGTCGCCGCCGCCCAGACCGATGCGCTGCGCGACCAACAGGCCCGGCATGGCGAAGAGTGCGATGGCGAGCGGCTTCGACTTGGTGAGCGAAGCCGCGACGACGAACGCGGCGATGACGATCGCGAACGTCGCACCGCCGACGAAACCACGCTCGAGTACGAGGTAGGTGACGGCCACTGCGCCGAAGGCCACGAGTACCCAACGCCATGCGCCCGCCCACCAGTCGGCGACGCGCTCGCGCCAGATCTCCCGACGCGTGCTGGAGGAGGTCATTCGCGATCCCTTGCGGTGATTTCGGTCAAGTATCGCAGGTGGCGACCCAGAGCTGAACGGCGCGAAGACGCCACCTCGCAGACAAGTAGCATGCTCCCATGCCCCACGATCGGCGTGAGCGACCGACCTCACGGACCTTCGCGCTCGTCATCCCGACCCATCGGCGCCCTGAGTTCGTGTCCCAGGCGCTGGACAGCGCGCTTCGGCAGTCCCGCCCATTCGACCGGATCGTCGTCGTGCCGGATGGCCTCGATGATCCGGCGATCGAGGCACTCGCCGGCATGCCGGTCGAGATCCGGCCGATCGAACAAGCCGGCGTCGCCGCCGCGAGGAACGCCGGCACCGCAGCCGCAGGAACGGACTGGGTCTGCTTCCTGGACGACGACGACCTTCTGCACCCGGACTACCTCGCCCGCGTCGAGGCCGAGGTGCTCGCGTCGCCATCCATCGGGGCCATGAATGCCGAGTATTGGAGCTTCGCTGCAGATGCCGGGCCCGAGGACGAGTTCTCCGCAAGAACGCTCGACGAGTGCCTCGAGGCGATACGCACCGCGGTGCCGACCAAAGATCTGTCCTACCTCGAGATCGAGGGCCGCAGCTTCGACCTCCTGCTCGAGCGGATGCGCGGGTCCATGAGCACGACCGCTGTGCGGCTCGACCTGCTCGAGCGCGCCGGAGGGTTCCCGCGCGGCATGGTCACGGCACAGGACTGGGCGATGTACGTGAACGTCGCGCGACTGACGGAGTGGCGGCTCCTCCCGGAGCGGCTCGCGTTCTTCCGTGATCACCCGGCCACCATCACCCGCACGGGATCCCCGATCAAGGGACTCACCGCGCTCCGAGCCATCCGATCGTTCTGGGAGCCGAGCGGACTGCCCACCCCGCCGCATCGCCCGCTCGATGCGTATCGACGCAACTACCGTCACGTGCTCGGATGGGCGTTGCGTGCCTGCTGGCGCGCACGGGACTTCCACTCCTACCGGGAGGCGCTCGTGATCGCTCGCGACATCCTGCCCCGACGGAGCGACCGACTGCGTGCGGCCGCTCCGACCTGGCTCAGGAGGAGCTCCCGTCCCGTCCGACGCGTGACGACTCAGGCCCGCGAACGGGTCAGGCGCGAGCGGATCCGCGACACGACGGCCTGAGCGCCGCCGCGGACGAATCCCGCGAACGAGATACGGGACGAATCCCGCACGTCGGCCCACGCCTGACGGAAGCGCCGCGACTTGATGTCGCCGATGACCCGCCCGACGCTGCTTCCGGCGGTCGACGCGTCCAACCGCCGGACGTATCGTTCGAGCAGGGGCACGTGCTCGCCCTCTCCCGAGCGCCGAGCGGCCTCGAGGTTCATCACCACGGCCGCGCGCCCCGAGCGGTATCGCGTTCGCCAGTCCGCGAGCGTCACGTTGTGGTCGTGGCGTCGATAGTCGACGACCACCGTCGTCGTACCCACCATGGACGCATCGCGCAGGAGCCGCAGGATGAGCTCATCGTCCTCCGAGTACGCCAGCCGCTCGTCGAAGAGCCCGACGCGATCGAGCGCCGTGCGACGTACGAGCAGCGCGGCGATTCTGGGAATGGGCGTCGCCCGGCTGAGGAAGTCCTCCCGCGACGCGGGCCTCGTCGCCCATCGACCGAAGACGCGGCCATCGCCGTCGATGTATCGGCCGTCTCCGAACGCAGCGCTGGCCTCCGGATGTGCGCGGAGTGCGGCGACCAGTTCGCTGAGCCGACTCACCGGCCAGACATCGTCGTCGTCGAGGAACGCCAGGTACTCCCCATCGCCGGCCATGACGCCGGCATTGCGCGCGGCGGAGACACCGGCATGACTGCGGTGGATCACCGTGGCGTTCGGGAGCTCCCGTGCGAGCCGATCGAGCTCGCCGGGTGCGTCCGATCCGTCGTCGACGATGATGACGCGCCAGTCGTGGTAGTCCTGATCTCGAACGGACTCGAGCGCGAGGGGCAGGAACCGGCTCACGCGATTCGTGGGCACGACGATGTCGACGACGCCCGTGTTCACGGGCCGGTCTCCGGCGAGGCTTTCCTGATCGACGCGGTCGCCCGCAGGCTCGCGAACACGCCCGCCGTCGTGCCGACGAGGTCGACTCCGGCACGCCGGAATCCGCCGAGCAGGCCACGGGCCTTCGCACGGAGGCCGCGGCGATCGGGGTCGGCCACGGACTTGAAGCCGCGGACGACGTCGCGGCCGGCGCCGGACACCGCGGTGGCCAGGTAACGGCGCACGTGGGGGTCGCGGTAGCCGAGCGTCGTCGCGAGCAGCACGACGTGATTCCGGGTGCCGTAGTAGCGGTAGCGTGCGTCGAAGCGGCGCCCGCGCGCGTATGCGCCCGCGACATGGCGCACGACGGCGTCGGGGGTGTAGACGATCCTCATTCCGGCACGTCGCATACGGAGGGCGATGTCGGTCTCCTCCCGCAGGC
Source organism: Agromyces selenitireducens (assembly GCF_052748465.2). NCBI lineage: Bacteria > Bacillati > Actinomycetota > Actinomycetes > Micrococcales > Microbacteriaceae > Agromyces > Agromyces selenitireducens. The sequence goes on from NZ_CM188259.1 coordinate 3,722,286, forward strand.
ACGTCCCGGGATAGAAGTCGCGGATGCCGCCGAGCTCGCGCACGGCACTCATCCGCACGGACATGTTCGCACCGAGCATGTGATCGACCTCGACCGGGCCGCCGGTGTCAGCGGCGAAGTAGCCGGTGAGCCGCCCATCGGGGAGGAGCAAGCCGACCCGCTCGATTCCCTCGTCCTCCTCGCCGGGCTGCCCGTTCCGCGCACGCCCCCCCACGGCGGCCACGCGATCGTCGTCCGCGTACCGGCGCAGCAGGTTCTCCAGCCACTCGGGCTCGGCGTATGCGTCGTCATCGATGAAGGCGACGACGTCCTCTTCGACGTCGGCGACACCGATCGCCCGGGACGTCCCCGTCGAGCCGATTCCCTTCTCGTTGCGCCGGTACTCGACGTTCGCGAATTCAGCGACCACATCGCGGGTGCGCGTGTCCGGCGACGCATCCACGACGATGGTGCGGGCCGGCGGCACCGTCTGACGTGCCAGGTGCTCGAGGCACTCACGTACGTGGTCAGGACGGCGATACGTGGCGATCACGACGCTCGCGCTCGGGCGCTGGGGCGTGGCATCCATCGCTTCAGACCTCCGGGGATAGGTACCAGTATGGGCGCGGCACGTCAGTCGAGTTCGCCGAGCTCCACGAGACGGGCGAAGTCCTCGCTCCGGTCGCGGACCTCGGAGAAGGTTCCCTCGGCGTCCACGTGTCCGTCCTTCAGGAACACGAGCGTGTCGGCATGCCGCACGGTCGAGAGCCGGTGCGCGACGATCACGATCGTCATGGTGCCTTGGAGGCCTGCGAGCGTCGCGGCGATCTCATGCTCGGTCACGTTGTCGAGTGCGGATGTCGCCTCGTCCAGCACCAGCACGCTGGGCTTGCGGTAGAGCGCCCTCGCCAGGCCGATGCGCTGCCGCTGCCCGCCGGAGAGCCGCACACCGCGCTCGCCGACCACGGACTCGAGGCCGTCGGGCAGCTCCGCGACGAGGTTCTGGAGCTGCGCCATGGCGATCACCTGCTCCACCCGGGCACGATCGACCTGCTCGCGTGCCACGCCGAACGCGATGTTCGCGGTCAGGCTGTCGTTCAGGAGGAACACGTCCTGCGGCACTACGCCCAACTCGGAATACCACGATGCGAGGTCGTCGGCGATCGATCGCCCGCCGACCTCGATGCGTCCTTCCGTGGGTTCCAACAGGCCGAGCACGAGGTCGAGCAGCGTGCTCTTGCCGGCACCGCTCGATCCGACGAATGCGGTCGTACGATTCTCGGCGATGCGAAGCGAGATGCCGCGGAGGACGTACTGCTCCGAGTCGGGATACCTGAAGCGGACCTCACGGAGCATGATGTCGCCGGAGAAGCGCTCGGTGCTCCGCGGGCGCTCGTCGTGTCGTCCGCCGGCGTCGAGTTCGTCGACCACGCGCGACATGATCTCGAGGCCCGCGTGACCCGTCCGGACGGTTGACAGGTTCGCGGATATGCGGTTGAGCGTCGGCAGCGCCCGCAGCGAGGCCGCAGCGAAGACGCCGAGCACGGTGAGCGCCTCGGCGGGTGTCCCCGTCGTGAACAGGATGACCGAGATGCCGAGGATCGCGATCACGAAGCCGATCTCCAGCAGGTATCGCGGCGCGTCCGACACGATTCCCATCTGGCGGGCAGCTCGCGCCCGGCGCAGCCGGGCACTGCGGAAGCCGTCGACGAAGGCGTTCGCGCTGGAGGTCAGCCGAGCTTCCCGGAAGCCGTCGAGCCCCGGAAGGAGGAACTGCCAGGCCTCCAGTCCGGCGGCCGCGATCTCCTCGCCGATGCGGTACTGCCTCCTCCGCAGGAGCAGCTGCACGCCGAATACGAGGATCCCGAACATGATGACGGCGAACAGCGTGACCGCCGGGGAGGCGATCGCCAGGACGGCCGTGATCGCGATGAGCACCAAGCCGTCGGACATGATGCTCACGACCCCGAGCAGCACGCTGGCGGACTGGTTCGTCGCGTCCGTGATGTTGCGGTACACCTCGCTCATGCGTCGGGTCCGGTGGGCCGCGTACGGGGCGAGCGCATAGCGTCGGGCCAGTTCGGCCGACGAGAGCGCCGAGATCCTCGTGGTCCTGCCGAGCAGCCACCAGCGGAACCAGATGGCCCCAGCGCTCTTGGCGACGAAGACCAGGGTGATGAATCCGGCCGCGACGGGGATGAGCGTCGACAGCTCCGATGTGCCGAGCAAGTCGGAGAACCACTCGACGAACGGGCTGCTCATGTCTCCCGTGAGGAGTTGGGTGAGTGGCACCATGGCGGCGACGCCGAGGGTGTCGAGCGCGGCGAGTACGAGTGAGGCCACCACCGTCCCGACGACCCACCGCCTCGGATCCGCGTCGGCCATCACGAGCATCATCCGCAGCTGATCGCTGAGGCGTCGCTCGCGTTTTGCACGTGCCATCGCTGTCCTCCGCCCCGCATGCGCCCGGAACCTCTGGGCGGGCGGGCCTCCCGGAATCATAACCGCGTGAGTTCGCCGGGCATGCGGGGTCGCTATCGAGCGGCCGCGCGAAGGGTGCACCGATGCGTCAGAGATTCTCTTCAAGGTAGGCGATCGCGCGTTCGCGTTCCTCCTCGAGCACCGCATTCACGGCGTTCCAGTCGGGAGCGAAGACACGCTCGTCGAGTGCATCGAGCGAGCGGGGGACGACATGGTGCTCGAGCCCGAACACGCCGAGCAGCGACTCGAAGCGGCTGGCGCCGCGCTTCTCATTGGCGAAGACGACGAAGGGGCGGTTGAACAGGATCGAGAACGCGCAGCCATGGAAGGAGTCGGTGATCACGAACTCGGCCGACGCGAAGCAGGCGAGCCACTGCTCGACCGACGGTAGATCATGGTGCTCCGCGTTCCGGGCGTACTCGCGCCAGGACTCGGGACGTCCCGAGGGCAGCAGGTCGAGCGAACGCAGACCGAGTCGCTCGCTGAGCCCGCGAACGGACGATGCGAGGTGCTCGTTGTCATCGAGACGATAGACGACCATCCGCCCGGCCGCCGGGGTCGGCGCGACGCGCGATGTCGCGACGAGCTCGAGGTATCGGTCGGGATGCAGCACCATCGTGGGATCGATATGCCGCTCCGCATGGATGCCGAACTCGTCGCGGCAGATCCGGACCCCACTGGCTTCGCGCACCGACACGGCAGCGAATCGATGGATCAGCTCGGCAGCGCGAGTCCGATCGTGCTCGCTGTACTCGGCGAGGTCGTCGAGGCCGAACGACGCCGCGAATGAGATGCGACGCGGTCGTTCACCCCGGATGGGCTCGAGGACCTCCAGAAACTGACCTGGAACGTGCGCGTACGCGGCTCGCCAGACCTGGTCGCTTCCCACGACGAAGGTGCGGAAGCGGCGGGCGAGTCGGTTCCGGCCGCGAGGCGTTCCTGCGGCCTCCAGGAACGAGCCCGTCTCGATGTTCCGCGCGACGAAGGCCCGCAATGGCGCGGTGACGCGCATCGAGATCCTCCAGTCCCGGTCCGCTCGTGCCGGGGACAGTCGGCGAAGCCACCTGGACGGATGGCGCAGCAGCCTCCACCGCAGCCGCCTCAGCAGTGGCTTGGGGCTCGACGTATCGGTCACGGGACGGTATCCGAGATCGCGCACCACGCGCTGCAAGGCATAGGCCTGCAGGATTCCGCCATAATTCGCGTGGAGCGGCAACGTCGTGATCAAGACCCTGGGAGGCACTCGATCACGGTATCTCGGCAAATGGGATTCGTTGCCCTCGGCGGTATCCTGCGAACTCCGGTTGCAGGATCGGCGCGGACGTACGCAGGACGTGGACATGAGGTGGGCGAGAGATGTACGCAAGTGAACCGCTCGTCCAGGAGTTGACGGCGCTGCTCAAGGCGCACGGGGTCAAGGACATCGTCATCTCTCCGGGCAGCCGCCACTACGCCTTCACGCGGACGTTCGAGAACGATCCGTTCTTCAGACTTCACTCCGTCGTCGACGAGCGATCGGCGGCATTCTTCGCGCTCGGCCTGATCCAGGCGACAGGGGAGGCTGCCGCGACGATCTGCACCTCCGGGACGGCGGCGCTCAACTACGGTTCGGCGATCGCCGAGGCCGCAGCCCAGAAGCTTCCGCTGGTGGCCATCACGACGGACCGACTCCCCGATTTCCTCGATCAGATGGAAGACCAGATGATCGACCAGAGGGGTCTCTTCGGCGCCAGTGTCCGTTTCGCAGGGGACCTCCGCCCGATCGCCAACGGGCGCGACCGCTGGTACTGCAATCGGGTGATCAACGAAGCCCTCATCGCCGCCCGGGACGGCGGTGGGGGCCCGGTGCACCTCAACGTTCCCATCGAGAGCCACACCGGGGTGTCCTTCACCGTCCCGGACCTTCCGGACGTGCGAGTGATATCCCGCCATCGGCTGGAGTCCGGGGCGCCGGAGTGGCTCGCGCTCGCGGAGCGTCTCGAGCGCAAGCGCATCCTGCTCGTCTGGGGCCAGGGAGCACGCCCGGACGACCGCACGCTCGCCTCCCTCACGGCGTTCACCGAGGCCTTCGACGCGGCGGTCATCGCCGACCACCTCGCGAACCTGCACTTCGACGGGCGCATCGAGAACCCCCTCGCGTTCCTCCGCATGGCCGCGGCGAAGCACCCCGACGTCAAGCCTGATGTCGTGATCACGCTCGGAGGCAACGTCGTGTTCAAGGACGAGCTGAAGGGTCTTCTCAACGGCGCGGCTCACGAGCATTGGCGGGTCCATCCGGATGGCGCGATCGCGGATCCCTTCCGGACCCTCACGGATGTCTTCCCTATGCGCCCCGGGCCTTTCCTCGATGCGCTCGCCGCACGTGGCAGGGAGGGCATCAGCAGACGCGACTACGCGAGGAGCCTGTTGGAGATTCAGGGCACGATTCCGGCGCCGTCCGTCGACCACGGCGAACTTGCGACGATCGGGCGCCTGATGCGATCACTTCCCGATGGCAGCTCCCTCCACATCGCCAACAGTGCACCGATCAGGATGGCGCAGCTCCACGGGCTCGACTCGTCGATCGACGTGTTCTGCAATCGGGGCGTCAACGGCATCGACGGCTGCCTCTCGACGGCGATCGGCTACGCGGCAACGAGGCCGCGGCCGACCTTCGTGATCATCGGAGACCTGACCTTCTTCTACGACATGAATTCCCTCTCCATACGAGATCTGCCCCCGAACCTGCGGATCCTCCTGCTCAACAACGGAGGCGGTGCGGTCATGCACGTGCCGTTGCCGCAGGACTACTCGGTCGTTGCGGGTCGCCACGTCAGCGCGGAGCACGCACTGAGCCCGCGTGGATGGGTGGAATCGGTGGGGATGGAGTACTCGGCGGCCGACACCCACGGGTCCGCCGCACGGGGAATCGATTGGTTGACCGAGCTCGACGACCACCGGCCGAAGATGCTGGAGGTCTTCTCGGACAAGGTCGAGGACATCGCACAGCTCAAGGCGTACTATTCGGCCCTGGCCGGCGGAGAGGTCAAGCTCGACGGCTACCGGAAGATCCGGCGCCTCGGCGGCAGGGTGCTCCGACGAGTCGGCTTGAGGTAGCCGCAAGGAGCGCTCGCATCCGAGTGAAGGAGGCACATGCACGCGATGAGATCCCGATTGCGGCGAGCTCTGGAGAGAGTCGGCCTTCGACGGCGTCCCGTCCAGGTCGAGATGGCCCGCCCGTATGTCGTCCGCCTCGATGCGCCCGACGAGTTGACGGGGCTCGTGGCAGTGGTGACGGGAGGGAGTGGCGCGATCGGCCGTGCAATCGCCTTCCGGCTCGCGATGAGCGGTGCCGACGTGCAAGTGCTCGGACGCTCGACGGAACGGGTCGAGCGGGTCGCCAAGGAGATCCGCGATCATGGCGGCGCGGCACACGCTGCGGAGGTCGATTTGGAGAACGACGTGGCGGTGGCCGAGTTCTTCGCCTCGCTTCCGAGAGTCGACATCCTTGTGAACTGTGCCGGCGGCAGCGCCCGCGGCGAACACGCTGCGGTGTGGGATCAGTCGCTCGAGGTTGTGGATCGGATTCTCTCGGTGAACCTGAGAGCGGCTATCTCGTGTGTGCGGGCGGTCGCTCCGAAGATGGTTGCGCAGCGTTCGGGTCGGATCATCAGCGTCGGCTCGATCATCGGGACCGCCGGCAAGGCGCGGTTCGCGGACTACGGCGCGGCGAAGGCAGGACTGGCCGGGTACATGAAGTCGGCCGCGATCGAGCTCGGACCGTACGGCGTGACGGTCAACCTGGTCTCACCGGGAATCGTTCCTCGTGGGCGCCAGACGCAGCCTGAGCTCGAGCGCCTCAAGCGAACGAACGTGCTCGGCGCCGTCGGACGTGAGGAGGACGTCGCGGAAGCCGTCGGCTTCCTCGCCGGCCCTCGTGCGGGATTCATCACCGGTCAGGATCTGGCCGTGGATGGTGGCCGCTCACTGGGTCTCCGCGGCGACGAGTGAACACCTCAGGCCCCACTCGCCGTCGCGATAGGGCTTCCGTCTACTCCAGCAGCCCCCGCGCCACCAGATCGGCCACGAACACTTCGACATCGGCCCGGATCGCCTCAGGCGCGACATCCGTCGCCTCGGCGACCCGCTCGGTGATCGTCGCGCGATCACCGGCGCACGCCTCGTCCCATATCAGCGCGGCAACTCCTTCGAGCACGACGATCGGGCCTGAGGGAAGGGGCGCGGCGTAGACGACGCCATCGAGTTCGAGCGTGCCGACGTCATTCGGACGCCGCAGCCCGCTCATCCGCGCGCTCCTGCGCGACGCCGTCGGGGCCACGCCTCACGGACCGCTTTGGCCGGGCGCCGGAAGAACTCGGCGATGATCTCACCGCGCGTGGGCGCGCGGCCGAGGCGGTGCGCGAGGTGGTCGACGTTCACCCGCGGCGCCCGCGCGATGACGCCGATCGCCGATCGCAGGTCTGGCGCCGCGCGCACGCGCGCCCACCACTCGGCCGAGCGTGAGCCTCCCTCGGAGACGATCTTCCAGAGCCGGTAGTCCCGTTCGTGACGGTACTGTTCGAGGCCGCCGGCGGCGGCGGCGAAGGCGACCCGTGCGTCGAGGGTGGCGACGAGCGCCTCTATCTCGGCGCGACGCTGCTCCCCGGCCTCCCGCCAGGCGGTCGCGACATCGGACTGTCCGCGGCTGGTCGAGCGCGCCGCGTTGAGCACGAGCAGCACCGCCTGGGCGGGAACGCTCGGCACCCGGCATCCGACCGCCGCGATCTCGACGGTGTGCCGGTCGGCCCAGAACAGCTCGAACGCCGCGGTCGGCTCCAGACGGATGCCGGGGAAGAAGCGGTGCACGTCGATGTACCCCCACGCTTCGTGGAGGTAGGTCTGCGCGTGCCCGAACGGCGACCCGTATTCGAAGGTGCTGTAGAGGTGCCATCCGTGCCGTCGCATCGCCGCGTCGAGCCGCGCGACATGCGCCGGTCGCACGAGCACATCGACGTCGCTTCCCGCGTACCCGCCGGGGCGCAGCGACGGATCGGCGGCGGCCCCCTTGATGTGGAGGATGTCGGCCCCGACCTCGTCGGCGACGTGCTGGATCGCCGCGTGACCGAACCGCAGGCGCACCGGAAGCGGCACGCTGACCTGCGACTCGTTCACGCCCGCTGCACCACCTCTTCCAGCACTCTACTCATCTTGCCCACGTGGGCGTCGAGCCCGAAACGGCGCGCCCACGTGCGGCTCGCGACGGGGTCGAGCTCGCGCGCGGCGCGGATCGCGACGGCGAGGTCCTCGGGCGTCGCCGATCCGGCGTGGAAGCCGTTGACGCCGGGGCTGACCGTCTCGAGGTAGCCGCCGGCGGGCACCACCGCGGCAGGCGTCCCCTCGAGCGCGGCCTCGATGATGGTGAGGCCGAAGTCCTCGCGCCCCGACCCGATGACCACGTCGGCGTGACGGTACAGCCACGCGAGCTCGGCGTCGGTGACGCGGCCGAGGCCATGCACGCCCTCCTCGGGCCGGTCGAGCTGCTCGGATCCGGACCCTGCGACGATGACGGGCAGTCCCGCGACGCGCGAGGCGGCGACCGCGAGGCCGATGTTCTTGTAGCCGCGGTCGCGCGCGACGCAGAGCGTGAAGGCGTCGGGCAGCGGATGCCGCGGCGCGCGGGCCTCCGCGGCGACCGGCTCGACCGGCGGGTTCACCACCTCGGCGTCGAGGCCGTACGCCTCGCGAATCCGGTCGCGCGTGACCACCGAGTTCGCGATGACGGACGCTGCCCGCCGCATCGCCTCGCGATCGCCGTGGCGCAGCAGCGGCGTGCTCGCCCAGAGGCCGGCACGACGCATCGGGCTGAGCCGCATCCGGTAGTCGGATGCCGCGTACAGCCATCGCGCCGGACTGTGCACGTAGACGACGTGGGGCATCTGGTACGCGAAGCGATGGGCCCAGCCGCTGCTCGAGACGAGCGCGACATCTCCGCCTGAGACGACCGTGCGGTCGGCGATCGCCGGTAACGCAGGGAGGAGCCGCTCGACCTGGGCGGTCAGCGAGCCGTGGATACTCGGATGCACGTCGAGGTCGCGGAATTGGTCGAACGTTCCCTGCGGCGAGTAGGCGAGCGTGTAGAGGGTCCGCGACCCGAACGCCGACGCCCAGTGCGCGACGACGCGCTCCGCCCCGCCGCACTGGACGAGGTAGTCATGGGCCAAGACGATTTCGGGCACGCCGCTTCCACTTCCCTGCGAGCCCTGGGTGCGCCTGCTGACGGACCGGGTTTCCGACAGTGAGGACGGCTCGCGTACCGGCATCCTATGTCGGCGTTTTGGGGGACTGAAGTGCCCGAGTCACGGCACGTGCGGATTGTCGGGGGATGCCACCACAACTGGGGGCGTCTCGAGGGCGCTCAGCCGCCCTGCGACCCGGCGTCGGTCACGCCGACATCCGCTCTGCTGAAGTTCTGGAACGACCGCGACGCGGTCGGCCCTCGCTGGCCTTGGTAGCGCGACGAGTACTCGGCCGAGCCGTACGGCCGCTCCGATGCCGACGAGAGGCGGAAGAAGCAGAGCTGGCCGATCTTCATGCCCGGCCACAGCTTGATCGGCAGTGTCGCGACGTTCGACAGCTCGAGCGTGACGTGGCCCGTGAACCCGGGGTCGATGAAGCCGGCGGTCGAGTGCGTCAGCAGCCCGAGCCGCCCGAGCGAGCTCTTGCCCTCGAGCCGGGCGGCGACGTCGTCGGGCAGCGTGACGGCCTCGAAGGTCGACGCGAGCACGAACTCGCCCGGGTGCAGGATGAACGGCTCGTCGGGCCGCACGTCGATGAGGTGCGTGAGCTCGGGCTGGTCCTCAGCCGGGTCGATGAACGGGTACTTGTGGTTGTCGAACAGCCGGAAGTAGCGATCGAGGCGCACGTCGATCGACGACGGCTGGATCATCGCCGGGTCGAACGGCTCGAGGCGGACGCGCTCGCGATCGACTTCGGCCCTGATGTCGCGATCCGAGAGAAGCACGGTGCCAGCCTACGGCTCGGTGCGCCCTCGGTGGTCGAGTAGCGGAGCGTATCGAGACCGCGACCTCTGGCACGCGTATCGAGACCCCACGCCTTGCTACGATGGTCACCGCGGCGTCGACGGATGCCGCATGCCGATGTAGTTCAATGGTAGAACTTCTGCTTCCCAAGCAGACAGCGCGGGTTCGATTCCCGTCATCGGCTCCACGGAAATTCCCTGATCAACGCGACTTTTCCCGCAGTCTCAAGTATTGGGGAACTCCACCCGTCGGTGGGTATCGCGCGGAAACAGCCCACACCCCGTACGTCTCGAATACGCTCACTGGGCTGATCAGGGATTTCCATGACAACGGAACAGCGACTCTCGATTGCAAAGTTGCTCTCGTAGTCACTTAATCGTCGCAAATTCGAGCGGACCCTCGCCTCAGCGGAGCTCCGCACGGTGCGCGAACGAGGGCCAGTTGGGCGGTGGGGACGCTGATTGCCATCACTGCGGCCCGTAGCGGCTCAGTTACTCGGTCAAGTAGTCGGTCGCGTCCACGCACGCCGGCAGGGCGGGCGCCATTGCTCCAGCCAGCGCCCTGCTCGTACTGGTCCGACCGGCTCAGCTCACGGGCTGCGGCTGCTTCTTCGCGAGGCGCAGCCAGGTCTCCACGACGGTGTCTGGGTTGAGCGACATGGATTCGATGCCCTGCGCTACGAGCCATTCGGCGAGGTCCGGGTGGTCGCTCGGCCCTTGCCCGCAGATACCGACGTACTTGCCGGTGCGGCGGCATGCCTCGATCGCCATCGACAGCATCTTGCGGACTGCGGGATCGCGTTCGTCGAACGTCGCGGCGACGAGACCCGAATCACGATCCAGGCCGAGTGTGAGCTGGGTCATGTCGTTCGACCCGATCGAGAACCCGTCGAAGTACTCGAGGAACTCATCCGCAAGCACGGCGTTGGACGGCAGTTCGCACATCATGATGACCCGCAGCCCGTTCTCGCCGCGACGCAGCCCGTTCTCGGCGAGCAGTTCGATCACGGCGTCGGCTTCTGCGACGGTACGTACGAACGGCACCATGATCTCGACGTTGGTGAGGCCCATCTCGTCCCGCACGAACTTCAGCGCTTCACATTCCATGTCGAAGCAGGCGCGGAAATCCGGGGAGATGTAACGCGACGCACCGCGGTAGCCGAGCATCGGGTTCTCCTCGTGCGGCTCGTACGTCTCGCCGCCGATCAGGTTCGCGTACTCGTTGGACTTGAAGTCGGACAGGCGTACGATCACCGGCTCGGGCGCGAAGGCCGCCGCGATCATCGAGACGCCCTCGGCGACCCGCTGCACGAAGTAGTCCCGCGGAGACGGATAGGCCGCGATCCGTCCGGAGATCTCATCCCGCAGATCGGCCGGCAGTGTGTCGTGCTCGAGGAGTGCGCGGGGGTGGATGCCGATCTGCCGGTTGATCACGAACTCCAGCCGTGCGAGACCCACTCCCCTGTTCGGAAGTTTCGAGAACGCGAACGCCTGGTCGGGCGTGCCGACGTTGACCATGATCTTCGTGGGGCTCTCCGGCATCTCGTCCAGCCGGGTGACGACCTCCTCGAAGCCGATGATCCCCTCGTAGACGAAGCCGCTGTCGCCTTCGGCGCACGAGACGGTCACCTCACGCCCGTCCTGCAGCGCGATGGTGGCGTCGCCGGTGCCGACGACGGCGGGGATGCCGAGCTCGCGGGCGATGATCGCGGCGTGGCAGGTTCGGCCGCCGCGGTTGGTGATGATCGCGGCGGCGCGTTTCATGATCGGCTCCCAGTCCGGGTCGGTCATGTCGGCGACCAGCACGTCACCTTCCTGGAACTGGTCCATCTGGTCGAGGGACGTCATCACCCTCACCCGGCCTGCACCGATCTTCTGCCCGATGGCGCGGCCCATGGTGATCACGGTGCCGGGCTCGTCCAGGGCGAAGCGGCGCGTGACGTTGCCGTCGACCCGGGAGACGACGGTCTCGGGGCGCGCTTGCAGGATGTACAGCCGCCCGTCGACGCCGTCCTTGCCCCATTCGATGTCCATCGGGCGCCCGTAGTGGTCTGCGATCACGAGGGCCTGACGTCCGAGCTCTTCCACCTCGGCATCCGTGATGCTGAACTGCGCGCGATCAGCGACCGGCACGTCGGTGAAGACGGTGCTGCCGCCCGCGTGGGTTCCGTCGGCGTAGACCATCTTTATCGCCTTTTCCCCCACCGAGCGCTTCAGGATGGAGGGCCGGCCATCACGCAGCGCCGGCTTGTAGGCGTAGAACTCGTCCGGGGTCACCGCGCCCTGCACGACCGCTTCGCCGAGACCGTACGAGCTCGTGACGAAGACCGCACGATCGAACCCGGACTCGGTGTCGACGGTGAACAGCACCCCGGAGGCGCCGACATCCGACCGCACCATCCGCTGGATCCCTGCGGACAGCGCGACGTCGTGGTGGTCGAAACCGTGATGCACGCGATAGGCGATCGCACGGTCGTTGTACAGGGAGGCGAAGACGCTTCGGATCGCGGCGAGGACGTTATCGATGCCACTGATGTTCAGGAAGGTCTCCTGCTGTCCCGCGAACGATGCATCAGGCAGATCTTCGGCGGTCGCGCTGGACCGAACCGCCCACGACACCGACTCCGACTGGGGGTCGTTCGCGACGAGCGTCGCGTACGCGCGCCGGATGTCGGCCTCGAACTGCGCGGGCAGCGGCTGCTTCTCGATTAACTCCCGCACGGTCGCGCCGACGTTCACAAGCTCTGTGACGTCATTGACGTCCAGCGCCTCGACTGTCGTCCGGATGCGCTCGTACAGGCCGTCAGCGACGAGAAAGTCGCGATAGGCGTCCGCGGTGGTGGCGAAGCCCCCGGGAACGCGCACACCGGCGTCCGAGAGATTCGAGACCATTTCGCCGAGGGAGGCGTTCTTCCCGCCGACCTGGGCGACGTCGCCCATGCCGATCTCGGTGAACCAGAGGATGTTTGTCATTTCGTGACCCGATCTGTCAGTGGGTGGGGCGCGGTGGGCGATAGGTGGAGGGGCTCAGGAGCGAAGCCGCAGGGACTGCATGATGACGGTCGACATCTCCTCGACTGACTTGGTCGAGGAGTTCAGGAACGGCACCCTGTTGCGGCGATAGAGGTCCTCAGCCCGGCGGAGTTCGAGCGTGCACTGGGCGAGGCTGGAATACGTCGAGTTCGGGCGCCGCTCATGGCGCACCTGGCTCAGCCGCAACGGAGTCGTCGTCAATCCGAAGCACTTGGCGCCATAGCGAGCGACGGTGCCAGGAAGCCCGTCCGAGGGGAAGTCATCGTCGGTGAGCGGATAGTTCGCCACCAGAAGCCCGTACTGCAGCGCCAAGTACATCGTCGTCGGCGTCTTGCCGCACCGAGACGGGGCGATGATGATCACGTCTGCGATCTCCAGCGCCCGCATGCTCTGGCCGTCGTCGTGCTCGATCGCATACTCGACCGCCCGCATTCGCGCGAAATACCGCTCGATGTCTCCCACGCCGTGGTATTGCCCGAGCTGCTCCGAGGCGGTCGTCCCCAGCGCATCCTCCAGCTCGGTGAGATGGCCACCCAGCAGGTCGATGAGGATCCCGCCCGATCCGCGCAGCGCCGTCAGGATCTCCGTTGACTTCACCGTCGCGAAGATGATCGGTGCAGCGGCGTCACGCGATGCCTGCGCGATGTCCCTGACAACGTTGCGCGCCCCGGCAGCCGTGTCGACGAACGGGACCGTGTGCCGCAGGAAAACCACCCCGGGGAAGTTCGCCAGCAGCGCGCTGCCCAGCGTTTCCGCGGTGATGCCCGTGCTGTCCGAGACGAAGTACACGGCGCGGCCGCGAGCAGTAGGCAGCTCTGCCCGGACGTGCTGTGTGGAGAGCTCCATGGTCGGCTCCATTCGGATCGTCGTCCATGCGAAGGCTGAAGGAGGCCGTCTCGGTCGTGCTCGACAACTGAACGAATTCGTCCGAGGACGGCCGGGAGCCCAGCGCTCCCTCGTCGGCGAGGTCGAGGTCGAAACCTCCTGGCGTCAGCCCGAGAACGTTTCCGTCCTCGGCATGAAGCACGAAGGGGCGCGGGCGGTGTGCAGGCCGCCGCCCTCTCGGGCCGCGGGCCCCGCGGCTATGCCACGCCCACTCGTGAGCGTAGGAGCCACATGGGGTCGCTCGCGTTTCTTGTCTGGTGAGAGATGCCGGCGCCGAAGGGAGGTGCGGGTTCAGTTATCTTCAGGACGGTCTCGGGCACGGCCGTTCGGGCCATGATGCCCCAGCGACCGTCCTTTCGGACGAAGTGGTCGAGGTAGCGTCCGGAGAGGAGAACCTCGTAGTCGGCGGTTCCTTCCGAATCGGAGGGAAAAAGGCTCGACTTCGCGGTGACGGTCTGCCAGACGAGAAAGTACGTCTCAACGGCAGCATTATCGTCGTCCGCGAACTCGATGATGGTGTTGCCGACGTGGTGGCTCGAGTATCCGATGGTCTCGTGGCGCCGACGGGTGAACTCGATCCAGCCGTCCAAGTCTCCCTTGTAAACGCCATGGTCATGTGTTGCGCCGGGGAGGTAGACCTCCTGCAGCAATTCGAACTCCAGTCGATCCACCGCACGGCAGAATTGGTGGATTCGGTGCTGGATCTCGGCGCGGTCGCTCATGCGCTCAACCGAGAAGTCATTCGACATGATGAGCCTCCTTGGGGCTTCGGGTCCTTGTGAGGACGGATTGGGACATCGGCTCGATGCCGGGCTAGGAATGCGATCGTCAGAGCACGGCGACGCAGTTGAGGGGGCTCGAGGTGGAGCCCACGAAGCGCCAGGGGAGGGCGGTGAAGAGGAAGTCCCACTGCTGGGCCTTTTCGCACGCGGCGGCGAGAGCGGTGAGGTCCATGTTGTCGATCAGCCAGAGTCCCATCGAAACGAGGCTCACCGTGTGAATCGGGCGCGCGAAGTCGAAATCCTCCAGCTGAGGCGGCTGGACATCGTGCGTGCCGTCCGCTCCCATGACAGAGATGTCGCGCTCGCGCAGGAACGAGAGGCAAGAAGCGTGAAGACCGGTTTGGACTCCGTCGATGGGGCCCGGGTTCTCGTCGTGGTAGAGCGTCCCGAACCGTACGATCGCATCGGCGCTGCCGGTGTGGATGAGCAGAGCATCACCGGGCCGTACCGTGACCCCCTGGCGCTTCTCAGCGGCGAGCAGGTCTTCCGGCAAGATCGCGTAGCCGCGTTCGACGTGCTCCACGCCGAACAGCCCCGCGATGTCGAGAAGCACGCCTCGAGTGATGAAGCCCTCGCTGGCGTGGCTGACGTCGAGGTACTTCGAGCCAGCTTCTGCGGACGAGTCCGCCTCGGAGAAGCCGTTGTACTGCTTGCCGTCCCAGCTGTAGTGTGCGAGGCCGTCGAGGTGGGCGTTGCCGCCGTGGGGGCTGATGTGGATGTCCTCTCCCATCGCCTCCCAGCGCGGTGAGATGTGCATGATCTCCTCGATCTCACGCGGGCGAGTGCGGCGCTCGACGGCCGCCACGCCGGAGTGCACGGGATCGGGGTGTTCGGGGTCGATGTCCCTGGAGAGGGAGACCGCCTGGCCGTGGCGCACGGAGGCGAGAGCTGCGAGGCGGACCTCGGGCGTGATGAGGTTGAGAGTACCTCGTCGGTCGTCGTTGCCCCATCGACCCCAGTTCGAGAGCGTCTCAAAGAAGCCCTCGATCTCGGCTGCGGACGAGGGTTCTACCTGCTTGGTCATTTCGTTCTCCTGTTCGTTCAGTGCGGCGGCGACGCGGCCGCTGCCGTGCCGTGGGCGTTCGTGACGGTGTTGGCCGCGGAACGCACATCGGGAAGGGTCTCGGTGCCCCCATGCGCGGGGTGCTGCGAGGAGAGGGCGAGGATCGGCAGTGTCCGATCGTCGCGGGGAGAGGGCGACGGGCGGTGTCGGCCGTCGCGCGAGACGTCAGTTGCGCATCGCGTAGGGGTTGCGGTCGACCGCCGAGGGCTTCCAGCCCATCATTTCGGCGACGACGAGCCCGCGCTCCGCGATCGAGGCGGGGAACATCCAGTCCCCATCCGCGAGGACGGCGTCGATGCGCTGGTGCACGTCGTCGATGCTCTCGCCAAGGCCGAGCACGCCTCGCGACTCCGCGAGGGTGATGCGCGCGACGCGACCGCCACCGACGGACAGGATCTGACCGTTGACGCTCGACGCCTCACTGACGAGATAGGCGACCGTCGGGGTCACCGTCTCGGGCGTCATCGTCTCGAAAAGCCAGTCGGTGTAATCAGAGCTCTGCATCCGCTCAGTCATGCGGCTCCTTGCGGTCGGCGCGACAGCGTTCACAGTGATGTTGTGGTCGGCCCCTTCGATCGAAAGGGAGTTGATGAACCCGATATACCCGGTCTTCGCCGTGGTGTAGGGCACGGAGTTCGCGTTCCCGTAGATGCTGTGCGAGGTTACGACGACGATGCGTCCGAACTTCTGTGACAGGAATGCCGGCCAGGCCGCCTTGGCCATGTGGAAGGCGGCGTAGACGTTGACCTGGATCGTGCGGTCGAAGACCTCGTCCGGCGTCTCGTACATCGGTCCGGCGTCGGGCGCCGTGCTGGCGTTGTGGATGATCCCGTCGATCCTCCCAAAGGCGGCCAACGTCGCCGTGACCGCTCCCCGCGCGCCATCCTCCGTGGAGAGATCGCCGCTGTAGGCCTCAGCCGTTCCGCCCGCCGCACGGATCTCAGCGACCACCTCGTTCGCGGGGCCCGTGTCGAGACCGTCACCGCTCATCGTCACACCGCGATCGGCGACCAGAACCGACGCGCCGCGGTCGGCAAGAGCCAAAGCGTGCGTGCGTCCCATTCCGCGACCGGCTCCGGTGACGAGGATTGCGCGGCCGTCGTAACGGACCGGGGATGTTTCGTTCATTAGACCCTCCATTGGGTGCGTATTTAGGGGTTGATTTCGGTGTAGTCTCCGCGACGAAATGCGTCGGCAGATCGCTGACCTCACCCGTGCCTTATCGAGCTGGCGTCCTGCGCGTCATGTGGTGATGCGCTCGCCTCACCCGACGATTCCGAGATGGACTCAAGCGAACGGTTCGTCGTTCGAGGGCCGAGAGTTGCCACAAGGAGCCCGGCGGCACTGATGACGACGGCCAGGACAACATAGAGAGCCTGGAATCCAAGTCCTGTGTAGATCACGGCGATGGTGAGTCCTGAGATGATTCCGGCGACGCGAGCGACCCCTGAGACCACTCCGAAGCCGAGGCCGCGAATATTCGTGGGGAAGACCTCCGGAATGTAGGTGTAGAAGGCCGCGCCCATCATTGAGATGCCCAGCTGCGCTCCAAACCCTGCCACCATGCTCACGGTCGGATCCGCGGTCGTGGCGAAGACCACGAGAGAGGTTGCGCAAAGAAGGCCGGAGAGCAGCAGAGTTGTCTTTCGTTCAATCTTGTCGGTGAAGGGGAACATGATGAGGGGCCCCACGACGGTTGAGAACGACAGGACGGTGGCGAAACCGATGGCTTCGGCCTGAGGCATGCCTCGGTCAGTCAGGAGCGTTGGAACCCAAGCGAGGAATCCGTACGCGGTGTAGATGTACCCGGAGAACGCCAATGCGGTGACGACAAGGCGCTTGAGGTTGCGGCGATGGAAGAGATCCCGGTAGGAGCCTTGAGGCGTCACGGGAAGAGCTGGCGCGACGTCCCCAAGGGTTTTTCCACTCCGGACGACGGAAGCTTCAAGTCGCTCGACGATCCGCTCTGCCTGCGCATCCCTGCCTCGCAGGACGAGCCATCGCACGGTCTCAGGCAACCAAAGTGCCGCAGCAATCGCAATGAGGAAGCCGGCAGCACCGATCACAAAGACCCAACGCCACGCCCCGAGCCCTGTCGGCGCGATGGCCAACGCTGTCAGCGCGGTGAGAGGGGTCCCAAAGTATCCGATAAACAGGAGGCTGCTGAATGCGCGACCTCGGACGAGCTTGGGGAACATCTCGCCTGCGTACACCATCACCACGCCCGTCGCCGCCTGGACCCCGACCCCGGTAAGAATCCGACTGGTGGTGAGGATCTCATAGTTGGGGGCGAACGCGGACAGAAGGGACATCGCCGAGTACAACACCGAAGCCCAGATCAGAACCGGACGGCGTCCATACCGGTCGGACAGGCGTCCCCCCACGATTGCGCCGATCATCATGCCCACGAAAACGGATGACGTGATTACGCCAACCTGCCCCAGCGACAGGTTCCAGTCAGCTCTGATGGAAGGAGCCAAGAACGCGAATACGACATTGTCGAAGGTTTCGATCAGCATGGCGATGCCCAGAATGACCACCCACAACGCGTGGTACTTGGAAGGGGGCAAGCGATCCAGTCGGGAATTGATAAGCATGCCACCCGGCGTAGCCGAGGAAGGAGATCTAGTCATCATTGACCTTTCATGAGGGTATGTGGACGGGCTGAAGCTTGGTGACACAATTCGTCGCTTCGGCACTGATCATTTGTTTTCTGCAACTCGCCCGCCATACAAGAGCGAGGCGACACTGTGAACACTGGGTTAGAGAAGAGTTGACTCCCAGGCACGCACGTCGTCGACGGTGAGTACTTCATTCACCGCAGTCCGGGTAGCTGCGCTCAAGAACGAGAGGTCGCTCGCAACCGTGCCGAAGTCTGCGCCTGGGAAGTCGGGGCTGAGCATTGCGCCGATCTTCTTCCCTGCTGCATGCACTACCTCGACCGATTCCCTCCAGATCCGCGCCAGCTCGGACGTTGACTCGCGGTTGAACATGCTGTGAAGTCCGAGGTCTTGGGCCAGATCGCCGATGCCGAAGAACACGAAGTCGATTCCCGGGACCGCCACGATCTCGGCGAGGTTGCGGACGCCTGCGCCGGTCTCGATGAGCGGCATCATGAGTATCTGCTCGTTCGAGCTCTCGCGGTGAGAGTCCCAAGTGCGATCGTCGAACGCCCATCTGGCAGCCTCGACGGACGGGCACATTCCCCGTCCGCCGGGAGCGTACTTCGTCGCCCGCACCAGATCGACGGCCTGTGCGGCGGATCCGACCTTGGGAACCAGCACGCCTACTGCGCCGACGTCGAGCGTCGCCTGGATCTCCGCCGGGTCGTTCCGCAGAACTCGGACGATCGGAATCACCCCGTTCGCTTCTGCAGCGCGGATGTGGTTCGCAGTCGATTGCGTGTCGTTGGGGCCGTGCTCGCGGTCGATGATGACGAAATCCACTCCGGCACTGCCCACAGCCGCAGTCACCTGAGGATCGATGGACATCACGAATGTCCCCACGGCGGTTCGCTCCTCGAGGAGGGCGAGGAGGGATTGTCTTGCTTGGATGCGACTCATGCGATAGATCCGTTCGTCGTTGAACATTCGGTGTGTCCACCTCGGCATAACTCGGTGTCGTTCCCGCAACGACGTGCGGGGCGGTGGGTGCGTCGTCGTCGCTAACTTGACGCTTATCGTCATGATAACTAACTTGACGCATGCCGTCAAGATGACGGGTTGGCTCCCGTCGGCTTGCGTGGGAGGTCGGTGACCCAGCAGGAAATGCCCTCGTGGGGACGCTGCGCGGGTGGCCTGTCGACGGCGCAACGCAAGGCTGTGCTGGCTTCTCAGGCGAAGGATCCTGCCGACTGCGATAACCCACATCGTCCCGGAGGTCTTCGCTCCCCTCTGACGTTCACAATGTCCCGGGAAGAACGCCGAGCGGTCCGATTGCCGCCGAGTCCACCGGCGGCGGCGGCAGCACTGGCAGCGAAGCTTGTCGAAACGGCGACTGCGTCGTCTGCGGGTAGCGTGACCTTATGGAGTCCACGATGTCCCGCCAGCAGGGCCACCGACGTCCCCGACGGATCGACGCGATCGAAAATGAGGCCAAGGTCCGGCAGGCGGCTGAGGTCGTCTTGAAACGCGTAGGCAGCGCGATGACGATGGACGAGGTCGCCGCCGAGGCCGGTGTCAGCAAGGGCACCGTGTACTCCACGTTCGGCAGCCGGAACCAGCTCTTGGACGAGATGACCATCCTCTTCTTCGATCGCGCCTACGATTCATACGTCGAAGCCCTCCAAGCACCTTCCGCATGGGACGCACTGGCCGACATCTTTCTGGAGCCGACCATCGAATTGACGACGACCGCCCGCGACGCCATGAATCCCGATCGCCCCGACGATGCCGTCAAGGAGGCGGGCCGCCGCACCTTTCAAGCGCTCAATGAGCTCATCGAGAAGGGCAAGCGGGAAGGCTCGATCAGAACTGACGTGTCGATCCGTCACGTCGAGGTCTTGTTCCGTGGCCTCGGCCTCGCCCTGCAGCCGTACTCTCCTGCCTACCGAAAACTCATGCATGAGTGCGGGCTCATCATCCTCAAGGGTATGCGCGCCTGACGTCAACGCCGAGAGGCAACGGTGCACCCTCCCGCGCGGACGGCGGCCACGATGACGAGCCCCGCGAGACGCTCACCGGGGTGACTGCCCTCCCGATCCGCGCAGGACGCGCCCTCAGGGTGCAGTCGAATACGGACGAACAGTGCAGTCGGCTTTCGAAATCGACAATCGCGCCGGGAGTCGGCTGCGGCGTCATTCGCAACAGGTCTGCCCGATGACCCCCCCCCTGGTCCTCCTCGCATTGTTCGGGTTCGTGGGACTCCTCGGGGTCGGTGCGTTCGGATTCATCGCGTGGATCTTGATCTACACCGCTTGGGAGGGCAGGCGTGGGCGCGAATAGCACGCGGCCGTCTCGCAGGTGATCGGCTTCGGTCTTAGCAGGCCGTCTCGGAAGTCGAACCCGAAGTTGGAGCTTCATCGGTGTCGACCCGCCTGAACTCACCGAAGTACTCCGGGGAGTCCGGATCGCCTGCGATGAACTCCAGATAGATCGTTCCGGTCGGGCTCTCGACCGTCTGCCATTGCAGACTGAACGACTCCCCGCCCTCGCAGCTGAGCACGACCTGCTCGAACGGGGGCGGCTCCCAGACTGCCCCGCCTGTGAAGGTCTCTGGGAGGTCGGGAGCGTCCTCGAGCCATTGAAAGCTCCACGCCGCGATTGACGGCACGTCCTCGACTCTCGCCGATCCATCCGATCTCAGTTCGATCGCGGCCGTACCCTCCGAAGACTCGCTGACCCACCGCCCGACCAGGTCATCCGCGGATGCGTCTACAGGCGACCGCCACTCGGCCAGAACCCAGGAAACGCCAGCAGCGGTTGTCAGGAGAACGGCAGCGGCCCAGACTCCGATCGTCCTGAGCATCGCGGCAACACCGCGCTGACGCGCGCGCACGATCGTCCAAATCATGACGAAGATCACCACCCCAGCTGCCATCAGGAGGTACAGCAGGACGAAGGGGGCAAGCAGCACCCCCGAAGGATAC
Source organism: Agromyces selenitireducens (assembly GCF_052748465.2). Lineage (NCBI taxonomy): Bacteria > Bacillati > Actinomycetota > Actinomycetes > Micrococcales > Microbacteriaceae > Agromyces > Agromyces selenitireducens. The sequence continues at coordinate 3,743,114 of NZ_CM188259.1, forward strand.
AGCCGGCGGCACAGTCACCCTGGAGCGCGCTCTCCGAGGCTCGAGCGCCGACGATCTCGTTGAGGGATCCCTCAACGAGCAGCCGAGAGGATCTGCTGAGTCCCCGTCGGATAGGGTCGGGGCATGGCCGAGGGCATCGCATCGCGAGGACGACGCAGGGACTCCTCACGCCACGCAACCGGCCGTGTACGGGATCTGTTCCGGCTACGACCGGCATCCGGTGAGTTCGGCACGGGCTTGGTTGTTCTTGTCGGCGCTGGCGCGGCGGGTTTGCTGTTCCCGGCCATCAACGACTTCTACTGGTTCTACCTCGTCGCGTCCACTGCTCTCGCGGGTGGGGCGCTCCTACTCGTCGGTTGGGCTCGGAGGCGCCGCCAGCGGTCCGCCGCCGACGGTACTGGCCGGCCTAAGGGATGTGGCCCCGTGCAGTCGACCGGATAGTCGGAACCAGCCGAGCGGAACCAGCCTTCAGAGGCGATCCCTTCCACACGATGGGGTGCTCTGCGCTAGCTTCCTGTCATGAGCATCGCTGCCGCTCAGGCGAGCGCATTCTTCCGGGAGATCGGTGCCGAGGGGCGAGTGTGGACGCTCGAGGACGATGGCGGGGCGATCCCTCAGCGCGACAGTGCGCCGTCTGCGAGTACCCGTCGCATCAACTCCGCGCCGGCGTCGGCCTCGGATGAGAGGACGTGTTCGCCGTTACGGCGACCCCGCTCGCTGTAGTACACGTGCCAACCATCGGGTTCCTCGATCAGGCAGTATGCCTCGTTCGAGTCGTGGCCGATGCTGTACGCGGAGTCTGGCACGGACAATCGGTGCAGCTCCGCTCGCAGGTCCATGTACCGAAGGTAGCCAAGGCCGCGGGCGACGCATACCCAATCCCTCATCGAGATCGGGCGCGGTCGGAAGGAAACGTCCTCGGCATGCATGTCGGCTCGCCGATATGGTCGTCAGGATCGAGAGGACTCGCACGTTGACAGAGCGGATCACCCACGCAGCACGCCCAGGATGGTACGAAGACCCGGAAGCACCGGACCTACTTCGGTGGTGGGACGGCGCCCACTGGTCAGACGATGCATTCCGACCCAAACCGCTCGCTGACCAGCGAGCAAATCCCTTCGCCGAGCGCGCTCGGACAATGTTCTTCTGGGCGTCGGGCGTGGTACTGCTCTTCTGGATCGCTCCAATCCTTCTGACCTTCGTCCCCATCAACGAGATGCAGACCCTCGGCGTCATCCTGGTGTGGGCTGGAGCCCTTCCCGGGTTGGTGCTCATCGTGCTGGCGGTAGTGTTCGGCGCGATCGGGCTCAGTCGCGCACGGCAGGTCGAAGGCCAGGGACGCAGTTCGGCTCTGACCGGGCTGATCGGCGGGATCAGCCTCTTCCTCGCGCCCGCGGTGCTCGGCATAGTCGGGATCGCAGCGGCGGTCGTTCTCACGAACGTCTGACCGATCCGCCGAAGTACGGACGGTCTCCGATTCTCGTATGGCCGATGCAGGAAAGTGCCCGATGAAGGGGTCCCAAGTGCAACGGCACTATCCGTTCGAGCACCCCCTCGACGCGATCGGCTCGCTACGCGAATGGTGCACCTATCGGCGTCGCCATTATGGTGAAGCGTGCGATGAGAGACCCCACGGTCGACCGCCGGAATGAACTCGATTCGCGCGCATCCCAAGCAGGTTGGACGGAGCTCGTAGTCACTTAATAGTCACAAAATCGAGATCACGTTGATTCACTCGAGTTCACACTTCCCCGTGATTCCGCGGCTCGTGAGCCCGAGTGAAGTCGAGTGAATCACTACTGGATAACTTCTGCTTCCCAAGCAGACAGCGCGGGTTCGATTCCCGTCATCGGCTCTGATCAGGGTTTTTACCGGCAACCCGACCGGCCCGGGGGACGGTCACGTGACACATGTCACGGTTAACTCACGGTTAATGATTCAGTTTGAAATCGCGACCGCCGCAACAAGGACTGCGCGACGCGATACCAGACGGCTGAAGCTCGCCGGAGATTCTCCGCGTGACTCGTTGGAGGCCAGGCTGCTTTCGACCTCGCACCATGCGGACTGCGAGGACGACCGACCCGGCGATTCTCGCTGCGGCAACGAGCAGGACGACTGCGGCGGTGATGAGCAGCTCGGTTTCAAGACGCCACGTCATTTCATCCCGTCATCAGGTCGGGTCACTTATTGGCGTCGCCAACGGATCGCGTATCTTGAGCTGCGAGGGGGTGCCGCGATGAATGTGAAGCGCGCACACATGGTCTCCAAGGGCTATATCCGCGCCTGGGCAGACGCGAGGGGTCGCGTCGACGTGCTCGATGTCCAACACGGTCGAGGCTTTCCCTCCGCCATCGAGAACGCCACAGTTGTGAGTTACGCCTACGACACCGAAGTTCTCACGCACGACCTCGAGAGCGACTACGCGCGTATTGAAGCCAGCGGCATCCCGGCGATCCTGAAACTGCGCAACGGACACACGACGCTGACGCCAGCCGAACAGAGCGCAATGATCGCCTTCCTCGACATGCACCTCGATCGGGGTAGGTACGCGGATCAGACTACGATCCGCACCCCCGCTGTTCTGCTGAGGACAGGGGGATGGATCGAAGATGCCGAGCTGAACCTCGGGGACAGATTGCTCCTTTCACAGTCCCTGCGGGATGTCATCAGGCTGACCGCGCTCGGGCTCGAACAATGGCCGTGGCAAGTGAGAGAGGCTCAGCACCTCGCAACCGGTGACGGCGCGGTCCTCCTTTGGAGACCAACCGACGGCGCCGACATCTCCACAATCTCCTTCCCCCTGTCACCCACAAAACTGCTGGTGATCGGACAAGACCTCCCTGACGACGTTCGCCTCAATACGCTGCTCGCAATGAACAGCAGGCGGTGGATCGTCGGCCTCCTGGGAACACTCAATCTGGACCAGGCTGCGGTTATCGCGGCTCGACGATCTGCGGGATGATCCCCACGACTGCCTGCCGGCAACTGATGGATCTCGTTCGGCCCAGGCGACGGTGCATAGCCAGCACCAGCTCGACCTTCCGACAACGATGGCGGTCTCAAGCGATCCACGCACCACCCGGGCTTGGGCAGGGCACCGCGTCGCTCGTCTCGTCCAGCAGAGCACGCAGGTTCCAGCGTCGGTAGAGAACGCGTGTGACGCACTCGCGATCACACTCACCAGCTTTCGCGGTCGCGGTCCTCTACGGGTGGCCGAGACGACGGCGGTCGCGTCGTTTGCGACCGATTGCTGGGCGGCGGCTTCGATCGCGCTTCCGCGCCGCGCTCAATCATCTTGCTTCAACGACGCGCGCGGTTGAAGCAGCGAGTAGGCCAGCCAGTCGCCGACTGTATCGTCCGCTCGCGCCACCAACCCCTTCACGAAATCCGCCTGACGCGACGCGATCTCATCCGGCGTGAGCGCGGCATTCTCAAACGGATCAGCGCCCAACCCCCAGAAGGAGTGGGACTGAAGGAGTGAATCGTACGAGATGGTCAGGCGGCGATAAGATCCGTCATCGTTGAATGCCGTGAGTTTGACGAAAGCCGGATCCGCCGCCACGCCGTACTGGGTGATGGCCAAAGCACTCCACGGCGCACTCAGAGCCGTACTGAGCGTTTCGAGCTTGGAAAGCTCGCCGTCGGTGAGCCCGCTACTCGTGCGCTTAACCTCGACGGGAATGAACTCTCCACTGCGCGTGAGCAGGAGAACGTCGGCCTCGCCAAGAACATTCTTCTCGCCTTGCTTCTGAACGTTCATTCCCGGGTGAAGGCCGATGAGTTCACTTCCGCCTATCCGACTGAACACATCCGCGAAGAAGCGGACAGCGAGGATATGACCCATAGCGTCAGCTTCATAGACGCGGCGGAGCGGCTCGGCAATCCGGTACTTGAATTCGATGTTTGTCCGATCCCCGAAGGGCGGATCGATTGTGGCTCCGCATCCGCGACAGCTGATCGGAGGCGCGAAGCTGTTGACGGGGATCCATTGTTTGGCGCCGCACGTCGGGCAATGGATCTCGAAGCCCTTGAGGATCACGCTTGACTCCTCCGCCCAGCGAAGCCAGTAGCGGGCGGCCTTCGTGTTGCCGAGAGCACGCTGAAACTCGTTGAACGAACGCGTGGGGAGTTCGTCTGTGCTCGTCGCAATGGCCTGGCTTGGGTCAGCCTCGACACCACGTTCGCGCAGCTTCGCTTTGAACCAAGGGAAGCCCTCTCGAACTGCCATGGACTCCAGAAGCTCGAGGAGAGGTGCGTGGCAGAGCATTCCGATCTGGCCTATCCCGCCAAGCTTCTCGAGCATGACGCGCGAGGCGACGCCGGGGGCGGACTCTTGCAGTTCGAGCCCTCGGACCGCGGCAACTGCTCGTGCGATCAGAAGGCGCGATGGCCATTCGAGGGAGGAGAACTTCTCAGCCGATCTGAGCGTGTTCCAGGTGGTGCGAACTCCTCCATAGAAGGCGCCGTTGATGGGATCGGCGCGGAAGTCGTCGGCAACCGGAAGCGGCGCATCCTCGACCATGACGTCGAAGTGCATGCCGAGCATGTCGGATACGTTCCTCTCGTCGAGGATGTCGCGGTGGCCCGACCGGTCGAGCAACTTGTACCTGGCATGCCCCTCCGCCCAGACCAGCGTCTCGTCCCTGCTCCAGCCACTTACTTGGCCAAACATGATCATCTCGTCCGCAGAGCGAATGGCGGCATGGCCACCGTCGCCGCCCAGCAGCGCCCGAAGCTGATCTGGCGTCATGCTTGCGCTCGTGATGTAGAGCAAATTGACTGCGGACCCGTGTCTGGCCGCCCCATGGTGATAAAGGATCCGGTTGAGCGCACCCAGCGTCAACTGCTCGCGAGGAATGCCAATCGGCAGCGCGTAGTGATCGCCATGCGCACCTCGCAAGTTCCACAGCAGCGCCAGATCATCGATGGAGTTGGGCGAACAGACCACGAGGACGTTGGGGCCCGCATCATGCTTCGCGAACTGGTCGTCTGGGAGGACAACCCTTGGTGATCGGATTCCGCTGCTTGCGGTACCTCCGTATGCGAGACTCGTCATCGAGACTTGCCGGGGAGACATCACCGGTTCATCTGGCCAAGTACGCGATAGCAGATCATCGAGTGAGCCACTGGCGGGCGTGCGCCGTATCGTGAGAAAGTCTTCAAAAGTGACATCCGGCAGCCAATTTCCTTGCTCGATCAATCGCTTGTCGACATGCTCCGGTAGGGAACCCAGACATGCCGCATAGATACCACTCCATGGATCGTTGGGCTCAAGGACCATGATCTCGAGGGGCGGTCGCAGCTCGGGTTTGCGCCAAGGCAGTAGCCCGATCGCCAACTGGTCATAGACGAACTTCCGCTCTTGCCGGAGGGGGACAGGCGAATCGAGCCTCATTTCCCTGTCGCCGTGAGCACCATAGACCCTGTCGACCTGTGCGCCCGAGAGGCGCTTTCGGTACAGGTCCCGGACCATTCCACTCGCGTCAGTTGGGAGCAGTATCGAAGCCGCGCCTCCCCAGACCTGACACTCCAGTTCGACGATCTCGCTGAAGACGGTCAAGTCAGGAACCGGATAGGCGGTGCGAAATGGGCGTGCATTGATCCTCGCGACGTGTGGACCGTTCAGACGCTCGTCATCCAGTAGGGGAAACACAGCACGATCGTTGCACAGCCGACCGTCGGATATGGTCAATCAGTCAGACACAACATTGGTGCCCGGGTGCAAGTCTCCGCCGACGTCTCGAGTTGCTGGGCCTCAGCTTGAGCCGTAATCGGCGATCCTCGAGGGACACCCGTGAGCCGGTCCTCGCGCAGCGATCCCCGGATAAGGGAGATGATGCGAACGGGAGAACCTTGCCTTCGGAGCGGTCTCAGAGGGCTCGCCCGATTGGGGTGCCCCGGTAGGGGTTTGACAACGGCCGAAGATCGATCACTGACCTGGGGTTCGAGCGAAGGTTTCGATGAGGATCGAGCGGTCCGGCCGGGTGATCTGCTTCGGCGTGTAGTGGCGGGCCGTCACACGCCAGTCGGCGTGTCCAAGCTGATCCTTGGCGGCGTCGATGTCGAGCTCGTTGCGAAGCAAAGTCGCGACCGCGCCGCGTGCGGACTTCGGCGTGATCCAGTCAATCTCGGAGCCGTGGAGCGCCTGGCTCCACTGGTAGCGCACATTCTCCGGCCACCTGGGTCCGCCAGTTGCAGATGGGAATACCAGCTCGGAGTACGCGTCGATTCGGCGTCGGGCAAGCATGTCGAGCGCGAACCGCGGCAGGGCGAGCTCACGAATCGAGGCTTCGGTCTTCGGGAAGTCCTGCACGACCAGACCTTCGCCGGCGACGCGGACGACCGTTGCCGAGAGGACGACCACGCCGCGGCTGAGATCGACTGCCTTCCAGCGAAGCGCCAGCGCCTCTCCGATCCGGCAGCCCGTGCCGATGAGGAAATCGCCGATATCAGCGAGGTCGTGCATGGCGTCGCCACGCTTGACCGGGCGTTCGTCGTAGGCCCTGAGGGCCAGCCTCAGCGCGCGGACCTCCTGCACCGTGGGGATGCGCATCTTCGTCCGCCGGATCGACGGCGCCTTCACTCCCAGCGCCGGATTCTCCCGCATCGCCCCGAGGCGCAACGCGTGACTGGCGATGCCTTTGAGCACCACCAGAACCATCCGCCCCTCGGACGGACCGGAGACGTCGGCGACCGCATTCACGAGCCGCTGCAGTCGTGACACGCTCAACTCCCGCAGGAGCAGCTCGCCGACTGGATGCACGTGCCGCTCGATCGTGGCTGAGTACCGGTCGATTGTGCTGGGGGCGCGGCGGTCCCGCTTCACCTCTTCGAGCCATCGGTTCGCCGCCGTTCGAAGCGTCGAGTCGAGGGTGAGTTCGGTTCCATCCGGCGGCTGACGATCGCGGAGCGCGACCAGAAGCCGACGTTCGGCTTCGGCCGCGCTTGGTCCGGTCTTCTGGATGCGCCGGGTCTTGCCGTCGGAGTCGCGGAAGTAGGCGATGGCGACTGGCTTGCCGTTGACGACCTTGCGGCGGATCGATCCCCAGGTCTCCAGCGGGAGCGGCGGACGCACCATCAGGGCCTCCCTTGAAGGGACGAGTCAACCCAGGCGCGCACCTCCGAGGCGAACCGTTCCGGGTCCACGTTCCACTCGAGCGTGTGCGGGCTGGCGGGAAATTTGATCTGGCGCGCAGCCGGCATTGCTTCGAGGAGCTCCTGAGAAAGCTCGAAGGGGACCGATTGATCACCCTCCGAGTGGATGACGAGAAGTGGCGGCGTCAATTGCGGACTTCGCCACGGTTCGATCGGTTCGCGGATTCCGGCGAGCCGGCAGAGGATTGGCGTCGTCAGAACTTCCGAAGCGCATGCGATGAGCGCCGCGGGTAGCCGACGCTGCGTCGCGACGAGCGAAAAGGCCCCCATGAAGTCGAGCATTGGGGCGATGAGGATCGCGCCCGCGACGGCCGCACGAAGCGCACTGGCCTCGAGGGCAAGACGCGCCCCGTACGACCAGCCGGCGAGTACGACCTTGCGTGCACCGAAGCTCACTGCATGGTCGACTGCTGCGAGCACCCGGTCAAGATGCTCCGGAGCCATCCCCCGGCTGCGCGTGTCGATGTCGGCGCTGGCTTCCAGCGACACGATCGTGGACGGGTAGCCCGCCTCGCGGACGGTCTCGACCGATCGAAGCGTTGGGCTCGGTGCAGCGCCCATCCCGTGGACGTGAACGAACCAGACGTCGCGCTCCGCCGCAGCCGCCGGCATCACGTCCCAGTGGACGAAGGAGATCCCCTCCACCTCCCCGGAGTAAGCGATCGCCGAGCGCGCGAGCTGGCTCTCTCGGCCGAAGACGTCACCCACGAAGTAAACATCCGCTGCCCCGTCGAGATCGCAGTGCTCCACTCGGCGCTCGACGACAGCCGCGTCCACCCGCACGATCTCCTGCACGCGGAAGAGTCGGCGCCGGAGCTTAAGCGTCGCTATGGCCTACTTTTCGAGCGTCGTCGACACCCGCTCGCGTCTTTCTGGCCGCTCGACCACTCCGCGGTCTGCGCGCCGATGAGCTCCTGCCGCCGGTCTGAGCTTTCGGGTGCAGTCCCACTCGCGGTCCCAAGTCTGGCTCAGCGTGGAACATGTAGGCGTATGCCGATCGCTAGTTCGTCGGGCTTCGGCCCGATCGCGGCGCGGTTATCCTCATACAGGCGCTTCCATCCGCCTTTGACGTTCAGTTTCTTGGCGATGGATGACAGACTGTCGCCCTTCCGAACGACATAGAATTCCTCTGATGGGGGCGCGGGAGTCTCCTCGTCGGAACCGTCCATTCGTCCCTGCGCCGCCACAATGGACTCTGCGAGTTCCAGCCTGAGCAGGCTTGTCTCGAGCATGTTGTGCGTCGGAGGTAGCAGATCATCCATCACGGCCTGCCGGTGCTGCAGGAGGTATTCCTTCAGATTGCCCACCGCGTCGTCGATCATCTTCGCGATGAAATCATGAAGCGGCCGCTCGCCATCGTGGCGTGGAGGGTGAGGAAGCGTTGTGCCTTGGCTGACGATGGCGGCCAGGGATGACAGATCGGGCACGGCTACACCGCCCCGCGGCGCTGGCTGCCCATCGAGAAACGCCCGCAACAGGTCGTTACCTTCCCGGTCGTCCGGCATGGCCAGAGTTATCAGAGACTCCAGAAGTCGCCGCGCTCCTCCGTACGATGCCGTCTGGTCAGCGATCCGACTCGATCGCGAAAGGATCGCTTCGCCGAGTGGCGGGAATAGCTCATCTAGAGATCTGGCGCGTTGCCACTCGTGTACTTGATCAAGGATCTTCTCGGTTACCGCTCCGCCAGTCAGGTCCAGTCTCTTCGCCTCGCCTGACTGCAACAGTGGCAGCCAGGCTCGGGACCAGTTCACCGGGCTGAACACCTCGGATGCAGGTATGTCCTGGTCCCCGGCCTGGCTGGGACGAAGGCGGTCGAGCCTCAGGTCCCACCGAATGACGGGTGTGCCGCGAAGCGTGAGAACGACCTCGACGGAGCCCATGTACTTGTAGGTGGGCTTGGGAGTCGGTATGCGAAGGATCTTGATGTCGGTGGCGTTTCCTGCTTGCAGCGCGAGAACGGTCTCGGGAGCGGCAACGAACGCGGCCGCCCGCAGGATGGCCGGAATTGCAAGCTTGTCGGGCAGGGGCAGATCGAAGGGAGTTGAGATATGGGGTGTGTACTCGAACGCGTCGAGGCGGGGTGTCCGCCACATGGGCAATGATGCAGCCCCTCTGCTCTCAGCGAGGCGTGTCCGCTCGTCATCGCGCGTAGTCGCTTCCTCTTCAACTTTCTCCGCAAGCCCCTGTCCAGTGATCCGTACTTCTTCGCATGCTCGTTCCAGCGCGCTAATCCCGTCGTCACCGAGCTTGGTTTCGATCCGCTGGAACATCGCGATCAGGTCTCTGCCGGGCTTGGCGACCTGCGCGCGACGCAGTGTCGGTGCGGCGTCGCTGACGTGCCAGGCGTGATCCGGCCATTCGCTTTCCAGCTGAGCGTAAGCGTCTGCTGCGACCGCCCAGCTCTCCGGATTGGCAATGCTGTCGTGTTTGCCCAACTGAGCGAAGTCAGGCCACTGCCGGTGACGCACCGCCGCAGCGATGAGGTGAAGGTTACTGTGCAGTCGGCCACGGGAGAGGTCCAACACGTCGTACAGCACCTCGTTGCCGGTGCCGCGGTTCGGTCGGGGTGATTCGAGCGGCCCAGAAGAACGCTCTGTGGCCCAGTTGTAGAACACTCCTTGGAACTCCTGGAATTCTGTGAGCGTCATGACCGGATTCGTCGACACTGCTCCGCGGCCGAGCGCTTGGTCGATGGTTTGCAGGAGGTCGGCCCGATCATCGGCCTGGAAGTAATCGACGAGGCCTTGTTCGATGCGGTTCAGCCGTTCGGATTGATCTGCGAGCACGTCCAGAGCGCGATTGGCCTTGTCGGAGACCATTCCGACTTGGATGTCGACCTGGTCGAACTGGCCCATGACGTCGATGTATATGCTCTCGAGTTTCCGGTCGATTTGATCCAGCCGCCCAAGGACTTGCGACTGGTAGCGGCGCATCTCGGTTCGTAAGGAGTCGATCTCTTCGAGGATCATCTCCTCTGGCGAGGGGGCTGCGGACCCGACAAAGAGACTTATCACGCCGGCTGCTGCGCCGATGAAGTTGAAGGTCGCCGCAGCAGTGCCGACGGCGACCGCTGCTTCGAACCCTTTCGAGAGATTGACGACGCCCTGCATCAGTTCAATCCCCGCTCGTGCGACGCCGGTGACCGCGGCGCCCACTTGCTGTATCTGCTTGGCCGCTCGAGGATCCGCGAGACCCATCAGCGCGACGATCGCCCCTAACCCTGCCTCTGCAACGTTGATCAGCGGCTCGGCTTCGCGTATCAACGCGACGCGCTCCTCAGCCTTCTTCTGAGCCTCCAGCCGCTTCTTTTCAGCGCTCTTCTGTGTCTCGACCCATGCTGCGACGGACTGCTGAGCCTTCTGGATCGCGTCCAACTCGGCGTGGAGTCCCTCGGTGGACGCGCGTACCGCCTTGGTCAACTCTGCGAAGTCGTCGGTGAGCGATTTCTTCAGCTTGGACCGCGAGATGATGACATGCCCGCTGGCATCATCGAATTCGATCTCGCTCGCGGGGATGACTGACTCGAGCACATCGGGGTTGTTCCGCACAACTTCCGCCGGCTTCGCGCCGAACTGCGGCAGACTGGCCGTAAGCTCCGGTGCGTATCGGGCGGCCGCCTCGGCGCATCGGCTGTCTGACAGGCATGTGTCGGCGAAGTGTTCCGCAACCAGTGGGAGGTTCTCGCTACGTTTCACCAGCGCGTAGTCCACCCGCCGGGCGTAGACGTGCGGCGGCTCGCCGAAGAGGTTCTGGAAGAACGTCGTTTCCATCACCTCTTGGCCGGCTTCTTTGTATGCACCGATGACGCCAACTTTGGGGTTCTTGGTGGCGACGACGGCAGCCGAGCCCAGGAGCAGCCTCTTCATGTCGCCCCACGTTGACTTGTCGTCGGGCGGCACACCTTGCCGGCCCCGTCGCCAAGCTTCGTCGGACGCGGAGACCGCTTCAAACATCTCCTTTGCTGACAGCGTCTTGTCGGCGCTCAGCTTCGAGAGAACCCATAATCCATGGGTGAGGATTCCTTGCTCGGCTCTGGATGCGTACCGCCTACGGATCGCGGCCGTCAGGAGTTCGCCGCTCTTTTCGATTCTCAGGTCGTCCGACATCGTCGTCGCTTCCTCTCGGGGTTCTAACCGCAGCGAGCTCGCCGGCTGTCCGGCCGGCGGTGGATGGCGCCGAGCGACAGAGGGGCGACAGCAGAGGCGGTTGCGAACCTCTTCAGGCTCTTGAGAACCGGCATCGACCCAGCTACGTCAGAGCTGGAACGAGGGCGCTTCCGTCGCTTGCCTTCGGAATTGCTCGGTAACAAGCGGCCCGGGGGTTACACCGAACCTCTCCAAGTCGGTGTCGAGGTCGCTGCTGCCCTTGACGACGGCGCGAAGCTCATCAAGCACGGCATCGGCGTCGTCGGAGTGCGGGATAAACGGGGTGAGGTCCTGCAAGGACAGTCCGTACACGATGTCGAGTTCAAACCCGGACGAGCTGACGTACAGGCGTCCCCCGACGTTCACGCCGTAACCGCCGCCCTTGCCGGTGGCTTCAAACTCGCTGAACCGCTTGGTCGAGACGTACTTTTGAACGACTCCGGTGACCACCGCGCAGTACTCAAGCTCGTTCTTGCCGTCACCGAATATGGTCTTTTGCCGCTCGAACCACGAATCCAGCTGGTTCAACCACTGCTGACCGACGACCTTCGCCGACGCGGTGGCGTTGTCGATGACTCGTAGCTCTAACAACTCCTTCGCGCCGACCTTCGCTGATACGAAGTCGAGGAAGCCGGCATTGGCGGCCGTCTCCTGATTGAGGATGATCTCTTGCCGGACAATGGGGGCATCGAGCTTACTTTGCTCATCCACCTCGAGTTCCAAGCTATACGCGTGACTTCGCAGCTTCCCGCCACCCCCCAACTTGTAGTAGACACGTCCGATGAGGCTTCCAGGCGTTTTGGTTTTCGTATCGTCCCGAACCCACGCCATGTTGTCCTCGAAGCCGAGCGCTTCTTTGGCGTTTTCCGACTTCGGAATGGGCACTCGTCGGCTGACTTCCGAGTCCATCACTTCGTTCACGACCGCGATGTCGTGCTTCTGCCCGCCCATAGTGACCCCCCTCGTCGAGATGCCAGGCAACGAGGCCCGAGCGTCGGCCAAGTACGCTTAGCCGTTTGAGCCCACATGGTCCTACCCCTGGCGAGGCACCCGCCACATTGCTCGACTCGTCCCGTATTACTCCCAAAATGAGCAACTGACTAGTCCTCAGTTATGCGGACGGGTCTGCTGCACGAGTAGGTGACATCTGAGTTGGCTTGTCCTGCGGGACGGGCTGGAAGGACGTCATCGTGCCCAAGCCCTATCCGAGTGAGTTCCGTGACGACGTCGTTCGCGTTGCCCGAAACCGCGAACCCGGTGTCACGATCGAGCAGGTCGCGCATGACTTCGGGGTCCATCCGATGACGCTGCAGAAGTGGCTGCACCGCGCGAAGGTCGAGGAGGGCTCCGCGCCCGGTCAGACCCGGTCTGAGTCCGAGGAACTCCGCGAGCTGCGCAAGCGCAACCGGCTCCTCGAGCAGGAGAACGAGGTGCTGCGGCGTGCGGCGGCGTACCTGTCGCAGGCGAATCTGCCGTCAAAAGGCTCTACCCGCTCGTGAAGGAGCTCGCCGAGGACAGGAAGGTCCCTGTCTCGGTGACGTGTCGGGTGCTCAAGCTCACCCGCCAGCCGTACTACCGGTGGCTGGCCGACCCCATCACCTATACCGAGATGGTCGAGGCGTACCGCGCGAACGCGCTCTTCGATGCGCACCGCGACGACCCGGAGTTCGGCCACCGGCTGCTGGCCGACGAAGCCCGTGACGCCGGGCAGGCGATGGCGGACCGCACCGCGTGGCGGATCGCGTCGCAGAACGGCTGGTGGTCCTCGTTCGGGAAGAAGAAGGCCCGCGGAGGGAAGAAGGCCGGCCCGCCGGTGCACGACGACCTTGTCGGTCGCGACTTCACCGCCGACGCCCCGAACCGGCTCTGGCTGACCGACATCACCGAGCACCGCACCGCCGAGGGCAAGCTGTACCTCTGCGCGGTCAAGGACGTCTTCTCCAACCGGATCGTCGGCTACTCGATCGATTCGCGGATGAAGTCCCGGCTGGCCGTCGACGCGATCGAGAACGCCGTAGCCCGACGCGACGACGTCGCCGGCTGCATTGTCCATTCCGACAGGGGCGGCCAATTTCGTTTCAGGAAGGTGCTCCGCACCCTGGCCCGCCACGGGCTCGTCGGATCGATGGGCCGGGTCGGCGCCGCCGGCGACAACGCCGCCATGGAATCGTTCTTCAGCCTGCTGCAGAAGAACGTCCTCAACCGTCGCGCCTGGGCCACCCGCCAGGAGCTCCGCATCGCGATCGTGACCTGGATCGAACGGACCTACCACCGTCGCCGCCGGCAGCCTCGACTCGGGCGTTTGACCCCGGTCGAGTTCGAGGTCATCATGAACACGCCAGCCGCACTGGCTGCGTGACTACAACCTGTCACCTAACCGTGCAGCAGACCCTTCAGTACCTCGCGAGGTAGTTGGTACGTCTCTAGTTTTCGGTGGGTTGCGGCTGCGGTGGCGTCGGGGTCTCCGGGCGTCCGATCACATCCATGGCCAGATACTTCGAGACTTACAGCCGAATCACTCCTACTGCCTCGAGTTCGTCGACAGATCCGAAGTCCGCGAGGTCGGTCGCCTCGACGGCACGCGGCGACTGGACTCGCCTCGGACTCGGTTGCTCTCCGAGGCGTGACGGGCATCAACACTCACGATCGGTCACGACACCAGCGCCAACCCAGTCGCCAGTCATCGGCTGATTGGTCAAACGAGCGAATACGCTCACGATGCCCACTCCACAGGGCATGTCGACGGCGGGGTCAATGCGTGCGCTGAAGGTTAGGAACGCGTTAGAGCCTGGGGTGTAGTGGCCGATGTTGATTCCGGGATCGACGATGTTGTCGCTGATCGTCTCTCCGTTGGGATTACTCGCATTCAAGATCCTTGTGCTGTTGGCCACGAGTTCGACACCCTCTGGAAGCCACGCCTGTACTGAGACGTCTGTAGTCCTCACGTCCGTGAAGTTGCGGTAATAGATGGCTACGTCGAAACGCTCCGCCCGCCCTAGCTCAATTGAACGCTCCCAGCATGTGGAGCCGGATTCTGCAACGAGGACATCGAACTGCGGGGCATCAGCCGGTGGGTCCCGGAGCTCGGCTTGACACTGAGGGGACGCGGATGGCGTCGCTTCTGTCGCGTTCTCACCGCGGCGAACATCCGTTCCCCAGTCACCGAAGAACTGCGCACTGGCTGCCACTGCGATACCACCAATGGCAGACATGACGGCGACGACCCATCGAGGAACGCCTTGTTTCTCTGGGGCGATGACCGCACCGGAGGTAGCCTCTTCGGTCTCCTCGCCTGAAGTTGTCGGGCGCACCGTGGGCGGCGTCTCATACCCGGTGTCCGCGTCGCTCGCGCTTGTTGCGCTTACCGTCGTCGGCGCCTCGTGGTCGGTATCCCCGTCGCTCGTGTTTCTTGGGCTCAAAGTGGGCGGGGACTCCTGGCCGGCCTCCGCGTTACTCATACGCACAGCGTAGAGCCCGACACAGAGCGGAACCGCGATTGCCCCCTATGTCATAGCTCGGCCCCGTCAGTTGGATCCCAGGAAGGCAGTGTAGTGTCGACGATCGGTCGAGCGAGGACAAGCGGGGTCGGGCTGACTACATCCCATTCGCGTGGACTGTCTGGTGGCCATGGCACTTCTTCGCCGGGTTCTCCGAGGCTGGCGGCCTGCTCGTCGATGAACGGCAGGTAGCCGTCGTCGCCCATCTGAGGTAGACCATCTCCTCCATATATTTCGAGGGTCTCCATATAGTGTCTGACGAGCGCTTCGAAGCCAGGGCGGACGGGGACCTGGACCCGCGCCGCGCCGGCGTTGAGGAATGCATCAAAGTCTGGGTCGGGATGGGTGATCGTCGCTTTCCTTCTCCAGCCGCTTCGTTCCCCCCAGAAGTATGGATACAAAATCCATGAAAGGTGCTCCCATTCGAAAGCCTGCTGTAGGAACTGGATCTCCGGCCGCGACGCTGCCAGGGCGGGCAGGTCGGTGACGGGGTGGGCCTCGTCGGAAAGACTCCCGTCGGGGGCGGTGAATGGGAACTCTGTCGACATGTCGTAGTTCACCGGGCTGTTGCGCATGATGTCGATCGCACCGCGCTGCATTTCGGCCCGTGCGAGTCGCTCCAACCGTTGGCGCGATCCGATTGGCAGCTGGACCGGCTCGCCAGCAAAGGCTTGTGCTTCCCGAATCGCCGCTTCATACTCTCGGCGTTGCTGTTCGAAGCGCGAAACCGCTCGGGCGTATGCGTCGAGTGCCCATTCGTGCCTGGCTTCGTCGCTAATTTCTAGCGTGATGTGAATATTGCCAACGACGGTATGATAGTTGTCCACTTGGATACCCGCAAGCACGGTAGGTCCTGATAGTCGTGGGGCGAAGGAGAACTCCCCTTCTATAACTCGCTGCCAAGCATCGTCGTTCGAACGAATCGCGATCTGATTCCCAACGACGACGCCGCAGTCGGTTGAAGGAGTGGGATTGTCCTCCACCTCGACAGACACCCTGTACTCAGCTTTCGAAACCTCGTAGCCTTCGGGAACTCGGAGCTCCTTTTGGACTACGTACGCGTTGCCGGTCGAGGCATGTATTGGCAGCGTCAGCGTCGATTGGTCTGGGGGAATCGGAGGGATGTCCTGAACGCGCAGTACGCCAATCACACGATCCAGGTGTAGGTGAATATTGTCCACTGTGAGTTGGGCAAAGAATTCCGCGTCGGGCGGCAGGACGGATATTCCCAGGTCGCTGCGCGCTGCGGCGAGTGACCAGATGAGGGCGGAAGGTTCGGGTACGAGGATGTCATAGAGCTCTCGTTCGCCGTACCAGTAGATGCGTGCTCGGCTGACTCGTTCCAGATACTGGTAAACCCCGCGGATGTGATCGGGTTCGCCGATGCCGCTGAGGACGTGGGTGTTAACTTCGACGGTCTCCAGCTCGAACAATCGACGTGCTTCCTCCTTGGTTCGCGTGAGGGTTCTCTCGACTGCTCTGTCCACCGTTTCGTGTGCGTACTGCTCGGCGGATCCGGCGGCCTCTTCGGTCGAGTGGTCATACGCTAGTTCTGCGGATGCCGTTACGTCGATTGTGGGGCCGCGGCTTGTGACGACTACCGAGCCCTTTGCATTGAGGTCCTCCTTGATGACGTTTTCTACCTCGATGCTTAGCTCGGAACTGTCGGTGACTCGAAGGTCCTTGCTCTCCTCGTCTTCGACGTCGAGACCACTGAGGAATTCTTCACGACTGAGTACGCGGGATGTGTGCTCGCGGGTGCGGGTCTCGCCGACGAGGACGTTCTCAACGTATGCAATCTCAGCTCGCCGATACCCGGTGGTTGTCTGCCGAACGACCAGCAGGTCGCTACGGCCGGCTGGCTTCAGGTAACTGGGCGTCCGCGCGACTTCTTCGATCAGGTCATCGATGCAGAGGAGGTCAGCGACCTCCAGCCCTAGACTGGTCAACTGATCTAGCAGTGTCTTGGGTAGTTGCCGTCTGAGTCGAGTGGCGACATCCTCCCGTGCGCGAGCCGCGAGCAATGCAGCCTGATTGACATCCATTACAACGGGGAACCCGCCAACTCCGACGCTGACGAACCGATTCCCGTTCGGTACCTCCCTACTCTCGCGGGCAATCGAACGCCGCAGGGTCTGGATCTGGGCCCTTAGCGAGGCTTGAGTGAAATGGCGTCCCAGCGACAGCGTGGCCGTCAGCCGCTCGAATAGTGAAGCGTCAGCGCCGGCTTCGTCCGCCGCGCGCGCGATGTCCAACGCCTGGGAGATACGCTCCAACTCAGCTAGCTGTGCTGTCAACTTCTGCAGTGCGGCCACTGCTCTGGGGGTTGAAAGGTCGAAGCTGAATCGCGATCCTGATGTCGTATCGCTCGAACGTTCCCTCGCGCCAAGCGCACTGGCCGCTGGAGCGGTAAAGAGGCTAGGGACGTGGAGCGGCGCTACGAGGAAGCCTGCGAGACCCTCCGATCCCTTCCACGGCGCCGGACTCCCCATCGCCTTTGTCAGCCGAAATAGTTGGGCCACCAGCCGCAGCGGTCGCCATCGCTCCAGGGCGGAGTACTTGAACAGCAGCACCAAGTCGTTGAGAGTCACCTCGGTGTCGCCCTTCTTCAGCTCGTCCCTCAACTCCGGCCAAGTCGTGGCTGCAGCCGTTGCCACACGTGATCGCAGCTCAGTCACATTCTTGGGCATCGCGTCAGACGTTGTGCTCTGGAGCGCGATCCAACCGGCTTGGAGCGCTTCCATGCCGGGTACAGACTGCCAGCCGTCGAGCGAATCATCCAATGAGATTGCTGCCGGGGTCGTCCAGAGCATTCGTGCTGCCTCGACGGGACTCAACGCCTTTCGACTCGTGGCCGCCAGAATGGCATCCGGCACGTTGAGGGGCACGTGTATTGACCCTTTTGTTCGCGTCCGATCCGGGGGGCGCTTGGTCGTTAGGTTCATGATGCGCGATCCGAACCTCGCTGATGCATTCGCCATGCGCTACACCACCTCATGAAGGAAGTCGGCGCATCCACGCGTCGACCCGAACCCCGGGAACATACGCTTTGCGGTCTCAGTATTCCGCTGCAGTACCACCTCCGCAACAGAAGACGGAAATGTGAGCGGGCTCGCCAAGGTCACCCGGACGCTCAGTCGGAGTCGCGGGACGATTGCGAGGCTCCTTCTATCGAGGCACGATGCTCAGAAAGGTGCCGCAGTTGCGGAGATTGAACTCCGGTCGGCTCTCAGCCCGTGAGCACGTCGTTGCACGGTTCGTCACGGGCCTGTCACGGGCCATCGCAAGGTTCGGCTGTCTCGTCTACGGAAGCGATCGAGAGGGTTGTCATCGACGCCGACTCCCACTGGTCGCCTGCAGGGACGTCGACGCGCGCTCGCGTTTCGCCAGCCTCAACTCTGCGCGCGGCGCTACATTGGTCAATTCGGCGGTGGAGTCAGGGCCTTCAAGAGGACTTGGAAGTATGGGTTGGCGCCATGGAACCTCAGCTGCTTGACCTCCGCTGCAAGCGTCGCTAAATCGACGGCGGTGCATTGTCCACCTCTCTTAGCGAAGTCCGCCACTTCTCTTACTACTACCTCACGCACGATGGGATCAACTGGGTTGCGTTGGTCCGCCCACACGGTCGCGCCGTCGAGGAGCTGCTGAAAACGCAACTCATTTCGTACGGAAATCGTGCCGTCAAGGCGCTTGCCGTTGCGCGCAAAAAGTGGATACGTTCCAAGGAAGGCATGGAACTGTGCCAATGGATGTGTGGCGAAGTTATAGGGTCTCTTGTTGACCCCTAGGATGGTTCGCGCGATCGCGCCTTCAGTCCTTGAGAGACGCCCTCGGCGGATCTCCTTCTCAATGAATAGGCGCTGACCCACTCTCCCAGAGGGGTTCTCACGGACGTGCCGCTCCACGACGCTGGATGCGAATTGGAAGTGCCGGTAGTGCGCTCCCTCGTGGATTCCTGTAGCGAGGACGGCACGGAAGCTACGACTACGAAAAAGCTGTACGTTCACGGAGAGAATCTGTGACACAAGGCCGCCGCCATCGCCGTTCTTCGTTTCGTCGAAGAAGTCGAGCATCAATCGGTCCGGGATCCTCTGATCCCTTGACTGCCGGATTGCGATTTCGGAAGGCTTTAGGTCGAATATCGTTGAACAAAGGGCCACGAACGGCTCCGACACGCCCGAACCAGGCGGGGGCGGGTTCGGGTTCGAGTTCGAGTTCGTGCCGACGTTTGTATTCCACCACTTCTGCCATCCCTCAACGGCCTTGTTCCGGGCCTCAACAAGGCGCCAGGTGGCGGGAGCCTGGCGAGCACGGTCGGCCAGAGCAGCGGTCTGGATGCACTCCTCCTCCTCCGATCTGTCATCAAATCGGAAGGATGGACTGCGGCGGTTCGCACCCCCGCCTTGGGGCAGTTCAACGTCGAGGTCCCGCGCCACGGCGACCAGTCGGACAAACTGAACGCCCGCCAAGTCCACACGGCCCCGACCTGTTTCAGCGACGAGCCGTTCAGTCGGCGTGAAGCGCATCCGGTCGTCAAGATTTAGTCTCGGCACATTTGTTTCGAATGTGTGGTACTGCCCGTCTGAATCTTGGAGAACAGCTGAGATGCGTTCCGTTGACCAGCCAATTGTCACTGCCGAAAGCTCCGTCGGGTAGCCACTTGGCCCGGCGATTGTCATGTCGAACGGGATAACCTCGACTTCCAGCACGACATTAAGCTCGAACGGCCCGTTCGGAACGTCGAAGAATGTCGTCACGGCGGTTCCGATCTTTACGCCGCGAAGATTACCTAGCCTCGACACTCTCGACAGCGCTCCTTCGCTTCGGACCCGGCCATGGTCCGAAGACTACCGGTGAGGCGCACCCCGTTCGATGGTGTACCGGGGTCCGATGAGGAATTGCTCGGGTGTTCGTTCCCAGTTCCGCTCGGCACTGCCGTCGCCCTCGAATGCATGAGCGCGACGCGCCCGCTGGCAGGGCGAGGACTACCGGACGAACAAGCAGGCCGTGGACCGGCTCCACGAGCTCGCCGCCGAGAAGGGCATCACGGCCGCGCAGTTCGCCCTCGCCTGGCTGCTCGCCCAGGGCGAGGACATCGTGCCGATCCCCGGGACGCGCACCGCTGCCCGGCTGGAGGAGAACGTCGCCGCCGACGTCGTCCTGTCGAAGGCGGACCTCACGCGCATCGACCGGGTCCTCCCCAACGGGGCCGTCGGCGCTCGCTACGTCCCCGAGCACCTGCCTACCTGGGTCTGATCGTTCCTTCATCGGCGCGCGGCGGGCATGGGCCGGCGGGCCCGTTCGCCGCACGCCGGGCGGGATGTCGAAGGCGTCGCGCTACTGCCGGCCCGCGACGACATCGTGCGCGGAGGTAGCGACTCAGGCAGTACAGGGGCAAACAGGCTTTCAACGGGATAGGCTCACGGTTAACTCACGGTTTTGCCGAGTTCACCGGAATTCACTGCGTTTCACATTCCGCGTGATACCGCGGCTCGTGAGCCCGAGTGAAGCACTGTGAATCGCCACTTAGGAACTTCTGCTTCCCAAGCAGACAGCGCGGGTTCGATTCCCGTCATCGGCTCTTCGTAAATTGCCTGATCAGACGCACTTTCCATGCTCCGGCAGCAGGCGCGCAATCCCATGTATCGCACGGAAACAGTCCACGCGGATGCACCTCGATAGGTTTACGGGGCTGATCAGGGATTTCGACTACAACGGAGCCGCGACTCTCGATTGCAAAATCGCTCTCGTAGTCACTTAATAGTCACAAATTCCAGCGGACCCTCGCCTCTGCGGAGACGACGACACCGTCGCCATCACCGGCGCGAGCACCGGTTCACCGACCGTGTGACGAGCTCGGCGCGAACGTTCGGTCCGCTCGTACTATCCGGCAGCGCACGATTGAGCGATCGCACGTTGGGTCAGCGCGCCAGCGCCGGCCACGGTCGCCACAGCCCATCGGCGGGAACGAGGTGGCGTGCGTGTTCGAGGCGCTCCACCGTCACTTCGTCCGTTCGCGATCGACCCGAGCTGGTGCGGACGCCGGGTTCCTCCAGGCGGTATCCGAGCCAGCCGCTCCCCTGCGGGTTCACGGACTCGCGGTAGTGGCCGGTGACGACCATGCGCACTGTCCACTCCAGCTCGTCGGCGAGGGAACTGACATCGTCATCGCAGGCGTCGCACCCGCACACCGGGAAGTGGAAGTCGTGCAGCACCCCCGCGTGCAGGTGAACGCCGGGGAACGAGGTCAGCACGAACGTCAACGGCGCAGACTCAGTCGACCTGGGCATCAATCGCACCGAGTGAATCGGATCGTCGGGTCGGAGAAGCAGATCCGCCGCCACCTGCGGGCCGGTCTCGACCTCGACATCGAACACAGTCCGCAGCCACTCGATCAACGCGTAGGCGACCGTGTGCAGGCCCGCGAAGCGATCGAGGTTGCTGGTGCGCGAGTAGGCGTCCTCAGGTGGCCCG
This sequence comes from Agromyces selenitireducens, assembly GCF_052748465.2. NCBI lineage: Bacteria > Bacillati > Actinomycetota > Actinomycetes > Micrococcales > Microbacteriaceae > Agromyces > Agromyces selenitireducens. The sequence continues at coordinate 3,764,385 of NZ_CM188259.1, forward strand.
TTCACGCCCCACCGGTTGCCGTACTCGATCGGAGCGCCATCCTCATCGATATAGCCACCCATCGGGAGCGCGGGTCGCTCGTAGCCCATCACACCTCGACCGTGCGCGGTCCGGAGAACTCGACGCCGGATCGCGGCCGGAGACGATCCCTCCATGGAGTGAGTTGCGGGTTCAAGCCCCGTTGCTTCGTCTGCCCGCCGGGGATCCCTCTATGCGTCAGGCCGGTCGATCCCGATGTGGTCGATCAGCCGGCTGAGGAAGGGACCCGACCTCTACGAGTTGCACTTGTAGGAGCTCGGACGGAAAGCTGCCAGTGCCCCATGCAGCCAGTACGCGGTCGCCGAGGTCGGCGTGTGCGACGAATCCGAGGGCGTGCGAGCGGTGCCAGAGCGCGTAGGAGATATGCCCGAGAGCCATGCGCGCGAGCGACCAGCATCCGCGGTCGCTCGCCGTGCTCTTGGATTCCGCATCGGCTTCCTCCACCCGCTTGATCATCTCCGGCCGTGGAAGACCCGCGGGTATCGACTGGAGCATCAGCGAGCTCGCTGCCAGGGACGCGACTGACACCGTGTCGGTCAACGTGCTGTGCGCAATGCCGGCTTCGCCGACGCGTTCGCCGAGCCGAAGGAGCGTGCGGAGTGTCAAAGTCTGCTCGCCCGGCAGACGGATCTCGATGGATGCGTCGGACAAGACTCCGTGGTCAGTGCCCGTGCCCGTCGCCCACAGCTCCGAAGCCAATGGATCGGGCGCGATTGCGTGCATGTCAGTCATTGAAGCATCGCGACGAATGCCTGTCTAGCGACCGTGCACCCACGGCAGCCACCGACCCATTCGCCGGCCCAACGCACGATCCTTCAGTGCGATGACCTGTGCGAGACCGCACTCAGAGCAGGACGAAGCCGGAGGCCAGGAAGGTTGCTCCGATCGCGATCAGGCTCATCACGGCGACGGTGGTGAGGGCGATGCTCATCGTGCGACGACGCCCTTGCGAGGGAGCGAGATAGATCGCCGCGATCGCGATCGCACCCGTCGCAACAAGCACCAAGGTCCACCCAAGGGCGACCGATTCTCGAGCATCGGGCGCGCAGCTCGGCGGAGCAGGATCGATCGCCGGACAGATCTCCGGGACTTGCGCCACGAGCGCAACGAGTAGCGCGGCGCCGACGGTGACTGCTGCCGTCGGCACCCACGCACGGATCAGAGACGCTGTCCTCGTCATGCGCTCACTGTGACAGCAGCGCGACACCGGGCGCCGAACTGATGCGTGATCGTGAGGAATGGGTGTAGGTACGGGATCCCTCAGCGCGACCTCGCGCCGTCCGCGAGTATGTCTCAGCGGGCGAGGTCGAGTCCTCGTGTGATCTAGCCGGCAGCTCGCTGCGCCGCTCGCTCCACGAGGTAGAGCACGCCGGCGAGGAGCAGCACTGGAACGATCAGCACCGCGGTGATGATCAGGGTGTGGATGCTTCCGAAGATGAGGGCGAAGACTCCGCCCACGGCGGCGATGACGATCGCGGCATAGAGGGTGCTGCGCGATACCGGCCGGCGCGACGCTTCGGGAGTCATTCCCAGGCTGTGTAGCTGACGACCGCGGGTGCCTGGATGTCCGTGCGGTCGTTTCCCACGTAGGTGGTTTCGGAGGAGAGGATGCCGAGTCCGGTGTCGGAGATGATGATGCGATCGACGTACTCTCCTGGGGCTCGGCTGTCGGTGGTGAAGGAGACCCCGGTCCGTCCGAGCCGGTCAGTCACACCTCCTTCGACTTCGAGCTCGGGCAGGGTGGCGAGGAACTCGAGTACCGCCCGGGTCTGCGCACCGGTCAGAGTGCGCTCACCGAGCAGGTCGCGCACGAGGTTCAGGTAGTCCCCGGTGGTCGGATCGGGCACCACCGACCCGGCCTGCAAGAATTCGGGGTAGGCGGCAGCATCCGTCGGCGGCTCGGCGAACACGTACGGGAACTCCCCGGGTCGGAAGTCCTGCGCCCAGATCAGCTCCCCGACCCGGTACCCGTCGACCTGGATCTTGTTGCCTGCCGAGTCGTAGGGTTCGCCGCGGCGCACCTCGATCCGGGAACCCTCCGGCCGGTGCTCGACGACCCGAACCTCGGGTTCGACGGCGACCGACTGAACCACCCCTTCGTCCCCGATGGTCAGCGCCAGGGCCCAGGACTGGAACCGGATCGACTCGGCCGCCGGGGTCTCGGGCAGTTCCGCGCTGAGCCGCATGAGCAGATCCTTCGACGTCCCCTCGACGGGAGTGACCGTGAGCAGTGGCGGGGTCGCGGTGGCATAGACCGGCACCGGCCGCGCCGTGAGCATCCCGACCGCGACGGCCAAGAGAACCGCGATCGCCGCGGCGACCGAGAGGTAGATCGGTGACCGCCGCGGCCGCTGCGGCTGCACACGGCCCGTCATGATCTCCTGCATGGTCGATGCTGCCGCCGGGGTGAGCGGGTCGCCGCGGCGGGGCAGGGCCGGGCGGGCCTGCTCGAGGCGCCTGGTCAGTTCGAACTCGTCCATAACACCTCCTCCGGGTTCGTTGCGTCCTCGCCGAGGGCGTCCTGCAGCTTCTTCCGGGCCCGGTGCAACCGAACCCGCAGCGCCGCTGTCGTGCAGCCGAGGATCCGGGCGATCTCCTCCCGGGAGAGGTCCTCCCAGTACGCCATCCAGATCAACTCCCGATCCGCCGGATCCAACCGGTTCACCGCCGCCCGCACATCCAACACCGCATCCGTAGCCCCATCCACCGGGGTGGGGTGGTGTCGTCCCGCCCGTTCGACGCGCCTGTGGTGGCGGGCACGGCTCCGGTAGTGGTTGCCCACCACGTTGCGGAGGGTGACGTACAACCACTCGATCGTGAACACGCGGTCGGCCGCGTCCCGCCGCCGCCACGCCTGCGTGAACACCTCCGCGGCCGCGTCCTCCGCATCGGACACGTCGCTCAACCGGTTGAACGCCGCCGCCACGATCACCGGATGATACGTACGGAACAACTCCTCGAACGCGCCCTCAGCCATGCCGACCCGACGTCGACACGGCAGCGGAGAACACCCTCACATTCTCAACTGTTTCCAGACGACCGCTGAGCGTTACCGGCTCGCCCTCTCGTGAGCCAGCAAGGTGAGGACCGTCGCCCGCGTAACGCTCGGCGGCCAAGCGGAAACATCCCGAGTACGGCCGCCCAGGCGGCCCCGCCCCGGCAGCGTGCAGTGCCGCATCGCAGCCAGGACCGAACTGAAACGAGATGACATGACTCCGCACGACCCGACCCTTCCCGACCCGCGCCAAGCGACCGCCGACCCGTCCGACGTCCGGCTGCCGGCGCTCGTTTCGATCGACATCACCGCGTACCTGCCCGCGCCGGAGAGCGAACCGACCGCGTGACCAAGCCGCACCGGCCACACCCACGTCCGCTGAGCTCCGCGAGCGGTCTGCCCGGCCCGCGCATTCGAGCACACTGCGGGCACCGATCGAAAGGTACCTGACCCATGCAACTCCTCCGCACCGCTGCTGCCCCGCTCACAGTCGCAGCCACGTTCGCATTGGCCGGCTGCACTGCTGCGGCGGCCGATACCCCGGCGCCTGAATCCTCCGCCGCGTCGATCAGCCAGACCTGCAGCGACCTCGCGTTCCCGCTGACCATCGCTTGGAACGCGATCGCCACGCCTGAGGGCGAGGTCGGTGTCACGACACGTGATGGCATGGTCCGATCGGCGAAGAAGGAGCTCACCGCCATCGCCGAGACGACGGAGCCAGGCTCGCATCTCCGCGTAGTCGTTGAGGCGACCGCAACCGCGGCTGGCGCGCTCTCGCCCGGCGACAGCGCGACGCACGACGCCTTCACCGATTCCGTCCGAGCGGTCGTCGAGCTCTGCGAGTCGAACGGCGAACCGCTCGAACTGACCGGCTGGTACGGCGGCTGACATGCACCCTCCCGCCCACGCCGGCAGGCGGCCATCGGCATCTCGGCCATGCCGACAACTGCAAGAAGGAGCACCATGACCGCCCCGACCGACCCCGCAGCCATCGAACTCGCTCTCACCGAGCCGATCGACATCACGGCCTACCTGCCCAACCCGGCGGACGAACCGTCCTGACACCTGACCGGTAGCGGTCCGTCGGGCAGCGCAGGCCGATCCGCAACCGGGACGCTCACGATCAGAGAGTTCTCCGATGGTCATATCCGGGCAGCACGTTCCCACAGTGCGCTTCACACTGCTTGCCCTGTTCGCCCTCGCCCTCCTGCTGCAGTTCTGGGTCATACCTAGCGCTGCTGCCCGGGCTGCAATCGACTCCCCGGAGTATGCGTACCTCGAGCGCCCTTATGTCATCGCTACAGGAGTCGCGCTCGCATTGTTCGAGCTCGCCCTCCTTGCCGCATGGCAAATATTGTCTGCCTCGACCACAGACCAACGCCCTCCGCGACGGACACGGTGGGCGTTGATCTTGACCATCGCCCTCGCTTCTTCGGGCGTAGTGTTGGCAGGTACCTTCATCCACGCCGGATCCATTGCACGCGTCGGTGGCCCGCCAATGCTCTTCGGCCTGCTCGCCTCCCTCACCGTCGTTGTAGGCGCGGTCGCTCTGAGGCGTACGGCATCCGAGCTCACCGTTGCAGATGCCGAGGATTGATCGGCTCGCGAACCGATCTTGGATTTGTCCGACCGTTCGCAACGCGAACATTGCGCCTTTCAGCGTGGCCATTATGGGACGATGGGTGCAATCTGGGTCCCGCGGTTCAGCGCGGGAACGAACTTGGTGCGCATGCATCCTCGAAACGCTGGACGTCGCCTCGTAGTCACTTAATGGTCACAAAATCGAGATCACGTTGGTTCACTCGAGTTCACACTTCCCCGTGATTCTGGGGCTCGTGAGCCCGAGTGAAGTCGAGTGAATCACTACTGGATAACTTCTGCTTCCCAAGCAGACAGCGCGGGTTCGATTCCCGTCATCGGCTCTTCGCACATTCCCTGATCAGACAGGCATGAGGCCTGCAGAAGAGCTTCAACGGGTGCCTGGCTGGATGCACTTCTACAATCACCACAGGCGCCACTCCGCAATCGGAGCCGAACCCATCGGCAGGCTCAACAACCTGCCTGGACATCACACTTAGGGATCGGAGCTCGAGCGGACCCGAGCGCAATACGGGCATCTCAGTGCTGCACGGGGTCCACATCTTTGCGGCCAGGCGGGACGCCGGTCGGATCGGCCAAGCCGGGCAGCGGCATCCGCCGGACTGCCGTGCAGGGGTGCTCGTCACGGTGAACTCACCGTCTTGACGAGCTCACCCTGGCTCAATTGGGTTCACATTCCGCGTGATGCTGTTGCGCCCGTGCCAGACAGCATCGTGCTCGACGTGTTGAAGAAGAGTCCTCCTTCACGGGGCCGGTTCTGCTAGAGCGCGCCATTCAGATCGGTCCGCCGACAATCTGTCCTCAGTTCGAGCACGTCTTCCGCCGTGAGATCGGGTCGAGGGGCTCGCATGTCCCGGCGAGGAATACTCGAGCTATGCGACCGCCGCTGGCAGTGAAGGCTTCGCCGGAATCCCAAAAAGCTGGGCGCTCTCCGCGGCTCCCTAGCTGGCGAATCCGTCCTCGGGGATCTCTTCGACTTGCACTTCCATGTCGATCTCCCGCGCGATTCGAATCGATCCAAGCAGCCGTGAATTGTCGAGCAGGTACTTCATCGCGTCGAACCCAACCACCGCTTCCGGTGTCCCCCGGTCAGCCGCAATCGTCTTCGAGAGTTCGTGCGCCCTCGTGGCGACGTCGAGTAGAAGCGACTCGTTTTCGAGCCTCGCTCGCTCAATTGCCGCCTCAGCGAGACGATACTCCTGCTGACGGAGCCTGAACTCCTGGTGGGCCTGCTGCTTACGATAAAACGCTTCATCGATCGACTCATCAGCAAGCGCCTCAGCTTGAATCGCATCAAGGTTTGCTAACTTCGCTTCTGCCCTAGCCTTTACACGTTCTGGTCCTGCAAGTAGCAGGACTCGTAGCGCTTCCGCCATCGACTTCCCCTGGCCTCCCGCGTCTGGGACGAGGAACTGCCCCTCAAGCGGGTTGGAATACGACAGCGTCGAGGTCCTCACAACCTTCCTCCTGAGGTGAACCACAGGATGTCGCGTCCATCGTGCCGGCCCTTTCTGCACTCGGAATGAGCTGTCGCGCTCGGAATCTTCGTGCTCGCCGATCGACGTAAGCCACCAGTACTCCCGGCTACTTTGCTTCACACGCATCCGAGTCGGTCGCACCCTAAGCGAAGACACGGCCCAGCCTGCGGCGGCCATGTCTGACATCGTCAGCATCATCCGATCGGCCGCGGCTGAACTCACTAGAGATACTGTGTTCGCCCGACACGTCACGCGGAGCATGCCGAGACCGGTCATCTTCTCCAGAGTCGTCACCATGGGCAAATCCTAGGGGCGGTATCGCAATGGTCAGGCGGGTCCAGCACCCCATCTTGGTGTCAGAAAGGGCTGTGAGTCCCCCCGCCGTGTCCGGAGACAGAATTCCTTGGAAGGATCGTCTTCATGACGCGTCCCAGCAAGTATCCGCGCGAGCTTCGTGAGCGCGCGGTCCGGATGGTCTCGCGTCGGCGACAGCTCGGGGGCGTTGGAGAATCTCTGTCCTGCCGCCATGCTCGTAGTGACGACGCGCGGTAGGCCGTTGGGGGTGGCGAGTGGATGTCTTTGTGAGTGTCGGGACGGGGCTGAGCACGCGGCAGGAAGTGTTCGTGAGCGCGGTCGAGGAACGCCTACGCGCGATCGGGCTCTCGCCGCGAACGATCGGGCGCAATACTTTCAGTGCGGATGCCCCGTTGCGTGCGATAACCGACCTAATGGATCAGTGCGATGGGGCTGTCGTGATCGCCGTGGAACGCTTCTACTTTCCGGAAGGCGAAGAGCGACGGGGATCTCCGCGGCAAAGTGGTCTTACTGATGTGTGCATGCCCACCGCGTGGAACCAGATCGAAGCGGCGATGGCCTACAGTCGTCGACTCCCGCTTCTCGTGATCGTCGATCAGAACGTGCGCGCGGATGGTCTGTTGGAAAAGGGAAATGACTGGTACGTCCAGGATCTGCCAATCGAACCGGCTTCCCTGAGCACCCCTGCCTTCAATGGGATTCTCGAGAGCTGGCGTAGCCGCCTCCGCGCGAGGGAACACGACAAGTCGGCTCCGGTGAAGACTGCCGATCCGTCGTCGATGACTCTCGGCCAGATAGTTGGCGCATTGAAGCCCGGACAGTTCTGGGCGACGATGGTCGCACTCGCTGGCGCACTGACTGCCGCATTTGTATTGGGAGCGAATCTCCTCGGGTAGCGGTCGGCGATGAAGGGCGCCCGTCCCTGGTCAAGCGCCGCCGGGCCAGTGGCGTGGGGGGAGCGGGAGACGGCGCGAGGGTCGAGCCACCGCTATGAGAGCTCGGCCGCGAGGAAGAGCTCGGCCAGCTGGCCGTCGGGACGACGCGGCTGTCTCCGATCCCAAGCAGGCTGAACGGAGCTCGTAGTCACCCAATAGTCACAAAATCGAGATCACGTTGGTTCACTCGAGTTCCCACTTCCCGTGATCCCGCGGCTCGTGAGCCCGAGTGAAATCAGGTGAATCGCTACTGGATAACTTCTGCTTCCCAAGAGACAGCGCGGGTTCGACTCCCGTCATCGGCTCCACGGAAATCCCTGATCAGGCCCCTTTTTCTAGAAGGCCAGATCACTGGGGAACTCCACACGTCGCCGGATGACGCGCGGAAACAGTCCACGGGAATATGCGTCAACTTGTTCGCGGCCCTGATCAGGGCTTTTATCTACAACGGAGCCGGCGGCTCTCGACTGCATAATTGCGCTCGTAGTCACTTAACGGTCACAACTTCCCGCGTCGCCGCTCGTCTGGGACGGCCGGACGGTGCCTAGATGGTGTGGTGCGTGAGCTGGGACTGCAGTGCTTGGGAGAGCTCGCCGTCGCGGACTGCGAGGGCGAGTGCGGCCGCACCTCCTGCGGGACTTCCGTGCGCGGGCGTGAGCGTCATGCCACGATCGGCCAGGCGCCTTTCGAGGCGCGCTCGGATCGTCGAACCTGATGCGACGAGCCCGCCGACCGCCGCGATGGGTCCATCGATCCCACGCGCCGCTGCGAGCAGCGTGTCGGCGAGCGCGTCGGCTGCCTCGTCGAGCAGCGTGTTCGCCAGTCGGTCGCCGTCTTCGGCTGCGGCGATGACGTCGGGCACGAAGGACGCGAGCAGGGCTGAGCGCTCGGCGGTGCCGTAGATTTCGCGGACCAGATGCTCGACGTCGCCGAACCGGCGTCTCATGGCCTCGGCGAGTGCCTGCGAGGCGGGGCGGCGTCCGGCTGCCCCAGCGGCTGCCGCTTCCAAGGCTCGGCGTCCGATCCATGCGCCGCTGCCGAGGTCGCCGAGCAGGTGGCCGAGGCCGTCGACGCGACGCCATGCGGAGGCGCCGTCGCTTGCGACGGCGACCGCCCCGGTGCCTGCCGCCAGCACTGCGCCCGCGCCGAGGCCGACGGCTCCCGCGTATGCCGCGACTGCGTCGGACATGCATACGACGTCCCGTGCGCCGAGCGCGGCGGCGAGATCGCGAGCGAGCGCCGACGAGTCAGCGGTGAAGAACCCGCCGCCAGCAATTGCCACCGCAGCGACGTCGACGCCGGTATCGATTCCAGCGTCGCGTAGATGACGCAGGTCCGATTCGATCTGTTGCACCACGGAACCCGCGTCCAGTCCGTCGGCCCCGATGGTCGGGCGCGTCTCGCCCTGCCGCTCGGCGAACACACCGCTGCGGTCGGCGAGCACGATGCGGTATCCGCTCGCTCCGATGTCGACGCCGAGATACCCGGAACCGGGACCGATCGGGCGGCGGACTGCCCGCGCGAGATCGAGGGTGGCGCGCAGGTCGCCGCCACTCGCGTGGAGCGAATGCCGGGCGGCATACGCGCTCAGCCCGGTGGCCAGCATCACCAGGGCCAGCTTGGTGTCGCCGTCTGCCGCCGTGAGCGCTTCGACGACCGCGGGCTCTGGCATGCCGCTCGCCTCTTGGAGCAGGCGGATGACGCGGCGCCGGAGTTTCTCGTTCGTCGGGACGACGTCGATCATGAGATTCGAGAAGGTGCGGCCCGATCGCACCATCAGCGCGGTGGAGAACGAGTGCAGCACCAGCTTCTGCGCGGTGCCCGCCTTCATACGCGTCGACCCGGTGACGACCTCGGGTCCGGTCGCGACGCAGAGGTGCACGTCCGCCAGTTCGGCGAGGCTGGCGTTGGGGTTGGAGGTCACTGCGACGGTGTGCGCGCCCAGTGCGCGGGCCTCCGCGAGCGCACCTGCCACGTAGGGTGTGTGCCCGCTTGCGGCGAGTCCGAACACGATGTCGCCGGCGGCGACCGACGTGGTCGCCTCTCGGCGGCCGGCCGCTTCGCTGTCTTCGGCGTCCTCGACGGCGGCGGTCATCGCGCGGGCGCCGCCGGCCATGTGTGACACCACCAGCCCGCTCGGCACGCCGTAGGTCGGCGGCACCTCTGCCGCGTCGAGGACTCCGAATCGCCCGGATGTGCCGGCGCCGAAGTAGTGGATGCGACCTCCGTGACCGATGCTCGCTACCGCACGTTCGACGACGCCGGCAAGGAGCGGCAGTACGGCCCGAACCGCGTGCGGTACGCCCGCGTCTTCATCGTTGATGAGCTCGAGCAGGTCCAGGACTGGCATTCGATCGATCTCGACCGATCGCGGGAGGCGGACCTCGGTGGGTGAGGGTGTCACGGCAGGGTCGTGGACGGTGTCGGAGAGGGTCACTTGCCGCCCTTCTCGGAGCCGATGACGTACGGGGCGACTGCTTCGTGCATGGCATCCGCCGCGTCGACGGAGGCGTCGAATCTGCGGTGGGCGAGGAGGACGAACAGCACGTCGACGATGGCCAGTTGTGCCATCCGTGATGCGACGCCGCCGCTGCGGAACCGCAGCTCCCGCGCCGCGGTCAGCAGCACGTGGCCGGCGACCCTGGCCGCGGGCGAGGCGGCGTCGCTGGTCACGACGACGGTGGCGACTCCTCGTTCTTTCGCGGTCTGGAGGAGGTCGACGACGTCGCGTGCCCGACCTGAGTGGCTGAAGGCGATGAGCACGTCATCGGGGCCGTACATGGTGGCGAGCATCAGCGCCGAGTGCACATCGTGAGCGGCCGTGGCGGCGCAATCGCTGAGGTTCAGCTTGGCTGCGGCATCGAACGCCGCCGTCGCGCTCGCGGCGACGCCGTAGGTGAGCACGCGGCGGGCCTCGGCGAGCAGGTCGACCACGGTCGCAAGCTCGGCTTCGTCGACCTGGGCCAGTGTGACGTCGACCGCCCGGGTGTCCGCGTGGGCGACCTTTCGTACGATCTCCGACAGCGGGTCGGCGGGGTCGAGGTCGCCGAGCATCGCGATGCCGCCGTCGACCTCCTCGCCATTGCGCCGGCGGTCGCCGGAAACGGCCAGGCGGAGACGGAGATGGGCGTAGCCGGGCAGGCCGATGCTCCGGCAGAACCGCGTGACGGTCGCCTCGGAGCTTCCGGCCAGCTGTGCGAGCTGTCCGATGGTCTTCCCGCTGGCGCCCACCGGGTCGGCGAGGATCACCTCGGCGATCGCGCGCTCGGCGGTGGAGAGTGTCGCAAGTCGCATCTCGATGAGCTCGAGCACATCTGGGGCGGTGGCGGTGTCGTGCGTCATCGGATGGGTCCTTCCAGTCGGGTGACGGGGTTCGTCGAGAGGTTCGGGTCGAACGAGGGCATCGGTGCCTCGCCGGGGAAGAGGCAGAGGCCGGCGAGTCGGCCGGCGCGCACCGCGGTGTCGAGGGCGTCGCCGTCGGCGGCGGCCTGATCCGGGCTTCGCGTGGGTCCCCAGTCGTGGCCGTCGCTGAGGCGTCGGTCGCTGGTGGTCTGCAGCATTGCGATGACGGGGCGCCGTGCGCGCAGCGATGTCTCCTCAGCGAGGTGGATGCTCGATTCGGCGTCCAGTCCGGTCATCGCCTGGTAGGTCATGACCGCGAACACGTCGACGGCGGCGGCGAGTTCGTCGACGTCCTGGCCGTAGTCGCGGCGGCGGCGTTCGTGGTCGACCGGAACGAGGAACATTCCGGTTGCCGTGCCGGCTTCCCGCAGGATCGTGGCGAGCCGGGTGACGATGTCCGTGATGGTCGTCGCGCGGAACGCCGTCCAGGGATCCGCGAGGCGCTCAGCGATGACCTGAGCCGAGGCGGCGGCATCCGATGGGTCGATGCCATCGCCGTCGAGGCCGCGCTGGGCGAGGTAGGTGCGGAACCGCGTGAGCGTTCCGGGGTCGAACGACGCGCGACGGGGCGATCCTCCGTGTCGGCTCTCGAGCTCCCAGTGGCCGGGCCACCGGGCGAAGTCCAGGAAGACGAGGTCGGTGGGCGCGTCGCGGATCTGACGCGACAGCTCGTCAGCGAGCTGGTCGTCGAATGCCGGATCGCCGGGGACGAGCCCTCGATACCACTCCATCGCGGACAGCGGCACCCCGTCGGGACCGACCGGGCGGGTGCCGTCCGGCAACCTGCTCGCCGGGTCGTGATCCGAGTAGCAGGTGAAGGAGCCGACCAGGCGGATGCCGGCGTCCGCGGCGATCGCGGCGAGGTCGCCTTCGATCACCGCGAGCTTCGTCACGAGGGCCTCGATTCCGCGGCCCGACGACGTTCGGACCCAAGTTCGCAACTCCGCCTGGCTCCAGGATCGGATGGTAGACGGTCGCAGGTACGCGGACCTGCCGGGTAGGACGGCCGCGGTCACGAGTCGCTCCAGGCGCGACGGGCGGCGAGGATGCGTTCGCGCGCCTCGCCGACTTCCGGCAACGGAGATGCCTGCAGCAACTGCACGGTGTAGGGGTGCGTGGGTCGCTCGTAGATCTCCTCGACCGGTCCGGTTTCCACGAGGCATCCGGTGCGCATCACGGCGACACGGTCGCTGAGGTGCTTCACCACTGCGAGGTCATGGGCGATGAAGAGCAGGGCGAGCCCCAGCTCGTCGCGGAGCCGCTCGAGCAGCGCGATGACCTGGGCCTGTACCGATACGTCGAGCGCCGAAACGGGCTCGTCGCAGAGCAGGATGCTCGGTCGGGATGCCAGGGCACGTGCGATGCCGACGCGCTGCCGCTGACCGCCTGAGAATGCGGCCGGGCGGCGGTCGAGCATGTCGTCGTCGAGGCCGACGAGTCGCATGAGCTCGTCGGCGTCGGGAGCGTCGCCGACCGCGCAGGCACGGGCCTCTTCCAAGGACTGGCGGACCGTGCGCAGCGGATTGAGCGCGGCGTACGCGTCCTGGAACACGAACTGCACGCCCCGTCGGTCCGGGTGGCCGACAGGCAGGTTCGTCACGTCGGCCCCGGCGACCTCGACGCGCCCTGAGGTGACGCGCATGAGGCCGGAGATCGCGCGCGAGAGGGTCGACTTGCCGCACCCGGATTCACCGACGAGGCCGAGCGTCTCCCCCGGGCGGATCTCGAGGCTGACTCCGTCGACCGCGTAGACGGGCTCCGTGCGCCGAAGCAGGCGCCGGCCGCCAGAGACGTCGACGCGCAGCTCGGTGACTCGGAGGATGGGCGCCCGGCCCCCGCCACCGTCGCGCGGCTCCGCCGCGGGCCGACCGGCTGTGCGGGCCGCGGCATGGTCGATTCGTGGCACGGCATCCAGCAGCATCCGCGTGTAGTCCTCCGCCGGCGAGGTGAACAGGTCGCCGGCGGATGCCGCTTCCACGACGACGCCTCGTCGCATGACCGTGACCTCGTCGCAGAGCTCTGCGACCACTCCGAGATCGTGGGTGATGAACAGGGTGGCGAGATCGAATTCGTCCTTGAGTTCGCGAAGCAGTCGGAGGATCTGCGCCTGCACCGTCACGTCGAGCGCCGTCGTCGGCTCGTCGGCGATCAGCAGTTGGGGGGCGTTGGCGAGGGCCGCGGCGATGACGACGCGTTGGCGCATGCCCCCGGAGAACTCGTGCGGGTACGCCCGGGCACGCTGCGCCGCGCGGGGGATGCCGACGCGGTCGAGCAGTTCGATCGCGCGGGTCCGTGCGGCGGCACGGTCGACTCCGTGCGCCTCGAGGGCTTCCGCGACCTGCGCTCCGATGCGCATCGACGGGTTCAGCACCGAGAGCGGATCCTGGAAGATCATCGCGATCCGCTTGCCACGGATGCTGCGCCAGTCCGACTCGGGCAGCCCGAGGAGTTCTCGGCCGTCGAAGCGGATGCTCCCGCCGGTGACACGGCCGGGCGGGCGCAGCAGGTTCATGACCGAACGGGCCGTGACGGACTTGCCGGAGCCGGATTCGCCGACCAGCCCGACGACCTGTCGGGCAGCGACGTCGACGCTGACGCCCCGCACGGCCTGGACCGCGGCGGGGCCCTGGCCGAATTGGACGTGGAGGTCACGTACGGAGAGCAACGCGGACGACGCGTTCGCGGGATGCTGCGAATCGGTCATGGCGGTTCGGGCGGTGTCGTCGATGACGCTCACGGCCGTCCTTCCTTCCGGGTGATGGCATCGGCGATCAGGCTGAACCCGAGGACGAGCAGAAACAGCAGCGCGGCGGGTCCGAGTACGTACCAGGGCTGCTGCTCCATGTATCGGGCGCCGCTGTTCAGGAGGACTCCGAGCGACGGTTCGGGCGGCTGCACGCCGAGGCCGACGATGCTGAGGGAGGATTCGAGGAAGATCGACGCGGTCACGGCGACCACCATCTGCGCGATCATCGTGTCGACCGTGTGCGGAAGGATGTGGCGCATCATCACTCGCCCTTTGCCCACGCCGAGCATTCGTGCTGCCAGGACGTAGTCCCGATGCTCCTGGGCGAGGAGCGTGGCCCTGGCCAGCCTGCCGAACGCCGGCAGGGCGTAGATCGTCATGGCGATGACGAGCGCCGACCAGCCGGGCCCGATCACGAGCGCCACGCAGATGCCGAGGATCAGGCTCGGGAATCCCATGATGAGGTCGAGCAACCGCTGCGCGAGGCTGCCGAGCGGCCGGCTGACGGCGCCGAGCAGGCCGAGCAGCGTGCCGATGATCGCGGCGACGGGCACCGCGATCGCCACGAGGGACAGGTCGGTGCGGGCTCCGAAGATGCTGCGGACGAAGACGTTGCGGCCCACTTCGTCCGTGCCGAATGGGGCGGCCAGGGACGGGCCGGCGAGGGCGTCGCGGCTTTGCTGGTCGTATCCGCCGGGGAACAGCAGCGGCGCGGCGAGGGCGAGAGTGACGAGGAGGAGGACGATCAGGCCGCCGAGGACGCCGCGGGGCGAGCGGAACGCGGTGGTGTAGCGCTGGGCGACTGCCCGGAATCCCGACCGGTGCGTCGCGGACGGGGCCTTCGCCATGGTGTCGGTGGCGGTCATGATGCGGCTCCCAACCGAATGCGAGGATCGAGGGCGGCCACCCCGAGGTCGGTGAGCACCTGCATTGCCACTGCGACCGCGACGGCGCCGACGATGAGGATCTGCACGACGAAGTAGTCACGGGTCTGGACGCTCGTGACCGCGAGGCTGCCCAGGCCATGTCGGGCGAAGATCGCCTCGATGACGATCGCTCCGGCGAGCAGTTCACCGAAGCGCAGTCCGATGGTGACCAGTGCTGGAGCCATGCTGTTGCGGAGCACGTGCCTCCGCACGATCGTCGAACCGGCGACCCCCTTCGCCGTGGCGAGGTCGACGAAGTCCTCCTGGGCGGTGCCGATCATGGATGCAGTGACCAGGCGGCCGATCGCGGCAGCCTGTGGCAGGGCGAGGGCGAGCGCCGGAAGGATCAGGTACTGGATGCCGATGATCGGGTCCTCGGCCAGGGAGACCTCGCCCGACACGGGCAGGATGGGCACCGCGATGCCGAGCAGGAGGATGAGCAGGAGGCCGGTGAGGAACGGCGGCGCAGCGAGCAGTGCCGAGTTCACCGCATCGAGGAGGCCCCGCGTCAGGGGGCGGCGGGTGGTCGCGGTTGCCACCCCGAGCAGAACTCCGATGGCGACCATCAGGATGCCGGCGACCAAGGCGAGTTCGATGGTGCTCGTGAGGCGTGCGGCGATGAGCTCCGAGACCGGGCGGTTGGTGGTGAAGGAGGTGCCGAGATCGCCCGTCAGCACGCCGCCCATCCAGTCCAGGTACTGGGTGAGGATCGGCTGATCCAGACCCATCTGCTCGCGAATCTGCGCGAGCGTCTCGGGGGACGCATCCGATCCGGCGACTGCCGCGGCCGGGTCACCGGGGGCCAGGCGGGGCAGGGCGAACGCGACCACCGTCGTCGCCAGCAGGAGGAAGGCGACCGAGGGCAGCCGCCGGATCAGATACGCGATCATGGCGTCACTCGGCCAGGAACGCGTCGGTGGCCACGAGGCTGCCGAGGGTGACGACGTCCAGTTCCTGGAGTGCCGCGGTGTGCACGTGGTACTGCGGCGCGACCGCGATGATGTGGTTGAACGACTGCTCGAGCATGTACGTCGAGAGCTCCTCGAGTGCGGCGGCACGGGTCTCATCGTCGGCGCCGCGGACGGCCGCCTTCAGTTCCGCGTACTCGGGCGTGTCGAAGTGGGACGGGTTGCCGTCGCGGATCGACGGCATCGCGTCGATGATCGTGGCGGACGAGAAGCCGACCATGCCGTGCAGGAGCAGGAACGACTGGCCGAGGGTGCCCTCGACCTGGCGCTTGTCGTAGTCGGGCAGGTCGAGCGCCTCTGCCGTCACGTTCACGCCGACCTCGCTGAGGTTGTTCTGGACGATCTCGAACAGGTTCTTCATCACCGGCAGGTTCGCGAAGGTGATCGTGAGGTCGGCGCCGGCCGCACCGGAGGATTCGAGGAGCTCGCGTGCCTTCTCCGGGTCGTAGTCGAACCGGTCGGCGAGGTCGTCCGGGTAGCCGGGCGATCCGGGCGTCCACCACAGGTCGGTGATGACCGCGTCGCCTCCGAATACCTGCTCCGCGATGCGCTCGCGGTCGAGTGCGTACCCGAGCGCTTGGCGTGCTTCGGGGGTGTCGAACGGCGCCTGGTCGACGTCGATCCCGAAGGGGTAGAAGACGCCTCCGGCGTTCTCGAGGACGTAGTCGGCGTCGTCTGCGAGCAATGCGACGTCGCTTTGCGGCATGCCGATCGCGACATCCGCCGCGCCGGCCTTCAGCGCCGATTGGATGGCGGTGGCATCGGGGATGATCGAGACCTCGACGCCATCGAGGTACGGGCCGCCGTCGCCCCAGTAGTCCTCGTTCGCGGCGAGCTCGATCGAGGCTCCCGGGGTCCAGGATTCCCAGGTGAACGGGCCGGTGCCGACGACTTCGGCCCCGTCCGCGATGCCCGGCCAGGAGTCTTCGTCGACGATCGGCGTGAGGTCGAGCAGGTCGAACAGGCTGTCGCTCGGTTCGGCGAGGTCGATCACGACCTCGGTGTCGTCGACGGCCTCGATCGATTCGATGTTCGCCGCGACCTTCGCGAGCTGCGAGCCGTTGGCCGGGTCCTTCACCTGCTCGAGGGTGTAGACGACGTCGTCTGCGGTGAACGGGCGACCGGAGTGGAACGTGACACCCTCCTGCAGCTCGAGAGTGAGCTCCGTCCGGTCGTCGTTGTACTCCCAGGCGGTCGCGAGCAGCGGCTGCGGTTCGGACTTGTCGTCGATCTCGACGAGCGACTCGAACACGAGTCGGCGCCAGGACCAGTTGCCGGCGCGGTTCGCCATCGCGAACTGCGGCTGGGCGTCGGCTGCGGCGGCGACGCGGAGCGTGCCACCCTCAACGGGTTCGCTGGCCGGTTCGGCGGTGGCGTTCTGCTGCGCGACCGCACAGCCGGTGAGAAGCATGGCCGCGCCGAGGAACAGCGCGGTGGTGCGCGTGACCGGAGCGGCGAGACGCCGCGCCCGGGTGTTGGGTTCGTTCATGTTCTGCCTCTGGGCCCTTCGTCGGGGGTGGCTGGGCCGCTCGTCAGCGGCGGGTTGCGGTCAGCATAGGAAACTCATTTTCGCGCTGTCAACTGTTGTGTGAAATTTTCCTGCATACTGTTTTCGCGGGGAACTCGCCTTCCGCGTCCGAAAGCAGAGGAGCTATATGGCCGAGGTTGTGATCGTCAGGGATGAAGAGGCGGCCGCCACGCTGGTCACGGCGGCGATGCTGGAACTCATCCGCCGAAAGCCGGACGCCGTCGTCGGCCTGGCGACCGGCTCCACCCCTCTGGCGAGCTATCGGTTGCTCGCAACCCGGATATCGGACGAGGGACTGGATGTGTCACGAGTGCGCGCTTTCGCGCTGGACGAGTACGTGGGCTTGCCGCCGCAACATCCGCAGAGTTACCGATCGGTGATCACGCGCGAGGTGATCGAGCCTCTTCGCTTGACTCCAGACCTCGTGCACGTGCCCAACGGCGACCCGGCAAACATCGAGCATTCCGCCGCAGACTACGAGACGGCGATCCGCGCTGCCGGCGGCATCGACCTCCAGATACTCGGGATCGGCAGAACCGGACACATCGGGTTCAACGAACCCGGATCCTCGCTCGCATCCCTGACCAGGGTGAAGACGCTGGCCGAGCCGACCCGCGCCGACAACGCCCGATTCTTCGCGTCGGCGGCTGACGTGCCCACCCACTGCATCACCCAGGGCATAGGCACCATCCTGCGGGCGCGGCACCTGTTGCTGCTGGCGTTCGGACCTGCCAAGGCGGGCGCGATTGCAGACGCGGTGGAGGGACCCGTGTCTGCGACACGGCCGGGTTCGGCCATCCAGCTGCACCCGCATGCGACCGTGATCGTCGACGAGGACGCCGCATCCCAACTCCAACACGCCGACTACTATCGCCACGCATGGAACAACAAGCCCGAATGGCAGGGGATCTGACCGACCGGGAGCCGGGCTCGTAGTCACTTAATAGTCACAAAATCGAGATCACCTTGATTCACTCGAGTTCACGCTCCCCCGTGATTCCGGGGCTCGTGAGCCCGAGTGAAGCCGAGTGAATCACTACTGGACAACGTCTGCTTCCCAAGCAGACAGCGCGGGTTCGATTCCCGTCATCGGCTCTTCGTGAATATTGCCTGATCAAATCGGCTTTCTGCCGCAACATCGACGTTCGTGAATTCGATTTGCTTTCGTGGTGTCACGGTTAACTCACGGTAAATGATTCAGTTTGTTTTCGTGAGCGGACCCCGCTCAACTCTGCCGAGCGGCCCCTCATCCTGCCGAAAGACGCAGCCGCAGCAGGTTTCTCGGCCCATGCCCGGCCCCGAACGCGAACGTGCCCGCGCACGCGCACCGATGAGCCTCCGATGAACCCGGGCGCAACAGGGCGCGACACCGATCGACGCCACGAGATGACGGCCGCCACCCGCTGCGTCACGTGCGACACTTCCTACTGTGAGTGACGAGTTGGGATTCCGGGCGAACGAGCCTCGGTCGATTCGCGGCACCGTCCTCTCGATGCTCCGCGATAGCGGTCCCCTTTCTCGAATCGAGATCGCGCGGCGGTCCGGCCTCTCCGCCACCACCATCACGCGTACCGTGAACCAGCTGGTGGACGCATCGATCGTCGCCGAGGGCGGCGTCGTGAGCGGCACCCGCCTCGGACGTCCGGCAACCGAGATCGGGCTGAACGCGGAGTCCGCATTCGTGGTGGGCGCCCAAGTCGGCGTGGGCACGGTTCAGCTCGGGCTCATCGACGTGCTCGGCCAGACCCATTCCACTGCGAGCTTCGAG
Organism: Agromyces selenitireducens; assembly: GCF_052748465.2. Classification (NCBI taxonomy): domain Bacteria; kingdom Bacillati; phylum Actinomycetota; class Actinomycetes; order Micrococcales; family Microbacteriaceae; genus Agromyces; species Agromyces selenitireducens. Next base: position 3,783,084 of record NZ_CM188259.1, read on the forward strand.
TACGAAGTGGGACTGCCAGCCGGCGCAGTGTTCACTGAGGTCGCGGGCCGCATCGGCGACATGATCCGCGCGTCAGGCGTCGACCGACGCCTGCTGCTCGGTGTCGGGATCGCGGTACCTGGCCCGGTGGATGCAGATCGCCGACGGATGCTGCTCACAATCAACCTGCCATGGCGGGATGTACCGGTAGCGGACCTGCTCGAGCGAATCCTCGGCCTGCCCGTCGTAGTGGAACACAATGTCCGCTCGATGGCTGTCGCGGAGGCGCGCTTCGGCTCCGGCCGCGGCCACGGAAGTGTGGCATTCGTGTATCTTCGCACGGGCATCGGCGCGGGGCTCGTCGTGGAAGGCCAGCCGTTCGCCGGCGGCGTCCATGGCGCCATCGAACTCGGCCATCTGCGCGTCGTGGACGCCGATGAGCGGTGCATCTGCGGCAACACCGGATGTCTCGAGACGGTCGTCTCCGACAGCGCGCTTCGGGCGCGGGCCCGGGAGCTCGGACTCCAAGACGCGAGTAGCCCGCTGTCCGCGATCTGGGCCGCAGCCGCCACCGATCAACGGGCGAGCGAGGTCATCGACCGGATCCTCGGCGCGGTCGCGAACGGCCTCGCCTCGCTCGTCAACCTTCTCAACCCCGAGCTGATCCTGCTCGGTGGGGTCCTCGCGACGATGCCGCCCGAGTTCCTCGACCGGCTCAAACAGAGCACCCTCCGCGGAGTGTTCCCGGTGATCCGTGATTCAGTGCAGATCCAGCCCTCATCGCTCGGCATGGAGGCCGGGGTTCTCGGTGGGGCGACCGTGGCCCTCGACGCTCTGTTCTACGCCTGAGGACGTCGGCAACCTGTTCGTTGTGGACATGCCTCCCCCTCACGGCGGTGTGATCGAAGCGGGGGTGATCGGGCCCGCCCTGCCGCAGCGAATGGACCGGCAGGGCGAGCGGTTCAGCGGCCGAGTCCGCCGGCGAGTTCCTCGAGCAGCTGCGGTCGCGGCTGCGACGCGTGCGGTGCGTCGCCGAGACGCTCCTGCTCACGCCACATCTGGACCTTCAGCTCCTCGCGGACTCGCTCGTAGGCGGGGTCGAAGTACACGTTGCGGAGCTCCTCGGGGTCCGTCTCGAGGTCGTAGAGCTCCCACTCCCCCGGGTACGTGAATGGCCCCGTCCCGGCGATGCCCATCCCGTCGTTGTAGAAGTAGATGAGCTTGTACCGGTCGGTGCGCCATCCGTAGTGCGCCGGCGCGTGGTGGAAGACGTCGTCATGCTCCCAGTACCGGTAGTACATGCCTTCGGCCGCCGGTGCCGAGGATTCGCCCGTGAGGTCGCCGGCGAAGCTCCGGCCCTGCATCCGCGAGTGTGGCCGCACCCCGGCGAACTCGAGCAGCGTCTGCGCGAAGTCGACGTTGGTCACGATGCCGGAGTGCACCTGTTCGCCACGCACGCCCCTCGGGTAGCTCAGCACCATCGGCATGCGGAGCGATTCCTCGTACATGAACCGCTTGTCGAACCATCCGTGATCACCGAGGAAGAACCCCTGATCCGATGAGTACATCAGCACGGTGTCCTCGAACTCGCCGCGCTCGCGGAGCCAGTCGATGACCCGCCCGACGTTCTCGTCGACGGAGGCGACGCAGCGGAGGTAGTCCTCCATGTACCGCTGGTACTTCCACAGGGCTTCGTCGTCGTAGGAGAGACCGGGCGGCGGGTCCTGCTTGAGGTCCTCCGCGTTGAGGTGCTCGGCGATCCGCATTGCGGCGCGACGAGCCGACGACGTCCGGGTCGCGTAGTCGTCGTCCCAGGTCGCCGGGAGCGGGATGGGATCCGTGAAGAGATCGGCGTGCTTGGGATGCGGCTCCCAGGACCGGTGCGGCGCCTTGTGCCAGATCAGGACGCACCACGGGGCGTCGCCCTCGAGCGACTCGACCCAGTCGAGTGACAGGTCGGTGATGATGTCGGTCGCGTAGCCCTCGGCGATGCGCTCGCCCTCGGGCGAGAGGAACAGCGGGTTCCAGTACTCGCCCTGTCCCTCGTGGCCGATCAGGATGTCCCAGTAGTCGAAGCCCTCGGGGGTGTTGCCCTCGTGCTCGCCCATGTGCCACTTGCCGACCATCGCCGTACGGTACCCGGCGGCCTTCAGCTGCGAGATGAAGGTGGGCTGGCCCGCATCGAGCGGCGTCAGCAGCGTCGAGACGCCGTTGACATGGCTGTAGGTCCCCGTGAGGATGCTTGCCCGGCTCGGCGAGCAGAGGGCGTTCGTCGCGAAGCAGTTGTCGAGTCGCACGCCCTCGCGGGCGATCTCGTCGATGCGTGGCGTCTCGTTGACGACCGAGCCGTACGCACTGATCGCGTGCGCGGCGTGATCGTCGGTGAGGATGATGACGAGGTTGGGACGTCGGGGTGTTTCCATATCCGTTTTCCTGCCGGTTGAGTCGGGGTCAGATGTCGCTGAGGTCGACCGGTGACCAGGTGCCGGTCTCGATCGAGCGGTAGGCGGCGTCGATCACGGCGTTGTCGATCACGCCGTCGACGAAGGTCTGTCGGGGCTGTTCGCCGGCGAGGAAGCATTCGATGAAGTGCGCCATCTCGCCGTGGTAGCCGTACACCCATGGCTCGTCGGGAACGGGCGTGATCCATCCCGTCGCCGCGCCCGCCTTCTCCATGACGTACCCTGCCGAACGGCCGGCGAATGCCCGGACCCCGGTCTCGCCCGTCTCGTCGGTTCCGATCCATCCGGCCGTGCCATGGATCTCGTTGCGCACGTCCAGGCCGGCGATATGGTTCCAGCCCACCTCGACCTGGACGACGCGGCGGTCGTCGAAGCGGACGATCGCGGTCGCGGTGTCCTCGGTCGTGACGTCCGTGCGAGCAAGGCGGTCGCCCCAGGCGAGCACCTCGACCGGCGTGTGGTCGTAGCCGAGGAACCAGCGGCCGATTGCCACGCAGTGGCAGCCCAAGCCGCGCAGCGGCCCGCCGCCCATGCGCTCAGCGTTGCGGGCATGCTCGTGCGGGTGCCCGTGGGCTTCGCGTGCCCGGACGGACACGACGTCCCCGATCGCTCCGGAGTCGACGAGCTGCTTGGCCTTCACGAGCCCCGGCGCGAACACCTCCGTCTCCGCGTAACCGTGCCAGACGCCGGCGTCGCGCACGAGTCGCAGGCACTCGGCCGCCTCCGCGGAGTTGCGCCCGAGCGGCTTCGTGCAGATCACCGCCTTTCCGGCTGCTGCGATCTCGGCGACGATCGGGACGTGGAGGTCGTGGGGCAGTGCGACGACGACGAGGTCGACATCGTCGCGCTGCACCAGCTCGGTCGTCGTGCCCACGACGGTCGGGATGCCGAAGCGCTGGGCGAACTCGGCCCCGCGCTCGGCGGACCGGGCCGCCAGGACGGTGACCTCGTGGCCCCGCACGTGCTGCAGGGCGCGGAGGTAGAAGTCGGCCACGAACCCTGCGCCGAGAATGCCGATCCGAACCGGAGTCCGTGGCCGACCCGTCATCGCCGCGCGTCCTTCGCCTGCTCGAACAGCTCCAGGTTGACGAACTCCTCCGAGGGGACCTTCTCGGGGATGCGGCCGAGCTCCACGAAGAGGTCGACGAGGGCGTCGAACTGCTCGTTGGTCTTGCCGGACTCGTTGTTCTCGAGGATGGTGTCCGACGTCCACCACTCGAGCGCGTCGGCCTGCCCCTGCAGCTGCTCGACCGGTGCCCCCGACTCGTCGGCCGCGAGCTGGACAGCTTCCTCGACGTTGTCGAGTCGCCAGTCGTTCGCCTCGATCCAGACCTCGAGGAAGCGGCTCACGGCGTCCGGCTTGTCCGCGGCGGCCTGGTTCGAGGCGACCCATGCGCCGACGAACTCGGTCTCGGGGAAGTCCTTGTTGTTCGCGAGCACGACGGCGTCGGGCACGGACTCGAAGATCTGGTCGCTGAGCGGCGAGAAGATCGCAGCGACGTCGATCTGGCCGGCCACGAAGGAGGAGACGACGTTCGGCGGGTCGAGGGGTACGCGCTCGACGTCGTCCATGGTCAGGCCCGCCTCTTCGAGCGCGAGGGCGAGGATCATCTCGCCGGAGCCGCCTTCGGGGACGCCGACCCGGAGCCCCTCCAGGTCTTCGACGCTCTCGGCACCGGAGTCGGGCGACGCGATCACGAAGTCGCCGTAGGTCGCCTCGTTCGGGGTGATGATGGTCGCCTGGCCCGAGGCGGGCATCCAGGTGGCACCGCCGCCGATGTAGCCGATGTCCAATGACCCGGCGGCCATGGCCTGGATCTGGGTCGGTCCGTTGGTGAAGGGTTGCAGGTTGACGTCGATGCCGGCCTTCTCCCAGAGGTCGAGGTCGTTCGCGACGGCGATCAGCCCGACACCGTTGATGCTGGTGTCGATGTAGCCGACGTTGAGCTGGACCTGCTCGCGGCCTCCGGCGTCGTCGCCTTCGGTCTGTGGGGCGCCGTCTGACGATGCGCAGCCGGTCATGATCAGCGCGGCCACCATGGTGGCGCCCGCGACAGCGGTGAGCTTTCGGATGTTGTTCATGGCTTCTCTGCCTCTCGGAGTGGTGGTGGTGGGTGCGGTCAGGCCGCGGTGCTTTCGTCGCTGTGGTGGTGCACACCACGCCAGACCCTGGCGCGGATCTCGGCGAACTCCGGCGACAGGCGGAGTGCCTCGGTACGGGGGTAGGGAAGGGGGACGTCGATGATCTCGCTGATCCGACCCGGGCGGGGGCTCATCACGACGACGCGGCTGGCGAGGTAGGCGGCCTCGTCGACGTCGTGCGTGATGAACACGATGGTGCGGCGATCGCGCTCCCAGGTGTGCAGGAGGTCGTCCTGCATCTGGACCCGGGTGAGCGCATCGAGGGCGCCGAACGGCTCGTCCATGAGGAGGACCGAGGGGTTGACCGCGTAGGCGCGTGCGATCGCGCACCGCTGCTTCATGCCGCCCGAGAGTTCCTTGGGGAGGGCGTTCGCGAAGTCCTTCAGCCCCACCATGTCGAGCGCGTGCAGCGCGCGCTTGGTCCGCTCCGCCTTGGACAGGCCCTGCAGCCGAAGCCCGAACTCGACGTTTTTCTGCGCCGTGAGCCAGGGGAAGAGTGCGTACTGCTGGAAGATGACGCCGCGGTCGGGGCTCGGCCCACGAACGGGCTTGTCGTGGACGAGGACCTCGCCCGAGGTCGGCTCGAGCAGTCCGCCGATGAGGTTGAGCATCGTGCTCTTGCCGCAGCCGGAAGGACCGACCAGGGTGATGAACTCGCCCTCCTCCACGTCGAGGCTGACCCGGTCCAAGCTGACGGTCGTTCCCCGTGACGTGGAGTAGATCTTCGTAGCGTTCCGGACGCTGATGAGGTGGCTCATGCGCGGGTCTCCTGCCATGCGGTGAGTCGTCGTTCGAGGAGCAGCACCAAGCGGTCCATCACGAAGCCGAGGAGGCCGATCATGATGATCCCGACGACGATGCGATCGGTTTGGAGGAACTGGGCGGCGCCCTGCATCATGCGCCCCAGTCCCATCGGGGCGGCGATGAGTTCGGAGGCCACGAGCGTGGCCCACGACGCGCCGAGCGCCACTCGCATGCCGACGAAGATGAACGGCAGCGAGGCCGGCACGACGACCCGCGAGAAGATCGTGAAATCCTTGGCACCGAGCACGCGGGCGGCGTTGATCAGGGTGGTGTCGACGTTGCGCACACCCTGGAAGGTCGCGAGGACGCACGACAGGAACGAGGCCAGGAAGATCACGAAGATCTTGGCGGGTTCGCCGATGCCGAGGATGACGATCACCAGCGGGATCAGCGCGAGCGGCGGGACGGTCCGGAAGAACTGGACCCACGGCTCGAAGAGTCCGCGGGCCAGCCAGTACCAGCCCATGAGGAAGCCGGCCGGGATCGCGAGGAGCACGCCCAGGGCGAATCCGCTCAGGACCCGGAGGAGGCTGGCTGCGGTGTGCTCCCAGAGTGTCCCGTCGAGGATGATGGTCCACGCATCCGTCACGACATCGAGCGGCGTCGGGATGAGCGGGTTCTGGGCAAGGGCGGCGGCCGCGGCCCAGAGGGCGATGCCGCCGACGAGCGTCGTGACGTACAGCCAGGTGAGCGAGCGCGGCTTGCGCTCGGTTTCGACCGCGGCGGTGGCATGGGTGGCCGGCGCTTCGGTCTCGATGGACTCGACGGTCATGAGTGATCAGCTCCCCTCAGCGGGTTGGAGTATGTGGTCGACAGCACAGTGGATTCCTCGTTTCGGGTGTCAGTTGTAGAAGTAGGTGTCGAGGGCGACGGTGGCGCCCCCGAGTACCCCGGCATCCATGCCGAGGCTTGACAATTGGATCTGGAGCGATGGCCGGAGCACCGGGAACACCGCGGTGCGGGTCTCCTCGCGCACGCGCTCGAGGAACCCGTCCGGCACCGCCGCGAGCGCCCCACCGAGCAGGATCATCTCCGGATTCAGCAGGTTGGCAAGCGCCGACAGGCCCTTCGCGAGCGAGAGGACGATGCCGTCGAGGGCGGCTGCAGCGCCGAGCGACGCATCGCGCGCCTCCCACAGGCGTGTCAGCGGGCTGTCGGCGCCGTCGAGCCCGACGGACTCGGCGACGTCGCGCAGCGCCTTTTCCGAGATCACCGTCTCGAGGCAACCGGAGTTGCCGCAGACGCACTTCACGCCGTTGTCCGCCACCTGGAGGTGGCCGAGCTCGATCGCGCCGTGGACGCCGCCCGAGAACGGCTCTCCCTGCACGACGAGGCCGGCGCCCAGGCCGGTGCGGAGGTAGACGAACGCCAGGCTGCCCTTCCCCCGTCCGCGACCGAAGCGCGTCTCGGCGAGCGCCATCGAGCGCACGTTGTGCTCGACGGTCACCGGCAGGCCGAGGGCGGACTCGAGCGCGTCTGCGACGGCGACGTCGCGCCAGTGGAGGTTGATGGGCAGCAGCATCCGTCGACCCGCCGCGTCGACCGGCCCCGGCACAGCGACGCCGATGCCGACGACGAGCCGGCGGTCGGTGCCATTGCTGCTGACGAGCGCGTCGATCTCGGATGCCACGCGTCGCAGCACGTCGTCGGGCGGCTCGGTGAGGTCGTACTCGAAGCTGCGGCCGGCATGCTGCCGCCCGAGCAGGTCGATGATGCCGAGCTGGACGAAACCGACCCCGATCTGCACACCGACGACGAAGTAGGCGTCCTGCTTCAGCGAGAGCGCGGTGGCCGGGCGGCCCAGCTTCGACATCGAGATGGAGTCGCCCTCGACGACGATCTCGTCATCGAGCAGCTGGACCATCGTCCGGGTGATCGTGGTCGGCGAAACGCCGGTCTTGCGAGCGAGCTCGATGCGGGGTGTCGGGCCCAGGTCACGAAGCAGCGACAGGATGACGCCCCGGACGGACCGGCTCTCGTCGTGGTGTATCTGCTGCGCTTCATTGCTCACAGTAAGAAAATAAACCCACCGACCGGGGCTCGTCAAGCCCGAATTCCAGGAGCGATGCCTGCGACAACATGATTCGCGGCGTCTGAGCCCGGAAACTCGGGGTTGACCGGTGGCGAGCCGTATGGTTAATTTCTGCCTGTGAGCAAAGAAGCTCGCAGTCGCCGACGGCCTCCGCGGCCAGCCGCTGCCGACGCCACGCTCCGCAAAGTACAGCGGACCCAACCGCCGCCTCCCCGGGCCATGTGCCCGTTCCTCCGGGCAGCACGACCACCAGCCCGCACCGTCCGCGACCGACACCACGTCGATCGCGGCACCGTCAACAAAGGAGTGACAGATGATCCGTCTCACCACTGACCGCCGACGGAAGCAGGCGATCCTCGCGCTGTCCGCCGGCGTGGCCCTCGCCGCATCGGCCTTCACCGCGGCGCCTGCGTCGGCCGAGCCCGCCAGCGACCTGGCCAACCCGGCCTCCGACTGCGCCGGCCGCAGCGTCCCGGTCAACAAGATCGGCTTCCAGCTCTACAGCGCACGCACGATGATCCAGCAGCAAGGCCTCGAGGCAGTCCTCGCCATGCTGGCGGAGATCGGCTACAAGGAGGTCCAGCTCGCCGCGGCCGTCGGGTCGTACAACATGCCCGTCGAAGAGTTGCAGGCACTGCTCGACAAGTACGGTCTCAAGGCCTCCACCGGGCAGGCTGGCTACAACGAGACGAGTTTCGTCGAGTCGTACCTGCCCTTCGCCAAGGAGATCGGTCACCGGTACACCGGCTCGGGCGGCTTCGGCCAGCCCGGGACGGCGACCCTCGCAGACACCCTCGCAACTGCCGAGCAGATGAACCGCCTCGGCGAACTCTCGGTGAAGAACGGAACCGGCAAGCTCTTCGGGCACAACCACGACGGAGAGTTCCTCCGTCAGTTCCCCGACCCCCAGACGGGCGAGATGAAGAGCGCCTGGCAGTACCTCGTCGAGAACACCGACCCCCGATGGGTGACGTTCGAGATCGACGTGTTCTGGGCCGAGGCTGCCGGCATCGACGTCGCCGACCTCCTCGAGCAGTACGGGGACCGCATCGAGTTGCTCCACATCAAGGACAGCGACGAGCCGTTCAACTGGCAGAACCAGACGATCGTCGGCGAAGGCGCGGTCGACTGGGCGTCGGTCCTCGACGCGGCGCAGGGCAAGGTGAAGTACTACGTCATCGAGCGCGACAACGGGGCCGACTCCATCCAGGAGTACGCGGAGGAGAGCTTCGACTTCCTCAGCTGCTTCAACTACTGAACTCCGACCTCGACTGACGTCACCCGGATGGCGCGGCCCGCCATGCGCGCCGCCGCGCCATCCGGCTATCCGGCATGCCGTTCGCGGCGCGCCGGCCGATCCGGGACATCGCGTCCCGATCTGCACGGACGCGGCGCCGATGCGCCGACTCCGATGATCGCCGGGCCCGCGCCATGCGGGCCCAAACGAGGGGATGACCATGCGTTTCCGCACTCCCGCCGTTCGACTCGCAGCGCTGCTCACCGGAGCCGCGCTCGCTGTCGGAGGCACCACCACCGCGGCATCCGCCCATGACGGGGCGGATCACGGCGAAGCACCACCGGCGAGCAACTTCCAGAAGGTCTCGCTCGTATCGGAGGTGACGCAGCCCATGCAGCTCACCGTCGCCGACGACGGCCGCGTCTTCTTCATCGAGCGCACCGGCGGCCTGCGCATCTGGAAGCCGGACACCGGCACCACCGTCACCGCCGGTGCCGTCAACGTCGACACCCGCGGCGAGAGCGGCCTCCAGGGCGTCGCGCTCGACCCGGACTTCGCCACCAACGGCTGGGTCTACCTCTATTACTCGTCCATCGAGACGCAGTCGAAACTGCTCTCGCGCTTCCACGTCGAAGGCGACACGCTCGATGTGGAGAGCGAGATCGTGCTCCTGGAGCTGCCGACCACCTACCCGCCCCGCCCGTCGCATGTGGGCGGCTCGATCGAGTTCGGCCCCGACGGCAACCTCTACCTCTCGACGGGTGACGACACCCAGCCGTACGAGTCCGACGGCTACACGCCGATCGACGAGCGGTCGGGCCGGGCCGAGTTCGACGCTCAGCGCAGCTCAGGCAACACAAACGACCTGCGCGGCAAGGTCCTGCGGATCACGCCGACCGACACCGCCGAGGGCGGCTACACGGTCCCGGACGGCAACCTCTTCGCCCCCGGTGTCGAGGGCACCCGCCCGGAGATCTACGGTATGGGCTTCCGCAACCCGTTCCGGATGGCGATCCACCCCGAGACCGGCGACATCCTGCTCGCGGACTATGGCCCTGATGCCCGCTCGGACAACCCGCTTCGCGGCCCTCAGGGGTACGTGGAGTGGCAGGTCGTGCGCGAGCCGGGCAACTACGGCTGGCCCTACTGCCACGGCCCCAACCTCCCGTACGTCGACTTCGACTTCGCGACCGGCACATCGGGCGAGACGTTCGACTGCTCGGCTCCGGTCAACGACTCGCCGAACAACACCGGGCTCACGCAGCTGCCCCCGGTGATCGCCCCGGACATCGCCTACAGCGCGACGACGCCCGACCCCGACTGGCCGGAGCTCGGTACGGGCGGGGCGCCGATGGCCGGCCCCGTGTACCAGTACGACGCCGACTTGGACTCCGACATCAAGTTCCCCGAGTACTACGACGGCCAGGCGTTCTTCTACGAATGGGGCAAGCACTTCATCGCGAGCATGACGCTCGCCGAGACGGACCTGGCGCCCACCCACATCGAGAAGTTCCTCCCCGACACGACGTTCAACGCGCCCATGGACATGGTCTTCGGTCCCGACGGCGCCATGTACCTGGCGGAATGGGGACGAGGGTTCGGTCGGAACAACCCGGATGACGGGATCTACCGCATCGAGCACGCCGTCCCCGGGGAGCGTTCGCCGGTGGCTCGTGCGACGGCGACGCCCAACAGCGGCTCCGCGCCGCTGACCGTGGAGTTCTCGAGCGAGGGGTCGTCCGATCCCGACGAGGGCCAGGCGCTGACCTACTCGTGGGACTTCGGTGACGGTGCGACATCCGCTGAACCGAACCCGACGCACGTCTACGACGAGATCGGCGACTATGCGGCGACACTGACGGTGACGGATGACACCGGGCGCAGCGGTGTCGCGAGCATCGACCTGGTCGTGGGCAACACCGCCCCGACCGTCACGCTCGACTGGCCGGTCGACGGCGGCTTCATCGACGCCGGCGAGACCGTCCGGTACCGGGTGACGGTCGAAGACGCGGAGGACGAGGAGATCGACTGCGAGAGCGTGGTCGTCCAGCCGGCGATCGGTCACGACGCCCACGCGCACCCGCTCGAGGAGCTGCTCGGCTGCGAGGGCACGTTCACCACCGCGGCCGGTGGTCACGGCGACGACGCCAACATGTTCTACGCCTTGACGGCGACGTACACCGACCAGGGCGCCAACGGCGTGTCCCCGCTCACCGGAACGACCGACGTGATCCTGCAGCCGAAGCACCGCCAAGCGGAGCACTACAGCTTCCAGCAGGGCACTTCCGAGAGCCGCAGCGACGCGTTCGCCGAGGGCGCGTACCGAGTCGCTGGCATCGCAACGGGTGACTGGATCGCGTTCGAGCGGATGAACCTGCACGAGATCGACGGCATCAGTTACCGTCTCGCCGCACAGGGCACCGGCACGATCGAGGTCCGCCTCGACGCACCGGACGGCCCCGTCGTCGCGACAACGCAGGTGACCCCGACTGGGAGCAACGACACGTACGTCGACACCGAGCCGGCACCAGTGACCGACCCCGGTGGGACGCACACGCTGTACTTCACGTTCACGGCCGCGAACAACGCCTTCAACATCGACGCGATCGACTTCCACGGGATCGGCGTGGCCGCCGACCTGGTGGCGCCGACGGTATCGCACGAGGTCGCGCCGGCGGAGCCCACCGGTGAGAACGGCTGGTACACCGGGCCAGTGACGGTTCAGGTGTCCGCCGAGGACGACCGGACCCTCGCATCCGTCGAGTACTCCCTCGACGGCGAGAACTGGACGCCCGTCCTCGACAGCGACACGGGCGAGATCGAGCCGATTGAGCTGACCGAAGACGGCACGCATGAGGTCCACTATCGGTCGGCGGACGCCGACGGGAACCTGGCCGAGGGGAGCGTCACGGTGCAGATCGACACCGTGACCCCCGAGGTCGAGGTGACCGGCATCGAAAATGGCGCGATCCTCGGCAGCTCCGAGACGCTCGAGTGGGCCGTCGAGGCGCAGGACGTGACGTCCGGCGTTGCGGGCACCTCGGCGACGCTGGACGGGGAGCCGGTCGAGCCGGGCAGCCTCGCCCTCTGGGAGCTCGAACTCGGCGAGCACGCGCTGGAAGTGACTGTCACGGACACGGCCGGTCTCGAGACGAGCACCACCGTTGCGTTCACCGTGGAGGCCACGACGGTCGACCTGCGGGCGAATGTCGAGCGGCTGGCTGCGGGCGGGGCGATCGACACGGCTGAGGCCGCGCAGCTCATTGCGTTCCTCAACCAGACCGAGCGGAACCTCGCCGCGGACCGCGTTGAGCAGGCCGTGGCCGCGCTCGAGCGGTTCGCCGACGCCACCGACGACGCCCTCCTGCAGCGCGACGTGGAGGAGATCATCGCATCGCTCGGCTGACACCGGCGATGAGCAAACCCGGGGATGGGTTCCGCACGGGCCCATCCCCGGGTTCGCGACGCATCGTGCCGACTGAGGCGCGTCGGTACGGATTCTGGAGGACATGATGGATGAAACTCGGACCGGAGGGTGCGGCTCCGGCTGCACCTGCGGGACGCCGGGTCGACGCGAGTTCCTCTCCATCGGGTCGTCGTCGGCCGCGCCGCGCGTCGCTTCGGTCGTCGAGGGGCCCGGGCACGCCGTCGAGCAGGCCCGTATTCCCGCGGGGACGTTCGTCATGGGCGACTCGTCCGGCGACAGGAATGCCGCAGACGGCGAGGTGCCGCTGCACGAAGTCTCGCTCGAGGCGTTCGAGATCGACGTCACGCCGGTCACGAACGCCGCGTTCGCACGCTTCATCGCCGAGACGGGCTACCGGACCGAAGCCGAGAGGTTCGGGTTCTCGGCGGTGTTCCACCTTGCCCTGCAAGCCCCGAACGGGGACGTCATCGGGCGCGCCGGGGGAACGCCGTGGTGGCTCGGAGTGCGCGGCGCCGACTGGGCCTATCCAGGCGGCCGGGAGTCAACGATCGAGGGGCTCGACGACCATCCCGTGGTCCATGTCAGTTGGAACGACGCCCAGGCGTACTGCGAATGGGCCGGGCGCCGACTGCCGACCGAGGCGGAGTGGGAGTACGCCGCCCGCGGCGGGCTCGACCGGACGAGGTACCCCTGGGGCGACGACGAGGTCGACGCCGGCGGGTGGCGGGCGAATATCTGGCAGGGCGAGTTCCCGCGACGCAACACCATGGACGACGGATTCCTCACCACCGCTCCGGTCCGCTCCTTCCAGCCGAACGGGTACGGACTGTGGCAGGCCGTCGGCAACGTCTGGGAGTGGTGCTCCGATTGGTTCGACCCGAACTCCTACCGCCACTCGCCAGCAGCGAATCCCCAGGGACCCTCGCAAGGCAACGCCCGGGTGCTGCGTGGCGGCAGCTACCTCTGCCACATCTCCTACTGCAACCGGTACCGCAACTCCGCCCGGTCGCAGAACTCTCCAGACTCCTCGATGGGCAACGCCGGGTTCCGCACCGTGAGCACGGCGAAGCCATGACGGCGACCAAGCGACCGGACCACGCTCCCGCTGACCCCAGGTGGCGTCGCGCTGGCGCCAGATCGATGACGGGCTGCCCGGTGGAATTGGCGGTCTCGGTATGACGAACCGGAGCGGAACCGATCACGTTGTGGGCGGCTGGCTGCGTCACCTCGCGGCGATGCTGAAGGTCGGCGTGATCGGATTCGGTGGCGGCAGCGCGCTCATCCCCGTCATGGAGAAGGAGCTGGTCCGCCACGGCCGGCTCTGCGAGGGCGAGTTCGTCCAGGACACCGTGATCGCGAACATCACCCCGGGGGCGTTGCCGGTCAAGCTGGCTGCACTCTCGGGGGCGCGGCTCGGTGGATCCCGACTCTCCGCGGCGAGCGCGCTCGTCGTGGCGCTGCCCGGCACGGTCGCGACGGTGGCGCTGCTGGCGTTGTTCGCGCAGCTCGGGCCGGGCGCCATCCGCTCGGTCGAGTTCGCCTCGCTCGGGGTGACCGCGTTCATCCTGTACCTGCTCGCGCACTACGTGATGAAGGTGCTCGCTCCGGGGCACCGGGCGCGTGCGGTGCCGATCGTGATCACGGTCGTCGCGTTCCTGGCGAGCGGGGCGGGAAAGACCATCGAGCTCGGCCACGAGATGCTGGCCCTGGAGGAACGCGTCTTCGTGCCGGAGCTGTCCGCGCTGGGTCTCGTTCTGGTCGCGCTGGTGGCGATCTCGCTGCTGTCGCTGTGGCAGTACTTGCGCCGCCATCGGGTCGCTGAGTCCGACTCGCATGACCAGCGTCCTGGCCAGGTGCGGCGGGCCATCCGCTCCGTCGCCATGCTCGCCGGGATGACGGCCGTCGGGGTGGCCGTGGCCGTGCTGGTCCCGCCGGTCGGCGACACGCTGCGGTTCCTTGGCTTGGTTCTTGCGTCGACAGTGACGTCGTTCGGTGGCGGCGAGGCGTATGTCGGCGTCGCGGACGGGTTCTTCGTCGCGGGTGGGAACCTGGAGTCCAGCGTGTTCTACGGGCAGGTGGTGCCTGTGGCCAACGCGCTGCCCGGGCCCATCCTGGTGAAGATCGCGGCTGGCATCGGGTTCGTGCTCGGCGGCGAGATGGGTCTGCCGGTTGCCGGCGCGGCCTTCCTCGTCGCCGTCGGATCCTGCAGTGCAATCGCCGTGGCCGTGCTCGCCGGATACGACCGGGCCCGGAACTCGCTGCTCATCCGGAACGTATCGACGTACATCATGCCGGTGATCTGCGGTCTCCTCGCCTCGACCTCGGTCGCGATGCTGCACTCCAATGTACGGATCGCCGCCGAAGCCGAGGTGCCGGCGCCGGTCACCGTGCTGGCCAGCATCGGCCTCGCCCTGCTCGTGCCGCTAATCCGGATCCGTCTTCGGGTTCCCGACATCGTGTTCATCGTCGTCTTCGGTGTGCTCAGCCTCGCCGTTCTCAATGCGATTTGAGACCCAGACACCATTCGCGGCCTGGGATTAGCTCCCGGGTGTCACGTGGAACAAAGGCGTCGACCCAATGCGTGCTCACGGTTAACTCACGGTTTGCCGAGTTCACCGGAGCTCACTGCGTTTCACATTCCGCGTGATTCCTCGGCTCGTGAGCCCGAGTGAGCCACTATGAACCGGCACTTAGGAACTTCTGCTTCCCAAGCAGACAGCGCGGGTTCGATTCCCGTCATCGGCTCTTCGCAAAATCGCCTGATCAGGCCCACTTTCCATGCTCCGGCAGCAGGCGCGCAATCCCACATATCGCACGAAAACAGTCCACACGGATGCGTCTCGATAGGTTCACGGGGCTGATCAGGGATTTCGACTACAACGCAACCGCGACTCTCGATTGCAGAATCGCTCTCGTAGTCACTTAATAGTCACAAATTCGAGCGGACCCTCGCCTCAGCGGTGATGACAACACCGTCGTCATCACGGCCACAGCACTGGGGTTGACCGACCAGGTGACGCGCTCGCGCGCAACTAGGTCCACACTCCCGATCCCTCCGTGCGTGGACCCTGGGCCAGTTGCGCGGTGGCACACTGATCGCTGTGACTGTCGAGTTCGAGTGCCGGACGCACGTGCCGGCCGGCGTGCAGGAGACATTTGACCGCTCGCGGAGCATCGACCTGCACATGGCGTCCATGTCCGCTTCGCGCGAGCGCGCGATCGCTGGCGTCACCGCCGGTCTGATCAGCGAGGGCGAAGAGGTCACTTGGCGGGCGTGGCATTTCGGACTGCCGATCAGAATGACCAGCCGCATCACCGCGATGACGGAACCGGAGTACTTCGTCGACGAGCAGGTGCGCGGGCCGTTTCGCTCCTTCCGGCACGAGCACGAGTTCCGACCGGACGGATCCGGCACGCTCATGATCGATCGCGCGAAGTTCGAAGCGCCACTCGGACCGCTCGGCACGATGGCCGACCTGGTGGTCGGCCCCTACCTGCGCCATCTCATCGAGAAGCGCAACGCTCGCATCGCGGCAACTGACTGATCACTGCCGATCGTCTATCGGTCCCGCGGCTCGATGACAACGCGATCTCGCTCAGGAAGCGCCGTCAGAGGCTGTGCGGTGTACCACGCGTACTCGAGACTCGAGGCGAGGCCATCTTCGATCCACAAGATGAGCTCACTGATTGAGTGCCCTCGATCATCGACTACGTAGAACCCAGTCATGGGTCCGTCGGAAATGGCGAGCCTCTCGGTTTCCGCGGCCACGTGCAACTTCAGCATGGTGATAGGCCCGCTGATGGCGCGGAGCCCATCATCTCACCCCCGGCATCTCCGGTCACCGTGCACAAGCGCCCGGTAGCCGGTCCCTCAACGACCTGAAACTGAATCGCCTCAGCACGCCGGCTTCGTCGTCGCCCGCATGTCCGACGCATCCTGGTCGTCGGCCTTGCTGAACTCGCCGAAGTACTTCGGAGCATCGGGGTCGCCTGCGATGAACTGCAGGTACATCGTGCCGGTCGGGCTTTCGACCGCGTGCCAGAGCAGGCGGAGGGCACGTCCGTCAGCACAGCTGAGCTCTACGTAGCTGAACGGCTCGCCCTCCCACGTTCCGCGGCCGTCGAATACGGCCGGAAGGTCGGGGGTCTCATCCATCCAGTCGAAGTTCCACGCCGCATCCGACGGAACACCTTCGACGACAGCGGACCCATCCCGTCTTAGTTCGATCGTGGCCCTGCCGTCCGACGATTCGCTCGACCAGCGACCGGTCAATTGCTGTGGGGAGGCGGATACCGTTGACCGCCAGTTCGACAGGTACCACGCGGTGCCGGCGAGTCCGGTGAGCAGGCCGGCAGCAATCCAGATCCCGATCGTCGTGATGATCGCCGAAAGCCCACCCTGACGCGCCTTCCTGATCGTCCAGACGATCAGGAAAATCAGCACCCCGGCCGCGAAGGGGAACGTAAGCACGAACAACACGCCAAAGAGCACTCACGAAGAGTACAAGCCCGGCACCGCCGTCGTTGATCGCTCAAGCACACAGGGATTCACGCCCTACTGCCTCTCCGCGGGATCCCTCAGCGCGACAGGCGACAAACGAGCGGAAACGCTGGGTCGGCCGTGTAGTCCACAATCGAGACACCGGCGATTGGCTCGGGCGAGAGGAATGGGCCGTGGCGACGAAGCTTCTGTTCGGTCAAGTGCCGATGAGCGTGATGACAGGCGCCCTGGCGCTCTTCACGTCAGCGGGCGTCCTCCTCATCCACGCCGTGCCGCTGTTCCACCCGTCTTGGTATGCCGGGTATCCACCCACCACGGTGATCCTGACGATCGTCTTGTTCGCGGTGTTCTCGGTCGCGCTGATACTGGTGCCGCTGCTGTGCGGCCTCTTCGCCCTTCGGGGACGTCGCTGGTTTGCATTCGTCGCAACGGGTTTCGCCATCCTGACGATGATCGGCGTTTTCGATGCTGCCGCGACCTTCGTCGCCGGCGCCGTGGCTGCACTGGCTGGCGCGGTGCTGCTCTGGCTGCCCTCGGCGCGGGAGTTCGGCCGCGCGGCGGAGCGGGATCGTCGAAGCCGGCGAGGACTCGTCGAGCCGAGACGCACCGTGCGCTGACCCAACGGCGGCGCACACTATCGCGGAGCCTCGCGGGCGATGCGCCGGAGATCCCTCACTGAGTGCCATTCACGAGTGCCCATCCCGTTTATCAGCGAGTCAGCCCTTCGCTGCGTTCGGCGGGTCTGAACACCGTGCACCATCCAGGCTGCTCCTCGGCGGCACCGGTCGGGGTCAGCGGTCCCTTTCGCCGTGGACGGCTGAATCGATCATGATGTCGGAATGGATGACACCAACAGCGCGTGGCTTCGATGGCGGATGCGCCCACGAAGTTCCCAGTCGGAGGTCATCCCAGAGATTTCGTCGCAGGAGCCCTACGCGCAGTTCATCAAGGACCGCATCTCGCCAAACATGTATCTGACGGTGAACGGGTACTATGACGAAGCTCCGAGCGGGGTCCCGGGCTGGGCCTACTACGCCGGAGGTCCCATGCTTTGGGGCTACTTCAGTGGAAATATCGCCAACCGAGCAGGTGTGATCGGATGACCCCCAAATGGTTCTTCGGTTGGCTCCTTCTCCTGAATTGTTTCGTCTATGCGGCCGTTTGGTTGGTCATCGTCAAGCTGACGATGGGCTTTGACACGATGTTTCCTAACCCGTTCATATTGGGTTACGCATACGTCCTGCAAACGACGATCTTGTACATCCCCTTCTTTGTCCTTTTCCGCTTCGTATTTGAGTACGTGATGAAAAGGAGGGATGGGCTCAACTCGAACGTCCTAGCAGGATGGCTGTTCGGGGTACTGGTCCTGATAACGGTAGGTATGTCGCTAACCTTCTCCGGAGGTCAGGCTTCCCTGCTCAACAATCTGTTGTTGGTCGCCTTGAATGTTTTTGATGTCGCCCTGTTCCTCTTATGTCGCCGACCGGCTATCGAACATGGACAGGTCGTGTGATCGCGAGGGCACCGTCTGCGAGACGCCGGCGTGCTATGCGCGTCCACGCCTTCCCTCCCATGCTGTGAAGATCAGGAGCCACGCGATGAAGCCGAACCCACCGACCCCGACGAGTCCCCCGAGCCCGAACAATGCGACGAGGACCAGAGTCGGTGCGCCGGCAAGGCGGCCTTCTTCACTGAGGGGGACAGGGACGTCGCCATCGACGGATGCGTAGATGTAGGCCGCGAGCCACCACATCCCCACGCCGATCGCGAGAGCGCCAAGAGCACCGAGGACAACGCCAAAGAGCGAGCTACTCTCTTCCTCACGCCGGCGGAATCCCACCCGATCAGGGTAATCACGCGTCCCAGTGATAATGACCAACCTGCTCACGCTAAGTGACAATCGCTGCGGGATCGCTCTCGTGCCGCCGTCGGGACCCTCCGACCGGTAGCGTGTTGGGTTCGCGCGCATGCGCTCGCACCCGGTGCTCAATGAGGAGGCGTCGTCCGTGAGTTCCCTTCCCGCCAAGGTCAGCGGTCTCGGAGTAGCGCTGCTCCTTCTCAGCGGCTGCGCGAGCGGTGCCGGAGCGGCAGATCCTGGCGCGACGGGCGGGACTCTCGAGCTTGTGGTGTCGGAGACCTGTGCTGCAGGTTCCGCGCCGGAGTGCGTCGACGTGAACGGCGAGTACGTGCGGGTTCCCAGCGCAGGTTTCTCGCGGGCTGGAGTCGAGTCCGTTGCGGTGGCGACTGATCAGGCGGGCAACGCTGTGGACGTCACGCTCACGAGCGAGGGTGCAGGAGTCCTCGAGTCCGCCACGACCGAAGCCGCACAGGCTGGGGGCGACGCTCGCTTGGTGATCAAAGCCGGGGGCGAGGTGCTTACTGCGGTGGCCGTTGGCCAACCGTTCGAAGGCGAGCACTTCCTGCTGGCGCTGCCTCCGGAGTTGAGCGCCGAGGCGTTCACCGAGCGAGTGGGGCGAGGCTGACCCTCACCCGGCACCGTCACTCGACATCCTCATTGAGGGATCCTCCAGCGAGCACTGAGTGCCAGCTTGTCTCAGCCGACCAAGGCGTCGTCGATGCGCGGATACGCGACTCCGGCGAGTTGCCTGACGATGAGGTCCCGCAGCGCCTTGCGGCCCGCTGCGCCGCCGTTCGACCACATGGGCGCCGCCGGCCCGCCTACTGCGAGGGCGATCGGGAGTCCGAAGAATCGGTCCTCGGTCACGATCAGGAGTGCCACGGCGTTCGTGAACCGGCGGAGTGCCGTCACATGCCCGGGTTCGACCATCCAGCTGCACCCGCATGCGACCGTGGTGGTCGACGAGGACGCTGCGTCTCAGCTCCAACACGCCGACTACTACCGCCACGCATGAAACAACAAGCCCAAATGGCAGGGGATCTGAGCCGGACGCATCGTAGTTGTCGATGTCGGGTCAGGCGGCGGCCCCATTCTCCACAGGTCGAACCGGAACGCGCCGAGCCAGAACGTGATCACCGCACCGACCGGCGCGTGGTCGCCGAGCTTGCCGCCGAGGCCGCTCTCCTCGATCGGAACCTTCTTCTTCCCGCATGGCGATGACGTGGTCCGCCCCCCAAATCGGCGCGCTCGCGCTCCTCAGTCGTCGCCGACGACGGCGTACACGTCGCCTGTGTTGAGCGCCGACATGAGGTCTTGGTACTTGTCGGCCGTTGTGGTGTGGGCCACGATCACGGATGGGCCGCGATGGGATAGAGCGCGGTCGAGCGCGCTGTTGAACTCCTCGAGCGAGTCGACGGTGACCCCTGTCGCTCCCATTGCGCGCGCGATCCCGGCGTAGTCAAAATCGTGCAGCTCGGATGCGATCGTCCGGCCGCGCTGGCCGCTGTAAACCCAGCCCAGCACACGGTTGTCCAGCACGACCACCGTGATATCCAGGTCGAGCTCGACCGCGGACAGCAGCGCGGTGAGGCTCATCGAGAAACCGCCATCGCCACACACGGCGACAGCCTGGCGCCGCGGGAACGTCTCGGCCGCCGCCATGGCCGATGGCACCGCGTACCCCATGCCACCGCCGCCGTTGGGCTGCAGCACCGTACCGCCCGGCTTTGTCTTGAAGTCCCGGAGCACGAAGAGTCGGTTCTCGCCGGCGTCGCAGGTGACCACGGCATCCGGGGCGAGCCGATCGGACAGCGTCGTGATGACGTCCCGGCCGCTCAGCTCCCCGCTGGTCATCTGCGGCAGTCGGTCGAAGTAGCCGATCTGCGCGCGGGCGGCGGCGACCCGGTCGACTCCGCCGGCGTCGTGGCCTCGAAGGCGCTCGGCCAGTCCCGTGAGGGCGTGTTGGGCGTCGCCGACCACCGCCACGTCGTTCGGCCACGTCCACGAGACGTTCAGCGGATCCAAGTCGATGTGCACGAGGCGCTGCCGCTGCAGGTCGATGAGGCGGGAATCGGCGCCTGCCGTGTCTGAGGCGCCGAGCTTCGTCCCGACGGCGACGATGAGGTCGGACTCGCCGACGACCGCGTTGGCGGTGTCATGTCCGAAGGACCCGATGACGCCGACGGCGAGGGAATCGCTCTCTGGAAAGACGCCCTTGCCCGCCGGTGTGGTGGCGACCGGCGTTCCGGTGGCCTGCGCCAGGTAGGCGAGCGCAGCCTCGGCCTTCGCCAGCCGCACGCCGTTGCCGGCGACCACGATGGGTCGCTTCGCGCCGCGGATGAGGCCGGCGGCGGCGTCCAGCGTGCCCTCGGCGGCATGGGCCGGCTGGGTCGCGGCGTCGCTCCACCCGAGGTAGGCGGGCGGCTGCCCGGGCTGGATGCGACCAAGCAGGGCCTCACTGTGGAAGACCACCGCCACCGGGCCCGGTTCGCCGGTCGTCGCGTGCTTGACGGCAAGCTGGGTCATCTGCAGTGCCTGCGTGGCGTCCAGAGCCGTGAATGTCTGCTTGGTGATCGCGCGGACAGCGGCGGCCAGGTCGTAGGCCCCGTGTCCGCCGAAGCCGGCTTGATAGGGGCCATGGTGCGCGAATGCGCCGCCGTCCGTGGCGTCGATGAGCAGCACCACTGGGGACGAGCCGAGATGCGCCTCCATGATCCCGACGCCGGCGTTGCCGAGCACCCACGCGCCTTGCCCTATCACGAACGCCGGCCTGCCAGTAAGCCGTCCGCGAGCCTCAGCCATCACTGTCGCGACGGACTCCTGCCTTACCAGGCGGGTGCTCACGCGGTCCTGCATGGGATACAGGGCGTCAAAGATCTGCATCGTGTGGCCGCCGGGCATGCCGTAGACGACCGGGTCGTGCTGGTACGCGATGACCTGGGCGACGGCCTGAGCCCCGCTCAACGATGTCGCGCGGCGCACACCGTTCCGTCGGATGGTTGTGGCCGTCGTGGTGCTCATTATCGTCCTCCTTCGAGCTGGAGTGGACTAGTTTTCAGATGATGAAACGGCTAGCGCATCCAGCAGCCCGCTCAGGTTGTCTCGCCACGCTTGAAGCCGCGCTCGGCTTGTTCGTTGGAGATCGGCACAGGGATCCCTCTTGGTTACCCGGTCAGGCCGGTCAGAGCGGGTCGGACGGGCGGCGACGTCGTGGCGGCTGAATTAGCTCGACGATGGTGTCGCCGTCTGGTGTGAGCTCGTAGTAGGCGAACCCGCCGTCACCGTCGAGGCCGTATCCTGTCCCCCACTGCACCGGCTCCGCTCCCTCTCGTCGGAGGGCCTCCATTGCAGTCTCGATGTCGTCCACAAAGCGCCCGACGTGGTGCGGCCCGTACCCTCGGCGCTTAATCCACTCGTGATACAAGCTCGGACCGGCTACCGGCTCGATGAGTTCGATCTGGGGACCCGACCCGGACAGCGCCAGTCGCATGACGAACTGGCCCGGTCCGCCGCGGAAACCCAACCGCGGAAGCGTGCTCGGGGCGTACTGGTAGACGCGCCATTCCCGTTCGCCGAGCAGGGCATTCCACTGCTCAATTCCTGCACGTAGGTCTGGGACCAGGAACGCGACCTGATCGACGTTCGGGTTGCGGGAGAGGTCCGCGAGCTTTTTTGCGAGCCGAACGCCATGCGAAACGGTCATCGGTACCCCACGGAGTGCAGGAAGTCCCTGACGGTCTCGTTGTACTCGTGCGGATTCTCGATCATCGGGTAGTGGCCTGTGCCCTCCAGGACGGCGATTCGGCTGCCTGTGATCCGCGACTGCGTGGCTTCCACCTGCTCCTGAGACACCAGCCAGTCCGCGTCTCCTCGCAGGAGCAGAACCGGGTCGGTGACCCTGCTCATCTGGTCGCGCTCGTCGAAGTGACCGTAGCCGATGAGGTCCGCGACCATGACCTCGGCGGGGTTGCGTTGAATCTGCCACACCACTTCTCGGCGCCGATCAGAAGGCGTTCGGTTGCCAGTGAGCGACTGAGACCATGCGTCGACGATCTGGTGGCCGTCGGTTCGCATCATGTCGAGGAAGAAGTCGGACACGGTCGGCGTGTAGTCGGCGCCTTCGCTGGAGACGATCGCTGAGTATGCGCCCGGGCGTCGCGCGGCGAGCTCGAGAACTTGGTTGCCGGCGAATGAGCAACCGATCACCGCTGGCCGTTCGAGGCCGAGCGCTTCCATGAACGCTTCGTTGAACTCCGCATGCTGGGTGATGTCGGTGAAGGCGCCTTCCGAGGGAAGCAGCGATTTGGCGTGTCCTGGCGCGTCGATGGCGATGACCCGGTATTCGTCCGAGAGCCCGTCGAGCACGTGGCGGTACATCAGTGTGTCCTGCGAGGCGGCGTGGAGGCAGACGATTGGGAGCCCTTCACCAGCCTCCTCGTAGTATGTCCGTACTCCATTGACTGTGATGTAGCGGCCGATTGTCGGCTGCCCGGATGGCTGGGGCTCTGGTGATGGCTCGGGCGCTGGGGGCACGTTCCGTCCAGTTTGTTTCATCGCTCTCAACGTCAGCCACATGAGCTTGGCATTACGCATGGCCGCGACGACATCGCCGTGGATCTCAAGCTCACCGAGGCCGGGCGAGGTCGCTTCGAACCAGTCGGATCGGCCTTCGATGATGTCCTCCCATTGGCTGCGAGGGGCTTCGAGGACGATATCGGCGCCCCGCGCCGGGACCCCGGGAAAGGCGGCAATAGCCTTCCCGTGACGAACCTCGAGGGCGGTCGATTCCTCCCCAACGGAGAACTGGATACGAGCATCGAACCATCGGGCCGAGGCAGACCATTCATCGTCGCGGTTGAGTTCGATGACAAACTCTTCCCACCAACCCTCAGAGAACGCGTCAGTCGCAGACATTGTTGTTTCCTCCCTTATGTTGACGGCCGTGGGGCCGCATGAATTACTGTTTAGCGCTTCACTTGTCCGAGGATTCGTCGGCTCGTGGTGCTGAGGGCGACCGCGCCGGCGAGGATGACGCCCTGGACGATGTACTGGGCGTACGAGGGTGCGCCGAGGATCGCGAAGCCGTTCGTGGCCACGGTCACGATGAGAACCCCGATGAACGTTCCGAGGATGTGGAACTCCCCGTCGCGCAGCACGGACGCACCCAGGAAACAGGCCGCGAATGCGCCGAGCAGGAAGCTATCGCCGGCGGTGACCTGAGCGCTGCCAATGCGCGCGGACAGGACGATGCCGGCGATGCCTGCGGCGACCGCGCCGATGACGAAAGCGATGAGCGTGACTCGTGCCACGTTGACACCGGCCAGTCGAGCAGCGACGGGGTTCGCACCGACCGCTTGCGCGTGGTGCCCGAAGACAGTCCGGTTCAGGACGACCCACAGGATCGCCAGGAAGACGAGCTCGATGATGATCGGCATCGGGACGCCGAAGATGTTGCCGCGCGCGATCGCGGTGAACGAGCCTCCGGAGAGATTGATGGGGGCGCCGTTCGAATACCAGAAGTTGATTCCGAGGACGATCGTGGACGTCGCCAGTGTCGCGACGATTGGGTTGACTCGCAGCCCGGACACCAGAAGGCCGTTCGCGAGCCCAACCACCGCAGCTGCGACGAGGGCGAGACCGATCGCCACGGGGATCGGAAGGCCGGAGCGCTCCATGAGGCCGACGGCGAGAATGCCCGTGAGCCCCAAGACGTTGCCGAAGCTGAGGTCGAACTGGCCAGCCACCAGCACCAAGGTCAGGCCTCCGGCAACGATCGCGAGCAATGCGCTCTGGTTGAGCACGTTGACGAGATTGCGCTCCGTGAGAAAGGCATTCGGGCTGGCGAGGCCGAACGCGATGATCATGCCGGCCAGTACCAACAGGGTCCCGTACCGGGCGAAGAAGGAAAGGACCCGATGGTTCCTGGCGATTGCGGGCCCGGTCTCGCTTGTCGGGGACTCAACGTCCGTGGTCGTGATGGTCACTTCATTTCCTTTCGGCTCACGCATAGCAATGGCCCAGCATGTTGGGCACGGTGATGTCGTCTCCCGTGAGTTCTCCGACGACTCGGCCCCGCGACATAACCGCAACCCGATCGCATTCGAGAAGTTCCTCAAATTCCGACGAGATCACGATGACGGACATGCCCCGCTCCGCGATCTCCCGGATGCGCCGGTAGATGTCGGACCTTGCTCCGATGTCCACGCCGCGGGTGGGCTCGTCGAGCACGAGGACCTTCGGGCCCGTTTCCAGCCAGCGGCCGATGACAACCTTCTGTTGGTTGCCGCCGCTGAGCGCAGAGATCGGCTGGCGGGTTCCCCCTGCACGCATGACGACACCCAAGTCCTGACATTGCGTCAATGCGTCACGATCGGCTCGGCGTTGGGAGACGAACGGGTTGAGCTTCGACGTTCGCCGCCCCCAATTGGCGGCGTGGAGATTGCTCGTGACGGGCAGCTGGAGAAACAGCGCCTCCGAGCGCCGCTCCTCGGGAACATAGGCGACACCTGCCCGCATCGCGTCGCGCACGCCCTGCGGAGAGTACGGCGCGCCGTAGATGCGCATGGTTCCCGTATCGGGCGCATCGGCTCCGAAGATGATCCGGGCGAGTTCGGTACGGCCGGCCCCGACGAGGCCGGCGATGCCGAGCAGCTCGCCTTCGTGCAGCCGAAGCGTCGCACCGTTCACGCTGCGCCCACGGCGAATGCCGCTCACCTCGAGGGCGACGCGCGTGTTTCTCAGGTCCTTGGCGTTCTCCGTCGAAGCAGGTGGGAGCGCGTGCCCGACGATGCCTTGGATCAGCCGGTCGCGGGTGATCTCCGTCTTGCTCAAGGCCGCCGTGACTGCGCCATCGCGGAAGACGGTCACCTCGTCGCAGATCGCCATCACTTCATCGAGGCGATGGCTGATGAAGACGACGGCCACGCCCTGCGCTGCGAGATCCGTGCAGACCTTCAGGAGTCGGTCTGATTCCTCCGCATCCAGAGATCCCGTGGGCTCGTCCATGACGATGAGTTCACTGTCGTTGATCAGCGCACGCGCGATCGTGACTAGCCACTGCTCGTGCACGGTCAGTTCGGCGACGAGCTTGTCCAGCGGAAAGGAGATGCCGACACGTTCCGCGACGGCGGTGACCCGCGGGGGGACGCGGCGGAAGTTTCCGATCACCTTGCCGTCTCCTCGGTTGTTCCCGAGCAAGATGTTCTGTGCGGCCGTGAAGCTGCGGACGAGGTTCAGTTCTTGGTGGATGAAGGCGAACCCCAGGCGTGCCGCTGCGGCTGGGCTGTGGACGGTGACGGGGGTCCCGCGCACCACCACCGCACCGTCATCCGGAGACTCCAGCCCGGCCAAAATACGCACGAGTGTGGACTTCCCCGCACCGTTCGCTCCCACGAGTCCGTGGATCTGGCCGGCCCGGAAGGCCAGGTCGACCCCTTTGAGGGCTTGGATCGCGCCATACGTCTTGACCAAGCCCGATACTTCGACGATCGGTTCCGGTGTTTCAGCGTCGGTCGGCACTTCCCAAGCCCTCTCCAGGTTCAGCATGGTTCTCCTCAGTAGAGCGTCGGGTCGCCCGCGAGGAACTCCTCGACGGTCTCGGAGGTGACGAGCACGACCTCGGTGCCGATGGTCTGCGGGACCTCGACCGAATCCGGGTCGTCGAGGTACTCGATGAGGAGCTCCGCGAGCCCCTCACCCTGTTGGGGGGAGTTGTACCAGGTCGTCGCCGTCAGCTCTCCGCCCTCGACCAGGCGCACTGCCGCTTCTGTTCCATTGATCCCGTAGGTCAGGACATCGGTGCGACCGAGATCACGAAGCGCGGCCACGGCACCCGTGGCGGGGTCATCGAAACATGACCAGACCGCCAGCGGCGTGTCGCCCCCGGCCGGGTGAGCCGCCGCCCAAGCCGCTGTCGCGGCCTGTGCCGACTCCACCTGTCCGGGGATGGTGATCTGCTGCTTGGTCTGCGTGATGTCCGTACCCTCGAGCAGCTCGTCGAGGCCCGCTTCGCGACCCTGGCACGGAAGGCCCGGACGGTAACCGAGGGTGAGCACCTCACCCTCGCCGCCCATGTCCTCGACCATCTTCGCGCTCGACTCATCGAGCCAGACGTCGCCGGCGAACTGAACGCCGTCGCCGGTTCCTCCACCCCAGTTCGCCACCGGAACTCCCGCTTCGATCGCCGACGCCACGCCGGCAGCGAGCGCCTCGGTGGGGAAGACGCTGACCAGGAGCGCGTCGGCGCCCGTAGTCACGAGATTCGTCATCGCGGCGTTCATCTCGTCGACACTTCCCTTGGCGTCGACGGTTTGAACCTCCCAGCCCTGCTGCCGCGCGTACTCGGCGCCGCCCTCGAGAGCTGCGTTCGAGAAGACGTCGCTGGCGCTGAACTGGACGACGCCCAGGACGCGGGCTTCCTCGTCGCCATCGCCGCCACCGCCGCCACCTGACGCGCCGGAGCAGCCCGCCAGTCCCATCAGTGCTACCGCGCCTGCCGCCGCAACGGCGAGATTTCGTCGCGCAACCATCTGCCTACCTCCTTGTAGTGCTGTCGCTGCATGTCACCGCCCCTGATACGGATCCCCATGACTCGGATGCGGGGTCGGTTGCGAGGCCATCATGACCCAATCCGTCCGCGCCGTCAACACACATGGATCCATTTGGCCCCTGAAACGAGGTGTTTGACTCGAATAGCCGGCCCAAACGCCTTCCATGGATCCACACGGTGCCCTACACTCGATCCCAAGGCGGCGAGGACGCCGTCGCCAAACCCGCAAAGGAGCGCATTCATGGCCGAGAGTCTTCTGACGGTCAACGGCATCAAGCTGTACGTGGCCGACACAGGCGAGAAGGACCTACCCGTGGTTCTCTGCCTGCACTCGCTCTTCCTCGACTCGCGCATGTTCGACGGATTCCTCGACTACGCGGCCGGCAAATACCGCGTGATCCGCCCCGATTTCCGTGGTCAGGGACGGTCGGATCATGGCCCGGACGACAAGATCACGATGGACCAGGACGCCGACGACATGTTCGCCCTCATCGAGCAGCTGGGGCTGACCGATGTGAACCTCCTCGCCCAGTCGATGGGAGGGGACGTCGCCGTCCGCCTCGCCGCCCGACGGCCCGAACTCTTCCGCTCGCTCGTGATGGCCGGGTCGTCGGCGCGCAGCGAGCCCGACGCACAGCGCGAGCAGTTCCTGAACTGGATCGGCAAGGCCGGCGAGCAGGGATTCATCAACGACTCTCTCGAGGAGACGATGGAGGTCATGTTCGGGCCCACCAGCCGCAACACCGCGGACCCGAAGCGCAAGGCCGCGGTTGCACTCTGGCGGGAGCGCATTAATGTCGTTCCCCGCAGCCTGTACCCCGCCATGTTGGGTGTGATCCTCCGCGAGAACGCGGTGCCCCTCCTGCCCAGCATCACGTGCCCGGCGCTCATCTTCTCCGGCGTGGAGGACACCGCGCGGCCACCGGAGTGGGCGAAGGAGGTCGCCGATGGGATTCCGAACTCCGAGCTCATCGTGATGGAAAACGTCGGGCACAGCCCGACGCTCGAGGTGCCTGACGAGGTGTATCCGATGATCATCGACTTCTACGACGCGCATAATCGCGGACGCTGAGTCGGCTAGCGACTGAGGGGGGCGATTGTCGCCCCCCTCCGTTCAGACGCACAGGGAGCCCCTCGAAGCTCTCGCAGAACTCGACTGCCTACCGGAATCGGGCCGTAGTGCGAGAACGGACGGCTACTGTGGAGAGTCGAAGAAGGGACCGGCGCGTGACCACGATTCTCGGCGGGAGCCGGACTCCGTCAGCGTCGTCGGCCGTTGCCAGCCGACGTGTTGCCGACCAGCTGAAGACCGCCATCCTCGAAGGGGAGTTCCTGCCTGGGTCCAGGATCATGCAGGAGGAACTCGCCACGCGATTCGGCGCGAGTCGGCTGCCTGTGCGTGAGGCGCTCCGCATCCTGCAGTCGGACGGACTGGTGACGCTCCGGTCGAATCAAGGGGCGTGGGTGACGCGGCTCAGCATGGACGAGTGCATCGAGATCTACCGCATCAGGGAGCGGGTGGAACCGATGTTGATCGAGGACAGTATGCAGCGCCTCACCCAGGAAGACCTCGACTTGATCCTCAGGCTGGCGGACGAACTCGACCATACTCGCGACATCGGCGAGTACTTCCGCTTCGACAGGGAATTCCACCTCGAGAGCTATCGAGCCGCGCAGATGGGATACCTGCATTCGATGGTCGAGCGCATGTGGAACGCCACTCAGTACTACCGGAGTGCCTACACGCGGTTGGTCGACCATCAGGGCTCGCGTTGGATCCTCGACGCCGAGCACCGGCTGCTGGCCGACGCGATCGCTCGAAACAACGTGGAGGACGCGAAGCAGCTCATCGAGACCCACATCCGACGGACCAGAGTCACGCTGGCCGACCACCCCGAGATCTTCGACATTGAGGGTCAGGATGGCACCACGGTGCGCAGTAGCTCAATGTGACTGCCGGCTGGCGGCCTAGAAGCCCGCACGCGCAAGGATGGAACGACCTACGACGCGGGCGGCACTCGAAACAGCGTGTCGTTGTGATGTCCAGTTCCGCGTCGAGCATCCGGATTCCCACTGATTGCTGGACGGTGGCGCGTGGAATCTACGCGATTGGCCGGTAGCAGCTCGGCGACGCCCGTGTAGTGAATAGCCACGGCGCACTCGCCTCGCGTCTCCGTACATCGTGCCCGCGACCTGGATCCTGCCGGCCGCCTACAGATCGACCTGCTTGTCAATCGGCAAGCCCCCCCAAGCCGACGAATCCCGCAATCGTTCCCGAACGTGATCCTAGGGCGGAGTCGCGGGAGGAGCTCCACCCGTTACTGCGCTGGGCGCGACCCGGGCGGATCGGTCATCGAACCCGTCCGGAAACCGGTCGAACGATGAGAACTCATGCTGAAGCGGCTTCGTGAACAGCTGCAGCGGACGTTGCCCCTGAGGGCGCTCGAGGAGCACCGGCGGCGTGAGCTCGAGGATCTCGCGGTCGGCTGAGTGGACGCCGCAAACGACGGCGATTGGAGGCCGCGCAGCTCAACGCGCGGATTCACCGCACGCTGGCCACTCTCAAGGAACCCGAGGCGTAACATTCATGCGGCGAGGCCGTTGCTCACGGTGAACTCACGGTTTTGACGAGTTCACCCTGGCTCACTCGGGTTCATGTTCCGAGTGATTCCGCGGCTCGTGAGCCCGGGTGAAGGACTGTGAATCGGCACTTAGGAACTTCCGCTTCCCAAGCAGACAGCGCGGGTTCGATTCCCGTCATCGGCTCTTCGTGAATAGTGCCTGATCAGATAGGTTTTCATCACGACATCGACGAATGTCGATTCGATTTGTTTTGATCGAGTCACGGTTTGCTCACGGTTAATGATTCAACTTGTTTTCGTGAGCGCACCCCACTGCCAGCGGGCGCCGTCGAACGCCAGCCGGTTCGAACTGTCAAGCTCACCCGAGAGCGTTCTGGACCTCGCCCACGGCGCCCACAGAATGCGGCACCTGCATTTCCAGCGGTGACCGCCGTAGCAATGTCTGCCCTCAGCCGCAGCTCCGGTATCCCGGGCCTAGGCATCGACCACCTGCCTCAGGAACGCGTTCGTCTCCGCCTGGCGCGCGCACCTGGGGACATCCGTCACGCACACCGGGCACCAGTGGCCTGCGGTGAGTACGAGCCGGGGGCTCGCGATGAACCGGTGGCCGTCGGCGCATTCCCACTCGAGCGGTGTGGCGATGTCGCCGCGGACGACGTCGGTCGAGGTGAGACGGCCGCCGCGGTGGGCCGCGGCCTCGAGGTAGTCGAGCGCCGACCACTCGGTCGGGGGCTTCGACTCGTCGTAGCCGTGATCCAGAAGGCGCGGTTCGCGCGACGGCTCCGGCACCTCGAACGTCGACCAGTCGCCGATCGCGCGCCACTCCTCGAGCGAGCCGAAGTGCGCCGCGATCTCGGCTTCGTCGCCACGGGCGATGGCATGCATCGTGCCGCGGCGCTTCTTCGCGAGGGGCTTTATCACCAGGTGCTTCACGATCGACGGTGGCACGCGGCCCGCCGAACGCACCGATGGAGGCGCCGCGTCGATGGCGCGGCCGAGTGCCGCGTCGAACGCGTCCTGCCGGTAGGGCACGAGCTCCTCGAGCCGGTCGCTGTCCGCGTACCACTGGCCGTGGAAGTTCCGAGTCGCGAACCAGTTCCGGTCGTACCAGCGGCGGATGTCACGGACGCCCATCGCACCCCCGATCGCGGTCTGCAACTGCCAGTTGGTGAGGCGCCATCCGTCGCCGCCGCCGATGTCGTAGATGCCGCCCCACAACTCGTCGGGCACATCCCGCTCGCACAGGTTCGCGAGCAGTCGCGCGGAGTCCTCGGCGCTCACCCACTCCATGACGCCGCCGAACGGCGAGTGGGTCATGATCGGGTCGCGGATCTCGAGCATGCCCGAGTGGAGAATTCCCGTCTGACGCAGCTGCGCCCACTTCGGCAGTCCCGAATCGACCAGCAGGCGCTCGGCGATCACCTTGCTCTGGCCGTACTCCTCGAAGTGCGACACCCGGATCGGGTCGCCCACCCGGCCCCAGTGATGCGGTGGGTTGCGGTTCCCCGTCTGCGCGACGGTGCCGACGCCCACGACGGCGACCGCGCCCGGGTCGGGCAGCGCCTTGACTGCGTCGATGATGTTGCGCATGCTGCCGACGTTCACGCGGTGCGCGAGCTCCGGCCGTACGTCGGCGAGCGGTGAGACGACGGCGCCGACGTGCAGCACGATGTCGACGTCGCGCACGGCGGCCGCGACCGCGACCGGATCGGTCAGGTCGCCCCACGCGACCTCGAGGTTCTTCATGCCGTCAAACTCGGCGAGCGCCTCGCGGTCGCGTTCAGTCGGCATTGCGAACGCGACCACGCTCATGCGGTCGGCGCGCTGTGCGAATTCGCGCAGCGCGGCGCGTCCCCAGTTGCCGGTGGCGCCAGTGAGCAGTACGCGCGTGCGCGCTCCGCGGACGTCGATCATGCGATCTCCTTCGAATGGTGGGGCGACGGATGTCGCGGCCGGCTGTTCGGCCGGGACGCCGGCGAGCGGCCGGGCTACGCGCGCTCGATGCCGCGAACGGCGCGCTTGATGCCGGCGTCGAGCACGAGGGTCGGCGGCATCCCCGTCAGGGTCGTGCCCGTTACTGCGCCGCCGCGAGGCTCATCGCGATGAACCGGTCGAGGGCGTCGTCGGGGATCTCCACGCCGGGGAACCGCGCGAACTGCCCCATCGGCATGGAGTCGACCATCTTGAGCATGTCGGCGTTCGCCTCAGCGGCAGCCTGCTGCTCGGGCGTTGCGTTCGCCATCATGCCCTGCATGAGCGCGGGCCCGACGACGGGGTGGCCGAACCACTCCTTGACCGTCGATTCGAGGCTGAGCGGTTTGGGCCGGTCGACGTCGCCCTCGAGCACGAGCTCACGGCGCTCGATGATCTCGGCGGACGACCGGCCGAGTTCGACCGCGTACGTGCCGGGCTCGACCCACCAGCGGTCGCCCGTGACGTCCCAGAACGCGAAGGCGCGGCGCTCGAGTGCGATCCCGACGACGGAGGTCTCGCCCGAAGCCAAGTGCACCTTGGCGAAGCCCGCCAGCTCGCGAACCGGCCGGCGCACGGCCGACGGCGCGGGTGCGACGTACAGCTGCACGACCTCGGCGCCGGCCAACGCGCCGGTGTTGCGCACGGTGACCCGTGCCAGGGCGGTGTCGGGCCCGGTCGGTTCGACCTCGAAGGACTCGTGCGCGAACGTCGTGTAGCTCAGGCCGTGGCCGAACGGGTACCGCACGGACCGCTCGGCAGTCGCGTGGTACCGGTAGCCGACGAAGACGCCCTCGCCGTATCTGACGGTCTCGTTCTCGCCGGGGAAGTTGAGGTACGACGGGGTGTCCGAGAGCGCCAGCGGGATGGTCTCGGCGAGCCGACCCGACGGGTTCATTATGCCGGTGAGCACGTCGGCGAGCCCGCCGCCGACGGCCTGGCCGAGCGCCCAGCCCTCGACGATCGCCTCGATCTCTCGTCCCGAGGTGAGACAGCGGGTTCGATTCCCGTCATCGGCTCCTCGTGAATAGTGCCTGATCAGCTGAGTTCTGTCGAAACATCGACGCTGGTGAATTCGATTTGTTTCGTTCGCGTCACGGCGAACTCACGGTCAGTGTGTTTCAGGCGAGCGGATCGCAGTCAACTCTGCGGCCGGCGCCTATCCGCGCCGGAGATGAACACGACACGGAAATCCTCATCCTGAATCAGGGGACGGAACGGAAGTCAGGCCGACTCATGTTTTCCGGATGTCACGGGGCCTCGACCAGGTCAAACTGTCACCCCCGTGCAGCACGCACGCAGACTCGAGCACCGAGTCGATCGGCCAGGCGTCAGGTTGCGACCTGAAGGAATGCGCGCAGGTCTTTCGCGCTCGGCAGTATGTCGTAGGTCGGACCGGTGTCGGCATCGACGGGGTTCTCAGAAAGCCACCGCCACATGGTGAGGATGTCGTCGTCGACGAACCGCCGGAAGAGGAACAACGGCATTGGAAACCGCGGCGGGTTCTTGCCCCTGACAGCGCGGAAGATCCGCCGGCACTCCGCCAGGGACTTCACATCTGCGGCGAGCCGGAGGTCATTGCCGATGAACCGCTCCGGCTCGGCGAACGCCCTGGCTGCTATGGCGCCGAGATCGTGGACGCTGAGCCAGGGGATTCGACGGTCCACGCCGGCGAGCTTCGGCATGGTGTACCAGGTGGAGCTCTGTGGGTAGAAGCTCGGATCGACCATGAGCTCCATGAACGCCATCGGGCGCAGGACCGTCAGCGGCAGGCCAAGGTCGTTCATGCCGCGGGCCACTTGGAGCTTGGCGTCCCACTGCCGGACCCCGGTCTCGGAGTCCCCGGGGCCCGCCGATCCGTAGACGACGTGGGCGACCCTAGCCCGGGCCGCGGCCCGCGCGGCGTTCATGCCCTGGCGCGACTCGTCCTGTATCGAGGCAGCACCGGGCGGCTGCATCATGTAGACGCCCGAAACGTCGGCGAATGCCGAGTCGAGCGATGCCGGATCCTCAAGGTCGCCGTATACGACATCGGCGCCCAGCCCTTCGAGCTTCGCGGCCTTCTTGCCGGCGGGCGTGCGGCTGAGAGCGCGGACACGCCATCCTTCTGCGAGAAGGTGCCTGACGACCTGACCACCCTGACGGCCAGTTGCGCCGATCACCGCGACCGTCCGTCCCGTCGTCGACACCATCGGAGCTCACCACCCTGAGCCGAATCCGAACCCGCCCTTGGTCCGATTCTACGACGGCCGACGCGCCCGGATGCGGCCCGGCTGGGGCAAGTGCCCGTAAGCCCTGCCCGATGAGATGCCCGGTGAGCCGGGCTCATCTGCGACATCGGCCGTCGTACAGGGATGCGAAGGCTTCCACCGAATCGTAGTCACTTGATGTAATTTGTAGTCACTTGATGCCGATTCGAGTCGGAGAGGTGGGACCGTGGATCTCAGCCATCCCGAGTATGTGATCCTCGGCGAGAACCGCGCCAGGATCCTGCACCGACTGGCGGTGCTCGCCGAGCCTGCGTCCGGTCGCCGGATCCATGAGCTCAGCGGAGTGCGAGCGCTTCGCACCACGCAACGGATCCTCGATGAGCTCGTCGCGCTCGGCCTGGTCGACATGCAGAAGGTCGGACCTGCGAACGCGTACACACTGAACCGGGCACATGTCCTCTGGAATCCGATCGAGGAGATCTTGGCTACTCGCGCCGTTGTGGGATCCGCTGTCGAGGAAGCCGTCAGGGAGGTGACAGCCGGCGTCGTCGTCAGCGCGGCGATCCACGGGTCCATGGCGCGCGGTGAAGCCGGGCCGGAATCCGACGTCGATGTCCTCGTCGTCTGGGAGGATGCGACCGCCGTGGACCAGCGTGATGCGGTGCTCGAGGCGCTTGATGAACGGGTTCGTCGGCTCACCGGCAATCGAGTCCAGGCTCTTGCGGTCACGGGCGCGGAGCTCGCCCGCCTCGTCGAACACGACGATCCACTCGTCGCCTCGATCCGAAGGGATGGTCAGACCGTGACCGGAGTCGAGATCCGAACCCTCCTCGCTGCGAAAACGACGATTCCTGGGCGCCCGGAGAGGGCGGCTGACGGACACGGGAAGGGGACCTGATGCCCCCGCGCACACGGAAGATGACCCGCACCGAGGTCCGCACCCGTGCCCATCTGTGGCGCCGTCCTCGGCGAACGGTCCGCCGGCCAGGACCACGGCGATGCAGTCGCGATGCTGCGCCGCACCGAACCCGGCAAACGGCTCGCACAGCACCTCGCGCGGCTGATCGACTCGAAGACCGAGACGCAATACTCCCCGCTGCTGCTCACCGAAGCACGCGCCGCGGAACTGCTCAAGGCCGCACGCCGACTCGTCAACGGCATGGACGACGTCCTCCACACCCTCAGCTGACCGAGCGCCGCCGCCGACCTACTCACTGCCTCGTAGTCACTTAATAGTCACAAGATCGGCATCACAGTGGCTCACTCAAGTTCACACTCCCCAGCCATTCCGGGGCTCGTGAGCCACGAGTGAACCCGAGTGAATCACTACTGGATAACTTCTGCTTCCCAAGAGCAGACAGCGCGGGTTCGATCCCCTTCATCGGCTCTTCGTAAGTTTGACCTGATCAAACCCGCTTTCTGCCACAAGATCGACGGACATCGATTCGAGTGGTTTAGTCGGGTCACGGTTTACTCACGGTTGATGATTCAGTTTGTTCCTCATGAGCCGAAGAACCCGCTCAACTCTGCTGCCGGCCCCCGGCGCGCCGAGAGGGGCGGCCCGAGTGCTGACGGGAGCTTCGATCAGCGGGGCTGCTGCATCCCTCATGAGGCCGCCGCTCACGACGCCTGGCTGGTGTACCGCGAGGCAAGGGTGAGGAACACGCTCGCAGTCCAGGAGTAGGCGCGGTCGCGCAGCCCCCGGCCCGAAAGCGCATCGAAGTTCTCAGCCATCCCGGATCGTGCGACGTTTCGACAGAAGGCGTCGGCGATCCGATCGGCGAGCGCGCTTTCGCCGCCGGCGGCGAGCCCGTCGACGATGAGCATCGTCGACGGCGCCCAGATCGGCCCGCGCCAGTAGCCGTCACTCTCGTACGCCGCGCTCTGAATCGATTCGGTAGCGAGCCCGTTCGCGGTGAGGAAGTCATCGCTGCCGATGTCTTCCGCCAGTGTACGGAAGACGTCGCGAGGCAGCCTGTTCCCCAGAACGACCGGCACGCGGGTGAGCAAGCTCGATGAGTCGATCGCACGTCCGTCGCGCTCGCGGCGTGCGACGAACCGATCGCCCGTCCACAGTCGGTCGAGCAGCAGGTCGAGCATGCGCTCGGACTGTCGGCTCCAGTCCTCCGCCTGCTCCGCGTGACCGAGCGTTGTGGCGACGTCGGAAAGGCAGTCCATCTGCAGCACCAGGAGCGCCGCGAGGTCGGGCGACTCGATGGGAACGCCGCTCTCGAAGACCGTGCTGTTGTCCCATCCGGAGTCGTTGCCGTGATAGTAGTGAGGCAGGCCTTCGGAGCCAGATCTGCGGGCGGTCAGCCACCAGTTGGTCCACCGGCTGAGGGGCTCATACGCGGCAGCGAGCCACCGCTCATCGACGACATCGCGCTCCCGCATCCTCCGCAACGCCCAGCCGTGGATGGGTGGCTTGACGAACGAGAAGCTGCGGAACGCGTCGTTGATGTAGTCGGGAAGACGACCGTCCTGTGTCTGATGGTCGAAGACGCTGAAGTACTGGTGCTCCGCCAGCCACGGGATGCGCTCCAGCGACAGCGCGTTGAAGCAGTTATCCCAGCTCCACAGGTTCGTCATCCAGTTCTTCGACATCAGCATCGAGGGACGACCCAAGAAGCCGGACGGCTCGACCAGCGCGGACCATAAGACGTACGCGGCGAGCTCCCGCGTGGACGTGAACTCCGGAGGGCATTCGGGCACCGACGCGAGGAACTCGCGGAAGCCCGGCATGGCCTCCCGCTCGGGGATGACTTGCAGAGGCCCGGCGGCCTCGGGCTCCTCCACCAGTTCGATGACGGTTCCCGGGTCTCCCGCCAACTGCAGCAGCCCCGTGCGGACGCCGTCCCATGTCGAGAGCGACCTCAGCGATCCGGTGCGGACCCGGATGCGGATGGTCGTGCGCGCCTCGTATCGGAGGTAGCGCCATTCGTCCCGCCCGACGGGCACAAGGGTGTCGTACGGGCCGATCGCGTCGGAGCGGAGAAGGAACCCCACGCCGTCGCCGCGCAAGCTGATGCACCCGGGGCCTTCGAAGCTGATGCGGACACTGCCGGAGTCCGCCTCGATCGCGAGCTCCTCGGGGGTCATGATCGCAGTCCCGGCAGCGGGTCCGTTCGTCGTAAGCGGCATGACCTCCAGAAGCTCCGGTGTGAGCGCACTGCCTCGCACGGTCCGCAGTCTCACCGTCTCGGAGATGGCGCCGGTACCCGTCAGCCGGGAGAATGCGAGGTACGAACCCGCGGCCGAGAACGGGACGTGTCGCAGGTCGGCGATCACTTCTCTCCCCCGAGCCGGCCAGCGCCGGCGTGTTCCAGGGCGGCGCGCATCCAGACCCGCATCGTTCCTGGTCCGCGGTTTGCCCATGCGTGATAGGGGGTGAGCGCCACGGAAATCGGCTCGTCCGGCGTCGACGCGTGAGGGTGGTCGCCGTACGGCCATCCATCGGCGTACTCGCCCTCCAGGTACCCCGTGACGAAGACTCCGCCTGCGGTCACGACAGGGTCGCGCGAAGTGTCGGCGAGGAACCGGTCGACGTGGGTACCGCCGGGGAGGTCGACGGATTCAAGCGCATAGACGAGCGGTCCGACCTCCACGGCAGCCGTCCCTCGGATTGCGTCGATGCGTGCATTCGGGAACGTCCATCTCGCGCGGCGGGGCAGTGTGAGGCGGATGCGGTTCCCTCGGGCGAAGGTTCTCGTCACACCTACCCGTCCGGGCGATACGGGCTCGCTCACGCCGTCGATCTCGATCGTGGCGTCCTGCGCCCATGCGGGCACCCGAAGCCCGAGTTCCCATGCCGTGTCGGGAGACTCCTCGACGACGACATCGATGGTGTCTTCTGCCGGATAGGCAGTGTGGACGCGCAGCCGGACCTCACCGCGTCCTTCAACGGTCGCGCGGATGACCGACTCGCTGTACTGGTGAATGTCGAGACCACTGCTGCTCGTCGTCGCCAAGTATGCGTTCAAGGACGCGAATGTCCTTGCCACGTTGGTCGGGCAGCAGGAGACCTCGAACCACGGCGCGCGAAGCCCTGACGAGGCGCGCAGGCTCACCTCGTCAGACGGCTCCGCTGGAGCGGGAGTGCGCTGATGGAGCGTGTTGGAGTAGAAGAACGACCGACCGTCCGGGGCGGGGGAAGCGGCGACGACGTTGAAGAGTGTCCGCTCGATCATGTCCGCGTACCGCGGATTCCCTGTGGCGAGCAGCAGCCGCCACGACAGCATGACCGACGCGACTCCAGCGCAGGTTTCGCAATAGGCGCGATCTGCGGGGAGCTCGTAATCCTCACCGAATGCCTCGTCTTGATGGTGGGAGCCCATGCCTCCTGTGATGTATGTGCGCCGTGCCACGGTGGCCGTCCACTGTCGCTCGATCGCGGCGAGGAGCTCGGTGTCCGCCGTGTCGATCGCGAGGTCGACTGCGGCGGCGCTGAGATAGAGGGCCCGCACGGCGTGACCCCGCAGAACCGTCGCTTCGCGGATCGGCACGTCATCCTGGAAGTAGGATCGCCCCCACTCGATCTCTCCAAGCGATCCGTGCCCTCGACGCTCCAGGAAGAGCCGCGCCTGATGCAGATATTTCTGATCGCCGGTCGCCCGTGCGAACTCCACGAGTCCGAGTTCGATCTCGGGATGCCCGCAGATCGATCGCATCCCCTCGTCGCCGAACGTTTCGCAGACGTGATCGGCGGCGCGTCGCGCCACCTCGACGAGTTCGTCCTCGACGCCGGATCGCATGCGCGCGACGGCGGCCTGCAAGAGGTGACCGACGTTGTAGAGCTCGTGCCCCCACTCGAGGTCGGAGTATCGAGGCGCTTGGCCTGAGCGACCGAACATCGTGTTCAGATATCCGTCGTCCTCCTGCGCGGCGGCGATGCGCCCACTCACGGCGCGGATGGTGCTGTCGAGGGCGGGGTCGGCACGAGATGCGATTTGCCACGACATCGCTTCGAGCAGCTTGTAGATCTCGGAGTCGGAGAACTCCCGACCTCGTCTTTCCTGGGGAAGACGTCCGCT
Source organism: Agromyces selenitireducens (assembly GCF_052748465.2). Taxonomy (NCBI): domain Bacteria; kingdom Bacillati; phylum Actinomycetota; class Actinomycetes; order Micrococcales; family Microbacteriaceae; genus Agromyces; species Agromyces selenitireducens. Next base: position 3,821,867 of record NZ_CM188259.1, read on the forward strand.
CACGGCAGCGTCGAAGTTGTGCAGCCAGCCGACGCGTTCCATCCAGTCCAGGCTGATCGGGATCGTGGATTGCCCGTTCGAGCTCTGTCGATCTGCCCAGAAACCGCCGGTGATCGTCACGTCGGTCAGGGAAAGTGGCCGACTCACTGTGAGAGTCCCTGGCGCCACCGGCGCAATCGACTGTCGACCTGAGACACTTCTGACCACCATTGCTCCTTGAAACATCAGTAAAACCTTTTCGGACAAGCTACCCCCGCGCCGCAAGCGCGTCAAGTCGAGTCATCAGCCGGAAACACTAATCGCTTGACATCGTCCGAGCGATGTGCGTACCGTAACTATCGGAAAAGCATTTCGGCCCTCGCTGTATACCACAGCCATAAGCAGCGGGGTCATCGAGCAAGGGAGCGGATGATGGTAAGCACAGCGCGTTGGCGCGGATCCGTCGGGAAATCAGCAGTTGCGCTGGTCGCAGCCGCAACCGTCGTAGCACTTGGCGGATGCGCCCCAAGCGGCGACGGCGGGGACGGCAATTCCGGGGGCGATGACCAGATCACCGTCGGTGTGGAGGCCGGCTCGCCGTGGGAGACCTTCTTCAAGGAGCAGGCCGTCGACTTCACCGCGGAGACCGGTATCGAGGTGGAGTTCCAGGCGATCCCCCACGCGAGCATGCGCCAGCAGTTCCTCTCGGACGCCGTGGCGGGTGCAGGATCGTTCGACGTCTTCACGATCGACCAGCCGTGGCTTCCGGAGTTCGCGTCCAAGGGTTATCTCGTGCCGCTGGACGACGTTGTGCCGGAAGAGGAGAAGGCGGACTTCTTGCCGCACACGCTCGACACGGTCACGTACGACGGCACGCTCTACGGGCTGCCGTACATGGTTCACAACACGGTGCTGTACTACCGCACCGACCTGTTCGAGGAGGCCGGGCTCACCGCTCCGCCGACGACCTGGGAGGAGTATCGGGAGTACGCGCAGATTCTCACGGACCGGGACGCCGGGATCTGGGGCACGATCATCCCCGGCAAGCAGGACGGAGAGGTCGCGACCCGCTTCCAGACGTTCGTCAAGCAGACCGGCTCCGACATCGCCATGGAGGACGGCACTCCGACGATCGACACCCCGGAGGCGCTCGAAGCGTTCGACATGATGAAGGCGATCCAGTTCGAGGACGAGTCGAGCCCGCCCGGATTGCACGACATCACCGAGATCCAGGGACAGTTCCTCGAGGGCAAGGTCGCGATGGTCTTCCAGTGGCCGTACATGTACGGAATGACGGCGGACCCGGCCCAGTCGAAGGTCGTCGACCAGGTCGGACTCGCGCTGAGTCCCGGAAACCCTGACCGGGTTTCGACGACGTTCTCGTGGGGCTTCGGCGTGAATGCGGCGAGCGCCAACGTCGACGCGGCGACGCAATGGGTGCAGTGGGCCACCAGCACTGACGTGCTGACCGAGCTCAGCATCACCCAGGTGTCTCCGGTTCCCCGACAGTCTGCGACCGAGGGGGTCGAGGGCGACACGACACTCGCCGACGAGCAGCGCGAGGCGATCGCCACGTTCTCCGAGTCCGTCGCGACCAGCACGACGATCCCCATGACGCCCTACTACCCGCAGTATCAGGACGCGATCGCCGTCGCGGTCTCGAGCGTGATGTCGCAGAACCAGGACGCCGCTGCCGCACTGCGCGACGCGCAAGCCACCGCGGACGCCGCGTTCGAATAGTCAGTCTCCACTCCGGGGCCCGGGGTTCCATGCCCCGGGCCCGGACCACGACGAGGAAGCACCATGGCAGCCACCATGAGACAGACCAACCCAAGATCATCGATCAGAATGCAACGCCGGTGGACCGGTGTCGCGCTGACCGGCCCCGCCATCGCGGCACTCGCCCTCACCGCGCTGTTCCCCCTGCTCTGGACGATCTCGCTGAGCATGCAGGACTTCCAGGTGGGAGTGAACGCACCCGCGTCGTCCTTCGTCGGCGGTGACAACTACGTCGAGGTCCTCACGTCACCCGAGTTCGTGCAGGCGCTCTTCCAGACACTGGGCTACGTCGCCACCACACTGGTCCTCGAGTTGGTGATCGGCCTTCCGATCGCGCTTGCACTCCAGCGGGCGACGATGGGTCGCCGTCTTCTCCGCGTCGTCGTCGCGCTTCCGCTCATGGTGGCGCCGGTCGTGGCGTCGCTCGCGTTCAAGTTCCTCTTCTCGAATGACTACGGACTCATCAATCAGGGACTCGCAGTTCTCGGGCTGCCGACCCCGAGCTGGTTCGCGGACGTCTGGCTCGCTCGCACGACGATCCTCGTGTCCAACCTCTGGCTCGCCCTCCCCTTCGTCGTGTTGGTGCTTCTTGCCGCGCTGGCGAACATTCCCGACGAGCTCATCGAGGCCGCGCGCACCGATGGCGCCGGCCGATGGCGCACCTTCGTGCACATCATCCTCCCGCTCTTGCGGCCCGCCATCCTGATCATCCTCGTCATTCGTCTGGCCGACGCCTTCCGGATCTTCGACGCCGTCTACGTGCTCACTGGCGGCGGCCCGGGCAACGCCACCGAAGTGATGAGTTCGTTCCTCTACCGGATGATGTTCACCCGAGCGGACTTCCCCGGGGCTGCTGCCGCGACCGTCCTGTTCGTCGTCGTGATCGCAGTCTGCGCCGGCAGCATCTTCTTCATTCTCAGAGATCGAGAGGCCCGCCGATGACCGTCACCGTGCCCCGGACTTCCGCCCCGGCTCCTGCGCCCGCTCCGAGCCGCCATCGACGACACCGGTCACGTCGTGTCGCCTCCTCTGGCGCCTTCGCGGTCATCTCGATCGCTGCGGTTGCGCTGTTCCTCCTGCCGATCGCGTGGATTTTCACCACGTCCCTGAAACCCACGTCCGAGATCTTCGCGATCCCCGCGCAGCTGCTGCCCCAGCAGCCGACCCTCGAGCACTTCGGCGAAGTGCTCAGCGACGGTGCGCTCCTGCAGATGTTCGGCAACAGCCTGACGGTCGGAGCGGGAGCAACTGTCTTGAGTCTCCTCCTGGGCGTGCCGGCGGCGTTCGGATTCGCGCGCTACCGGTACCGGCTGAGTGGCGCGCTCCTCGGCGCGGCGCTCGTGACGCGGATGTTCCCGCCCGTCGCACTTGCGCTCCCGTTCTTCCTCCAGTTCAGGGAGCTCGGCCTGATCAACACCACCACCGGCCTGATCATCGCGTACATCCCGATCGTCCTGCCGCTGGTGATCTGGATGCTCGAGGGCTTCTTCCGCCAGTTTCCCGAGGAGCTGCTCGAAGCGGCCCGAATGGACGGACTCGGCACGTTGCGCACACTTGTCCGCATCGTCATCCCCCTGTCTCGCCCTGCGATCGCCGTGGCGGCTCTGTTCGGGTTCCTCGCAGCATGGAACGAGTTCGTCATCGCGCTCTCCCTTACCCGGACGCCCGATGCGCAGACCATGCCCGTCGGCATCGCTTCGTACATCACCCAGTTCCAGACGGTCTGGGGACAGATGACCGCGGCATCAGTGCTGTACCTGCTGCCGGTGCTCGTAGTCACCCTCATCGCCCAGCGGGGCATCATCGCCGGCCTGATGAGTGGGGCGACCAAGGGCTGACGCTCTCAGCCGTCGCTGCCACCTCGAACCACCAACGCCCACTCACCACTGACCATCAAAGGAGACCTGTCCGTGCCCACTTCCCAGACCTCGCCGCTGTCCTTCTCTCTTCCACGACTCGCGGAGGTGACGATCCGGATCCCGGACCCGATCTCGCTCGAGTTCTACACTCCGGGCGCGGCAGTTGAGACCGTCACGGCCGCGTACGACGACATCGTCGAATCAGGCTCGGGGATGCGTGGATCAGCCCGCGTCGCCTACCGGGACTGGGAGATTGCGGTCGACGACGAATGGACCGCGGAGTCGTCTGTTCTGCGAGTGCACCGAAGCGTTCGCGTTCTGCGAGCGGGCACGTCTTCGTGCGGCCTCCGGGCGACTCTCGCGGCCGAACTCGACGCGGCCGGCGAGCGCTTCGACGCTGGCCGGTACTACGCGCCGCCTGCGCTCTACAATCTGAACGACATCGATGAGGATGGTCTCGAAGACTACGTCGACGGCCGCGAGCTGCTGTATCGCGACGATCGCCTCACCGCGCTCAGCGTGCTTGCCTACTTCCCGCGGTTCGCCGCGGGCATCGCGCTCGTGCGGACGGACCTCCCGGAGTGGGACGACGCGCCGGAGCGCGCGCGGGGAGAGCTGGACTTCCTGCAGGCGACGGATGTGGGAAGCCTCGGCGTCGCCCCCACGACGGAGGACCTCCCCAGCCTGGTTGCCGCGCATCCCTTCGTCGAGCGCTCCCGCTCCCACGCCCTGACGGCGCGCGGACGGGAGCCCTGGGGCGCCTTCCACCCGTTGAGCGACGACACCTCGCTGTTCGATGTGTCGTACGAGTTCCGGGCGATCCGGGCGGAAACCGATATCGACGCCCTCTGGCAGCTGTGGTCCGCTCGGATGCGGGAACTCGACCCCCAACGTGTGGAGCTTCCGACCACGCTCGATGAGATCACGTATCTCCGCGTGGAGGCGCTTCTTCCCTACTACGCCGAGGGGACGGTCAACGGCGAGCCGGCGGCGGGATTCGTCACCAACTGTCACCCTCAGGACGGCATCCAGCTCGGCAACATCATCCAGTACGGCTTCACCGGGCAGAACGTCCTCAATGCCTTGCACGCCCTCAATCACTCCAGCACGGCCTCCGACCCGGAGGCTCGCGAAAAGGGTCTGCGCGTGATCGACTTCTTCGCTTCGCAGGCGCTCCGTTCACCGTTCGGACTCACGCCGACCCTGTACGACCTCGAGCACGGGCGCACGGCCAATTGGTGGAGTGGACTCATCCTGCCCCTCGCCTACGCGGAAGAGGGCGATGACCTCGAGGAGCTCATGGGTCCGGTGTACGAACACATGAAGTACGCGATCGAGCCGTTGCAGGGACTCGAAGGGACCTACCTGCGGTGCATGGCCGAAGAGCACACTGCGCTGCTGCGCTCCTATCGCGTCGAGCGTGACCAGGGCGTCGAACACGACGACTGGCTCGAGGCCGCAGTTGCGTTCGGCGACTTCCTCGTCTCCGCGCAGGAGGAGGACGGAACTTGGCGTCGCGCGTACGGGTTCGATGGTTCGCCTCTGATCGAGCCCCGCAAATGGTTCGGTCTGGCCGAGCTGAATCAGAAGTCATCCACGGCGACAGCAGTTCCGTTCCTCGTCGCCCTCTATGAGGTCACGGGCGACGCTCGGTACCTCGAATCAGCACGACGAGCCGAGCGGTTCACTGCCGCGCGGTTTGTCCGCGATGTGAAGTTCAACGGAGGGATCCACGACAGCATCTATGCCCGAGCGCAGCTTGTCGACAGCGAGAGCATCCTGTTCTGCCTGCGCGCGTCGCTTGCGGTGTGGCGGTCGACGGACGATGCGGATGCGCTGCGCAGCGCGGTCGACGCGGCGCGCCTGCTCGCAACGTGGGTGTACCTGTGGGACGTTCCGCTGCCTCCCTCGAGCACGCTCGCGGGCTTCGGATTCCGCACGACCGGATGGAGCGCGTGCGACACGTCAGGAGCGGGATACATTCACCCGTACGAGCTGCACGCCGTCCCTGATCTTTTCGAGGTCGCGATGGCCACCGGTGACGAGGATCTCGCTCGCATAGCGGATCTCGTGATGACGGGTTCAAGTGCGAACGTCGAGACCCCCGCGAAGTCGTGGGGCTATGCGCGTCCGGGCCTGCAAGAGGAAGGTGTGCTCGTGAGCTGGTGGATGATCGACGACCCGATGTTCGAGGGCACGCACTTTGGCGGGCGAGGGAAGGGCGAAGGCAACAAGACGTGCCTGCCGTGGATCTCGGCGGTCGGCATCGACGCTCACGATCTTCTCGCGCAGCGGTACGGCACCAGTGACCTGCGAGAATACTGGCGTGCGACTCGGTAGCGGGTCATCAAGGGGAAGGTGAGATGCCAGAGCCAGCCGGTGGGTTCGAGAAGCGCTCCCGTCCGACGACGTTGCGCGACGTCGCTGAGTTGGCGGGAGTCTCGATCGCCACGGTCTCGAAGTCGTTGAACGGTCGTGAGCATGTGCACCCCAAGACGCGAGAGCGCGTCCTCCTCGCTGCGGAAAAGCTCAGATTCGCGCCGAACTCGCTCGCACAGGGCCTCTTGACCGGACGCACGGGGACTGTAGGGCTGCTGACGAGCGACATGGAGGGCCGCTTCTCGCTGCCCATCCTTGTGGGCACGGAAGACGCGTTCGGCACCGACAGCACCTCGGCGTTCCTCTGTGACGCCCGCGGAGATGCGATCCGCGAGAAGCATCACATTCGTGCGTTGCTGGGTCGACGGGTCGACGGGCTGATCGTGGTCGGGGATAAGACCGATCCCAGGCCGTCTCTCGGGCAGACCCTTCCGGTCCCGGTGGTCTACGCGTATGCACCATCGGACGATCCTTCCGATATCTCGGTGATCAGCGACAACGTGCAGGCGGGGCGCATCGCCGCCGAGCACGTGATCAGCTGCGGGCGTCGGCGGATCGCCTATGTCGCGGGTGACATCACCTACGCTGCGGCCCGGGACCGCGTCGCCGGGGCCGTCGACGCACTTCAAGCGGCAGGCCTCGAGCTTCTGGGCGGGGAGGCGCTGTACGGCGCGTGGACGGAGGAATGGGGACGGGGCGCGATGCGCACGCTCCTGACCCGGTTCCCTGATCTGGACGCGGTGCTCTGCGGGAGCGATCAGATCGCACGTGGTGCACTCGACGCCCTGCGCGACCTCGGTCGTTCCGTGCCGTACGACGTCGCAGTGATGGCCCACGACAATTGGGAGCCGATCGCGACGCAAGCCCGGCCACCGCTGTCGACGATCGACATGCAGCTCGAGTTGCTCGGAAGACGCGCAGCCGAACTGCTGTTCGATGCGATCGGTGGCAACGTCCAGCCCGGGATTCACACGGTGAGCGCCAAGCTGGTGACACGCGGATCCACCGCGCTCGCGTAGCGCCGAGCGGTGTGGGGCGGGGCGCTCAAGTCCGCGAGCCCCTTTCCGCACGCGGTTGTGCGTGCAGAAAGAGCCAGGAGAACACGCAATAGGGCTGGTCGCGACCGTCGCCCGATGCTTTCGCCTAGTGCTTCCCCAATGGAAACCTGACTACCCTTCACTGAGCGCGGCGACGGTGGTCGGGTTCTGAGGATGGATGCCTCAGATCGCTCACTCGCCGGAGTCACTGCTCACGGTCAACTCACGCGGCTCGTGAGCCCGAGTGAAGCACTGTGAACCGGCACTTAGGAACTTCTGCTTCCCAAGCAGACAGCGCGGGTTCGATTCCCGTCATCGGCTCTCTGTGTTTTTTCCCTGATCAACCGCTATTTCTGCCGCAAAATTGACGTTCGTCAATTCGATTTGTTTTCGCCGCGTCACGGTTTACTCACGGTTAATGATTCAACTTGTTTTCGTGAGTGGGCTCCACTCAACTCCGTCGAACCGAGGCGCACCTTCCTTCGCCGCCTCCACCACGACCCGCGACTGGGCGGCGATGTGTGCCGTCGATGAAGACGGGGCACAACGGGGTGCCCAACGGCCGTTTCCGAATCATCGCTGATGATGTGGTTCTCTCCGGCGTACGTGAACGGAGGCCCGGCGGCAACCGCCGCCGGGCCTCCAGCTATCAGATTGAGCGTTCTGGGATCAGTACGACAGTCCGAAGCCGAACTCGTAGGCGTCGCCCACCTCGTTGACGTAGGCGTAGTCGAACTGCTCCGCATAACCGGGCACGTCGGGTGCATTCGCATCCACAGCTGCCTGGTCTGCCGGCAGAGTCAGCGGGAGCTCGCCCACCGGGTTGAACCGACCGCGGATCACGTCGATGAGCGCGTCCATCTTGATGTCGAACGTCGCGACGACGGATGCGGCGCCGGGCTCGATCTCGTCGAGGATCCACGGGAAGACCGCGTTGACCGCGAGAATCGTCGGCACTGCTTCCTGGATCTCCTTGACGCGATCGACGTTGACGCCGGTGGCGGGGCTCAGGTCGATGTCGTTCGGCTCCTCGCCGCCCGTGTCGTTGACGTTCGGCCGGACGACCACGAGCGCGTCCGTCGCCTCATCGAGCGTGTCGACGAGAACAATGTCCTCGTCCGTCGCGGCGATGAGGTTCTTGAGCTGCTGCGTCTGAGTCGCAGCGCCGGATCGCGTCACAACCTCGACGAAGAGTCGGGTCTCGTCGACCCGGTCGTCGCCGATGGGCAGCTGCCCGCTGTCGTTGCGCAGGAGGGTGATGGACTGACGATGAGCGTCGTCGGCGACGGCCTGGTTTGCAGCGTCGTCGGCGACGATGTCGGCCTCAGCAGGGTCGACATACGGGTTCTCGAACAGACCGAGGGTGAAGATCTCCTCCAGCAGCAGCGTCACCTTCGGGTCGAGGTCCCGCTCGGACAGCAGCCCGGTCTGAACGGCCTCGATCAACGGCGTCGGGTCGTTCTCGTCCGAGATCAGCGCCGATCCGGCCGTCACGGCCTTGGCGTATCGCTCGGGCATGGAAAGGTCCTGGGCACCCCACGCTCGGTCCGTGAGCTGACCGCTATCGGTGTTCACATACCCCTCGAACCCGAGGTCGCCGAGGACGCCCTGAAGGAACTGGCTGCTGTAGGCGCCGGCGATCTCCTCGAACTGCTGCGTCTCCGAGTACCACAGGTCCCGGGGGAGCTGCTCGGCGCTTCCCTCGTTGAGCGGGACGTTGTAGTACGACATGACCGACGAGCTGCCCGCTTCGATCGCCGCGGCGAACGGCGGGAGCTGGTAGTCGTACAGGCTGCCAGGCGTGGGGTACAGCGCGTACTGGCCTCGCTCCCCGTGAGGGTCCCATCCGCGGTCGACCGGACCGTCACCCGGGAAGTGCTTCACGGTCTGGGCGACGGAGTCCGGCCCCAATTCCTCGCCCTGGAATCCCAGCACGAGTTCGCGGGCGATGTCGGCGTTGAGGTCCGGGCTCTCACCGAACGTGCCGTTCACACGCGTCCAGCGCGGTTCGGTCGCCGTCTCGATCTGGTAGCCGTAGATCTTGTGGATGCCGGCGGCCCGCCATTCCTCGCGGGCAATCTCCGCGAACTCCCGAGCCACCGAGGCGTCGCCGGTCGCGGCGATGCCGAGGCTGCCGGGCCAGAGCGAGAACACGCCCGTCGCCTCGCTGATCCCGAACTGCTGGGTCGGGTTGACGTGATTGCGCGGGTTGGAGGTGAAGACGACCGGGATGCCGAGGCGTGTCCCTTCCGCGATCTCCTGGTAGGTGTTTGCGCGCACCGCCAGCTCGCTCGCCTTGGGGTTGTCGCGGAGGATGAGGTGACGGATGTTCCGGTCCTCGACGTACCCCACGGTATTCGGGTTCGGGGAGGTCACGCCGCCGGGCCGCGGTCCGCGACCCTCGGACGTGATGTGCATCAGTCCGGCCTTCTCTTCGAGGGTCATCTCCTTGAGAAGGTGGTGCGCGCGCGCCTCGACCGGCAGCCGCCAGTCCTCATAGCGGTCCACCTTGCCGTTTCCGTTTGCGTCCCGGAATTCGAACGGGCCGATGTGAAGGGTCGGGTTTGCCCTGGACTCGATCTCCGGCTGCTCGGGCCCGCCCGGAGCCGCCAGAGCCGGTGCTCCGATCCCGAATGCGAGTGGGATGACGGTCGCGACGCCCAATGCCGCCAAGGTCCGCGATCTCCGCGATGTGACCATAATCGTCGTTCTCCTTTGAACTCCCGCCCGGTATCTCCGGGCGTCTGCGACCTTGAGCCGCAACGTCTACGCTTTCAACGACGAGTCGGATGTCCACGTGGTTGCCGCAAGTTTCAATTGGATTCCGTACACCGGGGAATACATGGCGTACGCGCGCGACGACCGGTCCGCATCGGCGAAGCCATGCGACCGCCGATGCTCTTCAAAGGCGCGGAGCGGAGCTCTCCCGGCGGCTAGGGGCAGTTCGTCAGGTGAAACGCGAACGGCGGGCCACCCTTGCCGGTGACCCGCCGTCTCACGACGCGAAGGAGTGCGTCACTCCTCGTATCTGAGGCCGAAGCCGAACGGGAAGAGCGCCCCGTCGTCGGTCTCGTCGTACCCCGGGGTGTCGGGGTTCTGCTGGACGATCGCCTCGCGGGTGCCGGCCAGCGCGAACGGCATCCGGCCCTGCGGGTTGAACTCGCCCGAGACGATGTCCATCAGCGACGCCGTGCTGTTGCCGAAGTTGGCGAGGATGGCGCCAGCGTCCCGCAGTCCGCTGGCCTCGTCGAGCACGTAGGGCTGACGGAAGTAGATGTCGAGCACGGTGTTCTCGGCACCGACCTCGGACATCACCTGCTGCACGGTCTCCAGGGACGGGGTGATCTCCCACGAATCGGCGTTCTCCATCCCCGTGAAATCGAGGATGCTGGTCTCCCAGGGGAGAGAGCCGCCGAAGCGCAACCCGTTGTCGGTGCAGGAACCGCCGCCGTTGATCACGCAAGCGTCGGCCGCTCCGAACGGACTCTGCCCGTCGAGACCCTCGTACCCCTCTATGCGACTCGTGTTGATGTGCTCGGGATTGAGTCCGGTGGCCGGGCTGTTGCTGGCGTAGGACCCCGTGTTCACGTTCCGGGCGGTCATCGAGATGAGGGCGACGTCCGCGTCCGCCGCGGTCCGCTCCTCGGCCGGGTCGTTCCCATCGATGACGTCATAGCCGGCAGCGGCGACCTGCTGCGCGTCGACGTTGCCGAGCACGTACACGGTCTCACCGCCGTCGAGCGGCAGGACAGTGTCACCGTCGACCTCCTGGTTCTGCAGGAGGACGGTGGACTTGCGCTGCAGTTCGACCGCGACCTCCCGGTGCTCGGCGCTGCCGACGGTCGCCGTGGCGACCTCGGGGTCGACGTACGGGTCCTCGAACAGGCCCATCTCGAACATCGGCGCGAGCAGTCGCTCCGCGGCGAGGTCGACCCGCTCCTCCGCCACGAGACCCGCCTCGACCAGGTCGATGATCGTCTGGACGCGGTTGAACCCGGAGAGCGTGTCGGTGCCGCTATTGATCGCCGCAGCCACCCGCTCGGGAACCGTGGCGTCCTCGAAGCCCCATGCACGGTCGTTGATGATGCCCGTGTCGGAGTTCACGTAGCCGGCGAAGCCCATCTGGTCGCGAAGCAGGCCGTTGATGATCTGATCCGAGAAGGCCATCCCGATCTCTTCGTACTCGACGCCCCCGTACGTGACGTCCACGGGAACGCCGTAGTACGGCATGATCGACGCGACTCCAGCGTCGATGGCCGCCTCGAACGGCTTGAGGTGGTACCCGAAGGCATCGCCGGGGTAGACCTGCGCCTTGCCGAAGGCGTAGTGCGGGTCCAGGCCGAGCTCCTGCGGGCCGCCGCCGGGGAAGTGCTTCATCGTTAGCGCGACATCCGTCTCGGCGCTCAGCGAGTTGCCGTCCTTGCCGATCTCGCCCTGCAGCGTCCGGACGAGCTGGCCCATGATGTTCGCGCCGAGGTCGGCGTCCTCGGTGAACGTCTCGTGCGTGCGGTACCAGCGGGGTTCGGTGGACAGGTCGGCCATGTACCCGTACATGCCGCGCAGGCCGATGGACTCCCACTCGTCGCCCATGACCTCGGCGAAGTCCTCGACGACGCTCATGTCGCCGTCAGTGGCCTCGCCGGTCGCCAGCGCCTCCTCGCCGAGGGCGGCCGCCGCGATACCGGCTTCCTTGGGGAACGCGGAGAACGCCCCCGCGGCCTCGTTGATGCCCACGCGTGCCTGCGCCTCGATGTGATTGCGGGCGTTCGACTTGTAGAGCACCGGGATTCCGAGGCGGGTGCCCTCGCTCAGTTCCTGCATGCGGTTCATGAACGTTGCCGCCTCGGCAGGCGTGACCCGCACGTTGGTGCCGAAGCCGCCGCCGGAGGGCTGGCACGTCCGCCCCTCGCCGCTGTCGACGACGTTGCGGAAGATGAAGCGGTGCATCTGCTGCGTGCCGATGTAGTCGTGGGCCGTCGCCGGCACGGTGCCGAACTCACCCGTTGCCGGGTCGCACGAGGCGTTCACCGTGTCGATGAGCATGAGGCCGGCCTTCTCTTCGAGCGTCATCTGCTCGATGAGGTCAGCGACCCGCTCGTCGACGGGCTTGCGCCAGTCCTCATAGGTGTCCAGCTCGCCATTGGCATTGAGGTCCTTGAACTGCCGGCCCTTCTCCGTCAGCACGTCCTTGGCGCGCGCTTCCAGCGCCGGCGGTTTGCCGTGATTTCCCTCGTCCGAGCCGGGCGCAGCGGCCACGGCGCCGACGCCCATCGCGAATGTGAGCGGCACTGCCACGGCCAGGCTCATCAGGCCTCGCCGTCGCATCGCACGCGAAGATGCACTCATCAACCGATCTCCTCTGAACGGATGCGGGAGCACCACAGGGATGCGGACCCCCAGCCCGCCGGCACGGGGCGATGCCCACGACGGCGCCCGGGCGTGTCCCGGGGGTCACAGTTTCCGCGTCATGCGGCCGCAGACGGAAGCGGTTGCCATCGGTTTCATGCGACGTGGATACGTGGACGGCACGCCTGACGCGCGCCATGTCCAGAACCATGCCGAACGGCGGGAATGCCGCCGCACCTCGTTCCGGGCGAGGCGAGGTGCGGCGGCGCATCGGTCGGCGGCGCGCGAACGGCAGGCGCGCGCTCCGTCAGCGCATCACGGACGGATGAGCCCGAATGCCTGCGGCAGCCAGAGCGACAGCGGCTCCCAGAACGTCACGAGGAGCAGGCCCGCGCAGAGCGCCCAGAAGAACGGCATGATGCGTCCGAACACGGGTTCGATGCGCACCCTCGCGACGCGAGCGGCGACGAAGATGTTGTTTCCGACCGGTGGCGAGATGTTGCCGAGGCACATGTTGAACACCATCATCGCGCCGAAGTGGATCGGGCTGACGCCGAGGGCGGTGACGACGGGCAGCAAGATCGGCGTGAAGATCAGGATGGCGGGAGTCGGGTCCATCACGGTGCCCGCCAGCAGCAGGACGACCATGATGATGATCAGGATGATGGCGGTGTTGTCGGTCAGCCCGAGAAGACCGGCCGTGATCGTCTCCGGGATGCGCGCGAACGACAGCACCCAGGCGAGGATGCCCGAGACTCCGATCAGCAGCATGACGATGGCCGTGGTCTTCGCGGCTTCCAGGACGATGGCGGGGAGCTTGCGCCAGTCGAGGGTCCGTTGGACGAAGCCGAGCACGAGCGAGTACACGACGGCAATCACGGAGGACTCGGTGGCGGTGAACCATCCGAGCAGGATGCCGCCGATGACCACGAAGATCATCCCGAGCGCCGGAATGGCGCGGAGGAACACGATGAACCCCTCGCGCACCGTGGGCCGCTCCGACGCCCGCAGCTCCGGTCGCTTGCGCACGTAGATCAGCACGACCAGCGCGCACAGCAGCGACCACAGCAGCCCGGGGCCCACCCCGGCGAGGAAGAGGGCGGCGATCGACGTGCCCGAGACGAGCGAGTAGATGATGAACGTGTTGCTCGGCGGGATCAGCATGCCTGCCGGCGAGGAGGCGGCGTTCACGGCTGCAGTGAAGGAAGGGTCGTAGCCCTCCTTCTTCATCCGTGGCGACAACACGGTGCCTACGGCCGCTGCTGACGCGACGGACGCGCCGGAGACGGCGCCGAACATGGTGTTCGCGACGACCGTCGTCTGGGCGAGGGACCCGGGCAGGCGACCGGAGAGCACCTTCGCGAGGTCGATGAGTCGGGCGGCGATCCCGCCGGTGTTCATGAGCCCGCCAGCCAGGATGAAGAAGGGGATGGCGAGCAGAGCGAACGAATTGGTGCCGGCGAACATGCGCTGTGCTGAGGTCAGCGCTGCACCCTCCCAGCCGAGGAGCAGGGCGATCGCGATGGCGGAGGGCAGCCCCATCGCCACAGCGACGGGCAGGCCGAGAGCGATTCCGAGGGCGATCCCTCCGAGCAGGACGATGGAGACGACGGCAAGGGTGTCCATGGTGTCCTTCAGACGGATTCGGCGGCTTCGTCGACGGGCGGGAACGGGGTCTCGGCGCCGGCGACCACCTTGAGCAGGTGGAGGAGGGAGTAGAAGGTGATGAGGATGCCGGCGACGGGGACGACGAGGTAGATCTGTCCGACGCTGAGCGGGATGGTCGCGAGTTGCTGGCCCCAGGCGTTCTCGATGACGCGGATGCCGCCGATGACGAGTACGAACACCGCGAAGAAGGCTACGAGCAGTTCCACGAGCACGGCGACGACGCGTTGAGCCGGAGTCGGGAGGCGAGTGACGACGATCTCGACCGCGATGTGCCCGCGCTCGGAGAAGACCAGGGCGATCGCGAGCATCGCGAGCACGACGAAGGTGTACCTCGAGGCCTCCTCCGTCCACGGGGCTGAGTCCCGGAGGACCAGACGCGTGAAGACCTGCCAGACGACGATCGAGACGAGCGCGACGAACGTCACGATGCAGATGATGGCGAGGGTTCGATCCAAGACGCGGCGGATGGCGTCGAGCGGCCGGATCACGCCGTTCCAGCGCACCGGCGGCTCGGCGGGCGTGGGCTCCGGCGTCTCGTCAGGGTTGTTCACGGTTCCTCCGTCTGCTGCAGGAGGCCGGATGGGAGGACGTCGGGCGCCGCTCCCATCCGGCCGGTCACGCTACTTGGCTGCGCCGCGCGCGGCTTCGTAGAGCTCGATCTGGCTGTCCTCGGTGAGGAACTCGTCGACGAGCGGCTCGAGCGCCTCGGTGAAGGCGTCCTCGTCGACCTCGTTGAACGACGCCCCGCCTGCCTCGGCGTCCTCGATAGCCTGCTCGGTCGCGTCGGTCCAGAGCTCGGTGTGCTGCTCCCAGGCGGCGGTCCACTCCTCGTCGAATGCGGCTCGGTCGTCCTCCGACATCTCTGCGAGCAGGTCACTGTTGATGATGAGGTAGTCGGTCCCGATGAGGTGGTTGGTGTACGAGAAGGACGGGGCGACCTCGAAGTGCTTCTGCGTGAAATACGACACCTCGTTGTTCTCGGCGCCGTCGATGACGCCCGACTGCAGGCCGGTGTACACCTCGCCGAATGCCATCGGCGTGGGCGAGGCGCCCAGTGCCTCGACGAGGGCGATGAAGAGCTCACTCTCCTGGACCCGGAGCTTCTTGCCCGCAAGGTCCTCCGGCGTCTCGACCGTGCCGTCCTTGATGTAGAAGCTTCGGGCACCCTGGGTGAAGCCGCCGATGACGGTGAGGCTGTTGCTGTCCTCGAGCGACGTGTAGAGGTCGCCGACGACCTCCGTGTCGTTGACCACGGACATCTGGTGCTCGATCGAGTCGAAGACCGTCGGCACGCTCAGCGCGACGAAGTCCTGCGACAGCGTCTCGAGCTGCGCTCCGGACACGATCGCCATGTCGACCGACCCGTCGCCGACGAGCTGCAGCGACTCGGCCTGTGCACCGAGTGTCTCGTTCGGATAGACGTCGATCGTCCAGCGGCCGTCGGTGGCCTCGCTCAGCCGCTGGCCGAACTCGTCCAATGCGATGTAGGAGGGGTGCTCCTCGGTCTGGTTGAGGGCCAGGCGGAGGGTCTTGGGCGCGGCGGCCTCGCCGCCGTCGCCGCCATTGCCGTTGCCTTCGGCCGTGGCACCGCCACAGCCGGTCAGGACCAGCGCCACGAGGCCGGCCGCGGATCCGACGAGGAGTTTCGTCGTCGTGCTCATCTGTGTCTCCTTTGAACAATCGATGCAAGGGCTGCCGTGGCCGGCGCTTCGCGCCGGACGACCTCAGCCGAGGTGCGGTGGAGCGACGAGGTTGGGCTGCCTCGTCTCGACGGTCAATTTCATGGGCTGCGATACCTGATGGCAACGGGTTGCCATGTGTTGTCTCCGCAGCGGCGTCGACTCGCTTCCCACTCACTTGCCGCCGGGCGAGGCCGCCCAGGCGCGGCGTCGCCGTGGCGCCAGCGCGGTGGAATCCCGCTCGAGGAGCCGAGTGGGAAGGAGGGCTGACCGGACCCGCGCCGGGGATCCGGAGCGGCGAGCACCGCTACGCAGCTCCCTGATCAAGGTCTCGACGGCGAGGGCGCCGAGTTGGCGGAGCGGCGCCGCGACGGTCGTCAACGCGGGCGTGCAGAAATCGGCCCCGAAGATGTTGTCGAAGCCGACGATGGAGACGTCCTGCGGGATGCGCGCTCCCAGCCGCGTCATCCCTCGCATCGCGCCGATCGCGATGAGGTCGTTGTAGGCGATCGCGCACGTGCCGGGACTTCTTGCGAACGCCTGAGCCGCCGCGATGCCCCCCGCCTGCGTCGGCGGGAATGGCCCGAGTCGCCGCGCCTTGAGGTCGAGCTCGTAGGCCGCCTCGCGCAGCGCCTGCCATCTCACTCCGTCGGCCCAGGATGCCTCCGGTCCGGCGAGATACGTCAGACTCGTGTGTCCCAGCGCCGCGAGATGCTCCACCGCACGCCGCATACCGCGAGCGTTGTCGGGCGCGACGCTCGAGACATCCGTCATCGATCGGTTGAGCACCACCGTCGGCCGTTGCTTCGCGGCCACGCGAATGGAGGAATCCGACATTCGCGAGGTGGCGAGCACCACGCCCTCGACCATCGGGATGGCGCGGTCGAGGGCGCGGCGTTCAGCGTCGACCGACTCCTGCACGTCCGCGACGAGGAGGGTGTACCCCGCCTCGTCCGCAGCCGTCTCGGCCCCCCGGAGGATGTCGAAGAAGAACGGGTTCGTCACGTCGGCGACGATCACCGCGAGCAGCGAAGTCCGCCCTGTCGGCAGGGCCCGGGCGAGCGGATTCGCCCGGTAGCCCATCTCTGCCGCGACCTGTCGGATGCGCTCCGCGGTCTCGGCGTTGACCCGGCCCGGACGGGAGAACGTCCTGGACACGGTCGACGGGGCAACACCGCAGGCGGCCGCCACGTCGTAGATGGTCGGCCCGGAACGGCGAGTGGCATCGGAGTCGGCGTCGGGCATGCGGCGGATACTAGGCGGCCGCGCACCGACGTGCAACCGGTTTCCGCCCCAGACCCGTCTTCTGATGCAACACACGGCAACTCACGTGGGAACCCCGCCGGCCCCCCGAGACTCAGGGCGATGGAGAACCCGGACACGTCCCCGCAGCGCGCCTCCGAGACGAGCGCGCAGGTCGCGGTGGCGGAAGCAGAACTGCGCCGCCTCGGCATCGAGGGGGTGCGCGTGTACCACCACGGCGATCTCGCTCGCCTCAGGGTGCATTCCTCCGCTGACCCGGCGATCTGGGCCGGGCTCCTCCGTGCGGAGATCATCAAGGCCGTTCGCTCCGCAGGGTTCCGCCATGTGTCCGTGGACCTCGAGGACGAGTCGGCCGACTGACGCGCGTACTGCCGGAAAGGCCGTTCCCGGCGCGTCCACGGCAAGCGATGGCAACCGGTTGACGGTCCCGAACGCCGATGCTCTCATGATCCGGTGCCAATCACGCTCGACCTCGACCCCGACCGACTGCTGCCCGCCGATCCGGCGACGCGGGAAACGGCGCGCGCCTTGTACGCTTCGGTCGCCGCGCTCCCGATCATCTCGCCCCACGGCCACGTCGACCCGATGCTGCTGCTGGAGGACGAACCGTTCTCCGATCCCGCAGAGCTGTTCATCCGACGCGATCACTACGTGACGCGGCTGCTGCACTCGGCCGGCATCGACCTGGCCACCCTCGGCGTGGGGAGCAGCGCGCGCGCTGAGCCGCGCGAGGTGTGGCGCGCCTTCGCCGCGAACTGGCACCTGTTCGCCGGTACGGCATCGGGATACTGGCTGACGCACGAGTTCGCGACCTTGTTCGGCATCGACGTCGAACCGTCGGACGAGACGGCCGACGTCATCTACGACGCGATCGCCGAGCGACTCGACCAACCGGACTACCGACCGCGGGCCCTGTTCGACCGATTCGGCATCGAGGTCCTTGCGACGACTGACGACCCGATGGATGACCTTGGGGCGCACGCCGCACTCGCGAGCGATCCCGGATTCCGTGGCCGGATCCTTCCGACGTTCCGCCCCGATGCCTACCTGGACCCCGAGGCGAGCGACTTCACCGCTCGGGTCGAGCGCCTGACTGGATGGCACGGCACCGCTCCCGACGACTTCGCCGGCTACCTGGAGGCGCTCGAGTCCCGTCGCGCCCACTTCCTGTCCCATGGTGCGGTCTCGGCCGATCACGGCGTTCGCGAACCGTACACCGTCGACCTCTCCGACGAAGACGCTGCTGCGCTCTACCGCCAGGCCGTTGCAGGCACCCTCGCCCCAGCGGGAGCGCGGGCCTTCCGCGGCAACATGCTGCTCCGGATGGCCGGCATGAGCGCGCGCGACGGCCTCGTCATGACGATCCACCCGGGAGTCTTCCGCAACCACTCGGAAGCCACGTTTCGGCGGCTCGGACCCGACACCGGGCACGACATTCCGGTTCGCACCGAGTACACCGAGAACCTGCGCCCGCTCCTCGAGCGGCACGGGCTGGACCCGAATCTGCACCTCGTCCTGTTCGCCGTCGACGAGACCGCCTACTCACGAGAGATCGCCCCACTCGCCGGGTTCTACCCCAGCGTGTTCATCGGCGCACCGTGGTGGTTCCTGGATGCACCCGACGCCGTCCTGCGCTTCCGTGCCGCCGTCACTGAGACCGCCGGCTTCTCGCGCGGATCCGGCTTCATCGACGACACCCGCGCGTTCCTGTCCATCCCGGCACGCCACGACATGGCCAGACGACTCGATTGCGCCTTCCTGGCGCGACTCGTCAACGAAGGACGCCTGAGCCTCCCCGCCGCCGAGCGGATCGCCGTCGAGCTCGTCGATGCGTTGCCCCGGAAGGTGTTCAAGCTGTGACGACGACCCGACCAGCCGGACAAGCGCCGCTCGTCCGGGAGCCGCTCTCACGCGCGGCACTCGCCCGCCGCACCGGCCGACCTGCAGAACCCTCGCCGGTTCGAATCGCCCACCTCGGGCTGGGCGCGTTCCACCGCGCCCACCAGGCCTGGTACACGCACGCAGCGGATCCAGCGGGCGAATGGGGCATCGCCGCGTTCACCGGACGCCGCCCCGACGCCGCGCTCGAACTGGCCGCGCAGGACAGCCTGTTCACCCTGATCGAGCGCTCCGCCGCGGGCGACGACCTCTCGGTGATCGCCAGCATCTCCCGCGCCATCGACGGCGGCGACCTCGCGCGACTCGTGGAGACCGTCGCCTCGCCCGAGACGTCGGTCGTCACACTGACCATCACCGAAGCGGGGTACGCCCTCGACGCCACGGGGCGGCCGGACGGCTCCGACCCGGCGGTCGCCGCCGACCGCGAGTGGCTCCAGCACGCGCTCAGCGCCGCTGCATTCGACGTCACCGACGGGCCACAGACCGCCCTGGCCAGACTGCTCACCGCGCTCGAGGTCCGGCGCCGTACGGATGGCGGCCCAGTGGCCATCGTGTCCTGCGACAACCTTCCCGCGAACGGCGAACTCCTCCGGAGCGGTCTGCTCGCGCTTGCGGAGTCGAGTCCGGGTACCGCCGATTACCTCCGGTCGGACGTGAGCTTCGTGTCGACCTCGGTGGATCGAATCACGCCGAAGACGACGACCGGCGACCTCGAGACCGTGGCCGCCTCGACCGGATGGATCGACCGCTCGCCGGTCGTGACGGAGCCGTTCCACGACTGGGTGCTGAGTGGGGACTTCCCCGCCGGCCGGCCGGAGTGGGAGCGCGCAGGCGCACGGTTCGTCGACGACGTCGACCCGTTCGAGCGGCGCAAGCTCTGGCTCCTGAACGGCTCGCACACGCTGATGGCCTACACCGGAGCGGCACGCGGCCACCGGACCGTCGCCGAGGCGATCGGCGACAGCGCCATCCGCGAGCGGGTCCAGCAGTTCTGGGACGAGGCCGTTCCGCACCTGCCGTCGGATGCCGGGCTCGAACTCGACCGATATCGCGCCGCACTCCTCGAGCGCTTCGACAACCACCGCATCGAGCACCTCCTCGCCCAGATCGGCGAGGACGGCACCACCAAACTGCGCGTCCGGATCGTGCCCGTGCTGCTCGCTGAGCGGGCAGCGGGCCGCGATGGAGCCGCCTGCGTCCATGTACTCGGGGCATGGGTGCACGCCGCGCGCGCCGGAACGCTGCCCCCGGATCGGTCACACGATGCCATCGCACGCGCCGCGAACGAGGGCGGCGATCGCGCCGTCGCCGGGCTCCTCGACCTCCTCGAACCGAGCCTGTCCGACCATCCGCGCCTCGTCGCCGAGGTCGCCGCGGCATCCCGCCGGCTCGACTGACCGACGCACCCACGCATCGCACCATCCAGAAAGGAACATCCACCGTGATCATCGACAGGGCCGAAGTCATCGTGACGAGCCCGGACCGGAACTTCGTGACGCTCAAGCTGACCACCGACGACGGGCTCACCGGCCTCGGCGACGCGACGCTGAACGGACGCGAGCTCGCCGTGGTCGCCTACCTGACCGAGCACGTCGTCCCTCTCCTGGCCGGCAGGGACGCCAGCCGGATCGAGGACACCTGGCAGTTCCTCTATCGCAGCGCCTACTGGCGTCGCGGCCCCGTCACGATGGCCGCGATCGCCGCTGTCGACATGGCCCTCTGGGACATCAAGGGCAAGGCCGCCGGCATGCCCGTCTACCAGCTGCTCGGCGGCGCCTCCCGCAACGGCCTGATCGCATACGGGCACGCCTCCGGGAAGGACACCGAGGAGCTCTTCGACAGCGTCCGCGAGCACCAGGCGGAGGGCTATCGTGCGATCCGGATCCAGACCGGCGTGCCGGGCCTGAAGTCGATCTACGGAATTGCGTCGAATGCCACCTACGAGGCCAACGAAGGGGTCAGGTACGACCATGAGCCCGCCCAGCGTGGCGGACTGCCGAACGAGGAGGATTGGGACACCCGCAGCTACCTCCGGCACATCCCGACCGTGTTCGAGGCGGTGCGCAACGAGTTCGGCCCCGACGTGCCGCTGTTGCATGACGGCCACCACCGGATGACGCCGATCCAGGCCGCGCAGCTCGGCAAGTCGCTCGAGCCGTACGACCTGTTCTGGCTCGAGGACTGCACGCCCGCCGAGAACCAGGAGGCGCTGCGCCTGGTACGCCAGCACACGACCACGCCGCTCGCGATCGGCGAGATCTTCAACACGGTCTGGGACTACCAGCAGATCATCCGCGAGCAGCTCATCGACTACGTCCGTTCCGCAGTCACCCACACGGGCGGAATCACGCACCTGAAGAAGGTGCTCGACTACGCCAGTCAATACCAGATCAAGTCGGGCATGCACGGCCCGACGGATGTCTCACCCGTCGGCATGGCCGCCGCGATGCACCTCGGCCTCGCCATCCACAACTTCGGCATCCAGGAGTACATGCAGCACGGCGAGAAGACGAGTGCGGTCTTCCAGCAGTCGTACACCTGGAACGACGGCTTCCTGCACCCCGGCGACCAGCCCGGACTCGGAGTCGAACTCGACGTGGACGAGGCCGGGAAGTACCCGTACGTCCGGGCCTACCTGCCGTACAACCGCCTCGCCGACGGCACCGTCCACGATTGGTAGACGGTGTGTGTGCACCCATAGAAGGCTCAGGGACGGCGGTCGGGATTGTCGTGATGGGCGTCTCCGGCTCCGGCAAGTCGACGATCGGCTCGCTCCTCGCGAACGAGCTGAAAGGACGGTTCATCGACGCCGACGACCTCCACCCCGCCGAGAATCGAGCGAAGATGGCCGCCGGCATCCCGCTCACCGATGAGGACAGATGGCCGTGGCTGGCCGACCTGGCCGCGGCGATGGACGAACAACTCGCCGAAGGGCGCTCGGTCGTCGTGGCGTGCTCGGCCCTGCGACGCCGGTATCGCGACCGGATCGCGAACTCAGGCCAAGGGCGTGTGGCGTTCGTGCACCTGCTCGCCGAACGCGACCGCATCGCAGAGAGGCTCGACGAACGGACCGGGCACTTCATGCCCTCCAGCCTGCTCGACTCCCAGTTCGAGACCCTCGAAGCCCTCGCTCCTGACGAGATCGGCATCGCGATCGACAACGAGGGCGAGCCCGGAGACGTCGCGCGTCGCGCCACGGCGCTGCTCGCCGGCCTGGTAGCGATCGGCATCGATTCCCGTGGAGCTCCGACGTGACGGTGTAGGCCGCATGAGTTGGGCGACGAACCGAAGTAGTCGCTCAGGGCGACGACAGACGAGATCCGCGGGATGGAATCAGCGGTTCGAGCCCACGAGGCGGGGGCCTTCGCGCCCCCGCCTCGAATCATTCGGGCCGACTCAACACCAGCCTGCAATCCGCATCCCCGCCATCGCTCGCCGCGAGGTCGCTCACGATTAACTCACGGTTTTGCCGAGTTCACCACAACTCATTGCGTCTCACTGTCCGCGGAATCCTGCGGCTCGTGAGCCCGAGTGAAGCACCGTGAACCGGCACTGAGGAACTTCTGCTTCCTAAGCAGACGGCACGCGATCCTGATTGCGGGATCGACTCACCTACGCTCGAACCGTGGCGCGAGGTGAGCAACGGTGGCTGGGGTGCAGCGCCCTCGACCGCAAGATCCTGATCCTGGGAGATGCCGCGATTTCGTCAGTCCGAAGCGACGCGGCCTGATATCGCCCGGAAGCCACGGACTTCGCCTCCTCCGACGGCGACGGGCGAGCAACCCGTTGGCATCGGTGAAGTGAAGACCCAACGCCGACCCACAAATCGACACGGCCTAGGAGCCGCGCGCGTATCTCTGGCGGGCGACCCAGTCGCGCCGGACGTTCTCGAGCACCGAGCCGAGGTGGGTGAACGGCCAGAGCCAGGGGTACAGCTCATGTACCCGAGACAGGATGGTGAAGTGGACGTTTCCGGGCGTGTTCCCCTCGTCGCCGCAGCACACGTCGCGCTCCTCGCCGTCGACGCGGACGCGGAGCCAGACATGCCCTCTGATGCCCGCCGGCTCGGGCATGCCGTGGACCTCGCCCGCGGGGAAGTGGCAGGACCGGGCGTGGACCGGGCGGGCCTCGATGCCCAGACGTCCGTAGATCTCGCGGAGCGCAAGCGCCTGCTGCTGGCAGTAGCCCATGCCGCGCTCGAACGCGCGGGCGGGAGTGTCCCACGGATTCCGTCGCGAGTAGTCGAACTTGCGGGCGGCGAGATGCTGGACGAAGCCGACGAGTTCCCAGCCGTCCAGGCCGGTCGCGGATGCCTTCGTCATCGCATCGTCCACCGTCGTCACGCCGTCGACCGTGGTGCGCCCCGCCTGCGGCAACCGACGCAGCCCCGGCACGGTGAGCAGGAACACGCCGAACGCCACGCCCAGTCCGAACAGGGTGCGGCGGAGGAGCCGCATGTCCGGACGACCGAACTGTGCAGGCTTGGATCCACGTACCCTCATGCCTTGAAGGTACCCGTCATGGCGATTCGAGTCCGGTGGATTCGGACGTAGGGCAAGCGACCGTCACGCGCCACACCTCAGCCGACGTGCCGACGAGAGCGCGCAACTGACGCGGTTCGCATCCCGGACTCAAACGAAGGCCTCCTCCGGATCGCGCGCGTGCGGATCTCGCCCTGAATGACACATCTGTGCTCCTAAGGGCCGCCCAGGGCACGACTCTCGATGCAGGATCGGCCGTAGAGCTGAGAGACCTCACGGAAGTGCAGGACTGGAATACTTGCGCAGTCATGTTGTTGCATTGTTTGCGCAGTCATGCAAACAGCTGACGCGCGGCAGGGAGCAACTCATGCAGTTCGGCATCTTCACCGTCGGAGACATCGCACCCGATCCGCTGACCGGATACACCTACAGCGAGGCGGAGCGGATCGACAACATCATCCGCACGGCCGTCCGCGCCGACGAGGTCGGGCTCGACGTCTTCGCCCTCGGCGAGCATCACAACCCCCCGTTCGTCCCCTCGTCCCCGACCACGATGCTCGGGCACATCTCGGCGATGACCGAGCACATCGTCCTCAGCACGGCGGTGACGCTGATGACGACGAACGACCCGGTCAAGATCGCCGAGGACTACGCGATGCTGCAGCACGTCGCGAAGGGTCGGCTGGACCTGATGGTCGGGCGCGGGAACACGGTGCCGGTGTATCCGTGGTTCGGCAAGGACATCCGCCAGGGCGTCGCGCTCACGCTCGAGAACTACAACCTCCTGCACCGTCTCTGGCGGGAGGACGTCGTCGACTGGGAGGGGAGCTTCCGCACGCCGCTCCAGGGCTTCACCTCCACGCCTCGGCCGCTCGATGATGTGCCGCCGTTCGTGTGGCACGGCTCGATCCGCACCCCCGAGATCGCTGAGCAGGCCGCGTTCTACGGAAACGGGTTCTTCGCGAACCACATCCTCGCGCCGAACTTCCACTTCAAGCCGTTGGTGGACCTGTACCGACAGCGCTACGCGCACTACGGGCACGGCACTCCCGAACAGGCGATCGTCGGCCTCGGCGGCATGTCGTTCATCTCGAAGAGGTCGCAGGACGCGATCGAGCGCTTCCGGCCGTACTACGAGAACTACCCGATGTTCCGAGGCTCGCGCCTGGAGGACCACATGGCTGCCACCCCGCTCACCGTCGGCAGCCCGCAGCAGGTCATCGACAAGGTGCTGACATTCCAGGAGGGCTTCGGCGACTACCAGCGCCAGCTGTTCGCGATCGACGGCCTCGCTTTGCCGGTCGACATGGCGCTCGAGCAGGTCGAGCTCCTCGGCACGGAGGTCGTGCCGGTGCTGCGCGAGGAGATGGGCGCTCGACGTGCGGCGGACGTTCCGAATGCTCCGACGCACGCCTCCCTCGTCGCCGCCAAGTACGGCGACCGCGAGCCGCGCCAGCCTCGGCCCAACCCGAACCGAGGTGACAACCTTTCGGGGACCTCGCCCTACCAGGACTCGGATCCCGCGCAGCGGGCCAGATTTCCCCTGGTCGCCTGATGAGGGCCGCCGAGGTGCGCCTCGCGAACGAGACGTGGGAGGCGATGTTCCGCGCCCAGGCGACCCTGGCGCAGGAGTTCGAGTACACGGGCGACTGGGGCCAAGTGCTCCCTCGCGAGTACGGGGTGCTGTATGCACTCGCCGGCGCGCCCGAGGGCGTGCGCATGACTGCGCTCTGCGATGACGTCCTGCTGACGCAGGCTGGCATCTCGCGGCTCGTCGACCGACTCGAGCGCAGGGGGCTCGTCGAGCGCCGCCCCGACCCCGACGATGCTCGCGCGACCCGGATCCTCCTCACGGAGAAGGGCGCCGCGGTGCAGGTGTCGAGCGGTCGGATGCATGCCACGCAGGTCGCTCAGGCGATGCTGCGGGCACTGGACGCGGACGAACTCGCCGAACTGGGAAGGCTGAGTCGCAAGCTGCTCGCCGCGGCCCAGGCCACGGGCACCCACGCATCCGAAGAGACTGAGAGGACGGAATCATGAGCGAGGCACTTGCAGGGAACCGAGCGGCCAGGATCGCGGTGATCAACGGCGGCGTGAGCGATCCCTCGTCCACGCGGCTGCTGCTCGACCGGATCACGCAGAAGGCGATCGATGCGCTCACGACGCGGGGGTTCGAGGCGACGGTGTCGACAATCGACCTGGGACCCCTCGCGGTGGACATCGCCCGCTCGCTCATCTCCGGTCTCCCGTCCGAACCGGTGCAGGCGGCCATCGACCGGTTGGCCGCCGCCGATGCGATCGTGGTGGGCACTCCGGTCTACAAGGCGGGGATCAGCGGGCTGGTCAAGTCGTTCGCCGACCTGCTCGACAACGACCTCCTGCTTGCGAAGCCGATCGTGCTCGCGGCGACGGGCGGAAGCGCGCGGCACTCGATGGTCGTCGATGAGCAGCTGAGGCCGCTCTTCGCCTTCCTCAGGTCGATCCCGGCGCCGACCTCGTTGTACGCCGCACCCGAGGACTGGAGCTCGTCGGACCTCGGGCGACGGATCGCGCGGGCGGCGAACGAACTGGCCGCGTTGGTGGGCAGCGGCATCGCATCGGCGATCGCAGACGAGAACTGGGACAAGCATGACCACTACTTCTCGGGGAACGCGTCACGCGCCGAGCGCGGGGCCGAGGACGTCGATTTCGCTTCCGAGCTCATGCGGCTCGCCGCCGGCGGGCCCTCGGGCCCGGCCCACAGACTCAGCGGAGCGACCCTGGGCGGCGAACGGCTCGACGGATGACCGCCGACGCGGTCGCGCGGCGCCTTGTCCGTCGAGAGATGCGGCGGAATCTGCCTTCCATGTCTCGGCCGCGATCACGAACGAAGAACGGCGGGGCCCTCGACAACGCCGCAGTCAACGCGCCATGAATCCGCCACCGATCGGAAGGTTGACTCCCGTGACCCGGGTGGACTCGTCGGAGGCAAGGTAGACGCAGTCCCACGCGACGTCCTCGGGCATCCCGAGGCGCCGGATCGCGCGGGACCGCGGGAGCGGTGCTCGGCCTGCTGGAGGCGAGGATGGACGGTCGCACCAGCATCGGCCCGGTGCTCACCGCGGCCCGGTTCCACCCGCGCGCGTCGACCCCGACGGTCCCGGCGGACCGCTCATCCGCCGACACCGCGGTGAGCCTCGGACGGGACGCCCCGTTCTGGAGGCGGCTCAGTGCGCGTGCACGTGGGCGCCGCTTCGGCCGCCCTCCCGCACCGGATCCTCGCCCACGGCGTCGCCGACCGGCTCGGCGATCGCGCCGGTCGAGTGCACGACGCGCCCGCCGACGACCGTGAGCGCGGCGTGCTCGCCGAGCAGGGCGGCGGGATCATGGGCGTGCGCGTAGAGGTCGCCCGACCACGCGACGATGTCCGCGTCCATGCCGGGCGCGATGCGGCCCCGCGCGTTCTCGAGGTGCCAGGCGCGCGCGCCGTGCACCGTGTAGGCCTCGAGCGCACGGTCGGGGCCCACGCGCTCGGCCGTGGTCCAGGCATCCGACCCGTCGAGGCCGGCACGGGTTGCGGCCGAGTACAGCCCGACGAGCGGGTCCATCTCACCGACCTGCCAATCGCTCGAGAACGCGACGGTCGCTCCGGACTCGAGCAGGCTGCGGAACCGCCACGCCCGATCCCAGCGACCTTCGCCGACGTTCTCCATCCAGGTACCGCCGACGAGATCGGGTGAACAGTGGCGAGGCTGCATCGCCGCAGTGACGTCCAGCGCCGCGAAGCGGGGCAGGTCATCGGGATGCAGGCACTCGACGTGGACGATCCCGTGGCGCCGATCGCTCGTGCCGTTGACTCGCGCCGCATGCTCGATCGCGTCGAGCGCGAGACGGATGCCGCCGTCGCCGGTGGCGTGCGTGTGCGTCTGGAATCCCATCCGGTCGAGCTCGCTGACGATGCCGACGAGTTCGCGGCCGCCGTCGGCGGCGTAGCTCGGGCGTCCGCGCAGGCCCGGCCGATTCGCGTAGTCGTCGAGCATGAGTGCGGTGTGCGGCTCGATGACGTCGTCGGCGTACAGCTTCAGCGGACCCAGGCGAAGCAGCCCCGCGTCATCCGCTCGCCTTGCCGCATCGTCGACGGCTGTGCGGAGCGACGACCGGAACGCGGCATCCGCACCGACCGGATGGAACAGGGCGGCGATCACCCGCGAGGTGAGCACGCCTTCGGCGAGCGCCCGCTCGAACAGCGGCAGCTCGGCGAGCGGCACCTGGGGTTCGACGACCGTGGTGATGCCGAGCGCGGTAGCCATGCGCATGCTGCCTCGCAGCTTGCGGTAGCGGCGATCGGGCGAGTACATCGGGATGTCGCGCTGCAGCGCCGCCAATCCTGCCACGGTCATCGCGCTGGTGTAGAAGTCGGTGATCCATCCGGTCGCCTGTCCCCCGGCGTCGCGTTCGGGTCGGCCCCAGGCGATGTCCCCGCCAGTGGTGATGCCGAGAGCGGAGAGGGCCTGGCGGTTCAGCCACACGGAGTGCTGGTCGTAGGTCGTCACGAAGATGGGACGACCGAGCGGGTCGAGCCCGTCGAGGTCCGCGGCATTCGGTCGACGGTCCGGGACGATCGAGTACACCGCGTTCTCGGCGCAGATCCAGTCCAGGTCCGGGCGACGTCTCGCGAACTCCGCGATCCGGCGGCGCACCTCCGGCAGCGTCCGGGCACCCTCGAGGGAGACGGCGTCGTCGTCGAAGCCGAGCAGGAGGTGATTGTGGCTGTCGATGATTCCGGGTGTCACGAACCGGCCGGTCGCATCGATCGTGCGTCGTGCCGCAGGGGCGTCGGCGAGCGAACCGACGTAGGCGATGCGGTCTCGCGCGATGCCGACTGCCTCGGCCCAAGGTCGAGCGTGATCGAACGTGCGCACGCGGGCGCCGGTGATGAGCAGGTCGAGGGTCATGCCACCGGCTCCTCGGTGTCGTCGACGACGTCGAACATCCGCACCGACGCTGCGCGAGGCCGAAGGTAGAGCACGAAGTACGCGTATCCCGCGGCGACGATGCCGAACGCGATGCCCAGGCTGAGCCACTGCGCGGGATCGAGGATGCCGATCACGAAGAGCGCCGCGATCGCCAGCAGCGCGACGCCGGGAGCGAGCGGCCAGAACGGCATCCGGTAGGCGTCGTCGTGCCCGCCCTCTCGCACGGAGCGACGCACGGCGAGCGCGGCGACCGCGATGAATCCGTAGCTGAAGACGAGCGTCGACCCGGTGGCGTTCAGCAGGAGGTCGAATGGGATGAAACAGGCGGCCAGGGCGAGGGCGCCCATCGCGATCGTCGCGGGCACGGGCATCCGCGTGGTCGCCGAGACACGCGAGAGCGGGCGAGCGAGCGCGGCCGGCACGGCACCGTCCCGTGCTGCGGCGAAGAGCAGGCGGCCGGACTGCAGCGCGATCGCGATGATCGCGTTGATGATCGCGAACGCCACGCCGAGGAGGACGAACATCGTCACGGCCGGCCCGCCTCGCTCGGCGAGGAAGCTCTCGACGGGAAGCGCGGCGCCGAAGAGCGCCTCGAGCGACGGGGCACCGAGGAGCACCGCGGTCAGCGGGATGAGCTCGGCGAGCACCGTGATGATCGCACTCCAGAGCACCGCCCGGGCGATCGTGTGCCTGGCGTTCCGCGTCTCCTCGGCGAAGTAGACCGCACCGCCGTAGCCGTTGTACGAGAAGATGCCCTGCGTCACGACGAGCACCAGACCGGCGATGCCGATCGGAGCCAATCCCCCGGTGGCTGCGTCGAGGGCCTGCGGGTCGAGCAGGTCGGTGATCGGGCGTTCGATCTGCACGAGACCGAGGACGGCGAGGAGGGCGAGTGCCGCCATCTCGACGAACAGGAACGCGCCCGTCACCCAGGCGTTGGTGCGGATGTTGAAGCACGCCGTGACGGTCGCGAGTGCGATCACGATGAGCGCGGTCGCGAGCGGGTCGATTCCGGCGATCGCGACGCCGAGGTAGTCGGCGACGCCCAACCCGAAGATCGCGATGATCAGCGGCAGGCTGACCATGCCGATGAAGAAGACGGCGGCGCCGGATGCCGGCCCGAGCACGCGGCTCACGAGGGAGTAGTCGCCGCCCGCGATCGGATGGTGCGAGGCGATCTCGGCGTAGCAGAAGGCGATGAGGATGCTGATGACGCCCGCCAGTGCGAAGCCCCAGAAGACGCCGGTCCCGTAGCCGGCGAGCGCGGCGCCGCCGAGGATGAAGACGCTCGAGGCCGGGGAGATGCCCGAGAGCGTGATGAGCACGTTGCCGCCGACGCCGAGCGAGCGGGACAGCTGTTCGCCGTTGGTGGTCGTCGCGGAGGTGTCGAGCGCGGGGGCGCTGCGGGCGGGCGCGCCGCCGGCGGGGGTCTGGCTGGACATTCGTCGGCCCTTCATGGTCGAGGTCCGACCGTGTGGTCGGAATTCTTCGACATCGGTGTCGAAGAATTCGAGAAGCGTGCCATGCGCCCTCGGGTACTGTCAAGCACATGGCACGACCACGCAGGCAGGAGGCGCGGCGGGCGGCCCTCATCGAGGCGACGTATGCCGCGGGTCGACGACACGGCCTCCGCTCGCTCTCCCTGACGGATGTCGCGGCGCAGGCCGGCCTGAGCCGGGGTGCGGTGCTCTACTACTACGAGGACCTCGACGCGCTGCTCGTCGAGGCGCACACCGCGGGCGTCGAACGGTTCTGCGATCGCCGCGACGAGCTCGTCGCCACGCTCGCCGACCCCCGTGAACAGCTGGGCGCGGCGATCGACGCGGGCCTGCCGACCGGGCCGGATGACGCGCTCATGAGCCTGCTCTACGAGTTCGACGTGCTCGCCGGCAACTCCGCACTGCACGACGAACTCGTGCAGAAGCTCTACGTGCGCCAGCTCGAGACCTACACGCGCATCTTCGCCGCGGGCCGGGAGGCCGGTGTGTTCTCGCCGGCACTGCCCGACGACGAGCTGGCGATGACCTTCGTCGCCCTCGAAGACGCCTACGGCCTGCACATCGTCGGCGGCAACGCCCTCATGACCGTGCCCAGGGCCGCCGCCAACATGCGCGCGGTCGCGGGCCAGCTCGGCTGCCCGACCTCGGCGGGCGAACCGGTCGAGTAGGCCGCGATCGGTGATGCATGGCGCCGGACTGCGCCGGCGTCACCAACTTGGCCATCGAGCGCGAAGATGTCGGCGAGCGCGTCGAGGCCCGCTTTGGAAGCCATGCGACGGTCGCGTGCCCGCCCCCGTGTTCTAGCGAGCAAGCCGAGCTGGTGGATCCGATACTTCGACTACCTGTAGGCGGCCACGACGCTCGATCCAGGCGGTCGTCGTAGCCACTCGATGTTCGCAAGTTCGAGCGGATTGTCGCACCCAGCAGCCGTCGACGACGGTCATCCGCCCGAACTCATCAACGCGCGCTGTTCAGGAAGCACGCGGCGAAGGCCTCTAGGATTGGCAGTCCAAGGGGAGTACTCCGGCACGGTCGCTCGTCACTACGGATGCACGTCGCATCCCGGGCCATCGGTTCCTGATCGAGGGATGGAGAAGACCTTGGCGTCGATCCGTTCACGCCAGGCTTGGAGCTTCTCTTGAATGTCACCCCGCTCGTCTGGGTCATCACGGTCGCGGTCACGGTCGCCTTCTTCATCTACGAGTTCTTCGCGCATGTGCGCAAGCCCCACGAGCCGACGATCGGGGAGTCGGCTCGATGGTCGGCGTTCTACATCGCCCTCGCGCTGCTGTTCGGCGTCGGTATCGGCGTCGTCTCAGGCTGGACGTTCGGGGGCGAGTACTTCGCGGGCTATCTGACCGAGAAGGCGCTGTCGATCGACAACCTGTTCGTCTTCCTCATCGTGATGGCGAGCTTCGCCGTGCCGAAGATCTACCAGCAGAAGGTCCTGATGATCGGCATCGTCATCGCGCTGATCCTGCGCGGCATCTTCATCGCCGTCGGTGCCGCACTGATCGAGAACTTCACCTGGGTCTTCTACCTGTTCGGTGCGCTGCTGCTGTTCCTCGCCTACCAGCAGGCGTTCTCGCACGGCGATTCGAACCCTGCCGACGGCAGGTTCATGCGTTTCGTCCGCCGGCATCTTCCGGTGACGAACGAGTACCACGGGGACAAGCTCACGGTGCGAATGGATGGCCGGCGATGGGTGACGCCGATGCTGCTGACCATCATCGCCATCGGCTTCGTCGACCTCATCTTCGCCGTCGACTCGATCCCGGCGATCTACGGGCTGACGGAGGAGGCCTACATCGTGTTCACGGCCAACGTGTTCGCGCTGATGGGGTTGCGGCAGCTCTTCTTCCTGATCGGCGGCCTGCTCGAGCGACTGGCGTACCTCGCTCAGGGGCTGGCGGTCATCCTGGCGTTCATCGGCGTGAAGCTCCTCATCCACGCCCTGCACAAGAACGAGTTGCCGTTCATCAACGGCGGCGAGCCGATCACGGTGATCCCCGAGATCCCGATCTGGCTGTCACTGCTGTTCATCGCGGCGACGATCGCCGTGGCGACCGTCGCCAGCCTCATCAAGACCCGCGACGCACGCCGCACGCCGATGGCCGATCAGCCGTCGGCCGAGGTCACCGAGAAGGACGCCCGTGAGGACCGTGCAGTCTTCTGACGCCCCTCCCGACGCCAGCTGCGATGCAGGGCTCGAGCGTGAGTGACCGCGTGCCGGCGCTTGACCTCGACTCAGGCCGGGCGTGCCGCGGGTACGACGAGCACGGGTCGATGCGCGTGGTGGAGCACCGCCTTGGCGACGCTCCCGAGGAGGAGTTCTCGGCTGGCCGACCGGCCTCGGGATCCGACGACGATCGCTGCCGCACCGTGCTCGGATGCGTACTCGCCGAGGGCGACCGCGACGGCGCGCGCGCTTCCCGGTCGACCGTGGAGCGGGATGCGGACCGTCTCCTGATCGTTGCCGCCGATCGTCTCGCTCTCGTTCGACGATTCGACGGTGACGCGCACGAGCGTTCGGTCCGTGAACAACCGCGCGGCGGCCTCCGCCGCCAGTTCGGCGGCGGGTGAGCCGTCGAAAGCGATGAGGACGGGCCCGGAAGCGGCGGCGGCCCGCTCCGACGTCGTGAGGGGGAAGGGAATCACCAGGACCGGCACTCGGCTGACATGCACCATGATGTCGGACGTGCTGCCGAGCACCGCTCGCGCGCCGCTCAGACCCCGGGAACCCAGGACGACCAGATCGAAACCGCTCTGTTCGGCCAGTCGAGCGAGCTGGTACCCCTCGTTGAAGGAGCGCTCCACCAGTTGCTCGGCATCCCACCCGGCTGCGCGGACCAGCGTGGCGCCTTGGCCTGCGACGCGTTCCGCCTCAGCCCGGCCTTCCTGTTCGATGAGGTCGACGAGTCGGTCGACGGTCTGCGCTCGGTCCGCCAGCCGCTGCCGCAACTCGGGCGAAGCGAAGGGCGGATCCCACAGGTGGACGACGGTCGCCGACGCCCCGGGAATCAGTCGGGCGGCCGTCTCGGCCGCGTCCATGGCGCTCCGCGAGGCGTCATAGCCGAAGAGGATCCGCAGGGGCCGAGATGCTGTCTCCCTCGTCGGCATCCCGGTTCCTCTCTGCCACGTCGTCGCTCCGCTAATGGTGCAGGCCCTCACGGACGAGCCGTCAGGGCGAAGGTCCCGTTCCGCTGATCGGCAATCACACGCGGGGCGAGGTCCGATCGGACGTCTCGTTCGATCCGCTTGGCAAGCCCGTGTCGCGGCTAGGGGTGGAGGAGTCGCGGTACGACTGATGGTGAGCTCCGACGTGGGACTGCACAGGTCGTGACCACAGGCGTGACCGGTCGCATCTCATGGTGCTCAACCCGGCGAGGTGATGAAGATGACGACATCGGCATCGCCATCCGCTCACCACCGGTTGGCGGCCCATGAAGTGGGGCGATCACCGCAGCGCTGGGCGAGCACATCGACTCGGCGGTGATCTTCGGTGTTGTACTGGTCAACGCCCTCGTCGGATTCATTCAGGAGTCCAAAGCGGAGGCGGCCCTCGAGGGCTTGCGGTCGATGGTGCGGACAGACGCGAAGGTGATCCGCGATGGCCAGCAGCAGTCGCTGTCCTCCGACGTCCTGGTCCCCGGTGATCTCGTCCTGCTGGAAGCGGGCGACAAGGTCCCGGCCGACCTCCGCCTGACCAGGTTGGCGGAGCTTCAGGTGAATGAATCGGCGCTGACGGGCGAATCGGTGCCGGTGGTCAAGGATGAGGACGGTGCTGCCTGACGCGAACCCGGAGGCGGACCGGCGCAACATGGCCTACTCCGGCACCCTCGTGACAATGGGAAGCGGCGCCGGGATACATCGGCATCACGTCGGTTCGATCGAGTTCACGCGCCTTCGATGAACCGGGCCGCACGACGTCGACGGTTCAGCGTGCAATTCCTCCCGCGACCGCGGGTCCGGCGGGTAGGCGCCTCGGTCAGGCGTGCACGATCGCGGCGAGCTCCGACCGCCTACGCGGCTTCCATCCGGAACGGGGGACTGCCGCGATGAGCGATCGCGTGTACTCGTGCGCCGGCTGCGTGAGCACCTCCGTGGCCGTGCCCTCCTCTACGACGCGTCCCTGTTCCATCACCGCCACCCGATCGGCGATCTGGTTGACGACGGCGAGATCGTGGGTGATGAAGAGGTAGCTGATGGGGCGTTGCTCGCGGATGTCGGCGAGGAGGTTCAGGATCTGTGCCTGGATGGATACGTCGAGTGCGGCGACGGCTTCGTCGAGGATCACCAGTCGTGGGTTCGCGGCGAGGGCGCGAGCGATGGCCACGCGTTGGCGTTGACCGCCGGAGAGTTCGTGCGGGAGCCGGTCGGCGTATCCGCCGCCGAGGCCGACGTCGTCGAGCAGGTCGGCGACGACCCGGCGCCGGTCGTCGCTGCGGAGCTCGGGCCGGTGGATGGCGACGGAGGTCTCGATGACGGTGCCGATACGCTGCCTCGGGTTCAACGATGAGTACGGGTCCTGGAACACGTACTGCACTTCGCCCGCCCAGCGGACACGGTCGCGGTGACGGCGAGGCGCTGCATGCCGGGCCTGCCCGCCGACAGCGATGGTGCCGGAGGTCGCCTGTTCGAGGCCGACGATGGTCTTGGCGACCGTGGTCTTCCCCGAGCCGGACTCACCGACGATGGCCAGGCACTCCCCCGGGTGGACGTCGAGGTCGACACCGTCGACGGCGATGACGGGTTCGGCGCCGCGGATGGGTGACGGGTACTCCTTGCGGAGCTGGCGGACGGTGAGGACGGCGTCGGCGCTCATGCGATGCTCCTTGACTTCAGCTCTTCGTGGATGACGCGGTTGTACCGCAGGACGGGCAGGCGCTCGGCGCGGTGTTCGATGCTCGGCCGGGCTTCGAGCAGTTCGCGGGCGTAGGGATGCTGCGGGGCCTCTGCCACGCTCGGACCCTGTTCGACGATCTCGCCGGCGTAC
Source organism: Agromyces selenitireducens (assembly GCF_052748465.2). Taxonomy (NCBI): domain Bacteria; kingdom Bacillati; phylum Actinomycetota; class Actinomycetes; order Micrococcales; family Microbacteriaceae; genus Agromyces; species Agromyces selenitireducens. The sequence goes on from NZ_CM188259.1 coordinate 3,856,686, forward strand.
ATGACGGCGAGCCGGTCGCAGCACGCTGCGGCGAGTTCGAGGTCATGGGTGATGAACAGCAGTGCGAGCCCTCGCTGGGTGCGCTGCTCCTCGAGGATCGCCATGACGTCGGACTGGGCGGTGACGTCCAAGGCCGTGGTGGGTTCGTCGGCGAGCAGCAGCTTCGGCTCGGCGAGCAGCACAGAGGCGATCAGCACGCGCTGCAGGAGCCCTCCGGAGAGCTGATGCGGGTACTGGCGAAGCCGACGCCCGGCGTCGCGCACGCCCACCTCGGAGAGCAGCGCGACCGCGCGCTCTTCCGCCTGCGCGCGCGAGACGCCGCGCGTGGTGGTCAGCGCCTCGGTGAGGAAGTCGTCGATGCGGTGCACCGGGTTGATGTGGGCGCGCGGGTCTTGGAAGATCATCCCGACCTCGTGCCCGCGGAAGCGGCGCAGCTCATCGCGTCGCATGGCGAGGACGTCCTGTCCGTCGTACCGGACGGTGCCGCCGACACGGAAGTTCGTCGGCAGCAGCCGCATGATGGTGCGGGTGGTGAGCGACTTCCCGGAGCCGGATTCACCGACGAGAGCGACGGCCTCGCCGCGGCCGATGTCGAGATCGACGCCGTTGAGCAGTCGGTGGTGGCCGCTGCGCTGGGGCGCGTCGACGGTGAGGTCGCGGATCTGGAGCAGAGGCTGGGTCACTTGGGGCTCCTTGCCGTGGCGGTGAGGCGGTCGCCGATGACGGTGACGCACAGGACGATGAGCACGATCAGCGCGCCGGCCGAGGCGGACTCGGTGAAGAACCCGCGGAGGACGCTGTCGAAGCCGCTCTTGACCATGAGGCCGAGGTCGGCGGTGGGCGGTTGCACGCCGAGCCCGAGGAACGAGATCGCGGCGAGGTCGATCACGGCGAACCCGAGGGCTGAGACAGCCTGTGCGACGATGAGCGGCTGCAGGTTCGGCAGGAGCTGCCGGGACATGATGGCGAACCCGCGCTGGCCCTGCAGCCAGGCCGCGGACACGTAGGGCAGGCTCCGCTCGCGCAGTGCGGCACCGCGGACCACCCGGGCGACGTACGGAATGTATGCGACGGTGAGGCCGGCCACGACGGTGGCGAAGCTCGGGCCCCAGAGCGCGACCGCGATGAGGGCGAACACGATGCCGGGCACGGCGAACATCACGTCGAGCACCCACGAGATCACCGCATCGACGCGGCCGCGGAACCAGGCGGAGGTCAACGCGAGCACCGTGCCGATGACCGTCGAGGCGAGGATCACGATGCCGGGGCCGATGAGGGTGAGCCTGGCGCCCCAGATGAGACGCGAGAGGATGTCGCGACCGAGCGCATCGGTACCGAGCCAGTGCGTGGTGCTGGGCTGGGCGAGGACGTTGAGCAGGTCGGGTTCATCGGGGTCGTGCGGTGCGGCCCACGGTGCGAGGACGGCGACGAGGATGATCACCCCGAGGACGGCCGCGGCCGCGATGCCGGTCGCGCCGAGCCGGTCCGCGGGCGTGCTGGTGCGGCGGACCTTGGTGCGGAAGGCGGGCAGGGCGGTGGTGGCGAGTGTGCTCATGCGGTCCTCCCGAGGCCGATGCGCGGGTCGATCACGCTGTACAGCACGTCGACGATGGCGTTGATGATGACGAAGCCGAACACCATGACGAGCACGACCGCCTGCACGACGGCGAAGTCTCGCTGGAGGATGGCCTTGACCAGGAGCGAGCCGAGTCCGTCGAGGGCGAACACGTTCTCGACGATGACGGTGCCGGCGATGAGGGATGCGATGGTCAGGCCGAGCACGGTCGTGATGGGGATCATCGCGTTCCGCAGGATGTGGCGGCGGACGACGACGCCTCGCGGGAGCGCTCGGGCGACGGCGGTCTGCACGTGCTCGCGGCCGCGTTCCTCGTCGACCGAGGCGCGGGTGATGCGGGTGAGGTACGCGGCGCTGCCGACGGCCAGCGCGATGGCCGGAAGCGTCAGGTGGTAGATGGTGTCGAGTCCGCCGGTGCCGCTGCCGAAGACGGGGAACCAGCCGAGAACCACGGCGAAGATGCTGATGAGTGCGACGCCGATGACGAACACCGGGGTGGAGAGCGCGACGGAGGCGAGTGAGGAGATCGTGGTGCCGACGGCGCCGCCCTTGAGCGCCGCGTACGTTCCCACCGCGATGCCGATGAGCGCGATGAGCACTCCGGCGATGGCGACGAGGGCGACGGTCGTGCCGATGCGGCCGCCGATCATGTCCGCGACATCCTGCCGGTACACGATCGACTGGCCGAAGTCGCCACGGAGCACGTCGCCGAGCCAGCCGAAGTAGCGGATCAGGAACGGTTCGTCGAGGCGGTACTTCTCCGTCACGGCCGCGATCTGCTCCTCGGTGCCGCCGCGCGGGCCGAGGAGGAACGACAGGGGGCTGCCTGGCGCGAGGTAGAGCAGCCCGAACACGATGAACGACGTGACGAGCAGCACGAGCGCGAGGCTCGCGAGGCGCTTGAGCGCGTAGGCGAGGATGCTCACTTCGACTCCTTCCCGCCGAGGTCGGCGGCCCAGGGGTAGTACAGGTAGGCCATCGATGCGGTGGCGCCGGAGATCCCGGCGTCCTGCACGAGGATGGTGGGCAGCGTCACGAGCGGGGTCCACGGCGCGCCCCGCGTCACGGCCTCCTGGATCTCGACGACCTTGCGGGCCCGCTCGGCCGGATCGAGCGTCGCGATCGCATCGGCGACCTGGTCGCTCACGACGTCGTAGCCGCCGTAGTTGTTGTAGCCGCCGTCGACGAAGACGGTGTAGGCCTCGAGCGGGTCGGGGAAGTTGCCGTACCAGGTGGTGAAGAAGCCGTCGAGGCCTTCACGCGCAGTGGCGTCGTTGTAGAGGTTGCCGAACTGCTCGACGGGGATCACCTTGGTGCGGATGTCGAGGCCCAGCTTCTTGCCGGCTGCCTGGATGACGTTGGCGGTCTGCTCGTGCACGGCCGAGCTGCCTTGGATGCCGATGGTGATCGGCCCCTGCGGGCCGGCCTCGGCGACCAGTTCCTCGGCGAGCCCGAGGTCGGTGTCGGTGTCGAACGCGTCGTACGCGGCCGCGAAGGTCTCCTCCTCGTACCCCCAGTAGTCGGGTCCGGCGAGGGATGGCGCGGCCAGCGCTGCACCCTGGAGCACGACGCTCGCGATGGCGGTGCGGTCGATCGCCGCCGAGAGCGCTCGGCGCACACGGTCGTCGGCGAGCGGGCCGGTCTCGTTGGCGCCGATGAGAGCGAAGAACACGAGCGACTCGCCGAAGTCGAGCGTGAGCGCCTCCTCGTTCTGCAGCTGGATGAGGCCGGCCGGCGGAAGGTAGAAGTACTGTCCGTCGATCTCGCCGCCACGAAGCGCGTTGACGGCGGTCGACTCGTCGGCGATGAAGCTGAACTCGATGCGCGCGACCTTCGGCTGCATCTCGTCATCCCAGTACGCGTCGTTGCGTTCGATGACGAGCGTGCGGCCAGGCGACCAGGAGGCGAACTGGTAGGGCCCGGTGCACATGAGGCCGGTCTGCGGCGTGCCGTACGACTCGCCCGAGTCGTCGGTGAAGCCCTGCTGCGAGATCGCACCGGCGGCTGTGGCCATGGCCTGCTCGAAGAGTGCATCGGGCCGGGTGAACGTCACCGTCACCTCGAGTGGACCGGTCGCGTCGATCGATGCGACGTTGCCGTAGTAGCCCGCGAAATAGGAGCCGTTGTCAGGATTCAACTGCCGGTTCAGGCTGTAGGCGACGTCCTCCGCCGTCAGCGGCGTGCCGTCCCAGAACTCCACGCCCGAACGGATCGTGTAGACCTGCGTGAGGTCGTCGGGCTTGTCGACGCGTTCGGCCAGTCCGGGTTCGATGTCCATTTCGGGGGTGAGTCGCAGCAGGGACTCGCAGAGGTTCGCGATGACGGTGTTCTCGGCGTAATTGAACGAGCGCATCGCGTCGATCGAATACGGCTCGTACGGCAGGTTCCAGCGGACCACGTCGAGTTCACCGGTGCCCGGCTCGGTCGTGGTGATGAGATCCGACCGATCGATGGCGGCCGCGTACGGGTCGGCTCCCGGCAGGGAGCAGCCCGTGAGCGTGGCGACGGCGGCCGCGACGGCGATCAGGGGGGCGACGCGGGGGCGTGGCATGGAGACTCCTTCGTCTTCGGTGCTGGGCTGCGGGTTGGGCGGATCAGCCGGTGAGGGTGCCGGCTCGGGCGACGACCCGGCCGCCTCTGACGACGCGGGCCGGCGCGGGCCGGTCGACGACCACTGCGGCAAGGCACTCGGCGTCGAACTCGAGACGGTCGGCACTGTCTGCCTGGACCGGGTGCGAGGCCAGGCCGACCAGTTCGGCGCCCGAGCGCGTGCACAGGTCCCACGCCTGCTCGAGTTCGACATCGGTAATCGCGTCGGTGCGGTACGCGAGCAGGTGGGCTCGGTCGACCATGCTGCCGGTGCCGAAGGGCGTCCACGCGTCGCGCACGCCGTCGGAGCCGACGGCGACCTTGACGCCGCGTTCGCGGAGGACGGCGACGGGCAGCACCGGGTCGGTACCGAGCGCGCAGGTGGTGAGCCACACGCCGGACTCGGCGAGCACATCGGCGATGTGGAGGAGGTCGTCGCCGGTCGCTTCGGCGACGGCGAAGGCGTGGCTGATGGTGACCCGGCCGGAGAGCCCTTCGGTGACCGCCCGTCGGGCGATGCGCCGGGTTTCTTCGAGCCCGATCTCACCGCCGTCGTGCAGATGGATGTCGACGTCGACGCTGTGCGCGCCTGCCAAGCCGAAGACGGCGTCCAGATGACCGTCGAGGTCGTGCTCGAGCCCGACGGGGTCGATCCCGCCGACGAGGTCGGCGCCCTCGCGGAGCGCCGCGTCCAGGAGATCGGCCGTGCCGGGTGCCGTGAGCAGGCCCTGCTGCGGGAACGCGACGATCTGCACGTCCAGCAGGCCGGCCAAGCGGTCGGCTGCGGCGCGCACCCCGTGCACGTTGGTGAGACCCTGCGCGGGGCCGACGTCGACCTGGGCGCGCAGCGCCCGGGTGCCATTGGCGATGGCGGTGCGGAACAGCGAGACTGTCCGCTCCTCGACCGATGCGAGGTAGTCGGCTTGCACGCGCACGTCGTTCGCGATGTACTCCGGCAATGCGCGGGCCGCGCGACGCGAGAGCCACGGACCGCCCCACGAGGTCTTGTCCGGGTGGATGTGCGCATCGACGAGCGGTGGCGACACGACGATGGCTGGCTCGTTCACGGGCATCTCCGACCTCGCTTCCTTGACTCACTGGATTCGTCAGATGATATGGTTATCACATCTCACGAGGAGAAGGAAGTCACATGAAGCAGGTTGCGCGCGTATCGCTCGTGGACACGGTCGTCGAGAGCCTCCGCGACGAGATCCGGAGCGGCGCTTGGCCGGTAGGCAGCAAGATCCCCACCGAGGCGCGACTCGTCGACTCGCTCGGCGTGAGCCGCCCCTCGGTGCGTGAGGCTGTCCGTTCCCTCGTCCAGTTGGGCCTCCTCGAGACCAGGCAGGGCGACGGCACCTACGTGGTCGCCGACGACGAGACCACCGTCGCGCTGCGCAACGCCATCGATCACGCCGATGACGCCGAGGTGGTCGCGGTCCGCCGGGCCCTCGACGTGCTCGCGGCCAGGGAGGCCGCCGTGCGCCGCACCGACGACGACCTCCGGCAGCTCAGTGCCGCGCTCGCAGGTCGCGCCGCCGCCGCCGCCGACGGGGACCTCGCCGCATTCATCGACCATGACGTCGCGTTCCACGTGGGCATCGCCGCGGCGTCGAAGAACCGGCTGCTCGCCGACCTGTATGCGAGCTTCGAGCCGTCGCTGCGCGACTCGGTCGCCCGCACGAACTGCATCGCGGTCGCCGACGACCCGCACAGCGGATTCCACGAGGCGCTCCATGCGGCCATCGGGCGAGGCGATCCCGGCGCGGCGACCGACGCGGCACTCAGCGTCCTCGACGACCACGAGCAGCAGTTGCGCAACCTGCATGGGTAGGCATCACACGCGACGTCCTGACCGAGACAGTCTGCTCTACGTCGCACTCCTCATCGCGGCGGGGCTCAACGTCCGCGACCCCATCACCAGCGTGTCTGCCACGCTCGGTCAGATCGGCGATCAGTACGGCGTGGGCCCGGAAGGCATGGCTGCCCTCTCGAGCCTGCCGGTGTTGCTGCTGGCCGTCGGCGCGCCGCTCGCGCCGATCCTGGAACGACGGTTCGGAGCCGAGCGGGCGATCCTCACCCTCGCTGTCCTGCTTGTGCTCGCGATCGCGTTGCGGCCGGTGGCACCGCTTGCGCTCTTCGCGGGCACGATCGTGGCCGGCGCCGCGATCTCGGGGCTGAGCGTGCTCATGCCGCAGGTGATCCGGCACCACCTGCATCGCCACGCAGGTCTCTGGTCCGGGGTCTTCTCGACGAGCTTCGGTGTGAGTGCCGCGCTCGGCGCGGGCCTCACCATCCCGCTCATCGCCGTCGCCGGTTCGCTGCCCGTCGCACTCGCCGTCTGGGCGGTTCCGGCACTGGTGCTCGTCACCCTCGCCGCGGTCGCCGTGCGACGTGCCCCGCGGCATCCACTCGCACTGACATCGCCCCTCCCCGGGCGTGTGCGGGTCTCGCCGCTCCTCTGGCAGGTCACCGTGTTCTTCGGCGGACAGGCGCTCGTCTTCTTCGCCGTCGTCGGCTGGCTTCCGACGGTTTACGCCGACCGCGGCGCGGCTCCCGCCGACGCGGCGGCACTGCTGGCCTGGTTGAGCATCGCCGGCTTGCCGGCATCCCTGCTCGTGTCGGTGGCCGCCGGGCGGATGCCGCGCCAGCACTGGCTCGTCGCACTCGTCGGCATCGGCACCTCCGCCGGGCTCGCGGGAGTGGCCTGGGCCCCCGTCGCGTTCGCGCCCGTCGTGGTGGCCGTGCTCGGCTTCGCGCAGGGCGCCGCGTTCGGCCTCGGGGTGGCCCTGATCGTGCTGAAGGCACCCGGCCGGGTCGCCTCGTTCTCGGCGTTCGCCCAAGGCGCCGGGTACGCCCTCGCCGCGACCGGGCCGCTCGCGCTGGGGCTGCTGCACGCCGCCGATGTCCCGTGGTCGTCGTCCATCGCGCTGCTCATGGTCGTGGTCGCCGCGCAGACCGCAGCCGGATGGGCGGCCGGGCGTCGCGCGAGCGCGACCGATCCCGGCGAGGGCGGACCCGCCGCAGACTCGGCGCCGCACGACGCGATGGCGACGGCGGGGCGGACGCCATGAAGGACGACAACGCTCCTGTCGACCTGCTGCTCAGGAACGCGGAGCTGATCGCGTGCTTCGACGACGCCAGCACCGAGCTCCCCGGCGGGTGGCTTGCCATCGACCAGGGCGTCATCGTCGGCATAGGCGATCCGAGTACTCCGCCACCCCAATCGCGCGAGACGGTCGACGTCTCCGGCTGCGTCGTGCTTCCGGGTCTCGTCAACGCCCACCAGCACCTGTACCAGAACCTCACCCGGGCATACGCCCCCGCCGAAGCCGTCGAGAACCTCACCGACTGGTTCTGGACCTACTTCGGCGCCTGGTCGCGCCTCGATGCGGATGCCGCAGCCATCTCCACGACGATCGGGCTCGCCGAGCTCGCGCTGAGCGGCTGCACGACCAGCGCAGACCACCTCTACCTGCACCCCGAGCCCGAACTCATCGACGCCCAGATCGAGGCCGCCCGCGAGGTGGGCCTGCGCTTCCACCCTGTGCGCGGCTCCATGACGATCGGCCCGGACGACGGCGGCGTCTGCCCACCGAACCTGGTCGAGGACCTCGACGAGGTACTCGCCGACACGGCGCGACTGCACGAGGCGTACCACGACGCCTCGCCGGCTTCCCTTGTCCGGATGGGCGTCGGCCCGAGCACCCTCATGAGCTCGTCGGCCGAGGCGATGATCGCGTCTCGTGAACTGGCCGAGGAGCTCGGCCTCCGGCTGCACAGCCACGTCGCCGACGACCCTGACGAAGCGGCGTTCGTGCAGGCGCGCTACGGTCGGCGCCCGCTCGAGGTATACGAGGACTTCGGGTGGCTCACCGAACGCACCTGGTTCGCCCATGTCGTCTACCCGGATGAGCGCGAGATCGGCCGCCTCGCCGCTGCCGGCACCTCGGTCGCGCACTGCCCGAGCATGACGATGATCGATGGCGGACTCCCAGGGGGGCCGCCACCGATCCGTTCGATGCTCGACGCCGGTGTGAACGTCGGGATCGGCTGCGACGGCGCGACAGCCGCCGACCATCAGTCGCTCTGGCTCGAGACCAAACTCGCGATGCTGCTGAGCCGCCAGCGCGAGGGCAGAGCCACCGCCATGAGCGCCCGGGCGGCACTGCGCATGGCGACCCGCGGCGGCGCCCGGGCCCTCGGCCGCGAGGGTGAGATCGGCCAGCTCACGGTCGGGACGAACGCGGATGTCTCCGTATGGCGGATCGACACGCTTCCATATGCCGGCGTGCTCGACGATCACCTCACCGGCCTGATGCACTGTGGCCCCGCCTGGGCGTGGCACACGATCGTCGGAGGGCGCTTCGTTGTTCGGGAGCAGCAGGTGGTGACCATCGACGTGGGCTCCGCGCTGGAGCGACACGAACGGGCGAGCCGGCGATTGCAGGCGGCCGTCTGAGGGTTGGCGGCCCCGCACTCCTGGACGTCAGGCCCGATCCGGGCGTCCCGGCCCGGCCGAACGCCATCGGTGAGTCCAACGACTGCGTGCGGCTTGTCACGGTTGACTCACGGTTTGCCGTGTGCACCGAAGCTCACTGCGTTTCACTGATCGAGTCCCGTGCCGGCAGATCCGTCGGCGGGTTGGATGAGCAGGAGACAACGGCCCGTCGGCCTACCAGATTGTGCCGCCCCCGACCGAGATGCCGCCCCACGTGAGCGCGATGAAGATCGCGGCGAACACGACGGGCGCGATGCCCTTGCCGTTGCGCGCGAGCCCCTTCAGGAGGGCGATGACGGCGAGGACTGCGGCGACGATCGAGAGGCCGCCGCCGAGGATCAGCCCGATGAACAGCGGGATGGGCATGAGCACGAGGCCGGCCAGCGCGAACCAGAACGCGGCCCAGGCAGTCGGATTGGAACGGCGTTCGACGGAGGAGGACATGCTTGATTATGTCCTGTCGGCAGGCCCCGGCCCGCAAGCCGATGGCTCCGCGAGCGCCCGACACGCCCCGACCATCGCGGGGCTCATCGTCGCCCGACTCGGATGACGTGGCGATCGCGGTCGACGGAGGGCAGGCGGGTATCGCATGGGACAGGGCACCCGAGTGCGGGAATGCGACATCGGCTATCAACGTTAGCTAGAGGTGGCTAGCACTGATAGCCTCAACGCGAAACCCCAGGAGAACGCCATGAGCACCACCATCACGACCACGATCGACATCGCCGCCGACCCCGACACCGTCTGGACCGTGCTGACCGACTTCGCGTCCTACTCGGAGTGGAACCCGTTCATGAGCCGGGTCGAGGGCACCCCCGAGGTCGGCAGCAGGCTCGTCATCCGTCTCTCCCCCGGGGGCGGCCGCGGCATGACGTTCAAGCCGACCGTCCTCGTCGCCACCCCAGGGCGCGAGCTGCGCTGGCTCGGCAAGCTCGGCTTCGGCGGCCTGTTCGACGGCGAGCACTTCTTCGTCCTGGACCGCGATCCAGATGGCGGCACCCGGATGACGCACGGCGAGAAGTTCAGCGGCATCCTCGTCAGCCTGATGGGAGGTGCCACGAGGAACGCCGACGATGGCTTCGGCGCATTCAACCACGCACTCAAGCACCGGGCGGAAACGGTCGTCTCGAGATGACCCCACCGGGCGAGGCGGGGAGGAGCTCCGCGCGCAAGGCCCAACTCGTCGCCGCTGCACGGCACCTCCTCGAGACGGAAGGTGTCGAAGCGGTCACCATCCGACGACTCGGAGCTGCCCTCGGTATTCGTGGCCCCTCCGTCTACAAGCATGTTCCCGACAAGGCAGCCATCGAGGCCGCAGTAGCCATCGAAGGGCTGACCGAACTGGCCGAAACCGTCCGAGGCGTTCCCGCGACATTCGCCGACGTATCCCGCGCCTACCGCACCTGGGCCTTGGCCCACCCCCACCTGTACCGCCTCCTCAACACGCATCCCGTGGACCGCAGCCGCGTGCCGCCGGAACTGGAGGACCGCGCCGCCGAGCCGCTCATCGTCGCCACCGGCGGCGACCGCGACCTCGCCCGCGCCGCATGGGCGACGATCAACGGCCTGATCGAGCTCGAACTGGCCCGACGCTTCCCGCCCGACACGGACGTCGACGCGGTGTATGCGGCCGCTGCTCGCGCCTTCGATACGCCTCGGACCAACTGACCTGGAGCTCGCAGGAGCCGCGTCGAGGTTCGGCGGTTCGGCCGCCCGTTCGCCGAGGGTGCAGCTTCGATCGCATCGAGCGCCACGCGGATGCCGCGATCGCCCATGCCGAGTTCACGGCGACTCACGCGAGTCACCCGGATCGACCCCGGCTTCAGCCTGCTCTCCAGCCGGGCTCAGAGCCGGAAACGCGAACGACCGGCGACGATCGTCTCCACGACTCGGGCCTCCAGGAGCGAGCGAACCCCGCTCTCGAACGGGTCGGTGTCGAGCACCACCACGTCGGCCGCGAAGCCCGCGGCGATGCGGCCGCGCCAGTGGCCGTCGCCGACGGATGCCGCGGCGTCCCGCGTCGCATGGCCGAGCGCGCGCTCCAGGGGAAGGGCGTACTGCGGGTGCGCGGCCGGCACGGACGGATCGAGCGCGGAGGCGCGCGTCGACGCGATGTACATGTTCGCCAGGGCGCTGTGCGGTGCGGTGGGCGCGTCGGTGGAGAAGGCGAGCAGGGTCCCCGCGTCCTCGTACTCGTGCCACGGGAACGCGCGGTCGACCCGGTGGTCGCCGAGCATCTCGGCCCAGTTGGCGAAGATCGCCGGGTCGGCGTGCACCGGCTGCATCGAGGCGGTCACCCCGATCCGTGCCATCCGCTCGGCCGTCCCGGGCGCTGCGTACTCGAGGTGCTCGATACGGTGACGCCGGTTCCGTTCTCCGTTCACGGCGATCGCGTGCTCGATGGCGTCCAGGGCGATTTCGCTCGCGTAGTCGCCGATCGCGTGCTGGGCGACCTGCAGTCCGGCCGCGTCAGCGGCGGCGACGACGGGCTCGAGCTGCTCGAGCGGCCAGATCGCGTCCGCGTTCGAACCATCGGCGTAGGGATTGCGCAGGGCGGCGGTGCAGGCGTCGATGGTGCCGTCGAGGATGAGCTTGATTCCCACCACCCGCAACCACGGTGATGATGGGCTGCCGGCCAACTCGGCCGCGCGCGCGACCTGGGCGAGGTTGGCGGCCTCGTCGCCGGTGTTGTTGATGATCCAGTGCGCGGCGACGCGAAGGGGCAGTTCCCCGCCGTGGCGGACTCGCGCACGCTCGAACGCGGCGAGGCCGAACTCGTCGAACGCCATGTCCACGACGCCGGTGACACCGCTTGCCAGGTAGGCGTCGATGGCTCGCTGTGCATCTTCATCGCGGATCTCGTCGGTCGCCGCCGCGTCTCGCTGTGCCCATGCGTACTGCATCGCCGCCGTCTCGTACAGCATCCCGGTCGGTTCCCCTTGTGCGTCCCGGGCGATCGCGCCTCCGAGGGGGTCGACGGTGTCGCGGGTGATGCCCAGCTCGGCGAGCGCCGCGGAGTTCACCCAGCACGAGTGGTAGTCGTTCGCGTCGAGGTAGACCGGGATGTCGGCCACGGCTGCATCGATCATCGCGGCCGTGGGCGCGCCGTCGGGCACCGAGTCGAAGAGCCAGCCCCGTCCGCGGAGCACGGTCGCCTCCGGATCCTCCTCGCGCGCCCGGCGCAGCCGGGCATGGATCTCGTCGAGGGATCGGGCGTCGGTCAGGTGCACCTGGCCCAGGGCGGCTCCCATCATCAGCAGGTGGGTGTGGGCATCGGTGAATCCGGGGAGCACGAGTCGGCCGCGCAGGTCGACCGTCGCGTCGGCAGACGGTCCGTGGTCGTCGTCGCCCACGAACACGATGGTGTCATCGCGGATGGCGAACGCCTCAGCCCAGGCACGCTCGGGATCGGGATCGGCGGTGAAGATGCGTCCGTTGGTGTAGCGGGTGATCACGGACGGCCCTTCCTTCCGAGCGGCGTGCGCAGCAGGCTCGCGTAGATCCCCCCGGCGACGAGCATGCCGACCGGGACCGAGAGGTCGATGAAACCCGTCGCGTGAGCGATCGGCCCTGCCCAGACGCTCGTGGCCAGGCACACCGCCGTCGCGAGCCCTCCGAGCAGCAGCGCAATCACGCCCGGGATGCCCCATCCACCCGTGTACCAGAACCGTCCTCCGGGGTGGTCGTCGAACAGTTCCACGCCGTCGTAGGCGTACCGGCGCAGCAGCACGTCGACGACGAAGATGGCCATCGCCGGCCCGGAGACGATGACGAGGAACTGCAGCATGAGGTTCGCGGCTTCCAGGAGGCTCGACGACAGCACGAGGTAGATCGTCAGGGCGGTGCCCACCACGCCGACGATGATCGCGGCGGGAATTCGGCGGAGCCGGAATCCGATGGCCTGCAGCGCCATGCTCGAGGTGTAGGTGGTCATGGCGTTGAGCGCGATCGTGTTGATGACGACGCCCACCACGAGCACCGGGCCCAGCCACGCCGGCAACAGGTCGAGCAGGGCGACATCCAGCCCCGCGTCGAACGCGGCGCCACTCAGTCCGGTCGCCAGCAGCACACCGACGGTCGTGAACACGATGAATGGGATGGCACCTCCGAGCCCGGTCGCGAGTGCGATGTGCGATGGCTTGGTGGAGCGCGGGAGGTACCGCGCGATGTCCGGGCTGTTGATGAAGGACAGTGGTGTCGAGGCCAGGATGGTGAAGCCGATCGCGAGCGCCGACCACAGGCCTGCCCCGGTGAGGGGTTCGGGCGCGACGTACTGCCAGTCGACCGTCGGCAGTATGAAGGCCGCAGCCAGGAGGAAGATGACGAACAGCGCCGCCGCCATGTACGAGTAGGCGCGGACGATGAGGCCATGACCGAAGATGGCGACGAGGATCGTGATCGTCGCCACCACGACCGTCACCCCGATGGGCACCCACACGGGGTCGTCCACCCCCAGGCGCCGCAGCAGGTCGGCTCCCATGAAGGAGGACGCGAGCCACGTCAATGACAGGAACACGGCGCCGATGAACCAGCCGACGAACGCGACGAAGAGCCTGTTGCCGAGGATCCCGTACATCGCTCGCGTCACGACGGATCCGGACGTGCCCGACGCGGGTCCGCTGCCGGCGATCAGCCCCGGGAAGACCCAGAGCAGGGAGGCCGCGATGATGACGGCGATCGCCTGCCACACCTCCAGCCCGAGCAGGATGAGGGTGGCGCCGATCGTCAGGTTGAGGATGCTGACATTCGGTGCGGCCCACACGAAGAACAGGTCGCGGGCTCGTCCGTGGCGATCGGAGTCGCCCACGAGCTCGATTCCGCGCGTCTCGGGCCGAGACGGTGCGTCGACGAACTCGTCGAGGTGAGGCTCGATCGGGGTCTGGGTCTGGGTCTGGGTCTGGGTCACGGGTGTGCCTTTCCGGGAGCGTCATTGCTATTGGTCACATGCCCAATGGACTATTGGTCAGTCATTCAATAGGCTGGCAGGCGTGACGTCAAGTCCTGCACCAGCACGAATTCGGAAGCGCCCCGAGGAACGGCGGGAGGAGATCCTGTCGCATGCCGCGGCGATCGCGCTCGACGGCGGGCTCGAACGGATCACGCTGAGGGCGGTCGCCGAACGGCTCGGCGTCCGCCCGGGCCTGATCACCCACTACTTCCCCGCCGCCGAGGACCTCGTCATCGAGGCCTTCGTGCGCGCAGCGGTACACGAACGCGAGCAGTTCTTCCCGACATCCGGCGAACCGTTGGAGCGGTTGGCGCACTTCATCGCCCACGTCGAGAGCGGTGCGTCAGCGCCCCTCGCCCGGCTGTGGTTGAACGCGCGACACCTCTCCCGCTTCAGTCCGGCGCTCGAGGCGGCACTCCAGGAGCAGGATGCCCTCGACCGGGCGCATCTCGTCGAGATCATCGAGGACGGAATGCGGACGGGACGATTCCCTGTCGGGGATGCCGAGACCGCCGGCATCCGCATCCTCATCGCCGTCGACGGCGGCGGCTCGTATGTCAACAGCGCCGCCGAGGCGGTGCACCCGGCGCAGAAGCACATCGTGGCCGACATGACGGATTGGGCGCTCGGTCTCGAGAGCGGCACCCTCCGCTCGGCCGTTCAGGCCCGGACCGGCCGGCGATGCCGCCCCTGAATGCAGGTCGCCCTGCCTGGCTCACCACGCTCGCGCTCCCCGATCCAGCGCGAGGCCGCGTACTACGCTGACTCCGAACCAGCCCGACCCGCACCCTCCTGTCGAACAAGCCGCTCGAGACGAGGGCCGGTGAATTCGATGAGGCCTCTCGCACGGCGGCAGCAGCTCGGTGCGACCGCTCCGGAGGCTGCAGCCCGGGGTCTGCAAGAAGGGGACATGCACCGTGACCACGTCACCACCGTCTTCACGAGAGATCTCCCGCAGGTTCGCGACGCTCATCTCAGGCGCGACCCTCTTCGGTGCCCTGATCATCTTCCTCTACTTCTCGCTGCTCGATCCGATGCCGGTCGACGAAGCGGCGGTTCGCTCACTCGAGACCGAAGGCATCGTGACATTCGCGGTCGTCGGTGTCGTGATCCTCGGCGCTGCTGTTGCGATGATCATCTGGCTGGGGCGACCGATCCGGACCTGGCTGCGCTTGATCGAGGCCGGCACGCCCGCCTCGGAAATGCCGCCGAACGTTGCCCGCCTCGTACTGATCTGGCCCCTCATCGGAGCTTCACTCGTCGCGGCGGGCACCCTCGTCGTGGCCGTGTTCTTCTCGATCATGTACGACGATCCGGGCAACTTCGTCGGCATCGCCATCGGCGGCGCCGTCGCGACGACCATCGTCTACTTCGGTACCGACCTGATCTGGCGGCAACAGGTTCCCACGTTCTTCCCTGAAGGGAATCCGAGCAGCGTCCCTGCCTTCCGACTCCTGGTACGGAGGCGCTTGCTGCTGGCCTTCGCACTCATCGGCGGGCTCACGCCGACCTTGCTCGTGATCCTGTCGCAGGTACGCACTCGCGCCGTGCTCGACGCCGAGAACCCGCAGGCGATCCTGGACAACCTGCTCCTCGTGCAGGTGTTCATCCTCGGAGTCGGCCTGCTCGCGAGTGTGCTCACGGCCATCCTCGTCGCGCGAGCCATCGTGGGTCCGCTGCAGACGCTGCAGGCGGCGATGGCTCGCGTGGAGGACAACGAGCTCGACACGAGGGTGGTGGTGGCCACCAACGACGAGCTCGGATACCTCAGCGAGCGATTCAACTTCATGACGGACGGGTTGCGACAGGGGGAGCGACTCCGGGAGCTGTTCGGCCTCTACGTGAGTACCGAGGTGGCTCAGGCGGCCGTGGAAACCGGGGCCGGTCTCGGCGGAACGCTCGTCGACTGCTCGGTGATCTTCTCGGACATCCGAGATTTCACGACGCTCAGTGAACGGATGCCGCCCGAACGACTGGTCGAAGTGATCAACCGGTACATGACGGCCATGGTGTCGGTCATCGTCGATCATGGGGGCGTGGTCACCCGCTTCGGAGGGGACTCCGTCCTGGCGGTCTTCGGCACGCCTCTCAATCCCATGGCCGATCATGCAGACCGAGCGGTGCAGACGGCGTTCGGGATGCGTCGGGCACTGGCAGCCTTCAACCAGGAGGAGACCATCGATGGTCTCCCGAACCTCGAGTCGGGGATCGGCATCGCAAGCGGGCCGGTCATCGCCGGCAACATCGGCGGCAAGGAGCGAATCGAGTACACGGTGATGGGGGATGCCGTCAACCTCGCCGCTCGGCTCGAGGACAAGACCAAGGATGCCGGCGCTCCCATTCTCGTGAGCGCCGAAACCTACCGGGCGCTCGACGGAGTTCAGGACCTGCGCGCCAGGGCGCTGACGGACGTGCAGATCAAGGGGAAGCGAGACCGGGTGACGGTCTACGCCCTTTCCGATTGACCTCGAGAGCAGCAGGGCCGGTCGCGAACGGCATCCCCGGCCGTCGCGAACGGATGCGCGCGGTCGGCGCCTGACGGGCTCGTCAGTGCGGCTGGGTGCTGGGCATCGCCGAGATGGAGGGCTCCCAGTCGGGCTCGCCCGCGGGGTCCTCGTCGGAGTCGGGCTGCGCGGCGGGTTCGGGGGACGGCTGAGGCAGGCTGCCCAGGCGGTCGACCTGCTCGGTGAGCGCCTCGAGCACCGAGCGCAACTGGATCTGCGCGACCTGGGCGTAGGTGCGCACGTACTCGATCTCCGGGACGGCCGGACCGTTCGACGCGGGCAGGGTCGCGCTGGCCTGGCTGGCCGTGCTCTCGGCACGTTCCAGGATTTCGCGGTACTGGTTCCGAGCGGTGAGCACGAGGTCACGGGCGTACTGCTCGGCGTCGGCGATCGCCTTGTCGGCGATCAACTGCGCCTGCGTGAGCAGCCCGACGGCTCCCGCCGTGATCTCCTCCTCCGAGTCGGAGCCGGATGCACCAAGCTTGGCATTCTGGGCCCGCAGTCCGGCGATCTCCTGTCCGGCCGCGGTTGCGGCGGTGCGGACCTCCGCGATCGCCTGCGCGAGCTGCCCCATGAAGGTGTCCACTTCGAGTCTGTCGTACGCACCGCCACGCACCTTCATGGTGAACTCCACCGAGCGGGCGTCCGGCAGGTGACTCACCGCGAGGGCCAGCGCGTTCTCCGGTGCGGTGTCCGGCGTGGCGGTGAGACCCTCGGGGTCGGTCCCGTTCTGCGTCATGCGTGGTCCCCCTGGTCGCTCTGCGGCAGCCCGGCCGGCTGCAGTCGGGTGTGGTGGTGCAGGTCATGACTGTCTTCGTCGAGGGTCGAGAACTGCTCGAAACGGATGTCGCTGCGCGAGATCCCGCCCGCTTGGAGGCGGGACACGGTGTGCCGCACCATCTGGGGCGAACCGCACACCAGCGCGAGCAGTCCGTGCAACGGTCCCGCGTCGGCCGCGGCGTCGCCGACCAGGCCCTTCCGGCCGGGGTAGCTCGGGTCGTCCGAGACCACGGGGGTGTAGGTGAACCAGGGGCGACCGGCCAGGTTCTGGAGCAGCCGGTTCTCGTAGAGGTTCCAGGGCAACCGGGCGCCATGGAACAGCTGGACCCGGGGTGCGCGGCCGGTCGCCTGCCAGTCCAGGTCGATCCGTTCCAGGTGTGCGCGGAGCGGGGCGAGACCGGTGCCGCCTGCGACCATGATCAGGTCGCGCTCGCGTTCGCCCTCGTCGAGCGTCAGCTCCTGACCCACCGGGGCGCCGAGGCGGACCGTCTCGCCGGCCTCGAGGTCGCGGACGACCGTGCTGCTCACCTGGCCGCCGGGGACCATCTGGATGTGGAACTCGATGGAGCCGTCGGCCCGCGGCGCGTTCGCCGGACTGAGGTAGCGCCACAGCCGCGGCCGAGCTGGAATCTCGACGGCGATGGACTGGCCGGGCGCGAACTCGAGGCGAGGCTCCGGGCGCACCTGGATGACCGCGAGATCGAGGCCCCGCCGATCCACCGCGGTGACCTCGGCAGTCCACGATGCCGGACTGGTGCGCTCGGACGCTTCGGCCGCCTGGACCATGACCGTGGCGATCACGCCGTATGCCGCGGCCCAATCGGCGGCGACCTCATCGGTCCATCGCTCACCGAGGAAGTGCTTCAGCGTGGCCAGCAGGGATGCGCCGACCGCGTTGTAGTGCGCCGCGATGACCTCGAACCGCCGGTGATCCCGGCCCAGCTGCTGGATGAACTCGGTCACCTCATCGAGCTGGTCCACGTTCGAGACGATCCGGCCGAGCGCGCCGACGAGCCGGTCCCGCTGCGTCGCCATCGAGACCGGGAACATGCTCCGCAGTTCGGGGTGGGAGAGGAACAGGTGGGAGTAGAAGAACAGCGGCACCTCGTCGCCGAGGCTCCCCGCCAGCGCCCACGTCTCCTTCAGTGCGGCGGTGTTCACGCGTCACTCGGCCGTCGGACGCGCCTCGACGATGTCGGGCTCCGTGCCGGCGATCGTGCCCACCACCCGGTCGATGATGGGGCGCTCGACGCCCGCCTCCGTGAGCGCGGTGACGAGGTGGCCGGCGACGGCGCCGAAGTCGTCGCGCGAGATGCTCATGCCCTCGTGCGCTGCGCGCAGGTCGCGCCCCGAGTACTCGACGGGTCCGCCCATCACCTGCGACACGAGCGCCACCTGGTGCCGCTTGAGCCGGACCATCTCGGTGCCCTCGAAGTACCCGCGGAGCTGGTCGTCGGCGAGCACGAGCTGGTAGAACCGGTCCACGACCCCGGAGATCGCCGGTCCCCCTCCCACCGCGGCGTAGTCGCTGGGCGCGTGCAGGTCGGGCTGCTGGGCACGGTCGGAAGTCATCGGGTCATCCAATCTCTGGCAGGGCAGGGACTCCCCTTTCTTAGCAGAATCCGACCACCCGGCGGAATCAGTCTCAGCGCCTTCGCACCATCCGGATCTCGCGCACGCCGTCGTCGACTGCACTGCGCCATCCGGTCGGAAGCCGTGCAGACGACCTCCTGCAGATCGCCACCATCGACCAACCATCGATCGTCCGAATCGCCGAGGGCGGGTGACTCCTCCGGACATCGTGAACGGCTCACCCGCGGATGACCGGACGACGTCGCTGCACGGTGCCGGGAAGGTACATTGGCCGGGATGCGACGCGTGAGAGCGTCGCTGCAGCGCTTCGATGAGGCGTCTGCGCATGACGACTCGCGGGGTGACGTGGGATGCCGACAGGGCGGTTCGTGCGGACTTGGGCACTGCTGTGGGCGGTGCTGCTCGGGATCCTGTTCATCTCCGTGACGGCATTGACCCTGATCGTATGGGTCGCCGGCCCGGAGCAGGCGGAGACCAATCCCGCCCTCGACCTGGCCTTCTTCGCCCTGGGCGTCATGGTGGCAGCCGGTTTCGCCAGCCAGGTCCGGGGCCGCGCTCCGGCTGGGGCGACGCAGGCGCTTGTTGCGGCGGCTTCGCTGGCTGCTGCAGGAGCGCTGGCGCTGCGGATCGAGCCCACCGTTGGCGGGTTGGTGTTGACGGCTGCCGCGACGGTGCTCGTTATCCTGAGGCCACGGCCACGGATGCGGATCGACCGGCACTGGGGACGGATCCCGCTCGGGATCGCTGCGGCGCTGAGTGCCGTGCCCGCCGGCCTGCACGTGGCCGACATGCTCACGGCGGCCAGAGCCGCGGGACCATCGTGCTTCCTGGGAAGATGCGCCGGCGGTGATCGGCTGGCCGAGTCGGCGGCACTGGCCGTCGCCATCGTGCTTCTGGCGGCGGTAGCAGCCGTCGGTGTGGACGGGTGGCCGCTCTGTGCCTGGAGTGCCGGCCTGGCGGCGATCCTGCTCGGGTCGATCTCCCTGATTCTCCCGACTCAGGTCGGGTCGATTCCTTCACCGACGGCAGTCGCGGCCGTGGCATGGGGATTTGCAGTTGTGATCGTCACCGGGGTGAGCACCCGGATGCGAGAGCGGGCGGGGTCATGAGTGCCTGCGACCGCACTTCTCCACCGAATGGCGCCCGCCGCGCCGACTGATTGACGGGACGAACCCGAAGACGAACCACCGACTTCGGGTTCTGGGGCGACTCAGCTCGCGCTCTTGCGGCGACTCAGCCACCCCCAAACGGCGGTGACCACGAACAGGATCAGGCCGATGACGGCAAGCCAGAACAGCCCCTCGAGCACGAACCCGAGGATCGCCAGCACGGCCCAGACGACGAGGGCAATCACGATGAGCCAGATCATGTGGTCAGGCTATCCGGCTCCTCGAAAGCGGAAAAGGGCGTTGACAACACGCCGAGCTCGGCTCGAATCCTCACTCCACCACCGAATGGCGCTCCCCGCGCTTGGGCGGCACGTAGGTGCAGGTGTCGCCGGCGCACAACTGCGGCTTCTCCCGGCTGAGCAGCCGCTGCAACTCGCAGCCGACGCAGATGCCGAACGCGCTCTCGACGAAGAGCAGGGCGAGGCAGACACTGCACAGCGCGACCTGGACCTCGGCGCTGACGCCGAGGAAGCCCATGGCCGCGCACGAGACGAAGCCCAGCCCCAGGCCGATGGACCACGCGAGCTTCTTCTGCTGCGCGCCGACCCACTCGGGCCGCTGGCGGCGCACGATGAGCGACCCGATGACGAGGCTCGGCGTGTACCGGGTGCCGACGAAGAGCCGCATCGCCATGTCGAACAGGAAGGTGATGCCGAACGCGCGCAGGAGCTGCAGGTCGCCCGTCAACGCGGCCGTCATCACCGCGATGATCCCGAAGAGGAAGAGGAGTCCGGCCGACGCCCGCACGGCGCGCTCGTTGACGACGGGGATGTCGATCCCGTCGACGTACTCGCCGATGACGGGATCGTCCTCGCGGGGGGTGCTCATCGAAGGGGGCTCCTCGGATCCAGGGGACGGCTCGGTGGACGGTGCTCGACGTCGCGCCCGCCCTACGCGGTGGCCGCGGCCTCCTGGGCGTCGAGCGTCTTGCGGACCTCGTCCATGTCGAGCCCCTTCACGGCCGTGATGAGCTGCTCGAGCTGCGCGCCGCCGAGCGCGCCGGGCTGCGAGAAGACCATGACCTGCTCGCGGAAGACCATCAGCGTGGGGATGGAGGTGATGTGCGCCGCCGCGGCGAGCTGCTGCTCGACCTCGGTGTCGACCTTGCCGAAGACGATGTCCGGGTGAGCGGTCGAGGCGGCCTCGAACACGGGCGCGAACATGCGACACGGGCCGCACCAGGCCGCCCAGAAGTCGACGAGGACGATGTCGCTCTCGGCGATCGTGCCGGCGAAGTTCGCGGCGGTCAGGTCGGTGGTAGCCATGGGGTTGCCTCTTCGTGATCCGGTGGGTCGGCGATTCGACCCGCGTACTAGTATAGACAATACCCCCCGGGTATTTTATTCCAGAGACGGGAGTCTTGATGGTGCCGGAACACGCCTCCCGCGTCGCCACCTTCCACCCCGCATGGGGTGCCGTCGCGATGACCGCGAGCGGCGTCGCGCTCGTGTCGCTGCTCGACCCCTGGGCGGGCAGCGGCGCCGACGATCTCACGGGAGCGGTGACCTTGGGCTTCGCGCTCGTCGTCGCCATCGCGACATCCGTCTTCTTCATCGCTCGACTGGTGTCGCACCGCGAGGCGTTCCACGACGACCTCGCCGATCCCCAGCTGGGCGCCATGACGGCGGCCTGGCCCGCCTCCCTCCTGATCGCCGCGCTCGCCGTGCTGCAGGCCGGGGTCGTCGGGGTCCTCGACGGCACGACGGCGCTGTGGACGGCGCTCGTGCTCTTCATCCCCGGGCTCGTGGGCACTTTCGTCGTCGGCGTCGCGTTCTACACGCGCGTGATCGGCTCGACGGACGTGCCGCTGCCCGCGGTCTCCGGCAATTGGTTCGTGCCCGTCGTCCCGCTCGTGCTCGTGCCGAGCATCCTGGTTCGCACCGAGGCGCTCGGCGGGCCGGTCGATTCGGCGTCGCTCGCGTTCGCCGCCGTCGCGACGTGGGGCATCGGCTTCGGGCTGTTCCTCCTCCTGGCGGCCATCGTCGGCGGCCGCCTGCTCATCGCCTCGCCTCCTCCGCCGCACGCCGCACCGACCTGGTGGGTCTGGCTCGCGCCGATCGGCGCCGGCGCTCTGGGGATCATCTCGATCAGCAGGCTGTCCATCGTCGGCGAGGCATGGCCGGATGCCACGGACGCCGCGTTCCTCCTCGCCGCGATGCTGTGGGGCTTCGGCCTCTGGTGGGCAGTGTTCGCGGGCATCGTCATCTTCCGCCAGCGCCGCCAGCTGCGCTTTCGTCTCCCCGTCTGGGGCTTCGGGTTCCCCACGGCGGCCTGGATCGCGCTCACCGTCGAGCTCGCCCGGCATTGGGGGCTCCCCTGGCTCGTCGTCGCCGGCACGGCGCTGTGGGTGATGCTCCTCGTGGGCTTCGCCGCACTGGTGATCGTGACCGTCGTACAGCTCCGCTCCGGTGCGATCTTCCGCCGATAGCCGCGTACGGTCCGAGCTTCCTGCACACCGTCGGCGCATTCGACGTCGACGCGCACCCGGGGTAGGCTGGCCCATTCGACTGGCCGGATGCGCCGCGTCCCCCTCCCCATCTTGCGCGGTGCGCTCCCGAATCCCCGGCTCGGTCTCGACACCCGAGAAGAGCACCCGTGAGCCCCTCCACGTGGACCACCGACGCCGCGGCATCCGCCCGTCGCACCGCACGCGCCTTCGCTCGCGCCGCCGATCGCACGCCCGCGCTCGCCTACGCGGCGGCCGTCGTGCCGGTCGCGCTCGTGGTCGTCGCCGTGGCGACGCAGCCGTGGATGCCGCCGACCGACCTCGTGCGCGACAGCCAGGCGGTCGCGGTGCTCCGGGGCTCGGCGAACACCGTGCACGGGATGGTGTCGAACCTCGGAATCGTCGCGATGGCCGCCGCCGCCGGAGCCGCGCTCCTGAGCGCAGTCGCGACGACGCATCGCGGCGACCGACTGCCGCGCGTGCTCGCGTGGGGCGGCGGCCTGACCCTCGCGGTGGCGCTCGACGATCTGCTGCTGCTCCACGAGGCGGCGACGTTCGCGGCGTGGATGCCGAAGCTCATCGTGGTGGCGTACGCCGCCGCGTTCGGTGTCTACCTCTGGCGCTTCCGCGTGGAGATCCTCCGGCACCTCGACGTCGGGCTGCTCGCGATCGCGATGCTCGCGCTCGGCACCTCGGCGCTCGTCGACGCATTCGCCGAACCGGCCACGGTCGCGTCGGTGCTGGTCGAGGACGGCGCCAAGCTGCTCGGCTTCGCCGCGTGGAGCGCGTTCCTGATCCGCGGTGCGCTCAT
Source organism: Agromyces selenitireducens (assembly GCF_052748465.2). Classification (NCBI taxonomy): domain Bacteria; kingdom Bacillati; phylum Actinomycetota; class Actinomycetes; order Micrococcales; family Microbacteriaceae; genus Agromyces; species Agromyces selenitireducens. Next base: position 3,879,603 of record NZ_CM188259.1, read on the forward strand.
CGCGCTGCGCGGCGGGCGCGCTTCCGGATCGCGGCACGCCCGGTCCGAGGCGATGTCGACCCGGGCGTGATCCCGGTGACCGTCTAGGGCTCGGCGACCTCGGCGAGCGCGTGCACGCCGCCCGCGCGGTAGCTCTCCCACTCGCGGTTCGCTCCGCCGCCGGGCTGCACGCGGGACGACCACGCGTCGGCGAGCTCGCGCGCGGCGGCCAGGGCCTCCGCGGCATCCGAGTCGGGCGTCAGCCGGCGCATCAGCTCGCCGAGCGCGGCGACGCGACCCTCGTGGTACTTGCCGGCCGGATACGAGCGGCCGTCCTTCGCGAGCGCGCACGACGTGGCATCGCCCATCGTCGCGGACCATGCCTGGACGGCCTCGGCGCGCATCGCGCGCACGGCCGCGCGGGAGAGCACGGGCGGGCGCGGAGGAACTTCCGGCTCGGCCGCGGCGTGTCGGACGTCGACACGCCGGGCGACGGCGGGTTCGTCCTCCACGGCCCGGCTCGTCCGGCGCATGCGGCTCAGCGCCCGAAGAGGCGCGCGAAGAAGCCGGTCGACGGCTCGTCCTCGTGGCCGGCGCAGCGCTGGTTGCGCGGGACCCCGCGCATGACCTGATCGACGTGCTGGCCGCAGCCGGCCCAGGACGTCTTTCCGCACTTCCGGCAGGTGACGGCTCGGCACATGGTGGTTCTCCTTCAGGGTTGGGGGGTCTCGATACGCGCCTTCGGTGCTACTCGACCACCGGGCGGGCGCGCGTCCGGTGCTGCTCGAGCACCGGGTGGGATGGTCAGCGGCGGTGGTCGCCGTCGCACCACTGCTCGGCGGGGACGTACGCCTTGACGTCCTCGACGTGCTGGCCGCAACCGGCCCAAGTGGTCTTGCCGCAGGTGTCGCAGGTGATGGGGCTGCACATGGTGGTACTCCTCGTGGTCATCGGGTGGCTCGTACTCCATGGTACGGATACCCCCGGGGTATTGTCAAAATACCTCACGGGTATCTTTCAGCACGAACGATGCCGGGCCCCCGCCGTACTCGGCGAAGTCCCGGCATCCGTCTCGTGCGGCTCAGAACTTCGAGCCGAGCGCCTTCGCCTTGATCGCCTCGAACTCCCCGTCGGTGATGACGCCCTGTTCGCGCAGCGCCTGCGCCTTCGCGATCTCCTCGGCCGGGTTCGCGAACGACATCGCGCGATACTCCTCCTGGCTGTACTCCTGGTACTCGACCTGCTTCCGAGCGGACCGCTCCGCCATGCCCTTGCCCCGGGCGATGAGGTACACGAGGCCGGTGATCCACGGCAGGGAAATCAGCAGGACCACCCAGACCGCCTTGAGCCAGCCGTTCAGCTCGGGGTCGCGGAAGATGTCGATCAGGATGTACACGAGCACGAACAGGTACGCCACGTAGGCGAACATCCAGAAGAAGGTCCAGATCCAGCTCCACAGGTCCACAGGTCATCCCTTCCCGAATCCGTCGATGACGAGGCTCACGCTACTCGCGCGCCGCCCGCCGGGACGGTCTTTGGTCCCGGCTCGCCGCGCAAGTCAGGTGACCCGGATGACGCCCATCATCCCGAGGTCCTCGTGGTCGAGGATGTGGCAGTGGTACACCGTCCGGCCGGTGATGCCCTCGAACGCGATGCGCACCACGACGCGACCGCCCGCCGGTACCGGCACCACGTCGCGGACGTCGATCCGGTCGATCGGCGCGCCGTCGACTTCGATGAGCTGCATCGGCCACACGTGCAGGTGGAACGGATGGTCCATGGGACTCGTGTTCTCGATCGTCCACTCCTCGACCGCATCCGAGGCGATCTCGATGTCGGTGCGGTCGTGGTCGAACTCGCGGCCGTCGATCGTGAACGCCATGCCGCCGCCCATGCCCATGCCGCCCATGGCGAGCGTGACCGTGCGGCGACCCGTGACCTCCTCGGCGCGCAGGTCGCGCGGCGACGACGACGGCAGCGCCCCGGCAGAGGCGCCCGCCGCGCCCGCGACCGCGAGCCTCGCGAGGTCCGCCCCCGCGGTCGCACTCGGCGGAGCACCCATCATCCCCATCCGGCCGCGGTCGAACGGCAGCGTCTGCAGCACGGACTCGCCTTCGGCCATGGTCACCACGACGTCGGCCCGGTTGCCCGGCAGCAGCACGATCTCGTCGAGCTCGCGCGGCTCGGCGTAGCGGGCGCCGTCGATGCCGAGCAGCTGCATCCGCTGCCCATCGAGACGCAGTCGCAGGTGCCGCGACGAGCATGCGTTCACGATGCGCCAGCGTTCGCGGTCGCCCGGATTCGCCGCCATCGTCGGCTCGAGCATGCCGTTCACGAGCACCACGTCGCCCTCGCGTCCCGTCATCCGGTCGAACCGGGTCGCCGCCGCCACCGAGCCGCTCGCATCGAAGCGGATGTCGGCGACGACGAGCAGGCGCTCGCGCGCGACGGGCACGTCCTCGTCATCCTCGACGATGATGGCGCCGTACATGCCGCCGAATAGCTGGTCGGCGGTCGTGCCGTGATGGTGCGGGTGGTACCAGAACAGACCCGGCCGATGGTCCTCGCCGAGGCGGTAGTCGTAGTCGAAGTCGGCGCCCGGCTCGATCATCAGGAAGACGTTGTCGCTGTTGCCCTCAGGCGAGACGACGAGCCCGTGCGTGTGGAGGTTCGTCGGCGCATCCAGTCCGTTGCGGAGCCGGAGCGTCACGCGATCGCCCGGGCGGACGCGGAGCGTCGGCCCGGGCATGGTGCCGTTGTAGGCGAGCACGCGGACCGCGGCGCCCGCGACCGTCGCGGTCGTGAGCGCCGCCGCCAGTTCGAGGTCGAGGCGCCCGCCCGAGCTCGTCAGCACCTCGGGCTCGCGGAACGACTCCCCGGCCGCTCCGTCCGTGCCATCCGTCTCGGGGGTCGGCGCATCGTCGGGCGCTCCCGGCACCGGTGCGGACCGGTCGGAGGCGAGGTTCCACAGCGCGATGCCGCCGCCGACCGCCACCGCGCCCGCGGCCGCCGCACCGATCAGGAGCGCGCCCCGCCGGCTGATGCCCCCGCGCGGCGCCGGATCCGACTCGTTCGCGCCGGGTGCGCCGGGCCGAGGGTCGTTCGGGTCGCCCAAGGTCCGGATCCTCAGTCGCCGAGCGCCGCGAACAGCTCGTAGACCATGAACGCCGGCCAGAACAGGCCCTGGAAGATCGCCCAGACGTACTCCCAGAACGCATCCGCCTGCTGCCAGAAGTAGACCCACGCCCCGAAGATCCCGAGACCGTAGATCGCACCGCCGCCGGCCACGCCCGCGTTCGAACCCCTGTCGCCCATGTCGCACCTCCGGGGCCGACGCTACGCCGCGGCATCCGTCGCCCGCGGGCCGAAGGGCCCTCGGATGGGCTCAGCGCGGGCGTCGCCGGCGACGCGCCGCCGTGTACGCGAGATAGCCGCCGAGCGCACCGATGACGCCCAGCCCGGTTCCGAGGAACGTGTCCTCCCAGCGGCGGAACCGGCGCTCGCTCGTGACGATGCCGCCGACGCCCGTGATGAGTGCGGCGCTGATCATGCCGGCGACCAACCGGTTGCCGATGCGCTCGGAGCGGGCGACGAGCGGTTCGAGCTCGGCGGCGCGCAGGTGCACCTCCAGGCCGTTGCCGTCGGCCGAGTCGAGCAGGCGTCGCAGCACGCCGGGCGCCTCGAGGGCGAGCTCGCCGAGGTCCGCGCCGGCGCGGGCGATCCGCTTCGCGATCACCGACGCGCTCAGGCGCTCGCGCGCGAGCCGTTCGGCGTAGGGCTCGAGCGACTCCCCGAGGCGGAACTCGGGGTCCAGCCGGTGCGCGAGCGATTCGATCAGCAGCAGCGCCTTGAAGAGCAGCGCCATCTCGCGCGGGAGCCGCAGCCGGTTGGCGCGGAGGATCGCGAACAGGTCCGCCATCATGCGCGCGAACGGCGTCTCGCGAAGCGACCGAAGCCGGTACTTCGCGAGGAAGACGCGCAGGTCCTCGCGAAGCACCTCGCGGTCGACGGCCGACGTGCCGGTCGACATGGCCACCAGGGTGCCGGCGAGGAGCTCGACGTTGCCGCGCACGAGCCCGACGAACAGGCCGCTCAACTGGCCGCGCAGCTCCTCGCCGATCTCCCCGACCATGCCGAAGTCGATCAGCGCGATCGTGCCGTCGTCGTGGATGAACAGGTTGCCGGGGTGCAGGTCGGCGTGGAAGAAGCGATCCTCGAAGGTCATCTGCAGCACGATGTCGGCACCGCGTCGCGCCACATGCCTCCGGTCGACCCCGGCGGCGTCGAGCGCCTCGGCGTCGGCGATGTTCATGCCGCGCATGCGCTCGAGGGTGAGCACCCTCGAGGTCGTGCGCTCCCAGAACACGCGCGGAATCAGCACGTCGTCCTCGCCGTCGAAGTCCTCGGCGAACCGCTCGGCGTTGCGGCCCTCCTGCAGGTAGTCCAGCTCGGAGCGAATCGTCTGCGCGAACTCCTCGACGATGCCCGTCGCGTCGAACTCGCGGGCCGGACCCCAGCTGCGGGTGGCTCGCGCGGCGAGGTTCTGCAGGATCTCGAGGTCCTCGAGCACGCGGGCGACCGCGCCCGGGCGACGCACCTTCACGACGACCTCGGTGCCGTCGGCGAAGGTCGCGACGTGCGCCTGCCCGATCGAAGCGGATGCCAGGGGCCGATCCTCGAACGTCGCGAAGAGCTCCTCCGGTTCGGCGCCGAGTTCACGGCGGATGACGGCACGGATGTCGGCGACGGGCACCGGCGGCGCGGCATCCTGCAGCTTCGCCAGCTCGTCGACGTAGGCCGGCGGCAGGAGGTCGGATCGGGTCGAGAGCAGCTGCCCGAGCTTGACGAACGTCGGGCCGAGCTCCTCGAGCGCGCGGCGCAGGTGCTCCGGCGATGTGTCGCCGGTCGCAGGCCCGGCGCCCTGCCCGGTACCCGCGCCTTCGCCCCCGCGCCCGGCGCCGTCGCGGCGGAACGGCAGGATTCGGCCGATGCCGAGCAGCCCGACCATGAAGCCGAGGCTGTGCCGGCGCAGGATCGCCGCGATCTCGCGGTACCGCGCGGTGTGCCCGTTCGCCTCGCCCATGCCTCAAACGTGTCATATCGAGCGGCGCCGCACACCCCCGGCGCGCGATCCCGAAGGCCCAAGGGCCCGGCGCGGGAAGACCGCTGGCAGCAGTGTGGGAGGCGAGCCGGTCGCGCCCGCACTGGCTCGACCACGACCCACGACCGCATTCCGGGAGTTCCCATGCCTCGCACCTACGTCATCACCGGAGCCGCGAGCGGCATCGGCAAGGCCACTACGGACCTGCTCGTCGAGCGCGGTCACCGCGTCATCGGCGTCGACCTGGCCGGAACCGACGTGAACGTCGACCTCTCGACGCCGCAGGGTCGCGCCGAGCTCGTCGAGCGAGTGCGTGAGCTGAGCGGCGGCACGATCGACGCGATCATCGCCAACGCGGGACTCGCGACTCCGACGGCGAAGACGGTCGCCGTCAACTACTTCGGCGCGGTCGCGACACTCGAGGGCCTCCGCCCGTTGCTGGCCGGCTCGTCGGCGCCGCGCGCGGTGGCGACCGTCTCGATGGCGTCGCTCTTCCCGGGCGACGACGCACTCCTCCAGGCGCTGCTCGCGGGCGACGAGGCCGCGGCCATGGCGCGCGGCGCCGAGCTCGAGTCATCCGCCCCCGAGGTCGCCAATCAGATCTACGCCACGACCAAGGCTGCGCTGTCGCGCTGGATCCGCCGCAACGCGGCGACCCCGGAGTGGGCGGGCGCGGGCATCCCGCTGAACGCCATCGCGCCCGGCGTGGTCGTCACGCCGATGACGGCGCAGTACACCGGCACCGAGGAGGCGCGGAAGGCGATCCTCGAGATGGTGCCCATGCCCCTCGGCGGGATCTTCGAGCCCCGCGACGCGGCCTACCTGCTCGCCTGGCTCACCAGTGAGGAGAACGCGCACCTGTGCGGCCAGGTCGTGTTCATCGACGGCGGCTCCGACGTGGTCATCCGCGGCGATTCGACCTGGTGATCAGGCCCGCCCCGCGCCGTCCGGGCCGCCCTCGTCGGGTTCGTCGCCCTCGTCGGGCTCCCACTTCGTCCCCTCGAGGTCGCCGCGCAGCGTGCCGGTGACGTCGTCGACCGCCGCGCCGACGGTCGGTGCGAACCGATCGGGCGTGAAGCGCTTCGTGAGGCCGTAGTCGCGCAGCACGTCGACGACCGGGTCCTTCATCTCGGCGATGATCAGGCGGATGCCGCGGGCCGCCAGCCAGTCGTCCAGGTCGACGAGCTCGTCGGCGGCGGTCGTGTCGATGTCGGTGATCGGCTCCGCGGCGAGGATGACGGTGCGGATGCCGGCTCCGGCCTCCTCCACGCGCGAACGCACGTAGTCGTCGAAGAGCCCGCCGTTGGCGAAGAACAGCGGGGCGTCGAAGCGCACGATCACGACCCCCGGGATCCGCTCGCCCTCCGGGTACCGGGTCAGGTCGTGGTAGCCGCGCAGCCCGGTGACGCGCCCCAGCTCGGCCCGGTACGGGCGCCACGACCGGTTCACGAACGCCAGCAGCGACAGCCCGATCGTGACGGCGATGCCCTCGAGCACCCCGAACGCGAACACCCCGATGAACGCGGCCGCCGACAGTGCCGCGTCGACCCGGTCCATCCTGAGCAGCCGGACGAGGCCCGTCACGTCGATGAGCCGCGACGCCGCGAAGATGACCACGGCCGCGAGCGTCGCCGACGGCAGGAACTCCGTGAGTCCCGGCGCCAGGAGCATGAACAGCACGAGGAGCAGGGCGCCGACCAGGCCCGTCAGCTGCGACTTCGAGCCCGCCTGCTCGGCGACGGGAGTGCGGGACGAGGACGCCGTGATCGGGAATCCGCCGAACAATCCGGCCGCGATGTTCGACGTGCCGATCGCCGCCATCTCGCGGCTCCCGCTCACGCTCTCGCCGCGCCGTGCCGCGAGCGTTCGCGAGAGCACGCCGGCATCGGCGAAGGCGACGAGCGCGATGCCCGCGGCGGGCAGGGCGAGCGCCGCGACATCCGCCCACTGGAGGCCGGCGAGCGCCGGCGCGGGCAGGCCCTGCGGCAGTGCGCCGACGACGGGCAGTTCCTCCGCGAGGCCCAGCAGCGCGGTGAGGACCATCGCCGCGACGACCGCAGCCAGGACCCCGGGGATCGGCGACCTCACGACCGTGAGCATCACGATGACCGCGAGCGAACCCAGGCCGAACGCGAGCGGCAGCATGCGCACCTCGCCGCCCGCGATGCCGGCCCAGATCCCGCTCACCTCGCCGAGGGGCGAGTCGGCGTCCGTCGAGAACCCCAGCAGCGCGGGCACCTGCGAGATGATCACGATCAGGGCGATCGCATTGAGGTAGCCGACGCGGATGGGCTTGGAGAGCAGGTCGGTCACGAACCCGAGGCGCAGGATCCCGCCGAGGAGCAGGATCGCGCCGACCATGAGGGCGAGCAGGCCGGCGAGCGCGACCGCCCGCTCGTCGTCGCCGACCGCCAGCGGCAGGATCGCCGCGGCGATGATCGGCCCGAGCGCCGAGTCGGGCCCGAGCACGAGGATGCGCGACGGACCGAACACGGCGTAGGCGATGAGGGGCACGATCGTGGCGTAGAGGCCCGTCTCCGGGGGAAGCCCGGCGACCTGGGCGTAGCCCATTCCGGCAGGGATGAGGAGCGCGGTGACCACCACGCCCGCGCGCAGGTCGGGCCAGAGCCACGCACGCCGGTAGTGCCGCGCCGTGTCGATGCCGGGCGGCATCCAGCGCGGCATCCGCTCACCCACCGTGGGTGCGCTCCACCTTCTGCCAGACCGGCGGATGCGGCATGCGGTTCTCGCGGTAGAGCTTCTCGGCGAACGGCGCCCACACGATCAGGGCGGCGCCCGCACCGACGAGCATGCCGCCCACGACGTCGGAGACCCAGTGCGCGCCGAGGTACATGCGGCTCGCCATCATGAGCAGCGTGTAGACGGCGCCCACGACCCACACCCACGTGCGCAGGAAGATCAGGCCGAGCGCCATGGCGATCACCGCCGCGTTCGACGCGTGCCCCGAGGGGAACGACCCGAAGTCCGGGTGCACGAGGATGTCCTCGGGACGCACCCGGCCGACGACCACCTTCACGACTTGCGTGACCAGCCCACTCGCCGCAATCGCGAGCACGAAGAACAGGGCCCCCCAGCGGCGACGCCACAGCAGGAGGCCAACGACCACCACGGCGGGCAGGATGAAGCTCGAGACGAGCCCGCTCCCCAGCCGATCCAGCACCGAGGCCGCCGCCGTGACGACCGGGGTGCGCATCGCGACGATCGCGCTCATGATCGCGGATTCGAACGCGAACGGCTCGCGCGCCTGGTTCACCACGATGGCGATCCCCACCGCCGCGACCACGGCGAGCGCGATCACGCCGGTCCACACCCACGGGCGACGGCTGACGCGGACGGGTGCGGGTGCGTGATGCGTGGGCTGCTCGTCCTGGCCGGATTCCGCGCCGTCGTGGTCAGTGCTCATCGCGCCCCCACGCCTCCGGCCGGGCGTCGGACTCGCGCACCTGCTCCGGCGAGCCCACTCGGACGGTGCGCCAGGTGTCGACCGCGATGACCAGGCCGAGGACCACGAGCGACAGGAAGATCGAGCCGAGCGCGTCGGTCGCGTAGTGGTACCCGAGGTAGATGCGGCAGGCGGCGGTCAGCAGCACCACGAAGGTCGCGACGGCGAAGGCGAGCACGGTGATCACCGGTCGCCGGTGACGCGAGAACACCAGGTAGGTGCCGATGAAGAGGAAGTCGGCCACGCCCATGACGTGCCCGGAGGGGAACGACGACGTGGGGTCGTAGCCGTGGAGCATCTCGTCGGCCGGCGGACGGTCGCGCGCGATGATCGGCGCGAGCAGCTGCACGATGATGACGCCGAGGATCATGCCGCCGGCGAGCAGGATCGGTCGCCACGCGTGCTTGGCGAGGACGCCCCAGGTGACCGTCGTGACGAGGATGATGATGGGCATCGCGATCGGGCCGAACACGATCGCCAGCACGATCATGAAGGTCGTGAGCCAGTCGTCGCGGCCCGAGTCGAGCCACGCCTCGATCGGCGCGTCGATGAACGACAGGTCGTCGGCCTCAAGGATCGAGTCGAGCACGACGAAGAACCCGGTGAGCCCGACCACGGCGAGCACGGTGGCTGCGAGGTAGAGGTTGCGCTTCCCGCCGCGGGTGAGGTATCGCTCCTCGACCATGAACCGCTCGTGGAACCGGCGCAGCAGCCCCGACTCCTGCTTCGTCCCGGTCATCCGTTCCTCCTTCGCGCGGCCCGCTGCGACGCGGCGTCCTCACAGTATGGACGCGCGGCGCGACCCGCGGCGATCCGCCGCCACCCCTTGACGCGGCGCGCGATCGCCTGCTGCGGCGCCTACGTGTCGCGCTCGACGGGCGCGATGTCCTCGCGGTGGTCGTCCTCGCCGCCCGGCGGGAACTCGTGCCGATCGGGCCGTCGCGCGAGGTACAGGACGCTCACCGTGAATCCGCCCCACACGAGCAGGAGCGCGAGCACCAGGAAGAAGATCGCGGTGGCGGTCATCGTCGTCCCCCCTCGGTCGGCGCGGCCGCATGGTGCGGCGGCGTGTGATCCGGCAGCGGCGGCCAGGCGCGGAAGTCATCCGGGCTCTGCCGCCAGCGCAGCGCCGTGAGCAGGCCCGCGCCGGCGACGATCACGGCGATCGCGCCCCAGCCGAGCGCCAGCAGGTACCACTGCGGGTAGCCGGCGTAGCCGTCGATGATGAGCGACACGATGCGCGAGATGAGCATGTAGCCAAGGATCACCGGCGCCAGGACGCCCGCGAGCACCGTCCAGATCCCGCCGACGCGGAACGTCGAGACGCTGTTCAGGTGGTAGCGCAGCTCGGGACCCTTGCGCAGCACCCAGAACGCGAAGATGCTCGCGAGGATCGCCGACAGCACGATGCCGATGTTGTTCGCCCAGTTGTCGACCGTGTCGAGCGCGAGCAGGCCGGTCGTGGTCGAGAACAGCAGGATCGACAGCACGGCGGCGACGACGCCCACGCGCACCGCGGCCTGCCGCGGCGAGAGCGCGAACTTCTCCTGGAACCCGGCCGACACGACCTGCAGCACCGACAGCAGCGAGGTGAAGCCGGCCATCGCGAGCGAGCCGAAGAAGAGGATGCCGAAGATGGGCCCGCCCGGCATCTGCGACACGATCGCAGGGAACGTGATGAACGACAGCCCGACGCCCGTGAGGCCCTCCAGCTCCCCGACATCCACCCCCTGCTGGAACGCGAAGAAGCCGAGCGTCGCGAACACGCCGATGCCCGCGAGGATCTCGAACGACGAGTTCGCGAACGCGACCACGAGGCCCGGCGTCGTGAGGTTCGACCGGCGGCGCCGGTAGGAGGCGTAGGTGATCATGATGCCGAACGCGATCGACAGCGAGAAGAAGATCTGGCTGTACGCGGCGATCCACACGTTCGGGTCGGCGAGTGCCGCGAAGTCGGGGGTGAACAGCGCGTTGAGCCCGTCGGCGGCACCGTCGAGGAACAGCGCCCTCACGACGAGCGCTGCGAACGCGACCACGAGCAGCGGCAGGAAGATCACGTTGACCCGCTGCACGCCGCGCGCGACGCCCGCGGCCAGCACGACGATGACGGCGATCCAGATCAGTGCGAGCGGGATCAGCACGCTCGGTACGAACGTGAGGCTGAAGCCCGGGTCGCTCGTCTGCAGGTAGTCGCCGACGAGGAATCCCGCGGTGTCGTCGCCCCAGCGCAGGTCGAACGAGAAGACGAAGTAGCTCACCGACCACGCGATCACGACCGTGTAGTACAGCGAGATGGCGAAGCAGATCGCCACCTGGAACCACCCCAGCGCCTCGAGCGCCCGACCGTTGCGCCCGCCGAGGCGCCGGAACGCCGTCGGCGCCGAGCCGCGGAAGCGGTGTCCGACCGCGTAGTCGAGGAACAGGATCGGGATGCCCGCCGTGAGCAGCGCCACGAGGTACGGGATGAGGAACGCGCCACCGCCGTTCTCGTAGGCCACCCCCGGGAACCGCCAGATGTTGCCGAGACCCACCGCCGAGCCGATCGCCGCCAGGATGAAGCCCACCTGGCCGGTCCACTGCTCGCGCGGCTGCCGGTGCTGCCCGCGCTCTTCCGCCGCCGCTGATGATGATGACATCGCGCCTCCCAAGGCTCGCCGTCGCCTGCCTGCACCGTACCAAGGGCGGGGCGGATGCCGCAGCATCCGCTTCAGGGAACCGCGCGCGTGCCGCGGGACGTTCGACCCGGCGCGCGGCGATCGCGTGCGGCACGCTCGGAACGCGGCATCCGTTGCAGCACCGGAAGGGGATCGCCCATGGACACGTCGGGCATGGTGGCCTGGTTCTTCTGGATGTTCGTGTCGATCGCGTACCTGGTGGTCGTGTTCGCGGTGTTCGGCGACCTCTTCCGCGACCACGCGCTGAGCGGCTGGGGCAAGGCGGCGTGGATCCTGTTCATCGTGTTCGTGCCGTTCCTCGCGGTGGTCGTGTACCTCGTCGCGCGCGGGTCCGGCATGTCCGAGCGCCAGGCGGCACCCTCGCACGGTGCGCGCGAGGACTCCGTCACGGGCGTCGCCGGCCACGCGTCGATGTCGCCCGCGAACCGCATCGCCGATGCGGAGGCGCTTCTGGCCGACGGCGCGATCACGCAGGCCGAGTTCGACCGGCTCAAGGCCGACGCGCTCGCCTGATCCGCGGGCTCGGGCTCGGGCTCGGAGCTACCCGAGGTCGGCGGCGACGAGGCGACCGGATGCCACGGCCGCCCGGAACGCGCCGCAGTCCCGTTCGTTCTGGTCGGCGTAGTCGACCGCGAACTCGGCGATCGCCTGGTCGAACCGGTCGGATCCGCCGAGGTACGCCGCGATCGCGACGCGGTCGCCCGCTCGGGCGTGCGCGCGGGCGAGCGTCTCGCCGCACGCGCGGGCGTAGAGCTCGGCGCCGCGCGGCAGCATCACCTCGATGTCGGCGGAGCCCTTCCAGTCGTTGAGCTGTCGAAGGTAGAAGTCGCGCTCGACGCCGTCGGGCGCCAGGATGCGCTGCCACCCGAGGAAGACGTCGCTGGCCGCCTGCATGAGCCGCTGCCCGCGCACGACGCGTTCGCCGTGGTTCTCGTACCGGCTGGGCGCCAGGAAGCGCTCGAGCACCGACGCCTCGGCCTGCTTCGCCTGCAGGATCAGCGGGTCGGCATCGTCCCTGCCCCTCAGCAGCACGATCCACGCGCGCGTGCCGACGCTGCCGACGCCCACGACCTTGCGCGCGAGGTGCACGTAGCGGAACTCCTCGATCGGGTGCCGCTCGAGCGGCAGGGTCGAGCGGTACTCGCGGAGCATCCGCTGCATCCATGCCTCCACCTGCTCGCCCGTGCCCGGTTCCAACCCCAGGTCCTCGATCGCCACGACGAGAGGCGGTTCCGAGCGGATGCGCATGCCGCCACCGCCCACCTCGACGAGCTTCGTGAAGGCGCGGACGCTGTCTCGCGTTCGCGCCTTCGCGAGGGCCGAGGCCGTCCGCTTCACCTGCTTGCCGCTGACGCGGTTCGCCGCACGCTCCTCGCGGATCCACTCCTCCATGCGCTCGGCGTCGAGCCGGTCGTACCACGCCTCGAGCACGCCCGACTCCGCAGCGCGCCGCATGCGCTCGCGGTACGCGGCGACCGCCTCGAGCACGACCCGGCGACGCTCCTTCGGGGTGAACCCGCGGTGGCGTCCCGCGACCTCGAAGCTCGCCGCGAGGCGCTTCACGTCCCACTCCCACGGACCCGGCAGGGTCTCGTCGAAGTCGTTGATGTCGAAGATCAGCGCCCGCTCGGGCGTGGCGAACACGCCGAAGTTCGAGAGGTGGGCGTCGCCGCAGATCTGGGCCCTGAGCCCCGAGGCGGGCGTGCCGGCGAGGTCGGACGCCATGATGAGCGCCGCACCGCGGTAGAACGTGAACGGCGACACGAGCATGCGGGCGTAGCGGAGTGGTACGAGCTCCGGCACGCGGGTCACCGCCTGCTCCTCGAGGAGGGCGACCGGGTCGGGACGGTCGTTCGGCGGCGACCAGCCCGCGTGGGAGGAGCGGGGCACGGCGCGGCGGGCAACGCGGCCGGCCTCGGCCCTGGCGGGGAAGTCGTCGCGCCGTGCCGGGTCGAACTCGGTATCGGTGTCGCGCTCGGGTGCTGCGTCGATCGTCATTCGGTTCCTCCTGCGCTATCGGGCGCGGGCTCCGCCGCGCCGCGTCGACGAGGCGCCCGGCGCGGCGGGGCGTCGCTCGGGATGCCCTTCGAGAACACCAGCGCGGCCAGCGCGATCGCGATGAGCCCGACGAACGCGATGCGGAGCGCCTGGACCTGCGCCGCAGCGTACGCCCGCGTGAGTTCCGCGGCCTCGTCCTCGGACAGGCCGGCATCCTCGCCGATCTGCTGGACCGACGCGGCGGGGATCAGTTCGACGCCGCCCTCGGTCCGCTCCGCGACCGTCTGCTTCACGTCGTCGGGCAGCTCGCTCGCGGACACGGTGCCGGCGAACGAGGTCGCGAGCGCGCCGATCAGCACGGAGCCGATGAGCGCGGTGCCGAGCGACGAGCCGAGGTTCTGGAACACGCCCTGCATGCCGCCGACCTCGCTCGACTTCTCCGCGCCGACGCTGGACATGTTCACGTTGCCGAGCTGCGAGGCGAGCAGGCCGAGCGCCGCGCCGGCCGTGAACATCCCGATCCCGAACGCAGGGACCTTGAGCTCGGCGTCGACCGACGAGAGCAGGAGCACCGCGGAGGCCACCAGCACGAGCTGCCCGACCCGCACGATCGTGCGGGGCGACCAGATGCTCGACAGCCGCGTGCCCGCGAACGAGAACAGGATGAGCGAGATCGAGAGCGGGAAGATCTTCAGGCCCGTCTCGAGCGCGTCGAATCCGAGCGTCATCTGCAGGTAGACGGGGATCATGAAGAACAGGCCCGCCGTCACCGCGTACTGCGCACCGAGCGCGCCGAGGCCGCTGCGCAGCCGGCCGATCGAGAACAGGGTGACGTCGAGCAGGGGCGGCTGTCCCGTCTCGATGAGGTGCCGCTGCCGACGGAAGAACCACGCCACGAGCACGCCGCCGGCGAGCACGAACCAGGTCGTGAGGGAGATCCCGAACGGCTCGATGGGGAACCCGTTCACCTCGGGCGACTGCAGGGGGATGATCCAGCCCCAGGTCTTGCTCTGCAGCAGCCCGAGCACGATGAGCACGAGGCCGGCCGACGACAGCAGGACGCTCGCCAGGTCGATGCGCATGCGAACGGGTGCGTGCCGGTCGACGATGCGCCGGGCGAACAGCACGACCACGGCCATCACGACGACCTCGCCGATGAACACGTACCGCCACGAGAGGTAGGTGGTGAGGTACCCGCCGATGAGCGGGCCGGCGGCGACCGCGGCACCGGATGCCGCGCCGATCATGGCGTACGCCGTGACGCGCGCCCTGCCCGAGTAGTTGTCCGCGATGAGGGCCGCGATGGCGGGGATCACGAGGACCGCGCCGACGCCCTCGACGACCGACCAGCCGAGGAACAGCACCACGATGTTCGGGCTGAGCGCCGTGGTGAGCGACCCCAACGCGTAGATGATCGCGCCGATGACGAACGCGCGCAGCCGGCCCCAGACGTCGCCGAGCTTCGCACCCACGAGCATGAGCGCCGCCATCGTGAGGGTGTAGAAGGTGATCGCGGCCTGCATGGCCGAGACGGTCGTTCCGAGGTCGTCGACGACCTGCGAGATCGACACGTTCATGACCGTGCTGTCGAGCACCATCACGAACTGCGCCGCCGAGAGCGCGACGACGACCGTCCACGAGGCCTTCGCGGCATCCGTCGCCGGTTCGCGGGGAGCCGGCGGGTCGACGGCGGCCGTCGCCGCGGGCTCAGGCGGCGGATCGGAAGGGCTCATGGTGGTATCCCTCTCGATCGAGGACGGCGATGGTCGACTCCGGTACCTCGAGGAATACCCCCGGAAGGTCGTTCAGCGGCTCCGACACGACGACGTGCGCGTGATCGCCGAAATGGGAGAGCCGTTCGGCGTCGGGGTACATCTGGCGGATCGTCGGGATGTCGGCCGAGTGGAAGAGCGTTCGCGACCGTCCCTGCGACGAGTACCGCAGCGCCCAGATCGTCGCGCCGTCCGACACGGCGATCGTGCCCTGCATCGGGAAGAGGATGCCGTGCTCGCGGCCGACCCGTTCGACGTGGTCGACCGCCGACGTGAGCCCCTTCACCGGATCGTCGGCCAGCCCGAACGTCAGGGCGAGGTGGAAGACCACCTCCGAGTCGGTCGTGCCCGAGACGTGCGGGTAGAGCGAGGGGTCGATCGCGAACGTGAGATCGCGCTTCACCTTCGCGAACTCGGCGAGGAAGCCGTTGTGCATGAACAGCCAGTTCTCCCACCGGAAGGGGTGGCAGTTGGTTCGCTGGATGGGCGGCCCCGCGGCGGCGCGCACGTGACTGAAGAACAACGGGCTCTCGATGGCGCGCGCGAGTTCGCGGACGTTGTCGTCGTTCCATGCGGGTTCGGTGCTGTGGAAGACCGCGGGGATGCTGCCGGCGACGGCCCCTGGCGGGTACCACCCGATGCCGAAGCCGTCGCCGTTGACGGTCTCCGCGCCGAGCGGGGAGTCCAGGGACTGCGCGACGAGCGAGTGCGTCGCGTCGAGCAGCACGGTCGAGGTCCGAAGCGGTTCCCCCGAGTACGCCAGCCAGCGGCACATGAGCGTCCTCCCCCTGCCGCGCCTGCGCACGGCATCGCTGCGGGCCAGTCTCGTCGGTCGGCGGCGGGGCGAAGGGGTCCAAAGTCCCCGGCGGGCGCCGGCGGTCGAGCCGGCGGCGTCAGCCGTCGGTCGCGGGCGCCTCCCCGGCCGGCGCCTCGTCGCCCTCGGCCGGCGCCTCGTCGCCCTCGGCCGGGAGCGGGCAGACCGCGGCAGCCGTCATCCGCTCGACCGCCTGCTCGAACGACCAGGGCAGTTCGATGAGCGGGGGCGTCTCCGCCCCGGGCTCGGTCGCCTTCGACGCGATCGACGCCAGTGCGAACGCGGCCTCGCGCACGAGCTCCTGCCCCGAGGACGAGTTGTTGAGCGCGACGATGACGGTGAGGCCGGTCTCCGGCTCGGTGAAGGCGGCGGTCAGCGCACCGGTGCTGGCGCCGGCGACCCCCCGCAACGGTCCGTACTGCTGACCGCCGATCCCCTGCGTATACCACGCGGGCGCGTCGCCTCCGATCAGCGTCGTCGTCCAGGTGCGCCGCGCGGTGTTCTCGCTGAACAACGACCCGTTGGCGAACACCTCGCTGAACCGCTTGGCGTCGTCCAGTGTCGAGAACGCTCCGGCGGCCGTCCCGCCGATGGAGCTCGACCGCTCCGAGACATCCATGACGACCGCGCAGTCGCGGGTGCCGTCCGCGAGCACCCCGGCCGCGTAGCCCCCGAGCGCGCCCTCGTGCTCCGTGTCGGCCGGTGCGGGGATCGTCGTCGAGTCGAGGTCGAGCGGATCGAAGACGTACTGCTCCGCGAGGTCGGCCCAGGTGCGGCCGGTGTGCTGCTCGAGCGCGGTGGAGAGGAGCATGACCCCGGTGCGCGACTCGGCCCATCCCGTACCGGGGTCGAAGATCCGGTTCGCGGCCATGCCGCTCGCGACGAGCTCGGCCTCCGGCCAGACCCGCTCCGGGTTCCCGACGAAGAACCGGTTGAGCGAGGGGTAGTAGTCGGCGATGCCCGACTGGTTTCGGCACAGGTGCTCGAGGGTGATCCCGCCGAGGCCCGGCACGCCGCGCACCATCGTGCCGACCTGGTCGTCGAGCGCGACGACGCCCGCGTCGACGAGCCGGAGCATGATCGCGCACGTGATCGCCCCGGTCGCGGTCGTGAGCTGGAACCGCGTGTCGACCGTCACGTCCTCGGCGCCGGCGTCGAACCCGACGGTGCCCACCCCCGTGGTCCACGCGCCGGCCCACGGGGCCCAGACCCCCGCTACGGCGCCGCTCGACCCGCTCAGGCGCACGGCCTCGTCCAGGGTGGCGTCGAGTCGCTCGACGATGTCGGGCGCGAACTCGGACTCGGCCTGCTCGTAGCCGGTGATCGCCTGCGACGGCGTCGTGCAGCCCGAGAGGAGGAGCAGCGCGCAGGCCGACGCGACCGCTGCGGCGACCCTTCGCCGAACGCGACCCTGACCTGCAGCCACCGTGCCCCCCGCCGTGTGTCCGCAGCGATTGTAACCCGATCAGCCTGTGTCCCCATGCCCGGCACGTCACGGATCGGCGACGGCGCGCATCCGCCGCCGACGCGGTGTCCCCCGAACGACCGCCGCCGTGCCGCCAATCCGCGCAGTGCGCCGCGCCGAACCACTCCCAGCACGGCACCCGCCGCGCAACGAGAAGGAGGCATCGCCATGAAGCACTCACCCAACCGCATCGCCGCGACCGTGTTCGGCGCGGTCTACGTCCTGGTCGGCCTGCTCGGCTTCGCCGTGACCGGCGGCGTCGGATTCGTCGCGACCGAGGGCGGCCTGCTGCTCGGCATCTTCGAGGTCAACCCGCTGCACAACATCGCCCACCTCGCGATCGGCGCGGCGCTGCTCATCGCGGGCCTGTCGAACCTGGCCGCCGCGAAGGCGGTCAACACGACCGTCGGCGCCGCCTACCTGCTGCTCGGTCTCGTCGGCTTCTTCATCGCCGACACGGCCGCGAACATCCTCGCGCTGAACACGGCCGACCACTTCCTCCACCTCGCCAGCGCGATCGTGCTGCTCGGCGTCGGACTCGGAGCCGAGCGCTCCGCGCGCGTGGCGACGGCCTAGGGAGCCGGCCATGGACGCACTGGCGGCGATGACCCGCAGCTGGCCGATGCTCGGTGCGCTCGGCGCCGGCCTCGTGCTCGCGGCCCTCGCGGCCGGTGCGGGGGGTGCACCGCAGGTCGTCCTGGCCGGGCTCGGCGTCGCCGCGCTCGGCTGGGGCGTCCTGTCCCTCCGCGCGGGCCGGATCGCGGCTCCGCGCACGGTGCTCGGCGTGGCCGTCGCGGCGCTCCTCGCCGGCGGTGCCGCGGTGGTCGCGGGTGCGGTGACGGATGTCGCGGGCCTGCCCCTCGCCGCGGCATCCGTGTTCATCGCCTCGACCGGCCTCTCGGCCGCCTTCGCCGTGCGCGCCGGGCGGGCCGAGACCCTGCGGGTCGAGGAGTCCGCGAAGTCGGCGTCTCGAGACCCCCACGCGCTCAGCACGCTCGTCGGGCTCGCCGTCGGCGCCGCCCTCGTCTCCGCGCTCGCGACGCCCGCCCTCGCCGCCACCGAGGCGGGCGAGGCCGCCGTGCCCCATGGGCAGCACGGCACCCACGACCCGGGTCAGGCGCACTGACCCGCACGACCGCGGCCGGGGGTGCGTGGCGATGACGCCCCCGGCCGCACCCCTCCGCGCCGGCTCAGGCGGGCAGCTCGTCCGCGGCGCCCAGCTCGCGCGCGGCGCCCGACATGAACCGCTCGACGTCGCGATCGACGATGATGTCGCGCGGAACGAGCGGCCGGGCGAGGTACAACCCCTCGAGTGACGTGAGCCGCGACAGCGCCACGTAGGTCTGCCCGGGGCTGAACACCCGCGCGCCGAGGTCGACGATCGCGGCGTCGTAGCTCGCGCCCTGCGACTTGTGGATCGTCACCGCCCACGCGAGCCGCAGCGGGAACTGCGTGAACTCGGCGACGATCTCGCGCTCGAGCTTCTTCGCCGTCGGATCCCACGAGTAGCGGTACTTCTCCCACGTGGCCGGCTCGACCTCGTGCTCCTCGCCGTCGACCTCGACGCGCACCTCGCGGTCGAGCGAGGTGACCGTGCCGATCGTGCCGTTCACCCATCGCGGCGCCTCGCCCCAGCCGCCGGTGTCGTTGCGCAGGAACATCACCTGCGCGCCCACCTTCAGTTCGAGCCGCTCGTCGGCCGGGTAGCCGCGCCCGCCGAACTCGCCGTTCACGTCGGCCTCGTTCGCGATCGAGTGCCCGGGAAGGCGGTGCAGGGCCGTGCGGTTGATGCGGTTCACGGTCTCGTTCGTCGTCGCGAGCGTGATCGCGCCGTGCTCGGGCAGCGGACGCCGCGCGCCCGTGTCGTTCAGCACCTCCGCGATCTCGGCGGTCACCATGCCGTGCCGGACCGCGTTCAGCATGTGCTTGAACGCATCGTCGTGCTGCCGGTGGATCTCGCCGAGCTCGTAGATCCGCAGGTCGGCCTCCTGCCAGACCTTCGCGTCGAAGAACCACATCGACCGGTAGGTGTCGGCGAAGTAGCGGCGCTCATCGCCCGAGCCCGGCACGGGCGCGAGCTGGTAGGGGTCGCCGAACAGCACG
This sequence comes from Agromyces selenitireducens, assembly GCF_052748465.2. Lineage (NCBI taxonomy): Bacteria > Bacillati > Actinomycetota > Actinomycetes > Micrococcales > Microbacteriaceae > Agromyces > Agromyces selenitireducens. Next base: position 3,898,973 of record NZ_CM188259.1, read on the forward strand.
ACCTGCACGCCGCCGAACGGCTCGTGCGTTCGCTGGCGAGCCTGGCGCAGCGAGCGGTCCATCGCGTCCATCAGGTCGGCGTTCACCATGGAGACCTCGTCGACCACGAGCGTGTCCATCGCGTTGAGGATCTTCCGCACCGCGTCGTTCTGGTCGATCTCGTGGTCGGCGACGACCCCGATCGGCAGCCGGAACAGCGAGTGGATGGTCTGCCCGCCCACGTTCAGCGCCGCGACGCCCGTCGGCGCGCAGATGACGATCTGCTTCGACGTGTTCCAGTTCAGGTGGTTCAGGAGCGTCGACTTGCCCGTGCCCGCCCGCCCGGTCACGAACACGTGCTCGCGCGTGTGCTCGATCGCCCGGAACACCGCCTCCTGCTCGGCGGTCAGGGTCACTTCATGCACGGGTCGGTCCTTCGAGGGGTGAGCGGATGCCGCGCCGCGCACGCCGCCGCGCGCGGGTCGGCGTCTTCACTGTAGACCGGCCCGTCGGGGCGGTGGCCCGTCGCCGCGGCATCCGTTCACCGCCGTGTCTCGCTGTGGACAACCCGGGTCCCGGGGAGCCCCTGTTTAGACTTGGCGGGTGGGGAGCTCGGGCAGACGCGATGGGCGCCTGTCGCCGGCGGCCATCGCCGGGTGGGCGGGCCTCGCGATGCTGCTCGGCGGCGCCCTGCTCGCGGCGCTCGGCGGCCTCAACCAGAGCCTGTACGGCGCATCGGCGTTCGTGGAGCGATACCTCGACGCCATCGCGAACGACGACATCGTGAGCGCCGAGGCGACGCCGGGCGTGCGGCTCGATCCCGCCGACCTCGCGGGCGCGGGCCTCCCCGAGGAGACCTCGACGGCGATGCTGCGCTCCGGCGTGCTCAAGTCGGGCCCCGAGGACGTGCGCGTGCTGGCCGACGAGCCGACCGGCGACGAGGGCGCCCGCACCGTGACCGTGAGCTATCGCCTCGAGTCGTCGATCGTCGAGAGCACGTTCGAGGTCAAGCCCATCGAGCCGCTCTACGGCGTGCTGAACCGGTGGGAGTTCGCGACGAGCCCCCTCACCGTCGTCCAGGTCACCGCGGCGCACAACCCGCTGTTCACCGTCGGCTCGCTGACGCTCGACACGCGCGTGAACAAGACCGGCGACGAGCTGCTCGCCTTCACGCAGCAGGCGCCGTACCTCGCGATCGCGCCGGCGGTGTACGAGTTCGGGTACGAGTCGACCCTGCTCGAGGCCATCCCGAGCGAACTCGTCACCACGCCGGGCACCCCCGCCGAGGTGACCGTCGACGCGCTCCCGACCGAGGAGTTCATCGAGCGCGTGCAGGCCAAGGTCGACGAGTTCCTCATCGATCAGTGCGCGAGCCAGCCGGTGCTGAAGCCCGCCGGCTGCCCCTTCGGGGTCGACGTCGACGACCGCGTCGTCACCGAGCCCGCATGGACCATCGTCGAGTCGCCGCCCGTGACGCTCGTGCCCGGCGAGACGCTCTTCGAGATGCCGCCGACGCCCGGCGTCGCGCGGGTCACGTTCGAGGCACAGTCGCTGTTCGACGGCAGCTACTACCTCTTCGAGCAGGACGAGGGGTTCACGCTCGCACTCGATGCTCGGGTGCGACCCGACGGGTCCATCGCGATCCAGCTGAAGTAGCCGGGCCGCGGTTCAGTCCCAGGGCGGGTCGAGCCGATCGAGGGCGGATGCCGCGGTCGCCGCGATCTCGTCGACCCCGTCGACCACGTCGACGCGCACCGCGCGCTCGTCGGCATCCGGAGCCTCGTACGCGGCGAGCTGCGAGGCGAGCAGCGTCGCGGGCATGAAGTGGTCGACGCGCCCGCCGATGCGCTGTGCGAGCAGCGCCTCGTCGCCCTCGAGCGCGACGAACACGGTGTCGGGCGCCGCCGCGCGGAGCCGGTCGCGATAGGCGCGACGCAGCGAGGAGCACGCGACGACGACCCCGGGCGGGCCGGCGTCGGCGAGCGCCGCGCCGACGAGGTCGAGCCACGGCATCCGGTCGGCATCGGCCAGGGCGATCCCGGCCCGCATCTTCTCGACGTTCGCGGGCGGGTGCAGGTCGTCGGCGTCGACGAAGTCGAGCCCGAGCCGGTCGGCGAGCGCGACGCCGACGCTGGTCTTCCCGGCGCCCGAGACGCCCATCACGACGATGCGGCGCACCGCGGCCACGGTCTCAGCGGGCTCGGCCTGCGGCATCCGTCACTCGCCCCTGCCGTCGCGCGCGGCGAGCGCCGCGAGCTGAGCGTTGTACGACTCGAGCTCGGCCTCGCCCGTGCGGTCGGCGTGCCGGTCGCGCCGCTTGGTCTCCTTTGCGTCGCTGCGCGCCCATTGGATGGCGACGGTGATCGCGAGCGCGACCGTCGGTATCTCGCCGATCGACCAGGCGATCCCGCCTCCGAGCTGCTGGTCGGCGAGCGCGTCGGTGCCCCAGCCCATGGCGCCGTACCAGTCGGCCAGCAGGAGGCCCGTGCCCATCATGATCGACAGGCCGAAGAACGCGTGGAAGGCCATGGTGCCGAGCAGCAGCACGAGCCGGAACGGGTACGGCAGCCGGTACGGCACCGGGTCGATGCCGATGAGCGACTGCACGAAGAGGTACCCGGTGATCAGGAAGTGCGTGACCATCCAGGTGTGGCCGATGTGGTCCTCCATCGTCCACCGGAACAGCGGCGAATAGTAGAAGACGTAGAGCGACCCTGCGAACAGGACCGCGGCGACGATCGGGTTGGCGATGATGCTCGCGAACTTCGAGTGCACCGCGAGGAGGATCCATTCGCGACCGCCGCGGCTGCCGTCCTTGCGAGAGCGGATGGCGCGGGCGGCGAGCGTCACGGGCGCGCCGGGCACGAGCAGCACCGGCACCCCCATCGTGAGGATCATGTGCGCGAGCATGTGCGCCGAGAACAGGTACTCCTCGTAGGCGCTGACGCCGCCGCTCGTGACCCACGCGAGCAGCAGCAGGCCCGAGATCCACAGCACGGTGCGGTACACGGGCCACGCGTCGGCGCGGCGGCGCAGGCGGATCACGCCGGCGACGTAGAAGAAGATGCCGAACCCGCACGCGAGCAGCCACAGCAGGTCGGGACTCCACTCGGTGAGGTAGCGCAGCACGTCGGGCGGCGGAGGGAGCGGCTCGCCCGTCAACAGCTCGGCGGGGGTGCGCGCGAGGCCGCCCGAGACGTCCTCGGCGACCGGGGTGGCCGTGCGCGCGAGTGCGGCGGCGACGCCCGAGGCGATGCCCATGAACGCGAGCTCCACCACGACGAGCAGCCAGAACGCGCGGGTGGCGGATGCCGCGGGGCGGGCGACCTGCGCCGACCCCGGTCGCAGCATCCGCCCGATCATGACCCGGCGCTGGGCCGCGCCGAACAGGCCGAGCGCCACGAGCGCCGCGACCTTCGCGAGCACGAGGAGTCCGTACCCCGTCGCGAGCTGCGACCACGACCCGATGCGGAGCGCGGCGCTCGCGTAGCCGGAGATCGCGACGACGATGAAGCTCACGAGCGCGACCGTCGAGTACCGGGCCAGGACGATCGCGAGCCGGTCGCCCGACAGCCGCGACCTGAGCAGCACGAGCGTGAGGAGCCCGCCGAGCCATGCGGCAGCGAAGACGAGGTGCAGGCCGAGCGCGGTGACGGCCTCGGAATGGCCCGCCGTGCCGGCTGCGTGCCCCTGCTGCGCCATCGGCACGAGCGCGACGACCGCGAGCACGCCGACGAACACGAGCGCGGTGTGGTTGCGCACCGCGAAGCACAGGACCGTGACGGCCGCGGCGACGAGCGTCGTCGTGAGCCACGCCTGGCCGAGTTCGATCGACGTCGCGAACTGGCCGAGCTGGGAGCCGAACCGGTCGCTGAGTTCGAACGGCGCTCCGGTGACCAGCAGGAAGGTGAGCACCCCGGTCGCGGCGCTCGCGACGGTGAGCACGGCAGCGGATGCCGCGGCCACGTCGAGCGCCAGGTCGAACTCACGCTGCTTCGGGCTGAGCGCCCACAGCGCCATGACGAGCGCCCCGATCATGCCGGCCGCGCCGAGGTTCACGAACAGCTTCGCGACGGGCACGCCCCACCGCGCGACCGGTCCCGGGTCCTGGATCGGGTACGGCGCTGCTCCCCCGCCGAATGCCAGCGCGGCGATCATCGCAGCGAGCGCGACGGCGACGAGGGCGGCGGGGCCGAGCACGCGGACGGAACGGGTCACCGTAGAAGCCTAGGCGAGCAGGCTGGAAACGGGCTCGCCGCGGTGGCCGTCCGCGGTTCGGCTTCCGCGCGTCCCCCGCCGTGGATCACAGGAGTCCCGGCGATGTGCAGGAGGATCGGCGGGATCACGTCCTGCGGATCGCCGGAAGTCCTGCAACCGGAGGGACCGCGGCACGCCGAAGGGGCGCACCGGATCGACCGGGCGCCCCTCCTGGAGTCTCGGGATGCGTCGTGCGACGCCGCGGGTTACTTCGCGGCGGCCTTGAGCTTCGAGCCCGCGGACACCTTGACCGAGTTGCCGGCGGCGATCTGGATGGTCTCGCCGGTCTGCGGGTTGCGGCCCGTGCGGGCGGCGCGGTGGGTGCGCTCGACGGCGAGCCAGCCCGGGATGGAGACCTTGGTGCCCGAGCCGACCGAGTCGGCCAGCGTCTCGAAGAACCCGTTCAGCACGGAGTCGACGGTGCTCTGGCTCTGGTTCGTCGCCGCAGCGATCTTGGCAACGAGCTCGGACTTGTTGAGCGACTTGTCAGCCATTGAATGTCCTCCTCGGACCTTCGCTGTTGTCACAGCTGTCGTATGGATACGCGGAGTCGACCTCGCGATCGCCCCCGTGGCCGTTCAGGCCGCCTCGAATGTAGCAGAGTCCCGCGGAAACCCGCGGATTTCCGGGGTTTCGACGGCGGTTCGCGTGGGGGTTGACGGATGCCGCGGCATCCGTTCGCCCCCGAAGACGACGAGAGGGGCGCCCCGGGTGATCCGGGACGCCCCTCTCGGGAACCGTTGGGTGCTTACCAGCTCGACTTGGTGATGCCGGGCAGCTCGCCGCGGTGCGCCATGTCACGGAAGCGGACGCGCGAGACGCCGAACTTCGTGAGGACGCCGCGGGGGCGGCCGTCGATGGCGTCGCGCGAGCGCACGCGCACCGGCGAGGCGTTGCGCGGAAGCTTCTGCAGGCCGACGCGGGCGGCCTCGCGGGCCTCCTCGGTCGCGTTCGGGTCGACGAGGGTCTTCTTCAGCTCGGCGCGCTTCGCGGCGTAGCGGTCGACGACCACCTTGCGCTGCTCGTTGCGCGCGATCTTGCTCTTCTTCGCCATGTCTTAGCGCTCCTCTCGGAAGTCGACGTGCTTGCGCACCACGGGGTCGTACTTCTTGAGCACGAGACGGTCGGGGTTGTTGCGGCGGTTCTTGCGGGTCACGTAGGTGTACCCGGTGCCTGCCGTCGAACGGAGCTTGATGATGGGGCGGATGTCCTGTGCCTTCGCCATCAGAGCTTCACCCCCCGAGCCTGGATGTCCTTGATGACGGCCTCGATGCCGCGGGCGTCGATCACCTTGATGCCCTTGGCGGACACGTTCAGGGTGACGTTACGACGAAGCGAGGGCACGTAGTAGGTCTTCTTCTGCACGTTCGGGTCGAAGCGGCGCTTCGTCCGGCGGTGCGAGTGCGAGATGTTGTGTCCGAAGCCGGGAACGGCTCCGGTCACCTGGCACACTGCTGCCATTGGTCTTTCCTCCAATACCGAGGGGCCGGACGGCCCCTCCCAAGGTCTCTTGTCTGCAGGCGCATCCCCTCCGCGCGAGCGGGAGATACAGGGGATTCGTCCACGGTCCGGGCGGTGGAAGCGCCCAGCCAAACGTCGAGTTTACCAGACGGGCCGGTCGCGGCCGAATTCCGACGGATGCCGCGGCGCGCGCGCCCCGCGCGGCATCCGCTCGCTCAGCCCTTGGGGATCGTCCGGCGCGACAGCAGCGCCGCGACGAGGAAGCAGACGCCGCCGAGGAGCGTGCCGAAGTTCGCCCAGAGCAGGTTCACGTACGTGCCGGTGTCCGGCAGCACGTACGCCCCGATCGCCGAGAGGCCGAAGAAGACCGAGCCGACCATGTTCAGCCAGGTGCCGTGCCAGGTGCGCGCATCCGTGTCCCAGAGCTCGCCCCGCTCGTTAGTGGCCGCCATGGCCAGCGCGCTCGAGACCAGGAACGCGATCGAGCCGAACGCGTCCGGGCGCCATCCCACGCCCATCCGGGTGGGGTCCGCGATCGCGCCGAGCATCGCCCAGAACGTGCTCCAGTTGAAGAAGAGGGTGCCGACGAACTGGACGGCGGCGGCCCACCAGTCGTTGCGGTCCGCGCGCGTGGCGCCCCGCCTCGGCAGGTGCCTCCCGCTGAGGCTCAACTGGATGAACGCGGCGAGGGTGAAGAAGATCGAGCCGACGAAGAACGTGATCCCGACCCCGACGGGGCCCGCCCACTCCGCGTAGTTCGGGACGGCGCCGACGATGAAGCAGAAGGAGCCGACGATGAAGCCCCACGCCTCGCGGCGCAGGCGGCGCACCGTCGGCACCTCCCGACGGGCGGTCTCGACCACGTCGCCTCCGTGCTCAGTGATGGAAGGTCTGGACGAGGCCCTCGTGCGGCATCGCGCCGTCGAGGCCGTCGAGGAACTCGGTCTCCTCGCGGATGTCGCGGAGCAGGTCCTCGGCGAGGTCGTGGCTCAGCCCGTTCCGGCACACGATGCGCATCACGGTCTGGTCGGACTGGTCGCCGGACAGCGGATAGGCGGGCACGAGCCATCCCTTGATGCGAAGCCGCTCGGACAGGTGGTAGAGCGTCCACTTGTCGGTGTGGCCGGGCTTCAACCGCCAGGCGAAGACCGGGATGTCGCGGCCATCGGTGAGGAGCTCGTACGCGTCGAGCGCGCCGATCTCCGCGGAGAGGAACACCGCGACGTCCTGCGACGCCTGCTGGATCGCACGGTACCCCTCCCGTCCCAGCCGCAGGAACCGGTAATACTGCAGCAGCACCTGGGCGCCGGGCCGGGAGAAGTTGATCGCGAACGTCGGCATCGACCCGCCGAGGTAGCTCACGCGGAACACGAGATCCTCGGGCAGCGCGGCGGTGTTCCGCCACACCACCCAGCCGACGCCCGGGTAGACGAGGCCGTACTTGTGGCCGGAAGTGTTGATCGACTGCACCCGCTCGACCCGGAAGTCCCACTCGAGGTCGGGCTGCAGGAACGGCGCGATCATGGCGCCGGACGCGCCGTCGACGTGGATCGGGACGTCGAGGCCCGTCGCCGCCTGGATCTCGTCGAGCTTCGCCGCGACCTTCGTCACGGGCTCGTACGAGCCCGTGTAGGTGACGCCCATGATCACGACGACGCCGATCGTGTTCTCGTCGACCACGTCCTCGAGCCCGGTGCCGTCCATCAGGGGATGCTCGTCGCTCGTCGGGATGAAGCGCATCTCGATGTCGAAGAAGTTGCAGAACTTCTCCCAGCAGACCTGCACCGCGCTCGACATGATCAGGTTCGGCGTCTCGGTCGACTTCCCTGCCGCGCGTCGCGCGTGCTGCCAGCGTCGCTTCAGGGCGAGCCCGCCGAGCATGCACGCCTCGGACGAGCCGATGGTCGACGTCCCGATGGCGTCATCGGGGTCGGGGGCGTTCCACAGGTCGGCGAGGATCCGCCAGCAGTACTCCTCGATCGCCGCGGTCGCCGGGTACTCGTCTTTGTCGATCATGTTCTTGTCGAACGCGTCGTGGTACAGCCGATCGCCGTGCTCGTCCATCCACGTCGTCACGAACGTGGCGAGATTGAGGCGGGCGTTCCCGTCGAGCATCGATTCGTCGTGGATGATGCGGTACGCGGTCTCCGGGAGCATCGCGCCCTCCGGGATCCTCGTGTACCTCGCGGTCGTCGCCTCGCCCGCTCGCGTGAACGTCGGCTCGAGTTGCTCCTCCTGGCGCATGGTTCCCCCTCCATCCGTTCGGCTCGGTCCGCGTGCCGCGGGCCTCGGGCGATGGGCGCCTGCGATGCTCCGGAGCCGTCCGATCGAGGCGCCGCCCATCGCAGAGCGTACGCCGGGGCACACGGTCGACGCGTCACCCGTTCTGGGTGAGGTCGGTTCGAGCGTCCTCAGTTCCCCCATCGCGTTTCACGCGTCCTGCGTGATGCCGGGCGGAGTCCTCCGCCGATAGCTTCGCCACCGTTCCGTCGGAGCGCACGGCAGGATGCCGCAGCGACGTCACCCAGGGAGGTTCGAGATGAGTGAGACCGAGACGACCGGATGGGTCGGGTGGGGCTGGTTCGCGGGCATCGTGCTGCTGACGGCCGGCCTCTTCGACGTCATCTACGGACTGACGGCCGTGATCGGGCCGGACACGGCCTACTTCTCCACGGGAGCCGGCAGCCTGTTCCTGTTCGACGTCGCGGGCTGGGGCTGGTGGCACCTATTCAGCGGCGCCGCGCTCATCATCGTCGCGCTCGCGTTGCTCGCCGGAGCAACGTGGGCACGGGTCGTGGCGGTGATCCTCGTGATCCTGAACGCGGTGGGCCAGCTGTTCCTGCTGCCGGTCCAGCCCTGGTGGTCGCTCACCATCATCGTGCTCGACATCCTCGTCATCTACGCGCTCACCGTGCACGGGCGCGAGCTTCGAGCTGCGCGGGGGTAGCGGCGGTGCCCCGCTTCCGTCGGCTCCCACGGAAGCGGGGGCCCGAGTCCCGCCGAGGCTCGGTCCCGGCGTCGGCGAATGTCCTTGAGGGCCTGCACGGCTCGACCATAGGATGCCCCCGTGGTCGGGGACACACGCAATCAGGCTTCGCCTGCGCTCGGACTCGATCGGGTGCTGCTCGACACGAAGCTCAGCACCCCGCCACCGAGGCGGGGATCGGCGAGCAGGCACGGCCCGATCGAGCGGGCGCGCGCGAGTGACGCGAGAATCGTCGGTGTCAGCGCTCCAGCCGGGTACGGCAAGACGACCATGCTCGCCGAGTGGGCATCGACGGAAGCCCGCCCGGTCGCGTGGGTGACACTCGACCGGTTCGACGACGACCCTGCCGCGCTCCTCACGCTGATCGCGGCGGCATACGCCAAGATCTTCCCCGAGGCCGCCGGAATCGTGGAGAAGATGGGTGGAATGAGCGTGGCACCGCTCGGCCGGTCGGCGCCGCTCCTCGCGTCGACCATCTCCGGCGCGCCGGTTCCGTTCGTGATCCTCATCGACGACCTCCACGAGGTCGAGTCCGCGGGCTGCCAGGACGTGCTCGAGGTCGCCCTCGCCGGCGTTCCGGACGGATCCCAGGTGGTGCTCGCGAGCCGGCACGAGCAGGCGCACCTCGCTCGCCGGAGGGCGGAGGGGCGGACGTACGAGATCGGCGTCGCAGAGCTGCGGGCGGATGTCGCGCAGGCGCGCGTGATCTTCGAGACGGTCGGGGTCGAGAAGTCCGACGGCGAGCTCGACGTCCTGGTCCAGCGGAGCGAGGGGTGGCCGGTCGGGCTGTTCCTGGCCGCGCTGCTCACGCGGGACGGGGCGCCCGGGACCTCGATCGCGGGTGACGACCGGTTCGTGGCCGACTACCTCTACCGGGAATGCCTCCGGCACCTCCCCGACGATGCCCAGCGATTCCTCCGTCGCACGTCGATCCTCGAGCAGATGTCGGGTGCGGTCTGCGACGCAGTGCTCGACCGGTCCGATTCGAGTGCGATGCTGCGCGCGCTCGAAGCGAGCGGCCTGTTCCTCGTGCCGCTGGACCGCCGCCGGGGGTGGTATCGGTACCACGGTCTGTTCCGGGAGTTCCTCCTCGCGGAACTCGAACGTGCGGAGGCCGGGGCGACCGCGACCCTGCACCGGCGCGCGGCCGACTGGTACGAGGAGAACGGCCTGCCCGCCCGCGCGATCGAGCACTTCCTGGCAGCGGGAGATCGGGCGCGCTCCGTCCACCTCGTGGCCGAGCTCGCGTTGCCGACCTACCAGGCCGGCCAGGTCTCCGTCGTGAACCGCTGGGTGACGGAGCTGGGCGACGACGCCGTCTCGACGTATCCCCCGCTGGCGGTGCTGGCGGCCTGGGAGGCCGTGCTGACCGGGCGGTCGGCAGATGCCGAGCGGTGGGCCGACGTCGTCGACCGCGCGTCCCACTCGGCGGTGCCGGCGGACGATCAACCCGCGTTCGAGTCGGCTCGCGCCATGCTCCGCGCCGCCATGCTGGCGGCCGGCCTCGAGCGCGCGGTCGAGGACGCCGAGCTCGCCGTGGCGAGCGAGCCCGCCTGGAGTCCGTGGCGGGACCAGGCGCTCCATCTCGCGGGTACGACCCGCCTCCTCGCAGGCCGGCCGGATGACGCCCACCGGGCCTTCGCTGAATCGATCGACCAGGCGGCGGCGATGGGCAACGCCGACTCGATCGTCCTCAGCGCGCCCGAACTGGCGGTCTTCGCCATCGACGCCGGCCAGTGGGAGGAGGCGGACCGCCACTCGGCTCTCGCCCTCGACACGATCGACGCCCACCACATGGAGGGCTATCCGACCGCGGCACTGGCGCTCGCCGTCGGCGCCCGCGTCGCGCTGCGCCGCGGCGACGTGGAAGCCGCCGAGCGGCTCCTCGCCCGAGGGATGCGCGCGAGGGTGGGATGCACGTACGTCCTCCCGTACCTCGCGGTGAAGGTGCGTCTTCAGCTCGCGTCGGCGTATGCCGAGCGGGGTCACCGCACGACGGCCATGCATCTCCTGCGCGAGATCGACGAAGTGCTGGAGATCCGGCCCGGGATGGGCACCCTCGTCGACAAGGTGGCCGAGTTCCGCCGCCGAGCGCATGGGGATCCTGTCGAGGACGGCACGCCGCTGACCCCGGCGGAGCTCAGGCTCCTGCCGTACCTGCAGACGCACCTGACGTTGAGCGAGATCGGTCGACGACTGTTCATCTCGCGGAACACCGTGAGTTCGGAGGTGGGCTCGATCTATCGCAAGCTCCGAGTCACCACTCGGGGCGAGGCCGTCGAACGAGCCGTCGCCCTCCGGCTGCTCGGAGCCTGACCGTCCGGTTCGCGAGCGACGTCGTCAGTATTCGTCGCCGGCCCCGAGGCCGACGTCGCAGCCGAGCGCGAGCGCGAGCTTCGGCGCCGCGTCGACGACGCGGGCGAGTCCGACCACGGAAGTGACACCGGCCAGCACGTCGACGATCTCGGTCGGTGTCGCCCCGGCCCCGATCGCAGCGTCCGCCTCGGCGCCGAACGACGGCTCAGCGCCGCCGATCGCCACGAGTGCGGCGATGCGTGCGAGGGCGAGCGTCTTCCGGTCGAGCGAACCGAGGGCCACGCTGCCTCCGTCGAGTCGCTCGTCATTGATCGCGTACCGGCGCAGCCGTTCGGAATAGTCCACGGCACCCCCTCTCCTCGAGGTCGGGCACGCATGTGCCCGACCACAGTCCATGCCGTGGATCCTCCGGCCGCATCACGCGATTCGCATGAAGCACCCGCGACCTCGCCGGTTCACGCGATTCGCGTGATGCGGGCACGTCGCCGGCGGTCGTATCGTGCGGAGGCGACGGGGCGCGGCGGGTGGATCGCGATCGCCGTCGGGTGAACAGCGCTGCCGGGCGTGGGTCCGATGCGGCGCAGAGGGGGATGACACGATGACCGACGCCGCACGCAGCCCGCTGATCGGCCCACCGCTGCCTCCGGCCCGCACGCTGCCGTTCCCGCCGCCGCCGTCGGGCAGCCTGGCGGGACGCACGATGCAGGAGTCCACGTACAGCCCCGGGCCGCCGGAGCGTCATCTGCCGGCGGATGCGCCGAACGTCCTCATCATCCTGATCGATGACGCCGGGCCGGCGTTGCCGACCACCCTCGGCGGTGCGGTGCGCACGCCGACACTCGACCGAGTGCGGGCCAATGGCGTCGGGTACAACCGGTTCCATACGACCGCGATGTGCTCGCCGACGCGGGCGTCGCTGCTCACCGGACGGAACCACCACCGCGTGGGGAACGGACAGATCGCCGAGCTGGCCAACGACTGGGACGGGTACTCGGGGCACATCCCCAAGAGCAGCGCGACCATGGCGGAAGTGCTGCGGCAGTACGGGTACGCCACGGGCGCGTGGGGCAAGTGGCACAACACGCCCGCCGAGGAGACCACCGTCGCCGGGCCCTACGATCGCTGGCCGACCGGGTACGGCTTCGAGTACTTCTACGGGTTCCTCGCCGGCGAGGCGTCCCAGTACGAGCCCAATCTCGTGCGCAACACCACGTCGGTCCTGCCGCCGAAGACGCCCGAGGAGGGATACCACCTCAGCGAGGACATCGCCGACGACGCGATGACATGGCTGCGGAACCACAAGGCGCTGAAGCCCGACCAGCCCTTCTTCATGTACTGGGCGACAGGCGCGCTGCACGGCCCGCACCACATCATGAAGGAGTGGGCGGACAAGTACGCCGGAGCGTTCGACGACGGCTGGGACGCCTACCGGGAGCGCGCGCATGAGGGGGCGAAGGCCGCAGGCTGGATCCCCGCCGACGCCGAGCTGACCCCGCGCCCGGAGAGCCTGGCGGCCTGGGATGACATCCCGGAGCACCAGAAGCCGTTCCAGCGGCGCCTGATGGAGGTCGCCGCGGGCTTCGGAGAGCACGCCGACGTGCAGGCCGGGCGCCTCATCGACGAGGTCGAGCGGCTCGGCTACGCAGACGACACGATCATCATCTACATCTGGGGCGACAACGGCTCGTCGGGCGAGGGCCAGAACGGCACCATCAGCGAACTGCTCGCCCAGAACATGATCCCGTCGACCGTCGACCAGCACATCGCGGCACTCGAGGAACTCGGCGGGCTCGACGCGCTCGGCACGCCCGCGACCGACAACCAGTACCACGCCGCCTGGGCCTGGGCGGGGTCCTCGCCCTACCAGGGCATGAAGCTCCTGGCATCGCATCTCGGCGGGACGCGCAACCCGATGTTCGTGCAGTGGCCGGGGCGGATCGAGCCGGATCAGACGCCGCGCACGCAGTTCCACCATGTCATCGATGTCGCGCCGACGATCTACGAGATCCTCGGCATCTCGCACCCCGACAGCGTCAACGGCATCCCCCAGGATCCGATCGACGGCGTCAGCCTGGCGTACTCGATCGACGATCCGGAGGCTCCGGGGCGCCGCCGCACCCAGTACTTCGAGATCATGGGCAGCCGCGCCATCTACGCCGACGGATGGATGGCGTCGGCGCTCGGACCCCGCCTGCCCTGGGTTCCGGGCGCGCCGCCCGGCATCCGCACCTGGACCCCCGACGAGGATCGATGGGAGCTCTACGACCTCGAACACGACTGGAGTCAGTCGAACGACCTCGCGTCGGAGCATCCCGACAAGCTCGCGCAACTGAAGGAGCTGTTCGCGATCGAGGCCGCGAAGAACGACGCGCTGCCGATCGGCGGGGGCCTGTGGGTGGCCGTGATGCACCCCGAGGACCGCATCAGCACGCCCTACACCGAATGGGAGCTGAGCGGCGACACCGTGCGCGTGCCGGAGTTCTGCGCCCCGGCACTCGGGAACCGACCGAACACGGTCACCATGCAGGTCCACCTGCCGGATCGGGCCGACGGCGTGCTGTACAAGCTGGGCGGCGCGGGTGGAGGGCTCACCTGCTTCCTCGCCGACGGCGTGCTCACGTACGAGTACAACCTCTTCCTGATCCAGCGCACGACGATCGCCTCGGCGACGCCGATCGCCGCGGGCGACATCACGATCGAGGTCGAGACGACCTATGTCGAACCACGACCGGGGGGACCCTTGCAGGTCGTGCTCCGTGTCGACGGGAACGAGGTCGCATCCGGCACCGTGCCGGTCAGCGCGCCGCTGCTCTTCTCGGCGAACGACTGCCTCGACATCGGGCGCGCCTACGGCGGCGCCGTGTCGCGGCACTACGCCGACCGGATGCCGTTCGCCTTCGAGGGCCGCATCGACCGGGTCCACGTCGCCTACGCGGAGCCTCGGACGGAGCGGTGAACCATCGACGGAGGTGGGGAGCTCGCCGCGCCGGGCGCGACCTCGCGGCGGACGGCGGCATCGTGGGCGAATCGAGGTCGGCCGAGGTGGCGGCTCCCGCAGTTCCCGTGCACCGGAACGCCTTCATCCTGATCGGGTTCGGCGGAGCGGTGCTCGCGGCCTTCGGGCTCGCGGCGATCTCCTCGATCTTCGCGCCGGTCTTCTTCGCGCTCGTCCTCACGATCTGCGTCCACCCCCTCCGAGACGCGTTGGAGCGACGCGGCGTGCCGAGGGGGCTCGCGACCGGATCGGTCATCCTCGCGGTGCTCGTGCTGCTGCTCGCCTTCGGCTATGCCGTACTGGTCGCATTCGGCCAGTTCGGCGCGCTGATTCCGCAGTTCGAGCCGCAGATCGAGGAGTGGATCGGCGACGTCGCGTCGTGGCTCGGTTCGATCGGGATCACCGCCGACCAGATCGCCGCCCTGGGTTCGGACTTCGATCCCTCGGTGCTCGTCGGGTTCGTGGGCGGACTCGTGGGCGGGCTCACCGGGTGGATCACGCTGCTCGTGATCATCCTGACCATGCTGCTGCTGATGGCGATGGACGCGGCGTTCCTTCCCACCTTGCTGCGACAACTCCGCCCCCAGCGTCCGCTCGTCGCCACCGCACTGTCCGGCTATGCATCGGGCGTACGCCGGTACATGGTCGTCACCACGCTGCTCGGTCTCGTCCAGGGCGTGCTGAACTGGCTGGCGCTCGTGCTGCTCGGGGTGCCCGGGGCGTTCATCTGGGGTCTGCTGTCGTTCCTCTGCAGCTTCATCCCCAACATCGGCTACTTCATCGCGATCGTCCCGCCGATCATCTTCGGCGGCCTGGTCGGCGGCTGGCCGACGGTGATCGCGGTCATCGTGATCTACGGCATCGTCAACGCCGGCGTGCAGTCCGTGGTCCAGCCGAGAGTCGTCGGCAACGCCGTCGCCCTCAGCCAGAGCATCACCTTCTTCTCCGTGCTGTTCTGGGCCGTGGTCATCGGGCCGGTCGGAGCCATCCTCGCGATTCCGCTCACCCTCCTGGTCCGTGTGATCCTCGTGGACACCAACCCGTCGATGACGTGGATCCGGCCGCTCCTCGGCGACCTCGACACGGCGAAGCAATCCATGTCCGCGGCCGACGCCGAGGTGAAGGCGGCCCGCGCCGCGCGGCGATCCGAGCGATCACGACCGCACTCCGGCTGACCGGCGGGACCGGCGATGCTGCAGGTCATCGGACAGCTCCTCCCCATCGCGGTGGCGCTCGCCCTCAGCTCGGTGCCCATCACGGCCACGCTGCTGATCCTGCTCTCACCCGGACCAAGGCGATCGGCGCTGCCGTTCCTCATCGGATGGGTCATCGGGATCGCGCTCGTCGTCTCGATCTGCTCCCTCGCCGCCCGGGCGGTGCCGGCATCCCGGTCGTCCCAGCGACCGGATCCGGCGATCGGAATCGCCGAGATCCTGGTCGGCGTCGCGTTGGTCGTCGTCGCCGTCGCGACGCTGCGACGCCGACGCCGGAACGCTCCGACCGCCATGCCCCCGTGGCTGCACTCCGTGGGGACGATCGGACCGTGGTCGGCATTCGGACTCGCGTTGATCCTGAACGTCCGGCCGAAGGGCCTCCTCCTCGCGATCGCCGCGGGCCTCGCGATCCATGCCGAGGGGCTCTCGCTCGGCGAGTCGGCGGTCGCCGTCGGCATCTACACGATCATCGCCGCGTCGACCGTCGCGGTCCCCATCATCGCGACCCTGGCCGCGCCGGCCCGAGCGGAGCCGCGCCTCCGCGACGCGCAGGACTGGCTCATGCGGAACGGACCCGTGGTCACGAGCGTCATCCTGGTCGTGATCGCCGCCGCGATCATCGGCACCGGCATCGCACGACTCTGAGCCGGAGGACCCCGCGAACGACGAAGCGGATGCCGCGGGCACGACGTGCGCCCGCGGCATCCGCTCGACTCATCGCGCCGTCACGGCGCGGCCGGACCTCAGGAGGTCAACGCGTCGACGTACTCCTGGTTGTCGGCGATCCACTGCTCCACGATGGGGCCGTAGTCGTCGGTGTCGTTCTCGTTGAACATGACGTTCTCGAGCGAGTACAGCAGGTCGCTGTCCATCTCGAAGTCGCGCAGCCAGCCGGCGAGCGTCGGGTGCGTCTCCTCGAAGCTCTTGCCGCCGAACGAGTGGATGCCCTCGGCGTCGCCGAGCGTGCCCTGCGGGTCCTCGAGGTCCTTCAGCGGGAACGCGTCGTAGGCCCAGTGCGGGCGCCACAGCGTGACGGCGATGTTCTCGCCCGCGTCGGTCGCCGCGGTCAGCTCGGAGAGCATCGCGGGGGTCGACGAGGTGAGGTAGTCCATGCCGTCGAGGCCGTAGGTCGGGATGACCTCGTCGGTCGTCACCCGGTTCAGGCCCGAGCCGGGCTCGATGCCGACGAGGCGGTTGTCGAACGCGTCGGCGTTCTCGGCGAGCTCCTCGAGCGTGTCGACGGGGGCGTCCTCGTTTACGGCGATGGTGAGCTTGGCGTCCTCGTTCCAGGCGCCGAGGTCCACCATGTCGTCGCCGTACTGCTCGATGTAGTCGGCGTGCGTGATCGGCAGCCAGGTGTCGAGCGTCACGTCGTAGTCGTCGTCGCTGAGGCCCTGGTAGACGGGCGCGGGGTCGGCGTACTCGAGCTCGACGTCGTAACCCTCCTCCTCGAGGATGGCCTTCCAGAGCTCGCTCGCGGCGATGCCCTCGTCCCAGCCGTTGAACACGGCGATGGTGACATCCTTCCGGTCGCCGTTCTCGAGGGTGTCGGCCTCGTCCGCGCCGGCAGAGCAGCCGGTGAGGGCGAGCGCGGCGACGGCTCCGAGGGCGAGCGTGGAGCGCAGGGTGTTCTTCTGCATGGGTGGTGTTTCCTTTCCTCCCGCGTTGCTGTGTCGCGGGTGATCGGGTGTCCGCATGGGTGCATGCGGGATTCGCGGGCGCGGGGGTGCCGGCGCCCGTGGTCTCGGGTTGCTGGTCGGGTCAGGCGGTGGCGCGGGCCGGCTCGGGCGCGGCGTCGTTCGCGGCCGGCTCGGCCGCGGCATCCGTCGCCTTCGTCGTCGACGACCGGCGCAGGAGCGAGCCCGCACGCGGCCGCGCACGCCCGCCGAGCCCGCTGGTGATGCGGTCGAGCACGATCGCGAGGATCACGACCGACAGGCCCGCCTCGAAGCCGAGGCCGACGTCGATGCGCGTGAGCGACTGCACCACGTCGCCGCCGAGTCCGCCCGCGCCGACCATGCCGGCGATGACGACCATCGACAGCGAGAGCATGATGACCTGGTTGACGCCGGCCATGATCGACGGCATCGCGAGCGGCAGCTGGATCTGGCGGAGGATGCGCCACGGCGACGAGCCGAACGCGTGCCCGGCCTCGACGACCTCGCGGTCGACGCCGCGGATGCCGAGCTCGGTGAGCCGGACGCCGGGCGCCATCGCGAACACGATGGTCGCGACGATGCCGGGCACCACGCCCACTCGGAACAGGATCAGCGCGGGGATGAGGTACACGAACGCGGGCATCGTCTGCATGAAGTCGAGCACCGGGCGGATGACGCGGGAGGCGACGTCGCTGCGCGCGGCCAGGATGCCGAGCGGGATCGAGATCGCGACCGCGATGGCGCTCGAGACGAGCACCAGCGCGAGCGTGTCCATCGCGTTCTCCCACTGGTCGACCCCCACGATCACGAGGAGGCCGAGCACGGTGCCGAGGGCCAGCTTCCAGCCCTTGGCGAACCACGCGAGCGCGGCGATCGCGACGATGACCGCCCAGAACGGCGGCGCGGAGAGCACGAGGTCGACGAGGTCGTAGAACCCGGCGAACACGGCGCGGATCACGGCGAAGAAGCCGGCGAGCGCGTCGGTCAGCACGTCGATGACGGCCTCGGCGATCTCGCCGAGCGGCAGGCGGAACTCGTTCATGCGCGGCTCCCTTCGATCGCGGCGGCGGGTTCGGGGGCGGATGCGGCGGGCTCGACGGCCTCGTCGGCCGGCGCGGCAGGCTCGACGGCCGCTGCGGCGCCCGGCGGCACGAGCAGCGGCTCGGACTCGGGCTCGGGCACGGCGATCGCCGCCTCGAGGCCGGGCGCCGGGTCGAGTTCGATCGGCTCGGTGCGCTGCAGCGTCGCGGTGATGACCGCGATCGGGACCGTCGCGGGGGGCACCGCGGCGAACTCGTCGGTCGTCGGGGGCACGTTGCCGAGCGCAGCGAGCAGCGTCACGCGCGGCACCACGCCGACCAGGCGCTCGCGGTCGTCGACGACCGCGAGCGGCACCTCCTGCTCGACCGAGCTGCCGAGCAGGTCGGCGAGCTGCTCGTCGAGCCCGACCGTGGTGATGTCCCGCACCGCCTCGTCGAGCCGCTTCTCGCCGCGCTGCACGAGGCGCAGCACGTCGCGGTCCTGGGCGACGCCGAGGAGTCGCCGGCCCGGCGCGACCACGAAGACGGTCGAGGTCTGCAGGTCGCGCATGACGCGCAGTGCGGCACGCGGTCCCGCAGACGACGACACGACGGCGCGCGGCGCCTCCATCACGTTGCCGGCGGTGAGCACGCGGGCGCGATCGACATCCTGCACGAACTGGGCCACGTAGTCGTCGGCGGGGTCGGTGAGGATCTCCTCGGCGGTGCCGAGCTGCACGATGCGGCCGTCGCGCATGACCGCGATGCGGTCGCCGAGGAACATGGCCTCGTTGAGGTCGTGCGTGATGAAGACGATGGTCTTGCCGAGTTCCTGCTGCAGCTCGACGAGCTGCTCCTGCATCTCGCGGCGGATCAGGGGGTCGAGCGCCGAGAAGGCCTCGTCCATGAGCAGGATGTCGGTGTCCGCGGCGAGCGCGCGGGCGAGGCCCACGCGCTGCTGCATGCCCCCGGAGAGCTCGGACGGGAGCTTGTCGCCCCAGCCGCCGAGGCCCACGCGCTCGAGGACGCGCGCGGCGCGCTCACGGCGCTCCGCGGCATCCACGCCCTGGATCTCGAGGCCGTAGGCGGCGTTGTCGAGGACCGTGCGATGCGGCAGCAGCGCGAAGTGCTGGAACACCATCGAGACGTGGTCGCGTCGCACGGCGCGGAGGCGCTTCGGCGAGACGCCGGTCATGGACTCGCCCATCACCTTCACCGAGCCGGCCGTGGGCTCGAGCAGGCCGTTGAGCATGCGGATGAGCGTCGACTTGCCGGAGCCCGACAGTCCCATCACGACGAAGATCTCGCCGCGGCGCACATCGAAGTCGGCGTCGACGACCGCCGCGGTGCCGAGGTCGGCGACCTCGGCACGGGTCGCGCCGTCACGGAGCCGCGACAGGGCCTCGGCGGGTCGGCGGCCGAAGAACCGGGTGAGGTTCCGCACCTCGAGGGCGGGCGGGCCGTCGGGTCGGGGCGCCTCGTTCGATGCGGGGTCGGGGGCGACGGATGCCGCGGTGGTCGCGTCCGGTTCGGCGGGGGTCACGCGGGGTTCGGCGGGGGTCACGCGGGGTTCGGCAGGGGTCACGCGGGGTTCGGGCATGAAGCAGGACTCCGTCGCACGCTCACGCCGACGCGGCCGCAGTGCGGCGGCCTGTGCAGGAGCGTGCTCATGGTCACGGCCGGGTTCCGTGCGATCCGGGAGGCGGGGCTTCGAGCTCCGGCGGCGAACTGGGGGTGCCGGAGCGAGCGCCGCGATCCAGCGCATCCGGTCATCGGGATCGGATGCCACACGCGGAACCGTACGACCCCGACAGTGGCGTGAGCCGGTGCGTCGGGGGCGCGGACTGGGGCGTCATGGTCCGTCCTGGACCGTCGACCACGGTATCCACGTGGCACGGGGGATGTCGAATCGAAACCCCTCCCCCCGGCCCTGACCGGGGGTTTTGACCAACCCCGACTGGGCGGCTGCCCCGAGTCGCCCATGGGGTTCCTATGATCCATGCATACCCCCGGGGTATTGCCCTACCGTGGTGGCAGACGGCCCGGATGGCGGATCCACCGGGCCACGGAGCACTTCGGGGGACCCATGGACACGCGCATCGCACTCGCCGCCGGCATCGTCGGAGGCCTCGTCGCCGTCGCCGGCATCGGCGGCGTCATCGCCGCATCGACCGGCGACGACCCGGACGACGTCGCATCGAGCGTGACGGCCACGTCGGCGTCGCGTGACGACGCGGAAGCGGCCGCGGGCGAGGCGGGCGAGGCGCCCGAGGCAGCCGACGCGGACGCCGCACCCGACGCGTACGACACCACGACCGCCCTGCTCTTCCTGATCGAGGAGGAGAAGCTCGCGCACGACGTGTACGTGACACTCGCCGACCAGTGGGGCACGAAGGTGTTCTCCAACATCGCCGCGAGCGAGCTGACGCACCAGGACCTGGTCGCGCCGCTGCTCGAGGAGCGCGACATCGAGGACCCGCGCGCGTCCGAGGTCGGCGTCTTCACCGACCCCGCGCTGCAGGCCCTCTACGACGAGCTGGTCGCCCGCGGAACCCGGAGCCTCGACGACGCGATCGACGTCGGGATCACGATCGAGGAGAAGGACATCGCCGACCTCGGTGCGGCCATCGCGGCCGAGGACGAGGCCGACGTCGTCGGCGTGCTCGAGCGACTGCTCGCGGGCTCGGAGAACCACCTGCGGTCATTCGAGCGCTTGGCGTGACGCTCATCGCGCGGCGCCCGGCCGGGTGCCGCGCGCCGTCACGCGTCCGCGTCGAGCGCGCGCGAGCACTCCGCGCAGAGGCCGAAGACGTCGACGACGTGCGCGGCGCGCGTGAAGCCGTGCTCGCCGGCGATGCGCTTGGCCCAGGCCTCCACCTCGTCGGCGGCGATCTCGACCGTGAGCCCGCAGTTGCGGCAGATCAGGTGGTGGTGATGGCCGGTGCTGCACGCGCGGTAGATCGCCTCGCCGTCGGGCGACTGCAGGCTGTCGGCATCGCCGCTCGCGGTGAGGTCGCCGAGCGCGCGATAGACGGTCGCGAGCCCGATGGGCGAGCCGCTCGCGTGCAGCGCCGAGTGCAGCGCCTGCGCGCTGATGAACCCATCGGTGGCGTCGAGTGCCTCGCGCACCGCTTCGCGCTGCCAGGTGTTGCGTTTCATGCGATCCGTGCGTCCTCCGCGGTCTCCACGGGGATGGGAGCCCGCCTCGAGGGTAGCCGCCGCAGCTTGGAGCCGCCCAGCGCGATGAGCAGGAACGCCGTGGCGGCGAGCACGATCGACGGTCCGGCGGCGACGGCCGCGTACCGCGACACGAGCACGCCGATCACCCCCGATGCGGCGCCGATGACCGGGGCGACGACGAGGACCCCGCGAAAGGTCGGCATCACGATCCGGGCGGCCGCGGCGGGCGCGGCGAGCAGCGCGATGGCCAGGATCGCGCCGACGGCGGGAAGCGAGCTGACGACGGATGCCGCGGTGAGCCCGAGCACGAGCAGCTCGACCGGCCATTCGCGGAAACCCGCGGCGCGGTAGCCCGCCTGATCGAACGTCGAGAACACGATGCGCGTGCCGAACGCGACGACGACGACGACGGATGCCGCGAGCACGACGGCCGCGAGCACGATGTCGGCGTCGCTCACCGTCAGGATCGATCCGACGAGCAGCGACTCGGGCTGCACGGGCAGCCCGGGGATCACCGACTGCAGGAGCGCACCGAGCGCGAAGCCTCCCGTGAGGACGATGCCCGCGGCGACCTGCGCACCCTGGTGGCGCACCCGGGCGATCGCGGTCATGATCCCCACGATGACGACGGATGCCACGGCCGCCCCGAGCGGCACGCTCACGCCGAGCGCCGCCGCGAGCACCGCACCGGGGTAGGTGGCGTGCGTGAGCGCCTGCGCGAAGAAGGTGCGGCGCCGGAGCACGACGAGCGACCCGACGAATCCGGCGCCGGCGCCGATGACGACCGCGGCGAGCAGGGCGCGTTCGAAGTACCCCATCAGCCCTCCCCCGCGTTGCGCGCGACGCCTTCCGCCGCCGGAGGCGTGCCCTGCGCGGCCCGCCGCGGCGCCGCCGCCCGGTCGACCGCGAGTCGCACCGCAAGGATGATCGCGTACACGAGCACGAAGACGCCGACGACGGTACTGCCTGCGGGGAGGTCGACGCCCGCGCCGACCGAGATCGCGAAGCCGGCTGACAGGCCGAGCCAGGCGCTGACCGCGCCGACCGCCGCTGCCGCGGGGAACAGCCACCAGAGCCGTCGGGTCACGAGGCGCGCCGCGGCGCCCGGCACGATGAGCAGGGCCAGTACGAGGAGCGCCCCCACCGTGCTCGATCCTGCGACGACCACCAGTGCGATCGCCGAGTTCAGGACCAGGTCGAGCACGAGTCCGCGGTCGCCGGCCGCCCGGCTGGCACCCGGATCGAACGCGCGGAACAGCTGCTGCTTGAGCGTCACGCCCACCATCGTCGCGGCGGCGAGCGACACGAGCACGAGCGGCAGCACGTCGACCGGGGCGATGGTCAGCACCCGGCCGAACAGCAGCTCCTCGAGCGCGGACGCGTAGTCGGTCCCGCGCGAGACCACGAGCACGCCGACGCTGAAGGTCGCGGTGAGCACGACCGCGACGGCCGCATCGGACGCGATGCCGGCCCGCATGAGGAAGGTGAGGGCGACTGCGCCCGCGAGCGCCGCGATCGCCGCCCCCGGGACGAGTCCCGCGGTGCCGGCCACGGCGAGGCCGATCGCGAGACCCGGGAACACGGCGTGCGTGAGCCCGTCGCTGATGAACTCGAGCCCGCGCAGGTTGACGAGGACGCCCACGACGCCCGCGACGACGGCCAGCACGAGCAGCACGAGGAGGGCGCGGCCCATGAAGGGCAGTGCGTAGGCGCCGATGAGCGCGTCGGTGATGCTCATCGCGGCCCACTCCCCCGCGACCATTCCCGAAGCGGCATCAATGCCCCTCGTGGCCGGGCACGACGAGCGTGTGCTCGTCGATCTCGACCTCGACGCCCTCGAAGCACTGCTGCACGTTCTCGAGCGTGAGCACCTCGTCGACGCGCCCGCAGCCGACCTGCTCGCCGTTGACCAGGAGCGCCGTGTCGCACACGGTGCGCGCGAGCTCGAGGTCGTGCGTCGAGACGATCACCGCGACGCCCTGGGCCTTGAGGGTGTGCAGCGTCTCGATGAGCGCCTCGCGGTTGGGCTGGTCGAGGCCGTTGAACGGCTCGTCGAGCAGCAGGAGCCGCGGTTCCGACGCGAGGGCGCGGGCGAGGAGTCCGCGCTGGCGCTGCCCGCCGGACAGCTCGCCGAACCGGCGGTGCTCGAGGTCGGCGAGGCCGACGGTCTCGAGCGCGTGCCGCACGGCCTCGCGGTCGTGGCGTCCGGGCCAGCGGAACAGGCCGAGGCGCCGGTAGCGCCCCTGCATCACGACCTGGGCGAGACTGATCGGGAAGTCGGGGTCGATGTCGGCGGACTGGGGCAGGAAGCCGATCATGCCGTCTGCGGCATCCGTTCGCCCGCCGAAGCGCATCTCGCCCTCGACGAGCGGCACGAGACCGAGGATGCCGCGCAGCAGCGTGGACTTGCCGGCCCCGTTCGGACCGATCACCGCCACGGCCTCCCCCGGCCGCACGCGGAAGCGCAGGCCCGAGACGCCTGCGCCGCCGGGGTGCCGGAAGGCGGCCCCGCGCATCGTGAGCACGGGTTCGGGAGCGCCATCGGTCATGCGGTCATCCTCCCAGCACGGCGGGCAGCGCGGAAGGCTCGACGCCCCACGACTCGAGGATCAGCCGGGCGTTGTGGATCTGGCTGCCGAGGTAGGTCTCGCCCTCGCTTCCGGGCTGTCCCAGCGAATCGCCGTAGAGCGCGTCCTCGCCCGAGTACACCGTCACGTCCGCCTCGGCCGCGATCGTCTCGGCCGCCTTGGGCGAGATGGACGCCTCGGAGAACACGGCCTCGACGCCCGTCTCGCGGATCCGCTCGACGAGCGCGTCGATCTCGGCCGCGCTGGGCTCGGCATTGTCGTCGAAGCTCGGGATGACGCTGCCGACGAATGTCACGTCGTACGCGTCGAGGAAGTACGTGAACGCGTCGTGGTTGGTCACGAGGAGGCGCTGCTCGGCGGGCACCTGCTCGACGTTCTCGTGGATCCACTCGTCGAGCGCCTCGAGCTGGGTCAGGTACTCCTCCTCGGCCGCGCGGATCTCCCCGGCGTCGACGTCGTCGAGCTCGGCGAGGCCGTCGGCGATGTTCTCGACCATCTCGGCCGCGAGGTGCGGGTCGGTCCAGATGTGCGGGTTGCCTCCGCCATGGGCGTGCTCGTCCTCGGCGTGCTCGTCGTCGGCGTGCTCGTCCTCGGCGTGCTCGTCGTCGTGCACGTCCTCGGCGTGCTGGTCGTCGTGCACGTCCTCCGTCGACTCGAGCTCGATGCCCGTGCTCGCGTCGATGAGCGCACCGTCGAATCCGGACGCGGCGATGGCGTCGTCGAGCCAGCTCTCGAGGCCGGCGCCGTTCACGACCAGCGCGTCGGCCTCGCCGAGCGCGAGCAGCTGCGCCGCCGACGGGTCGAACGAGTGGGCGCTCTGCCCGGGCTCGAGCAGCGCCGTCACCTCTACGGCCTCTCCCCCGACCTCGCGCGTGAAGTCGGCCACCTGGGTCGTCGTGGCGACGACGGCCGGCGTGCCGTCGGCGGCGGTGTCGCCACCGGTCGCGCAGCCCGCGAGCACGGTGACGGATGCCGCGGCGAGGGCGGGCACGAGCAGGTGGATGCGACGGTTCGAAGCGGCGGGCATGCCACTACGGTATCCGCTATTGATAATGATTGTCAAAACCAGTAGCGGCCCTCGCGCGGTTTCCCGCCGTGACGCCGAGTTGTGGACGGCACTTCCGAACGACGGTGGTCCATGCCAGAGTGTCAGCCGTGGAAATCGCCACGACCCGAATCACCCTGCACCCGTTCACCGTCTCCGACGCCGAGCGCCTGCTCGCCGGCGACGTCGACCCCCTCGACGGCTGGGAGGGCGGCTACTCGTTCACCGACGAGCCCGAGCTCCTCGCCGAGTACGTCCGAGCCGTGCGGCGCAACGGCGACCCCGCGCCCTTCGGTCCGTACCTCGTCCGTCGCGCCGACGGGGGAGCGGAGGACGGCGCGGCGATCGGGGGCGTGAACCTCTTCGGCCCTCCCGACGAGCACGGCGCGGTCGAGTTCGGGTTCGGCCTGGTTCCCGCCGTTCGCGGCGACGGCCTCTCGCGCGACGTCGTCGCCGAGGCCCTCGCCCTCATCCGCTCCACTGGTGCGACGATCGCGCGCGCCGAATGCGAGATCGCCAACCTCCCCGCACGCCGCGTACTCGAGCAGGCAGGCCTCGCCGAGGTGTCGCGCACCGACGACGCGGTCGTGTACGAGATGCGCCTCTAGCCGACTCAGTCCAGCAGGAGCGCGGGCTCCTCGATGATCGACGCGACATCGGCGAGGAAGCGGCTCGCGACGTCGCCGTCGACGACGCGGTGGTCGAACGACCCGCCGATCGTCGTGACGAAGCGGGGGCGTACTTCGCCGTCGACGACCCAGGGCTTCTGCTTGATCGTGCCGAGCGCGACGATCGCGACCTCGCCCGTGTTGAGGATCGGCGTGCCGGTGTCCATGCCGAAGACGCCGATGTTCGTGATCGTGATCGTGCCGCCCTGCATCTCGGCCGGCTGCGTCTTGCCCTCGCGGGCCGTGAGGGTCAGCTGCTCGAGCGCCGCGGCGAGCTCGACCATCGACATGGCCTGCGCCTCCTTCACGTTCGGAACGATGAGCCCCCGCGGAGTGGCGGCGGCGACGCCGAGGTTCACGTAGTGCTTGACGATGATCTCGTCGTCGGTCCACTGCGCGTTCACCGTCGGGTTCCGTCGCGCCGCCCAGATCATCGCCTTCGCCATGATCAGGAGGGGCGAGACCCGCACGCCCGCGAAGTCGGGTGAGGCCTTGAGGCGCTTCACGAACTCCATCGTGCGCGTGGCGTCCACATCGACGAACACCGATACATGCGGCGCCGAGTATGCGCTCTGCACCATCGTCTGGGCGATGGCCTTGCGCACGCCCTTCACGGGAATGCGCGTCTCGCGGTCGGTCGGCGCCTCGGGCGTCTGGATGTTGCGGAACACGCTCGCCTGCTGGGCATCGCGGATCACGTCGTCGCGCGTGATGTCGCCGATTGGGCCGGTCGGCGCGACCCGCGACAGGTCGACGCCCAGGTCCTTGGCCAGCTTGCGGATCGGCGGCTTGGCGATGACGGGCATGCCCGCGTCGTAGCGCTCCGAGGGGCGGGCGGGCTCGGTCAGCACGGGGGGCTCGGTCGCGATCGTCACCGACGACGCGCGGGCCGGAGCGGGCGCCGGCGGCGCAGGCGGCGCGAGGTGCTCGTGCGCGCCTCCGGGTGACGGATGCCGCCGGCGACGGCTCTGCGTCGGGCCGCTGCTGCCGTGCCCGACGAGCACCGCGCCGCCCGCCTCGTCGGCGGGAGCGGGAGCAGCCGCCTCGACCGCGGGAGCCTGCTCGGGTGCCGCCGGAGCCTCTGGCGGCGAAGACATGCCCTCAGCGGCATCCGTTCGGATCACGAGGATCGGGGTGCCCACGTCGACCGTGCGCCCCTCCTCGACGAGGAGTTCGGCGACCGTTCCCTCGAACGCGCTCGGCAGCTCGACGAGCGACTTCGCGGTCTCGATCTCGACGAAGACCTGGTCGAGGGCGATGCGGTCACCGGGCGCCACGCGCCACTGGACGATCTCGGCCTCGGTGAGGCCCTCGCCCACGTCGGGAAGCGGGAACCGGATCTCGCTCATGGTGCTCCTCGGGTGTTGCGTCGGTGACGGTCAGTAGGCCATCGAGCGGTCGACGGCCTCGAGCACGCGATCGGCGCTCGGAAGGTACTCGGTCTCGAGCGCCGCAGGCGGGAACGGGGTATCGAAGCTCGACACCCGCAGCACGGGCGCCTCGAGCGAGTAGAAGGCGCGCTCGGCCACCGTCGCCGCGATCTCGGATCCGACGCTCACGAAGCCGTACGCCTCCTGCGCGACGACGAGGCGACCGGTGCGCTGCACCGAGTCGATGATCGGGCCGTAGTCGATGGGGGAGAGGGAGCGGACGTCGATCACCTCGAGGCTGCGACCCTCCTCCGCCGCGATGTCGGCGGCCTGCAGCAGCGTCGAGACCATGGCGCCGTGGCCCACGACGGTCACGTCGTCGCCCCGACGGATGAGCCGGCTCGCGTGCAGCGGGAGTCCGGCGTGGTCGTGGTCGACGGGGCCCTTGCCCCAGTACCGGCTCTTGGGCTCGAAGAAGAGCACCGGGTCGTTCGAGGCGATCGCCTCCTGGATCATCCAGTACGCGTCGTGCGGCGACGACGGCGCCACCACCCGCAGGCCGGGCGTGTGGGCGAAGTACGCCTCAGGGCTCTCCTGGTGGTGCTCGATCGAGCCGATGTGGCCGCCGTACGGCACGCGGATCACGACCGGCATCGGCATGCCGCCGTCGTGCCGCAGGTTGAGCCGGCTCAGCTGCGTGGTGATCTGGTCGAACGCCGGGAAGATGAACCCGTCGAACTGGATCTCGACGACGGGGCGGTACCCGCGCATGGCCAGCCCGATCGCCGTGCCGACGATGCCCGACTCGGCGAGCGGGGTGTCGAGCACCCGCTGCTCGCCGAACTCGTCGAGCAGGCCCTCGGTCACGCGGAACACGCCGCCGAGACGGCCGATGTCCTCGCCCATGAGGAGGACCTTCGGGTCGTTGCGCATCGCCTCGCGCAGGCCCGCGGTGATCGCCTTGGCCATCGACAGCGTGTGCACGCCGCGCACCTCGGGTGCTGCGGCATCCGTCGCGGCACCTGCTGCGGGCGCCTCGGTCGTGGGCGGGGTGGGGACGGTCTCGACGCTCACCGGACATCTCCCTCGAACGAGTTCTCGTACGCCTCGAGCCACGCGGCCTGCGCCTCGACGACCGGGTGCGGCTCGCTGTACACGTGCTCGAAGATCGCCGACCGCGGGGGAGCGGCGGCGTCGAGCGCCCGGCGGCGCAGGTCCGCGGCGACATCCGCGGCCTCCTCGTCGACCTCGTCGAAGAAGGCGGAGGCCGCGCCGCGGGCCTCGAGCCACGTGCGGTACCGCGGGATGGGATCCCGTGCCTCCCAGTACTCGACCTCGGTGTCCGTTCGGTACTTCGTCGGGTCGTCGGCCGTCGTGTGCGCGCCCATGCGGTAGGTGACGGCCTCGATGAGGCTCGGGCCGACGCCCGCGCGCGCGTCCTCCATCGCCTGCCGCGTGACGGCGTAGCTCACGAGCACGTCGTTGCCGTCGATGCGGATGCCGGGCATGCCGAAGCCGCCGCCGCGCAGCGACAGCGGGCTGCGCGACTGCCGCGAGACCGGCACCGAGATCGCCCACTGGTTGTTCTGCACGAAGAAGACCTGCGGGGTGTTGTAGCTCGACGCGAAGACGAGCGCCTCGTTCGCGTCGCCCTGCGACGTCGACCCGTCGCCGTAGTACACCAGCACCGCGGCATCCGTCTCGGGGTCGCCCGTCGCCGTGGCGCCATCGAACTGCAGGCCCATCGCGTACCCGGTCGCGTGCAGGGTCTGCGACGCGAGCACGAGCGTGTAGAGGTGGAAGTTGCCGTTCTCGGCGGGGTTCCACCCGCCGAGGGTGACACCGCGCAGCAGCCTGACGATGTCGACGGGGTCGAGGCCCCGGATGATGCCGGCGATGTGCTCGCGGTAGGACGGGAAGATGTGGTCCTGCGGCCGGGAGGCGCGCGCCGAGCCGACCTGAGCGGCCTCCTGCCCGTGGCTCGGCACCCACAGCGCGAGCTGGCCCTGCCGCTGCATGTTGGCGCCCGTGACGTCGATGCGCCGAGAGATCGCCATGTCGCGGTAGAACTGCTCGAGCGCGGCATCCGGCAGCGCCTCGATGATCGGGAGGTACTGCTCGGCCTCGGCCGTCGGCCGCAGCTCACCCTCGTGGGTGAGGAGCTGGAGTGTCGGGGCGGTGAACTCGCGTGAGGGGGCTGCCACCGTTCCACGGTACCCGTTAGGTGGAGGCCCATTCTTGTGAAGGACCGACAAGCTCCCCGAGAACCGTTAGGAGCACGTCCACAGACTCCTCCTCGCCCACCGAGACGCGGATGCCGTCTCCCGGGAAGGCTCGCGCGACCACTCCGGCCTCGAAGAGGCGCTCGGCGACCTCGCCCGTACGGTCGCGCGTGGGCAGCCAGACGAAGTTGCCCTGCGCCTCGGGGATGGGCCAGCCCTGGGCGATGAGCGCGGCGCGCAGCGCGTCACGGCGGCGGGCGAGCACGTCGACGCGACGGAGGAGCTCGGCCTCGGCCTCGGGCGTCATCGCGGCGATCGCGCCGGCCGTCGCGACCCCGGTCACGCCGAGGGGGATGGCGGTCGCACGGGCGGCGTCGAGGATGGGCACCGGACCGATCGCGTACCCGACGCGCACGCCTGCCAGGCCGTACGCCTTCGAGAAGGTCCGGAGCAGGACGAGGTTCGGGTATCGGCCGATGAGCGCGCTGCCGTCGACGGCGGCCTCGTCGCGTACGAACTCGGCGTACGCCTCGTCGAGCAGCACCAGCCGGTCGGCGGGCACGCGCGCCATGAACCGCTCGAACTCGTCGCGCGTGACCGCCACGCCCGTGGGGTTGTTGGGGGAGCAGACGATGACCACCCGCGTGCGGTCGGTGATCGCCGCCGCCATCGCGTCGAGGTCGTGGCCGTGGTCCGGCCGGTTGGGCACCTGCACGCTCGTGGCACCGGCGACGGTCACGAGGCCGGGGTAGGCCTCGAACGAGCGCCACGAGTACACCACCTCGTCGCCGGGCGCGGCCGCGGCGAGCACGAACTGCGCCAGCAGCGACACGGAGCCGGCCCCGACGAGCACCTCGTCGGAACTGACGCCGAAGCGCTCGGCGAGTCGCTCGCGGAGCGTGAGCGCCGTGGCGTCGGGATAGCGGTTCACCTCGGCGGCGGCGGCCGCGATGGCCTGCTCGACCGCGGGGACGGGGCCCCACGGGTTCTCGTTGCTCGAGAGCTTGAAGCCGTTCGCGGGGGCCGGACGGCCCTGCCGGTACGGCGGAAGCGCGGCGATCTCGGGTCGCAGGCGCACGTGCGTGGTCGTGGGCTCCGGTGCGGTCACGGATTCCACCGTACCCCTTCGGTCGGACCGCGTCCGCTGACATAGTTGAACCATGCGCTTCATCGTGAAGGTCCTCGTCTCGGCGTTCGCACTCTGGCTCACCACGCTGATCGTCTCCGGCGTGAGCGTGGTGCCGTACGAGCAATCCGACATCGGCACCGTGCTGACGTACCTGCTCATCGCGCTCATCTTCGGCGTCGTGAACGCCACCATCGGCACGCTGATCCGTATCGTCGCGTTCCCGCTGTACGTGCTGACGCTCGGGCTCATCTCGTTCATCGTGAACGCGCTGCTGCTGCTCATCGTCGACTGGCTGAGCGACCTCATGGGATTCGGCCTCCAGGTCGACGGATTCTGGTGGGGCGTGCTCGCTGCGCTCGTGCTGGGCCTGATCAGCTGGCTGATCGGCCTGGTCGTGCGGCCGAAGGACTGAGCTACGACGGCGCGCGTCCGGCGTGCCAGTAGGTCGTCCGCGCGGGACCGCCGCCGGTGATCTCGCCGACGAGTCGCGTGAACTCCTCGACTCGCGGGTGGTCCGAGCCGTCGACGAGCTCGGCCGTATCGCGGTACGCGGTCAGCGCGTGCGCGGGCAACGGCTCGTCGAGGGACGGCGACGCGTCGATGCTCCGCTCCACGACCAGCCGACCGTCCGCGACGACCCCGCTGCCGCCGAGTGCGGGCACGAGGTCCTCGGAGTGCACGACGGAGAGCACCGGCGTCGCGGCGGTGGGCACTTGCGCCACCGGCCCGCCGAAGCTCACCGCTCCGACCACGTCGAGGTCGGGATCGGCGGCGAGGTTCGCGGCGATGATGCCGCCCGCGGAGTGCCCCACGACGAGCACCGGGTCACCGGATGCCACGCCCGCGGCCTCCATCGCCGCGCGAACCGACCGCTCCGCCGCACCGGAGTCGAGCGGCATGCCGACGAGTCCGGCGCGCTCGGACGCGTCGGTCACGACGTGCACGTTCGACGTGGTGTCGTACGGCTCGCCGCGCGGCACGGGGCCGAAGTCGACCGTACCGCTCGAGTAGACGATCCACCGCGGCCCGTCGGGGCCGTCGTAGCGCTCGATGCGGACCTGCGGTCCGCCAGGCGGCGGCGCCGGGATGCGGTCGGCCAGGTCGCCGGTCCCACGCGGCGCCGCGGTGCCGGGCGCGGGCGGGCCGAGGGGCGACACCGCCGAGACCGGTGTCGCGACGCCGGTGACCCGCACGTCGGTCTCGCGCAGCGCCCGCGAGCCGGTCACCACGCCGAGCACCGTGGCGGCGCCGAGCAGGAGCGCCGAGTTCTCGGGCGCCTCCAGCCCGGCCCCGAGTCCGAAGAGCCCGCCCGACCGGAACAGCCCGGCGACGAACTCGTCGACGTGGTCGCCGGTCGCACGCACCAGTGCGACGAACGCCGGGTCGGAGAGGATGGGGAGCCCGTGCGCCTCGACCAGCGCGAGGAGCCCGGCCGCCGTGGCCTCGGTGCCCATGATCGCGCTGCCGACTGCGAGGCCCGGCGCGAGGATCGCCGCGGCCGACGCGCCGGCGAGCAGCAGCCCGGGCGCGACGATGCCGAGCATTCCCGCGGTGACGCGCTCGCCCGCTTCGGCGAGGAGCGTCGACAGCCACTCGGCGCGGCCGTATCGCCCCGCGCCCATGCGCAGGGACCACGCCAACTCGGCCGTGCGCACGCCGCCCGCGGTGAAACCCGACTGTGCGGTGTCGAGGTCGATGACCAGGCCGCCGAGCGTCTCCGACCCCTCGGCGGCAGCGATCTCGCCGAGCCGGTGCCGGATGCCGCCCACCCGTGCCGACCATCCGTCGAGGATGTGCGACACCGCCGCGAGCCGCGCGGCTTCGACGACGAGCGCCTCGGTCTCGACCGACGTCGCGCCGCCGCCTCGGATCACGAGGTCGCTCACGGCACCGCCCAGCTGGTGCGCTCCCGCTCGAGTGCCGCCGCGAGGGCGCGTTCGGTCGTGGCGAGCAGGTGCGCCGCCCCGGCGAGCGCGAGGCGCACGTCGCGGACGCGCTCGGCGTAGTGCTCGGCTGCGCCGGCGTGCCACCCCTCGAGCCGGTCGAGGAGCAGGCCCGGTTGCATCAGCTCGACCTCGGCGCGCAGGGTCCGCACGGCGTACAGCTCGCGCTCGAGTGCGTCGGCTCGCCGCGAGCGGCGTGCCGCATCGAGGACGGCGGGGGTCGCGTCGGAGGAGTACACGCTTCGACTCTGCGCCGCATCCGACGGGGCGGACCGCAGTTCCTGCGGCACCGTGCACAACCTCCGCGACCCGCGCCCGGTGCAGGACCGGTCAGTCCAGGAGGACCTGCTCGAGCGCGTGCGCCCCGACGCGACCGATCGGCCCATCGGCGCCCACGGTGTCGACGATCGCGGAGCCCATCACGAGGGCCCAGCCGCGGGCGCGAGCCCAGTCGGCGGCATCCGTCGACCGCAACCGCTCGACCCGGTCACGGAACGCGGCCCGGCCGGCCGCGTCGAACACGAGCCATGCCGCGGCGAGGTCGGTGGCGGGGTCGCCCGAGGTGAGGTCGCCGAAGTCGAGCACCGCGAGCAGCCGGTGCGGCGGCCCGGGGGAGAGGAGCAGGTTGCCCGGGTGCGGGTCGCCGTGCACCCAGCGGGGCGCGCCCGACCACGCGGGCGCCGCGATCGCGGCGGCCCAGACCGAGTTCAGCGCCGCGGCATCCGTCGCCACGGCACGCTCGATCCGCCCGGACGCGAGCCGCTCGCCCACGACGCCGGCCCGCTCGGCGAGCGGCACGCCGCGATACGGGTTCGCCGGCGCGTCGGCCGGTGCAGGCGCACCGATCGCGACGATCACGTCCGCCAGGGCCTCGGCGATCCCGCGCCGCTGCTCCGGGGCGACGGATGCCGCGGCGACCCCGTCGAACCACGGCGTGATGCTCCACGCGTAGGGGTAGCCCTCGCCCGGCGCGCCGGTCGCGACGGGCACCGGTGCGCGCACCCCGTCCGGGAGGGCGCCCGCGACGACCCGCAGCCATCGCTGTTCGCCCCGCACGAGCCGGTCGGCGAGCGCGCGCCGCGGCATCCGCACCGCCCACTCGCCGCCGAGGCGGAAGATCGCGTTGTCCCATCCGTTCGCGACGAGCTCGACGGCACCCCTGAACGACGGATGCTGCGCCTCGACGAGCCGGACGACCAGTGCCGCGTCGACCTCGACGTCGGGGGCGGGCGCGTCCGCGGCCATCGTGCGCTCCCCTCGATCCGTCCGATCCGCCACTGTGCGAACGATGCGTGCTCGTCCACAATAAGAGGCATGACGCCAGCGGATCCCGCCGCGGAGCCCGCCGCGGAGCCCGCGCAGCGCTTCCGTGTCTCGTTCGTGTGCACCGGCAACATCTGCCGCTCGCCGATGGCGGAGGTCGTGCTGCGTTCCCTCGCCGTGCGCGCCGGGCTCGAGGATCGCATCGCGATCGAGTCGGCCGGCACGGGCGACTGGCACGTGGGAGAGCGTGCCGATCACCGGACGGTCGCCGCGCTCGAGCGCGCCGGATACGACGGCAGCCGCCATCGCGCCCGCCAGTTCGATCCCGCCGACTTCTCACGCCTCGACCTCGTCGTCGCGTTCGACCGCGGCCAGTCCCGCGTGCTGCGCAACCAGGCCCGCAACCTGCCCGACGAGCACAAGGTGCGGCTGCTGCTCGAATTCGACCCGGAGCTCGCGCCGCTGCAGGACGTCCCCGACCCGTACTACAGCGACGATGCGACCTTCGATCGGGTTCTTGGGATGATAGAGCGGTCGACGTCGGCGCTGTTCCGGCAACTCGCCCCCGCTCTCAGACAAGGAAACCGATGACCTCGCTGCCTCCCCAGCCGCTCAGCCCCCTCGACGGCCGGTACCGCGCCGCTGTCGGCGAGCTCGGGGAGCACCTCTCCGAGGCCGGCCTCAACCGGGCTCGCGTGCACGTCGAGATCGAGTGGCTCATCGCGCAGACCGAACGCGGCTTCTTCGGCACGAGCCCGCTGGCGGATGCCGAGAAGGAGTCGCTGCGCGCCGTCGTGACGGGCTTCGGCCAGGCCGACATCGACGAGCTCGCCCGATTCGAGGCGACCACCCGGCACGACGTGAAGGCCGTGGAGTACTACGTGCGCGGCCGGCTCGACGAGCTCGGGCTGTCGCACCTGGCCGAGCTGACCCACTTCGCGTGCACGAGCGAGGACATCAACAACCTCTCGTACGCCCTGACCGTGCGCGACGCCGTCGCACAGGTCTGGCTGCCGAAGTACCGGGCCGTCATCGCCAAGCTCATCGGCCTCGCACACGAGCACCGCGACGCGGCCATGCTGTCGCGCACGCACGGCCAGCCGGCGACCCCGACCACGATGGGCAAGGAACTGGCCGTCTTCGCGCACCGCCTCCAGCGCATCCTGCGCCAGGTCGAAGCGACCGAGTACCTCGGCAAGTTCTCGGGCGCGACCGGCACGTTCTCGGCGCATCTCGCCGCGGCCCCGGATGTCGCGTGGCCCGACGTCTCGCGCGAGTTCGTCGAGTCGCTCGGACTGACCTGGAACCCGCTCACCACGCAGATCGAGTCGCACGACTGGCAGGCCGAGCTCTACGCCCGCATGTCGCACGCGAACCGCGTGCTGCACAACCTCGCCACCGACATCTGGACCTACATCTCGCTCGGCTACTTCCGCCAGATCCCGGCGGCAGGCGCAACGGGCTCCTCGACCATGCCGCACAAGGTCAATCCCATCCGGTTCGAGAACGCCGAGGCGAACCTCGAGCTCTCGTCGGCGGTGCTCGACTCACTCGCGGCGACCCTCGTCACGAGCCGCCTGCAGCGCGACCTCACCGACTCGAGCGCACAGCGCAACATCGGCGTCGGCTTCGGCCACTCGGTGCTCGCGCTCGACAACATCCTCCGCGGCCTCGGCGAGATCGACCTCGACCGCGACCTGCTCCTCGCCGACCTCGACGGCAACTGGGAGGTGCTCGGCGAGGCGATCCAGACCGTCATCCGTGCCGAGGTCGCCGCGGGCGACTCGACGATCGCCGACCCGTACGCGCTGCTCAAGGAGCTCACGCGCGGCAAGCGCGTCGGCGCCGCCGACCTCGCGTCATTCGTCGAGGGGCTCGAGATCTCGGATGCCGCGAAGCAGCGCCTGCTCGCGCTGACCCCGGCCACCTACGTCGGCCTCGCCGACGAACTCGTCGACCGCCTCGAGGCGTAGCGAGCGCCGCCCGCGTCCCGTCCCTCCCCGCGAATCCCGGGTGTCCGCGGTTCGACCCGCACGAACCCGGAACTCGCCGCATCGAAGCGAGGCTTCGGCAGGTCAGTGCCCGGAGTCGTCCGACGGATCGCGTCGCGCCGGATCGCCGCCCGTGCCGTCGCCGTGGTCCTCCGGGTTCGGCTTGACCGCCATAGCCAGCAGCGCGAGCACCATCAGCACGATGATGAACACTCCGCCCGCGCTGATGAGGGTCAGGTTCCAGTCCCGCGTGCCGAAGAACACGATCACGGCGGTGAAGACCGCAGCGATCGCGGCGCCGCCGACGTACTCGGCGGGCTTCAGCATCTCCCGGCGGCTGGGCCGGTAGTCGTCGCCTGGGCGATTGGTCACGAGC
Source organism: Agromyces selenitireducens (assembly GCF_052748465.2). Lineage (NCBI taxonomy): Bacteria > Bacillati > Actinomycetota > Actinomycetes > Micrococcales > Microbacteriaceae > Agromyces > Agromyces selenitireducens. The sequence goes on from NZ_CM188259.1 coordinate 3,934,633, forward strand.
GCTCCGTTCCGGATGCCGCGCCGCCGGCGTCGACCGGCTCGGCCGCGGCCCACTTCTGCGAGAACCCGCCGATCAGCAGCAATACGCCCAGCACGACCAGGTACGCGCCGAGCAGGCCGACCGCGGTGACGGGATCGAGGGGGAGGAGGACGAACACGAGCGCGAGGAGGGCCGTGAGCGCTCCCGCGGCGATCCAGTCCCGCGCCGCCGGAGTGCGGCCGCGGAGGCGGAGCCCCGCGAGGAGTTCGACGATGCCGGTGACGGCGGCCCACACCGCGACGGTGAAGGTGAACGCGCCGACACCGTTCGGTGCGGTGTCGCGGAGTCCGAGCGCGACGAGCCCCGCCGCCGCGGTGATGGTGCCGTTGGCGACGGCGGCCCACCTGGCGGTGCGGGCGGCGATCAGCCGGATCGACAGTGCGCCCACGACGACGCCGGCGACGAGGGCCCAGCCGCCGAACACGGTGAGACCGAGTGCGGGGGAGTGGTCCTGCGAGAAGGTGATCACCGCGGCGGGCACGAGCGCGAGGGTGCCGCGGACGACCGGCACGAGCCAGCTTCCGGCGCGTTCCGGTGCGGTATCGCGGGCATCGGCCACGGCGACCTCTTTCGACGGGGAACCGTTCAATCCTATGCCGCCGCTTCCGTGGAGATCGCTGGGGATGCCACGGATCAGAGCGCCTTGAGGATGTCCTCCACCCGGTCCTTCGCGTCACCGAACAGCATCTGCGCGTTGTCGCGGTAGAACAGCGGGTTGGGCACGCCCGCGTAGCCGGACGCCATCGAGCGCTTGAACACGATCACGTTCTCGGCCTCCCATACCCGCAGCACCGGCATGCCCGCGATCGGGCTGCCCGGGTCCTCGGCGGCGGCCGGGTTCACGGTGTCGTTCGCGCCGATCACGAGCACGACCGAGGTGCTGGCGAGGTCGTCGTTGATCTCGTCCATCTCCTCGACGATGTCGTACGGCACCTTCGCCTCGGCGAGCAGCACGTTCATGTGCCCCGGCAGTCGACCGGCGACCGGGTGGATTCCGAAGCGGACGTCGATGCCGCGCTCGCGCAGCTTGTGCGTCAGGTCGGCAACGGGGTACTGCGCCTGCGCGACGGCCATGCCGTATCCCGGCGTGATGACCACGCTGTCGGCGCCCTTGAGCAGCTCTGCGGCATCCGCTGCCTGGATCTCGCGGTACTCGCCGAGGTCGGTGTCGCCCTTGGCGGGCGCCTCGATGCCGAAGCCGCCCGCGATGACCGAGATGAACGACCGGTTCATCGCCTTGCACATGATGTACGACAGGTACGCACCGGAGGAGCCGACGAGCGCGCCCGTCACGATGAGCAGGTCGTTGTTGAGGAGGAAGCCCGCCGCGGCGGCCGCCCAGCCCGAGTAGCTGTTCAGCATCGAGATGACCACGGGCATGTCGCCGCCGCCGATGGACGCGACGAGGTGCCAGCCCAGCGCGAACGCGAGCGCCGTCACGAGCACGAGCAGCCACAGCTCGGAGTCCATGACGTACCAGACCGTCAGCGCGACGAACACGACGAGCGCGCCCAGGTTGAGCGCGTTCTTGCCGGGCAGCACGAGCGGCGCCGACTTCATGCGCGCCGACAGCTTCAGGAACGCCACGATCGAGCCGGTGAAGGTCACGCCGCCGATGAAGATGCCGATGAACACCTCGGCGTGATGGATGTCGGCCAGCGCCCCCTCGAGCTCGGGCGGGTCGAGGTGGCCGTTCCAGCCGACGATCACTGCCGCGAGGCCGACGAAGCTGTGCAGCAGCGCGATCAGCTCGGGCATGCCCGTCATCTCGACGATGCGTGCGCGCCACAGGCCGATCGAACCGCCGATCAGCACGGTCACGACCAGCAGGCCGATGCCGAGCATGGCACCGGGCTCGCCCCAGGCGCCCTGCACGGTCACCCAGATCGTGGCGACCAGGGCGATGGACATGCCGGCGATGCCGTAGCCGACACCGGCTCGGGCGGTCTCATGCCGGCTCAGCCCGGCCAGGGACAGGATGAACAGCAGGGCCGCGACGATGTACGCGGCGCCCGCGATCGACTCGGGGGTCAGGGTCTCAAGCACAGGGGGGCTCCTCGATGACGTCGTCGTCGGTCCGCGGTCAGCTGCTCGCCCGGTCGCCCTTGGCGAACATGGAGAGCATTCGCCGGGTCACCGCGAACCCGCCGAAGACGTTGATGCTGGCGATCAGGATCGCGATCGACGCGAGCACCTGCACCGCCGGCACCTCGCTCGTGACCTGCACGATCGCGCCGACGATGATGATGCCCGAGATCGCGTTGGTCACGCTCATGAGCGGCGTGTGCAGCGCGTGGGCGACCTTGCTGATCACGTAGAAGCCGGCCACCACGGCGAGCACGAAGACCGTGATGTGCTGCGGCAGCGGCTGCGGCGCGAACGCGTTCAGCACGAACAGGCCGGCGATGCCGAGGCCGATGAGGGCCGCACGGCCGGCGGGGGTGAGCTGCCGCTTGGGCTTCGGTGCGGGGGCGGATGCCGCGGCATCCGTCGCGCCCTTCGCCGCCGCGGGCGCCGCCGAGACCTGCACGGGCGGCGGCGGCCAGGTGGTCTCGCCGTCGCGCACCACCGTGACGCCGCGCTGGACGACGTCGTCGAAGTCGATGACGAGCTGTCCGTCCTTGCCGGGCGTGAGCAGCTTCATCAGGTTCACGAGGTTCGTCGCGTACAGCTGCGACGCCTGCGTGGGCAGGCGCGACGCGAGGTCGGTGTAGCCGAGGATGACCACGCCGTTCGGCGTGACGACACGCTCGCCCGCGACCGAGCCCTCGACGTTGCCCCCCATGCCCGCCGCCATGTCGACGATCACGCTGCCCGGCTTCATGCTCGCGACATCCGCCGCCGTGATGAGCTTCGGAGCCGGGCGGCCGGGGATCAGCGCCGTGGTGATGACGATGTCGACGTCGGCGGCCTGCTCGGAGTAGATCTCGGCCGCGCGCCGGTCGTACGCCTCGCTCGTCGCCTTCGCGTACCCGTCGGCCGACTCCATGACCTCGTCGACCTCGACCTTGAGGTACTCGCCGCCGATCGACTTCACCTGGTCGGCGACCTCGGGGCGCGGGTCGGTCGCGCGCACGATCGCGCCGAGGCTCGATGCCGCGCCGATCGCCGCGAGCCCGGCCACCCCCGCACCGGCCACGAGGACCTTCGCCGGGGGCACCTTGCCCGCCGCGGTCACCTGGCCCGTGAAGAACCGGCCGAACTCGTGCGCGGCCTCGACGACGGCGCGGTAGCCGGCGATGTTCGCCATCGAGCTCAGCACGTCCATCGACTGCGCGCGCGAGATGCGCGGCACCGCGTCGAGTGCCAGCGCGGTCACGCCGCGTGCCGACAGCGCCTCGAGCAGGTCGGGCCGGAGGGCCGGGCTCAACAGGCTGACGAGGGTCGTGCCGGGGCGCAGCAGCGCGATCTCGGCATCCGTCGGCGCATTCACCTTGAGCACGATGCTGCTCGTGATCGCGTCACTGCCCGGGACGATCGACGCGCCCGCAGCCACGTACGCGTCATCCGGGAACGACGACCGCTCGCCGGCGCCCGCCTCGACGACCACCTCGTAGCCCAGGCCGATCAACTGCTTCACGGTCGCCGGCGTGGCGGCGACCCGGGTCTCCGAGCCCTGCTCGGTGACGACGCCGATGCGCGTCATTCGCTCTCCTCCTCGTCGCGGCGACCGCCGTCGCCACGGGAAGGGGCATGGCGGCACTGCTGCACGGATCACCATACGTGCCGGGGCGGGCGTCGCTCCACGTTTCGGGCGTGACCGCGCCGAAAGTCCGACGGTTCTTTCGCAGATCGCAAACTGGGGGTGGATGGCGCGGGGCGAAGGCAGCGGATCGAGGCGCCGTACCTGACACCTACTCCGCGTCGGCGGCCTCCACGAGCGTCGGTAGCGCCCGTTCGATCATGTCCATGGTCGCGGTCAGCGAGATGCGGAAGTGCGCGGGCTGGTCGAACAGGGTGCCCGGCATGAGGTACACGCCGCGCTCGGCGAGCGCAGCGCAGAACGCCGCGCCGTCGCGGCCCGGCGCACGGCCCCAGAGGTAGAAGGTGCCCTCGGGGCGGGTCAGCGTGTAGCCGGCATCGTTCAGCGCCCCGAACATGCGGTCTCGCTTCCGGGTGAGCTCGGCGAGGTCGATCGACACGGACTCGAGCGCCGGCGCCGAGTACTGCATCAGCGCGTCGGGGAACCCCCACCCGATCGCGAGCTGCAGCGGCATGCACGACTGGCGGAGCGCCGTGCGCTCGGCGGGTTCGAGCAGGGGAGAGATGGCGAGGTAGCCGAGGCGCTGGCCCGGGGCGAGCAGCACCTTGCCGAAGCTGTAGTCGATCAGGGTCCACGGGTAGGAGCCGGCCGGACTCGCGAACCCGATCCCATCGAAGCGGATGCGACGGTAGGGCTCGTCGGAGAGCAGCCAGATCCGCCGGCCGTGGCGGTGGGATGCCTCGTCGAGGACCTCCGCGAGGGCGTCCCACGTCTCCTTCGGGTACACCCGTCCGGTCGGGTTCGCCGGCGAGTTCACGATGACCACGCGCGTGCGAGGCGTGATGGCCCGGGCGATCTCGTCGACGTCGAGGCTGAAGTCGACCGGCGCGAGCGGCGCTCCCACCGGGAAGAGGTCCGCCGCGTGCAGCATGGGGGCGTAGCAGAACCACCCGGGAACGGGGATGACGACCTCGTCGCCGGCATCCGTCAGCATCGCCAGCGCGAGCGAGATGGCGCCGAATGCGCCCTGGGTCATCGCGATGTCGTCGGGTTCGAAGTCGATGCCCAGCTCGCCCCGCAGCCCTGCCGCCACCGCCTCCTGCGCCGACCGCTCGCTCGTCTTGTACGCGAACCAGTCCACCGACCTCGGCTCGAGCTGCGCGCGCATGGCGCTCGTCAGCCCGGTCAGCGCCGGCTCATGCGGGTTGCCGAAGGTGAAGTCGAGGGCGTCGGGGTCGCGCCCGACGCCCTGGATGCTCGCGAAGAACGACGTCACCGTGGCGACCGAGTTCCTCGCCTGGATCGCTCGTGTGGACAGGACCATGTCGACCGCCTCCCGGCTGGGCTTCGTCGCGGGTCGCTGCCAGCATCCCAAGGTGCGCGGCCGACGTCAATCATGCGAGATCGACGTCATCGAGCACTCGATGACGTTCAGGGAGCGCCCGGATGACATCCCGGTCGCCCGGGAGGAGCATCGCACCACGGGGATTCGTCGGGGGAGGAATCGCCATGCCACTCGCTCATCCTGCACTGATGCCGGTCGCGGCACTCCTGCTCGTCCCTGCTCTGACGGGCGCGGCACCCGGCGCCGACCAGGCAGATCCCGTCGTACTCCTCGTGGACGTCTCCGACTCCATGAACGAGCTCCTTCCCGAGGGGACGACCGGTCTCGAGCAGGCTCAGCAGGCCCTCCGCACCCTGATCGACAGGATCGGCGACGATCGTCAGGTCGGTCTGCGATCGTTCTCCGGCGAATGCGGTCCCGACGGCACCGTCGGCGTGGTTCCGCTCGGCACCGGGAACCGGGACGTGCTGCGCGAGGCGGTCGACGGCCTCGTTGCAGGCGGCCGAACGCCCACCGACGCCGGCCTGGTCGGTGCGGTGCAGGACCTGCCCGACGGACGCGGCACGGTCGTGCTGGTCAGCGACGGATTGGCGACCTGCGCCCCGCCATGCGAGGTCGTCACGCAGTTCGCCGCGCAGGGTGCGTCCGTCGTCGTGAACACGATCGGCTTCCGTCTCTCCGGAGACGAGCAGGACCAACTGCGCTGCATCGCCGACGAGACCGGCGGCACGTTCACGTTCGCCGACGACCAGGCGTCGCTCGAGGAGGCACCGGAGGAATCCGCCGCGGCGACGGAGGACGCGCCGGGCTTCCCCGCGGCTGCAGGGACCGTCGCCGCAGTGCTCGCGGTCGTCGCGGCCGCGATGACGGCGTGGATCGCCCGCCCGTCGACCAGGTGGCGGCAGCATCGGCTCGTCAGCGCCTCGGTGCGCGTCGCGGCGAGCGGGCCGCTGGAGCCGCACTCGTCCCCACCGGCGGATGACGCGCACGAGCCGCCGCCGACGTCGGTGCGACTTGAGCCGCATGTGGGCGAGTGGACCCACGAACCACGGGAGGAGGCCGACTCATGGAGCCGACGCGATTGACCGTCCGAGACGTGACGACGCCACCGGATCGAGACTCGCTCGCGGAGGCGGTCGCCGACGTGGCCGCGAAGCGCGACGTCGGCGGGGCGGTGGCGAAGCTCGCCACCCGATTGACGGCCGTCGGCTCGAGATTCGTGTGCGGCGAGGTCGGCACGGTCGCCGACGGCCTGCTCGACTCCGATGTGACGGACATCGTCGCCCACGGCTGGGAGCGCCACCGGGAGATCGTCGAGGCCAAGGAGTGGACGCGAGTCAATCCCGGCGGGGAGAAGCTCGTCCCGCTCGCGACCCACACCGTGACCTCGACGTGCGCGCCGCATGTCGACGTGTTCGTCGAGGGGACCCTGGTGACGAGGATCGACCTCGGCGTGCGACTGGTGACGAGGTTCGAGGGCGCGGTCGTCGCCATCCGACGTGGCGAGGTGGCCGAGGTGCGTTCGGGCCGGGTCGAGGTGAAGGGCACCGTGAGCTGCGAGAGCGTCACGATCGCGGAGCGGTCGCGTACCTTCGACCTCCCGGGCGTGCTCGGATTCCGGGCGTCCGCGCCGATGCCGGCACCCGCGTCCGCACACGGCGCGACGCCCTCCTCGGCGATCCCGCGCTACCCGATCGGCAGCGTCGTCAACGGCCATCGCTTCACCGGTACGACGTGGGAGCCCGTCACCGGGTACCGGCCGGGCGATATCGTGAACGGCTACCGTCTGGATCCGTCGGGTCGCACCTGGGAGCCGGTCCCGGCCGCGAACGCCTGATCCACCTGACGCGCTGCCGAGGGCTCCACGGAACCCATCGCCCGACGGGTGAGGCGCCGACCCCGGGCGATGGAACAGACTGGCTCGGGGTCGAAGCGACGATCCGGATCCTCGTCCTCATCGTCGTCGTCCACCTCGCGGGCGTCGCCTGCGTCCGTCTGCCGCGGGTCGCCTTCGGCGTCGGCTCCGCGGCCATGCTGCGGCTCGCCCTCACGGCGTGGCTGCTCTGGATGGGGACGGTGTCGGGCCGGGGCTTCGGACGCCTGGGGGAAGCCGCCGAACGCCACCGAGTCGGGCGTCCAGTCGCTGATCCTCGTCGCGGCCGCGTCGTTGCCGTTCGAGGTCGCACTCATGCTGCCGTTCTGCTCTGGGGCCCGCTGCTGGCGCTGGTCACGTCGGGCGACGCCCGTCACCGGGCGCTCGGCGACGCCTCGTGAACGCCATCACGACGGCGGACCGGCCCGCCTAGACCTGCACCATGTCGGCGAACCGCGAGAAGTGCCCGTGGAACGCCACGGTCACGGTGCGGGTCGGGCCGTTGCGGTGCTTGGCGACGATGAGGTCGGCCTCGCCCGCGCGCGGGCTGTCGCGCTCGTAGGCGGATTCGCGGTGCAGCAGGATCACCATGTCGGCGTCCTGCTCGATCGAACCCGACTCGCGCAGGTCCGAGAGGGCCGGCATCTTGTCGGCGCGCTGCTCGGGGCCACGGTTCAGCTGCGACAGCGCCAGCACCGGCACCTGGAGCTCCTTCGCGAGGAGCTTCAGCGCACGCGAGAACTCCGAGACCTCCTGCTGGCGGCTCTCGACGCGCTTGCCGCTCGTCATGAGCTGCAGGTAGTCGATGACCACCATCTTGAGGCCCACGCGCTGCTTGAGCCGGCGGCACTTCGCGCGGATCTCGACGAGCGTCATGTTGGGGGAGTCGTCGATGTAGAGCGGTGCGTCGTTGATTCGGCCGCGCGTCGAGGCGATCGTGGTCCAGTCGCGCGTGTCGACGGTGCCCTTGCGCATGTTCTGCAGCGGCACGGATGCCTCGGCCGAGAGCAGTCGCATGGCGATCTCGGACCGCCCCATCTCGAGCGAGAAGAAGATCGTGGGGAGGTCGTGCGTGATCGCCGCGGAGCGGGCGAAGTCGAGCGCGAGCGTCGACTTTCCCATGGCGGGGCGTGCGGCGACGATGATCATCTGGCCCGGGTGGAAGCCGTTGGTGAGGTCGTCGAGGTCGGCGAAGCCGGTCGGCACGCCGGTCATCTTGCCGTCGGTGTGCTTCGCGGCCTCGATCTCGTCGATCGCCGTGCCGATCGCGTCGGTCAGGGGGACGTAGTCCTCGCTCTCGACCGAGCCCGTGACCGAGTAGATCTCGGCCTGGGCGTTGTTCACGAGCTCGACGACCTCGCCCTCGCCCGCGTAGCCCATCTGCACGATGCGTGTGCCCGCCTCGACCAGGCGGCGCAGGAGGGCCCGCTCGGCGACGATCTCGGCGTAGTAGCCCGCGTTCGCCGCGGTCGGCACGAGGCTCGTGAGGGTGTGGAGGTACTCGACGCCGCCGGCGCGATGCAGCTCGCCGGTCTTCGTGAGTTCGTCGGTGACCGCGATGACGTCGGTCGGCTCGCCGTGCGAGTAGAGCGAGAGGATCGCGTTGAAGACGACCTCGTGCTTCGGCACGTAGAAGTCGATGCCTCGAAGGGTCTCGATGACGTCGGCGGCGGCGTCCTTCGAGAGCATCATTCCACCGAGCGTGCTCTGCTCCGCGAGCAGGTCGTGGGGAGGCGTGCGCTCGCCCCGGCGGGCGTCGGGGTCGTCGAGGGGATCAGCGAGGCCCAGATGCGCGATCGACAACTGTGGACCTCCGATTCGCTCGCTCCGCGGGCGCCTGCTCATCGCCCTCGTTCAAGGACTATCAGCACCCGCCCACAAGCCCCGGGCGACTCCCCGTGCGTGGGCCGGTCGGCCGACGCTGACTCACCATAGGGAAGGCGTCGGCGAGGCACAAGACGGCCTGTGGATAACTCTGTGGAGAGACTGGGCGAAACGCCGCCCAACATGTGCACTCGGCCTGTGGACAACTGTGGAATACATGTGAATCACACCATGTGAATTCGCGTTCTATCGGGGATTTTCCGATTCCACACCTGTGGGGGAAAACTTTCTTGCGATTCCACGTCCGCGCACCATACGCCTGTGCACAACGATGGGGATAGACCCCGAAATGCGGACTTGTGCTCACCTCTGCGACGGGTGTAGGAATCGCCCGACGGCATCAGGCCTCGAGGACGCCGCCAGGGAGGCCGACGGCAGTCCGGCACGGGCCGCCGAACGCGGCGGCGAACCCGCCCTCGCACGACGACGCGGCGGGGGCATTCGCCCACCGCCGCGTCGTGCGTGAGAGTTCCGCGACTACTTCGCTGCGACCACCTGGAGGGTGATCGTCGCGGTCACGTCGTCGCGCAGCTTGACCGTCGCCTCGTGGTCGCCGACCGACTTGATCGGCGTGGGGATCTCGATCTTGCGCTTGTCGACCTGGCCGAGGCCGGCGTCGGCGACCGCAGTCGCGACATCCGCCGTCTTCACCGAGCCGAACAGGCGGCCGCCGAGGCCGGCCTTGACGGCAAGCCTGACCTTCGCGGACTCGAGCTTGGCCTTGAGGGCCTGCGCGTCCTCGAGCGAGTGCAGCTCGCGCGCGGCGCGAGCGGCCTTGATCTGGTCGACCTGCTTCTGGCCGCCGCGGGTCCACGGCGTCGCGAGGCCCTGGGGGACGAGGTAGTTGCGGGCGTACCCGTTCTTGACCTCGACCACGTCACCTGCGGTGCCGAGACCCGAGACCTCGTGCGTGAGGATGATCTTTGCCATTGTCGTGCTCCTTAGCGGCCGGAGCCCGAGTAGGGCAGGAGCGCCATCTCGCGCGCGTTCTTCACTGCGCGGGCGATGAGGCGCTGCTCCTGCACGGAGACACCGGTGATGCGACGGGCGCGGATCTTGCCGCGCTCCGAGATGAACTTCCGAAGGGTCGCGACATCCTTGTAGTCGATGATGCCGACCTTGACGGACTTCGCGGGGGCGGCGTTCTTCGCGCCCTTGCCGCCGCGAGGCTTGCGGCGGTCGCCGCTGCTCTTTCCAGCCATTGATCTTTCCTGTCGAATCTGTGGGCCGAGGAGGCGGCTCAGCCGCCGTCTCGAGACCCGGAGTGTTAGAAGGGCGTCTCGTCGCCGTAGTTGGTGCCCGGGGTGTTCCAGACGTCGCCGCCGCCCGAGGACTGCTGCGCGGGTGCGCTGGGCGCCCACGCGTCATCCGACTGGCCGCCGCCGCCCCCGAAGGAGCCGCCGCCGCCGCTGACGCCGCGGTTGGACTGCGCGCGCGTCACGGACGCGGTGGCGTAGCGCAGGCTCGGGCCGATCTCGTCGATCTCGAGCTCGATGCTGGTGCGCTTCTCGCCTTCCTTCGTCTCGTAGGAACGCTGCTTGAGACGCCCGGAAGCGATGACCCGGGTTCCCTTGGTGAGCGATCCCGCGACGTGCTCGGCGAACTCGCGCCAGCAGCTCGCCCGCAGGAAGAGGGCCTCGCCGTCCTTCCACTCGTTCGCCTGACGGTCGAACGTGCGGGGGGTCGACGCGATCGTGAAGTTCGCGACCGCGAGACCCGACTGCGTGTAGCGCAGCTCGGGGTCGGCGGTGAGGTTGCCCACTACGGTAATGATGGTCTCGCCGGCCATGGGGACTAGGCGTCCTTCTTGACGGGGGCCTTCGCGGCGGCGGCGGCCTTCTTCGCGGCCTTCGCCTCCTCGGCCTTCTTCACGGCGGCGACCTGGGCGATCGCCTCCTCTGCACGAAGGACCTTGGTGCGCATGACGGCCTCGCTGAGGTTCAGCTGGCGGTCGAGCTCGTTGGTGGTCTTCGACTCGGCGGTGAAGTCGACGACGGCGTAGATGCCCTCGGACTTCTTGTCGATCTCGTAGGCCAGACGACGCTTGCCCCAGATGTCGACCTTGTCGACGGTGCCACCGTCGTTGCGGATCACATTGAGGAACTTGTCGAGGCTCGGAGCAACGGTGCGCTCGTCGATCGACGGATCGAGGATGACCATCAGCTCGTACTGGTGCATGACAGACCCACCTCCTTCGGACTCAGCGGTCACAGACGGTCTGTGACAGGAGGGTGTACATGCGTCGCTCCGCGGAGGCCGAGACTTCGGCGCACGGGCAACCTTCATATGGTAACGGATGCCGCCTCCGGGCGCACATCGGCCCCGCCCCGCTGCGCCATCCGCCCCGCCCGGCCCTGCCCTGCCCGCCCTGCCCGACCACGCCGTCTCGCCGTTTCCGCCGAGTGTTACCGGTACCGCCGAGTGATACCGGGGCATCGGCATCACTCGACGGGAGGAGCATCACTCGACGAAGCTCTCGGCTCATCGCACCTTCGGCAGGCCGTCGGCGAGGAGGCGGCGCTCGAGTCGCGCGGGGTCGAGCGCGTCTGCCCATTCCCATCTCGATCCGTACGGCCGGTGCCGCCGGACCCGGTCCTCACGCTGCTTCTCGGCCCAGACGACCTGCTCGATCGTCCGTTCCCCGGTGTACTGCTCCCGCACGTACTTGCCGAATCCGTCGAACTCGCCGAAGCGCCGATACTCCGGCCAATCGAAGTCGACGATGTCGACCCCGCCGTCCGGTCGGGCGAACGGCACCTGGAGCTCGGGCGCCGGAAAGCCCAGTCGGTGCAGCTGCCACCGACTCACCGATTCGCCCGCCGAGCCGGAACGAGGGTCGGCGAACGTCGCGCAGACCAAGGCCTGCCGTACTCCGCGCGCTCGGCGCCGCGCCTCGAACGCCTCGACCAGCTCGTCCTTCCGAAGGCCCTGCACCGGCGTTCCGAGCCCCGAGACGAAGCCCGGCCTGATCCCGGCGTCGACCGCCGCCACGCCCGCGTGCGGCGACCGGCTCGCGGCGAGATCGAACAGGGTGCGCTCGAGACTGGTCGCCGTGAAGCCGTCGATCTCGACGATGTCGCGGTCATCAAGCCCATGGTTGTGCCAGACGACGTCGCCGCGGCTGCGGCGTCCCACCTTCCCGGCGGCCATGAGGTGGACCCCGCCCAGACGGCCCACGACCGGGATTCCCCAGAGCACCGCCGCCGACTCGTGCGAGAAGACGGGGTCGGATGTCGCGGTCGCCACAGCCTGCATCCGCACGAAGTGTCGCGCCTCCCGCTCGGTGTCGGGCCAGCTGGCATCCGCTACGTACAGTCCCCGGCGCACCCTGACCAGTCCGGCGGCGCGTTCGGGCATGGGGATCCCGCGCGTTCGGAGTCCGGCCGCCGAGAGGAGCTCGACAGGGCGGGGCGTGTACTCGTCCATGCCCCGACCGTGCCACCCGGGACGCCGCCGCATCCCTCGGCCGGCGGATCACCCGGCATCCCGCCGTCGCAGCCGCCTGTGCAGGACCGATCCAATGATGCGCACCCCATCGAGTGATACAGGTCCCGTCGGGTGACACCGGTGCAGCAGTATCACTCGTCGGGAGGTGTATCACCGGCGATGGAGCCCGGCGGGCGGGCGGGGCGAGGCTCCGGTCGAGTGATGCAGTACCCGTCGAGTGATATCGGTGCAGCGGTATCACTGGACGCGAGTTGTATCACGGGCGATGGAGCTCGGCGGGACGAGGCGGCGGGGAGCACGGAGGCCGCGAGGCGGAGGCAGCCCGGGCGGAGCGAGGCGGGGGCGGCGGCGGCCGCGGCGGGCGGGGGCGGAGGCGGCCCGGGCGGAGCGAGGCGGGGGCGGCGGCGGCCGCGGCGGGCGGGGGCGGCGCGGGCGGGGAGCGCGGAGGGCGCACCGAAGCGCGCGGGGGCGCGCGGGAGGGGGCGCGCGGGAGGGGCGTCAGGCCTCGCCGCGCGCGGCCCACCAGGCGAGCAGGCGCTCGCGCGCGGCATCCGGCCCGATCGGCCCCTCGTCGAGCCGCACGTCGAGCAGGTACTTGTACGCCTCGCCGACCACCGGGCCGGGCCGGATGCCGAGCGCCGCCATGATCTCCTGCCCGTCGAGCTCCGGACGGACCGCGGCGAGCTCCTCCTCCTCGGCGAGCTTCGCGATGCGCGCTTCGAGGTCGTCGTACGCGAAGCCGAGCCGGTCGGCCTTGCGGCGGTTGCGGGTCGTGACATCCGCTCGGGTGAGGATGTGCAGCCGCTCGAGCTGGTCGCCGGCGTCGCGCACGTAGCGTCGCACGGCCGAGTCGGACCACGCGCCGTCCGTGTATCCGAAGAACCGCAGGTGCAGCTCGATGAGCCGCGCGACCGCATTGATGGTGTCGTTGTCGAAGCGCAGCGCGCGCAGTCGCTTCTTCGCGAGCTTCGAGCCCACCATGTCGTGGTGGTGGAACGACACGGCGCCGCCGGGCTCGAGCCGGCGCGTCGCGGGCTTGCCGATGTCGTGCAGCAGCGCCGCGAGGCGCACCACGAGGTCGGGCGACGAGAGGTTGCCGCGCGAGACCTCGTAGTCGATGGCCTGGTCGAGCACGGTCAGCGAGTGCTCGTAGACGTCCTTGTGGTGGTGGTGCTCGTCGATCTCGAGCTTCAGCGCGGGGATCTCGGGCAGCACCCGCTCCGCGATCCCGGTATCGACGAGCAGGCGGATGCCGCGGCGCGGGGCGCCGGTGCACAGCAGCTTCGACAGCTCGTCGCGCACGCGCTCGGCGGAGATGCGGTCGATCTCCGGGGCGAGCGCGGACATCGCCGCGAGCGTTGCCGCCTCGACCTCGAACCCGAGCTGCGACGCGAACCGCGCGCCGCGCATCATCCGCAGCGGGTCGTCGCCGAACGACACCTCGGGTTCGGACGGCGTCCGGAGCATCCCGCCGACGAGGTCCTCGACGCCGCCCGACGGGTCGACGAGTGCGAGCTGCGGCAGGCGCAGCGCGAGGGCGTTGACCGTGAAGTCGCGTCGCACCAGGTCGTCGTCGAGCGACGTGCCGAACACGACCTCGGGCTTGCGCGACGTGCCGTCGTACGCGTCGGCGCGGTACGTCGTGATCTCGACCGTGTGCCCGTGGATCTTCGCGCCGATCGTGCCGAACTCACGGCCGATGTCCCAGTGCGCCTCGGCGATCGGCTTCACGACCTCGAGGATCTCGTCGGGCGTGGCATCCGTCGTGAAGTCGAGGTCGTTGGTGCCGCGACCGAGGAACGCGTCGCGGACCGGGCCCCCCACGAGGGCGAGCTCGTACCCGGCGTCGGCGAACGCCTCGGCGAGCGTCGCGACGGTCGGCGACGCCGCGAGACCACTGAGGCGGTCGAGGGCCTGCGCCACGCTCTGCATTGCTCCATGTTAGGCAGGGCGGCGCTGCGCGTGCGCCGCACGGGCGGTGCGGGCCTGCGCCGTGCGAGGGCGACGGATGCCGCAGCCGCACCCTGCGGCGTCCGGGATCGCACGCCGTAGAATCGCTCGCATGCCGGCCGAGTCGACCACTCCTCGACGCCTCCGCCGACTCCTCGCCCTCACCGCCTCCGCCGCCGCAACCGCGCTCGTCGCGCTCGGCGGCGGGGCGATCCCGCTCGCCGTCTCCGACCTCGCGTCGCCCGTCGCGGCGGCAGCAGCCGAGGAGACGAGCGAGGGCGTTCGCGTGAACGTCGCCCCCGCCGGCGCGACCTCGGTCTCCGCGGGCGCTGCGATCGACGTCGTGGTCGAGATCGTGAACCGCACCGACGAGCCGATCGACGCGGGCACCGTCGCCCTCGACGTCGCCACGGCGCCGCTCTCCGACCGCGACGACGTCGACGGCTGGACGAACGGCGATCCCGCGGAACGGCCCGACTCTCGCAGGGTCGCCGAACGCGCCACCGCCTCGCTCGCGGCGGGCGCCGCCACGACGCTGACCTTCACCATCCCCGCCGACGCGACCGGCGAGTCGTGGCCCGTCATCGGCGTCGGCGCCTCGCTCTCCGTCGACGGCGCCGCGGTCGCGGGCTCGACCGCGGTCCTCGCCAACTCGCGCGTGACCTCGCCGGACCGGGTCGGCCTTGCGCTCGCCTACCCGCTCACCACGCCGCCCGTCGAGTCGGGGTTGATCCCGGCCGAGCGCCTCGAGGCGTGGACCGCCCCGACCGGCGCGCTCACCCGCCAGCTCGAGGCCGTCGACGGGGCCGCAGTCGCGATCGGACTCGACCCGCGGATCCCGGCGTCGATCCGCGTCCTCGGCTCGTCGGCGCCCGAATCCGCGGTCGACTGGCTGGCCGAGCTCGAACGGATGCCGAACGAGGTGTTCCCGCTCGCCTACGCCGACGCCGATCTGGCCGCGCAGTCGCAGGCCGGGGTCGACGCGCCGCTCGAGCCGCTCGGCTTCGCCGACGCGATCGATCCGGTGGACTTCTCGGAGGGCGACGGCGAGGGCACCGCGACGGCGTCTCCGGGCGAGATCCCCGACGCGGAGGCGCTCCTCGACTGGTCGTTCACGCGCACCGACATCGCGTGGCCCGCCGACGACACCGTCGCATCCGGCGACCTCGACGTGTTCGCGGCGGGCGGGCTCACGACGGCCGTCCTCGCGCCGGGCAACGTCGACGTGGTCGACGACCCGGTCAACGCCGCCGCGACGATCGAGGGGCGGGCGGCCGTGGTCGCCGACCACCGGGTGACGCCGGCCCTGCGCGCGGCGGCCGATGCGGCATCCGACACCGGATGGCGCGCCGCCACGTCGCGCGTCGTGGCCGAGCTCGCCCTCGCCGCCGGCGCTGACGGCGGCACTGCGGGCGCGGCCACGCTGCTGGGCACCTTCGCCCGCTCCGGGGGCGACCGCGCCGAGCGCGTCGCCGAGACCCTCGCCGCGCTGGCGAGCACGCCGTGGTCGCAGCCGGCGACCCTCGTCGAAGCGGTCGGCGCGCCGCCGGTCGCCCGCACCCTCGCCTCGCTCCCCGAATCGCAGCAGCGGCTCGACAACGTCGGTCGCATGCTCGCCGCCGAGCAGTCGGTCGAGGAGTTCTCCGACGTGCTCGCCGACCCCGAGCTGCTCACCGCGCCGACGCGGCGCGACCTGCTCGCGCTGCTGTCGACGGGCTGGATCCCACAACCCGAGGAGTGGACCGCCGCGGTCGGCCGCTGGCTGGTCGACCGCCGCGCGATCACCGACGCGGTGTCGATCGTGCCGAGCAGCACCGTGCTCGTCGTCGCGAGCGAGACCGGCATCCCGATCACGATCCTGAACGCCCTGCCGTACCCGGTCGAGGTGACGGTGACCGTCGCACCGTCCAACGGCCGCCTGATCGTCGAGGACGCGGTCGACGTCACCGTCGAGGCCGAGACGCGCAGCACGGTCAGCGTGCCCGTCGCCGCGGGCGTCGGCAGCGGTGAGGTCGCGCTCGAGGTGTCGCTCGCCTCGCCGGACGGCACGCCCGTGGGCGACCCGGTCACGGTCCCGGCCAACGTGCAGGCCGACTGGGAGGGCGTCGGCGCGGCGGTGCTCGCGGCCATCGCGGTCGCCGTCTTCGCGATCGGCGTGCTGCGAAGCGTGCGCCGGCGCCGACGCGATCGCGCGGCGGCCGCAGGGTCGACGGATGCCGCGGACGCCCCCGCTGCCTCGGCGTCGACGGCCGAACCTTCCGCGGAGCCTGCTGTGGAACCCGCCGCAGGGCCTGCCCGCAAGCCCGCCGCCGAGCCCGCCCCCGAGCGCCCCGGCGCCCCCGAACCCCCGAGGAACGACTGAATGGCTGAGGACCGGATCGCCCGAGCGAGTCTCTTCCTGGCGTCCGGCACGATCGTGTCGCGCCTGCTCGGATTCCTGAAGGCGATCGTGCTTGCTGGCGTCATCGGCGTCGCGTACTCGCAGAGCGCCGACGCGTTCGCCATCGCCAACGGCCTGCCGAGCATCCTGTTCGCGATCGTCGCGGGCGGCGTGCTCAGCGCGGTGCTCGTGCCGCAGATCGTCCGTGCGAGCGTCCACGAGGACGGGGGCGCCGCCTACGTCAACAAGCTCCTCACCCTCGCGCTCGTCCTGATCGGCGCGGCCACGATCATCGCCACGGCCGCCGCACCGCTGCTCGTGCTGCTGTGGGGCGGCAGCAACCCCGACATCGTGCCGCTCGCGACGGCGTTCGCGTTCTTCAGCCTCCCGCAGATCTTCTTCTACGGCCTCTACGCGCTCCTCGGCGAGGTGCTCAACGCCAGGCGCAACTTCGGGCCGTACACGTGGGTGCCTGCGCTGAACAACATCGTCGCGATCGCCGGGTTCCTGCTGTTCGGGTTCCTGTTCGGGTTCGACCCGACCGGCGAGCGCACCCCCGACGACTGGACCGGCGCGATGGTCGCGACGCTCGCAGGGGCGGCGACGCTCGGCATCATCACCCAGGCCGTCTCGCTGTTCTGGTTCTGGCGACGTGTCGGCCTGCGGTACCGGCCCGACTTCCACTGGCGCGGGGTCGGGCTCCGCTCGGCCGGCCGCATGGCCGGGTGGACGTTCGGGATGCTGCTGCTGACCACCGCCGCCGGGATCGTGCAGACCCAGGTCGTGGCATCCGCTTCGGGCCAGGGCGCGGCGAACGCGGCGATGGACACCGCGTGGCTGATCTTCATGCTGCCGCACTCGGTGATCACCGTCTCGATCGCGACGGCGTACTTCACGCGCATGAGCGAGCACGGGCGCGACGGGCGGCTCGAGCTGCTCCGGGCCGACCTGTCGTCGGCCACACGCACCGTCGTCACCTTGCTCGCCTTCGCGTCGACCGCGCTCGTGGTGGTCGCCTACCCGTTCGCCCGGGTGTTCCAGTCGGGCGACTTCGCCCTCGTCGCGGCGGTCGCGAACGTGATCATCGCCTTCGCGATCGGCCTGGTGGGCTTCAGCGTGCTGTTCCTCGTGCAACGCACGTTCTACGCGCTGAACGACACGCGCACGCCGTTCCTCTTCACGCTGTTCCAGGTGGTCACGTTCACGGCCCTCGCGCTCGTCGCCCTGTTCACGTTGCCGAAGGACTGGCTGGCGGTCGGCGTCGCGTTCTCGACGACCGTCGCGGGCTCGCTGCAGCTGCTCGCCGCGCTGCTCCTGCTCCGCCGACGGCTGGGGTCGATCGGGATCCGCTCGACCTCGGTGTCGTTCGCGCGCGCCATGGCCGCGCTCATCCTGCCCTCAGCTGCCGGCATCGCGCTGGTCTGGTGGCTCGGGGGGTTCGAGGAGGGCGGCTTCGCCGTGTCCGACCGCATCAGCGCGCTGCTCTCGATGGCCCTCGTCGGCGCGGTGATGGCCGCGCTGTACCTCGGATGCCTCTGGCTGCTCCGTTCGCCGGAGCTGCGCGCGCTCGCGGGGCCCGTGCTCGCCCGTCTCCGCCGGCGCTGAGCCCGTCGCGTTCCACCCAGCGAACGCCCAGCGGCTCGCGGAATAGCCGCCGCCTAGACTGTGTTCACCTTGTCGTGGCGTCCTCTGGGTAGGATGCCGCGAACCATCGCAGGACGACAGGAGCGGGTGTGCGCGACATCATCATCATCGGATCGGGACCGGCCGGGTTCACCGCGGCCATCTACGCGGCCCGCGCCGAGTTGAAGCCCCTGCTCATCGCCAGTTCGGTCGAGATCGGCGGCGAGCTGATGAACACCACCGAGGTCGAGAACTTCCCCGGCTTCCCGGACGGCATCATGGGTCCCGACCTGATGGGCAAGATGCAGGCCCAGGCCGAGCGCTTCGGCACCGAGGTCGTCTACGACGACGTCGTCGAGCTCGACGTCGACGGCCCGGTCAAGCGCGTCAAGCTGGGCAACGGCGGCGAGCACGAGGCCAAGGCGATCGTCTTCGCCACCGGCTCGGCGTACCGCAAGCTCGGCCTCCCCGAGGAGGAGCGCCTCTCCGGCTACGGACTCTCGTGGTGCGCCACGTGCGACGGGTTCTTCTTCCGCGAGAAGACGATCGCCGTCGTCGGCGGCGGCGACTCGGCGATGGAGGAGGCGACCTTCCTCACGCGCTTCGCCGACAAGGTCTTCGTGATCCACCGCCGCGACGAGCTCAAGGCCTCGAAGATCATGCAGAAGCGCGCCTTCGACAACCCCAAGATCGAGTTCATCTGGAATTCGGAGGTCGCCGCGATCCTCGGCGACGCGCAGGTCTCGGGCGTCACGCTCCGCGACACCGTCACGGGCGACGAGCGCGCGCTCGACCTCGACGGCCTCTTCGTCGCGATCGGCAACGATCCCCGCACGCACCTCGTGCACGGCAAGCTCGACCTGACCCCCGAGGGCACGATCGCGGTCCAGGGCCGCTCGTCCCGCACCTCGGTCCCCGGCGTGTTCGCCGCCGGAGACGTGATCGACCCGACCTATCGACAGGCCGTGACCGCGGCCGGCTCGGGCACGGTCGCCGCCCTCGACGCCGAGCACTACCTCGTCGCGCTCGAGGACGTCGATGAGGAGCCCTCCGCGGCGGAGGCCGAGGCGATCGAGGTCGACGAGGCCGTCGCCGCCGACCTGGCCCGCGTCGACTGAGTATTCCGCTCGCGACATCCGTCGGATCCACTTCGCAGGCGACCCTCGCCTCACGCAAAGGAGAATGACATGACTGCACGTGCAGTGACCGAAGCCACCTTCGAGCAGGAGGTGCTCCAGAACGATCGAGCCGTGCTCGTCGACTTCTGGGCCGAATGGTGCGGTCCGTGTCGCGCGGTGAGCCCCATCCTCGACCAGATCGCGACCGAGCATTCCGAGAAGCTCGACATCGTGAAGCTCAACGTCGACGAGAACCCCGGCCTGGCCATGAAGTACCAGATCACCGCCATCCCCGCGATGAAGGTGTTCAAGGGCGGCGAGGTCGTGCACACCGTCATCGGCGCGAAGCCGAAGCCCGCGCTCGAGGCGGACCTCGCGCAGTTCATCGGCTGAGCACGCTGATCCTCCGAAGGCCCGTCCCGGTTCATCCGGGCGGGCCTTCGTCATGCCGGACGCCCGATCCCGACCAGAAGGATGCCGCGACCGGCATGGAGTGCGCCGCGTCATGCAGCGGCATCCGCTTCAGGGCTCTCGCCTGCGCTGGCTAGCATGGGAAGCCTGAGCAGAACGGAACCAGCAGTGACCCCTGACGGAGTGCCCCAGCGGACCGGCAACAACCTCGACCCCTGGTATGCGAACTACGCCGAGCGAGCCGCCGGCTTCGCCGCCTCCGAGGTGCGCGCCCTGTTCGCCGTGGCCTCGCGGCCGGAGGTCGTCTCGCTCGCCGGCGGGATGCCGTACGTGTCGGCGCTGCCGCAGGAGCTGATCACCTCGGCGTTCGAGCAGGTCATGCGCGATCAGGGACCAGTGGCGCTGCAGTACGGGTCCGGGCAGGGCATCCCCGCGCTGCGCGAGCACATCCTCGAGGTGATGTCACTGGAGGGGATTCGCGCCTCGGTCGACAACGTGGTCACGTCCACGGGGTCGCAGCAGGCACTGGACTTCGTCGCGAAGCTGTTCCTCGACCCCGGCGACGTGGTCCTGGCCGAGGCGCCGTCGTACGTGGGCGCGATGGGCGTGTTCCGCTCGTACCAGGCGTCGGTCGTGCACGTCGCGATGGACGACGACGGCCTGATCCCCGAGGCGCTGCGGCAGACCATCGCGCACCTGCGCGGCCAGGGTCGCAGGATCAAGTTCCTGTACACCATCCCGAACTTCCACAACCCGGCCGGCGTCACGCTGTCGGCCGCGCGTCGGCCCGAGATCCTCGAGATCTGCCGCACCAACGAGATCCTCGTGCTCGAGGACAACCCGTACGGCCTGCTGCACTTCGACGAGCCCGCCCCGGATGCGCTCCGGTCGATGGACCCCGAGGGCGTGATCTACCTCGGCTCGTTCTCGAAGACGCTCGCGCCGGGCTTCCGCGTCGGCTGGGCGCTCGCGCCCCACGCGATCCGCGAGAAGCTGATCCTCGCTGCGGAGTCGGCGATCCTCTCGCCGTCGTCGTTCAGCCAGCTCGTCGTCTCGGAATACCTGTCGCAGGCCGACTGGCGGGGGCAGATCGACGCGTTCCGCGGCGTGTACCGGGAACGCAAGGACGCGATGATCGACGCGCTGGGGGAGTACCTGCCGCAGCTGTCGTGGACCGACCCGAACGGCGGGTTCTACGTGTGGGTGACCCTCCCCGACGTGCTCGACTCCAAGCAGATGCTGCCGCGTGCGGTTCGCGAACTCGTGGCGTACACGCCGGGCACGGCGTTCTTCGCCGACGGCCGGGGGCGGCACGCGATGCGGCTGTCGTTCTGCTACCCGACGCCCGATGCGATCCGCCTCGGCATCCGGCGGCTGGCGACCGTCGTGAACGGCGAACTCGACCTCCTCGACACCTTCGCGGGCACCGGTCCGCTGCAACTGCCTGATCGCCCCGGCATCGAGCCGGCACCGCCAACCGACCTCAAGTAGTGGAGAAACCCCTGATCATGAGCGAATCCACAGGTCTCTCGGTCGTCGTTCTCGCCGGGGGCATCTCGCACGAGCGCGACGTCTCGCTGCGTTCGGGTCGCCGGGTCGCCGACGCCCTGACGCAGGCAGGTCATCGTGTCGAGCTCCGCGATCCCGACGCCGGGCTGCTCCCGTACCTGGCCGAGCGCCGCCCCGACGTGGTCTTCCCCGCCCTCCACGGCTCGAGCGGCGAAGACGGTTCGCTGCTCGAGCTGCTCGCCGCCCTCGGGATTCCGACGGTCGGGTCGACCGGTGCCGCAGCTCGAAGGGCGTGGTCGAAGCCGATCGCCAGCTCGCTCGTGGCACAGGCCGGGCTGTCGGTGCCCGAGTCGATCGTCCTCTCGCACGAGGCGTTCCGCGAGCTCGGAGCGTCGAGCGTGCTCCGGGTCGTGCGCGCCGCGATGCAGGGCGACCTGGTCGTGAAGCCCGCGTCAGGCGGATCGGCCCAGGGCGTGTCGATCGTGGAGGACCCCACCGAACTTCCGCGCGCCATGGTCGAGGCGTTCACCTACGCCGAGGTCGCCGTGGTCGAGCGCCGCATCGTCGGCACCGAGATCGCCATCGGCATCGTCGGAACCGACGGCTATGCGCGGGCGCTGACCGCGGTCGAGATCGTCCCGACGAACGGGGTCTACTCGTTCCAGGAGCGCTACAACGCGGGGGAGACCACCTTCTTCGCTCCGAGCCGGCTCGATGACGCCACGGTCGTGGCCGCGACGGATGCCGCACTGCTCGCGCACCGCACGTTGGGCCTTCGCGACATCTCGCGTGTCGACCTCATCGTCGACGCGCATGGTACGCCGTGGTTCCTGGAGGCCAACGTGCTGCCCGGCCTCACGGAGACCTCGTTGCTACCCCTCGCGATCGAAGCGTCCGACACGGATGCCGCGACGGTCTACGACGGGCTCGTGCGCAGCGCGGTCGCTCGCGCGACCTGACTCGCCGCTTCCCCAGCAGCACTCCGGCGTCGCGGCGCCGATCAGAGCCCGTCGAGGTCCTCGCCGAGTTCGGTGAGGATCCGCCGTAGATCCTGGACAGTCGCGAAATCGATGCTGATCTGGCCTTTCCTCGCACCGAGCGTGATCTTCACGCGCGTGTCGAGGCGATCGCCGAGCCGGCCGGAGAGGTCGTCGAGGAACTCCTGGCGCTTTCCTGCGGCCGGCTTCAGGCGGGCCGGCTTCGGCGATTCCGCGACGATCGCCTCCGCGGCGCGGACCGAGAGGTCTTCGTTGACGATCTTGTCGGCCAGCTTCTGCATGGCCTCGGGGTCTCCCGTGGCGAGGATGGCTCGAGCGTGGCCGGCGCTCAGGACGCCGGCCGCGACGCGGAGCTGGACGGGCTCCGGGAGCTTGAGCAGCCGGAGCGTGTTCGAGATCTGCGGCCGCGAGCGCCCGATCCGATTCGCCAACTCCTCCTGCGTGATGCCGAAGTCGGCGAGCAGCTGCTGGTACGCGCTCGCCTCTTCCAGGGGATTGAGCTGCGACCGATGGAGGTTCTCGAGCAGCGCGTCGCGCAGCATCGCCTCGTTGGCGGTGTCCTTGATGACCGCGGGGATGGTGCCGAGTCCGGCCGCCTTGGTCGCTCGAAGTCGCCGCTCGCCCATGACCAGCTCGTACTTGCCGGGCTGGTCAGGATGGGGGCGCACCACGATGGGCTGGAGGACGCCGAACTCCTTGATGCTGTGCACGAGCTCGGCCAGGTCCTCGGGATCGAACACGGTGCGCGGCTGCTGGGCGTTCGGGACGATGTCGTCGGGGTTGAGGCGCGCCAGGTGCGCGCCCGGAACCGTGATGAGGTTGGCGTCCGCGGCATCCTCGACGGCAGCGACGGCCGCCTTGGGTGCCTCGCTGTTCGGGAAGAACACGTCGACCGGGCGATCGGCGCGCGGGGCGTCGTCCGTCGTGGGGATCAACGCGCCGATGCCGCGACCGAGACCGGTCCGCTTCGTTGCCATCAGTTGGTCTCCTTCGATTCCGAGGCCCCGCGGCGAGCGATCTCCGCAGCCGCCTCACGGTACGAGAGCGAGCCGCTCGACGCGAAGTCGTAGCTGATGACGCTCTGGCCGTAGCTCGGTGCCTCCGACACTCTGACCGATCTGGGGATGATCGTCTCGAGCGTCTGCGTGGGGAAGTGGTCGCGCACCTCTTGTGCGACCTGTTGCGCGAGATTCGTGCGAGAGTCGTACATCGTGAGCAGGATCGTCGAGAGGCGCAGATCGGGATTCAGGTGCTTCTCGATGAGCTCGATGTTGCTGAGGAGCTGCGACAGCCCTTCGAGCGCGTAGTACTCGCACTGGATCGGAATGAGCACCTCGCGCGCGGCGACGAACGCGTTGATCGTGAGCAGGCCGAGCGAAGGCGGGCAATCGATGAAGACGTAGTCGTACGGGCGTTCCATCGTCGCGAGGTGGGCGTCGAGGGCACGGCGAAGCCGCTGCTCGCGGGCGACGAGCGAGACCAGCTCGATCTCGGCGCCCGCGAGGTGGATCGTCGCGGGGACGCAGTCGAGCCGCTCGTGCTCCGTGGACTGCTGGATGACCTCGGTGAGGGCGAGGTCGGAGACGAGCACCTCGTACACGCTCTGGCGCTCGGATCGGTGGTCGACGCCGAGGGCGGTGGAGGCGTTGCCCTGCGGATCCAGGTCGATCACGAGGACGTGTGCGCCGGCCCGGGCGAGCGCGGCAGCGAGATTCACCGCGGAGGTGGTCTTCCCGACGCCGCCCTTCTGGTTCGAGATCGTCAGCACTCGCGTCGCCGGCGGCAAGGGCAGCACCGCCTCGTCGAGCGCGAGACGCCGTCGGGTCTCGTCGGCAATCTGATCGGCCAGGGGAGTTCCTCCGTCTGCATCGTACGTTTCACGTGAAACATCGCCGACGGATTCGGCGGTGCTCTGGTGATGGATCGAGACTTGGGCGGTTCCGGCTCCGCTGTCGGTCCCATCCGCAGGCGAGACATCGTCTGATTCCCCTGCGGCAGAGTTCGCAGCAGGTTCCGCGCCTTGGGAAGGGTACTCCACGTGCACGGCTTCCGCTGCGCCGCCGTTCTCGGTGGACTCGGCAGAAGTGCGCGTCGGGGGCTCGATCGGGTCAGCCGTGCGCTCACCGTCCTCCGCCGCATCTGCGGCATACGAGGGCGCCGACACCTGGGAGGCGCCGGCATCGAGCTGCGTGTCGGCGCCTTCGTGTGCCGCGGGCTCGTTCGCCGCTTCGACCTCAGCCGCCCGCTGCGGGGCGCTGTCCGTCTCCGGGGTCGACGCCGGGCCGGATTCCGCTGCCGGCGGCTCCGCTCCATTCCGTGGGGGCTGGAGACTTGAGACGGTCTCGGCAGTGGCGTCGCCGACGATCTCCCGGATGATCTCCTCCAGCAATCTGTCTGGTTCGGTCTTCGGAAGGTTCCCGCCCGAGGGTGCAGCCGGCGGCGCTCCGTCCTCGGAGAGCGCCGCCGCGGTCGCGGCATCCCAGTCGTAGCGTGCGACGCGCGTCGGCGCGGGCGCCGCCTCGTCTTCGCCGCCGCGTTCGGAGCCACCCGCGTCCTCGCCGGAGACCGTCGGATCCGCCCGCCGGTCCTGCTCGGAAGTGACCGAACCCATGGCGGAACTCTCCCGCCCCGCTTCACTCGCCTCTGCCTGCTGTGGCGGGGCCCAGACGCGATCATCGGGCTCGACCCGAACCGAGGCACCGGATGTGACGCGACTCCCTGCCGGATCCATCAGCTCGTCGAAGTCTCGTCGTGCAGTTCGGTCGTATGCCGAGGGGACGAAGTCGGTAGAGCGTTCCTCTGACCGCCGGGCGTCGTACGCCTCGATGCGCGTGGGCTCCGGCTCCGGCGTGGGTGCCGGTTCGGGTCGCGGCTTACGTCGATGGAACCAGCCGCGTCCCCCGCCATTCGCCATGCCCACTCCTGACCTGTTCGAGATTGCTGCCACCCGGTCAGTGACGATCCTCGACACCCAAGCCTAACCGTCGGGTCGGACGGTCGAACGGAGACCGGCCCGGTGTGCGGACATCCGCTGCCGAGCCTCGGAAGGGGACGTCGTGTCGTACGCGCGCGACGCCGGTTTCACGTGAAACATCGCGTGCCGGCCCGATCCCTGCGTGCGAAACGGCTGGAGCCGTCTGCCCGGATGCCGTCGGCGTCGCCGGGGCCGACATCGCGCCTCAGCTCGAGGCGCTAGGGCCCGTGGGCTCGTCAGCCCTCCTCGCAGGGGCCGGACTCTGCCTCCGCGCGATTGGCGGGGGACACGCGGTCTGTCGACGGCTCACGTGTCGCGGACCATCGTGCCCTGGCGCCGGTGGCCGCTGAAGGCCGACCCGGCAGGTCTTCCGCGCCGCCCGCCGGAAGCCCCAACCTGCGGGTCGATGGCTGCCAGGAGCCGGTCTCCCGTTTCCCACGTGAGACGGCGCGATGTGGTTCTCAGAACCACCAGCCCCTTCGGATCTCTCTCGACGTCCGGCGATCGCAGATCTGGAGAAGCGGACGTGATCATCCGCCGCCCCGTGCTGACTGCCCGTTTCACGTGAAACGGGACCCGATCGGGCGAGTGTCCTTCGCCTCCACGACGCAACCGCTGAGGGGCCGAACGGATCGATCAAGGTCTGCTGCAGAACGAGAGACGAATGCGCGGGGAATGCCGGTTCACTGACGGGAGAGCTGCCCCGCTCCACCGGCGTTCACGCAGCCGAGGAACGTGCCCGCGGGGTTCGCTCGCCTCTGTCCCCAGCCGCATCGACCTCGGCCCTGACCGGCGGGGCGCTGTGTCGGCTTCAGACAGGTCGACGGGGGACGCCACTTGTTCGCGCCCCATGGGGACGCTGGGTCACGCGCACCTGCATGCTGCGTTCCTCCACGTCGCGTTTCACGTGAAACCGCACGGGACCGTGCAGCAGAGGTCTCGTCACCCGGCGGCTACGGCCGAGCACGAGGCACGGCGTCTGTACGCCGACGCCGTGCTGTCCGCACCTTCCGGGCAGAGCCAGATGTCCCGATCCCGCGACCGTGGCGGGCCGCCGAAGGTTCCACGCGACGGTCGGCGTCGACGCTGCGGCTGGCGGCAGCCAGGACGACGCCGACACGGCGGCGTGAGAGGCCGGCGGCCGGGCGCCACGAACCGGACGTGATCGTGAGGGCGGCCGCGCATCGCTGTCTCGCCATGGCACCGGTGGATTGGGTGTCGAAGGGGCGGCATCGACCGCGAAGAGAGCAGGGGTGCCCGTCCGCCGACCTGTCGACCGCCGAACCCCGTGTCGGCAGCCCCGAGCCGCGAGGGACTCACGGCGTGCAGGAGCGGCCCAAGTCAGCCGCGCTCGACGTCCGCTGCACCTCAGGGCTCACCCGATCGCCACCTCGAGGCGCACCGAGAAGGGAGATGAGGAGCAGAGGGGGCGAGGAGCAGAAGGGAGCGAGGAGCAAAGCGGAGCGAGGAGCAGAAGGGAGCGAGGAGCAGCAGGGAGCGAGGAGCAGAAGGGAGCGAGGAGCAGCAGGGAGCGAGGAGCAGCAGGGAGCGAGGAGCAGCAGGGAGCAAGGAGCAGAAGGGAGCGAGGAGCAGCAGGGAGCGAGGAGAAGCAGGGAGCGAGGAGAAGCAGGGGCGAGCGAAGTAGGGGAGCGAACACGCGAGGGGAACCAGGGCAGTAAGGATACGAGGGGAACCCGGGCAGCGAGGAAACGAGAAGCGAGGGGGGAGCGAGCGATACGCGGAGAGCGAGGGAAACGTGGGAGCGAGGGAGAACGCGGAAACGAGGACGACCGAACGACTGAACGACCGAACGAACGAACGGCCGAACGAGGTCCACCGGTACCTGCCTCACCGACGACCTCCGCAGCACCGTCGTCGAGAACCTGCCGGAGCCGAACCGACCACGATCATCGCTCTGCGCGCGGGAGTGCAGGCCCGCCCGTCGGCCGCAACGGTCGGGACCAGTCCGAGTGCGCCCGCACCTCGAGCACGACCGCACGTTTCACGTGAAACGTCACGAGTGGCCACGCGGTGAAGTTCTCGTCCCCGTCGGGCACTGGTCGCGCCGTCCATTCCGCGGCACCGGGTCTCGTGCGAGTGGAATCCCTCACATGCGCCGGCGAGGCCGCGCAGCCGACCCTCGCCTCGCCAGGAGGATGCGTGGCTCCATCCGTCGAGCTGACGACATCCCGCGCGGCCGGGCGTGCAGCATCGTGACGGGTCCCGGTTGGTGCGACTCGCCGACGCGCGAATGGCCAGCCCGTTCCGTGCCAGTTCGACCTCCGCCGCGCCCGGGCACCGGCTCAGGCGCCCTGACGCGTTTCACGTGGAACGCAGAGCACCGTCGCAATTGACCTGCCACACGCCGCCTGTTTCGCGGTACACAGCTCAACGCACGACCGCCAGCGTTTCACGTGAAACAGCCGAGGGTGCCGAACGCGCCGCCCCTCGGATCAGGCAGGTCCAAGAATTCATCCGGATCTCCCTTGACCGATCACGAGCGACCAGTCGTCATGCGTGCGGTCCACGTCGGGCACATCCACACCGGGATCCCGCCGTCACGCGGGACCCCCGAGAGACGGGGTCGCACGAGGCCGTCCCGTTGGTCCGGCAACTCCGCACGTCCGACGCGCGGCGCGCCACCGATGACGAGCGGTGTGCGAGGCCCGCCGGACCACGTGGTGCTGAGAGGATTCGTGGGGACGGATCAGCGCGGCGAGCCGGACTCGCATGCGGCGCCTGAGCCCAGCCATGCGGAGCTTGGATCCGGCGGGAAGACTCGGTCGGAGGCACCACGCTGGACGGGCACCGGATGTGGCGCCACGGACACCGCTGCCGCGCGGCGACAATCGACGTGGAGGCGTTCCGCACCGGAGAACACGGCCCGGAGAGGTCGCGTTCACGACCGAAGATCTCACGGAGAGCAGATCCGGAACGCATCCCGACGATGACGGTTCCGGCGCGCGCAACCGGGTCGCGCCGCACCCAGCGAAGCGGCGCAGGTGTGGCGCTGCAGTACTGCAGGGATGGCGCATCGGCGCCAGGCGCACCGATCAGCGTTCACAGGCGCCGCGACGGGAGCCGCCCGGTCGCCTCGGTCTACTCCGCCTGAGGCACCCGCGCCCGGAACACCCGGGTGACGTCGTCGACGATGCCCTCGCCGAGAACGATCACCTCGACGTCCTCGAGCCGGTACTTGCGGATCGCCTTCTCCGCCGCACCCATCTCGCCGCTGACCCCGGCGCCCTTCATCAGCAGCAACTCGCCTCCGGGCTTCAGCAGGGGAGCGGTGATCGGGATCAGCGTTCGCAGCGCACTGACTGCTCGCGCCGTGACCTGGTCGAGGCGCCCGGTCAGCTTCGCTTCCTCGGCACGCGCGCGGACCACGTCGACGTTGTCGAGTCCGAGTTCCTCGACCTCGCGCTTCAGCCACGCAACACGACGCTCCATCGGCTCGATGAGCGTGAGGTGCACGTCGGGACGAGCGATCGCCAGGACGAGGCCCGGCAGTCCGGCACCGGAGCCCACGTCACCCACGCGGCCGGGCCGGAGCAACGGAGCCACGAGCCCGGAGTTGACGACGTGACGGCTCCACAGTCGGGGCAGCTCGAGGGGACCGATCAGTCCGAGCTCCTCGCCATGCCGGGCGAGGTTCTCGGTGAAGCGACGCACCAGGTCGAGTCGGTCCCCGAACACGGTCGCAGCGGACGCGGGCTCAGGCTCGAGCGCGTCACGCCAGTCGGGGGAGTGGTCAGCCATGTTTCACGTGAAACGTCGACGTGGCAGGCGTCAGCCCGCGCGCGTGATCACGGTGTGCCGGTCGGAACCCTCGCCACGCGACTCCGAGTGGAGACCGCGCTCGGCGACCAGGTCGTGCACGAGCTTTCGCTCGTATGAGGACATGGGAGGAAGCGAGGCCTCTGCAGCACCCTCCTCGAGCCGCTCGGCTGCGCGCGCGACCAGTCGACCGAGCTCGTCACGCCTCGCGTCACGCGAACCGCCGATATCGAGGATCAGCCGCGAGAACGCACCCGTCTTCGTCTGCACGGCAAGGCGCGTGAGCTCCTGCAGCGCCGAGACGATCTCGGGCTTGGAGAGCAGCGACAGGTTGGCGTCGTCGGTCGCGTGCACCGACAGGTACGCGCGACCGTTGCGGGCGTCGATGTCGATGTCGCCGTCGAGGTCGCTGATGTCCAGCAGTTCCTCGATGTAGTCGGCCGCGATGTCGCCCTCCTCCTCGAGCTGCTCGAGGGTCCGGGTCGCCGACTCGGGCTTGACGTCGGTCATCGTGGTCACTTCCTCTTCTTCTTGGCGCGGTTCTTGCTCACCGGCTGCTGACGCTGGGTGGACTTCTTCTCGGCCTCCGTGGCCGCGTCATCCGTCGGCGATTCGACGATGAGCTTGCCCTTCTTGGCGAGACGAGCCTCGCGGGCCTTCGCCGCCTCGCTACCGGGTGTCGGCATGTTACGGATGACGATGAACTGCTGGCCCATGGTCCAGAAGTTCGAGACGAGCCAGTAGAACATGACCCCGAGGGGGAAGGCGACACCCGAGACGGCGAACACGAGGGGGAGCAGGTACAGCAGGATGCGCTGCTGGCGGAACATGGGGCTCGCCTTGGTCTCCGGCGACATGTTCTTGGAGACGATCTGCAGCTGGGTGATGAACTGCGAGGCCGTCATCAGGATGATCATCACGACGGCGACGACCATCACCTGCCAGGGGCCTCCGGCGTTCATCGCGTCGATGAACGTCGCGCTGAGCGGCGCGCCGAGGAACTCGGCGCTGGAGAACGACCTGGCGAGCTCGGGCGTGAGGGCGCCGACGCCGCCGCGGTCGGCGTTACGGGACGCGTCGTTCAGCACCGAGAAGAGGCCGAAGAAGATCGGCATCTGCAGCAGCAGCGGCAGGCAGGACGACAGCGGGTTCGTGCCGGTCCGCTTGTACAGGTCCATGGTCTCGCGCGACATCGCCTCGCGTGAGAACTGGTCCTTCTTGCCCTTGTACTTGTCCTGGATCTTCTTCAGCTGCGGGGCGACCTCGAGCATCCGGCGCTGGCTCTTGATCTGGCGGACGAAGATCGGGATGAGCGCGGCACGCACGACGATGACGAGACCGACGATCGAGAGCACCCACGTGATGCCGCCGTCGAAGGGAAGGCCCACGAACGTCCACAGCGAGTGGAACGCGACGAGGATCAGCTCGATGACCCATTTGATGGGCCAGAGGAGGATGCTGAAGATGTCCATTGGAGCGGGTCAGTCCTTTCGGGACATGGGGGAGAGGTCGTGTTCCGCGGTGTGGCGGGTGACGGATGCCGCGGCGCCGGCCGCGTCGGCGGAGCGAGAACCGTGTTCGTGTCCGGTGTGCGCGTGACCGCGGGCGATGCCGGCGACCGTCGGGCCGGCTGCCCGGCGCCGGCCCCGACGAGCACGGCGACCGGCGGACTCGTCGGCGCGCGCCCACGCAGCCGGGATCACGAACCCGAAGCGGGTCACGTGGAATCGCCGCACGCGCGGCATGGGCACGTCGTCGACGCCGCCCTGCGACCAGGGGTTGCAGCGCACGATGCGCCACGCGGTGAGACCGGAGCCCACGACGAGGCCGCGGTGCTGCACCGCCCCCAGGCCGTAGGCCGAGCAGGAGGGGTAGTACCGGCAGACGTCGCCGTAGAGGGGGGAGACCACGGCGCGGTAGGCGCGGATGAGCACGACGCCCACGTTGCGTGGGAGGAGCCAGACGAACCAGGCGAGGTCTCGCACGTCACGCGTCTTTCGCTGCGAGGGAGGGTGGAGGGGCGGCATCCGTCGGCCCTGACCGCCGAGGACGGGAGGCGGATCGGCGCCGTTCGTGCACGTCGACTGCCGAGACGACGTCGGCCCTCAGTGCATGGAAGTCCGCGTCGGCTGCGGTCGGCAGCGCACGGATGACGACGTCGACGGCGGACGCTCCGCCGTCGACGAGCTCCCGGCACGCGGCCTTCAGCCGACGCCGGACGAGGTTGCGGCGCACGGCCGAGCCGACCTTCTTGGAGACGATGAAGCCGAAGCGCGCGTCGGTGCCCGACTCCCGTGAGCGGAGGTAGCTCACGGTGTGGGCACCGGCGATCTTCGCTCCACGGCGCACGATGGACCTGTAGTCATCGGCGCTCGTGATGCGATTCGCTTTGGCGAGCACCGATCGCTTACGCGGAGAGCTCGGTACGACCCTTGGCGCGACGAGCCGCGAGGATCGAGCGGCCGGCGCGCGTGCGCATGCGGGCGCGGAAGCCGTGCTTCTTGGCGCGGCGGCGGTTGTTGGGCTGGAACGTACGCTTGCTCATTCTTCTTCTCCGGCTTCAGGGATCTCCGCGCCCGGACGCGTCAACGGGTGCGCCGGGGGGAAAACTCGGTGCCCGAAAGGGCTGCGGTCAACTGATTAAAACTACGGCCTGCGGATGCCGCGGTCAAACCGAGTGCACACCGAACGGGATATTCTCCACCGATCCCCAGCTTGCCGCTCGGAACGACACGCCGACGGGCTCATGGATCCGCAGATCGGCATTTGTCGGGTGGACTCCGATTCGCTAGCGTGTGTGACCAGTTATCCCCAGCCTGTGCGGCGGAATCTCGCGCTTCTCGCAACTTCCCTCACAGGCCGTGGAAAACGTTGTGAACAGAGCCTTCGGGCCGCTTCGCCTGTCGTTCGGGGGAGCGACGAGCGGCCAGACGCGGGTGCAGAGATTGCGGGGAGCA